>NZ_JAKIHN010000009.1 GCF_021608185.1 Flavobacterium anseongense | reverse complement strand
CAGTGATGACAACACTGTAAACCCCTGCCGTTGTCGTAGTGAAGGTTGCTACATTTCCGGGATTCGTTGCTCCCGATGGAACGGTCCAAGTGTATGTGTATGTTCCTGCAGGTGTTGGCGTGGCTGTTACCGTTGCCGGTGTTCCCGCACAAACCGGTGGGCTCGTTACTGTTACTGTCGGTTGTGGATTTATCCTTATAGTCACTGTTGCTGCATCGGTTGCACATAAAGCTGAAGAAACTGTATAAGTAAATACGTAAGGACTTCCTGCCAAAGTCATTGTTGACACATCAAGAGTTCCTTGAAAACCATTGGCCGTAGCTATTGGACCTGTCCAAGCGCCTGTATTATCAGGTGTTCCACCTAATAAATTAAACAAATCAAATGGTGCTGTAGATGGAATCTGATCTATACATATTCCTCTGTTACCATTACTACCGGCATCATTTGGTTCATAAATATTTACTAAAACATCAAACCGATCACTACTTTCACAAGGAGGATCAACTGTGGTAGCATAATAATGTTGCCCGTTTACAAGTGGAGTTGATAAATCTAAAGGAATTCCAAATGCGGATGTTAAATACCAGTTATTATTGCCCGATGCTACTAAATCATTTACAGTTGGAGAAGAGATGCTACAAAACTCCTGTACCGCTAATCCGGTAGGAACAGGGACAATTCCAACATTTACAAATAACTGAAGCCTAGAGGTTTCACATCCGGTAGACGGATTAGTTTGACTAATATAATAAATAGTGTTATCTGACAAAACCGCTGTTGGAGATAATGCAGTTCCGCCACTCGGTACTGTGTACCATTTTAAACCATTACCAGATATGACAAATTGAGGATTAGAAGGTGTCGCTTGGCTAGCACTGGTTACGCAAACCCCTTGAAAATTTGCACCAGTTGGTGCCGAATAAATAGTAACAACCACGCTTTGTCTTGTGCTACAAGGACCTATGATAGAATCTGCAAAATAATCTTCGCCATTTATTAAACTTGTTGAGCTTGACAAAGGAGCTCCACCTGTAGCATTGGCGTACCATCTAATACCACCACCATTATCTATAGCCACAAGACTCGCAACAGTTGGAGATTGTGTATCACAAAATGATTGGGTAGGATTTGTTACAGTAGGACATTGAGAATACACCGCATCATTATCCCCCAAAAGAGATAGTAATAAAAAAAAGTGAACAGAATAATTTTTAACAAGAGTAGTGATTCTCATAAGCAATTCAATTTTAGACAATTCTTCACTAATTGAATGCACATTATATCATAACACCATTTATATTTTTACTTCTTTGAACAATAAAAACGATTTAATATGATATTCAATAGCCCACTCTATAGCAAAAAAAACTTCCACTATATTACTCATAATAATATAAACAGGATTTGACTTATTAAAATGTTATAAACAAATTAATCAACAGTAATATGAATAACTCGATAAGAAAAAAATACTTTATCTAACTGAAATAAAACATTTTACATGAAATTATAAATTAATTTTAGAGTTATTAATAATCTCATTGTTTTTTATAAAATAAAAAATTGTTAATAAGTTTACTTTAAATTGCAAACCTATTAACAACTAAATGTAGAATTAAAACGACTTAAAATGTAGTACTTTGAATAGCTTTTGAGGTGGCATTAAATTCCAGTATTACTTCATCAATAATAGACTCGACCGATTTAATTTCGTGAATTAACCCTGCTATTTGGCCTATTTCTAATTCGCCTTCTTCTAAATCTCCCTCAAACATTCCTTTTTTGGCTCTTGCCCTACCTAATAATACCTTTAAGTCATCCTGTGTTGGACATTTTGAATACAATTCCTGAATATCGTTGTAAAATTTATTTTTTATCAATCGAACCGGAGCTAACTCTTTTAACGTTAATTGCGTATCACCTTCTTTAGTTGCAATAATGGTTTTCTTGAAATTTTCGTGCGAAGAACTTTCAAAAGAAGCTGCAAATCGGGAACCCATTTGAACCCCATCAGCACCAAGAACCATTGCTGCCAACATTCCTCTTCCTGTAGCGATACCGCCAGCAGCTATTAGCGGAATATTAATTTGTTCTTTTACCATTGGAATTAATGTAAATGTTGTGGTCTCTTCTCTTCCATTATGCCCACCAGCTTCAAAACCCTCGGCAACAACTGCATCAACTCCTGCTTCCTGAGCTTTTAAGGCAAACTTTGAACTGCTCACAACATGCACCACAGTAATTCCTCTTCCCTTTAAATAACTGGTCCAGGTTTTTGGATTTCCAGCCGATGTGAAAACAATTTTAACTTCTTCTTCAATTATAATCTGAATAATCTCTTCAATATTTGGATACAACATCGGAACATTAACCCCAAAAGGTTTATCCGTTGCTTTTTTGCATTTTTGGATATGTTCACGCAAAACATCGGGATACATTGAGCCTGCGCCGATTAATCCTAAACCTCCGGCATTGCTTACGGCACTGGCCAATTTATAACCGCTATTCCAAATCATTCCGCCTTGAATAATTGGGTATTTTATATTGAAAAGTTGGGTGATTCTATTCATCTATGCTGAATTGTGCTCAGTATTAATTTTTAATGATTTTTCCGGTCTGAACAAATGAATTACTGTTTAGTTTATAGAAGTAGATTCCGGAATTGATGTTATTCAATGAAAGAGACACATCTGTATTTTGAATATTTTTCTCAAAAACGATTTGACCTATAGCATTGTATAAACTAATTTTTGCTTCCTGAAATCCATCTGGGAAAGAAACAAATAAGTTATCCTGAACCGGATTTGGATGCACCAAAAACCTTCCTCCTGAATTATGATTGACAGAAAGTGCGTTGTTTAATGCCAACTGAAAATCGGGAATTCCATAACCAAATTGATTGTTTGGATTTACATACCTGTCTGCTGATTGTTTAACGAAATCTACAACCTGCTGATTTGTTGCCCATGGAATTGCTTGCCAAAAACTAGCTATCATTCCCGAGATGATTGGACAGGAAAAAGAAGTTCCACTTGCAGTCTGGATATTTCCACTAGTATTGGCTACAACCGAAGCTTGACCTTTTGCCATCACATCCGGTTTTATTCTTCCGTCAAACGAAGGTCCGATTGAACTAAAAGTAGCATACGTCTCATCTGATTTTACAGCACCAACAGCTAAAACATGAAGTGCTTCAGCCGGAACACCAACATGATTCAAAGGCTCAGCGCTAGAACCCGAATTACCTGCACTGGCAACCACCACGATTCCTTTACTAAAAGCTATATTAGCTCCTTTTGAAGCGAAAGCCGTGTCTCCAGTAAATTCACTATAGTTATGCCCATAGTTTGTATCATCAAACTTATAATATCCCAATGAGGTAGAAATAATATCTGCTCCTACTCTATCTGCTTCTTCGGCTGCTTCAACCCAATAACTTTCTTCTACGGGGTTTTCCTGAGATATATCTTCGGTTACATATAAATAATATTGTGCATCGGGAGCAGTACCAACAAGTTCGCCATCAACATAACCTCCCATACAGGAAAGTGTCATGGTTCCGTGATTGTGTAACGAATACACATTAACATCTCTACTAACAAAATTATAACCTCCAAGTATCAAATTATTATCGAATAATCTTTGAAAAGGTGCTGTTGAATTTACATTTATAAATCCCGAATCGAGAACCGCTATTATTTTGCCTGTTCCGGTATAATTCGCCTGATGCAGTAAATGCCCATTCAGCATTTCTATTTGATTGTTGGAATTGCCATAATTAAAATTCGCCAAAACATCCATATGTTTATTGACCGGATTGATGGTTTTTGTCCTTGGTTGTTTCGAATTTAACGAAGCATCTGCAAAGTGAACACGATTTACATAAGGTAACAAAGTCAATGCATTAATATCACTAATAGTTCCTCGAACGTGGAGACAATTCAACCATTTTGATTTGGCTTTTACTGTAATTCCGGGCGCAGCCGTAATACCATCAATATAATCCTGATGAATTGGCACATCATTTTCATTCAGTAAAATCCCTTGATTGGTTCTTCGGTCTAAAGCTCTTTGAGTCAGAAAATTTAAAGGAGTACTCAACTGAGCTGCTGCATTTGGCTTATCATTAAAATAAACCCATGCATCTTCTTGAGAATATCCACAAAGACTTAAAAGAAAACAGACAATTAAGAAACGTTTGTTCATAGCATTACTCATTAAGAATGCTAATTTATGAAATTACTCCTGAACCAACTAATTCGTCATCAATATTCCAGGCTACAAATTGCCCTTCGGTTATCGCTGATTGTGGTTCTTCAAATGAAACATACAAACCGCTTTCGAATTGATATAAAGTTGCTTTTTGCAAAGCCTGACGGTAGCGAATACGAGCCATAACCTGCATTGATTCACCATTTTTTAATGCTAAATCTTCTCGTATCCAATGAATTTCTGAAGGCTGAACACGCAAAGTTCTTTTAAATAACCCGGGATGATTTGCTCCTTGACCCGTATAAATAGCATTGGTTTTTACATCGGTAGCAATGATGAAAAGTGCTTCTTTTGTTCCGCCAACATTTAATCCTTTTCGTTGTCCGATGGTAAAATAATGTGCGCCTTGATGTTTGCCCACAACTTTTCCACTTTCAGAAGTATAAACAATTCCTTTACTTTCAAATGCTAATTGTTCTTCTAACGAATTAAATATGGGTTGCTCTTGATTATAAATAGAACTATTTGCGTCAATTTCATAAATTAAACCTTCTTTAGGCTGCAATTGTTGTTGCAAGAATTCGGGTAAACGAACTTTTCCGATAAAACACAATCCTTGCGAATCTTTCTTTTCGGCAGTAACCAAATCTAATTTTGTGGCAATATCACGAACTTCGGGTTTGGTTAATTCTCCTATCGGAAATAAAGACTTAGCTAATTGCTCTTGAGATAATTGACAAAGGAAATACGATTGATCTTTGTTTCCATCTTTTCCTGCTAATAATTGATAAGTAGGTTTTCCATCGACATCAATCTCTCCTTTTCTGCAATAATGTCCAGTCGCCACATAATCCGCACCAAGCGATAAAGCAATTTTCATAAAAACGTCAAACTTAATTTCGCGATTACACAATACATCCGGATTTGGAGTTCGACCTTGCTCGTATTCATTGAACATATAGTCGACAATTTTTTCTTTGTATTGTTCACTTAAGTCAACCGTTTGAAAAGGAATTCCCAATTTTTCGGCAACCAAAAGCGCATCGTTGCTATCTTCTAGCCATGGACATTCATTCGAAATAGTAACCGAATCATCGTGCCAGTTTTTCATAAACAGGCCAATGACTTCATAGCCTTGCTCTTTTAAAAGATAAGCAGCAACACTCGAATCAACTCCACCGGAAAGTCCAACAACAACTCGTTTCATTTTATTTATTGCAAAAAAAATTTGCGGCAAAGTTACCGCAAATTCTCCAAAATTTTATATTAAGATATCAGTTAAAATAATGTAGCTGTAAGCAAAATTTATCTACTCATTCTGCGTCCCATTTTTTCATCAATATTATCCTGAGGTATTTTTTCTTCTGACTTCACTTCTACTTTAACATCAGATTGATTTGGCATTGTTGGTTTTTTGAATTTTTTATTTTGGTAGTTCATGTTAACATCTTTCAGCTTTCCTTTCACTAGCATTTTCCATACACCAACTTTTTTTCCGTTTTTAAAAGCACCTTGGGCAGCAATTTGATTATCAACATTTCTAAAAACAGCCAATCCATCGTACTGTCCGTTTTTGTATACAGATTCTTCCAGTACTACATCATTTTCGGCATAACTTTTATAAATTCCATTTTTGATTCCGTCCTTATATGTTGTTTCTTCAGCTATTTTACCACTTTTATAAAAAACTTTTCTAATACCATTTAGTTTTCCATTTACATAAGGCTCAAGCGTCATGACAGTTGGCAAATCTTCATGATAATATTTCCATTCTCCCTCAAACTGTTTGTTTACTACTTTACCTTCGCTAACTTTATTTTTATTTTGATTATAAAAAATAGTGTAACAGGAATTATCTTTCGAATTAAATTCTCTTGTAGCGATTACTGTTCCTGCTTTGGTATCATCGAAGAATTTGAACAGTCCGATTTCTTTTCCATGTTCAAAAGTCCCTTCATAACGAGGTCGTTTTGATGTTTCATATACGCCTTTCCAAATGCCATTTTTTTTGCCATTTTCATCTAGTTTGTTAAAATCCTGAGCGCACAATGTAAGTGAGGTGAACAATATTGCAATTATATATTTCATATTTTCTATTTGTTTCATGCTTTAACAAAAATAGTTTTTTACTTATAACGTAAAACATCTCAAAAAATTATTTCTATCAAAACTTTTCTGTTTAACCAAATAGTGAACCAAAAAAAGTAAACTGTCTGAAATATTGAGCATGTAGACATAAGTCACTGATTAATAGGTTAAACAAAATAGTTAATTTTTTCATAAATGTTATTTTGTTTAATCTTTTATATTTTTTGTTAAACAAAAATGATTTAGCTTTGTATTAAACATTAAACAAAATAACTATGAAAAAATTAACAAAATTTATCGGAATTGCATTTTTATCGCTAACAATTTTCTCCTGTAGTAGTGATAGCGACAGTCAACCAACAATCGTTGATATTGCTTCGGCAAACTCAGATTTCTCCACATTGGTAACTGCTTTGAATAGAACCGGTCTAACGGCAACATTGGATGGTAGTGGTCAATTTACAGTATTTGCACCTACAAATACAGCATTTCAAACATTTTTTGCATCTCTTGGTCCATCAGTAACTGTTAATAATGTAGATGTTAATGTACTTAAAAATGTTTTATTAAATCATGTTATCGCCTCTGAAATCAAAAGTACTGCTATCCCTGCAGCAACTTATGTTTCTACTTTATCACCAATAAATACTTCAGCTAACGCTCCAACCATTAGTATGTTTGTACAAAAATCCGGTGGCGTAGTTACTCTAAATGGTGGAGCTTCAAATGGTGGAGCTGTAGTTACAACTGCTGATTTAGATGCAAGCAACGGAGTTATCCATGTTGTTGGAAATGTTATTGGATTACCAACTGTAGTGAATCATGCCATTGCTAATCCTGAATTTACTTCTTTAGTTGGAGCATTGACTAGTTCAGGTCAACCTGATTTTGTAAGTATCCTTTCAGGAACAGGTCCATTTACGGTATTTGCACCAAACAATGCCGCCTTCACTTCGTTAAATACTGAATTGGCGCCTGGTGGTATTGCAGGTGTTTCCACAGCCAACTTAACTAAAGTTTTAACTTATCATGTAGTTAGTCCTGCTAATGTACGTTCAAATACTTTAACAGAGGGACAAGTTGTAACACCAATTTTAACTCCAGCTCAAACTTTTACTGTTCTTTTGAGTGGTGGTGCAAGATTAAGAGACGCTAATAACAGAGAGTGCAATATTATAGCAACTGATGTTCAAGCTTTAAATGGAGTGATTCATGTATTAAGTAAAGTGCTTTTGCCTACTTTATAATTTTTTAATTGCTATGAAAAGAAAAGCGCAGTGAATACTGCGCTTTTTTTATGAACCTAATTCTAAAGCTCTGTCGTTGGCAGCTTTTACTGCTTCGATTATTGTTTTTTCTAATAATCCTTTTTCAAAAATTCGCAAAGCACTTTCGGTTGTCCCTCCTTTTGAAGCTACTTTGGCAATCCATTCTTCGTTAGATAATGAATAACTGTTTTGTATGGCTACTGAACCCATAAAAGTTTGATTGACTAACAACTCTGCTTCCGATTCATTAAACCCTAAATCGACTGCTGCTTTTATCATCGATTGCATAAAATAAAAAACATAAGCAGGTCCACTTCCTGAAATTGCTGTGGCGGCATCAATGAGTTTTTCATTCTCAACATAAACCGATTTTCCGGTAGTGTTTATTAGGTTTTGGATGATGAACAATTCCTTTCTGTCTACGTTGGCAGAAGCCGTAAAAACAGTCATTCCCATTCCGATTTGCGTCGGAATATTGGGCATCGAACGGACAATTTTTGAGCAGGAAAGTTGGGCTTCTAATTTGGCTATTGTAATTCCGGCCATGACCGAAAAAATAATTTGACCATCTTTTAAATACGGTTTTACCGTTTGAGCCAAAACACTAAAATCCTGTGGTTTCACTGCTAAAATTACAATGTCAAAATCTCCGATTTTTTCGGAAACTGTAGTTGAAAAATTAGCTTTTGGAATAGCACTTTCGATGCCTGAAAAGTCTGAATTTCTGACTAAAGCAAAAATATCTTCCGGTTTGATAAATCGTGAACTGATAAAACTATTCGCATAAGTTTTACCCATATTTCCGTGTCCAATTATTAGTACTTTCATGGTTTTATAAAATTAAAAACTCTGTTTAAAGATAGGTTTTTTAAACAGAGTTTTGAAAATGTGTTTTTGAAATATTATTTCTTTTTATTTTGCTGTTGAATTTTCTTTTGCTCTTCGGCTTGTTCCATCATTTCTCTCATCTTTTTTTGGAACTTACTTTCTGTTTTTGGCTTTGTTTTATTTTCCTGAATTTGTGCATGAATCTTATCGCTATCGATAAAATATTTCTTGATAACCAACATAATTCCGATGGTGATTAAATTGGAAATAAAGTTGTACAAACTCAACCCTGAACCGTAACTATTGAAGAAAATCAACATCATTACAGGCGAAACATATATCATTATTTTCATAATTTTAGCCATATCGGGCATACCATCTTGCGGTGGTTGTGCCATTGCCTGATCGCCTGATGTCATTTTCATATAGAAGAAAATCGCAATCGCTGCTAAAATCGGGAACAAACTTACGTGATCACCATACAACGGAATATTGAATGGCAATTTGAATATTTGGTCAAATGATGATAAATCGTCTGCCCAAAGGAACCCTTTTTGTCTCAACTCGAATGCCGATGGGAAAAACTGGAACGAAGCATACATAAACGGAATTTGAATCAAGGCCGGAATACAACCAGCCATAGGATTTACTCCTGCTTTGCTATATAACTTCATTGTTTCCTGTTGTTTTTTCATTGGATCTTTTTTGAATTTTTCTCCAATTTCCATAATCTCAGGACGTAAAACTTTCATCTTCGCCTGCGACAAAAATGATTTAAACGTAATAGGCGACATTGCAATTTTGATCAAAATAGTAAAGATGATAATTGCAATTCCCAATCCCATAAACGAACTTAAAAATCCAAATAACGGAATAAAAATAAACTTGTTTATCCAACCGAAAATTCCCCAACCTAGCGGTACAATTTTTTCAAGATTTCTGTCGTAATTTTTTAAAGTTTTATAATCCGTTGGACCATAATACCAATTCATTTTATAATCTAACTCTCCATTTGTAAATGCTAACGGAGCTGTTGCTTTATATTGTTTTGTGAAAATGGTGTCTTTCTTCTCATCATTTACCAAATCATTTGAATGTAATTTTGCTTTCTCAAATGGTGTTTTGGTCAATAAAATAGTTGAGAAAAAGTGCTGTTTGAAAGCAATATAGGTTGCCTTCTCAGGATTTTCTTCTTTGTCTTTTCCTTGTCCAACGTAATCGATTTTTCCATCTTCATACTCGAAATAAATTTCGGCATAACGGTTCTCGTAAGATATACTTTTCTCGTTTCGGTAGCTTTTTAAATCCCATTGTAGGTCGATAGGTTTTGAAGTGTTTAAAATCGTATTTAATCCTTGAGAATGGATATCGAAATCGACTAAATAGTTGTTAGGTGCTAAAACATATTTGTACTCTAAATACTCATTTGCACCGGCTTTTAGCTTCATCGAAAGAATTTGATTGTCGCCTACTTTGGTCAAAGTTGGTTCGAAAAACAAGTCTTTTGTATTTAAGACCCGATTGTCTTTAGTCTGCAATTGAAGATTAAAATTGGCATTATTATCCTTTATCAACTCTACTAATTGCCCTGAATTTTTCTTGAATTTTTCATACTTTTTCAAAACTGCTTCTACAACATAACCTCCTTTGTTAGCAATTTTCAACTTTACCAAATCATTTTCTAAAGTCGTGAAATCATTTTTTGCAGAAGGCAAAGTAGCTGAGTAAGCAAAGCTTCCTAAAGTACCTTGAAGCTTTTGAATTTTAACTGAATCGGCAACAGTAGTATCTGTTATGGTTTTAGTAGTTTCTTTTGGAGTTGCCGCTGCAACTGCTTTTGCTGCTTTCTCTGTTTTGGCTTTTTCTTGTTGTTCTTTCAATTCGCTCTCTCTGTTGTTATACATCATCCAAACGACGATAACGAATATCAAACCAAAACCAATAATTGTATTAAAATCAAATTTCTTTTCTTCCATAGTACTGCTTTCCCGAAGCTTCGGGATTATATCAAAATGTTATTTATTTTTATGTTTTACCATTGCGGCCACAAAGCTAACGAAAATTGGGTGTGGATTCGCAACGGTACTCTTATATTCCGGATGGTATTGCACTCCGATAAAAAACGGATGGTTTTCTAATTCGATTACCTCGACCAAGCCTGTTTCCGGATTGATCCCCGAACAAATTAATCCTGCTTTTTCTAATTGTTTTCTATAGTCATTATTAAACTCATAACGGTGACGATGACGTTCCTGAATTTGAGCTTTTTCATAAATTCTGTGTGCCAAAGTTCCTTCGGCAAGATTACATTTCCAAGCACCCAAACGCATCGTTCCTCCTTTGTCTGTGATGGTTTTTTGTTCTTCCATAATGGAAATAACCGGGTTTGGAGTTTCTTCATTCATCTCGGTTGAATTGGCCTCTTTTAATCCCAAAACGTTTCTCGAATATTCGATAACCGCCATTTGCATTCCGAGACAAATTCCGAAAAACGGAATATTATTTTCACGGGCATAACGAACCGTATCAATCTTCCCTTCTATTCCGCGACCGCCAAAGCCCGGAGCAACTAGTATGCCGTCTAAATGTTTTAGCTGTTCATCTGCCGTTTTGGCATCTAAAAATTCGGAATGAATAGAAATCACATTCACTTTGGTCTGATTTGCTGCACCGGCATGAATAAATGATTCTAAGATTGATTTATACGAATCCTGCAACTCAACATATTTTCCAACCAAACCTACATTTACAGTTTGTTTCGGATGCTTTAATCTGTGCAAGAAAGTGTTCCAGTTTTTCAAATCCGGAGCTGCTTTTTTAGGCAAGCTTAATTTCTTTAAAGCTACAACATCCAAACCTTCATCTAGCATTAAGTTTGGCACTTCATAAATCGTTGAAGCATCGATAGACTGAATCACCGCTTCGCGTTTTACATTGCAGAATAAAGCCAGTTTTTGACGCAATTCATCGGATAATTCATGCTCAGTTCTACATACCAAGATATCGGCCTGAATTCCGCTTTCCATTAAAGTTTTAACTGAGTGCTGTGTTGGTTTTGTTTTTAATTCTCCGGCTGCAGCCAAATAAGGAATCAAAGTTAGATGAACAACTATACTGTTATGCTCACCTAATTCCCATACCAATTGACGCACCGATTCGATATAAGGTAATGACTCAATATCTCCGACTGTTCCACCAATTTCAGTAATCACAATATCAAAATCGCCTGACTTACCAAGCAACTGCATTCGTTCTTTAATTTCGTTGGTAATATGAGGAACAACCTGAACTGTTTTTCCTAAAAACTCACCTCTTCTTTCTTTTTCAATTACCGAAAGATAGACCCTTCCTGTAGTAACGTTATTGGCTTGAGAAGTGGGAACATTTAAAAATCGTTCGTAATGTCCTAAATCCAAATCGGTTTCTGCACCATCATCCGTCACAAAACATTCTCCGTGTTCATACGGATTTAAAGTTCCCGGATCAACATTGATGTAAGGATCAAATTTTTGAATGGTCGTTCGATAACCTCTAGCCTGTAGTAACTTGGCCAAAGATGCTGCGATGATTCCTTTTCCCAAAGAAGAAGTCACACCGCCGGTAACAAAAATGTATTTTGTTTGATTCATTTTTTTTTGTAGTTGTTGTGTTGTAATTGTTGTAAAAAACGAGGCAAAAATAAGAATTTAAAATGGATTATTGGATGATTAGATTGTTGGATTATTAGAAAAAAAATTCATATAAATCTAACGATCTAAAAGTCCTGCAATCTAATAATCTTTCTTAGGATATTGTTTTTTAATATTCCGAACCAATTCTTCCAAACCGTTTAATTTGAGTTCATAAACGAGTTGGAGTTGCTCTCCGAGTTGCCCTTTTGGAAAACCTTTTTGGCTGTACCAAACCACATAATACTCGGGCAAATCGATAAGATAATAACCTTCATATTTGCCGAAAGGCATTTTGGTATGGGCAAGTTTTATGAGAAGTTGTTGTTGTGGATTCATTTATGAGAAAGATGAAAGAAAATAGACCGAAGCTTTTTGCTCTATATTCTTTTCTCTATGTTCTTTTTCTATTTCCAGTTAAAAGTAATAACCTTTTCAATATCCGGATGCAAACTCAAAAAAACCGGGCAAGTCATTGCGCTTCTTTCCAATATGGTTTTGTTTTTATCTGAAGTCGCTACTGACATATTTAAAATCACTTCTATTCGGGCAATTTTTCTGGGTTCGGCCTGCATAATTTTGGTCACTTCTGCTGTTGAACCCTTTAATTCCAAATCCAAATCTTTTGATTTTATGGCCATAATCGAAATCATACATGTTCCCAAAGAATTGGCTACCATGTCGGTTGGTGAAAAAGCTTCGCCTTTGCCATGATTATCGGTTGGTGCATCGGTCAGGATTTCTGTTCCCGATTGTAAATGCATGGATGAAGTTCTTAATTCTCCTAAATATCTAATGATTGATGTGGTCATTATAATGCTTCTTTTATGGTTAAATCGGCGTCGTAATACAAGATGTAAATTCCGTTATTGGAATAACCATAAGTTGTATTTTGAACATAATCAAATTTGTTTTCTATTTGTTCTGAAGGCGATGATTGTGCGGTTTCTTCAAAAGTCATTTCTTGGGATAATCTGAGTAAAGTATCAAACGTTACATCAAAGCCACGAATGGCGTATTGATTAGGTGTAATTTTGTTAATCTTTTTATACTTCGCATCAAATTGATTGGCTTCCTCTGTTTCGTTTGGTCTGGAAAGCGATGGATAGAGAAGCTTTAATTTGGTTAATCGCGTCAATGAAATTTCCTCAAAATCGAAGGTGTCGTTTTGCTCTAAAATTACAAGTTGCACCTGATACTCTTTTTGTGCAGCTAACATTGCTGAAGTGGTTGACAAAATCATTCCGGTGCTTTCTGAAGCCAAGACTACATAATTGAGTTTGTCTTTTTTGAATAATACTTTTAAACTATCGGCAACAAAGGTTCCTTTCGCACTCAGGCCAGCAATTCTAACATTTGGTTGCATTTCCTGAATATATTGTTTTACGCTTCCTTTCTTGTTATCAACAACAGCTATAATATTGCCGCTTTTTGCTTTCATAAAATCAAACATCGCACTGCGCAGATACTCTGCCGAAGGCATGGATTGATAAAGATTTGAATATTTTTTCCCGGTTTCTTTTGACAATGGAGAAATAACCGGAGTTTTTGTTGATTCAACCAATTCAGCTAATTTCTCAACATTAGACTGATAAAATGGACCTACAATGGCATCCATATTTTGAAGCGCATTTTGCTGTACTAAAGTTGCTACGCTTGAGGAGTTTTTAGTTTCCTGTGAATCTAAAATTTTGATATCAACATTCATCCCTAAAACTTTAGCCGAGTCAATCGCCATTAAAGCTCCTGAATAGAAATCTAAAGTCAAATTCAAAAATTTATCTTTTTTCAATCTGGCCTGCGTAGAATTTATAGTGTCACTTTCAATCTTTGAGATATTAAAGGGCAAAAGTAATGCGAGTTGTTTCCTCGCATTAGTGTTGATTGTTTTAAGTAAATTTCCCTGTTCTTTTTTGACAGGTTCTTTCCGCTGTCCTTTGGGTACCCGAAGTATCATCCCTAATTTAATTCCCCTTTTCAATTCAGGATTTAACGAAATTAATTCCTGTTCTGACATTCCGTAATCATTAGCAATACTCGAAATGGTTTCTTTTGGTTTCACCACATATTCCTCTAAATATTTTTTAGTGCCGGAGGTTGTAGGTGTTTCAACTGATGGTCTTGCAGCTTCTGCAACTGGCTTTGCAACTTCTGTAGAAGGAGTATTTCCTGAAACAACTAATTTAAGTCCGATAGGAAAATCATTTGTAATGGCTGGATTTAAACGCTCCAATTCGGGAATAGTCATTCCGTACTTTTTAGAAATACCGTATTTTGTTTCTTTGGGTTCAATGATGTGATAGGTGGTTTCTGCGTTGTTCGCTTCTACTTTTGGAGTTGGTTTCACAACGACTGGTTTGGGAGCAACTACTTTTGGAGCTTCAACAGGTTTAGAAACAGCAACATTTTGTCCGCTACCTGAAGTCGGAATTTTGATATTTTGTCCAATCTTCAAACCATTATTTAATAAATCTCCATTTGCTGCTTTTAGCGCATCAATGGTAACACCATACTGTTTAGAAATGCTGTACAAGGTTTCTTTGGGTTGCACTAAATGTGTATTTGGATTGCCGGTTTGTGCTGCATTTTGAGTGGAATGTATAACCACTACTGAAGCAGATGACGGAATTAAAAGAACACTGTTCAATTGAATTCCATTTTGAGAATCCGGATTTAAACTATAAATATCGTAAGGTGTAACCTTATATTTTTGAGCTATCATATTGATAGTTTCACCTTTGGCAACAGTATGCTTCGTATATTTTTCCTGCTTTGCAGAAACTGTAAAAACAAAGGAAAATATGGTCAGAAATATTGAAAAAAGAATACGGTTTTTCATTTACTTATTGTTTATTTAACGTCTAAAGTTAACAAAACTTTTTAAACTCAATATAAATTGCTGATTTTTTCATTAACTTTTTTGTGTTAACAAAAACTATTCCCATTCGATTGTTGCTGGTGGTTTTGAGCTAATATCATACACTACTCTATTCACACCTTTTACTTTATTGATAATCTCGTTGGAGATTTTCATCAAAAATTCATAAGGTAAATGCACCCAGTCCGCTGTCATTCCATCTGTTGATTCTACGGCTCTCAGCGCCACTACCTTTTCATACGTACGCTCATCTCCCATAACCCCAACGCTGTTCACAGGAAGCAAAATCGCTCCGGCTTGCCATACTTTATCGTATAATCCGTGTTCTTTTAATCCGTTGATAAAAACGGCATCAACTTCTTGTAGAATTCTAACTTTTTCCGGTGTGATGGCACCTAAAATTCTAATCGACAATCCTGGTCCCGGAAATGGATGTCTGCCCAAAAGTTCCGGGTCGATGCCCAATGTTTTACCTACTCTACGCACTTCGTCTTTGAATAACATGCGCAAAGGTTCCACTATTTTGAGCTTCATATAATCGGGTAAACCGCCCACATTGTGATGTGATTTGATGGTTGCTGATGGTCCCTTTACCGAAACTGATTCGATTACATCGGGATAAATTGTGCCTTGAGCCAACCAGGTTACATCTTCTATCAAATGCGCTTCTTCATCAAAAACTTCAATAAATGCATTTCCGATTGCTTTTCTTTTGGCTTCCGGATCTTCTACACCATCTAAAGCACTCATAAATCTTGCTGAAGCATCTACACCTTTTACATTTAAGCCCATGTCTTTGTATTGGTGTAGTACATTTTCGAATTCATTTTTACGAAGCAAGCCATTATTAACGAAAATACAGTAAAGGTTTTTACCAATGGCTTTGTGCAATAAAACCGCTGCTACTGTTGAATCTACACCGCCTGAAAGTCCAAGAACAACTTTGTCTCCTTTTACTTTTTCCTGTAATTCTTTGACGCAATCATCTACAAAAGCATTTGGTGTAAAGTTTTGAGGAACGTGGGCAATTTTCACCAAAAAGTTCTCAAGGATTTGTTTTCCATCAGTAGAATGATAAACTTCAGGATGAAACTGAATGGCATACGTTGTTTCACCATCAATTTTGTAGGCTGCGTTTTCGACATCTTTGGTACTGGCCAATTTCACACCATTAGTTGGTAAGTGTTTGATGGTATCACTGTGGCTCATCCAAACTTGTGAATTCACATTTACATTTTCAAAAAAAGGTTCCTCTTCTTTGATATAAGATAAATTGGCTCTCCCGTATTCTCTGATATTGGAAGCAGCTACTTCTCCACCTGAAAAATGTGCCAAATATTGGGCGCCATAACATACCGCAAGTAAAGGAAGTTTGCCACGAATATTGGACAAATCAATTTGCAAAGCATCTTCTGAGCGGACAGAATAAGGACTTCCACCAAGAATGACAGCTTTGTAAGACGATAAATCAATTGGTAAATGATTGTAAGGGAAGATTTCGCAGAATATATTTAATTCCCGAACTCTTCTCGCAATAAGTTGTGTGTATTGCGAACCGAAATCTAAAATAAGTACGTTGTGTTGCATGTGCAAAAGTACTATTCTCGATTCAAAATAAAAAATGGAAACTAAAGATTTGAAAACTATTTGTATTTAATCAAGGCATAAAAAAAAGACTTCCGCTGTTACGGAAGTCTTTTGTATTTTATAAAACAGCAATTATTATCTAACTACTAATTTGACTGTTTTTCCACCTTCTTCTGATTTGACTTTAGCAATCCAAAGACCAGTTGAAAGTTCAAAACTAGTATCGTTATTTGTCTTAATTGTTTTAACTAATGCACCGGTAATAGAATAAATAGAAACTGTTGTATTTGATTTTACATTAGATAAAAAGACTTGATTCCCGTTAGTATAAAAAACAGGCAATGCCTCTTCTTTTACATCATCTATGCCAAGTCCTGTTTCTACTGAAAGCTTAGCAAAATTCATAGTATTATTAGTATATACATAAATAGTACCCGGACCACCAGTATAATATGCTACTAAAATAGATTTATAAGGAGAAGGAGAAGCAGAAAGGTAGAAAGCTAACTCATTAGTCCCATCAGATATTGAAGCTCTTCTGTTTGTAGAAGATGTATATACCCAAAGTTTAATCGTACAAGGCCCATTAACAGGAAAAGATAAACCACGTTTTGTCGGCATAGGAGCACCTGTAGCCGACTGAACAGTCATCATATTTACGTTAGTAAAACCATCGCTAAAAGCAGTATTAGAAGCAGCTGAAATAGCACCTATAACGGAGCCTCCGGAAATAAGAGTCAAACCATCTATAGTTGTAGTGGCAGGACTACTTGAATTATAACCTGGGTTAACCGGCCAGTTTGTTGTATCATTACCAAAATCCCAAACGTGATCCTGAGCATTAGAAACCAATGTAAACAATACCATTGGAAGAATTAAGAGTAATTTTCTTTTCATAATTTTTTATTTTTAGTTGTTAATGATTTTAAATTTTTTGCTATTAAATCTATACAGATGTAATCGATTGCATAAAAGTAATATATTTTATATTAAAAAAAAATAATTCATTATAATATTACACATTTTTTTTATTATTCATAATAAAAATAAAATATTT
The DNA here is from genome assembly GCF_021608185.1 of Flavobacterium anseongense. Classification (GTDB taxonomy): domain Bacteria; phylum Bacteroidota; class Bacteroidia; order Flavobacteriales; family Flavobacteriaceae; genus Flavobacterium; species Flavobacterium anseongense. The sequence goes on along the minus strand of NZ_JAKIHN010000009.1, from coordinate 112,440 downwards.
ATATATATCATTGGGTTAAATCAATTCTCTAAAGGTCATTGCTAAAAACAAAAACACCTGACAGTTTTCAGAAAACTGTCAGGTGTAATGAATAAATATTCTTTATAGAATTACTTCTGTTTGAAAGCTCTTACTCCGGGGAAATAAGCTGTATTGCCTAACTCCTCTTCTATTCTTAACAACTGATTGTATTTTGCCATACGGTCTGAACGTGAAGCCGAACCGGTTTTAATTTGACCACAGTTTAATGCTACGGCTAAATCGGCAATCGTGTTGTCTTCGGTTTCTCCTGAACGGTGTGACATTACCGAAGTATAACCCGCATTGTGTGCCATGTTTACAGCTGCGATTGTTTCTGTCAACGTTCCAATTTGGTTTACTTTTACTAAAATTGAATTAGCAATTCCTTTTTGTATTCCGGTTGACAAACGCTCTACATTGGTTACAAATAAATCATCTCCAACTAATTGGGTTTTGTCTCCAACCAATTCGGTTAAATATTTCCAGCCTTCCCAATCGTCTTCATACATTCCGTCTTCGATAGAAATGATAGGATAATTTGTAGCCAAAGAAGCTAAATATTCTGCTTGCTCTTTAGACGTTCTTACTTTGCCTGTTGCACCTTCAAATTTTGTGTAATCGTATTTTCCGTCTACATAAAACTCCGAAGCGGCACAATCTAAAGCAATCATAACTTCGTCACCAAATTTATAACCCGCATTTTCTACTGCTTTTTTGATTGTATCCAAAGCATCTTCGGTTCCACCGGCTAAGTTTGGAGCAAATCCACCTTCATCACCAACAGCTGTCGAAAGATTTCTATCGTGTAATACTTTTTTCAGGTTGTGAAAAATCTCTGTTCCCATTTGCATCGCATGTGTAAACGATGTTGCTTTTACTGGCATAATCATAAATTCCTGAAATGCAATCGGTGCATCAGAATGCGAACCACCATTGATGATGTTCATCATTGGAACCGGCAAGGTATTAGCAGAAACACCGCCAACGTATCTGTATAGAGGCAATCCTAATTCGTTTGCCGCTGCTTTGGCTGCAGCCAAAGAAACACCCAAAATAGCATTAGCGCCAAGGTTTGATTTATTTGGAGTTGCATCCAATTCAATCATTAATTGATCAATGTGATTTTGCTCAAATACTGAAACACCCATTAATTCGGGGGCAATAATTTCGTTAACATTCTTAACTGCTTTTGAAACTCCTTTACCCATATAGGCTTTTCCACCATCGCGTAATTCTACTGCCTCGTGCTCACCAGTAGAAGCTCCACTCGGAACTGCGGCTCTTCCTAAAACGCCATTTTCGGTAACTACATCTACTTCTATTGTTGGATTTCCTCTTGAGTCAAGAATTTGTCTTGCGTGAACTTTGATAATTATGCTCATTTTATTTTAGTTTAAGATTTTTAATTGGTTCACAAATTTAAGGAATTTAAAAAATAGCCGTGCAATTATTTGCAGAACTTATAAACGCAATCGTTTTAGCTAGCAAGAATCGTTGAAATGCACTTCATAATGAGAATTATACAAGTATAAAGAGATATCATATAACATTCACCCTTCAGGTTGGGGCTAATTTTACATAAAAATAAAACACTTGCCTCATGAAAAAATCTACTCTTCAAAACAGTCCGAAAAGTAATCTACTAATTAAAGTTTGCTTCTTTATATTTGTTGGTCTAATACCGGCAATTTCAAGTTCTCAAAATTATCGTACTATCGAAGCTTATATGGATGATTTTGCTAAAAATGAATTATTTGTAAAAAAATCCCTTATGGATTATTCTGTTTCCATAGTTGAATCACAATTATATTCAAGAACGAAAGTTACGGCTGTCAGAATTATTGAAAAATTAGAAAACATTAATTCAATTCTATTGGCCAACAATAAAGGATTTGAAGGCAATACTTTATTAAGAGACAGTTTTATAAAATTAAACCAAAGAACTATTGACTGTCTAAAAAACGGTAGTCTGATTTTAAATGATTATGATTATCAAAGCACTTTAACCCTACCTGAAATAGGTGAAAACCTTGCAACTAAAGAAAGTCATCTTATTGCTTATTATCAAGAGCTTAAAAAATACGAACAAGACAAAAAGAGTTTTGCTATGTGTTATAAAATGCATTTTAAAAATAACAAGTCTAAAAATATTTTAGAGTACAATGCGTATCAAAACGTATTGTTTTATAAAATGAATGTTATGGATGAAAAACTTACCTATGTAATAAATACAAAAGATAAAAAAGGATTTTCAGATTGCTTGAACATGATTACTTTTACGCGTGATGAAGTTGTGGCGAAAACCAGCGAATATAGAAGTGAATACAAAGATACTTCCCTTAATGATGCCAATATTGAATATGCTAATTTTATAGCTGGCCAAAGAGAAAAATTGAGCGACTTATTCATTGCGTATGTAGATGAATATAATACACTTCAGGCATTAAAAAACTCAACACAGCCAGAAAACAGCGAAAGTATTGCCAAATATAATACTACTGTCAAAAGTTACAATACCAAAAAGAATTTGTTTTATGCAGTTTTTAATGATCTTCAAATTACCAAAGACAAGATGTATGACAGCTGGTTGGCTACGAATAGTACTTTCCTAAAAAACAATGGAAAATTTGATAGCCTTTATGAAACATATGCCAGCAAAGATTAATTCCGTTAAATACAGCTTAACAGTAAAAGGCGAAAAGTTATACTTCAAGTAGGCTTTTCGCCTTTTTGATATTGGTAATAAAATCATCAAAAAGATACGATGAATCGTGCGGTCCCGGACTTGCTTCAGGATGGTATTGCACTGAGAAAACATTTTTGGATTTCATACGCATACCGGCAACCGTGTTATCGTTGATGTGATAATGTGTGATTTCTAAATCAGGATGTTTCTCAAGTTCATCTCTGTTCACAGCAAATCCGTGGTTTTGCGAAGTGATTTCACCTTTTCCTGTCAGGACATTCATTACAGGATGGTTGATTCCTCTATGACCGTTAAACATCTTATATGTAGAAACTCCGTTTGCCAAACCAATAATCTGATGTCCTAAACAGATTCCGAAAACAGGTTTGTCAGAGGCAATCAGTTCTTGGGCAACACCAATTACTCCTTCTAGTGGTTCCGGATCGCCCGGACCATTTGATAAAAAGTAACCGTCAGCATTAAACGATTTTAATTCCTCAAAAGAGGCATTGTATGGAAATACTTTGATATAGCAATCTCTTTTTGCTAAGTTTCTCAGGATATTTCTTTTGATTCCTAAATCCAGTGCTGCGATTTTATAGGTTGCGTTTTCGTAACCAAAAAAATACGGTTCAGTAGTTGACACCGTTGAGGCCAGCTCTAACCCTTTCATGTCGGGAACATTTGATAATTGTTTTTTCAATTCTTCTACCGAAGTTCCATCGGTACAAATAACCGCATTTTGTGCGCCGTTGTCACGGATGTAACTCACCAAAGCTCTTGTATCAACATCTGAAATACAGATTAGGTTTTGCTTTTCGAAATAATCGTACAGGTTGCTTTCGGAATCGGGACGCGAATGGTTAAAACTGAAGTTTTTACAAACCAATCCTGAAATCATTATTCTTCCTGATTCAACTTCTTCGGGATTGACTCCGTAATTTCCAATGTGTGGATTGGTAGTTACCATAATTTGCCCGAAATAAGAAGGATCTGTGAAGATTTCCTGGTAGCCTGTCATTCCGGTGTTAAAGCAAACTTCTCCAAAAGTCTTCCCGGAAATTCCGATTGATTTACCATAAAAAATGGTTCCGTCGGCTAGTAGTAAAATGGCCTGTGGTCTTGTTGTGTGTTGCATCGTGTAGTTGTGTGTTGTAGTTTGACATTGCAAAAATACACCAAAAAAAAAGTTCTCACAATAGAGAACTTTTAGGTTATATTTTATGATTATCTGATTAAGCTAAAATGTCCATGTTTTAAAATCAGGTTATTTTCCAAATCAGTTAATGTTATCTTGTACCAATAATCATCTGCAGGAAACATCCTTTTATCACTAATTCCAGGCCAGCCATACTGATTTTCATTCATATCCATGGTATACAATAGTTTTCCAAATCTGTCAAAGATTCTAATTTCAGCATTAGAATAAAATTGTTTTGTCAAGCCTAATATTTTCCATTCATCATTGATTCCGTCATTATTTGGTGTAAAATAGGCCGGAACTGTCATCATATAAATTTCGGTAGTAATACTTTTTTCGCAATTATTCGTGTCTTTTACATAAACCCTGTGAATACCTGCTGCAACGCTCGAGAATATATGGGAGCTTCCGGAACCAAAATAATGAATTCCATCCAAGGAAAATTCATAACTACTATTTCCGCTTACTGAAACAAAAATTTTCCCGTTCTCGGCGCTAACCTCTATAAATTCCGGAGCAGTCACTTTTGTTACACTGAACTCTTTGGTTAATGAACAGCTTATTCCGTTTTCTATTTTGCTAACAGTCACAGAATAATCACCTTCTTGCATTGGTTGAAAAAATCTTTGAGTAGCAATAATACTTCCGCTTTGATTTTTCCATATCCAGGAATAATTACTATTGCCTCCGTCGAGAATTAATGGTGGCTGCACACTTGGATCACAAATAGTATATTGACTTTCTATATCCAAATCAATATTTGAATTTACAATTGCATCGAAAGGCATAATTCCAAAACAATTATGGCTGTCATCTTCAATTCGGACCCAAATTACTGTTGTTGCTGATGTATGATACCTATCCAAAGGCGAAATCTTCGTTTGTGCATCCGTCAGAGTAGCATAAAAACTTATTGTAAACTCAGCCGGCATTGCTAATTCAGTCCTTATGTCTAATTGTTTTGCTCTTAAATCAAATTTACCTTCCGAATTATTCAAAATATCATCTGAACTTTCGCAAACGTAAATGTCGCTTATTGGCAATGCATTTGCCTGATAATTTTCGAGGTAAAAATTGGTTATCGTTACACAGCCTTTGGAACTGACTATTTTTACAAAAATCTCTTCGGGATTTGAAACATTGGTATAATGAAGTGCATCCGGAATTTGATTTCTATCGTTATTAGCATCATCCAAACTGTGATAAAAAGTGTAGATAAAATCGGGATCTGGAAGGACAACATGATCTTTTATATTTTCAAGGTTAAAAACCGAGATTCCATCTGCGTCGGTATCACATTGGGTAAGTATTTGATTTGGCTCCAGCTCTGGTAACGGATAGGCTTCGACTTCTTTATACAAAGTAACCACCTGATTGTTATCCATTATTATTCTTGCTTTCACTTTATGGATTCTCGGTGTACTGAAAAGATGTGTTGGATTAAAATCTGTAGATGTCGCTCCGTCTCCAAAATCCCATTCAACAGATAATATTTGTCTGTAGGCATCCAATTCAAAAGTAAAGGCTACATCGACACAATCGTCTTTAGAAGGAATAATTCTGTTTCTCAAAAAAGAAGCTACAAATACTGGTAGTCCTTTGGTAGAAGCTGCATCTTCAAACTCGATTGATTCTGAGACAAAAGCACATTCTTCCCCTATTTTTTCGGGCTTGTTTATTACCGATACTTTCCCAAAAGGATCGCTTAAATTTCCCTGAGCAATGTATATTTTACCATTTCTTGCCAGTTGAATTGAACCCGGATTTTCCGTAGGCATCAAATAGGAATCTGCCGGATCAATTCCTCCAATATTTCTAAAAGGAAACTGCACCACATAACCATCTCCTGAATAGTAAAACATTTTAGAATCTTGAGAAAATTCAATGCCATAAGGATTGATAAACACTCCAAATGCAGGTATTGTCGGCAGTGTAAAATAGGGTTCGAAACTAATAGTTTCATTATTATAGCTATAGAAATATACTTTCCGAGCAGCACTATCAGCAAAAGCTAAATAACTACCATCAGGGGCAATTTTCATTGCGCCCAGTCTGGCTATACTCAAATTTATTGGCCTTTTTATCGGAGTTGGATTCACTCCAGTAGGCGTTACATTAAATATTCTGAATATAAATTCTCCATCAGGAATCATGACTCCGAATACCGGATCTGGTTTTGTTATGCAAATGACTCTTATGGTATCACTCTGAGGATGATGAATTGCTGCAATTCTGTTTGTCGCTTCTATTTCTGCAATCCTGACATCTTTGTTCACTGTAACATAACCAAAAGGATTTGCCTCATCAAACTTAACTTCTGTATAATATATTCCGGGTAAATAATATACCGGACTTGTGAGTACAGCTTGTCTTGTATAAAAAATGTAATACGTTGAATTATCGTTTGGTTTTGGTACAATTAACGAAGATTGAATTCCATCTATTTCTCCGGATAGGCCTTCTCCGTTTAGCATTATTTGATGGTTTTTATTCCAAACTGTCTGACCGTTGGTATAAAATAACAAATTCCCATTATTATCTGAAATACTTGAACATCCGGCTGGTGTAACCATACTTCCATTATTTCGAATTGTCACATCTCCATTGCTAAAATCAATTCCGGCATTTGCCCCAAAATACCAATTGTTTGTCTCGTTTTGTGAGAAACAAAAAACAGACATAAAAATAACCAATAGGGTTAAATTATGTTTATTAAAAAAACAAAATGATTTTTGGTTATTCATGCTGATTTACTTTACTAAATAAAGTGATAAAATATTTAATCAAAAAGGAATATAAAATTGTGCAAGTTATAAAATAATAATCCTACAATTAATGATTTGTACCATTTTAACATCTAATTATCAATATAACGACACAGGTCGATTAAAAAACCAATTCATAAATTATACACATCATAAACTAAGAATATGCAAATTGATTTACCAATAAAAAAAAAGGATAAACAAAACGTTTATCCTTTTTCCTATTTATGAAGTAGCATATTATTATGCTTCCTCTTCTTTTGATTCTTCATCAGTAGCTGGTGCTTCAGGAGCTTCGTCAGCTGGTGTCTCTTCTACTTCTGCAACTGCAGGAGTTTCTTCAACAACTTCCGGAGTTTCTACAACCTCTGTAACCGGAGTTTCAACAACTTCTTCTACAATTGGTGCAGCTTCTTCAACGATTGGAGCTACTTCTTCTACAACTGGTGCCGGAGCAACAGGAGCGGCAACTGGCGCAGCTGATTTCTTAGCACGACGTGTTCTACCTTTTTTCTCCTCTTTTTTACCTCCATTGTATAGTTCGTTAAAGTCAACTAATTCAATCATGGCCATATCAGCGTTATCTCCAAGACGGTTACCCATTTTGATGATACGAGTATATCCACCCGGACGATCACCAACTTTTGCAGCTACGTCTCTGAATAACTCAGTTACTGCATATTTGTTACGCAAGTAAGCGAAACAGATACGACGATTGTGAGTTGTATCTTCTTTTGATTTTGTTATAAGCGGCTCAACGAATTGTTTCAACGCTTTTGCTTTAGCAACAGTAGTGATGATTCGTTTGTGCTCGATTAGAGAACAACCCATATTAGCCAACATAGCTTTTCTATGTCCGGTCTGTCTGCTTAAATGATTTACTTTTTTCCCGTGTCTCATGACGTGTTTTTTTAGCCCTCATCTTGCTACAATCCTTTTTGGAGAGCAAAATATGAGGTAATTTATTCTTTATCTAATTTGTATTTACCTAAATCCATTCCGAATGTTAAATTCTTGTTGGCTACTAATTCATCTAACTCAGTTAGCGATTTTTTACCGAAGTTACGGAACTTCATTAAGTCATTTTTGTTGAAAGATACTAGATCTCCAAGTGTATCAACTTCTGCAGCTTTTAAACAATTCAGTGCTCTTACGGATAAATCCATATCAACCAATTTTGTTTTAAGCAATTGTCTCATGTGTAATGATTCTTCATCATAAGACTCAGTTTGAGCAATTTCATCAGCTTCAAGGGTTATTCTCTCATCAGAGAATAACATAAAGTGGTGAATTAAAACTTTGGCAGCTTCAGTTAGAGCATCTTTTGGATTGATTGAACCATCAGTTTTGATTTCGAAAACTAATTTTTCATAATCTGTTTTTTGCTCCACACGGAAGTTTTCAATAGCATACTTTACATTTTTTACCGGAGTAAAAATTGAGTCAGTAAATATTGTTCCGATTGCTGCGTTTTGTTTTTTGTTCTCTTCTGCAGGAACATAACCACGACCTTTCTCGATAGTTAATTCCATATTAAGATTTACTTTGCTATCTAAGTTACAGATAACCAATTCCGGATTCAACACCTGGAAACCAGAGATGAATTTTTGGAAATCACCAGCTGTAATTTGATCTTTTCCTGAGATGGAGATAGAAACTGTTTCGTTATCTACATCTTCAATCTGACGTTTGAAACGTACTTGTTTAAGATTTAGGATAATTTCAGTAACATCTTCTACAACTCCTGAAATAGTTGAAAACTCATGCTCAACACCATCAATTCTGATAGATGTAATTGCATAACCTTCTAACGCAGAAAGTAAAACTCTTCTAAGTGCATTACCAACTGTCAATCCGTATCCTGGTTCTAAAGGTCTGAATTCAAACTTACCTTCAAAATCGGTTGAATCGATCATGATAACTTTATCGGGCTTCTGAAAATTAAATATTGCCATAATTTAGACTAATGTCAATTATTATTTGTTGTACAATTCGACGATTAACTGCTCTTTAATATTTTCCGGAATTTGCAATCTTTGTGGAACAGAAACAAACGTTCCTTCTTTAGTATCGTTATTCCAGGTAATCCACTCATATACGTGAGATGAATTTGCTAATGAATTATTGATTGCTTCAACAGATTTAGATTTTTCACGAACAGCAACTTTATCACCTGGTTTTAAGTGATAGGAAGGGATGTTAACCACTTCTCCGTTCACAGTGATGTGACGGTGAGAAACGATTTGACGAGCTGCTCTTCTTGATGGAGCAATTCCCATTCTGAATACTACGTTATCTAATCTAGCTTCGCATAATTGTAAAAGGATTTCACCAGTTACACCTTTAGAAGCTGCTGCTTTTTCAAAAAGGTTTCTGAATTGTTTTTCTAAAATACCGTAAGAGTATTTAGCTTTTTGCTTTTCCATCAATTGGACAGCGTACTCAGATTTTTTACCTCTTTTTTTAGCCATCCCGTGTTGTCCAGGAGGATAATTTCTTTTTTCGAAGGCTTTGTCTTCTCCGAATATTGCTTCGCCAAATTTACGAGCAATTCTTGTACTTGGACCAGTATATCTTGCCATTTTAAATTGTTTTAAGATAGAGATTATGAATTCAGGTCGAATCCTTCGATAATCTTTATTCTATCTTGGTTATACTTATTATTTGTTTAATTAAATACTGAAATAAATTCAGTATAAATTATACTCTACGTCTTTTAGGAGGACGACATCCATTATGTGGCATTGGGGTAACGTCGATGATTTCTGTTACTTCAATTCCTGCGTTATGTATAGATCTGATAGCAGACTCACGTCCGTTACCTGGTCCTTTTACATATACTTTTACTTTTTTAAGTCCAGCTTCTAATGCAATTTTACCGCAATCTTCTGCTGCCATTTGAGCTGCATAAGGAGTATTCTTTTTAGAACCTCTGAAACCCATTTTACCAGCTGAAGACCAAGAAATAACTTCACCTTTTTTGTTAGTCAAAGAAATGATGATGTTGTTAAAGGTTGCACTAATATGAGCTTCACCTGTTGATTCAACGATAACTTTACGTTTTTTTGTTGTTGCTTTAGCCATATTACTTATTATTTAGTTGCTTTTTTCTTGTTAGCAACAGTTTTTCTTTTCCCTTTTCTTGTTCTAGAGTTGTTTTTAGTTCTTTGTCCTCTTAATGGAAGACCAGATCTGTGACGGATTCCTCTATAACATCCAATATCCATTAGACGCTTAATGTGTAATGAAACTTCTGAACGAAGTTCACCTTCAATTTTGTAGTATGATACTGCATCACGAATTGCTCCGATTTGCTCATCATTCCAATCTTGAACTTTAATGTCTTCGCTAACATTAGCTTTTGCTAATATTTCGCTTGCACGACTTTTACCAACTCCGAAGATGTAGGTTAAAGCGATAACTCCTCTTTTGTTTTTTGGGATGTCTACCCCTGCTATTCTTGCCATAACTTATCCTTGTCTTTGTTTAAATCTAGGATTCTTTTTGTTGATTACGTATAATCTTCCTTTTCTGCGAACGATGATGCACTCGGCACTACGTTTCTTTACTGATGTTCTTACTTTCATTTTGAATATCTTTAATATCTATAAGTAATTCTTGCTTTTGACAAATCGTAAGGACTCATTTCCAGTTTTACTTTGTCACCAGGTAACAATTTAATGTAATGCATACGCATTTTTCCAGAAATATGAGCAATTACAACATGTCCGTTTTCTAACTCCACACGGAACATTGCATTTGACAATGCTTCAATTATTGATCCGTCTTGTTCTATTGCTGATTGTTTTGCCATAAAAATTAAGCTACTGCTTTTCTATTTTTACCACTTTTCATCAATCCGTCATAGTGCTTATTCAACAAATAAGAATTTACTTGTTGGATAGTGTCAATTGCAACTCCCACCATAATAATAAGTGAAGTTCCACCATAGAACATTGCCCAAGATTGTTGAACACTAAGGCTTACAATAATTGCTGGGAACACAGCAATCAACGCAAGAAATAATGAACCAGGGAATGTTATTAGAGACATGATTTTATCTAAGAAATCAGCTGTTTCAACTCCAGGTTTAACACCGGGAATAAATCCACCACTTCTTTTTAAATCATCTGCCATTTTATTAGTTGGGACAGTAATTGCCGTGTAAAAGAATGTAAAAATTACAATCAACGATGCAAAAACTACGTTGTACCAAAGTCCGAACATATCACTGAATGTTCCTGCAATAGACTGAGACGTTTCAGATTTTGAAAGTCCGGCTACTGCTGCAGGGATAAACATAATTGCCTGAGCAAAGATGATTGGCATTACTCCGGCAGAATTCAGCTTTAACGGAATCCATTGTCTGTTTCCACCCATCATGTCTTGTTCGAAATCTCCGCTAGTTGTACGACGAGCGTATTGTACGGGGATTTTTCTAACAGCCATAACTAATAGGACACAAGCAATAATTACTAATAACCACACGATAACTTCGATTACTAACAACATTGGTCCACCGTTATTATTGGTAACTTTTGAAGTAAATTCTTGAAATAATGCTTGTGGTAATCTGGCAAGAATTCCTACCATAATTAATAATGAAATACCATTTCCGATTCCTTTATCTGTAATTTTTTCTCCTAACCACATAGCGAAAATAGTACCTGTAGTCAAAATTAAAACCGATGAAAATAAGAAAGAGAACGAATCAAATCCTAAAAGGAATGCGCTACTAGGTAAAGTTCTGTATAAGTTATAGATATAACCCGGACCTTGAACCAATGTAATAGCGATGGTTAACCATCTGGTAATTTGATTTAATTTCTTTCTGCCACTTTCCCCATCTTTTTGCAGTTTTTGCAAATATGGAATGGCAATACCCATTAACTGAACAACAATTGAAGCAGAAATGTATGGCATGATACCCAACGCAAATACTGATGCTTTTGAGAAAGCTCCACCAGTAAACATATCCAATATTGATCCAATACCGTTATCTGTTTGACCAGCTAATTTATCTAATTGTAATGCATCAATACCCGGAAGCGTAACGTGCGCACCAAATCTGTAAACTAAAAGCAACATAAGAGTTAAGACAATTCTGTTCTTTAGTTCTTCTATTTTCCAAACATTTATAAATGATTCAAAAAATTTCTTCATTGTTCTATAATTATAAGGTTACAGCTTCACCACCAGCAGCTTCGATAGCAGCTTTTGCAGTAGCAGTAAATTTATGAGCTGTTACTTTTAATTTTGCTTTTAATTCACCTCTTCCAAGAATTTTTACAGACTCGGTTTTAGTAGCCAAACGGTTTTCTACAAACACTGTAAAATCTACAGTATCGGTAACAATTCCATTATCTACTAACAATTGAAGTGTATCAAGATTTACACCTTGGTATTCTTTACGATTGATGTTTGTAAAACCAAACTTAGGCACACGTCTTTGAAGTGGCATCTGACCTCCTTCAAAACCAATCTTTTTAGAATAACCAGAACGAGACTTAGCTCCTTTGTGACCACGTGCAGCGGTACCACCTTTTCCAGAACCTTCTCCTCTACCTAATCTTTTATTTTGATTGTGTGTAGAACCTTCAGCAGGTTGTAAGTTACTTAAATTCATAACTGTATTTGTTATTTAACTTCCTCAACGGAAACTAAGTGTTTAACTTTATTTATCATTCCAAGGATAGCAGGATTTGAATCATGCTCCACAGTTTGTCCCATTTTACGAAGACCTAAAGCCTCTAATCCTCTTTTTTGTGTAAGTGGACAATTGATTTTGCTTCTAACTTGTTTTACTAATAATTTAGCCATAATTTCCTTGAATTAACCTTTAAAAACTTTTTCTAAAGAAATACCTCTCTGTTTTGCGACAGTAACAGCACTTCTCATTTGTAATAAAGCATCAAAAGTTGCTTTTACCACGTTGTGAGGGTTTGATGAACCTTGTGATTTTGATAATACATCATGAATACCAACTGACTCAAGAACTGAACGAACAGCTCCACCTGCAATTACTCCGGTACCATGAGATGCCGGCATCAAAAATACTGCAGCTCCACCAAATTTTCCTTTTTGTTCGTGAGGAACTGATTGTCCGCTCAAAGGAATTCTAACTAAGTTTTTCTTTGCATCTTCTACTGCTTTTGCAATAGCTTCAGAAACATCTTTAGATTTTCCTAATCCGTGACCAACTACCCCGTTTTCATCACCTACAACAACAATTGCAGAAAAACCAAATGCTCTTCCTCCTTTTGTTACTTTGGTAACACGATTTACACTTACCAGACGATCTTTTAATTCAAGACCACTAGGTTTTACTAATTCTACATTTTTGTATTTAGACATAATATATTAGAATTTAAGCCCAGCCGCTCTTGCGCCTTCTGCTAATGATTTAATACGACCGTGATATAAATAACCTCCTCTATCGAAAGTTACTTCTGTGATTCCAGCTTTCAAAGCTTTTTCAGCAACAAGTTTTCCAACTTCTGTTGCCACTTCCATGCTTGTACCTTTAATATTTACTCCTTTATCTTTTGATGAAGCAGCCAATAAAGTAACTCCATTCACATCATCAATTAGTTGTGTATAGATTTCTTTATTACTTCTGAATACAGATAATCTTGGTCTTGCAGCCGTTCCGCTTACAATCTTTCTGATTCTGTATTGTATCCTTTGTCTTCTTTCAGATTTTGTTAATGACATAACGCTATTTTTTAAGCTGATTTACCTGCTTTTCTTCTTAATACTTCACCAACAAACTTAACTCCTTTACCTTTGTAAGGCTCTGGTTTACGGAAACCTCTGATTTTCGCAGCGATTTGACCTACTAATTGTTTGTCGAAAGATGTTAACTTCACGATTGGGTTTTTACCTTTCTCAGAGATTGTTTCTAGTTTTACTTCAGGAGCAACTTCTAAAACGATGTTATGAGAAAAACCTAGAGCTAAATCTAATTTTTGACCTTGATTCGAAGCTCTGTAACCAACTCCAACCAATTCTAATTCTTTAGTAAAACCTTCAGATACACCAACAACCATATTACTGATTAATGATCTGTATAATCCGTGTTTTGCTCTGTGATCTTTACTATCAGATGGTCTTTCAACTGTTAATTGACCTTCTTCAACTTTTACAGTTACGTCTGCGTAATCCTGCGTAAGTTGACCTAATTTTCCTTTAACTGTAATTACTGTTTCACTAACTTCAACAGTAACACCAGCAGGAATCGAAATTGGATTTTTACCTATTCTTGACATGTTTTCTGTTTTTAATTAGTATACGTAACAAATTACTTCTCCACCAACATTTAATTGCTTAGCTTGTTTCCCGGTCATTAAACCTTTTGAAGTTGAAACAATAGCAATTCCTAAACCGTTAAGGATTCTAGGTAATTTTGAAGCACCTGCGTACTTACGTAAACCTGGTTTACTAATTCTTTGGATATCTTTAATTACAGAGTCTTTAGTATCTTTATCATACTTAAGAGCGATTTTGATGGTACCTTGAACAGTACTGTCATCAAACTTGTAACTTAAAATATACCCTTGATCGAATAAAATTTTTGTGATTTCTTTTTTAAGGTTAGATGCCGGAATCTCAACCACTTTGTGGTTTGCCATCACTGCATTTCTAACTCTCGTAAGATAATCCGCAATAGGATCTGTATACATATTTATTAAATTGCGGCAACGGTTTTCAAATAGAACTATTCTACTGAACCTGAAGCCATTAAACTCTAATTTAAAGCAGATAATTGCACGGTTCCCGGCAAAAATCCGGCAAATGTACAATTATCTGCTGAAATACCAACTATTACCAGCTGGCTTTTTTCACTCCTGGGATCAATCCTTGGTTGGCCATCTCACGGAATGTAACACGTGAAATACCGAATTGACGCATATAACCTCTTGGTCTTCCAGTTAATTTGCAACGATTGTGCATACGAACCGGTGAAGCATTTTTTGGTAATTTTTGTAACCCTTCGTAATCTCCAGCTTCTAATAAAGCTTTTCTTTTCTCAGCGTATTTAGCTACCGTTTTTTCTCTCTTAACCTCACGGGCTTTCATTGATTCTTTAGCCATGTCTTAATTCTTTTTAAAAGGTAAACCTAATTCTGCTAATAATGATTTTGCTTCTTTATCTGTGTTGGCAGAAGTTACAAACGTAATATCCAAACCTGAGATTTTGTTTACTTTGTCAATATCAATTTCAGGGAAAATGATTTGCTCGGTAACACCAAGGTTGTAATTACCTCTTCCGTCAAAACCAGTAGCTTTGATACCGTTAAAATCTCTAACACGTGGCAAAGATGATGTAATAAGTCTATCTAAAAACTCATACATTTTCTCTCCTCTAAGAGTTACTTTTGCTCCAATCGGCATACCTTTTCTCAATTTGAAAGACGCAACGTCTTTTTTAGAGATTGTAGATACTGCTTTTTGTCCAGTAACTTTTGTTAACTCATCAACTGCATAGTCAACAAGTTTTTTATCAGATACTGCTGCTCCAACTCCACGGCTTAAAACGATTTTCTCCAATTTAGGAACCTGCATTACGTTTTTATAACCGAATTCTTCCTTAAGGGCAGCAATTACTCTGTCCTTATATTCTTGCTTAAGTCTTGGAATATATGCCATAACTATGCTTTATTAGCTTTTTTTGAATCTTTTTTTGCTCCGCCTTTAGCTGTATCAGCACCGCTTACCAAAGAAAGGTTTGAGATGTGGATAGGAGCTTCTTTCTTAACGATTCCGCCTTGTGGGTTTTTAGCACTTGGTTTCGTGTGTTTCGACACCATGTTTATACCTTCAACGATCGCTTTATTTTTCTCTCTGTAAACACGGGTAATTTTACCTGTTAACCCTTTATGGTCTCCTGCGATAACTTTTACCGTATCTCCTGATTTTACTTTTAACTTTATCATCTTACTAATAATTAAAGCACTTCAGGTGCTAATGATACAATTTTCATGAATTGTTTTTCACGCAATTCTCTTGCTACCGGACCAAAAACACGAGTTCCTCTCATTTCTCCTGCAGCATTCAAAAGAACACATGCATTGTCATCGAAACGGATATAAGAACCATCAGCTCTTCTCACTTCTTTTTTGGTACGTACAACAACTGCAGTTGACACAGCACCTTTTTTCACGTTTCCGTTTGGTGTTGCATCTTTAATTGAAACTACAATTTTATCTCCAACAGAGGCATAACGACGTTTCGTTCCTCCTAAAACACGGATAGTCAAAACTTCTTTTGCTCCTGTGTTATCTGCTACTTTTAATCTCGATTCCTGTTGTACCATAATTACTTAGCTCTTTCAATGATTTCAACTAATCTCCAACATTTAGTTTTTGATAAAGGTCTTGTTTCCATGATCTTTACTGTATCACCAATGTTACAGTCATTTGTTTCGTCGTGTGCATGAAACTTTTTAGTTTTCAATACGAACTTACCATATAATGGGTGTTTTACTCTTGTTACTTGTGCTACAACAATAGATTTATCCATTTTGTTAGACGTAACAACACCAATTCTTTCTTTTCTTAAATTTCTTTTTTCCATCTTTTGCTAGTACAATTATTGTAACTCTCTTTTAGTTAGTTCAGTTGCTACTCTAGCAACCGCTCTTCTAGCACTTCTAATTTGAAGTGGATTGGCAATAGGAGAAATAGCGTGTGCATTTCTTAGATCTGAATACGCTTTTCTTAATTGACTAAGTTTTTCTTGTAACTCAGCTACAGATAGTTTTGTAATTTCTGATTGTTTCATAATTTCTTTAATATATTATGCTTCGAAATCTCTAGCAACGACAAACTTAGTTTTTACCGGAAGTTTTTGTGCAGCAAGACGTAACGCCTCTTTTGCAACAGAAAGTGGCACGCCACCAACTTCAAACATGATTCTTCCTGGTTTTACAACAGCAGCCCAATATTCGACTGCTCCTTTACCTTTACCCATACGTACCTCAAGAGGTTTCTTTGTGATAGGTTTATCCGGGAAGATGTTGATCCATAATTGACCTTCTCTTTTCATGTAACGGGTTGCAGCGATACGCGCAGCCTCGATTTGACGAGAAGTTAAAAACATTCCTGTTTCGTGTACAGATTTGATCCCGAACATTCCACTTGAAAGTTCATGCCCTCTTTGAGCATTTCCTTTCATCTTACCCTTTTGTACCTTACGGTATTTTGTTCTTTTAGGCTGTAACATTTTTCTTTACTTTTTAAAAAATTACTTTCTCTTACGGTCTCCCGCAGGTTTTCTGTCCTTATTGAAAGGCTTTCTGTCACCTCTAGGAGAATCTCCTTTTCCACCACCTTGACCAGCTTGTTTTTTGTCCATGCCTACAAGTGGAGAAAGATCTCTTTTCCCATAAACTTCACCTTTCATGATCCATACTTTGATACCCATTCTACCATAAGTAGTATGTGCTTCAGCCAAAGCATAATCAATATCGGCTCTGAAAGTTGATAGAGGAATTCTACCTTCTTTGAATTGCTCAGAACGTGCCATTTCAGCTCCGTTCAAACGACCAGAGATTAAAACTTTGATCCCTTCAGCATTCATACGCATTGCAGCCGCAATTGCCATCTTGATAGCTCTTCTGTAAGAGATTCTGCTTTCAATCTGACGCGCGATAGAAGTACCTACTAAGTAAGCATCTAATTCAGGTCTTTTAATTTCAAAGATGTTGATTTGAACCTCTTTGTCAGTAACTTTCTTAAGTTCTTCTTTTAACTTGTCTACCTCTTGACCACCTTTTCCGATAATGATACCAGGTCTAGCAGTAGTGATAGTAACGGTTACAAGTTTCAAAGTTCTCTCGATGATTACTTTTGATACACTAGCTTTTGATAAACGAGCATGGATATACTTTCTGATTTTGTAATCTTCAGCGATTTTATCACCGTAATCATTTCCACCATACCAGTTTGAATCCCATCCTCTGATGATACCAAGTCTGTTTCCTATTGGATTTGTCTTTTGTCCCATCTTAATTAATTGCTTTGTGTGTTATCTAATTGTCCTAATACGATTGTAACGTGGTTAGAACGTTTTCTAATTCTGTGTGCTCTTCCCTGTGGAGCCGGACGAAGTCTTTTCAACATCATTCCACCATCTACAGTGATTGTTTTTACAAATAAGCCTGCTTCAGCTACATTAGCTTCACTATTTTTTTGCTCCCAATTGTTGATTGCAGATAATAATAGTTTTTCTAATTTTCTTGAAGCTTCTTTAGTGCTGAATCTTAAAATATTCAACGCTTTCTCAACTTTCTGACCTCTTACCAAGTCTGCTACTAAGCGCATTTTTCTAGGTGAAGTAGGGCAGTTATTCAATTTCGCGAAAGCAATAGACTTATTAGCCTCTTTTCTCGCATCTGCTGTTTCTCTTTTACGAACTCCCATTGCTTCTTATTTTTTACCTTTATTTTTTGCTCCAGCGTGACCTCTAAAAGATCTTGTTGGTGAAAACTCTCCTAATTTGTGTCCTACCATGTTCTCAGTTACATAAACCGGAACGAATTGGCGACCATTGTGAACTGCGATAGTTTGTCCAACGAAATCTGGAGTAATCATAGAAGCTCTAGACCAAGTCTTAACAACTCCTTTATTTCCACCAGCAATATTTTCCTGAACTTTTTTATCTAATTTATAGTGTACAAAAGGTCCTTTTTTTAATGAACGTGCCATGTCTTATTATTTCTTTCTGCGTTCTACAATATACTTGTTGCTCGGGTTAACTTTAGAACGAGTTCTATAACCTTTAGCTGGTAAACCTTTTCTAGAACGTGGATGACCTCCAGATGAACGTCCTTCACCACCACCCATTGGGTGATCAACAGGGTTCATAGCTACTGGTCTTGTTCTTGGTCTTCTACCTAACCATCTTGTTCTACCTGCTTTACCAGACACGATCAATTGGTGATCAGAGTTAGAAACTGCTCCGATTGTTGCTGAACAAGTCAACAAGATTAATCTTGTTTCACCTGATGGCATTTTAATAGTAGCATATTTCCCGTCTCTTGCCATTAACTGAGCAAATGTTCCGGCCGAACGAGCGATAACAGCTCCTTGACCCGGACGCAATTCGATACAAGAAATCACAGTTCCCAATGGAATTTTGCTTAATGGCAAAGTATTCCCAATTTCAGGAGCTGCATCTTCTCCAGACACAACAGTTTGTCCTACTTGTAGACCATTTTGAGCAACGATATACGTTTTCTCTCCATCTGCATACCACAATAATGCGATAAAAGCAGTTCTGTTTGGATCATACTCGATTGATTTCACTGTAGCAGGAATTCCAGCTTTAGTTCTTTTGAAATCAATCATACGATACCTTTGTTTGTGACCACCGCCTGTATAACGCATGGTCATTTTTCCTTGACTATTTCTACCTCCTGAGTTTTTTATCGGTGCTAACAAAGAGCGCTCCGGCTTATCAGTCGTGATGGCGTCAAAACCATTCACAACTCTAAAACGCTGACCAGGGGTAATAGGTTTTAATTTTCTAACTGACATTGTTATTAGATATTATTATAAAAATCTATTGTTTCTCCTTCTTTTACTTGTACAACTGCTTTTTTGTAAGCATTTGTTTTTCCGCTAATCAAACCACT
This sequence comes from Flavobacterium anseongense, assembly GCF_021608185.1. Taxonomy (GTDB): domain Bacteria; phylum Bacteroidota; class Bacteroidia; order Flavobacteriales; family Flavobacteriaceae; genus Flavobacterium; species Flavobacterium anseongense. The sequence continues at coordinate 93,130 of NZ_JAKIHN010000009.1, read as the reverse complement.
TTTTGTGTATTTAGTAGTTCTATCAGCTCTATAGTTCATCGTGTTTACAGTAACAACAGAAATTCCATAAGCAGCTTCTACAGCTTTCTTAATTTGAACTTTGTTTGCTTTTTTGTCAACAACAAAACCAAAACGATTGAAAACCTCACCTTCTTTGGTAATTTTTTCTGTTATGATAGGTTTAATTATGATACTCATGACTCTGTTATTTACTTAAATTTTCTTCAATTCCTTCTAAAGAACCTTCTGAAAGAACTAAGTTGCTTGCATTTAAAATTGCATAAGTGCTTAATTCTGAGTTAGTTACAACGCTAGAAGCTTTCAAATTACGTGACGACAAATATACATTTTTATTTGATTCACCCAACACAAACAAAGATTTTTTGTTTTCTAACCCTAAAGCTTTCAAAACGTTGATGAAATTTTTAGTGTTTGGTGTTTCAAAATTGAAGTCTTCAACAACTACTATATTTGACTCTTTTGCTTTGATTGAGAAAGCAGATTTTCTTGCTAATCTCTTTAAGCTTTTATTCAATTTGAATGAATAACTTCTTGGGCGTGGTCCAAAGATAGTTCCACCACCTTTGAAAACAGGGCTTTTTGCGCTTCCTGCACGTGCAGTACCAGTACCTTTTTGCTTTTTAATCTTACGTGTAGAACCTGCAACTTCAGCTCTTTCTTTAGCTTTGTGTGTTCCTTGTCTTTGATTTGCTAAATATTGTTTAACATCAAGATAAACCGCGTGATTATTTGGCTCAATTGCGAAAACTGAATCAGAAAGTTGAACTTTTCTTCCAGTTTCTTTTCCGTTGATATCTAAAACTTTTACTTCCATTACTTCTGAATGATTACATAAGAGTTTTTGCATCCAGGAACAGCTCCTTTAACAACAAGTAGGTTCTTTTCAGCCACTACTTTTAAAACTCTAAGGTTTTGAACTTTTACATTATCTCCTCCCATTCTTCCTGCCATACGCATTCCTTTGAATACACGTGATGGATAAGAAGATGCTCCTACAGAACCTGGTGCTCTCAAACGGTTGTGTTGTCCGTGAGTTGCTTGTCCAACACCACCAAAACCGTGACGTTTAACAACACCTTGGAAACCTTTTCCTTTTGATACACCTTGTACATCAACAAATTCTCCTTCGCTGAATACTTCCACGGTAACATTGTCACCTAATTTAAAATCACTTTCGAAACCTTGGAATTCAACGACTTTTTTCTTTGCAGAAGTTCCCGCTTTTTTAAAGTGACCTAAGTCAGCTTTAGTAGCGTGTTTTTCTGTTTTGTCATCGAAACCAAGTTGAAGCGCTTCATACCCGTCAACCTCTTTGGTTCTGACTTGGGTAACGACACAAGGCCCAGCTTCGATTACAGTACAAGGAATGTTTTTCCCGTTCTCATCGAATAAGCTAGTCATGCCGATTTTTTTTCCTATTAACCCAGACATATTAAACTATTTATAATTATTATTTGTTTACTTTTTTATAAAGAAACAAGTATCAGAAATAAATTTACTTCTGATACTCATTTCAGAAACTTGTTCGTTATACTTTGATTTCTACTTCAACTCCACTTGGCAATTCAAGTTTCATTAAAGCATCGATAGTTTTCGAAGAAGAACTATAGATATCTAGTAATCTTTTGTATGAACTTACCTCAAACTGCTCTCTCGCTTTTTTGTTAACGTGTGGAGAACGTAATACAGTAAATATTTTTTTGTGCGTAGGCAACGGAATTGGACCTGTTACAACAGCACCTGTGCTTTTCACAGTTTTTACGATTTTCTCAGCTGATTTATCAACCAACATGTGATCGTAAGACTTCAATTTTATTCTAATTTTTTGACTCATCTTTATAAGAATTAAGCGTTACCTTTTGCTTTTTTGATTACTTCTTCAGAAATGTTTGAAGGAGTTTGCTCGTAGTGAGAGAATTCCATTGTAGAAGTTGCTCTACCAGAAGACAATGTTCTTAATGTTGTTACATAACCAAACATTTCAGATAATGGAACGTTAGCTTTGATGGTTTTAGCACCAGCTCTGTCTCCCATGTCATTAACTTGACCTCTTCTTCTATTCAAATCTCCAACGATATCTCCCATATTTTCTTCAGGAGTAATCACTTCAATTTTCATGATTGGCTCAAGAATAACAGCACCGGCTGCTTTACCAACTTCTTTATAACCCATTCTTGCTGCTAATTCAAAAGAAAGAGCATCGGAATCCACAGGGTGATAAGAACCATCTAATAAAGTAACTTTTAAACTATCAACTGTATAACCAGCCAAAGGACCTGTTTTCATAGCTTCTCTGAAACCTTTTTCAACAGCAGGAATATATTCTTTAGGAACGTTACCACCTTTAACCTCGTTAACGAATTGTAATCCAACTACACCAGCATCTGCAGGCTCCAAACGGAATACGATATCACCGAATTTACCACGACCTCCAGATTGTTTTTTGTAAACTTCTCTGTGTTGTGCCGATTTAGTGAAAGCTTCTTTGTACTCCACTTGTGGTTCACCTTGGTTAACTTCAACTTTGAACTCACGTTTCATACGATCTACAAGGATATCTAAGTGTAACTCACCCATTCCTGAAATAATCGTTTGACCTGAAGCCTCATCAGTTCTAACAGTAAAAGTTGGATCTTCCTCAGCTAATTTTGCTAAAGCCATACCCATTTTATCAACGTCAGCTTTAGTTTTTGGCTCGATAGCGATACCAATTACCGGATCAGGGAATTTCATCGACTCAAGAATAATTGGGTGTTTTTCGTCACACATTGTATCTCCGGTCTTGATATCTTTAAATCCAACTGCTGCTCCAATATCTCCAGCTTCGATGTAATCGATTGGGTTTTGTTTGTTAGCGTGCATTTGGTAGATACGAGAAATTCTTTCTTTGTTTCCTGAACGAGTGTTCAAGATGTATGAACCAGCATCCAAACGACCTGAGTAAGCACGGAAGAAGGCTAAACGACCAACATAAGGGTCAGTAGCAATCTTAAATGCCAAAGCTGCGAACGGCTCTTTTACATCAGGACGACGTAAGATTTTAGTTTGATCTTCTTCCAATAAATCAGCATCATCAGGATGAATACCTTCGATACCTTCTTTATCTAAAGGAGATGGTAAATATTTACATACAGCATCCAACATAAATTGAACACCTTTGTTTTTAAATGATGAACCAGCAATCATCGGGATGATAGCCATATCAATTGTAGCAGCTCTTAACGCGTGGTTGATTTCGTCCTCAGTGATTGAGTCCGGATCTTCCATGTATTTGTCAAGTAGATTTTCATCATACTCAGCAACTGCTTCGATAAGGATATCTCTGTAATGTTTAACTTCATCAACCATATCAGCCGGAATTTCAACAATATCAAAAGTTGCCCCTTGAGTTGCATCATGCCATACGATAGCTTGGTTTTTTACTAAATCAACCACTCCTTTGAAATCGTTCTCTTCACCAATTGGCAAAGTGATAGCCACAGCGTTAGATTTCAACATATCTCTAACTTGTTGACATACGTTTAAGAAGTTTGATCCTTGACGGTCCATTTTGTTAACGAATCCCATACGTGGAACTCTATATTGATCTGCAAGTCTCCAGTTAGTTTCTGATTGTGGCTCAACACCATCAACAGCAGAAAATAAGAAAACTAATCCATCCAATACACGTAATGAACGGTTTACCTCTACGGTAAAGTCAACGTGTCCCGGGGTATCAATAATGTTAAAGTGGTAAGGTTTTGTATCAGCAATCGGCTTCCCTTGTTGCGTTGGAAAATTCCACTCACAAGTTGTTGCAGCAGAAGTAATGGTAATTCCTCTTTCCTGCTCTTGTGCCATCCAGTCCATTGTTGCAGCACCATCGTGCACCTCACCAATTTTGTGTGATTTTCCGGTATAGAATAATATACGCTCAGTTGTTGTTGTCTTACCAGCATCAATGTGAGCCGCAATTCCGATATTTCTTGTAAATTTTAGATCTCTAGCCATTTCTTAAATATTAAAATCTGAAGTGAGAGAATGCTTTATTTGCTTCTGCCATTTTGTGAGTATCCATTCTCTTTTTAACAGCAGCACCTTCTTCTTTAGCCGCAGCTAAAATTTCAGAAGCTAATTTTCCTGACATCGATTTCTCGTTTCTTTTACGAGCATAAAGTATCATCCACTTCATGGCCATAGAGATTTTTCTGTCCGGACGAATTTGCATAGGGATTTGGAATGTAGCTCCACCAACTCTACGACTACGTACTTCTACGTGAGGCATAACGTTTGTTAAAGCATCTTTCCATACTTCTAATGACGATTTTTCATCATTGTTCTTTTTTGTTTCTACAATTTCCATAGCATCATAAAATACTTTGAAAGCTGTCGATTTCTTACCGTCCCACATTAGGTTGTTCACGAAACGTGTTACTAACTGATCGTTAAATTTTGGATCTGGTAAAAGTGGTCTTTTCTTTGCCGCTCTTTTTCTCATGTCTTTACTTTAAAAGTTTTTAAATTACTTTTTTGCTTCTTTTGGGCGTTTAGCACCGTACTTAGATCTTCTTTGTGTTCTTCCTGCTACACCTGATGTATCAAGCGCACCACGCACAATGTGGTATCTAACTCCCGGTAAATCTTTTACCCTTCCGCCTCGCACTAATACTATCGAGTGCTCTTGTAGATTGTGTCCTTCTCCTGGGATGTAAGCATTCACCTCATTTCCATTAGTCAAACGTACACGCGCAACTTTACGCATTGCAGAGTTTGGTTTTTTTGGAGTAGTAGTGTAAACACGCGTACAAACACCTCTTCTTTGAGGACAAGAATCTAAAGCAACCGATTTACTCTTCTTAGTGATCTGAGTTCTTCCTGTTCTTACTAATTGTTGAATTGTTGGCATAATTAAATACTAATTTTTCTTTATTTGTTAAAATCCCGCTTTTTTAGGGGTTGCAAATGTAGTAATTATTTTCAACGAAACAAATCATAATTAATTAATTTTCAAAGACATTCTTTTTCCGTCCGATTATCGGCAATAAAAACAGATTTTTTACGTTATTTTGAATCAAATAATTCTAACAGTTGAAAAAGTTTTTCCTTTTTTTTATCTTCATTACGTCAAGCGGATACATTTCTGCTCAGGAATTCCATCTGAAAATTATCGGTCAAAACGAAAAAGAAACTAAAATTATCGACAGTATTGGCTATGTTTTGAAGCACAAAAATGCCAAATCAATCCTAGATGAGAATAATTTGTTTTATGAAAAGCTTACCAAAAGTGGTTATTTAGAAAGTCAATTGACGGAAAATTTCAAACCGGATGATTCAACTTTTTGCTTCAAATACAGCCTTGAAAAAAAAATAAATTATGCGTACATATATATAGGTATAAAATATCAGGAAAATATCGCCGCAAATTACACAATCAAAAACGACACTTTAACCATTCCATACGAAGAAACCGAAAGCTTTTTAAATGCCACTTTAAAAAAATTGGAAACCAATGGTTTTTCGATGGCGAAAGTAAAGCTTGTCAATATTCAAAAATCTAAAGACTTTCTGACTGCCGACTTATCGATTACAACCGAAATCAAAAGACAGGTAAACGATATTGTGATTAACGGTTATGACAAATTTCCCGAAGGACACAAAAAGAACATTATCCGGTTATACCGAAACAAAGTTTTTAATCAAAAGAATTTAGATAAGCTGTACAATGACTTTGAAAAGTTCCGATTTGTAAAACAAAGTAAATATCCCGAAATACTTTTCACAAAAGACTCAACCAAAATTTATGTCTATCTGGAAAAAACCAAACCAAATACTTTTGATGGTTATGTAGGCTTTACCAATGACGAAAACAAGAAAGTTATTTTTAGCGGCTATATCGATTTGGTTTTAAACAATATCTTGAACTCGGGTGAAAAATTATCCTTGTATTGGAAAAGCGACGGTCAGGACCAAAAAACATTTAACCTCGGAGTTGAGCTCCCATATATTTTTAAAAGTCCGTTAGGAATAAAAGCAGAATTAAATATATTCAAGCAAGACAGTACTTTTCAAAATACAAAAACGGCCATAAACTTAGGTTATTATTTCAATTATAACACTCGCCTGTACCTTGGCTATCAATCAACAGAATCGAGCGATATTCAAAATATTAATTCATCCACCTTGAGTGATTTTGACAATTCGTACATAACTACCGCTTTAGAATATGTCGATTTCAAGAATGACGATTTTCTTTTTCCTGAAAAAACTTCTATTGATTTGAAAATAGGCACCGGTAAAAGAGATGCCAAACTGATTTCCGACAGTCAATTTTTTGGAAGTCTGTTTGCAAAACACAATTTCTATTTGAATCCGAGAAACATTGTAAACATCAAATCACAAAATTTCTATTTACAAAGTAGCAATTACATTGTAAACGAGTTACAACGCTTTGGCGGCATAAATTCAATTCGTGGTTTTAACGAAAATAGTTTGCAGGGGAATTTATTTGGCTCAATACTCTCCGAATACCGATATGTACTTACTCCAAATTTGTATGTTCATTCGATTATTGATTACGGATATCTTCAAGACAAGACAGCAGACAGTAATCAAAATCTTCTCGGCCTGGGCTTTGGATTTGGATTATTAACCAAAAATGGGCTTTTTAATATCGTATATGCCAACGGAAGCACCAATGAACAGGCTATAAAACTTTCAAACTCTATCGTCCACATTAGTTTTAAGGCAAGTTTTTAATTCAGGATTCAAACCTGCATTTATTTGTTAAAAAAACGTGCACTTCATCGATTATTAATTGCGAATTATTTAATTATTTTTCATAATCATTTGAAAGTTTTATATAATTCACACATTTTACAAACATTAACATAAAATTTTAACATTTAGTTAGGATTTATGATAAATTTTACAGAATTTTGATAGACTAATTATAACCAAATTATAAAATGAAAACAAAGTTAAATGGATTCTTGACGCTATTCATAGCGTTATTGGTGCAAATATCTTTTGCACAAGACAGGGTTGTTTCCGGAGTTGTTTCTGACAACAGCGGATTACCGATTCCTGGGGTAAATGTTCTCGTAAAGGGAACTTCAACTGGCGTACAGACCGACATTGACGGTAAGTACTCGATTAAAGCTGATGCCACACAAACACTTGTCTTTAATTTTGTTGGAATGAAATCGCAGGAAATTGTGGCTTCATCGACAACAATTAACGTAAAGATGAAAGAAGACGCCGTTGAATTGGAAGGCGTAGTTGTTACAGCTTTAGGTATCACTAGAGAAAAGAAATCTTTAGGATATGCGGCACAAAAACTTTCTGGTGATGAAATTAATCAAGTACCAACTAACAACTTTACTAACAGCTTATCCGGAAGAGTTGCTGGGCTTGAAGTTAGAAGAAATTCAAACTTTGGCGGCTCTACTAATATTGTATTAAGAGGAACTAAAAGTATCTCTGGAAATAATCAAGCCTTAATAGTTTTAGATGGTGTGCCAATAACTAATACCAACCTAAATACTAGAGACGCCGCTAACGGTAGAGATGGATTTGATTTTGGTAACTCTGCAAGTGACATTGACCCAAACAATATAGAATCACTAACAGTTCTTAAAGGTGCTGCTGCAACTGCACTATATGGCAGTCAAGCAGCAAATGGGGCAATTATGATTACTACGAAGAAAGGAAAGCAAGGAAAAGGAATGGGAATTACATATAGTTCTACAACATCTATTGGGATGATTAATAAAGAAACTTTTCCAACTTATCAAAATAAATACGGAGAAGGTTATGCCGGGCCAGATAGTTTCTTTGTTGAAGATGTTGATGGAGACGGTAATGATGATTTTATAACACCAACAGGAGACGATGCTTCCTATGGAAATGAATTCGACCCAAATTTAAATGTTTATCAATGGAATTCATTCGTAGAAGGAAATCCAAATTTTGGTCAAGCTACACCATGGGTTGCTGCAAAAAACGACCCTTCAAAGTTTTTTAATAAATCGTTTGGAAGCATAAATAGTATAAATATTAATGGAGGTGACGATAAAAGCACTTATAACTTCGGATTTACTAATAACTATGAAACTGGAACACTTCCAAATAGTAGACTGAACAGAAACGTTATTAATGGAAATTTCTCTAGGAATTTATCAGAAAAACTAAGAGTTACTGCTTTTTTAACATATTCTGACCAAACAACCATCGGTAGAAACAATTTAGGATATGGCGATAATATAATGACGGGGTTTAGACAATGGTGGCCTGTTAATGTTGATATCAAAGAATTACAAAGAGAATATTCTAGAACTAACACTAATGCAACATGGAATTTTGCTGACCCTTTAGGTGGTGATTTTACTCCAGCTTATTGGAACAATCCTTACTGGGATAGATACCAAAATTATTCTTCTGATGATAGAACTCGAGTTATTATAGGATCAAGCTTAATTCTTGACGTAACAAAAGATTTGAATATCTTAGGAAGGGTAACTGTAGAAAGTTCCAATGACAGACAAGAAATGAGAAAAGCTATTGGAAGTCATGCTGAAGAGTTTGGAATTAGTCAAATTAACGAAACTTCTGGATACAATTTATATACCAGAAGCTTTCTTCAATCAACTTATGACTTTATAACCACCTACGATAAAAGATTAACTAACGATTTAGGAATAAAAATTTTAGGTGGAACATCATTTATAAAAGCAAGTGCTGATGAATTTGAAGGATCTACAACTGGAGGTTTAGCCTCGCCAGGTTTATTTACTTTAGCTAATTCTAATGTTTTTATCGCACCAGTAGAAGAAGAATACAGATATGAAAAATTTGGAATTTATGGGCAAGTTTCTTTTGATTATAAAAAAGCACTATACTTAGAAGGTTCATATCGTTTAGATAATTCTACAGCACTACCTAAAAACAATGATACTTATGGTTATTATTCCTTAGGTACAAGTTTTGTTTTTTCTCAATTTGCAAAAATAGATTGGCTAAGTTTAGGCAAAATAAGATTAAGCTACGCAGAAGTTGGTAATGATCCTGCTTTTGGTACTTTAGGAGCTAGAGTAAACAATGGTCTTGTTGGTTCAAATCCTACTTTTGGAAACAGTACTGTATTTGTTGATTTTGAAAAACTAAAACCAGAACTTCAAAAAACTTGGGAGTTTGGTATAGAAGCTGAAATGTTCAGCAAAAGATTAAATTTTGATTTATCAGTATATAAGACAAATACATTCAATCAAATTTTTAATGTGCCACAATCAACTTCTACAGGTTATTCTTTCTCACAAATTAATGCCGGAGAGTTACAAAACAAAGGTATTGAAATTGCTTTGTCTGGGTACCCAATTAAAACGACTGATTTTAAATGGATGGTTGGAGTAAACTGGTCAAAAAATAAAAATGAGCTTATAAAACTAGATGAAGGAAGGTCTAATCTTCAATTAGCTTCATTCCAAGACGGAGTTTCATTGAATGCAACAGTTGGAGAACCCTATGGAACTCTAAGAGGTACTGATTTTGTCTACGACGATAATGGTAATAGAGTAATAGATGCCGATGGCTTTTATTTAACCGATAGTGATAAAGTAATTGGTAATATTCAAGCCGATTGGATTGCGGGTATAACCAATAGATTTACATACAAAAACCTTACTTTCAATTTCTTAATTGATATCAAACAAGGTGGTGATGTTTTTTCACTTGACCAATCTTATGGACAATACACCGGAATTTATGCAGAAAGTGCCGGAAATAATGACTTAGGAAACCCACTAAGAGATCCTTTAACAGGAGGTGCTGATTCTGGAGGTGTAATCTTGCCAGGTGTTTTAGAAGACGGAACTCCAAATAATATTAGAATTGATGCTTCTACAGCTGGCGCTGCATATGGCTCTGGAGCTGCTCCAAACAAAGCATTTATTTATGATGCATCCTATGTAAAATTAAGAGAGATTGGCCTTACTTATAATTTTTCATCAAAAATACTTGAAAAAACATTTATTACCGGAGCTTCAATTGGTATAACTGGGACAAATCTTTGGATTATTGATAAAAAACTTCCACACGCTGACCCTGAAGCAGGGAACTCTGCAGGTAATGTTCAAGGATATCAATCGGGTGTAATGCCTTCCGAAAAAGTATATGCATTTAATGTTAAAATAAATTTCTAAAAAATGAAAAAGATAATCTTATTACTAGTTTTACTCTCGTTCTTAGGAATAGGATGTAACAACAATACGGATGATTTTAATAACAATGCCGATGCACCTTATGATGTGCCAGCGGAGACGTTATTAACAAATGCTGAAAAGAAATTAATGGATCAAATGACAACTCCTGAAGTGAATTTTAGTCCATTCCGTTTCTTTACCCAATATTGGGCTCAAACCACTTACAATGATGAGTCACGATATAGACTTGTATCTAGAGCTGTACCAGACAACCACTGGAATAGTCTTTACAGAGATGTTTTAGGCAACCTAAATTCTGCGAAAGAAATAATCACCCTGGAAACATTACCAACTGGCGCTTCAAATGCTGTTTGGCAAGTACAGCAACAAAACAAATTGGCTATTATTGAAATATTAAATGTTTATACCTTTCAAGTAATAGTTGATACATTTGGTGATGTCCCTTATTCTGAAAGTTTAAATATAAATATTAAACTGCCAAAATATGATGATGATGCGTCAATTTATCCTGATTTAATAACTAGACTAAATGCAGCATTAGCATTACTTGACGACAGCACTACTTCTTTCTCAACAGGAGAATACCTATTTGGAGGAGATATTCAAAAATGGAAATTATTTGGAAACTCATTAAAACTTAAATTAGGAATCAATTTAGCCGACGTTAACCCAACTTTATCTAAATCAACTGTAGAAAGTGCCTTTAATAGTGGCGTTATTTTAACTAACCTTGAAAACGCTTCATTTAATTATCCGGGATCAGCTCCAAATTATAATCCGATATATGAGCAATTAGTTGCGAGTAATAGAAACGATTTTGTTGCATCCAAGACCCTTGTAGATGTAATGAATGGGCTTAATGACCCAAGAAGAGCTGTTTATTTTTCAAGTGTTGGTGGAATATATGTAGGAGGTATATATGGTGCTGCCAATAATAATTTTTCTTCATTTTCTCAAATTGGAAGCGTATTTAGACAGCCAAACTTTAATGGACAACTTATTGAAGCTACAGAGATGAACTTTTATTTAGCCGAAGCTGCCGCAAGAGGTTATACTGTAGGTAATTCAGAGGAATATTATTATAACCAAGCCATTACAGCATCATTTGAATTCTGGGGATTAGCTACACAAGCATCTTCTTATTTAAGTAATCCTTCTGTAGCATATTCGACAGCAGCTGGTGATTGGAAGGAAAAAATTGGAACACAAGCTTGGTTAGCTTTTTACAACAGACCATTTGAAGGTTGGACATCATATAGAAGACTTGATTTCCCTGTGTTAGTAGCACCTTCGAACGCTTCACCTACAGCTGATGGCGAAGTTCCAAAAAGATTATTTTACTCAATTAATGAAAGAACTGTAAACACTACAAATTACCAAAATGCTGTTGAAGCAATTGGTGGTCTTGACAGAATGAGAGTAAAAGTTTTCTGGGACATTAATTAAACTTAGAATGTTTTTATAATCTAAAACCATCCCAATTCGGGGTGGTTTTTTTATATCTTTGCGCCATGGAAAAAGAACATCAAATCTTCGGAATCAGAGCAATTATAGAAGGTATTCAATCGGGTGCAGCAATTGACAAAGTATTTATTCAATCGGACACGCAAGGCGATTTAATGAAAGAATTAATGAAAGTGATGAAACAAAAAAGCATCAACTTCTCCTACGTTCCGGTCGAGAAATTAAACCGATTAACTTCCAACAACCATCAAGGTGCCGTAGCAACCATCTCTCCTATCGCCTTTCACGATTTAGAAACTTTGATTGAAAAAGTGCTCGAATCAGGTAAAATGCCGTTGTTTTTAATTTTAGACCAACTGAGCGATGCGCGAAACTTTGGTGCCATTATCCGTACAGCTGAATGTACCGGTGTTGACGGAATCATTGTCCAAAAAGCGGGTTCTGCGCCTGTAAATGGTGATACAGTAAAAACTTCTGCAGGTGCCGTATTTAATGTACCAATCTGCAAAGTTGAACATATCAAAGATGCCATTTTCCACCTTCAGGGAAGCGGAATAAAAACCGTTGCCGCTACCGAAAAAACAGACCAAAACATTTATGACATTTCACTTAACGAACCCGTGGCAATTATCATGGGAAGTGAAGACCGAGGAATTAATCCATCAGTTTTAAAAATCGTTGATGAAAAAGCTAAACTTCCTATGTTTGGAAGTATTGGTTCATTAAATGTTTCTGTTGCTTGTGGAGCATTTCTTTACGAAGCTGTACGTCAAAGACAGTAAAGAGCGAATGGCTTGGGATTTATCAGCAGTCCATTTTCCCGCTTTACGCACTACGCGGTAGCTGGCTGCAACCTGTCTGCCGGCAGGCAGGTCGGGGCTATAAAGTAAACTATTCGACTTGTTTGGCATCGTCAGTTTCCTTAAAAACATAAACATATTGAGTCGAGATTGAGTTTGTTTCTTCAACAGATTCTTCCTCTTTTTGTGTATTTACAAAATTTCCATTCTCATCAAAATGCTTCATAAAAGCATCTTCTTCCGGATTAAAATCCGGTCTTTCCCAATTGTATTGAATGTCTTTTTTATAATCGGGAGTTTTAAATCTTATCGCAAAAAAGAATCCTGTAACCAATCCTGCCAAATGTCCTTCCCAGGAAATCGTTTTGTCTATATCCGGGAAAACATACCAAATCATTCCGCCATAAAACATCACAACCGCCATCGATAGAGCCATCAAGCGATAATATTGTGTCATCATTCCTTTAAAGAAAATAAAGGAAACCAAAACATAAATTAGACTGCTGGCACCAATGTGATAGGATTCCCTTCCAATCACCCAAGTAATAAGACCGGAAAGTAAAACACCATAGAACAATACTTTTAATGAAATATCTCTGTAAAAATAAATCAATGCCGTTGTGAGTATAAATAACGGAATAGAATTGTTGGCAATATGATTCAGACTACCGTGAAGAAACGGACTAAAAAATACACCCTCCAAACCTGAAACTGTTCGTGGTAAAATTCCGTGTGAAGTCAAATCAATATTGAAACTATGTTCCAAAAAGAATACAAACCATATCAGAATAAGCAGCAGTGATGGTACTAACCAAACCGAAGGTGTAAACTTAAAATGATGATAATCGTTCATTGCTAAAGCTAAAATTGTTTTTTGCTATTGTCAAAAATACAGCCAAATTTAAAACAATGATATTTTGGCAGAAATATTTACTTTTACAACATGGAAGCACCACTTGCCGAACGCATCAGACCGCAGCGATTAGAAGATTATATCAGCCAATTACATCTTGTTGGCGAAAATGGTTCGTTAACGCAACAAATTGCCCGTGGTGTAATTCCATCAATGATATTTTGGGGTTCACCCGGAACCGGAAAAACAACTTTGGCGCAAATTATAGCCAAGCAAAGTAATCGCCCGTTTTATGAGTTAAGTGCTATAAACAGTGGTGTAAAAGACATTCGCGATGTAATTGACAAAGCCAAACTTAGTGGCGGACTATTCACAGCAAAAAATCCAATTCTGTTTATTGATGAGATTCACCGCTTTAGCAAATCGCAACAGGATTCGCTATTGGCAGCTGTAGAAAAAGGTTGGATAACCCTAATTGGAGCTACAACCGAAAACCCGAGTTTTGAAGTTATTCCGGCGCTTTTGTCACGTTGTCAGGTGTATATTTTAAATCCGTTTTCTAAAGACGATTTATTGGCTTTATTAAATCGGGCTATCAAGGAAGATACCTTTATGGCTTCCAAAAAAATAAAACTAAAAGAAACAGAAGCGCTACTCCGACTTTCCGGTGGCGATGGTCGAAAGCTATTAAATATTTTTGAACTGGTCGTAAACGCAAGCCCTGAAGGTCAAATTACAATAACCAACGACAAAGTTTTAGAATTAGTACAACAAAACACCGTGCTTTATGATAAAACCGGTGAACAACATTACGATATCGTTTCGGCGTTTATAAAATCCATTCGTGGAAGTGATCCAAATGGCGCTGTGTATTGGTTGGCCCGAATGATTGAAGGCGGCGAAGATGTAAAGTTCATTGCCCGACGAATGCTAATTCTTTCCAGCGAAGATATTGGCAATGCCAATCCGACTGCCTTTATCATGGCGAATAATACATTTCAGGCGGTTTCAACCATTGGCTATCCCGAAAGTAGAATTATCCTGAGCCAATGTGCGGTTTATTTGGCCACTTCTGCCAAAAGCAATGCGAGTTATATGGCAATTGGTGAAGCACAACAAATGGTGAAGCAAACAGGCGATTTATCGGTACCAATTCATTTGCGAAATGCGCCAACAAAACTAATGAAGGAATTGGGTTATGGTGAAGAATATCAATATTCACACAGCTATGAAAATAATTTTTCGGCTCAGGAATATTTACCCGATGAAATCAAAAATACGGCTTTCTACAAACCCGGAAACAATGCTCGTGAGAACGAATTGCGTAACTTCTTAAAGAATCGCTGGAAGGATAAGTATGGTTACTAGTTTTCAGTCGCAGTATTCAGCAGAAAACTAAATTAAAACTTCAGATTCAAGGGTTCTGAAAATGTTTTTCCGTTTTCGTAATATTCAAAAACCCATTTATCCCCTTTTGGCAATACTACTCCTTTCTTATCTCCTTTTTCTGCAAGGAAAATATATTTTTGAGAAGTGTTAATTAACTTCATAATCACTTTTGGTTCGCTATCAACCACTTGGTAACCGTTTGCAATTGGTTGTGCAAAATAAAATGTCTCATTGCTAGTTGCGGTCGAACCTGAATTGACTATCGGCTCAGTTTCTATCTGATTTATGACAGTAGTTGCCTGAGTAACATTCCTGTTTACTCCATTATATTTATAATCTAATTTATCAAACGATTTTCCGGTATCACGCAATGCCAGATTATAAGCCACTGCAAATTCTTTCTCTCGACTTTCGCCAAATTGAGTTTCAAATATCACTTTCTCTTGACAATCTTTCAAAACTATTTTAACTTTAGTAATGAATACACCATTTTTTTCTAGAACATTAGCATATAAAAAATTACATCGCTCTACATTTTGTGGGATTTCTTCATTGCTTAAATACGCTTTAAAACCATATTTCTGCAGCAATAATTTGGTTAATGTATTCAGCCCATACTGATCGTCTTTTTTAAAAAAATCAAACTTTACAGGCACAATCACATATTGATAATCATTAACGCTTTGCGAAAAGGCATAGCTCGAGATCAAAATAAACAACAATACAAGTCTCTTCATTTTACAATATTTTTTTTAATTCTAATAAATGATTAATAGTATGCAATCCTTCTTCATTATATATTCCCTTTTCATCAAACAGTATAGCTTTCATTCCAAAATCTATTGCGCCACGCACATCGGCATCGATACAATCGCCAATCATGATCGCGTTTTCTTTTTTTGTGTTAGCCAAAGATAGTGCATATTCGAATATTGTGGCGTGTGGTTTTTTCATTCCTGCCATTTCCGAATTGGTAATGGTTTTAAAATAATCTGCTAAACCCGAATTGTTGATTTTCTTTCCTTGCACTTCGGCAAAACCATTGGTAATAATATGCAGATTATACTTTGGAGTCAGGTATTCCAACACTTCAATCGCGCCTTCAAACAACTGATTATTATCAGGCAAAAAGGCAATATAATCATCGGAGATTTTATTGATTTCTTCATCAGAAATAGAATAGTTTAAAACATCAAACGATTGACGTAAACGATTATAACGCAATTCCTGATGCGTAATTTTATCGACCTGATACAACTTCCAACAAGCCTGATTTATTGGTGCGTAAATTTCAATAAAGGTTTTAGTATCAATAGTTGGATGTTGTTCGGCAAATATTTTATCAAATGCTAAAACAGAATTGGCATCAAAGTCCCAAAGTGTGTGATCTAAATCGAAGAAAATGTCTGTAATGTTTTCCATTTTAAAAAATACCTTCATCCTGAAAGCTAAAATAACCGGTTTCGGTAATGATAATATGGTCGAGCACTTTGATGTCTAATTGTTCTCCTGCCACTTTTAGTTTTTTGGTAATATCCTTGTCGGCATCACTTGCCAAGAGTTTGCCCGAAGGATGATTGTGCGTCAAAATTATGGAAATTGCTCCTTGTTCCAAAGCAGTTTTGAATATTAATCGCACATCGACCACTGTTCCGGTAATTCCGCCTTTAGAAAGTTGTGATTTGTGAATTACTTTATTGGAATTATTCAGATACAAAACCCAAAATTCTTCGTGTGGTAATTCGCCAATTACAGGCTGCATGATTTCAAAAACAACTTTGCTTGAGGTTATTTTTTGAAGTTCAACAGTTTCTTCCGCTCTGCGACGTCTTCCTAATTCTAAAGCAGCTGAAATGGAAACTGCCTTCGCCTCGCCTATTCCTTTGAATTCCATTAATTGTTTTAAGGATAATTTTCCTAGAGCATTTAAGTTGTTATCGACACTTGACAAGATTCTTTTGCTCAGACTTACCGCACTTTCATTTCTGTTTCCGGAACCAATGAGAATAGCAACCAACTCGGCATCACTTAATGAAAGTTTGCCTTTCAACATTAGCTTTTCACGTGGCTTATCATCTTCTGCCCAATGTTTTATGGAGAAATTATGTTCATTCATCATTATCAAAATAATGATAAATGTAAGAATTTTAATTAATTAATCCTTTAACCTCATCAAAATTTAATCCACCATAATTTCCGGAACTCATTAAAAGCAAAGCTGAATTACTTAAATCGTAATTAAAAAGGAAATCCTTAAACTCAGTCGGATTGGTATAAATAATCAAATCATCACGCTTAAAAGATTGTGCAATTTGGTCATAGCTAACTTCTTCCAATTGCTTAATTTTAACTGCATCGGGCGAATAGAAAACAACAGCAACATCAGCAGCATCGAGTGCTCCTTCGTATTCTTTTAGGAATTCTGCATTCAAACTGCTGTATGTATGAAGTTCCAAACAAGCAACTAGTTTTCTGTTTGGATATTGTGCTTTTACGGCTTTGGTTGTTGCCGATACTTTACTTGGTGAATGTGCAAAATCTTTATAAGCTACTTTACCTTTTCCTTCGGCAATTTTTTCTAAACGTTTTGATGCGCCTTTGAAACTTGCAATCGCTTCGTAAAAATCGGCTTCATCAACGCCCATATTTTGGCAAATCCATTTGGCGCCAGCCAGATTATTAAGGTTGTGTGCACCAAAAACTTCAATTGGCATTGGGCCTTCGGGTGTGTCTAACAATGTCGTTCCGTCTTCAACAGAGTAACTTGGAGTGCTATAAGGCAATCTTCTGATGGTATTGGTGGTTTCTTCAGCAACTTTTTTAACCGTTTCGTCTTCTTCGTTATAGACTAAAATTCCGCCTTTGGTTATTTGGTTAACAAATATTTCAAATTGCTCTACATAATTTTCAAAAGTTGGAAACACATTAATATGATCCCACGCAATTCCTGAAAGTAACGCTATATTTGGTTGGTACAAATGAAACTTTGGTCGCCTGTCGATTGGTGAAGATAAATACTCGTCGCCTTCCAAAACGATAAAGTCATTTTCGTGTGTCAAATGAACCATGGTGTCAAAACCTTCTAACTGTGCACCAACCATATAATCGACTTCAATATTATGATAATGCATCACATGTAAAATCATCGAAGTGATAGTTGTTTTTCCGTGCGAACCACCAATAACTACTCGGGTTTTATTTTTAGATTGCTCGTATAAAAATTCCGGATACGAATAGATTTTCAATCCTAATTCCTGAGCTTTCAACAATTCAGGATTATCAGCTTTGGCGTGCATTCCCAAAATTATGGCTTCAATATCTGATGTTAGTTTTTCAGGAAACCAGCCAAATTCTGCCGGTAATAATCCTTTTTTTTCTAATCGTGATTTGGAAGGTTCAAATATGGCATCATCGCTTCCGGTAACTTTATATCCTTTATTGTGTAATGCTAAAGCAAGGTTGTGCATGGCAGCGCCGCCAATGGCAATGAAATGTGTACGCATGTTTTATGATTTGTTTTTTTCTTGGTATGCTTGTAAAACTTGTAATGCTTTTTCGGGTTGATGTAATTTTTCTCTATACAATTCGGCTAACCGATGGTAAGTGTTTTTGGAGCCGCCAATTTCAATAGCTTTAATATAGTTTTTTTCAGCATTTTTATAACGCTTAAAGTATTCATCGATATGTGCTTTGGAAAGATATCCATCGACAGGTGAAATTTTAAATAATTCATTTGAATATCGTTGTGCTTTTCGTTCGCTGCCACCAACAAATGCGGGTAACTGAAGATAATATTCTATAAGTCCCCAACGTGCTTGAATATGATTTGGATTAATAACTATTGCTTTTTCGAGTGAATTTCTGATATCGCCTATTAGCCCGATGGCAACCCATTTTCCACCTGTTTGTGCTTTCATTCCCAAAGCACCACCATACTTGAAATAATAATCGGCTTCACTGGGTTTTAAGGTTTTTAGTTTTTCGTAATAAAAAGCAGCTTTGTCCCAATCTTTTAAATTACTGGCAATGTCACCCAAATACTCTATCGTTTTTAATTGATTTGGATTCTCTTTATAAATGCTTTCGAAAATAGGTTTAGCCGCAGTATATTTTTCCTGATTAAATAGTTTTTCTGCTTTCTCAAAATTAGTTTGAGAAAAGAGCACCATTGGTAAAAAAAGTAAAAATGAGAAACAATTTTTCATAGAAACAAATATAAGCTATTAATACCTATTTCTTGAAATAGTATTTGTTAAGATTGAGCAAAAATTCAATCTTTTATTTATTTCAATTTTATCCATGAAAGGTTCATTTCGTTCGTTGAAATGCACACTTGCATAATTCACAGATTATTGAAAAACAAATAGTTACAATTTAATTTATTTGAAAAATATTTAAAAAAACTGCACTTTATCGATTTTTAAAGTAGTGTAACCGAAAAATTGTTGCACTCTGAAAGGGTAGTATAATTTCGTAATAATATTAATGGAGTTTAAAATTCATCGCCCTATGAAGAAAAACTACTTATCTCAAAAAACTGAATTTGTACTAGAATTATTTTTTAAACAAAAATATATCCTACTTCTAGTTACGCTCGCTCTTTTCCCAGTAAACTTTACGGCAGCCCAAACAGCCGGACCAAATAATCCAACTACAGGAAACTTTGTTGCTGGCGCCAATATAGATTGGACAAATCCAGGAAACATTACTAATACTGCAGATGCAAATTATGCTACTGCTGTTTTTAGTGGCGCAGGAAATACTGATTATCTGCAAGGAACTAATTACGGTTTTTCCATTCCAACCGGAGCAATAATAAACGGGATTACTGTTACCGTAAACCGAAGAACCAGTGCTACAAATGGTGGTAGAATAACAAAAGATAATATTGTCAGTTTAGTAAAGGGTGGAATTGTTACCGGTACCAACAAAGCTACTGCAACAGCTTATACTACGACTCTTTCTGTTGCAACTTATGGTTCATCAACAGATACTTGGGGAACGACATGGACGCCAGCTGATATCAATGCAACTAATTTTGGAGCGGTACTATCAGTGAACACAAACAATAGTTTAACTGCTACGGTAGATTATATTAAAATTACAGTTTATTATACTACAATTGGATTTTCTCCATCGAGTGCTTGTGTTGGCTCAACTACATCAGTAATAATAACCGGTGGATTTATCGCGGGAACAACCGCAGTGAGTTTTAACGGAACCGCTGCAAGTTTTGTACAGGATAATAATACTCAGGTTACAGCAACTTTACCAGCTGGTGCTACAACGGGAACAATTTCTTTGACAACTCCGCAAGGAACCGGAACCAGCGTCAGTAATTTTACCGTAAATCCTTTACCTGTTTTAAATCCTATCACCGGAAACACATCAGTCTGTATTGGTTCAACAACCACTTTGTCTAATTCAACACCTGGCGGCACATGGAATAGTGCTTCCACTGGAGTTTCCACTATAAATACAAGTGGTCTTGTTTCAAGTGTTTCTGCTGGAACTTCACTAATTACTTATTCTTATACTAATGGAAATGGTTGTACCAATTCTGTAAATACAACTGTTACCGTTAATGCACTTCCTGTGGTTTCATCTCCTGCTAGTGTTTGTATCGGAGCTACAGCTCAATTAACTCCAAATTCAGGAGGGACATGGAGCAGCAGTAATAACGCTTTCGCAACTGTTGACAATACTGGTCTTGTAACTGGTGTTGCTGTTGGAAGTCCAACTTTTACTTTTACCAATTCAACTACGAATTGTAGTAAAACAACAAATGCTGTAAATGTATTGGCGTTACCTGCGATAAGTTCACAACCTCTTGCCACTCAAACTGTTTGTTCAGGAAGTTCAGTTAGCTTTTCCATAAGTGCTACCGGACCAGGTTTGACTTATCAATGGTACAATGGCGCAACGCCTTTAAGCAATGGTGGTTCAATTTCAGGGGCAACAAGTGCCACTCTTACCATAAATCCTGTTGCTTTAACAGATGCATCAGCAAATTATAATTGTGTTGTAAGCGGAAATTGTTCCCCAGCAGCAACTTCAGCTAATGCTGAGTTAATCGTAATTGAAAAAGTTACCATAACTTCTCAGCCTGTTGCTACCCAAACCTTATGCATCGGAGATACTGCAACATTTGTTGTTGCTGCTACCGGTACCGGGATTTCTTTTCAATGGTACAAAGGAGCAACTGCTTTAACTGATGGCGGAGCGATTTCGGGTGCTACTACTGATACTTTGAGTATTTCTCCTTTAGCGTTAAGTGATGCTGCTGCTAATTACTATTGCTTAGTTAGTGGAACAAGTCCATGTAGTGCTGTTGCCTCTGCAAATTCCGTTTTGAATGTAAATCAAAGCGCTTCAATAACCACTCAGCCACAAATTTCCCAAACCGTTTGTGAGGGTAACTCTGTTAGTATTTCCGTTGCTGCTACAGGTGGAAGTTTAGTATACCAATGGTATAAAGGGGCAACTTTATTAAGTAATGGCGGAAACATTTCCGGTGCAACATCGGCTACTTTGACAATAAATCCTGTTGATTTAGGCGATGCTGCTTCTAACTATAATTGTCATGTTACAAATGGATGCTCCAGCGGAGTTACTTCTGATGATGCTGCAATCATTGTAAATGAAGCTGTTGTCATTACCAGCCAACCTGTCCTTACACAAACTGTATGTGCAGGCAGCCCGGCTACTTTTTCTGTTACGGCAACAGGAACCGGTTTGAGTTATCAGTGGTATAAAGGTGTAACTGCCTTATCTGACGGTGGATCAATTTCGGGTACAACTTCATCAACATTAACAATAAACCCAATTGTATCTGGTGATGCAGCAGCCAATTATAGATGTGTAGTTTCAGGAGCGAGTCCATGTGCGGCGGTAACTTCAAATAATGCTGCTTTAGTTGTCAACCAACTTCCAGCCATTACTTCCCAACCTGCGACTTCTCAAACTTTGTGTTCCGGAAGTTCTGTTAGCTTTTCTGTAAGTGCTACCGGAACAGGTTTGACTTACCAATGGTACAATGGCGCATCTCTTTTAAGCAATGGTGGTTCAATTTCAGGAGCAACATCCGCAACCTTAACAATAAATCCTATTAGCGTTTCAGATGCTTCATCCAATTATAGATGTGTGGTTAGCGGAAGCTGTTCCCCTAGTGCTACTTCAAATGATGCTGCATTAATTGTAAACCAAGTTGTTGCCATTACTGGCCAACCTACTGTTACCCAAACTGTATGTGTGGGTAGCTCTGCTACTTTTTCCGTTACGGCAACAGGAACCGGTTTGAGTTATCAATGGTATAAAGGTGCTGCTGCCTTAACTGATGGTGGGGCTATTTCAGGTGCTACATCAGCAACTTTAACAATAAACCCAATCGCAACTGGCGATGCAGCTACCAATTACAGATGTGTGGTTTCAGGAGCGAGTCCATGTGCGGCGGTAACTTCAAATAATGCTGCTTTAGTTGTCAACCAACTTCCAGCCATTACTTCCCAACCTGTGGCTTCTCAAACTTTGTGTTCCGGAAGTTCTGTTAGCTTTTCTGTAAGTGCTACCGGTACGGGATTGACTTACCAATGGTACAATGGCGCATCACTTTTAAGCAATGGTGGTTCAGTTACCGGTGCAACAACACCAACCTTAACAATAAATCCTATTAGCATTTCAGATGCTTCATCCAATTATCATTGTGTAGTTAGTGGAACTTGTTCTCCTAGTGCTACTTCAAACGATGCTGCATTAATTGTAAACCAAGTTGTTGCCATTACTGGCCAACCTACTGTTACCCAAACTGTATGTGTGGGTAGCTCTGCTACTTTTTCTGTTACGGCAACAGGAACCGGTTTGAGTTATCAGTGGTATAAAGGTGCTGCTGCCTTAACCAATGGCGGAGCTATTTCAGGTGCTACATCAGCAACTTTAACAATAAACCCAATCGCAACTGGCGATGCAGCTACCAATTACAGATGTGTGGTTTCAGGAGCGAGTCCATGTGCGGCGGTAACTTCAAATAATACTGCTTTAGTTGTCAACCAACTTCCAGCCATTACTTCCCAACCTGTGGCTTCTCAAACTTTGTGTTCCGGAAGTTCTGTCAGCTTTTCTGTAAGTGCTACTGGAACAGGGTTGACTTACCAATGGTACAATGGCGCAACACTTTTAAGCAATGGTGGTTCAATTTCAGGAGCAACAACTGCAACCCTAACAATAAATCCTATAAGCGCTTCTGATGCTTCATCCAATTATAGATGTGTGGTTAGCGGAAGCTGTTCCCCTAGTGCTACTTCAAATAATGCTACATTAATTGTAAACTCATTATCTGTTGGAGGTTCAGCCACAATTACACATACAGCCAATTCGAGTGGTACTATGGTTGCTTTACCAACACCGGTAAGTACTCATACCGATTGTCATCTTTCATCCGGAATTATAGCTCTCAATGGGCAAACAGGAGCGGTTCTTAGATGGGAATCTTCAATAGATGCAGGAAATACCTGGCTGAACTTAGGTGGTGTTGGTAATAATACTTTTAATTATACTAATGCAACAGTAACTACCACATTTAGGGCTGTTGTTCAAAATGCCTCTTGTAATATCACCTATTCTACACCTGCTATTTTATTTGTAATTCCTAACATTAAGCCTTCGCCTGTAACTGCTACTCCATCTACTATTTGTGCAGGAGAATCTACGACTTTAACTTCTTTAAGCGGTTTTTCAAGTAGTCAAAACGTACAATATGGTGGACTATTTAATACTGCTAACCCAGCAGGCTGGTTAGTAGATGGAAATGCAGTTTTTAGTGCCAGTGGTGATAATGGAAATCCGACGACCTTTAAAGAAACTAATGGAAATGGCGGAACTGAATATAACACTACTAGTGATGATAAATTTGCTATCGCAAGAGGAAATTTAGACAGTACACTTCAAACTCCTATTTTTGACCTTTTTGGATTATCCTCGGCAAATCTGACATTTGATCATGCACATAAATTGGTTCCTGGTGCATGGGGCAAAGTAGAACTTTCATTTAATGGTGGTGCAACTTATCCCGTAACCTTGGCTACCTATTCTGGAAATCAAGGTCCATATAATCAATTTAACACTGCTGTAAGTATCAATTTAAATGCCTATTTAGGATATGCTAACTTAAGAATACGATTTAACTATCATGGATTGCAAGCTAAATTACCTGGTTTTGATGGTGATGCCTGGGTTATCGACAATGTAAATATTCCCCAAGCTCCAGTACCTGCTCTTACTTCTTTATGGACGGACGTCACCGCAAATACTACCGTTAGCGTTACTAATGCTACCAATGTAAGTGTATATCCACCCGTTACAACTACCTACGCTGTAACATCTTTTCTTAATGGTTGTACAAGTTATGGACCAGAAGGCACTACCTATATTACAGTAACAGTAAATCAATTGCCAATAGTAACAGCATCGCCAACAACTAGTTGTTCAGGTGATACGAATGTTATTCCATTATCGAGTGCAGTAGCTGGTACCCAAACATCGACAGTATTTAATTGGACTGTAGCTCAAACTGATGCAACTGGTGGAAGCGCTGGTTCGGGAAGCTCCATC
This sequence comes from Flavobacterium anseongense, assembly GCF_021608185.1. Taxonomy (GTDB): domain Bacteria; phylum Bacteroidota; class Bacteroidia; order Flavobacteriales; family Flavobacteriaceae; genus Flavobacterium; species Flavobacterium anseongense. The sequence continues at coordinate 68,801 of NZ_JAKIHN010000009.1, read as the reverse complement.
AATCAAACATTAACAGCTACAGGAACTGTTCAAGGGACTGTAACTTATACTATAACACCTACCGCTAATGGATGTATTGGTCCACCAAGAACTATAATAGCTCGAGTAAATCCAAGACCTAAAGCTGATATTCAACCATCACAAACCATTTGTTATGGTGGGACAGCAACTTTTAGCGTTACCTTAGAAGGAACAGGACCATGGAACTTAACTTATAGTAATGGTGTATCTACAACTACGGTTAACGGTATAACTTCAAGCCCATACGTATTCAGCGTAAGCGGAATGACAGCTAATCAAACGTTTACCATAACGGCTTTAAGCGACTCCAGATGTAGTGCTAGACCTCAAGACTTGACTGGTGCCCCAGTTGTTACAGTTCTTAATGGAACTCCGGGATTATGGACTGGACTTGTTAGTACCGATTGGTTTGATTGTAAAAATTGGGCTGGCGGTCTACCTTCAAGTACTATTGATGCGCAAATCCCAACAGTTACCATTTCCGGCAGAATGCCGCTTATAGATAGAACATCGCCATTTGCCGCTGCCTATAATTATATTGCATCAGCACGTGATTTAATAGTTGCCTCTGGTGCTTCTGTAACAATGGTCGCTACTAATAACTCTGAATTACAGATAAGTAGAGATTGGAGAAATAGCGGAAGCTTCATTCCAGGAACAGGAACAGTTACTTTTAATGGCGCTACATTAAATCAGATACAAAATATCAATGTTGGAATTAAAACTAATGAAGCTTTTTATAATATGACATTAAATAATTCTAATAATGCCAAAGGAATTAGTGTTGTTGATGGGTTTCAATTGACGGTTGCCAATGAATTATCATTACTAAGCGGTGATTTAAGATTAGTTGGAGAAGCGCAGATTATTCAAAATGGTACAGTTGCAAATCCTTCTGCGGGAACAGGAAAAATTTTGAAAGACCAGCAAGGTAATAGAAGCAGCTATCATTATAATTATTGGTCATCACCGGTTTCAACTAATGGTACAAACTACACTATCGGTGGTATTTTAAGAGACGGAACTGATTCTTCCACAAATTCGTTTAACCCAAATGCAATAACTTTTGGCGACGGTGCCTATTTTGCCGATGGCGCAATAACTACGCCTGTTAAACTTGGCAACCGCTGGATGTTTAAATATACCAGTGTAAGCACCGTTTATGCGGGATGGCAATATGTAGGAAGCACAGGAACTATAGGCATTGGTGAAGGATTTACGATGAAAGGCGTTACCGGAATTGCACCATTTACCACGCCACAGAACTATGTTTTTGTTGGTAAGCCAAATAATGGAACCATTCCTTTATCAATTTCTTTAAATCAAAGTTATTTAGTTGGAAATCCTTATCCATCAGCCTTAGATGCAGACGAATTTATAAAAGATAACATAAAAGATGGTGCGGGAAGAGCTGCTACCAATATTTTTAATGGAGCTTTATATTTTTGGGATCATTTTGGAGGACAATCCCATATTCTGAATCAATATATTGGTGGCTATTCAACTTATACCTTAATGGGTGGTGTGGTAGCTATTTCGAACGATCCATTGATAAATGCTAATGGCGCAATGGGAACAAGAGTCCCAAAGCGATACATCCCTGTAGCACAAGGCTTTTTTATTGGTACTGGTTCAAATGCTGCATTGACCGGAAATAATCCTGGTTTGAGTACGCCTGTTACTGGCGGTACTATTAATTTTAAAAACACTCAACGCGCTTTCAAAATAGAATCAGTGAGCAACTCTGTGTTTTTCAAATCAAATAACCAGAATCAAACAACGAATGACGATGCTGACAACCGACAAAAAATCAGATTACTGTACCAATCACCTTCGAACATACACAGACAAATTTTAGTGGGAGTTGATGAGAATACGACCAGCTTTTTTGATGTTGGCTATGATGCCCCAATAATTGATGAAAATGCTGATGATTTATATTGGAAAACCACCGATGCAAAACTTACTATCCAGGCGGTTTCAAATTTTAATACCGACCAAATACTTCCTCTTGGCTTAAAAACGGCAACAGCTGGTATATGCACAATCAAAATTAATACATTGGAAAATATATCAGAAGATACTCAATTGTATATTCATGATGCTGAAACCGGAACGGACTATGACATTAAAAATGCTGATTTTAGTATTTCATTACCTATTGGCATTTACAATGATCGTTTTTCTCTCCGTTTCTCAGGAAATGCATTAGGAACTAATAATCCTGCACAAAATAGTAACCCCGTAATTTATTTTACAAATAGTGATAACATCTTACATATTAACACAAAAGAGATTATCAAAAATGTGAAATTATATAACATTTTAGGTCAGTTTATTTCCGAAAACAAAATCGATAATTTAGGTTCCGAAAACATTGAGATTCCTTATAAAAACTTAGCATCAGGAAATTATATTGTAAAAGTTATAACAGAAGAAAACAGAATTTTCGCAGAAAAAATTCAGAAAAAATAATTTTTGTTTATAACACATTGTTTTATAGAGTGATTGCGTAAAATTATTTGTTAACCAACAGATAGGCTTTGTTGTGTAGTTAATCGACTTTTTTATCGCTTCAACTATTAATTTTGTTCAAATTGTAATAATAGTCTAGATTTATTTTTATCGCATTGTTGAATGAAAATTAAGTTGGGTCTATGAAAAACAATTACTCAAACACAAAAGAAAAAATTGAATTTATACATACCAAATTAGGAATTAGTTTATTTCTGATTTGGATGTTTTCTTCAAATATTATAAATGCTCAAGTTCATACTAATCCATCAACTGGCATAGGTTCATATACCATTCCAGCCGGAGTAACATCTGTAAATGTTCAAGTATGGGGAAGTGGTGGATCGGGTGGCGGTTCTTCAACAAACAATGCTGGTGGATCGGGTGGCGGTGGTGGTGGATATACAACCAAAACTTTTAACGTAACTGCAGGTGATGTAATTAACTACAATGTAGGTGTTGGTGCTTTAGCCGGAGCAGCCGGAGCTAACGGTTTAAGTGGTAATCCAACAACACTTTCTCATGTACCATCAGGAAATAGTTTTACAGCAAACGGAGGTGGTAACGGACTTGCAAATGCTGGTGCCGGTGGTGCCGGAGGTACTGCAAGCGGAGGTACAACTAATACAACCGGAGGCGCAGGAAGTACAGGAGGTGCAGCGCCTGGAGGTAATGGAGGTAATGGAGGTAACACTACTACAACATTTGGAGCCGGACAAACAAATGCAAATGGTTCGTCTGGAACAATTCCCGGCGGCGGCGGTGGTGGTGGTGAAAAAAACGGAGGAACAAATACCTCCGGAGGTGCTGGCGCTAATGGACAAGTAATAATAACTTGTGGCCCAACTATATCTGGTTTTGCGTCTTCTAGTGGTTGTATTGGCTCTACTATTACAATAAACGGCTCTAACTTTTATAATATTACTGCGGCTAATGTCACTATTGGTGGGACTGCAGTAACTTCAATTTCTTCATTTACATCAAATCAAATTATTGCAGTTATTGGGGCAGGCACAACAGGAACTGTAAGTGTTACTTCTTTGGGAGGAACAGCTACGAGCGCAGGTACTTTTACAGTATATTCTTTACCTGCCAATCCTAGCAATCCAACAAGTGATTCTCCACAATGTAATCCTCCTGGTGTTACCTTAACCCGAGTAGGCACAGTACCGGCTGATGAAGTTTGGTATTGGCAAACTACTTCATTAGGAACCAGCACAACAAACAGTGGAGCCACTTATATTGCGACTACTTCGGGCACCTACTACATCAGAGCCTATAATACGGTTTCAGGATGTTGGAGTTCAGGGCAAGGCAGTTTAGCTGTTGTTATAAGTTCAAGTATAAGTACATTGGCTACAGTTCCATCACCGGCAACTGCAGCAACAGGAATTTGTTATGCAGGAACAGGAGCAGTAAGCAGCATTTCGTGGACAGCTGCAGCCGGAGCTGTATCATATGATGTTTACTTTGGAGCAGGAAGCCTTCCGGGAACTGTAACTGCAAACGTAGCCACAACATCCTATAATACAGGAACTTTATTAGCTTCGACAACTTATTATTGGAAAATAGTTCCTAGAAGTAGTGGTTGTATAACAACTGGAACTCCGGTAACTTGGACTTTTACCACCTCTGCTATGCCATGCTATTGTACTCCAACAGGAAATTTGAATTGTACGCTAAATGATTTTATAAGCAATGTTACTTTAAACACCTTAAATAACACCACTACATGTGGAGCCGGAGGATATACGGTTTATGCAGCTTCAGGCTCGCAAACAACATCATTAGTCACTGGTCAAACCTATACTTTTAATTTAAGTGTTGGCGCCGGAACCGGAACACACGGTGCCGGAGTATGGATAGATTTTAATCAAAATGGAGTATTTACAGATGCCGGAGAATTTTTTCTGGTAAGTAACGCGATAGCACCGAGTACAACAACTTCTGTATCAATAGCCATTCCTGCAGGAGCAACTCTCGGAACAACTCAGATGAGGGTTCGATATGCATACAATTTAACAGTTGCATCAACTATGAGTTGTACTATGGCGGGCACTTATGGAGAAACTGAGGATTACTCCGTAACATTTGTTGCGCCGGCAGCTTGTACAACACCAACAGCACAACCAACAGCGATGGCATTGACACCGGCAAGTTCAAGTATTGCAGGAGCTTTTACAGCAGCATCACCAGCACCAAATAATTACTTGGTTGTAATCAGTACTTCAAACCTACCTCCAACACCCAACAATACCACTTCCTATACAATAGGATCAACAGTTGGAACCGGATATACTGTGGTTGATAATGATAGTAATACAAGTTTTACTGCATCTGGTTTGAGTTCATTAACCTTATATTATATTTATGTCTTCTCTTATAATTCAGCTTGTACCGGTGGGCCTTTGTATTTAACAAGTTCACCTTTAAGTGGAAGCACAACTACACTCGGACCAACTTATTGTACTGCCGGAGGAACTGCTCCGGCAAGTTCATACATATCGAATGTAACCTTAAACACCATAAATCAGGCTAACACTGCTTGGGGTGGTTATAGAGATTATTATTCATCTGTATCAACTAATGTTTTGCAATCAACCTCATACACCATAAGTGTTACCATATGGAATGCCACTACAACACAAAAAAATATTTCTGCTTGGATTGATTGGAATCTAAATGGTGTTTTTGATGTGGCAACAGAAACCGTTTTATCAACAACATCTACGGTAGCATCTGCTCAAAGTGTGACCCTAACAAATACTTTTACGGTTCCGGGCACAGCAGTTGTAAATCTAACCCGACTTAGAGTTGAACTTGCATTTAATTCAGAAGGAGCAGCTGCACCGTGTAATGTAAACAGTCTAACTGATGTACAAGATTATAAAATAAATGTACAAGCACTTGTAGCTTGTACAACCCCTACAGCTCAACCAACTTCTCTTGTTTTGACACCCGGCGGAACAGCAATAGCCGGCGTTTTTACAGCTGCATCACCAGCACCAAATAACTATTTGGTGGTTATCAATACGACAGGAGTTGTACCAACCCCAATCAATGGAACAACTTATACTATCGGTCAAACTTTTGGAACAGGAAATACGGTAGTTGATATAGATAGTGATAACACTTTTACCGCTTCGGGATTAACGCTTACAACCTTATATTACATTTATGTTTTCTCGTATAATTCAGCTTGTAGTGGTGGTCCTTTGTATTTGACTACTTCCCCGTTAAACGGAAGCGTTACCACATTGGCAACAAGTTATTGCTTACCGACTGGAAATTTAAACTGTACTTCGGGTGATTATATCGCTAATGTGACTTTCAATACACTGAATAATAACACTACATGTAATTCTGGTGGGTACACAAACTTCCCTGCCACCGGAACACAAACCACTACACTAACAAGAGGAAATACATACAATTTAAGTGTTGGAACTGGTTATGGAACTAAAAAACACGGATTAGCAGTATGGATTGACTTTAACCAAAATCAGTCTTTTGCTGATGCCGGAGAATATTTCACCTTTGGAAATGGAGTTATTGCAAACTCTATCAATACCATTGCGATTCCGATTCCAGCCGGAACACCATTAGGAACAGTAAGAATGAGGGTTCGATACGGTAAGCAAACCAATATAACATCTGCATCAAGCTGCACAATGTCCGGAACCTTAGGCGAAACAGAAGATTATACATTAACTATAATTAATCCTATTGCTTGTGTGGCTCCAATTTCACAACCTACTGCATTGATATTAAATTCGGCCGGAACCACAATTGCTGGTAGTTTTACAGCTCCAAGTCCGGCACCTAACAACTATTTGGTAGTGATTAATACAACCGGAGCTATCCCTTCACCAGTAAACACAACAACATATACCATTGGTGGAACTGTTGGAGCAGGAAATATAGTAGTTGACAATGACTCAAACGTAACGTTTACCGCTACCGGCTTAACGACGACGACAACTTATTATATTTTTGTCTTTGCTTACAATTCAGCTTGTACCGGCGGACCAACTTATAATGTTACCACGCCACTTTCAGGAAGTGTAGCAACTATAACATCAAACTATTGCGTCCCTTCGGTTGGTGTGAATCTACAAGACGATTGTTATTTCACAGAAGTAAGTTTTGTTGGAACGCTAAATGACGTCTCAAATTATTCTACTTATTCTTCAAGCCCAAGAGGTTACCAGGATTTTACGTCCTTAACAAACTTGTCTTCTCAGGCACAAGGAGAAGGAGTAAATGTTTTTGTACAAGCACTATATAGCTCCTACATAGTAGCATGGGTGGATTGGAATAAAGATGGTGTTTTTGATGATACAGTTCCAACAAATGAGGAAGTGTATAATTCCAGTACTATAGCTACAGGATCAACAACCTTTGGATTTATAATTCCTTCAACTACTCCGGTTGGTAATTATAGAATTAGAATTAGATTAAACCAATACCCAGATACAACCACTATAGAATCTTGTGGAAATATCAATAATGGTGGCGAAACTGAGGATTACATTTTTACAGTTGTTGCGAATTGTGATTCACTAATTACATCGGTAACAGACGGAAAAACATGTGGTTCCGGAACTGTCAACCTAACTGCTAGCAGTACATCGGTTGGAGTAACAGAATACCGTTGGTATAGTACACCAACAGGCTCAACCTTGATTGGTACAAGCCCGACAGGAAGTTGGACAACACCTTCAATTTCGACCACTACTACTTATTATGTAACTGCTTACAACGGTTGCGAGTCATTGGTTAGAACAGCAGTAACTGCTGTTATTAGTCCGATTCCAACTCTAACTTATTCTCCGGTCAGTCCAACAGTTTGTGGTGAAGATGTGGTTTTAAATCTAACAGCAACCGGAGATGTAGAAGAGGTTTTTCTTATTGACGAAAAATTCAATAGCGGTTTGGGAACCTTTACCAACACTAATATTACTTCAAGTGGTTTTGACTCCTTAACACAATGGCAAAATCAAAGTAGTACTTTTGTCCCAACAGGTGAAGTATGGTTTCCGGCAATTTCAACAGGAATAAGTGGTAATAGCTTTGCATATACAACTTCAGATGAAATTAACGCAACAGCTCACACTCAACTAGCTTCTGCTACAGTTAGTTCAGCCAGCTTTACTTCTCTTACCTTAAGTATGAGAATGTATTATTCCCGTTACTTTGTAGATGGGGCATATTTAACCGATGATTTTGTCACTATCGATGTTTCTACCAATGGTGGCGGATCATGGACAGAAATAAGAAGATATACAGAAGACGTTGGAATCGGAACCCGATTTGAAGCATTGTCTTTTGATTTGTCCGCTTATGTTGGTCAAACTAACTTAAAAATTAGAGTAAGATATTATGGTGAATGGTGTGATGGTGTTGCGGTGGATGATATAAAATTATATGGTTACAGACCAATTAGTACGGCATTAAGCTGGACGAGCTCAACAACCGTAAACGCTTATACTGACGCAGCTTGTACAACCGCCTATATTTCAGGAACACCGGCTGTCAATGTTTATGTCAAACCTTCATTGGCTCAGTTAGAGCTTGGAAATTACAGCTTTACTGCTAATGCAACTTTAGCAAACGGTTGTACAACCAGCCAAGTTATATCAGTTACAAATAATTCTAAAATTTGGCAGGGAACCACAAACTCGGGTTGGGAAATCGCATCAAACTGGAAGCCTAATGGTGTACCAACTTCATCCAGCTGTATTATAATACCGGATGTAGTTCCGCCAACGGCTCTCGACCCAATTATATCAGGAACAAGTTATGACGCATTTGGAAAAAATATTAAGGTAAAATCAGGCGGAATACTAACTGTCAATTCGGACAACAACATCACAATCACAGATGAAGTAACGGTAACCAGCGGAGGACTATTTGATATAAAAAACAGTGCAAGTTTAATACAAAGCAACAATACTGCTTTAAATAATGGTTCTATTAAGATGACGCGAACCACAAGACCTATGACAAGATGGGCTTACGTTTATGCAGGTTCACCTGTTGCTGAAAATGCTTTTAGCCAAATTCCATCACAATTCGATTTAAAATACCGATGGACATCGGGCACAATGAATGGAGCTTGGGTTGGACTCACATCTCTTACTTCGGGCGAAGGTTATATTGCCCGGGTTAGAAATATTGCACCTTTTAGTACCGGAACAGGAACTATTGATTTTGTATATACGGGAACTCCAAAAAACGGAATTGTTAATGTAAATGTAGATAGTTATAACTCGAGTTCATTAGTAGCCGGAAACACCGTTTTATTAGCTAATCCTTATCCAAGTGCTGTTGATGGCAAAAAGTTTTTAGAATATAATGTTGCTGGCAATAGTAATGCAGAATTGGGAGGAACGTTATTCTTCTGGACATCTGTTACGCTATATAACGGATCCGGACCTTATTCAGTGACAGATTATGGAAGCTGGAATTTAGTAGGAGGTGTTGGAACTGGTAACACTCCCTTAAGTGCACCATCAGATTTAAGTCTAAAACCAAATGGTAAAATAGCTGCTGGTCAAGGATTCTTTGCTCAGGCTTTTGCTGATGGACAAATTCATTTTGATAATATAATGCGTGAACCTGATTTTAATTCACAGTTTTTCAAAAATTCAAATACAACTCAAAGTGAAGAAAAAAACAGAATATGGCTGAACCTTTATAGTGATACTACTTTCAGACAAATGCTAGTAGGTTATGTTGACGGTGCTACTAATGGCCATGACAGATTGTATGATGGTGACACCTTTACAAGCAATGAAATAAATATTTATTCTTTGCTTGACAACAGAAAATTAGTGATACAAGGAAAAGCATTACCATTTGATGAAAATGATATTATTCCGTTGGGTTACAGAATTACAAACGCTGGTAATTATTCGATAAACATAGATGAATTAGATGGTATTTTTAGTGGCGATCAAAATATTTATTTAAGAGACAAATTACTGGCTATCGACCATAATATAAAAGCATCTTCTTATAGTTTTACAACCGATGCAGGTACATTTGACAATCGATTCGAATTAGTATTTGTGAGCAACGCATTAGGCACAAACAACCCTACTGAAATAAACACTTTTGCTACAATTTCTAACCATTTAATTAGAGTAGAATCGAGTGAGTTTATAAAAGAAATAACTCTTTATGATATAGCAGGGAAACTGATAAACAGCTATTCGTTGACAGAGTTTAAAAAGCAATTTTCTGATGCATTCAATTATCCTAACGGAATCTATATTGCCAAAATCACTTTAGACAATGATATGGTAGTTACCAAAAAATTAATCCATTAATAAATAATTAAAAAAATCCCGTCTCGAAAGGCGGGATTTTTTATTTATAAACCATGACTGTTTTCAGGTTCTTCGGCATCAACGTTTAGCATTTCCCAGAGTTTGTCTTTGAGCTCTGTTAATCCTTGCTGTGCAACCGATGAAATAAACATAAACGGAATTCCTTTGATTTCTTTTTTAAGTTGAGTACTTAATTCTGCTTTTAATTCATCATCAAGCATATCGCATTTAGAAACCACTAACAGTTTATCCTTATCCAACATTTCCGGATTGTAACGACGTAATTCGTCTAACAGAATTTCATATTCTTTTTTGATATCATCCGCATCGGCAGGAACCAAAAATAATAGCGTAGAATTTCTTTCAATATGTCGTAGGAAATAATGTCCCAATCCTTTTCCTTCGGCAGCACCTTCAATAATTCCGGGAATATCAGCCATGATGAATGATTTGAATTCGCGATAGGCAACAATTCCCAAATTAGGTTTCAATGTAGTAAACGGATAATCAGCAATTTTTGGCTTAGCCGATGTCAACACCGAAAGTAAAGTTGATTTTCCTGCATTTGGAAAGCCTACTAAACCAACATCTGCCAGAACCTTCAATTCTAAAATGACATCCAATTCTTCAGGTGGCATTCCGGGTTGTGAATAACGAGGTGTTTGATTGGTTGAACTTCTGAAATGCCAGTTTCCTAAACCGCCTTTTCCGCCTTTGGCCAAAATTCTTTCTTCACCATTCTCGGTAATTTCGAACAAAATTTCTTCAGTTTCTTTATCACGAACTACGGTTCCCAACGGCACTTCAATCGTAATATCTTCACCATCGTGACCGGTGCTTCTTGAACTTCCACCATCGCCACCATGACCGGCTTTAATATGACGGGCAAATTTGAGGTGAAACAATGTCCACAGACCTTTATTCCCTTTTAAAATAACATGTCCACCACGACCACCATCACCACCATCCGGTCCACCTTTTTCAATAAACTTTTCCCTGTGTAGATGCGAAGAACCCTTTCCTCCTTTTCCGGAAGAAACATATATTTTTACATAATCTACAAAATTTCCCTCTGTCATAATTTCAGTATTCAGTCTCAGTATTCAGTCTCAGTTACGCTATTTACAACTACTGTAAACTGCGACTGTGATTGTCAACTTATTTATTCTTTTAACGCTTTTACCAACACTTTATCAATCTTCACACCATCCATATCGATGATTTCAAGTTCTAATTTGTTCCAAATTAACTTTTCTCCGGTAGTTGGAATTTTACCCATTTCGGTCATGATTAATCCGCTAACCGTTGTGACTTCGTAGTCGTTGGTCAACTCATCCATATCAAAATAAGTCAGGAAGTCGTGTAACGAATACAATCCGTCAACCAGCCAGGTTCCGTCTTCACGGGCTATCAATTGGTATTCATCTTCATCGAAATCGGATGCATCACCAACCAAAGCTTCAAGGATGTCATTCAGTGTAATTATCCCCTGAAACACCCCGTATTCATCGGTAACAAAAGCATAATGCACTTTCGATTTTTTGAAATTCTCTAATGCTTTGTATGCTGAAGTATGCTCAATCAAATAAACCGGTGATTTGGTTATTGATTTTAAATTGAATTTTCCTTTTTCAAAACTCGCAAACAAATCTTTTAGCAAAACCACACCTTCAACATCGTCCATATTCTCTTTGCAAACTGGATACACCGAATGCAATTCATCTAGAACCTTGGCTTTCAACTCTTCTATCGTATCATCAAACGAAAGATAAACTATCGATTGTCGGTGTGTCATTAACGAATTAATTTTTCTGTCGCCAATATGAAAAACGCGTTCCACTATATCCTGCTCTATTTCCTGAACTTCGCCGCCTTCGGTTCCTTCTTTGATAATGGCTTTAATTTCTTCTTCGGTTACTTTCCCGTCAGCCGTTGGTTTGATATTCAGAATGTTCAGAATTCCATCAGTAGAAACGGTCAGCAACCAAATAAACGGTGCTGTTGCAATTGAAACCATTTTCATCGGAACGGCAACGCCTTTAGCAATAGCTTCAGGATAATTCAGACCAATTCTTTTTGGCAATAATTCGCCCAAAACCAAAGAAAAGAAGGTTAAAATAACCACTACTATTCCAACGCCAACACTTTCAGAATAAGGTTTCAAAGCTTCAAAACCAGCTACGAAAGCCTGCACATCGTGTGTAATCTTATCCCCAGAATAAATACCGGTCAGAATTCCGATTAACGTAATTCCGATTTGAACCGTTGATAGAAATTTGTTTGGTGAATTAGCCAAATCCAAAGCGACTTTGGCATTGGTATTTCCTTTTTTTGCTGCTGTTTCCAAACGGTTTTTACGCGCTGAAATCAACGCGATTTCCGACATGGAGAAAACGCCGTTGAGCAGGATTAAAAAAAGTATGATGAGTATTTCCATTTTTAAGTTATGAGTTATAAGTTATGAGTTGTGTAATAACCAATAACAAAAAATTGTTTTTAAAATTTGTCGAAAACGTTAGTCAAACGCTGTGTTACTTCTTCAATAGAACCGATTCCGTCAACCGAATAAAACTTATTCTGATCTTTATAATAATGCATCAAAGGAGCCGTTTTTTGATTGTATTCGTCATAACGGTTTCTGATTTTTTCTTCGTCCTGATCGTCCGGTCTTCCCGAAGTTTTTCCTCTTTCCAATAAACGAGCTACTAAAATATTGTCATCAGCTTCCAAAGCTACAGTTGCTGTAATACTTTGATTTTTTGATTCCAAAAAAGCATCCAAAGCTGCTGCCTGTGCTAATGTTCTTGGGAAACCATCAAATAAAAACCCCGCAGAATCCGGATTTTTATCTACTTCGCTTTGCAACATTTGGATGGTAACTTCATCCGGAACCAAATCGCCTTTGTCCATATAAGTCTTGGCAAGTTGACCCAATTCAGTATCGTTTTTTATATTGTATCTGAAAATATCTCCTGTTGAAAGATGTGTCAGATTGTATTTTTCCTTTAAAAATTCAGCTTGTGTGCCTTTTCCTGCACCTGGTTTTCCGAAAAGAACGATGTTAATCATTTTAAAAATTATGAGTTATAAATTATGAGTTATTGTGCCAATTGATAAACGTCAGCTAAATTTCTTCCTAATCCATCGTAATCTAAACCAAAACCAACAATGAATTTATTTGGAATTCTGATTCCAACGTAATCAATTTTAATGTCTTTTTTATAGGCTTCCGGTTTGAAAAACAAGGTTGCAATTTTCAGATGCTTTACTTTTTTTTGTTTGAAGATAGCTTTCAATTCCTCAATTGTATTTCCTGTATCTACAATATCTTCCACAACTACAACAGTTCTTCCTTCCAAATCCTGATTTAGACCAATCAACTGTTTTACCTCATTGGTTGTTTCAGTTCCTTCATATGAAGCCATTTTCACAAAACTTACTTCACACATGCCTCGATACTGTTTCATCAAATCAGACAAAACCATAAATGATCCGTTCAAAACACCAATAAATACTGGCACTTCGTCAAAAAAATCATCATCCATTTGCTTAGCCATATTTTTGATTGCAAAATCAATTTCATCAGATGAAATGAATGGCTCGAATGTTTTATCGTGTAAGTGTATCATTTTTTGAAATTTAAAATAAGGTGCAAAGATAAGAACTTGGAAGTTAGAAGCTAGACCTTAGAAGTGAAAATGTTAAATAAAAAATGGATTTTTTATATTTACAAAATGGATATGACTTTCTTTAACCGAATTGCAAAAAGCAACGCAAGCACCAATTGCAGAAATGGCAATCGTGATTTTGTTTTAGAAAATCCGGAATACCTAAAAGATTTAGTAGCAATTGCCACCGATTTAACCAATAAAAATCATTACAAAGCCGTTTGGATTATCGAAATGCTTGTTGAAACACATACCAAAATGCTTACTCCTTTTGTCGATGTCATTTGCGAAACCATTCCGAAATACAAACACGAATCAGCCATCAGAGGAATGTCGAGAACCGCTTTTTTTCTGAGTACTTCCAAAGCAATTTCTTTGACCGAAACCCAGCAAGAAAAACTAATCGAGATTTGTTTGGATTGGTTAATTGGTGATGCCAAAGTCGCTCCGAAAGCCTATGCTATGTATACCTTAGGACATTATGCTAAAAATCAGGATTGGATAAAAGAAGAATTGCAGAATATTATCAATAAAGATTTTGCTTCTCAATCGGCTGGATATAAAGCTGCAGCTAGAGAAGTTTTAAAAAAAATAAACACCTGAATTTGAAATTAAAAATTTGTTTTTTTTGGAATTTGATATTTGATATTTGGAATTTCTAATTAGTATCTTTGCACCAACAACAACTACAACATGAACTATTTCTCTTCTGAATTTAAACTGGGAATTCTCGGTGGCGGACAGTTAGGCAAAATGCTATTGGCCGAAACCCGAAAATTCGATATTCAAACCTATGTTTTAGATCCAAGTATGGATGCGCCTTCTCAATTTGGCGCGACAAAATTCTTCATTGGCGATTTAATGGATTATGAAACAGTGTATGATTTTGGAAAAAAAGTGGATTTATTAACCATCGAAATCGAAAACATAAATCTTGACGCTTTAGACAAATTAGAAAGTGAAGGGTTAAAAGTTTTCCCATCACCAAAGACCCTGCGATTGATTCAGAATAAAGGCGTTCAGAAAGATTTTTATGTCGAAAATCAAATTCCAACGGCTGCTTTTAAACGATTTAACAACTTAAACAAACTGCGTTCTGAGATTGAAAATGACTTAATAGAAATGCCCTTTATATGGAAATGTGCCCAATTTGGTTACGACGGAAACGGTGTAAAAGTAGTGCGGTCAATTTTAGATATTGATAATCTGCCGAATGTAGAATGTATCGCTGAACAAATGGTGAAATTCAAAAACGAGTTAGCCGTAATTGTTACCAGAAGCGAATCGGGTGAAGTAAAAACCTATCCTGTCGTAGAAATGGAATTTCATCCCGAAGCCAATCAAGTAGAATACGTAATTTGCCCTGCACGCATTGATTTTAACATCGCTAAAAAAGCCAACGAAATTGCCTTGAAAGTTTCAAAGGCCTATAATCATGTTGGTTTGTTAGCAGTGGAAATGTTTCAAACTCATGACGAGGGAATTTTGGTTAACGAAGTCGCACCAAGACCACACAATTCCGGGCATTACAGCATCGAAGCCAGTTATACCTCGCAATTTGAAAATCATCTGCGGGCGATTCTGAATTTACCCTTGGGAAATACCGCTAGCAAAGTTGCGGGAATTATGGTAAATTTGGTCGGTGCTGAAGGATATAGCGGAAACGTTATCTATGAAAACATCGAAAAGATTATGGCAATTGCTGGTGTTACGCCACATATTTACGGTAAAAAAGAAACAAGACCTTTCCGAAAAATGGGACATGTAACGATTGTGAATGAAAATATGGATAAAGCCAGAAAAATTGCGGAAGAAGTAAAGAATAGTATTAGAGTAATCAGTGTTCAGTAATTAGTGTTCAGTCGCAGTTGACAGTCACAGTTATAATTTTACAACAATTTGTCACCCTGAGCGCAGTCGAAGGGCAACATTAAACCATAAACAACACCCGAAGCGTAGCGGAATTGTATGTAGCGCAGCGGAATAAAACTACAAACCATAAATAAAATGAGTAAAGTAGCCATAATCATGGGTTCAAAATCAGATTTACCCGTAATGCAGGAAGCCATCGACATTTTGAAAAGTTTTGACATCGAGACTGAAGTCGATATTGTTTCAGCACACCGAACTCCGGAAAAATTATTTGAGTTTAGCAAAAAAGCACACACTCGCGGTATTTCGGTCATCATTGCCGGTGCCGGTGGTGCAGCGCATTTACCAGGAATGGTAGCCTCAATGTCGCCATTGCCTGTGATTGGCGTTCCCGTAAAATCGAGCAATTCTATCGATGGTTGGGATTCGGTTTTGTCAATTTTGCAAATGCCTGGCGGAGTTCCTGTAGCAACTGTCGCGCTTAACGGAGCCAAAAATGCAGGGATTCTGGCAGCTCAAATAATAGGAAGCCACGACAAAATGGTACTCGATAAAATCATTGTTTACAAGGAATCTCTAAAAGACGCGGTGAACAAATCATCGGATGAAATGAAGAAATAAGTTGTAAAGATAATTGTCCCCTTGAGGGGACTTTAGGGGTGTAAAACTTACTTGTATGAGAAACAAAATCATTCCATATAGTCCACATCTAAAAGAATACGCAAGGCAACTTCGTAACAACAGTACATTATCTGAAGTACTACTTTGGAAAAACATTAAAAGTAAAGGTTATGGATTCCAATTTCACCGACAAGTCCCATTATTAAATTACATAGTTGATTTTTATTGTCATGAATTGATGTTGGCAATCGAAATTGACGGAGAAAGTCATCAGTTCAAATATGAATACGACGCAAGGCGGCAAGGCGAATTAGAAAAAGAAGGCGTCACTTTTTTGAGATTTACTGACATTGATATTAAACAAAATATGTTCAGTGTTTTATTAACTTTGGAGCAAAAATTAAAGAATTACCAAACATAAATACACCCCTAAAGTCCCCTCAAGGGGACAATTTAAATACTATGACAATCCTAACCCAAAAATTCAACACAAAGCACAACACAGCACCTTTTAGCCAAATCAAATTAGAAGATTACCAACCGGCATTCGAAGAAAACATCGCAAAAGCACGTGCAGAAGTTGATGCCATAACCAACAATCCCGAAGCACCAACTTTCGAAAACACGATAGAAGCATTAGATTTTTCAGGTGAAGCTTTAGATAGATTATCTTCTATTTTCTTTAATATGAATTCGGCTGAAACCTGTGACGAAATGCAAAAAATCGCTCAGGATGTTTCACCTTTACTAACCGCTTTCAGCAACGATATTGCATTAAATGAAGATTTATTCAAGCGTGTAAAAGCCGTTTACGAACAAAGAAATTCTTTAAATTTAAGTCCGGAACAAGCGACATTGTTAGACAAAAAATTCAAAAGTTTTTCCCGAAATGGAGCACTTTTATCAGAAGATAAAAAAACACGTTTACGCGAAATTGACACTGATTTAGCCAAACTAAAACTGACTTACGGTGAAAATGTGCTGGCGGAAACCAACAATTATCAATTGCATATTACCAATCAAAACGATTTAAAAGGTTTGCCGGAAGGAACAATTGAAGCCGCGGCAAGTCTGGCAAAAGCAAAAAATCTCGAAGGCTGGATTTTCACTTTAGATTATCCAAGTTATATTCCGTTTGTGACGTATGCCAACAATCGTGAACTTCGAAAAGAACTGGCGATTGCCAACGGCAAAAAAGCATTTCAAAACAACGAATTCGACAATCAGGAAATTACGTTGAAGATTGCCAAATTGCGATTTGAACGTGCTAATCTATTAGGCTACAAAACTCATTCTGATTTTGTTTTAGAGGAACGAATGGCCCAAACTCCGGAAAAAGTAAAATCGTTTTTGAATGATTTATTAGCCAAAGCCAAACCGGCAGCCGAAAAGGAATTTGCACAACTAACCGCTTTCGCAAAAGAATTAGACGGAATTGACCAACTTGAAAAATGGGACGGCGCTTATTATTCGGAAAAACTTAAACAGAAACTTTTCGATTTTGATGATGAACAATTAAAACCTTATTTCAAATTAGAAAATGTTTTGAACGGTGCGTTTACTGTAGCTGAAAAGTTATTCGGAATCACATTCAAAGAAGTTTTTGATATTGATAAATACCATGAAGATGTGCAGACTTTTGAAGTTTTGGATTTCCAAAATGAATTGGTTGCCATTTTCTACGCTGACTTTTTTCCAAGAAAAGGAAAACGAAATGGTGCGTGGATGACTTCTTTCAAACCACAATATATTAAAGACGGTGTTAACGAAAGACCACATGTTTCTATTGTGTGCAACTTTACGCCACCAACTGAAAGCAAACCTTCACTCCTAACCTTTAACGAAGTAACGACTTTATTCCACGAATTTGGACATGCTTTACACGGCATGTTAGCTAATACGACTTATCCAAGTTTATCGGGAACATCTGTTTATTGGGATTTTGTAGAATTGCCAAGTCAGGTGATGGAAAACTGGTGTTATGAGCCGGAAGCTTTGGCCATTTTCGCCAAACATTATGAAACCGGAGAAATCATTCCACAGGAATATGTCAATAAAATCAAGGAAAGCGCGAGCTTTTTAGAAGGAATGGCAACCTTACGTCAATTGAGTTTTGGCATTCTGGATATGGCTTTTCACAGCAATAATCCTAACCAAATTACCAATGTAAAAGCATTTGAAAAAACTGCTTTTGAAGGAACATCTTTATATCCTGATGTGGAAGAAAATTGCATGAGCGTTTCGTTTTCGCATATTTTTCAAGGTGGTTATTCTTCGGGCTATTACAGCTACAAATGGGCCGAAGTTTTAGACGCTGATGCGTTTGCGTATTTTCAGGAAAAAGGAATTTTCAATAAAGAAGTCGCTACCAAATTCAAGGAAAACGTATTGTCAAAAGGCGGAACCGAATTGCCAATGGAATTGTACAAACGTTTCCGTGGACAAGAACCTAAGCCCGAAGCTTTGCTGAAAAGAGCGGGATTGATTTAAAGTACGAGGTACGATATGCAAAATACGAAGTAGTATATTTTAAGAACCGGAGTTTGTGCTTCGGTTTTTTTTTGCGTTGGGGATTGCAACGGCATCCATTTGTGAAACAAAAGATATAGTGGAAAGCCCGACCTCGTTTTTTGGAACGAGGTAACGCCCAAATTATCATTGAAAAAACAAAAGTAAAATCAACCAAAAAACAGGAATGCTCTCTGCCCAAAAGGTGCTGTAATATTTTGATTTTTTTTCATTGGCAAAAAGCAGGAAGAAGAAAACAGTAAAAGCAATTCCGAGTCTTATTAGCAGAGTCGAAAAGCTAAAATCGGTTTGAAAAAATCCTAAAAGTATAAATGCAAAGAGTAAAATACTCCCGACAACTTTGGTATGTTCTACACCTATTTGTTGTGGTACAGTTTTTAAATTGGGGTCATCAAATCTTAAATCGATGATTTCGAATATGAGAACTAACACAAATATTAAAATAAAACGTTGCACCGCAAGTATAAAAACATTAGCATTTATTGGGATTCCGGCATTAATTATTGGCAAAAAAAGCGTTACTCCAACCCAGCATAACGCAACTATATAAATTTTGACTCCAGCCCAATTTCGGGCATTTTCCTTATTTGGAAAAAAGGGCAACGTATAAAGCATAGTCACTATCAGGAACGCAACGGCTGTGATTTGGGTAATCCGTTCCAGTTGAAAAAAGAAATAGCCGGTGGCTAAGAACGAAAAAAAACTTAAGGCGGCGATAAGCTTCAACTCGGTTCGCATTTGCAGCTTTTTTATTCGGGCCAACGCATCATACTTTACAAAATTATAACCTACAATAGTGCCAAAAAAACCAAACAACGCGAGGTCTCCTATTTTGTCAATTGCAAACAGATAACCCGTCATTCGCACCAAAGCATAGACCGACAGTGCGACATGAATACTGCTGTTAATATAAAAGTCGAGAAGTCGCTTAAAAAGAGTCATCAGACAAATTTAATCAATATGTTAATAAACGACACTTTTAGTTGAAAAATTCGCGAAAATTACAATCCTTTTAACCTAAAATTTGGACATTAATAATTACTTTTGTTGGCGTTAAAAACACACACAACTAAACACACATAGAACTTAGCATTTAATGAGAACAGACGCATTTGCACTACGCCACATAGGTCCACGTGATACTGACCTAAACCACATGTTCAAAACCATAGGAGTTGAAAACTTTGACCAATTAATTTACGAGACGATTCCGGATGATATTCGTTTGAAAAGCGATTTAAATTTGGATGCACCAATGACTGAATACGAATATTCACAGCACATTCATGAATTAGGTAAAAAAAATAAGGTGTTCAAATCTTATATCGGTTTGGGTTATCATCCAACGATAATTCCGGCTGTAATTCAAAGAAATATTTTTGAAAATCCGGGTTGGTACACTGCTTATACGCCATATCAAGCTGAAATTGCACAAGGAAGATTGGAAGCCATTTTGAATTTTCAAACTACAGTTATCGAGTTAACCGGAATGGAAATTGCCAATGCATCATTGCTAGACGAAGGAACTGCTGCTGCCGAAGCCATGGCTTTATTGTTCGATGTTCGTACCCGTGACCAAAAGAAAAACAACACCAATAAATTCTTCGTTTCCGAAGAAATATTACCACAAACCTTATCGATTTTACAAACCCGTTCTACGCCAATTGGTGTGGAATTAGTAGTCGGAAACCATGAGACTTTTGATTTCTCAACTGATTTCTTCGGAGCAATTTTACAATATCCCGGAAAATACGGTCAGGTAAACGACTATAGTGCTTTTATCGCTAAAGCTCAGGAAAACGAAATTAAAGTAGCCGTTGCTGCCGACATTTTATCATTGGCAAAATTAACTTCTCCGGGAGAAATGGGCGCTGCCGTGGTAGTAGGAACTACACAACGTTTCGGAATTCCGATGGGCTATGGTGGTCCTCATGCTGCTTACTTTGCGACTAAAGAAGAATATAAACGCTCCATGCCGGGAAGAATCATCGGAGTATCTATCGATGCTAACGGACATCGTGCTTTGCGCATGGCTTTGGGAACACGCGAGCAACACATCAAACGTGAAAAAGCAACTTCAAATATTTGTACGGCTCAGGTTTTACTAGCCGTTATGGCCGGCATGTATGCCGTTTATCACGGACCAAAAGGATTGCGATATATTGCTAACAAAGTACATTCATCAGCAGTTACATTGGCTGATGCTTTGAATAAATTAGGAGTTTACCAAACGAATACTGCTTTCTTCGATACCATTTCTGTAAAAGCAGATGCACAAAAAGTAAAAGCGGTTGCTGAGAAAAACGAAGTGAATTTCTATTATGTTGATACCGATACGATTTCGATATCCTTAAACGAAACTACTTCAATTACTGACATTAATCAAATTATAGCAATATTTGCTGAAGCTACCGGAAAAGATAAAGTAACCGTTTCTAACTTATCAACTTCTGATAATTTTGTTGCTGGCCTGGAAAGAAAATCAGCTTTCCTGATGCATGATGTTTTCAACAACCATCATTCTGAATCTCAGTTGATGCGTTATATCAAAAAATTAGAGCGCAAAGATTTATCGTTAAATCATTCGATGATTTCGTTAGGCTCCTGCACAATGAAATTGAATGCTGCTGCCGAAATGTTACCGTTATCAATGGCAAACTGGAACAGCATTCACCCTTTTGCTCCGATTGAGCAAGCAGAAGGATACATCACCATGCTTAAAAAATTAGAGCAGCAATTGAATGTGGTAACCGGTTTTGCCGGAACTACATTGCAGCCAAACTCAGGTGCGCAAGGTGAATATGCCGGACTTATGGCAATTCGTGCGTATCATTTATCTCGTGGCGATAATCACAGAAATGTATGTTTGATTCCGGCTTCGGCTCACGGAACCAATCCTGCTTCAGCTGCTATGGCGGGAATGCATATTATCGTTACCAAAACCATGGAAAACGGTAACATTGATGTAGAAGATTTGAGAGCAAAAGCTATCGAGCACGCTGCCGATTTGTCTTGTTTAATGGTGACTTATCCATCAACTCACGGTGTTTTTGAAAGTGCTATATGTGAAATCACCAAAATCATTCATGACAATGGCGGTTTGGTGTATATGGATGGTGCCAATATGAATGCTCAGGTTGGTTTGACTAATCCGGCTACGATTGGTGCAGACGTATGTCACTTGAACTTACACAAAACTTTTGCTATTCCTCATGGTGGTGGTGGCCCCGGAGTTGGACCAATTTGTGTAAACGAAAAACTGGTTCCTTTTCTTCCAACAAATCCTGTGATTTCAGTTGGTGGAGAAAAAGCTATCACAGCCATTTCTGCTGCGCCTTATGGTTCGGCTTTGGTTTGTTTGATATCGTATGGTTATATTACAATGCTTGGTGCTGAAGGACTAAAAAGTTCAACGCAACATGCTATTTTGAATGCCAATTATATGAAAACCAGATTAGAAGAGCATTACCCAATTTTATACACAGGAGAATGCGGAAGAGCAGCTCACGAAATGATTTTGGATTGTCGTTCATTCAAACAAAACGGAATCGAAGTAACTGATATCGCAAAACGTCTGATGGATTATGGTTTTCATGCGCCAACGGTTTCTTTCCCGGTTGCAGGAACCTTGATGGTTGAGCCGACAGAATCGGAAGATTTAGCCGAATTAGATCGTTTTTGTGATGCCATGATTTCCATCAGGAAAGAAATTGAAGCGGCAAGTGCTGACGATGCTAATAACGTTTTGAAAAACTCACCACACACTTTGGCGATGCTAACAGCGGATACTTGGACATATCCATACACTCGTGAGCAGGCAGCTTATCCGTTGGATTATATCCACGATAATAAATTCTGGCCAAGCGTTCGTCGTGTTGATGATGCTTATGGAGACAGAAACTTAGTTTGTTCTTGTGCGCCGATTGAAGCGTATATGTAAACTATAAAATTCCAATACTAAAATCCCAAATTCCAAATGTGAGTTTGGGATTTTAATTTTAAAAGCTGATTTTAATCAGTAAATCCGAAAGTAGTAATTTATAATTTTGTTCCAAATAAAGAACCAATGCACGACATCCAAAACCAAGATGATTTATACTTACTTGTTGATGAATTCTACAAAAAATTATTGTCGGATGATTCTATAAGTTACATTTTCACAGATGTTGTTAAGATTAAAATCGAAGAACATTTGCCGATTTTGGTTATTTTTTGGTCACAAGCAATCCTCGGAACTGGCGGGTATACCAAAAATTTGACTCAAATACATTTGGATGTGAATGCCAAAGAATACCTTTCGCCTGAACTGTTTAAAATATGGCTCAACCATTTTTTTACTACAGTAGATGAAAACTTCAAAGGTGAAAAAGCAGAACAAATAAAAACCCAGGCTCTGAGTATTGGCACCATAATGCAGATAAAAATTGCGCAGGAAAAAGACAAAAAGACGTGATTTTTCACAATTAATGTAATCAATATTGAAAATATTCATAATTCAATATCGTTTATTTATATTTTAGTAACACTCAATGGCTTTTATTTCTAATTTCGCAATGAAACATTTATGATAATGAATATAAAAATAACCGGTTCCGGAAGTTACATTCCCACTGAAATAGTATCCAATAAAGATTTTGCTGAACATGTTTTTTTGAATGATGACGGAACACCTTTTCCGCATCCGAACGATATTGTTGCTGAAAAATTCCTGGAAATTACAGGCATTCAGGAGCGTCGCTATGTTACTGACGATTTACAAACTTCCGACATTGCCTTCATTGCTGCCAAAAAAGCTATAGAAGATGCAAAGGTTGACCCTGAATCATTAGATTATATCATCTTTGCACACAATTTTGGCAACGTAAAAAAAGGGGCTATTCAAACCGATATATTACCAAGTTTGGCAACCAGAGTAAAATTTGATTTGCGTATAAAAAATCCAAAATGCGTTTGCTATGACATGCTTTTTGGTTGTCCGGGTTGGGTTGAAGGCGTTATTCAGGCACAAGCTTTTATAAAAGCCGGGATGGCAAAAAAATGTTTGGTCATTGGAGCTGAAACACTTTCCCGCGTTGTTGATTTACATGATAGAGATTCTATGATTTATTCTGATGGTGCCGGTGCTACAATTGTCGAAGGCACTGAAGATGAAGGCGGAATATTGGCTCACGAAACGGCTACATTCACTTATGATGAAGCCTATTATTTATTCTTTGGAAATTCATTCAATAAAACCCATGATCCTGATGTTCGTTATATCAAAATGCATGGGAGAAAGATTTATGAATTTGCTTTAAGTCAGGTTCCAAAAGCCATGAAAGAATGTTTGGACAAAAGTGGCGCTTCAATAAATGATGTAAAAAAAGTGCTTATTCATCAGGCCAACGAAAAAATGGATGAAGCTATTATTCACCGATTTTACAAACTATACGGTCAAACACCGCCAGAAGGAATCATGCCGATGAGCATACACAAATTAGGCAATTCGAGTGTGGCAACCGTTCCAACCTTATATGATTTATTGGTAAAAGGCGGACTTGAAAACCATTCGATAAAAAAAGGTGATGTTATTCTTTTTGCATCGGTTGGTGCCGGAATGAATGTGAATGCTATCGTTTATAAAATGTAGAAAAAGTTTAATTTTGCCAAACTAAAACAACAAAACGCTTCATGTACGAGAAGACATACCCAAGCAAACGCTTTACTTTAACGTTAGCTTTTCTTCAAAAGCATATCAAAACCACTGAAACTATTTTTGATCTTGGTGTTCCCAATCCGTTTTCAAAAATCATGGAGGAAAATGGTTATACTGTTATCAATACCAAAGGAGAAGATTTAGACAATGACCAAACTGCCTTACAAAAGGAAAGCTATGACGTCTTTACCGGTTTTGAAATTTTTGAGCATTTGTTAAATCCTTACACCGTTTTGGAAAATGTAAAATGTGACAAATTATTAATTTCGATTCCATTGCGATTATGGTTTTCTCCGGCTTACAGAAGCAAAACTGATAAATGGGACAGACATTATCACGAATTTGAAGATTGGCAGTTGGATTGGCTTTTAGAAAAAACCGGCTGGAAGATTATCGACCGTCAAAAGTTTACACATCCTGTGAAAAAATTTGGTTTTCGTCCGTTATTGAGATATTTCACTCCAAGATATTATATGGTTTATGCTGAAAAAATAAAATAGCTCTCTTTTTTCAGATTTTCTTCAAGAATAACCCAAATCGGGTTATTTTTTTTTGTTTTTAGAACTAACTTATTGACTTTCAAATTAATACTTTTTAAGCAGTCAATTACAATGCTGAAGATTGTCCTTATTCTTGTAAAATACATTTTTTTTGAAACTGGTAATACAAATCGAAAATGATGAATTTTTTACTGAATAAAAAAAGTGACAATTGTAAGTTATTTATAGCACTTATTCTTACTTTTATGTAAATTATGTGTATTTCATCGATTTTATTTGTTATTTCGTCGATAATATATGTATGTTTGACCTGTAATAAAACATAACCCTAAAATCTATTATTTATGAAGAAATTATTTACATTTTCGATGTTGACTGTTGTTACATTTTCTTTCGGTCAAAAATTATTTATTGTTAAATCCGATGAAAGATTCGGTATCATTAATGAGGCTGGTGTCGAAGTGATTCCACCCAAATACAATGCAATTGATGATTTTGACAAAATGCATCCCAATTGGGCAAAAGTGGAGTTAGAAAATTTATACGGTTTTGTCGATAAAAGCGGTAAAATTGTTGTTGAACCAAAGTATCAGACTATTGAAAATTACAATGCTTATAATTCGGGATGGGCACTGATTGTTAAAGAAGGAAAATATGGCTTTATGAACGAGCAAGGAAAGGAAATTGTCCCACCAATTTATGACCGCATCGGTAAATTCGGAGAGTATTCAAAAGAATGGATATTGGTAGAAAGCCAAGGTTTAAAAGGATTTATTGATAAAGACGGAGCCATTGTTGTTCCGGTAAAATACACAGAAGTGTCCAAATTTGATGATGTGAGAAAAAATTGGGCTTTAGTAAAAAACAGAAAAGAAAAACTTGGATTTATCGATAAAACCGGTAAAGAAGTGATTCCTGTAATTTATGATAATATCGAAGCATTCACCGGTAAAAAGAAAACGGTAGAAGTTGCTAACGCTGAGTAATTTGTTTGGTTATTTTATAATTAATGTTAAAAAAGGATTCCAATTGTGGAATCCTTTTTTATTTTTACACTATCAAGCAATTAACAATGAACTACTATATTGTCATTCCTTCACACAACGAAGAAAAATATATTACACTAACATTACAATCAATAGTAGAGCAAACAGTTTTACCAAAAAAAGTAGTAGTTGTCAATGATAATTCGACTGATAGAACTGCTGCTATTGTCATGGCTTTCGCCGAAAAAAATCCGTTTATTTCTTTGGTAAACAAATCTTCAGAAGCAATTCATCTTCCCGGAAGCAAAGTGATTCAGGCGTTTCAAAAAGGATTGGAGAATTTGGATGATGATTATGATTTCATTGTAAAAGTGGATGCCGATTTAATTTTCCCAAGCAATTATTTTGAAACCATAATTTCTCATTTCAAATCGGATGATAAAATCGGAATGGTTGGTGGTTTTGCTTATATCGAAAAAAACGGTGACTGGATTCTGGAAAACCTTACCGATAAAGACCATATTCGTGGTGCTTTTAAAGCCTACAGAAAAGAATGTTTTAAACAAATTGGAGGATTGAAACCAGCCATGGGTTGGGACACGGTTGATGAATTATTGTGTAAATTTTATGATTGGAAAGTTGTCACCGATAAAACGCTGAAAGTAAAACACCTGAAACCAACGGGGGCAAACTATAACAAAACCGCTCGTTACAAACAAGGCGAAGCTTTTTATAGTTTGGGATACGGCTTTTTCATCACTTCAATTGCATCTTTAAAACTAGCGATGCGAAAAAGAAAACCGCTATTATTCTTTGACTACATTAATGGATTCTGGAAAGCAAAATCGGCTAAAAAACCACTTTTAGTTACAACTGAACAAGCCAAATTCATTCGGAATTACCGCTGGAAAAAGATGAAAGAAAAGCTTTTTTAAAGCTAAAAAACTCACAACTGATAACTCATAACTCATAACTTCTCCCTATTTTTGACAATATTTTTAACTCATGATGCTAATCCGGTATTTATCGCAAATAGGGAGATACTTTCTTATGTGGAAAGAGATTTTCAACAAACCAACAAAGTGGTCGGTCATGAGAACTTTAATCTTCAAAGAAATTGACGATTTAATTATTGACTCACTCGGAATTGTTTGCTTTATCTCCTTCTTTGTTGGTGGCGTAGTTTCGATTCAGACTGCCTTGAATTTAACCAATCCGTTGATTCCGAAATACCTTATTGGTTTTGCCACAAGACAATCGGTAATCTTAGAATTTGCGCCTACATTTATCTCGATTATCATGGCGGGAAAAATGGGTTCATTTATCACATCGAGCATAGGAACGATGCGTGTTACCGAGCAAATTGATGCTTTAGAAGTTATGGGCGTAAACTCTTTAAATTATTTGGTTTTCCCCAAAATAATAGCGCTGCTACTCTACCCTTTTGTAATTGGAATTAGTATGTTTTTGGGAATACTTGGCGGTTGGATTGCGGCTGTTTATGGTGGTTTCGCTTCGAGCAATGATTTTATTACCGGAATTCAGCAGGAATTTATTCCTTTTCATATTGCGTATGCATTTATTAAAACCTTTGCTTTTGCTTTAATCCTGGCTACTATTCCATCTTTTCACGGTTATTATATGAAAGGTGGCGCGCTTGAAGTTGGAAAAGCAAGTACGGTTTCGTTTGTGTGGACAGCTGTGACAATTATTTTGGTGAACTATATATTAACCCAATTACTTTTGACCTGATGATAGAAGTAAAAAACGTAGAAAAATCATTTGGAAATGCCAAGGTTTTAAAAGGGGTTTCTACCATTTTTGAAACCGGAAAAACCAATTTGATCATTGGTCAGAGTGGTTCGGGAAAGACGGTTTTACTAAAAAGTTTACTTGGAATTCACACACCTGACAAAGGAACAATTTCATTTGACGGCAGAATTTATTCCGATTTAACTCCGGACGAAAAAAGAGCATTGCGCACCGAAATTGGGATGGTATTCCAGGGAAGTGCGCTTTTTGACAGCATGACTGTGGAAGAAAATGTTGGATTTCCATTAAAAATGTTTACCAATAAAAGTACTGCCGAAATCAAAGAGCGTGTTGATTTTGTAATTGACAGAGTCGATTTGAAAGAAGCACATCATAAAAAACCATCTGAACTTTCGGGTGGAATGCAAAAACGTGTGGCTATTGCCCGTGCTATTGTAAACAATCCGAAGTATCTTTTTTGTGATGAACCGAACTCAGGACTAGATCCAAAAACATCTATAATCATCGACAACTTAATTCATGAGATTACTGTTGAGTACAATATCACAACCGTTATCAATACGCACGATATGAACTCGGTGATGGAAATTGGCGAAAAAATTATCTTTCTTAAAAAAGGAATTCTGGCTTGGGAAGGAACCAAAAAAGACATTTTCAAAACCGACAATGAAGCGATAACTGATTTTGTGTATTCGTCGAATCTTTTCAAAAAAATCAGAAAAGCACAGAATAAAGAAGAATAAATCATCCTCTTGTCAGGAAAATCCAGCCATTTTTAATTTCCTCCGTATCTAATTTAATAATGTAGTAATAAGTAGAATCCGGCAATATGCCACCGTTCATATTCTGACCATGCCATTCGTCTGAATAATTACTTTTTTCATACACTTTTCTACCCCAACGATTGTAGATTTCAAGTTTGTCAACACCAAATCCTGTTAAATCGAGACTTTCATTTGTTTGGTCATTATTTGGTGTAATGACATTTGGAATAAAACAAATATTCCTTGCAACATCAATAGTGTTAGTCACTTCACAGCCAAATTGGTTTGTAATACTTAAAGAATAAATTCCTAATTTGCCACCAGTAATCGTTATCAGACTCTGATTACTTGTAAAATTATTTGGGCCAGTCCAGCTAAATGTTGAATTGGCTTCATCAAAAGAAGCTTCATTTTGTCTGGTATACCAAACCTGATAGTCTTTCCCAACACAGCTTTGGTTTAAGGCAAAACTTGGCAAAGGATTAACCAGAATTTCAACACTTGAATTTCCCGATTGACAGCCATTTTGAGTTACATTAACTGTGTAAGTCCCATTTTCATTAGTGGAAACAGAATTTAATACTGGGTTTTGCAGCGTGGAAGTAAATCCGTTTGGCCCAATCCAATTATAGTTTCCATTTGCTACAAAAGTGGCAAACAGATTCACATTTTGAGTTTCACATTGTATTGGATCTGCACTGGCAGTTGGTATTTGTGGAATAGCCTTTATCGTAATATTAATTGATGCGTCATCTGTCGAACTACAACTTCCTGAAACAGTATATTTAAACTGATAGGTTCCAAACGAAACAGTTGATGAATCCCATAAATTATTTGTCAAGGTTCCACTTGTGGTTATTTCTGACCAAGTTCCTGAAGGTTGAAAAGTTCCTGTCAATAAAGTGGTCATATCGATGATTCCTTGTCTGCCACAATAGGAAACAGTATTATCATCACCAGCTTGTGGAGTAATATTATTTAAGAGGATTTCATAATCAAGGACTTGGTTAAGGCATGAACCTGGATTTCCCAAATAGGTTATTCTAACATGATAGATTCCATTATCTAAAGTTGAATTAAAAGATGGAAAGCTTAATTCATTAGTTGTGCTCAAAATAGTTGTTGTATTGTTGTCTTTCCACCACTGATAAGTGAGAAAAGGGAAATTTGGTACAGTTAAAGAAGCACTTTCTCCATCACAAGAAACGGAGCTGGTAATTGTCATTGGTTCCGGATTCAAAACCTGAAATATACTGTTTGCACTATTATGACATAGATCTTCAACTTCAAAAGTATATGTCGCCGGTTCTAAGCCTGAAAAAAGATTAGAACTTCCGTTTTCTATTAAAAAAGGTAGACTGTTTTTAGCAACTATTCGATAAGTCAACGCTGAATTTCCAACAGCATTCACCACAACTTCAAAAGTAGCACCACAAGAAACGGGATACACATCTATAATTCTCGGTACATTATAAAAGTCAAATTCATAAATAGTTCTAAAACAATTAACCTGGGAAGGACTATCATTTCTAAATGTTCTAAATACTTTTAATATTCTGAAATGACCAATAAAAGCTATGTTAAAAGTTGTAGTATTATTTTGTAGCTCAAATGAATCTGTTATAGTAGGAACTGAACCATCTACATAAACCGCATCTGTTAGAGGATGCACCCAGTTTCCGCCTGTGGGATTATATTTTTGCAACCAATATGTAGCACCGGAATTATTATTACTAGTATGATTCAAAGTAAGATTGAATGAACCACAGTTGGGAGTAATTATGGCATTTGTATTTTCCTGATAACCTGTAATAGTTGCATTAGTTGTAAAAGAACCACCGCAAGAATTGGTAGATTGAAAAGTATAAACTCCCGGAGGCAAGTTATCCATTGTTAATATCGTTCCGTTTGAGAGAATATTTCCTGTCAGATCAGCCGGCACCGGACCTGTATAAGCAGTTGGAGCTGATACTATTGATATCGTCACCAAATCTCCCAAAATTCGAAATGAACCCACACCATTTTCGCATCCTTCCCTAATAGATATTCCCGGAGGATGCGTTTGTGAAACTATAACAACAGTCATAGTTACCGGATATCCGCATCGATCTAAAAGATTAAAAACATAAGTTCCAACCGGTAAATGAACAAAAACAGCATAATGTGCCGAATTAATTAAACTGCTATAATCATGAGGCAACGGAACGGTATATGCCGGAGGAGCCGAAACCATTATCAACTGATTAATATCATATATGTAAAGCGTCACATCTATACATGTTGGGCTTGCAATCACAAAATAAGGAGGATTTTCACTTTGGTTGGGCTCAACTTCTACCGTAACAGTCTGTGGATTACCACAAGCATCTATAAGATTAAAAACATAAATTCCCGGAACTACATCATGAACAATTACCTCTGTATCGACTATTGAAGAAGTAAAATCCTGAGGTAATGTACCCACATAACCCGGAGGTGCTGAAACCAAAATCAATGAAGTAATGTGAGTAAAATTTATCAGCTGAAATTCACAATCCTGAGGTGCAACTGAATAACCCGGTCCACCAATTGGCGGCAAATCTTCAACAACTCCATTTAAATGATAAACCGTGCCACAACCATCTGTTATAGTAATTGAATAGCTACTTGTCTGACCCGGATAATATGGAACTTGTTGGGAAAATCCATTTCCACTGGTTAAAGTTTGATTATAAGTAATTGATGGGCCTGATGGAGGTGTAAATAAAATTGTTATCTCAATAGGATATCTTATTAGTCCTGTCGGCGATGCCATTTGAAAACCGGCACCAATACTGGCCATCGTACAAGTACTCATAATTGGGTTGTACAAAGTAAAGTTTAAATCGGTATTAGTCCGGAATAAAGCGTAAGTCTGAACAATTGCCTGACCACAAATATCAATGACTTTGATCTGATAAACTCCGGCTGTCAAACCAGTAAAAAGATTCGACGTTTGAGACGGTCTAGTCATTGGTCCCGAAAAAATCTCATAACTTGCTGCTGTACCAGTGGTAACATTGACCGTTATGGTTCCGTCATTACCGCAAATTTCATTGGTACTTGTTGTTTGGTAAGTTAAAAGAATTATGGCATCAGTAATTGTGATGTCTTGCTGCTGTGTACCACTTTCGCTTCCTAAAGATTGCGTTGCCACAACTCTATAACTGCCTGCTGATAATCCCGAAATTGTTGTGGCGGATTGGACAGAAATTGGTGTAGTAACATTAGGAAGTAAATAGATAGAATATAAAATTACAGAGCCCGCAGTTGTATTTGAAACCTCAAAAGTTAATCTGCCATTAGAAGGACATGTTTCATTCGTTGCTGTAACATTTAAAGTGAAATTTGATAATTGCCCTTGGGCAAATTGCGCAAAAAACAAAAACGTGAAAAATAAATACAACCTTTTTCCAAACATCAATCTCACTTTTTAAAATAGCAATACAATATAACACAAATTTATTTTAGTTGCGTAAAATCCTAGTTTTTTAAATAAAAAAAGGAGCAACTTTGCTCCTTTCTCATTTATAATTTGTCGGCCATAGCCGTAATCCTCTTGATGTCCTGTTCTTTGCTCTTTGGATAAATCATCAGTACATTTTCGTTATCCACGATTATATAATCATCCAAACCATCAATGACTACAAGTTTTTTTGCTTCGGAACGAATGATGTTGTTGGAGGCGTTTTCTAAAATTACAGTCGCATTCACCACCGTATTATTGTTATCGTCTTTGTCTAATTTATCGTGCAATGAACCCCAAGTTCCCAAATCATTCCAATCGAAAGTGGCTGGTAAAACGTAAACATTTTTTGCCTTTTCCATCACGGCATAATCAATAGAAATGTTTTCCGCTTTTTCGTAATTAGTTTGGATAAACTGCTTTTCGCTATCGGTATTATAACTTTCAGAACCTTGTTGAAACAACGCATTCATTTGAGGTTGAAACTTTTCAAAAGCTTCCGTAATCGATTTTACACTCCAAATAAAAATCCCGCCATTCCAAAGGAAATTGCCGGCATCTAAAAAGGATTTTGCCGTTTCATAATCAGGTTTTTCCCTAAACTGATTTACTTTCTTAATCGGATTTGCATCTGATTTATCAAACTCGATATAGCCAAAACCGGTATTAGGAAAAGTTGGCTGAATACCCAAAGTCATCAACGCATTTTCATTTTTACAGAAGTCAAAACACTGTTGCAAATTTCCTGAAAATTTATCTTCGTCTTCAATCCAATGATCGCTTGGTGCGACAACTATAACTGCTTCTGGATTTTGCTTCTGAATTTTTAACGAAGCGTATAAAATACACGGTGCCGTATTTCGCATTGCCGGTTCCAACAAAATCTGGGCTTGCTTTACCATTGGTAATTGTTCCAAAACCAAATCGTTGTAGCGTTCGTTAGTCAGAATTAAAATGTTTTCTGCCGGAATCAATTTCGATAAACGACTGAATGTCTTTTGTATCAAAGTATCGCCCGAACCTAACATGTCGTGAAACTGTTTTGGGAAATCGGTGGTGCTTACCGGCCAAAATCTTGAACCAACGCCACCAGCCATTACTATTGCGTAATAATTTTTATTCATTTTTTCTAAAAGTAACTAAGGCGCTAAGGTACTAAGTTGCTGAGTTTTTTTAATCATTATCCCGGAATTATTTCCACCTCAGCGTTGGCGTTAAATAAATACAATCTTCCGGTTTTTACTTCCAGACATTCGTAGCGCTTTACGCGAAGTCCTTTTTTCTGAAAAACTCTGCCATTTTTTATTCGGAACATGCTGCCACTTGGAACTTCATGTACGAAATGAACATCAGGTTTTCTTTCGTCAAATTGTTTTAGGGCGTAAGCTAATCGAGCATCGGTATCGCTACTCGCTGTTGGATTTCTGAAATGATTGGCAATCAAAGGTAAAACAGAATGTGGAAATATTTCAGGTCGAATAAACGGAACCATCAGGCGCTGAAAGGTAATTTTCCATTCGTTACCGTGTGGTTTTATAAGCCGTCCGTATTTTTCATAGGCAACCAAATGTGAAATCTCATGAACCAACGTAATTAGAAATCGGTATTTATTCAAATTGGCATTGACCGTAATTTCGTGTTTTCCACCAACTGCCCGTCGATAATCACCATGACGTGTTTGTCGCTCGTTGACAATCTTGAGATGCACATTGTTCTCTTTGATTAATTCAAAGCATGAAATTACGGCGTGTTCTGGCAAATATTTGGATAAGACTTCGCTCAAAATTATGGCGTTGAAGATGAAACCTGAATTATTTTTCCGTTATGATATTTGTTTCCGGTTAGGGCAAAATTGAAAATATAATCGGCCATTTCCTTGGCAGAAATCGGAGCTTCATAACCCGGAAAAGCTTCGTTTAACATTTCGGTATTAACCGCACCAAGTGCTAATACATTGAAAGCAATACCTTGTTCCTTGTATTCTTCGGCTAACAATTCAGATAGTGTAATCACTGCTCCTTTACTTGAACTGTAAGCCGAAAGTCCGGCGAACTTCATACTTCCCTGAATGCCACCCATTGAACTTATAGAAACAACATGACTCCCTTTTTTGAGATATGGTAAACAAATTCTGGTCAAATTGGCAACACCAAAAACATTGACTTTATAGACATTTTCAAAATCCTGTTGCGTAGTTTGTGCAAACGGTTTGTTGACCAAGCTTCCTGCGTTGTGAATGATGATATCTACTTTTTTCCATGTTTGTGAAATAAAATTATCAACAGCAACAAGCTCGTTTTCTTTGGATAAATCAACGGAAAGACAAGTGATATTTTGGTTTCCCAATAAAGCTTGTGGTGTTTTTCTGGAAATGGCTAAAACCTGATGACCAGCATTGGCAAATTGTAAAGCCAGCTCGAATCCTATTCCGCGCGAAGTTCCGGTAATGATTATATTCTTCATCTACATTTTTAAGTATGGTAAATATAACAAAACTTCGGAAATGATTAGACTGAAAATTATTAACTGTAAACCGCGCGTTAATTTTTTATGAATTTCTCAGTCAGGTTTCCCTTTGCTATAATCAGGAAGTACATTCCTTTGGAAAGCTTCTCAATGTTAATAATGGAAGTGGGATTATTCAATACTCCTTTTGCTAAAATCCTACCGTTTAAATCGGCAATTGCATATTCTTCGTTCAGAAGCGAATTATCTTCTATCCTTATGTTTAAATTATCGTCAGCCGGATTGGGAAATACCTGCACCTGGTGTTCAACCTGAAAATCATCTGAATGCAGTGCTGTTGTTGTGGTATTAAGATATCTTGCAATGGTAACAACGTTTGCTGCTGTCATTCCTGCAATAACAATTTTGTTATCTGCCGGCTGTACCTTCAGGTCATTGATTCCGCCAAAACTGCTTGTTGCTGTTTGATCTGTATGGGTTATCCATCCGTTCGTACCAAAGGCTGTATCAATGGAATTATTTGAATCAATTTTTAACATTCCGAAGCTACCCCCTGCACTATAATGCAAAATGCTTCCTGCCAAAATAAATTTCCCATCATTGTCGCGAACAACCTTATTGGCTATATTATAATTTGTTTTTTGAAAAAAGACAGGCATAGCTGCATTCATTAGAACACCGTCAGTGGAAAGCTCGTATACCATGAATTTTTTAGTAAAATAATCTCCTCCCTGTCCTATTACCAATATTTGTCCATTGTCCTTAATGAATTCGCTGTTTGCGCTTCTAGAATTCGAGGCCCAATAGCTACCCACATTAGTGGTAAATGAACCGTCGTCTGAAAATGTTGAATCGGTTGACGCATCGCTATTCATACGAAATATCCAATCATCTTTCCCGGATTCTGGACTACTACTGCCATAAATTCTATATCCTACCACAATAATCTTACTACTTGTGTCAATCACAATGTCCATAATATATCTGTTTTCTGAAGGTGCCCATCCCCTAATTCCTGATCCATAAAATGCTGTATTTAAAATCCCTGAAGAGGTATAACAGACAACAATTGGCATATAAGAACTAGGACTAGATATATATATATATTTCCGGCTATTAGAATGTTCCCTGATATCGGATTTATTGCAATTCTCGTATAAGAAACGATATTATTACCTTGTTGAAAAGCATTAAAGATATATCCGTTATTTCCAAACGAACTGTCAATTGTTCCATCGGTATTGAATCTTACCAAAGTATTACTAGTGCTTATCGTGTTGGTATTTATTATAGCAACAATTTTTCCATCATTCTGCACTGCCATGTTCAAAGGATATGAGGAAGTAGTTCCGGCTATCACCAAATTTTGGAAAACAAATGTATTATCTACTGTACCGTCGGGCATAAGGCGAACTAAGGATGCCACATCATTTTTTTTCATTAACACCAAAATTTTTCCGTCAGTCTCAATCTTTATTCCAACAGGAGAATTACCAGGTATTGAGGTAAGTCCGTTAGTTCCAAAAGTGGAATCAAGTTGTGAAAAAGCCGTGAAGGAGCATAAAAATAATAGTAGATATTTCATAATCACATTAATTTCAGATGAATAAACAAGCACAAGTTACACTTTTTTGTGTTTCATCCAATATTTTATTCCCTGAAAAAATCCGAGCCCGACAAACACCAATGGAATAATGATTTGCATTAAATATTTAGATAAAAAATCAACATTAGAAGCAAAATAATGAAGCGAAAGAATCAGCACCAACATACCGCAAAATGTTCCGGTTATGGTTCCGAAGACATAAAAGTATTTCCTTGATTTTGAAATTTCGATGTAGTTTCCGTTTAGCAAATATAAATTCCAGCCTGTCCAAAACGGAATCTGGACAAAATTGAGACAACTCAAGACAATTCCTAATAAGAATGGTGCGTAATTAAAGCTTGTTGAAAAATCACTTTTAGCATTGGCACTGGAATAAAAAACATACGCCAAAACAAACATAAATACTATCGAAAATCCTTCAATATACTTGGTTAGTTTTTTATTGGCAGCTAACTTATTAGCAAAAATCAAGGTGAAATAAATCACGAAGAACTCAATAATAATTACGCCAAATAAATATAAAGCTGTTGGAAATAAACCCGCTTTATCATAAACCTGAAAACCGACAACATTTAAATAGCCCAACGGAATAGAACCGATGAAACTCACTAGAAAACCAACAGCTATGTTCTTAAGATTCTGCATTAAAAATTTACAATTTTATTACTTTGTTCCAAATGTAATCTATATTGTTCCATTCCGACTTTATGTGACAAATACGGAAATCCGCGTTTGTGATTTGCAACACTGATTCGGAACATATAACTGATGTGGCGAGCCAATTCTTTCCATGCAAAATAGAGTGAATGTTTTGGGTCGTAAATATGTGTAGGCTCACTGGCTGCACCGTTTAATTCTACAATAGAAAAGTTTTTGCCTTGCTCGAGTTCTTCCCAAGTGTTGTACATTAAGTCCATTCTTCCAAAATAAAACTCGGGAATTTGAAGACACATTTCGTCAATGACTTTTGTCAATTCCGGTGAAATAAGATTACTGTAATCTAAAAATTTTGCACCACGAGCGTGATTCCCATAAGGCACTAAATTTCTCTTTTCTCCTTTAGCTAAAATGGCTTTTAACTGACTGCCATATTCTTTTTCGAGAGCTTTTAATTGGAACTCGTAACGTGGATTTGCTTTCAATAATTCCTCAATTGTCGAACAACCATCGCCTTCAATGATTAGGAATTCTTTAGCTACAATTCCGCTAATTTTTCCTTGTTTTTCATGCGGAAAACGAACATAGAAAATCCCAACTTCATTTTCATACGGAATCAAATCCTGTACTAAATAATCGAAATTGGCTTTGTGGTGATAGACTTTTAATTCTTCTAAACTGCTTACTTTTTTCACTGCCGAACCGCGCAAACCAATATCGGGTTTTACAATAAAAGGAAAATTAATTTTGGAAGTTTTCAGTAAGGTTTCGACTTCATCAAAAGGCATTTTTTCTTTGACGAATTTTGTTGTTGGATAAAACTGTTGCGGAATTAAATCATAGATTTCTATTTTGCTATCCATAACAAAACCGCCGTTTTTCATCGTTGGATTACAGGTGTTAAAAAAGAAAATCGTTCTTGCTTTCAAAGCATAATACGCCCATAAAAAATAAATAGGAATATAGACAACTTGAAATGGCCAATATTCCCAATGGAAGAGTTTATGGAGAAAAAGTCTCAAGAATTATGAGTTATAAGTTATGCCCTTCGACAAGCTCAGGGAGACAGATTATTATATTATTATACAGATATAAAGGTATTAGAAAAATCCTGTTCGGCAATCAAATCATTGTAATGAATTACAACTTTGTTTTTTTCGATTACGGTTTGTGTTATACTCAATGTTTTTAAAGTTTCATTTCTATTGATGACCAATCCGTGTTCAGTGTTCTCTTCTTCGGTGTAGCGATGGAAATTAAATAATTCATCCGCATTTACTTCTGGCACTGTATCCAGAAACGTATAAAACCAATTGGCTCTTTCTTCTCTGATTTCTTTTGGATATAAAGTCGATGATGACCAAATATGACTTTGATTGGTATCCAATTCCAAAGTACTTTTTTCAGTTTCATTCCATCTCAATTGATATAGTTTTTGGTTTTGAAAAAGTACCAATGTAAAAGGTTCGATGTTTTCCAAATCGATTTTCTTCCATGCTGCAATTGCTGATTCGCTGCTGATTAATTCCAATACAATCAAACCGCGGCTTTTTCGGTAACTTTCTTTAAGAATGTGTTTTTCATTGGCACCATTTAAAAGCACTAAAATGGTAGCATGTTCATCAATAGCGAACCATGTTCCGCCAGCTTTTTGGTCTTTTGGAAAGATGATTTTTTTGTTGTTGATAAGATAATTTTTGGGTTCAGTGGAGTTTGGCCTCAATGTTTTTTCATCACGATTGGAAGTAATGATAATTTTGCCATTGGCATTGACAAAACTTACTGTGCACATTGTTTTCTGTATTCGATTGTAGATGGTGCCACGCCAAAATCAGGGTCAATTTGTAAATGTTCCAACTGCAAAACCGCCACTTTTATTAAAGCTTGATGATGAATACAATGCTCTAAATTATATAACAGTTCTCTGAAGTAATTACTCTCGATATGCAATTCTTCTTCACCAACAACTTGTTCCAATAGTAACTTTTTATTGACTCTTTCTAATTGACTTCTGATATCCGTTAAACATTGCAATGCAAAATGAGTATCTGATTGGATTCTGTAATCGCGATTTCTTCTGTCATAATTCACAACACCATTTTCATATTGATTTCCCAAACACTGAAACATTTCGATAATATGTCGGGTGTGTTCGCCAATTGTTGAATTACTCAAAGCCTTACATGGCGAAATAAAATCATCATTGGAAAGTTGATTTAACAACAATTCCAATTCATTTAAAGTTTTGTGCAAAGATGGTATGAGCATATTTTTATATTTATAACTTAATTACGTTTTTTATAATACCTCAGTTTTATATTTTAAATCTAAGCAAATCCTGAATCTTATTTCTGTTTTGAATAATTAGTATCGTACAACAAAGTAAAGTAATTATTGCTAAAATAAATAATTCCCCGCCATCATTTTTTACTTCAATTCCCAACACAAACAAGTGTGAAAAAATAGCGCCGAGCATTGTTCCTGCACCAAGTAATGCGCCAAGTAATGCTGTTCTTGGTATTAAAATTAAAATCGATGCCATCAATTCGACAATTCCCGAACCTATTCTTCCGTAAGGTTCAATTCCCAATTTGGCAAAAATATAAACGCTTTCTTCAGCGCCTGTAAATTTGAAATACAGTGTTTGCAAAAGGATGATTACCGCGATGAGTTTTACAATCCAAGTGAATATTGAGTTTTTCATTATTAGATTTTTAGAATTCTTAGATTAGTTTGAAAGTTTCTTCCAATTGGCATCGGCTTTCTTTTTCAGGTTGATCTCATCCTTATTCCAACTTTTCAAAGTGTTATTGAAAAATGCATTGTAAAACAGATATAGTTTTCCATCCAAAACTTTAAAAGTTCCCGGATTAACTTCTACCTTTTCGCCATAATCACCCATCGCGAAAGCGCACCAACCGCCATATTGTGGTTCGTATCCCACCGGATTTTTTAGAAACAACTCTTTATTGGTTTGTGAAGAAAAATTATAGGTCACACCTTCATAAATTGCTACAATAGTAGCTTTTCCTTTTACCGCTTTTTTCTGAGTAAAATAAGCCACCGGATCATAACCCTGAATGGCTGTTTTATTTTCTAAATTGAATTCTTTAGTTCTTTTTGCTGCTGTTTGTCCAAATGTTGTTACCGAAATAAATACAACTAATAGGATTAAAATTTGTTTGTTCATGATTGTTAAATTTAGTTATTCTTTTAAGAGACAAAGCTACATCAGATGAAAAAACCACTTTGTCTGCTACTTTACATTTATGGAATAATATTTATTAGAATGAATATTGATATTGAAGTCCGGCAACAAAGCTCCGTGTTAATCCATCAGGGCGAACATCTCTAACCACAAATGGTGTCGCCAACGAAAGTTCTATACTACTTTGTTTACTAATACTGTAAGATGTAATCAGGTTTCCGTTTATGGTTAAACCGTCAGAACCTTTGATGTTTTCTCTTTGGGAAAAAATGTTTTCATAACTGTCTTCACCCAAATGATAAATGAAGAGTACATTGGGCTTGAATGTAAATTTTTTATTTGGTGTTTTCATCGAATAAGTTGCTCTTAGTAGTGCATCCGATTTTCGTTCGAACAAATTGGTTGATGGAAAATCATCCGTTCCTCCATACTCTTTAAAATACGAATTCTTATTCAAATTAAACACCGGAATTTGAAGTGCCGCATTAAAATCCCAATTTTTATAGTTGAGATTAGTTCCCAAAAACAAATCAACTGTTCCCAAACTCGATTGATAATCCAGAGGCAATGAATAGCCGTTAATCTTTAGGTTAGAAGCTGTAAAAGGAAATTTCCAACCCAACAAAGCGCTCCATTGTTTCTTGCTCTTTTCTTTAAACGAATAATTCCCAATTAAAAAAGCATCTCCAAACTGACTTCGTGTTCCAAAACTTCCGGTAGCAGTAGAAAAAGTAACTTTGCTGGTAAACGAAAACCGGTCATTGAAACGTTTTGTATACGAAACATAAGGCGAAACATAGCGAACATCCGATTCGCCGGCACCAAAAATTGCAGCAATCTCTATGTGGTTTTTAAAGTTTTTTTCTTCTGTAGTAAAGCCTTTGTTTATGGAACAAATTCCGGCATCGCTACAGCCTTGAGAAAACCCTTGATTTGCAAATACGACTAATATCAAAGCTAATTTTTTACTCATGACTTTAAAATTGTTTTTTTGGTATTCGTGAATCTTCGATTTCATAATTTTAATTTTGGATTAATTCAGCTATTGCAAACAAATGACTGTATTGTTGGCAATGAATAAGCACATGGGAATAATCCTCAATGTTGACAGATGATGGAATTGGATACACCGTTTGAGAAGTCAAATTTCCAAGATTTACAAAATCTGTTGGTGTTGCTGCTTTTGATAAATAGACTTTCAAATCCGGACCATCACTTACGGAAAAATTATCCAGCTTGACTTTGTATTGAGTTCCTTCCTGATAAATTTTAGCTTCACCCGCAACAGCAATTCCGCTTGTTGGCTCAAAAGTGCCGTAGTATTTTAAAATTGCTGTTGGAGTAATTGGAACGATGTTTTGGGGCGTACGTGTTAACTCGCCTTCTTCCTGACAAGATAAGATCAGGAACAAAATTGGGATTAATTTAAATAGCTTTTTCATAATTGATTCATTTTTGATAGTACAAAGCTAAATCTATATGAAATTGTGAAATGTCGCGTAGTTTACATTAGCTGCAAAAAAGTTGCTAATTAACCCATCGCGCGAGCAAAACCTACAGTTTCTCTGTAAATCTGTGGAGAAACATCGGCATTATTTTTAAAAAACCGACTAAAATAATGCTCATCATCATAACCCAATTCAAATGCAATTTCTTTTACAGCTTTATTTGTGAGATATAATTCTCTTTTTGCTTCAATAATAATACGCTCAGCAATCAGGTTGGTCAGGGTTTTATTAAAGTGTGTTTTGGCAATTTTTGCCAATGCTTTTGGTGTTATATTGAGTAAATCGGCATAATCACTTGGTGAATGCTTAGTTTTAAAATGGAGTTCAATATAATTTTTTAAATTCTGCAGAATAAAAGGTGCTGTATTTTCAGCCGTTTCTGAAACAACAGATAGTTGTTCTTTCTTCAGCCTTGAAGCAGTAATTAAAATAATTTTCAAATAGGAAATTAACAACTCGTATTGTGCCAATGCAGGATTTTGCATTTCTGTTTTTATTTGTTCCAAAATCATATTAAAAGTGGTTTTGGTCATTTCATCAATAGTTACATAAGGTGGCTCGTAAATATTATTAAACAATACGCCATTACATGCAACTTCCTGATGGTGTTTGTGAATACAAAAAAAATCAGGATGAAAATGGATTACAATTCCATTTGTCTCTTCATTTGTGGTTAACATAAAAGGTTGATAAGGAGCAAAAGCCAACAATTGATTTTCCGTGAAATCATATTCTGAAAAGTCTACTTTTACTTTACCGTTTCCTTTTTGAATCCAAATCAAAGAATAATAATTCAGCCTTTGGATATGGTCAAAGGAACTAATATCTTCAAACGAAAAAAGCTTGAATGCTAAATTTCCTGTTTCAGGATTGACTAAAGTAAAAGTGTTTTTATTGGTCATTACTATAAATATCTTTCTTCACTTTTTATTTCCAAGTCGTTGATGCTGGCAAAACGTTTACGCATCAAACCATTTTCATCAAACTCCCATAATTCATTACCGTAAGCTCTGAACCATTGTCCGCTTTGGGTTTGATATTCATATTCAAAACGAACGGCCATACGATTTTCGCG
The DNA here is from genome assembly GCF_021608185.1 of Flavobacterium anseongense. Classification (GTDB taxonomy): domain Bacteria; phylum Bacteroidota; class Bacteroidia; order Flavobacteriales; family Flavobacteriaceae; genus Flavobacterium; species Flavobacterium anseongense. The sequence goes on along the minus strand of NZ_JAKIHN010000009.1, from coordinate 26,520 downwards.
AAAGCCCCAAAGTTCCTTTTTGAGTTTGTAATTCAATTCCTTTTCCCATTTTCGTTTCAAAAAAGTTTTGACTTCTTCTCTTCCATTAATGAATTCCACTCTGTTTCTCCATTCTGTATCAATAGTATAGGCTTGAGCAATCCGATCAATATCTTGGCTGTTCCAGGCATCTTCTGCCAATTGTACTTTTTGTAAAGCCGTTTCCATTGTAAAAGGTGGCAACGGAAATTTTTGTTCTGCTATGTTCATTTTAAATAAAATTAAAGCAAACCAACTCAATAGAATTGGTTTGCTAATTTACAAATTATAAAGTCGGAGCTAATGGAAAGTCAACCGGAATTTGAGTCAGGTTATGCAAATAGTTCATAGCTGTCTTGTCGCTTACCTGCAAAATCAAATCAACCAAATTTTCGTTGGTATAGCCTTGAGCGAAGAAAGCATCAACAATGTCTGAATTGGCATTACCTCTGGTTTGAGTAATTTCTGCTGCCAATTTTACTAATGCATCTAATTTCGCATCTGTGCTTTTTCCTCTTCTGATGTCTAACAATTGCTCATCTGAAAAACCATTCATTTTTCCAATAATAGTATGAGCACTTTGACAGTAAATGCAATTGTTCACTTGGCTAACGATTAAGTTGACGGCTTCTTTCTCTTTATTACTTAGTGATGTTTTTGCATTTTGATATGCTAAATATTTTTCTAACCCATTTTTTGAATATGCGATTGTTGCATATAAATTAGGGACAAAACCTAAAGCTTTTTGTAAATTATCAAAAATAGCTTGATTGTTTTCTGAAACTTGTTCTCTTGTCGGAACTGAAAATGTTGTTGTAGTCATTTTATATTTATTTAAATTGTTTGTCGTTATTGACATTGCAAAGATGCGACAGCTTTAAATGCTATAAAATGGACAATAAACGCAAGGTGATGGACAATTTTCCCTTTATTGATTTATGCCTGTTTTTTGGCAGCTTCTATTCTTTAATTCTACCATAATAAATCAAGTCAACCACTTCTCCTTTTGTGGTTTTATAGTCTTTTCTGATTTTACCTTCAATTTGAAAACCAGCTTTATCTGCCAGCTTTTGGGCAGCAATATTACTTTCGTGTGTTCTCAAAAACAGTTTTGCAAAACCAAAATGGTCAAAGCAATAATCCACAAACAAAGAAAATGCTTTTGAGCTTATCCCTTTTCCTGCGTAATCTTTATCAGTATAAAATCCCAATTCGGCTTTTGGAATATTCCAATCGATGTTTTTTATGTCAATAAAACCAACTAGCTCCATATTTTCATCATTCTCTATAACAAACGCATAATAGAGTTTAGCATAACGTTTTTGAATTATTTCGCGCAAAAAAACTTCTGTGTCTTCAAATGTTCGTGTTCTGGAAACTGTTCCGGTAAAAAAATCCTCAAGTCTTTTGCGGTTATTTTCAATCAGCGAAAAGTAGTTTTCCAAATCACTGATTACTATTCGTCGGACGGTATAATTATCAAAATGTATCATTATTGTTCAAAAACGATATCAATAAATGGTATTCCTCTTTTATAGGTTGTATTTAACACAAAGGCATCCGTTATTTTGAGATCACCCATAACAAAAGGGAAAACATAATTTGGTCCGGAATTATACAATAACCTTCCCATGGTATTTGTAATGTATGGTGCCCAGTTATTCTGTATTCTTTTGATGGTATAGGAATGCCCAACCAACAATGGAATGGAGCCAACAGACACATACGAAGTTGCCGTTGATGAAAAAACATGGTCACCACTATAAATTAAAGTAGCTGATGTATTGTCAAAAATTTCTATTCGATATGGGACAGAAGCAATATCAGGATAACTTTGGTACCCGATGCTGCATATATTTTTTGGGGTTAATACTTCAAAACTATAGTCGTGCCTTGACGTATCAAATGTAACCCTGTCATCATAGGTTACAGCTAGCTGGTCATACAGTTGATGAAACTCCGAATTAGTAGTGTCGCATACTGGTGGCAAGGAATCTGATTTACTTTCAGAGCAACCTATACTTAATGCATATAGGAGCAGTAGCCCAATAAAGTTTGCTTTCATTTATTATTTAAATAGTTAGTAACTTGGTTATATCTTCTATAATAATTTCTTTTCTACCATAATGCATCAAGCCTTTTTCTTCGAGTTCGTTTAGCAATGACGTAGCGGTTTGGCGTGAAGTGCAAATGATTTGGGCGATATCGTTTTGAGTAAGGTAATTTTCGATGACAACTCGGTTTCCATCTCTTTTCCCATCGCGTTCTGCCCAGTCTTTCAAGAAAGTCAGTAACCTAGTTTTGGCATCTTTAGAAATCAGATTGGCATAATTATTTTTGATACGTTTCATTTTCAAACCAACGAACTTGGTATAAGACAGCGCCAGACTTGGATTACGCAACAACAAATCTTCAAAGTCAGACATCAGAAAACTACAAATGGTAACTTCATCAGTTAAAGCTTTGGCATATTCATTTGAATTTCGGTCGTTTTCTAATTCTAATTCACCAAATAAATCGCCTTTTTGGATAATATCTTTGATAGTTTCGTTGCCGTCTTCATCAACAGAAACAATTTTGATATTGCCTTTTTTGAGTAAAAAAACACGAGGCACATCAGAAGAAGAAAAATAAATAATATCGCCTTTCTTTGCTTTTTTAAAACCGGTAATAATGCATAACTGCTTGATTTGTGACATGCTCAATGTCCAAAACAATTTATGATCGCGGAGATACCAATATTTTAATTCATCATACATATAGAGTAAATGTACTAATTTTTTTAAATCAAAAAACCCTCTCGTTTCCGAAAGGGTTTAGTGATTATTAATTTTAAATTTCAAGATTTATTCTTCTCAAATATAGGAAAAAAATTTATACCAAACCACGAGAAATTACAATTCTTTGAATTTCTGAAGTTCCTTCATAAATCTGCGTAATTTTCGAATCACGCATCATACGCTCTACATGATATTCGGCAACATAACCGTTTCCGCCATGAATTTGAACCGCTTCATTGGCAACTTCCAAAGCAATTTCAGAAGCATAAAGTTTTGCCATCGAACCCGAATGCGCAATGTCTTTTCCTTCATCTTTTTCGCAGGCAGCTTTCATAATCAAAAGTTTAGCAGCCGTAATTTTCACATACATATCCGCTAATTTAAACGCAATAGCTTGGTGTTTAAAAATTTCTTTGCCAAATGCTTTACGTTCATGCGAATATTTCAAAGCCAATTCATAAGCTCCGGTTGCAATTCCTAATGCTTGTGATGCAATCCCGATTCTTCCTCCGTTTAAGACATTCATTGCGAAATTAAAACCAAAACCATCAGCGCCAATCCTATTTTCTTTTGGAACTTTAACATCAGTAAACATTAGCGAATGAGTATCGCTTCCGCGAATTCCCATTTTCTTTTCTTTTGGACCGATTTCAAAACCAGCCCAGCCTTTTTCAACGATAAAAGCATTGATTCCTTTGTGTCCTTTTGCTACATCGGTTTGTGCAATCACTAAATAAGTCGAAGCTGTTCCGCCGTTGGTAATCCAGTTTTTGGTTCCGTTTAACAAATAGTAATCGCCCTTATCAATAGCTGTTGTTTTTTGTGAACTTGCATCACTACCTGCTTCCGGTTCAGATAAGCAGAAAGCGCCTATAACTTCTCCTTTTGCCAATGGCACTAAGTATTTCATTTTTTGTTCTTCCGAACAATATTTTTCCATTCCGGCACAAACCAAAGAATTGTTTACCGACATGATAACCGCAGCCGAAGCATCCACTTTAGCAATTTCGGTCATCGCCAAAACATAAGAAACACTGTCTAATCCTGCTCCACCATATTTTGGATCCACCATCATTCCTAAGAATCCTAATTCCGCCATCATTTTTACTTGTTCTGTTGGAAACTTAGAATGTTCGTCTCTTTCAATTACGCCAGGTAATAATTCTGCTACAGCAAAATCTCTTGCTGCTTGTTGAATCATTAGCTGTTCTTCGGTTAAATTAAAATCCATAGTTGTGAAGATTTGTGTTGTTGTTTCGTTAATTTTGGTGTGCAAAAATAGAATATAAAAGTTAAAATTTCAAACGATTTCGTAAATTTAGCCAATGTTTAAAAAAACCTACAATGTTATCGGAGTAATGTCAGGCACTTCGCTTGATGGCATCGATTTGGCACACATATATTTTTCAATAATTGAAGGTAAATGGAACTTCGAAATTCTTGAAACCGAAACCGTTTCTTATAGCAATGATTGGTTAAACAAATTAAAAACTGCCGTTGATTTTTCCGAAGTCGAATTGCAGCAACTCAATGAAGACTATACAGTGTTGTTGGCAAATGTCATCAAGACCTTTATTGAAAAAAACAATTTAAAAAACCTCGATGCAGTTTGTTCTCATGGACATACAATTCTGCATCAGCCACAAAATGGCTTTACGCTTCAAATTGGAAATCTTCCCAAAATAGCAAAACTGATTAACCAGACTGTGGTTTGTGATTTTAGAGTTCAAGATGTTGAGTTGGGTGGACAAGGGGCACCATTGGTTCCGATTGGTGACCGGATTTTATTTTCGGATTTTTATTATTGCCTGAATTTGGGTGGCTTTTCTAATGTTTCATTTGAGCAAAATGGCAACAGAATCGCTTTTGACATTTCTCCGGTAAATACCGTTCTGAATTTTTATGCAAATCAACTCGGATTGGATTATGATGATAAAGGAAAAATTGCACGTTCAGGAAAAGGCAATACCGATTTAATGAATGAATTGAATGCATTGGATTATTACAAAAAACCGTTTCCAAAATCGCTCGGATTTGAATTTGTAAAAACAACTGTTTTGCCATTGATAGAACGATACACTATTCCAATAGAAGATAAGATGCGGACATTTATTGAGCATATTACTTTTCAGACTGCTGTGGCTTTACCAAAAAAGCAAGGCAAACTATTAGCAACCGGTGGCGGAACCTATAATGATTTTTTGATGGAACGAATGCGCTATCATTTACCTCAACTTGAAATTATTATTCCTGATAAAAAAACTATTGAGTTCAAAGAAGCCTTGATTTTTGCGTTGCTTGGCGTTTTAAAATTACGTGGTGAGATTAATGTTTTGAGTAGTGTTACTGGTGCGAAGAAAGATCATAGTAGCGGCGAAATATTTCAACCATAACTACATCAAAAAACCATTTTCACTCTTTAAAGGTGCAGGAATATTTTCATCATCTATCATTTGGAGCAAATCAATCTCAATGCCTCTCGAAATAGCCGTAATCGGAATATCGTTATACGAACCTTCAAAAGGATTTTCAGAGTAATCACCTATTTTTTCCATCAAAAAGAAAACCCAAATCACTAAAGCCGAAAAGAGTACTACCAATAAATGAGAATATTCTTTAGCATCGGCAAAAACATTCAACATGCCAAAAGGAATTAAGATGGAGAAAATAAGCGCTTGCCATAACGCCACGGAAGCATACTGCCTCGGAAAAGGAAAGTTTTTAATACGTTCACTTCTTCCTTGGTCGTCAAAGAAAGTCCCTATCAACTTGTGAAATTCCATATGTCTGAAATCATCAAAGTAATTTTGGTTTCGCAAAGCTTGTAAATCATTAGCCTGATGTTTTAAAATTTGTACTGCAATATTGGCTTTGCCTATACAACCCTCGAGTTCTTCTTTAGCTAAAAGTTTGCAAAGTTCCCCATCAAGTTTGTCAAAATACTTATCCGTAGCTTCCGGAAAATATATCCCTTTGATTCTTTCTTCTTGGTGTTCCCATTCACGAGACAAACGCAATTGGTAACGCAAAGCTGTCATCCAAGCAATGTGGCGATAAATAATTCTTTTTTTGATTTCCTCTTTTTTTGGCCCGTCAATAAAAGCAGTTACTGCAACTCCAAAAGTTCTGCTATTGTTGACAATTCCGCCCCAAATTTTTCGGGCTTCCCATGTTCTGTCGTAACTGGCATTGTTTTTAAATCCCAAATAAAAAGCAACAGCAATACCCAAAACACTGATGGGTTGCCATGGTAATGATATGTCTATTTCATAATTCTTTTTTAACAAGCAATAAATTAATAAAACAGCACCTGCATAAATTGTCCCATAAATAAAAGGCATTTTTGACCAATTAAAAGTTTGCCAAAAACCATAATTTCTTTTAGTATACATAGTTTATAAAGGATATTTATTAAGGTAATCAATACGTTTGCCAGTAGCTAGTTCAATCACGTCAAAGCGCTTTGTAGCACTAAACGAACCTATATCTGTATCACTGTTAATGAGAATTGCTCCTACCAATATTACATATTTACAGTTATAAGCTGTAGCCTTAACCAATTCATTTATACGCTTATCTATGGCTTCATAAATAACCTCAGTAGTTTCATATAGCGGAACTGTTGCGGATGTAATTCTGTTTTTTTCTTTGAGGACAATTTGTTCCAGAATATTCATTTGATAATCCATTTCGGTGATATTACCTTCTTGGATTTGATTATTTTGTAATTTACCCAAAGCTGCTCGAGCTGCACCACAACATCCCGAATTTTTAGATTGACCAAAACGATGTATTTCACCAACTATCCCTTCTTTTGAAATGCCAATATGCGGACCATAATAAATAAAAACTGCACCTTCGTCAGGAACATGGCTTGCAAAAGCGCCCATTCCGGTCAAACCAGTAAATGGAAAACCATCTAATCCACCCATTTTAAATGGACCTAAAAACTCATGCGTTCTAACCGGATATTGAATACTATTCACATCATCACTACAAATACTGTCGGCCAACATAACTTGATTCGGTTCTAAATCCAATTGTTCTTCTACAAAATCAATTAACCGATTTACACTATCTATAGTAGTGGAAGCATTGGGATAATATTGTCTAATTATGTTCAGCTTATCTCTTTTTCTCATACCTATTAAAAAAGTTAGTAACTATAGCCTTACTAAAGTAAAAAAAATCTTTTAAGACACAAAAAGTAAAAGCACAATTCTAGGTAAATCAAATAAATATTAAAAAACAAATCCCAAATCCTAATTTCAAATCCCGAAGCTTCGGGACTAATTCCTAATTCTTATATTTGCACCACAAACTAAATTGACTCTAACTAAAATGAAAATCTGAAACCAATTCAGATTGCAAAACAATGAAAGACTTATTAAAAAAATTCGAAGACAAAACACCTGAAATAGTATTCAACTGGAAAGATTCCGAGACTGAGGCCGAAGGTTGGACCGTTATTAATTCGCTTCGCGGAGGTGCTGCTGGAGGTGGAACCCGAATGAGAAAAGGACTAGACATGAACGAAGTACTATCGTTAGCCAAAACAATGGAAGTTAAATTTTCTGTTTCAGGTCCGGCGATTGGCGGTGCAAAATCGGGCATAAACTTCGACCCAAATGATCCACGCAAAAAAGGGGTTTTACAACGTTGGTATAAAGCCGTATCACCACTGTTAAAAAGCTACTACGGAACAGGTGGTGATTTGAATGTTGATGAAATTCACGAAGTAATTCCGTTTACCGAAGAATGTGGTGTATGGCATCCGCAGGAAGGTGTTTTTAACGGACATTTCAAACCTACCGAAGCTGATAAAATCAACCGTATCGGTCAATTGCGTCAAGGCGTAATCAAAGTAATCGAAAACCCAAAATTCTCTCCTGATGTATTGCGTAAATACACTGTTGCCGATATGATTACAGGCTATGGCGTTGCCGAAGCCGTTCGCCATTATTATAGTATTTATGGCGGTGATGTTCGTGGTAAAAAAGCCATTGTACAAGGTTTTGGAAATGTTGGTTCAGCGGCAGCTTTTTATCTTGCCGAAATGGGAGCAAAAATTGTGGGTATCATCGACCGTGATGGTGGAATCATCAATGAAGAAGGTTACACTTTTGAAGAAATAAAAAGATTGTTCTTAAACAAAGACGGAAACAAATTGGTAGCAGAAAACATGATACCATTTGAAGAAATCAATCAAAAAATATGGACATTAGGTGCTGATATTTTTGCTCCTTGTGCAGCATCAAGATTGGTAACCAAAGACCAAATCGATAACCTTATCAATCATGGTTTGGAAGTTATTTCGTGTGGTGCCAATGTGCCATTTGCCGATAAAGAAATTTTCTTTGGCAGCATCATGGAAGCAACCGATAGCAAAGTAAGTTTGATTCCCGACTTTATTTCAAACTGTGGAATGGCCAGAGTATTTGCTTACTTTATGGAAGCAAAAGTGCAAATGACTGATGAGGCTATCTTCTACGACATTTCGGAAACTATAAAAAAGGCGTTAGAAAAGGCACACAATTTGAGTGCAGACAAAAAAAATATCAGCGCAACTGCTTTTGAAATTGCCCTGAAACAATTGGTGTAATAAAAAATATCTGTTGCAATTACACAATAATTTGTATTTTTAAGCGTTATATTTAGTAACGAACAAAAGAAAAAGCTATGAGTTTTCAATTGACAGAAGATGACAAAAAATCGTTAGCCATTACGACTGTAGTGTATGCTTTGTTGATTCTTTTACTTTTCCTATTGCGTTTTTGGCCTCCGGCTGATATGAAAATCATGGGCGGTGGTGGCGGTGGTGGCATCGAGATGAACTTTGGCGATAGCGATTTTGGTATGGGCGATAACTATAAAAGTGAAGTCATTAATGTAAAAGACCAGGTCAAAGCTACTGCTGTAGCAACTCCAGACGAAGATGTGATTTCGGATGATAATGCTGATGACAATGTTGTTGTACCCAAAAAAGAGAATGTAAAAACTCCCGTTCCTGTAAAAAAAGATGTAAAACCGTCAGTTGTAAAACCAAAAGTTTCTAAAAGTGCTGATGATGCTTTATCCAGTATTCTTGGTAATAAAGGTGGCGATGGAAATGATTCCAAAAGCGGAAACAAAGGAAGCGCTAACGGAAATCTAAATTCCAGTGGCTATTATGGTAACGGAAGCGGAACAGGTTCAGGTGGCGGAAACGGTTCGGGTAACGGAACAGGAAGTGGTTCGGGCACCGGTTCAGGAAGTGGTGGCGGAAGTGGTGGCGGAAACGGAAGCGGTTCGGGCTATGCATTAGGCAACCGAAAAGCACTAAGCAAACCACAACCGGATTATACTTGTCAAGAACAAGGAAGAGTTGCCGTTCAGGTTTCAGTTGATAGAAACGGGAATACCATTAGCGTTACAGCCGGTGTTCAGGGAACAACCAATACTGCTAAATGTTTGCTTGACCAAGCCAAAATAGCTGCAATGAATACCAAATGGCAGCCTGACAGCAGTGCTCCTGAAAAGCAAGTTGGAAAGATAATTTATACTTTCAGTTTGAACTAAACATAAAAAAATCCCATCGAATGAATGGGATTTTTTATTTCTATATATAAAAGATTACCAGTTTTCGGCTTTCTTCTTTTTATCCATAAAGACAATCAGACTTTTATTCAACTCATTGAAAAGTGATTCATAAGCTGCCGGCACATCATCTTTATATTTTTTCAACGTACCATCTTTATCGTAATACTCTGAAAAATCATCCAGATTATGAACCGTAGTATTCGCTGAGTTATTCGGTTTTTCAGTCAAGCCAAGAGCGGCAAACTTATATTTCCCTTCTTTGAAATTTATTTCGATGGTAAACGTAGCTGTAGTACAAACCGTTGTTCCTCCGGCTTTACTGCATAGAAAATTCTCTTTAGTGCCTTCAATAACAAGCTTTTCATTTTCTACAGATGAAATCACAGTAAAGTTTTTCTTAGCATTATCTTTTACCCATGCTGTTGCTCTGTTATAGGTGTCTTTAGCGGAACCCTCATAAATGGTTACAATAAAATCGGTCAATCCGTCTTTTGAAAATTTAAATTCGGTGTCCTGTGCAAAAGTTGATGTGGTCACAAATGCCATCAACAATAAAGTTTTCAGTTTCATGTACTAACTATTTAATTTTATAAATTTTATTTTGGACTTGTTGCAATGACAAACTTGAGTTTGTTCTTCACTCCTATTTGCAATACATCAACTAAATCCTGTACTTGCAATGTCGCCGGAATTCTGATTACTACTGTTTGTTGCTTTTCAGGGTCCATCAACTCTAGTAATCTGGTTTCCAATTGTTCCAAAAGCACTTCTTCTTTGTCAATGAAATATCTTTTTTCATCGGTTACCGATAAGGTGATGAGTTGCTTGTTTGTCTTTTCATTGGTTTTCGATTTTGGCAATGTCATTCGGATAACATTTGGATTTGCCAAGGTCGAGATGATTAAGAAAAACAGCAATAAGAAAAACATAATGTCGCTCAAAGAAGATGTGGCGACTTCTGCATGAAATCGTTTATTTCGCTTTATGGCCATTTGGTCGTTGAATTATATTTACAAATTCTAATACTTGTTTTTGAATCTCCAATGAGAAATTATCAATTTTTCCATTGAATAAGTGATAAGCGCTGTAAGCGATAATACCAACTATCAAACCGGCACCGCTACTAATCATTTTCTCATACAATCCGCCCGAAATATTTCCGATACTAATATCTTCGGTTACCGAAATGCTGTAGAAAATTTTAATAACTCCCGAAATCGTTCCGATAAATCCTAATGTTGGTGCAATACCGGCAATCAAACCTAATTGGCCTAATTTCTTTTCCATATAACCAATTTCGATATTGGCGGCACGTTCCATATTTCCTTCAATTTCTCCGATATGTCTTCCTATCGTTAGGACACCTTCTTTTATAACTGTTCCTTGAGCGTTACCGCTTCTTTCGGCAGAAGAAACAGCCATTTCAATGTTGGCGTTATTCAAATGATTGCGAATATCTTTCATCAAATGATTGTCGATTTTGGCTGCTTTATGAATATACAGATAGCGCTCAAAAACGAGGTAGATGGTATAAAATAACAAAATTGCAATTGGAATTAGGAATAAACCTCCTTTGAAAATGAACTCCAAAACCGAAACTTCATTGGTTAATGCTGCATTTGCTTGGTCTACTGCAGGAAGTGCTTGTGCTAAAGTATCAGCTTGTAACTGTAAAAAAGTACTTATCATATTTATCTAATTTTTGGCAATTAATTCTGAAAATAATTTCAAATTTGTGTTTTCAAATACGCATCACAATATAAACGAAAAAAAGTGTATAAAAGTATATTGCGCGCTAATTTTTTCCTAAAATTATGAACTACAAAGAAACGCTGGATTGGATGTTTAATAAATTGCCGATGTACCAAACACAAGGTGCTACGGCATATAGAAAAGACATTACCAATACTGTTTTGTTAGCCAAACATTTAGGAAATCCGGAGCTTCAGTTGAAATGCATTCACGTAGCCGGAACTAACGGAAAAGGTTCTACTTCCCATTTATTGGCTTCGGTTTTACAGGAAGCAGGATATAAAGTGGGTTTGTATACTTCGCCACATTTGAAAGATTTTCGAGAGCGAATCGCCATCAACGGAACACCAATTTCTGAAGATTATGTTTGCAAATTTATAACCAAAAACAAAACTTTTTTCGAAGCCAATGAATTGAGTTTTTTTGAGATGAGTGTTGGATTGGCATTCGAATATTTTATTAAAGAGAAAACCGATATCAATATTATTGAAGTCGGAATGGGCGGACGATTGGATTCAACTAATATCGTTACACCATTGGTTTCGGTTATTACTAATATTGGATTAGACCACACGCAATTTTTAGGCAATACACTTGAAGCTATTGCTTTTGAAAAAGCTGGAATCATTAAGCCAAAAATTCCTGTAGTTATTGGCGAATATGTTGCAGAAACAAAGCCTGTTTTTTGGGCTAAAGCCAATGAAACAGAATCCCAAATTTATTTTGCTTCCGATTTGATTCAAGAAACTTACCCTTCGGCATTACTTGGCGATTATCAGATTCAGAATAAAAAAACGGTTTTGCAAACTATAAAAGTATTGCAAGATAAAAATCTAATCATCGTTTCAGAATCCAACATCAAAGAAGGCTTTTTGAATGTTATTAAAAACACCAATTTACAAGGCAGATGGCAGCTGCTTGGAGATAAACCTAAGATTATTTGTGACACTGCCCACAATGCTCACGGATTGAAAATAATCATCAATCAGTTACAAAAGGAAAAATACGACCAATTGCATATTGTTTTGGGATTAGTTAATGACAAAAATTTAGATGAAATTTTGCCTTTGTTTCCGAAGAATGCTATTTATTATTTCTGCAGACCAAATAATTTTAGAGGTTTAGACGAGGCTATTTTAAAAGAAAAAGCGGCGGGATTTAATCTTATCGGCGAAAGATACATTTCAGTATCAAATGCTTATCAGTCCGCCAGGAAAAATGCCAATGAAAATGACTTTATTTATATTGGCGGAAGTACATTTGTTGTTGCAGAAATTTTATAATTTTTTTCAAATATGTTTGCAATATCAAAAAAGTAGTCTATATTTGCACTCGCAATCAAGCGCAACACGGGTGATTAGCTCAGTTGGTTCAGAGCATCTCGTTTACACCGAGAGGGTCGGGGGTTCGAATCCCTCATTACCCACAAAAAAACCGAAACAAAAGTTTCGGTTTTTTTTATTTCCTAAAGCGTAGAAAGTTTACTTTCGTAAGGTTTGAGAATAAAAAAAACCTAAAAGGCTCTTTCTAGCCTTTTAGGTTTTTCTTGTTCAGTGTTCTCCAAAATGGGCTCAACACAGTTAATCCTTAATTATTAATATACTCCAAAGTCCGCTCTAAAGCCATTCCCCTGGAACCTTTTATAAGAATTGTTTTGTCTTCCAACTTTGATGATGATAGGTATTTGGCAAAATCTTCGAATGTATTATAAAAGTGGAAGTTCTGATTTTGAATACTATTCGCAAAAAAATCTTTGCCAACAAAATGGCATTCAAAATCGCTGTTTTTATTCAAAAAATTGACAATAGCCTTATGCTCAGCCAGGCTTTCTTCTCCAAGCTCATACATATCTCCAATGATAACACACTTATTTATCTTGTCTAATTGAATGAAATTCTCCAACGCTACTATCATGCTACTCGGATTCGCATTGTAAGCATCTAATATAATTTCATTTGACCCTTTTGTCAAAAGTTGTGACCGATTGTTTTCGGGAATATAGCTTTCGATGGCAGCTTTTATATCAGTTGTAGCAACATTAAAATGATTTCCGATAGTGATTGCAGCATTTATATTATTAGCATTGTACAACCCAATTAAATGGGAATTGATTTCGACACCTAATGTTCTGATTTTAACAAATGGATTAGCTTCAACGCCATCAATAAATACATTAACGCTTTTATTTTTTTGGCTGAAAGTAATTCTGTTAAAATGCTCTGTTTTCTCATTCTGAATTTTGTCATCCAGATTTACAAAAACCGATTTGTTATTTGCTTGTAAATAAGCATACATTTCACTTTTCCCTTTTATTACGCCTTCCACTCCACCAAAACCTTCGAGATGTGCTTTACCAAAATTGGTAATATAACCATAATCCGGTTGTGCAATTTCGCATAGAAATTCAATTTCTTTTTGGTGATTGGCACCCATCTCTACAATTCCGATTTTTGTTTCGGCTGTGAATGATAATAAGGTTAACGGAACGCCAATGTGATTGTTTAAATTTCCAACAGTTGCTTTTGTATTGAATTTTTTAGAAAGGACCACATTGATTAATTCTTTTGTTGTTGTCTTACCGTTACTTCCTGTTAAAGCAATAACGGGAAGATTAAGGAATTGTCTGTGAAACCTTGCTAATTTCTGAAGTGTTTCCAAACTATCATTTACCAAAATAGTTCTCTCATCAATATAATAATCAGCGTTATCAATGACAACGTAACTTGCTCCTTTTTCTAATGCTTCTTTAGCAAAAGTATTTGCATCAAAGCGTTCGCCTTTAATAGCAACAAAAAAAGAGTTTGCTTCAATCTTTCTTGTATCGATTGAAACCTTACTGCATTTTAAAAATAAATCATGGATATTCTGAATGGTCATTGGCAAAATTGTTAAAATAAAAAAGCCCTTAAAAATAGGGCTTTTTTATTATTATTCATAAAACTAAAAATTAGTTTCTTGCTCTTTTCTTTTTGTCGGCTTTGGCACCAACTCTCGACATAGCACATCTGAATCCGATGTAGTCTGTCGCGATATCTTGTGGATAATATCTTCTTTGTGCCGGGTCTAACCAATAAGCTCTGTCTCTCCAAGAACCACCTTTATAAACTCTAACATCATCATTAACTAAAGTAGTACGCTTGTTAGAGCGGTCATATTTTTTAACCATATTCCCTAAACTGTCAGTAGATACATTATGTTTTGGAGAATCATACATTCTTTGATCGTCTCTTAATTTTCCTTTTTCGTCACCTTCTTCAGAAGCACCAAATTTGAAATATCTCGTAGATTGTTTATCACCATCACGATAATTTATGTTATTTGATTTATCAAAATTTTGTCTCAAATAAGTTTCTTTATCATCAACCGGAACTTGAGCAATTTGCCCCGGGAAGTTTCTTGATACAATCTTACCATTTGAAAGCGTATCGAATTTTTGAGTTTCAGGAGTAACTAATTCAACTTTTCCATCTTCTCCAATTTTGTCTTTCATGTAAACGTTACCTCTGTAGTAATTGAAGTCATTAGCTTCATCGTCAACTATAGGTCTGTAAACATCAGCAACCCATTCGGCTACGTTTCCTGCCATGTCATATAATCCAAAGTCATTTGGAGGGTATGATTTAACTTTATTGGTAATATCAGCACCATCATCAGACCATCCTGCAATTCCACCGTAATCTCCTTTTCCTTGTTTGAAGTTAGCCAATTGATCTCCTCTAACTTGTCTTTTCCCTGAACGGGTATAGCTTCCTGACCAAGGGTATTTTTTCTGTCCTTTATATTGGTTGTATTCTCTTTGTCCTACATCAGCAGCAGCAGCATATTCCCACTCAGCTTCTGTTGGCAATCTATATTCAGGCAAAATCAAACCTGAAGTTCTTTGCGCGTAAACATTCTTTTTACTGTTTCCGGCAGTGTTATTAGCACCTGCAGCAGGAGTACCACTTGCTTTTGGAGCAGTTCCTCTACCTTGTCCTTTTTTCAAAACAAGCTTTTCATCCCCACCTTTAGCAGTAGAAGGAGAAGCAAGATATGCATTAGTGCTGAATACTTTGTCAGCAGTCATGTCAGTAACTTTTGAATCTTTTTTCAAATACTTTTGTTGCTCAAGAATATTTTCGTTCACACGGTCTGTTCTCCACTTAGCAAATTCAGTAGCCTGAATCCAATTAACACCAACTACAGGATATTCAGCATAAGCTGGATGTCTCAAATAGTTTTCAGTCATAGTTTCGTTATATCCAAGTCTGTTTCTCCATACTAATGTATCCGGAGAAGCACCTTCGTAGATGTTTTTATAATTTTCCTGATCTGGTGGAAAAACTGTTTTTAACCAACTTAAGTATTCCATATACATCATATTGGTTACCTCTGTTTCGTCCATATAAAAAGACATAACGTGTTGCTGATTTGGCGTATTATTCCAATCATGCATTACGTCATCCTGAACTTTACCCATGGTAAATGTTCCTCCTTCAACCAAAACCAAACCTGGTCCCGTTGCCTGCTTTTTAAATTTAGAAGCATATTGGAAACCTCCTTTTTTATCGTTGATTTTCCAACCGGTTGCTTTCGAACCACCTTTGTTGCTGTCCTTTTTACTACAACTAGTAAAACCAACCATTATCACTAATGATAGTAATAATTTTACTGCTATAATTTTGTTTACTTTCATATTCATAGTAGGTATAAATTTCGAGGCGCAATATAAGTATTTACCATTAAATTGCAACAACTTTTTTTAATTAATACTAAATTCGCTCCCTGTAAACGAATTTTATATATAACGCAAAATTAGTAGTTTTATTGTATTTTGTCTCAAAAAAATATTTTTTTTGGTTTTTTATACTAATTTTCAAAAAAACACGTTTACTGTATACTATGAAAAGGAACATTACTATTTGCTTACTATTTTTGAGCACCTTCTTAGCAATGGCTCAAGAACAAGGAGACGTTTCATTAAATTGGACAGACAAAAAAGAATTGTCATATGGCAGTTTTTCATATATGGCACCTCAGTTTAACACTCAAAATTATGAGTTTGATGTTTATTCTAAAACCATATCCTATTCTTTAACCATACAACTTAATAGCAAGGTTAATGAAAATGCCATTCAAATAACTAATCTTGTTTTTGAAACTATTCCGGAAAGCCAACTTGGCGATATTGCTGTGAAAAATATTCCTTCTGTTTTTAAATCATCGTTTAAAAGCTATAATGCAAGAGAAAAATATTATGGGAAAATCAAGCTTACGCCAATAGTTAAAGAAGGAAGCTCTTTTAAAAAACTAATCTCTTTCAGCTATACTATTCAACAAAATGCCTCAAGGACACCAAATACCGTTAACAACGTTACTGCTATTGAGAACTCCGTTTTAAGTTCGGGCAATTGGTATCGGTTTTATGTTCAAAAATCAGGTGTGTACAAAATCACTAAAAGTTTTCTTCAAAGTTTAGGGCTTAACACGAATGTAGATCCAAGAAAAATAAAAATTTATGGCAATGGCGGAAGAATGTTGCCGTTACTGAATTCTGTTGAGTATCCTATGGATTTAACCGAAAATGCCATTCAGTTTATTGGCGAAACCGATGGTGTTTTTGACAACGGCGATTTCATCCTTTTTTATGCTGAAGGTTTGGATAACTGGAATGACGATTACAAGAGCAACCTAAACATCTATGCTGACAAGTCTTATTATTATGTAACAGCGCAAGGCGATACAGGAAAGCGAATTACCGATATGACACAACCTTCCGGTAGCCCAACTGTAAACATAACTACTTTTGATGATTATCAGTTTCACGAAGTTGATGATGTCAATGTTGAAAAGTTAGGCAGAATTTGGTTTGGAGAAAGTTTTAGTGTCGACAGTGAGCAGGAATTTAAATTTAAATTTCCAAACATTGTAAGTTCTTCTCCTATTGAAATTAAAGCTCACGTTGCCGGAGTAACTACGACCATCAATAATTTTAAAATAGAAGCCAACACACAAGTGGTTGGAAATATTCTTCTAGATCCCGGAAGCAGCAGCGATGCTTTAGTTATAGAAAGAAATTTAAATGCAACTGCCACTGTATCTTCCGAAGATGTAAACATAAAAGTAACTTATGATAATGGCGGCGTGCCAAGTTCAAAAGGCTACTTAGATTACATCAACATCAAAGCCAAAAGAAATCTTCAGGCATTTGGCAAACAATTCCGTTTTCAGTTTGATCAGGCTTCAGCTTCTTTACCTACAATCATTGGTGAATACCAACTTTCAAACGCTTCATCTATCTCACAAATTTGGGACATTACCGATAGATTTAACGTAACCAAAACAGAAAATGCCACATCAAGTACTTTTTCATTTAAATCCAATTTGGGAGAAGTTCGAAAATACATTGCCATTGATAATTCCGATTATTATTCACCATTAAAAGATTCGAAATCAAAAGTGGATATCCAAAATTTAAAAGGTACTATTTTTAATGATGCGCAAGGGCAATGGCAGAAAATTGATTATTTAATTATTACACCTAAATTCTTAAATGCCCAAGCCGAAAAATTAGCTGCTTTTCACAGAAGCTATTCTAATCTGAATGTCAAAGTGGTAAATCTGGAAACTATTTATCCTGAATTTTCATCCGGAAAACAAGACATAGGAGCGATTAGAAATTTTGTAAAATACGTTTACTTTAATGCTCCGGTTGGTGAACGGGTAAAATACTTAAACATTTTCGGAGATGCATCCTATGATTTTAAAGACCGAATTGCAAACAACACTAATATTGTTCCGATATATCAGGCATTGAATAGTTACTCCGAATCACAGTTTTCTTTTGCTTCAGATGATTTTTTTGCTATGATGAATGATGATGAAGGTCGATTAGATTATGGCAATACATCATTCGATGGAGGCACTAGTATCAGTTTTGATTTAGGCGGAATCGATATTGCTGTCGGACGAATGATTGTCAGCACCACACAACAAGCAGATGAAATGGTTAACAAAGTAATTGAATACCATGATTTGAAATCCTATGGCAGTTGGAGAACCAATTATGTAGCCATAGCCGATGATTCGGATAAAATTTCTGATGCATCTTTACAATACAAACAAAATAACCTTACCGATATAATAGTTGCTGAAAAACCATTTATCAATTTCAAAAAAATATTACTCGATTCTTATGAACAGCAAACTTCAGCCGGAGGAAAAAGATATCCAAAAGCAAGAGAAGAAATTTTTGCCGCTTTCGAAAAGGGAGCATTAGTATTTAATTATTTAGGACATGGTGGTGAAGATGGTTTATCAGGTGAACGTATTTGGGAAAAATCAGATGGACAAAATTTGAGTAACCGATATAAATATCCACTCTTTATTACTATCACTTGTGATTTTTCCAGATTTGACAATCCTTATCGTCCGACTGCCGGCGAATATACCTATTGGAATCCAAGAGGTGGTGCTATATCAATGATAACAACTGTTCGTTCCATAGACCAAGGAAACGCTGAAGTATTTAATGATAAACTATCCGAGTATTTATTCTCATACGACAGCGATGAATACACCTCTATTGCCGAAGCGCTTCGTCTTGCTAAAAATTTTAATTCTACTACTGCCAGTAACGTTGTCTTTTATTTAGGCGATCCTGCTTTAATGTTAGCCATTCCAAAACCAAGAGTAGTTCTGACAAAAGTTAATGACATGCCTGTTTCTGGACCAATCGATGATTTTCAATCGCTGGCATTTGTAAAATTAGCCGGAGAAGTTTTGGATGAAAACAATAACCTTTTACAAACTTATAATGGCGAATTATCGGTTAACATTTTTGATAAAAACGTAATCCGAACCACACTTAACAATGATAATAATAGCCCGTCAATTCCTTTTACAACATTGGGCGAAACTATTTTTAGAGGAAATGCTTCAGTGGCAAATGGTATTTTTGAGTTTGGTTTTGTAGTTCCAAGAGATATTAGAGTTCTTGTTGGCAACGGAAGAATTAGTTTTTATTCCAAAAGAAATCAGATTCTTTTAGACAAATACGGACAAAATACAGATATTAAAATTGGCGGAATCAACACTAGTGCCGTAGCCGATAATACTGGACCAACCGTAAAATTATATATGAATGATGAAACATTTGTGAATGGTGGTATTACAAATGAATCCCCGTTTTTCTTAGCCATACTCGAAGACGAACACGGAATAAATACCGCAAGCGGAATTGGTCATGATATAGTTGGTATTCTTGATGGAGACGAAACAAAGCCCTACATCATGAATGATTATTATCAAACCGAATTAGATGATTACACAAAAGGCAGAGTTTATTTCCCTTTCCGAAATTTAGCCCCAGGTTTGCATACAATTACATTTAAAGCCTGGGATGTTTATAATAATCCCATTACTGCCGAAATTCAATTTGTAGTGGTTGGCGATGAAAATATTGCGCTTGAACATGTACTAAATTATCCAAATCCGTTTGTAAGTTATACCGAATTTTGGTTTTCTCACAACAGACCATTTGAACCTTTGGATGTTCAAGTACAGGTAATGACCATAACAGGTAAAATTGTATGGACAAAAAATCAAACCGTAACAACAGATGGTTTTCTTTCAAGAGAAATAACCTGGGATGGAAAAGATGATTTTGGAGACCGAATTGGTAAAGGTGTTTATGTCTATAAATTGACTGTAAAGTCCACTTTATCGAATAAAAAGGCAGAAAAAATAGAAAAACTTGTAATCCTTTAGGAAAATACTATATTTGTTAACTTTTATAAAATTGAAAATGAAAAAATTCGCAATATTATTTTTACTAGCCTCAATACAAAATATTAATGCACAACAAGATAGCCGAGTTATCACTACCGGAGTTCCGTTTCTTTTAGTTGCTGCCGATGCTCGAGCTGCAGGTATGGCAGACCAAGGAGTTGCTACTTCACCAGATGCTTTTTCACAACAATGGAACCCCGCAAAATATGCATTTGCTACCGACAAACAAGGTTTCACAGCAAGTTATACTCCTTATTTAACCGATTTAGTTAACGATATTTCTTTAGGACAAGCTACCTACTATAACCGATTCAATGAGCGAAGTGCATTTGCAGTAAGCTTGCGTTATTTTGGTTTAGGTGAAATTGAATTAAGACAGAATGCTGATGATGAACCTCAAATTGTTAAACCAAATGAATTGGCTTTAGATGGTTCATACTCATTACACTTAAGTGAGCGTTTTGCCATGTCAGTTGCCGGACGCTATATTCGTTCTGCTTTAAGAATTCCCTCCGGTGAATCTACCGATTCCAAACCGGCAAGTTCATTTGCAGTCGATATCGCAGGATATTATGTAGGTGAAGAAGCCGCTTTCGCCGATTTTAACGGTCGTTTGCGTCTTGGCTTTAATTTCCAAAACATGGGACCAAAAATCAACTACGATGCTGGTGCTTCTGACGATAACAGTGCTAACTTCCTTCCGGCTAATATGAGAATTGGTGCCGGCTACGACTTTATCCTTGACGATTTCAACAAAGTAACTTTAAGCGTTGAGTTGGCAAAACTTTTAGTGCCAACACCACAAAGTGCCGATAGAAACGGTAATGGCATTGTAGATAGTCAAACTTACACCGATGAAAATGGCAATGAGGTGAATGAAATAGATATAAGAGATCAAAACATTGCAGACTATAACAAAATCAACTGGGTTTCCGGTATCTTCTCTTCTTTTGGAGATGCACCCGGAGGATTTAGTGAAGAGCTTAAAGAGTTTACTTATTCGGTTGGTACCGAATATTTATACCAAGATTCATTCGCTTTCCGTTTAGGATATTTCCACGAAAGTCCAATAAAAGGTGCCAGAAAATTTTTCTCACTTGGAGCCGGATTTAAATACAACGTAGTTAAAGTAGATGTGTCTTATTTGTTCTCTGCATCAAAAGTGAAAAACCCATTAGAAAATACACTTCGCTTCTCATTATCGTTTAACTTTGGTGATAAATACGAAGATTATTAATAGCTGATAAATAATAAAAACAACATCCAAATTTCAAAAAAGAGATTTGGATTTTTTTTCCTCAATAAGTATCAATAAAAGCAAATGAACAAAATAGAAATTAAAACCTCGTTTACAGCATTTCAATCTGTTGATGAACTTCCGCAAGATGTTCAATCTCTAATGCAGCAAGCTGTCGAAGTCAGAAAAAATGCTTATGCTCCTTATTCAAAATTCAGAGTTGGAGCAGCACTACTTTTAGATAACGGAAAAATTGTTTTAGGATCAAACCAGGAAAACGCTGCCTATCCATCCGGACTTTGTGCCGAAAGAGTTGCTATTTTCCATTCAAATGCAATCTATCCTGATGCACGAATTGTAAAAATGGCAATATCCGCAGCATCTGATACAAATCCGACTCTTACTCCAATTCCTCCCTGCGGTGGTTGCAGACAATCAATTTCTGAATATGAATTCAAACAAAACTCGCCAATAGAAATCTATTTTATGGGTGAAAGTGGTGAAATTTATAAATCAGATTCCATTAAAAATTTATTACCACTAACCTTCGACAAAAACTTCTTATAAAAGGTAAAAATTACTCTTTTAAAATTTTACTTCTAACTCGGAATGTTTTACTTTTGCCATTCGCAAATTTGTATGTGAGTGAACTATTTTGCGTTGAAATATAATTTACAACTTAATAACGCTTTAGCAAAAAGTAAAAAATGAAAGAAGTAACAAAAGAAGTTTATTTAAAGTGGTACGAAGACATGCTACTTTGGAGAAAGTTTGAAGACAAACTTGCAGCACTTTATATTCAACAAAAAGTTAGAGGATTTCTACACTTATACAATGGTCAGGAAGCCGTTTTAGCTGGTGCATTACACGCTATGAACTTAGGTGGAAAAGACAAAATGATTACAGCCTATCGTAATCACGTGCAGCCAATCGGAATGGGTGTTGACCCAAGAAGAGTAATGGCAGAACTACTTGGAAAAGTAACCGGAACCTCAAAAGGAATGGGTGGTTCTATGCACATCTTCTCAAAAGAACACGGATTTTATGGTGGTCACGGTATCGTTGGAGCTCAAATTCCGGTTGGTGCAGGTATGGCTTTCGCCGATAAATATTTCAACACCGGCGGTGTAACACTTACCTATTTTGGTGATGGTGCAGCGCGTCAGGGTTCATTACACGAAGCCTTCAACATGGCTATGTTATGGAAATTACCTGTAGTATTCATTTGCGAAAATAATGGATATGCAATGGGAACTTCTGTAGAAAGAACTGCAAATCATACCGATATCTGGAAACTTGGTTTGGGCTATGAAATGCCATGCGGACCAGTTGACGGAATGAATCCTGTAAAAGTTGCCGAGGCTATGCACGAAGCTATGGAAAGAGCACGTCGTGGTGACGGACCAACTTTCTTAGAAATGAAAACATACCGATACAGAGGTCACTCCATGTCGGATGCACAATTATACCGTTCGAAAGACGAAGTAGAAGAATACAGAAAAATTGACCCAATCACTCAAGTGCTTGACATCATCAAGGAAAACAAGTATGCAACCGATGCAGAAATTGAAATCATTGACGAAAGAGTAAAAGATTTAGTTGAAGAATGTGCAACATTCGCCGAAGAATCTCCTTTCCCTGAAGTACAACAATTGTATGATGTGGTTTACGAACAAGAAAATTATCCTTTCATCCCTCACAGACTATAATTATGGCGACAAAAATCACAATGCCGCGTTTGAGCGATACGATGACAGAAGGAACTGTTGCTACTTGGTTGAAAAAAGTAGGCGACACTATAAAAGAAGGTGATATCCTTGCGGAAATCGAAACTGATAAAGCTACAATGGAATTTGAATCTTTCAATTCAGGGACTTTATTATATATAGGAATTAAAGAAGGTGAAACCGCTGCGGTGGATTCATTATTAGCAATCATCGGAAATGAAGGTGAAGATATTTCGGGATTAATTTCAGGTGCTGCAGAAGCTACTCAGGAAGTTAAGGCTGAAGCTACAGCACCTAATGTTACAGAAGCACCAGCTGCTGCATCGGCTCCAGCTTCTTTACCAAAAGGAGTTGTAGTAGTAACGATGCCTCGTCTTAGTGATACAATGACAGAAGGAACCGTAGCGACCTGGTTGAAAAAAGTAGGTGACGAAGTTAAAGAAGGTGATATCCTTGCTGAAATCGAAACCGATAAAGCTACTATGGAATTTGAATCTTTCAACGCCGGTACTTTATTGTTCATCGGAATTAACGAAGGAGAATCTGCACCGGTTGACAGCGTTTTAGCTATCATCGGTCCTGCAGGAACAGATGTTTCAGGCATAGCCGAAAATTATAAAAAAGGTGGTGCTGAGCCAGTTACTGCTCCGGTTGCAACAGAACAATCAGCAATAGCTGTACCAACAGTAGAAGCTACTCAAACAACAACTGATGGAGGAAGAATTTTTGCTTCGCCATTAGCAAAACAAATTGCTAAGGATAAAGGAATTAATCTTTCTCAAATAAAAGGTTCGGGAGAAAACGGTCGTATCACGAAAAGTGATGTGGAAAACTTTACTCCATTAGCGGCTGCGACAAGTCAGGCTGCTCAACCAGCTACTGACAACGCACAACCTGCTCCAACCGTGGCAAAACCATTTGTACCAGCAGGAGAAATAGCAACAGAAGAAATCAAAAATTCGCAAATGCGTAAAATCATTGCGAAACGTTTATCAGAATCATTGTTCACAGCACCGCATTACAACTTAGTAATTGAAGTAACAATGGACGAAGCAATGAAATCAAGAGCAGTCATTAATAGTGTTCCGGACACCAAAGTGTCTTTCAACGATATGGTGATTAAAGCTAGTGCATTGGCGTTGAAAAAACATCCAAAGATCAATTCACAATGGTCAGCAGAAGCTATTACCATCAACTACCACGTAAATATTGGTGTTGCTGTAGCAGTTGAAGACGGATTAGTAGTTCCGGTATTGCCATTTACTGATGGTATGAGTTTATCTCAAATTGGCGCAAGCGTTAGAGATCTTGCCGGAAGAGCAAAAAGCAAAAAGTTATTACCATCAGAAATGGAAGGAAGTACTTTTACTATTTCTAATCTTGGAATGTTCGGTATTACTGAATTCAACTCCATCATCAACCAACCAAATTCTGCTATCCTTTCAGTAGGAGCCATTGTAGAAAAACCGGTTGTAAAAAATGGACAGATTGTAGTTGGAAACACTATGATGTTATCATTAGCTTGTGATCACAGAACTATTGACGGAGCAACAGGAGCGCAATTCCTGCAAACCCTGAAACAGTATATAGAAAACCCTGTTACAATGCTGGCATAACCAAGAGTCAGTCTGAGTTTGTCGAAGACCTTTAGATAATAAAACCCGTTCTTGGAATTCCAAAACGGGTTTTTCTTTTTAAATTAGACCCAAATAAAATTACCTATGAACAAATTAAGTTTACTGATAGTTCTCATTACTTTTACTGCCTGTCAAAAAAAAGCAGAACCAATACAAAATCAAACAACAAAAGACTCCCACTCCTTTTCAAATTCATCTGAAGCAATTGTCAAACACCTGGATTTAGATATTAAAGTCGATTTTGACACCCAAACTATTTCAGGAAAAGCTTCGTGGACAATTGATAATATCTCCAAAGGAAACGAAATCATCTTCGATGAAAACACGCTGAACATCACCAAAGTTACTTTGGGCGATGACGAAAAAGAAACCAAATTCGAACTGGGAAATGAAATTGAACTCCACGGAAAACCACTTCATATAACTATAGAACCGAATACTACCAAGGTCAACATCTATTACAACACAACTAAAGATGGCGTAGCACTGCAATGGCTGAAGCCTGAACAAACCGCCGATAAAAAATATCCATTTGTGTTTTCACAGGGACAAAGCATTTGGTCAAGAACTTGGATTCCTTGTCAGGATTCACCTGGAGTTCGTTTTACATATAATGCTAAAGTTACTGTTCCAAAAGATTTAATAGCATTAATGAGTGCTGTCAATCCACAACAGAAAAACGATACCGGAGTGTATACTTTTAAACAGGAAAAAGCAATTCCATCCTATTTGATGGCGATTGCCGTTGGTGACGTCGAATTCAAATCTATTGATAACAGAACCGGAGTTTATGCTGAGCATTCTGTAATTGATAAAGCCAAATGGGAATTTGCTGAATTAGGAAAAATGGTCTACGCAGCCGAAAAGTTATTTGGATCCTATCGTTGGGGCAGATATGATGTGATTGTGCTGCCACCAAGTTTTCCTTTTGGCGGAATGGAGAATCCAAATTTAACCTTTCTTACACCTACCGTTTTAGCCGGCGATCGTTCGTTAACCAGTTTGTTAGCACACGAATTAGGACACAGTTGGAGCGGAAACCTGGTAACCAATGCCTCATGGGATGAAACCTGGCTCAACGAAGGTTTTACCACTTATGTTGAACACCGAATTGGTGAAGAAGTATTCGGAGTTAACGAAGCCCAAATGCAGGACGTCTTAAGCCGAAAAGTGTTGCAAAACAATTTGGATGAACTTGGAATTGAAAGCCCTGATACGCGTTTAAAGATAGACACATCAGGTAAAAATCCCGATGATGGATTGAGTGACATTCCTTATGAAAAAGGATATGCCTTTTTACAGACTATTGAAACTGCTGTTGGCCGCAAAAAATTTGATGCTTTTATCACTAACTATTTCAATGACCATGCCTTCCAATCGGTAACAACTGAAGAATTTGTGGATTATTACAATAAAAATCTAATCAAAGGTGACAAAGCTTTAGCTGATAAAATCAAAGCCGAGGAATGGATTTACAAACCGGGAATTCCATCCAATATAATCACTCCGGTTTCAGAAGATTTCAACACCATTGACGCTATCCAAAAAACATGGAGAAAAACCGGCATTAATGGATTGAATCAAAAGATAAAGTCAACCAACGAAAAACAGCACTTTATAGATTATCTACCAAAAGATTTAACCGTTGAGGAAATGACAGCCATCGACAAAGAATTCAACTTTACTAATGGTGGAAACTTTGTTGTAAAACGCCAATGGTTTATTATTGCGATACAACATCAGTATAAATTTGCCTACCCTGCCATCGAACAATTCCTGACTTCTTATAGTAGAACATATTCCTTAACACCGTTATACAAAAAAATGATTAAAACTCCCGAAGGGAAAGTTTGGGCAAAACAAATTTATGCCAAAGCAAAACCAGGGTATCATGCAACGACTGTGGAAGCGCTAGAAAAGATATTGAAATAGAATTATGGCGTGTCCCTTCGGGCCGGGCTGTCCGTTATATCTTTTTACTGTTTTGTTGCGTTGGGTTTTACAAAAGTACACTCGGCTTA
>NZ_JAKIHN010000008.1 GCF_021608185.1 Flavobacterium anseongense | reverse complement strand
CGGTGGAGTGTATTCCTCAACTGCAGGACTGTCGATTAATCCGGCTACCGGAGCCATTACGCCTTCCACTTCTACTGCAGGAACTTATAATGTTACTTATACCATTGCGGCTGGTGGTGGATGTGCTGCCGTTACAGCTACAACTTCAGTTACTATTAATCCTTCTATAATACCAACATTCACAGCAGTAGCTTCAATTTGTTCAGGGGAAACCCTTAACCCTTTACCGACTATTTCTAACAATGGTATTATAGGGATTTGGTCACCAACTTTAAATAATATAGCGACAACTACTTATACATTTTCACCGGCTACAGGACAATGTGCATCAACAAATACATTAACAGTAACAGTATATTCCGTACCGCTGATAAATTCTATAAATCCACTATACTATTGTGATCCAAATAATGATGGTTTTGGTGTTTTTGATTTGACACAAGTGATTCCAATCGTCACAGGAGGAGCTCCATATCCGGTAAGTTTTCACGAAACTATAACCGATGCTGAAATTAACGGAACTACTATTCCAAATCCTTCCAATTATTTCAATATTCACATAGACATTCAAACAATTTATATCCGTATAGAATCTATAGAATCATCAAGCTGTTATAAAATATTAACTTTAGATTTAATCGTAAACCCAACTCCGGAAGCTAACGAACCTAATGATTATCATGTTTGTGATACTAATAATGATGGGTTTGCTAGTTTCGATTTAACTACAGCAGCTTCACAAATATTTGGTTCAATAAACCAAGCGACTCATACCATTGGCTATTACACCAGTTTGACTAGTGCACAGTTGGGAGCAATTCCGATTGGCAATCCTACTAATTTTGTAAATCAAACCATAAATACACAAACTATTTGGATCAGAGTTACCAATAACACAACTGGTTGTTTTGACATTGTAACATTACAATTGTTTGTTGATCCTTTGCCTTTGGCTACTCAACCAAATTATCCGCCATATACTTTATGTGATAACCATGGTCCTTTAGCTTATGAAGAATTTGATTTGGGTTCAAAAATAACAGACATATTAATCGGGCAAACCGGAATGACTGTAACCTTCCATTTCAGTCAGGCTGATGCTTTGTCCGATATAAATCCGTTACCGCTTTTATATACTAATGCTTCTCCTTATGTACAAACATTATGGATTAGAGTAGAAAATTCAATCACAGGTTGTTTTGTTTTATCAACAATAGATATTCGGGTTGAACCATTACCATCACCAATTCCTCAAAGCGAACCTTATACAATTTGCGATGATAATCAAGACGGATTTGCAACTTTTGATTTGAATACATTGACTGCTGACATACTCCAAGGTACGAATTATACCATCACCTATCACGAAACCATCATAGATGCAGAATTAGGTAACAATCCGTTGACTAATCCTTATGACAATATAACTCCATTTGTTCAGTTTATTTATGCTGCGGCTGTTGATAATGTGAATGGATGCAGAAGTATTATCCCAATCGAGTTAAATGTAAATCCACAACCAATAACTCCATTTACAGTTCCGGATCTAATTCAATGTGATGAAGATAGTAATCCGCAAAATCTGTCCATGATATTTGATTTAACACAAAATGATGCTGCCGTTTTAGCTATTCAGCCATTACCGGCATCAAGTTATACAGTTACTTATTATATTTCTCAAAATGATGCTATTGATGGCACAGCGCCAATAATCCAGTCGACTCATTATATTGGAGACAATCACGAAATCATTTGGGTTCGAGTTGAAAATAATAATTCAAAATGCTATTCAATTGGTTCTTTCGAGTTATTGATTAATCCTCCTATGGCCTTAACAACACCAGCACCATTAAGCATTTGTGATGATGATACTAATCCAAATAATCAATATACTGAATTTGATTTAACCGTTAAAAACAATGAAATTACCGGCGGATTACCAAATACGACCGTAACCTATTATCCAAGTTATCCGGTTACTGCTTCGAGTGTTGCTATTCCAAATCCAACATCATATACTAACATATCGCCTGCTGTTCAGACATTAGGTGTTATGGTTACCAATGCTCAAGGCTGTAGAAGTTACACTACTTTAGACATCAGAGTATTGCCAATTCCAACACCAAGAACAACCGGAATCAATCCATTGCCTCCACAGTGTGATATAAACAATACCGGAGATATGCTGGAAACTTTTAACTTAACCTTAAACGCTTCCATCATAATAAATGGCGACCCTACACTTACGTTACATTATTACCCGACAGAGGCTGATGCTTTCGCTAATACCTATGAAATATTAAATCCAACAGCCGCTTTGGTTGGAACTAATGTATGGATTAGAGTCGAAAACAACCATATTGATTATCTTGGAAATCATTGCTTTGTTGTAGTCGAACAACCACTTACCGTAAATCCGTTGCCAACAATCGTTCAGCCTTTGACGATTCAAAATTGTGATGATAATACCGATGGACAAGCCCCATTTAATTTGACTTCGACTACTGTAAGTTTGCTAGGAAGCACACAATTGCCTGCCGATTTCACCATTACATATTATACAACAGCTTCCGATGCACAGGCAGGAACGAATACAATTCCGAATACAACCAATTTTATCAATACCACTAATCCGCAGATTATTTTTGTCAGAGTAGTAAACAATACGACAGGGTGTTTCAATACAGGACAATTTACACTTGTCGTTAATCCAAAACCAACTGCAACCGTGCCAGCTGCTTTTGAGACTTGTGATGTTGACGGAACAAATGATGGTTTCTTTTCGTTAGATTTGAGTGCGTATATCAATGGAATTATTGGCACTCAAACGGATGTTAATACCACTTTTTATAATACGCAAACCGATGCTATAAACGCAACAAATGCCATTCCTAATTTAACTAATTATCAGGCCTATACCCATACGGTTTGGATTCGGGTTGAAGATGATATAACCGGTTGCTATCAATTAGCACCTTTAAATATAACTGTTGAACCATTGGCTGTACCAATTATTTCTTCACCAACTAACAACATTTGTGTTGATTATACCACCAATGTATTGTTAAGCGGCTTAACATTAGATAGCGGAATTAGAAGCCCAAATTATACCTTTGCCTGGTCATTAAACGGAACCGTAATTCCGGGTGCAATCAATTCAACTTATACGGTTAATACAGTTGCTCCCGGAGATTATACAGTCGTAGCTACAAGTACAAGTTCTTTGGCTTGTGTATCCGATGTTTCGAATACGTTTACCGTAATTCAATCTGGTCCGGCGCAATTTGCTGAACCTCCGTTTTCCATTAGCAATGATTTTAGTGACAATCAAATTATAACCGTTAATGTGGTTGGATTTGGTGTTTATGAATATAGTTTGGATGATGGTCCATTCCAAAGCAGTAACATTTTTCAGCATGCGTCATTGGGTGAACACACCATTACAATTCGTGATGTGAAAGGAAACACCAGTTGTGGTGAAATAGTTATTAGTGGTGTTCAGATAATCGATTATCCTCATTATTTTACTCCAAATGGCGATGGTATTCACGATACATGGAATGTTATTGGATTGGAAGACCAACCTTTTGCCCGACTTTATATTTTTGACCGCTATGGTAAACTGTTGAAACAATTAAGTACAACCGGAAATGGCTGGGACGGAACTTATAACGGACACATGCTTCCAGCTGATGATTACTGGTTTAAAGTAGAATACTTAGACCAGACCAAGACCAGATGGAAAGAATTTAAATCGCATTTCACACTAAAAAGATAATAGCGGAATTTGTTATATTTGGACGACAAATTCAACCTTATGGAACAATACGGGAAAATCTTATTGATTGCTATGCCATTCTTTCTTTTGCTAATCGTAATCGAAAAAGTATACGGCTATTTTAAAGGTGTCGATCATGCACCAATGATGGACAGCATTTCAAGTATCAGTTCCGGAATGACCAATGCCGTCAAGGATACTTTGGGCTTGAGTATTGCGATTATTTCATATGAATGGATGGTTTCAAATTTAGCAATCATTCATATCGAAGCTACGATTCTGACATATATAATTGCTTTTTTTGTGATTGATTTTTATGGTTATTGGAGCCATCGATGGGCACATCAAATTAACTTCTTCTGGAACAAACACGCCATTCATCACAGCAGTGAAGAATTCAATTTGGCTTGTGCATTGCGTCAGCCGATTTCGAGTTTTGTCAATCTGTTTACTTTCCTGTTGTTGCCTGCAGCGATTTTTGGAGTGCCATCAACTGTAATTGCCATTTTGTTGCCGATACATTTGTTTTTACAATTTTGGTATCACACGCGTTATATTGAAAAACTTGGTTTTCTGGAAAAATTCATGGTTACGCCTTCACATCACAGAGTACATCATGCCATCAATCCGGAATATATGGATAAAAATCACGGTCAGATATTCATCTTTTGGGACAAATGGTTTGGTACTTTTCAAGAAGAACTAGATGCGGTTCCGCCTGTATTTGGAATCACACGACCGGCGCATACATGGAATCCAATCAAAATAAATTTTCAGCATTTGTGGCTTTTGATTAAAGATGCTTATCATGCCGAAAACTGGAAAGACAAACTCACCATTTGGTTTAAACCAACAGGCTGGCGACCAAAAGATTTTGATGAAAAATATCCGGTTGATAAAATTACAGATGTCTATCGTTTTGATAAATACGGCAAGCAGCATTCACAACTTTTGATGTATTGGTCCTTGGTACAATTGTTCACCACTTTGGGATTGATAAGCTATCTTTTCGGAAACATTGGAACAATCGGTTTGCCCAATATTTTTGTCTATGGATTGTTTATTTTCCTAACAGTTTATAGCTATACTGAACTGATGGACACACGTAAATTCTCCATTTTCTGGGAAGGATTGCGATTTATTTTTTCAATGGGAATTCTTTATTGCTATGGCGATTGGTTTGGCATGTCAACGTTTTTATCCTATTCAAATGTGGTGCTAATCTCCTATTTCACTTTATCATTATTGATGAGTTCCTATTTTGTTTTTGTGGAATTCAAGAATACTCCAAACAAACTTTCTTATGATAACTAGCCAACGATTGCTTCAGATTTTTGTGGTTTTTGGAATATGCTATTCAATACTTTTACTCACCGGAAACGATACTTTAACCTGGTATTTAAAACCCTTTTTGATGCCGTTTTTGTTTTATGCTGTGGTAACAAGCGAACCATTTGATACCAAAAAATGGCTGCTGTTGGCTTTATTTTTTTCCTGGATTGGCGACTGTATTTTGATGTTTGCCAATAAAGGCGAATTGTATTTTATCCTCGGCTTGGTGGCTTTCCTGCTTACTCACATCTTATTTATTGTATTATTCACACAACAAACAATGGTAAGCATCAGCTTCAAAAAACCTTTGTTTTGGGTTGGTTTTGTTTGTGCTACCATTTATTTGATTAGCATACTTTCGCTTTTAATTCCAACTTTAGGCGATTTAAAATTTCCCGTAACCGGATATGCATTAACTATTACAATTATGCTAAAAACAGCTTTAAAAGGAACTTTTGACTGGCAGGGAAATTCAAAATATGTGGTACTGATTGGCGCTGTTTTTTTTGTGATTTCGGATAGCATTTTAGCTATCGATAAGTTTCATTCGCCAGTTGCTGCTGCATCCTTTTCGATAATGATAACCTATCTGATAGCACAGTTCAGCATTACTTTCGGCATTTTGAAATTGAATCAAAAAAAGAATTAGGAGCACAACATTTAGCATCTTTAGGTTGTGCAGTCCCGCTATCCGCTATACTTCGTGCCGCTGCTATCGGGGCTATTTATTTCGTTTTGCTAAACTCAGGAAGTTAATGTGGCAGCTTATCTTTTAAAACTCCATAAAGAAAAGTACCAAAAACAGCTCCGATTAATATCAATCCGATACTCATAAAACCAGCGCCGAGTAGTATAAAAATTGGCCCGGGACACGCGCCAACCATTGCCCAGCCTAATCCAAAAAGAACACCCCCAATCCAATAACGTGCGTTTCCTTTTTCTTTGTCCTGTATGGTTAGCAGATTACCATCAATGTCTTTTAGTTTATTTCTTTTTATGATTTGAATACCAATAACTCCGGTAACAATTGCAGTCATAATTATGCCATACATATGAAACGACTGAAACTGAAACATTTCATAAATTCGGTACCAGGAAACGGCTTCTGCTTTGGTTAAAACGATACCAAAGAAAAATCCAACGAGTAAATATTTTAGTAGATTCATAGCTTAAAAAAGTAAGGGTAAAATATAATGCGACATAATCAAACCGCCAACAAAAAAACCAATAACTGCTTTTAGTGAAGGTAATTGCAAATTACTCATTCCGGCAATGGCATGACCCGAAGTACAACCACCGGCATAACGGGAACCAAAACCAATTAACAATCCACCAACGAGTAGCATAATAATCATTTTTGGAGATTCAAATATTTGATTTCCAAATAGTGTATCCGGCAATAATTTCCCGTTTGGCGCATCAATTCCCATAGCGGATAATTGCTCAATAGTTTTTGGATTGATATCGACATTAGAAGCATCATTCATAAAATGAACTGCCACATAACCGCCAATCATCGCGCCGGCAACAACAGCTAAATTCCAGCGTTGCGACTTCCAATCCCAATCAAAAAAAGGAACTTTCTTTCCAACTCCTGTCATGGCACATAACGAGCGTAAGTTGGACGACATTCCGAATACTTTTCCAAAATAATTAAGCAGCAGCATTACGATAGCTATCAGAAAACCTGCAACCGACCAATGCCAAGTTTGAGTTAAAATTTCCATACAATATATTTTATACAAAAATAGAAATTCATTTGAACTTGGTCGATAAACTATTGCTATAATTCCCTATTTTTGATTTGCTTTTTTTTTGCACGATAATTGTAAAAGGAAAACAAAAACTATTTATCATGAAAATCAAAGCCTTTTTAATTGCATTTGTTATTGCAATAACAACCTCATCCTGTATTAGTACAAAGTCTACTTTAAAAAATGTAGATGACAATGCTCCTATTCCAACACTATCAGCAAACAACACTTTTGTTTTAACTGAATACAGTAAAGACAAAAAATATGGTTATGACGCTGATTATCCAATCAATGTTTTTTACAAAAATACCAAAGACGAAAATCTAAACGCTGAACGTTTTCTAAATGCTTTAGCCGGGCCAAAAGGTGAAAAAATAACATTTTCTAAAGTGGAAAGCTGCTGTCCTTTTCCGACCAAAAGAACCGAAATCGGTGCAGGTTTTCTTGATTTGTATGAGTTAAAATGGGAAGGACAAACCGAGCCGGTAAAATTATACCTAAACATTTATGAGAAAGGATATTTGCTTGTTCCTGTCGGTCTTACTATCAAAAAATAACTTAACATATTTACTGTAAGGAATATTCAAAAAATCCTTATATTAGCGTCTTCAAAAAAACAAAACACTTTATGAATCTAAATTCCATTCCACAAATCAAGAACCTTGATAGTGGAAATTTCTTCGTGCTTGCCGGTCCATGTGCTATCGAAGGCGAAGAAATGGCTATGAAAATAGCCGAAAAACTAGTTACAATTACAGACAAATTACAAATTCCATACGTTTTCAAAGGTTCGTTTAAAAAAGCAAATCGCTCCAGAATTGATAGTTTCTCTGGAATTGGTGATGAAAAAGCCTTAAAAATACTTCGCAAAGTTGCCGAAACTTTTCATATACCAACCGTTACAGATATTCATACTAACGAAGATGCCGATAAAGCTGCGCAATACGTTGATGTGTTGCAAATTCCGGCATTTCTGGTTCGTCAAACCGATTTAGTAGTAGCTGCAGCCAATACCGGAAAAACGGTCAATCTAAAGAAAGGACAATTCATGAGTCCGGAAAGCATGAAACATGCGGTTCAAAAAGTATTGGACTGCAACAATCAAAATGTAATGGTTACCGATAGAGGAAGTATGTTTGGCTATCAGGATATGATAGTTGACTTCCGTGGAATTCCAACTATGCAACAGTACGCCACAACCGTTTTGGATGTTACCCATTCGTTACAGCAACCAAATCAAACTGCCGGTGTAACCGGCGGAAGACCTGATATGATTGAAACCATTGCCAAAGCAGGAATTGCAGTTGGCGTTGACGGAATTTTTATCGAAACCCATTTTGACCCGGCAAATGCCAAAAGTGATGGTGCTAATATGCTACATTTAGACTATTTCGAAGGCTTGATGACACGTTTGGTAGCCATCAGAAAAACAATCAATCAATTTTAATTTAGTACACATTTTGAAAAAAACATTATTTTCATACATAACTTTTTTTGCCTTAACTCTTGTTGTTTCTGCTCAGGAAAAAGCAGTTAACCCAGTTAAATATACCGCACACAACAAAGGAAAAATGTTTATCTTTTGGGGTGGAAATCGCGAAAGCTTTTCAAAATCAGACATACACTTCAAAGGACCTGATTATGATTTTACGCTATATGATGTTCGGGCAAGTGACAAACCAAAAGGCTGGAGCATCGATTATATAAATCCGTCCCGAATGACAATTCCTCAAACCAATTTTAGAATTGGTTATTTCATCAATGACCATTATAATATTTCTATTGGATTTGATCATATGAAATATGTTATGATTCAAAATCAAAATGTTGAAGTTGGCGGTGTTGTTGGAGATTCCTATCCGGATCATGCCGGAGTTTATTTGCCATCCGGAAATAATAATACAATTGATTTGACAGATGGAACTTTTTTAATTTTCGAGCATACTGATGGTTTGAATTATATTAATACTGAGTTTTCACGTGTGGATGATATTTCAAAGATTTTCAACATAAGAAATACTGATAAATTTCAATTGAATATTACCGAAGGTATCGGAACAGGAATATTGTATCCAAAAACCAACGCTACCCTGCTTGGTAAAGAACGACACGATGATTTTCATGTCTCGGGATTTGGTATTTCGGCGAAAGTTGGTCTAAACCTGACCTTCTTTAAATACTTTTTCATTCAAGCCGAAATGAAGGGCGGTTACATTAATATGAATGACATTCGAACAACAAAAGATTCGGCAGATAGTGCCTCACAGCATTTTTTATTTTTACAAAGGATAATTGCCTTCGGCGGAATATTTACAATATAATTTTTTTATCAAATCCTTGACCAAAAACCAACTATTATGAAAAAAATTAGTTTCTCAATTTTAGCCCTATTATTATTTTCAATCAACGCCTATTCACAGTTCTCAGAGGGATTTGAAAACACAACGGGTCCTGATATTTCGTCAACTAACTGGACATTAGATTCAGGAAACTGGGCTGTTTTTGATAACGGTATTGGTACGCAAAGATGGGGAATCAATTCGGCTATCACGGATCCGGTAACTGTATATCAAGGAGCTAATGCTGCTTATATTAATAGAGATAATATTGGTCAGGGCAATACTTCTGAAAATTATTTGGCAACTCCACCAATAGAAGTTCCAACCAATGGTGAATTACATTTTTTCACAAGAATGTTTACCAGTGGAAATCAAGGTACCATTTATCAGGTAAAAGTAGCTCCTCTTAGCGGAACGCAAACTAATCCTAATGATTATGTATTAGTACAACAGTGGTCAGAAGATGAATTAATTACACCTACATCAAATTTTAATATCTATACTGAAAAAACAGTTGATTTGTCAGCTTTTGCAGGTCAATTCGTTTATATTGCTTTTGTAAAAGTATTTACACAACCAACTACATCAATAGATGGAGACCGATGGTTAATAGATAGTGTTGGCGTAAATGCGAGATGTTTACCGGCAACAGGATTAACTTTTTCTGCAATAACAGTAAATGGTGCAACCCTAAACTGGATAAACCCTAATGGTGTAGGTACTACTTGGGAAATAGAAGTTGTGCTTGCATCAGGAACTCCGACAGGAACTCCAACTCATACCACTAGTACATTACCATTTGTTGTAACAGGTTTACTTCCTAATACGGCATACAAATATTATGTCAGAGCAATATGTACCTCTGGATTTTCGAGCACATGGTCTACAGCTTCAGCCAACTTTATCACTGGAACAGCTCCGCCAATTTGTGGTGGAAACTTTGTAGATTCAGGTGGTGTCGGTGGCAATTATGCTAATAATGAAAACATTACCACTACGATATGCCCAACTAATCCGGGCGACCAGGTAACGGTTACTTTTACTTCATTTAACACCCAAAACGGTATTGACTTTTTAAGAGTATATGACGGTAATAATGCTTCTGCACCATTGTTAGCTACTTTATCAGGTACTACATTACCACCGGCATTTACATCTTCAGCCTCTTCCGGATGTTTAACATTTGTGTTTACTTCTAATGGTACAACTACAGCTGGTGGATGGGCAAGTAATGTTTCTTGTGCACCGGCTCCAACATGTAGTATTCCAAATACTGTAACCAACACAGCTGTTCTTTCAACTACTGCTTCCATAGGATGGACACAACCTGCAAATCCTGATACATCGATAGCTACAGCATGGGAAATCTTGGCTTTACCTTGTGGTTCAGCAGCTCCAACTGCAGGTTCAACCGGATATGTTAGTGCAACTTCAAACCCATTTACTTTAACCGGATTGACACCTTTAACTTGTTATGACATTTATGTCAGAGCGGTTTGTTCAGCCTCTGATAGTAGTGCCTGGTCTAGAACTGCTACTTCATTTACAACACAGGCTGCACCACCGGTTTGTGGCGGAAACTTTGTTGATAGCGGTGGTACAACCGGAAGCTATTCGGATAATGAAAATGTGACAACCACCATTTGCCCAACAACTTCGGGTGATTTAGTGACAGTTACCTTTACTTCATTTTCGATGGAAAGTTGTTGTGATAGTCTTAGAATTTATGACGGAAACAGTACAGCCGGAACTTTGTTAGGAACCTATACAGGTACCACTTTACCTCCTGCTTTTACTTCGAGTGCTGCAAACGGTTGTTTGACTTTTGTATTTGTATCTGATAGTAGTGTCGTACAATCAGGTTGGACAGCAAATGTAACTTGTGCTCCGGCACCAACTTGTAGAAAACCTACAACCATAACAAATACATCTGTTCTTTCGACATCAGCAGTTATAGGTTGGACACAACCTGTAAATCCTGACACATCAGTAGCTACAGCTTGGCAAGTCTTGGCTTTACCTTGTGGTTCAGCAGCTCCAACAGCTGCTTCAACAGGTTGGGTTACTGCTTCAACCAATCCTTTCACTTTGACTGGATTGTCACCTACAGTTTGTTATGATGTATATGTTAGAGCGGTATGTTCAGCTTCAGACAGCAGTGTTTGGTCAGCTGCAACCTCTTTTACAACACAAGCTGCACCACCGGTTTGTGGCGGAAACTTTGTTGATAGCGGTGGTACAACAGGAAACTATGGTAATAATCAAAATATAACAACCACTATTTGTCCAACAACTTCAGGTGATTTAGTGACAGTTACCTTTACTTCATTTTCGATGGAAAGTTGTTGTGATAGTCTTAGAATTTATGATGGGAACAGTACTGCCGGAACTTTATTAGGAACCTATACAGGTACCACTTTACCTCCTGCTTTTACTTCAAGTGCAGCGAATGGCTGTTTGACTTTTGTCTTTGTATCTGATAGTAGTGTTGTGCAATCAGGTTGGATTGCAAATATTACCTGTGCACCTGCACCAACTTGCAGTAAGCCTGTAAGTATTACAAATACCTCGGTTCTTTCTACTTCAGCTGTTATTGGTTGGACACAACCCGCAAACCCTGACACATCGATAGCTACAGCTTGGCAAGTCTTGGCTTTGCCTTGTGGCTCAGCAGCTCCAACAGCGGCAACTACAGGTTGGGTTCCGGCTTCAACCAATCCATTTACTTTGACTGGATTAACACCTTTAACTTGCTATAATGTTTATATTAGAGCAGTATGTTCAGCTTCAGACAGCAGTGCTTGGTCTACGGCAACTGCTTTCACTACACAAGCTTTACCTCCGGTTTGTGGTGGAAACTTTGTTGATAGTGGTGGACCTGCCGGAAACTATTCGAATAATGAAAATACAACAACGACCATTTGCCCAACAAATTCAGGCGATTTAGTAACTGTTCAGTTTACTTCATTCTCGATGGAAAGCTGTTGTGATAGACTTATGATTTATGATGGTAGTAGTACTGCCGGAACTTTATTAGGAACATACACCGGCACAGCTTTGCCTCCAACTTATACTTCATCCTCTCCGGGTGGCTGTTTGACTTTTGTGTTTACTTCTGATAGTAGTGTTGTACAAACAGGTTGGGCAGCAAATATAACTTGTGGGCCTGCACCAACTTGTAGTAGACCAACAACGTTAACAAATACATCGGTTCTTTCTACTTCAGCTGTTATAGGTTGGACACAACCCGCAAACCCTGACACATCAGTAGCTACAGCATGGCAAATTCTGGCTTTACCTTGTGGTTCAGTTGCTCCGACAGCTGCTTCAACCGGATATGTTAGTGCTTCTACAAATCCTTTTACTTTAACCGGATTAACACCTTTAACCTGTTATGATGTTTATGTTAGAGCGGTTTGTTCGGCATCAGATAGCAGTGCTTGGTCTACTGCAACTACTTTCACTACGCAGGCTTTACCTCCGGTTTGTGGTGGAAACTTTGTTGATAGTGGTGGACCTGCCGGAAACTATTCGAATAATGAAAATACAACAACGACTATTTGCCCAACAAATTCAGGCGATTTAGTAACTGTTCAATTTACTTCATTTTCGATGGAAAGTTGTTGTGACAGCCTTAGAATTTATGATGGAAGTAGCACAGCAGCCCCTTTATTGGGAACCTACACTGGTACTGCTTTGCCTCCAACTTATACTTCATCCTCTCCGGGTGGCTGCTTGACTTTTGTATTTGTCTCTGACGGTAGTGTTGTCCAAACAGGTTGGGCAGCAAATATAACTTGTGGACCTGCACCAACTTGTAGTAAACCTATAACTTTAACAAATACAACAGTTCTCTCAAATTCAGCTGTCATTGGTTGGACACAACCCGCAAATCCGGATACAACTATTGCTACAGCATGGGAAGTTCTGGCTTTACCTTGTGGTTCAGTTGCTCCAACTGCTGCTTCAACAGGATATGTTAGTGTTTCTACAAATCCGTTCACTTTAACCGGATTAACACCTTTAACGTGTTATGATGTTTATGTTAGAGCTGTTTGTTCGGCTTCTGACAGCAGTGCCTGGTCGACTGCAACTACTTTCACTACTCAAGCTTTACCTCCGGTTTGTGGCGGAAACTTTGTTGATACTGGCGGACCAACCGGGAACTATAACAATAATGCTAACATCACTACAACTATTTGCCCAACAAGCCCCGGCGATTTAGTAACAGTTGAATTTACTTCATTTAACCTTGAAACTGGTTTTGATCAATTAAGAATATACGATGGTGATAATACTGCAGCTCCTTTATTAGGTACCTATTCAGGAACTGTTATTCCTCCAACTTATACTTCGAATGCTGCAAATGGGTGTTTAACTTTTGTGTTTACATCTGATGGAAGTGGAACCCGAGCTGGTTGGACTTCAAACGTAACTTGTGCTCCGGCACCATTATGTCGTAAACCAACTACTTTAACAACCTCGGCTCTATCTTCAAACTCTGTCAATCTTGCTTGGACGAATGTCGGTAATGCCACCTCTTGGGAAGTTTTAGCTTTACCATGTGGTTCTGCAGTTCCAACAGCAGCAACTACAGGTTGGGTTCCGGCTTCAACTAATCCGTTTGTTCTTACCGGTTTATTCCCGAATACTTGTTACACCATATATGTTCGTGGAAATTGTGGTACTGATGGCGTTAGTGATTGGTCGACTCCAGTGACTATAACAACTCAAATTGCACCTCCTGGTTGTGGTGGTAATTTCTTAGATTCCGGAGCGTTAGGTAATTATGCGAATAATTCAAACATAGGAACACTTATTTGTCCTTCGTCGCCAACAGATAAAGTTACTGTTACTTTCACTTCTTTTGATACAGAACTCAATAATGATATTTTAAGAATTTACAATGGTGATAGTGCTTTAGCACCTCTAATCGGTACTTATTCGGGTACAACTTTGCCTCCTTCAGCTACATCATCTGCAGCAAATGGATGTTTATATTTTGTGTTTATTTCAAATGGCTCGGTTACTCAAACAGGTTGGTCATCAAATATTACTTGTGCTCCTGCTGCTTCATGTCCAAATCCTTTGGGAGTATCTGCTAGTACTGTAGTTACAACAACATCACAATTAAGTTGGATTGAAGCGGGAAGCGCGACTTCATGGCAGGTGTTAATTTTACCTTGCGGTTCACCTCCGCCAACAAATAGTACTCCGGGTTGGATTTCAACTACTTCAAATCCATATACGGTAACTGGCTTAACACCTAATTGTTGTAATCAATACTATGTTAGAAGTGTATGTTCAGGTTCTGAAACAAGTGTTTGGACAGCAGCTTATCTAACTCAGGCTGGTGCGTATGTTGTTTGGAATACCGCAAATGGTGCAGCCTCAGTAACCGGAACCTTCCCTGGTGGAACAGTTACTGTTACACAGACCGGAGGTGGAAACGCGATAACCCTTACAAGCCCAGCTGCTTTTCCTGGGAATTTAGTTGTAACAGGGAATAATACTTTCTCCACTTTTGGACCAACTACAAATCCACCATCGAGAAGTTTGACATTTACATTTTCAACTCCTGTAATTATTGATAGGTACAGTATGTCCGATGTTGATTTAGGTGGTTCTTGGAATGATACATTTAATTTTGGTGGAGTTACCTTTACCTCAACAACATCAACAAACCTTACTACTACTGTAACCGGTGCTGTTGCAACGACTGAGACTGGTAATAATGCTGAGTATGGATCGTGGTTCATGAGTACAACCCCAGTTACAAGTTTTTCATTAAATTATGCAACAACAGGTGGACTAACCCATGCCTATTTAGCTTATGCTTTAAAAGTATTTTTACCATGTCCTGTTCCTCTTGCTACTTTAGAAGTAACTGTCAATAGTCCAACTGTATGCCAAGGAACTCCGGCTACAGTAACGGCCACACCAAATATTCCCGGAACTTATAATTATACTTGGACAGTTCCATCTGGAGCTACAAATCCTGGAAATGTTGCCAGCTTTACAACTAATGTGGCGGGGGTATATAGTGTTATTATTACTGACACTACTACAGGAGCGACTAGTACTAGCGCTTCCGGAACGGTTACTATAAATACACCTACAGTTCCTACATTCATATCTCCAGCACCTATTTGTACAGGAACCACAGCACCAACCTTACCTACAACTTCGTTGAATGGCATAACAGGAACTTGGTCGCCGAGTGTTGTTGACAATACACTAACCGGAACATACACCTTTACTCCGAATACCGGTCAATGTGCTGATATAGTAACTTTAACGGTAACGGTTTTACAAGATTGTTCTTTTGGAAGTTTTGCCAGTGCAGTTTGGTTAACAAATTGTGAGGATAACAATTTCTTTAATACTGTTGGTTCTGGAACTTCAATAATTGGTCCGGCTGAAAATGTTTTCCCTGATACTGATTTTGGAACTTACATTTCTAACTCGGGTACATTCAAATTAAGAGGTGGCGAGGTAAAAACATTCAAATCTGCTACTGCAAACGTTTGTAGTGCTCGATTGAATTATAGAATTTACCCACAAGGAGGGACTCCGGGTACGTTTACGGTATTAAATTTACCATTCTTTGAAGACTGTACATCTGGTTCCTTCCCTAGTGGCGGACCTTGTAGTCCCGGTGATCAAAAATGGCAAGAAGTTTTGAGTGATGTAGAATTACCAGCAGATTTAACAGCTTTCCCGGCAGGTGATTATGTATTGGAAGTATTTTATGATATAACCGGAGATGTAAATTCTACAACACAATGTGATGATACTATTCATATAAATAATGCCGGAAATAATTTTATAGCGACTTATACATTACAGGAAAATCCAACTTACACCTCAACAAATCCTACGATTTGTAATGGAAATGATGGATCTATTACTATTGATAATTTGGCTCCGGATACAACCTACACTATGACTTATACTCATAATAGTGCTGTTGTTGGCCCATTAACAATCACCTCTAATAGCGCAGGTCAGTACCTCTTGAGTGGATTAACAGTTGGAGTCTATGCTAACTTTAATTATGCTGTAAACA
Source organism: Flavobacterium anseongense (assembly GCF_021608185.1). Lineage (GTDB taxonomy): Bacteria > Bacteroidota > Bacteroidia > Flavobacteriales > Flavobacteriaceae > Flavobacterium > Flavobacterium anseongense. Next base: position 114,292 of record NZ_JAKIHN010000008.1, on the reverse strand, counting down.
GTTGCACTTTTGCTTCAACTGACGTTATAACACTTACTGTTGAGTCGATAGTACCAATTACGAGTACTGATCCTTTGAATTGTAATGGTAATAACGGAACAATTACTATTAGTAATTTAGTTCCAAACCAATCTTATGCCGTAACATATACAGATGATACAGTTGTAGTTGGCCCAATTACTATAATAGCTGACACTAGTGGTCAAATTGTATTGACGGGATTGAATGCGGGAACATATACTAATTTCAGCCTAACAACTACATATTGTACTGCAACATCAACTCAAGTGGTGACTTTGGTTAATCCGGCACCTCCGGTTGTGACTGTTAACAGTTCAACTATCTGTTCCGGTCAATCAGCAACTATTACCGCCACACCTGCAGTGGCAGGCAGCTACAATTATGTTTGGACAGTTCCAGCTGGATTTACAAACCCAGGTAATGTGGCTAGCTTTAACACATCTGTTGCCGGAACTTATACTGTGGTAATTACACCAACCGGAACTTCTTTCTGCAATGGCAGTTTTGAAAGTCCGACAACAAGCGGTGCTTTCCCTAACATGATTAATGAAGCTGCGGTTCCTTGCTGGGATACTACTGCTCCGGATGGAATTATGGAAATTTGGCCAGCAGCAGGTTTCGAAGGTGTTTTTGCTTATCAAGGAAGTAATTTTATTGAAATGAACGGAAATTCAACGGATACAATTTTCCAGGATTTCACTACATATCCCGGAGCTCAATTACAAATTTCATTTGCTCATAGAGGTCGTCAAGGAAATGATGTTGTTGGAGTTGAAATTGGTCCAATTGGTGGTCCATACACAAGTCTAGGAAACTTTAACGATTCTAATGCTGCATGGGTTTATCGTACTTTAAATTATACTATTCCTACAACTTCAGGAAATAATTATACTATTCGATTTGTGTCTGTGTCAAGTACGGGTGGAGATCCAACTGTTGGTAATTTCATAGATGCCGTAAGCATTACTTCGGTTGAATGTAGCTCGCTTTCAGCATCAGGAACGGTATCTTTATTACCTACTGTAACGTTGAATTTAACTTCGGCGAATAACACTCAATCTGTTTGTATTAATACTGCAATTAATGCTATAACTTATACATCAGTAAACACTACAGATGTTACTGTGACTGGACTTCCAACTGGAGTAACTGGTAGTTTTGACTCTGGAACCGGGGTATTTACTATAAGCGGAACTCCAACGCAATCAGGAACATTCCCATACTCTGTAAGTACTGTAGGTGGTTGCAACACTGTCACTTTAAATGGAACTATAGTTGTAAATCCAACTGTTACAGCAACATTTACTCCAATAACAATTTGTAGAGGAGATGTTGTAACATTGCCATCAACTTCATTAGAAGGATTTACGGGTACTTGGAATCCAGCTACTGTAGACAACACTCAAACAGGAACGTATGTATTTACACCAAATTCAGGTCAATGTGCGGCAAACGGAAGTTTAACTATTACTGTTAACCAACCTACTCCAAGTACATTTGCGGCTATAGCTGCTATTTGTAATGGAGATACAGCACCTGTCCTGCCTGCAACTTCATTAGAAGGATTTACAGGAACTTGGTCACCAAGCGTAGTGAGTAATACACAATCGGGAACGTATACCTTTACTCCAACTGCCGGACAATGTGCGTCAAGCGGAACTGTTTCGGTAACTGTTAATCAACCTACACCAAGTACGTTTGCAGCAATACCAGCAATTTGTAATGGAGATACAGCACCTGTTTTACCTACAACTTCTTTAGAAGGATTTACCGGAACTTGGTCACCAAGTACGGTAAGTAACACATTATCGGGAACGTATACCTTTACTCCAACTGCTGGACAATGTGCGTCAAGCGGAACTGTTTCGGTAACAGTTAACCAAAAAGTAACTGCTACATTTAATACTGTTGCTCCGTTATGTATTGGCGAAACTGCTCCTGCACTTCCTGCTACATCTATACAAGGATATACAGGAACCTGGACACCAGCGGTTATTGACAATACAGCTTCGGGAACTTACACATTTGTTCCTGATGCCGGACAATGTGCCAATAACGGAAGTCTTTCAGTAACTGTTCAAAGTGCGTTTGATTTTGAACTATCCGGAAATTGTGTTGGTAACGATTTTATTTTAGAAGTTACCAGTTTAAATAATACTATCGATCTCAATACAGCTAGTTTTGTTTGGAGTAACAGCAATGGTCAGACAGTTGGCAATAACTCAAGTACATTTAATGTTACTGAATATTTAAATTCAACCACAGTAGTCGAAGAAATGCCAATCACTTTCTCTGTGACTGTTACCAATGCAGATGGATGTTATAAATCGGAACCGATTACTTTGGATAGAATTTTCTGTGGTATCCAAAAAGGAATTTCTGTAAATAATGATGGGGATAACGAGTTCTTTGATTTAACCCAATTAAATGTAAAACACCTGAGTATTTTCAATAGATACGGAATGAAAGTCTATAGCAAAGCTGGCTATACCAATGAATGGAAAGGTCAATCTGACAAAGGTGACGAGTTACCTGATGGAACTTATTACTATGTTATTGATTTCAATGATAATCTACCGGCGAAAACGGGTTGGATTTATATCAACAGAGAATATTAATTTAAATAAAAAAACGTCCCGTATATCGGGACGTTTTTTTTTAATATAAAGTTTTGGCTTCTTCGAGAACTGAAATTAAAATGGAATTGTCTATTTGTTCCAAAGAGAAATAGCGAAGTGATTTAACCGTATTCCTTCCATTATCGGCAATCAAATAATCGAGATTACTTTTTAATTGAAATCCTTTAGCAAAACCAACATCTACAAAGCCATGTTTATGACTGGCATTCAAATAACATAGCGGTTTCTTTTTATAATAGAAATAAGGAACTGTCCATTTATACTCTAAAGTAGTTTCCGGGATTGTATTTTGAACTACGGCTATAATGTGAAATAAAATATTCCTATAGTTTTCGGGTTGATTTAGTATGTATAAATCTGCGGGTTTCACAATTAATCAATTCCGTTTTGATCGAACAGATACGTTAACGAAGCCATTGCTGCGGTACCAAGTTCCAGTTCCCGTTTATTCACAGCATCAAATTTATCATTCGCGGCATGATGATAATCAAAATAACGTTGTGAATCGGGGCGCAAACCTGCTTTAACGATTTTTGCTGAAGTAAGATGTTCAATATCAGAACCTGTGTGATCTATTGTAAAACTGTGTATTAAATAAGGTTCAAATAAATATTTCCAGTTAGTTACTTTTTCGAAATTAACTCCATCACATTCAAATGAAAAACCTCTTGGTGAAAAACCACCGGCATCGCTTTCGAGGGCAAAGATGTGATTTTCTTTATTCAATTTTGACAATTCTTCATATTTTCTTCCGCCTCTTCCACCAAACTCTTCATTCATAAAAAGTACAGCTCTAATTGTATTCTTTGGCTTGTAATTTAATTTTTTAAATAACTCCAATACTCCCATGCTCTGCACAACACCCGCGCCATCATCATGCGAACCATCAGCCAAATCCCAGGAATCAAGATGTCCACCAACGACCATAATTTTTTCCGGATGTTCCGAACCTGTGATTTCACCAATTACATTATACGAAAGCACATCATCAAATGTTTGGCAGGAAAGCTTCATAAAGAATTTTAAACCCTTATTCTCTTTAAGTTTTTTGCTCAATAATTCAGCTGCATTCGTACTAATCGCAGCCGTTGGAATATATTGGTCTTTTGGCAAATCACCATAGCTTTGTGCGCCGGTATGCGGAAAATCATCCAATCTAAAACCCATTGAACGGACAATGGTTGCAACAGCACCCATTTTTGCAGCTTTTCCAGCTCCGGAATATCTTTGGTCAACACATCCACCATACGATTTAAAAGCATCAATATTTGCAGCTTCAAATGGTCGGTTGTAAAAAACTATTTTGCCTTTTATTTTATCTGCTCCGAGAGTTTCCAATTCTTTTAAACTATGTACTTCTATAACTTCGGCAGTCAATCCATTTTTTGATGTCGCTACCGAACCACCAAGTGCACAAATCGGAATACTTACTTTGGCTTTATTATCCAAAATAAACGCTGTTTCTTTTTCGCCTCTCACCCATTTTGGCACCATTACTTCCTGAAGATAGACTTTATCTAAACCCAAAGTTTCGAGTTGTGCTTTTACATAAGCCACAGCTTTTTCAGCTCCAACCGAGCCCGACATTCGGGAACCAATTTTATTTGACAAATCATCCAACCAGGAATAGCATTTTGAATTTGTCAATGTAAAAGCATAAATATTCTTGAGCATCTGTTGGTCGTTGCTTTGCGAATAAATAATGGATGTGAATAGTAAAGCGGAAAAAGCAATTTTGTTCATGGTTATTTTTTTATCAAAAATAATTGAAAAAACATTTGGTCACTGAAAAATTATTCATTTACTTTGCAATTCAAAGTACTTTAAAATGGAAAACGAAAAATATCTTAAGGACATACAAGACATCAAGGACATGATGTCAAAATCAACACAATTTATTTCATTAAGTGGCTTATCCGGAATTTTGGCTGGGATTTATGCATTAATTGGTGCTTATATAGTCAATACTCTTTTAGAGAAAAACAAATATGATGTTGTAATTATCGAAGGATTAACCTTTAAACTAATTGTCCTAACTGCTTTTGTTGTTTTAGTACTTTCATTAGTTACGGCTTTCATTATGACAAAGCAAAAAGCAAAAAAATTAGGAGAAAATGTCTGGAATGCTTCATCCAAAAGACTGCTGATAAACTTTTCAATTCCTTTGTTTACAGGTGGAATTTTTGCTTTACTCCTATTGCGTCACGGCGTTTATGGTCTGATTGCTCCAATAACTTTAATTTTTTATGGATTGGCTTGTCTGAATGCTAGTAAATACACTTTAAAAGACGTTCGTTATTTAGGCATAACTGAAATTATTTTAGGTTTAATTGCCGTTGAGTTTTCAGGATATGGTTTGTACTTTTGGGTTATAGGATTTGGTATTTGCCATATAGTTTATGGAGCTGTAATGTATTTTAAATACGATAGAAATTAATTTTGAAAGCTATCATCCAAAATATAAACAAAGCTTTTGATCACCGAATTCGTCTCGGGATTATGTCGGTGCTCATGGTTAATGAAAGTGTCGATTTTAATATGCTGAAAGAACTGCTAGGCGTGACCGATGGCAATCTGGCCAGTCATACCAAAGCATTGGAAACCGAAAATTATATCATGATTGAAAAACAATTTATCGGAAAGAAACCTAACACGAGGTATATTGCCACGACAGCAGGAAAAAAAGCATTTAGGGAACACATCGAAGCACTTGAAAAATTAATATCGAAATCTTAATCTATTTTTTTATTACTAAACTTTGAATTTCAAAGTACTTTCAAATAAATTAAAACTATGAAAACAGCAACAGGAAAATTTTCAACTTATTTGGCCATTACGTCATTTGGCATTGGAACACTTTTATTACTAATTCACTTTAGCTTTCAGGATAACTTAGAAATTATGATTACCGGCTTTTTTTATGTTCTTGTAGCTATCCTTTTGAATGGTATAACATTAATCCACTTACTATATCATTTTATTATCAATCGCTTAGAAAGAGAAATCATCGCTATTCGCATGCTTATTCTTTTGGCAAACATCCCAATTACATTACTGTATATAAACATCGTATTTCACAATAATTTATTCTAACTAAAAACAATTAAAATCATGGAAAATTCAGAAAATCAAATTACCGAAGTTAAATCATTCTTTCAATCGAATACCGCCAAAATGATTATGGTCGGATTCCTAACCTTAGTCTTATTAATTCCGCTATTCTTTGTACAGGATTTAATCCGCGAACGTTCACAGCGAAAAATGGAAATGGTTGATGAAGTCACCAATTTATGGGGAAAAGACGTTTTATTTTATGGCCCGGTTTTAAGAATTCCGTACACCAGCTACGAAGCCTACAATGTCACTAATCCAAAAACTGGTGTAACTACAATCGAAAGAAAATTGGTAAACAATTATGCCTATTTCTTTCCAAATGAATTGAAAAACACTTCTAATATCAAGAAGAATGAATCGCTCAAACGCGGTATTTTTAATCATGTGGTTTTCACGGCAGATATGAATTTCAGTGGAAATTTTACAAGTCCAAATTTTACAAAACTCGGAGTTGCGGAAGAAAATATTCAGTGGAACAAAGCTTCGATAATTGTAAAAACGACCAATTTAAAAAGTATCAAAAGCGAGCTTAAAATTAAGCTGAATAATGATGCCTATTCTTTCGAACCACAAAACAATGACAAAAGCGATTACAGCGTTTTGGCTACTAACAATTTCGACTATAAAGCATTAGTAAATAAAGACAAAATCAATTTCAATTTCGGAATAACCTATAACGGAAGTAATAGTGTGAAATTTATTCCGGTTGGAAAAATAACTACGGTAAGCGTCGATTCTGATTGGAAATCACCAAGTTTCGAAGGTTCATTTGCGGCAAGCGATACTACTAAAACTATCAATAATAATGGATTTCATGCCGATTGGAAAATTCTCGATATCAACAGAACTTTTACACAGCAATATGCAAATGTTTTGCCTGATTTGGATGATTATTTATTTGGTGTGAAACTTATCCAAACTGTAGATGAATACCAACAAAATGAACGCGCTTCTAAATATGGCTTTCTGGTTATTGGTTTGACATTCCTGATTTTCTTCTTAATCCAATCGGTTAGCAAAATCAACATTCATATTTTTCAGTATTCGATGATTGGCTTGGCTTTAATCATGTTTTATACTTTGCTGATTTCGATTACAGAACACAGTACGTTTAGCTTTGCTTATACCGTTGCCGGAACTTCGGTTGTTGCTATGATTACGATGTATTCGATTTCGATTTTGAAGAACAGGAAATTCCCAATGTTTATTGGAGCCTCACTTTCCGTTTTATACACCTTCATTTATGTAATTATCCAAATGGAAGATTACGCTTTACTTGTTGGCAGCATTGGATTATTCCTGATACTTGGAGCTGTGATGTACTTCTCGAGAAAAATCGATTGGAGTAAGTAAATTTGTAACTGATAATAATCCTAATTATGCAAAAGATAATTTTTTTATTGGTCCTTTCATTGCCTTGTTTGGCTTGCAAAAACAGTGATGAAAATAATTCTGAAGCTCAAACTGAAATAACATTTGAGAAAGAAAAATGGAAAATACAGGAAGGTGAAGATTATCCATATCGAAACAGTATGCTCAACGATTTGGTTTCAAGTGGCAGAATAAAAACCTTAACTAAGGTCGAAATTTTGGATTTACTGGGTAAGCCAAACCGAATTGACAATAATCATTTCTTCTATATGATTGCTCAGGAACGTATACAATCCTGGCCTTTACACACCAAAACATTAGTCATCAAGCTCAAAGATGATGAAAGTGTTGAATGGGTTAAAATTCATGAATAAATCATCAAACGAATTAGATATTATGGAACTATTTGTTAAAAAAGATTCAATAGTTAGAGAAATCTGGGGAAAGAGCGATACGGTACTATTTATTTTTGCCGGAGCTTCTGCTGAATTTGCGCTAAACAAAGCGGTAGATTGGATTTATTATACCGGAAAACTGCCATCAGATCCTTTGGGAAGATTATTTTCTACAGTGAAATACGCAAAGTCGATTGTATTTGCTCCTATGGATAAAGCCAACGCTTCGATTGATATGTTAAGTGATATACACAGTGCAATAGAGCAAAATCGAGGTGCGAGAATTCCGGATTGGGCTTACCGCGATGTTTTATTTATGCTTATTCATTATTCGATTGCGTCTTATGAACTTCTCGAAAGAAAACTGACTGCTGATGAAAAGGAAGAAGTCTATAATGTTTTTTATCGTGTTGGAACCAGAATGGGATTAGTTGAGTTGCCTTCAACACATAAAGAATGGTTACCAATAAGAGAATCGCATTTGATTGAAAATTTAAAACCGAGTAAATATACTTTTGATCTTTTTAAGCAATACAAAAAACATCTTGGTTTGCTTAGATATAAAGTGCTTATCGAAAGTCAGAAGTTAGTTGTCCCAAAACGGGTGAAACAACTTTTGTATTTGAGTGATTTCTCATTGCTGACGATAGTCATTCCGATATACAAATTCAGTCGAAATATGAAGCTTGGAAAAATTTTCAAAAACATGTTACTTCCATCAGAATATAAAATTCAGATTAACGAATTGGATATTCAAACCAGATAAATTTTAAAGAAAAAATCCCGTTCTATTGAACGGGATTTTTTTATAAATTGAAATTCCAATTTTTGTTTTTATCATACCAAAGTTGTCCTCTTGAAACCGTCAAGGGACAATCAAAATTATTGGTAAATAAACTTCCGGTTCCTAAACCCTGAGGCATTAAATTATTTTGCAAAAAAGTAAATTGCGCAATTGCATTCAAACCGATATTACTTTCCAAAGCCGAAGTAATCCACCAGCCGATATTTAATTTTTCGGCCAACGAAATCCATTCTAAAGTGCCTCGAAATCCACCTATAAAACTTGGCTTCAAAACGATGTATTGTGGCTTGATTCTTTGAAGCAATTTCTGTTTATCTTCCTTTGTAAACACACCAATAAGCTCTTCATCCAAAGCTATAGGAATTTGGCTATTTTTACACAAAACTGACATCGTGTCAGTTTGATTTTTTTTGATAGGCTGTTCTATGCTATGAAGTTTAAAACCAGTAATTTGATTTATTTTATTTAAAGCATCATTTTCAGAAAAAGCACCGTTAGCATCGACCCGAATTTCAATCATATTTTCATCAAAATTAGTTCTAATAAACCGCAATAAATCGATTTCTTTGTCAAAATCTATGGCTCCGATTTTCAATTTTATACAGCTAAAACCTTGTTCGATTTTGTCCTCAATTTGGGTTTTCATAAACGCCTCATCGCCCATCCAAACTAATCCGTTTATGGAAATACTTTTAGTGGAATTTGTAAAATCAGAAGGAAATAAATCGAATGGATTTTCACTTTTCAGAGACAAAAAAGCCATCTCAATTCCGAATTGAATGGATGGAAATTCGATTAATTCATCCCAAAGTTTTTGTTCTCCGAGATGAATATTTTGACAAGCCCAATGTATTTTTTCTTCATAATCAGATCGATCATCTGCGGATAATCCACGAAGAATTCCGCACTCGCCTATTCCTTTTTTACCATCTCTTTCCAAGACAATAAACCAGGTTTCTTTATCGGTTAAAATGCCTCGTGAAGTTCCTGAAGGATTTTTAAAATGTAGTATGTATTTGAAGTAAGAAGCTTTCATTTTAAAGCAAAATGCTTTCACCAATATCCAAAAGCATTAAATCTTTTCCGGCATCAAAGAATTTCTTTTTGGCTTCATCATGATTGATAATTATAAAACCAAACGTATCATAATGGCAACCCAAAATCTTATCACATTTCACAAAATCAGCAGCTATGATAGCATCTTCGACATCCATAGTGAAGTTATTGCCTATTGGAAAAATTGCCAAATCTAATTTTGTTCGCAGTGGTATTAGCTTCATATCCATAGTAAGTGCAGTATCACCAGAGATATAAATATTCTTGTGCTCGCCTTCGATTACAAATCCGCCTGGATTTCCTCCATAAGTACCATCAGCAAAAGAACTCGAATGTACTGCAGCAACATATTTCACTTTACCAAAATCAAACTGCCAGCTTCCGCCATGATTCATTGGATGATATTGAAATCCTTTGTTACCGTAATAAGTAGCAATTTCCCAATTAGAAACTACCACTGCATTGGTATTTTTTGCAATAGCTTCAACATCTAAAGTATGATCCTGATGTGCATGAGTAAGCAATATATAATCAGCCTTCAACGTCTTAATATCAATATGAGCCGCTTTTTCATTAGCCGAAATAAATGGATCAACAATAATATGCTTTCCACTAATTTCAATTCCGATGCAAGAATGTCCGTAGAATGTAATTTTCATAGTAATGTTAAATATAATTAACCAACAAATCTGAGATGAAATAAATCAAACCTAAAGCCAATAAAATAGAAAGAAAGAACGTACTCAACGCCAATTTTTTTAACTCAGGATCTAATAGTTTCGGGTTTCTATTTTTACGCACACGTATAAGATGCCCAGCCAATGGGAAATAAGCGGCAACAAATATGTATTGGTCAAAATGAAAATCATTTAAAAAAGCAAAAGCTACAACCAAAACCATAGCCGAAATGACTAAGAAATAATGGTATTGTTTTGCCCATTCACCACCTTTTTGAACAACGATTGTATTCTTTCCTGCTTTTCTATCGCTTTCTTCATCACGCATGTTGTTTAAGTTTAAAACTCCAACGCTCAGAAAGCCAATAGCTGTTGCCGGCAATAATAATAACCAATCTATTTCTTTTGAAAACATAAAATACACCCCAAACGTACTTACCAATCCAAAGAAAACAAAGACAAATACATCGCCATAACCGCGATATCCATAAGCGCTGTTTCCAACTGTGTAACGAATAGCAGAAGCTATAGCTAAAATTCCCAAAAATAAAAAGATAAAAGAGTAAAGCAGGTAACTTTCCTTAAAGGCAAAATAGATTAATGAAATCGCAAAAAACAACGTGATAACCGACATGACTATCATGGCATTTTTCATTGCACCTGGCGTAATTATTCCTTTTTGAATAGCTCGTTTTGGACCAACTCTGTCATCATTATCCGTGCCTTTTATTCCATCTCCATAATCATTGGCAAAATTGGAAAGTATTTGCAGTCCCAAAGTTGTGAGCAAAGCAAAGACTACAATTTTCCAATTGAACATTGCTTGCGACATGGCGTAAAAACTACCTACAATAATTCCGGATACGGAAAGCGGTAATGTTCTTAATCTTGCGGCTTCAACCCAGTGTTTCATTTGATATAATATTAAATCTAATTATTTTCTGCCAATTGCTACTGCTTACTGAACACTTTTTACGGCAGCCATTTCTTGTCAAAATTTGGTTTTCTTTTTTCTAAGAAAGCATCTCTTCCTTCTTTGGCTTCGTCAGTCATATAGGCTAATCTTGTTGCTTCACCAGCAAAAACCTGTTGACCAACCATGCCATCATCGGTTAAATTCATGGCAAACTTCAGCATTTTTATAGATGTTGGTGATTTCGCCAAAATTTCCTGCGCCCATTGATATGCTGTATCTTCAAGTTCAGCATGTGGGATAACCGCATTAACCATTCCCATATCCATAGCTTCCTGTGCTGAATAGTTTCTTCCCAAAAAGAATATTTCTCTGGCTTTCTTTTGTCCAACCATTTTAGCCAAATAAGCTGAACCATAACCACCGTCAAAACTCGTTACATCAGCATCAGTTTGTTTAAAGATAGCGTGTTCTTTGCTGGCTAAAGTCAAATCGCAAACCACATGCAAACTATGTCCGCCACCAACAGCCCAACCCGGAACAACACAAATAACAGCTTTGGGCATAAAGCGAATCAGACGCTGCACATCCAAAATATTTAAACGATGATAACCATCATCTCCAACATAACCCTGATGACCACGTGCTTTTTGGTCTCCGCCTGAACAAAATGACCAAACACCATCTTTAGAACTTGGACCTTCAGCCGAAAGCAAAACCACACCGATAGAAGTATCTTCCTGAGCATCGTGAAAAGCTTGTAATAATTCACTGGTAGTTTTCGGACGGAATGCATTTCGAACATCGGGACGATTGAAAGCTATTCTCGCAACGCCATTGCATTTTTTATAGGTGATGTCTTCAAAATCTTTAACTGTTTTCCAATTAATTGAATTCATGTAAATGCTAAAATTTGTTAAAATAAAATGTCAAAAAATAAATTCTATTATTTTAGCGTAAAAATAACGCATTTTTTACTCTTATCTACAAAAACAAAAGTAAATCCGTATGATTAAATCGATATTTTCCGTTGCTTTCTTATTATTCAGCTGCATCGGATTTTCACAAACTTATGAATTCCACACCATTAAAGATATTGAAGCAACGCCTGTAATCTCTCAAGACAAAACAGGAACATGCTGGAGTTTTTCTACTACGTCATTTTTAGAAGCCGAAATCATTCGTTTAACCGGAAAGAAAATCGACCTGTCTGAAATGTACAATGTACGCAACACCTATCTTGACAAAGCCGAAAATTATGTTATGCGTCAGGGAAAAACACAGTTTGGAGAAGGCGGATTAAGTCACGATGTTATCAACAGTGCCCGAAAATATGGCGTTGTTCCCGAAAGCAATTATATCGGAAAAACAAATCCAAAATCAAAATTCAACCACGAGAAAATGGTTGCCGAATTAGAAGCAATTGTAAAAAAAGCAGTAGCTGAAACTCCAAAAAATTATCCAAATTGGAAGTCAGATTATACAACAGTTTTAGATACATACATGGGTAAATTCAACGAAAGTGATAAATTAATTTCTTCTCAACAACTTATCGATAACAACAAAATTAATTACGAAGGAAAATCGCTAACGCCAAAACAATTTTTAGCCACGACCAAGCTGAATTTAGACGATTATGTAACCATTTCTTCATTTACAAATGCGCCTTTTTATTCAAACTTTATTTTAAATATTCCCGATAATTTTGCTAATGGCAGTTATTACAATCTGCCTTTAGATGAGTTTATTCAAAATATAGATAATGCGCTCGATAAAGGATATACATTAGCTTTAGACACCGATAATAGCGAAAGAACTTTTTCGGGCGAAGAAGGCATTGCCGTTATTCCGGAAAACGAAGATGACTCGAATGCTATTCTGACACAAATAAAACCCGAAAAAAAAATCAGTCAGGAATACCGTCAGGCCGAGTTTGAAAATTTCAATACTGTGGATGACCATTTGATGCACATTGTTGGGAAAGTTGCCGACCAAAAAGGCAACCAATATTACAAAGTAAAAAACTCTTGGGGAGCAAAATCCGGAAGAGATGGTTTCGTTTATATGAGCGTTCCCTATGTTCGATTAAAAGCGATCTCGGTGATGGTACACAAAGACGGTCTCATCAAAAAAACAAAATCATCATTGGGAGTATAAACCGGAATGATAAACAATACAAACGAACCTGAAGGAATTAAATTTTTTCAGGTTTTTTGTTATATTTATCCAACCAAAACCAACTTTATGAAAACCTTTTCCGCCAAAGAAAAATTCCGTATTCTATTTAGTTTTCCCGTAATCATTGCCGCACTTGGCTATTTTGTTGACATTTATGATTTATTGCTTTTTGGCATTGTACGAATTCCAAGTCTAAACGACATGAATTTGGACGCTGATAAAGTAGGAACCATGATTATCAATTACCAAATGATTGGATTAGTGTTGGGCGGAATCATCTGGGGTGTTTTTGGTGATAAGAAAGGAAGGCTTTCTGTCTTGTTTGGTTCTATCCTTGTGTATTCGCTAGCCAATATTGCCTGTGGATTTTTACCTGAAATGAATTTTGCCGACAAAGGAACTATTTATGCTGTGTTGCGCTTTATTGCCGGAATTGGTTTGGCAGGTGAATTAGGTGCCGGAATAACCTTAGTTTCTGAAACCTTACCCAAAGAATTACGCGCCATCGGAACTTCGATTGTTGCAGGATTTGGTGTGCTTGGCGCTGTGGTTGCTCAATTTACTGTTGAATTGGCAGGAAGCTGGACAACAGCCTATATTATTGGTGGATGCATGGGTTTAGTGTTATTAGTATTGCGAATTAGCGTGGCTGAAAGCGGTATGTTTAAAACCGTAAAGGAAAATGCAGCTATAAAACGTGGTGATTTCTTTTCGTTTTTTACCAATAAAGTACTTTTTCTAAAATATATGCGTTGCGTTTTTATTGGGATTCCAATTTGGTATGGCATAGGAATTTTAGTTTTTATGGCAAACCAATTTGCACCTGAAATGGGCATCGCTTCCATAAATCCTGGAAAGGCAATCATGTGGGCTTATATTGCAACTTCTATAAGTGATTTCACCAGCGGTTGGTTTTCTCAAGTTTTAAAATCGAGAAAGAAAGCAATCTTGTATATGCTGCTGTTTACGTTGCTCGGAGTAGTATTGCTTCTTTTTAGCGGCAAGAAAACCGAAAACATGTATTATTTCTATTGTGCCTGGATTGGATTTGGCTCCGGTTTCTGGGCATTATTTGTTACCGTCGCAGCAGAGCAATTTGGTACTAACCTGCGAAGCACGGCAACTACAAGTGTGCCCAATATGGTAAGAGGTACAGTACCGATAATGCTTATTGGTTTTGATTATCTGAAGCAAACTAACAGCGTTATATATTCGGCTGCTTTTGTAGGTTTGATTGCATTCGGCTTAGCATTTTATGCCACACTTACAATAAGTGAAACCCATAATACAGATTTAGATTATGTAGATTGATTTTTCTAATGCATTAAATTATTCATAAGTTCCAAAAATTCATCTTTTTTAGATCTGGAGATACTTACCACATCGTTATTGTTCATTATAATGTAGCCTCCATCTGATTTTACAAATTTTTTAACTTCATTTAAATTGATTAAAAAACTATTGTGGACACGCATAAACTGTTGCTCCAGCAAAAGTGATTCATATTCTTTTAAATGTTTACTAACTAAGAGTTTTGAATTATTATTTAAAATGAAAGTTGTGTAAGAACCCTCAGCTTTGCAATAAAGAATATCAGCGGTATTTATAAATTCAAAACCATCAGCGGTTGAAAGACATATTTTGTTGAGTTTTGGATGTTGTTGCTTTAAATTAAGCATTAATGTCTCCAATTGTTTTTTATAGACATCTTGATTTTTCTTCTTTTTCGCTTTTTCAATTGATTTTTGTAATTCCTCTAAATCAATAGGTTTTAAAAGATAGTCGAGAGAACTGAATTTAACTGCTTTAATTGCGTATTGCTCAAAAGCGGTTGTGAATATAACCTCAAAATTGATATCTCTTAACTGCGACAGCACGTCAAATCCAGTTCCTGTTTGCAGCTCAATGTCTAAAAAGACAACATCAGGATGTAATGCAGCAATTTTTGTAACTGCCTCATCAACGTTAGCTGCAGTTTCTATAACTTTTACGTCTACACAAAACTCTTCAAGCAGGTTTTTCAAAGTTTCTCTGCTATGTTTTTCATCTTCTACAATTATGGCTTTTAAACTCATAGCTTAAAAATTTAGTTAATTGGAATTTTAATAATTACTTTGGTTCCCAAGGATTGGCCTTGCTCATCATATTTATCGATAATCTCTATATTTTTTTCTTGAGGATTTTTAGTATTGAGAAGTTGCAACCTATTTTCAGTGACTTCCATACCACGCGATTTTTTGTGTTTATTGATCCTATTGTCATCATTTGCAGCAGCATTTCTACCGACACCATTATCATCTATTTCGCAACTGATATAGTTTTCAAACATTCTGAAATTGATGATTAATGTTTTAGGACCTAGTTTTTTATTCAATAAACCGTGTAAAATAGCATTTTCAACAAAAGGTTGTATGATGAGCATTGGAACCTCAACAGCATCAGTATCTATGGCTTGATCAATTTCTATGGAAAAATTAAAGACATTATCAAAACGTAAGGATTCCAATTCTAAATAATCTTTCAAAATCTTTATTTCGTCAGCTAATAATGAAGTTGCTTCAATAGAATTTTCCATAATATTTCTCATTAACCGACTAAATTTCGTAAGGTATTTTAGGGCAGATTCTTTATGGTTAGTGGCAATTAAATGCTGGATAGAACTTAAGGAATTAAATATAAAATGTGGGTTAATTTGAGCTTTTAATGCTTTTGTTTTATTTATATGAGAATCTTCTTGAAATCGTAGTTTTTCTCTATGTGTTTGTTGCATTTTGTAAGTCAGACCAAAGGCAAAAACAATAATTTCAAGTGAAACACCCGTAAGCATAATATAATAATCGTTGTAAAATATATGAGCTATAGCTCCTACCATATAACAAAATGAACCAATGACAATAAATAGTGCCAACTTGTTTTTTTTATTTTTCAGGAGATAAATCATTCCACAGATTCCAAATAGGATCATTATAAACCGATGAAAAGACATTACATATACATGTCCTGTGAAAAGGTTTAAAAAAATAAAAGCTGTATCTAAAACCACTAGAATAATCAGTATCGATACAAGAATTTTTATAGCGATGTGTAGTTTAGGATAGTCTATGACCGTTTTTAAGTAATGGGAAATAAAACTCAAATACCATATGTTTATCACCATTTGTAAATTGTTATAGAACCAAAAACTATAAAACAAGTTTTTGTCAAAAAGGAAATCATATATTTTTAGATTATTGCCACACAAGTAAAGAAAAAAACTTAAAACATAAAGCGAATAAAATAAATACTCTTTTTGTCTAAAGTACAGATAAAAGGAGAATGTTAGTAAGCACATGATGATACAAACACCGGCAAATAAAAAAGAGGGAACTAATTTTTTGATGTTAGTCCAGGTTAATCCTCTATTTATCGCATTCTCCTCGCTTTGTGAATGATATGTGAACTTCCATTGTGAAATAGTTTCAAAAGATTTAACCCTTTTAACTTTAAGATATAAATACCTATTGTCTATCAGATTGTGTTTGTTGAAGTATGTTCCATGACTATAAATCATCAGTTCTGAGTTTTTAATTCCATCAAATCTTCCAATGTAGCGTTGGTCTATCGTTGCATTATTTTGATAATAAAAAGTGGCATATTCGAAATCCTTAAATTTTAAAGTATAGGTAGTATCCTTTTCTAATTGGTGTGCCATGTTTCTAAAATCCAATTGAATCCAAAAAGTTTGAGAAGGATTTGTTTTTTTCATGAATGTCTTTGGGTTTCTGAATAGTTTTTTAGATTGTATTACCTCTTGAAATGAAATAGAATCATGTTCTGAAAGATATACTGAAAAGGGAATCGAGTTATTACTTTTTTGAGCAAAACCTCCAAAGACTGTGAAGCAAAACAACCAGCAAAACACTATTATCCTTTTGTCATTTACCATGGTTTATTGCAAATTAGGTAGTAGTAAGTTAATATTTCCGCCCGTTAATTTACTATTTTTATGGAAAGTAATCTTATTTTCTATCTTATAGTTTTTAAAAGTATTGAGTAATTGTATTTGATTTTGCCATTCCACAATTCGATCTCGATACTCTGGTAAATAGTTACTGATTTTCGCCGACTTAGGATCATAACTATAAGACAAGTCGACAATTACATTTTTTTGGGTTACTTTAAATAGCGCTTCAATCTTTTGATTAGTATGTTGGCAATAGATACCATGCTCAATAATATTTTCGAATAGCGTTTGAAGAATAAAAGAAGGTATCAAAGCATCTGTATTTTCAGCACTTTTATCAAGAGTAATTTCAAATTGAAATTGATCATCATATCGCAATTGCTGCAATTTTAAATACCAATTGAGCATGGCCATTTCTTCCTCGAGTGTAACGGTGTCTTTTTCAATATGCTTTAAATAAAAACGTATCAGTTTACTAAAGACTGATAGATATTCTAAAGCTGATTTTTTGTTTTCAGAAGTAATAAAATACTGTATGGCATTGAGGGCATTAAATACAAAATGTGGATTCATTTGAGTATTTAAGGCTTTTAATTTTAGTTCGACAACCTCTTGTTTTATTTTGAGCAGCTTGTCTTGTTTTTCCTGAATTAATTTGGATGCTCTAACATTTTCAATTTTAATAGCACAGATAGACGCTATCGTGGATAACATTTTTAAATGTTGTTGTGTGAAAAATCCTTTACTTGGATGTTCACAGTCTAAAACACCATATATCACACTTTCTGTAGCAATAGGTACTGTAATTTCAGATAGCCGAAGCTCGTCATCAACGATGTATCTTTCATCTTTTGAGGTATCATTAATAATTTCGGCCTTACCTGTAACAGCAACTGTACCGGTAATTCCATGTCCTAAACTAATCGTGACGGGATTATAGAGATTTTTATCTTTTGGGCTTTTGGGTCCATAAGCCGCTTTTTGTTCTAACACATTTTGTTGCGTGTTGATGATATAAATAACGCAATCCACAAAGCCTAATTTGGCAATACAGTTTTTA
This sequence comes from Flavobacterium anseongense, assembly GCF_021608185.1. Lineage (GTDB taxonomy): Bacteria > Bacteroidota > Bacteroidia > Flavobacteriales > Flavobacteriaceae > Flavobacterium > Flavobacterium anseongense. The sequence goes on along the minus strand of NZ_JAKIHN010000008.1, from coordinate 96,120 downwards.
GCTAAATCCCATAGCAAATCTTCTTCATTTTCTTTTCCTAAAATGGATTTAGAAAAATAAATCAATACATCTTCAAATTGTTCATTATTGAATATTCTAGACTTTACTAAATCGGTCATACAATTAAATTTAAATAAACAAACTTATAAAGTTTAGAAATTAAACTTTTTCTCAATTGATGAATGGCTCATCTCAATTGACGCATTGTTTTTTGTGGATTAATAAACAATGAATTACACACCCTTTGATCTGATTTAATGAAAAATTACCATTCATCAATTCAGAAGCTAAATCCGTCAATTAGGTGGGTTTTAAAATAAGAACAACAAATACTTTTGGTTCAGAATCACAAAGAAGACACAATCAGAAAAACATAATTATAAAAGTAAACGAAAATTAACCTTTAAAAAAAACAACATGAAACACAAAAAACTAAAGTTAGGTGTTTTGCTATTAGGATTTAGTCTTTCAGCACATGCACAACAAGCCGCTACAGCTTCCGGCGGAAATGCTTCCGGTAGCGGAGGAACCGTTGCTTACAGCGTAGGCCAGATAGTTTACACCACCATAACAGGCTCTAATGGGTCGGTAGCTCAAGGCGTACAACAAGCCTACGAAATTTCAATAGTATTAGGATTGGAAAACCATGAAGTAAATCTTATACAGGCATACCCCAACCCAACTATTGATTATTTAACACTAAATGTTGGCAACAGCGATCTTTCTTCTTTGAACTTTCAACTGTACGACATAACCGGTAAATTAATTGAAAACAAAAAAATCACAAGTTCCATAGAAACTATCCGTATGGAAAATTTACCGAGTGCGATATATTTTTTAAAAGTAACAAACAACTATAAAGACATAAAAACATTTAAAATCATTAAAAAATAAAAAGATGAAAAAAATTTATACAATCATAGCTGGGCTTTTTATAACTGCAAGCGCATTTGCGCAAGCCCCACAAAAAATGAGTTACCAAGCCGTAATCCGTAACAATGGTAATACACTAATAACATCAACAGCGGTTGGAATGAAAATAAGTGTATTGCAAGGTACATCAAATGGTACTGTAGTATATAGCGAAACGCAGACCCCAAATACCAATGCCAACGGTTTAGTAAGTTTAGAAATTGGTAGTGGCACACCACTAACCGGAACATTTGCAGGGATTAATTGGGCAGATGGACCCTATTTTATTAAAACAGAGACCGACCCAACTGGAGGGTCGAACTATACTATCTCAGGCACTAACGAACTTTTAAGCGTACCTTATGCATTATTTTCTGTAAATGGAACTCCAGGACCTGCCGGCCCAGCAGGTGCAACAGGTCCTCAGGGACCAATGGGCCCAACTGGTGCAACCGGTCTTACAGGAGCTACTGGTCCGCAAGGACCAATAGGATTAACAGGTGCAACAGGACCACAAGGGCCAACAGGCTTAACGGGTGCAACAGGTCCTCAGGGACCAATAGGTGAAACTGGCCCTGCCGGAGCAACTGGTGCTCAAGGGCCTCAGGGCAACCCAGGAATACTTTTAAACGGTACTGTTGCTGGAAATACGCCTTATTGGGATGGTACTTCGTGGTTAGTAAACAGCAACAATATTTTCAATAATGGTGCTAATGTTGGTATAGGTACCACAACTCCTACTTCAAAACTGCATGTGAAAAGTACCACTGGTAACGCGATGAGAGTGGAAGGAACCACCAATATGTTTATGGGTCTGTACGAAGACGGGGCTTACAGAGGTTACTTGGGTTCTTATTCAGGTAGTACTACCGATGTTGACTTAGGTACCGGAGCCGGAAATTCGACCGGCTCACTACATCTAACAGTTCAGGCAAGTCCAGCACTTAGTATAGATCCCAACATGAATGTAGGAATTGGTACAACAACACCTGACAGCAATAGGCTTAAAATAAATATAGCCGATTCAACCACACCTACAGGTTTATTTATACAGAATAATTACACAGGTGCATCTAACAAATACGGAATCAATTTGAACGTAAATGAAGTGGGTGCCGGAACTAAATATGGCGTATATTCTTTGATGGAAGGCACCGCTGGAGATGCAAGTTCTGTTTATGGTTCTTATCTAAACGCTATACCAAATGGCACCGGAAGTGTATTCGGAAATTATAACTACTTGGCACCTCTTGGTACCGGTTCAAGATATGGCACTTATAACTGGGTAGATGCAGCCGCAGCGAGTACATCTACCATTTACGGCAGCCACCAGTTGGTTAACCATAACGGATCCGGAACCACTTACGGATATGCTGCCGATGTGAACAAAGCAGCAGGGCAAGCAGGCAATTTGTATGGTCTAAATATTACTGCTGATAATGACGGTACCGGTAATTCATACCTTCTTTATGGTAATTCGGTTGGTAGCACCACCGGCAACGAATATGGAGTATATGTAACTGGTGAAGATATAAATTACTTTAGTAACAAAGTGGGAATTGGAACCAATGCACCGTCAACCAAACTAGAAGTACTAAGCAACACTACTGCCGCATCACAAGGAGTCATACGAGGAGAGTTTACAGGCACCAATACAGAAGCTTATGGTGTACACGGTGTAAATAACAATAGTGCAGATTATGGTACTGGTGTTTGGGGAGACGGTGGAAGTCTTGGCGTTGGTGGACAATCGATTATTGCAGGTTCAGGCGACAGGTATGGCATGTTTGCTTTCGGTAAAAATGGTGCCTCTAGAAATTACGGAATTTACGCAAGTGGTCAGTTTGGAGCCACCACATACGGAGTTGAGGCAAATGGAATGTATGGCACTTCTACCAATTATGGAGTTCATGCTACCGCAAGGTTAGGCAACAATTCTTATGGGGTTTATTCAACTGCAGACAATGCTAGTATTTCCAATTATGGTTTTTATGGTCTTGCAACTGGTGGTGAAATTGCTTACGGTGTGTATGGTTCCGGAAGTGGAGGTTCGACTACCAGTTTTGGTGGTTATTTTAATGGAACTGTTTATACAACTGGTTTATTTATCGCAAGCGATAGAAAACTGAAAACCGACATAGCGCCTTTGAATGAAGCTTTATCGTTAATCAACCGTCTACAACCTTCGGTATACAATTATAACACCAGTACTTATAAACACATGAACCTGCCAGAGGGTTTACAATATGGTTTAATTGCCGATGAACTGCAACAAGTACTACCTAGTGCGATAAAAAAAACGGTGCAGCCTGCCGAATATGAAAATAATGATTCACAAAACGGTAAAAAGTTAAGCGACGAAGTAGAGTTTAACGCCGTTAATTACACAGCAATTGTTCCTATTCTTATTGCTGCTGTAAAAGAACAGCAACAAGAGATCGAAGGAATGCAACAACAAATTGACGAACTAAAAAGACTTATTGGAGAGCTGAACAAAAAGTAAAGGTTAATTAATGAGCAGCTGCCGCAAATGATGGTCTAACCAGATTGTTGTTTGCGGCAGTTGCTTTTTGCTTATTTTGGAAAGAATGAACAAAGGCTATTGTTCCGCTTAGAGTGAAAACGATGGATATTTTTATTTACTTACTCAAAAGTCATAACAAATAGCAAAAATTATGTAACACTTTTCGCCCTGAGAATAAGGAATTTTATACCATGAAAAAGTATATCCTAATCCTTAGTATTTTTATGGTTCTGACTTCGTGTAAAAACGAAAAACCTGTGATGCGTAAAAAAGTCATCCCAACTCGGGTGAAACCGAAAGCCATTAGCTATCATTTTGAAAAAACCAAAAGTTGGTTGACTACTACAAAAGACAGTTCCAAAATCTGGATAGTTCTTGCTGCAAACAGAACCGACAGAGCCAATATAGTGAAAATGGATTCCATCATAGTTCCAACAGATTTGACCGGCGATTTAGCTTATTATTTGCCATTCCCACTAGAAGTCGCCTCACTAAGCGATGTTAGCAAAATAATATTCTTTTCGTATGCCACACAAACATTTGCAACTTATGAATATGGCGATTTGATTCGGACTGGTCCAACCAATATGGGACGAAAATCAGATAAAACACCAACCGGATTGTTTTTTACCAATTGGAAAGCCGAAAAAACTACCAGCACGTTTAACGACGAATGGGATTTAAAATGGAACTTTAATGTCGCCAACAAACTAGGTGTCGGATGGCATCAGTATGAACTGCCGGGTTATCCTGCGTCGCATTCCTGCCTTCGACTTCAGGAAAGAGATGCCAAATATCTTTATGATTGGGCAGATGAATGGGTATTGATAAACGATGAAACCATTAAGCTTAAAGGCACTCCTGTTGTCATTTTCGGTAGCTATGATTTTGACGGAACAAAACCTTGGTATCAATTAGTGGATAATCCAAAAGCATTAGACTTATCAGAAGCTTTGATTGAAAAAGAAGTACAGCCCCTTCTGTCCAAAATACTAGCTGAACAGGAAAAAAGAGCCAATTCCAAACAATAAAAAATCCAAACTTTCTTAACGCCATTCTAACATTTACATTTGTATCTTTGTATCGCTAAAAAATGAAGAATGGAATCAGTTATTGATACTAATTTACCTGTGGGTAAGCCTAAATGGCTAAAGGTAAAACTACCTATCGGTCAAAAATACTCGGAACTTCGTGGTCTGGTTGACAAATACAAACTCAACACTATTTGTGCTTCGGGCAGTTGCCCAAATATGGGTGAATGTTGGGGAGAAGGCACCGCTACCTTTATGATTTTAGGAAACATCTGCACACGTTCGTGTGGTTTTTGTGGCGTAAAAACCGGTCGTCCCGAAACGGTAGATTGGGATGAACCCGAAAAAGTAGCGCGTTCTATCAAAATCATGAAAATAAAACACGCCGTAATTACAAGCGTCGACCGTGACGATTTAAAAGATATGGGTTCTATTATTTGGTTAGAAACCGTTCAGGCGATTCGCCGAATGAATCCTGAAACAACATTGGAAACCTTAATTCCCGATTTTCAAGGTGTAGAAAGAATTATTGACCGAATTGTAGAAGCCAATCCCGAAGTGGTATCGCACAATGTGGAAACCGTTCGTCGTTTAACGCGTGAAGTTCGTATTCAGGCGAAATATGACAGAAGTTTAGCTGTTCTAAAATACCTGAAAGACCAAGGAATTCGCAGAACTAAATCGGGCATCATGCTTGGTCTTGGCGAAACCGAAGAAGAAGTGATACAAACCATGCGCGATTTGCGTGACCAAAATGTTGATATCGTTACCATTGGTCAATACTTACAACCAAGTAAAAAACATTTGCCTGTAAAAGAATTCATTACTCCGGAACAATTCGAGAAATACGAAAAACTGGGTAAAGAAATGGGATTCCGTCATGTTGAAAGTGGCCCGTTAGTGCGTTCGTCTTATCACGCAGAAAAACATATCCTTTAAAACTTGAAAACAAAAATTGCCATCAACGGTTTTGGACGCATTGGGAGAAATCTTTTCCGGTTGTTGCTCAATCATCCTTCAATTGAAGTAGTTGCCATCAATGATATTGCTGACAACAAAACGATGGCACATTTAATAAAATACGACAGTATTCACGGTGTTTTGCCTTATGACGTTTCTTTTGATGACAAATCGATAATTGTTGACGGAAAACATTTTTCGTTTTTTCATGAAAGAGAAATCAGCAATCTCAATTGGGACAAAATCGACTTTGTCATCGAAAGCACCGGGAAATACAATAAGTTTGAAGACATCAACAAACACATTCTGGCCGGAGCCAAAAAAGTAATTCTCTCTGCTCCTTCCGAAGTTCCTGAAATTAAAACCGTTGTTCTTGGTGTAAACGAAAACATATTAGATGGAACCGAAAACATAGTTTCCAATGCGAGTTGCACAACTAATAATGCCGCTCCAATGATTAAAATCATTGACGAACTTTGTGGCATCGAACAAGCATACATAACAACTGTACATTCCTACACTACCGACCAAAGTTTACACGATCAACCACACAAAGATTTGCGTCGTGCTCGTGGTGCAAGTCAGTCTATTGTTCCGACAACAACCGGTGCAGCCAAAGCACTAACCAAAATTTTCCCGGAAATGGAAGGAAAAATTGGCGGAAGCGGAATTCGTGTTCCTGTTCCAGACGGTTCTTTGACTGATATTACTTGTTATGTAAAAAAAGAAGTTACTATTGCCGAAATCAATGCTGCCTTTAAAAATGCTTCACAAACTTCACTAAAAGGAATTCTTGATTATACCGAAGACCCTATCGTTTCGGTAGATATTATTGGCAATAAAAACTCCTGCCTTTTTGATGCGCAACTAACTTCGGTTATCGGTAAAATGGTCAAAGTCGTTGGCTGGTATGATAACGAAATTGGCTATTCTTCCCGAATAATTGATTTAATACTTTTATTGAAAAAATAATTTCCCTATTTTTAACAATATAATTTATTTAGCCACACAAAATGAAATGGATTTGGATTTTCCTGTTTATTCCTATTGTCTGTTTTGGGCAAAAAATGTCAATAAAAAAAGTTGACAGCACCGCCTATTATATACAGTTGGCTAACTTCAATAAAAAAACGAACAACTACAAATCTTCGCTTGCTTTTTCCCAGAAAGCTTTTAATTATGCTAAACTTAACAATAACACCAAAGGAAAGGCTGATGCCTTATTCTCGCTAGGATCAACCTACTCTGAATTAAAAAAATGGAGTGACGCTTTAGAATCTTTTACCAATAGCGCCGATTTATACAACCAGCTTATACCTTCAACTGATTACGCCTTTTGCTATTACAACATTGGACTTTGTTATATGGGTTTGGAAGAGTTTGACAAAGCCGAAGATAGCTTTGATAAAGCAGAATCCATATACAAAGCACTAAAAATTGACGCTTCACCTTTTATGAATCTGCAGAAAGGGATTTTATATAAGAATAACGGAAAAACAGAATTGGCTGCCAAACTATTTACTGAAATTATTGCCAAAGATGACTCAAAAGATATTTTCAAAACCAAAGCCGAAGCTCTGTACCAACTTGGGACAATCGAACAAAAATTAAATCACAGCAATTTAAGTGTAAACTATCTCAACAGAGCTTTAGCACTAAGCACAAAAGAAAAAAACTTAGACCAAAAAGCAAAAATTTTATTGGATTTGAGTAAGTCGTATGAAAAGCTGCTTGATTTAAAAAATTCATATGCTTATCTCAAAGCGCATTTGGAATTAAAAGACAGCCTTTCGCATCTATACAATAAAAAATTAAACACCAATGATTATGTAAATTTCAAGGAAAGTGAGCGAATGAAAGCCATTGCTCAAATGACTAAAGAAAATGAAACACAGCAAAAAACCAACAAATTCGCCAAGCTTATAAGCATTTTGGCCATTGCACTGATTACGATTTTATCACTTTTGAGCTTGTCTTTGTATAAAAATAATATCATACGAACACAATCCAACAATATTTTAAAAGAGAAAAATTTCGAACTGCAAATTGCAAAAGACAATGCTGAAAAAGCCTCGAAAGCCAGAGCTGAATTTTTATCAACTGTAAGTCACGAGCTTCGAACGCCTCTTAATGCCATCAACGGAATAACCCATTTATTGATTGAAGATAATCCAAAACAAAATCAAATACATTACTTAAATTCCTTGAAGTTTTCGGGAAATTATCTGCTGACATTCATCAATGAAATTTTGGAGATTAACCGAATCGAATCGAACAATATCGAAATCGAATACATCAATTTTAGTATAAAACAATTACTGCTCGACATTCAAAACTCGATGCTTGAAATTGCAACCAAAAACAATAATAAATTCCTGCTTGAAATAGATTCGAACGTTCCCGAATTTTTGCTTAGCGACCCAACAAAGTTGTCTCAAATATTTATCAACTTAATTAACAACGCGCTGAAGTTTACCAAAAATGGCGAAGTAAAAGTAGTTGCTAAAGTAATTGAAACCGGTGAAGATTACTCCAGAATAAATTTTGCTATAAGCGATACAGGAATTGGCATTCCCATAGACAAACAAGACACGATTTTTGAAAGTTTTTCTCAAGGTTCTATCGAAATCAACCGGAAATATGGAGGAACCGGTTTGGGCTTAACCATTGTAAAAAAACTGGTTGATTTATTAGGCGGAGACATTAACTTAACCAGCGAAGTTGGCGTTGGAACTACTTTTGATTTCGAGTTAAATCTGCAACACGGAACTCAGGAAATAGAAGTTGAAAAAGGAAGAATATATTCAGATGACCTACTTATTGGTAAAAGAATTTTGGTGGTAGAAGACAACAAAATCAACCAGATGGTAACCAAAAAAATGCTCGAGAAAAAAGGGATTGTATGCCAAATAATAGATAGTGGCGAAGAAGCGGTTGAAATGCTCAGCAAAGAAAATGATTTTGATTTAGTGTTGATGGATGTTCATTTACCCGGCATAAACGGCACCATTGCCACACAGAAAATTCGGGAGTTTGATACCAAAAAACCAATCATCGCTTTAACAGCAATTTCGCTGAATGAAAACAGAGAAATGCTAATGTCATTTGGCATGACCGATGTAATCACCAAACCTTTTGAACCCGAAAATTTCTATAAAATTATTGCGGCGAATTTGAGTTAGAACTGTAAAATTAATTCTTTAATTAATTTTCTAACATGTGGTTCTGCTTTGGCAGCCGCTTTTAAAACTTCATCATGGCTTACTTCTTCCATGGCTGTTTCAACATCACCCATATCAGTAATTACTGATAATCCAAAACATTCGATTCCCATGTGACGGGCAACAATTACTTCAGGAACTGTCGACATTCCAACACAATCGGCACCAAGAATTTTTACCATTTTATATTCGGCAAACGTTTCAAATGTTGGGCCTTGCAAACCAAGATAAACACCATCATGAACGGTAATATTATTTTCTGTTGCTATTGATTTTGCCTTAGCAATCATCGACTTGTTGTAAGCTTCATTCATATTCAAAAAACGTGGTCCAAAACGGTCGTCATTTTTTCCTCGTAAAGGATGCTCTGGAAAAAAATTGATATGGTCTTTGATAACAACAACCGAACCTACCTCATAAGCCGAATTTACGCCACCTGAAGCATTAGAAACTACCAGTTTGGTAACACCAAGATACTTCATCACACGCACAGGAAAAGTTACCTGCTTCATGTCATAGCCTTCATAAAAATGAAAACGCCCCTGCATTGCCATAACTTTTTTATCGCCAATAGTTCCAAAAACCAAAGCGCCTTTATGTCCTTGAACAGTCGATACCGGAAAATTCGGAATTTCATTATAAGGTAATGTAAACTCGATGTTGATATCATCAGTAAAGCTTCCTAATCCGGAACCTAAAATAACACCATACTCAGGTGTGAAATTGGTTTTATTCTTAATATAATCAACGGTTTCCTGTACAAGTTCCCACATAGTTTAAAATGATTTGGTCAAAAGTTTCCTGATTACTCACAAATTTACTTTTGATTGGTAAATAATATAATTGCGTTTTAAAAATTTTAGCTTCCAAACGTACAAAATCTTTTTCAGTTGTGATGATGATTTTGGTCTTGGCCTTGTTTTTTAACGTTAAAATTTCGCTTTCGCTAAAATGATGATGATCCGGAAATACCATAATTTCATCAGTATCAGCTTGTAAAAAATCGAAAAACGGTTTTGGTTTGGCAATTCCGGCAAGTAAAATTTTTTGTGTTGATTTTATTTCATTAACAGCTAAACTCATGGCATCGTCGTTATACACTTTATCATCATAATCAATGCTGCTGAAATAGATTGGTAAGTCAACTCCAAGTTTCTTTTTGATACTTTCCTGCTCCGATTCAGTAATGTTCGGCGGACATTTGGTTACTATAATTATGTTGGCTCTTTTGGCTCCGTTTCTGCTTTCGCGAAGGTTTCCTGTTGGCAGTATAAAGTCATCGCTAAACAAATCGCCATAAGCGGTCAAAAGAATATAAAATCCTGCTTTCACTTTGCGATGCTGAAACGCATCATCCAATAAAATAACTTCTGGCTTTTCTTTTTGATTTACTAATTGCTCGATTCCGTTTCGTCTGTCAGCATCAACTGCAACCTGAATGTTTGGAAATTTTTTAAAATACTGAAACGGTTCATCGCCCAGAATTTCGGCATTCGAATTAGCATCAGCCAAAACAAAACCTTCTGACTTTCGTTTGTAACCCCGACTCAAAGTCGCTACTTTATAATTTGGCGAAAGCAACCGAATTAAATACTCAATTTGAGGTGTTTTTCCGGTGCCACCAACACTTAGATTTCCAACAACAATTACCGGAATATCGAAAGAATAAGATTTTAGTATACCTTTATCGTAAAGATAATTTCTTAAAGAAGTTATAAAACCATACAATATGGCAAAAGGAAAGAGTAATTTTCGCAGCAAAATCATACTACGAAAGTAACGATTTTTTATATTTGAATGAAAATTATTCCAGTTGCAGTAAACAAATGAAACATTATTACTTAAAAATACTCTTGGCATTTCTGTTGATTTCTCCTGTAGCTTTAGCGCAGGAAACCGACAATGCCGCTATTCTGAAAATAATTTTTTCCAAATATTATAAAGAAGAAAAAGTAATTGCGAAAGGCAGGCTACAATTGCTGAGTTTTTATTGCAAAAAAGCACCAAATAACGAAGAAGTTCTCGAAGTAATTTCAAAAAGCGATTTCCTAAAAAAGAATGCTGCCGAAATCAAAAAACAAATCATCATCGGTATTGACGAAGATTGGTCTGCTGCTTACAATATTTTGTTTGACAATCAAAATCAGTACCTGAAAAGTAAAGTAAATAACTGCTTATCTTTGGAAGAATTCCAATCCGCCTATGCCCAACACGGTGAAAACAACCAGCGCTTGATGATTATCAGTAAACCGATATATTTTGGTGGCGGAAATAATGCTTTAGTAAAAGTCGCATTCTACCGAAGTATTGAACACAACAACGGCAGCTATTTATTACTCGAAAAAGTAAATGGCATTTGGACGATTAAAGATTACCTAAACAAATGGGCGACTTGATTAGTATTCAGTCGGCAGTTGCAGTTGGCAGAAATAATAGATACTGACACGAGCAAAGCGAACTGACGCAGTAAATAAATTCAGCATAAATGAAATCGAAGATTCACGAATTCCTTAAAAGACAATATTAAAGCATGAGTAAAATAAAAGAAATACTCTCAGTCCTTGAAGAAATGGCGCCTTTGGCTTATGCTGAAGATTTTGACAATGTTGGCTTACTTGTCGGAAATCAGGAAAATGAAGTCACCGGAATATTAGTTTGTCACGATGCGTTAGAAAGTGTGATTGATGAAGCCATAGCAAAAAAATGCAACTTGGTGGTTTGCTTCCATCCTATTATATTTTCAGGGTTGAAGAAAATTACCGGGAAGAATTATGTGGAGCGTTCGGTGCTGAAAGCCATCAAAAATGATATTGCCATTTATGCGGTTCACACGGCTTTAGACAATCATAAAAACGGTGTCAACAAAATTTTCTCTGATGCCTTAGGTTTGATTAATACCAAAATTTTGGTTCCGAAACAAAACTTCATTCAAAAACTTGTTACTTACACCATACCCGAAAATGTTGAAGAACTTCGCAACGCCTTGTTTGAAGCCGGTGCGGGAAAGATTGGCAACTATGAAGACTGTAGTTTCAATTCAAAAGGAATTGGAACGTATATGGGCAACGAAGACAGCAATCCCGAAATTGGCCAACGCTTCGAATTTGTAGAAAACGAAGAAATCAAAATCGAAATCACTTTCGAAAAACACCTGCAATCCAAAATCCTAAAAGCACTTTTCACAAATCATGTTTACGAAGAAGTCGCTTACGAGATTTACGACTTACAAAACAAGCATCAAAACATTGGTTTGGGAATGATTGGCGAACTCCAAAAACCAATGAGCGAAACCGAATTTTTAAACTTAGTAAAAGACAAAATGCAGTGCGGCGGAATTCGTCACAGTGTTTTACTCGGAAAACCAATTCAGAAGGTTGCTGTGCTTGGCGGTTCGGGAAGCTTTGCTATTAGTAACGCCAAACAAGCCGGAGCTGATATTTTCCTGACTGCCGATTTGAAGTATCACAACTTCTACGAAGCTGAAAATCAATTGGTTTTAGCTGACATCGGACACTTCGAAAGTGAAAGATTTACAAAAAATTATATTGTTGATTTTCTTAAGAAAAAAATCCTTAATTTTGCAATCATTTTTTCGGAAGAAAATACAAATCCAGTTAAGTACTTATAAAATATGGCGACTACAAAAGAACTAAATGTTGAAGACAAATTAAGAGCTATTTATGACCTGCAAATCATAGATTCAAGAATTGATGAAATCAGAAATGTAAGAGGTGAACTGCCTTTAGAAGTGGAAGATTTAGAAGATGAAGTTACTGGTTTAAGCACGCGTTTAGATAAATTAAAATCTGATTTGGTTACTATCGAAGAGCAAATCAAAAACAAAAAAAATGCTATCGACGATCATCAGGCAGCTATAAAAAAATATACCGCTCAACAAAAAGAAGTTCGTAATAACAGAGAATTCAACTCCTTAACCAAAGAAGTAGAATTCCAGGAATTAGAAATTCAATTGGCCGAAAAACAAATCAAAGAATTAAAAGCTTCTATCGAACACAAAAAAGAAGTAATCGCAAATTCTAAAGAAAAATTAGATCAAAAAACTACGCATCTAAAACATAAAAAAGCAGAATTGAACGATATCATGGCCGAAACTCAAAAAGAGGAAGCCTTCTTAATCGAAAAATCTGCCGAGTATGAAGCATTAATCGAAGAAAGATTATTGGCCGCTTACAAAAGAATCCGTTCAAGCGTTCGTAACGGTTTAGCAGTTGTATCTATTGAGCGTGGCGCTTCTGCCGGTTCATTCTTTACCATTCCACCACAAACTCAAGTGGAAATCGCTGCGAGAAAGAAAATCATCACTGATGAGCATTCAGGAAGAATCTTAGTCGATGCTTCTTTAGCAGAAGAAGAAAGAGAAAAAATGCAAAAACTATTTGCTCACTTATAATATATTAATCCCGATTTATTCGGGATTTTTTTTATGAAAAAAATTCAATATTTCATCCTCACAAAATCCATTGGACTATACCTCAATACGTTGAGCTATATCAATTTGGAAGCAGCTAAAGCCAAAGCCTACCAACTTTTCAGTCAACCCCGAAAAGGCAGAATCAAAAAGGAAAAATTGCCCAAAACGTTGCAAAACGTAACCTTCGAAACCTTCGAATACCAAACCGAAAAATTCCAAACTTATATTTGGCACGGCAACGAAGAGATAATTCTCTTGGTTCATGGATGGGAAAGCAATGCTTCGCGCTGGAAAAAACTATTGAATCACCTAAAACCATTAGGTAAAACCATTATCGCGATTGATGGGCCGGCACACGGATTAAGTGATGGCACCGAATTCAACGCACCAAAATATGCTGAATATATCAATGTGCTTACTCAAAAATACCAACCCAAAATAGTCATTGGACATTCCGTTGGTGGCGCAGCGATTTCTTTTTATCTGAACAAATACAAAAATCCCACAATCGAAAAAGTAATACTGCTTGGTGCTCCTTCCGATTTTAAAATTTTGAGCGATAATTTTGTTAAGCTTCTGAGTTTAAACGATAAAATAAAAGCCAAATTAGAGGATTATTATTTTCAAAAATTCAACATTCCTCTCGATGATTTTGCCGGACATAAGTTTGCCGAAAACTTTACCCAAAAAGCTTTCATCGCTCATGATACCGAAGATAAAGTCGTGCTTATCGACGAAGGCCGCAAATATGCAAACGCCTGGAAAGACGCCATCTATGTCGAAACAAGCGGTTTGGGACACAGCATGCACGACGCCGATTTATATCAAAAAATAATCGATTTTATTTAGTAATAGGAGCACAACTTCTCTGCATTCTTACAACAGTCGTCCCGCTATCCGCGCTACATGCCTGCCTGCCGGCAGGCAGGGTAGCCAGCTCCTATCGGGGCTAAAGAGGCGTTTTTCACCTTTCCCCTTATCCCTTTTCCCTTATCTCTTTCAAACATAAAAATCTGAAAATCAACACAACGTAAAAGGGAACTATACTTTTTTGCCATTTCTCCAAAAAAATTACATTCCAACAATAAAAATTTCCTATTTTTAACAAAATCATTACTAATTACTTTTACTAATTATTCCTAATCATGAAAATAGATAAGATTCAGGCACTTCGTGGTCCTAATATTTGGAGTGTTCAGCGTAAAAAATTAATCCAAATGCGTCTTGATTTGGAAGAAATGGAACAATTTCCAACCAATAAAATTGAAGGTTTTCGTGAAAGAATAGAAGCTATGTTTCCAACAATGATAGAGCATCGCTGCTCCGAAGGAGTTCGCGGTGGATTCTTTTCCCGCATTGAGCGCGGAACCTGGATGGGACATGTAATTGAACATATTGCTTTAGAAATCCAAACCCTTGCCGGAATGGAAACCGGTTTCGGAAGAACCCGCGAAACCAAAACACCCGGAGTATATAATGTAGTTTTTAGTTATACCGAAGAAAATGTCGGAATGTTTGCTGCCGAGAGTGCCGTTGCCATTGCCGAAGCTCTAATCGCAGGAACACCTTATGACCTTGAAGCCGATATTCAGAAAATGCGTGAAATCAGAGAGCGCGTTCGTCTTGGTCCATCAACGGGAAGTATCGTTGAAGAAGCAGTTTCAAGAGATATTCCGTGGATTCGATTAGGAACAAATTCATTGGTACAATTAGGTTATGGTATCAATCAAATGAGATTTCAAGCTACGATTACTTGTAAAACAAGCAGCATCGCTGTTGATATTGCATGCAACAAAGAACAAACTAAAAAAATGTTAGAAGCTGCATCAATTCCGGTTGCCAGTGGTGGCATTTGTGTAGATGAAGAAGATTTAGACGATGTTATCAAAAAAATTGGGTATCCAATCGTTATAAAACCACTCGATGGAAATCACGGAAAAGGTGCTTCTATCAATGTAAAAACAAGAGAAGATGCTGTCGACGGTTTGGCTTACGCTAAAAAATACAGCCATCGCGTTATCGTTGAAAAATTCATAACAGGTTATGATTTTAGAGTTTTAATCATTGATAATAAATTAGTAGCTGCTGCCAAACGCGAACCAGCTCATGTTAAAGGTGACGGAAAGCAAACCATCCAGCAATTAATCGACGAAACCAATAAAGATCCGCGTCGCGGTTACGGACACGAAAATGTCTTAACTCAAATTGATGTCGATAGAGATACAACCGATTTGTTAGAAAAATTAAATTATACTTTAGAAACCGTTCCGAAAAAAGATGAAGTAGTTTATCTAAAATCAACCGCGAATTTGAGTACCGGCGGAACTTCTATTGATGTGACTGATATGATGCACCCTGAAAATATTTTCCTTTGCGAAAGAATTTCACGTGTCATCGGATTAGATATTTGCGGTGTTGATATCATGGCAGAAAACCTAACCCAACCTTTAAAAGAAAACGGCGGTTGTATTTTAGAAGTGAATGCAGCACCGGGTTTCCGTATGCACTTGGCGCCATCAGAAGGTTTGCCTAGAAACGTTGCTGCTCCGGTTATAGACATGCTTTATCCTCCGGGAAAACCAAGTCGTATTCCAATTATAGCGGTTACAGGAACAAACGGAAAGACAACTACAACTAGACTTCTGGCTCATATTGTAAAAAACAATGGGTACAAAGTTGGTTTCACCACATCGGATGGAATTTATGTTCAAAACCACATGATGGAAAAAGGTGATACTACAGGACCTCTTTCTGCTGAATATATTTTAAAAGATCCAACTGTTGAATTTGCTGTTCTTGAAACGGCTCGTGGCGGAATTCTACGTTCCGGACTTGGCTTTAGCCGTTGTGATATTGCAATTATTACCAACATTCAGGAAGATCATTTAGGATTGAGTGACATTCACACTTTAGATGATTTGGCTCGTGTAAAAAGTACAGTCGTAAAAAGCGTTAAGAAAGATGGTTGGGCAATTTTAAATGCTGAAGACGAGCAATGCTTGAAGATTGCCAACGAATTAAGTTGCAATATCGCTTACTTTAGTATGGATGAAAATAATCCAACAGTAAAACAGTTTTCTAAAGAAGGTAAAATTGTAGCCGTTTATGAAAACGGATTTATTACCATCAAAAAAGGAGAATGGAAAATCAGAGTCGAAAGAGCAACTCACGTTCCATTAACTATGGGTGGAAAAGCCAAATTTATGATTGCTAATGTATTGGCAGCAACTTTAGCAAGTTATTTACAAGGATTTAAAACAGACGACATTAGTTTATCATTACAAACATTTATTCCAAGTGCAGCACAAACACCTGGAAGAATGAATATTTTCGAATTTAAAAAATTCAAGGTTTTAATTGATTTTGCTCACAATCCTGCTGGATATAAAGGAATTGAAGACTTTTTACAAACTGTTGAAGCAACCAAAAAGATTGGAATTATTGCTGGTGTTGGCGATCGTCGGGATGAAGATATTAAAGAATGTGCCAATATTGCTGCGCGTATGTTTGATCACATCATTATTCGACAAGAAAAACATTTGCGTGGTAGGACAGAAGAAGAAATCATCGCACTCATTATGGAAGGTATTGCCGAATCAGGTAAAATAGTTACTACTGAAATAATTAAAAAAGAAGTAGAAGCCATTAAACATGCCATTGATAACGCCGAAGAAGGAAGCTTCATTACAGCATTAAGTGATGTTGTGACCAATGCTATCGAAATTGTCCAGGAATATTTGGATAAGGAAAGTGAAGACGGAAATATTTGAAAAATGATTCATTAAAAATAATTTAAACACCTGATTCGTTAAAACGGTTCGGGTGTTTTTTTTACATAATTTCTTGTAAAACTTACAGGATTACCATTTATAAAGCGCTTTGGCATATTTCTTGAAAATTGGTTTCATAAACATGTAAACTGAGTATAAACTTAAATTTTACAATCATGAAAACTATAGTAAAAATAACGTCCATTGCTGTTTTTATATTTCTGATAATTCCCGAAGTAACTTCAGCTCAAGGTCCGCCACCATGGGCTCCGGCTCATGGATACCGCGCCAAAACACGACACGTCTATTTTCCGCAATACAATATGTATTATGATATGAATCGTGGTTCATACATATATCTTAATGATGGTCGTTGGTCGGTAAGCGCAACATTACCAAATATTTATGTAGGTGTCAATCTTGGAAGAACTGCACAAATTCAGTTAAACTATATGGGATATGATCCATATCGTTATAACGATGTTCATGTCGTAGAATACAGACGATACTGCAATGAAAGGCACTATTACGATAACGATGATTATCGACATAATCACAAGCATTGGAAAAAACATAAAAAGAATAAAAAATACCGTGATTAAAAAACAAAACCCTTTCAGTACTATGAAAGGGTTTTCTATTTATTGAATATTTTAAATCGATAAACGAAATGGACCAAAACTTTTTTCATACTTTAGTTTACCGAAACACTATAAACTATGACCCAACTACAAAAACTTATTGACCGGCTTGAATCCCATATTCCGGATTTTGAAAAAACAAATCCTGTCGTTTCTCAATCTACTATTGGCTGGCAAATTGACCATAGTTTATTGGTGATTAATAATGTTGTTGACCAACTTAAAGATTCCGATCCTGCGTCCTATAAATGGAAAATCAAATGGATACGAATCTATATTCAAATCACGAATAAAATTCCGAGAGGAAAAGTCAGAGTGCCAAAATCAGTGAAACCTGTTGATGTGGCAACAATTGAAGAATTAAAAACCAAACTTGAACTTGCCAGAAAGAACATTGCCGACATTCCGACACTTCCTGCAAACAGTTACTTTACACATCCGTTTTTTGGCGATTTGAATGTAAAGCCTGCAATTTGGTTTTTAAAATTGCATACGAAACATCATTTGAAGATAGTTGAGGATATTCTAAAAAATTAGGTTTTCTGCGGTTTCTTTCTCGCCGCAGGAAATAACACGTTGTTCAAAATCAATCTAAAACCCGGAGAGTTTGGATGCAAATCTAAAACTGTTGGCTCATCTCCTACTCGATGTTGGTAATCTTCGGGATCATGACCTCCATAAAAGGTAAAAAACCCTTTCCCTTTTTGTCCGTGAATATAACGCGCTTCATCATTCAATTCATTTTTTCCTAAAGTCAACACGCTCGACTTTATCAATTCGTTGTCAAAAGCCGTGGTTTGTCCCATAAAACCTTTTACCAGTTGCGTGTGGTTTTGGCACAGCATACTCGGAATAACATCCCATTTTGCTGAGAATTCCATCAAGGTGAAATAATCTTTTTCAAAAGGAATTCGACGTTTTTCGGTCATATCAATATCCGAAAACTCATAATGATCGGGCTTTCTATCCAAGATAAAATTTTTGAAGGCGAAGGTTTTGTTATAATCAATTTTCGATTGGTAATTGGATTCGCTGTCATCACCGTCAAACATTGGTTCGCAAATATCTACTCCATCAGCAGCCAAGGCAATATCAAAACTATCCGTTGCCGAACACATGGCAAACATGAATCCACCACCAATGACAAAATCGCGAATCTTTTTGGCTACAGCCAATTTATCCTGAGATACTTTAGCAAAACCTAATTTGGTTGCCAAAGCTTCAGCATCTTTTTTTTGTTCAATATACCATGGTGCATTGCGATAAGCTCCGTAAAACTTACCATATTGGCCCGTAAAATCCTCGTGGTGCAAATGCAGCCAATCGTATAATAACAATTGATCGCTCAATACTTCTTCATCGTAAACGACTTTAAACGGAATTTCAGCATAAGTCAAAACCATAGTTACTGCATCATCCCAAGGCTGTTTTCCCGGAGGCGAATAAACTGCGATTTTTGGAGCTTTTTCCAAAACCACCGTTTCCATATTTTGTGACGGACTTGAAATATCAGCTAATATTGAAGTTGCTTCTGCATCTGATAAAACCTCAAAACTCACACCTCTGATTTGACATTCTTTTTTGATTTCGGGAGCATCCGGTAACAAAAACGAACCGCCGCGATAGTTTAACAACCAACTGGCTTTGTATTGTTTGTCTAATGCCCAATAAGTTATTCCGTAGGCTTTGAGATGATTTTTCTGTGTAGTATCATCCATTGGCAGCAAAATAAAATTTGCCTTAGCGGAAAAGGAAATCAGTATTACGAAAATATAGAGTGACTTTTTAAACATCTTTAGTGAAATAACAGAACCAAAGATAATAGATTTACTGTGAAGTAAATCATAAAAAAATCCCGAGTATTAGTCGGGATTACTTTTTTAGAATGGAACATCACTGTCGTCATCATTGGAATTGAGATTGCTTCCAAAAGCTTCGTTTGGTGACGGCAGATTTTTAGTCATAAACGGATTATCATCGTGATTCATTTTCGAAGGTAAATCATCAAAAGCACTTCCGTATTCTTCGAGGTTATCAAACTTACCTAGGTTTCCTATGAATTTCAATCGGATGTTTTCCAAAGAACCATTACGATGTTTTGCGATGATAAATTCGGCCTGACCAGCAGTTGGCGTTTGCTCTTCGTCATCCCATTCATCAATTTTGTAATATTCCGGACGATAAATAAATGAAACGATATCAGCATCCTGTTCAATCGCACCCGATTCACGCAAGTCAGAAAGCAATGGTCTTTTGCTTGAACCACGCGTTTCAACAGCACGCGATAACTGTGATAAGGCAATTACAGGAACTTCTAATTCTTTGGCTAAAGCTTTTAAATTTCTGGAAATGGTTGAGATTTCCTGCTCACGGTTTCCTCCTCCTTTTCCGTTGCTTCCGCCGGCAGTCATCAATTGAAGGTAATCGACAATGATTAATTTGATACCGTGTTGCGATGATAAACGACGTGCTTTTGCTCTTAAATCAAAGATGGAAAGCGATGGCGAATCATCGATATACAATGGTGCTTTTTCTAAATCTTTCACTTTCGTGGAAAGTTGCTCCCATTCGTGTTTTTCTAATTTTCCGGTTCTTAATTTCTCTGAAGATAAGCCTGTTTCTGAAGAAATCAAACGGGTAATTAATTGTACCGATGACATCTCTAATGAAAATAGTGCTACTGGCTGACCAAAATCGATAGCAATATTTCTTGCCATTGAAAGTACGAATGCGGTTTTTCCCATACCCGGACGAGCGGCAATAATAATCAAATCAGATGGTTGCCAACCCGAAGTTATTTTATCTAATTTCTCAAATCCGGTTGCAATTCCGCTTAGCCCTTCTTTGTTTGCAATTTCCTCGATACGCTTTTTAGCTTGAATTACCAAACTCTGTGCTGTTTCAGAACTTCGTTTGATATTTCCCTGTGTTACTTCGTAGAGTTTTGATTCGGCTTTGTCTAATAAATCAAAAACGTCTGTAGTTTCATCATAGGATTCTTCGATGATTTCGGAAGAGATTTTTATTAAGCTTCGTTGAATGTATTTCTGTAAAATGATTCTCGAATGAAACTCAATGTGAGCCGAAGAAGATATCTTTTGTGTAAGCTGAATCAGGAAAAAATCACCACCGGCCAAATCTAATTTGCCGTTCTTTTTTAGCTGAGCTGATACTGTTAATAAGTCAATAGGCTGAGAATCTGTGAATAACTGAAAAATAGCTTCAAAAATATGCTTGTGTGCTTCCTTGTAAAAAGCATCAGGTTGCAGAATATCAATTACTTCATCAACCCCTTTTTTATCAATCATCATTGCGCCAAGCACAGCTTCCTCTAGGTCGAGTACTTGTGGTGGCAGCTTACCTTTTTCTAAATTTATTATAGTAGTTTTATCTACTTTTAAAGGGCTTATATTTCTGAGATTTTCCATTAAGCGAAAGTAACTATTTTGATGAATTTATTCGTATTGAGTTATTCAACAGCACTGTTTATAAGTTTCTTTTTTTTGTTAACAACCAAAAAAAAATCCGAAACTGTAGGGCTTCGGATTTTAATATAATTTATAAGAATTTACTCCTTGTATTCGCCCATCTTGCTGTATTTATCCATCCTTTGAGCTACTAACTCATCTGTTGATAAATCTTTTAATTCGTTAAACGCTTTCATGATATATTGTTCAACAGTTTTGAAAGCTGTTTCTTTATCATAATGTGCTCCGCCAAGTGGTTCCGGAATTACATCATCAACCAATTTCATTTTTTTCATATCGGTTGAAGTCAGTTTCAAAGCTTCGGCGGCTTGTTCTTTATATTCCCAGCTTTTCCATAAGATTGATGAACAAGACTCAGGAGAAATAACAGAATACCAAGTATTTTCCATCATTAAAACACGGTCTCCAACGCCAATTCCTAATGCTCCACCTGAAGCACCCTCACCAATGATTACACAGATAATTGGTACTTTCAAACGAACCATTTCTAAAATGTTTCTGGCAATTGCTTCACCTTGTCCGCGTTCTTCAGCTTCTAATCCCGGATAAGCTCCCGGAGTATCGATTAAAGTTACTACAGGAATGTTGAATTTCTCAGCCATTTTCATCAAACGCAAAGCTTTTCTATAGCCTTCAGGACTTGCCATACCAAAATTACGTAACTGACGCATTTTGGTATTGATTCCTTTTTGTTGACCGATAAGCATAAACGACTGTCCGTCAATTCGACCTAAACCACCAATCATGGCTTTATCATCTTTGAAATTTCTGTCGCCAAAAAGTTCTAAAAATGTTCCTTTAGTTAAGTTGGTAATATGCTCTAAAGTGTAAGGTCTGTTGGGATGACGTGATAATTGTACACGTTGCCAAGCGGTTAGGTTTTTATAGATTTGTCTTTTGGTTTCCTCTAATTTCTTTTCAATCTGCTTGCAGGTTGCGGTAACATCTACGTTTGATTCGGCACCAATAATCTGGCATTTATCGAGTTGGTCTTCTAGTTCTTTTATAGGAAGTTCAAAATCTAAATATTCCATAGGGTTTGTCCGTTTTGATTTAATCGAATAGCAAATATAAAATTTTAAATTGTGATAAAAAGTACTTTTTACAGATTATTGTAAACAAAATTAATCGTATTGGAATGCCGATTTAGTTTCTTTTTTTATAACTTTTTATGACTGAGTTTAGTAAGACAGTAAGCAGAATAATTATGGCTCCGATATAAAACTCAAAGCTCATTTTTTCTTTTTCTTTGAATATTAAAACCGCCAAAACGATTCCATAAATAGGTTCCAAATTAATGGTAAGCATTACTGTATATGGACTCAAAAATTTCATTATCGAAGTAGAGGCTATAAACGCATAAGCTGTACAGACCGAACTTAAAATCAGTAAGTACACCAAATCTTTAGTCGAAAGTGAAAAGAAAGTCGGTGTAAAACTATGGGTAAACAATAATAGAAAAGTGAAGAAAACAACGCCGCCGCTGAGCTCGTAAAAAGAGATTACGGTAGCATCGTGGGATTTAACCAATTTACTATTAATAACGGCAAACAAAGCCGATAGAAAGGCAGATGTCAAAGCAGTCAACATTCCCCAGAAATAGCTCCCTTCTACATTGAAAATAATGTAAAGCCCAAAAACAACAAGCAATCCGAAGAACACTTCATACCAGACAATCTTTTTACCATATAGAATTGGCTCCAATAACGAAGTAAAAAAAGCTCCGGTAGCAAGGCAGGCAAGAGTTACTGAAATATTAGAAATCTTGATTGCATGAAAAAAAGTAAACCAATGCAATGCGATAATAAATCCTGAAAAAATAAACTGCAGCAAGACTTTTGTTGAAACCCTTAGTGGCAGTTTCTTGAAATAGATATAAATCCAAATAAATCCTACAGCTAAAAGCATTCGGAACCAAACTAATGGCAAAGCATCTAGTGAAATCAACGCACCTAAAATGGCGGTAAATCCCCAAATAAAGACAATCAAATGGAGATGCAAATAACTTTTGAGGTTATCGCTTAGCATTTCGCAAAAGATAAATGGCAAGAATTCCAAAAACGATGTTTGGCGTCCAAACCGCTAGTAATGGTGGTGCTGTTGATTTTTCGGCTAAGACACCAAAAACCTTATCCAGAAAGACAAAAGCAAAGGCCAGAATAATTCCTATAGCCAGGTTGGTTCCCATTCCGCCACGACGTTTCATAGATGAAACTGCAACTGCAATGATTGTTAGAATAAAAGCAGATACAGGAATACTGTATTTTTTATAAAGTACAACCAAATATACATTAATATTAGAAGAACCACGCGCTTTTTCTTTATCGATAAATTTGTTGAGTTCGTTTAACGGTAAGGTTTCGGCAATGTAAACTACGGGGGTTAAATCTTCTAAATCAAATTTAAAAACAGTGTCTTTGACTTCACCTGACTCTATAATATCGCCAAACTGACCTACTTTTCTTTTGGTGTAATTATATAAAGTATAATTCTTCTGCTTTTGGTTCCATTTTATTCTGCTGGCCACCAATTTGTATTTTAACTTGTCTCCTTCAAATTTTTCCATCGAAAAATTAAAAGCCATTTTAGAAACTTCATTAAAGTTACTCACAAAAATATATTCGTCTTTGCTGGTTTGACGAAACACGTTAGTATCATCACGCATATTATCTGCTCCACCATGAGAAAGATAAGTATATCTAAAACTTTTAAAACCTGCACTTGCATTGGGTACTAAATAAATTGTCATAACCAAAGCAAAAAGTGATACAATTGTTGCTCCAATAATATAAGGTCTAAGAAATCTTGAAAAAGAAATACCCGAACTCAAAATGGCAATAATCTCGGTGTTATTAGCAAGTTTTGAAGTAAACCAAATCACCGAAAGAAATAAAAATATCGGAAATAAAAGATTAGCAAAATAGATGGTAAAGTCAAGATAATATTTGGCAACAGCTGAGAAAGCAACGTGATTCTCAATCATTTTATTGACTTTTTCCGAAACATCGATTACTATTCCAATTGGAATAAACATCAACAACATTACAATGAATGTTCCTAAGTAACGTTTGAGAATGTATTTGTCAATTATTTTTAACATTGTTGTTTATTTGGTTATCCGGTTATTTGGTTATCCGGCTCAAATAACCGAATCCACAAATAACCAAATCAACTATAATCGCTGGCTCATATTTTTTACCATCATGTCTTTCCAAGTTCTGAAATCTCCTGCTAAGATATGTTTTCTTGCTTCACGAACCAACCACATATAGAAACCTAAATTGTGAATTGTAGCAATTTGTTTTCCTAAATATTCGTTGGCAGCAAACAAGTGACGCAGATAGGCTTTGGTGTATTCGGTATCTACAAACGTATGTCCCATTTCATCAAGCGGCGAAAAATCGGCTTCCCATTTTTTATTTTTGATGTTGATTGTTCCGTTGGCTGTAAATAACATTCCGTTTCGTGCATTTCGTGTAGGCATTACGCAATCGAACATATCGATTCCAAGTGCTATATTTTCTAGAATGTTTATCGGTGTTCCAACGCCCATCAAATAACGTGGTTTGTCTTTCGGAAGAATTTCACAAACAACTTCGGTCATAGCGTACATTTCTTCGGCTGGTTCACCTACTGAAAGTCCACCGATAGCATTTCCCTGTTGTCCTGCGTTGGCAATATATTCGGCAGATTGCTGACGTAAATCTTTATAGGTACTTCCTTGAACTATTGGAAAAAAAGTTTGGTCATAACCATATTTTGTTGGCACTTTTTCAAGATGACTGATGCATCTATCCAACCAACGATGTGTCATCTTCATCGATTTTTGTGCGTAGCGGTAATCACATGGATAAGGTG
Organism: Flavobacterium anseongense; assembly: GCF_021608185.1. Lineage (GTDB taxonomy): Bacteria > Bacteroidota > Bacteroidia > Flavobacteriales > Flavobacteriaceae > Flavobacterium > Flavobacterium anseongense. The sequence goes on along the minus strand of NZ_JAKIHN010000008.1, from coordinate 71,283 downwards.
TACACTCATCGAACGCCATGATGATATCGGCACCAATGGTACGCTGGATTTCCATTACATTCTCCGGAGTAAAAACATGGTAAGAGCCGTCGATATGTGATTTGAATTTTACGCCTTCTTCTTTAATTTTTCGGTTAGCCGAAAGCGAATACACTTGATAGCCGCCGGAATCTGTTAGGATATTTCTATCCCAATTCATGAATTTATGTAGGCCACCAGCTTGTTCTAAAATGGCTGTTTGTGGACGCAGGTATAAATGATAGGTATTTCCAAGAATAATATCGGGATTGATTTCTTCTTTTAGTTCACGCTGATGAACCCCTTTTACAGAGGCTACAGTACCAACAGGCATAAATATTGGGGTTTCAATTACACCGTGATCAGTGGTAATACTTCCGGCACGTGCTTTTGAATTAGGGTCATTCGCTAGTAAGTCAAATTTCATTTTCTTCTTTTATTCAGTGGGCAAAGATAAAAGAATTAGCTCTTCGTCTGCGCCCAGGGTCACAAAAAAAAGGATTTATTTAACATAAAGATTTGACTGAAAGCATTCAGTGTTATGTATAAAATGCTGATTTGAAAATTACTTATTTGTAAGTTCAAATTCTTTTAACACTTCGGCTATATTCTGTTTGAATTCCTGAAAATTGTGTCTTTTGATAAGACATGAAACACCTAAATCGGAACAATATTGAAGTAATTTTTTTGGATAAGCTCCTGAAACCATAACAATTGGAATGTCTTTCAAATCTTCCGATTTTTTTATTATCTCCAAAATTTCCTCTCCGTTAAGCACTGGCATGTGAATATCCAGAAAAATAAAATCGGGCTTTTCAGCCTGAATTTCCAAAGTCAACAGCATTTTTCGTCCATCGGAAAACACTTTTACATTATGCCCCAATTCTTCAGCAATTTCTCTAAAGATGCCTAAATCATCGTAATCATCGTCTAAATAATAAATAGTTTTTACCTTTTTCATATCATAGATTTTATGGCAACAAGTTACTTGTCTTTTCGCCAAAATAAATTATAAGATATTAGCCTATTCTTATATAATTTTAATCCAAATTTTATATTATTGATAACCGTTTAATAACTAATTTATAAAACTTTTGCCATTGGTAAAAATTAGAATTACTTTTGTCGACATTAAATTTTAACTACAAAAAATGTCTAATACACAACAACTTCAAGATTTTTCAACACAAGTTAGAAGAGACATTCTTCGCATGGTTCATGCCGTAAATTCAGGTCATCCGGGAGGTTCTCTAGGCTGTACTGAATTTTTTACTGCATTGTACCAACAGCTTTTAGAAAGAAAGCCCGGCTTCAATATGGATGGCATTGGCGAGGATTTATTTTTCTTGTCTAATGGCCATATTTCGCCGGTATTCTACAGCGTTTTAGCTCGTAGTGGTTATTTCCCTGTAGCAGAATTAGCAACGTTTAGAAAACTTAATTCGCGTTTGCAAGGTCATCCAACTACACATGATGGATTGCCTGGAGTTCGTATGGCTTCGGGTTCTTTGGGACAAGGGATGTCGGTTGCTATTGGTGCTGCACAAGCTAAAAAGCTAAACGGTGACAAGCATTTAATTTATTCACTTCATGGTGATGGTGAATTACAGGAAGGTCAAAACTGGGAAGCTATTATGTATGCTTCAGCAAAAAAAATTGATAATTTGATTGCAACCATCGACTTAAATGGACAACAAATTGACGGTTCAACTGATGATGTTTTGAATTTAGGAAATTTGAAAACCAAGTTCGAAGCCTTTGATTGGGATGTTTTAGAAATCAAAGAAGGAAACAACATTGATGCTATCATCAAAGGAATGACCGAAGCAAAAAGCAGAACCGGAAAAGGAAAACCGGTTTGTGTATTGTTACATACCGTAATGGGCAATGGTGTTGATTTTATGATGCACACACATGCATGGCACGGAAAAGCTCCAAACAATGAGCAATTAGCTGTTGGATTAGCACAAAATGCTGAGACTTTAGGAGATTATTAAAAATGAAGTTATCGTATCTCTTTATTTTTTTTTTAATATCTAACATTAGTTCTTCTCAAGATAAATTCAGTTATTATTTTGACAGTATGACTGTTCAGCAAATAAGTGATTACAAAAATAATTTTGATGATGAATTTATCTTCTTAAGAAATTCAAAGGACTCTACTTATAGTTTGACTGTCAGAATTGGAAAAATAAAAAAAGAAGCCTCACTAATTGATGACAAAAAGAAATGGTTAGTACGATTTGATATAGATTTTGACTATCAACAGCTTGAAGATTTAAACAAATTAACCAATAATATGCTTTACACTAATTTTCGACCCCGCAGAAGAGGTAAAGTATATAAAAACTTTGTAGAAGACTTTAAATTTGAAAAGGATACGATTAACAACGAAACTATAGTTCACCTAAAGCGTTTTAAAAATAAAAAGAAAAAAAAAATAATCTGGGACCATTACTATTTTTTCGGGAAAAGAAATAACGTTTATGACACCAAAAAGAATTCGATTAAAAACTATTTGAATGCTAAATATAATCTTGATTTAAATACGTTTAACCTTGAAAAGGTATATCATTTGGAAGATGGTAAACTAGCCATAAAAACAGAAGAAATAAAACAAGAGTCAATAGATTTTAATTTTAGCTTTAAAACTGATGCAGTTTTCCCCCAAATAATATTTCGCTAACATAATTTTGAATTAACAATAATGAAAAAATATACAAATACAGGAAGTAAAGATACCCGTTCAGGTTTTGGTGCAGGAATGACCGAATTGGGACAAAAAAATGAAAATGTTGTAGCACTTTGTGCCGACTTAATTGGTTCGTTAAAATTTGACGAATTCAAGAAAAACCATCCGGAGCGTTTTTTCCAGGTTGGAATTGCAGAAGCAAACATGATTGGAATTGCAGCCGGTTTAACTATTGGTGGCAAAATTCCATTTACAGGAACATTTGCAAATTTTTCTACCGGAAGAGTTTATGACCAAATTCGTCAATCGGTTGCCTATTCAGATAAGAATGTAAAAATTTGTGCTTCGCATGCCGGATTAACTTTAGGAGAAGATGGAGCAACGCACCAAATTTTGGAAGATATTGGCTTGATGAAAATGTTACCCGGAATGACCGTAATCAATACTTGCGATTACAATCAGACCAAAGCAGCAACCCTTGCCTTAGCAGATCATCACGGTCCGGCTTATTTGCGCTTTGGCCGTCCGGTTGTGCCTAACTTTACTCCAGCTGATGAACCTTTTGTAATCGGAAAAGCGATTATGCTTAACGAAGGAACAGATGTAACGATTATTGCCACTGGACATTTGGTTTGGGAAGCATTACTTGCAGCTGAAGCATTGGAAGCTAAAGGAATTTCGGCAGAAGTTATCAATATCCATACTATTAAACCTTTGGATGATACTGCGATTTTGAAATCGGTAGCAAAAACAGGTTGTGTAGTTACAGCTGAAGAGCATAATTTCCTTGGTGGTTTAGGTGAAAGCGTGGCTAGAGTTTTAGCTTTGAATAATCCAAAACCACAAGAATTTGTGGCGGTAAACGATAGCTTTGGCGAAAGCGGCACACCTGAACAATTGATGGAAAAATACAAGTTAAACAATCAAGCAATTGTGGAAGCTGTAGAAAGAGTAATTAAAAGAAAATAATTCTCTGACACATATAAAAAAATCCCGTTCAAATTGAGCGGGATTTTTTGTATTCTATTGGTCAGAAAACTTGGGCTTGGCTGTAGCGTCAAGATATCTTCTTACTCTTGTTGGGTCAGTAAAATCGGCAGGATTGTCTGAAGTTGGGTATCCTAAAGCATTGTTTGGCCCGGTAAACTTTCTTGGAACCCCTTTCCTTTCATCTACATAAGGTGTTGAAGGATCGTCCACAGCTGCCCCTTCATAAGGATAATAACGAACCCTTAGCTGAGGATCGCTTGGATTCACATACTTGATTTCGCTTATGGTAGTATAGAAATCACCATCATCATCTGTATCCAGAAAATCAGGAATAAAGTCACCATCTGTATCATCCGGATTTACTACATCTTCTCCCATATTATAAACATATCCATCAGGAACTCCATTAATTACTGTAACTGTTCCATCACTATTTACAATTGAAGTTGCTAAATCTTCCTGATACGAATAAATCCCATCAGCATCCTGATCCATTCTTTGAACTTCATACAATTTGAAACTAAATATAAGTGGAGAATAGGCAGGAATTCCTCCTGTTGAAGTACCAAAATAGCCTAATCCTGAAGGAATAAACATAACTCCGGCTCCAAAATCAAAATAAGATGTTGTTCCATCAGGATTTCCTAAATAGCTTCCGGTTTTGAACAATGGAAAAATTTCGCTCCAACCTCTAATAACACCCGTTAAACTAAAATAGGTTTGTGGATTGATTGATTCTTCAAACTCACTAGATTTTATTGTTGTAGTTGTGACTGGTGGAGTTCCTTCGGTTACAGTATTACTATAAATATATTCTCCTCTATAAGAGGTTAATACTCTATCTACATTGCAAGGTGATTTACTGGTTGGACCGGAACCTTGTCTTAATTGGATATAATAAATTTTATAAGTAACATCGTCATCGTTTTGTTTAACAGTTATGTATCGTGTTAGTATTGGATATGTTGTCTGATCCCAAATTGAGGTTTGTGTCCCTCCTTCCGGAATTAATGTAAAAGTAACATCCTGATCGTTTGTCGCTCCCGGATTATTAACAACTTCCATATAATGGGTATGCATAAAGGTTTCGATACTGGTTATATCTTTTTCATATTGCTCTGTAAAATCGCGAAGAGGTTCTGCTGAATTATTATCGTTTTTAGAGCATGACACTACAGTTAAACCTAAAGTAAAAAGAAATATAATTTTGAAAAAATTATTCATTATTGTTTGAATTTTAAGCCCGCAAGATACAATATTGATTTATTTTTGTGAACAATTTAACGTTGATTTTGGAAAAAAAATGAGAGTAGATAAATATTTATGGTGTGTACGTTATTATAAAACCAGAAACATGGTTACAGAAGCTTGCCGTAAAAATCAGATCACAGTTAATGGTCAAGTGGCAAAGCCGTCAAAAGAGGTTTTCCCTATGGACAAAATTACATTTAGAAAAGACCAGATTACCTATATAATAAGTGTTTTAGACATTCCACAAAATCGTGTTGGAGCTAAGCTGGTTGATATCTATCGGAAAGATGAAACGCCACCAGAAACTTTTGCTCATCTCGAATTACTTAAACTTTCCAAAGAACATTATCGCAAAACAGGAACAGGAAGACCAACAAAAAAAGACAGGAGAGATTTAGATGATCTCGAGTTTGAAACAGATTCAACAGACTTATAAAAGTTTTTTACTTACAAAAAAAAAGACCTTCGATTTCTCGAAGGTCTTTTACATTTATTAATTAGTTAATTATCTTTTAACTACTCTTACCGTTTGTACGCTATCATCTTGTGATACAACCACGTTGTAAACACCGCTTGGGTAACGCTCTCCGATAGTTGCAGTTTCTAAATCAGACACTCTAACATCACGTTGCTCAACCAATCTACCAATCATATCGTAAACTTTCAAGTTTACTGATGATTGACTTGACGATTTAACATCAATCATGAAGTTATTTGCAAATGGATTAGGATATGCAACCGCTTTAAATGTATCTGCCAATGCTGTTTTTAATGCAAGAGGCGTTGTTACACTACATGTTTTTCCATACGGAGTATAGTTTCCAAATAGATTAATAGATACTTCTACATTATAAGTTGTATCCGGAGTTAATCCAGTAAACTGACTTAAAGTGAAAGTAGTTGAAGCCGTATCAATGAATTGTGAATAGTTAACATCTCCATAAATATCATATCCAGTTAATAATACTCTATACGAAGTAGCTCCTGGGTAAGGAATTATATGGATTGCCTGAGAACTACTTGTAGCTACCAATTCACAATCAGCTAAAGTAAGCGATGTTGTTGGTGCTGCTGGTGTAAATATAGAACAAACTTGTCCATATTGTGACCAAGCTTCAAATCCTGCTAATTTCACACGTATTTGTACATCAACTTTGTACTCTGTCTCATAAAGTAATGGCAAACCAGGAACCATAGACAAGTTAAAGTTAGGCACTGAACGCTCTAATAAGTAATATGTAGTAGGCGCACTTGCAAGAGCCACTCTGAAACGATACAAGTTAGTAGAACTTACCGAATTCGCATTGATATTAGAGTTTAAGGCTGCTAACGTAGCACCACACTGAGCAGTTACAACTTTAGTAGTTTGAACACTTGCAGTTGTAAGTGAACAAGTATTTCCGAAGAATCCTTGAACGTTACCATTCAAGATAACTGCCACTCTGATAGTGAATGTAGTACCATAAGAATAGATGCTCGTATCGGTCAATTTAAACATAGATTGAACAGTGTCAACATAAGCAACTTCACCTGTAGCCGTATTAGTAACTTCAAAACGGTAACCGGTTGTAGTATATCCTGGTACACTTACGTTTCCAGCCTGAATTTGATTATTCAAACCATGATTAACAGTACCACACTGAGTTGCGGTTATATTCGCAATAACAGGTATATAAGCAATTTGGAACGATTTAGGAATACCAATACATCCGTTAGCTACCGGAGTAACTGTTACTGTAGCTGGTACAGTGGTTGGGATAAATGATGGGATTGCAGAAACTCCATAAACATCAGCCAATCCTGCAGCAGCTCCTCCTGTAATATTGAAGGTTACACCACTTGGCGTTCCGGCCAATGGTATAGTAGCAGTAGCAAAACCGCTATATAAAGCCATATTGTTTAATGTTGTAGTTACTGTAGGTGTTGGATGAACAATAACAGTAGCAACTCCTCCTTGTGCTTGAGAACAAGTAGTTGAACTAGAATCCTGAACACTCACCAAAGTATATTCGAATGTTCCAGCTGTACCGGTAGGTACAGCAATTGTTGCTGTTGCACCTGAACCTGACGATACTATTGTCTGATTAAGACCTCCATTTAATTTATACGTAAAAGTATATGGTGCCAATCCAACAGCACCTGTAAAGGTAATTGAAGGAGATGCATCATTTTGACATACTTGCGTAGTACCTGCTATTGTAGCAGTTGGTAATGGATTTACAGTAATCGTTGCCGATACAACGCCACCTGAAACTCCACCATAAACCGGAGTAACATAAATAGTAGCAGAACCTGGTTGTGTAACAAATGCCGGGATTGCAGTCAATCCTGTTCCATTAGACAATCCGATATTATCTCCAACTACCTGTAAGTCAAACGTTACCCCAGTAAGCGATATTGGAGTGTATGTTAATGGTATCTCACTTGTTGTAATACCTTGACAATACGTTTGATTAGCAACCTGATCAGCAGTTACTGCTAAAACAGTAATGTTATACGTTACAGAAGGTCCTGTACATCCATTCGCTTTTGGTGTAACAGTTACTGTTGCAGTTCCTGTTAATGGAGTAAATGATGGAATTTCTGTAGAAACTGTTTGGTTAATTAATCCAACGCTTGCACCACCACTAATATCAAAGGTTACACCTGATGGTGTTCCACTTAAAGGAATACTCGCTGTTGCAAGACCGTTATAATATAATTGGTTTGCAATTGCCGCAACAGTTGGGGTTGGGTGAATAGTATACGTAACAGGAGTTCTACAAGTTGTGCTTCCTGAGCAAGCAGCATAAAAAGTAGTAGTTCCAGGAGTACTTGTATTTGCCAAACCAGAGTTTAATACTCCAACCGGATTAAACGACGAACCTGTTCCAATAGATGTGCCACCGGAAGCAGCGGTAAACCATACAATATTACCAGTTGATAAAACTGACACACCTCCGCCAACCGGTGGGGTTACTGCCCAAGTGTAAGCAATATCACTAGTTAATTCACTAAAAGTTGTTGAATATAAAGTATAAACTACACCAGCCGTTAAATTAGCTACAAGTTGTGGATTAAGGTCAGGACCAGCATCGTCGTCAGCTACTATAAAAGTACCTGTAGCACAACTACCCGGTGTAAACGCACCAGTTGTTATATAAGCCATTGTATCAAATGTACTTGACATTGCAAAAGTATAAGTACCTGTTACTTGCACAGTAAATGTTTTAGCTTGATAACCTCTTGAAGTAGTACTAAAACTACATGTAGTACCAGTAATTGGTCTAGGTGCTTGCGGATCACTTGTTGTGAAAGTACCATTAAGAGCAGCAGCACCACCCGTAAAATCAATACAGTTTGCAGCTGTAGCCGCTAAAGCAGTACCTGCTTCATTTTGGCATGAATTGGCAGGAGTAACAGTAATTCCTGCAAGTGGCTGTATAACCACAGCAACACTTCCTTCTGGTCCCCAACATCCTGCAGCAGATTGGGCTCTGAAATAATAGGTTCCAGAAGATGTAATTGACTCTGAAGTACTAGCAATTGTAGTAGAAGTTCCTCCGGAAGTTGTTCCTTGGAAATAAATTGTACCATCACCACCATTACTGGCAGTTATCGAAGTAACACTACAGAAAGTTCCTGCACCTGATGCTGTAACAGCTGCTGGTGCAGGGTTAACTGTTAATGCATAGGAAGTACTTGATACAGTTGTACAACCGATAACATCTACAGTATAACTTCCGCTATCTGATGGAGTTGTATTAGTTAATGTTAAAGTATCAGTTCCTGCACTAGCATTTGTTAAAGGAATAAGCACACCATCTTTACGCCATCTGTAAGTTATAGGCGTTGAACTAGTAGCAATTACATTAAATGATACACTATCACCATTACAAATCGTTTGTGGTGCCGGTACCGTAAGAATAGTTGGTGGAGTAGAATCCACATTTACTTGAACTGTTGTAGTAGCCGAGCAACCAGAAGCTGAAGTAGCCGTTAAAGTATACTCTGTAGTAACTGTTGGATTAACATTGACAATGGCTGTGTTAGCGCTAAATCCACCAGCACTGCTCCAAACATATGTTGCGGTTGGTATTGAAGGTGAGTACAAAAAGGTTTGACCTGTAGCTGGCACTATTGAACCTCCAAAAGTGACGCTACTGGTATTAGACACACCCGCTGTAGTTGCTGCCCATGATGTTGTACTTGTTCTATTCACGTAATTAGCATTAGTAACACCACGCAATCCAACTTGAACTGTAGATGTAGTTGTACCTGATGTAATTGCATTACCATAAACAAAAGCAACACTATTAGAAGTCTCATTTAATACAATCTGAAAATCTAAAGTTCTTAGAGTTACATTGTAAGGACGCATTTTGGTATATTGAATAACCAACTTTCTATTAGGACTAGAACCCAATACTTCATAACTTATTTTTCCGGAAGCTACTTGATAAGTTCTTCCTGTCCCAGTAGAAGTACAGTTGGCTGATAAAGTCACAGTTGTAGGTGTAGTAGAAACTACAGTAGCACCAGTAGGTACACCTGTTCCTGAAACTATAGCACCAACAACAAAACCTGATGTATTTCCAGTTGTGATGGTCAAAACAGGAGAACCATTTGTACCACTTCCAGTCGCTGCGTATCCACCATTTAAATCATTTCCAAATGCAGATAATGCCGCATCATATACATTTGTACTTCCTATAGGTCCATAAGTACCAGTAGAAGGAGGATTTGCACCAAAAGATACAAAACCATTAGTATTTACATATAAATTAGATCCTGAATTATAAGTTGTTCCTCCAAATTTAAACCCAAATGGCAAAGCCAAAGTATAATTTACATCGTCTAAAGCACCAGCTGGAGTACCTGAAGTCACAGTTTGTGTGGCTAAAACAGTAGCTGCTGCTGTTAATGGTGTATAAGTACCACTACTTGCACTAAAAGTATATTGTGTTGGAAGAGTAGTATTTGGAACAGCTAAATCAACCGATCCTGCTAATGTAACCTGTGTTGATGGACAAACAATTCCACTATTTGTTGAAGCGATGGCAACAATAGAATCTCCTTTAGTAACCGTCGCAGTTGCTACATTTGTACAACCATGAGAATCTGTTCCTGAAACAGTGTAAATCGTCGTAGCCGCAGGACTAACAGTAATTGACGTACCAGTTGTGGTAGTAAATCCTGGGGCTGTCCATGAATAGCTTCCAATATCACTTCCGCTTGCAGTTAAGATTACTGGTGAACCACTAGGTGTACAATAACTTGTTGCAGAAGGCGAAACGGAAATTGTTGGTCTAATTACAGAAATAACACCTTCACTTGATGAAATTCCTGAACAAGGACTAACTGACGTTATAAATGCTTTATAATAATAATTACCTATAGGTGTAGCTGATGTAGTAGCAACACTCAATTGATATTGTCCAGCTAAAGGATTTGAACTTGAATAAGTCGCTCCGGCTGGCACACCATTAGTTACAGGACTGTAACTAGCATCTGAAGCACCTGCCGTTGTAGCATATTTCCAAACAATACTTTGAACAACTCCAGAGGTAGTAATCGATAATACTGTTGGTGATGCAGGAGCCGGTACTTGACAAACCGGTGGTATTGCAACAGCTGACAAGTTAGTTATAATCTCAACCGGACTGTTTATATTTAATGAAGCCGATTGACTAATTATAGGCAAAATATTAACAGCACTAACACCAAATCTAACTCTAAATCTATAGTTATTTGCTGTACTGGCATTTATACCCGATATCATAAGGGTTTTATAATCTCTCACACTTCCCACTAATGGAAACTCAAATGTTAAGCCTGGTACAGCTGTCGTATTCGGACCGGTGTATCCACTAGATATAAGATTACCATTGGTTAAGTATAAAGGAATAACCGTGGTAGTTGCAAAATTGTTTGTACTTACCTCCCACTGCACTCTCAATATTGTTCCCGTACCATTAGTAACCACATTAAATTGTGGAAGTGGACTAGTAGGAGCTGGTAAACAAAGTACCAAGTCCTGAGGATTAGTCTCAATACCAACAGGTGAAACAGTTAATGTTGCAGAACTGGAAACCAATGGAGCACAAGGTGACAACGGTGTTAAGATGCATCTATAAACAGTGTTGTTTAGTGCAGAGCTTGCATTAGAAACCGTTAACGTATTTGTAGTAACTCCACTATAATTAGAAGAATTTAATACATTACTCCATGTACCCGTAGGATCAAAATCAGGTGCGGATGGTGTCGTAGAAGTTCTTATTTGCCATTGATATGTATATGGAACCGGAACTGGTAATAGTGTTCCTGCTACTGTGAAAGTAGCGCCAAAAGTAGTAGCGGTAATTTGATTCGTAGGCTGTTGTGTAATACTTCCTTGGTTATTTACAGTAACAAGTACTGAAACTGGAGCTGAAGAACATGCAGGAGTAGTAGTGTTACTTGTAGCCACAACTTGATAAGTGGTATCAACTGTAGGATTAACCGAAACAGATTGTCCCGATAACCCTCCTGTCCAACTATACGAATTGTCTTCTGCAGTTACTGCACTTAGTATTCCCGAAGAACCATTACAAATAGTAATTGGAGCTACTGTAAATGTTGGTAAAGGCGTTACTCCAAGGGTAGTTTCTCCCGGAGTTGTACATCCTAAAGAAGTTACCGAAGCTCTGTAAGTTGTAGAAAGAGTTGATGTTGCATAAACAACGCTTGCAAAATCACCAGGATTATAAAGCGTATTTAAACCAGAATCTATATACAATGAAGATGCAGGTACAGTTGTCCATACATAATTTGTGGTAGTATTACCTCCAGTAGCTTCTAATCTAACTGTTGAACCGTAGCAAACAGATCCATTTTGAAGTAATGAACCAGATGCCGGAGTTGATGGAGTAACTACTACTGCACTAGGATAAGGATTAACTGTTACAGTAACCGGAACAGCAACTGTTTGACAATTATTACTATCAGTCCCGAAAACACTATAGGTAGTTGTTGAGGTTGGTGAAGCGGTAACACTAGATCCTGATGTAGCTGACAAACCATCTACAGGTGACCATGTATAACTGTTGATTGTTCCTGTTAAAGCAGATGCTGTTAATACTGTAGAACCACCTGTACATATTGCAACATTAGGAGATACACTTATAGTACCCGGAATGTTAACACCTACAGCTACCGGAGTTGAAGGTACAGCAGTACCTGAACAAGAAGTAACGTTACATAAGTACAGTGAGGGAACTGTTGGTGAAACAGTAAGTGTTGCCGAAGTTGCTGAAGCAACATCAGTATAGTTTGCACCACCATCTGTAGACACTTGCCATTGATATGTTAATCCGGTAGTACTACCAATACTGTTTACAGCACCAGTTAAACTCAAATCAACACTAGAACCTAAACAAACCGCTGGAACACTAGCAACAGCTACAGTTGAAGGTGCAGTAGTACTAAGTACATTAATTGTTATCTGAGTAGAACCTAATGGATTTGTACAACCAGTTGTTGTATTTGTATAAGACAAGTTGTAATCTGTCGTTTGAGTTGGATTAACATTTTGAGTAAACAAGTTAGTACCTGTTCTTGGAGGAGCAAATGCTACAAAGTTACCACCTGTAGTACTATCTCTATAAGTCCAAGTCGTAGTATAATCATTAGGTGGTGTAAAGCGATACGCAAAAGGGTTTATGATTGGATTATTTGCAGTAGCAGCAGTACCCGATTGATATGCCAATGTTCCTATGGTTCCTGTACTATTATTAACTCCTACTAATTTATTAGTAGTTTGATTTGATGAAGAGGTAACATGAACCTCAATAACTCCAGTAGTTTCATAGAAAATAGCCTGAGCAGTAGATACATTAGGAGATGAAAACTGTCTTACAGCTTCGTAGCTCACAACGAATTTTCTGTTTGGAGAAGTTCCTTCTGTCCAGTATCTAACTGTTCCACCATCTTCAATATCATTATCCATTGCTAAAACAGCGACCATGTTAAGTGGTTCAGTTGTGCTTGGAAGAGTTGAAAAACTAAAATCTCCTAAACCAGTAGAACCAGAGTTAAAAGCTCCAAATTGAAGCGTAGCGTTGGTTCCTATATTTATAGTACTATAATTAGTCCCAAAAAAGTTAAAATCAAACCCAAAAGGAATTGCAGGCCATCCACCATCATCTAAAGGAGGGAAAGAAGTAGTAGTTTGTGCAGGTACTAATGCCACTCCACCTGTTGCCAAAACTACTGATGAAGGTGGTGGTGTTAATGCAGCAAAAGGAATAGAACTACTTTGGAAAGATCCTGAAGATAAATTCGATGTAATAGTTGCAGTACCACCCGGACAAATGCCATCAGGAGCGGTTAAAGTAGTAGTTGGTAATGGAAATACACTAATTGTGTAATCTACTGTAATTGGTGCACAAGCACCATTAGTAACTGGCGTACCTATAACTCTAAAGATTGAAGTAGCAGTAACTGAATAATTTAATATGCCGCCAACAGCAGAAACAATAGTTCCGGTAAGTGGATTTAAACTTGACCAAGAATATGTCATCAATGGATCGTTTGAAGATGCTGTTATAACACCACTTCCTCCTGTTCCACAATAAGTTGAATCTCCTGTAGGAGTAACAACAAGTGTAGGTGGTGCATCTACAGTAACTGTGACAGCTGTTCTTGCGCTTTCACAAATTCCATTTGCTTCTGACACATAAAATGTAGTAGTACCATTCACAACAGATGTAAAAGTAGTTGATGTACTGCTTTGTAAAGCTGTAGATGTACTGTTGTCAGCATACCATTTAAATGTTGGCGTTGGCAATCCAGAAGTTGAAGTTAAAATGGCAGTAGGAATACCCGAACCACATTGAGTTGAACCAAGCGAGCTAGGCGGTGTAGGAACGGTAGTAATAACAACCGGTAAAGTTGATGCCTGAGCATTACACCCTGTTAAATTAGCAATCGTTGCGGTATAAGTTGCAGTAGTCGTTGGATTAATTGTTATATTATTTCCAGAATAAGAAGAACCATTACTTCCTGCCCAACTTACTGATGTAATAGCAGGGTTTATAACAAATATAAACTTCGGGCGACTAGTTCCAGTTGTTGTGGTACCAAAATCACTTGCTACCGATAAAGGACAGAATGAAGCAGGAAGCGTATTGTCTTTTTGTCCAGATGCAGTACAAGTAAAACCTACTGTATCAACTTTTACAGTTGTACCAGTTGTTGAACTAGCAACTGGATTTTTAGACCAACAAAAGGATAAAACTATATTTGATGTTCCGTCCCAATTAAAAGGAGTGCTAAAAGTTAAAGTATTTATGCCAACTGTTGTAGCATAAGTACCATTAGTTCCTCCACCAGTATACACTTCAGTTAATCCAGTAGTTATTAGAGGAAAAGCTGCAGTAGTTGCAGTAGTGTTCCCAATACTTAAAGTAAATCCTTGGTAACCATTGAAAGCCGTTGTAGCTTCAAATGCAACTGAAGTGATATTTCCAGCAATTTGTCCTAAAGCTGTTAACTCAGATGCTCTAATAATATATTGTGTTTTATGACCTCCCCAAGTACCCGAGAACATAGAAGCTCCAGCTGAACTTGAAGTAGAGGCTCCAGCTCCTAAAACAGCTGGCGTATTGTTTAATGTTGCAGTCAATACAGTTGTACCAGCAGCACCACAAATCTGAGAATTAGAAGCACTAGCAGTAGCAGTAATTCCAGTCAATGGTTCGTCTTTATAAGATGTTCCTGTCGCACTAGCGATAATATTATTTGTATCAGTAGCAGTAACTGACCACGCAACTGTTGCATTAACAGGACTAACCGTTGGAATAACTCCTGTCCAATCATTTCCACTACTATTAGTCATTGCAACTGGGGCTTGAGCTACTCCATTTACTGAATAGTTAATGCTTACTCCTGATACAGGTGCTGCACCTGGAGTGGCTGTTACCGTTACTATTCTAGCAACATTTGTACACTGATTTCCAGTTGGGCTAATAGCCAAATTAGTTAATGCTGGTGGACTAGCTTTTGTAGCCATAGCAAAGAAACCACCTATATTTGTTGTTACCGGTGGCGATACCGATGTAATAGATGTACCCGTTACTGTAGGGGTTGTGCCTCCAAATAATCCATAAGTAAATCCACCATCTGAACTAAATCCTATAGCATTAGCAACTCCTGGAGTATCTGACAACCTTACTAATGTTCCCGTAAGGTTACTATTAGGGTCATTAAGAATAACAAACCAACTTCTGTTTGTGTTTATTGAACTGACTAATCCAGTACCTACACCACCTGTATTATTATCATAAACAGTAGCTCTAACAGTAACATTAGTTCCTGCAATTGTCGTTGGATTAACCAAAGCAAAAGGATTATAGCTTCCAAAACCTATTGGAAAATTATAAGTTGTCCCGGTTGCTAGACCTGATGCTAAAGTTCTATATAAATCTCCTTTAACGTAAGAAGTAGCTGAACCCCCAACAATAGCATTTTCCGTTGGATTAGCAATCGTTAATACAGATCCGGAGTTAACCAATATTCCATTCGTTAAAGTCAAAATACCAGAAGTTCCCAGCGTTCTTGGCGCATTAAGCTGAACTGTGTTGTTTGGAGAAGCAGCAGTGTTATTAATTGTTAATGAAACTGGTCCATTAACTGCTGGGAATTCTATTGGACTTATTGTTTGTGCCGCTGTGGTACTATTATAAGTCAAAACAGAACTAGCCCCATAAGTTAAAACAGCTCCCGATAAATTTCCATTAGAAATTGTTAAGTTTCTAACTGAAAAATCGGCAGTAAGATTAACTCCGGCTGCATTATTAACTCTTGCGTTAATAGCATTAGTACCGTGTGAACCTGTTACTAAAGTAAACGTTTGAGCACTTGTCCCGGAAAAATCTAACAAGCCACCTGTATTAGTTTGTAGCAAAGTACTAGGAGCGTTTTGAATAAAGTTGCCTAAAACTCTTAAGGTAGAAGCTCCACCTTGGGCAATGTCAAAAGTACCGCCGTTAATAGTAACATTTCCATTAACTATTAAAGTTCCTGTTGAAGAAGCTACTTCAAAAATACCCGAAGTAAGCGTTAAATTTCCTTGAACAGTTAATGTCCCTGAAGTTAATGCTCTAAATCTACCTGTACCTGTAGCTGAAATAGTCAAATTCCCTTTTACAACACCAGTTGTAGAGGTTGTAAACATACTCATAGTTCCAGATGCTGAACTACAGTTATAGGTTACATTACCATAAGACTGAGAAGCATTCGTCATTGAAGTAGCAGAAGTAATTCCCGATATTAACAAATTCGAAGTAGTGCCCCAAGTAGCTGATGGTATTGTGATACCAGTAGTAGCTCCAGTAATATTGTAGGTAGATCCATTGGCAAAAGACAATGTTGCTGTCGAACCACCAAAATAATTTCCAGTTCCAACAATAGTATTATTTACAGTTCCTGTTACTGTAACCAATGTTCCTGTACCTCCGACACTTGAAAAAGTATTTGAAGTACTACCTCCTAAGTTTAAAATACCGGCAATAGAACCCGTATTTCCAATTCCGGTAAAAGCAATGGCAACTGCAAAATTTGGAGAAGTTCCTGAAGCATTCAAATTCAAAGTACTTCCAGATTCTAATACAAAATCATCACCAGGGCTTCCTGATATTGTCAATGTTCTGACAGCGGAATTACCGATTAATGATAAGTTGGTGTTACTGGTAATTTTTAATTGTCCAATAGTATAGGATGCAGCATCAACTAGAATAGACATAGTACCACCTGCTACAGTACCGGCACCATCGACAATTAATATATCAGTGGTCAGAGGTGTAGATCGTGTGGAACCTGAACCGTCAGCTTGTGTATTCCAGTTTGCAGCAGTGGACCATAGATTTCCTGAAGTTCCTACCCAGTAATAGGTTGCAGAAGCAGTTGTTGCTTGAGAACTAGAAACTCCAGTACTTATACCAGCCTCAACAATGGCTTGAACCTTATAGAAATAAGTAGTACCCGGTGTTAAACCAGTTTGAGCAGAAGTATAAGCTGTTCCAGTTGTTCCAGAAGTTGTTGTAGCGACAGAAGTAGTAACCACATTTTGAGTAAATCCTGCATCTGTGGCTCTGGTTATTATAAACCCAGCCTCATTTGTAGCACTGTCAACAAAATTTACAGTAGTGGTTGATGTCGTAACGGCAGAAAAAGTCAAAGCCGTTACATCACCGGAAACACTGGTGAAATTAGGAGTAAATCGAAGCACTCTTCTTACACCATCGGCAGCAGAGTATAAATTAGTAATATTTCCTAAAGCATAAGAATTTGTTGTTGGCGAACCAGCCAAAACAAAAGTTGGATTAGTAGCAGCTACGGATGAAACTACATTGTAACCTGCAGTTGTAGCCGTATTGCTTGAAGATATAAATGTTGACCTTGAAGTAGATGCATTAGTTACCATCCCTCCATATATGTATTCTATAACACCTGTAGTTTCATAAAGCCAAACTTGCATATTAGCTACTTGTGTAGCTGATGAAGAAAAAGGGATTTTGAAATTTTTCCATTGCACCTTTAGAATTCTATTTCCAGGTGTTCCGGTAACAACATAACTTACAGGATCTAAGTCTCCGGCCAAACCAGAAGAGTTATCTCCAGCCATAGGTGCAAAGTAAGCAACCCCTGCTGAAGTTGAAGTAACCGCTCCACCACTAATTGCTGTAGAACCTAACCTCATTTGACCGTTACTTGTAACAGAAAACTGAGTATATGGTGTACCCATGAAAAAAAAGGTAAATCCAATATTCGTTACAGCTGAAGCATTATCATCGTTGTAACCAGTAGTCATACCTCCCGTACCTGCAAGTGATGTTGCACCTGTCATAGGGTCTAAAGTCCCTGAGAGATCGGTAGAATAACTATAATTAGCAAGACTCTGTCCCCACGATTTCTGACCAGTAGCCAAAGAAAGCAGGACGACAAGCATTACCAACCAGGAAAGGCCTTTACCTTTCAAAGAAGCATTAGAAGAAAATCCTTCTATAACTTCATTACCCTTTGTGAGTTGCGTTTTTGAACGTAAACTCAATTTAGTGTAGTTGTTCATCATAATATAAAAATTGGGTTAAATAAGTTTTGTGAATGTATATATATTGTTAATTATATGTAAAATTTAAAATCAATTTTTCGATGAAGTACATGTATCATCGTTAAACACTAGTCCGTTTTTCTTTTTTCTTACAGTTTTATAAATGACAAACGAAGAAAAACTTCATTAATCAATTGAAAACAAGTAACAAAACACTTCATTTTAGGCGCTTTAATTTTGATATTTAGAACTTTTGCAAGGCAAGTTAAATATCCCCCAACAAAGTGCTTAATATCTCCCAAAATCAAGAACATTTACTAAGTTTTTTTCTTATTCCGGATTTTCTCAATTTTATAAAAATCAGGAAAATTGAAATAATAAAAAGAACAAAACACTCAAATAAAATAAACTATTTTATCTGATGTGAGTTTTCACATTTGTAAGAAATCATAATAGAATACCAATAACAAAAAAAGGCACCAAACCCTAAAATGAATTTGGTGTCTTTTCTATTTATTAGTAAACCACTTTTTTGGTGACTATTGCACCATTCTCTGATTCAATTCGAACCAACAGTACCTGATTTGTAGTAGGCAATGTAGTAAATACTGTGGTGGTTCGGTCAACTTGCTTTTGGGTAGCAAGTAGTCTTCCTCTAATATCAAATATGCTTACAGTTGCCATATTCACAGCTCCTGAATCTATATACAATCCTTGGTTATTTTTGTAAACAATAACCGAATTATCATTAAATACCGGATTAGTAGTTCCTAAAGCAGTATCTGTATAACGCAATTCAAAACGATTATCAAAAGTACCAGCCAATGTTGCAAATGTATATGATGAGACTCTTAAATCATGAATAATATTTAAAACTTTATCCTCAACATACACATGTTGTGAAGTAAATAATCCATCATAATGAGACAAACTTATCGTAAAGGTTCCATCTATAGTCGACTTGTATCCTAATGGTATTGTCTCGTTAACATCAAAAGGCAACGGTTTCCCTTGGATACTCAATTTTGTATCTTCCACAGTTGTATAAAGTGTAACAGCATTACCTACGTCAACCATATCTCCATCAAATAATCTATCTAAACCACTAGTAGCTGTTTCTACATAACCAATCAATATTTGCTTGAAGGCTCCTTGAGAGTTAGCAATATCAATCCAATAACGATGCTTTTCTAATGCATCATCATTATCATTATCATTATTCTCTCTTGTATTTAATCTATAAAATTGGGTATTGTTACCTGCTCTTCTCATCGAATTGCTAAAAGTAGCCGTACCATTTGATAATCCTTTTACAAAAAATCCTTGACCGGAAGCTATGTTACCCAATGGAGGTGTTAGATCGGATGTTCCTGCTCCTGTGGTTGGTGCTGCCAGAGTCCCTCCTACTAAATTAAATATTGCATAATCGCTTGCAGTATATTGGAATGTTACTGGGTTTATTGGTGTATTATGCGTCCAAAAATAAAGTGTTCCACTAACATTTGGATTACCATTAATAAAATCAGGAGCGTTTAATGCACTAGGATATGGATTACCAATAAGATTCATCTGCGATGCACCTCCAACTATTGGTGTTGTAAATGTTCCGTTGTTTGGTACACCTATAAAACTTGCTGTATAATCCAATGGTAGCGCAGGGCTTACCGGATAATTAAGTGGCGCTCTAATAAGATATCCTTTACCAACTGTCATTGTTGTAGTACCAGGACTGGTCACGTATGCCCATGCATTTGAAGCAGCATTATAGGTAAGGAACCAATTTGTTGGCGATGCAGGCGAAACAGCTAATAAATTTTGTGGATTAACCGGACTTGACCAATAGGTGTAATCAAATTTATACATAGGTTCTGCAACTCTTTGAGAAGTAATATTTCCTGAATTACCTCCAGAATATACTCCAGGTGCATTAGTAACTGCTCCACTTTGGTAAAGACTCGCATTATCTTGTATTGTTAAGAATCCTGAACTAACATTAACCTCATTTTGAACAGTCAAAGTTCCAACATCAAATAAGACATCTGCCCCATTCGTTATAATAACACTACATGCTGATAAATTACCGGATGGTGATGCGTTTGTAGAAGAAACAAAGTCTTCTTGAAATTCGGCCGACAAACCAATTGTTGGACCTGTGC
Organism: Flavobacterium anseongense; assembly: GCF_021608185.1. GTDB lineage: Bacteria > Bacteroidota > Bacteroidia > Flavobacteriales > Flavobacteriaceae > Flavobacterium > Flavobacterium anseongense. The sequence goes on along the minus strand of NZ_JAKIHN010000008.1, from coordinate 51,107 downwards.
CATTAGACCAAACTCCACCAGCCCATATAACTCTGTTATAAGTTAAAGTAGCTGTAGTTGAATAAGCTGTAGTACATGAACCAACAGTAACTACTACTCTGTAATATCTGGTTCCTACAAAACTACCTATTTGTGCAGATGTTAACGTGGTAGAAGCACTTGAAGGCACATCTGTTAAATTAACTGTAAAAGCAGCATCGTCAGCATATTGCCATTTAGTAACAGTACCTGCACTGCCACTTAAAACAAGGTCGGCAAATGAACCTCCGCATATATTTTGACTACTTGAAACTGTTCCTCCTACGGCATTACCAATCACAAAAGTAGTAAGTGTTCTACAACCGGGATTCGACGAACATGCTCCATAAAAATTATAAGTTCCCGGTGTTAAAGTATTTGGCAATCCTGAACCTGCTACACCAACCGGATTATAAGGATTACCCGAACCTATTGGAGTACCTCCACTAGCCACGGTATACCAAGTTATTGATGCTGCTTGGAATGTCATTACGCTACCACCAACAGGAGTTATAAAATTCCACGTATAACTACCGGTTGTGCCACTGAAAAAAGTTGTAGTATATAACGTATAAACTACCCCGGCAGTTAAATTAACCGTAAATTTAGGTTGAACTCCGGATCCAGAATCATCATCAGCAGCAATTACTGTTCCTGAAGCACAACTACCAGGTGTAAATGAACCGCTAGTAATGTAAGCAAAGAAATCTATACCACCATCAGATGTTTCAAATGTATAACTTCCCGAAACACTAACCGTAATTTGAGTAGCATTATAATAAGCAGAAGTTCCAGATAAATTACAAGTAGTTCCTGTAACTTGTCGAAATGCTGTTGGACTACCTGTAGTCAGTGAATTGGTAATATTTGTAACTGGAGTCCAAGCATCACAAACAGTACTACTAGAAAGGCTTCCTGAACCACCGGTACAAACAACAGCACCTGTTGTAACTGGTGGAGGATTATTAACAGTAAAATCTGTACTGCTTGTAGCCGAGAATGTAGAAGTTATTACTTTAATTTTACCTGTAGTTGCAGTTGCCGGAACAGTAGCTGTAATCTGAGTTGGACTGTTAACTACATATGAGGCAGAAACTCCGTTAAAATTAACACCTGTAACACTGGTAAAACCTGTCCCGGTAATTACAACCGAAACCGATGAAGAACCGCAGTTATTATCTGTTGGAGTAAAGCTCGTAATAGTCGGGGGACTACTAACACATTTAATAGTAGCTGTCCAACCAAAAGGTGTTACAGAATCATCCGAAGTGAATTCAAAAGTAAGTGAACCATCAGCTGCAGTTGACAATATAGTTCCCGGTGATGTAGTTCCTGTCCAAGCACCTGTTGGACAAGATTTTGGGTGATTAGCAACCCTACCTGAAGACATTAAAGTTCCCGTATTATCCAATCCACTATATATCATCAATCCATCCCAACCTAATTCAACATTAAACGTATTGAAAATCACCATTAACTTGGCACCAGGTGTACCATCGGTCTTAAAGGTATAAGAATATGGTACATTCACCGCAGTTGAAGGCAGAGGAAAATATACTTTTTCATTATTAGAATAATTACCCGCTGTTCCACCACTGTCAGTAAAAGTAATGTTGGTAGTCGAACCACAAGCAACTGTATAAGGCCCTGTAGTATCATTTACTTTTATTACTGTTGGAATACTCACGTTTGTTGTTGTAAAACTGGCATAAGACGAAGACCAAGTACTGATTTGTCCTCCGCAATTAGAACGCACCCATACATAATAAGTAGTATTAGAAGACAAAGATGATAGGGTAACACCGGTACTGGAAACTGCACCTGTCTCTGTATCATAGTAACCCGGAGGCGTACTTGAGGTAGAAAGATAATAATAGTAGCCATTGCTTGGAGCACCTGTTGAAGGAACATTCCAAGCTATTGTGGCACCAAAATCATTCACACCTGAAACAGGGCTACCAGGAAAAGTTGGTGGCAAACAATTTTCTATTTCTAATCTTACGTTATCAAGATTTAAAGCTCCTGAACCTGTATTACTCAAAGCACTTAATAAAAAGCGAATGTAAAAAGTACCTGAAGTAGGTGCTACAAAGTTAAGTACGTTTGTAGTAACACTCGAAAAAGTATTGTGTGTAGCTAATAGCGAATTAACATTACTAACCGTTGGCGCAACATTATTTACAGGGCTACCAAAGAAAACCTGCATGTCTGCAGTTCCGTTTAGGTTACTGGCATAATCATAGGTCAAACGGTATAACTGACCTGCAGTTAAAGTAACTCCCTGTGTAAAGAAACTTTGTCCTACACCATTACAAAACAAATTTCCGTTAACACTATTAGATTGCCAGCTACTGGCTGTTGCCGAAGTACATGTTGGTAAAACACCACCTACTAAACCATTAAAAGTTTCAAGATAGGTAACCGTTTGTGGAGTACACAAAGTTGTTGTTGAAATTGGTCCAAGCCATGAACTCACACTACCAGAACCACAATTTGAACGCACCCAAAAATAGTATAAAGTGGAAGCACTTAAACCAGTAACGGTTGCTGATGTAGTAGCAACTGTCCCTCCGTTTGGTGATGTAGCTCCAGTTGGTGCTGTATTGGTTGTACTATAATAAACTTCATAATTGGCTGCTGTACCCGACCAGGTCAAAAAGGCACTGTTGTGGGAAACACCTCCTGCAGCAGCAAATGCCAATGCAGTTGGAGCCGGACAACCCACACACTCAACCTTTATTTTATAACCGGATAATGGTGCACCTGTACCTGATACAAATCTAACTGTGATATTACCACTCGAATCTGTTGAAGCATAAACCGTTACTCCGGGAAGTGTACTTGTACTGGTATATGCATTTAATAATACTGTGGATGCTGTTGTGGGTCCGTTATAAACACTTATTGTACTGGCAGTTCCACCAGATGCACCATTGATAGCAAAAGGACTCTGAAAGGTAATTTGCACTTTCTCTGAGGCAATTGCAGGGGCAAAAGTAATTGTTTGTGTTTGCAATCTATTGTATTCGTCTGAACTACCACCCTGATCATATAAAGTTAAAAAACCTGTTCCCGCTGCAGGAACAGTAATAGGGCTACACGAACTGTTACCTAACTCAGGAACAACAATCGTATTCTCACTGGCTGTTCTTGAAGTCCATGCAATATCATCTATTAGAAGACTACCAAAAGGACCATTATCAACTATTTTAAATTTCACGTTACTATTTAGTGAATTGCTTGTCCCAAATGTAACTGATATCAACTGCCATTCACTAAAATTTGTCAAGGCAGGTAACACAAAAGATGTAACGTTATAATTCGTTCTATTTGTACTATCTAATAAACTATACCAAGTACCCAGACCATCACCTACTAATAAATCATAATCGTCACCAAAAAGATAAAAGGAAAAGGTTTGAGGTGTTGCAATAGTTGGCGTTATAACGTATTCACCATTTACTGTATCATAATTGAAAAGTCCTCTGGCACCCGTTCGAAAAGTCCCACCATTACCATCATCATAAACACCTAAATTGGTACTAAAACTCCAACCCGCACCAGTTAGCGTAGAAATATCTTGCGGAACACTCTCAAAAGCTTGATACGGTCCGATACATTGTGCAAAAGTGATTTGAGTACCACTTAAACCTAAAAGCATTCCAAATAACAAAATTTGAAATACTAATCCTTTTTTAAACAAAACCAAATTACTCGAGGCTGTAAGTAAAGATTTTCTCATAGTTAATTTTTTAAGTTGTGCGTCACCACTCACAATGACATTAAAAGCAATGTTATATTATGGTTAAGGCGTTAAATTTACGCCATAAAAAATTGTAATCCTCATCCGGTCATCAAAAACCAATTGTTTTTCGATAAACTGTAAATATAATAGACCAATGCTGCACAATACTGCTACATTGGGTTATTTCATTTATAATCCATAAAAAAAATAGTACATTTTTAAGCAAACAGACTATTATTTAATGTTCCAAAATTAAATAATTATAATGAATTTGGGTGCGCTAATTTAACAAATTGTCAACACTTTTCAATATTTGTTTATAAAACATGTCTAAATAGGACAAAAAAATTACATTATTAATAAATACCTTATAAAAACTTAATGCTAAATTAATGTTCAAAATTAAAGCATTAACGAATAACTCTTTTAGTCACCACTACACCATCGTCTGTTGTTATTTGAACTAATAATACCTCATTGACAAAGCCGGCTTGAAAGCTTGTTTGCGTGGCATTAATACCTTTTTTCTTCAACAACAATCTACCTGCAATATCATATACTTTTATAGATTCCATATTAGTTGTTCCGGTAGTAACAACAAACTCATTAGTTGCGTTTCTGTAGATTACAATCTGATTAGCATCAAAAGCAGGATTATTAGTACCTAAAGCAGTATTGGTAAATCGAATCTCAAATCGATTTTCAAAAGTTCCTGTTTCGGTTGCAAACTCATAATCCCCTGTTCTCAAATCATGAATCATATTTAAGAGTTTATCTTCTATATAGATAGATTGTGATTCAAACAAACCATCAAAATCAGACAATCTAATCAGATAGGTTCCGGCAACAGTCGATTTATATCCAACCGGAATTATATCGGCTGCATTAAATGGTAAAGCGCGACCCTGAATACTAAGTTTTTTATCCTCCTGCATCGTGTAGAGGGTAATTATATTTCCAACATCTACTAATTCTCCATCAAAACCTCTATCCATTCCTACATTCGTTGCATTTTCAATATAGCCAACTAAAAGTTGTTTGAATGCACCATCGGGATTATAAATATCGAGCCAAAAACGATGACGTTCCAAATCATCAATTACTGAAGTTTCAGTGTGTGGATTTGTCGTTCTGTAAAATAAATTATTGTTACCGGCCAATCGCATACTGTTTTTAAAAGTAGCGTTTCCATTAGTCAATCCTTTAACAAAGAACCCTTGACCTGCCGCAATATTACCATTAGGAGCAGTGTTATTCACACCACTACTTGGAGAAGCTGTTCCGATACCTGTTGCAGTGCTTCCTGTATAATTATAAACTGCATAATCATTTCCTGTATAATTATTGCCTGATATTGGTGTGTTATGTGTCCAAAAATAAAGAGTAGCGTCAATAACAGGAACATTCAAAGGATCAGACAAAAATAAATTGGCACTTAATGCACATGGATATGGATTTCCTATTAAATTAACCTGATTGCCTCCTCCCACAATAGGAATGGTTATATTTCCTGTATTTGGTACTCCAACAAACGAGCCTGTAAATATGTTAGTGGTTGTTGTATTAAATGGAGCAATATCAGGTGTTCGTATTAGATATCCTTTTGCAGGAATCATTACATCAGTTCCATTAGCATAGGCATAACGACCCGTAGCTGAATTAAAGGTATAGAATAAAGTTGTACCCGGAGAAAAACCTATTAATGTTTGCGGAGTTACCGGGGCGGACCAATAGGTATAATCAAATTTACGAACCGGAGTACTGTTTCTTTTGTAGGTAATACTTCCTGAGTTGGTAAACTGTACCCCTAAATTATTTAAAGTATTCACCTGAACCAGGCTGGCAGTATTTTGGAAGGTTATTGAACCTCCGGTTACTTTAATATCATTTTGCACTGTAAATGTATGACCCGAAAGGATAGATACAGCACCCGAAAGCACCTCAACCGAACAAGCCTGAAGATCAGCTCCTGATGTATAATTTCCGGCAAAAATCACTTTAGTGGTAGCACTAGGAAAACCATTGCTCCATGAAGTTCCATTCCAGGTTGTTGATGAAAAACTTACATATACCGAATTAGAATATACTACGGGACAAGTTCCGGTTTGAAGTACAACTCTATAATAGCGTGTGCCTGTATAAGTTCCTATTTGAGCCGCTGTTAGCGTGGTTGTTGTATTGGCAATGGTGGTTAAACCAACTGTAAAAGCCGCATCTGTTGCATATTCCCATCTAACAATCGTACCAACAGAACCTGTTAGAGTTAAACTATTTGGTTCCCAATTTGCACACATAGCCTGACTGCTCGATAAAACTCCTGCTGTTGGTGCAGGTATAACCGTTATGACACTTGAATTAAAGGTTGAACACCCATTAGCTCCAAGAGCCGTTCCTGTATAAGTAGTCGTCGCACTAGGTTTGGCATAGACAGTTGATGTTGGTGTTCCTGCAATATAAGGACTGGTTGCCGCAGCATTAAAATAAAGTGCCGTTGCAGGTGACCAACTTACCTCTAATGCCAGTGCTCCTGTAATATTGATATTGTCGATTGCCCAACCATAATCCCAAGTCGCATCGTAATAAAATCTAAGCATAACAGATAAACCAACATAAGCGCTCAAATCTGCTGTTGCATTAACAAAAGCAGAAGCCGTTCCCCTGGAAGCTGTAAAGGCAGTTACAAGTATCCAGGTAGCACCTCCATCAGTTGATACCTGAACCCAGGCTTTGTTTCCACCAATATACCTTAAATAGTGCCAAAAGCTTAGTGTGGCGCTGGTATAACCTGACAAATTTATTGTAGGAGATGTCAAATAGGTCATGGTTCTATTACTACTTGGAGTACCTTGAGCATCTGAATTGGTAAAATAAAACTGTGAAGCATCATTACTACTTATCGTGGTATTCCAAGTTCCGCTTGAGTATGTATAGGGGCTTGTTCTCAATGTCCATGAAGCGTTAGCAGGAATTCCTCCGGTAGAAGTGTTAGTCGTTGTCCAACTATTACTACCATTGAAGTTTTCGCTGTAGATTACCGCTGCGCTTGCTGCTGCTAAAGTAGCATTTAGTGTCTGAACAGCCCCTTCACAGATTGTAGCTGATGCAGGCAATATACTAATAGCAGGAGGTTGTGGTTTTACGGTAACTGTTATACTCAACAACGATGAACATAAACTCCCTGATGTTTGTGAAGCTGTTAAAGAATAAGTTGTAGTTGCAGTAGGCTGAAATGTATAACCAGTTGCTACAGAACCAACAATATTTGTATTTGGTGACCATACGAAATTATTATAAGATGCAGCACCTGTTATAGTTACCAATGGCGTAATTTCTCCATAACAAATAGTAGCTGTAGTTTGGCTCAGGGAAATACTTGGTGCACTGGTCACAGTAGCATTTACAGGCGTTAGAAGTGAGCGGCAGATATTAGAGAATTTCCAATTATAAGCAAACATATAAAACGTATTGTCATAACCGTTTCCTGTTATGCTGGCAACAGAAGAATTATAAGGATATGAAGCGTTATCAATGTTAATCAACAAACCTGCTGCAGGTAAAGTATCCATGTATAGAAAAAAGTTACCTACTGGTAAATTGATTCCAAATGGAATGGTCTGCACAGTATTTCCACCAGCTGCATTGGTTGTGTATGGATATGTTGCCAATATTCCATTAGATGCATTTCGAATAGTAAATACGCCACTTTGCCCTGAAACTAGAGGATAAATATCGATTGATTGCAAGGTAGTAGCTGTTGAAACAGAAAAACTTACAAAGGTTTGAGTAAGGCCTGTACTTAAAGATCCGCCTTGGGCTATTGGCGAAATTGGACCAACCGTTACAAGCCCCCCCGGTGCTCTTGATTGAGCATAGTAAGTAGTTGTAGCGAAAAGTGTAGGAGTAACATAATTATTACCGGTTGAAATCAGGTTTGTTCCTGCGGAATCAGAAAACCATTCTACAGTAGAACCCGGAGCAGAAGTAGCTTGTAAAGTTGTTGATCCACCTCCACAGAGTGTTCCATTTACAACTGTTAGTAAAGTTGGTGTTGTACAGTCCGTGCTAAAAGATTGAATTAAACTCCAAATACTTTTATCTGTAGTACTACAATTACCTCTAACCCAAACATAATATAAAGTTGCCGGTGTCAATCCTGTAATAGTAGCGGTCAAGATTCCTGCACCAACTGAACCAGATGGTGTTACACTAACACTAGGTTGTGTATTGGAAGTGCTAAAATAATATTGATACCCATTCGCTGGTGCCGGTACCGGTTCATCCCACGAAATATTTGCCGTGGTAGCATTTGTAGAATTGACCGTGATAGATGCAGGTTCAAAACAAGTAGGAGAAACAATAACACTAATATCATCTACCACAATTTTACTTTGATTGGCAAAACTATAACCTTGAAATCCTAAATAATAAACATCATTAGTAACCGGAATAAAGTCAACTGTAGCCGTTTGATAAACTGTATTTACAAGATTAGGTAAATCTAATATCGTAATATTCATACTAGGTTCGGATGGACCATTACCTAAACGAACCCTTAGATTTTCGGTATATGTTCCTGCACTTGTGGTATTATATTTAAATTTCAATCGATAAGAAACTCCGGCGCTTAAACTTAGACCAGGAGTAAAAAACCAATCGTCAGAATCAATAGGATTATTTGTAGCTAAATGAATTGCATTAGGCGTTGATGATGCGATTGAATTTTGAACTTGCCAAAGCGCACTATCAGAGTTATTATTAGTAATGGTAAAACAAGTTGGAACTGTTGCCACAGTAGTTGTATCGAAATTTTGAAAATATGGAATTGAATAGGCACCACAAGTTGTAGTTACCGAGGCGGTACTACTATTAACATTACAACCTAAACCAACTGCTCTAACCCGAAAATAATAGGTAGTGAAAGGACTTAATCCATTAACAGCTAAACTGGTAAGTGTACTTGATGAAATATTATTGTAGGCAGGAAGAATAGCGGTAAAAGTGTTGTTGGTGGAAACATCGATACGATAGTCTGTTGCTCCTGTTACTGCACTCCACGTAGCTGTGAAAGAGTTCCCTTCGACGGTTGATGCTGTCAAGCCTGTTGGTGCCGGTATACAAGTGGCATTTGACTCTGAAATCATCCCTGCAAAATAATAAAACGGACCACCAATACAGCCCGAATTATATGGTATAACCCAATAGTAATAATTTGTATTTGGAGTTAAAGATGTTTGCGTAAAAGTGGTTGCATTAGTATTGCCGATTACTGTATAGGTTCCTGATATAATTTCACCTACAGCCCTATATACTCTATTTGGAATATTTAAGCTGGTGGGAGGTGTTGCAACTACGCTGCTTAATATCAGATAATTAGTTGGAGCCGGAGAAGCCGCCGTAAAGCTATTACCAACAAAACTGGTTGTGCTTACACTTGTTCCACCTATTATAAGATTAGATGGCGCTGCTGATGGCGTGAGACAAGTAGCTGAAGGCGTAAATGAAAATTTAAGTCCATTATTAGGATATTCTGTTACACTGGTTCTGACAGTATTTGAATTAGCAGTTCCCTCTACAGTTTTTCCAAACCATGCACTATTAACGTTTGCTCCTGTTTGCAAACGGTTTTTAACATCTCCCTGAAAAAAATCATTTGTAACACCACGTATACCAACCTGCGTATTTAAAACGGTAGTATCATCGGGAGCACATGCACCGTAAGACAGCTCAACGACATTTGTAGTTTCAACTAATCGTATTTGAAAATTAAAATTACCTGTCATGAATTTTCTTCGCGCATTAGTCCATTGCACTACAAAAATTCTGTTTGGTGATGATCCTATTGTTTTATAAACAATGTCTTCTGTAGCACTAGAAGTAGAAGAAGTTAAATTCATTCCTAACGCACTAATACTTCCGCCATTTGTATATGCAGTAGCGTCACTAAGTGGGATGTAATTTGTTGCTGTTGGAGCAATTCCAAAAGAAATAAATCCGTTTGAACTAATATAACACTGTGTTTGATTTACTCCATTAAAGGTAAAGGTAAAGCCCAAGTTAACAGCAGCAGTTACATTGTCATCCCAAGGAGCAGCAATAGCAGTTGTTGGAGTTGTTAATGCTGTGTATGTTGAATTTGATTCGGTGAATCCATAAGTATTCACTTGAGCAAACCCAAAATGGCAAAGCAACATGACAATGAAACTTATAAAAAAACTATATTTAGGTCTTTTTTTATTCAAGATATATGTTTTGGGACTATGTGAAGCACTAATTATAAATAAAGCAATTTTTTAATAATTTAATTTTAAACGTTTAAACGGAAATTTATAAATTATTTAAATATCCTAAAAAAATCAGGAGCGTAAATTTATAAGAAATCCATATAAAAAAAAGGATGATTAATGAATTTTAATGATTAATCGTTAAACTGTAAAAAACATCGATATGCCACATCGAAACAGTCGTATTATTCTTATATTTTTACTGGTCTTTTATGTGTTTTAATCCGTTGATTTTTTTTATATATTAACTGATTTACAACATTAAAGGTCGCAAATATATACGAAATATTGAATAAAAAAAGTTCAAATGTAAATATATGAATTAAAATAGCTGATTACAAAAGGAACATCAATGCAAAGCCGTTTTTAAATACTATAATTCTCATATAAAAACATGCCTCTTTTAAATTTGTGAAAGCTAACATTTACCTATCTTTGAAAAAAATATATCATGAGTCAAAATATAATTCTCAACCATCTGGAAATAGATCATAAAATCAAAAGAATTGCTTATCAGATTTACGAGACTTTTGCCGAAGAAAAAGAAGTAATCATAGCCGGAATTGCAAATAATGGTTATGTTTTTGCAGAAAAAATAGGTTCCGTTTTAAAAAACATTTCTGATTTAAAAGTTACACTTTGTGAGGTTAAGATTGACAAACAAAATCCTTCTGCCAAAATCACTACTTCGATTCCAAATGAACTATACCTAAACAAAAGCATAGTCTTGGTTGATGATGTATTAAACTCGGGTACCACACTGATATATGGTGTTAAACACTTTTTAGAAACGCCTGTAAAAAAAATCAAAACAGCAGTTTTGGTTGACCGAAATCACAAAAAATTTCCGGTTAAAGCTGACTTCAAAGGCATCTCACTATCGACTTCATTAAAAGAACATGTTCATGTTGTATTTGAAAACAAAAACAATCATGCCTATCTAGTCTAAATACTGAAGTATTTCTTGGGCTATTGTATCCGGGGTTTTATTGTCGATGTTAACTTTAAAAGTAGCTTGATTATAAAAATAGCTTCTTTCAAACAAGTGCTTGGCGACAAACTCTTTTAATTCGTCTTGGGATTGATTGGCAACAAGAGGTCTTGTTTTTTTTTCTGAAATAAGTCTTTCTAAAATAAGAGATAGTGAAGCATTCAAATAAATTGAAATAGAATTTTTGCCATTGAGCAGTAAATGATTATCCGCATAACATGGAGTTCCCCCTCCGGTACTGATAATTAAATTTTCTTCATTCTCTGTAATTTCCTTGAAAATTTCGTGTTCAATTTTTCGAAAGTAAACTTCACCTTTCTGTTTAAACAGTTCGCTGATACTTAAATTAGTTTTTTTTTCGATCAAACTATCTAAGTCAACCCATTTAGTCTCCATTTTTTCTGACAGTACCTGAGCAATTGTAGTCTTCCCAACAGCCATATAACCAATCAAAATAACTTTCTTCATTACAATAAAACCTTATAAATTAAGCCGTTAACGTCCTTTGTCAAAAAAAGGCAAATTTATAATAAAATTGCTTTGAAATATAAATAATAAGGTCTTATATTTGCACCCGCATTCAAGAAAAGAAAAAGACTCGATAGCTCAGTCGGTAGAGCACATCACTTTTAATGATGGGGTCCTGGGTTCGAGCCCCAGTCGGGTCACAAATTTTCTGCTTCTTTTTGCCAAAGACTCGATAGCTCAGTCGGTAGAGCACATCACTTTTAATGATGGGGTCCTGGGTTCGAGCCCCAGTCGGGTCACAAAAAGTCGAACAGATTTTGTTTGGCTTTTTTTGTTTTAGGCCACGTGGAGAAATTGGTAGACTCGCCATCTTGAGGGGGTGGTGTTGCAAGACGTGTCAGTTCGAATCTGATCGTGGTCACGAATAAATGGAAATGTCTAATAAAAATGATAAGCTTACTTAATCATTTTTATTGGGCATTTTTATTTTCAGCAAGGTAATTCCTTCTTAGTTACGGTTCAAGATTAAACTCTATTATAAGTTTACTCTTTTTTTAGTTTTTTTTCACTTAGTAAAAATATTATGCTATTTTTGTTTATTATTTTTCTACAAAAGATGAACAATATTAAAAATACTTTCAGCATAAAAGACCTGGAAAACCTAACCGGAATCAAGGCTCATACTATCAGAATATGGGAGAAAAGATATAATGTTCTCGAACCCATGCGTACTGAAACAAATATCCGTTTGTATGATATTGAAAATCTGCAAAAGCTTTTAAACATAACCTTATTGCACAATCACGGCTACAAAATTTCACATATTTCTAAGCTGTCTAAGGAAAGAATTCCTCAACTGGCAAACGAAATTATATCTGATAAAAGCTTTAAAAGTCACGCGATTAGTTCCTTTAAAATGGCGATGATGAATTTTGATCAGGTACTGTTTTTAAAAACCTATGACAAATTACTTTCTGAGAAATCGTTCCGCGAAGTCTTTTTCGATATTTTCATTCCTTTCATTCAAGAAGTTGGTTATTTATGGCAAACCAATACTATTTCAATTGCGCATGAACATTTCATCAGTTACTTAATTAAGCAGAAATTACTAATCAATACCGAAAAACTTCAAATTCAGGAGCCTACAAAACATGACAAAGTTTTTGTTTTGTATTTACCAGATAATGAAATACATGAACTTGGCTTAATGTATTTAAATTATGAAATACAATTTAACGGTTATAAAACCATATATTTGGGAGAAAGTGTACCGATTGATAGTTTAAAAGATGTAAAAAAATATTTTGATAATATAATTTATGTTTGTTATATGACTGTTGAGCCAAACAAATCATTAGTTAATGACTATATAAAAGAAGTCCAAAAAGAACTACTAATCGACAATTCGGAATTTTGGACTATTGGCAGAATGGTAGAAAGCATCGATACTAAATTGTGCTCTGATAATTTATTGACTTTTACATCTATCAAAAATCTGACGGATACTATATAATTGTTAAAACGTTTTTTTATTGTTTAACTTTTATTTACTTTTGTTAAACAAAATGAAAAAAGAAATCAAAATAATCGGCTCCGGATTTTCATCACTTGCTGCTTCCTGTTATTTGGCACAGCAAGGGCATAATATTACTATTTACGAAAAAAATGAAACTATTGGGGGCAGAGCGCGCCAGTTAAAAAAAGAGGGGTTTACGTTTGACATTGGTCCAACTTGGTATTGGATGCCTGATGTTTTTGAGCGCTTCTTTGCTGATTTTGGCAAAAAACCATCTGATTATTATGAACTAATCAAACTCTCTCCTGCTTACCAGGTTTACTTTGGTCCAAAAAATTTTATAACCATTGCTGACAATCTTGCTGAAATTATTACCACTTTTGAATCTATAGAAAAAGGAAGCGGACAAAAATTAGCTGTTTTTATGAAGGAAGCCCAAAGTAATTATGATATAGCTATAAAAGACCTGGTTTATCGTCCCGGAGTTTCTCCTTTAGAATTGATTACTTTTGAAACAGTCAAAAAAGTAAATCAGTTTTTCGGAAACATCTCTAAAGACATTCGAAAAAAATTTAAGAATCCGAAACTAATCCAAATCCTTGAATTTCCTGTACTTTTTCTTGGAGCAAAGCCATCAGACACGCCATCTTTCTACAGTTTTATGAATTTTGCAGATTTCGGTTTGGGAACCTGGCATCCAAAAAACGGAATGTACAGTGTGATTTTGGCAATGGAAAAATTAGCTTTAGAACTTGGCGTGACTATTCATACAAACTCGAATATTGAAAAAATTAATGTTGATAACGGAAAAGCCAATGCCCTAATAGTAAATGGTGAAATTGTGAATGGTGACATTATTTTAAGTGGTGCCGATTATCATCATACAGAAAGTTTGTTAGATAAAAAACATCGGGCTTATTCAGAAAACTATTGGGAGAGCAAAACATTCGCGCCATCTTCGCTCCTATTCTATGTGGGTTTTGACAAAAAAATAGAAAATGTCGAACACCATACTTTGTTCTTTGATGTTAATTTTGATACTCATGCACGAGATATTTACGATACTCCAAAATGGCCCGAAGAACCATTATTCTACGCCAGTTTCCCATCAAAAACGGATGCCAATTCAGCACCAATCGGAAAAGAAGCCGGAATATTTTTAATTCCGTTAGCCCCTGGATTACAAGACATTCCTGAGATAAGGGAAGAATATTTCGAGAAAATTATTACCCGATTTGAAAAACTGACTCAACAAACAGTAAAAGACAGCATTATTTTCAAAGAATCATTTTGTGTAAATGATTTTATTACAGAATACAATTCGTATAAAGGAAATGCATACGGTTTGGCCAACACCTTACTTCAGACAGCATTTTTAAGACCCAAATTGAAAAGTAAAAAAGTAAAGAACCTCTTTTTCACCGGACAATTAACCGTTCCCGGACCAGGTGTTCCTCCAGCATTAATCTCTGGCAAACTGGTTTCGGAACTGATTCAAAAAAATCTTTAATTCAATAGAAAGTATGAAATCCCTTTTTGATAAAATATCATTCGATTGTAGCAAGAACGTTACTAAATCCTACAGCACATCGTTTTCTGCTGCTGTAAAAATGTTGTCATCTACTATTCGTCAAGACATTTATAACATCTATGGATTTGTGCGCTTTGCTGATGAAATTGTAGACACCTTTCATGATTATGACAAAGAAGTACTTTTCGAAATGTTTGAAAAAGATCTGGAAAGTGCGCTGCAAAACAAGATAAGTTTAAATCCCGTACTCAATTCTTTCCAACATACTGTCCATAAATATGCAATTCCACGAAGCATGATTACCGCTTTTATGAACAGTATGAAATTAGATTTACATAAAAAAGAATATACAACAATTGATGAATTTAATGATTATATTTATGGCTCGGCTGATGTAGTTGGCTTGATGTGCCTGAAAGTTTTTGTGAATGGTGATGAAAAGAAATTTAATGAATTAAAACAGTCCGCAATGCGACTGGGTTCTGCTTTTCAAAAGGTAAATTTCTTAAGAGATCTTAAAACCGATTATGAAGATTTAAACAGAACCTATTTCCCTAATACTGATTTATCAAGGTTAGACGATTGTTCAAAAGATGCCATCATCAAAGAAATTGAAGCCGATTTTGAAGCAGGATTTCAAGGGATTTTAAAATTGCCGTTGGAAGCAAAATTCGGAGTTTATACGGCTTATATTTATTACAAAAAATTGTTGTCAAAGCTAAAAAAAACACCTTCTGTTGAAATCAAAAACACCCGAATCCGTGTTCCTGATTATGAAAAGTTTGGGCTCCTGGCGAAATGTTATGTTAATTATCATCTGAATTTATTATAAATCATGCTAGTAAATATTTTAGTTTTCATCCTCACGTTTTGCATTATGGAATTTATGGCTTGGTTCAGTCATAAATACATCATGCACGGTTTTCTATGGAAATTGCACGCCGATCATCACAAAAAAGACCATGATTCCTGGTTTGAAAGAAATGATGCTTTTTTTATTTTTTACGCCGTAGTGAGTATTGGCTTCTTTTTGCTTTGGCAAAATGATATACTCGAAATTGGTCTGGCAATCGGACTCGGAATCTTTGCTTATGGTTTGGCGTATTTTACCGTTCATGATATTTTCATTCATCAACGATTTAAATTGTTTAGAAATGCTGATAATCGTTATGCAAGAGCGGTAAGAAGAGCACACAAAATGCATCACAAACATCTTGGAAAAGAAGATGGTGAATGTTTCGGAATGTTGATTGTTCCGTTTAAATATTTTAAAAAATAAAAGGCGGGATAAATCCCGCCTTCATATCAAAAATAAAGACGAGATAAATCCTCGCCTCTATTCAAAAATTATTTAACTAACCCTTGTAATGGTTTTAATGCATCCATATCAATATTGGAACTTTGCAATAACGATATCATATTCATAATATTATTTGGATTCATATCATTACCTAAAATCCTAACTACTGCAAAACCGTTTTCTTTCTTTTTGGCAAAAAGGATAAACTCATCAATATGATTTTCATCGCCAACAAAACTTACCGAGGCAGCATCTCTCCCCGAACCAACTTTCATCAGTTCCTGATACTTTTCATTTTTTAGAATTTTCGTCACTTTTTGACTTTCAACATCGTATTGTGCTTTGTTGGTTTCATCCAATTTAAAAGCGAGAATATTCATTTTGTCAAACGACCCTAAAGCTGTTTTTTGTTCGGCTGTAAGTTTCGTTTTATCAATATTGATTATACTTGGTGAAACATTCAACTCAATAAAATCTTTCTTTTCAGCGCTTTCTACAAAGTACTTTTGAAGTGTTTGCTCATTAGTACAACTCGAAAATAGCAATGAAGCCAATAATAGTGCAAGATAAAGTACAGTTCTCATGGTCGATTATTTTTTCCCTTTCGAACCTTTTGATGCTTTTTTCAAATCATCGCCACCAGGCAAATTCATCTTGTCTGTTAATACCGAAAGCTCGTTTAAATCAAAATCACCAGTCAACGACATCAAAACTGTTTCTTCATTTCCTGAACCTTCCACAAACATCATTAACTCTTTAATTTGTGATTCGGTAGCTCCGGATTTTACATATATTTTGACGCTTTTACCTTTGTCATTTATTTTCATTAACTCTTCAAGGGTTGATGATTTTATATATTTATCTGAAACTGCTTTCATCTCTCCTGCTTTCTTGTCGCTCTGCGTTACGAAAACTCTCAAGTTGTCTAACTTCTTTATCAAATTCACATACTGTTGTGATTCTTTGTCTTTTACTTCCATTTTGCTCAAAAGCGAAAACATCTTTTTGTTAACCACGACAGCTGTTATTCCTTCCTGATCCTCAAATTTATCAAAGACGCTTTGTGCAAAAAAGGTGCTTGTGCTTAAAACTAATACTAAACTTAAAATTAATTTTCTCATGATTTCTGATTGTTTATTTTTTAAAAATTCTGTTTTTTGATTGTTGATATTCATTTAAATATTTCATACTTCCGATGCCTTTATTTACACTTTCCGAAATCATCGCTAACGCTTTTTGCGTTTCTCTAAAGGCTTCTTCGGGATCATCATAAGTTCCTAAATCTTGCGATTTTGGCTGATTATAATGATTGAATGTAAATAAACCCACACCAAGTAAAACTGCCACAGATGCTGCAACTGATAACCAAACTACGCGTTTGCGTTTGATAGTGTTTAATGGAATAGTTGCTGTAAATTGTTCTTGTTTTGCCTGAACAGCATAACCAAATATTGGTTTGTATTGTTCCAGATGCTGCGCAACATCTGAAGAAGCAAAGTAATCTTTCAATTCTTTTTCTTCTGCAATACTGGTTTCTGCCTCGAAGTATTTTTCTAGTAAATTTTCTATTCTATCCAATGCCATAATGATGTGTTTTTATCATTTTTTCTCTTATAACTTTCCGTGCTCTTGACAATGCTGTTCGAATGGCTTGCTCATTCATTTCTAAAACCCTTCCAATTTCTTCAAACTCCATTTCTTCTATGTCACGCATTTGAACAATCAGCTTTTGTTGTTCGGGCAAATTGTCCATTATTTTTTCAACCCAATTCCAAGTGTCAATATCTTCAACTTTTTGGTGCAAGCTCGCATCTCTGTTGGTGAAATTATTATGAACAATTCTCATGTTGCCGGCTCGCTTCGATTTTAGTTGATCCAAACAATAATTTTTTGTCATCGTCATTGCCAAAGCTTCAACGCTATTGTATTGATCCAAACTTTCATTCTTATTCCATAATTTTACCAAAACTTCCTGAGTGGCATCTTCCGCTTCTTCAGTGCTAACGAGTAATCGTTTCGCCACTCGAAAGAGCTTATCCTTAAACGGATTCACAAGTTGCATAAACTCATTTTGATTCATTTAAACTAGTTTTGGTTATTGGTTGTTAGGTCAAGACGATGCATCTTTTTATTTGTTACAAACAAAATATAATTATTAATCTAAACTTTGTAAATTTACGTTTATTAAAAGAAAAGCTGCTATGAGAAAAATTTTTATATCACTAATACTGCTATTAGTTGTTATTCCTTTTGGTTGTTCCGATATGGATGATAATGCAGTTCCTGCAAGTCTTCAAGTAAAGGACTTTGTTTGGAAAGGCATGAATTTATACTATCTGTGGCAGGAAGATGTTCCTGATTTGGCTGATGACCGATTTGCCAATCAATCACAACTGAATACTTATCTGGAACCATTTTCTTCGCCTACCGATTTGTTCAACGCGCTTCGTGTGCCTTCACCAACCGATAGATTTAGCGTGATTTATAGTGATTATACTGTTTTGGAAGGTGTACTTTCGGGAACTACTTTAAGCAACGGAATGGATTATGGGTTAAAGCATATCAATGCAACTACCGATGTGTTTGGTTGGGTAAGATATATTATTCCGAACTCAGATGCTGCAACCAAAAACATACATAGAGGCGATATTTTTTATGCTATTGATGGAATTCCGTTAAACGATGACAATTATCGCTCACTTTTATTTAGTAACAACGAAACCTACACTGTTAACTTAGCTGATTATAGTTTTGATAGTAGTGGTTTTGTAACAATTACACCTAATGGTCAATCAGTAACTTTGACCAAAACTGCCTTAGCCGAAAATCCTATTTTATTAAGTACGGTTATTAATCAAGGTACACATAATATCGGCTATCTGATGTATAACGGATTTTACCCGAGTTATGACGGTCAATTAAACACCGTCTTTGGCTCTTTTGTTTCGCAAAATGTAAATCGTTTAGTATTGGATTTGCGCTACAACTCCGGAGGATCAGTGGCTACGGCTACCAAACTGGCAAGTATGATTACAGGACAATTCAGCGGACAATTATTTGCCAAAGAACAATGGAATGCCAAAGCACAAGCTTATTTTTTAGCCAACAATCCAGCTTCGCTGGAAAACAAATTTGTTTCCGGCTTAAACGGTTTGCGCCTTAATAAAGTATATATACTAACCACGAAAGCGAGTGCTTCAGCAAGTGAATTAGTCATAAATTGTTTGAAACCGTATATAGATGTAGTTCAAATTGGTGATATAACTACAGGAAAAAATGTTGGATCAGTAACACTCTACGACTCGCCTACTTTTGCAAAATCGAATGTGAATAAAAATCATAAGTATGCTATGCAGCCTATTGTGTTGAAAATTGTAAATAAAAATGGTTTTGGAGATTATACTACCGGAATTACACCAACCATTCCTTTACCTGAAAACTTAGACAACCTGGGTGTTTTGGGCGATGCTAACGAACCTTTATTAAATGCTGCCATCAATCAAATCATAGCCAGCGGAAAAGCGTTACCACAAGTTCCAGACATAATTGAACGTGATTTCACCGATGCTAAAGCGATTAATCCTTTGAGAACGGAAATGTATGTTGAACATAAATAAAAAAACGCTTCAGGGTGCTTTTCACTTTCAAAAAAGCACAACATTTACACGAGATTAGTCTAATATCTTAACTATTATCCTCTTGGTACTTTACCAGTACCATTTGTGGCACCGTTAGTTCCCGTTCTGTCAGAAGCGGTTCCGTGATTTGGGTATTGACATGCACAGGAAAATAACACCAATGCCATAATAACCAATAAGCCGTTTCGGAGGTTGATTAAAGTTTTCATAAATCAATTATTTGAATTACTATAAAGGTACTTCCTCATAAACTCATAATGATTATAAATTTATAGTCTAAATTTACATAATTTTAAGCACTCCAATTTGTAATTCAATGTTAAAAAAAGCACTCTTTCGAGTGCTTCCCTTCATTTACAAAATTATATTTAACCCAATTTTGAAATTTCTACCTCGAGTGGAATAACCCACATTTTCCAAATATTCTTCATTAAAAATATTCGTCGCTGCACCAAAAATGGTCAGCCTGCTTTTTATCAATTCATATTTGATTAAAGCATCAACCAATTGATACGAATCTAATTTTGTTGGCAATACACTAAATACATTGGCATCATAATACGCGTCGTTTCTTGCATCAAAATACTGATAATTCACACTGAAAAGCGTTCTGCTTGTTGGCTGATAATTCAAACCGGCATTGACTTTATGTTTTGGAATTAATCTATCTAACTCCTCGTCAACTTGTGTGAAAGTGTAATTCCCGTTGAATTGTAGTTTTGAAGTTAATGTAATGTTCAATGAAGTTTCAACACCTTTGGCTTTGGTTTCTCCGTTTACATTAACATAATAAGCTTCAAATGTTGAAGAATTAAAATAAAAATCGATGGCATTGGTTTGATTACGGAAGAATGCCACAGCGTTTAACTTTATTTTTTTGCTTAACAATTCGGTTTCAAAACCGGCTTCAACAGTTGCATTTTTCTCTGGAGTTAAATTTGCATTGCCATATTCTGAATACAGTTGATACAAACTTGGCGTGATATAAGCAGTGCTGTAGGAAGCTAAAACTTTTAGGGGGAAAAGGGTTTTGAAATTATATGACGGATTGAAATTGTAAACAAAATTATTACCATAAGCGCTATGATTATTTAGTCTTCCTCCGGTATTAATATTTAAACCAAAATCGGAATTGTAAACCAAAGTCGTATAACCATCAATAATGCTAAACTTGGTGTTCTCGTTTTCAATTGAGCCGAATGGAGTTGTGCTTTTCATATCATTAAACTGATAAGTAGTTCCCAAAACCACAAAAAATTGTTTGCTGAAATTGTATTTGTTAAAACCATCAACGACTATACTTCTCGAATCATAAACCGAATAATCCATAGTGTTGGTGTAAACATTCAATTCTTTGTAATCACGTGTGATTTTTGTAAAACCCGAATTCAGTACAAATTCCCCTTTGTTGTATTTGTATTTTGGAGCAACTCCAAAACGAATTTGTTCCGATGTCGTAACGTTAGCATTAGTATCGTTAAATCCTGTATTGTCAAACGTATAATCGAAATTATTTTTGATTTTATCATAGTTTCCAAAGAAGTCTAAAGTTAGTTTCTCTGTAGCTTTGAAACCTAATTTAGTCAAAATATTTTGTCTCGAAAAACTATCCGGTTCATAATATTCGCCGCTAATTTGCGACATTCCTTTAGTTTCAGTGCTGTTGAAACCTGCATAATAACTTACTTTTTTGACATTGCCATTTACAGAAAGTCCTTGGTTAAAGTCCTGCCCTTTGTATTTGTGATTATCCGCCGTATTATTTGAGCCAATATTCACATAAGCATTTCCTTGAATTTCTTTTCTTGCAGATTTTTTCAAAGTAATATTAATTACTCCTGTCGCTGCACCTGTTCCATATAGCGTACTTGCAGCGCCTTTCATGATTTCGATTTTATCGACTTGTTCTACTGGCAATAATCTCAAATCAAATTCAAAACTAATTCCAGATGCATCCGTTACCGGAATACCATCAATCAAAATTAAGACTTGTCGGTTTTTACCACCGCGAATGTAATAACCTAAATTTTTCCCGTTAGCCGATTGGTTTCCGTTAATTTCTACTCCGGCCACCTGCGATAATACATTTGCCAAACTTTGCCCTGATTTTTTCTCTAAATCTTTGGCAGAAATCACTTCAATAACTTTTCCTGATTTTTCTTTGTTCTGTGCAAATTTCGTATCCGAAATCACCACTTCTTTTAGCGAATTCACTTTGGTAGAATCCTGTTCTTGTGCATAGGCACAAGTGTTTAGCAAAGCCAAAATAGCTACTGCTTTTACTGTTTTTTTCATTTTTTAAATTCAACAATAATTTAATAATACTGGGAGAAAAGCATAGAATTTACCCATACCCAAACCTTTTGTCCCGAAAGTTTGTTACTCGATGAATTAGGCAGGTCTCCTGGCTTGCGTCTTGTTGTTGACCTTCTCGGAATCTGAAATAAATTCAGATGGACCAATGGTTTTGTAGATAACAACAAGCTTGATAGCTTACAGTTGCGGGAACAGCTTTGGATTTGAACCAAATTCCCTTTTAATGCGATTTTGAAAAACAGAAATCGCAACCTTAATTCGGGTGCAAATGTAAAGTATAAATTAAAAACAAAACAATACTTTTGCAAAAAACAATTTGATGAAGAACTTTTGTAATGCACTATTCTTAACTATTCTCTCTTTTTTTCTGGTACAATGTAAAAACGAAAAAAAATCAGAAACAATAGTTACTCCCAAAAATGAAGTGCTTTACGCCAAAGGCTTTTCTATTGAAAACTATGATGGATATTCGGTCGTAACGGTGAAAAATCCTTGGCCAAAAGCTACCAAAACCTATACTTACATTCTAAAAGAAAAAAATGGTATTGTTCCTGATAGTTTAAAACAAAACACCATTATTTCTGTTCCGATAAAAACAATAGTCGTAACCTCAACCACGCATATTCCTTCACTCGAAATGCTTGATAAAGTCAATACGCTAGTTGGTTTTCCACATTGCGATTATATTTCTTCCGAAAAAGTAAGAGCGCGAATTGATGCCGGGAAAATAAAAGAACTCGGCAATAATCAGGATTTAAACACCGAAGTCATACTCGATTTACAGCCTAATGTTATCATTGGTTATGGCATCGACAACAAAAATCCAACGCTGGATAATCTGCAAAAAAGCGGTTTAAAAGTGATGCTCAACGGCGATTGGAACGAGGAAACTGCTTTAGGCAAAGCCGAATGGATTAAGTTCTTTGGCGCTTTATATGGCAAACAAAAACAAGCAGATGAAATCTTTACCAAAATTGAAAAAGATTATTTAAAAACCATAGCTATCGCAAAATTGGCTAAAAACACTCCAACCATTTTGGCTGGCGATATGTTTGAAGACCGATGGTATTTGCCAAAAGGAACCAGCTGGGGAAGTTTGCTTTTGAAACAGGCGAATAGCAATTATTTATGGCAGGAAACCAGCGGAACCGGTAGTTTATCATTATCATTCGAAACCGTTTTTGAAAAAGCTAAAAGTGCTGATATTTGGATTACGTCGGGACAATTTTCAACCTTAAAAGAAATGACCGATTTGAATCCACATTATGCTAAATTTGATGCTTTCAGGAATAAAAATGTATATTCGTTCAGCGGAAAAAAAGGAAAAACAGGAGGCATTCTTTATTATGAATTAGCGCCAAACCGACCTGATTTGGTATTAAAAGATTTGGTAAAAATTTTGCATCCTGAGTTGTTACCGGGTTACCAACCTTTCTTCTTTGAAAAATTGAAATAATTTGAAAAACCGAAATACCATAATATTTTCTTCACTGTCATTGCTATTGCTATTGACCTTGTTATTGAATATTTCTATGGGACAAGTTGCCATCCCGATGAAAGAAGTTTTCAGAAGTTTGTTTGGCGGTCATGCTTCCAAAGAAACCTGGGAATATATTATCGTTAATTTTCGTTTACCAAAAGCGATTACTGCAATTCTTGTTGGTATTGGACTCTCGATTTCAGGTTTGTTGATGCAGACATTGTTCAGAAACCCGCTAGCCGGACCTTATGTCCTTGGATTAAGTTCGGGTTCGAGTTTAGGCGTTGCCTTTGTTATTCTCGGTGCCGGATTTTTGCCTGCAGTTTTTTCGCAGTTTTTGTTGTCTTCCTATGGAATTATTTTGGCTTCCTGCATCGGAAGTTTGTTGGTGCTACTAATGATTTTAATTGTTTCGCAACGCTTACGCGATACAATGTCAATTTTGATTGTTGGATTGATGTTCAGTAGTTTTACGAGTGCGATTGTAAGTGTGTTTACCTATTTCAGTTCTGCAGAACAATTGCAGAAATATACGTTTTGGTCGATGGGAAGCATTGGTAATTTATCGTGGCAGAACATTTCAATTCTGGCTGTTGCTGTTTTTATTGGATTAGGTTTCAGTTTACTTTCATTAAAACCTTTAGATACTTTACTGCTCGGAGAAAACTACGCCAAAAGCATGGGCTTGAACATCAAAAAAGCACGTTACATTATTATATTCGCCACCAGTATTTTAGCAGGAAGCATAACGGCTTTTGCCGGACCAATTGCGTTTATAGGATTGGCCGTTCCGCATTTGGGAAAATTGTTATTTCAAACGAGTAATCATAAAGTTTTGTATTTTGCAACGCTGCTTATCGGTGCTGTGATTATGCTTTTTTGCGATATGATTTCGCAAATGCCGGGTTTTGATTTTACCTTGCCCATAAATGCCATAACATCAATTATTGGTGCTCCTGTTGTGATTTGGCTGATTGTCAGAAAGAAAAGTATACAATAATGAGTTCGAATAAAATCATACTTTCTACATCAAATTTATCTATTGGATACCAATCCAAAAAGGGTAATCATACTATTGCTCAAAACCTCAACCTTACTTTTGAAGAAGGAAAATTAATTTCATTAGTTGGTGGAAACGGTATCGGAAAATCTACTTTATTACGAACCGTAACCGGAATTCAAAAACCATTGTCAGGAACAGTTACGCTAAACGAAAAAGATATTCATTTGTATACTACTTTGGATTTGGCACAAAATTTAAGTCTGGTATTGACCGAAAAATTACCTCCAAGTAACTTAACCG
The DNA here is from genome assembly GCF_021608185.1 of Flavobacterium anseongense. Taxonomy (GTDB): domain Bacteria; phylum Bacteroidota; class Bacteroidia; order Flavobacteriales; family Flavobacteriaceae; genus Flavobacterium; species Flavobacterium anseongense. The sequence continues at coordinate 26,520 of NZ_JAKIHN010000008.1, read as the reverse complement.
TTTTCGAATTGATTGCTTTGGGAAGACAACCTTACACCAATTGGCTCGGAAAACTTTCAACAGATGATTTAGAAAAAATTAATCAGGCTATTACACTAACGCATATTGAACATTTGATTGATAAAAAGCATCACGAAATCAGTGACGGCCAATTGCAGATTGTTTTAATTGCCCGAGCTTTGGCGCAAGACACACCTTTGATAATTCTGGACGAACCGACAACACATTTGGATTTGTTTCACAAAGTTTCGGTTTTTAAACTGTTAAAAAAACTATCGCAGGAAACCAATAAATGCATCTTGTTTTCGACGCACGATATCGATTTGGCAATACAACTTTCGGATGAAATGATTGTGATGACGGAAAACTCAGTTGAGCAGGATCAGCCATGCAATTTGATTACGAAGGGAATTTTCAATACTCTTTTTAAAGATTCGTCCATCACTTTTGATGGTGAAAAAGGGAAGTTTGTTGTTTCTTAGTTCTAACAACAAAAGGTACAAAAGTTAAGCAAAGTCACAAAAGCTGCAAACTGTGACTGTGACTGTGACTGTGACTGAAAACTACTTTAAAGCAATCTGTCGTTTCGCTTCGCCAACTACAAACGCTACCGAATTGGCAATATTATAACTTCGGATTAAATTTGACATTGGAATCGTTAAATGGTTTTCGAATAATGCCAGAACTTCTTTAGATAAACCCACACTTTCTTTACCAAAAACCAACCAATCTCCATCCTGAAACTCGGCTTCATAAATCGATTTTGTGGCGTGTGAACTCATCAGAAAAACTCTTGACTTATCTTGAATTTGCTCCATCCATTCAGCTACATTTTGATATTCTGTAACATCCAAATGCACCCAATAATCCAAACCTGAACGCTTTAGATTTTTGTCATTGATTACAAATCCAAACGGATGAATCAAATGGAGCCTACTTTCAGTTCCAACAGACAATCGTCCAATGTTTCCTGTATTGTTTGGGATTTCGGGTTCTACTAAAACAATGTTGAGCATTTGGTTATTCGGTTATTTGGTTATTTGAAAAAACTTTCTACTTCGAGAATTTCTCCTGCTTTTAAATTTTGCAAATGTATATTTCCTACGCGGATTCTGACCAATCGAAGTGTTGGAAATCCAACTGCTGCAGTCATTTTTCGAACCTGACGAAATTTGCCTTCGGTCAAAGTTATCGAAAGCCATGAAGTTGGTCCGTGACGTTCATCGCGAATTCTTCTTCCTTCTCCAATACTTTCCGGAAGTTGGTCTATGATTTTGGCTTCGCATTTTTTGGTGGTGTATCGAACTCCTTTGAAACCAATTTCGACACCATTTTTTAGTTGCTCGATTGCTGCTTCATTTATAATTCCGTCAACCTGAGCGTAATATTCTTTTTCGACGGTTTTACTTCGCACTATTTCGCTCATCATTCCATCAGTAGTTAGTAAAAGTAAGCCTTCGGAATCTTCGTCTAAACGCCCAATTGCCATAGTTCCTTCGGGGAAATTGTATAATTCACCGAGCAACTTTTTGTGTCGCTTTCTTTCATAAATGAATTGACTCAAATACCCGTGTGGTTTATGAATTAGGAAATGACGTTGCATAAAGGAATTTTGACAAAAATAAAAAAGACCATCCTAAAAGGACGGTCTTTCTTGATTAAATTTAAAAAATATTATTGTTTGCTTTGAACGTAATCTGACAATTCATCAACATTACTACTGAAAGAAAAAATTCCGTTTAACTTAAAATAGTTTTTGGGTTCTATACAATAATCATAAGCATATTTGGCAAATTCCAATTTGTTATCTTCAAAACTAAATGTGTTGGCAATTTGAATGATTTGGTCCACATTCAAACAGTTTGCAGTAATTACCTGTTTTGCTGTTTTTAATCTTGTGTCTTCAAAACTCTGCTTCTTGATTGTAGCCAAAGCGGCATTAAAATTTCCGGGCGTCATACAAGAACGTCCACCACAACCTCTTACAGGTTCGTCATAATGAACATCGGCATTGCCAGAATGTGTTGTAGTAGTTGTGGTTTGAGTAACTGAACCTCCTCCCATAGAATCGTTAATAGTAACTCCCATATTAATACCACCTACATTGACCCCAACTCCAACGCTTGTTCCACCGGTTTGTGTAGTCGTTGTTGTGGTGGTTTGAGAAACTCCTGTAGTTTGTTGCACTACAACAGGTCTTGGCTGTCCATAATGAATTACATGTACATTAGATGCCGGAATAAAATCTGGTCTAACAGGAATTGAAGAAAAATAATTCATCTTCATTTTTGATTTATTATTTTTATCTCTCTTTATTTTATATGTAACATCCGAAAAGATTCCGTCAACATCAGTCAGCATCAAATTGTTTTTGGTTATATCAGCTAACGATGCATCTTCAAATTTAATTTTAGCATTGTAATATGGTTGATTTAAATCCTCAACTCTTAGGTTAGTTTGTGGTACATCGTTTATTACTTCTCCATTCAAAATAAGGGTAAATTTATCTCCATCTTCTGAAAAAATGGTTAAATGACCAACTGGCCCTGGTTGTGCAAATGAAAACGAAGTGAGCATCAAAAGAATTAGAAGTGTAAAATTTCTATTCATAAATCATAATTTTAAAATTGTTAATTGATAAATCTATTTTTCTGCGTTGGCAATTGCCAAAAATAATGCCAAACATAAAAAAACTATTTTGAAATTCATATAAATTTAATTCCTAAAGTATGTATATTTAACAGCTATATATTTTATGTTTTTATGAATGATAATGTAATGATTATTGTCGCTTTTACGATTGCATTAGGTTTTGGGATTATTATCGGAAAAACACTCTTAGCAGCCAATTCAAAATTGGACAAAGCGGCATTGGAAGAAAAAATAAATGGATTGCTTCAACAAATCGAACAATTCAAATCACAATTAAATCAAACGGTTCAGGAACGCGAAACTATCCGTACCGAAAAAGAATCATTAGCCATTCAATTGTCCAAAAAAGAGACTGATTTCGAAAACCTTTGGGAACGCAACAAAGAACAAAAGGAAGAAGTCGAAAAACTGCAGGAGAAATTCACCAAAGAATTCGAAAATTTAGCGAACAAAATTCTGGAAGAAAAAACCACGAAATTCACTGAGCAAAACAAGGAAAACCTGAAAAACATATTAAATCCACTTAGTGAAAAAATTCAGCTTTTTGAAAAGAAAGTCGAAGACACACACAAAGAAAGCATTGATTATCACGCAGCATTACGTCAGCAAATATTGGGCTTGCGCGAAATGAACGAGCAGATGAGCAAAGAGACTTTAAACCTAACCAAAGCACTAAAAGGTGACAGCAAAATGCAAGGAAATTGGGGCGAATTGATTTTGGAACGTGTGCTGGAAAAATCAGGTTTGGAAAAAGGAAGAGAATACGAAGTGCAGCAAAGTTTTGTAACCGAAGATGGTAATCGGGTTTTTCCTGATGTCGTAATTAATTTACCTGACGGCAAGAAAATGGTAGTCGATTCCAAAGTTACATTGACAGCTTATGAACGTTATATCAACGAAGAAGACGATGCTGAAAAAGCGCAGCATTTAAAAGAACATGTGATGGCAATCAGACGCCATGTTGACCAATTAAGTGAGAAGAATTATCATGATTTATATCAGATGGAAAGCCCTGATTTTGTGTTGCTATTTATTCCGATTGAATCCGCTTTTGCTTTGGCATTGAATGAAGATACTTCGCTTTACAATAAAGCTTTTGAAAAAAATATTGTGATTGTTACGCCATCCACATTATTGGCAACTCTGCGAACAATTGACAGTATGTGGACGAATCAAAAACAGCAGGAAAACGCATTGGAAATTGCACGACAAGCCGGAGCTTTGTACGACAAGTTTGAAGGTTTTGTAGCCGACTTGGTTAAGGTAGGAAATAAAATAAAAGACTCAAAAACAGAATATGATAATGCCATGAACAAGCTTGTTGATGGCAGCGGAAATCTAATCAACCGTGTTGAAAACCTAAAAAAAATGGGAGCTAAAGCCAAAAAAGCATTGCCCGAAAACATTTTACAGCGAGCCAACAAAGATGAAGAAATGTAGCAATTATATTGCGTAATTTTTATCAAATTATGAATAATCGAGTTTCATCTTTTAGAAATCCTGTTAATTTTTAGAAGGTTATCAAATAATTATTATATTTGGTCTGCATTTTAAAATTCTATGAAAAAATATTACCTACTATCCGCAGTTTTACTTTTAACTTTTGTCCTTTTTATTTCCTGTTCAGACAATGATGACGAGTACATTCCGATTTCTCCGGTTACAGTTGATTTAACTTTAGTTCCTTATCCGAAACTGTCGGATTATCATTTTTTTGAAGGTGCAATCAAGGATCAAATTCCATCTTTAAATGTGGTTGCATATGAGCCTGCGAGTTCCCTTTTTACTGATTATGCTTCAAAAAAGAGATTTATCTGGATGCCGAATGGTGTTGCTGCAGCTTATGTTGCCGACAATAAAATTCTTGATTTTCCGGTTGGAACTGTTTTGATAAAAACTTTTTATTACACCACAATTCAACCAGGAAACCAAACAAAAATTATCGAGACTCGAATAATGATTAGAAAAGACGATGGTTGGAAATTTTATGAATATTTATGGAATGATGATCAGACAGATGCCGATTTAGTAACAGGTATCGATTTCACTAATGGAAGTACCAAAAATATAACTTTTGCAAAACCCAGCGGTGAAATAGTAACTACAGATTATAGAATTCCTTCAGATGCAGAATGTTTTGCCTGTCATAAGATTAATGAAATCGCAACACCAATTGGTGTTAAACCACAAAATTTAAATCACAATCATACCTACGGTAATACAAGTAAGAAGATTTTACAAAAATTGGTTGAACAAGGTTACTTAGAAAGTTATCCTTCATCTATTGCTTCTGTGGTAGATTATCACGATACAACGCAACCATTAGATTTAAGACTGCGCTCTTATTTAGATGCAAACTGTGCCCATTGCCATCAGGACGAAGCCCGTTGTTATTACAGACCAATTCGATTGCCATTCCATCAAACAGATATTGATTCTAATATTGGTATTTGTTTACTGGCCGACGAAGAGATAAGTCCGACTTTACAAAAAGTAATTACTCCGGGAAACTTCAACAAATCAATCATGCATTATCGAATGATATCAAATGATGAAAGTGAGAGAATGCCTTTGTTAGGCAGAACCATGGTTCATGACGAAGGTGTTGCTCTTTTAGAGCAGTATATTTTATCATTGACTCAAAGGTGTCCATAACAATTTCAAATAATCTAACCAAAATCATATTATGAAAAAAATTACGTCTGTTATTTTTTTACTTTTTAGCATAACTGTAGCCATAGCACAACAAGATTGTAGTACGCCGGTTGCTATTTTGCTTAACTCAACAACAACAGCTCCTGCGTTTACAGGAGAGAATGGTACTGCTCCAACATTGTTTTGTAACTTAAACAACAATGGCAACAATCCAACAAAAGGAAAATGGTACACCTATACCGCATTGGCAAATAACAGCGTAATTCTATCAACAGCATTAGCGCAAAACGGCAATTCTGACACAAGAGTATTTGTATATACCGGAACTTGCGGCAGTTTGGTTTGCTTGACTGCAAATGATGATTATAATGGAGCATTAACTTCACAAGTCACCTTTAACGCGACGACAGGCACTACTTATATTATCGCATTTGACAACAGATACAGCAACAATGGTTTTGATTTCACACTTATGGTAGCTCCACCTCCAGCTACAGATAGATTGTCATTTACCACTCAAGCAGTTACTGGTATAGCCGGAACATATAACAACTGTATTGCCGATATGAATGGAGATAATTTAGACGATATTGTTTCTGCTGTTTCTACAACGCAATTGGTAATTTCCTATCAGCAAGCTGGTGGCACATTTACTTCAACGTCTTTTGCAGTTAGTAATACAACCGTTTTACCTTCATGGAGTATTGCTGCCGGAGATTATGACAATAACGGATTCAATGATTTAATTTATGGTTCGGGAAGTGGTGTTGTTTTTTTAAAAGCAAACAATGACGGAACAGGATATACAACCGACAGAAAAACACAAAATTATTTGGTACAAAGAACAAACTTTGTAGATATCAATAATGATGGAAAATTAGATGCTTTTGCCTGTGATGATAATGCTCCCAATCGTTTTTATATGAACGACGGTGTTAATCTAAATGCTAATCAAGGTGGTCTAGGTGATTTCCCATCTGGTGGAAATTATGCTTCCAATTGGTTTGATTTTGATAATGATGGTGATATTGATATGTATCTTGCAAAATGTGGACAAGGTGGTTCCGGTGTCGGAGGAAATATTGACCAATTGCATAAAAACAATGGAGATGGAACTTACACAAATGTAGCGGTAGAAGCCAACATGGCAAATCCTGAACAAACTTGGTCAGGTGCTTGCGGTGATTTTAATAACGATGGATGGATGGATGTTATTGTTGGGGTAAACTCAGCATCTAACGGATATACAAACGTAAAAAGAAATAATGGCAATGGAACATTTACAAGTGTGACTGCGGGTTCAGGTTATGACACAAACACTTCTTTGGGCAGAGAATATGTAGCTCAGGATTTTGATAATGATGGGTTTTTAGATGTATTAGGATCGGGTAATAACATAATGTTTGGCGATGGTAATTTTCACTTCACAGCTAACCCAAACACCTATAATTTATCTGCTTTTGACAGACCAATTGGCGATTTAAATAATGATGGATTTCTAGACATTCAAAACGGCACCAATGTATTGTTTAACAATGGTAATACTAATAAATGGTTAAACGTAAATTTACGCGGAATTCAAAGCAACAGAAACGGAATTGGAGCCAGAGTTGAAATTCATGGCGCTTGGGGACAACAAATTAGATATGTACAAAGCGGTACCGGATTCCAAAACATGAGCACGATAACTGCTCATTTCGGAATTGGACAGGCAACAACTATTGATCAGGTAATCATTAAATGGCCATCCGGAATTATTGACACTATTAATGGTGTGAATCCAAATCAAAATCTATCGGTAGTTGAAGGTTCTACTTTGGCAGTTAATTCATTCAACAATGGTGTGTTCTCAATATATCCAAATCCAGTAAAAAGCGTTGTTAATATTCAATTGCAAAACAATTTAAATGTAACACTTAAATCAGCTTTAGTATATGATTTAACCGGAAAAGTAGTGCTTTCAACCAACGCTGTAAATCAACCTATTAACGTTGAAAATTTAGCAACCGGAACTTATATTTTAACAATTTCTGATACAAACGGTAAAAGTTATCCTCAAAAATTCATTAAGGAATAACGCTTTAATCATAGCTTAAAAAATGCATTTCATTTTCGGGATGCATTTTTTTTTATAATTAAGTTTTGGTTCATTCTGTACTAGTAAAAAAAGAATTTTGCAGGATATATAATCTATTAATTTTAAACAAATTATGAAATAATTATTATATTTGGCTTGCATTTTAAAATCTATGAAAAAATATTACACTTTATCAATAACGCTATTTTTATTGATTATTGTTCTTAATGCTTGTTCTGATAAAGATGACGTTTACAAACCGGTTTCTCCTGTTAAGGTTGATTTGACATTAGTGCCTTATCCAAAATTATCAGACTATAATTTTTTTGAAGGTGATATGAAAAATCAAATCCCTTCCTTAAATGTTATACCGTATGAACCTGCCAGTTCTCTTTTTTCAGATTATGCTCATAAAAAAAGATTTATTTGGATGCCACAAGGGACAAAAGCAAGTTTTGTTGCAGACAACAAAGTTTTAGAATTACCGGTTGGTGCTGCTTTAATAAAAACATTTTATTACGATAATGTACAACCCGATAATACAACACGAATCATTGAAACACGTGTCATGATTAGAAAATCAACAGGATGGATTTTTGCCGATTATGTTTGGAATACAGACCAAACTGAAGCCTACTTTGATTTAGCAGGCAGTTACACAGATGTTTCCTGGAAAGATGAAAATAATATAATTAGAAGTGCTAATTACAGAATCCCAACAGAAGTGCAATGTATGATTTGCCACAAAAACAAAGAGGTCATAGGAAGTACTGTGATAGATACTTATATACCTATAGGCATCAAACCTCAAAACCTTAATTTTAATTATACTTATAATACCGAAACTAAAAATCAACTTTCAAAATGGATTGAGAGCGGTTATCTTGAAAGTAATTTTACTTTCCCCTCTACAGAAAACACAGTAATCAACTATAATGACAGCTCAAAACCATTAGAGTTAAGAGTCAGATCCTATTTAGACAGCAATTGTTCTCATTGTCACGCTATTGACAGACACTGTGATTACAGACCAATGCGTTTCCCTTACAGCGAAACGGGTGGCGTTAATGGTCAAACTAATATGGGAGTTTGTGTTGATACTGAGGATTATAGTTTTGCAACTGCTCTAACCAAAATTGTAGCTCCCAGAAATATAAATAGATCTATGCTCTATTATAGGCTAAACACCACAGATGAATCTTTTAGAATGCCATTGCATGGAAGAACAGTTATACACGAAGAAGGAGTAGCATTAGTAGAACAGTGGATTAATTCACTAGCGCCTTGTCCGTAAACTAAAAAAAACAATCAAACTAAAAATAAAAAAATGAAGAAAATTACCTTAATCTTAGCATTCTTTTTTATTGCGCAAGTAGCAAACGCACAAGACACTTGTGCTACTGCAGTTCCAATTACTGCAGGTACTTATGTCATAAGTGCTGTAAACGGAACACAGGTTCCAAGTCCAATTTGTGCTGATAATGGTACTGGAGCTACGGCCGGAGAATGGTATACGTACACACCAACCCAAGCTCACACTACTACTATTACCACAGATTTAGCTATTAATTCCGGAGGAGATACCCGATTTCATGTTTACACCGGAACATGCGCTAATTTAGTATGTTATTCAGGAGATGATGACGGTGGTATAATTGGAAATGGTTTTTTGTCGACAGCTACATTTAATGTAACTGCAGGAACTACCTATTATATTGCTTTTGATAACAAATGGAATTCAGGAGGTTTTACTTTCCAACTGACTGAAAGTGCTGTCGTTGTTCAACCTACGCCACCAATAACTTATACAACGCAATCTATTGCTACAATAAATAGTGGATATAATTTATGTGTGGTTGACATGAATGGTGATTATGTTGATGATATCGTAGGAGTAAGTGCTAATAATTTAAGAGTACACACTCAAGGTGCCGGTGGTACGTTTACTGTTACTGATTATCCAATATCAGGAACAAGCTTTATGCCTGGATGGAGTTTGGCAGCAGGTGACTATAACAGAGATGGGAAATCGGATCTAATTTTGGGAAGCGGAAATGGGCTTTCTGTATGGAAATCTAATGAAACCGGTTATACCAGTATAACTCCTGGTGATTATATTTTTTGTCAGCGAACAAATTTTGCGGATTTAAATAATGATGGAAATCTTGATGTTTTTTCCTGCCATGATATAGCTCCGAATTGTTATTATTTAAATGGTGGTGGACTTACAAATACTTTGACTTTTTATCAATCTAACACTACGCCCGGTGCTATGAACTTGAGTTCTGGTGGTGGAAATTATGCCACTTTATTTACCGATTTTGATAATGATGGGGATACAGATGTGTTTATTTCTAAATGCTCTGGACCTCCATGTCAATTATTTAGATATGATGGTGGAAATAATTATACAAATGTTTCTACTCTCGCCGGAATAGATATTACTCCGGTTCAAACATGGTCCTCTGCTATTGCTGATTTTGACAATGATGGGGATATGGATATTATCATTACAGCTAGTACAGGAACACACAAATATTTTAGAAATAATTTTGAAACAACTAATACTTTAAGTGCTTTTACGAATATTACAACAAACTCAGGATGGGACACAAATACTTCTACCAATATTGACAATATTGCCTATGATTTTGACAATGACGGATTTATTGATGTATTAGGTGGTGGAAATAAAATTATGTTTAATCAGCATAACAGTACTTTTGCAGCTGTTAGTTATTCAGGAATAGGCGTTGGTGCCGTTGGCGATTTAAACAATGATGGTTTTCTGGATATTCAAAATGGAAACACCATTCGTTATGCGATTCCAAATACAAACAAATGGTTAAAAGTTACTTTACAAGGAATTCAAAGTAATAGTAACGGAATTGGTGCTCGTCTTGAAGTATACAGTGCATTAGGCAAACAAATTAGAGATATTAGAAGTGGCGAAGGATTTAAATACATGAGTTCATTAAACGCTCATTTTGGTATTGGACAAGATACAACAATTAATCAGGTGATAATAAGATGGCCATCCGGACTTGTTGACACATACAACAATGTAGCTCCAAATCAAACCTTACATGTAGTCGAAGGAGCAACTTTGGGTGTTAATTCATTTAACAACACTGTTTTCTCTGTTTATCCAAATCCGGCAAAAAATGTGGTTAACATTCAGCTAAAAGCCAATCAAAGTGTTACTCTTAAATCAGCATTTGTTTATGATTTAACCGGTAAAGAAGTTTTGAAAGTTGACGATTTAAATCAACCTATAAATGTCGAAAATTTAGCAAGCGGTACTTACATCTTATCCATATCTGACACAGATAATAAGAACTATGCTCAAAAATTCATTAAAGAATAATAAGAGTCATTAAAAATAAAAAAGTCCTCTCGTTTAATAAGACGAGAGGACTTTTTTTTATAGCTGAAAGTTACTTTTTAAAAAACTCTCAAGAGATTAAATCCAAAGAAAATATCTCCTTTTCCCCAATCTCCGGTTGTATTACCCAAAAATCCTGCTTCATGCATTCCTTGTGAGCTACTGAAATGCATCTGAAAAACGTGACCGCCAGTATCTAAATCAACTCCAATAGAAAGCGGATCTTTAAATGGTGAAGTACTTGAACGGTTTAAATGAGCCGCATAATCAACATTTACAGACCAGCGTTTTGCAAATTTATACCTTCCGCCTACTCCAATAGCATATTGACTGTTATCCTGATTATCATCAATTACAAAATTTTCATGAAAGAAAGTTGGAGCCAACTCTAATGATAAATTTTTATTGAATTTTCTGGAAACTAATATTTGCGCCACATAAATTAATCTGTTCTCAAATTTCATTTCAGGATAATTACTTTCTTTCAAAGTATTATTAAATCCTATACTGGTAAACCCTGCAATAGCAACCGGAAAACCATTTGTTTCCTGAGATTGCAATAAATATTTTCCGGAAAAATCATAAGCTAATTCACTTCTTGCTGCACTAATAGTAAACCAATCGGCAATTCCGTAAAGAAATTTCAATTGAGTCACGGCGCTGTCGAGTCCGTATGCGCCTTCAAATCCATCTTTTAGAGAGCCAAATCTATGTGCCACTATAAAATAAAAATCGCCTTTAGCTGCTAGTTTCGTAGATTCTAGATTTACAATTTTCAAAGCTTTAAAGGCTGAATCAACTTTGCTTTTTGGAGTTTTCGTCGAGTCTACACCACTAAGTAAATCTTCCTGAGCAACCATGGTAATTGGTAATAATAGCAATAAAATAATCTTTTTCATATAATTTTCTTTTTAGTCTTTTGTTATAAATAATTTATTCAATAGCGCATTGATCCATTTGTATTTCTTCTAACAAATCGTCAAAACCTACCAATCTTCCTTTTAAAGTTATCGAATCCTGAAGTTTTATAGTATCCGGAATCTTATCTGTAAATCGGGCTGAAAGCTTTTCGTCAACGGTAATAATTTTATTGGCTAAATCAATATTGGTTATTTTACCTTTTACAGAAATTGTTTTGTCTAAATAAGTTTTATTTGCCAAACTATCATTAGCCGTAAATTCGTGAAAGACTTCCGTCACTGTTTTAGAAAAAGCAGCATCTTCTGAAGCTATATCTCTGTGACTTTTATAGACATATTTGTAGACTCCAAAAATCACCACAATTAACAAGAGTGAAATATAAAACAACTTTTTCCTCATAATCGAAATTAATTTAAACTGCTTAACAGATAATTACGTAAATTTACTTAAAAATACTACTTAAAAAAAAACTAGAATGAAAAAGATATTATATTTTCCACTCCTGACTTCCTTTGGTATTGTTTTTGTCTTAGGATGCACGAACGATTCAAGTTCTGATTTGATTGATATAAACCAGTTTGACGAAGTTACTTATACCAATACCGTAAAAGCTATAATTGACAATAACTGTGTTCCTTGTCATGCAACGGTTCCTGTAAACGGTGCGCCCATGTCTTTAACTACATACGAATTTGTTAAGAATGCGGTTCAAACAAGAGGTTTATTAGATAGAATTTCAAGAGCGCAAGGTTCTCCCGGAATGATGCCAAATGGTGGAACAAGATTACCACAGGCAAAAATTGATCAGATTTTCGAATGGGCAAGTAACGGTTTCCCAGAATAAATTTAAAGCTATGACATCAAAATTAATAAGTCTTCTAATAATAATGAGTTTGAGCAGTTTTGCACAAACCAAGATGATTACAAAAACAGCTAAAGTTACATTTGAAGCCTCTGTTCCTGCTTTTGAAGAAGTAAAAGCAAAAAATGAATCTGCTACTTTAGTGCTAAATCCAAGTAGCGGAGAAATTGCCAGCCTTGTATTAATAAAAGGATTTCGCTTCAAAGTAGCATTGATGGAAGAACACTTCAACGAAAATTATATGGAAAGTGATTCATATCCAAAGGCAACTTTCAAAGGTAAAATTGACAACTTTGATGTTTCAAAACTTACCGAAACTGCCAAAGCCTATATCATAAAAGGGAAAATGGAAATGCACGGAAAATCTAAAGACATTACCTTTACGGCAAACATAAAAAAAACAGGTAACGGTATAGAGATTGATGCTGATTTTAATCTGAATACCGACGATTACGGGATTGAAATTCCAAGTGTTGTCAGTAAGAAAGTCTCCAAAAAAGTAGCGGTAAAATTAGATGCTGCTCTAAAATAAAAAAAGAAGCTGTAAATTATTTTACAGCTTTATTTTTTCATACAAGTTCAGTTTATCAATGTGAAGAACTGTTTTATTTTGATTCTCGCTTCGAGAAAACATCGGTAAAAACTTGGCACCAAAAACAATCTCATCAAACGAATAAGACGCTCGTTTTACAACTGTCGTACTAAACATATCATCAAAAACCTTAAGAAACACCAGAAATTCTCCATCAATGTGTTCGTAATCTTCTTTGGTCAAATTATACAACGGACTATTTTCAGTTATCGGATGAACCAATGTCCAACTCAAATTAAGTAGATTTATTTTTGACAATTCTAAATCTAAAGTATAGAACTTGTTTACCAGAACACCTTTTTCATCCAGTTTCATTCCAAGTGTTACTTTGGCTTCTGCATCGGTCAGATTGGTATTTTTAAAAGGTGATAATCTAAGCATGAAAGCGGTTCCATCTTTGTATGGCGCTATCAAAGCGTTATGTGAAAATTTGATGTGTGCTTTGGGTTTACTAAATCTTCCGTAAAACAACCCTGTTGCAATAGCAAAACTCAACAAGCCAAATAAAGCTTCTACAGCAGCCACAAAGCTAGCCGCAAAACCGGTTGGACTGATATGTCCGTAACCAACTGTTGTAAAAGTTTGAATGCTAAAGAAAAATGCCTGTCCAAACTTATCCAAAGTTGTACTGGCTGTAACCCCGTTTAAGTGTTCGACTCCAACAGCATAATACAGACTGGCAAAAATAAAGTTGACCAGAAAATAAAATACAACAATGATGACCATGAATTTCCATCTCGGAATATTGAGCATGGTATGATACCAACTAATACTTTCAAAAAGACCAATGCCCGATTTCTTGACATTGGCATTTCCATTTTTGGTGATAAACCGTCCGCCGTAACTCGAAGCATTCGCCCCGAAACCTGTGTTGGCATCGGATTTTGCTTTGCTGTTTATTTTTTTCAGAAACTTCATCGGTTGCATTTTAAATCGATTTTTCCATTACATAATCATCCATTACATAACCATTGCCAATATCGATGACTTCTTCAGAACTGATTTCAAAACCAATTCTCTCGTAAAAACGAATAGCTATATTATTTTTATTCACATTCAAAATCAATCCCCTTTGATGCTTTGCTTTGGCTTCAATTGTGATAAAATCGATTAGTGCTTTCCCAATGCCTTTGCCTTGCTGATTTGGCAAAATATAGATTTTATGAACTTTTGTTTTTGGTTTTTTATTGTAGTTGAATTCATAAGAAGCAAAACCAACAGGAACTTCATTTTCAACAGCCAATATAAAACGATGGCCTTTTTCATTAACCTGATTTTGCAATGACGGAACGCTGTACATCATTTCCATCATATAATCAAATTGCTCCTGACTCAAAATACTACCATAAGCAATGGGCCAAACTTCGGTAGCTATAGCTCTGATACTGATGAAATTTTCGTCTTTATTTCTTTGAATTGTAATCATCTTATTTTTTAAATGCGCTTTCGTAATTTGAAATCCAATCTTCTACCGATACTTTGGCTATCAATTCTCCGATAAAATCAAACGGAATCTCATCCATTTTTTTAAATCGAAGACAACTTTTTCCCATATCTAGTTTGGATTTAACGTGTTTTGGATATTCGGCAACAAACCAGTTTTCCAAATCCTTATTGGCATAAATTCCCATATGATACAATGCAATAAAGTTCTTCTGTGAAGCCAAATTAATAAAAGGCAAGGGCAATTTCGGATTGCAGTGATAGCCTTTCGGATAAATGCTGTGCGGCACAACATAACCTAACATTCCGTAACCGATAACTTCTTCAAAACCTTTTGGCAGATTATCTTTAATGGCTTTTCGAAGTTTTTGCATGGCCTCTCTTCTGTCTTCAGGTAATTCGGCTAAATATTGTTCCGGAGTTGTAGCTTTTGATTGCATGGTTTTGTGTTTTGTGTCTCAAAAATAGAAATAATTTTAATAGATTTACATTTTGATTTTTATAACTATTCCTATGTCGAAAAGTCCATTAAGAAAAGACAAAACCTGCCTGAATTGTAATTATGTTGTAGAAAATAGATTTTGTCCTAACTGCGGACAGGAAAACACCGATACCCGAAAGACTTTTCAT
Organism: Flavobacterium anseongense; assembly: GCF_021608185.1. Lineage (GTDB taxonomy): Bacteria > Bacteroidota > Bacteroidia > Flavobacteriales > Flavobacteriaceae > Flavobacterium > Flavobacterium anseongense. The sequence continues at coordinate 11,303 of NZ_JAKIHN010000008.1, read as the reverse complement.
CACTTATTTGTTCATTTTTTTGAAGACTTAACACATTATGAAAATGCTTTTTGGAAAACCATAAAAAACTTATTGTTTAAACCCGCATCGCTAACTAAAGAATACCTTTCTGGAAAACGTCTTTCCTATTTAGCACCGGTAAGATTATATATTTTCATCAGTTTTGTGACCTTCTTTCTGATTGCAATTTTCCCAACAAACACTGATAATCTAATGAATTCAGATCAAACGACAACTGTGCCTGTAACAGACAAAAACGGAGTTGTTAAAGACAGTGTTATTGCAGCCAAAGTAGTAAAGCTTTCCGAGATTCTAAAAGCCGATGAAGAAGCACAAAAGAAAAAGCATCTTACCAATGAACAACAGAATGAAAACTTTCTAAATTTTGGTTACAAAAACGTCAAAGAGTTGGATTCATTACAAAAATATGGTCCGGCAGAAGACAAACTAAGTGATTTTGAATATAACATTGTTAAAAAAACATTGATAGTAAAAGCCAAAAACACCAAGGAAGAAATGATGCAGAAATTTTTGGAAGAATCACAACGCAATATCCCAAAAGTATTATTTATCTATATGCCGCTATTCGCATTGATGCTTTGGCTTTTTCATGGTAAAAAGCGTTGGTATTATTTTGATCATGGCATTTTCACGCTACATTATTTTTCATTTCTGCTGCTTACTATATTATTGATATTCATTTTCAATAAAATAATGGACTGCTTTGTTGAAAATGCGTTTACCGATTTCATTTCCGGTTTTGGAAAAGCTATTTCATTTATTTGGTTTTTCTATTATTTCTTCCCGGCACATCATCGTTTTTATGGCGAAACAAGAGTGATTTCGTTCCTTAAAAGCATTGCGTTGTTATTCATCAACATCATTTTAATAATCATCCTACTTTTAGTATTTATCGTATATACTTTTATCAATATTCATTAAAAATCAACATGAAGAAACCAATAGTATTATTACTGTTTATATTTCTATTTATAAATTGTTCAAGCCCGAAAAATGTTGTTGCAGTCAAGTCTGATAACCATTCAAAAAATAATTATATTGATGGTGTTTCACGAGAAAGCCTAAAGCAAAATCTCGAAATCATCGCTTCCGATGAAATGGAAGGTCGCGACACCGGAAGCGAAGGTCAGAAAAAAGCAGGTCGTTATATTATTGATTTCTACAAAAAACATGGCGTTGGTTTCCCAAAAGGTGCTACCGATTATTACCAACATATTCCGGCTGCTTATTTAAATGCAAAGCGCAACAAAAATCTCCCCGATTCAGAGAACATATGGGCCTTTATTGAAGGTTCCGAAAAACCAGAAGAAATTGTGGTTGTCTCGGCGCACTACGACCACATTGGAATAAAAAATGGTCAAATTAATAACGGTGCAGACGATGATGGTTCGGGAACAGTCGCTATCATGGAAATTGCTGCTGCTTTTCAAAAAGCTAAAAATGAAGGCCATGGACCAAAACGTTCCATCTTAATTTTGCACGTTACAGGTGAAGAACACGGTTTGCATGGTTCGCGTTACTACACAGAAAATCCATTATTCCCATTAGCTAATACAGTTGCCGATGTGAATATAGATATGATAGGAAGACGCGATCCGTTTCATGAAAACACTAATAATTATGTCTATTTGATTGGTTCAGATTATCTTTCAACCGATTTATACAATGTGTGTGAAGAGGTTAATGCGAAAAATAAATTCTTAACCATCGATTATAAATACAATGACAAAAGTGATCCAAACCGTTATTATTATCGTTCGGACCATTATAATTTTGCCAAAAACGGAATTCCGGTAGTTTTTCTTTATAACGGAGAGCATGCTGATTATCACAGACCTACAGACGACGTAAGCAAAATAGAATTTGACGCATTGACTACAAGAACCAAATATGCTTTCGCTATTGCTTGGGAAATTGCTAATCGGGCAAATAGATTAGTAGTTGATAAGTCTGATACAAAGTAGTATAAAATAAAAAAGCCTCGATTTCTCGAAGCTTTTTACCTATGGGTGGCTGACCGGGTTCGAACCGGCGACCCGCGGCACCACAAACCGCTACTCTAACCAGCTGAGCTACAACCACCATTTTAGACGGGTGCAAATATAGTATAAATTCTTTTCTTCTGCCAAGAAAAAAATTAAAAACTTATTTTAAATCACTTAAGCTATTGACCGCCACATATCTTTCAACCGTAAAACCTTCGGCGTGTTCTACGCCTACTAATCGCCCAAAATCCTGCGAGCGATAATGTATGCTTTCCAGGAAATTTTTGGTCGCAATTGGTGTTACTGGCTCATTGGAATTTTCAGAATAAAACTGTGAGGCATACGCCAAAATCGAAGCTGCTTTCTTATCCACAAATCCTGTTATATCAACCACAAAATCTGGTTCAATATTTTCCCATTGAATATAGTGATACACCACTTTTGGCCTCCAGGCTTCCTGATTTTTACCGTCGAAAGTAGTTTCTATTCTTCTCAAACCCGAAAGAAAACAAGCATCCGAAACCAATTTGCTTCCTTTCCCGTGATCTATATGTCGGTCACGAACAGCATTGCAAAGCACAACTTCCGGCTGATACTTCCGAATCATTTTTATAATTTGAAGTTGATGTGCTTCATCATTTACAAAAAATCCATCACGCATATTCAGGTTTTCGCGAACAGCAATTCCCAAAATTTCAGCAGCCAATACCGATTCAGAATCTCTGATTTCAACTGATCCACGGGTTCCTAATTCACCACGTGTTAAATCGATAATACCAACTTTTTTTCCTAACGAAATTTCTTTGGCAATAGTTCCGCTACAACCTAATTCTACATCATCCGGATGCGCACCAAAAGCCAATATATCTAGTTTCATTTTAAGTTCTATTTAGTTTACTTCGTCTGTTCACCGCTAACGCGGCTCGAGTCAAAAATACGTTTTATTGAATAATCTTTTTCATCGTCATTGATTTATTGACCGTTTCAATATATTCATCTACAGGATTACTGTCTTTTGTAATACCACATCCAACAAATAGCTGTGCTTTATTTTTGATAATTTTCATACAACGCAAATTGACAAATAAATCGGTTTGCAAAGTTCTGAAAGTCACGAAATCGATATTCAACTCACCTAAAAATCCCGAATAGTATTCGCGATTGTACCCTTCATTTTCGAGTATGAATTCTTTAGCAGCCTGCTTTGGCAATCCGCAAACTGCCGATGTTGGATGCAATGCTGTGATAATTTTTTTTAATGACTTCTTCGATTTTAATCGGGCTAAAATATCTGTTTTGATGTGCCACAAATTACCGGCTCTAAAAGAATACGGACTTGAAATGGTAACCTCTTTAGTCAAATCTTCTAAACTATCTACAATGAAATCAGTAACTAACTGCTGTTCCTTTTTTTCCTTTTCTTGCCAAACGATGTTTTTAGAACTTGTTGCCAACTGCGTTCCGGCAAGTGCTACTGTTTTTAACGTATTGCCATTGGTTTTTAAAAACTGCTCCGGAGTTGCACCAAGCCAAATGCCAATCTTTGGATGAAAAAAACAATACTTAAACGCTCCGGAATAAATACTAATCATTTTATTCATGGTAGTTTCAATATCAAAATTAGGGTTGCTAATTTCTTCTTTTCGGGATAAAACTACTTTCGAAAACTGATTTTCATGGATAGCTTCAACAGCTTTGGTAACTAATTCTTCAAAAAAATCATTACTAATTGCGCTATTTACTTCTGGAGCCTTTTTATCAAAAAAATAATCGGACGTGTTCACATTTTCAACATACACATCAGCATGTTCTAACGGAATAAAAGGTATTTCTTCGGCATCAAATGGCGCAAAAACAAATCCTTTTTCTTCAAAATTTTCCAAAAAATACAAATGATCGTTCTTTTGAAACACGCCTACAATTCTATCCGAATCGGGTTTACAGAACAACGCAAATGGCAATTGTTGCTCCTGATGTGTTTTGACTTTTATGAATAAATCCGTCATTAGCGTCGCGGTATAATCATGTTAGACAGTTTGCAAAGAGAAATCAATTTTCCTTCCTCATCGGTGATTTTTATTTCCCAAAGATGAATGCTTCTTCCCTTATGAATAATTTTTGCCGTACAAAAAACAGTTCCTTCCCGTTTACTTTTTAAATGATTTGCTGAAATTTCAATGCCACGAGCTTCTTGTTTTTCAGTATTGATAAACATTAGTGAAGCTGCACTTCCAACACTTTCGGCTAAAGCTACTGTGGCGCCACCATGAAGCAAACCCATGGGTTGATGTACTCTGGAATTGACAGGCATTTTTGCTGTTAAAAAATCTTCTCCGGCATCGATATACTCTATTTCTAAAGTTTCCATCAAAGTGTTTTTGGACCAATCGTTACAAAGTTGGAGGATTTTGTCTTTATCGAATGACATAGCTTTTTTTTGTAAAAATAATACTTATTTACAAGAATCTAAAAGTCAAAGGATGCTGAATTGATTGTAATGACAATAAAACTGAATTTTTAACGTTATAAATGATATGATTTTTAAATTTTCAAATTAATACTTACATTTACCAAAATTCATACTGCAAATGCGTAAACTCTTTATTCTTTTTTTTGTTGGTTTAGCTGTTACCGTTAGTTCATGTCGTCAGGACTTTGTTTTTGAACCTAGTACTGGAGATTTAGTTTTTTCAAAAGACACTATTTATTTGGATACCGTTTTTGCCAATATAGGTTCAAGTACATACACTTTGAAAGTCTATAACAAAAGCAGCAAAGACATCAAAATCCCTACAATCAGGTTAGCTAAAGGCGTTGGAACAAAATACAGAATTACTGTTGACGGAATGACAGGTGATGAAAACAGGGTTTTCCATGATGTAGAATTACTGGCAAAAGACAGCATGTATATTTTCATAGAAACCACTGCAGGAATTGGTGATGCCAACCCTTCGGATTTCCTTTATACAGACCAAATTGAATTTGACAGTGGCGCTAATTTGCAAAAAGTAGAATTGGTAACACTAATCCAGGATGCTTATTTTATATTTCCAAATAATACCAATGGCGTTATTGGTCAGATTCCGATTGGTTTTAATGAAGACGGAACTGTGTTGGAAACTAATGGTCGAAATCTAAGTCATTCACATCCTGATAATGGGAATGAATACTTATTCAGGACAGATAAACCCTATGTCGTCTACGGTTATGCCAGTGTTCCCAGTGGTGAAACATTAACGATTCCTGCCGGAGCAAGAGTTCATTTTCATGACGGTTCGGGTTTAGTGGTTCAGGAAGGCGGAACGCTTCATATTGATGGCGAAACATCAACAACTGCAGCATTAGAAAACGAAGTTATTTTTGAAGGCGACCGGTTAGAACCTATTTTCTCCGATGTTCCAGGACAATGGGGAACGGTGTATCTCAGACAAGGAAGTACCAATCATAGGATTAAAAATTTAACCCTCAAAAATGCCATCATAGGTTTATTGGTTGAAAACAATTTAGGCGCACCAATGACCATCGAAAACACTCAAATTTATGATTGTTCCAACGTTGGTTTACTGGGAAGAGCAGCAAACATTGAAGGCAAAAATATAGTTATCAATACGGCTGGAGTTGCTTCCTTAGCTTGTACCTTGGGTGGAAGTTATGAATTTAAACATTGCACCTTTAACAACAATTGGTCGAGCTCAAAACAAGTTGCCGTAACAGTTGATAATTATTATACCGACGCAACAACTAATCAACAGGTTGCTTTTGATTTGGTAAAAGCTGATTTTAAAAACTGTATTATTTTTGGCTCCAATCAGGTAGAATTGCTTGTTAATAAAGGTACGGATACTAGTAAACAATTCAATAAACTGTTCAGTAAATGCCAGATTAAATTTAATAACTCGAACAATCAATTTACTAATAATCCTGATTATGCCTTTATTAATGACACTGCTGAGATTATTAAAAACGGTGTTGTAGATTTTCAGGATATCAGTAAAAACAAATTGTTTATTGGTGAACTTTCAGCGTCTAAAGGGTTTGGAGTAGATGTTGGAGTTCCTTTAGATATCTTAGGAAATCCAAGAAATGGTGTTTTCGATTTGGGTGCTTATAATTCGATTATTTTTCCATCAAATTAATTCAAAAAGCAATTTTAGATTTCATTTATTTAGCCTAAATTTGCACCAACAACAACTTACAACTACAACACAATGATTCATTTCTTCGGAAACGAAAGTAACACTGTTTTTGCCGTGCAATCGCAAAACGAACTTTCGGCAGAAACTATCTCAAAACTTAATTGGTTATTCGCTAACGCACATAAAATAGAAAAATCCGTCCTGACGGATTTTTTTATTGGTCCACGTGCCGCTATGATTACGCCTTGGAGCACCAATGCTGTGGAAATTACACAAAACATGGGAATTGAAGGCATTATCAGAATTGAAGAATTTCAAAAAGTTGCTGCTGATTTTACCAATTTTGATCCAATGCTTTCGCAAAAGTATAGCGAATTAAATCAGGATATTTTCACGATTAATATCAAGCCTGAACCTATTCTGGAAATTGATGATATTGCTTCATATAACAAACAGGAAGGTTTGGCGTTAAGCGATGAAGAAGTTATTTATTTAGAAAACCTTTCTAAAAAACTAAACAGAAAGCTCACCGATTCAGAAGTATTTGGATTCTCGCAAGTCAATTCAGAACATTGTCGTCACAAAATCTTCAACGGAAAATTTGTTATTGATGGTGTTGAAAAAGAAATGTCTTTATTCAAAATGATTAAGAAAACTTCGGAACTCAACCCGAACGATATCGTTTCTGCTTATAAAGATAATGTGGCTTTTATCAAAGGTCCAAAAGTGACACAATTCGCCCCAAAAACGGGAGACAAAGCCGATTTCTATCAGGAAAAAGAATTTAACTCTGTAATCTCTATAAAAGCCGAAACGCATAATTTTCCAACAACTGTTGAACCTTTTAATGGTGCAGCTACTGGTTCCGGTGGAGAAATTCGCGATCGTTTGGCTGGTGGACAAGGTTCATTACCATTAGCCGGAACAGCGGTTTATATGACCGCTTATTCAAGATTAGCCGAAAACCGTCCATGGGAAAACGGAATGACCGAAAGAAAATGGTTGTATCAAACTCCAATGGACATTCTGATTAAAGCTTCAAATGGTGCTTCTGATTTCGGAAATAAATTTGGACAACCATTAATTACAGGTTCTGTTTTAACATTCGAACATGAAGAGAATAATCGAAAGTTAGGTTTTGATAAAGTGATTATGCTTGCTGGTGGAATTGGATACGGAAAAGAAGAACAAGCCAAAAAACACAAACCAAAAAAAGGCGATAAAATCGTAGTGCTTGGTGGTGAAAATTATAGAATCGGAATGGGTGGTGCAGCAGTTTCATCTGCAGATACAGGAGCTTTTGGTTCCGGGATTGAATTAAATGCAATCCAACGTTCCAATCCGGAAATGCAAAAACGTGCTGCCAATGCTATCAGAGCAATGGTTGAAGGTGACGTAAATCCAATTGTTTCCATTCACGATCACGGTGCGGGTGGACATTTGAATTGTCTTTCTGAATTGGTTGAGGAAACTGGTGGCTTGATTGATTTGGATAAATTACCTGTTGGTGACCCAACACTTTCTGCCAAAGAAATTATCGGTAACGAATCACAGGAAAGAATGGGATTAGTAATTGGTAAAGACGATATCGAAACCCTTAGAAAAATTGCGGAACGAGAACGGGCTCCAATGTATGAAGTTGGTGAAGTAACAGATAATCATCGCTTTACTTTCGAGAGCAAAACAACAGGCAACAAACCGATGGATTTTGCTTTGGAAGACATGTTCGGAAGTTCTCCAAAAATAATAATGACCGATAATACTTCTGCTTTAAATTATACTGAAGTAAATTACAATCAAAACAAAATTCAAGACTATTTAGAACAAGTTTTGCAACTCGAAGCTGTAGCTTGCAAAGATTGGTTAACCAATAAAGTGGATCGTTGCGTTGGTGGAAAAGTAGCCAAACAACAATGCGCCGGGCCATTACAATTGCCTTTAAACAATGTTGGTGTAATGGCTTTAGATTTTCATGGAAAAGAAGGAATTGCGACAACCATTGGTCATTCGCCGGTTTCAGCTTTGATTAATCCAAGTGCCGGTTCTAGAAATTCTATTGGAGAAGCTTTGTCGAATATTGTTTTTGCTCCATTAAAAGATGGTTTGAAAAGTGTTTCGCTTTCTGCCAACTGGATGTGGGCTTGTAAAAATGATGGTGAAGATGCCCGATTATATGAAGCCGTAAAAGCGTGCTCTGATTTTGCAATCGAATTAGGAATCAATATTCCAACCGGAAAGGATTCACTTTCGATGAAACAAAAATATCCAAATGACGAAGTGATTGCACCAGGAACGGTTATTATTTCGGCTGCCGGAAACTGTTCAAATATTACGAAAGTTGTCGAACCTGTTTTACAGAAAAACGGTGGTTCGATATACTATATCAATTTGTCGCAGGATGAATTTAAATTGGGTGGAAGTTCATTTGCTCAAATACAAAATAAAGTTGGAAACGATACACCAACAATTAAAGATGCTGCCTTTTTCAAAAAAGCATTCGACACTATTCAAGGGTTAATTAAGGAAAGACAAATCGTTGCCGGACACGATATTGGTTCAGGTGGGTTAATTACAACTTTATTGGAAATGTGCTTTGCAGATGTGAATTTGGGAGCCAAAATCGACTTCAGTTCATTCGCCGAAAAAGATTTGATAAAGATTTTATTTTCTGAAAATATCGGATTAGTGCTTCAGGCAAAAGACGATGCTACATTTGAAAAAGCGTTAAACGGAATTGAGTATTTCAAGATTGGTGAAGTTACTTCATCAGAATCTTTGGAATTTGAAAATTACAATTTGGATATTGCGAGTTTACGAGATGTTTGGTTCAAAACCTCTTTCCTACTCGACCAAAAACAAACCAAAAACAACAAAGCGAAAGAACGATTTGAGAATTATAAAAACCAATCGTTACTTTATAATTTCCCAGCGCATTTCACAGGGAAAAAGCCTGAAATAGACAACTCAAAACCACGTCCAAAAGCAGCCATCATCCGCGAAAAAGGAAGTAATTCTGAACGCGAAATGGCCAATGCATTATACATGGCAGGTTTTGATGTAAAAGACATTCACATGACCGATTTGATTACGGGCAGAGAAAATTTAGAAGATGTTCAATTTATTGGTGCTGTTGGTGGATTTTCTAATTCGGATGTTTTGGGTTCGGCTAAAGGTTGGGCTGGCGCTTTTAAATACAACGAAAAAGCAAACGAAGCATTAAAGAATTTCTTCCAAAGAGAAGACACTCTTTCGGTTGGAATTTGCAACGGTTGTCAACTTTTCATGGAATTAGAATTGATAAATCCGGAACACAAAGTCCACGGAAAAATGCATCATAACGAGAGTCAAAAACACGAAAGCATATTTACATCTGTTAAAGTTCAGGAAAATAATTCCATCATGCTAAAAACATTGGCCGGAACAAATCTTGGCGTTTGGGTTTCACATGGTGAAGGAAAATTCAACTTGCCTGAATCTGAAAATCAATATAGTATTGTAGCGAAATATGCCTACGAAGGTTATCCAGCTAATCCAAATGGTTCTGACTACAACACCGCAATGATGTGTGACAAAACAGGAAGGCATTTGGTGATGATGCCACATATTGAGCGTTCAACTTTCCCATGGAATTGGGCACATTATCCAACAGCTAAAAAAGATGAAGTTTCACCGTGGATTGAAGCGTTTGTGAATGCGAGAATTTGGTTGGAAAACAACTAATAAGAAATCAACATTTCAACAATCTAACGTGTTCATAACTAATTCATACACTCCGACAAACAACAACTAATAGTTTTTATTTTTATTGAAAGTAATTCTGAAAATATGAAAGTAAATAATCTACTATACGTTGCTTTATTGCTGCTTTCGCTGAACTGTTTTTCTCAAAACTGGGATAAAATCGAAGCCAAAGACGGCATCCATTACATTTCACATTATATGCAGAATATCAATCTGGATATCCTTGGTAAATATTTATATAAAGGTCAGGAACCTGTGGTTGAACTAAATGAATACGGAATGGGATTCTATCAGCTTCACGAACAGCCAAAAAGACCAATGATTTGGGGATTAGAATGCGATGACAGAGGAGCGTTGATATATAAAAAGGGATTTGATAATTCGAAATATACACTTTGGTACCAATACACTACAAAACTGGAAGGTGATACTGAAGATGATTTGAATTGGAAACAAGTAGAATTTACAATGCATTTCAATACTTTAAAAATGTTCATTCAGGGAGAACGAAGTAAAGACTACAAAGAAATAGCCAGTAAATAATATCATAAAGGCTCCTGAAATCAGGAGCCTTTTTGATTAAAATCTATAACCGAGAGTAGCCTGATACCACATGTTTTTGTAACGTGGCGTATCCGAAGTTCCGTCTCCATTATTATTCTTGACATCCCAACCTGCTCGGAGACCAAATACGAAATGATCAAAATTTAAATCAACTCCTCCTGTCAGACCAAAAATGTTTTTACGAAGATTGGCATTACTGAATGCCTGTTCTTGTGTAGTCGTAATCGTTCCTCCTTGAAAATCATCCGTTTGTTTTGACAAATACGAAAACTGTGGCCCAAATAAAATAGAAAAATTTTCAATAGGCTTAAATGAAGCTAAAATCGGCACATCAATAAAGTTAGTCGTTCTGGTCACTTCATAGCTACTCCCCAAAAATGTCCCGGTTGATTTGAATCCTTTTTGTGAAAACAAGATTTCAGGCTGTATCCCAAAATACTTTCCGATTGGAATGGAAACAAAACCTCCTATAGCAAATCCAGCTTTTGAATCGGCTACAAAATCATCTCCTTCAGAATCATACACATTTGATAAATTGGCTCCGGCTTTAACCCCTAAAAACAACTTTTCACGATTGTCTGTCATCGTTACGGGCTCACTTTGAGCCAAACTCTTTGTCGCTGTTAACGTAATCATTGCGATTACTAGAATTACATTTTTCATAGTTTTCATTTTAAGTGTTTGTAAATTTTGGGTCTGTTATAAATAACATTGTAAAATTCGCTATTAACAGTATAAAATGAATTACAGAAATATCCCGATATGTTATATAATTATGGCATGTCCCTTCGGGCTGGGCTGTCCGTTATATCTTTTTACTGTTTAGCAGGTTTGGTTTCTGCCAAATAATTTTCTT
>NZ_JAKIHN010000007.1 GCF_021608185.1 Flavobacterium anseongense | reverse complement strand
AGGCAACTGTCCTAACTCATTCACAGTAATCAGAACTTGGACATTCACTGATGCTTGTAATAACTCTTCTTCAGTATCACAAACCATTACTGTAATAGATGATCAAGCTCCTTTAACTCCAGAAGCACCAGCATCAATAACTGCAACCTGTGTAGGTGAAGTTCCTGCGATGATTTCGCTTACTGCTGTTGACAATTGTTCAGGTTCTATAACAGTCCAAGGTGTTGATTCAATTGTTCAAGGAAATTGTGCTAATTCATTCACTATAACTAGAACATGGACATTTACTGATGCGTGTAACAATACGTCCTCAGTTTCACAAACAATTGCTGTTGGTGATACAATTGCTCCAACTTTTAATGAAAGCATTCCGGTAAATACTACTGCTTCATGTGATAATATTCCTAATCCGGCTGTATTAACAGCAACTGACAACTGTGGAGCTGCAACAGTAAGTATGACTGAAAACATTTTACAAGGAAACTGTCCTTCTAATTATCAAATAGTAAGAACTTGGACAGCTACTGATGCATGTGGAAATTCAGTTTCAGGAACGCAAACAATTACTGTTTCTGATACAGTTGCTCCAGAATTAGTTGGAACTATTGAAACTCCAATTAATACCTGTGATGTAATTCCTGACGTACCTGTTCTTCAATTTACTGATAATTGTACAGGAACCATTGTTACTCCAGTACCGAGCATAACTACATCTACTGTTGTAAATGGTGTTTACACTATTACAAGAACTTGGACTGTAACTGATGTTTGTGGAAATACAAGAGAGTTCCAACAGTTGATTAATGTAATCACTAATCCTGTAATTGAAGTAACTGTAAGTGATCAAATATGTAATGACAGTGAAACTGCAACTTGGGATTTGAGTAATTATTTACCAACTGGTACTCCTGCCGGAGGAACTTGGGTAAATGAAAGTAATGTTGGAACATTCAATGGTTCAATATTCAATGCATATCAAGTGCCGGAAGCGGATTATGTATTCAGCTATACTTATAACCATCAAAATACTTGCCCTCAAAAAGTAGAGGTAACTGTGCCTGTTGAATTATGTGCTGTTGCAGGTTGTGACACTGTAATCATTCACAATGCATTTACTCCAAATAATGACGGTATAAATGAATGGTTTCAAATTGATAACATTGGTCAAGATTGTCACTTACCAAATTCGGTTGAGATATATAACCGCTGGGGAGTTTTAGTTTATGAAACCAAAAACTATGACAACAGTACCAGAAAATTTGAAGGTGTTTCCGAAGGAAGAACAACTATCAACAAATCAGCTGATTTACCAACGGGAACGTATTTCTATATCATCCAATGGACTGATGGTTCGCAAACTATAAACAAAGACGGATACTTATACCTTACTAGATAAAAAAACCTACTAATTCCTGAGGGTTGAAAAACCCTCAGGTTAAAAAATAGAAAATATGAAAACAAAAATTTTAATTTTCGCTTTGATGTTGACATGCTACACTGGACTTGCTCAGCAAGATGCACAGTTTACCCAATACATGTACAACACCATAAATGTCAATCCGGCTTATGCTGGGTCGAGAGGAGTTATGAGTATTTTTGGATTGCATCGTACCCAATGGGTAGGATTAGATGGTGCTCCTACCACTAACGCTTTCTCCATAAATACTCCACTTAACAACAGTAATCTAGGACTTGGTGTATCATTGGTAAGTGATAAAATTGGTCCAACTAGTGATAATACTATTTCTGCCGATTTATCATACACTATTCCAATGAATGAAGATTACAAAATGTCATTTGGAATTAAAGCTTCAGGAAATATGTTCAATTTAGATACTGATAAGTTGACACCTGCCCAAGCTAATGATCCTAATCTTCAAAATTTCAACAATGAGTTTTCACCAAATTTTGGAGCCGGAGTTTATCTGCATTCAGATAAACTGTATTTAGGGCTTTCAGTGCCAAACTTCCTGCAGGATTCTAAATATAATGATAATGATGTAGCTGTATTTCAGGAAAGAATGAATTTCTATTTTATTGGTGGATATGTATTTGATTTATCACCATCGATAAAATTCAAACCAGCCTTTTTAACAAAAATGGTAACCGGTGCTCCGCTTCAGGTTGATGCTTCAGCTAACTTCCTGTTCTTTGACAAGTTAATGCTTGGAGGAGCTTATCGTTGGGATGCTGCAGTAAGTGCATTGGCAGGGTTTCAGATAACCGATGGTTTATTTATTGGTTACAGTTATGATAGAGAAACAACAAATTTAAGACGATATAACTCAGGTTCTCATGAGGTATTCTTGCGATTTGAATTGTTCAACAGAGTTAGCAAAATGGTATCACCTAGATTCTTCTAATACAAAGCGTCATGAAAAATAAAATTACATACTTAGTACTATTAGCTATCACTTGTGTGAATAGTTATTCGCAGGTTGCAAATAAATCTGAGGCGAAAGGAAATAAAGAGTATCAAAAATACGCTTATATTGATGCAATCAAAACATATGAGCGTATCTATGAAAAAGGATACAAATCGCCTGATATGTTGCTTAAAATAGGTAACTCATACTATTTCAACGCCGAATTAGAAAAGGCAAACAAATGGTATGCTGAACTTTACGCAACCAATCCGGAACAAGAACCTGAATTCTATTATCGCTTTGCTCAAACTTTAAAAGCTGCAAAAGATAACACCAAATCTGATGCTATGATGGCTACGTTTGTGCAAAAAAATGGTAATGAAGCACGTGCCAAAATTTTTGCTAAAAACAAAAATTATTTAGCCGAAATCAAAAAGAATTCAGGTCGATATAAAATCGAAAACGCAGGTATTAATTCAAAATACTCTGACTATGGAACGGCTTTTATGGGAACCAAAGTGGTGTTTGCATCTGCACGTGATACCGGAAATTTCTCGAAAAGAATTCACACTTGGACTGGTCAGTATTTTACTAATCTTTATGAATCTCCTATAGCTGAAGATGGTTCACTTGGTGCTGTTGGAAAATTCGGCAAAAAAATAAATACTAAATATCACGAAGATACTCCAACTTTTACAAAAGACGGAAAAACAGTTTATTTCACTCGTAATAACTATCTTGAAAAAAGAGGTTATGATGCTGGTAAAGTAACACTTTTAAAAATTTATAAAGCTACTGTAGATAAAGACGGACAATGGAACAATATTACTCCACTTCCATTTAATAGTGACAGTTATCAAACGGCACATCCTGTCCTATCTCCTGACGAAAAAACATTATACTTTGTTTCTGATATGCCTGGAACTCGTGGTCAATCCGATTTGTTTAAGGTAAAAATAAATGAAGATGGCAGCTTTGGTAACACTGAAAATCTTGGTGATGCCATTAACACCGAAGGTAGAGAAACGTATCCTTTTATTTCTGATGATAACGAATTATACTTCGCTTCAGACGGTCAGCCAGGTTTAGGTGGATTGGATATTTATATCACTAAAATTCCGAAAGACGGTAGCACTAATTTCAAAGAAGTATTGAACGTTGGTGAAGAAGCTAATAGTCCAAAAGATGATTTTGCCTTTATAATTAATTTTAAAACTAAAAAAGGATTCCTAAGTTCTAACAGAGATGGCGGACAAGGAAGCGATGATATCTATAAATTTGTAGAGACAAAACCTATTTGGTGTGAGCAAATACTATTCGGAGTTATTACTGATGAAGATACAAAAGCTGTTCTGCCAAATACTAAGTTGCAACTCTTTGACGACAATTTCAATAAGATAAAAGAAACCATTTCTGATGCTGAAGGTAAATATGAATTTACCGAAGTTGAATGTGGTAAAAAATATTACGTAAGAGCTTCTCATGAAGACTATACGACTAAAGAAGCTCCGGTAACAATTGGAAAAGAATCAGGTAAAACGGAACTTAATATCGAACTTAAATCGGAAGGCTGTAAAGTTAAAATTGGTGACGATTTAGCAGATTGTTTTAAAATCAACATCATCTATTTTGATTTAGACAAATGGAATATCAGACCAGATGCTGCGATTGACTTAGCAAAACTATTGGATGTTTTAGAACAAAATCCATCTATGAAAATTAACATTCGATCTCATACCGATAGTAGAGCTTCTGATAAATATAATGACGTATTATCGAAAAACAGAGCCAAATCGACAAAAGACTGGTTAATTAAAAATGGTATCGCTGCAAACCGCTTAACATCAGAAGGTTTAGGTGAAAGAGAATTAGTAAACAAATGTTCGGATGGTGTAGAATGTTCAGAAGCAGAACATCAACTTAACAGACGTTCAGAATTTATAATTACAGCGCTCTAAAAAAATATTTTTATTTATTAAAATTAAAAGAAACACTTGTAAAATCAAGTGTTTCTTTCGTTTATACCCTATTTGAAAAAGGATGAAATATCAAAAAGCATCGTTAAAAAGTTTAAAATGAAAGAAAATTGTCAGTTAAACGAGTATTTGCGCTATTCACAGAAAAAATTGGGTTACTTATTGGTATGTCTCTAATTTAGCCATCAAATAGTATAACCCAAATCAACTATCTCTTCAATGCGCCTACTTACAAAATACTTCAAGCCCGAAATTTCGTTTATCAATAGATTATTCTACTAAAATTAATTGTATGAAAACAAAAATTACTATCTCAAAAAAATTGATTGTGTTTTTGATATTTAGTTTATTAAGTATCTCTAGCTCATTCGCCCAATCTTATCCGCCACCAGGCACATCGTGTACTTCTGGTGACTTGACATTAGTTGGTGCAACTCTCTCTGGTGGAGATTTATGTAACTCGTGTCCAACTGCGACTACAATAACTAGAACATTAACACTGTCTATTAACAACACGACTGGTTCTACGAGAACTTCTTTTGCCTTTTGGGGAAATTTAGAAGTTTATAGCGGAACTACTGGTCTGTTAGTTTCTAATACATTAATTACTGGTTGTAATGGTCCACTGCCTCCAAATACTATAACTACGTTAAGTTATAATACTGTTACTTATACTTGTGGTGATGTATTGAAAATCACTAATTTATATTTAGCTTGGACTTCAGCTTCACCTGGATCAACTTGCCCACTAGACCCTACTTTAATTTCGCCTAAATGTGGAACCTTGCCTACTATAACTGTAAATGGAGGTGTAAACGGAGAATTCGCTCTAACCGATTCACAATGTGGTTCTGCAACAGGAGCAATTGACTTAACCCCAACTGGTGGCACTGCTCCTTTTACTTATGTATGGACAGCTACAGCCGGAGGTGCTGTGCCAAGCGGACAACAAAATAATCAAGATCTTACCGGTTTATTACCTGGCACTTATACTGTAGTTATAACAGATGTAAACGGATGTACTATTACTAAATCCAGAACAATAGGAGCAACTACTCCTACTATTGCGACATTTGCCAACACAAGTGATATTACTGTTCCTTGTGGTGGAGCAACAACAAGTTCTTTAAGCTATACTAATAATGGAACAGGTTCTTGTTTAATCAGCGGGACTGTTACTTCTACTCTAAGTACTCAAACACCTGCAGGCGCCTGTGGAGGAACTGTTACTGAAACATGGACTTTTACAGATGCTCTCGGAAGAACGATTACCAAAACAAGAACAATTACAATAAGCCCGGCAACGCTACCAACTATGACTGCTCCGGCAGCTACAACGGTAGCTTGTGGTTCACTACCTGCTCCTACTACTTTATCATTCACAAACGGATTAAGTGGTGGCTGTTTAATTAATGGTACTTCAAATCCTTCTACATTCTCAACACCTCCAGGTGCTTGCGGTGGAACCGTTACAGAAACCTGGACTGCAACAGATTCTTGCGGTAGAGCTTTAGCTCCGGTTTCAAGAATTATAACAGTAAGTCCGGCTGCTTTACCAACAATGACAGCTCCGGCTGCTACAACGGTAGCTTGTGGGTCATTACCAGCACCAAGTACTATCTCATTTTCTAATGGATTAAGTGGTGGTTGCTTAATAAGCGGAAATTCGAATCCTTCAACATTCTCAACAACTCCAGGTGCTTGCGGTGGAACCGTTACGGAAACATGGACTGCAACTGATTCTTGTGGTAGAGCTTTGGCTCCGGTTTCAAGAACAATTACTGTAAGTCCTGCTACTTTACCAACAATGACTGCTCCTGCTGCTACAACAGTAGCTTGTGGTTCATTACCGGCACCAAGTACAATTTCATTTTCTAACGGATTAAGTGGTGGATGTTTAATAAGCGGTAATTCAAACCCTTCAACATTCTCAACAACTCCTGGTGCTTGCGGTGGAACTGTTACAGAAACATGGACAGCGACAGATTCTTGTGGTAGAGCTTTGGCTCCGGTTTCAAGAATTATAACAGTAAGTCCAGCGGCTTTACCAACAATGACAGCTCCGACGGCTATAACGGTAGCTTGTGGTTCATTGCCTGCGCCAAGTACAATCTCATTTTCTAATGGATTGAGTGGTGGATGTTTAATAAGCGGAACCTCAAACCCATCTACGTTTTCAACACTTTCTTCTGCTTGTGGCGGAACAATTACTGAAACATGGACGGCAACAGATTCTTGCGGTAGAGCTTTGGCTCCGGTTTCAAGAACAATTACTGTAAGCCCGGCTGCATTACCAACAATGACAGCACCTGCAAATATAACAGTAGCTTGCGGATCAATTCCGGCACCAAGTACAATTTCATTCACCAATGGATTAAGTGGTAGCTGTGCTATTAACGGAACTTCGAATCCATCAACATTTACAGCAACTCCTCCAACTTGTGGTGGAACTGTAACAGAAACCTGGACAGCTACTGATTCTTGCGGAAGAACAATTGCTTCTGTTTCAAGAACGATTACAGTAAGTCCGGCTGCTTTACCAACTATGAATGCGCCATCCGGAATAACAATTTCTTGTGGTGTTACGCCAACTCCGAGTACGCTTTCATTTAGTAACGGATTAGCTGGTGGTTGTGCTATTACAGGTACTTCAAATCCATCAACTTTTACAACAACAGTTCCTGGTTTCTGCAATGGACAAATTGTTGAAACATGGACAGCAACCGATTCTTGTGGAAGAGCTTTAGCTCCGGTAACAAGAACAATAACTGTTAATGACACGACACCTCCTACTTTTACAGTACCTGGACCTATAACAGCTAATACTGATGCCAGTTGTAACACAAACCTGGATCCATCAACTACCGGAACCGTAACTAATATTAGTGATAATTGTGATACAGCTCCAACAGTGACTTATTCTGATAATGAATGTTTTGGAAATGATAATGCTGGATCTATCAATGCAGGTAATGGTAATTACTTCTACTTTGATGTAACAGGATTTGATAATCTAACTGCAAAAGATATTCAAAAAATCGCCTTAGCTTTCGAAACCAATCAAGGAAAAGGAAGAGCTGAATTTACTTTGGTTGCACCAAATGGTACAGCTGTAATTTTAGTTGGACCATATTGTACCGGTGGTGCTTGTGAAGATGCAAACTCTAGTGACCAGGAATTATATTTACCTACATTTTACCCAAATAGTTCAGGATATCCACAATGGAACAACAACGATGTTATAACTCAAGATATCCCACAAAACTTTACACCAAACGGTGCCTTATCGTCACCAAATTCAATTACGGGATTAACATCTTATGTTTCAAGTTTTGAAAATTTAACCGGTCCAATGAATGGTACTTGGTTCATATTCTCTAGAAAACAAGCTAGTGTTAACGGAAGTATTAATTTCAATAGTGTTTGTTTAACTCCTTTGAATGTTTGTTCCAACAATAGAGTTATTACTAGAACTTGGACAGTGACAGATGCTTGTGGTAACTCATCTACAGCTAATCAAACAATCAGTATTCAGGATGTTACTGCTCCTACATGGACAACAGTAGCTGGTTCACTTGATGCAACTGTAGAATGTAGTGATGCTGCTGCCTTAGCTTCGGCACAGGCCTTATTCCCTACTGCAACTGATAATTGTGATACTGATGTAACTAATATTGTAAAAACTTCAGGTGCATTTGTCGCTTCTCAAACATGCGCAAATGCCGGTACTTATACAAATACTTGGACAGTAACTGATGCTTGTGGAAATACTTCTCAAGTATTCACTCAAACTATTACTGTTAGAGATACTACACCTCCAACATGGACAACTGTAGCCGGAACTTTGGATGCAACTATAGAATGTAGTAATGCTGCTGCTTTAGCTAATGCTCAAGCGCTTGCTCCTTCGGCTACTGATAATTGTGACAATAATGTTACTTATATCAAAACTTCAGGTGATTTTGTACCTGGAGCTTGTGCAGGTTCAGGATCTTATACAAATACATGGGTAGCTAAAGACGCTTGTTTAAATACCAGCACAACTTTTACTCAAACTATTACTGTTCAGGATACTACTGCTCCGACAATTTCAATTGCTGCTGCAAATGCTACAGTTGAATGTGATGGCTTAGGAAATACTGGTGCTTTAGCTGCTTGGCTGGCTTCAAATGGTGGTGCTTCAGCTTCGGATGCTTGTTCATCGGTAACCTGGACTAACAACTTCTCTGCTTTAAGCGATGGTTGTGGAAACTCAGGTTCTGCTTTGGTTACTTTTACTGCTACTGATGATTGTGGTAATGCTACAACTACTTCTGCGACATTTACTATTCAAGACGATACCGCACCAACTATCAATACTCAAGCTACTAATGCTACAGTAGAATGTGATGGAAATGGTAACTCAGCAGCTTTAACTGCTTGGTTAGCTTCTAATGGTGGCGCTTCGGCTTCAGACATTTGCTCTAATGTAACCTGGACTAATAACTTCACTACATTAAGCAATGGTTGTGGTAATTCTGGTTCTGCCTTAGTAACTTTTACTGCTACTGATGATTGTGGAAACAATACTTCATCAACAGCGACATTTACTATTCGTGATACTACGGCTCCAACTATTAGTACTGCTGCAGCTGATGCTACAGTAGAATGTGATGGTAATGGAAACTCAGCAGCTTTAACTGCTTGGTTAGCTTCTAATGGTGGTGCTTCAGCTTCAGATATTTGTTCTAATGTAACCTGGTCTAACAACTTCTCTGCATTCACTGATAGTTGTGGTAATTCAGGTTCTGCTTCAGTAACGTTTACTGCTACTGATGATTGTGGTAATGCTACAACTACTTCAGCGACATTTACTATTCAGGATACTACGGCTCCAACTATTACTATTGCTGCAACTGATGCTACAGTAGAATGTGATGGTCAAGGAAATACCGCTGCTTTAGCTGAATGGCTTGCCTCTAACGGTGGTGCTTCAGCTTCTGATGCTTGTTCTAATGTAACCTGGTCTAACAACTTCTCTGCATTCACTGATGGTTGTGGGAACTCTGGTTCGGCTTTGGTAACGTTTACTGCTACTGATGATTGTGGAAACGCTACAACTACTTCTGCGACATTTACTATTCAGGATACTACAGCTCCAACTATTACTATTGCTGCAACTGATGCTACAGTAGAATGTGATGGTCAAGGAAATACTGCTACTTTAGCTGAATGGCTTGCCTCTAACGGTGGTGCTTCAGCTTCAGATATTTGTTCTAATGTAACCTGGTCTAACAACTTCTCTGCATTCACTGATGGTTGTGGAAACTCTGGTTCGGCTTTGGTAACGTTTACTGCTACTGATGATTGTGGAAACGCTACAACTACTTCTGCGACATTTACTATTCAGGATACTACAGCTCCAACTATTACTATTGCTGCAACTGATGCTACAGTAGAATGTGATGGTCAAGGAAATACTGCTGCTTTAGCTGAATGGCTTGCCTCTAACGGTGGTGCTTCAGCTTCAGATGCTTGTTCTAACGTAATCTGGACTAACAACTTCTCTGCATTCACTGATGGTTGTGGAAACTCTGGTTCAGCTTTGGTAACATTTACTGCTACTGATGATTGTGGTAATGCTTCAACTACTTCAGCGACATTTACTATTCAGGATACTACGGCTCCAACTATTACTATTGCTGCAACTGATGCTACAGTAGAATGTGATGGTCAAGGAAATACCGCTGCATTAGAAGCTTGGTTGAGTTCAAACGGTGGAGCTTCGGCTTCAGATGCTTGTTCTAACGTAATCTGGACTAACAACTTCTCTGCATTCACTGATGGTTGTGGGAACTCTGGTTCTGCTTCAGTAACTTTTACTGCTACTGATGATTGTGGTAATGCTACAACTACTTCAGCGACATTTACTATTCAGGATACTACGGCTCCAACTATCACTATTGCTGCAACTGATGCTACAGTAGAATGTGATGGTCAAGGAAATACCGCTGCATTAGAAGCTTGGTTGAGTTCAAACGGTGGAGCTTCGGCTTCGGATGTTTGTTCTAATGTAACTTGGACTAACAACTTCAATGCACTTACAGATGGTTGTGGGAACTCTGGTTCTGCTTCAGTAACTTTTACAGCTACTGATGATTGTGGAAACGCTGTTACTTCAACGGCTACTTTTACTATTCAGGATACCACGGCTCCAACTATTAATATCGCTGCTACTGACTTAGCTGTACAATGTGATGGTAGTGGTGGTACTTCAACTGCTTTAGCTGCCTGGTTAGCTTCTAACGGTGGCGCTTCAGCTTCGGATACTTGCTCTAACGTAACCTGGACTAATAATTTTGGTACTATCGCAAGCGATTGTTCAACAGCTATAACAGTAATATTCACAGCTACTGATGATTGTGGAAATGCTTCAACTACTTCAGCTACATTTACAGTTCAGGATAATATAGCTCCAACAATTGATATTGTTGCTGCTAATGCAACTGTTGAATGTGACGGAAATGGTAATTCAGAAGCTTTAGCGGCTTGGTTAGCCTCTAACGGTGGCGCTTCGGCGACTGATACTTGCTCTAACGTAACCTGGACTAACAACTTCACTACATTCACAGATGGTTGTGGTAACTCAGGTAGTGCAACAGTTACTTTCACTGCTACTGATACTTGTGGAAACACAGCAACTACTTCAGCGACATTTACTATTCAGGATACTACGGCTCCAACAATCACTATCGCTGCTGCTAATGCTACAGCTGAATGTGATGGAAATGGAAATACTGAAGCTTTAGCCACTTGGTTAGCTTCTAACGGTGGTGCTTCAGCTTCTGATACTTGTTCAAACGTAATCTGGTCTAACAACTTTAATGGACTTAGCAATGGTTGTGGAAATACAGGAAGTGCTACGGTAACATTTACGGCTACCGATGATTGTGGTAATGCTACAACTACTTCAGCTACATTCACTATCGAAGATACTACAGCTCCAACAATCACTATTGCTGCTGCTGATGCAACAGTTGAATGTGACGGAAATGGAAATCCGGAGGCTTTAGTTGCTTGGTTGGCTTCTAACGGTGGTGCTTCAGCTTCAGATACTTGTTCTAACGTAACTTGGACTAACAACTTTGAAGAACTTAACGATAGTTGTGGTAGTACAGGTTCAGCTACAGTAACTTTTACTGCTACTGATGATTGTGGAAACACAGCTACATCAACTGCAACCTTTACTATTCAGGATACTACGGCTCCAATAATCACTATTGCCGCAGCTAATGCTACAGCAGAGTGTGATGGAAATGGTAACTCAACTGCTTTAGCTGCTTGGTTGGCTTCTAACGGTGGTGCTTCAGCGACTGATACTTGCTCTAACGTAACCTGGACTAACAATTTTGATGGACTTAGTGACGGTTGTGGTAATACAGGTTCAGCAACTGTAACATTTACGGCTACTGATGATTGTGGTAACACTGCAACTACTTCAGCTACATTCACTATCGAAGATACTACAGCTCCAACAATCACTATCGCTGCTGTTAATGCTTCAGCAGAATGTGATGGTAATGGTAATGCAGAAGCTCTAGCCGCTTGGTTGGCTTCTAACGGTGGCGCTTCAGCGACTGATACTTGCTCTAACGTAACCTGGACTAACAATTTTGATGGACTTAGTGACGGTTGTGGTAATACAGGTTCTGCTACAGTAACATTTACAGCTACTGATGATTGTGGAAACACTGCAACTACTTCAGCTACATTCACTATCGAAGATACTACAGCTCCAACAATCACTATTGCCGCAACTAATGCTACAGCTGAATGTGATGGTAATGGTAATGCAGAAGCTCTAGCCGCTTGGTTGGCTTCTAACGGTGGCGCTTCAGCGACTGATACTTGCTCTAACGTAACCTGGACTAACAGTTTTGATGGACTTAGTGACGGTTGTGGTAATACAGGTTCTGCTACAGTAACATTTACAGCTACTGATGATTGTGGAAACACTGCAACTACTTCAGCTACATTCACAATAGAAGATACTACAGCACCAACAATTACTTCCGTTGCAACTGATGCTACAGTTGAATGTGATGGAAATGGAAATGCTGAAGCTTTAGCCGCTTGGTTAGCTTCTAACGGTGGTGCTTCGGCTACAGATACTTGTTCTAACGTAACTTGGACTAACAACTTCTCTACATTTAGCGATGGTTGTGGTAATGCAGGTTCAGCGACAGTAACATTTACAGCTGCTGATGATTGTGGTAATATCGCTACATCAACAGCAACCTTTACTATTCAAGATACTACAGCTCCAACTATTGATATCGTTGCAACTGATGCTACTGTTGAATGTGATGGTAATGGTAATGCAGAAGCTTTAGCCGCTTGGTTAGCTTCTAACGGTGGTGCTTCGGCATCTGACTCATGCTCTAACGTAACCTGGACTAATAGTTTTGATGGACTTAGCGACGGTTGTGGTAATACAGGTTCAGCTACAGTAACGTTTACAGCTACTGATGATTGTGGAAATAGTGTTACTTCAACAGCTACATTTACTATTCAAGACACTACGGCTCCAACAATTGACATTGCTGCAACAGATGCAACAGCAGAGTGTGACGGAAATGGTAATACAGAAGCCTTAGCTGCTTGGCTAGCTTCAAACGGTGGTGCTTCAGCTTCTGATGCTTGTTCAAATGTAACTTGGACGAATAACTATGAAGCGCTTAGCGATGGTTGTGGTAGCACAGGTTCAGCTACAGTAACATTTACTGCTACTGATGACTGCGGAAATTCGACTTCTTCAACAGCTACTTTTGCTATTCAGGATACAACTCCTCCAACAATTTCTGTTACTACAGTTAACGTTACTGTAGAATGTGACGGAAGTGGTAATGCGGAAGCTCTAGCTGCTTGGTTAGCTTCTAACGGTGGTGCTTCGGCTATAGATATTTGTTCTAATGTGACCTGGACTAATAGCTTTGATGGTTTAAGTGATGGTTGTGGTAGCACAGGTTCAGCTTCGGTAACTTTTACAGCTACTGATGATTGTGGAAACTCTGCTTCAGCAACTGGTACATTTACTATTGTTGATACTACTGCGCCAACACTTACTGCTCCTGCAGCTAATTCAACTGTTGAATGTGATGGTCAGGGAAATACAGCAGCGTTAAATGCCTGGTTAGCTTCAAATGGTGGAGCAACTGCTTCGGATGCTTGTTCTAACGTAACTTGGTCTAACAACTTTATTGCTTTAAGCGATGATTGTGGAAGTACAGGTTCGGCAACTGTAATCTTTACAGCTACTGATGGCTGTGGAAATAGTGTGACTTCAACAGCTACATTTACTATCCAAGATACTACAGCACCAGTATTAACTACAGAGTTTGATCAAAAATTACAGGTAACTTGTGCTGCCATTCCGGATGCACCTATATTAGTCTTTACTGATAATTGCTCAGGTAATGTTACTCCGGTACTTAATCAGACTCAATCTCCGACTGTTGATAATGTCTATACAATTATTAGAACATGGATTGCAACTGATGCTTGTGGAAACAATTCACAAACATACACCCAAAGAATCTATGTTACTGTAACAAACACTACAATTTTAGAAATACCTGCCGAAAGATGTAATCTTGCCGAATTTGACAGCGTTGATTTAGTGACTTTATTACCTCAAGGTTTACCAACAGACGGGACATGGACAAATGTTGATAGTGCTACCGGTTTAACCGGAACTGTATTTAACCCTTTTGGTGTAGCAATTGGAGACTATATCTTTAGATATACAATTGCTAATGGTGATTGTTTTGACAGCTATGACATAGTAATGAATGTGAATGATGATTGTCGTCCATTACCTTGTGAATTAATTGTAATACACAATGCATTCACTCCTAATGGTGACAACATTAATGAATGGTTCCAAATTGATAATATCGAGGATTTTGATTGTTATCCAAGTAATAAGGTTGAAATCTACAACCGTTGGGGTGTATTAGTTTACGAGACTAACAATTATGACAACCTTGGAAGAAGATTTGAAGGAATATCTGAAGGAAGAACTACGATTAACAAATCCGAGGAATTGCCAACAGGAACGTACTTCTATATAATTCAGTGGACAACTACTGATGGAACAAGTGTGACTAAAGACGGATATTTATACCTTACCAGATAAAACCCTACTAATTCCTGAGGGTTGAAAAATCCTCAGGTAAAAAATAGAAAATATGAGAACAAAAATTTTAATTTTCGCTTTGATGTTGACATGCTACACTGGACTTGCCCAGCAAGATGCACAGTATACCCAATACATGTACAACACCATAAATATCAATCCAGGTTATGCTGGGTCGAGAGGAGTTATGAGTATTTTTGGATTGCATCGTACCCAATGGGTAGGATTAGATGGTGCTCCAACTACTAATGCTTTCTCTATTAACACGCCAATCAATAACAGTAGACTCGGAGTAGGTCTATCTTTAGTAAATGACCGAATTGGTCCAACTAGTGATAATACTATTTCTGCCGATTTATCATACACTATTCCAATGAATGAAGATTACAAAATGTCTTTTGGAATTAAAGCTTCAGGAAATATGTTCAATTTAGATACTGATAAGTTGACTCCAGCTCAAGCCAATGATCCTAATCTTCAAAATTTCAACAATGAGTTTTCACCAAATTTTGGAGCCGGAGTTTATCTGCATTCAGATAAACTATATTTAGGGCTTTCAGTACCAAACTTTTTGCAGGATTCTAAATACAATGATAATGATGTAGCTGTATTTCAGGAAAGAATGAATTTTTATTTTATTGGTGGATATGTATTCGATTTATCATCATCAATAAAATTCAAGCCTGCTGTTCTAACCAAACTGGTAACCGGTGCACCGCTCCAGGTTGATGCTTCGGCTAACTTCTTATTCTTTGACAAGTTAATGCTTGGTGGAGCCTATCGTTGGGATGCTGCAGTAAGTGCATTGGCAGGGTTTCAGGTAACAGATGGTTTATTTATTGGTTACAGTTATGATAGAGAAACAACAAATTTAAGACGCTTTAACTCGGGTTCTCACGAGGTGTTTATACGATTTGAGTTATTCAACAAAGTTAGCAAAATGGTATCACCTAGATTCTTCTAATAACACAACATCATGAAAAATAAAATTACATATTTAGTACTATTAGCTATCACTTGCGTTAACAGTTATGCGCAGGTTATTAACAAAGGAGAAGTAAAAGGTAACAAAGAGTATCAAAAATACGCTTATATTGATGCAATCAAAACATATGAGCGTATCTATGAAAAAGGATACAAATCGCCTGATATGTTGCTTAAAATAGGTAACTCATACTATTTCAACGCCGAATTAGAAAAGGCAAACAAATGGTATGCTGAACTTTACGCAACCAATCCGGAACAAGAACCTGAATTCTATTATCGTTATTCTCAAACTTTAAAAGCTGTAAAAGATAACGACCAAGCAGCTGCTATGTTAGCTAAGTTTTCTGAAAAAAGCGGAAATGACAGCAGAGCAAAATTACTCTCTCAAAAAAGAGATTATTTAGCCGAAATCAAAAAGAACTCAGGTCGATATAAAATCGAAAATGCAGGTATTAATTCAAAATACTCTGATTACGGAACAGCTTTTATGGGAACCAAAGTAGTTTTCTCTTCTGCACGTGATACAGGAAATTTCTCGAAAAGAATTCACACTTGGACTGGTCAGTATTTTACTAATCTTTATGATTCTCCAATATCGGAAGATGGTTCACTTGGTGCCGTTGGAAAATTTGGTAAAAAAATAAACACTAAATATCACGAAGATACTCCGGCTTTTACTAAAGACGGAAAAACAGTTTACTTCACCCGTAATAACTATCTTGACGAAAGAGGTTATGATGCCGGTAAAGTAACGCTTTTGAAAATTTATAAAGCCACTGTAGATAAAGAAGGACAATGGAGTAATATTACACCGCTACCATTCAACAGTGATAGCTATCAAACAGCTCATCCAGCTTTATCACCGGATGAAAAAACTCTATACTTTGCTTCTGATATGCCCGGAACTCGTGGTCAATCCGATTTGTTTAAGGTAAAAATAAATGATGATGGCAGCTTTGGTGCTCCTGAAAATTTAGGCGACTCAATTAATACATCAGGTAGAGAAACTTATCCTTTTATCTCTGATGATAACGAATTATACTTCGCTTCAGATGGTCATCCAGGTATTGGTGGAATGGACATTTTTATTACAAGATTGCCAAAAGACGGAAGCCTTAATTTTAAACAGGTACTAAACGTCGGTGAAGAAGCTAATAGTCCAAAAGATGATTTTGCCTTTATCATTAATTTTAAAACTAAAAAAGGATTCCTAAGTTCTAACAGAGATGGCGGACAAGGAAGCGATGATATCTATAAATTTGTAGAAACAAGACCAATTTGGTGTGACCAAATACTTTTTGGAGTTGTTACTGATGAAGATACAAAAGCGGTTTTACCTAATACCAAATTGATACTTTTTGATGAAAAATTCAACCAGCTTAAAGAAACTACTTCTGACGCAGAAGGTAAATACGAATTTACAGAAGTTGAATGTGGTGTGAAATATTTTGTAAGAGCTTCACGTGAAGATTATACAACAAAAGAAGTTTCTGTAATTATTGGTAAAGAAACAGGTAAAACCGAACTTAATATCGAACTTAAAACTTCAACTTGTAAAGTTAAAATTGGTGACGATTTAGCAGATTGTTTCAAAATCAATATCATCTATTTTGATTTAGACAAATGGAATATCAGACCTGATGCCGCTGTTGATTTAGCAAAATTATTAGATGTATTGAATCAAAATCCATCAATGAAAATCAATATTCGTTCGCATACCGATAGTAGAGCTTCTTTCTCTTATAACGATAAGCTATCAAAAAGAAGAGCAAAATCGACAAAAGACTGGTTAATTAAAAACGGTATTGCAGCTGATCGTTTAACCTCTGAAGGTTTAGGTGAAAACGAATTGGTGAACGGTTGTTCAGACGGGGTAAAATGTACCGAAGCAGAACACCAACTTAACAGACGTTCTGAATTCATAATTACAGCATTATAATAAAACCCTAACAATCATACTTTAAAAAGCATCCGAAAACGGGTGCTTTTTTTTATCTTTGAATCATGGTAATTACAAAACTTTTCAAAGATTTTTTTGAAAGCGAAAAAGCTGGTGGATTTACATTAATAGCTTGTACACTGCTTTCTTTATTTTTAGCAAATTCCATTTGGAGCGAAAGCTACTTACATATTTGGCACTTACAACTAGGAAATCATTCACTAGAACATTGGATAAATGACGGCTTGATGACCATTTTCTTTTTGCTGATTGGTTTAGAATTAGAGCGCGAAATCTATGCGGGCGAACTTTCCAATATCAAAAATGCATTGCTGCCAATCTCGGGAGCAATTGGTGGAATGTTACTTCCTGCAGCTTTGTTTTTACTCATAAACTTTGGAACCGAAACCCAATCCGGAGCCGGAATTCCAATGGCAACAGACATTGCTTTCGCCTTAGGGATTTTATCGCTTTTAGGAAATAAAGTACCAACTTCATTAAAAGTCTTTCTAACCGCTTTAGCTGTAATCGATGATTTAGGGGCTATTCTGATCATTGCAATTTTCTATACAGGCGATTTAAATTGGATAAATCTAACCATAGCTTTATCTATTTTTGGCGTTTTATTAGCTTTGAACAGATTGAAAGTCCACAACCTTATTCCCTATTTAATTGGTGGTGTTTTTATGTGGTATTTTATGCTGAATTCAGGAGTTCACGCCACAATTACCGGTGTCTTATTAGCATTTGCCATTCCGTTTAGTACGGGAAGTGAAAAATCGCCATCTATAATCTTACAACACTTTTTACATAAACCTGTTGCTTATTTTATTCTTCCCATTTTTGCATTGGCGAACACCGCAATTATAATCAATTCTGATTGGCATTTTGCTTTGTCTCATAATTACACATTGGGAATTGCTTTGGGATTAATCGTTGGGAAGCCTATCGGAATTGCCCTTTTTAGTTATTTATCAGTGAAACTAAAAATTTGTTCGCTTCCTGAAGACATCAATTGGAAAGCCATAATCGGAGTCGGATTTTTAGGCGGAATCGGCTTTACCATGTCCATCTTTATTACGCTTCTCGCCTTTTCAGATGTTGAACATATCGATAATTCCAAAATCATGATTTTAGTTTCATCGTTAATCGCAGGAACTTTAGGCTTATTATTTTTAAAATTTGTTTTGAAAAAGAGTTTTAATGAAACTAATTCCTAATTTATTCTATCCACTACGCTCCAAACAATTCGCGCTTCACACTCGGATCCTTAATACCATTTTTTCTTTTTGAAATAATAAACCATTCCCAATAGTAATACAAGCATGAATCCAACGATGATGAAATAACCATATTTCCAGTGGAGTTCGGGCATGTTATCGAAGTTCATCCCGTATACACCAACAATGAATGTCAATGGCATAAAGAAAACCGAAACGACTGTCAGGGTTTTCATAACTTCATTCATCTTGTGATTTTGGGTAGAGAAGTAAAAATTAGAAGCACTATCCAACGAAGTCAAATCGTATTCAATTTGTTCCAAAAGCTCTAAACATTTTTGATGTAAACGCGAAAAGAAACTGTAATTGTCATGCTCAATAGCATTAAACACATTATCGTCTTTCATGCTTTTGA
Source organism: Flavobacterium anseongense (assembly GCF_021608185.1). Taxonomy (GTDB): domain Bacteria; phylum Bacteroidota; class Bacteroidia; order Flavobacteriales; family Flavobacteriaceae; genus Flavobacterium; species Flavobacterium anseongense. Next base: position 184,973 of record NZ_JAKIHN010000007.1, on the reverse strand, counting down.
TAGAATACAATGAATCTCGCAACGGAATAATGGAACGTTTTAAAAAATTGAAATTATCGCGGTGCTTTTCTATCTGTTCTAAAATTTTTGGATTAGTGCTGGTTTTTGATTCATCTATCAATGATTCAACACTGTCTTCTTCGTTTTCAATCGTGATGTAGAAATTTTCCATGATGGCATCCAGCAACAAATACAAAAGATAATCCGCCTTTTTATCTCTAACGATACCTGAATGTGTTCTGATGCGTTCTCGAATATGAGTAAAATAATCGCTTCGCTTTTCCTGAAATGAAACCAAAATACCGCTCTTCAACAAAAAACTAATCTGTTCTACACTTATATTATCACTATTTTCAATGGGCAACAAAGACTTGATATTGAAAAACAAAACATCATGATATTCATCAAGTTTGGTTCTTTTAGTGGTATTCAGTATATCGCCCAGCATGAAATTATCAACGTTGAGAAAATCACCGACAGATTTGATTAACTCGGTATCATTTAATCCATGAACATTGAGCCAATTCACTTTTGAGAGTTCAAAACATTTTCCTAATTGCGATTTGGTAAATTCATTATACTCTGTCAAATCATGGGCATCATAAACAAACAATTGCATTTCGGTTTTGGTTTGTTTGTGCACTCCGGTATAATCTAAAAATGTAGGCTGAACTTTCTTCCCTTTTTTATATTTAATTTTTCTCACGAATTCTAAATTTGTTTAAATTTAATACTATTTCTTTTTTTAGAACTATTTTTACCAAAAATCATTTTATGCAAACGTTAATCATCAACATAAAAGAATTGCTGCAAGTCAGAGAAACTTCGATATGTAAAGTTTCCGGCAGTGAAATGGCAATTTTACCGACAATCAGTAATGCCTATTTGTTGATAGAAAATGATGTGATTGCTGCTTTTGGTTCGATGGAAAACTGTCCAAAAATAAACGCAGACAAAACAATCGATGCCACAGGAAAAATGATTTTGCCTTCGTGGTGTGACAGCCACACGCACATTGTATATGTGGGCAATCGGGAACAGGAATTTGTAGACAGAATTAACGGCTTGACTTATGAAGAAATTGCCAATCGTGGTGGTGGTATTTTGAATTCGGCTAAAAAATTAAACGAAGCTTCAGAAGAAGAAATTTATAATCAATCCAAAAAACGTTTAGAAGAAGTTATCCAACAAGGAACTGGTGCTGTCGAAATCAAATCGGGTTACGGATTGACTGTTGATGGCGAACTCAAAATGCTTCGTGTCATAAAGAAATTAGCTTCTGCTTATCCAATCAAAATCAAAGCAACATTTCTTGGTGCTCATGCTTTTCCTTTAGATTATAAAGAAAATCATAGTGGATATATAGATTTATTAATCAATGAAATTTTACCAAAAATTGCTGCCGAAAATTTGGCCGATTATATTGATGCATTTTGTGAAACAGGTTATTTTTCGGTGGAAGAAACCGAACGAATTATGGAAGCCGGAAAACAACATGGTTTACGTTCCAAAATACATGTCAATCAATTCACTGCTATAAACGGAATTGCAGCCTGCGTAAAACACAATGCCCTTTCAGTCGATCATTTAGAAATTGTAACCGATGAAGATATTGAAGTTTTAAAAAACACTCAAACCATGCCTGTGGCTTTGCCAAGCTGTTCTTATTTTATCAGCATTCCGTATACACCAGCGCGAAAAATGATTGCCGCAGGTTTGCCACTTGCTTTGGCATCAGATTTTAATCCGGGAACTTCACCTTCCGGAAATATGAATTTTGTTGTCGCAACCGCCTGCATCAAAATGAAAATGACTCCCGAAGAAGCCATTAATGCGGCCACGATAAATGGTGCGTACGCGATGGAAATTTCAGCAACACACGGAAGTATAACCGTTGGTAAAAAAGCCAATCTTATCATCACCAAACCTTTGAATTCGTTTTATGAATTACCCTATTCTTTTGGCACAGATTTGATTGAACAAGTAATGATAAACGGAAAGTTAGTTTCATAAAAAAAGTCCTCTCGTTTTGTTACGAGAGGACTTTTTCCTTTTATAATAAGTAAAAAAGATGATTCTTATCGCAAACTAAAACTGCTTTTTGAAACCAATTCTCCTTTGTCAAAAACATTGACAAAATAAGTTCCTTTAGCAAAATCTTTTCCCGGTAATTGCTCAGAAACTTCAACCGTTTTGTTTTCATATTTTACCGTCGTTGTAAAACTATAAGTTAATGATGTTTCACCAAACGAAACAGTTTCCTTATCTCCCAAAACATTGTTTTTAGAATCAATTACCTGAACATAATAAGTCTTATCTCCCGATTTGGCAATTTTGTTTTCCGCTATAGTAAAGTTAACTTTAAGCATGTCCGTTCTGCTTGCTTTGTCAGTAGCTACTTGTTTTCCTGAGCTTTTAACTTTATAAGAAGCCGTTTTCAAATTCGTAACCGAAAGTTTAGAACCTAACTCAACTGTTTTAGCCAGTTGCTCATTTTGACCAACCAAAACCTGATTGTATTTTTTGTTGTCTTCTAAAGCAACAGTTGTACTGTCTACCTTAGTGGTCAAAACTTGATTTTGTTTTTTCAATACATCAACTTCCTGCATCAAATTCTGCATTTTTTGCTCCATTGCTTTGTATTGGGTTTTATATTTTTGCAACGTGGCATTGTCACCTTTTGATGCTTTTAAATCCGCCATAAGTTTTACAACCTTATCTCTTTCGGCAATCAGCTCATCCGACATAGAAGTGTTTTCTGCAATTGCCGCATCATAAGTAGCTTTCAAATCCGCCAAATCCTTTAGTACTGATTCTTTTTCAGACTTTACAGTAGTAACGGTAGTTTGCAAAGTCTTTGCATCGGACGTTAGTTTAAAAATGTAAATTAAACTTCCTATCAATAAAACTGCTAATATTCCAATAATAGCTTTTAGTTTTGAATGATTGTTTTGATTTTCCATGTGTGTTTTTTTTAATTATATAATGTAGGTACTATATTGATATAGTAACGAAAGATAAACATTTTTATTATATTTTTGGTGAAATATTTTTTTTCAGATGGAGAATATAATTCCGTTTTCAATTACCGATTTAGCAAAAGTAACCAATCACCGAAGCGGTGAAGTAAAATTTGGTGAAAAAATGCTAACCATTCCCAAAGGTGAAAATTGTCACGATTATTTGAAAAACTGCGATGCAAAATATGTGTTGTTCGGAATACCGGAAGATGTTGGTGTCCGTGCTAATTATGGTCGTCCCGGAGCTTATTCTGCTTGGGAAAGTGCTATTGCAAGTATTGCTAACATTCAGCACAATCGCTTTTGTAAAGGAAGTCAAATTTTGGTTTTAGGAGCGTTAGATGTAGCTGAAGAAATGGAAGCTGCAAAAGACCTGAATTTTAACAATACGGTCGACCGAAAAAAATTAAGTTCACTTGTTGAAAAAATTGATAAAGAAGTTGTGCACATTATCAGCTGCATTATAAAATACGGTAAAACTCCTATAATTATTGGTGGCGGTCACAACAATGCTTACGGGAATATAAAAGGAACGGCCCTTGGACTGGGAAAACCAATAAATGCAGTCAATTTTGATGCGCATTCCGATTTTAGGATTTTGGAAGGAAGACATAGTGGCAATGGTTTCTCTTATGCCTATGAAGAAGGTTTCCTAAAAAAATATTTCATCTTTGGATTACACGAAAACTATACTTCTAAAAACGTTTTAGATATTTTAAAGAAAATTGAAGACCGCGTTACTTTTAATACGTATGACGAAATCAAAGTACGCAAACAAAAGCAATTTCTACAAGAACTTATCAGAGCATCCGATTTTGTCAAAACTGATCCTTATGGTATTGAAATCGATTTGGATGCGTTGCCAAATATTGCCAGCAGTGCCATGACTATGAGTGGTTTTTCGGTAGAAGAATTACGCGAGTTTGTTTACTTTTTCGGCAATAATAAGAACGCATGTTATCTCCATATCTGCGAAGGCGCACCCGATTTGGGTGAAGAAAAAAACAATCACCTTATCGGAAAACTGATTGGGTATTTGGTGACTGATTTTATTAAGTCGAGGAAAGATCTTATTTAAGTACGAGGTACGAAATCGGAAGTACGAAATGGGTCACTTTATTACTTCTGACTTCGTATTTCGAACTTCGGACTTTATTTGCCTATCTTTGCGCTGACTTACTACTTAACAGTAAGTATTTTATATGTTATTCGAAGATTTATCATTATCCAATAGTATTCAGAGAGCAGTCTTTGAAGAAGGATACACCAGCCCAACGCCTATTCAGGAAAAGGCTATTCCATTTATTTTAGCAGGAAAAGATTTAGTTGGCTGCGCTCAAACCGGAACCGGAAAAACGGCAGCTTTTGCTATTCCAATCATACACAACCTTCACAGAATAGTAGGTTCATCCAAAAAGACAAAACAAATTCGTTGTCTTGTAGTTACACCAACACGTGAGTTGGCTGTACAAATTGGCGAAAGTTTTGACACTTATGGAAAATACACTAACCTGAGACAGCTAACCGTTTTTGGCGGCGTTTCTCAAGTGCCACAAGTTGACCAGTTAAAGAAAGGCGTTGACATTTTGATTGCCACTCCGGGAAGATTATTGGATTTGCACAAACAAGGTTTTATTGATTTTGATCATTTACACTTTTTGGTTTTGGATGAATCTGATTTAATGCTCGATATGGGTTTTATTAACGATGTTAGAAAAATTGTGAAATTGGTTCCAACCAACAGACAGACTCTATTGTTTTCGGCAACGATGCCAATGGCGATTCGTGAATTAGCTGACACATTTTTGAATAAACCCGAATATGTTTCGGTTACTCCGGTTTCTTCTACGGCTGAAATTATTGAACAGCAAATCTATTTTGTAGATAAAACAGATAAGCGTGCTTTGTTATATCATTTGATACGTAATGAAAACCTAAGTAATGTTTTAGTTTTTGTTCGTACCAAACATGGTGCTGACAATGTTGTTAAAGCTTTGAAGAAGCATGGCGTTAATTCGGAAGCTATTCATGGCGACAAATCGCAAACAGCTAGACAGCGTGTTTTGGATCATTTCAAGAACAAAGAAATCTCGGTTTTGGTTGCTACCGATATTGCTGCGCGTGGAATTGATATTGAAAGTTTACCGTATGTAATCAATTTTGATTTGCCTAATATTCCCGAAACTTATGTTCACCGAATTGGTAGAACCGGTCGTGCCGGAAATGGCGGAATATCGATTTCTTTCTGTAGTAAAGACGAAGAACCGTACTGGAAAGACATTCAGAAATTGATAAAAGTAAATGTAAAAACCATCAAAGACCATCCGTATCCCTGGAAAGATGAAGTTCCGAATCCGGATGCAAAACCCGATTTGAGAAACAAAAAGAAACCTGAAGGAAAAGGAAATAATTCGAGAAAATCGGAAGCTTCTAAAAAGAATAAAAAACGCTGGTATTAACCGGCGTTTTCATTTTTAATTTGATTGTGAATTACGTGAAATAACTTTGAAGGCTCAAAAGGTTTCACCATAATATCGTTCATACCGGCAGAAATAGCCTGCTCAACAACTTCCTGTTTGTCGAAAGCAGTTAGTGCAATAACCGGAATAGTAATTCCTTTTTCTCTGATTTTTCGCGTGGTATCAAAACCATTTATTAAAGGCATATTGATATCCATCAATATTAAATCAAACGATTCACGGTCTAACGCCACTAGAGCAGCATAACCATCATCAACAATGGTACAACTCATATTGCTGCCCTGAATGATTTTTTTGGTTACAACTTGATTTATTTTATTGTCTTCTACAACCAAAATATTGTATAAATGGCTGGTCGATAAATCAACCTCTATATTATTGATAATTTCTTTTGATTTTTCTTCATCAAATTCAAATCCGATGGTGAATGAAAAAGTGGTTCCTACATTTTCTTCGCTTTCTAAATGCACTTCGCTGTTGAATAATTTCACCAGGCTGGAAACGATTGACAATCCCAAACCTGTACCTTGATAATCTTCTTCTTTTCGCTCTATCTGTACAAATTTATCGAAGATTTTTGTTTGGTCTTCTTTGGCAATTCCGATTCCGGTATCTTTAACTTTGAATTCGATGTAATAGAATTTGTCTTCTACTTTTTTCAAATCGGCTATGACAGCGACTTCACCGTTTTTGGTAAACTTCAAGGCATTGCTTACCAAGTTCATTATGATTTGTGACAGTCGAAGTTTATCTCCAATTAAAAATTCGGGAATGGCAGTATCAATTTCAACTGTAAATACGTTGTTGTTTTTATCGGCTATATATTCGACCGAATTTTTAATCAAAGTGATTTCATCTGTTAAGTTAAAAATCAAGCTTTCCAACACGATGCGCTTTTCCTCTATTTTATTAATCTGAAGAATATCATTCACCAAAGAAAGCAGGTATTTGGCTGAGAACTTTAAGGATTTTAGGTGTGGACTGTTTCCTAATTCTTTATGTTCATCCAGAATAATATTGGTAATTCCAATAACTCCGTATAAAGGCGTTCTTAATTCGTGAGTGATTGTGGAAACGAACTGTGATTTGAGTTGCGATGCTTCTTCGGCTGCTTCTTTTGCTAAAACAAGTGCTTCATTTGCCTTTTGTAATTCGATATTGGCTTTTTCTCTTAGTTTTATGTTTTTATACAAAGTCAGTAACAACAATAATAAAATTATCATGATGACTATGAACATTACAACAACCAGTCTTGATTCTTTTATTCTTTTTTGATGTTGCTCATTTACCTGTTCGATTCGTTCTAATTGATTTTTGTATTCGTCTAACTCGATTTGTACGGCGGCTTTTTGGAGTTTATCAAGTTTGTCTTCTGAAAAAACAACTTTGCTTAGTGAATCTAATTTAGCTTTATACTCGAGTGCTTTTTGTGGTTCTTTGAAATGCTTATAATGACGAACCAGATTTTCATAAATACTGATTAAGTAGGAATCGTATTGAATTTCTTTGGCCAATTCCATTGCTTTAGCATAATGTTTTTCAGCTTCAGCCTTTTTATTATGAGATGTGGCGTAAATTCCGAGCAGTGAACTCAACCTCATATTCATTTCCTGGTCGCCGTACTTTTGCACATTTTCCTGAATGTCTTTTAGATACAGATTTCCTTCATCATATTTATCAATCGCAAAGTAAGCGCTGACAATGTTCATTTTAGTATTCTTGATATCGATGGTATCATTTATTTTTTCAGCATAATACAATGCTTTTTTATAATAATTGATTCCTTTGTGAACGTCGATTTGGTTGTAATAATAAACGCTGCCTAAGTTTCCGTAAATCCAATTGTAGAGTTTGTCCTTGTTTGTTTTTTTAGCATAGGAAAGTGCTTTTTCATAAAAGTCAATCGCCTTTTTGGAATCGGAACATTCGTTGTAAATAACACCAATGGTATTGTAGGATTGCGCTATATAAGAAGGATCATTTATGCCAAAAGAATTGATCAAAGCCTGTTTTGAAGATTCTAATGCTTTGTCATACTGTGCATCATTAAAATCGGTAACAGCCTGATTGAGCAATTTTTCTATTTCAGCTTTCTCGTTTTTATAATCTTGCGCTACCGAATTGGCAAAGCAGAAAAGTAAAAACACGAGTAAACTGGTGGATTTGGCTTTAATCATAGGGTTGGTTCTGTGTTCAAATATAAAATTTTTATTCAAAAAAAAATCCCGATTGCTCGGGATTTTATTTGTATCAGATTAATTTCTAATCAATTTGCGGTATTTAATTCTTTTTGGAGTAACATCAACACCCAAACGTTTCTTTTTGTTTTCTTCGTATTCAGAAAATCCGCCTTCAAAATAATAGACTTCCGAATTGCCTTCGAATGCTAAAATGTGTGTGCAAATTCTGTCCAAAAACCATCTGTCGTGACTAATTACTACGGCACAGCCGGCAAAGTTTTCCAAACCTTCTTCCAAAGCACGAAGTGTGTTAATATCTAAATCATTTGTTGGCTCATCGAGTAACAATACGTTTCCTTCTTCCTTTAATGTCATGGCCAAATGCAAACGGTTACGTTCACCACCTGAAAGTGTTGCCACTTTTTTGTTTTGATCACTTCCACCAAAGTTAAATCGGGATAAATATGCTCTTGAGTTTACCTGTCTTCCGCCCATCATAATTAATTCCTGTCCGTCACAGAAATTTTCCCAAATTGATTTATTTGGATCGATGTTGGAATGCGATTGGTCAACGTAGGCAATCTTTACTGTATCACCAACACTGAATTCTCCTGCATCTGTTTTTTCTTCTCCCATTATCATTCGGAAGATTGTTGATTTACCGGCGCCATTTGGCCCGATGATACCGACAATTCCAGCTTGTGGTAAAGTGAAGTTTAAGTTATCGTATAATAATTTTTCACCAAAAGCTTTGGCTACATTTTTAGCTTCAATAACATTTGTTCCCAATCTTGGTCCATTCGGAATGTAGATTTCTAATTTTTCGTCAAGTTCTTTTTGGTCTTCGTTTAAGAGTTTGTCGTAGTTCTGCAAACGCGCTTTTTGTTTGGTCTGACGCCCTTTTGCACCTTGTCTAACCCAATCCAACTCGCGCTCTAACGTTTTTCTGCGTTTGGAAGCCACTTTTTCTTCTTGCTCCATACGTTTAGATTTTTGGTCAAGCCAGGAAGAATAGTTTCCTTTCCATGGAATGCCTTCTCCTCTGTCTAATTCCAAAATCCAACCTGCAACATTATCTAAGAAGTATCTGTCGTGGGTTACGGCAATTACGGTTCCGGCATATTGTGCCAAATGTTGCTCTAACCAAAGTACACTTTCGGCATCTAAGTGGTTGGTTGGCTCATCTAATAGTAATACATCTGGTTGCTGTAATAGCAAACGACATAAAGCTACGCGGCGACGTTCTCCCCCTGATAAATGTTTGATTGGTGTATCGCCTTCAGGTGTACGCAAAGCATCCATAGCGATTTCCAGTTTGGTATCTAATTCCCATGCACCGGAAGCATCAATTTTATCCTGCAACAAAGCCTGACGTTCCATTAACTTGTCCATTTTGTCGGCATCTTCATAGACTTCGGGCAAACCGAACATATCATTAATTTTGTTGAATTCATCAAGAACAGCAACCGTTTCGGCTACTCCTTCTTTCACGATTTCGATAACTGTTTTGGTTTCATCCAATTTTGGTTCCTGCTCTAAATACCCAACAGTATATCCCGGTTGAAAAACCACATCGCCTTGGTAGTTTTTATCCACTCCGGCAATAATCTTCAAAAGCGAAGATTTTCCTGAACCGTTAAGTCCAAGTATCCCGATTTTTGCTCCATAGAAGAAACTTAAATAGATGTTTTTTAATACTTGTTTATCGCTTCCTTGGTAGGATTTACTCAATCGTTGCATTGAGAAAATTACTTTCTTATCGTCTGACATATTTAGATTATTAGATTGTTAGATTATTAGCTTGTTAGATTATTAGCTTGTTAGATTTTTGGATTATTAGATTTTTGTTTTTTGTTTAAAAAAAAATAATGACAGCAAAGATAGTTCTAAATAAAAAGAATGCAAAAGATGGTAACGGAATTCTTAGTATTCAAAGTTATTCTATTTAACTTAAATTGATAAACAAAAAGAGTATTTTCAAACTAAAAAAACCCAGCTTCAAAAATAATTGAAACTGGGCTGCTGAAAAAAAAATAATCTTGAAAATGAAATCTTTTACTCTATATATTTACTAATTCACCACTTTTTTAGTCACTACTTTATTGTCTTGTGTCGTTACTTTAACTATCAAAACTTGCTGTGAAGCTCTCAGATTCTTAATTGACGTTGATGTTGCATTAACCTCTTTTTGTTCTGTAATCAACCTTCCCTGAAGATCATAAACTTTGACATTAGCTATTAGCTCATTAGTCGAATTTATGTTTATGATGCCATTACTTTTGTAAACTGTGATACTATTTTTAATTAATGACGGATCGTTTACACCTAAAGCACCATTGGTATATCTCAAAATAAAACGGTTATTATATATTCCCGGTACCGCATCAAACGTATAACCTCCGTTTGTTATGTCTATAATTGTATTGGTCAGTAAATCTTCGATATAAACGTTTTGATCAGCTAATAAACCATCTGTATTATCTATGCTTATCGTTAAAGGACCGGTAATAGTTGTTTTAAATCCTAATGGCACTTGGTCATTTTCGTCAAATGGTAATGCACGACCCTGTATGGTTAAATTCTTACCTTGATTTATACTATAAAAATTGACATATTGATTCGCATTAAAATTTTCGCCGTCAAAAAGACCTTCATACTCATTTGTAGCTCCTTCTATATAACCTACTAAAGTTTGTTTGAAAGCTCCTTGAGGACTTGTTAAATTTAACCAAATACGGTGCTTTTCAATAGACGTATTTGTTCTGTTGTTTGTTCTGAAAAATTGAGAATTATCTCCTGTAATTCCCCCCACACCTACTCTCATCGAATTAGAAAAGTCGATTGTTGTATCTCCATTTAAAAGAGCAGGATTTTTACTATTAGCAAAGAATCCTTGTCCTGAACCAATTTTACCCGTAGGAGCAAAATTACTAACTCCCGGATTTAAAGCTGCTGTACCTGTTGATCCCGTACGGTTATATGAAGCATAATCATCTTGATCATATACATTACCTGCTATAGGTGTATTATGTGTCCAGAAATACAAGGTTCCATCAAGAACATTCAGATTCCCATCTATGAAAGTATCTGCATCTAAAGCAGATGGATACGGATTTCCTATAAGGTAAGCTTTATTAGCAACAATTCCAGAAATCTGATATTTTCCATTATTTGGTACACCAACGAAAGTAGCTTCATACGAAGACGGTGGATTTGGAGCCATATAAGCACTTAACTGTGGTCCTCTAATTATATAACCAACAGCAGGAGTCATTGTCGTTGCAGTAGTTTCCTGTTTCCAGGCTTGTGTAGTGGAATTAAAAGAATAAAACTTGTCGTATTGCGTATTTGGAGAAACACCACCTAAAGTAAACCCTGTTACCGGTGAAGACCAATAAGTATAATCAAAATTACTTATGGCATTAGTTTGTCGCTTATAATTGATAACGCCTTTATTAACAGCATAATCATTAACCTGAACCAAACTACCTGTATTTTCTATAATAATAGCATTGGCTCCTGCATTGTTTATTATTTGATTTTGTACTGTTACGGTAGCGCCTGCTCTAATAGTTAAAGAACCTGAACCATTTATTGTTAGCTTTTTGGCTGTAAAACCGCCACCACTTGTTGCAGTATCATAAGCACCTAAAATAATAGCGTTCTTGGTAGCAGATGGAGTTCCGTTAGTCCAAACTAAACCTGTAGTCCAAGTAGTAGAATCAGATACATCTCCTCCGATTACCAAACCATCAGTACCTGCAGCAGCTACACCTGGTGGAAGCCCGGCTCCCGTTGCTGTGTTTGGAGAACCAAAGCCCCAACCTGAACCTGAAGATCCATATCCACTTGCATAATAGCGCAACGTAATTGTAGTCCCAAAAGGAACATCCTGCAAGGCTGTAATGCCTGATACATCTATCTGTCCCATTCTTAATGACGTAGATTGGACCGCGGACCCTATTGGAACAATAGTAGTTCCTCCGTCTAAACTGTACCCAAATTGGGAAATAACACCCGGAGCGGTATTAAAACCATTAGTTGCATCATAAAAATGGGCATCAATGGTAGAAATAGAAACTGTTTTTCCGGCACTTGCTGCCTGAAGTGTAACCTGAAAATATTGATTATTCCCGGATGTGACTGAAGGAGCAATAATGGTAGGTGTATTGAATGGAAAACCAGTTGATCTAAAAGCACTGGTACCTCCACTGGCAGCTACGCTTGAACCTCGTGTTATATACTTTGGTGCCAACGAAGAAGCTGTATTAGTTCCGGCAGGTACAGTATTATTAGTAGTCGTGTCTAAACCAGCATCATAAAGATAGGCTTGAATATTGGTCTGTGTAACACTGCTTGACGTCCAAAAATTCCATGCCGCTATAGGATACTCAATAACGGTAAGTGTTCTGGTTACATCGGTAGCTGCATTATAATTAGTACTTGCAGCTTGTGAAGCCGTAATAGTAGTCGTACCAATACCAACATAATGCACCTTATTTGAAACAATAGTAGCAACGGCAGGATTTGAACTTGTAAAAGTAATTGTGTTTGTTCCTGATGTTGCAGATGCAAATGGTGGCGTAAAATCGGTAAACCCAACATAGTTTAATAAAGAAGCGGCTACAATATTGATGGTTTGATTTGCTTTGGTAATATTAGCTGTTAAACCGGTTGGTTGTGTCAAACTATATTTTGCAGCATTTGCTCCTCCCAAAGTACTGGTTGAAGTAACTGCTATTCCGGTTCCGACATTAGCACTTGCAAATGTCCCCGTTCCTGTTAAAGTAACCACATCGGCATTAATAATTCCTGTAAGTGAACCCGTGATGGTCGCTGCTGTTGTGCCATCATAAACTTTATTTGATGCTGCAGCACTTGAAATGGTTAGCGGTTTTACATTTACGGTCAAAGCCTGAACAACCGGTGTAGCGGCAGCCCAGCTGCCATTTCCTGCCTGCGAAGCGGTAATATTAGTTGTACCAGGCGCTACAATTGTTACTGTATTACCTGAAACCGTTGCTACTGCTGTATTAGAACTGGAGTAGCTAACTGTTAGTCCTGAGCTCGCCGTAGCCGTTAAATTAAAATTAGCATCACCATAAGTAACTGCTGATAATGCGCCAAAAGTAATGGTTTGAGAAGGCAATTGTATGTATGAAAATGCAGAACCTACATTAGAAGTACCATTCACTAATTGCACCTGAACACTAATGCCGTCATTAACATCAATGGTAGCCGGAAGAGTTACAGTAAAAGTTGCAACTCCACTTGCATTGGTAACTGTAGTTACAAACAAATCATTTACAGTTGAAGTTCTGGCAGTCCCGTCTATAGTATACGATTCTCCAGTAGTAGCATTAGTATTTGTAATAGTTGCATCATATACAAAATTATATCCTGATACTAAATTATTGTACTGGTCTCTGGCAGTAATTGTAATGGTTTGCGTAGTTCCCGGCGCTAAAGCTGAACCTATAGTTGCTGTTGAATTTGCTGCCACTACAGCACCTGCATTAATCTGTTGGGTTACAGTAGCCGGCGAATAGCCCGTTGCCACAATAGATACTGCTTTTGAACCTGCAGTAGTTAATAAAGTATTTAAACCTGACGGTAGCAATTGTAAATTACCCGCAGTTAAAACATAATCTGTTCCTGCAGTTAAAGTTGTAGTACCTATTTTAACCGCAGTAACTAATGCAAACCATGCTGCGTCATTAGTAAAAGTAATGTCTATATTATTATCAACATTATTTAATGTCGTATCAGCAGTAAGTGTTGGTGGAGTCAAACCTGTATTGCCACTGCATGTCGCAGGAATAGTACAATAATTAAATGCTTTGTCTACAGCAAAAATAGTATAATAATATGTTACACCGCTAGATAGCCCTGTATCTAAAAAAGTATTTGCTCCAGCAACACCCGGAACTATTCCTACTACTGTACCTCCACCTGTAGCTGTCGTATTACCAACACCATAAATACCGTTCACATTCAAAGTGACTGCAGTTGCCGAAGTACTACGAACAATTACGTAACCACCACCATCACCTGCATTTAGCAAACCAGTCCAATTAACATTTAAAGAAGTACCAGAGGCTATAGTTGTTCCTGCAACTGTTGGGTCAGCAGGCACAACAGTATCTGCAGCACTACCTGCATAAACAACAATATCATCTATTTCATAAGCAACAGAAATTCCTCCTCCGCTTCCTTGAAATCTTACTATTCCATAACCAGTTGCTGCATTGTTTGCAGAAGTAATAACTTCAGTACGTTTTGTCCAAACTGCTATACTATTTACATTAGCAGCTGTACTTGCAGTACCCCAATTAGTACCCCCATTGGGAGTTGCTGAAACAACAAAACTTCTATTACTTGAACCTGCATATTTAAAATAATACTGAACAACATACTGAGTATTCTGAGCAAGTGAGGCAGTAGGAGTATAAAATCCATGACCTGAAGAACCTGTGGTAATAGATAAATACTGAGGTCCTGAACGTCCTCCTGTTGTATTAATTACTCCAACGGAACTAGCATTATTTTCCGTGTATGCTGTCTGTGTAGTTGCTGTTGGAAGTGCCAATAATGACAAACCACCGGCTGCTTGAGTCTCCATCCCACCATCCATACTAGGAAAACTACCTATAGTCTGCGCCTGCCCCCAACTGATCTGAACAGTCATTAGCAACAACGCAAAAAGACATAACAATCTATGGATTGCTTTATTTTTTTTCTGGAAAAAACGTGTTGTAATAATGTTCATAAAATTAATAATTAAGATAAAATTTAATCTTGTCAAAAAACTATGCAATCGATTGCCTTAAAGTGACTTATTCTTCAAAATAAAAATATAAACTACCTGAATACATGCATTTTACAAACGACTGTACAAAGGTAGAAAATATATCTTATTTTAAAATAACATTAATCATTTCATTAGTATTATTAGAATGCAACAACAATAAACTCGCTTCTTCTATTTGCCTGATGCTCTTCTTCGGTACATTGAACACCGTCGGAACATTTGTTTAATAATTGAGATTCTCCATAGCCTTTACCTGTAAGTCTACTGGCATCAACACCATTTTTAACTAACCAGTCTATAGTAGCTTTTGCTCTGTTATCTGATAAAGTTTGGTTGTATTTATCTGTATGTCGGCTATCGGTATGCGAACGAACATCAATCTTGATTTTCGTATTTTGTTTCATAACATCAAGAATTTTCTCTAATTCAAAGGCTGCTTCATTCGTAATTGCAGTTTTATTTAAATCAAAATAGGTATATTTAATTCCGAAACACTTAGCCAAATCACTTCCAACAACTAATGTACATCCGGCTTTTTCAATAGCGATAGGCACATTGGTTGTACCGTTTGATGTACCCGTTATAACAGGAGTTTCTTTAGTAAGATACTTATCCAATTCAGCTCTAACATAATATTTTTTACCACATTCTGCATCAAAGCTATACTGCCCTTTGTCATCTGATTTAGATTCTTTCAGCAACTCAAATTTTTCATTAAGCAAACTAACTTTTACATTAGCCAGTATTTGATTTGTTTCTGAATCTGTGATAAGACCTTCCACTTTTTGGTTGCACTGTATTTCAGCAACTTTATAAATGTCGTCGCCTCCTTTTCCACCGGTTCTATTTGAAGTAACAAAACCTTTTCCGTTATTTTGAATACTAAAAGCAAAATCATCTTGTGGGCTATTAATTGGAGCTCCAACATTTTCAACTCCTCTAAAGCCTTCATCTTCAATTTTGGAAACATAAATATCCAAACCTCCAAGACCCGGACGGCCATCGGTTGCGAAATACAATTTATTATCAAATGATACAAACGGGAAAGATTCTCTTCCTTCTGTATTAATTCCTTTTCCAAGATTTACCGGAGTATCCAAACTACCATCGGCTTTTATAGTGGCTTTAAATAAATCAGATTGTCCTAATGTTCCAGGCATATCTGAGGCAAAGTAAAGCGTCTTGTTATCCAGACTCAAGGCCGGATTTGCAACATTGTATTGATTACTATTGATAGATAATTCGGTTACATTGCCCCAAGAACCATTTTCTAAGGTAGCTTTGTATAATTTAAGCACCATTACGTCCTTAACGATTTTTCCTTTTTTACCATCGTTATAATTGTTTCTTGTAAAGTAAACCGTTTTACCATCTTTTGTGAAAACCGGTGATGATTCATGAAATACTGAATTGATTTCTTTACCTCCAAATTGCTTTGGCTCTGCTAATTTTCCGTCGGTACCAATTTCAGATTCAAAAAGATCTGTAAATGATTCTTTGGTTTGGTTAAATACTTTACTTGATCCTGCAACAGGGCGAGCCGAAGCAAATACTAATTTATTCCCCAATAAAGCACTTCCGAAATCTGAATTTGCTGAATTAACTCCGGCGTCTTCAACTGCATAACGTCCTGAATTGGCTTTTATTGTTTCAAGATAATTTTTATTGTCTACGTATAGCTGGGCTCTTCTTTCGTTACCTGATTTTTTATTGAACACCTCCATCATTTCGTTTGCTTTGGAATAATTCCCAACTGACTTTAGCGATTGAGAATATCTATAAAAAAACTCCGGTTCCTGCTCTTTATTCATTTTATAAAGCTCGGTATACCATTTTTCAGCTTTTTGTAATTCAGCATTAAAATAATTTGCATTACCTAATTTTAGGAACATATTTTCATTCTTATATCCTTTTTCTGCTATGCGCTCATAGGTAGCAATTGCATCGACATAATAACTTTTTTCATATTTTTTGTCGGCAGCAGCAATTTGAGATTTTTGCGAATAGCCATGTTGAAATAAAACAACGATTAAAAGTGAACTGAATATTATATTTTTTATTTTCATGATAGTACTATTAGAAGAATCTTGGAGACATTATTTTTACATTTCTTTTAACTAATTCAAATCGCAGGAACACTTCATGAGAGCCTGAGTTATAATCTGCCAATTTGGTAGTTTCTCTATCATAGGCATATCCGATGAATAAACCATTTGTTACTTGAAACCCTGCCAATGCGCTGAAAGAAGAACTTAATCTATAGGCTAAACCGGCGGTAAATTTATCATTAATTAAAAAGTTACCAGACAAATCCAATGATAACGGTGCACCTTGAACTACTTTACTTAATACTGAAGGTTTGAATTTGATGTTTGGATTTAAATCAAATACATGTCCGGCAATAAAATTAAAGTGCATTTTCTCTGAAGCTATAAAAGAATCAGCGCTACTTGGAGCTGTTCCATCATAATGCTTACTTTCTATCAAATAAGGAACTGACAATCCAAAATAAGTTTTATCAGAATTTAAATAAACACCTGCTCCAATATTTGATGTAAATCGATTGTCGATATTATCCTGAAATCTTGGATCTCCAGGGTTGTATATGTTTAATTTTGTAAAATCAACATTTAATATATTAGCACTTCCTTTTAATCCGAATGACAGTTTGTAGTTTTCTGAAATTGGAAAACCATAAGAGAAATCAATCGCAAAATTATTTTCGTCAGAAGGACCAATTTTGTCATTCACCACACTTAAACCCAACGCAACATTTTTGCCTATAGGCGAACTGATTGCTATGTTATTTGTAGACGGTGCTCCTTCTAATCCAACCCATTGAGTTCGATGTAATCCAAAAATACTTAATGCTTCTCTCGAACCAGTATATGCCGGATTGATAACACTTGTATTGTACATATACTGAGTATATTGTCCTTCTTGTTGTGCAAAAGCAACAACAGTAAAAAACACTAAAAATAAACCTGTAAATTTTGTCTTCATATATTTTAAATTGAGAACGTTATTAGATAGTAACACCCTTTTTATTAATTATCGAGTTAGATATAAATATCCTGATCGTTGTTTGCTTTTCCCGGTTGAATTAACATATTTCAATACATAGAAATAAGTGCCTTCAGGTAATTCTTCCGAAGCAGAAACGGTAGCTCTACCTTCAGAGATTCCTTTAAAATATTTATTGTTAGATCCGTAACCGTCTACTTCATAAACTACAACTCCCCATCTATTGAATATCTGTAAAGTGTTATTAGGATACATCTCAATATTTCTAATAGTAAACACATTATTTTTAATATCATCACTCGCTGGTGAAACGCCGTTAAAGATTTCTAATCCATCGTCATAATTGGAAAGGTAATAATTGTTAACTTCTAAATAATCAGGAATTCCATTTCCGTTGCTGTCAAAAGGTTGACCAACAATATTACCGAATTCTTCTCCGTTTATGAGTCCATCACCATCACAATCAGCATCTAAAAACGCTGTTGATGGAGCTAAAGTAGCATGCTCTTCTATCGATTCACAAAAATCTAAAGGATCGGTAGCATCAGCAACTTCGGTACCGTCTATTACACCATCACCATCGGTATCCGGATTATTAGGATTTGTACCTATGGTAATTTCATCTGAATTAGACAATCCATCAAAATCACAATCCCCGCTTGGATTATCGCTACACGGACCAACAAGTATAGATATTGTTCCGATGTTAGATATCAATCCTTGATTGTCTTGAATTACATAATTTACTGGCGTAGTATTACCTTCAAAACCTGCTACAGGATCAAAAGTTACTGTACCGTCTGGATTTGCAGTATAAGTTCCTTCTCCCGGAACTGTAAAAGTAGTTTGAATTCCCGGAGTTGATGGATCTAAATCAATCGTAGCTGGGTTTATTGTACCATCAATATCATAATCATTACCGGCAACCGGGATACTTACATTGGTATCATATGGTGTTGATATTACATCGTTAACAGCAACTGGAGCATCATTAACAGAACTTACAACAAACGTAATAATTGCAGTATCACAAGCACCACTTGGATCGCAAAGTGTATATACAATAGAAGCTGTACCAAAATAATTATCTGCAGGGTCAAATGTAACAACACCTGTTGCAGGATTTAATGTCCAAACACCTTCCGGTGTTGTAATTGTAGTTTGAATTCCTGCTGTGGCAGGGTCTAAATCTACCGTAAATTGTCCTGTTCCGTTTACCGGTGCTGTTGGATTTCCATCAGGATCTGTATCGTTGTTTAAAACACTTACGGTACCATTTGCTCCATCTTCTAATAAAGGGTTAGCACTTAGGTCGTCGTCGTTTGCAATTGGTGCTGCATTAAGGAATGATAACGTTGCCGGAGCCGAATAAGTGTCTCCACAAACTAAATCACTAGAGCTAATCATTACTCTAAATTTATAATTATTCATGCTGTAAGGTGCTCCCGTTATTGTAAGTGTCATTGTTGAAGCACCTGAATATACTCCTCCGTCGATAACGTTGGTCCAGGTTGTTCCACCATCTGTGCTTACCTGCCAGGTAAAATTTGAAATCCCTGCACTTCCTGCAGGAGTTACTGAAAAAGTAGTAGTATCACCAGCATTAATAATTCGGTCTACAGGGCTAGTAAATGCATTTGCTCCACCGGCAATAAGTGCCAAATCATAAAAACCACTGTAGCTTGCCGCTATTACTGTCCCATCTGGATTTACAGGCGCTACAGCTCCTCCTGTCATGCCGTATTGTTGACCAGGTCCAGCACTATTTGGATCGAAATAATACTCATTAGAATCTGAACAACCATCGTTATCAGAATCTAAATCATATTGATTAATAATACCATCACCATCTGTATCGACTCCATCGATATTACCTAAACGAACAAATATTTGAGATCTTCTTTCTCCGACTTCACTATCTTCAGTTCCGGTAACTCCATAAACAAATTCACTTGAAGTATATACATTTTGGTAAGTAGTTACCATATATAATGGGTCGGCAAGAATAGTTGTATTAGGCGCTCCATTGGTTGCAGTTAGTTGGACTGGTCTATAATAATCAAATCCAGCACCCGGACCTCCAAGTCCTGATGTCCCAAATGTAAAACCTTGATTAACCAAATTGGCACCAACAATTGGTGATCCTGTAATATTATTTGCAAATGCATAACCAGCTACATCTCCCATGTCTGAACTATTTCCGTTACCGTCAATGTCCGCAAGAGATACTGCTACGTTATTTATTGCAGATGCTGTTAATGTTCCGGTTGGAGTTGCTACTCCTGCTGGCATAAAAATTAATCTGTAAGTAAAATAGGCGTTTTCAAAAGGATAGATATCCTGAAGCGCTATATCACCACCTCCTATTAACCATAATCTTCCTGAACCAGGCTGAACAGCTGTGAATTCCATGATTGCATCATAAGGATTGTTTTGATAGATTAATGCATTTCTTTTGATAAGTCTGTTTCCTGCTACTAATCCTGACGATGGTATTGATGCAGGGCTAAACGCTGTGAAACCATTCAACTGAATGTAGGTAATTACCGATTCCACAGAGTCTAATACTCCGTCATTGTCATCATCTAAGTCTAAAGTATTTGGAATACCGTCTCCATCAATATCATCAGGCGTACCCTGAGCATTGGCAGTAACAAAAAAACCAAATAGCATTAAAAACACTACTGCTTTTGAAAATGAAAAAGGACAAACCCTTTTCGTAATAATTTTTGTTTTTGTTAGAATCATAATTGTATGTTGTGAATTAATTTAAGCATTTACTTTACCTATTATATAAAATGTATTAAGGCGATTTGAAACTCTTGTAAAATCTATATTATTTATAATAAAAAAATTGTGCAATCGATTACAAAAGTATTTAAAGTTTAAAAAAATATACTCGTGCAATCGATTACAAATATATTTAAATTTTCATAAAAAAAACTAAATACAAAATTTTTTAGTAAATTTTTTATTGCATGTATAATTATAAATAGTCTTTGTTGATAAATTTATAAACATTTCTTGCTGAATAAAAATATTTTTTTAATTTTGTGTAATCGATTGCAATCAGCTTAATCGTTTAATTAATGCGCATTAATCTATTTAAAAAATGAAGAAGATAGTTACGTTGCTTTTTGTTTTATTTCTATATACAACAAGTTATTCACAATTTAGTAGAATTCATTATATCCCACCTATTACTTCCGCAACAAATAGTGGAATGGCTCCGGGTGAACAATATTTATATATTTCAACTCCCAACACTACACCTGTAACGGTAACCATTACGCCAATTGGAGGAGTTCCATTTACAAGAACAGTAACTAATGCTATTCCTATTGAATATGCAATTAACACTACTACATCTGGAGCTACAGGTAGAAGTTCTCAATTATTTACTCCAAATACTGCAATTGGCCTATTAACAAATAAAGGATATCTAATTGAAGCTACAGATTTAATTTATGCAAATATTAGAGTATTATCAAATAGTGGTTCTCAAGCGGGCGGACTTGTAGCTAAAGGAACAAGTGCTATGGGAAAAACATTTAGATTAGGAGGCATGCTGAATAAATTTAATCCTATTGGTAATTTTGATTCCATTTTAAATTTTGCCTCTTTCATTGCTACAGAAAACGACACACACGTTACCATTACCCTAAGTGATCCATTAGCCATTGGAACCCCAATGACAAATGGGGTAATATATAATGGACCAATTTCAGTAACTCTACAGAAAAATGAAAGTTATATTTTTTCATTTGAAAATACTACTTCTGTTTTTAGAAGTAGTTTTATACATGGTGGCTTGATTGAATCTGATAAAAACATTGTGGTAAATTCAGGTTCTTTTGGTGGATGCAGTTATACTGCGGGAATTCCGGCCGACACGAGCACAGGTGACTTTAGAGGTAAAGATTATGGGTTTGACCAAATCGTGCCAGTTGAAAAGACCGGGAAAGAGTATATTTTTGTTAAAGGATTGGGAAGCAACGCTTTAGAGCGTGTATTGGTAGTTGCACACACAAATGGAACTCAAATATTCAAAAACGGGAATGCTACAGCCACTGCAACTCTTAATGCAGGTGAATATTATGTGTATAATGGTAGTGATTTTACAAATGGAAATTTATATGTCACTTCCACAGAAAATGTTTTTTGCTATCAGGCTATGGGAGGAAATACAGATTTAGGAAATCAAAATATGTTTTTTGTACCTCCAATTAATTGCTCAACTCCAAGTGTTGTAGATAATATTCCATTAATTCAAAAAATTGGTTCGCAAACTTTTTCAGGAAATGTAAATATTGTAACTGTTGCTGGCTCAATAGTTAGAGTAAATAATGTTACGGTAACAGCAACTCCGGTTCCTGTTACAGGACCTACATCTCCAGCTTTTGTTAGATATACTTTAACAGGGAGAACTGGAAATATAAAAATAACCTCAACGAATCAAGTTTATGTTTCTTATTTTGGTAATGATAGTAATGCAACCTATGGAAGTTATTATTCAGGATTTGATACCAAGCCGGAAATTAATTATACTACTGCTTCTGCCGCAACAGGAAATTGTATTCCAAACGTTATCCTAGATGTAACTCCAATTGCCCTAACAGATACGTATGCATGGTATTTTAATGGAAGTACAACCCCTATTCCTAGTTCGACCGCAAATACATATACACCAACGCAACCTGGATATTATCAGGTAACCCGACAGAATGCAGCAGGTTGTCCGGCAATTTCCTCCGATTTAATTCCGGTTAGTGACTGTCCAACCAATGTTGATAATGATTTAGTTTCAGACAATGTAGATATCGACGACGATAATGATGGAATTACAAATTGCACTGAATCCTATGGCAATCAACCGGTTAATACTTCTAATTCGAGTTCAGGAACAGTAGCCGTAGGTACCTATTCAAATGCATTTACAGGAGTTGTTACCACTTCAGCTGCTGCAAATCCAACTCCATTTGTTGGTAATGCTGATGGTAGTTTTGTTACTAGTATTCCTACCGGAAATACAAATTGGGTGACCTATAAAATGAATTTCGCTACTCCTATATCTCTCAGTATGGAATATGTAGCCACAGCAGCAGCAAGTGATTTGATGAACTCTAGATCGGAGTATATTGTTACTTGTGATGTTAATAAAAGTATTACGGTTTTAAATCCAACAAATCAACTTTTGATTGATACCAATTACGATGGTGTTTTTGAAAGCGGTGTAACAAATTTTACTTCTTTCGATATACGATTTAGGTTAAACAGCTCTGTTTCATTAGCCGCAGGAACTGGAACTTTTAAATTTTTAAGCTATTTAACCAACTCTTTTAGTATCACTCACAAAAATTTATCAACGCTAGTTGCTAATAATTCTACTTTTAAATTTATCGCCACTTGTGTTCCAAAAGATTCAGATTTAGATGGTGTGCCAAATTATTTAGATATTGATAGCGATAATGACGGGATTACAGACATTATTGAAGCACAAGGCGCAAGTTTTGTTGCATACACTCCAACTGATGCTAATAACGACGGTTTATCAGATGCTTTTGGAACTGGATTTGTACCTGCAGATTCTGATTCAGACGGAATAGCAAATTATTTGGATTTAGATAGTGATAATGATGGAATATTTGATTTAGTAGAATCAGGAAGCAGTGCCTCAGATGCAGATGCTAATGGAATTGTAGATGGAGCTGCTGCCAGTTTTGGGGCAAATGGACTTTCAAATTCTTTAGAAACAGCTACAGATTCAGGGACTTTAAACTACACAGTTGCTGATACCGATTCTGATGGAATAAAAAATTATATCGAATTAGATAGTGATAATGATGGATGTAAAGATGTAATTGAAGCTGGTTTTTCAGATCCAAATAGCGACGGTTTATTAGGAAATGCTCCTATAACTGTTAACACAAATGGAGTAGTTACGAGCGGAACAAATGGATATACAGCTCCAAATAGTAGCTATATCACATTTGCTGTAATAACAATTACAACACAACCCTATTTTACTACAAATTGCGCCGCACAAACCGCTACAGTAACTTTAGTAGATAATGGTGGTGGAAATACATATCAATGGCAATTTTCAGCTGATGGTGGTGTTACTTGGACTAATGTTACAAATAATGCAACCTATTCGGGAGCTACCACTAATACCTTATTAATTTCCGGTGCCACACCTTTAATGACCGGTGATCAATACCGTGTAGTTATAAGTAATCCTGGTAACGCCTGTGGATTAACTTCTGCTGCTGCAACATTATCTTTTGCCGCTGCACCAACAGCTACTTTTAGTTATGCCGGATCTCCGTTTTGCCCTAATTTAACTGCGGCTCAGCCTGTTACCTTAACAGGAACAGGTGCTTACACAGGAGGTACATTTAGCTCTACAACAGGATTAACTATTGATGCAACCACTGGAGCAGTTACTCCAAGCACAAGTACTTCTGGTACATACGTAGTGACCTATATGGTTCCAGCGAGCGGAGGATGTGGAGCATTTCCTGTTACCGGAAGTGTTGAAATTAAGGCAACTCCAACTGCAACAATTACCTATGCCGGTACACCTTTTTGTAACACATTAACCACCGATCAGGCAGTTACTTTAACTGGAACAGGAGCTTACACAGGTGGAGTATACAGTTCAACAACAGGTTTAACTATCAATGCTTCCACTGGGGGTGTCACTCCAAGTACGAGTACTCCCGGAAACTATGTAGTAACCTATACCATATCCGGAGGCGCAGGATGTACGCCTGTTTCAACCACTACTTCTATTGTTATTACACAAGTACCAACTGCTGCAATATCTTATACTGGGACTCCATTTTGTACAACATTAACTACTGGTCAAACAGTTACTTTAACAGGTACAGCAGCATATACTGGAGGTACTTATAGCTCAACAGCTGGTTTAACAATCGATGCTACTACCGGAGCAATCACTCCAAGTACAAGTACACAAGGAAACTATGTGGTAACTTATACCACACCTGCTAGCGCTGGATGTTCACAAGTATCAACAACCACAAATATTGTTATTACAAAAATTCCAACTGCTTCAATCTCTTACGCGGGTACACCATTTTGTACAACATTAACTACTGGTCAAGCAGTTACCTTAACAGGTACAGATGCTTTTACTGGAGGAACTTATAGTTCAACAACAGGTTTAACAATTGATGCTACTACTGGAGCTATTACTCCAAGTACAAGTACTCCTGGAAACTATGTAGTAACCTATACCCTTGCTGCCGCTGCAGGATGTTCACAGGTACAAACAACCACAAATGTTGTTATTACAAGAGTACCAACTGCTGCAATCTCTTATGTTGGCACACCTTTCTGTACAACTTTAACTACTGGTCAAGCAGTTACTTTAACAGGGACAGCAGCATACACTGGAGGTACTTATAGCTCGACGACAGGTCTTACTATTGATGCCACTACCGGAGCAATTACTCCAAGCACAAGTACACAAGGAAGCTATGTAGTAACCTATACACTTGCTGCCGCTTCGGGCTGTGCGCAAATACAAACAACTACGAACATTGTTATTACAAAAACTCCAACTGCTTCAATCTCTTACATAGGTACACCATTTTGTACAACATTAACTACTGGACAGGCAGTTACCTTAACAGGAACTGAAGCTTACACTGGAGGTACTTATAGCTCAACAGCCGGTTTAACAATCGATCCAACCACAGGAGCTATTACTCCTAGCACAAGTACTCCTGGAAACTATGTAGTAACCTATACGCTTGCTGCAGCTGCAGGATGTGCGCAAGTACAAACAACTACGAATGTGATTATTACAAGAGTACCAACTGCTGCAATCTCTTACGCAGGGACGCCTTTTTGTACTACATTAAATACTGGTCAGGCAGTTACTTTAACAGGGACAGATGCTTACACTGGAGGAGTATACAGTTCAACAACAGGCTTAACTATTGACTCTACTACTGGGGCCATCACTCCTAGTACCAGCTCCAATGGAACATATACTGTAACCTATACTGCACCTGCAAGTGCTGGATGTGCTTCGGTACCAACCAATACTAGTATTGTAATTACAGCAATACCAACTGCTACAATAGCTTACACTGGCTCACCTTTTTGTACTACATTAACCACTGATCAAACAGTTACTTTAACGGGTACGAATGCCTATACAGGAGGCACCTATAGCTCAACTTCCGGATTAACAATTAATGCCACTACTGGAGCTATTACTCCAAGTACAAGTACACCTAATGCTTATGTAGTAACTTATACCTTAGCTGCTACTGCAGGATGTTCACAAGTACAAGCAACCACTAACATTGTTATTAATCCTCGTCCAATAGCAACAGCTACTCCAGTTACGGCTACTATTTGTTCTCTAGATACTACCAATATTGCCTTATCCAGTAATGCTATTGGAACTACCTATAGTTGGACATCAACTCAAACCAATGTAACAGGTGCATCATCAGCATCAGGGAACACTATAGCAGATGTTTTAACTGCAACAGGAACTACTCCAGGAACAGTTGTTTATACCATCACTCCGTTTAGTGGTTGTACTGGCTTACCAGTTACTGCTACAATAACAGTAAATCCATTACCAACGGTGACTATTTCCGGAGCAACAACAGTTTGTTATAATGGATCAACGGCAATCACTTTTACTGGTACCCCAAATGCAACAGTTACTTATACTATTAATAGTGGGGCCAACCAAACAGTTGTTTTAAATAATTTAGGGACAGCTTCTGTACCTACAGGTAATTTAACGGCTGATACAACCTACCAATTGATAAGTATTGTATCTTCAGGAACCCCTGCTTGTAGTCAGGCACAAACGGGTTCTGTTGTAGTTACAGTTATTCCTATTCCATTGGTTAATTCAGTAGTATCCTCACCGACTATTTGTTCTGGGCAACCAACAGGAATCTCACTTTCAAGCAACATTAGTACAGCAACTTTCAACTGGACTGTAACTCAATCTGGTGTTTCCGGAGCTAGTGCAGGAAGCGGATCTATTATCTCTCAAAATCTTACCGCTACTGGCGTAGTTCCGGGTTCTGCAACTTACTCTGTTAGAGCTAATGAAGGAGTGTGCCAAGGGCCTGTGACTCAAATTACCATAAATGTAAATCCAACTCCGGTTGTAACAGCTTCAACGACATTGCAATCGATTTGTTCAGGAAGTGCTACTTCTATAACATTATTCAGCAATGTAGCGGGAACAACATTCAGTTGGAATGTGGTTCAAAATAACGTTACCGGAGCAAGCAGCGGAACAGGAAATACTATTGCTCAGGTGCTAACTGCAACAAGTAATAACGTAGGTCAGGCTGTATATTCAGTAGTCCCATTAGTTGGAGGCTGTCCGGGTACTCCACTGATTGTGACAGTTCAAGTAAATCCTATTCCAGTCGCAACGGCTAATGCAGCAACTACATCTATTTGTTCTGCATCAACTACAGATATCGCTTTGACAAGTACAGTCGCAGGAACTACGTTCTCATGGACCGTTATACAAACTGGCATTTTTGGATCTTCACCGGGAACAGGAGATACAATAGCACAAACATTAACTACTGTTGGGAATGTCCAAGGAACGGTTGATTACACTATCACACCATCGTTCAATGGATGTCCTGGAACGCCAATAACGGTAACTATAACAGTTAATCCAACACCAGAAGTTTTTGGTTCATCAGCAGCAACTATTTGTAGTGGTGAATCTCCAAATATTTCTCTTTCACCAAGTATTGCAGGTACAACATTTGCATGGACAGTGAATACTACAAATGTTACAGGTGCCCAACCAGGTACAGGAGATACAATTAATGATATTTTAACGGCATTTTCTAATGTAGGAACAGCAGTTTATAATGTAATTCCAACTTTTAATGGATGTTCGGGAACTTCTTTGAATATAACTGTAACTGTTAATCCTGCCCCGCAACCTCACTTGAATGATGGTGTAATTTGTGTAAATGAAACAACAAATATTGCTTATCAAACCTATACTTTAGATACCCATTTAAGCGATGCTACATACGATTTTGAATGGTATTTCAATGGAGGAATAATTAGCGGAGCCGTCGACAGTTCTTACGAAGCAACTGAGGCTGGAACTTATTCAGTATTGGTAACCAACACTGCTACAGGATGTAAATCGGTAATGACACAAGCAGTAGTAGTTGCATCATTCCCCGGACTTACTATCGATACCAATCAAACTTTAGCTTTTGACAGTAATGCAACTGTTGAAGTTCTTGTAACTGGAGGTAATGCTACCTTATTATATACATTAGATGATGGTCCGTTGCAAAGCTCTAATATATTTACCAATGTAGCCCCAGGACCACATAGAGTTACAGTAACTGATAGCAATGGCTGTACAAATTTGATAAAAATAGTAAACATCATTGGTTATCCACATTATTTCACGCCTAATGGAGATGGTTACCACGACACATGGAACATTGTAGGTTTAAATGATTCTGCAAAAATATTTATCTTTGATAGATACGGAAAGTTAATCAAACAAATCAGCCCTACAGGCGAAGGATGGAACGGAATTTACAACGGACATTTATTGCCATCAGATGATTACTGGTTTAAAGTTGAGTATAGTGAAGATTATCCAACAGTTGGAATGAGCAAAGTCTTCACGGCTCACTTCACATTAAAAAGGTAGTTAACAAAAAAAGATGGTTTTAACAACCATCTTTTTTTTTGCAATCATAGTTAGATTCTTTAATCATAAAATTATTTTTAAGTCTTTAGACAAAAAAATCTGTACCGAACCTTTATAAGCGCCCTTTTAAAGAACTATACACCCATGCATTAGCTAAAAAGCCAACACCTACCGCACCAAATCCCCATCCGGCTGTTTCATCATAGCGGAAAGCTCCTAATGCAATAAGTACCAATCCCATGATAATCATAACTAAAGTAGCCCAACCTAAAACGGTATTTTTATTCATTCCCATGCTTTATACTATTTAATTTTGGAAAACCAAATCTAATCAAAAATTACGAATTAGAAATTACGACCCGAGCAAAATAAAAACATTTTATTTTGGGAACTGGCGAAGCAATTACAAGTTTCTTAAATCTTACACTGTTTACTTGGTTACTTTATAAACGACTCCTTCTTTCATTACAAAAACAACATCATTTACTGTTGCAACATTAAGTGTTGGGTCATCGTTTGTAGCAATGATATCGGCAAGATAGCCAACTTCTATTGAACCAATTTGTTTATCCATATCAAGAAGCAACGCATTAGTAATTGTAGCAGATTGCAATGCTTTCATAATTGGCATTCCGGCTTCGGTCATATAGATGAATTCACGAGCATTTAATCCGTGCTCAAAAACACTGGCATCTGTTCCGAAAGCAATTGGCACTCCTTTTTTATAGGCTTTGGCAAAAGTCCCTTGAATCTTTGGCCCGATAGCCAAGGCTTTAGGTACAACTATAGCGGGATAATAATTAGGCTTTTTAGCATTCTCTTCAACGGCCTTTCCGGCTGTGATTGTTGGTACTAAATAGGCATTGTATTTTATCATTAAATCCATTGTAGTATCACTCATTTCAGTACCGTGTTCTATGGTTCTAACTCCGGCTTTAACGGCCCGTTGCATCCCTTCATCTCCATGAGCATGAGCAGCTACTTTCATTCCGTAGTCTTTTGCTGTGGAAACTATTGCTTCAATTTCTTCTTGGGTAAACTGTGGATTACCGGCACTTTTCGCCACACTCAAAACACCACCAGTTGCTGTAATTTTTATCCAATCAGCACCATTTTTATAACGCTGACGTACAGCCTGACGGGCATCTTCTATACTATTAACAACTCCTTCCTTTGGACCGGGATTACCCATCAAATCTTTTCTGTAGCCGTTAGTTGGGTCGGCATGACCACCTGTAGAACCTATTGCCTTTTCGGCTGTGAAGATTCTTGGTCCGATTACTTTACCAGCCTTAATAGCATTTCTAAGTGATACATTAACCCCTGTTCCTCCCAAGTCTCTTACAGTTGTAAAACCTGCCAATAAAGTAGTTTTAGCAAAGACTTCTGCATCATATGCAATGTCGGCATCGTTGAGACTGAATTCATCTAAATATGCAGTTGGACTAGTCTCTCCTTCAAGGTGTACATGCATATCAATCCAGCCCGGCATTACGGTTTTGGTTTTGAGATCTATGACTTTGTCTGTTGTATTTGTTGGGTTGACAAAGCCTTCTTGAATGCTTTTGATAATTTTGTCCGAAACAATTATCGTTTTGTTTGTTTGTACTTTTCCGCTTTTGGTGTCAATAAGTTTACCACATTGGATGTAAGTTTCTTGCGCATGCAGACTAAGGGCAGTTAATAGAATGTTGAGGAAGAATAGTTTTTTCATTGGTGAATTAATTGATTAGAATGATAAAGATAAAAAATAGAAAACACACTCTTAAAAAGAATGTGTCTTTTAGTAAATGTATATTGCTTTTTTAACTTTTAAGTGAAGCCATATCGATAACAAAACGATACTTAACATCGCTCTTCAGCATCCTTTCATAAGCTTCGTTGATTTCCTGCATTTTGATGATTTCAATTTCGGAAACGATATTGTGTTTGCCACAAAAATCTAGCATTTCTTGAGTTTCGGCTATTCCTCCTATCAAAGAAGCGGCTACCGATTTTCTGCCCATTATCAATGGAACTGTATTTAAAATAGGTTCTAATCCACCTAAATAACCTACAATAACCAAAGTCCCGCTAACAGCTAAAGTTCCAACATACGGATTTACATCATGAACATAAGGAACAGTATCAATAATCACGTCAAATTTACCGGCAACGGAAGCCATTTGAGCTTCATCTGTAGAAATTATTACAGTATCTGCACCCAAATCTTTTGCATCTTTTTCTTTGTCAGGAGTTCTTGAAAACAGCGTTACTTCGGCACCTAATCCTTTTGCTAATTTAATTGCCATATGACCTAATCCGCCTAATCCTACAACGGCAACTTTACTCCCTTTACCAACATTCCAATGACGTAACGGTGACCAGGTTGTGATTCCGGCACAAAGAAGTGGTGCCACTGCAGCCAAATCTAAATTGGCAGGTACTTTTAAAACAAAGTCTTCATCAACAACAATTTTTTCAGAATAACCACCATGCGTAAATCCACCTAAATGCTTATCCTGACCACCATAAGTTCCAACCCAACCGTTTAAACAATATTGCTCCAAATCCTGTTTGCAACTACTACAAGTTCTACAAGAATCTACAAGACAGCCAACAGCAGCAAAATCGCCAACTTTCAGCTTGCTTACGTCGCTTCCAACTTTTGTTACCTTACCAACAATTTCATGACCCGGAACTACAGGATATGTAGTAAAACCCCAATCATTTCTTGCTGTATGTAAATCGGAGTGACAAACTCCACAATACATAATTTCAATCTCAATATCCTTTGGCAAAGCTACTCTTCGCTGGATATTCATTTCTTTTAATGGTGCTGTGGTACTATCTGTACCGAAGGCTTTTACGTTTGTTGTTTCCATGTTTATTTTTCAGTTGATGTTATTTTATTTGATGTCATACAAATTTAGTCTTTAATTTATAATGTTCATTAAAGCTATGTTAAATGTATTGCCGCTCAAATAGGAAGTTTGTAGCTTTACTATAAGATAATATCATAATTGTTGCTAATTATGACAGAAGAAGCGAAAGACGGGAGTGTTTCGCTTTTTTTGTGGTAGGCATTTTAATTAAAGATGCTAACCAGCATTTCCTTCAGCAAATCGCCTTGTGGCAAAGCATTTGCACCTACACCTTTGCTTTTTACATCAATATCTCGAAGTTTTGCAACAATGGCGCTAACTTTTTTCATTGGATAATTGTGTGCTGCAGCAATATAGTCATTTACAAAATATGAACTTACTTTTAAGACTTTGGCGGCATTGCCAGGAGATTTATCTTTTAAACCGTGATATTGCAGCAAAGCCGAAAAGAAACTAAACACTAATCCATTGGTCATAACAATTGGATGGTCTTTTTGGTTCTGTGCAAAGTAATTGGCTATTTGATAAGCTTTAAATTGGTTTTTATCACCAATGGCTTTTCTGAATTCAAACACATTGAAATCCTTACTGAATCCAATGTTTTCTTCAATATGATGTGGTGTAATTGTACTTCCTTTTGGCAGAATAATTTCTAGTTTGGTTAATTCGTTGGCAATCCGACTCAAATCATTTCCAAGAAACTCGACAAGCATTGCCATTGCTTTGGGTTCAATGCCATAACCTCTGCCTTGTAAAACGCGCTTAATCCACTCGCCTACTTTGTTGTCGTACATTTTTTTGCTTTCGTAAACCAATCCGTTTTTCTCAAGGTTTTTGGTCACTTTCTTTCGTTTGTCCAGCGTTTTGTATTTGTAAGCAAAAACCAAAACTGTAGTTGGCTGTGGATTTTCGGCATATTTCTCCAACTGATCAATCGTTCTGGATAATTCTTGTGCTTCTTTAACGATTACCACTTGGCGTTCTGCCATCATTGGGTAACGCTTGGCATTTGCCACAATATCATCAATAGTAGTATCGCGACCATAAAGCACCATTTGATTGAAGCCCTTTTCGTCTTCTGTTAAAAGGTTATCTTCCAAATATTCGGTAATTCTATCAATATAATAAGGTTCTTCACCCATCAAAAAATAGATAGGTTTGATGTTTCCTGATTTGATGTCGTTAATTATTTTTACTACCTCTTCCAAAATAAGTTTATTTGGTTATTTGGTTATTCGTTTATTTGATAATAGATTTGTTGAATGCAAAAACTGAATTTTCCGTCCTTTTCGTTTCGCTTCAAAAATAGTGAAAATAAAGTGTCAATTTTTGATGACATCAGGAAAAAGTTTATCATTCTAACACCCGAAGAATGGGTTCGTCAACACACTGTTCAATTTTTATTGCAGGAAAAAAAATATCCTAAATCATATATCAACGTTGAGAAGTTAGTCAAAGTCAATGACATAAGTAAACGCTATGATATTGTAGTTTTTCAGCCAGACGGAACGCTGTTTTTACTAATAGAATGCAAAGCACCAGAAGTTAAAATCACACAGGAAACATTTGATCAAATTGCACGTTACAACTTGGTACTAAAAGCGAAGTATCTAATGGTAACCAATGGACTAAATCATTACTTTTGTCAAATGGACTTCGAGAAAGAACAGTATGTTTTTCTCGAAGAATTACCCGAATTTTCAGATAACCAAATAACCAAATAACCAAATTCACTTTTGAAGAAAATAGCCGTAGTTGTACTGAACTGGAATGGAGCTAAACTATTAGAGCAGTTTTTGCCTTCTATTGTTGCGTTTTCCGATGAAGCTAAAATTTATGTTGCCGATAATGCTTCGACAGATAATTCGATTGCTGTTATAAAAGAAAAGTTTCCAACGATTACTATTATTCAAAATGATGGGAATTATGGTTTTGCCAATGGATATAATTTGGCGTTAGAACAAGTTGAAGAAGAATATTATGCATTAGTAAACTCCGATATTGAAGTTACTCAAAACTGGCTTGCTCCTATTCTTTCTGTTTTTGATTCAGAAGCGAATATTGGAATCATCCAACCCAAAATTTTAGATTATAAAAACAAAGAATACTTTGAATATGCTGGTGCGGCTGGTGGTTTTATAGATCAATATGGCTATCCGTATTGCAGAGGCCGCATTTTTGAAACCATTGAAAAAGACAACGGTCAATATAATGATGAGTTAGAAATCTTTTGGGCAAGCGGTGCCTGCTTTTTTATCCGAAAAGAAGTATACCGAAAACTAAATGGTTTCGATGCTGATTTTTTTGCACATCAGGAAGAAATTGATTTATGTTGGAGGGCTTTTAATTTGGGTCTCAAGGCTAAATACGTATCAAAATCTGTAGTCTATCACGTTGGTGGCGCCACATTGCATGAAAGCAATCCTAAAAAGACTTTTCTGAATTTTAGAAATTCTCTTCTTATGCTAACTAAAAATTTACCCGAAAACAAGCTGTTCCTCATACTTTTAATTCGTCTTATTCTTGATGGCATTGCGGGAATTCAATTTATTTTTAAAGGAAAATTTATTCATTGTTGGGCAATTATGAAAGCTCACTTTCATTTTTACCATCTGATAAACAAAACATTAAAGAAAAGACAAACTGTTCAACTTGAAAACTATTATCATTCGAAAAGCATTGTCTACCGCTATTTTCTGAAGAACGGCACTATATTTGAAAAGTGATTTTAACAAGAGTTTATCATTTAAACGCACTCTTGTAATCTAAAATAATCCGTACTTTTGTTAAAATTTTAATTACCCTATCCTATGAAAAAAGTAATTTTTGCACTCTCGTTACTTGCCCTTACCCTAACCTCTTGTGGCACAAAGAAAAAAATTGCAGCTCTGGAAGCACAAAACAAAGAATGCCAAGACTTATTGAATTCAACAACGATGAAATTGAATTTGTGTTTATCTGAAAAGGAAGCACTTTCTAAACAAAATGATTACTTAAAACAAAACAATTCTGATTTGATTAACAGCACTAAAGAAATGACCATGTTAAGTACAAAAGGTGCTCAAAATCTGGAAAAATCATTGGAAAGTTTAAAAGAAAAAGATTTGAAAATCTCACGTCTTCAAGATGCTTTAACCAGAAAAGACAGTGTTACCCTGGCTTTGGTTACCAGTTTAAAAAGCTCGGTTGGAATTTCTGATCCGGATATTGAAATCAATGTAGATAAAGGAGTTGTTTTCATCTCGATTGCTGATAAATTATTGTTCAAAAGCGGAAGTTATGTTGTGAGTGACAGAGCTAAAGAAGTATTAGCCAAAGTTGCTAAAGTAATCAACAGCAGACCAACATTTGAATGCATGGTTGAAGGTCACACTGATAACGTTCCGTTTACAGGAAACGCAGTTTTACTAGACAACTGGGATTTGAGTGTTAAACGTTCAACGGCAATTGTCAGAGTATTGACAAAAGATTTAGGTGTTAAACCATCTCAGTTAATCGCAGCAGGAAGAAGCGAATTTATTCCGTTAGTAGATAACAATTCAGCTGACAACAGAGCTAAAAACAGAAGAACACGTATTGTAGTTTTACCAAAAATTGATGAGTTCTACGAAATGATTGAAAAAGAAATGAAGAACCAGAAAAAGTAGGCAGTCGCAGTTTTCAGTCACAGTTTATAAAAAAACGTCCCAATTTCTTGGGACGTTTTTTTTTGTATTTAACAATTCTGTATACTGTGACTGAGACTGATTACTAAAATATATCAGGATCGCCTTTCCCTTCACGGATAACAACCGGCTCATAACCCGATAAATCGATAATAGTCGAACCGACATTATCTCCATAACCGCCATCAATTACCAAGTCAACTAAGTGCTGCCATTTTTCGAATATTAATTCCGGATCGGTTGAATATTCTAGTACTTCGTCATCGTCGTGAATGGAAGTTGACACAATTGGGTTGCCTAATAGTTTTACTATTTCGAGCGCAATATTATTATCGGGAATCCTGATTCCGACTGTTTTCTTTTTGCGGAATTCTTTTGGCAAATCGTTATTTCCCGGCAAAATAAATGTATATGGTCCGGGTAATGTTCGTTTCAGAATTTTAAAAGTGGATGTGTCTATTTGACGAACATAATCAGATAGGTTACTCAAATCACTGCAGACAAAAGAGAAATTGGCTTTCTCCAGCTTGATGCCTTTGATTTTGGCAATGCGTTCCAAAGCTTTAGTATTGGTAATATCACAACCCAAACCATAAACGGTATCGGTCGGATAAATTACTAAACCGCCACTTTTTAAAACATCAACTACCTTTTTGATAGCTGCTTCGCTAGGTTTGTCTTCGTATATTTTTATGAATTCGGCCATTTTTTTGTTTATTTTGTTTCAGGTTTCAATAGTTTCATTTTAAAAAACAATTTGAAACCCAAAACTTGAAACTATCCTATAACTTCGAGTTTCGCAAATCTAAGCAGTAACTTTTTGATTCCTCCTACTTCAAATTTAATTTCGGCTTTCTTGTCTGCTCCTGCACCTTCCAGACTTACGACCTGACCTTTACCAAAACGCTCGTGAATAACAACATTTCCTATAGTTAATTTACTGTCAAATAAATTGGTGTTACTTGGTGCATTGCCAATTGGTTTCAATTTACGAATATTCGCGGATGAAACAGGTTCATCTCCGTATTTTTTTGGAGGTGTTCCTGCTGTTGGTTTGGCTAATCGCAGTTTGGATTTATCAATATCACCGAAAATATCTAAATCGATACTTGGTTTATACCGATAACCTGTATCCATCGGATTTAAATATTCAAGATATTCATCTTTTATTTCTTCAATAAAACGGGATGGTTCGCTATCGACCAATTTTCCCCATCTGTAACGTGATTGCGCATAGGTTAAATATGCCTGATGCTCGGCTCGGGTTAAGGCAACATAGAATAATCTTCTTTCTTCTTCAAGCTCACTTCTTGTGTTCAAACTCATCGCACTCGGAAACAAATCTTCTTCCATTCCGACTACAAAAACATACGGAAACTCTAATCCTTTTGCCAGGTGAATCGTCATCAAAGCTACTCTGTCGTCATCGCCGGTGTCACGATCTAAATCGGTTGCCAATGCTACATCTTCCAGAAACTCGGATAAAGCACCACGTGCCCCGTCAATTTCTTTTTGTCCTTCGATGAAATCTTTGATTCCGCCCATTAAGGTTTCTATATTCTCAATTCGGGCAATGCCTTCGGGCGTTCCGTCTTTTTTGAGTTCCTGTATTAAGCCTGTTTTTTTGGCAACATGCTCCGTTAAAACAAAAGCATCCTGCTGTTCATTAATGACTTGAAAACTCTTAATCATCGTCACAAAATCTTCCAGTTTTTGTTTGGTTCCCGAATTCAATTTCAAATCAATCTTATCGATGTTTTCCATCACTTCAAAAATGGAACGCTTGTAATGATTGGCAGCAACCGTAAGTTTTTCGATAGTTGTATCTCCAATTCCACGTGCCGGATAATTAATCACACGCACCAAAGCTTCTTCGTCTTTTGGATTGATAATCAAACGCAAATAACAAAGTACATCTTTGATTTCTTTTCTTTGATAGAAAGACAAACCACCATAAATTCGATACGGAATATCACGCTTGCGCAAAGCATCTTCCATCGCTCTGGATTGTGCATTTGTACGGTACAAAATCGCAAACTGACCGTTTAGCATTTGGTTGCGCATCTTTTGTTCAAAGATTTCACCGGCAACAAATCGGCCTTCTTCCCCATCAGTAATGCTGCGGTGAACTTTTATTTTTGGACCAAAATCATTGGCAGTCCAAACAATTTTATCGAGCTTGGTTTTATTCTTATCGATAATTGAATTGGCGGCTTCAACAATGTTTTTAGTAGAACGATAATTCTGCTCCAATCGATAGGTTTTTACATTTTCATAATCCTTTTGGAAGTTGAGAATGTTATTGATATTGGCTCCTCGGAAAGCATAAATACTTTGAGCATCATCTCCAACCACGCAAATATTTTGAAATCTATCACTCAACGCCCGTACAATCAAATACTGCGAATGATTGGTATCCTGATACTCATCGACCAAAATATATCGAAATCGGTCTTGGTATTTTGCCAATACATCAGGAAAACGATTCAAGAGTTCATTGGTTTTCAATAACAAATCATCAAAATCCATTGCGCCGGCTTTAAAACATCTGTCTACATAATTGGCATAGATTTCACCCAAACGCGGCTTTTTGCTCATGGCATCCTGCTCCTGTAATTCGGGGTTGTTGAGATATGCTTTAACCGTAATCAATGAATTTTTATACGATGAGATTCTGCCCAAAATTTGTTTGGGCTTATAAATATCTTTATCCAATTGCATTTCCTTGATTATCGCCGAAATCAATCGAACACTGTCCTGAGTATCATAAATGGTAAAGTTAGAAGGAAAGCCTAATTTGTCTGCTTCGCTTCTTAAGATTCGGGCAAACACCGAGTGGAACGTTCCCATCCAAAGGTTTTTGGCTTCATTTGTTCCGACTATATCAGCAATCCGCTTTTTCATTTCGCGTGCGGCTTTGTTGGTAAACGTCAATGCCAGAATATTAAATGCATCCACACCCAAACTCATCAAATAGGAAATACGAACCGTCAGCACACGGGTTTTTCCCGAACCTGCGCCGGCAATGATAATCATTGGGCCGTCTTTCTGAAAAACGGGTTGCTGCTGGGCTTCGTTAAGTTGGGAGATATATTTTTCTATCATCATTTTTGAGAATGCTCAAATTTATGATTACTCGTTTTGAATTACAATAAATTCTACGGGTATTTCTATTATATTTGTCAACAATTTTAGTCAAGTTCTCGATACTTTCCGATTAAAAATCGGAACACTCGAACTGACGGAATAAAATTATAAATCAATTTCAATTATGAACTCCGATAAAATTTTAGAATTACTAATGTATGCTATTCCGTCACTAATAACTGGTGGTGTAGCCTATTATTTGTTTGATAATTACTTTAAAGATCAGCAAAATACAAGACGCTGGTTATTGCAACGAGAAAATCAGAAACATTCATTACCATTGCGTTTGCAGGCGTATGAAAGACTGGCTTTGTTTTTAGAACGTATCAATCCGGCAAAATTATTGATTCGTGTGGCGCCTTTAAGTGACAATAAAGTTGATTATCAAAACCTTCTGATTCATCACATTGAGCAGGAATACGAGCATAACATCACGCAACAGGTTTATATTACCAACGAACTGTGGACGATGCTTTTAACCGCAAAAAACACCATCATTCAAAATATCAGAAAAACAGCTTTGGATGAAAATGTTACCACTGCAGACCAATTAAGGGAAAAGATTTTAAGCAATCTGCTTGATGGACAATCTGCCACTACAGTAGCGTTGGCTTATTTAAAAAATGAGGTTGCGGAAGTTTTAGGGTAGAAAAAGCACTGATTATTGGGGCTTTTTTGTTGATTAGTTGTCACGGATGACATGCACCATACCACTTATAGTATGAGTTCCGCTGAAATTATCAAAAGTACCATCAAAAGTTATATCAATATAGTCCCCAGCTTGCCCGAATTTATTAACCCTATAAACCATTACACTATTCGTAAATCCTACATATGCCATAAATCCTAATCCCTCATAAGCGGTCTGCATTTGGAAATTATTATTTGTATAAGTTCCGGATGTAAAAGTTGGATTAGACCATGAAATTGCAAATAATTCCCCAGCTGAATGTATTATGTCAAAACCAACATTAGTTCCATTAGTAATTAATTGCGTATTAAAAGTAGAAGTAAAGAGTCTCGGTCCTATATTATCTATTTTACAGATAACAAACTCACTGACCGCATCGCAAGATTGTAGTTGATTAATATTTGTTACAGGGAAATTAAAATTATAGGCTATCCTGCCAGTGGATTGATAATTTTCTATATCACAGCCTTCTACTTCGAAAACATTTGACGAACTACAGGCTAATGTAGAAAAACTATAATTCCCAGAATCTAATTCTGATATTAGCAAATGACTTCCATTAAATAACATAACATATCCGTTAGTAACTAATGTCCCATCACACTTTACAAAAGATCCTTCAATTTTAACAGCTTGTGTGGAAGAACTTTCATAAGTTATAGTTGGAAGAACCGTATTGGCAGTAAAAGGTCCGATTTGAGTAGTAAAACTAGGATTACCACAAATATCAAAAACATTTAATGTCAATGTTTGATTGGCTGGAATCATTCCGGTTATTTGACCTTGATTATCTGTAAAAGAAGTATAGGAATTGAAATTTGTTGCATTTACTACCAACCCAACCCCAACATTCGACAAAGGATTGCCATTAATATCAACAATAGTAATAGTTAAACTAACCACCGATGAGAAAACATCACAATTCCACCAACTAAAATGACTTACTTCACCAACATAATTATTCCCAATCTTCCTGGCAACACCATCTTCTTTCCAATAACCTCTATATTCATCAAAATACCATAGTGGAATTGTATTTGGAGCAGTTGCTGTTTGACTATCGTCAATTTTCATTGTGATTTCTGCTTTATGTCCCAGTTCGATGTTTAATTTTTGTCCGGCACTTCCGCGAAGTTCCACATTCAGCATTCCGAAAGTCTCCAAAACAGCTTCTTCATTGGTTTTGGTTTGGGCATATAACATTCCGGGCATTAGCTTGTCAATGTTTTCATCACTTGGCAATAAATGAAACATTGAAACGCTTACTGTTCCTGAATAAGCATTCCCGTTTTCATCCTGAAATTCTCCATCAAACGCAACTTTGGTTCCTGATGGTAATGCAACTTCGCTATCAACTCCGGATTGTATTGTTTGCAATGGAGTGTTGGCAATCAGCATAATCCTCACATTATTTTTTCCTGATGTCGGAACCATAGCTCGTGAACCATCAATATAACCTGCTTTAGTCGCGGTGATATAAGCAAACTTCTCATGAACAGCTGCTCCATTAATTATAAAAACTCCATTGACATCTGTTTGTACTGTAGAGGATCCAATTTTAATTTCAGCGTTTTGTATGGGATGATTATCGATATCAACAACCTGTCCTATAAAGTCTTTTGAAACTGAATTGCCAAAGTTTTGGGCAAAAGTATCGTCATTTTGAGATGAACCATTAGTATCGCTTGGATCACAACTTATAAAAGCAACAGAAACAAAAGTTAAGGCGAGGAATAATTTGAATTTGGTCATAGTAGCTAT
This sequence comes from Flavobacterium anseongense, assembly GCF_021608185.1. Classification (GTDB taxonomy): domain Bacteria; phylum Bacteroidota; class Bacteroidia; order Flavobacteriales; family Flavobacteriaceae; genus Flavobacterium; species Flavobacterium anseongense. Next base: position 144,616 of record NZ_JAKIHN010000007.1, on the reverse strand, counting down.
AGTTTGGTTTTTATAAAAAATAAAATCTTTCTCAATTGAGTTTTGCTTTGTATTACATTTGATTAATTATCTCGAATTACATGTCCGCTTCCTGTAATATGGTACAAAAGACCTGAATATAGTGAAACACCTGAAAAAGTAAAATCAATATATTCACCAACAGCGCCATAGCTATTTATAGTTATAGTTAATTCATTAATCGGATTGAGATTATTATAATATATTAGCGTAGCTGTCCATATACCTGGAGTTATACTAATATATCTTGCGTTTAAAAAACTATTTGGCAAAACATAACTTCCTGGAATAGTTCCGGTACATCCTAAAAAAATCAATGGATCAAATGAATTATTGGAACCTCCTCTAATATAAATTTGTGCGTTAAATCCATTTGATAAAATGACATTACTAGTTGCTGAAATTTCTGAAGTTATTAAATAAGTTTCTCCTTCATTAATTCGATAAGTAATAAATTCTGAACTAGAAGTACAGGCAGTCAATTGACCAACATCTGTTATTGGTGGCGTAAATGTAAAGTTTATATTTCCTGTTGTCTGCCAATTATCAAAGTCTACACCTTCCAAAGTGAATTGATTATTGTCACTACAAACTATATTAGTAAAATTAAAAGTCCCATTAGTAACTGCTTTAATAACATCTGTTGTACCATAATGCATCAAAACATAACCGTTAGTAACGTTAGTCCCATCACATTTTTTCACTGTCCCGTTTAATCTTGTTGAAACTGCTTGTGAATTTGTTATACTTATAGTTGGCAAAACGGTATCGCTAGTAAATGGACCAATGGTAGTGGTGTAAATGATTCCACAATCCGTAATTACATTCAAGGTTAATGTTTGGTTAGCAGGCAATATTCCACTTAGTTGTCCATTATCCTCAGTAGATCCGTTGGCATGAAATCCGACAGGATTTAAAATATTTATACGGACATTAGGAAGTGGATTACTATTGATGTCAAGAATTGTAATTGTCAATCGGATTGAAGAGTTTGGGATATCACAATTCCACCAGCTAAAATGTGAAACTTCTCCAACATACTTGTTCCCCAATTTAGTCGCAAAACCATCTTCTTTCCAATAGCCTTTTGCTTCATCAAAATGCCATAGCGGAATTGAACCTGGAGCTGTTGCTGTTTGACTGTCATCTATTTTTAAGGTAATTTCAGCAGTGTGGCCTTCCTTGATATTTAGCTTTTGTCCGGCACTTCCGCGAAGTTCTACATTTAACATTCCGAAAGTTTCGAGCACTGCTTCCTGATTGGTTTTGGTTTGAGCGTATAACATTCCGGGCATTAGCTTGTCAATGTTATCATCACTTGGCAATAAATGAAACATGGATACGCTTACTGTTCCTGAATAGGAATTTCCGTTTTCATCCTGAAATTCACCGTCAAAGTTAACTTTGGTTCCAGAAGGTAATGCCACTTCGCTTTCAACTCCCGATTGAATTGTTTGTATTGGCGCATTTGGTATCAACATTATTTTGACATTATTTTTTCCAGAAGTGGGAACCATAGCACGAGAACCATCAATATAACCGGCTTTTGTCGCGGTGATATAAGCAAACTTCTCATGAACGTCTGCGCCATTGATTATAAAAACACCATTGATATCCGTTTGAACTGTAGAAGTTCCAATTTTAATTTCAGCGTTTTGTATGGGATGATTATCGATATCAACAACCTGACCTATGAAATCCTTTGAAGCCGCATTCCCAAAGTTTTGGGCAAAGGTGTCGTCATTTTGGCTATTACTGTTAGAATCATCATTGGATTCACAAGCGGTGAATGAAACTACCAGAAGTAGTAAACATAAAAGAGAGTGTATTTGCTTCATAATGTTTGTTTTGACATTATAAAGATATTAATATAACAACTTGGTTGCGTCAGAAAAATAATAAAAATAAAAAATCCCGATTTTCATCAGGATTCGTTTGTTTATTTAAATTTTGAAATACCATCTTTCAGCCAAGCAAAATAGTCATCGATGTTTGGAGTGTAACTTATTGGAGCATTCAGTTTTTCTTCTTTTAAATCGATTAAAACATAGAAAGGCTGCGTATTGGTTTGATATCTTGTAATAATAAATTCCGTCCATTTATCGCCAATCGTGGTAATTTCATTGCCGGTTTTTTTTGAAACTGTTTGTTCATTTTTAGGCAATTCTCTTTTATCGTCAACATATAACGAAATCAAAACAACTTCATTTTTCAATACATTCAAAACATTTTCATCCGACCAAACATTGTTTTCCATCTTACGGCAATTGACACAAGCATAGCCAGTAAAATCAAGCATAACAGGTTTGTTTATGGCTTTAGCATAAGCTAAACCAGTTTCATAATCGGTAAAAACCGTTAAGCCGTGTGGGCCGATTTCTGCACCATCAGGCAATTCATTTTTAGATGAAGCCGAACTATTCCCGAAAAATCGGGTTGGACTTTCGCTATAGGTTTGTGGTGGTGGAAAAGCACTGATTAATTTTAAAGGTGCACCAAATAATCCGGGAATCATATAAATGGTGAATGCCAAAACGAGCAATCCTAAAGATAATCTTCCAACAGAAATATGGGTAATCGGGCTATCGTGTGGTGTCGCTATTTTTCCTAATAAATACAAAGCCCAAACTCCGAAAATAGTAATCCATATCGCCAGGAAAACTTCTCTTTCTAATAAATGTAATTGCAAAACCAAATCGGCATTGGATAAAAATTTAAACGCTAAGGCTAATTCTAAAAAGCCTAAAGAAACTTTCACGGTATTCAGCCAGCCACCCGATTTAGGTAACGAGTGCATCCAACTTGGAAACATCGCAAAAAGCATAAATGGTAATGCTAAAGCAGAAGAAAAACCGAGCATTCCAACGATTGGCGCAATGCCTCCTTTAGAAGCTGATTCTACCAAAAGCGTTCCGACTATTGGTCCTGTGCAGGAAAAGGAAACAATAGCCAAAGCCAAAGCCATGAAAAGGATTCCAATGATTCCACCTCTATCGGCTTGTCTGTCAACTTTATTTGCCCAGGAATTCGGCAGCATAATTTCAAAAGCACCAAGGAAAGAAACGGCAAAAACGACTAAAAGCAAAAAGAAAAACACATTGAACCATGGATTTGTTGACAAGGCATTCAAAGCATCGGCACCAAAAATACCTGTGATTGCTAATCCTAAAACAACATAAATCGCAATGATTGAAATTCCGTAGAGAATAGCATTTCTTTTTCCCTGTCCGGGATTTTTACTTTGCTTGGTAAAAAAGCTAACCGTCATTGGGATCATTGGAAAAACACAAGGTGTAAGCAAGGCCGCAAAACCTCCCAAAAAGGCTAAAAAGAAAATGGTCCACAATCCTCTTTGCGCTTCTTTTTTCGGAGCTTCAGCAACAGTTTTTGTTTCTGGTTTGGCAGTTTCACTAACCGTGAATTGTGATGAACTTGCAGTATCAGTTTCTGATATGTTAGTCACTGTTTCTTCAGGAACCTGGCCTGTATTTGGTAACTGAAACGTAAAACTCATATTGTCATTGATACAAGCCGTTTTACAAACCTGGTAATCAATTTTGACTTTTATAGAAGTAAGTTTAGCATTAATGATTTTTACTTTTTGCGTAAAGGTGACATTCTTTTCAAAGTAATATTCATCGACACCAAAAACATCATTGAACTGTTTTTTATATGGGCTTTCTTTAACTTTCCCAACCAATTCATAGTTGCCTTTTGCATCCTTAAAATCAAATTCGGCTGGCAATGGACCATCAGCTGGTGTGAACTGAGAATACACATGCCAATCCTGGTCAATCTTTCCTTCCATCACCAAATTGAATTCGGAATCAGAAATTTTTTCAACTTTGGAAGTCCATTTTACCGGCTTTACAATTTGCGCATTTAAATTGGCTAAAGCCAAAAAACTAAAAAGAAAAAATAGTACTTTCTTCATTAGGCTGTATAATTTATTTTTAAAATTTTTGTCGTCTTTTCAACAACTTTAAATCGCTCGTCCTGTCTTTTTCCAACAATCCAAACAATTTGATTTTCAGAACATAAAAGCCAGGTATTTGATTTGTCCAGTAAAGAAAATTTTTCGTCTTTAAAAAACTTACTGAGCTTCTTTTTTCCGTTCATTCCGTGAGGATAAAACCAATCGCCTTCCTGCCATTTTCTGATTTCCAACGGAAACTGAAGTTTATCTTCGTCGACAAAGATAGTATTAGTTGCCTGAACCAAAATGTCATTTACATTACAAAAGGCAAGTTTTAAGGGAAATTTAACTTCTTTTTGGTCTTTTTTTATCCAGAAATGAATTGGTTCACTATCATTTTGTTTCGGAAATAAAATCAAATGATTTCTGTCTTTTAATAAAATATGCGTTTCCGAAAATACCTGCTTCCCTGATTGTGCCTCAATTAAATCATAAACGGCATCCCAATCTGTAAAGCCATATTCGGACAACCATTGGTATAAATAAGCTTTGTGATTTTGAAATTTCAATAATTTAGAAATATCTATTTTGATAGTGTCTTCTTCTGAAACAACTTGTTTGTACACCATTTGGGAAGCATCACTGACAAGTGATTTTGCCTGTTGCAAGCTGGAAACCGTATTTTCAAAAGAATCCAGTAAACTTGGATTGAGTTCTTTCAAAATCGGAATCACATCATGACGTAACTTGTTTCTCAAATATTTATCAGATGCATTACTACTGTCTTCTCGCCATTCAACATTATTATCTTTGGCGAAAGCCTCGATTTCATTTCTTGAAAATGGCAATAACGGACGAATGATATTTCCGTTTTGCTGCGGAATTCCGGTCAAACCATCTAATCCGGAACCACGTGTAAAATTGATTAAAACCGTTTCTAAGCTGTCATCCAAGTGATGTGCCGTTAGTATATAATCGTAATCATTATTTATCAAAAGTGTATTAAACCAATCATAACGCAGTTTTCGGGCTACAACCTGAATGGATAGCTTTTGTTTTTCTGCAAATTTTTTAGTGTCAAAGTGATTTACAAATAATAGAACATCCAACTTTTCACATTGTGCTTTTACAAACTTTTCGTCTTCATCACTTTCATCACCGCGCAGTTGAAAATTGCAATGCGCAACTCTGATATCCAACTTTAACTGATGACACAAATGCAACAAAACCATACTGTCAATGCCTCCGCTTGTTGCCAAAAGGAGTTGCTGCCCTTTTAGAAAAGGAAGATTGTGATTGATATGATTTTGGAATTTTGTGAGCATATTCAAAAGTAGTTATTTTAATTTAACTCAAAACTTCAAACATGGCTTTGGCTTTCAGCAGGCATTCTTCATATTCCTGTTCGGGATTAGATTGCGATGTGATTGCGCTTCCAACCGAAAACGAAACGTAATTTGCTGCGGCATTATATAGTATGCTTCGGATAACGACATTAAAATCGAAATCATTCTGCGGTGTGAAATAACCAACTGCACCGCTATACAAACCACGTTTTGATTCTTCCAGTTCTTCGATAATTTTCATAGCCGAAATCTTAGGCGCGCCAGTCATGCTTCCCATTGGGAAAGTCGTTTTTAGAATTTCTACCGGAGAAGTTGTATTTTCAACTTTGGAAACAACTGTAGAAATCATTTGATGCACTTGCTCAAACGTGTAAATGCCACACAATTCTTCTACGGCAACAGTTCCTTTTATGGCTGTATGTGATAAATCATTGCGAACCAAATCGACAATCATGATATTTTCAGAACGTTCTTTTGGATTTTGTTGTAAAGCATTTTTTGAATTATTATCCAACGTTTCATCCGAAAAGCGTTTGGCTGTTCCTTTTATGGGTTGCGAAATGACTTTGTTTGCTTCTTTTCTTAAATAGCGTTCGGGCGAAGCACAAAGCAAATACTGCTTATTATTCTTGAAGAATATTGCAAATGGTGGTTTGGAAATGGCATTAAGTTTTTGATAGATTTCAATAGGCTCGATAGTGGCATTTTCGGCATAAAATTCCATGCAGAAATTTGCTTCGTAAATATCGCCACGATGAATGTGTCCAAGCATGTTGTTGACTTTCGAAATATAACTTTCTTTTGAAATACGTTGCTTAATATCAATTTCTGAGTGCTGAACATTGAAAACTGAACACTGATTTATCTCATCAAAATCAGATTCTATTTCATCATCGCATAAGCGCAAATACTGAACTTCTAACTCATTCCCTTTTAGCAGAAACAATTTCTTTGGTTGGAAGAAAAATAAATCGGGAAAATGCAAGCCATCAAAGTTGTTGGAATGCAATTCTTCTATGTCATTTTTTATATCATAAGATAAATAACCAAACAGCCAATCTTTAGCTTGCTGCTGGTATTGTTTTAAATCCTCAAAACAGTTATGATAATCGGTCTTTATCGAAGTAAAAGCATCCACAGCCAGCACACAATCAAAGCTGGATTGCTTCTGATGATAATTATTTGAATCTAAAAAAATAACTTCCCTAAACTGCTGTGACCAACGCAATAATTGGTTTTTGAACACTTCAGGATTGTCAATTTTTTTCGAAAGTATAGTTCTCAATGACATGGTTTTTATGGCACTCAAAATTACAATAAAATAATTGGCTGTTGGAAAGGAACTAAATGAAAATTTTGGCACACTTTTTAGTAGGAACAAAATAACATTTAACAAGTAATTCATTTTAAAACTATTGATAGAAAACTACACTCGCTTTTTGAAATTGAAATTGTAACTATTGATAACTATTTAAAATGAATGTAAAATGAAAAACAGAACAAAACTTGGTTTGGCATTGCTCTTATTTGGACTTGCCTTTGCGTGTAAACAAGCTGATGCAGTTGATAAAGCTGCCGAAGCTGCAACTGACACTACAGCTGTAGAATCAACAATCTCTTCCAATGCTGCTGTGGAGAAAAAAGAAAGTCATCGGAAATTTGTACGAACCGCCGATTTAAAATTCAAAGTAAAAAATGTTGCTAAATCGACTTATGCTATTGAAAACATAGTCTCAAAAAATGGCGGCTTTGTAACCTTCACTGATTTGAAAAGCAACATCAACGAAAAATCGGAAACCAAAATCAGTCAGGACAGCACACTCGAAACTACGAGATACACTGTTGACAATACCATCACCCTTCGCGTCCCAAACACCCAATTAGATACTGTTTTAAAATCGATGGTCAAAGAAGTTGCCTTTCTCGACAGTCGATTGATAAAAGCCGATGATGTAGCGCTGCAGTTGCTGTCTAATAAAATGGCACAAAAACGTTTGGCTTCACATCAAAAAAGACTGGAAAAAGGCATTGATACCAAAGGCAAAAAACTAAATCAAATCACTGATGCAGAAGATAAATTGCTAGGCAGACAAACAGAAAACGATGAAACGGTTCTGAAGAATCTTAGTTTGGAAGACCAAGTAAATTACAGTACAGTGACCTTGTATTTATATCAAAGAGAAAGCGTTTTGCAGGAAATTGTCGCCAATGAAAAAAACATTAATGCGTATCGTCCACATATTGGATTGCAAATTTTGGATAGTCTGAAAACGGGTTGGTTTATGTTTGAAGCTATAATTGCGTTTATTGTACAACTTTGGGCAATACTATTAATAGCTGTTTTAGGAGTTTTTGCCTATAGAAAATTTGTAAAGAAATAATAGTTAGTAACTTGACTGTAAAATAGATACCATTGGTACAAACCTTTGGTATTTTTTATTTAACTTTGATAGACAAACCAATAAAACTTCAACAATTATGAAAATTGCGACTATTGTCATTCGAGTATTGATAGGACTTTTTCTCCTATTTGCATCGGTAAGTTATTTTTTACACTTAACACCTGAACCTGTTACTACCGGAGATTTTAAAGCTTTCCAATTGGGTCTCGTAGCCTCTGTCTATTTAATGCCTTTGGCAAAAGCGGTAGAACTGCTGGCTGGTTTATCTTATGTGACCGGTAAATATGTAAGCTTGGCTAATATTGTTATTCTTCCTGTTACCTTGAACATTTTATTGATTAATTATTTCTTAGCACCGGAAACATTGCCTATTGCAATTGCTCTATTTTTAGCAAACTTGTTTTTAATTTATCGCTATTGGGATAATTATAAATCGGTTTTTACTCCATAAAAAAAATGCCTCTCATTTTGAGAGGCATTTTTATTTTATTTAATCTGTTTGAATTATGCTAAATCAAATCGATCAAGATTCATTACTTTGTTCCAGGCTGCAATAAAGTCTTTTACAAATTTATCTTTAGCATCACTACTACCATATACCTCAGCAATAGCTCTTAGTTCTGCATGAGAACCAAAAACCAAATCAGCACGGGTTGCAGTCCATTTATGTTCTCCTGTGTTGCGATCAGTACCTTCATAAAATTCTCTTTCTTCTGAAATTGCTTTCCAGGCCGTATTCATATCAAGAAGATTCACAAAGAAGTCATTGGTCAATTGTCCCGGGTTTTTTGTAAATACACCGTGTGCCGAACCATCTGCATTAGTATTCAATACACGCATACCGCCAACAAGAACTGTAAGCTCTGTTGCTGTAAGTGTCAGCAATTGCGCTTTATCTATCAACAATGCTTCTGTAAGCACAGATGATTTTTTTCGATAATTACGGAAACCATCAGCCTTTGGCTCTAAATAGGCGAAAGATTCAACATCAGTTTGCTCTTGAGTTGCATCCATACGGCCTGCTGTGAACGGAACATTTTGTCCTGAAGCCTTTTCAATTCCGGCACAACCAGCCAAAACAATAAGGTCAGCCAGTGATACTTTTTTACCACCGGTTTGAGAATCGTTGAATGCTTTTTGGATATCTTCCAATTTACTCAAAGTTTCTGTAATTAATGGCGTATTATTTATTTGCCAATATTTTTGTGGAGCAAGACGAATACGGGCACCATTGGCACCACCGCGTTTGTCGGAACCGCGAAAAGTTGAAGCCGAAGCCCAGGCAGTTGATACCAATTGAGATACCGAAAGTCCTGAATCTAAAATTTTACCTTTCAAAGAAACGATATCATTGGCATCAATCAATTCATGATTAAGTGCCGGAATTGGATCTTGCCATAGTAATACTTCTTTCGGCACATCCGGACCCAAATAAAGGTCACGTGGCCCCATATCACGATGCGTCAATTTAAACCATGCTCTTGCAAAAGCATCAGCAAACTGATCCGGATTTTCAAGAAAACGACGGGAGATTTTTTCATAAGCCGGATCAAACCTCAACGAAAGGTCAGTTGTAAGCATTGTTGGCAAATGTTTCTTCGAAGCATCAAAAGCGTCCGGAATAATTGCTTCTGCATTTTTCGCTACCCATTGTTGTGCACCAGCCGGACTTTTGCTTAATTCCCATTCGAAACCAAAAAGATTTTCAAAAAAGTTATTGCTCCATTGTGTAGGTGTTTTTGTCCAGGTTACTTCAAGCCCACTGGTAATAGTATCCGAACCTTTACCCCTACCATACTGGTTTACCCATCCAAATCCCTGGTGCTCTAAATCTAAAGCTTCAGGCTCTTTGCCAACATTATCAGCAGAAGCAGCTCCGTGGGTTTTACCAAATGTATGACCACCTGCAATTAAAGCTACTGTTTCTTCATCATTCATAGCCATACGGCCAAATGTATCGCGGATATCTTTTGCGGCCGCAATTGGATCAGGATTTCCATCCGGTCCTTCAGGATTAACATATATCAATCCCATTTGTACAGCTGCCAATGGATTTTCCAAATTACGGGAATGCGTATTTCCATCGGCATTATCTTCAGATACAAGCACACCATGCTTTGCTACCCCTTCAGAACCATGTGCATAACGTTCGTCTCCTCCAAGCCAAAGCGTTTCCGAACCCCAATATACGGCTTCATCAGCTTCCCATACATCTTCTCTTCCACCGGCAAAGCCAAAAGTTTTGAATCCCATAGATTCAAGTGCTACATTACCGGCAAGTATCATCAAATCTGCCCATGATATTTTACGACCGTATTTTTGTTTGATTGGCCATAACAATCGACGAGCTTTGTCAAGATTCACATTATCCGGCCAACTGTTAAGTGGTGCAAATCGTTGTTGTCCCTGACCTCCTCCTCCTCGTCCATCCTGAACTCTGTAGGTTCCGGCACTGTGCCATGCCATTCGTATAAACAAACCTCCATAATGACCAAAATCTGCAGGCCACCAATCTTGTGAATCTGTCATCAACGCATGAAGATCTTTCTTCAAAGCTTCAAAATCAAGGCTGTTAAAAGCTTCTTTATAATTAAACCCATCATCCATTGGATTTGATAAAGAAGAGTGCTGACGCAGTACATTTAATTTTAATTGATTAGGCCACCAGTCTGAATTTCTGGTTCCGCTACCCGCTGTTTCCTTTGAGGCTCCGTGATTAAAAGGGCATTTGCCCTGAGATTCATTATTTCCCATGTTGTATGATTTATTTTGGTATAAAATTACATTTTTTAAAATCCAAATCTAATGATAACTGTCATCTTTTGTAATAGTTTTTAATTATATATTACTATTTATAAATTGCCAAAACTTATATTAAAGATAATATCATTTCTTTGTATATATTTGTTTCATACTAACCAAAAAAAGACTCATGTCATTATCCAAACTATTCCGAAAAAAATCAACTTCAGTCATAATAAAACAAGGTGGTGACGGCGAAGAACAAAGCGGTTTAAATAAAGTTTTAAATGTTAGGGATTTAACCTTCTTTGGTATTGCAGCTATTATTGGTGGCGGTACTTTTAGCGCTATTGGCAATGCTTGCTTTTCCGGTGGACCAGGCGTTGTATTTTTATATGTGATTTGTGCTATTGCATGTGGTTTTACAGCTTTATGTTATGCCGAATTTGCCTCTCGAGTTCCAGTTTCCGGAAGTGCTTATACTTATGCTTATGTTTCTTTTGGTGAATTGTTTGCGTGGATTATCGGATGGGCATTGATTATGGAATATTCTATTGGGAATATTTATATTGCCTTTTCATGGAGTGGTTATTTTACGAATTTGCTGGAAAGTTTTCATTTGCATTTGCCCGAGTGGCTGACTATCAATTATAAATCGGCACAAGATGCTTTGTTGGCTAATAAAGCCGGTGAAGGATTAACAGCCTGGCAGACGGCTCCAACTCTTGGCGGTTTACGTATTATTTTTGATTTACCTGCAGTTGTAATTAATTTACTTATTACTTATTTGGTTTATCGTGGCACTAAAGAATCAAAGAACTTTAGTAATGCTATGGTGTATATAAAATTAGCCATCATTGCTTTGGTCATTGTTGTAGGTGCATTTTATATCGATATTGATAACTGGACACCATTTATGCCAAACGGTTTTGGTGGTGTTATGGGTGGTGTTTCTGCTGTCTTCTTTGCTTACATAGGTTTTGATGCTGTTTCGACTTTAGCAGAAGAAAGCAAAAATCCGCAACGCGATTTACCACGTGGAATGATTTATTCATTGGTAATTTGTACTGTAGTTTATATAATTTTAGCATTGGTTATCACCGGAATGGTATCTTACACACTCCTTGGTGTAAGCGATCCTTTAGCAGAAATATTTGCGCTGAAAGGTGTTAAATGGATGTTGTTTATTGTTTCGATTGCCGCGGTTGTAGCTATGACAAGTGTATTGTTGGTATTCCAAATGGGTCAACCTCGTATTTGGATGACGATGAGTCGTGATGGCTTAATGCCAAAGAAATTTTCTGAAATACATCCCAAATATAAAACACCAAGTTTTGCAACGATAGTTACTGGTTTGGTTGTTGGTATTCCTATATTCTTTACCGATGAAAACTTTGTATTAGACTTTACCAGCATCGGAACTTTATTTGCCTTTGTACTGGTTTGTGGTGGAGTATTATTATTATCTCCGCAAAGCGAAGCAGAATTAGCCGAACGTGCTACCAAAGGAAAATTCAGGATTCCATATGTGAATTCAAAATTCATATTCCCATTAATATGCATCGGAACTATTGCTGTTGTTCAATACTATCTACCAAGTTATTTTAGTGAAACATTTGATTTTTCAGGTGATAAAATAGCTACCAACCTACCTTTAATTGTGTTCTTTATACTTTGTATCGTAATGGCCGTGATTGCCTTTATGAAGAACCTGTCTTTAATTCCGTTATTGGGTTTAATTTCCTGCTGCTACCTGCTAACGGGAATGGCGGTTTCCAACTGGAAATGGTTTGGCGTTTGGTTGGTTATTGGGCTGTGTGTGTACTTTATGTATGGCTATAAAAACAGTAAACTAAATAAATAATAAGCATAAAAAATCCCGAGCTATCGGGATTTTTGTTTTTTTAATGTTTGATAACTCGTTGTGTTTCCCTACCGCTATCGGTTTCTACGGTTATTAAATAAGTTCCATGGGTTAATAAACTTATATCAAGTGACTTAGTGTTTTCAAATATCATTATACTTTGTCCTAAAACATTACTTACTACCGCCCTATTTATTGATTGGTCATTTTGCATCATAATGTTTATAATTCCTGAAGTTGGATTTGGATAAAGAGAAACATAGTTATTGGCTATTGGATTGTTAACTGAAAGCGAACAACTGGAGTCACAACTTGTTGTTAATGTTTTCCCTGATGTATTTTCTCCAATACCATGAAAAACAGCCGGGTATTCTCCATCATCATAACAAATATAGTTTAGCAAAGGAGTATTGTAAAACTCAAAATTATGTAATGGTGGCGGAATTTGAGCGCTGGTTCTAGCTAAATCTGACGAAATAATATTATTTTTTAAGTATAATGCCTGCAAATTTGGATTGTCTGTAGCCCAAAGCCAGGTTACAGCTGTTCCACACAAATTAATTTCTGTAAGCAGTGTATATCCTGCCCATAATCTCCATAACTGATGGAAATTGCTTAAATTAACACTAACGATCGGGTTACTACTGATACCCAAATCGGTTAAGTTTGTTAGGTTTTCGATAGCTGACAAAGATGTTATCTGGTTGTTTGGACAAGATAAATAAGTCATTTGGATTAAGCTACTGATAGGTGATAAAGTAGTCAGGTTGTTATTATAACATTCCAAGCCTCTCAGATTAACAAAATTTTCAATTCCTGAAAGTGAATTAATATTTCCAAAACCAATTTGCAAATAATAAATGACCGAAGCTTCAGCAACATCAATTTCATTATCATCATTAGAATCAATTTTTACAAAATTATAATTGACGTCGCGTGCAATACTTTCTGATGGACTTGACTGCATTAATTTTGCTTTAAAATTCGCATCAGGAAAATTGATTATTTGTGCTTGCGAAATCAAGCTCAGAAATAGTAACGAATACAGATAATTTTTCATCATTTATAATTTAATAATCCGTTGTGTTTCTTTGCCAGATTCCGTTTCTACTGTTATTAAATAAGTGCCTTTTGTTAAAGAACTAATATCAATTGTAGTGTTTTCAGAACTCATTATTGTTTGCCCCAAAATAGTAGTAATAGTAGTCTTGACAGGTTGATTATTGGAAACTTCAATATTGATAATGTCTGATGATGGGTTTGGGTATAATTTGAGTATTGATTTATCAAAATCTGATGTTCCCATATTTACCACAACCGGAATTTCACAATTAACTCCATTATAAACCATAACACTTCCGCTTGTATTGTAATCTGTAAATATCAATTGACTTTGTTCTCCATTATCAGTGCAAATAGAAACCAATTGTGGATTATTATGTATTCTGAATGCATAAAATAACAAATCCGGATCGCTATACGAATACACACCATTACGAACATTTATTGTTTGCAGGTTTGGGCAATTTTCGGCAGCCAACTGGGTAACTCCGGTTTGTGAACAATCTAAAGAAGATAGTAATGTATTACTGACCTCTAAGTATCCTAAATTTGTATTTCCGGTAACATTAAGAGCACTAATTGGATTGTTACTACAAGCCAGCATATTAAGAGTACTTAATGTGCTTAAATCGAGACTACTGATTTGGTTACCTCCACAACCAAGTATTCTTAATGTTGTCAATCCGTTAAGATTTATTGAAGTCAGTGAATTTCCTCCACATTCAATTTCGTCTATAAGCGTTAATCCTGAAACGTTTATGGATGTTAGTATATTATTATCACAGGAAACCGATTTCAAAGCAGGAAAAACTGTCAAATCAATACTCGTCAATAAATTGTTACTCACCCAAATATTTTCTAATGCTATATTATTATTTTGTGTAATAGTGGTTATCTGATTTGTATGGGCTAATAGTTTCTTTAAGTTTACTAAATTAGAAATGTCAAGTGATGAAAAGGAATTATAGCTTCCATCAAACTCTTCTAATAATGGTAAAGACAATAAGTCAATTTGTGTCAGGTTGTTTTGAATACATTTTAAAACTCTTAAATTCTGAAAAGCTGATAAGCCGGTCACATTCGAAATGCGTGACGATTCCGGAAAATTAGAGGAAATTAGATTGAGTTTATAGACTAAAAGCGCTTCACTGACTTCTATTTCTCCATTATTATTGCTATCAATCTTAATGGCATTATTACTGCTATTATAGGCAATTTGATTATTGCTACTCGCCATTACCAATCTCGCTTTAAAATTGGCATCAGGAATGTTTACAATTTGTGCCACAGCACTTAAACTCATAAACAAGAGACTAATGGAAAGATAAAAAAATTTCATAATCAATACTTTAGAGATTATAAAGTTAAAGAAAATTCTTCAATGATAACTTTGGACTATAAAAAAAGCAGCAGACAATCTAAACTAATTATCTGCTGCTTTTAAAAAGGGAGTATAAAAAGTAAGAGTAGTTTTTTCATGGCTAAATATAAAAAAAACTTTAAATGGGAAATTGTGATTTTTAGTTTTTAAAATAAAAAAATCCGTTAACGAGAACTCATCAACGGATTTCCTACACAATCCAGATAATTTTACCAATAACCCACTTTTGCTTTTCGACAGGCAGTTACTGTCTATATTATTTTAATTTGTTGGTTTTATTACCAACTGCAAAAGGACAAAAAATTAATTCTTAACGGCTACGGTACTATATGCTTAGATTAGTATAATAAGGATTACTTTTTACTGCTAAGCTTCTCCTTTTCGAACACTTTTATTCATTATTCCGTTAACAATATATTGGAACAACTACTTCTAATATTCTATCTCAAAGTTACAAAAATGAAATCGTACTTTAACTGATTTTCAAAATTTTAACACTAAAAAAATGCAATTCAATAGTTCTTGTATCCTTATCCTTATTAATAAAAAATAAAGCTAAAAATTCTCTTATAAAGTGATTGTATTTTTGGAATTAGAAGCGGACGAGAGTTGTTTTTATCACTTCCCTTCCCGCTATCCGCGCTACATGGTAGCTCGCTACTATCGGGGCTAACGTTCACGTATTTACTTTTTTAGACTTTTCACTTATCCCTTATCACTTATCACTTTAAATAATCAAATAAAAACTGTAATTTTGTGACGCAAAAAAATAAAACACTAATTATGAGTTCATTTGACGTAGTCATTATAGGTTCTGGTCCTGGCGGATATGTTTCAGCTATTCGTTGTGCCCAATTAGGTTTCAAAACCGCTATCATCGAAAAATATTCAACCCTTGGTGGAACCTGCCTAAACGTAGGTTGTATTCCATCAAAAGCATTATTAGCTTCTTCACATCATTACGAAGAATTACAACATTTTGCTGACCACGGAATTGAAGTTTCGGGAAATGTAAAAGTAAATTTAGAAAAAATGATTGCCCGCAAACAAGCAGTTGTAGATCAAACTTCAGGTGGCGTGAAATTCCTAATGGACAAAAATAAAATTACCGTTTTTGAAGGATTAGGTTCTTTTGAAGATGCAACTCATGTGAAAGTAACCAAAGCCGATGGTTCTTCAGAAGTAATAGAAGGAAAAAATATTGTAATCGCAACAGGTTCAAAACCATCATCTCTGCCTTTTATCAAATTAGATAAAGAAAGAATCATTACATCAACAGAAGCCTTAAAATTGCCAGAAGTTCCAAAACACTTAATCATCATCGGTGGTGGTGTAATCGGAATTGAATTAGGACAAGTATATTTAAGACTTGGCGCACAAGTTTCTGTAGTGGAGTTCTTAGACAGAATCATACCCGGAATGGATGCCGGTCTATCAAAAGAATTAACCAAAGTCTTGAAAAAACAAGGCATGAAATTCTATACTTCTCATAAAGTAAAAGAAGTAACCCGAAAAGGTAAGAACGTAATTGTTGTCGCTGATGATGCCAAAGGAAATGCTGTAACTTTTGAAGGTGATTACTGCTTAGTTGCTGTTGGTCGTCGTCCTTATACTGACGGATTAAATGCTGAGAAAGCCGGAGTAAAAGTTACTGACCGCGGTATGATTGAAGTAAACGATCATTTACAAACGAATGTTCCAAATATTTATGCGATTGGTGATGTGGTTCGTGGTGCCATGTTAGCTCACAAAGCCGAAGAAGAAGGAACTTTGGTTGCCGAAATCTTAGCCGGACAAAAACCACATATCGATTATAATTTAATTCCGGGTGTTGTTTATACCTGGCCTGAAGTTGCTGCAGTTGGTAAAACGGAAGAGCAATTAAAAGAAGCCGGAGTTGCCTACAAAGCGGGAAGTTTTCCTTTCAAAGCGTTAGGAAGAGCAAGAGCAAGTGCTGATAACGACGGATTCGTTAAAATACTAGCCGATGCTAAAACCGACGAAGTTTTAGGTATTCACATGATTGGTGCGCGTTGCGCCGATTTGATTGCAGAAGCCGTAACCGCTATGGAATTCAGAGCTTCTGCTGAAGATATTTCCAGAATGTCACATGCACATCCAACATTTGCGGAAGCCGTTAAGGAAGCTGCATTAGCCGCTACAGATAATAGAGCTTTACACGTTTAAAAACAAATTAAACTTCAAATAAAAAGCCAGTTCAATTGAATTGGCTTTTGTTATTTAATTCGGGAAGTGGTGATTTTAACATCGGCAGTTGCCCAACTTTTAGCAAGCAAAGCATCCATTTCTTTTACTTTGGTTGGATTATTCAGCTTTTGATAAGCCAATTTCAATCCGTGTTGCGCCCAGCCATTATTACGAAATCGCTTCAAATCATCCTGATAGGTTTTTATAGCATCATTATACTTTCCGGCTTCAATTTGCACTGCACCAAGATGATGCCGCACCGAGAAAAACCAATCCGGTGGCTCATTATAATTTAATCCGTCTTCAATTGTAGCCGCTTTTTCAAGCAGCGGAATGCTTTGTTTATAGTTTCCTTCCGAAGCCAAAATTTCACCTTTCAATACTTTACCGGCAATTTGCAAAACATCATACATCGTATTGATATCCCAAATCGTCATTTTTTTCATGGCATCATCATTGGTTAAAACTTCCAATTTTGCTAACTCAGCTTTTGCTTTCGCGATATCTTTTTTTCCTAAATAAGCCATTCCTTTGGCATAATGCGAAATTGCTACAGGATATTTTAACGTATCGGAAACCAATTTCATTTTCAAAATTTCATCCCATTTTCCAAATTTCACTGCCACAAAATATGGAATGACATAGAAATGCTGTAAGGTTGACCAGCCAGGCTCAATCATTGTCTTTGGATGCACAAGATTTGATGTTTTGTCTGCCCCTATTTTTGCCCATTTATAATTCCCTTCTAAAGTAGCACAAGCTGCCATAAAATGATAGTTATGCGGATAATACGCCAAAGGATAAGCGCCTTGAGCATGACACATGGTAACATAAATACTATCCAATTTCACCGAGTTAATATTAGCCACAGTTCCTTTGTGATATTCTCCGGTTCTGATGTAAATATGTGAAGGCATGTGCACCAAATGCCCTGAAGCTGAAGCTAATCCGTCATCAAAACGCTTTGCGGAAGCATTGGCCCTTTCTGCTGTATTAGAAGCTTCAACAGCGTGTATATAAAAATGATTAGCACCAATATGTTTTGGATTCTTCTTCAGTATTTTTTCCAACAACGAAATAATTTCGGGTGTCCAAGGTTTAGCAACACCATTTTTATCCTGTAAATCCCACGGATGTAAATCCATAATCGACTCGACGTACAAAGTAGCAATAGTAATATCATCCGGAAACTCCTTGGCCACATTCTTCATGGCTTCCGAATAGGCTTTATCTAATAAACTTCTGTCTTCAACTGATTTGGCAACATATCTTTTTGATAACGCATTTATTAATGCTTTTTCCTTTTCAGAGGCATTAACCGAAAGTTTTAGCGCTTGTTGAATGGCATTATAAGCTCTTTCATAATTATCGGGTTCCATTCCCGCGTTGTAATTTGGACCCAAAACATAGGCATAACCCCAAAAACTCATAGCTGATTTAGAATCTAATTTAGTTGCATAATAAAAAGAACGTGCGGCTTCGGCATGATTAAAACCAAAGGCAAAAGCCAATCCCTGATTAAAGTACTTTTGGGCTTCCTCATTTTTAGTGCTAATTGGAAAATCAACGACATCCATTCCTTTAAATAGTGGAGCCTTTTTATCGGTTTCAAACCATTTGGCATCGGTAGTTTCAGGAGCACAGCCATATTTACTTTTCCCAATTACAGCTTTTACTTCTTGTTTATTTTCATGCTTACAAGAGTAAAACAGCAAAGAAACAAGTACAAGTAATTTTAGAATTCTGTTCATAAGTCTTGCTTTTTATTACTATAAAGATAATAGAACTATACTTAAAATCAAATAGTTATTAAGTGTTTGATAGACATTAAAATAAAAAAACCAACTCAATTGAGTTGGTTTTCTGTTACAAAGTCTTTACAATATTCTTTAATCATTGCTCTTACCCTTCGAAACTCTTCTATCACTTCCGTTGTAGAACCTTTTACTTTGGATGGATCGGGAAAATTATGATGCAGCTTTACCGCTTGAGTTGGAAAAATTGGACAGCGTTCTTTGGCGTTGTCACAAACCGTGATTACATAATCAAAAGGAATGTCAAAATACTCATCAACATTATTCGAAGTATGTTTTGAAATATCAACACCATCTTCTTTCATAATGGCAATTGCCAAAGGATTTACGCCATGTGTTTCGACACCTGCGGAATACACTTTTACAATATCTGAATCGGCAAAATGCGCTAAATAACCATGCGCCATCTGACTTCGGCAACTATTTCCTGTGCACAATACTAATATGTTTTTCATCTTACTTCTTTTTAAAATTGCAGAAAATAAAATTCTGCGTAGTGTTAAAAGGTGTTTTGTGGTCTTCTGTAAAACTTTCAATTAAGTCGAAATCTTTTTCAAAAACTGCTTTTAATTTTGCTTCATCATATTGTGTAATATCCAAACCGCTGCATTTCATTGGCCCGTTTACCGAGAAAGTTCCGATTACCAAGTTTCCATTTTTGGCAACAGCCGAAGCAACGATAGCAGCATATTCAGCAATCTGAATTGGCTCTGTCAAAAAATGAAAAGAAGCGCGGTCATGCCAAAAGTCATAGGTCGTATCGGGTTTGAAATCCAAAACATCGGAAACAATAAAAGTAACTTGGGTGGCCTTGTCCCCTAATCTTTTTTTTATTCGTTCAATCGCGCCAGCAGAAATATCCAGCAACGTTAAATTGGTATAACCCAAATCTAACAAAGCATCAATCAAATAACTGTCACCACCTCCAATGTCAATTATTTTGGCATCTTTAGGAATGTTTAATTTATGAAAATAGTTTAACGATGTTTTTGGGCTTTCCTGATACCAACTTACTTCCTTTTCAGTTTTCGTGGAAAACACGTTTTCCCAATGTTCTTTTCTTTCCATAATTTATACCAAAAGCCAAAGCAAATTAATTATTGTAAATCGAATATCAAATCCAAACAGCAAATTGAGAATTACAATTCCGCTTATAATTACAATTGGTTTTTTATACTTAACTAATTTATATACCATAACTTAACAGCAATTACTTTCGGTCGAACAACAAGAAACTTTTTCTTTCCACTCACCTATTTTTGCTTTGACTTTCTCGACCGGAATTCCGCAGTTGTCTTTTGCTAAACAAGTGGTTTCTTTTGAAGTCAGAAGAAAATTAGTACCATCAAAACCAAGGCTGAATTTACCAATGGTGTCTTTCATTTGATATTCAACTTCAATTTCCAAATCCGGCATATTTAAAACTCTTTCTGAAAGTTCAATAATGTGAACTAATTTTTCGGGATGCAAACGATGGTCATAGTCATTAGCTTCCCACAATTGAAAATTGGCAATTTCTTCGTTGCGAATGGTTCCGCCGCAATCGATAAAATGTTTGGTCACTTTACCTACTTCAGTTACGTGAAAATGATTGGGGACTAACTCGCCGTTAGGCAGTTGAAAAGCAATTGAAGTTAAGCTATTCAACTCTTTTTTAATTTCTGATAATTTCATGATTTAGATTGTTAGATTATTAGATTGTTAGATTGTTAGATTGTTAGATTGTTAGAAAGAAAATCTTGTCCCTTATCCCTTTTCCCTTATCCCTCAAATTCAACAACATTTATTTTTTAATTTAGTATTGATGATTGAAAAGTAACTTTCAATTTTCTTCAACGTCGTTTCATTTATACAATAACAAATCGCAGTGCCTTCTATACTTCCTTTTATGATTCCTGCGTTTTTTAATTCCTTTAAATGTTGTGAAACTGTAGGTTGTGCCAAAGGCAATTCGTTTACAATGTCTCCACAAATACAAGTATCAACAGTCAACAAATATTCAATAATAGCAACTCTTGCCGGATGTGATAAGGCTTTAAACAACGAGGCAAGCTCGTTTTGCTTATCAGTAAAAAAATCAGATTTGGATGCTCCCATAATTCTATATATTTTTATATTGCAATATTACGATATAATAATATTATATACCAAATTATTTTGCATGTTTTTTTTAGCATGAGTTATATGTTACCCAAATCCTAAATATTTTTACTACTTTTGGCAAACAAAAAAGCATATTTATGGCCTCAGTACTATTCGGCGGAAAACCAGTAAACACCAATGGTGAATTACCAAAAACCGGAACAAAAGCACCCGATTTTAAGTTAGTAAAAAGCGATTTGTCAATTGCAACGTTAAACGATTTTGAAGGGACAAAATTAGTCCTGAACATTTTTCCAAGCATTGATACGCCAACCTGCGCAACATCTGTTAGAAAGTTTAATGCAGATGCAAGCCAATTAGAAAATACTAAAGTTTTGTGTATTTCGCGTGATTTGCCTTTTGCACAAAGCCGTTTTTGTGGAGCCGAAGGATTGAAAAACGTGATTAACCTTTCCGATTTCAACACAGGAAATTTTGGCAAAGATTATGGGCTTGAATTTGTTGAAGGCGCTTTTGCCGGCTTACACTCGAGAGCTGTTATTGTTATTGATGAAAATGGTGTTGTAAAATATACAGAGCAAGTTCCGAACACATCTAATGAACCTGACTACGAAGCGGCTTTAGCTGCATTATAATATTGAATTATGGAATTTAATAAAGACAATTCTTTTTTCACCGGACGAATTAAAAGCGTAGGCTTTGCGCTTAAAGGTGCTTATAAACTTATCACAACAGAGCACAGCGTGATGGTGCAGTTTTCATTAGCTGTTTTGCTTATAATTGCCGGATTTTATTTCCAAATTTCAAGAGAAGAATGGATGATGCAGACTTTGGCTTTTGGATTGGTTTTGGGTATTGAAAGTTTGAATACTGCGGTCGAGAAAATAGCTGATTTCATTCATCCTGAGTTTCATCATAGAATTGGTTTTATCAAAGATATTGCTGCAGGTGCCGTGATGTTTGCCGCAACCGCTGCCATTGTAGTTGGATTATTAATTTATGTTCCTAAATTTCTATAATCATTCGATTAAATTTCTATTTTTATAGCGATATAAATAACCAATGGCAAAAACAGTAAAAAAAGAACCAAAAGAAAAAGATCCCCAATCGGATATTAAAATTTTAAAGACCAAAAAGCAATACAGAATGCTGTTTGGTTTTCTTTTAGTTTTATTGTCAATTGCTTTTTTGGTTTCCTTTATCTCCTTCTTTGTTTCAGGTCAAGCCGACCAAAGTGCTGTTGATTCTATTACCGACAGAAGTGAACATGTAGAAAACTGGTTAGGTAAATTTGGTGCATACATTGCCGATTTATTTATCTATCGTGGTTTTGGAGTTGCTTCCTTCCTATTTGTCAAATTATGCTTTTTAAGCGGTGCGTTTTTACTGTTAGACTTGCCTATTCAAAAACTCAAAAACACCTGGTTTTGGGATTTGTTTGCGGTTATAGTGTTGTCGATTACGTTTGGTTTTTTTGCTACCACTATTCCCGAATTAGGTGGAACTATAGGTTATGAACTCAATCAGTTTATACAGGATTATATCGGTAAAATTGGAACACTACTCGGAATTGTTTTTGCGATTGTTATCTATTTGATTTTCAAAATAAAAATCTCTCCTGATGCTGTTAAAACCTTCTTTGAAAAGAAACACACCGACATTAAAGATGATTTGAGCGGATTAACTTCAGCCGAAAACGGTACCGATTATAATTTAGAGGAATTCGCAGTTAAGGAAGAGGAAGAAATTGAAGAGCCAACCTTAAAACCTTCTCAATTCGAAATCAATAAAGAAGCTTTAAAACCAACAATTGAACATGCTTCCGAAATTAATTTGGAACCAACCATCAAAACAGTTGAACCAACTCCTACTCCACAGCCGCAGATTATAGAAACAAATGATGAAGCTTTTGTTATTGAACAAGCTGCTGATGAAGATGTTGTAGAAGAAAATTTAGCCGCAAAACTGGTAGCCGATTTTGGTGAATTTGACCCAACATTAGAGTTATCCAACTACAAATTCCCAACAATTGATTTGCTGAAAGAATACACTTCGGTTGGTATTACCATCAATCAGGAAGAACTTGAAGAAAACAAAAACAAAATTGTAGAAACCTTAAAAAACTACAAAATCGATATTGCTCAAATCAAGGCAACTGTTGGTCCATCGGTTACATTATATGAAATTGTACCCGAAGCCGGAATCCGTATTTCTAAAATCAAAAGCCTGGAAGACGATATCGCTTTGTCATTGGCAGCATTAGGCATTCGTATCATTGCTCCTATTCCGGGAAAAGGAACTATTGGTATTGAGGTTCCGAATAAAAATCCAACCATTGTTCCAATGAAAACGGTTATTTCTTCAGCGAAATTTCAGGAAGCCGAAATGGAATTGCCAATTGCTTTAGGAAAAACTATTTCGAACGAAACCTTTGTGGTCGATTTGGCTAAAATGCCACACCTTTTGATGGCTGGTGCAACCGGACAAGGAAAATCGGTTGGATTAAATGCGGTATTAACTTCGTTGTTGTACAAAAAACATCCTGCAGAAGTTAAGTTTGTTTTGGTCGATCCAAAGAAAGTTGAGCTTACACTTTTTAATAAAATTGAGCGCCATTATTTGGCAAAATTGCCTGATACAGAAGATGCCATCATTACCGATAACAACAAAGTAATCAATACATTAAACTCGCTTTGCGTTGAAATGGACAATCGTTATTCCTTATTGAAAGACGCGATGGTTCGTAACATTAAAGAATACAACGAGAAATTTAAAGCCCGGAAATTAAATCCGGAAAACGGACATCGTTTCCTGCCTTATATTGTTTTGGTAGTTGATGAGTTTGCCGATTTGATTATGACTGCCGGTAAAGAAGTGGAAACGCCAATTGCCCGTTTGGCGCAACTAGCCCGTGCTATCGGAATTCATTTAATCATTGCCACACAAAGACCATCGGTAAATGTAATTACCGGAATTATCAAAGCCAATTTCCCGGCGCGTATTGCTTTTAGAGTTACTTCTAAAATTGATTCAAGAACGATATTAGACACGCAGGGTGCTGACCAATTAATAGGTCGTGGAGATTTACTATATTCTAACGGAAATGATTTAGTGCGTGTGCAATGTGCCTTTGTAGACACACCGGAAGTAGAAAAAATTGTAGATTATATTGGTTCACAAAAAGCCTATGCCAGCGCCTATTTATTACCCGAATATGTTGGAGAGGAAGGCAGTAGCGTAAATTTAGAATTTGATATTTCAGAAAGAGACAGTTTATTTAGAGAAGCTGCAGAAATTATTGTAACCGCACAACAGGGTTCGGCATCATTATTGCAAAGGAAGCTGAAATTGGGTTACAACCGTGCAGGTCGATTGATTGATCAGTTAGAAGCAGCCGGAATTGTAGGTCCATTTGAAGGAAGTAAAGCAAGAAGTGTTAACATTACCGACTTAGCTTCATTAGAACAATTCTTTAATAATGAACAAAACAATGAATAAAATGAACAGAATAGTATCAATCGTTATTTTACTTTTAGTAACTATTTCTACTAATGCTCAGGACAAAAAAGCAAAAGAGTTGTTAGACCAAGTAACAGCTAAAATTAAATCCTACAATAATATCGTTATCGATTTTAAATACACTCTTAACAATTACAAAGAGAACATCAACAAAGAAAGTAAAGGAAATGTAATTATTCAGGATAATAAATATATGTTGAATTTTATGGGTGTTACTAAAATATTTGATGGCAAAAAAAACTACACTATAGTTCCTGAAGACGAAGAAGTTACCATATCAAGTTTAAATGAAAAAGATGACAGTTCGATTACACCATCCAAAATGCTAACCTTCTTTAATAGTGGTTATAAATACAGTTGGGATATTCTTCAGGATGTAAAAGGACGAAAAATACAGTATATCAAATTAGTGCCAACCAATGCCAAAGACCAACGCAAAGAAGTTCTGTTAGGCATAGATTCCCAAACTAAAAACATCTATAATGTGATTGAAATGGGTAAAAATGGAACTAAAACAACGCTTACTGTTAATTCTTTTAAAACCAATCAGCCATTATCAAAAAATCAGTTTACCTTTGTGCCTAGTAAATATCCAAATTACTACATCAATAAACTAGATTAATTTCGGGTGAAAATACTTGACAAGTACTTATTAAAATCCTTCCTTGTTACATTTACTACGGTATTTGTAATTCTCTTCTTCATATTCGTTTTACAGGTTGTTTGGCTTTTCATTTCTGAATTGGCCGGAAAGGATTTAGATTTCATAATGATTCTCAAGTTCCTTATGTTTAAAATGCCAAGTATTATTCCACTGGTATTACCCTTATCGGTTTTATTGGCTTCTATTATGACCTTCGGAAGTTTAGCCGAAAATTATGAGTTTGCCGCAATGAAATCTTCCGGAATATCATTGCAGCGTTCAATGAAAACACTGATTTACTCCATTTGCATACTTAGTGTTGTAGCCTTTATTTTTGCCAATAATGTCATTCCGTATGCCGAATATAAGTTCATTAATTTCCGAAGAAATATTGCCCAGGTAAAACCTGCCATGGCTATAGCCGAAGGGCAGTTCAGCCAAATTGGAACTTATAATATAAAAGTCGAAAAAAAATCGGGCGATAATGGCAGATATCTTAAAGGTGTTACCATTCATAAATTATCAAACACCAATGCCGGTAGCAATACTGTTATCAAAGCCAAAAAAGGAGAATTGATAAGTAATGAAAACTCAAACATTCTGAAATTAGTTTTAAAAGACGGAAATTATTACGAAGATATCATCCCCAAAAAATTTGAAGACCGCAACAAAGTTCCCTTTGCCAAAAGTGAATTCAAAACCTATGTCATCAATATCGATTTATCAAAACTGAACAACACCAATCTCGACGAAGAGCAAATCACCAACACCAACACTATGCTTACGATTGGTGAATTGAGATTTACACTTGATTCATTGCAGAAAAACTATAACAAAGACAGGATTTCTATTGCTGAAAATCTAAACCAACGTTCTTCACTAAACCCTACAAATTATACAACCACATCTAGTTTACCTAAACTTAATCCCGACAACATATTAAACAATTTTTCTTTTACTGACAAGACACAAATACTTAGAGCAGCAACTGGTAACCTTGATGCAATCAACTTTTCTCTGGAAAGTTCCGGATATGAATTGAATGATAAACAAAAAAACATCAACCTGCACTGGATTGCACTTTATGATAAATTTGTAATTGCTTTTTCCTGTTTATTGATGTTCTTTATCGGTGCACCATTGGGAGCCATTATTCGAAAAGGTGGATTGGGATTGCCGATTGTATTTGCCATACTTATTTTTATTGTTTTTCACTTCATCAATACATTTGGGAAAAAAGTAGCACAACAAGATGAATTAATTCCTTTTCTGGGTTGCTGGATGTCTTCTATTATACTGACACCTTTGGCCATAATCTTAACCAAAAGAGCTACCGATGACAAAGGATTTACCATTAGTTTTGATTGGATAACTGATATTTACAAACGATTTATACCAACAAAAACCGAAGAACAGTTAGCGGAACAGCCTGTTGTAAATATGGAACAGCTTACTGTTGTAAAAGATACTGATTGGGAAAAACTCAACGGCTACGACAATGAAGTATTGATTAAGATTGTAAAAGATGCCAAACAGTTTGGTTATACTAACGATTACCGAAACAAAGCGCTGAAAGTACTGGAGTCAAGGAACATTACCCAGGAAGAATTATTGCTTACCAACAACCTTTACAATATTGATTATAACAAAGTAGAAGAACTCAACAAGCAATATAAAATCTATAGTAAGATTGCTTTGGTTACCTATTTGGGGATGTTAGGGATTTCTTCTCTGGGAAAACCTGAAACTATTATCACCATTATAGCAGCCCTTGTTGTTGCGGGTGTTTTCTATACAGCATTGTTTAAGTCACAACAAATATTGGATGAAATAGGAACTATTTTGGACAAAAAGGTAGATTTAAATATATACTTAGTTGTAGCAGCAGGGTTTCCATTTTTTATCTTGTTCTATTTCTACAATAGAAGTTATTTAAAAGAAGTTATATCTGAATTTAATAAAAGTACAACCTAATGAGTCCTAGTAAAATACACCTCAACACTATAGAAGAAGCCATCGAAGATATTCGACAAGGTAAAGTTATTATCGTGGTTGATGATGAAGATCGTGAAAACGAAGGTGATTTTTTGGCTGCAGCCGAAAAGGTAACGCCCGAAATGATAAACTTCATGGCTACACACGGAAAAGGACTAATCTGTGCGCCATTGACCGAGAAACGTTGTGACGAATTAGAATTACATTCGATGGTGAAAAATAACACCGATCATATGGAAACTGCTTTCACCGTTTCGGTAGATTTAAAAGGTCATGGTGTAACCACAGGAATTTCGGCTTCTGACAGAGCTAAAACGATACTAGCCTTAGTAAATGAAGATACAAAACCATACGATTTAGCCCGACCTGGACATATCTTTCCACTAACGGCAAAACAAGGAGGCGTATTGCGTAGAACCGGTCATACCGAAGCCGCAATTGACTTTGCCCGATTAGCTGGTTTTAAAGCTGCCGGAGTTATTGTAGAAATCATGAACGAAGATGGTTCTATGGCACGCTTGCCGGAACTGGTAAAAGTTGCGAAGAAATTTGATCTTAAACTCGTTTCTATTGAAAACTTAGTGGCTTATAGAATGCAGCACGATAGTTTGATTGTCAAAAAAGATGATTTTGAAATCGAAACCCGTTTTGGTAAATTCCGTTTGCGTGCTTACCAACAAACTACCAACAAACAAGTGCATTTGGCACTGACCAAAGGCAGTTGGAATTTGGGTGAACCAATACTTACCCGAATTAATTCTACCCAAGCCAATAACGACATTCTGAATACTTTAGCCACGGCTATGGATAAAAAACTTGATGATGTTTTTAACCGCATCAGCAAAGAAGAAAAAGGAGCTATACTGTTTATCAATCAGGAAGTTGACTCTTCAGATTTATTACATCGATTAACAGAGTTGAAACAGTTACAGGCTGAAGGTATTTTCAAAGTCCCGCAAATCAAAATGGATGTCAAAGATTTTGGTATAGGCGCACAAATACTTCATGATATTGATATCTCTAAAATACGTCTTATCTCAAACACCACACAAACCAAACGTGTCGGAATGATTGGATACGGATTAGAAATAACCGAATATGTGGCTTATTAAATAATTATAACATACCCGAAATAAAAAAACCTTCAAGCAAACTTGAAGGTTTTTTTATGGAGAAAATTTATCTTAAATTATTTTGAACAGCGTTCTCAAACTAAAAACAATTACTAAAGCCGCAACTAGTAATAGAGCTGTTCGTTGAGGCAATCTTCCTGATAATCTTGCGGCCAAAGGCGCGGCAACTGAACCTCCTAAGATTAATCCCAAAATAATGTACCAATGACTAATTCCTAAGGAAGTAAAAAACGTAATAGCGGCAGCAAGCGTAACAAAAAATTCGGCTAAGCTAACAGTCCCGATAACATAATTGGATTTTCTTCCTTTTGCCAAAAGTGTTGAAGTTACTATTGGTCCCCAACCGCCACCGCCAAATGCATCAAAAAAACCACCTGTAAATCCTAATAAGCCGATATTTTTTGATTGCTTTCTCTCAATTCTCTTTTTGAAAGCTAAAATAATGAGCCGGACTCCGATTAGCAAAGTATAACTGGCTAAAATGGCGTAGGTTATGGCTTCATATTTGTTTCCGAGATAAATAAGCAATAAAGCTCCTGCTACCGCTCCTATCACACCCGGTATAACAATCCAGAAAAATAATTTTTTGTTTACATTACCAAATTTATAATGTGAAAAACCACTTATTCCGCTGGAAAACATTTCTGCCGTATGAATACTTCCGCTGATGGCAGGTAGTTTGATTCCGAGTAACATCATACTGGTAGAACAGGTTACACCATATCCAAGCCCTAAAGCACCATCAACTAATTGTGCAAAAAAACCAACTAACAGCATTCCGAAGAAAACGTTTGGAATACTCTGAAAATAGGAAACTGCTTCATCAAACGTAACAAATTTCGAGACACCAAAACCAATAAAGAAAACCATAAACAACAACGTAATTTCAAACGTCAGTCTTTTATATTTTTTCTCTGCTTTCCTTTCTCCTTTTTTAGCCGAAAAACTTTCTGTGACTTTGTTTAAATCGGCTAATTTTTGACCAAAATCGCCTTTGTGTTCTCTTCTGAACGAATTCAATTGTTCGATGCTGTCATTAATGCCATCCGGAATTACATCCGTAAAATATTCCCGCATTCTTTTGGCCAAAACCGGAGATTTCCCATTGGTGGAAATAGCAATTTTTAAAGAGCCTTTATTCACAATCGAACCTAAATAAAAATCACACAAATCAGGTTGATCTGCAGCGTTGACTTTGATTCCTTTGGCTTTTGCCAAATCACGAATCTTGGCATTTAATTCGGGATTATCGGTAGCTATAATTACAAAATCGGCATCATTAACATCCTGTTTTTCAAAAGGTCTTTCCAAAAGCGTTACATTCTTATGCTGACTGGCAATTTCAACCACTTTCGGATGAAAATAAGTCGCCACAACCGTAATCCTGATATTGGGATTTTGCCGCAATAAGGTTTCGGTTTTTTCCAAACCAACATTGCCACCGCCCACAATTAAGAAGTGAGCGGTTTCTGTTTTTAAGAATATAGGGAAAAGGGTGTTCGTCATTATAAATTATTGTTTGACACTACTTGTCATTTTAAATTTTGTATTTACTGTGTGTATTAAAAAGTCGCTCCAAATTGGAGACCAAATCCTATTGAAGGCGGATGCTCATTCCCAAAACGAACCGGTAATGGTGTTGCGATAAAATAACTAACATCTTTACTTTTGACAATAACCTTATTGAGAATGGCGGTAAAACCATACCTGCCGCCTGTCTCAAAAGCCAGCCTTGGAATAAATGTAAAGCCATGTTTATACCTAAACAAAAGTCCGGGATGAAATAGTACATTAGTCACTTTATCTTTACCATCTTCTGCCTTTATAAAAGGGACAACCTCCAAACTATAACCAAAATGTTCATTTTTTATTACATTAATCCCTGTTGGAAAGCCTACCGTATAATAGTCTGAAAAATTATATACCGTTTCCTCTTTGTTTACTGTTACAATAGGATGCAATACACCAAAAAAACCTTTTACCTGTGGATAATTCACGGATTTAGCATTCTCTTGAGAAAATATGATATTGCTAAAAGCCAAAAGACCCAATACAAATAGTTTATTTTTATTCATATCGCTATTTTTACAATATATACTTTAACGTAATTCCGTAAGTTCTCGGATCTCCTAAAACACCGGCATAATGCCCTGCATTTCCAGCTCCGGGTAACAATTGCTCATAATAATCTTTATTCAGAAGATTGCGTGCCCAAATCGAAACAGACAAACCGTTTTGTACTCTAAATCCAAATCGACCATTGAATAGTGCATAACCTTCAACATTCAAATATTTTGAAGGCGAAGCACTTGAGGAAAATTCGGATCTGAAATAGGAATCCAAAGCCACAAAAAATCTACCTTCTCTTTTAAGAAATTTGGCATCAACAGCATATTCAGAGCCTAACGCGCCTGACCATTTTGAAACCCCTGGCAATCTTCCGCCCGAAACATCTTTAAAAGCTTGTGCCGAACCCGTTTCTTCCAAAGGCACCGGAGCATTTTTAAAGGAAACATATTTACCATCGGTATAAGACAAACTGGCATTTAGACTTAAGTCTTTTAGCAATCTGACATTTCCTTCCAGTTCTATACCTTGTACTCTAACTTTTTCCGCATTGGCAAGATACCCTCTGTTTACGCCCAATTCGGCTGTTTGCACTTGGGTTTGATAGTCTTTGATATTGGTACTGTAAATAGTTACATTAACTCTGGAGTTTGGTGTTGGGTTTGTTTTCACACCGAATTCAAAATGTTCTACTTCCTCTGGCTTTACGACTGCCAAATCAGTAAGCACAACGCCACTCGCGGTAGGCAATCCTCCTAAATTCACACCAACCGGTTTGAAACTTCTGGCATAAGTTCCGAATGAATTAAAATTCTCCGAAAATTTATAAGCCACGGTTAATTGACCTGAATAATTGTTATCTGAAACGTTGGCTTTAAATGCCTGATCCGAGTAAACCAACCTCTTAAGTGCTATCAATGCAGGATCGGTAGTTTCTAAACCTCCGTATGTTTTTCTATCGTAATCGACTTCTTTCTCATCATAATTATAACGCAAGCCCGGCAGGATGTGTAATTTTGATGTCAAAGCCCAATCCAATTGCCCAAATACAGCACCGCTCAGCGATTTCAATGAAGATCTTGTTTTAATTCCATAACCTTCAAATAAACCTGGTGTTGCCCAGTTAGAACTAGTCGTACTTTGCGAAAATCGCCATTGCGCATCACCCGATTCTTCCGTGTGGTATGGAGATGATTTTAAATCCTGTCCAATCGCATACACTCCGAAAACAACAGATAGTTTTTTAGATAAATCTCCGGCATAACGAACTTCCTGCGATATCTGATTGTGAATCGATGGTGCCTGTGACTTTCTTAGTACCGACAAACCTGTAAAATCCCTATCATTTGATGGATCCCAATTCCAGTAGCGCCATGCTGTAGTTGAAGTCAAAGTTCCTCCTGCTATGTCTCTTTCAATATTTAAAGAAACTCCGCCTAAATCATTGTTTGATCTCCAGGGTGTATCATGGTCAATTTTTCTGTCGAAAGCATTTAACGATGGTAACTCATAGCCTAAATCGGCAATAATCTGATTGAACTGTCTGTAGGCTGCACGTTGCGTAGTTACCACACCGGCTAGCACTTGTGCATAACCATCAGGTTTTTGTTGTGAAAAATCTCCTGATAACAAAATTTCTGTTTTTTCATTTGGAGCATACAACAACTGCCCTTTTACACCTAAATTATTGATGTCGTTTACCGAGTTTCCTGTTCTTACATTATCAATTACACCATCTCTTTGTGTTCCTGAAAAAGACAATCTTCCGGCCAACTTTTTAAACAATTCTCCATTGATAGAACTCTTCGCCTGGATATAGCCATAATTCCCATAACTTAACTCAGCTGTTGAGGATGGAATAAAATTGGGCTTCTTTGTTGTGATGTTGAAAGCGCCGGCAGTCGTGTTTTTTCCAAAAAGTGTTCCTTGCGGACCACGTGCTACCTCGATTCTTTCAATATCAATAAAATCAAGAGAAGTAGCTGCTGGTCGGGCATAATAAACGCCATCAACATAGAAACCAACTCCTGGATCAATTCCATCATTAGTCAAGCCAAAAGTGGAACCCAATCCTCTAATGTTTAAAGTTGTGTTTCTGGGATTTGAAGAATACAATTGTACCGAAGGCACCAATTCTTTAACTCTGTTCACATTAAACGAACCCGATTCTTCAACTTGTCTGGAAGTAACCACCGCAATAGGTATAGGCACATCTTGTACTACTTCCGTTCTTCTTCGGGAAGTAACTAAGACTTCAAACAACTGTGTTTCTTTGGCTTCTAATTCAACAACCACATTGTTTTGATACGAGGATAATTCTATTTTTTTGGAGTTATAACCGAAGTTTGATACCAACAATACAATCGGGAATTGAAGTTCGGCGTTTATGACAAATTTTCCTTCGCCATCAGCAACTACTGATATATTGCTGTTTTTAACAATGATATTGGCATCTGAAAGTGGCGCTAAATTAGCCTTATCTATAATAACTCCTGATATTTGATTAGCATTTTGTTGCGCGTTAGCGATTTGATTGAATGCAATCAGAAAAAAAACAATTACGTATGTGTACTTTTTACTATTTTTCATTTTATTTATTTTATGTGATTTATATTCTTTTAATGGTGTTCTCTGTTTTAGCAACAACAACAGCAACAACATGAATATAGTATCACATAATTTTGATTCAAAAAGTAAGGCCTTCGTTTGGTGTTAGTCTCTGTTCTCATATCTATTATTTATAAAATTGTTCTAAAAGCAAAATCCCCAAAAGTCTCATTATCCTGTTTTTCGGTTACATATCGGCCTAACAAAACATCGACTTCTTCTAAAATTTGGGCTTCCGTTTGTTTTTCCTTGTAAATTTTATTCAATCGCGTTCCGAGGCGATCGCCACCCAACATAAAATTATATTGCTCCGGTCCGGTGCCAACAAAACCAAGTTCCGCCACATACGGACGACCGCAACCATTTGGGCAACCTGTCATACGAATAGTGATTTCATCATTTGTTAAATTGTATTTTGCCAGTATAGGTTCGATTTTAGTAACCAATTCCGGCAAATAGCGTTGTGCTTCCGCCAAGGCTAACGGACATGTTGGTAATGCCACGCATGCCATAGAATTTTTGCGCAAAGCACTAATTTGTTTTTCGATATCGTGTTGCAATAACAAAGCTTCTACTTTCGGTTTGTCAGCTTCTTCTATTTCCCCTAAAATCAGGTTTTGATTGCCTGAAAAAATGAAGTTATTGATACCCAATTGTGCCAATTCGAATAAGAACTGTTTTTGATAGGGTTTAACAACTCCGTGCTCTACAAACAGCGTATAAAACCATTTGCCCTGGTGATTTTGTTCCCAGCCAAAACGGTCACCTCTTTCGGTAAACGTGTATTCTCTTTCCGGCTCCAATTCAAACCCAATGCGATTTTCCAATTCCTTTTTGAAACCTTCCACCGTGAGTTTATCTACTGTATATTTCAATCGGGATAATTTTCTGTCAACTCGATTTCCAAAGTCACGTTGTATCGTTAAAATCTCATACACCGCTTTTAAAGTTTTCTCTTCGGTATCTGTAAAGCCAATAATGCTTCCCAAACGCGAATAGGTATTCGGATTTCCGTGTGTGGTCGCTAAACCGCCGCCAATGGCAATATTGAATCCTTTGAGCACATCGTTTTCGATGATGGCAATTAGTCCTATATCGTTGGTAAACACATCTACATCGTTGCTTGGCGGAATGGCAATGGCAATCTTGAATTTTCGTGGCAAATAGCGGTCTTCATATAAGGGATCCGCCTCAGAGGAACGCTCATAGATTTTTTCTCCGTCGATAAAAACCTCATAATACGATTGGGTTTTTGGTAAGAGTAAAGTCGAAATCTTATCGGCATAATCATAAATGTGCTGATGAATCGGTGAAAGCTGCGGATGCGAACTCACAATCACATTTCGGTTTACATCGCCACAAGCCGCAATCGAATCCAATTTGGCCGTGTTAAAAACCTGTATGGTTGGACGCAATTGGTGTTTTAACAAGCCATGCAATTGTACCGTTTGACGTGTGGTAATTTTTAATGTTCCTGTTCCGAATTGTTCCGATGTTTCGTGGATTGCTATCCATTGATTGGCATTGATTACGCCACCCGGAATTCGCAAACGAATCATAAACGAATACAATTTGTCTAATTTTTTGGCTGCTCTTTCGGCTCTTCGGTCACGGTCGTCCTGCACATACATTCCGTGAAACTTGACTAAAATCTCGTCGTCCGGGCGTACATTTCCGGTATGATTATCTAAATCGATACTTTCCTTTAAAGTGCCTCTAAGACCATCACTTTTGGTCTTGATATGTTCTACTGCGGATAATTTCTCGCTCATTTTATTTTTGTTAGCCCCCTAACCCCCAATGGGGGAAATTAGAGTTGGTGTTATTTTATACGTTTTCAAAACTCCCCTCCTTTGAAGGGGTTGGGGGAGGTTTTAATACACGTCTTTTTGATATTTTCCTTGATTTTCTAATTCTTCCAAAACGTGTTTGGCTTGCTCTTCTGTAATATTTCGTTCCTGCGCAATGACTTCAACAATCGCTTGTTCAACATCCTGACTCATTGGGTATTTTTGTCCGCAGATATAAATACTCGAACCGTTCTCTAACCAGGCATTAAATTCTTTTGCCTTTTCACGGATTCTGTCCTGTACATAAATTTTACGTTCCTGGTCTCTTGAGAAAGCCGTATCTAATTTGGTCAGTACTCCGGTGGTAATCCATTCCTGAATTTCGGTTTGATAATAAAAATCTAAGACAAAATGTTGCTCTCCAAAAAACAACCAGTTTTTGCCTTCGGCTCCGGTGGCATCTCTTTCGGCTAAAAAGCTTCTGAAAGGCGCAATTCCGGTTCCGGGACCAATCATGATGATATCGGTATCTTCATTAGGCAATCGGAAGTTTTGATTTTTATGAATATAAAATTCAAGTTCCTCGTCTAATGGAAACTCAGCCAAAAATTCTGAAGCCAAGCCTGTTTTAATTTCGCCATCCACTTCGAATTTGTTCAGATTCACCGTTAAATGTACCTGTCCGTCATGTGCTTCTGAAGAGGACGAAATAGAATATAGCCTTGGAGCAATTTTATGAAGCAATGCAATGACTTCATCTAATGATACCTTTTTAGGTTGGTATTTTTGGATGATATCTAATAAGTTAGCTTTGTCTTCACTGATTTCAATTTCAAATAAGTTTGCAAAGGCATCCAACGATTTCTTAGACAAACCTCTGATGTTCTTATCTGCCAGAATGGAATAATTTTCTTCCCCGAAATAGGCTGCAATGGCTTTGATTTCGGCTTCCTTGTTTTTTGGAAAAACACCTAAAGCATCACCCGGTTCATAAACGATTTCATCCTCCGATTCAATTTCGATATGATAGGTTTCTTTGTTAGAACCGTTATCATTCAATACGATTTTATGGCTGATTTTCCCTAAATAATTTGTTTTGTTAGAAGTAGTTGCGGTAGTTGAAGGTTTTACTTCTGTTGGGGTCAATGAACCGATATTTTGAAATACTTTTTGCAAATCACTTTCCCAAATCGCAACTGTTTCCGAGTAATCGACATCTGATTTTAGTAATGGCAATAGTCGTTTTGCTCCTTTTTCGGCTAAGACTTCATCCAGCAAAACTCCGGCATGGCAAAATAGTGGATACGATGAATCACCAAGGCCTAAAACGGCATAGGAAACAGCACCCAAATTCACTTCGGAAGCTTTTAATTTCTCATAAAAAGCTACCGCATTTTGAGGAAACTCGCCTTCGCCCTGCGTACTCATGATGAACAATACCAGATTTTCTTTTTCCAATTTGGTTACATCGTATTGAAAGACATCAATCGCTTTTGCCTGAATTTTATTCTTCTTGAAAGAAGCCAATAGATTGGAAGCAATTTTTTTAGAATTTCCGGTTTCAGTTCCGTAGATAATTAAGGGTTTAAGGGCAACCGCCGGAATCGCGTTTTCTGCAGCAGAACCATCTAAATGACTCCCATCTAAAAACCCGGCCAGGTAGCCATTTGTCCAGATAAGCTCTTCTTTAGAAGCACTTTGTACGAACTGTTGTAATAGTGAAAATTTTGTTTTAGATAGCATCTTGTAGGGTTGTTATGTGGTTATCGAAATAGGATTCATTTGAATCATTTTCTGTGAACCAGGCATATTGCTGGTGTAGATTCACGACTTTTCCAATGATCAATAATGTTGGTACAAATTCAAATTCAGGCAAAGCTTTTGTTTGAATAGCCTCAAAAGAAAACACGCTTGTTTTTTGATTTGGCGTAGTGGCTTGTTGCACCACAGCAATTCCTTTTGAAGTATCAATTCCATAATTCAAAAGTTGCTTTGATAAAACATTTAACCGTTGGCCACTCATATAAAAAACCAAAGTATCTTCGGTGGTTGCCCAATCCTGCCATTGATTTTGTGTTACTGTATTTAAATCATACAAGGTTAAAAATCGAACGCCTCTTGAAAATCCTCTTGCCGTCAGCGGTATACCTGTATAGGCTGCTGCTCCAAAAGCCGCTGAAATTCCCGGAATGATTTCGTATGGAATTTTATAGTGCTTAACAGCCTCCAACTCATCTAATACATTAGAAAACAAGGAAGCATCTCCGCCTTTTAATCGCAGTACTAATTTCCCCTGAAGTGCCAATTCAACCATCAATTCATTAATGTCTTTTTGTGGGGTATGAATGCCTTTGGAGCATTGTTTCCCAACATAGATTACTTCTGCATCTTTTCGGGCATTTTCCTGAATTAGTACTGGAGACACTAATCTGTCTGTTAAAACAACATCGGCAGTTTGCAGGTATTTTAATGCTTTAACACTTATCAAATCGGGATCTCCCGGACCGGCTCCGGCCAAAATAACTTTTCCTGTTTTTATCTTCTGTATCATGGTATTCTTTTTAAAGTTGGGGCTATTTCACTTATAAAATAGTAGTGTTTTTTAGAACAATCCTTCAATCGAAAGATAACGCTCGCCCGTATCATAGTTAAAGGTTAACACTACGGCATCATCCGGTAATGAGGCTACTTTTTTGGCTACGGCAGCTAAAGAAGCACCGGTTGAAATTCCGACTAAAATCCCTTCCTGTTTGGCAATTTTTCTGGTGTATTCAAAGGCTTCGTCTTTGGATACCTGAATCACCTCATCGATAAATTTTCCGTGATAATTTTCAGGAACAAAACCGGCTCCGATTCCCTGAATTGGGTGTGGCGATGGACTACCACCACTTAAAACCGGAGATAATTCAGGTTCAACCGCAATCACTTTTACATTCGGAAATTTTGCTTTTACTACTTCAGCCACGCCGGAAATATGCCCGCCTGTTCCAACACCGGTAATGATATAATCCAATCCGTTAGGGAAATCGGCTAAAATTTCTTTTGCTGTAGTTTCTCTGTGTACTTTTACATTGGCCGGATTGTTAAATTGCGACGGCGACCAGGCATTTGGCGTTTGCGCTACTAATTCGGCTGCTCTTTCAATGGCCCCTTTCATTCCTTTTTCACGTGGTGTTAAATCGAATTCGGCTCCGTAGATTTCCATCAATTTTCGGCGTTCCACGCTCATCGATTCGGGCATTACCAAAACCACTTTATAGCCTTTTACGGCTGCCACTAACGCCAAACCAATTCCGGTGTTTCCTGAAGTTGGTTCAATAATGACGCTATTTGGATTTAATAATCCTTTTGCTTCAGCATCTTCAATCATTGACAAGGCAATTCTGTCTTTGATGCTGTTACCCGGATTGGTTCTTTCCAGTTTAATCCATACATTTTTATTGGCACCGTACAGGCTGTTAATTTTTACAACCGGTGTATTTCCAATGGTTTCTAAGATATTATTTGCTTTCATCTCACTTATTTTTTATTTAGTTAATGTGTTTTACCTGTTCTATTCTCTTTTCTCTTTTCTCTTTTCTCTTTTCTCTTTTCTCTTTTCCCTTTTCCCTTTTCCCTCATCCCTTTTCCCTTTTGATTTAAATCACATAATTAAGCGCTTCCGGAAACTCGCTTTTCTTCTTTATTTCAATTTCACTTTTGTGATAGACTAAAGAACTTTCGGGAATTGAATGCGTCAACCAGACGTTACCACCAATAACCGAATTGGCGCCTACCACCGTTTTTCCGCCCAAAATGGTAGCATTCGCATAAATAGTGACATTGTCTTCTAAAGTTGGATGTCTTTTTTCGGAAGCACTGTCTTTGGAAACAGACAACGCACCCAGTGTCACGCCTTGATAGATTTTAACGTTCTTTCCGATTTTGGAGGTTTCCCCAATTACAATTCCGGTGCCGTGATCTATAAAGAAATTTTCTCCGATTTCAGCTCCCGGATGAATATCAATCCCGGTTCTGCTGTGCGCATATTCGGTGATGATTCTTGGAATGATTGGAATATTTAGTTTCCAAAAAACATTCGCAATTCGATAAGCCGAAATCGCAAAAAATCCAGGATACGCTATTAAGACTTCTTCTTTAGATGTTGCTGCCGGGTCAAAGCTTACAATAGTATCTAAATCATTACTTAATAAATAATGAACTTGTTCGATGCTTTCAAAAAAGTAATTTGAGTTCACTATGATTTCATTAGTGTCGTCAATTAATTTGCCTAAAATATCCTGAAGCTTTAATTGAATAAGACTTTCCTTGTTTTGAAAAAACCGGTAATTCTGATACTCCTGATTGATATCAAACAGCCAATGAATTACTTCATCTAACCAACCTTCGATTTGACTTTTGTCGATAGGAGTTCTGGTTCTTTCCTGATTTCTGATGTAAATTGAATATGACATAATTATAAAAACATTAAGGCGCCAACCGTATTATTACTAGTTTCATCTATTAAAATGGCATTCCCTGATTTCGGATTTTTATCAAACGCATCATAAAACAATGGTTGATTGGTTCTCAAACTTATCTGGGCAATGTCATTTAGTTTTATTTCTGTTTCCTTGGTAAATTCCCAATCATTGATATTCCATTTTTGGTTTACTTCCTGGATTTTTACCCGAACATTTTTAAATCGGTGTTGTAACAAATAGGTTTTTCCCAATTGCAAAGGCGTATTGTCTAACCAGGAAACCCAAGAGTTTATTTGAGTGGATTCTGTTGGTAGTTCATCCGATAAAACCACTGTATCGCCTCGACTGATATCAATATTGTCTTCGAAATGCAATACGATATTGTCGCCTGCTTTTGCTACTTCAATACTTTCCAGATTCTTTTCAATCTTCACAATGGTAGTGGAGATGTTTGCCGGAAAAATGGTTACCGCATCCCCTACTTTATAGCTGCCACTCAAAACCAAACCGGCATAACCGCGGTAATCGTGATTGGCTTCATCTTTGGGACGAATTACCCATTGCACCTGAAATCGGGAAGCCAAATCTTCTGTGGTTTCCACTTCAATAGATTCCAAAGTTTCTAAGAGCGCCTGACCGTTATACCAAGGCGTGTTTTCAGATTTGGTGACAATATTATCGCCCACTAAGGCACTTACAGGGATGTAGCTAACATCACTAAAATTCAACTCGGTTTTGATGGCTTCAAAATCAGCTTTGATTTGGGTAAAGACCGCTTCAGAATAATTCAGCAAATCAATTTTATTGACTGCGATGATTGCTTTTTTAATTCCCATTAGCGAACCAATACTGGCGTGACGTTTGGTTTGCTCGGTAATTCCTTTTCGGGCATCGACCAAAATGATAATCAAATCGGAATTCGAAGCACCGGTTATCATGTTTCGGGTGTATTGCTCGTGGCCCGGTGCATCGGCGATAATAAATTTTCTGTTTTTAGTAGAAAAATATTTGTAGGCCACGTCAATGGTAATTCCCTGTTCACGTTCAGCACGAAGACCATCGGTGATTAATGATAAATCGATATCAACACCTTCCTGCTTGGTTTGTTTTTTTAAAATCCCCAATTGATCCGTATGAATGCTATCGGAATCGTATAAAAGACGCCCAATTAAGGTGCTTTTACCGTCATCTACATTTCCTGCTGTTATAAATCGTAATGTGTTCATTTTTAGTTATCTGTTATCGGTTATCTGTTATCGGTTGTCGGTTGTCGGTTGTCGGTTGTCTGTTAACACAACTCTTTTCTATTATCTATTTTCTTTTTACTTATCCCTTTTCCCTTATCCCTTTTCCCTTTTCCCTTATCCCTTTTCCCTTATCCCTCCTTTAAAAATACCCCTGCTTCTTCCTATCCTCCATTGCCGCTTCCGAAAATTGATCATCTAAGCGGGTTTGTCCTCGTTCGCTCACCCGGGTTTGAATGATGTCATCAATGATGTCTTGTATTGTAGTCGCTTCGGAAGGCACTGCAGCGGTGCAGGTCATATCGCCAACGGTTCTGTAGCGCACTTTTTCAACCACAACAACATCATTTTCCAGAGGCTGAATGAATTTTGAAGTAGCCACCAGTTTATCCTGATGGACAATACATTCTCTTTCGTGGGCAAAATATAAGTTTGGCAATTCGATATCGTATTTCTGAATGTAGTTCCACACGTCCAATTCCGTCCAATTGCTGATTGGAAACACGCGAACATTATGTCCTTTTTTAACTTTCCCATTCAAGATATCCCATAACTCAGGGCGTTGTAATTTTGGATCCCATTGTCCGAAATCATCACGAACCGAAAAAATACGTTCTTTGGCTCTCGCTTTTTCCTCATCGCGACGTGCGCCACCAATGCAGGCATCAAATTCATTTTCTTCAATGGCATCTAAAAGCGCATAGGTTTGCAAAACATTTCTCGAAGGGAAACGACCCGCGGTTTCTTTTAAATCGTATTTTTTGATGCTTTCTTCAACCGAAGCCACGATTAGTTTTTCACCAATTTTATTGACTAAA
This sequence comes from Flavobacterium anseongense, assembly GCF_021608185.1. Taxonomy (GTDB): domain Bacteria; phylum Bacteroidota; class Bacteroidia; order Flavobacteriales; family Flavobacteriaceae; genus Flavobacterium; species Flavobacterium anseongense. Next base: position 103,481 of record NZ_JAKIHN010000007.1, on the reverse strand, counting down.
TAATCTCTAAACTCAATGGCTTCCGGGAAATTGTGACCCGTATCGATATGCACCAACGGAAAAGGAAATTTCCCCGGACGGAAGGCTTTTAAGGCAAGATGTACTAAAACGATAGAATCTTTCCCGCCCGAAAAAAGCAAGGCTGGCTTTTCAAATTGCGCAGCTGTTTCGCGAAGAATATAAATTGCTTCGTTTTCTAATTGTTCTAAATAATTGTGCTTTTGGCTCATCTTAGTTCTATTTTTTTAATTTTTATCTTAATTGAATTATGTATGCAATCCACATTCTTTTTTTGATTGATCTTCCCACCACCAACGACCTGCTCTGAAATCGTCACCCGGTTGTATCGCTCTGGTACACGGAGCGCAGCCGATGCTGACAAATCCCTTATCGTGTAATGTATTATAGGGAACTCCATTTTGTTTTAAATAGGCCACTACATCATCGGTAGACCAGTCTAGTAACGGATTGAATTTGTACAGTTGTTTTTCTTCGTCCCATTCTATTTCCTTTACCGAGTTTCTGTTAGCAGATTGTTCTGCGCGTAAGCCGGTAATCCAAACCGTTGCACCTGCTAAAGCTCTGTTCAATGGCTCTACTTTTCTGATAAAGCAGCATTCTTTTCTCAATTCAACGGAGTTGTAAAAAGGATTTATTCCATTAGCATTTATAAAATTTTCAACCGTATTGGTATTCGGATAGTAGGCTTTAATAGTGGCTTGGTATTGCAATACCGTTTTGTCCCAAACAGAATAGGTTTCAGGGAAAAGACGTCCCGTATCTAAAGTAAATACTTCAATGCTTTTAATCTTTTGTGAAAAAATAGCATGAGAGATTACCTGATCTTCTATTCCGAAGCTGGTGGAGAAAACAACTTTACCCTCGATGTTCTCGGAGATGTGTTTTAGCTTTTCTTCCAAAGTCTTATGTTCTGCTACTATTGCTACTAAATCGTTTTTCATTATAATTGGGTTTGAATAAAAAAAGCTCCTTCAAATTGAAGGAGCTCATACTATTTTGTTGGTGATATATACAACTACAGTGTTAGGGCTCCTTTTTGAGAAGACACATACAACAAACTGAAGTTGAAACGGTATATTTTATTGAATTTGAAATCATTTTTACTATTTAATAATGGACAAAAAAAAAGCCTCTGCGTTGCAGAGGCTTTTTGCTATTTTAAGAATTTAAAATTATGCAATAGTCGTCTCTGCGGAAATTTTCCCCATACAACAACACATATTGCAAACTGTAAATATCATTTTCTTTTTATTTATGAGGCAAATATATATTTATTTTCTTTTCAACCAAATTTTTTTAGATTAAATCTCTAATTTTTATTGTTTTAAAGATTAATTCAACCTGCCATTGCGATATTGACATTTTTTTTTAATAAAAAGCGATGATGCATTACCAAAGGGCAATAGTATCTATACATCATTAATAAATATATTTTGCCGGAAATAACCAGTATTAAACACAAATAAAGCATTTAATACTGGCTATTTCCGGCAAAATACGAAAGAATTTCCTGCGGCAGTCGGCTCCGCCTCGTGTGCTATGCCAGTCGCTTTGCTCTAGTCGTGCGGAAGCGGAGGCTCTAAAAGAAAGCAAAAATTTCAATTTTGTAATTTCCAGGTGAGAAAAACTAAACTAGCTATTGCGTCAAATGGCTGTTATGTGACGTTGCTATTGAAGTCTTCGCAAATTTGAAAAGTATTTTCTACATTGACGGTTTTCTCTACTGTCGAAAAGCCCTTTTCTAACTCCATAATATCCGCCAAATGTAATACCTAACATCCCAAGAATTTCTTCCGAATACTCTGCAGTCAGGGCTTCTGGATTATTAATTAATAGATAAGTTGTAAATGGGATAGAAGCGACTCCAAGACCTAATAGTAATACTTGCTCTGAAAATTCAGAAAGAGAATTGTTAAATTGATCTATAAACTCTCTTTCGGTTAAGCCATTTGCAATTGAATCTTCAACTCTTGTAATATGGTTATTTAATGAAGTTATTCGTTCTCTGTTAGCATTTCTAAATGCAATTAGAGTATCTAAACTTAAATCATTCACATTGCTTGGTACAAGCATGTTAATAACTCCTTTTAAAAATTTATCACGAACATTTCTGTTGGTAGGCTGAATTCTAGCAAAGTTTGTATAATTATCGAACTCTAAATTATCAGTTATAATTTTAGAGTTTCTCTCAAAAGAAATTTCTTTTGCTAAATGTGTCATGTAGAGAAACGCAAGAGTTTTAGGTAATAATAACCCATTTTGAGTTCTTCTTCCTATTCTGTGGTGTTCGCAAAATTCTGCCCAATGGAAGGAAAATTTCTCTCCATATATCAAATAATCCCATGTTGATTGATCTTGCCATTTTCGAAATATATTAACCTCATTAAATAATGGGCTTCTTAAATATCTATTTTCAAATATTTTTTCTGTTTCTTCAATTGCATTTATACTTGCTCGTTCTCCTTGATAATATTGCGGAGAATAAAAGTCAACTAAGTCTGTCTCGTTTTTTAGTTTTCTGTATTCATCAGATATTAAATTTTCTCTTTCGAATGGTATGATACTTTCAAATTTCTCAAAGTAAAGAATTGCAAATTTTAACCAATTAGTGTTTGGTGGTTCAAAGTTCGGGTAATATAAATATTTTTTCATTTTTAGAAGAGGTTGTTTGGCAATGCCACTTAACGTTACTAAGCTTCACGAGGTAGCAAAAACTTACAGTTAGTTGTAAATATATACAATTTCCCTTTTTAGATTTTCCTGCTAAGAAAATCTAAACCAGTCATGACTGCAAACCTCTGATAGTGCAGTATTAGCAAAAAATAAATTCTCCACCATGACTTTCCATTATGAACGATAAGTCCATTGCTGTATTTTGAAATATTTCTTGAATTATTCCATGTTCTCCATACCATTCTCTTGAAAGCTCCTTATCAAGATATATTGTTTCATCAGAAAAATCAATTCCAGCTTGTCCTGCATTTTCTGCTAATAGAAATAGTTCATCAAAAGTTAATATATATCCCAAATTGTGTGCATAATTATTTCTAATGTCATTAATCATTAATAAAAAGACTTCAATCTTCTCGTCAAAATATTCCAATTCAACACATTTTTTTACTTTGTTTGGGAAGTTCAATTTTGATAACCTTTCATCACTTCCTGTTTTATGTTCTATAAATTGAACTAATAAAGATTCAATTATTAGATGGCCATTAATAAAAGCAGCCATTATCTCATTTCCAAATAACGACATTAAATGATCCAAATTTGGATTTTCACTTCTTTTTTCAAATATCTTTTCTCTCATCGAGTGTAGGTTTTTAAAATTGACACTAACTTGCCTATATCCAAAACTAACCTTCTCAAAACCAAATCAAAAGAATTAAATATAAGAAGGTTCGTTTCGCTTTTTCTTTCTCAAAAATAAGAATTATTTCTTACAAATCATCAGTAGGATTTGTAATTTATTACGTTTTTGAAACTCAATTGGTTTTTTTTCGTATGTTTTAAATCTGCTGCTTTAGTGACCGATGCAGCAAAATCGAAGATTTCTTTGATTACACTCATGTGGTTTTATGTTTTTAACAAAATATTTTGTGTGATATTAATCTAAAAAATAATTTATCATCTTTTTTAAAAAGATAGTGTATTGATATAAGATGAAAACATAAAAATATTATTTTAAATATAGAAAAATACTTATATTATACATTATTAATAGTTATTTTGTTCATAAATTATCATATACTTGTATATAAATTTAATTCACTTCTTAATAACAAAAAACTAACCAAACGAAACCAAATGAAATGGATTGTTCTTTATGAAAAAACAGGAAAAATAATACTCACTTCAAAAAAATCCTCGAATTCAGGATTATTACCAAAAGGTAGTTATTTGACTGTTGACATGTCTTTGAGTGACATTAACGATACAAGAAAATTTGTATTAAGAGTTGAAGAGAGTGAGCAAACGGCAATATATTCACCTAGTCCTCTTTTAGCTGATTTGAACTTAGGTTTGCTTGAGGCTGATAGAGAGTGTAAAAATCAAATTACAGCTCATAGAATTTTTGATATAACACAAAGGGAAGATGGATTAGTAGATTATATCAAGCCTCAATCATTGGCTAGATTGTCTAATGAGGAGGAAATATTAAAAGCCACTGATTCAGTTAATAATAATGGACCATATATTTTTCCTGCTACAGTACATACTTCAAGATGTCAGAAGATAAATGATGTAAATCAAGTTCCTGTAAAATTAAGAATACCTGAAGATGTGTATTGGCATCAAATTCAGATAACTGGAAAGACCGGTTCTGGAAAGACGGTTGCTACAAAATATTTAGCACAGCATTTTATTGAAAGTAAAATTATTTCAGATGGAATTAATCGATTTGGTTGTGTTTTAGCTATCAATGTTAAAGATGTAGATTTCTTAAACATGGATAAGCCGACATTGACAAATAATATTGAAGCTAAAAACGAATGGAAATCTCTTGGACTAGAAGCTGCTGGAGTTAGCAATTATGAAATATTATATAGTGCACATGAAAATATAAATATTTTAACATCACAAGGTGTCTCAAAAGAATTTTGTAGACCCATAACTTTAAATGCAAGTAAAATTGACCCAGAAGCTTTACTTGGGATAGTTGAAAATTTGACAGAATTGGCTTCACAGTCATTACCCGATATTTTTAGGTATTGGCAAGAAAATAATAAAAATGGCAAATATTCACAATTTCTTGATTTTTTAGAAAATTGTCGCAACGAAGATAATAATTATAATACATTAGATGTTGCAGGTAGAGAGAGCACTACTTCATTAAATCCTTCAACAGCATCTGCAATGTTTAATAGATTGAAAAATGCTAATCAATACTTTGAAAATGAACATGGTGACGAAATAGATGCCGAAGACATTTTGCAAGAAGGCAAAATGACAGTAATTAATGTTGCAAGAAGTATAGAGTTTGGGTCAATAGCTTTACGTTATTTATTGAATAGAATTGTTAAAGCAAAAACCGAAAAAAATAATGATGTACCAATATTGATAATAATCGATGAAGTTCATCAATTTTATAATTCATCTGCTTCAAAAAATGCGTTAGGTGATTTAGATACTATTTGTAGGGTTGGTAGAAGTAAAAAAATTGGCGTTATTTTTTCATCACAAAATATAAATGATATACCAAGTGGTTTATCGTCTGTTATAAACACTAAATTTATGTTTAAAACAGATGAATATAATAAAAAAATTAATGGGATTAGCCCTGAAGATATTCAGTCTATGAAATCAGGATATTGTATTACTAATATTCATGGGTTACCACAACTTAAGTTAGCTAAATTTCCACTCTCTAAATCTGGTGTTTTATGATAAATAAAGAAGATAAATTTAAAAAGGAACTTTTTGAACTTTTCAAAGATGATTTAAATGAAATAATTAATGATGAGGATGTTATGAATATTTTGGAAAAATTATTTATGCAGGATGAAAAAGAAATAGATTGTGATGATTTACTAGATAAATTAACAAGTAATGAATAGGATAGATTATAATTTAGAAATTATAGGGGAGCAAATTAGTTTTACTCCAAGGAAGGAATTCATAGACCCCATAGTAAATTCAAATAATAAAATTTTTGAAATTACTGCTGATAATAGTTACGGTAAAACATTTATTTTGAATTTGTTAGCTTATGGATTGGATGCCGATAAATTAGATGACACGAAAATTTTAAATTCAATTAAGGAATCTATTAAACGTTATGATGATACAAAGTCTTATTCGTTAGAATATAATATAGATATTGATTTACCAGATAATAGAGTTTTGTCATTAACTAAAGAAAAGGGAAGAGGTAAACTAATACAAATAAACAATGGGGCTCCTATAAGTTATAAAGTCCTTCATGATGAATTATCGATAATATATGATGTTCCTTCAAATCCAAGTGAAAGGTTAAATGCTGTAATTAAGGATTTAAATAATTGGAATACTAACTTGAAAAATAAATTTGAAAAAGTTGCTAGGCATATTTTTGAAATTTCTAAGGAATTTGACAACGTTAGAAATGAGTCTAAAATTGAAATTTTAAATAAAAAGATTAAAGAACTAGAAATTGATATAAAAAAAAATAAGGTTAGACAAGAGACTGAATCTAGTCAATTAAAAAAATTGATTATTTTAAAAAATTTAAAAAATCTTATTTCATTAATTGAGACAAGTAATAGATTAGAACTTTCAATTGCTAAAAAACAAAAAGAATTTAAACTAGCACCAAAACCGGCAAAACTTGAAAAAAAAGACTCAAGTCTAATTGAGCAATTAAATAAAGAACTAGTTGACATAGAGAGTAGGTTAAAAAAAACTATCGGGCAATTTATTGGATACATTAATAATGAAAATGAGGTTAATGATCTTATTACAAATGACACTACCTTAAATAAAGATTATTGTAAAATTAGAGAAACAGATATTAGGCTAGATTTGTTCGATGATAATACGGATTACCTTACTAAACAAGCTAATTTTAAAAAAAGTGTAGATAAGTTAAAAGAAGCAATAGTTAATTTTATTAATGAAAAGAAGAATGATAAGACCTATTTAATACATAATTCATATTCACAATTTCTACATTTATTGGAAGATTTAATTGAAAATAATATAGATTATTTATTGAAAGATGAAATTGATTTAGATTCTAATAAATTCAAAAAACAACTACAAGATTTAGTTAGTAAACACAAAGTGAAAAACTATGATGAATTGAAGTCATTTTTAATTAAGGATTTAACTTCAATTAATGGGGATTTAACTCAATTTATGCGTACCAAAATTAAATTGATTAATGAAAACAAAAAAAAGTTTATAGAAGATGATGGAAAATACTATAAAATAAAAGCCGAATTAGACACCTTATTAAACTCCCAAAAGTCATTGAAAAATGATTTCGCAATTACAACTGGCCTTTGCGCTAAAGAGCTAGAGATTTCAGATTTAGAATTAATTAATTCAGTTGATAAAATAGCTGGATTTAAATATAGTATTGAAAAATCAATCACAGATTCAAAACTACTTGAGAATATTAATAATTCTATAAATGAAATTGAGAAAAAAATAAGAGTTCTAGATTCTGAAACTGTGCAATTAGTTGGAAATTATAATTTTAATCTAAAAGCTTTAGAAATAGAAGATAAACGAAAACCATCAAAATACAATTCTGGACAAAAGAAGGTTATAGAGAGTTTTGATAGAATGTTAAAGCAAATAATATCAAACTTAAAGAAATATGATGAACTAATTTCTAAAATCGAATCATCTAAACTAACTGAATTTAAGCACGAAAAAGATATTAAATTCATGGAATTAGCTGGTAAAATTATTGCATATTCTATGGACAATAAATTGTTACGTCCAGATGGTAAGTTCATTAAACTTTATTTTTATGATATGATTAAGCAGGAGTTTCATTGTGAAAATAATATAATCATTAAGAAATTAGATGTTTCTACAGGTCTAGCAAGTGCTAATTATTTGAAACAACGCATTGATAATGTAGAGGGGAAATATGTAGTTGTTTTACTTGATGAGATTGGTAATATGGCTCAAAATGCGCTTGACCAAGTTATCGAATCAATAAAAAATCTTGAGAATCAAAACAGACTTGTAATTGCGTTATTTACAAGTCCAAATTCTGATGGAATAAAAATTAATGAATACTAATGGAAGAATTTTTAGAAAAATTATACCTTAACTTGAGTAATACTTTTGTAGATAATTTAAAGGCTAAAGAAATTTTTTATTTTGAAGGTACTAACGAAGTTGATGTTTTAAAAACTATAATGTCTTTAAAAAAGAATAATAATGATTTAAATAACTTGATGATTAAAGGTGCTATTTCAATAGATGAATTGAAATACTTTTACTCAAATGAAATTATTAAAGAATGTATAGAAAATAAATATATTATTAGAGGCAATTTATTAAATAATGAGAAAATATTTATTGGTACAGCTGGAATGTATAAGTTTTACTCTTTGAAAAATTATAGTATCACAAATGTTTTTATAGCTTTTGACACAAACAATTTTCAACTTGAAAAACCACTGACACTTAAAAGTCAAGAAAAAATTTGGTGTATATTTCTACTTGTTTATGGTGCTGATAATGAGCAACATTTATTTAATTCTGAAGGTTTGTCACATGAAAAATTGAAAAACTACCATAATTTTTTAATGTCTATTGAAAAAGAAATGGAAAAAAATAGTATTTCCTTAGGTAAAAAAATAGGATGGGAGACAGGGAAAGACTCTAGCTTTAGAAAGTTTATTACAAATATTGTAGATCTTTCAAAAACGCCAATTTATAACTTCAATGGTTATAAGTATTTTCTGGATTTAACTAAGCGAAAAAATGTAAACTATTTATTAGATTTAATTTTAGAAAAGTATACTGGAGAAAATAGATTAATTGTTAATGAAATGTTTTATGATGCTTTAAGAGAATTAGAGTTTAAAATGACTATGGAGTTAGGAGAAATATCAAAAGGAATAAATAAATTGATAGTAGAAGAACTTAAGGGATAGTTAAAATCCTCTTTCTTCATTCATGCTTTTTGTTAGTCCCATTTTTTCAATTTCTTTATACAAGTTAGTTGACTTTAATATTTCTCTAGCATACATTTCTGAAACTTGTATTATTCTAGGTTGCATGTTGTTGGAGCTACCATTCGCTAAAAATTGATAAAAAATCAAATCAAAAACATCATCACCATACCAACCTTCTTCAAATGCTTTTAAAGGGAATTCAATCCTAACAGGACTTCTTTTGTCATATATTTTAATAAAGCACATTGCTTTGCTTCTTCCTTCTTTTGATGTATAAGCAAATACTGGGGAAATTTCTCCTGGATTTAAATTAACATAAGCCCAGTGTAAATCAGAATTATAGCCCTTTGCAAATTCAAATCTTTCAGTAATTATAGTGCTTTCGCTGTTTTTTACAAAAAATATTGGTCTGCAGTTTTTAGAAAGAAGTTGGTCTATTAATATGAAATTTCCACTAGTTGATGCTCCAGAAAACATTGAGCCATCGATGAATATTAGAGAATCAACAGGAGATGCTTTAGATAAAAAGTATTCTCTTTCTTTAATATATTCTTTTGTAATTTCTGATGTTATATCATTACTTTGTATTATATCTGAAAATTCTGTTGCCTTAGCAGAAACAAGGTTTGATTTTGTGTAAAATTTTAAAGTTACATAAGCCGCTGGTATATATTCCATTTCATTTTGTATAACTGCACTATGAGCAATGCACCTTACTTTTCCTTCTAATGAATTTAATTCTAATATTGATTCATCATATGCAGCTAAAATTTTTGATGGAAATAAATTTTCATTTTTGATTTTAGATTCTTTTTCATAACCCGATATTATTCTTATATCTGAATCATTTGAAATATCAATAGAATCTTTACTTGACTTAATTATAGATGCCTTATTACCGATAGAACTGCTTATTAATTTAATCGAATCAATTGTTGATTGATAATTATCTGAAAAAATTATTCTCCCTTTAAATTCATTTTCCATTTATTATTATTTAGTAGCTGGTTAATAAAACTTTTATTCAGCCAAAATGATTGTTTAGTAATTTCTATAGTCCTATTGGTATAATCAAAATATTTAATATCTATATCACGACTATCCTTTCCATGAGGTCTTAAATGTATATATTTAGTTTCTGATTGTTTAGGTAAATTATTGTTATTCCTATAGATACTTCCATATTTAACCTGCTCTATAATAATTCCACTTTGAATAGTATTTTTAACATCATTCCATTCTTTCCCTATCAAGCTTAAAATTTCATCATTAGGTTTCCAAAAGCTTAAATCTCCTATTTTCCAATCCATGAAATTATTAAATAATCCGCTTCTTTTTTCTTTAATTATAGGAATAAATAAGTAACTAAATTCTAAGTCTTTTTTTAATGAAGCTATTTCAAATGGATCTTTGCTATCCCATTTTTCAAACATAATATTATAAAGAGAATCATTTGTAAAAGACATAGCTTCATAACATTTATAATTACTATCTACAGATACAAACTTTAATTTAATATTATAATCATTTATGATGTTCAAATTATATAAACAGTTTTCATTTATATATTTTTTTACTAGCAATGATACTGCAGACTTGTTGTAAATATTGTCTTTTTCTAAATTAATTATATCGAAAATATTTTTAGAAACTATTAATTTTTCTATTTCGTTTATTATTAAATTATAACTTTTACCCATTTTTATAAAAAATTACTTTAACATCTTAAATAATACTATTTTTTATTAGTTTTCAAACACATGCGCTTTATTTTTATTAAACTATTATTTCTTTTTATTTCTTAGAGTTAAACTAACATGTTTTTCCAAAATTGGAACTTCTGGATAAAGATTGTTAGAGAATAATTTAGAACCAGTTGCTATTAATATACGTTCAATAAGTAAACGTGTATGGTCTGACGTTTCAGGAGGTAATTTTATTACTGAAAATTCGTTCCATTCATCAAATGTGTGATGTTTTTGTGTTACTGGATATCTTTTCGATAATGATTGTTTAGTTTCACCGAAATAAATTTCTTTTGTTTCTCGATTTAAAAGTAAATAAATATTATTTTCATTTAATTCACTTGATATTTCTGACCTTGGTTTCCATTGAGAAACTTGGATTCTTCTCAACATTTCTTCCTCAGAGCTCAATAAGTAATCAGCAATTAAATAGGAACTAAGTTCTTTGAAAACTTTTGGAAACCCTTGAGATTCATCTCTAACTCTAAAAAACTCTTTTATTGTTACTTGCGGAAGATTATTTTTCCACTCAATTTTAACTTGCACTTGTTCCTTAAATCCACCAATATCAAATTCGGTATATCTTAATTCTTTATAATGTTCGTCTCCGATATGAAATTCTAAAGATCTTACAAAACTTTTAGGATAATCCTTTGCCAATTGAACAGCAAATCCGTTGTCCCACTTAAGTCTATAGCTACTTACTTGATTTCTTTTTTTAATGAAAGATAAGGTCAATTTAGCTTTAAAAACATGCTTTTGTTTTCCTAATTCTTTTGGTGACTCATAATTAATATCAATTTCCCAAAGACGGTTGTTTTTATTATGATTTTTTAACACTTTATCACCCCACATCTTTACGTAAGAAGATGGTATAGTGACTGTTAAATCATTTATAAACATAGATTTATGAATGTCTAACGGAAAAAAATCTGTTGAAAGTCTTGTAGGTTGGACTCTATCACTACGTTTATCCATTATTAATTTGTTTAAATAGCTCAAGTCCAATTTTTTCGATTACTCCGACAACCAAAGCATTACCCATAAAAAAAGCGCGTTTTGAATCAGTAATACCTTCAAATTTTGTGTGATTATCAGGGAACATATTTAGCCTTTCTAATTCAATGGGGGTTAATCTTCTATATACACTTTCTTGTTGGATAACATGTTTAAAACGTGACGGTGATTTGCCACCTTCACCTGTAATAATTGTTCTAGAAGGTTTGTCTAAATCATCCGGGAAAGTCATTGAACCCTCAGCATATTTGTACTTAAAACCATTAATTTTATTAATACGTTCTTCTTTCTTCTTTCCTTTTAGATATTTCCACATATCTAATTCATTTTTAATATATATTGTTTCAGAATCAATTTGTTTTTTCTCTAATTCTTTTTTTAATTTTAACTCTGGTGATATGTAAAAATCATATGATACATCATTAATATTTTGTAATATTTTTTTTAATGGGTAAAGAGGCCTTATTTCAGGTTTAGTTTTAAATGTTGTAAACTCACCGTTTAGAAAAAGACCACTATTGAAAAAAGGGCTCACTTTTTTTCCTTTATTAAATTCATCGGACACTATTTTCGGGTCATTAGAAATACAACCTCTATTTGAATCCAATTCATTTTTTAGAACAGGAAAGGCTTTTCCAAGAACTCCTTTGTTTAAAATCCAATCTTTAGGTGTACAGGAAATAATTTTCTTGTATATCGAAGAACTTTGATGATATGCTATAATATAAATTCTCTTTCTTCTTTGAGGCATGCTATAGTCAGCGGCGTTAATTATTCTCCACTCTACTGCATAACCTTGTTCGTATAAACAGCTTAAAATGACAGCAAAATCTCGCCCTCTTTGCAAAGATGGGGAAACTAAAAGACGATCTACATTTTCTAAAAATAGAAATTTAGGTTTATCTTTTTCTTTTTTTTTAATGATAGAATAAATGCTCCACCATAAAACTCCTTTTTTTCCTATTAGCCCTTTGGAGTTTTTTAATGTTGTGGCAACAGAATAATCTTGACAGGGAAATCCCCCAACTAATAAATCATGATTTGGAATGCTATCAAAGTTTGTTTCAATTACTTTTTCAATATCTTGATTTGAATGTCCTTCTTTTCCAAATTTGGCTTCATAAACTATTGAAGCATACTGATTATTTGGAGTTAATGGTTCGAATTGATTGCTCCATATAACATTATAGTTAGATGACATTTTTTTATTAAAGTTAGATGATGCAGATTTGCCATTGTATCCCTCTAAACCTATCCTAAATCCTCCTACTCCTGCGAATAATTCTATTACCCTAATTTCTTTATTGTCCAAAATTATACTTATTTAATCGAAAATATTTTTCACTACCAAAAATAAAAAAAAGAGAGCCTAAAAGTCTAATATAATTATCTAGTTGTTAACAAAATTAATCTAGATAATAGGTTTTGTTTTAGGTTAAAACACATTAAATTAGTTATTATCATTTGTCTTTTGAACTATAATCAAAACTAATGAGGTTAATTATCTTTCACATGTTGGAACAAAGTCAGCAGACGAGTATATTTACAATAAGAACATTCTCAAACATGAATAAACAAGAACCGTTGGTAATCTCACCCCCCATCCATAAAATAAAAAACTCCCCATCATCTCAAAATGATAAGGAGTTCAAAAGCAGCGTCGTTAGGTCAACTCAAATCGGCAACAGTCGCCAGAGGCGCATTAGTCTTTACAGAGTCAATCCCAGTATCCCTTCCTGCCGTACTTTCATACAACTCGCTGGTACCAATAACTTCTCCATTTGCCGCCCTTAGGTTAAAATAATAGTCACCATTTACAGCTACTTTCCTATCATAGCGTGAGTCATTCGGAGCATTGGTTCTAACCGAATCAATTCCGTTCTGACAACCTGCTTTAGTGGTATAGCCCTCACTGGTTAAAATACACTCTCCATTAGAGGCTTTCAGCGTAAACTGAAAGTCGCCGTTTGTTCTTTTTGTAATTTCAAATGTTCCCATGATTATAGTTTTTAAAGTTTTACAATTTTTGCCAATTCAAAGTGCATTCCGTCTTTTCGGGTAAAATGGCCTCCCCAATAAAAGCCGTTTTTATGAGCAAGTGCCACCAATAGGCGAACGCTTCCTCTCTGCCCCACTAAAGCCGGGACAGTCCCCAGTTTATTCCACGCATAATTAATATCAAACGCCATCCCAAAGGCATGGTTGCTCAAAACGGTTTTACTGCCTCGCACAAACCTGGGGGTATAGGCGCCGTCCCAAGTCAGTACCAAGTGGAGCAAACCCGCTTTTTCCCAATCGTGCCAAAGTTGTTGTAACTGTGCGGCTCCTTTTTTATGAAAATAAACGGTAGCACTCCCTTTCAGGGCTTTCAGCTGGGGTATAGTAACTTTAATAATGTTATCCCTGTCCCAATGATTCGTAATGGCTAAATGTTCCGGGTTGTCGGGCAAAGGGATAGCTGTATAGGTTATTTTCCCAAAAAGAGCTTCCCGCTCCCTATTGGACACCAAAGGAGGGAAATCAGGTTTCGGTGGGAAATCAGCCCCGCTGCTATCATTGCGTACATCGGCAACCAACCCAAAACCCTGCAACAGCGCCGCACCAACCGTCCTGTTCCCTACGATACCATCAGGCACCAGATGATACTTTTTTTGAAATAAGACCGTAGCGTCATGCGTAGCCCAATTAAAAATTCCGTTGGCACTCCCGCGATAAAGTCCCTGCCCTATCAGGAAGTACTGCCACTTTTTTACAGCAGCACCTCGGCTGCCTTTTTGTAATAGTTTCATAATAATAGTTTTTAAAGTTTAATAGAAAATAGAGAATAGATGATAGACCCAAGACGAAGGCGAAGGGAGCGTAAGCTAGAAGAGTTGTTATAACTAAACTTCTCGATACGATTTTTCTTCATCTCGTCCCAAAAGTCGAGTTTCACAAAAATCACTCGAAGTGACGGTCTTTATACTATGTGGCTAGTTGTAATAAGTAAGTTGTACTTTAAATTGGCTTTAGAATCTGGAAACGAGTGTCAAATATTCGAAGAATTCGTAAAATGAAAAGCTGTTTGAGCGAAGCGAGTTCTTTTCATTTAGAATTCAAGAATTAATTTGACCGTTGAAGATTCAGAGCCTTGACCTTTTGCTTCTTTTGTGTCAAGACAAAAGAAGATAACCACCCGCTATCGCTGAATTAGTTTCGTTCGGCTATAGCTTCTCGATACTATTTTCAAAGTAAAAAACTAGCGTTTTCCACTTTAAAAATCACTCGAAGTGACAAACCCACAACCAACAACTCAAAAAAAACTCCCTCATATCCAAAAACACAAGGGAGCCTTTCAATTAAAACCAATAACCAATTAAATTACATCTACAATATGCAACACATTATACTCCTCATTCTTCAAAGAATACTGCTGCCCATTCACCTCCTGAAAAAAGGAGATAGCAAGCAAAAACAAAGTAACACCGGTGGTCGTAGGAACACTGGTTGGAGTCAAAGTAACAGGGGTTGGAGTAAGGTTCAAAGGTAAATTAACCACATTACTCAAAGCCAACTCCGAAACCTCCGTCTCAAAATCAATTCCGAGAACGGCACTTTGAATGCTTACATTAGTTGCGCCTTCAGGAAAACGAATCTGCTCTAAAGGAATAAATTCAGATAAGGTAACGACACCCGTAGCAGTGTCAAGTTCATAGGTCGTAAACAGCACACTGCTTAAAGGGGCATTGGCATTAAAATCAAACCCCTGCAAAGCCAACTTACCATCCGGAGTGCCGAGACCAACATAAATTTGGCGGTTACCTCTGGCAGAAACAGTGTCGTATTTTTTAATATCTGACATTGTTTTCACCAATCTGCTGACCATCTTAGTGTCCTTTGCCTTAAAGACTAAACTACCCAAAGCCAAACGAAGTGATTTACCGGCTCCGGTCGTAATAGTAAATTCACTGTTGTTCTCCCGGGTTCTCACAAAATTGGGATCGTTCGCTATACGTTCCTTTGAAACCCCTCCTTTACGACGAACAAAATTTTTACCGTCCTTTTTGTAGAAGGTTAAATCTTCAATTGTACCTTCAATTTTTAAAATTCCATTTGATTTTGCCATAATACTAAATATTAAGGTTACTAAATAAATTTTTGTAATTCCAGGCCATCTTAATCGGGTATAGTCCTTTTATAACTAAAATAACAAACCACTAAATACCAAGAGCTTACAACTATAAAACTCAAAATGTTTGCGTTTAGTATATACCCCTTGGTCATAACAAACCCTTTTTGCCGTCTTTTACCAAAACTGCCGTTTTTACCCTAAAAGAAATGTTAAAATTTATATGCGTGCATAATATTTTGAGTAGTATTGCGTTATAATAGAATCAAATTTGCCCTAATGCGCCATAGTAACGTCATGGTAACGTCATGGTAACGTCATATAAACGTTATGGTAAAGCCTACTAAAGTATGGAAGATAAATTCCAATACTAAACTAGTAACCAATGAAAAGAATTTGTATTTACCCAAAAGATGTTCAAGCCATCACAGGCAAAGGAGAAAGGCAATCAAGGAACATAGTGCTCGAAATCAAGAAAAAACACAACAAAGAAAAACACCAACCCATAACCATCCACGAGTTCTGCGACTACATGAAGTTTGACCTCGACAAAGTAATTCCCTTGATAAGATAAGTGAAATAAAAATACTATCTAAACCTAAATGTAACCCAAAATATTCCGTTACTCATACATACCCCCGTCACTTCGAGTGATTTTGCAAAGTAAAAACGCTAGTTTTTGCTTTGTGAAATTGACCCGAGGCTTTAGCCGAACTGAGCGAAGCTAATCGAGAAGCCAACTTCAAACAAAGGTTCTCGATAAATTTTTGGTAAGGTCGATTTGCTTCCTTATCAAACTCAAGAACCAAAAACACTCGAACTGACGTATACCTTAAGCCGTCACTTCGAGTGATTTTATAAACTATGAACGACAGTTCTTAGTTTATAAAATAGTATCGAGAAGCCAACTTCAAACAACGGTTCTCGATATATTTTTGGTAAGGGCGATTTGCTTCCTTTTTAAACTCAAGAACCAAAAACACTCGAACTGACGTTAAGCAGTAATCGTCATCCTGAGTGTCCGCGGCGGCGGATGTATCGAAGGACGTCACTTCGAGTGATTTTTAAAAGTGAGAACGCCAGTTCTTAGTTTTAAAAATTGACCCGAGGCGTCAGCCGAACTGAGCGAAGCTAATCGAGAAGCTTTTTGCATAAAATATTTCTTACTTTTACTAAATGAAACAATCTTACATCTAAATACTAAAATGTTCTGACACCACCTATTACACGGGTGTAACCAGTAATTTAACACAACGTATCTATAGACATGAAATAGGTTACTTTCCTGATTGCTATACTTTTTCTAGAAGGCCTGTTACGTTGGTTTTTTATGCAGAGTTCACAGATATAAACTTCGCAATCGAAAAAGAAAAACAGATAAAAAAATGGTCTAAAGCTAAGAAAGAAGCATTGATTAGGGGTGATTATGATTTATTGCCAAACTTGGCAAAGAAGAAGTTTAGTTAAACAGCGGTTACCCTGCTGCCGCGTGAATCCTTCGCGTGGTTTTAATTAAAAAAACGCTTCTTCATATAAGTCCCACACATTGCTGCCGGTAGTTACTTCCTTCATTTGTGCCATGATTATATCATCGCCATTGCAGCGCATGTTTATCATTCCGTATTTAATTTTATCGGAACCTTCAGAATGCGACCGTGCCAATTCGGTGGAAAACACCAAGGGTCTATTTGATTTGGTATATTTACCGGCACAACCAATTGCATCGGCTCTCGGATGTGAATAAGATTCATTATCTCCTGAAGAAATCACAGTAGCATAGGGATTTACTTTAGCCATAAAGGCTGTAGTAAATTCGGATGCTCCATGATGACAGGATTTCGCTACATCCACTTCAAAGGGGTTTGCTCCCCCGTAATGTGCCAATAGATGGTCTTCTGACGGAATATTCAAATCTCCACCAAATAAAAAAGAGCGGTTGCCATAAGTGATTTTTAAAACAATGCTGTGTCCATTTATCGTATGGGCTTCATCGTCAAAATATTTATAGGCGGTTTTTCCATTAATAACATCTGTTACAGGACCCAAAATTTCAAAACTGAGGTTTTTACCGTTTATTACTTTTCCGGCAACAGTACTGTTGTGATCAAGACGAATAAAATTCTGTAAGCGGCCTTGGGTATGCGCATTGTTTACCGCAGTAAGAAAGGTCTCAAGCATATCCAACATTCCCCCATTAGCTTTGAGCGCATTTAAATCAGCGATGCTGTCAAAACCTGTAGTTAAATAATCCTCGCCTTGGTGTTGCACTTTTTTTCCCAATTCGGTATTGTAATCTGCAGGATAATTGGATTTTCTATCATTAAACTTAGCAATGCCACTGTGGAAAATAGTGCCAATTTCATAATGCTCATCATTAATGATAGAAATCAACCCATTATAATGGTCTTTATCAAAATGACTAATGAAAATATAGTCAATTTTCACTTTCTTATTATTGTCAAAATAATATTTGTACTGCCATTTACTTAGGTAGTGACTCAGATTATCGTTTGGACCACCATCAATAATAATTTTCATGCCATTAGCATCATTGCCTACTTCAATCAGTGCAGAGTCTCCCTGCCCTACGTCTACATAAAAACATTTAAGTGCCGGTGAATCACCAATATCGCTTTTAGCTATCCAACCCTCTTTTCCAAAGGCTGTCACTTTCTCCCAATTCCCTTGTGTCTCATTAGCCAGTTTTACAAACGAACCCATTAAAAGGGTGTTGTTACTTGATTTTCCTTTGCCATTTGCACCTATACTTTTATAGGTTTGGGCATATAGGCTCGTTACTGTTTTGTATGTTGTTGCCATAGTGTGTTTCATTTATTTGATGATGCGGTGAAATTATAGGTCAAGGAAAAAAAGAGTCCTGCTTTAGGAAATACATTTACTGTAGGAACTGCATCGGGAGTTTCGAGATTGGTGTAAATCACATCCGTCTTTAATTTCTGATCAAGGATTGGCGATGATTTTAAGGTTAACCCGCCGGAAATTACAACCCGGTTCTTATGTCCAATGAATATTGATGGTCCAATGTGAAACAAAAGGTCAGATACAGCAGCTGTTGTACTTACACCGATACTGCCGCCCAATTTTACAGGAGATGTAGTTCTCCAATAAAAATGCATCAATGCTCCGACGGACATTAAATATCTAGAGCCCCTGTCTGCAGTAACAATTTTTCTGTGGTCTGCATCTGTTTTAATATAATAGTAGCTGTTTCCTAGAAAGTCATCACTCCCACTATTCAAAAAAGCACCGCTGCTAAAGTCTATCTTAAATCCACCATTCACTTTTACAATAACCTCAATTACTTTCTTACCATTGGCATTACAAATATTTAATTCTGTTGGCTCTATGGTAATAGTATATTTTATCTCATCAGTTTTGGCAGTTATAACTTCTGAATCATATTCAAATGTTGCCGGACTTGTTAAAACATCATATAAATGCAGCAACTCATATGGCTTATCCTCCTTTTCAAATTTTTTCATGTCATTAACAGATGCTTTCGCTTTTTCTAGGTTTGCTTTTATCTCCTTTAATAAATCTTTAAAATCGGCTTTTATTTCCTTAAAGTTTGCTATTTGATTACTAAGATTTTCAATTGTTGTAGTTGAACTTATCTGTTTGTTTTTTTCTGAGGTAAGTTCTTTGATATTCGACATATTTCTTGCTTCCAATTCATTGGGAGTTTGTTCTTCATATCTTGCTATCCAATTCGGTAAATCACTTAATTCTCTTTCTGCTTCCTCGGTAAGTGAGGTCATTTTTGCTTCGAGATTGCTTCTCATTTGTTCAACCGTAGTCGTTCCATAATTATCATTACCATTCAGATACTGATTACTTTTTTTCAAGACTTGTACTTTGATGTCATTAAATGTATTTTGACAATCTTTAGATAAATGTGACAACTTATTAAAAAGTAAAGTTATATCATCTAACTTTTTAGCATTTGCTTCGATATTATAAAACCGTTTTTGGATTTCATCGTAAATATCAGAAGACCGGGCGCTTAGTCCCACTCCAGTTGATTTTAATTTATCCTGAGATGGTGGTGTAGTATAAATATATGCTGGTAACTTGATGCCTGTCAATGCCGAAGGAACTGCTATATTATAATTAGTTTCGACTTTAATCCCGTCAACTTTATAGAGATTTCGGTTGATATTTGTTATTTTGATTTGAAACGTCTTCTTCCTGTCAACTGTCTCTTCATATTTATTCTTCAAATTTTTAAAGTCAACTGAAATAGTTTTATCTACATCTTGTGCAAGCCCTACAAAGCTAAATAACAGCAGAATTGAAACGACTAAAGTTTGTTTTGTTCCCATACCTATATAATTTTAAAAGTTACACTACAATAAGCTATTGCCTTTAAGACCCTGTAAAAGAGTAAAGTGGCAACTAACTTTCCGCTAAAAATTGTGTGGTATTAGAATCGTAAAACGGTGGTATTTTGGAATCCTTTACGATACTCTAATTTAAAAAATCATGTTCAAACCATCGTCAAAATGTCATTTTTATTCGTTGAAAATCAAATTAATACGATAAAATGCAAAAAATGGCATTCGCCTGTTAGCAGCTTATCAACTCCTATGAGAACAAAAGGAACTCGAGCGAAGCGACTGGCGAAGACACCCGAGCATAGCAAACGAACGAAGTAAAAGCGAACTTTGGACAAGGGATTAACTTCGTTGAGCCCTAAGGAGATACCTGAGCAAAGGAAACCGGAACGGCTTTTTAAAAGCCCTCTCTTTTTGATATACATCTCAAAAAAAAAGGAACGTTCCGGTAAGTAAATTTACTCCTATTGAATTCATACCAGACACTTGAAATAACCGTTTTGACTACCAGGTTAAATAAAAAAACTCCCCATAAAATGAGGAGCTTCAAAATTACCCAATCATAATTTTGTGAACAATTATTTAAAAATAGAGTATATAATAAAAGTCATAAAACCATATATACTCGTGATTACTATTTCCAATCGATATTCAACTATAAATGAGTTAAGCTGCTTCATACTACTATTCTATAATAGTTTCGACGGCAACCTGTTCTCCAGGCGCAAGTTTAGGAATTAAAGCATGATAAATTATTGTTGGAGCCACCATAGTCTCATCTTGAACAAAAGTTACTGTCAGTACTTTTTCCGTGCAATTATCCATATATTCATACTGAATCGACTGATTACCCGAGGTCAGTTGTTTTTTTCCAATAATCAAATCATAGGTAGTAAAGTCAATTTGAGGTCGGCACGCCACGTCATCCGTCATGTTTTCAAAATCAATCTGATTGCGGATGATGATAAAATTGTCTCCCTGAACGATATTGTATAAAAGGTATTTGGTATTCACACAACCATACTCAGCTTCTAAATTGGTAAACGGCAACGCCGAAGGTTCGCAGTCAGAACTATTGCTGCCGGTGCATGAAAAGAACAAACCTAATACTACAACTAATACTATTTTTTTCATAAGACTTTAGATTAAAAATTAATAATTCACATCGGTATTCAAATATAAACTTTGATTTCAGGTTAGAGTCTACCCTTTGAGGTGGTTTTTACTCTTTACTGATTTTATAAGTGGATACTCCGGCATCCGTTTGTATTTTGGTTAGATAAATTCCCGGGCTGAGATGCGCCACATCGATACAGGCAGTGAGATCGTTTACCAACTGATAGGCTACTAATTGTCCGTTAATAGCGTAGAGTGCTACCGATTGAATGGGATTTTTACTATTGATATTCAATAAATCATAGGTTGGATTAGGATACAGCGTTACCGTAGCCCTTTCTGAATCCGCTACATCTAAGTTAGGCAGGCTAAATCGAGCCAGGGCAAATGCTCTATCGGAACACATATAACTAGTCAAGCCACCCGTTAAATACTTACCATCAGGCTGTTCTATTATTTTTCTTCCATAATCATACGAAGCACCAAAGTCTACTCTGAAAGCGCCATTGGTTCCAAAAGCACTGTCAATTGTTCCATTTGAATTGTAACGTACACAACCAAAGTCATCCCCAATATTACCAACTAAAATAATTTTTCCATCTGACTCTATTAGCGCGTCAGAACAAATACTAGTTGCTCCAAAGTTAGTTTTAACAATTCCGGTTGTATTAAATGTGGTGTCTAAAGTACCGTCAGTATTATATCGTATCATAACGAAATTAAGATAGCAACTGCCTGAAAACACTATTTTCTCATCGGCTTGTACATTTATAGTACGTGGTTCTGAACTGCCGGAATTAATATTGGTTATGGAAAAACCATTAGTGCCAAAATTGGTATCCAAAGTTCCATCTGATAGAAAACGAGTTAAGACATAATTAGCATTTGAATTTGAAGCAGTATACATAAATGCTCCTACCAACATACTACTGTCAGGATAAATATAAAAACCCCTGGCCGTAAAACTGGAAAAACCATCAGGCACCGGAAGTGTAACCAATCCGTTGGTGGCAAATGTGGTATCCAAACTACCATTAGAGTTAAAACGAAGTACGTATATTTTATTTTGCTGATTCGAAGCTGTCACCATTATTTTATTACTTGCCAGTATTCTTATCGAGTCGATAAAAAGACTATTATCGAGAACAATTGAGCTAATATTTGTGATGCCATTAGTCCCAAAACTAGTATCTAAGGTTCCGTTAGAATTGTATCGTGTTACTATCATTTGATCTGTATTAGATACAAAATGTTTACTCAATACAACTATTTTACCATCCGTTTGTAGTGCCAATTCAATGCCTAAGCCGGTCCAAGAAAAACCACAACGTATAGGAGTGATTACTTTTCCATCGGTACCAAATGCGTTATCAAGCGTACCATCTGGTTCATATCTTACCAAGGATAACATATCGTTTGCAGAACCTGCCGCAATAATTTTTCCGTCGGGCTGTAATTTCATAGAAATTAATGCATCAACAGCCAAACTTAAGTCGTTAACTAATTTGCCACTATTCCCGAAAGTAGCATCTAACTGTTGACAATAATTTAAATTGAATGACATTATCATGCCAATAACAATTACTAATACTTTTTTCATAATTTTTTTATAACAATAAAGTTATTGTAATAAAAAATACCCGAACCTACCTAAATGGGTAGAAAAAAAGAGAAGCATTTACACTTCCCTTTCTTCCAAAAATTAAAAACTACATTAATACTTATCTTTTAATAATTTTATCTGTTATAATTCCTTCCTCTGACTTAATGTCAATTATATAAGTTCCGGAAGAGAGATGCTCAATATTGTAATGTTTTTGATTCTTAAATTGTGCTATTTTTTGTCCTAAAACATTATAAATTGTAACTTCTTTAATTAGTTCTTCAGACTGAATTTCAAATACATTTTCAACCGGATTTGGAAATAGTTTATAGTCAAACTTAGTATCTTCAGGTATGCTTAAAGGGCCATTATATTGAAAGCATCCTGCTCCTGAAGCACAATTTCCGCTCTGGCTCCAGTTTACATATACTTTGTAAGATCCTGTTCCCGGGGGTGTGAAAATGTATTGATTTCCCAGAATTACGCTATTGTCATTGCATGCGGTCCAGGCATAAGTAGCACCGGGAATATCTTGGGTAACTAAGGTGTTCCCTACGGGAGTTATGGTTATGGTTGGGTTGTACAATGAAACGGTAAAAGGTTGAGAACAGTCTCCATCACCGGCGCAACCTGCAATTCCTTTTACATAATACGTTCCGACACCTACATTTCGGGTTGGCCCATAGCCCAATAGTGTACCGTTACAACTTCCGGAATACCATGCCCAAGATGTATTGTTGTTTAAGTTGCCGGTAACATTCAAAGGAATACTTGAAACAAGACCATTGCAAACGTACACATCACCACTAATGGTTGGTGCTGTGGCTGCAATACAACTATAATTAATACAATTCGTCAGCACCTGACAATCGAATGCGTTAGAAACTAAAGCCGCATAATTTCCGGCTACTGCAGGAGCAAAGTTTCTATTAGTCGCTCCATTTATAAATTGATTACCATTGTTACAATCCACCCATTGATAAATTCCATTTTCCTCGGTTGCTGTTAATATGGTTCCATTTTGTGTAATCACATTGCTTGGGTTTGGATTGATGTTTATTGTAAACGCAGCACTACAGTCACTAGTAGCTGCACAACCACCTTCTCCACGAACAAAATAAGTTGTGGTACTATTTGGCGATACGGTAATGGTTTCTCCTGACCCAACCAGGGTACCTCCACAACTTGCGCTATACCATTTCCATTGTTCATTATTTCTTAAATTTGGATTTGAAATTGTAAGCGGAATTTGATTAGAGGCACAAGAATTTGATGTTCCGTTAATTACCGGGGTAATGGCAGGAAATCCACAAAAAGTCATTTTACTAACAAAGCCATTGTTGCCACTCGGGCTATTATTCAGGGTAAAGGATGAAGCACTCGGATTAAAATCAACAGTATCATTAAAAATGCCAACGGTATAGATGTCATAGTCATTTTGTGTTATAGCTGTTGGATAATTTTGAGAAGTAGCAGTAGCTGGAGTTAATGGTCCTCCAAATGCATTGGTACTTCCATCAAAGAAAAGTGAAGCTAATTGTATGGTTTTTCCACCACTCGAATTTGACGTATAACCACAAAAATAGACTCTGTTAGTGCCAGAATTCGAAGTTATGTCTGTGATTTCATCATTAAAACCGGATGTTCCGGATGTTTGTACCCAGGCTAAGTCGGGCGTGCTGCTATTGTATCTTGCCACAAAACCATCGGTTCCGCCTGTAGCTGTTTTTGAATTGACGGTAGCGCTTGGATCAAAATCTACTGTTCCACTAAATGAACCACAAAGGAAGTAATTGTTGCTTTCACCTGAAATATTTAGGAATACATCATTACCTGTTCCGCCAATTGTAATTACATTGTCTGTTGCAGTTGGTCTTCCGTTTGAAGAAGATACTACCGCAAAAAATCCATCTTTAAGCCCCGCCGAAGTTCTTGAGATAGTATTTGTAGAAGTATTGCCATCGAAATCGGATGTTTGGCTAAAATAACCTATCAAGTTAAGAACAGAATTTGAAGGAGCGGATAGATCGTTAATTTCATCATTACCAGCACCACCATAAGTATTTAGCCATTGAAACGTAAATGGATTTGTCTCGTTTGTGGTGCGAAAGCAACAACTAAATGCATCCAGATTTCCGGCACTAGTAGCAGTGGAGGCTCCTAAAGTAATCGTTCCTAAAAAGGATCCTCCTAAATAATAATTAGTGACTGTTGCGGTATTAAAAACCGCTATGCTATTAATGTTTATTGCATTATTTCCTGAATTAGTGCTATAGCTCGAAGAGGTAAATGTCGTTTCACCGTTAGTCAGATTAAGTTGTTTGAGTGAAAAAGTATTTAAACTGTTTTTTTGAACTACAGTTAGTACATTGGTAAAGATACTCCCAACATTAATGACTCCGGCACTGATTTCCTGATCGCCGGCAACTGCTTCTGTATTCACCCAAATCAAATTCCCTCCCGTATCAAATTTCACCACAAAACCATCAGTTAGGATAGCGGTTTTTTCAGTAACACCCGCATTAGGGTCGAAGTCGCATGTACCAAAATAGTAGCCAAAGAAATAGGTATTCCCATTACTGTCGGTTAATACATCTTTAATCACTACACCACCATTGGTAATGATGGAGCCGGTCGAAGCTATACTCTTTGCAAATTGAAGACTGTTTTGAGAGTAAGAGAAGTTTACAAGCAAAAAAAGTGAGAGAATAAAAATTGTTTTTTTCATTTGGTGTTAATTAAAAAATAAAAATAATAGACCGATTTAAAAAAGGAACTACCCTATCAGGTAGATTTAAAAGAAAAGAGCTGGATTAAATCCAACTCTTTCAATAATTAATCTTTAAAACTTATTCTTTTATAATCTTTGTTTTTGCTTTTCCTTTTTCAGTAACTACTTCAATGATAAATGTTCCTGATGAAAGGTCATTTACGTCATAATAAGACTGATTCCCTGAAAATTCTTTTACTTTCTGACCTAATAAATTGTAAATGGTTACCCGATTTATAACCTCTTCACCAACGAGAGTAAAGTGATTTTTTATTGGATTAGGATATAATTTTATTCCTAATTGTTCAAATTCTTGAATACTTAAGGTAATTTGAGTACATGAAGAAGTAACCAAACAACCATTTGCTGATGTGATTTTTACAGCATAGTTTCCTGAAACCGTTGGTGTGTAGGACTGACTTGTCGCACCCGAAATATCCGAGTTTCCATTTGTACAATCTATCCATTGATAGGTAGCACCGCTCTCTTGGGCAGTAAGGATATTTCCAGTTTGTGAAACTACATTAGAAGGTACTGCATTAACCTGTACATTAACTGTTCTGCACAAGCCATCCTGACTGCATCCTCCTTCACCCCTGCAATAATATGCAGTTGTTACTGTTGGCGAGACTGTAATGCTGGCACCTGTTCCTATTAAAGTTTGTCCACAGTTAGTACCGGTATACCATTTCCATTCTAAACTTTGATTAAGATTTCCGGTAGCGGTTAGTGTTCTACTTTCACCTGCACATATTGCATTTGCAGAACCCGTGATTTGAGGGTTTGTGGCCGGATTACAAATGGTTAATACAGTACAATTCGAAGTAACAGTACAACCACTGGAATTGGTTACTCTAACAGCATAGTTTCCGGATACTGTTGGTGTATATGACCGACTTGTAGCCCCCGCTATATCTGAATTTCCATTATTACAATCAATCCATTGATAAGTTGCACTTGCTTGTGTTGCCGTTAATGTATTGCCACTTATTGTTACTGCATCACTAGGTAAATTAGTAATTATAGATACCGTTTTCCCTGCAGAACAGTTTCCGTTTGGCACGCAACCTCCTTCACCCCGAACATAATATGTAGTCTGAACATTTGGTGAAACAGCTAGGGTAAATCCTGTACCGACAAGAGTGCCACCACAACTATCTGAATACCATTTCCATTCGTTATTATCCCTCAAAGTGGCAGAATTACCAACAGAAAGAGTAATGCTCTGTCCTAAACATACTGAATTGTTACCCGAGATAGTTGGAGTTTCTGCAGAATTACTACAGGGTGACATTTTTTGAATAAAACCATTATTACCACCGCTAATAGGAGTAATGGAAGCAGTTCCTGTTTGAGGATTAAAATCAGTAGTTGCATTGAATACGCCACTGGTAAATACTCCGATTGATGTATTTAAATCCTGTGCTATGCGTAATGGCGCATTGAGTGTTGTCTGATTGTTTGGAAGGAAAATACCCCCAAATGACGTAACTACTCCTGTGGCACTTGAATAACTCCCTATAGTTGTTGCAGAACCAGATACTGAACCTAGTTTTGCAGCATAATAAACATCTACATTTGCGGAAGCCTTACTAAGGCTAACTATTTCATCATCATTTGTGCCGCCTATTTTTTGAGCCCAAAAATAGGTTGAGCCACTATATCGAATTATAAATCCATCCTTACCTCCACTTGAGACCAAATTATTATCAACATCAGTTGGGTCTACCGGCAATGTATTAGAAAAATATCCCGAAATAATTCCTGCATCCGTATCACATATTGCTGAAACTGAATCATCTCCTGTGCTGCCAAAGGCAATTGTTGTTTGTGTATTTCCATTTGAATAATCAAGGTCTAGTTTAAAGCAATCTTTTCCTCCTGCAGAAGTTCTAAGAATGGAACTTGTTAAAGGATCACCATCGAAATCAGCTGTATTTTCAAAATATCCGACACAACTCATTAAGCCATAAAAAGTTACGCTATTAACTTGATCATTACCCGTTCCTCCATAACTTTTTAGCCAGCCAAATTCAAAGGCACTAGCTGCACTTGAGCCGTTAGACTGAAACTTAGCAACGAAACCATCTTGCTGACCTGCACTTGTTCTGGTTTGTCCATCAACAGTAATAGAACCCGAATAAGAACCACCAACCATGTAGGCATCAAGTTGTGCTAACGCATTTAATGAAGTAATGTTGACAGTGCCTGTTGCTGAATAGATGGAAGAAGTCGAAAAAATAGTCCCATCAGAAATAGTAAAACTTCGTAAAAAGAAACTGTTTGTACCTTGTTGAAATACTGAAATCAATTTTGATGGCAGAAAATCGCTGTTTATACAAAGACCTTTGGCTTCCTCATCTCCGGATTGATTGGTGGTGTACAGCCACAAAAGATTCCCTCCTGAGTCATATTGACCTACAAACCCATCTGTTCCTTGGGCTGTTTTAAAGTTGGTACCGCTTGATGGATCAAAATCGACAGTTCCACTAAAACTTCCGCAAACAAAAACGTGTCCGGTACCAATCGGTCTTAAGTCTTTTATATTAACTGAAAATGCTGATGCCGTAGTTCCTGCAATTTGTTTAGCCCATTGGAACGTTTGGGCATTGCCAATTAAAGTAAATAGCCCGAAAGCTATAAAAAAAGTAATTTTCTTCATAAGTTAAGTATTTAGATTTCTTCAAAAATACTTTGGCTTACTACTTTCATGTACTACCCATTAGGGTAGAAAGTTTTAGTAACTTTTAGAAAATCAGATGTAGGTCATATCTTTTTTGTGGCAAATTGTAAAACAAAGTTTTTTCAACTTTGTAACGCAGAGAAAATCGTACTTGTCGTTCTAACGAAATCATAGCCTGATGTTTCTTTGTATCGCTTCTTTGAATAAACTTCTGTCAGCGTAAAAACAGAGCTGGTTTTTAAAAAAAATAATACAGTTCGGACTGATAATCTGCTAAATTATTACCTGTGACATATTTTATTAGAGTACTATTCGCAATACCCTGTAAGAAGATTTACTGTTTAATAACCTTAATTGATTTGGTAATTTTTTGCTGCGTAATTTTTAGAAAATAGACACCCGATTCAAAAGAAGTCAAATCAATGTTGCGTTTATTTTTATCTTCTAAGAATTTCTGCCCCAAACTATTGTAAACAGAAATACTAAAAGGAATTGTAGCATCAACTCCTTCGAGAGATAGGCTGTAAATTGCCGGATTTGGATATACCTTAATCTCTTTAACAGTAATGTTTGCATTATCTAAAGTAGTGCAGATGGTAGTTTGAAAAAGATTTCTGAAGTAATCATAAACATCAGGAACGCTCATATTTGCGGGAGCATGATAACAACCTGGTGTACCCGAATTATTGCATCCGCCAACGTTGGTTGTAACAATATTTTGCTGCCCAAAATAGGAAGGCGGAATTTCAACCATATAGGGCCTGAAACCATCACCAGCCAGACCGTGTATATACAGTTGGCTACCACAGGCATAGATTTGATAATAATGACTCCAAAAACATTGAAACCAATGTGTCCAAGTTTGACCTAAATCATCAGAATAAAAGACTCTTGATGTATAATAGGCGTCAAACAAGTAGATACGACCGTTGAGAAACTGAACTTGGTTAATGTTGTTGGCAGTTCCATCTAAACTATTAGGAACTGTGAAAGACTCAGGCGCTAACAACTGCCAGTTTAGCCCGGCATCATCGGTTTTGTAAAGTTCTGTTTCAGAACCTATGTAACGACTACCAACCAAAACATACCAAGTATCGGCATCAATAAAATCAAAGTCTCTGATGTAATCTTCATTAATTTGAGGGTTATTGATATCAAAATCACGAATTACACTCAGATTACCACCTTGGTTTAGATATACATTGTGTCTTCCGACGGTGATATTGATATTTTCGTAACTATAAGATGTAGAGTCGTTTATGGCATACCACCGTTGTGCATGTGAAAATAGACTAGAAAATAAAAACAATGCAAAGAAACTTTTTTTCATAATCGAATACTAAATAACACATTAAGGATAACCAAAATTAATTTATCATTTGTGAAGAAAGGCTAGCTATTAGGATGTTTAAATTAGGTTTTCTTTATTGGCTTTTTGAATGGCCTCAATATTAGAATGTACCTGAAGTTTGATGTAAATGTTTTTCAAGTGAAATTTGATGGTGTTTTTACTAATGAATAGTTTTTCTCCAATACTGTCATAACTATATCCACTGGCCAATAGTGTCAATACTTCTTTTTCCCGGTTGGAGAGTTGGATATCGCTGTGTTTCTTTTGAAACGAACTCACCACCATTTTGGCAATATGTATACTCATAGGCGCACCTCCCGATACGGCTTCTTCTAATGAACTGATTAAATCATTCGGCTTCAAATTTTTAGTTAGATATCCGGTGGCACCTGCACACAAAGCATTAAACACCATTTCAGAATTTTCATAAACTGTTACCATGATGATGATGGTATTGGGAAGTTTCTGTTTGATTATTTTAGTGCCTTCAACACCGTTCATACCCGGTAAATCAATATCCATCAAAACCAAATTCGGTCGATCGGATTTCAGATTATCGAGTGCCTCTTCACAGCTGGTATAGGAATCCAAAACCATGAAATCAGAGGAACTGTTGATGATTTCCTCAAAAGCCTGACTCAACGGTGAATTGTCTTCTATTATAACTACTTTGTACTTCATAGACTCATTGCAAAGTTAATATTCTCATCCTTTTTAAGCACTACCTTTTGAGGTAGTTTTAGCTACAAAAACTACGGTTGTTCCTGCATCTCGCTCAAACTGTATTTCAAGAACACCGCCAAGTTTTTTGGCTCGTTTAGTCATGTTGGTGATACCATTAGAGGCTATTGATTCAGTTTTTTTAACGCCAATACCATTGTCTGAACACTTGATGGTAAGTGTGATCCCATCATAGTCAAAACTAAAAACAACCTTATCCCCTTTCGAATGTTTGAACGCATTAGTCAAGGCTTCTTTAAAAATATAAATAAGTTGTTTACTCCAATAATATGGGAGTTTAATGTTATTTTTAATCCGTTTTTCTACGATGAATTTAATGTGGGTATCCTGATAAAATTCTTCTCCAAAATCAGAGAGATAAGTGACCAGTTCCTCCAAATAATTACTTTCATCGTTTAGCGAAAAGATGAAATCCTTGGTCCCTTTATACAAGTATCCGGCATCATTTTCTATTTGTTCTATTCTCGATTTTAGTTTGACGTTTTCATGACTGACTTCCTCTTTAGCTAAATTAGATAACAGCGATATACGTGCCAGTTTATTACCTAAATCGTCATGAAAATCCTGAGCAATATTCATTCGGACTTCAGACAGTTCATTTTCAAGCTGATGCTGGCGTTCAATGGCAAACTTTAAATCGTTATTTCTTTTTTTGACTTTACGGAGTTGATACAAAATCATCATGATTATGCTTAATGAAATTACCATAACCAACAATGATATATATATAATGTCTTTAAACCATGGAATGCTGGTTTTGAAATTATAAACTTTAGAATATCCCCAACTTCCGTCTTGTTTTTTAGCTCTGAACACGAGTGAGTGATTTCCCTTTTTTTGGTTTTGCAGCGATAGGGAGCCCTTTGGTTTTTCTAAGGTTACCCAGCCTTTTTCGTCAAGATTATATTGTGCAATCAAAGAATTAGACCGATTATAGGAAATGATTGTATAGTTAAAAATCGATTGATTTTGACTGATGTGCAACAGTGGCGGCAGTTCTAATTTTAAGGGCTTGTTATTATCTATAATAGTTACTCCTTTATCACTTCCTACCAGAATTTCATTAGTTGAACTTTCAAAAATGACATTGATGAACGGTGATAGCAATCCACGGCTGGTTGTCAAATTAATAAAGTTCTTTTGATCAAAAACAGAAATTCCTTTGTTAGTCCCGATCCAAAGGTTATGATTGTGGTCTGTAATCAAAGTATTAATCTGATCGCAAATTAAGCCGTTTTTCTGACTATAGGTATACAAGGTATCGTTACTGATTTTGCAAAGGCCTTTGTATGTGGCAATCCAAAGTCCTCCACGATCCAACAGTAGTTTCTTTATATTCTCACTTAATAATTTTTTATTGCCAATCGATTTCTTTACTATGTCTCGCTTGTTTTTGTCATAGTAAAACATTCCCAAATTCGTCGCAAACCAAAGCGTGTCCTTATATAAAACAGCATCATTAATGTTTCTTTTATTGCGTGGAAATTTAACTTGATATTTTTCGATATAAATACTGTCATCCACATAAATAGTAGAGTTTTGCTCAAGACAAATCGTGTTAAAACCCGTAACTTCCTTAATGTTTGGGGTGTGTTGAGAGCCATTTTTAATATTAATCGAGTTTACTATGATTTGGTCCTTATTCAATACGGTTAATTTTTTACCGATACCATTGATTTTAATGCTTTTGATGGTGGTGCTGTCTGAAAATGAGGAAAGGTAGTTCGGCGAGAGTATGTATTTTTTTTCTTTTAATTCTTCTATGCCCAATATCAAGGTCTCAGGAAGCTTGTTTTTTGAGATATTCATAAAAGAGGATAGGTTGGGATTGTAACAAAATATACCCTCTCCGTTAGTGGTAATCCAAATATTGTTTTCATTGTCAATCATGAAATCCGATATGGTGGCCTTTACATTTAATAGTTTTTTTATACCGACTTTTGTTTTGAAATCATTTGAAAAGAGGTATGCATTTTTAAATCCTTTCAAGTCCGTTGCCATCACTAAATATTGATTACTATTGATTTTGGCTATATCACAAATAATATTGGAGGCGTCATCGAAATCTAATTTAAATTTACGAACTATTGTATGCCTGTTTACATAAAACAAACTGTCCTTTATTGTAACTAAAAAATTGTTTTGATCTATTTTTGAGATAGAATTGACAACGGATTCTTTAAAATAGCCTGTTAAAGAGTTAATATTGTCATTTTTAACTTCATAAATTCCTTTATCAGTTGTTGTATATATATTATACAACGATTTTATTCCGTTTATAAAAAAAGGTTTATTATCTATAATGGTTAGGTACTGTCTACCGGTTCCTAACGTAAAATTAACTTTTTGTACTTTATTGTTTTTCAGAACTACCAATTTCTTTTGGTAAGTTTTATTTGTTTTTTCGTATATAATATTCCCATACGAATGTCGAGCAATGATGTCATCACCCCAAATCTGCAAATGATTCAATTTTTCTGTTCCGTCTCCTTTTATTTTGAGTGGAAGTACTTTGTCATTTCTTATGATTTGCAATCCTCCTCCCCAAGTGGCTAAGACAATATCTCCGTTTGGGACCTGATTGATGTCGATAATAAAGTTATTTCGTAAACCATCATCAGTCGTAAAAACTTTAAACTCTTGTCCATCGTATTTGGCTAATCCATCATCAGTTCCAATCCAAATAAACCCATCTCTATCTTGAAAAATACCGTATGTGATATCATGTGGTAAACCATTAGCTGTATTGAAATGAAGCAGTTTTCCCTGTGGAAAAACAACGCAAGGGAGAAAAAAATAAAACAAGAAACTATGTAATAATTTCATATCTCTGAAACAATGTCTTAAATATATAAATTAATTTATCAATTAAACTACCCATTAGGGTAGGTAATGCGTTTATGTTTTAGTAGATTACAGTTTTTAAAAAGTGAAATAATATAGCCCGAAGAAGCTCTTAAAATTCTGTATAGACTGAGAACTTGGAGCTCTGTATGACTTAAGAGTAAATTTATTTACCCTTTTTTTTTCAAAAATCAGAGAGGTACCTGTAGGCTAACTGTGCTTTTTGATGCTTCTGTCAAAATTTAAAAAAACCTTTAAACATCAGTTTTTAAAGAGTTTTTAGATTTTGTGCTTCTTTAAACACACATTCCGCGGATAAAAAGGGATTAACATCGTTGAGCCCTGAAAGGTCGCGAGCGATGCGAATGTACGGAGTAAAAGCAAGTTTATGCCAGGGATTACTGCCGTGATCCCATTCCGGGGAATCCGGGGCAAAGGAAACCTGAACGGCTTTTCAAGCCGTTTGTTTTTTATTTTCAAAAAGCATTCAAAAGTGAACTTTTGAATGCTTTTTGAAAATAAAAAACCCGAAACTTTCGTTTCGGGTTTCCTTTGCGGAGAAAGAGGGATTCGAACCCCCGGACCTGTTACAGTCAACAGTTTTCAAGACTGCCGCAATCGACCACTCTGCCATTTCTCCGGTAAGTCGTGCACTCTTTTGCTGAATGCGGTTGCAAATATAATAACCTTTTGTTGATTGCAAAAAGAATTTAGGTAAAAAATAAACTTATTTTTTCTCTGTACAGCTATTTTGCTATTGCTCTGCCGATTAGCTGGTTTTATTTGATATACTCAACTAAAAGTTTCAGTTTTTTTAATTCCCTTATTACTATTTTAGAAATTTCAATAGCACCTTTTTCACTTAGGTGCGTGTCATCTGATTTGCCTTCGGGATAATAGGCCACTTCACCCGGTTTATAATGCAGATGCAGCTCTTTTGATTTTTCGGGACCGTATGCTTTCTCTAGCTCTTCCGAATAATATTCCAAATCGATAAAGGGCACTTGGTATTCCTGGGCTACCAATCGGGCTTCCTGAGGATATTCGCCATGTGTGCTGATTAAAACGCCTTTTTCATTGAAATTTCTTCTGGCAATCGAGGAAAATAAAATAGGAATAGCGCCCTTTTCACGGGCTTCGGTTATGAACCGGATTAAATTATGACGATAAGCGGTATGTGGATTGGTGTATCTGGTAGAGTCTTCCACTTTGGCATCGTTATGCCCGAATTGTATAAAAACATAATCATGAGGTTTGAGCACTTTACAAATGGAATCCCAACGTCCCTGATCTATAAAACTCTTGGTGCTTCTGCCGTTAACCGCTTTGTTTACTACCTTGATTTTATTGTTTAAAAATGCCGGGAATACTTGCAACCAACCGTGCTCCGGGTTTTCATTTGGCTTAACTTTATTGGCCATAGTGGAATCGCCTGCACCATAAAGTTTAATTTCTTGAGCTGATGCATTTACTGCAAAAAATAGTAAAATAAAGAAACTGTATTTCATAGTGCTGATTTAATGTTTAACCGAATTACTTACCGATGTCGGGATGGTTGCTTTTTGTCCGATGATGACCTCATTTACCGTTACATTTTCTGTATGCTGAAGGGTCATTCCGTTCTTGGCTGATTTTACTTCGATGTTATTCAAAAATACATTACGAACTTTCTTCAAAGGATATCCCTGAATAATCAAAGCTGTTTCGCGGGCTTTAGTACAACTAATATCAGACAAATAAATATCGGACACCTCCGAAGGAAAATCTGCGCCTTCACCCATATAATTGGCTGTGATATAAATGCAGTCTTCTACCTCATCGAGTTGAATATTTCTGATAAAAATATTTTTGATGAATCCGCCTCTATCCGCATTGGTTTTGAAATAGATACCACGTTTTAGATAACCCGTCGTTTTGCAGTTCTCAACATAAATATTTTTGATTCCGGCCGACATCTCGCTGCCCAAAACCACACCATGCAATCCTTTAAATCTGCAATTTCTGACTACAATATTCTGGCTTGAAAAATCCGAGTTTGCTCTACCTTCATGGTCTCTTCCTGCCTTGATGGCAACATTATCATCGGCATTGTTAAAGTCAATGTTTTCAATCAAAACATCTTTGGAATATTCAGGATCAACTCCGTCGTTATTTGCGTTGAAAGCGTTGTATTTTAATCCGCGAACAGTAATGCTTTCCGACTTTAGCAAATGGATACACCAAAAAGGCGAGTCTTCAATGGTCACATTTTCAACCAAAATGTTTTTACACTCTAAAAACTGAATCAATTGTGGTCTTAAAAAATGTCCGGCACCAAACCTTCTGTCATTTATCGGAACATTTGTATGATTCATTTCACGGGTCAGCTTTTTGTCTGCTCCTTCTTTACTTTTAAAACTGTTCCAGATATTGTGCCCTTCCCCATCAATGGTGCCTTCTCCGGTTATGCTAATATTGCTGCAGTTGTTGGCATAAATAAGTGGACTGTAATTGTAAATCATCGTGCCTTCCCAACTCGTTAAAACCATAGGTAAATAATGATTCGGATTGTCGCTGAAGCGGATTTTGGCTCCTTTTTCAAGCTGAAGCTTTACGTTGCTCACAAAATGAATCGGGCCATTTAGCGTATAAATTCCTTTTGGGACAATAATGGTTCCGCCCTTTTTCTTTTGACATAACTTCATAGCTTTATCAAAAGCAGGTTTGTCATTGCTGATGGAATCGCCTTTAGCACCAAGTTTTGAAACCAAAATAGTATAATTGGGAATTTTAGGCAGTTGAATTCGGCTGACAATCGCATCTACAGAATCTGTTGGAAACGGATTTTGCTGCGGAAAGGCAGTGAATGAAATCAACAAAATGGCTATGATTCTGATTCCCATAATTATTTTTTTGCCTGTGATTCCCATTGCTGGATATCTTTCAGAAAGTTAGCTCCAATAACATTTTCGACCTTATATTTTTTGGCTTGCGATTTAGTTAACTGATGCGACCATTTTACTCTTGTTGTTGGTGAATATCCTGCTCCCGTGCATTTATATTCGGCATAAAAGCTGTTCTTTTCGGCATCGGGTTTTGACCAATTGTGCCAGCCTTCCGGTAAAATATGTTTGCCCAATGTACAGTTTACGAATACTGTTTTGGCATAAATCCGCCATGGTCTTCCCAAATAAACTTTTGACACAGCCTCATTTGAAGTCAGTTTACAATCTTTAAAAACATAACCAAAATCAGTTCCTTCCGGAGTTGAAGCAGCTGTGATATAGGAGTCTTTTTTGGAGTGGATTTCGCAATCTTCAAACCAAGCCGTAGCGCTTCCGAAAATGAAATCGGTTGTGCCTTCGATATAACAGTTTTTATAGTATTGGCAGCCTTTCCCCGAAGCATAAAGCGTATCCTGATTTCCTGTAATTCGGCAATCGATAACCGCTACCCTATCTGAAAAAACAGATAAAGCGACTGCTTGACCAACATCGCCTGAAGCGTTTTCAATAGTGAGATTTTTGAGCAACACATCGTTCGCTTCAACCAATAAGGTATAGGTATAAAACGTACTGTTTATACCCAAATTAACCTTATTGAAATAATCGTCAAATGTTATAACGGTATTTTCTTTGCTTTCGCCAACCAAAGACATATTGGTATTCCACTCATGAATTTTTATCTTTTCGTGATAGGTTCCGTTTTTAATAAAAATCGTTATTCTTTGATATGGGAAAGATTTAGAATCGTTAATGGCAGCCTGAATGGTAGTATAATCACCTGAACCATCCTGAGCAACCGTTTTATAGAAAGCATCGGTTTTAACTGCAGTTTGAGAAACAGCATTTGAAAATGAAACACAAACAAGTACAAAAGTGAATGCTATTTTCTTAATGTTTTTCATTTTTTTATTTATTTCGCCTTGATACAAAACTAATGCTGCTAAACTCTTTTGATTGCTATTGTAGTAAACTTAGATTTTATTTTTTCTATTCAGTTCGGTCAACTTATTATCTAAGTAGTTGTAAAATTCAGCTTCGGTTTTAATCCCGTCTTTTTCCTGTTCCCAAGCTCCAAGTAAATAGAACGATACCGTTTTTGTAGTTGGTTTGAAAAGCAACAAATGATCAAATTCTCCTTTTATTTGTTTATCTACAGTGGCCACTTCATAGAAAATGGCCATACCTAAATTATCCGGCACTAATGTTTGCTTACCATAGGTTGCAATATATGCCCATTTTTTGTTGGCACTCTCTTTTTTAACTAGAGCTATCTCTTTAAAACTAACTATTCCCGTACAAATGCCTTCAATCTTTGCTGAAGCTTTGATAGTATGTTTTGTATAACGTTCATTTGGCTTAATAGTAAGTTTGGACTCAAAATTAATTTTGTCATTGGCTGTTTTCCAACCATCATATTTTACAGTTACACTAGAACATTTAGCATTGTTCTCAACTTTGGCAAAGGTAGAATCTACTTCTTTAAAATGAAGTACATCTTTTCCGTCATATCTTCCAATACCGCCAATTCCTAATGCTTTCCCTGCTTTAAGAATGTCCATTCCCCATGGACTCATATTGTGATACGAATCAAATCCATCCAATCCAACTTTTGACAGTACCAGAGTATCCGTTACCTTTCCGAAAATATCAATACAGTTTCTCCAATCCAAATACAATCGATATCCAATTTTATTGGATTCCCAACCCGGACCTTCATATCTGATAAAGAAAGAATGATCCCAATGTGATTTTGGTACTTTTAAGCTGGTAACGTTTTTAAACGTTCCGCCTTCGTATTTTTGACCTTTCCAGGTTCCGCCTTCTTTTATAGAAAGTTCAGCATAAGTCTGCCCTTTTGTTTTGACTTTTTTATCTTGAGCATTTACGGTCAATTGAGAAACCAATAGTATTGCGGCAACGATTTTTAATGTTTTCATAATTATAAATATATTATTGCTGTTTAAAAATTTTATCTAAAAATTGTGTTGAATAAAGTACAATCTCATCAAACCAAGGTTCAAAAAACCAAAAGGAATGGGGTGAATTGGGTAGTGCTTTTACTTCGTTGTAAATGGCATACTTATTTAGTTTTTCTATCATATCATTTTGTCCGGCATGAAATCGAGGCAGACTACTATTAATAAATAAAATGGGTGGTGTATGTTCATCCGTCTGATTTAGTGCTGATGCCTGTTCCCATACTTGAGGATTTTCTTCATACGTTCCGTTAAGCCATAAAGCCGCAGCTTTACCTTCTGCCGATTCCGGATGATGAAAAGCTAAAATACCATCCATATCAATTATCGCCTGAACGTTGGCATTTTGCTTACTAGTGCTCTTTTCTTCAAAAGCTAAATTCCCGTTAGTAGTACCTATTAATGCAGCCATTTGTCCACCGGAAGAGCAGCCTAAAACAGCTACTTTGGTTGGGTCAACATTAAATTTCAGAGCGTTATCTTTAATATATTTTATAGCTTCCTTTACATCAGTAATTGCAGCCGGATACTTTGCTTCAGCCGTTAATCGGTATTCGACACCAAAGCACGCATAGCCCTTCGAAGCTATTTCCTGTGCCAAATAATTCATTTGCGATTTATTACCCGAACTCCATCCGCCACCATGAATCAAAATCACTGCAGGCTGCAATGTTTCTTGTTGTTTAAAGTAAGCATCTAAATGCAATTCTCTCGAATTTATGCTTTTATAAACTACCTCTTTTAACTTGGTGATTTCCTTATTTTCCGGTTTTTGGACTTTTTTAATGAATGGAAACTTCTTTACTTCTTTGTTGTAGGTGCTCCATACCGTATATGAAGTATCTACTTGAGTTTGTGAAAACAATTCAGAAACTAGTAAACAGAAAGAAATAAGAAGTAAGTTCTTCATTCAGGAAAAACGATTATTAATGTAATCGATTACGCAAACGTAAATATTAATAAAGATAACACAAAAAAAATATACTTAAAGTTATATTAAATGTATAAGCATATGACTTTTTTAGTATAAATAATACAAGTAAAAATTAATGATTTATATAATGTAAATAAAAAGCGTAAAAATTATAATAAATTCAATATCCGGAAGAGATATTTGCCGGATTAGTAGCTGTTTTATGTTAAAACATTTGTGCAGGAAGAAAAGAGTTATACTTTTGCGCAATCGATTACATAACTTAAAAACAGTTAATTATAAAAGAATTATGAAAAAACTATTTTACATCGCATTTTTGTTCATGTCGTTAAATATGGCTGCACAGGTAACTATTACTCAAGCCACCGGATGGAAAGAATGCGCCTATGTAAAATGGGAACCGCTTACTGGAGTTGATTTCTATAGAGTTTATTATACCGGCGGTGCCTTAACTAATCAAATAATTGATACGCAACTTATCAGAAGTTATGGCAGTTATTTTCGTGCTGATGTTTTAGGGCTAGCTCCCGGTACTTATACGATGAAAGTTGTACCTGTTACAGGTGGTGTTGAAGGTACTCCGGCAATTTCGAGCAGCGTAACCGTAACAGCTCATGACAGAAATGGTTTTGCACACGAAGGCGGAAGAGTTCCCGGTGCATACAATCTTGATGGTACTTTAAAGGCTAATGCTGTTGTTTTATATATAACACAAAATACAAAAAACACCTGTTCTATGACTGTAACAGGTGCTACTGCAAATCCGTGTGTGGGTTTACAGACTATTCTTGACGGATTTAAAAAAGGAAACGATCTTCGTCCATTAGCTGTTAGGTTAATTGGAAATATTACTGATTTAAGTAATATGTTAAACGGAGATATCGTTATTGAAAATAAAAATACAGCCGGTAGTTCGATAACTTTTGAGGGCGTTGGTTCTGATGCGTATTGCAATGGATGGGGTATTCGTGTAAAAAGTGCTTCAAATATTGAAATTCGCAATCTTGGTTTTATGCTTACCAATGCAGCTGAAGGTGATAATATTGGCTTACAACAAGATAACGACCATATCTGGATTCACAATAATGATATGTTTTATGGTGCTGCGGGTGGTGACGCTGATCAGGCTAAAGGCGATGGTGCATTGGACTGTAAAAGATCAACCTATGTAACCATGTCATACAATCACTTTTGGGATAGTGGGAAATGCAATCTTTTAGGATTGAGTGAAGCTACAACGACTGACTTATATGTTACTTATCACCACAACTGGTATGACCATTCCGATTCACGTCATCCTCGTGTTCGCTATTACTCTGCTCATATTTACAATAATTATTTCGATGGAAATTCAAAATATGGTTCAGGGTCAACTCTAGGTTCTTCCTTATTTGTGGAGGGAAATTACTTCCGTAACTGTAAATATCCAATGCTTACTTCACTACAAGGTACTGATGTTTATAATGGATCGGAAGGAACTTTTTCGGGAGAAGACGGAGGAACTATTAAAGCTTTCAACAACATTATGAGTGGTCAAACAAGATTTGTTGCTTATGACCCGGTTACTTTTCCGGTTCAATTTGATGCTTATGTAGCTACTACAAGAAATGAAACTATACCAAGCAGCATTACTTCATTACATGGTGCCAACACTTACAATAACTTTGATACTAACCCAGCTTTGTATATTAACTCTTTGGTGGTTGAAGATCCGACTACAGCAAGAGATAATGTAATTGCTTATTCCGGTCGTGTTGGAGGTGGTGATTTAACATGGACATTTAACAATGCCGCTGATGACACTTCATCTACAGTAAATACAGGATTAGCCGCTGCTTTGGCTGGTTATACTTCCGGTTTAGTATATATTCAGGGTGAAGCTGTTGTAGTTCCAAATCCTCAAACTTTGACTGTTCCTGACAACAACGATCAAACCATTATAAGTGGTCCAATAACTGATATGGTTTTTACATGGGGCGGAACTGCCTCTGATGCTACAGTAAACGGATTGCCTGCAAATGGAATTGATTATGTAAAAGATACTGTTGCCAAAACAGTTACTGTATCAGGAACTCCGACAGCAAATGTAACATTCAATGTTACTACCAGTGGACCTACAGGCTCACCGGTAACAGGAACAGGAAATATAACAATAACGGGGACTCCAACCGGAACCGAA
The DNA here is from genome assembly GCF_021608185.1 of Flavobacterium anseongense. Classification (GTDB taxonomy): domain Bacteria; phylum Bacteroidota; class Bacteroidia; order Flavobacteriales; family Flavobacteriaceae; genus Flavobacterium; species Flavobacterium anseongense. Next base: position 62,433 of record NZ_JAKIHN010000007.1, on the reverse strand, counting down.
ATCCACAACTTCACATTACAAACTTTGAATAGTACGTTCTATACATTTACATCTTGCAATATGAATAGCACGCCCGGTTCTGCAACCTATGATGACTTGACATTGACGGCACGTTTAAAAATGGAAACAGCTACTAATATTTCATATACAACACTAACTACTTCGACTTTAACTCTAGTTTGTGATACAACATTTAACGGTCCTATTAAACTCGACGGAGTATCTTATACAACATCAGGTGGTATCGTTGTTATCCCTTCAGTTGCTGCCGGTGCTCATACTATAACAAAAGGCAATACTACAAACCTTTATTATATAAAAACAGAATACACGCTTGGTTTAGGAGAAAATCCTAATCAACAAAAATTAGTATTGTATCCAAATCCGGTGACAAACACATTGAACATTACTACTTCAGATTCTGAAATAATACAAAATGTAGCGGTATATAACCTTTTAGGCCAACAAGTAAAAAATAGTATTGGAGATATCAGATCGATTGATATGGGTGGTTTAGGAAAAGGCACCTATTTTGTAAAAGTGCAAACAGATCATGGTATATTCAATGGAAAAATTATTAAAAATTAATATAATTAAAAACCTTTTTAGTCATTAAGAAGGTTTTTTTATTTACAATTAGTATAAACATGAAATATCTTTTCGTAACTATAGTACTATTCCCCTTTTATACGTTTTCACAACTGTATGTTTCTCCAACCGGTCTATCGACTAATAGTGGTACCATTGGTAGTCCAACCACTTTACAAAATGCATTGAGTATAATTAGTCCGGGACAAACTATTTATATGCGAGGTGGTACCTATAATTTCAACAGTACTATTGTGATTGCCAGAACAAACAGTGGGACAGCCGGAAACCTTAAACGAATAGAAGCATATACTGATGAAATTCCAATTCTTAATTTTTCAGCTCAAGCAGAAGCAAGTGGGAACCGAGGTATTGTACTAGATGGTTTATATTGGTACATCAAAGGGATTACTATTAAAAGAGCCGGAGATAACGGCATGTTGCTTTCCGGAAATTACAATACAATAGATAATTGTGTTTTTGAAAAAAACAGAGATACCGGACTTCAAATAAGCAGATACAACAGTGCTTACACCACCATTAGTCAATGGCCATCTAATAACTTGATTTTGAATTGTGAAGCGTTTGACAACAAAGATGTTTTAGCTGAAAATGCTGATGGCTTTGCTGCTAAACTTACCTGCGGATCAGGCAATGTTTTTCGTGGTTGTATAGCTCACAATAACATTGATGACGGTTGGGATTTATTCACCAATACTACTACCGGAGCAATTGGAGTAGTATCGTTTGAAAACTGCATCGCATACAATAATGGAACACTGACAGACGGAACTACATCTGTTAATGGAGATAAAAACGGATTTAAACTTGGTGGAAGTGGTATCCCTGTTAATCACATTGTAAGACGCTGTATTGCTTTTGGTAATGGACAGCATGGATTTACCGATAACAATAATTTAGGGTCTATTGAAGTGTCAAATAATACTTCTTTCAACAATACCAATTCTAATTATAATTTTCGTGCAGGAGGAACCCACCAATTCAGGAATAATGTTTCTTATAATTCAGGAAGCAGTGATGTAACCACCGGGACTAATGTTGGCCTTTCTAATGTTTGGTTTGTAAATAATCTTAGTACTAACGGACGAACACCTGCTATAGTTTCCAGTGCTGCTGACTTCATCACTTTAACCCCTCCAGCGGTAATGAAGAACGCTGACGGAAGTCCAAATTTAGGTAATTTCCTTGCTTTAAACTTAAGTAGTGATTTTATAAATGCGGGAGTTACAACCACTGGAATTACATTTAATGGAAGTGCACCCGATTTAGGAGCCAGAGAAACAGGCACTTCTCTTGGAACTGCATTTCATGAAAGTCAAAATTTTGAAGCCAGGATATACCCGAATCCGACAACTAATAGTGCTATTCATTTGAATGTAATTTCTCCGGCAGCAATAGAAACTACCATTACATTATCCTCTATTAACGGACAGATTTTAGAAACATTGAAAAAAGAAATAGCTATAGGAGAAAATGAAATTGAAATCAATAATACACTATTTTCTGAAGGTTTATATTTTCTATCCATTCAATCTGATACCTTTAGTAAAACTTTAAAAGTTATAGTTAAATAAAAGTATACTAGTATACAAATAAAAAGCGGTCTCGTTTGTTAACGAGACCGCTTTTTATTTGCATTTGTATAAGTTCCTAATTATTGAACTACTACTTTAATCGATTTTTGACCTTCTTCCGATTTAACTTTTACAATGTAAACACCGGCAGTTAAAACATCAAAATTAGTATCTGATTCAGTAGTCATAGATTTAACTAAAGCTCCGGTTACTGAATATACTTCCACTTGAGTTTTTGATGCTATATTAGACAAATAAATTTCACGACCTCTTGTAAATGCTTTTACCGGTGATTCTGCTTGAAAATCATCATTAGATAAAACTGTATTTACAGTTGCTCCAACAACACTAACTTTATAAAGGTTACATGCGGCATCTGCATAAATATAATATCTACCGGCAGCAGTAGCATTAGCTGTTAAGATAACTAAATCTGCATTACCTCCTGAATTTGAAGCAGCAGAACCAACAGTAGCAGTTCCATCAGTAACATATACTGTTCTTACAGTACCGTTACTTCCTGTTTTAAACCATACTTTTACAGTACATGCACCATTTACATCAAAAAAGATATAACGTTGTGTTGGCATAGGTATGAAACCTCCGGCAGATGGATATCCTGCACCATTCAATTGAAATCTATTTACAGCTGTAAATCCATCTGAAAATGATGCGGCACTTGCATTGATTGAACCGAAGTTTACAATATCTGAAGATGCACTTGGGTCATTAGAAAATAATCCTAAATTATCTATTACGGCCTGAGTGTCTGCACCAATAGTTCCAACTCCGGAACCAGTTACAGGCCATGTTGCTGTATCATTTCCAAAATCCCATATTTTAGTCTGTGCATTTGTGATACTAGTAAAAAGCACCATCATTAAAGTAATTGAAAGTAATTTTGTTTTCATTTTAAAGAGTTTTTTGTTATTATTATTTATTTTTAAGTTAATTGTAATCGATTGCATAAAAGTAATATAATTTTTTGATTTCAAAAAAAATATCCTTTTTTTTTTAGCTTTATTGTAATTTATCCAGATACTTTGTCAATAATTGATTATAATAACCAGTTTTCGGCTTCAAAAATTTATTTTTAAAGAAGGTTTTACAGGTTTTATATATTTTCCTAACAAATTTAATTAATAAATAAACACTATGTGAAAATAATTTACTCATGTTATTTATTTTTAATGTTTGACAATGCTGATTTTGTTATTCAATTATATATTATTTAATAAACTTCAAATTGGTTGCTTTGTTATCTATTTCAATTTTACATATATAGAGCCCTTTTGGTAAGCTTTCCAAATTAAACTCAACTGTCTCATCAGATGAGATGTATTTTGAAGAACTAAAAACTTTTTGACCGCTCATAGAATAAATAACTATTTTCCCATTACCTGCAATATTGTTTAAGAAGTGTATTTTTAAAGTATCATCAACCAAATTAGAAGAAATAGTAATAGATGTATCAGAGCTAATTTCATTAATCCCCAAGGTACAATTACTTGGTGAAACTACTCCACCGGCAGTTACTTGTAACGTAGCTCCTGCTCCACATGTTGCATCCGTTAAAAAGGCTGAAACTTCATTAACAGGCATTTGCGTTGTTGTGTAAGTTGGAGTAGCAACTGTTCCAACATTACTTCCACCACTAAGACAATTCATATATTTAATTCCAACTGTTCCACCATCTGAGCTAACATAGCTGGTATATACAGATCCTATATTCGCAAAGTGTGTTTTTTCTACATAACAGGTAGAATTGTTTATTCCACCGCCTAAACCAATTGCTCTTGAACCAGATACGTTTGTACTATAATAGCAGTTGAGAATATGAAGCTCAGCATTTCTGGCTCTAGGCATTCTTTCTTTACATCCGTTTGCCCAATAACAATTTTTAAACGTAATGCTGTAATGTCCGTCTGCCGGAGCATCGTTAGAATCTGAACCAATAAGATTTGAAAAACGATGATCATTTGAACCTCCGGAACCTCCTGATATAGCAGGCTTTAAATAGGTAAATTTACACCAGGAAATTGTTACATTGTCAGCCATTCCTTTATTATCAAAATTACCATCAATTCCGTCCTGAAACTCACAATGGTCTACCCAAACATTTGTACCTTCATTGGTAAGATTATCTCTCCCATCAACATCATATGCCCCCGGACCTTCAAAAATAAGATTTCTTATAATTACGTTATTGGAACCCGGTTTTATATTAAGTATTCCCGAATTAGCAGCAGAAGTAGTTGAATTACCAACAGTTATCTGAGTATTTCTAAGTCTGGCTCCAGGCAATCCTATAATGGTTTTGTTGTTCAATGTTACACTAGTGTAAACACAGTCAATCGTTCCTGAAACCAAAATCACTGAATTGGCCGCCGATGTTGATTGAAGTGCATTTTTAAAAGTAGTGTAGGTGCTAACCGTTACCGGCGTTGTACTAGTGCCACCTGTTACTGCGGCTCCAAATCCTTCCGGAGTTGCCATATAATAATTTTGTCCAAACGCCTTTATCATTGTCAAAAAGAAAAAGGCAATAATTAATTTTTTACTCATTCTATTCATTTTATTGTGCTTTATTTTGTGTAACTTAAATAGTCTATTTATACAGAATTGTATACTATTAAAACGTTAATAATTTTACTGATTTTTGTCCATCTTCTGCATTTACATGCACTATCCACAAACCTTTACTTAAATTAAATTCAGTATCGGTATCGGTTTTGAATGACTTAACTAATGAACCATTCATAGCATAAACTGCTATACTTGTATTCGATTTCACATTTGAAATTACAACCGTATTTTTATAAGCATATACATTAACTTTAGAAGTTGGTTGAAAATCATTATTTCCTAATGCATCGTCCAAAATCAATTGCGGAAACGGATCCCAATTGTCTAATCCTTTGGTGAAATTAAATGTAGTGATTGGAGTTGCATCGTTCAACACCGGCGATGTTAAATAGGTTGCCCATGTAGCACGGCTTGGTCCATTATTTACTCCCGAAATTTCTGTTGTGCCATATTCATACATTCCACTTGAAGTACCTCCTAAAGTATTTTGCCACCCTAGCGGAACAATCAATGAATTACCAATGAATCCTGGGTAATTTGAAGTTTCAATTGTAGTATTGTAGAAAACAACTTCACTAGTATTAGCTTGCCATGGACGTCCAAAATAACCTGGTTTTGCGCGGTAAACAGAAGCTGTTTCTACCAAAGGCTCAGCCGAAGTAATGGTACATTCATACATTAAAAACCCTCTTCCGGTAGTTTGCTGTGCTGCTGTAATATAAGCTTGGTCATTGGATTGATCGCTTACATTCATACTCAATTTAGACTGATAAAAGACTACATCCATTCCTCCAAAAATATAATCTACTGCACCCATGTAGTCACCTTTATAAACCGCAACTCTTGAACCTGTTCCTCCAAAAAATGAATCTTGGCGTCCAACAACTCTACACTTATTCAAAATTACTTTTTGAATATTATTTTTTATTGCTATCGCAGCTGCTCTTTCTACCATTGTTCTGTTTTGTACATTAGTATTACCTACATTTGTAGGTCTCACTCCCGGGCTACCAACTGTCCATGCCAAAACGGTGTCTTGAGATTCTTTATTAGAAATATATTGGTTAAACGAATTTTCAAAAATAATTCCCTCAGCTTCAAAACCATCTGCACCAACTACTACAGTAGCATTCCAATAAGAACCATTAGTAGTTCCCGCTCCAACATTTTGATAAGATGCATATCCATTTGCTGTATTCACATTCAATACATCTTGGTGCCATTTTTGGTCTGAAGACATACTAAAATAGGTATATCCATGTCCGTAATACGAAGTAATTCTAACCGCATTGGCATCAATATTAACGCCTCCATTTAAAAGAGCAGTACTAGGTGTAGCGGAAGCATTTTTTAATTTAATTAAAGGTTGATTAATTACTAACATTTCTTCATAATTACCCGGATCAATCACTATAGTAACTCTATCTGTGCTAGTTCTTATCATATTTGAAACAGCATCTAAAGCAGCGTTAATGGTTTGATAATCTTTGCCAACTCCAACAGTTATTATTGGACTGTAAGGAACAATTCCTCCTATTTTTATTTCGGTAAAATAAGTTGTCCCTGCTATAGCAATATTGACAAATCCCGGAGAAGAACCTGTATAAGTATACTCAACACTATCAATAATTGAAGTTGATCCGGTTGAATTTATGGTACTTAAAGTTGCTCCTCCTTCAATTGAAAAATTGGCTGAGTAATAATAGTCAATTCTAATTTTCTCGCCAACGTTCACCGGAACCTGAATAGTTGAACCTGCTTGGGCAATTAAATGACCTTGACTGATTGAATTAGAAATATTCCCTGTAAAAAGCATTCCTTTATAAGAAGAATTTGCCGTTGTAATAACCCGATCATTAAACGACCAAACTGTTACCGGAACAAATGCCAATGTTTTTGAAACCGGAGAACCGTTAACTACTAAATTAGATGTTAACGACATATCAACCGGATAAGCATTTAAGCCACCATAGGTAACGGCATAAGTACCATTACGTAAAGCAATTCCAGTTAGGCCGGTGAAATTATAGACATAGCCACTTTCGTTTAAATTGGTGAATGTTAATTGCAAATTATTCTCCTGAGTCGTGGTCAAACCAGTAGTAGTAATTGTAATATTGTAAACTGGTTTTGGAGTAAAACTAATATCCGAAACTGTATTAGCTGCCGGAATAGTGATGGTATTCGAATCTAACAGATAATCATTAACCCCATTTGCTGTAATAGTATATTGAATGTTAGCCTCCAATAAAACCGTGTATGTTGAATTTACTGTATTAATAATTGGCACCGGAATGTAAATCGCACCACTTGAAGGAATAGCTGTATAGGTTAAACCTAAGTTTGATATTGCTGTTCCAAGACCCGCTATTGAACCGCTGACTTGATATAACGAAACCTGTAAAATCGTAATATCATGTGTGAAAGTCGGTGTGGTTACAGGTATTAAATTTAAAGTGGTGCCGTTGGAAATTATATAACCATTTGCATTCACTAAACTAATTTCATAAGTATATCCAATAGGCAAATTAACATTATAAGTACCATCCATATTCATGGTTGATGTCCATGATTTTCCGGCTAGATTTGTAAACACTACAGCATAATTTCCAGGAATTCCTGTAGCTTGTGAAACATCTATATTTCCCGACACGGTCGTATAGACTGCTGGTCTTCTCAATATTCTGTAAAAACTGGCTTTACCATCTGCGGAGTAAATTTTAAATGTACCCGCATTTTTGGCAACATACTTAACTTCGGTTACAGCACCACTGGCAAAAGTAGGTGCAACAAGATCAGTTTGTAAACTTGGGTTTGCTTCATTTACAAAGCTTAATGAGGCTGCGGCGTCTGTTCTTGATACAACAGTAACTTCGTCATCTTCATTAAGAACCATTCTCATAAACCTGTTTGTTGGTACTCCGGCTGAAAGATTTGGTGTACCGTTACAATAAACTCTACCTGTATGTGTAGTTACACTGGCAATATTTGCATCAAAACGGGTTAAATTGGTATTACTTGTTCGCAACCTGTCTCCCGAGTTTCCAACCCAAGACAAGGCTCCGGAAGTAAAACTAACGGGGAAATTGATAGCAGTGCTACCGGGTGTTACAGCACCATACCATGAGTTAATCACCGTTTCGTTCAACATATTATTATATGTTCCGGAATTTAACTGTACCGCTCCAAAATCCCAAACATCTGTAGTTTGAGCATGAAGAGATGACATTGAAAGTAACAACGTAAAAAAGAGTAACTTGATTTTCAATTTCATAATATTTTTTTTAATTTATAATGATACATATTTTTTTTGTAATCGATTGCATTGTAGCAAGATTTTATCAAAAGTTTTGTTTCAATTCTATTTAATCTTGCTTTTCCAATCTTGATATTTCTTTAAAACTTCTCTTGGTTCACTGGCATACCACCCGTAACCATTTCTTCGCTCGTATCCAATTTCTGCCAATGTTGCCTTTTTCACACCATCACGATCACAAAAAAATGGTTTATTATTATCCAATTCCATAAATCTGGCCCAAAGTGGTTCAGCATCTGGACTTTCTACAACTGTTCTATCCGTTTTATCTCCATCTCCGGTTGGTACATTTTCGATTTTAATTCCTGTTATTTTCGTTTTTTCAAACCAGAGAACAGCAGCTTCTACAGCATCTACAATTTCTTTAGACGGATTTTCTATTGACATTAAAAGCAAGGTGATTTTTGCAGATTCCTTTCCACTTAAAGATGCTAATTCAAACGCTCTGGCATCAGCAGGAAGTAATGTAACCTCATCATGTTGTGCGCACCAACTGGTAAGTACTCCTTTTTGTTTGTATTGTGTTTTTAAAATGCAATCAATTCCTTTATCAAAAGCGGTTTGTGCCATGGATACTATTTCTGCAGGGGGTACAATTGAATAATAGTTTGAGTTATCTTTAATTTCTTTAAATAATTTCAGCACATTGACCATTGCATCATCATTATAAGTGATGTGCTTGGCATAGCCTTTTTTCAATGGGAAGAATTGAGGAAAACCTCCATTAGCATATTGAGCAGAAATCAAATACATCAATCCTCTAAAAAAGGCATTTTTGTATTTTTCATTCGGTTGCTGTTTGTTTATTTTAGATAAAAAAAGCATTTCCTGAACCGTAGCTCCGTTATCAATAGTACATCCATTAGGATCGGATTTCAATTCTAAAAGCTGCTTCTTTTCAGCTTGTGATAATTGGTTTTGCATTTGGGTATTTTTTGGCCAACCTCCAAAATCGCGTTGGTACAATAGGACGTTTTCGGCTACCTTTTGTGCTTCTTCAGTTGCGTACCAATTATCATCTTTGGATACTATGAATTTGTTCCAATCTGTTATCTTAGAATGTTCTTGATCTTCCGTTTTTTTATACTGTGCTGCCGATTTACAGGAAACAGTAAAAAACATTAGTATCAAAATAGTCGCTATTTTTTTCATCTTTTATATCTTACTGATTTAGCTATTAAATCTTATCCAATCCAGCTTACAATTTCCTGCGTTATTAATGAATCCGTTACGCAACGCTACAAATCCTAATTTAGCTCCAATCCATTTGCCTTCTCTAGCTTTAAAAGGAATTCCGATTGATTTAAAATCGGTTCCATCTTCACTATAAAAAAAAGTACACATTCCGTCACCAAGAGATTTAATCTGCAGGTAGACAATGTTACTTTTTAACAAAACCGAAGCAGCTTCACTTTCTGCTTGATTTTTATCTGCATTTAAGCATATCATCTGAGACAAATACAACTTATTCTCTGTTTGTTTTATCCTTAACATGCAGTAATCCAACCCCATTACCAATAACCCTGCCTCTTCTTCATCAAAATTAAAATTCACAATCAATTTTGTTGTAGCTGTGAACTCTTCGGATGGAAATTTTTGCAAAAGTAAATTCGGCACATCAAAAAGATTAACTGCTTTTTTTGGTTTCGGAATACAATTTAGCATATAATACCCGTAGCTGCTTGGAAAACCCCAGTTTATTTGAGGATTCGCATGCCATTGCCATTGTAAGTCTAAAATAGGCTTGTTAAATTCATCAGATTCTTTTTGATAAACAACCGGATACGATTTGCCAACATTTGGTTTCTTATGATTTAAAACAGGCTCACCGATTCCATCACCATTAGTATCTATTCCGATAACAGGCCAATCGTTTACCCATTTCATTGGCTGCAGATGCACAACTCTTCCTATTATACCTTTGTCCTGAAAATGAATAAACCAATCTTCGCCCGATTTAGTTTGAATCCACGCACCTTGATGCGGTCCATTTACATTTGATGTTCCCTGCTCTAAAACTTTTTTATTTTCATACGGACCATAAATATTTTTGGCTCTGAAAACCGTTTGCCAACCTGTAGCTACACCGCCAGCCGGAGCAAAAATATAATAGTAACCATTTCTTTTGTAAATCTTTGGGCCTTCTAATGTAGGTTCATCCTGATGACCATCAAATAGAAGCACTTCATCATTATTGGTCATAGTTCCTTCAGCATTCATGGTGCATCCAACCAATATGCTTTTGATTCCGGCTCGGCTTCCTGCAAAAGCATAAACTAAATACGTGTTTCCGTCATCATCCCAGAGTGGTGTTGGATCAATCAACCCTTTTCCTTTTTTTACCAAAATTGGTTCCGACCATTGTCCTTCTGCTTTTTTGGATTTAATCATATAAATTCCATAATCAGGGTCAGGATAATAGATATAGAATTCTTTGTTATGGTATCGGATGCATGGTGCCCAAACTCCTTTTCCGTGCTGTGCTTTATTATAAAAGGATACTGGCTTTTGCTTTTTTAATCCGTAATTAATCAGTTTCCAGTTCACCAAATCATTAGATTCAAGAATTGGCAAACCCGGAATACAATTGAAAGACGAAGCTGTCATATAAAATTTATCTCCAACTCGAATCACATCAGGATCGGAATAATCAGTATTTAAAATTGGATTGGTATATGTTCCGTCTCCTTTATCCGAAACCCATATTGATTTAGAAAATGAATCTCCACGCTCTTGTCCAAAAAGGAAAGAGGTAAAAAAGAAGCATAAAAAATATATACTATTCATTTTCATCAGCTACAAAATCTATTTATTCAATTCTAAAGCGGCCAGAATAAAAGAACCGGTTGCTTTAGGATCGTTATCTTTTTTTCGTTCATTCACATAATAGGAATAAGAACCATCTCTATAAGGTTTTCCACCAAGTCCTGCTACAGCGCATGCCTGAGTGATTGTAATCTCACCATCGGCATCTGTTTTTATTAATTGTTTTGTTAATCCTTTGAAAGCTTTGCACGCAATTTTTTTAAATTTTTTTGGTAGATATCCCTTGTTGGCTCCTTTTGCTAGAGCATAAGCAAACATTGATGAACCTGAAGATTCCAGATAATTCCCTTCGCTTCCTCCTTTATCAGTTACCTGATACCAGAGTCCGGATTTGTCCTGAACTTTTGCTATGGCATTGGCAATATTATTTAAATAGCTAATTAATTCATTTCGCTTTGGGTGCTCTTTTGGAAAATAATCTAACACATCAACCAATGCCATCATATACCATCCGATTGAGCGTGACCAAAAATTTGGAGAACAGCCCGTTTCTTTATCTGCCCATGGCATTTCCTTGCTTTCATCCCAGCCATGATATAACAAACCTGTCTTTTTATCGGTGGCATGCAGCTGAATTAATTCAAACTGTTTGGCAATATCATCAAGGTTTGCTCCATTTTCGTATGTCACAGTATATTGTGCATAAAATGGTTCTCCCATATATAATCCATCGAGCCACATTTGGTTTGGGTACACTTTTTTATGCCAAAATCCACCACTTGGTGTTCTTGGTTGTTCCTGCAGTTGTTTTCTTAGGAGCTGTAATACGTTTAAATATCTTGAATCTTTAGTCGTATCGTATAGGTTAAAAAGGATTCTTCCTGCAGTAACCATGTCAATATTATAAGTGTCGAATTTATATGATTTGATTACGCCATCATTATCGATGGTAGCATCTGCATACCCTTTTATATAGTCGTAATACTTTTTATCGTTAGTCTTTTTGTACAATTTCTCTATCGAAGTCAAAACTAGACCGTGAACATAATCCCATTTAGGTTCTTTTTTTTCATCTATTTGGTAAGCTTCAGGATAGCGTTTCATTTCGGACAAAGCCATTCTTTCTGACCATTTTAAATTAGTCGGAATATTTGAAACCGTTTTATTTTGGGCTACAACATTGAGTCCAATAAAAACCATTACAACATTTAAAGCTATTCTTATTTTAAAAAAAGACATTTTATTTTTCATAATTTAAAATCAATACCATATAAGAAATCTCAAAAAAAATCATTAAAAAAGTAAGGCTCATCTATAAATGAGCCTTACTAAAAACTTACTTATTTTCTAGTAGCCGTAATCATTTACTAAAAGACCATTGCTACCATCAAGGAATACCTGCCATATTGGCCAGAACTGTCTGTTATCAGGATCTGCTCCTGCTTTTACAAGACCATTTATCTTGGTGTCTGACAAATTATTCCAACTAAAAGAGGTGTATCCTGCTCCCGGATCAGTAGTTTCACCGTGATTTAAACCATAAATAATTAATGATACATTATCTGTATTATATTTAAAATATAAGGTTGTTGCCACATCTGCATATTCTCCGGTTCGTTGTTGTAATCTGAACATTTTTGCTTTGGCATCTGTTAATTTTGCTCCTAATAAATTCCAACGTATAAGCGCTTGTTTACGTTCCATTTCACCTGTAAATTCAAACTTATGCTCTTCAACAATGGCATTAAACATAGCTTCTTTGCTGCCTAATGCATCTACATAAGCATCAACTTTCACAGCATGATTTGCAGGTGCAAAAGCTCTTCTGCGAATTTCTTTTAAATATGGTGCTGCAGCTGCAGGACCATTTAACTCATTAGCAGCTTCTGCCGCCATTAAAAGCACTTCAGCATAACGCATGTATATTTTATTAACTCCATCATCATTAGTTGAAATTACTCTACGAGTCATCCATTCGTAACGGTATTTACCAAAATACCATCTATTAATACCAACTAATGTTTGTTTTGCTGTAGGAAAGCCATTTGTTAATACCGTATTACTTGCTGTGCCATATCTGTAAGGAACACAGGTAACATCTCTGCGGCTATCCGCTACGTCATAATCATAAAAGATATGAGGAAGCGGACCTGCAACCCCACCTCTATTAGAACCATTAGCCTGGAACTGATCAATACTAGTGTGGTTTACAGCAAAAGTGAAAAGCATTCTTCCTCTACCGGCTCCAAAAGGCAATTCCCAAAGTGACTCACCACCGGCAGCGGTATTTTCCTGATTGTATTTTCTCCAGAATGTTTCAAAAGATGGCTCTAAATGTGCTGTACCGCTTTGAATAACATCATTACATTCACTTAATGCTAAAGCATACATGTTAGCAACAGAAAGATCAGTGTCAGTACTTCTTCTTATTCCATCTGGATATTGTTGGTATCCGCTGGCAACCATTGCCAGTCTTGCGCGTAGTCCTTTTACAAATGCTTTATTAATTCTTTGTACATTTGTAGTAGCAGCATTTCCATTAGGCCATGGTACTAAAGTTGAGGCTTCACCAAGATCTTGAATTAATTGTTTATAAATTATATCTCTACTTGATTTTCCTAAAAATATAGTTTGTGAGTTGGTAGGTTCAAAACGAGCTGGTACGTCACCCCAGGCTTTTACTAAATCAGCATAATAAATAGCTCTTAAAGTTAAAGCTTCTCCAAGTAAATATCCCATTTCATTTCCTGGAGCTGGGTTACCATAATTACGAATACCTCGAATACAAAGATTGGCACGCTCAATTCCCTGATACATCATTGACCAGGCATTGTTAGCGGTATTCATCTCAACATTATTAGGCTTAGCATCGTAAACACAAAGATCGGCCTTATCACCTGCTGTTTCGGATGAATTGTACCATTCTGAATCGGTATTAAAACCATACCAAGGGAGGAAACGTCCTCTGTATGAATTGGTTTCTCCAAATGGTATTTTAATTCCGTCTATAGCACCTTTAGTCAAATCCAAGTTTGAAAAAATAACAGACTCCTCCAAACTTGATACTGCTTGAGATTCTAGGGCATCATCAAAATTATTACAAGAAGAAAACAGCCCTGTTATAAATATCCCTGTTATTATTACTATTTTTTTCATTTTAAAATAAATTATTTAATTAAAAATTAAGGTTTAAACCAAAAACATATTGTCTACTACGAGGATATGGAGATGAATCCACTCCAGGAGTGAAAGGTGTATTTCTTCTTGTAGATACCTCTGGGTCAAGACCTGAATAGTTGGTAAGAACAAAAACATTATTAGCCGTCACATAAAATCTCAATTTAGAGATTGATATTTTAGATATAAGATCTTTAGGAAGTGAGTATCCAAGTGTTAACGTGTTTAATCTTAAGAAAGAAGCATCTTCAACAGCCCAATCAGAAAACACGTAACGGCTCTGATATGGTGACCACATTGATGTATTAGCATTAAGTGCAGCGAGTGCTGTCGGATCAGTTACTACTAGTCCAGAAGTTGGATCTGTATTTGTCCATCTGTTTCCTCCAGCCATTTCTGCAGACAGGTTTCTATATTGTCCAGTATCATTATTTGAAATCGCTGTAGTGTATTCAATCTTACTTGCATTATACACATCGTTTCCGTAGCTCCAGTTGAACGCTGCTGACAAATCAAATCCATAGGCATTGGCATTGATTACAAAACCTCCAGTGTGAACCGGATTAGCATCTCCAATAACAGTTTGATCATCTGCATTTATTACCCCATCTCCATTAAGGTCTTTTAATTTCATAGTTCCGGGAACAACAGTTCCAAAAATTCCATCAGCATTAGCAACACCAGGTTTCAAAACAGGCGAACCGCTCGTATAATCAAAATCTGACACTTCGTAACGACCATCGCTTCTATATCCTTTCATCAACCCTAATGGATTACCAACTTTAACCACATAGTCGGTTCCTATAGCTGTTGAAGCCCAACCACTTGACCATTCAAAATCATCTAATTCTCCAAGGGAATTAATTCTGTTTTTATTGAAACTAATATTGAAACCAAAACTTAATCCGTAATTTTTCTTTTGTATTGCAGTTACATTTAAAGAAGTTTCTACACCGGTATTTTGATTTTCTCCCATATTTCTATACTGAAAATTGTAACCAGCTCCTGAAATAGGAAAAGAAAGAAGTAAATCTTTAGTAATGTTTTTATATAATTCAAAAGAACCACTAACACGACCTTTAAACAATTCATAATCAAGTCCAACATTTTGTGTTATTACAGTTTCCCATTTCAAATCCGGGTTTGCTAAATATTGGGATGCTGCCCAAAAGTTAGTTACTCCATCTATCCAAGCAGATGTTGACGATTGGTATGTTTGTATCGTTTGACCTGTTGGAATATTATTATTACCTGCCTGACCATAACTTACTCTAAGTTTTAATAAGTCTAACCATTTTACGTTTTTCAAAAATTTCTCTTCGGTCAGTTTCCATGCTCCTGCTGCTGACGGGAAATAGCCCCAACGGTTATCTCCTAAAAATTTACTGGAACCGTCTGCACGCATAGTTGCTGTAAATATGTATCGATCTTTAAAATCATAATTTACACGTCCAAAAAAGGATAGTAACTTATCTTCCTGACTAACAAAATTATCTACACTAAACGGTTTTCCTTGAGAAGAAAGATTCATAGCATCATCAAAAGTAAAGGCCTGTGGAAAAGCATGAATGGTATTTGTTAAGTTAGTAACATTATAATTTATAGACTCCTCACCTAAAAGTATTTTTAATTTATGACCTTTGCCTAATGTCTTTTTAAAATCATAATTTATTGTATTTGCATTTCTAAACCTCACTTCTTTACGTCCGCGCATAATAAGTGCTGCTAATCCTTGGTTCTCAGGTAGAGGAATGTTTCTAACATAATAAGTAGACCTACCATAAAAACGATTATCATTATAAAAATAATTATCAAGACCTAATTCCGTTTTAAACTGAATATTATCAGTAATTTTCCATGAGAAACTACCCAAAGTGTTATAATTTTTTCTGGTTTGTAAACGATCATTATCTGCTACAGCCACAAGTGGATTGATAAGATAGGTAGAAATAGCCTCATCGGTATTGTCTGTAGTTACACCTGCTAGTGGAAATGGAGCATATCCAACTGCATGTCTCAAACGAGAATCTTGAGAAGAAACTTCATTTTGCTCATTTGCTCCTCCACCTGTTATTTCTGTGTTTGAGTACCGCATAGTGAATGATAAATCAATTTTATCATTAGCCTTACTTCTTAAATTTAAGGATAAGTTATCTCTATCAAAAGTTGAACCCAGCATAATGGTTTTTTCATTATACTTTGTATAATTAAAATTGTAATTTAATTTATCTGAACCTCCTCTAATACCTAAATCATTGTTTTGCACAACACCTGTTTGTCCATAAATTTCTTTTTGCCAATTTGTAGCCTTTACACCTTCATATTGAGTTGGTGACCATGCTCCACCGAATGGGTCTTCATAAGATGGGATATCATTTGTGAGTTGAGCATACTCATATTGCCAATTGGCAAAGTCCTGAGGATTCAGCACTGAAATAGTGTTAGCTATTTTTTTAGTTGCAAAAAATGAATTATAACTCACTGTAACTTTACCCCCGTCTTTACCACCTTTTTTGGTGGTTATGATAATTACACCATATGCACCTCTAGCTCCATAAATAGCAGTAGATGACGCATCTTTTAAAACAGAAATATTTTCAATATCAGATGGTGAAATATCATTAATACTATTAACCGGAAATCCATCAACAATTAGCAATGGTGAACTATCCTGTGATATAGAACCACCACCTCTAACTTTTAAGCTTATATTTGCATCCGGCGATCCTTCTGTAGAAGCAACCTGCAAACCTGCAACACGACCTGTTAAAGTTTCTGCTACACTCGCTGTTGCCATTTTTTTAAGATCCTCTCCAGAAACAGAAACTACAGAACCTGTCAAATCCGATTTCTTGGAAGTACCATATCCGATTACAACAACTTCATCCAGTTTGTTAGTTGCACTATTTAAAACAACATTTACTTGTTTTTTTGTACCTACTTTCACTGTTTGTGTTTCATATCCGATATAAGTAAAAACCAATTCGCTTTTTGCTCCGGCAACTTTTATTGTGAACTTTCCATCAAAATCACTGCTAACGGCATTTTTTGTTCCCTGTTCACTAATGGTTACTCCAGGTAAAGTTAAACCTCCCGCATCTATAATTACCCCTGTAACTGTAATATCACCTTGAGCCATAACCTGAGAACTCATGAATAGCATTAGGATAATAGTCATTGCAAAACGATATTTTGCGGCTTTGTTATAAAAACATTTTATACTCATAATAATTATTGGTTTATTTAAATTTTATTTTGGTTGTTCAATCAGAATTCCGTTTATTTTAGTGTTTATAAATTGCAAATTTTCAACATTTTCAACTGTGTATTTGGAGCCTATTTTATCAATTGTAACGTTCTTTAATATAATATTTTTTATTGGTGATTCAGCATGCCCTTTTGCCAAAATCCCATATTTACCACCATTCTTTACAGTAATATTTTCTAAAAATATATTCTGAACTTTTGGCATATAATTTCCTGTTTGATTTCCGTGAATAGAATAAAATAAATCTATTCCCAGTACAGACTCTTTTACCTGTCCGATTCTTAAGTTTCTGACGCACACATTTTCAACAAATCCGCCTCTGCGTGTATTTGATTTGATTCTGATAGCCCGGTCTAGTTCAGGGCTGTCCATATCACAATTCTCTACATATACATTTCTTACGCCTGCCGAAATTTCACTACCCATTGTTACACCGCCGTGACCATCAAACATTTTACAATTTTGTACAACTATATTTTCACTTGGAATACCGACTCTTCTTCCATCTGTATCCCTGCCTGATTTTATGGCTATACAATCATCACCTGTATTAAAACTGCAATTACGAATGATAACGTTTTTAGAATATTCAGGATCACAACCGTCATTATTTGGACCATGACTGATAATATTGACACCATCAACTATAACATTCACTGATTTTATAGGATGAATAATCCAAAATGGAGCATTAACAATTTTAATATCTTTCAGCATCACATTTTTACAGTCAAAAAATTCAATAAAATTTGGTCTCAAATAATATCCATCTCCGAACAGACGATCAGCAACCGGAACACCACTTTCCCCCATATCCATTAATCGTTTAACGTTTTGAATCGGGTCACCTTTTTTCCATCCGTAATCAGCTTTCCCACACCATGACCACCAATTTCCATTTGCGGCCTGACCGTTTATAGTTCCTTTCCCCGTAACTGCTACATTGCTTTTTTGGTATGCATAAATCAAAGGAGAATAATTCATTAACTCTATACCTTCAAAAGAGGTATGCACTATTGGATAATCTTTTGTATTTGTACTAAACAAAAGTTCAGCTCCTTCTTCCAAATGAAGATTTACGTTACTCTGTAAATGAATTGGACCGGTAAAATATTTTCCGGGACTAACCTTAACAATTCCGCCTCCATTAGCAGAACAATTTTCAATAGCTTTCTTAAAAACTTGTGTATTATCAAAAACACCATCTGCTACAGCACCAAAATCAGAGATCAAATAAGTTTTATTTTGAAAAACAGGCTCCTTAACACTATTCACAATGTCCTGCATTTTATTCCAGTTAACTACATTAGTCGTTGATTTATCCTGTTTTGTAGCACACGAAAAAAACAATACTGAAAGTAAAGAAAAAGCGATGGTAATCTTAAGAATATTCTGTCTTGACATTTGATTTATGTTAACTAATTTGCATCGATACCTGTTCTTTTTTAACTACAAAATGCAACTAGTGCAATCGATTACACAAACGTAAATATTAATTTTCAGTTTACCAAAAAAATATAGTTAAAAAACAATAAATATAAAAAATCCGTGAAATTTTTATATATATCCTAATATTCCAGCTAATTTAAGAAAAAATTAAATATTAACCGTACAAAATCAAATTCAAAAACCATTAACTAATAATAATTTGTGCAATCGATAGCACAAAATTATGTTTATAAATAAATTTTGCTACTTTTACCTTCATAAAAGCACTTTATAATGAGTCCGAAAGCAACAATTTACGACATAGCCAAAGAATTAAACATATCTGCCGCTACTGTTTCAAGAGCATTAAACAACAATCCAAAAATCAGTAAAAGCACTTGTGATCTTGTTATGGCCACTGCCACCAAGATGAATTACAAACAGAATAAATTGGCTCAAGCACTAAAAAGCGGAAAAAGCCATAATATTGGTGTTATTGTTCCACGTATTAACACTAATTTCTTTGCTTCTGTCATTCGTGGAATTGAAGAAGAGTTGTATTCTCATAAATATAATGTAATCATTTGTCAAACACATGAAGATGAGAAAAGAGAAATAGAGAACATTAATATGCTGTTAAACGCTCAAGTTGATGGTATTTTAATGTCTGTTTCTAATATGGCTTCTGAAAATGACCGTGTGATTGAAAAAGCACTTGAGAAGAAAGTCCCTGTAGTGTTTTTTGACCGTAAAAAAAATATTGAAGGAGTAAGTACTGTTACAATTAACGATTTTGGAGCTGCTTATACAACAACAAAACATATTATAGAGCAAGGATGTTCTAAAATTGCCTATCTAACCGGTGATCGTTCTTTAGAAATTTATGAAAATCGTTTTAATGGCTATAAACAAGCACTTTTAGATAATGGCATTGAATTTACTGATGAATATGTGATAAAAATTAAAAGTAGTGTTGAAGCCGGACATTCAGCTGCAAAGAAATTATTAAAGCTAAAGGTTAAACCTGACGCAATATTTTCGGCTTCAGATTTTGCTGCATTAGGAGCCATAAAAGAGCTTAAACAACAAGGTTATAAAATTCCTGAAGATTTTTGTGTTGTTGGTTTTGGAAACGAGCCCTTTACCGAATTTATGGAATTATCCATTTCATCTGTAGATCAATGCAGTGTGGAAATGGGCAAAGTAGCCGCACAAGTCTTTTTAGAACAAGTGAAAAACAAAGACAGTAAAATTGAAAAAAAGGTAGTTTTAAATGGTGAATTATTAATTCGAAATTCATCTTCAAAAATAAAATCATAAAAAAAAAGAGTGAATTAAATTCACTCTTTTTTTTTATAATGATACTCCTCTTTTCCAAGGAATAAATACATCTTGTTTCAGTTGATCTGCTTTTGTTTCTACATTTCCGCTTGCTAATTCTATAATATAATCTACTATTTCAGCTCCTACTTCAGCAATGGTTTTCTCCCCCGTAATCACGGTTCCGGCATTTACATCGATAATATCTGACATTCTATTAATTAGTGCCGAATTAGACGAAATTTTAACCACAGGTGCAATCGGATTCCCCATTGGATTTCCTAAACCTGTAGTAAATAAAACAACCGTTGACCCTGCTCCTACCAATCCAGTGGTACATTCGGCATCATTACCTGGTGTATTCAAAAGATTTAAACCTGGTTTTGAAATATATTCTCCGTAATCTAAAACATCTACAACAGGAGAAGTTCCGCCTTTTTTAGCTGCACCAGCCGATTTCATCGCATCGGTAATTAATCCGTCTTTAATATTTCCCGGTGACGGATTCATATCAAATCCTGAACCTGCATCGACAACCGATTTCTCAAAAGCTTTCATTAAAGTTAAAAACTTATTGGCTTTTTCTTCATCAACACATCTGTCCATCAATTCTTGCTCAACACCACAAAGTTCCGGAAACTCAGCCAAAATGGTTTTCCCACCCAAAGCGGCAAAAATATCTGAAACCACGCCTAAAGCAGGGTTTGCTGATATCCCTGAAAATCCGTCAGATCCACCACACTCTAAACCAATGTTTAGTTTTGAAAGCGGTGCAGGTTGACGTTTAATTTGGTTGGCTCTTTTAATTGCCTCATAAGAATCTTTAATCACCATTTGGAACATTTGATCGGTAGTACCGATTTGTTGTTGCTCATAAATCAAAATTTCTTTATCACTATTAGGATTTATTTCCTTTAACGCCTTTTTAAATATATCTATTTGTAAATTTTGGCATCCCAAACTTAAAACTGTAGCACCTGCAACATTCGGATTGTTCACATAGCCTGCAAGCAGTTTCGCCAACAGTTCTGAATCCTGTCGGATTCCACCACAACCACCTTGATGATTTATAAATTTTACTTCGATATTATCTAAAAGATTTTCATTTGGGTTTTTCTCTGCTACTTCTTCGACGCTTTTTTCTTCAATTAAAGAGCGTAATAAATTTTTATACGAAACATCTTTTTTGGGCATCAATTCGTTTTCGAAAATCTCTTTTAGCTTCTCAATATTTTTATTTTCACAAAAAACCAATGGAAAAAACAACCAAACATTTTTAGTTCCCACTTGTCCGTCCGAACGATGATATCCGTTGAACGTTTTGTCTTTCCATCGATCTACATTTGGAGGAGTCCAGCCTAAATTACTTTTTTTACCAAAAACTTCTTCACTTTTATGTTTTACATTTTCGGTAGTAATTACTTCTCCTTTTTTTATAGCCTGTGAAGCTTTCCCCACCAAAACACCATACATTATAATGTCATCGCCAATTGCAAAATCAGTCTCTGCTATTTTATGTTTGGCTTTGACATCAGTCGTTGGTACAACTGTAGTTCCCTCAAAAGCAATTTGTTCACCTCCTACCAAATCGGTCAAGGCCACAATTACATTATCGGCTGGGTTTACTTTTATTAATTTCTTTTGCATGATAAATTCTTTACGATTGATATTGCTTGTTAAAATTTAAATATCCTTTTTCCAAGCCATTAGTTTCGATTTCCGATAAAGCAAAAACGATATCCTGACTCAAGCCATTTATTTTTGTTAAATCTTCTCCCCAAAACTCTTCATTAGCCAATACCGCATTTACAATCAATTCTAAATCTGACAATTTCCAAACCGCATTAAATTGATCAATAATTTCCTGAGAATCTTTTACAGGCAACTCTTTTCCGTTCCATTTTCCTTTATAGAATCGAATCAAACAGGCGAATGAAAAAGTTAAACTGGTCGGCAGCTGCTGATTGTCATTATAATACTGAAGCAAGCTTGGTAAAACTCGTACTTTGAACTTCGAAATAGAATTTAAGGCAATGTCAGACAATAAATGTTTAATAAATGGATTTCTGAAACGATCCATTACTTCATCCGAATAGGCTAAAACTTCTTCTTTATCAAATGGTAATGTCCCATTAATTTCAGAAATAATACTGTTTACAAATTTACCAGTAAAATCACCATCAACGGTTTGTTTGACCGTATCGTTTCCATACAACAATGAAAACGGAACCATAGCCGTATGCGCTCCATTCAGAATGCGAACTTTTAGCGTTCGGAACGGTTGCATATCATCGACAATTTTCACATTTAAATCTGTTTTGTGGAATGGCAATTTTTTCTTTAAATCTTCTCCTCCTTCAATTACCCAAAGGAAAAAACGCTCCGCAGTAACAATCAAATTATCCTGATAGTCTAACTTGCTGTTGTACTCTTCAATTTCATTTCTTGGATAACCCGGAACAATTCTGTCTACTAATGTATTATGGAAAGTGCAGCTTTCTAACAACCATGTTTTAAATGAATTATCTAAACTCCACAAGTCACAATACTTTAATATAATTTCTTTTAGGGTGTCTGCATTATAATTGATTAATTCACATGGAATAATAGTCAGCCCTTTAGAAACATCGCCATTAAAATACTTAAATCTTTCATGTAACAAAACAGTTAATCTTGCTGGAAAAGCCACTGGTGGCTTCATATCTAGCGTATCTGAATCAATATATTCTATACCGGCTTCTGTGGTATTTGAAATTATGAACTGAAGTTCTTCTTCTTTGGCTAAATCTAAATAATCTGAATACTCTTTAAAAGGATTTATACCTTTTACAACATTCGTAATTAGTTCAATTTCCTGGATTTTTTCACCTTTCTTGATTCCGTTTAAAAAGAGCGTATAAAGTCCGTCCTGATCATTAATCATATTAATCATTCCATTCTCAAGCGGTTGCACCATAGCAATACCGGCATTGAAATCGACTTCTTTATTTAGTCTTTGAAAAGCATAATCAACGAAAGCCCTTAAGAAATTACCCTCACCAAATTGTACCACTTTTATTGGAAACTTCTTTTCTAATCCCTGGTTTTTTCTGTTTAATTTTTCCATTTTATTGCTAATTACTTAATGTTCTTACTTATTTTATTGTTTGGATTAATTCCAAAACTTTTCTTGTTTCTGTTTCGATTGTTGCATAATCTTTAGCCGCCATTAATGGTTTGCTAATGAGTTTGCTTCCCATTCCAACTGCAGAAACTCCGGCTTTGTACCATCCTTCTATATTTTCTCTTGTGGTATCCACTCCACCAGTAGGCATGAATAATAACTTTGGAAAAATATCTTTGATTCCGCTTAAAAATTCCGGACCTAACATATTCCCGGGGAATAACTTAATGAATTTCACTCCAGCATTTTCAGCTGCTATAATTTCTGAAGGCGTCATACAACCTGGGCTGTACAATACTTCTTTGCTTCTTAAAAAAGCTGCAACTTCAGGAACAAATCCCGGGCTGATGAAAAAATCAGCACCTACAGCAAAATACTCTTCTGCCTGTTGTAAGTTTTTGATGGTTCCGATTCCCAGTAATAATCCGGGCATTTCAGCATTTCTCACTTCAATCATTTTTTTGAAGTTGCTTAATGCTGCATCTCCTCTGCTTGTATATTCAACCGCTTTTACTCCGGCTTTGTAGATAGCTCTAAGTACTTCAATAGTTACCTCTTCATCGGCATTGAAATACAATGGAAGCATTCCCTGTTGAACAATAGCATCGGTTACTTTTTGTATGTTGCTCATTTTTTTTAAATTTTAACTTTAAATACTAATTTTTTAATCGCTCCTTCTCCAATCATCGGCGCATGAACATCTTCAGGATAAAAAATAACAAACTGATTGTTTGTCAACTGAAAGAACATATCCGGTTCATCATTGAAAAAACGAACATCTTTCTCATCATTATAATCACCGTTAGGAATATTGCATTTTTCTCTTGGCTTCCATCCGATTGTTTCCACACCGTTGGCGCAGATTTGAATGTCGATGTTTTTATCGTGGCACTCAAATTTTTCCAAGCTTGTAGTTGCTGTTTTTCCGTTTCCGTTGCTAACAATAAGCTTTAATCCTTCGGCAATATCGAATTTTCCATCTTCCAGGCTTGTTAAATCTTTTCCTTTCAAATAGTCAAATGCTGTTGCAAACAAAGGGTGTAAACCATTGTATTTTGAAGCATTATTAAGTGTATCTACTACCATGATAAATTATCTTGCAACTCTACCGGAAGCATCGCCTCCCATTAATTTATTAACCTCATCAACAGTTACCAAGTTAGCATCACCTTTGATAGTGTGTTTCAGACAAGATGCTGCTACTGCAAAATCCAATGCGTTTTGATCATCATCAGGATAGGTTAATAATCCGTAGATTAATCCACCCATAAAACTATCACCACCACCAACTCTGTCAACGATATCAGTAATTTGGTATTGACGTGTTTGAAGCATTTGTTTTCCATCATATAAAACTCCTGCCCAAGTGTTGTGTGAGGCAGAGATAGAACCACGTAAGGTTGTAATCACTTTTTTAGCTCTTGGGAATCTTTCCATCATTTGTTGGCAAACTGATAAGAATGCTTCCGCTTTAACATCGTGTCCGTGTGTTTGAACTGCAGCTCCTTCTGGCTTGATTCCGAAGTGCATTTCAGCATCTTCTTCATTTCCTAGAACTACATCACAATACGAAGTCAATTCGGTCATGATTTCTTCTCTTTTTTTAGCGTCACAGTATTTCCAAAGTTTAGCACGGTAATTCAAATCGGTTGAAATCGTTACACCTAATTTACTTGCTACTTTTACAGCTTCCAGACAAACATCAGCAGAACTTTGAGAGATAGCGGGAGTAATACCCGTCCAGTGAAACCATTGTACATCTTTAAAAACTTCTTCCCAGTTAATCATACCCGATTGTATAGTAGACATAGAAGAATAGGCTCTATCGTAAACTACTTTACTTCCTCTTGATACGGCTCCAGTTTCCAAAAAATAAATTCCAAGACGCTCACCACCCCAAACAATTTTGTCTACACCAACGCCTCTTTTACGCATCTCCATCATCGCACATTCTCCGATATCATTTTTAGGTAAACGGGTTACAAAATCAACCGGAATTCCATAATTGGCTAATGAAACAGCTACATTCGATTCTCCTCCTCCATAAACTACTTCAAAGTTATCAGCTTGTGAAAATCTTAAAAATCCTTGTGGTGCTAATCTTAACATTATCTCACCAAATGTTACTACTTTTTTCGACATTGTCATTTAATTTTATTGTGTTACTATTTTAATTTTAATTCATTTTATCTTGAAACTCTGCCTCCACCAAAACCGTGCATTAAGGCTTCAACTTCTTTTACGGTTGCCAAATTAATATCTCCCGAAATGGAATGTTTTAAACAGGCAGCGGCAACAGCAAACTCTAAGGCAGTTTGATAATCTTCTTCGTATGTCAATAATCCGTATATAATTCCTGCCATAAATGCATCTCCTGCTCCAATTCTGTCAATAATATGAGATACATTGTATTTTTGTGATTGCAACATATTTTTTCCATCCCAAAACGAAGCGCTTATACCATTGGAAGAGGCATTTGCCTGAATCCTTTGGGTTGTAACAATATTTTTTAGCTTTGGAAAAGTTTTCATCCAACTCGCAAAAATGGCTTCCTGAGTATCATTTTCATTATATTCAATTCCTAAAACCTTTTCAGTTTCATCTGCTCCTCCTAATAATAAATCACAGTATTTCACCAAATTTGGCATCACTTCATTGGCGTTTTTTCCGTATTTCCATAGTGTAGGTCGATAATTGAGATCAGCTGAAATTGTCAATCCCATTTTATCTGCTACCAGTAAAGCTTCTTCACATAACTCTGCTAAATCCAGCGAAAGCGAAGGTGTAATTCCAGACCAATGAAACCACTCTGCATCTTTAAATATCGATTCCCAATCGATCATTCCTTTTCTTAACATTGAAAACGAAGAATCTTCTCTGTCATAAACTACTTTTCCCGGTCTTTCGGAAGCACCTTGTTCAAAATAATAAATCCCTAATCTTTTTCCTTGAGTAGTTACAATTGGATTTACTCCAAAAGAGCGCAACATACTTATTGACGCTTCTCCTAATTCATTTGGCGGAACTGATGTAATAAATGTTACCGGAATTCCAAATTTGGCTAAAGAAGCTGCCACATTAGCTTCGGCACATCCATAATATAAATCGAAGGATGTTGCCTGTGTTAATCTTAAATAACTAGGCGGTGACAACCTTAATAATATTTCTCCGAATGTGACGACTTTACTCATCGCTTTTTCTTATTGTACAAAATCTTCTCTCATTGGACTGAAAACATCTACCAACATTCCGGCTTCCAGACAAACTACTCCGTGATATACTTCAGACGGAACATGAAAAGAATCTCCTTTTTCCAATACGTTTGTTTCTTCACCGATGGTTACTTCAAATTTACCTTCTGCTATATGTGTTACTTGCGAATGAGGATGATTGTGTAAAGCACCAACTCCACCTTTTTCAAAACGTACATTCACCATCATCACTTTATCATCAAAACCTACAATCTGTCTCTGAATCTTATCATCAACAGATTCCCATTCGGTTTTTAAATACTTAAAAAAAACATCGCTTGCCAACATAACTTAAAAATTAAAATATTCTTTTGCATTATTATAACTGATATCCGCTACCATTTTTCCAATCCATTCCATATCATTTGGTAATTCACCTCTTTGGATTTCATCTCCCAAAAGGTTGCAAAGAATACGTCTGAAATATTCATGTCTCGGGAACGATAAAAAGCTTCGTGAGTCTGTTAACATTCCGACAAAACAGCTTATTAATCCCATATTAGATAAGGCATTCAATTGCTTAGTCATTCCGTCTTTTTGATCTAAAAACCACCAACCCGAGCCAAACTGCACTTTTCCTTTTACGCTTCCATCATTGAAATTCCCAATCATGGTTGCCATCACTTCGTTGTCTGCCGGATTCAGATTATAAATAATTGTTTTTGTCAATTTATCTTTGCTGTCCAAAGCATTTAAAAAGGATGATAATTTTTGTGCCTGTGAAAAATCTCCAATAGAATCCCAACCTGTATCCGGACCTAAAACTCTGTGCATACGGGCATTATTATTTCTTAAAGCGCCTAAGTGAAATTGTTGCACCCAACCGTATTCATGATAGGTTTCAGATAAAAATAATAAAACCGCACTTTGGAATTTCAAGGCTTCTTCAGAACTCAATTCCTTATTCTCTCTCTTCTTTTTGAAGATGGTATTGATTTCGCTTTCGGTAAAGTTTTCAAAATAAATATGTTCCAAACCGTGATCAGAAAGTCTGCTGCCATTGGCATGGAAATATTCGATTCTGTTTTTTAAAGCTGACTGTAAATCTGAATACGTGTTGATTGAAACTCCGGCAACATCGCCCAAAGTATCAATGTATGCGTTGTAGCCATCATTTGAAATCAGGATTGCTTTATCTGGTCGGAAAGCGGTGCTAACTTTTACTCCAAAATTACTTGACGCTAATTGCTTGTGATACGCTAAGTCATCAATTGGATCTTCGGTAGTACAAACTAATTCGGCTTTTACTTTTTTAAGTAAATTTTGTGTACTGTATTCCGCAGAGTTTATTTTGGCAGATGCCTGTTCATAAATTGATTCCGCAGATTTTTCGTTTAATAAATCATAGATGTCAAAATAACGGGCTAACTCTAAATGAGTCCAGTGATACAAAGGATTACGCATGGTATACGGAACCGTTTTTCCCCATTGCAAAAATTTATCTTTATCGGTTGCATTGCCGGTAATAAACTGCTCATTTACTCCTAACGTTCGCATGGCTCGCCATTTGTAATGGTCTCCATTAATCCAAACCTTTGTAATGTTATCAAAAATCGTATTCTCTGCAATGTGCTGAGGCGATAAGTGATTGTGATAATCAATAATAGGTTGATTTTTAGAATAATTATGGTATAATTCTTCTGCGTATTTATTTTCTAATAAAAAGTTATCGTTTATGAAATTTGCGCTCATTATAAATCTATAAAATATTAATCTTCGTTTGAAGGTTTACCAATGGTAGCTAAAATTCCACCATCAACATATACAATCTGTCCGTTAACAAAATCACTTGCTTTTGAAGCTAAGAAAATGGTTGCTCCGGCTAAATCTTCAGGATTTCCCCATCGTGCTGCCGGTGTTCTGCTAATGATGAACTCATTGAAGGGATGACCATCAACACGGATTGGTTCTGTTTGAGATGTGGCAAAATAGCCCGGGCCGATTCCGTTAACCTGAATGTTGTGTTTAGCCCATTCAGTCGCTAAGTTTTTGGTCAGCATTTTCAATCCGCCTTTTGCTGCCGCATAAGCAGAAACCGTATTTCTGCCTAACTCACTCATCATAGAACAGATGTTGATAATCTTTCCTTCTTTTCTTTTAATCATCTGTTTTGCTATCAATTGAGACATGATAAAAGGTCCAACTAAATCTACCTCTATGACTTGTCTGAAATCGGCAACAGCCATTGATATAGCAGGTTCTCTTTTGATAATTCCGGCATTATTTACCAGAATATGAATATCTCCGAGTTCTTTGGTAATTAAAGCAACATTTTCAGCGGCAGCTGTTTCATTGGTAACATCAAACAAATATCCTGAAGCTTTGAATCCTTTACTTGCGTAATAATCCAATGCTTCTTTCATTTTTGAAGGTGTCGTTCCTGTAATTACAAGTTCTGCTCCTGCACTGGCTAGACCTTCAGCCATAGCCATTCCGAGACCGTGTGTTCCTCCTGTTATTAATGCTCTTCTACCTTTTAAATCGAATAAATTCATGTTCTTATCTTAATTCATTTGGTGCTACAATATCCATATCACCATAATCTAAATTTTCTCCTGCCATTCCCCAAATAAAGGAATAGTTTGCTGTTCCGGCACCTGAATGTATTGACCATTCCGGAGATAAAACTGCCTGATTGTTTTGCATGAAAATGTGTCTCGTATTTTGTGGTTCACCCATAAAATGGCAGATGGTTTGCGGAGCTTCCAAGTCAAAATAGAAATAAGCCTCCATGCGTCTGTTGTGAGTGTGAGACGGCATAGTATTCCAAATATTGCCTTCTAAAAGCTCCGTTAATCCCATTTGCAGTTGACAGGTTTCAACAACACTGTTTACTATTAATTTATTGATAATTCTTTTATTGGCAAATTTCTCTTCGCCCAAGTGAACAATTTCTGCATTTTCTTTGGTTACTCTTTTGTTTGGAAAATGTTTATGCGCTGGCGCTGAATTGATATAAAACAAAGCCGGATTTGCAACATCAGTGCTTGAGAACAAAACTTCTTTCGCGCCTCGACCAACATATAGTGCTTCTTTTTTATCCAATACATATACTTCTCCGTCAACACTAACTGTTCCTTTACCGCCTACATTAATTACTCCAAGTTCTCTTCTGTCCAGAAAGTTTTCTGATTTTAGATAGGGAATAGTTTCCAATGGTAAACTTTTGCCCACAGGCATGGCTCCTCCTACTATATATCTGTCGTACATAGAATACGTCAGTTGGATTTGATTCTCAACAAACAGTTTGTCAATTAAGAACTGTTCTCTTAGTTCTTCAGTATTATATTTAGCTGCATCTTTTGGATTGGATGCATATCTGAATTCAAAATTTGTCATTTGTAATATTTATTCTTTTTATTTTTAATCTTCTATAAATCAGTTATAGGGCTATATTTTGGAACTAAAGTTTTCATTACAGACCAACCGATTAAATAACAAACCGCACAAATAGAAAAGATGATAAAGTATCCGGCTTCAATACCATGAAAGCCCATAAAACTCATATCAGTATCTTTACTATAATCAAATAATACACCTGATCCTTTATTGATAAGTGTTGACCCAAGACCTCCGGCTAATCCTCCAATACCAGTAATTGTAGCGATGGCTTTTTTGGGAAACATGTCACCAACTGTTGTGAAGATATTAGCTGACCATGATTGATGTGCAGCACCAGCAATACCAATTATTATTACCGGTATCCAATAGGTATAGTGCCCTAATGGCTGAGCTATTAATGCTAATAATGGAAAAAATGCAAAAATCAACATGGCTTTCATTCTGCCTTCATAGGGATTCATACCCTTTTTCTCAACAAAATAAGTCGGAAGCCAACCCCCTATAATAGAAAGCAATGTAATTGCATATAAAACAAACAATGGTAAAGCAGCTTGTGTAGAATCCATATTGTAAACAGAGCTTAAATAAGCCGGCGTCCAGAATAAGAAAAACCACCATACACCATCTGTCATGAACTTTCCAAAAGCGAAAGCCCAGGTTTGCTTGTATTTAAAACAAGCCGCGAAAGACACTTTATCAGCAGTTTCAGGAACATATCCTTCTATTTTACTATCTGCTAAAATATCTTGTTGGATATAAGCCAATTCTTCCGGACTCACTTTAGGATGCCTTTCCGGTTTATCGTACATAAAAACCCAAAATCCCATCCAAACAAAACCTAAAGCACCTATAATAATAAACGACATTTCCCAGCCATATGCTTCGGCAATAAACGGAATAGACAATGGCGCTAACAATGCGCCAACAGTAGCACCGGCATTAAAGATACTGGTAGAAAAAGCTCTGTCTTTTTTTGGAAAATATTCTGCTGTTGTTTTAATTGCTGCTGGAAAATTTCCTGCTTCACCAACCGCCAAAATAAAACGGGCAAAGATAAACAAGGTCACACTGACAGAAATTACCATTCCTGTATCATTGACGGTACTAATGATATCTTTAGCTCCTTCAAAGCTCACAAACCAATCCCCTGAAATATATCCAGCCGTTGCTATACCACAAAAAGCGTGTAAGCAAGCTCCTACTGACCAAACTCCAATAGCCCAAAGAAATCCTTTTTTTGTATCTAATACATCTACAAACCTTCCGGCAAACAATAAAGATATCGCATAAAAAATTGAAAATAAAGCTGTGATGTTTCCATAATCGTTATTAGTCCAATGAAATTCAGGAGCAATAAAATCTTTCCACGTCAATGACAATACCTGTCTGTCTAAGTAATTAATTGTAGTTGCAAAAAATAATAACGAGCAAATTGCCCATCGATAATTACCGTTAACTTTATTTCTTTCTTCCATTAGAATAATATTTTATTGAAAAGTACTTTTATATTTACACCTGAATTAATGTAATCGATTGCACAAATATAAATTTTATTATAATTATAACGCAAATAATTTAAAAATAATTTTAAATTTATTATTAAAAAAAACACATATCTTAAAAAAATAACACCAATATTAAGGATTTAGAAAAATTTAAACATGAATAGCAAGCTGATAAACAAGAATTTGTTACATTTTTCGATTATATTTTTTATCTTAAGTTTAAATTCAAATTGTATAGCGCAGGTTGAAATTATCCCACTATGGACAACTCCCATTCCGAACGAAATAAAGAATACCGAATATCAGGAAAACAAAGTTTATAAAGATACAATTCTTCAAAGTGTCACTAATGTTTCTGTACCAACATTGACCGTTTACAAACCAAAAAAAGCAAATGGAACAGCCATACTAATTTTTCCAGGTGGCGGTTATGATCATTTATCAATTTTAAAAGAAGGTAAGAAAATTGCTCAATGGCTAAATTCTTTAGAGATAACCGCTTTTGTTTTAAAGTATCGTTTACCAAGTGATAAAATTATGAATGACAAAAGCATTGGACCTCTGCAAGATGCTCAGGGAGCAATGAGACTTATCAGACGAAATGCAAACACTTGGAATATTAACCCAAATAAAATCGGAGTAATTGGGTTTTCTGCTGGCGGACATTTAGCGGCTTTACTTTCAACTCATTATAACGAAAACACATATCCTAAAAGTGATACTATAAGTGCCCGACCAGATTTTTCATTGCTGATTTATCCCGTAATTAGTATGAAAAATGAGATTGGACACAAAAGCTCCCGCAATTATTTATTGGGAGAAAATCCAACTGATGAAGCTATCCAAAAATTCTCATGTGAACTTTCTGTGAATAAAGATACGCCTCCTACTTTTCTTGTTCATGCTGCTAATGACAAATCGGTACCGGTTGAAAACAGCATCGTTTATTTTTTAGCATTAAAAAAGAATAATGCTCCGGCAGAAATGCATGTTTATGAAAATGGCGGTCACGGATTTGGTTTGGGTGTTCAAGGAACGAGCTCTCATTGGACTGACGATTGCATTCGTTGGCTGAAGAGTTGCCACTATTTGTAATTTTACATTTTTGGCAAAGTACCACAGTTATCCCGATTAAAAAGTATCACAATTTGGTGGTGCTGTGACTTCAACTTTTTGGCTTTTTATTCTGCAAAATTTATAATTTTTAACATAAGTCAAAAGTTTCAAAAGAGCTAATTGAAATATTTTTATGTTAGATAATTTGTAAAAAAAAACTCTTTTTTTTTTATTAAGTAAAAAAAACATGTTAATAATATATAATAACAACAATGGCTAAATTGCTGTTTCATGGCTTTTTTTTATATTTTACCACAACATTAGCACAACATTAAATGTTGATAACTTTTATGCAATCACCTTTTAAAGCCATATAATATGCTACTTTGAAACTATTTAAAAAGATTTTATTTTATTTTTAACTTGTATAGTTTTTATATAGTTTGATAAAAATCATTTTAATCAATTACTCTTTACATTTGTTACTATAACTCAAAAAAAAATGAAAGATGAAAAAAATTACTTTATTTCTATTATTAATTTTCTGTACACTTGCTCATTCACAAATTGTAACTAATGGAGATTTTCAAACCGGTACGGCCGCACCTTGGTACGGAAATGCAGCAAATGTTGTTGACTTAGGCGGATTGAATTGGGTCAACCAAGCTCAAGTAACATCTGTAGGTAATCCATATGACGTTAACTTGAGCCAAGTAGTTACTTTAACAAGTGGTCTAACGTATGAATTAAAATTTGATGCATTCACTGATGCTACTACTGGTACACGTACAATGGTCGTTGGCCTTGGTCAAGATAATGCTCCGTATGCAGCTTTAACTGCAACACCAGTTTTAACTGCAACCGCCCAAACATTTACATATCAATTCACCATTAACTACGGAGACGCTGTTAATGACAGAGTCATTTTTGACATGGGTGCAGCTTTAGGTTTTGTATTTATTGATAATGTATCTGTTACTCAAATTGTAAATACTTGTGCAAACGGTATTCAGGATGGTACTGAAACTGGAATTGATTGTGGTGGTTCTTGCGCTCCATGTATTTCGCCTCCAACTGTTAATTCTCCTGTACCACCAGCTAGAGCGGCTTCTGATGTAGTTTCTATTTATAGTGATGCTTACACTAGTATTTCGCCTATAAATTTAGATGCGGGATGGTGTGGCGCCAATGCAGTACAAGCTACTACAGCAGGTGGTCCTGCCAACAATGTCTTAGCATACAAAGGTAATGCTTGTCAAGGAATTACTTTTCCTTCAGCTACGCAGAATGTTAGTGGTTTTACTAATATACATGTTGATTTCTTTATTGCAACTGGAACAAATTTAATTGGAAAGGTGTTTAACTTAAAAATAGTTCCTAATACAGGTGGCGGTCCGGCTGAAGTAGAAATTCCTATTGACATTAATGGTCTTTCTCCTGTTCCAGTGCCTGGTACATGGTATTCTTTCGATAGAGCTTTTTCTCCTTCCCAACTTTCAAATTTAGTAAGTAATCCAATTATGCATGAATTTGGAGTTACAAGTAACTTAAATAATGTCATATGGTATGATAATCTCTACATTTGGAGAGCTCCTTTGAGTACTAATGAATTTGCTGCAAACGCTATTAAATTATATCCAAATCCAGCTAGCAATGTTGTGACCATTGAATCAGTTTCAGTTATTGAAAAAGTATCAGTATATAATCTTTTGGGGCAAGAAGTTATTTCACAATCTCCAAACGCTGAGCTAATAACTCTTGATGTTGCTAGTTTACAAGTTGGACTTTATGTTGTAAAAACCTCTATCAACGGAAATGTATCTTCAACAAGATTTATAAAAGAATAAGTTTAAGTTAATTAGGTTACGAAAG
Source organism: Flavobacterium anseongense (assembly GCF_021608185.1). Lineage (GTDB taxonomy): Bacteria > Bacteroidota > Bacteroidia > Flavobacteriales > Flavobacteriaceae > Flavobacterium > Flavobacterium anseongense. The sequence goes on along the minus strand of NZ_JAKIHN010000007.1, from coordinate 28,200 downwards.
AGGAATTTTCAAAACTTTCGAAAATTCCTCTTTTTTTAAATATCCGTTGTATTTAAAATAAAATATTGGGATTAAACAAGCATAAAAATCAAATAATAATCATTAAAAAAAATAATCATGAATAAAACTATTTTAAATACGAAAATAATTTTAGTAGCACTAACATTATTTTTGACATCATTTGGATATTCACAAGACCAATTATTAGGGTTTGAACCAGGAGAAACTGGAAGTGTAGGATCTACTTTTGGCGATATAGGCGCTAACGTCGTGCCTACACCTGTTGTTGAAGATGGAACTGGTACAAATACAACAAAAGTTCTTAAAATCGTTGGAAACCCTGCATGCGAACCTTGGCAAGGAGTAAATTTAACGCTAACATCTCTTGTCAATTTAACAACTACCAAAACAATGACAATGGATGTTTTTTCTGACACTCCTATCACTTTCTTAGTAAAAGTTACTGGCGGAACCGGTGGTCCAGCTATATCCGCAGCTTCTGCAACGCATACTGGTGGCAGCACTTGGCAAACAATTTCATTTACATTTGACACTTCATTAGACGGACAAGCAGCGCCGGCAAATGGGGTTTACGCTGGTTTTGTAATTCATACCTATTGGGAAACAGGAAGAACTGCATTCTTTACTCCAACAGTTTGTCCGACACCTGCAAGAACTTTTTACGTTGATAATATTAAAGGTCCGCTTGGAACTCCTCCTGTAGTACCAGCTCCTACTACTGCAGCACCAACTCCTCCAAACAGACCTGCTGCTGATGTAAAATCATTATTTTGTGATGCTCTTGTTGGCTATACACCTGTAACAACTATTGGTTACACGGGCAACGATAACACCTTCAACACTTCTTGGTGTGGTGCTAATACAACTTTAGTTCAAATTGAAGGAAATAATACCAATAAAATTACTGGTTTAGGATGTGAAGGAGTAGCCTTTTTAGCAGGAAGATTCGATGCCACTGGGTTTACTCGCTTTCATATGGATATTTGGACAGCTACACCAACTCAAGATAAAAGTTTTAATTTCAAATTCTCTAACTGGAATGGTACTGGAGGAGAAACTAATGCTTTACAATACTCTGCAAATAATTCCAACATTTTAACAAGTGGTTCAGAAGGAACTTGGATTTCAATAGATTTACCTCTTACTGCTTTCCAATGTATTAATACACCACCAGGAAATGCTTGTCCTAGCGTTTCTGATTTTGCTCAATTCGTTATAACTTCTGATTTAGGAACAGTATATTATGACAACCTGTATTTACACAAAAACACTACTTTAGGTACTGAAGATTTTGAAGCTTCAAATGTTAGATTATATCCAAATCCTGCTACCAATGTTTTAAACATCGAATCAGCAATGACTATTGAAAAAGTCTCAGTTTTCAACCTTTTGGGACAAGAAGTGATATCACAAACCCCTAAAAGCGGGTTAGTAACTCTTGATATTGCTAGTTTGCAAGTTGGGGTTTATGTTGTAAAAACTTCTATTAATGGAAACGTTTCTTCAACAAGATTTATCAAGGAATAAATTAAGTTAATTAGTTTTGAAGAGCACAAAAGAGATTTTGTGCTCTTCTTTTTTATTTTTACATAACAATCCATAAATTTATTCTTTGTTTTCGTATATTGTAATACTATGACAACTCAAAAATCAACATACATCAAAAGATATTTTTCTAGAATAGCGATAACTCTATTTTTAAGCATTCCTCTTCTTGCGCAAGAGCTTCCGCCAATTGTTAAGTATTCACCATCAAATTATGCTGCCGGTAATCAAAACTGGATGATAGCTCAAGATGCTAATCATTATATGTTTTTTGCGAATAATGAAGGATTGTTAGAATTTAATGGTTCCAATTGGACACTTTATCAGTCTCCTAATGAAACAATAATTAGGTCAGTTAAGGTAATAGATGATAAAATTTATACCGGTTGTTACATGGAATTTGGCTATTGGAAACGTCAAAAGAATGGGCTGTTAAAATATTATTCGTTGAGCAATAGTATTAAAAATAAAATTCTTGATGATGAACATTTTTGGGGCATACTTCAATTTGATCAATGGGTTCTATTTCAATCATTAAACAGAATATATGTTTATGATACCAAACTGAATAAATTTTCAATAATTACTCCAAAAAGTAATATTCTAAAAGCATTCAAAACCGAAAACGGATTGTATTATCAAACCTTTTCAGAAGGATTGTTTGAGATTGAAAATGGGTCAAGTAAACTACTTTCAAATAATCAGATTATACTACAAAATAAAGTTAAAGGTATTTTTAAATCAAATAACGGCATACTCATTTTAACACAGAGTAATGGTTTCTACGAGTTGTCTAATAATTTAATTACAAAAAAGAATACTCCTATTGATTCTGATTTACAATCGAGTAGTGTATATAGCAGCCAAAAACTTTCAGATGGTGGATTCGTATTAGGAACTATTTCTAATGGGATTTTTATACTTTCAAGAGAAATGAATTTAAGATTTCATATAACCCAAAATATAGGATTAAGCAATAATACAGCGCTTTCTCTATTTGAAGATATTGATAAAAATTTATGGATTGGTTCCGACAATGGAATAAATTGTGTCAATCTTCAAACACCAATAAAAAGTTTTTCTGACAATACCGGAATTCTGGGAACTATCTATGCATCTATTGTTTACAAAGACAAATTATACATAGGGACAAATCAAGGATTGTTTTACAAACCATTTCAAAGAGAAGGGCAATTCAAATTTGTATCAGGTACTAAAGGTCAAGTCTGGTCATTATTTCAACATGACGGAACACTTTTTTGTGGACATGACTCAGGTACTTTTATAATTAATGAAGATAGTTCGAATAATATTTTCTACCAATCCGGAACATGGAAATTCGAACCCATGCCAGGTAGAAAAGATATATTGTTTCAGGGAAATTATTTTGGGATTTCTGTTTTGAAAAAAGAGAATAATCAATGGGTCTATAAAAATAAGATTAAAGGATTTGATTATTCGGCTAAAAATTTTGGTGTGACAACAGATTTAGAATTCTATATAAGTCACGAATATAAAGGGGTTTTCAGATTTCAAACAAACAATATGTTTGAAAAAGCTGAGAAAGTATTTACTTATACTAATCCAAAAAAAGGGAAAAATGCAAGTTTAATCAATTTTAATAATTCCATTTTGTATGCTAACAAGGATGGAATTTATAAGTTAAATAAAAATAAGACTTTTACAAAAGATAAAGTTTTATCAGCCATTTTTGACAAAGACGAATATACATCCGGAAAATTGATTCTTGATAAGTCAAATAAAATATGGGTATTCACTAAAAATTACATCATTTATTTTTCTTCAAGTAAATTAAGTAAGCAACTTAAAAAGAACGTAATTCCAATCCCAACATCTCTTAACAATTCAATGTTAGGATACGAAAACATTAACCAAATATCGGATTCGGAATATTTAATTGGTACAACTGATGGTTATTATATATTAAATATTGATGATTTAAGTTTTAAAAACTACAGCGTTTCCATAACTGCTGTAAGCAGTAATAAAATTAACGAAAATGTCAGAAATGCTTCTACCACTGATCAGGGAGAATTTAAGCACGATGAAAATAACATAACTATTAGTTATACTGTTCCGGAATATAATAAATATATCAATACAGAATACCAATATTTATTAGAGGGGCTTCAATATGAATGGAGCGAATGGGATTCAAAATCATCTGTGAATTTTAAAAATTTATCTCCAGGCACATACACTTTTAAGGTAAAAGCTAAAATAGCTAATTCTTTACCTGAAAATGTTGCAGTTTATTCATTTACTATATTAAAACCTTGGTACGCAACTAATTTAGCTTTATTTGTTTATTTTTTATTGATTCTCTATTTGGCTTATTTTATAAACAAAAAGTATAAAATTTATTATCAAAGACAAAGAGAAAAATTAATAGAAGAAAATAATCTTTTACTGGAATTAAATGAGCTCGAAAACTCTAGACAATTAATGATGCTGAAAAATGAACAATTGACTAAAGATGTTGATAGTAAGAATAAAGAGTTAGCAGTCTCTACTATGAATTTGATAGAAAAAAACAAACTATTAGCTTTAATTAAAGAGGATTTAAATAAAACTTCCGAAGAAGGTAATCGTAGCTTAAAATCAGTAATTTCTACGATTACTCAAAACATTAACGAAGAGGATTCATGGAATTTATTTAGAGATGCTTTCGATAGTGCAGATAAAGACTTTTTGAAAAAAGTTAAGCAGGCACATTCGTTGCTTACACCCAATGATTTGAGACTTTGTGCTTATTTACGATTGAATTTGTCTTCCAAAGAAATTGCTCCATTACTTAATATTTCTGTTCGAAGTGTAGAAATAAAACGATATCGTTTACGTAAAAAAATGGATTTACCACACGAACAAGGCTTAGTTGAATACATTTTAAATATATAGCCTATACAAATTTTGGCTATTTACCTATACAAAAGCACAACAATAAGCTTGTAGTTTGATTTTCAATAGTAATAATAACTAAATTAATGCGATTTAATTTATTCATAATTAATCTATTTTTCTATAAAAATGACAAATAACATGCAAAAATATTGCGATGTATGTTTTTTGTTGTGGTTGTTTTTGATTTTATTATAATTTATAAATCTATTTTTATAATGGAAAATTAATACTAAATCAAATTTTAAAATTTTTCAAAACCAATAATCAATATTAACATATGAGAAAAATTATTTTACTTCTAATTCTTTGGAGTTATTCATCAACTATTCATGCTCAAGCTGATAAGGTTTCACTTGAAAAAAATGCTCAAGGAACAAAACTAGTTGTCAACGGTAAAGATTTTATAATCAACGGTATGAACTGGGATTATTTTCCGATTGGTACCAACTACAATTACAGTTTGTGGAAACAATCTGATGATGTCATTAAAGCTGCTCTCGATACCGAGATGTCATTATTAAAAAACATGGGGGTAAATGCTGTGAGACAATATACAGGGATTCAGCCAAAATGGATTCAATATATATATGAAAAATACGGAATTCGCACTATGTTAAATCACTCTTTTGGTAGATATGGTTTAACCTTAAACGGAACCTGGGTTCCTAATACAGAATATTCAAACCCGTTAACTCGAGAATTACTACTAAAAGAAACTAAACAAATGGTTGAAGAGTATAAAAATACTCCCGGTGTTTTATTATTTCTTTTAGGGAATGAAAATAACTATGGTTTATTTTGGGATGGCGCTGAAACAGAAGACATTCCTATGGAAGATAGAAAATCTACTATAAGATCTAAAGATATGTACAAGCTGTTTAATGATGCAGTAGTTGAAATGAAAAAAATCGACAAATCGCATCCTATTGCAATTTGTAACGGAGATTTACTATTCTTAGATATTATCGCTGAAGAATGTAAAGACATTGATATTTTGGGGGTTAATATGTATCGCGGAGTGTCTTTCGGAGATGCCTTCCAAAAAGTTAAAGAAAAAATAGATAAACCAATATTATTTACTGAATTCGGAGCTGATGCTTTTAATGTATTAGAAAATGCTGAAGATCAAAAATCACAAGCTTACTACATGGTTGGTAATTGGAAAGAGATATATGAAAATGCAGCAGGTATGGGTAAAGTTGGCAATTCAATTGGAGGTTTTACTTTTCAATTTAGCGATGGGTGGTGGAAATATGGTCAAACAAAAAATTTAGAAATACATGATGATAATGCTTCATGGTCTAATGGTGGCTATTTAAATGATTTTATTAAAGGCCAAAATAATATGAACGAGGAATGGTTTGGGATTTGTGCAAAAGGTCCAACAAATTCAAGAGGCTTATATGATTTATATCCTCGCGCAGCATATTATGCCCTAAAAGAAGTTCATAGAGTTAATCCTTATGAACAAGGAACAACAAATGAAACTATAAACAGAGCTTTCAATAATGTAAATTTAATGGATGCTGTTTTAAGAGCAAGAGGCGATAAAGCTGCTTTAGGAGGTAATGATAATGAAATATTGAAAATCAGTAATTTAAGAGCTGAATTCACCACTTTTAATACCGGAGGAAGTTTAATTACAACTCCAAAAAATGATGATCCAGAAACAAATAACTATCCAAATAAGCTAGGCTTCGATCATATGCAATCTTATTTTATTGGTGTCGAAGGAAATCCTGCTCCAAATATGAAAGCTAATGTGAATGTGAATATTTTGGGTCGTGTTGCAGAAAATCCAATAAATGAAATATTTTATGAAAATAGAGGGCGCACACAAACAGTAAACACCCCAGATGGACCTGTTGAAATTAATGATAACAACAGAGTACAAATTTACAATGCTTCTTACTCTTGGAATGACAAAGATTTTGATTTAAGAGGATTTTACAGAACCGGTCATTATCATTGGGGATATGAAGGTGATTTTTTTGCCTTATATCCTGAAGCTAATTACGGTCCAAATTTAGACATATACAACGGAGAAACTCTCGGGTTAGAGATAGATGGTAAAAGAAGTTTAAATGGACTTAAAGCAGCTTTCGGACCGCAACTTTGGTGGGGAGCAAACCCTGCATTATTGTTAAAGTACAGTAAAAAAATTGGTGCCTTTGATGCCACTGCAGTTTATCATGAAGATGTTGCAAATGCTGGTGCAGCGCTAACATCTATAGCTATTCCGTTACCAAAAACCAGAAGAGCGACTTTACATCTTAAAACTAAAGTTGGTTCATTAGGTATAGAGTTCGGAGGTATTTGGGGTGGACAACCATTAAACGGCAGAGTTTTTCAATATGCTGAAGAAACTACACCAGGAAACTACACAGTTTATAACGACAAAATTAATAATGGCGACAATTGGGGAGGGAAGGCTAAATTAACATTCTCAAAAGGAAGGTTTAATGTTTACACACAAGGTGCAATTATGGGATTGGTTGCAAATGGTGGTGCCGATAATGTTCAAACTTTCACAGGTTGGAGATTGAAAGATACCGGAAGCGGAAATCAAATGAACTTCTTAACCGGATTTACTTATAATGTTAATTCAAACTTTCAAATCGCACCAAATTTTTTATGGCAAAAACCACTAGTTGAAGCTATGCCAAATGATGTAAATGCACCCGGAAGATTGCGTAACGTTCAAGATGACCCATTTGTGGTTAGAGCGAATAGAGAAACTGTTGGAGGAGAATTATTATTAACCTACGACCCTACTCCTGCAACATGGATGTATGAATGGAATAACGATATGGTTGAAGATGCAAAATTTGCGGTAAGCACAGGTTTTGTATACAGAAATTTACCTACAACGCAAGATGCTGCAATTGGATTCCTCAGCAATCGTACTGCTTTTGCATTTGCTAAATCTGCGCCTGCTCAAAATTTATGGGAATCAAATACCAGAATAGTTTCAAAACTAACTCCGGATCTTGGCATTATCGGAAATTTTTATTTTGGAAATGGACAAGCTAATGGGGATTCTGAAAGAACAATAAATAGAGCTGGTGGTGATATCAGATTAATTTACAGAAAAATTAAACTAACAAGTTCAATCAAGTTTAACGATTGGGGACCATTTGACTACCATCGTGACTTTAATTTAACATACCCACTCCAACTAATGTTAGATTTATCAACATCTGTAGGAAAACCAAATTGGTTCGTTTTACCAAACACAAAAATTGGAATAATGGGAACATGGAGATCTTTAGACCAATATTCTCCTCGTTACAGTCCAAATCAAACCTCCGGAGAATTTATAACAGAACCTATCGTGAGTCCGGTTGGATTCCCTAACGGTAGTGAATGGGAAATTAGAACATATGTGCATATTAACATAGGAAAATAAAATAGTAATAAAAATAAAATGAATATGAAAACAAGAAAATTTATTTATTCAAAAATCACACTTCTTATAGGGTTGATTTTCAGCTTGGTTGTAGGTTGTGACAGAGAACCTTCTGATGATTCGGTGTTAGCAACATATCCAAAAACTGCAGAGGTATTCATAGATGCATTCAGTGCCGGTCTAGACTATGGTGCCTTTGGCAATACATTACTTACCGGTTTTAATGTTGATACAGAGGTTAAATATAAAGGTACGGCTTCTATGCGTTTTGATGTTCCAAATGTTGGAGATCCTGAAGGCGCATATGTAGGTGGTGTATTTATAGATGGCGGTGGACGAGATTTGTCCGGCTATGATGCACTAACTTTTTGGGCAAAAGGTTCTCAATCAGCTACTATCAATGAGCTTGGTTTCGGAAATGATTTTAATGAAAATAAATACGTGGTTACGATGTCAAATGTTCCTTTGGCTACGTATTGGAAAAAATATGTTATTCCGATTCCGGATGCTTCAAAATTAAAAAGTGAAAAAGGGATGTTTTGGTATGCCGAAGGACCGGAAAACGGACAAGGATATACCTTTTGGATTGATGAAGTAAAGTATGAAAAATTAGGCACAATCGCTCATGGACAAGCATCGATTTTAAATGGTATCGATAAATCTGAAACAACTTTTGTAGGTGTTAAATCTAAAGTTGATGGAGTAATTGCAACATTTAATTTATCAAATGGAATAAATCAATCAGTATCTATTAGCCCTGCTTATTTGCAATTTACATCTTCAAATCCAAGCGTTGCAACTGTAGATGCTTTAGGTGAAGTGACTTCGCTGAGCGCTGGTACTGCTGTAATCACAGCAACATTTAACGGCTTACCAACCACTGGTAGTTTAACAATTAATTGTGTAGGTACTTTTGTTCACGCACCAACACCAACATTAAATCCGGCAAACGTAATTTCAATTTTTTCAGATGCTTATACAAATGTCCCGGTAAATTATTATAATGGTTATTGGCAACCATGGCAAACAACTGTTTCAAATGATTTTTCGGTTCTTGGGGATAATATTTTAAACTATACCATTTTTAATTTTGTAGGTATCGAATTTAGCAGTCCAACAATCAATGCAACCGCAATGACTAATGTTCATTTAGATGTTTTTATTCCGGGTCCTATTGCTCCGGGAAGACAGCTTAGAGTCATTTTAGTAGATTTTGGAGCAAATGGAGCTTTTGGTGGAGGCGATGATACAAGACACTCTACAACATTTACTGCTCCAACATTGGTTTCACAAAGTTGGATACCTATCAACATTCCTTTCTCAGCAATGCCAGGTTTAACCAGCAGATCACATCTTGCGCAATTAATTTTAGAGGGTGGAGATAATTCTGTAATCTATGTAGACAACATCTATCTTAACAATTAACAATCAAATATTTACACCTAATTTAAATAATTAAAAATGATTAAAAGAAATAGTATAATAAAGAAAAGTGTTTTCACTCTGGCAGCATTACTTATGTTACTTAGTTGCTCTACTGATGAAAAACAAACTGTTATTACCATGACTAAGCTCGTTATGCAGGATGAGTTTGATGTCAACGGAGCACCGAATAGTACTATTTGGGGATATAACATCGGAACTGGAAATAATGGATGGGGCAACAACGAATTAGAATACTATACTGATAGACCTGAAAATATTAAAGTATTGGACGGGATGCTTCAAATAACCGCCAAGAGCGAATTGTATTTAGGTTCACCATATACTTCTGCCAGAATATTATCTAAAGGTCGATTTGAACAAAAATATGGTCGATTTGAAGCCAGAATTAAAATGCCATGGGGACAAGGTCTTTGGCCAGCATTTTGGCTACTAGGTGCCGACTCCGATACGGTTGGTTGGCCTCAATGTGGTGAAATTGACATCATGGAGTACAGAGGACAACAGCCAACTAAAATTGGTGGTGCAGTTCATGGCCCAGGGTATTCAGGTGCAACTTCAATTTCAAAAAGTTATGATTTGATAAACGACCGTTTTGATACTGATTTTCACATTTTTGGTATTGAGTGGGGAAAAAATTACATAAACTACTATGTAGATGATGTTTTATACAATCAAATTACTCCTGATAAAGTTACTGGCGAGTGGGTATTTGACAAACCTTTTTATATCATCCTTAATCTTGCTGTGGGAGGAGATTATGTAGGCTCTCCTAATGGCGAAACAAGTTTTCCTCAAACCATGTATGTTGATTACGTAAGAGTTTATCAATAACAATTAGAGTCAAGAAATAAGGTTAATCATATGTATATGATTAACCTTATTTTTAAAATATCCTAAAGATTATAGCACAACATGCAATTAATGAACCAATATTTTAATTTAAAAACAATTCAGTTCATTGGGTTGTTATTGTTCATTTGTTGCAAGCCAATAAAAGGGAACTGTCATACCAAACAAGAGTACAATGTTAGTAAAGTCTTAAACTTGAAATCAATAAAAACAGCTGTTTATACAACCGCACATCATTCTAATTTAAAATTAACCGTTACCGATTCATTAAAGTTTTACGAGCTCAAACAACCTCTTGAAACGGATGCTTCTATAATTGTTGATTCAGGTAAGGAATTTCAAACCTTTTTAGGTATTGGAGGAGCATTAACCGATGCCGCAGCTGAAACGTTCCATAAACTATCAAAAAAAAATCAAAAAATATTTTTAGAAGCATACTATAATCAAGAAAAAGGAATAGGATATTCATTAGCCAGGACTTCTATACATAGCTGTGATTTTTCAACATCAAGTTACACCTATATTGATGAAGGTGATAACGCACTTACTACCTTTTCTATCGAACACGATAAAAAATACCGCATCCCGTTCATTAAAAAAGCTATTGAAGCAGCCGGAGGAAAACTAACGTTGTACGCCAGTCCGTGGAGTCCACCCGCCTTTATGAAATCAAACAAGAATATGCTCAATGGAGGAAAGTTGCTTCCTGAATTTTATCAATCCTGGGCAAATTATTATGTGAAATTTATCAAATCCTATGAAGCCGAAGGCATTCCTGTTTGGGGTTTAACCATCCAAAATGAACCATTAGCAGTACAACGATGGGAATCTTGTATTTATACTGCTGAAGAAGAGCGCGACTTTTTAAAAAACTATTTGGGACCAACATTGCAAAAAGAAGGTTTGGGCCGTATAAAAAATATTGTTTGGGATCATAACAGAGACTTATTATTTCAGCGGGCCAATGTGATTTTAAACGATCCTGAAGCAGCAAAATATGCCTGGGGTGTTGGCTTTCATTGGTATGAAGATTGGAAAGACGGTGTGCCAATGTATGAGGCTGTTAAGTATGTTAAAGAAACTTACCCCGATAAAAATTTAATTTTTACTGAAGGTTGTAATGAAAGTTATAATCTGGAAAGAATAAAAAATGAAGATCCAAAATTAGCCGAGCGCTACGGAAAATCAATGATAAACGATTTTAATAATGGTGTCGTGGCTTGGACAGACTGGAATATCCTTCTTGATGAAACCGGCGGCCCAAATCACGTGGCAAATCTTTGTTTTTCACCTGTTCATGGCAATACCAAAACCGATGAAATTACGTTTACCAACTCGTATTATTACATAGGACATTTTTCAAAATTTATTCGTCCCGGAGCCAAAAAAATTGCCAGTGTTTCCAGTAGCAATGCCTTATTGACAACAGCTTTTAAAAATACAGATGGAAGCCTGGCCATTGTTGTCATGAATTCAAGTGATAAAAATCTGGATTACAGCCTGACTCTTCAATCAAATTCAGCTTATTTAAAAGCGCTACCTCATTCAATTCAAACTATTTTAATAAGTAACAAATAGAAAATAAATTCATTAAATAATTTAAGTAAACAGGTTTCAATGGAAGTAAAGAATAGTAAAGTGGAATGGGTAACTCTCGAAAACGAAAAGTTCTATAAAATCGCAAACAGTGATGTGATGCGACCTTTTTTTATGAGCATCGTTAGCGATTCCAATCATTGGATGTTTATTTCCAGTAACGGTGGTTTAACAGCCGGTAGAAAAGACAGTAACAATGCATTGTTCCCTTATTACACAGACGATAAACTAACTGAAAATGCTGAAGTTACAGGCAGCAAGAGCATTTTTCAAATTCATTCAGATTCAAAAACTCTAATCTGGGAACCTTTCTCAATCAGACAAATGGGTGTTTACAAAACGACCCAAAATCTGTATAAAAACAATTATGGCAATAAAATAATTTTTGAAGAAATTAATGAGGATTTAAATTTAACCTACCGATATCAATGGAATTCCAGTGATAAATTTGGGTTTATAAAAAAGGCAACCTTAATAAATAACTCTCAAAATGATCTTGACATTACACTGCTCGACGGGATGCAAAACATTTTGCCAAATGGTGTAAACGAAGATTTACAAAGCAGTAAAAGTAATCTTGTCGATGCGTATAAAAAGAGTGAATTATTAACTAATTCGGGAATGGGAATTTACTCATTAAGTGCCATCATTGTTGATAAAGCAGAACCAAGTGAATGCTTAAAAACCAATATTGTCTGGTCATTCGGATTAGAATCTCCAACGCATTTAATCTCATCTCTACAACTTGATAATTTTAGAAAAGGAAATCGCGTAAAAAAAGAAGTAGATATCAAAGCGGAAAGAGGTGCTTATTTTGTTAGTTCTACTATTACATTAGAAGCAAAATCAGAAAAAAATTGGTTTTTTGTAGCCGATGTAAATCAGACCATTTCCAAAGTAACAGCCTTAGCAGAGTTTATTTTTATCACTACCGAAAAAGATTTGGCAGATGTTATTCAGCAAGATGTAGAATTAGGCACCAAAAAACTAATCGCATTAACCGCAGCATCTGATGGGTTGCAAATAACTCAGGATGAACTAACTAATACCAGACATTTTTCAAATACACTCTTTAACATCATGCGAGGCGGTATATTTGACGATGGATATACTATTGAAAAACAAGATTTTATAACATATTTAGAGAAAGCCAACAAAAATGTTTTCAACACTAATCAAAACATACTTTCCGCTCTGCCCTACAATTTTACTTTAGAAGAGTTAAAAAATACTGCGGATACTATTGAAGACAGCAATTTTAAACGTCTTTGTTTTGAATACCTTCCACTTAAATTCAGTCGCCGTCATGGTGACCCAAGCCGACCTTGGAATAAATTTTCGATTAATACCCGAAGCGAAATAGATGGTTCTAAAATACTTGATTATGAAGGAAACTGGAGAGATATTTTCCAGAATTGGGAAGCATTGGCACATTCTTTTCCGGAGTTTATAGAAAGTATGATTCATAAATTTCTGAACGCTACAACCTTTGATGGATACAATCCATACCGTGTTACCAAAGATGGTTTTGATTGGGAAGCTATCGAAGAACACGATCCGTGGTCTTACATTGGTTATTGGGGCGATCACCAAATTATTTATTTACTCAAGTTTTTAGAATTTATAGAAAATCACTATCCGAACCTTTTAGAAAAACGATTTACACAAAATATTTTTGTTTATGCCAATGTGCCTTACAAAATAAAAAGCTATCAGGATACACTCTTAAATCCAAAAGACACTATCGATTTTGATTACAAATTAGATGGAAAAATTAGGCAATTGAGAAGCGAAATGGGCTCTGATGGGACACTTATAATGGATGGTAATTCCACTATTTATAAAGTAAACCTAACTGAAAAATTATTAGCCACTCTTTTAGCAAAAGTAGCCAACTTTATTCCCGAAGGTGGTATTTGGATGAACACCCAGCGTCCGGAATGGAATGACGCCAACAACGCTTTAGTTGGAAATGGTGTTTCGATGGTGACTCTGTGTTACCTGAACCGATTTATACTTTTTTATGAAAAAATGATTGCAAAATCTACTGTTGACAAAATTGATTTGTCAGAAGAATTGGCTAATTTTTTCAATGCTGTTGTTACAACTCTTGTTAATAACAAACATTTACTGTCTGATAAAATATCCGATAAGGATAGAAAAACAGTACTTGATGGACTAGGAAATGCTGGAAGTATATACCGATTATCTATTTACAAAGACGGATTTAAAGGTGCTAAAAAAGCCATCTCTAAAAACGACCTTTTAGCGTTTTTTGAAGTCCTTAAAGAATTTTTAGCGCACACCATAACAGCAAATAAAAGAGATGATGCCATGTATCATGCCTACAACCTAATGACTGTTAAAAATGAAAAAGAAATAGCTATCTCCTATCTTCCGGAAATGTTAGAAGGACAAGTTGCTGTGTTAAGTTCCGGAATGTTATCACCAAAAGAAGCATTAAAAGTACTCGACGGATTAAAAAGCAGCGCTTTATTCAGAGAAGATCAATACAGTTATATTTTATACCCTAACAAAGAGTTACCTCGATTTGATAAAAAAAACAATATATCATCTGAAAAAGTTAAAAAATCAGAATTGGTTATCCAATTAATTAAAGACGGAAATACTCAAATCGTAGAAAAAGATGTTTTAGGTAACTATCATTTTAATGGAAATTTTAATAATGCCAATGTTTTAAAAAGAGCCTTGTCAAATTTAAATCAAGTAAAATACAAAACATTAATTGAAAAAGATACTGCCTTATTATTAGATATGTATGAGGAAGTTTTTAATCATAAAGCATTTACAGGGCGTTCAGGAACATTCTACGGTTATGAAGGTTTAGGTTCTATTTATTGGCACATGGTTTCTAAATTGTTGCTGGCCGTTCAGGAAAATTGTCTACTAGCCATAAATACAAAAGAAGATGACGTAACCATTGGAAAACTTTTAGACCACTATTATGAAATAAATGCCGGAATTGGCGTGCACAAATCGCCTGAATTATACGGTGCTTTCCCAACCGATCCGTATTCTCATACTCCAGCAGGAAAAGGAGCGCAACAACCCGGAATGACAGGTCAGGTTAAAGAAGATATATTAAGTCGAATAGGTGAAGTTGGTGTCTTTGTTAAAGACGGGAAAATCATTTTTAATCCTCGATTGTTGAGAAAAAACGAGTTTTTGCAATCTCCCAAAACATTTAATTATATCACAAAAGAAAATAAAGAAGCCCAAATTCAGTTAGAGCCAAATTCATTGTGTTTTACGTATTGCCAAATTCCAATCGTATATAAACTAGCAGATAATAAAAGTTTAGAAGTTGTTTACAACAATAATCAATCAAGCTTTTTTGAAAATTTGAGCTTAGATGAAACTACTTCAAAACTGGTTTTTGGAAGGAAAAACACTATTAGTCAAATCATAGTTTCAATAATAAAATAACCAAATGAAAAACATCCAAAATATATTTTTACTGGTTCCAATGCTATTGGTACTGTTTGGATGTGGAAGCATGAAAGCTCAAAAAAAAGAAAGTAAACCAATGCCAAATAAAAATCTTACTGCTGCCGATATATTGGGCAACTCAAAATATTTAGCAATATCTTATGGAGGTTTCAGACAGACCTCAAGAGATATAGAGCCTACAATGCCTGAACTCAAAGAGGACATGAAAATTCTATCGGCTATGGGTATTAAGGTATTGAGGACATATAATGTTCATTTAAAAGAAGCAGCTAATCTTCTTGAAGTGATTCGTCAGCTCAAAAATGAAGATAAAAACTTTGAAATGTATGTAATGTTAGGCGCTTGGATAGATTGTCAAAATGCATGGACAAATCTAGCACCAAATCATGATATTGAAAGCCAAGCCAATGCCACAGAAATTGCCAGAGCAGTCGAATTAGCAAATGAATACCCTGAAATTGTAAAGATTATAGCCGTTGGAAATGAAGCAATGGTAAAATGGGCAACCAGTTATTTTGTGCAACCAGGTGTGATTCTAAAATGGGTCAATCATTTACAAGAGTTAAAAAAATCCGGAAAACTACCATCTGACTTATGGATTACCAGTTCCGATAATTTCGCTTCTTGGGGTGGAGGTGAAAGTCAATATCACGTTCCCGATTTAGAAAAATTAATAAAAGCCGTAGATTATATCTCCATGCACACCTACCCTATGCATGACACTCATTACAATCCGGCATTTTGGGGAGTTCTCGAAAAGGAAAACCATTTGACCGACATAGAAAAGATAAATGCTGCTATGCTTCGCGCCAAAGAATACGCCATCTCACAATATGAAGCGGTTTCTAAGTACATGAAAAGCTTAGGGGTAAACAAACCCATTCATATTGGGGAAACCGGTTGGGCGAGTTTATCAAATGAACACTATGGTAACGAAGGTTCTAGAGCTACAGATGAATATAAAGAGGCCGTTTATTATAACCATATGAGAGACTGGACCAATAATGTCGGCATGTCTTGTTTTTACTTTGAAGCTTTTGATGAACAATGGAAAGATGCCAAGAATCCATCGGGTTCTGAAAATCATTTTGGTTTATTTACCTTAAACGGACAAGCAAAATATGCGCTGTGGAACTTGGTTGATAAAGGCATATTCAAGGGACTAACCAGAAATGGAAATAAAATAACTAAAACATACAACGGAAATGAAGAAGCGTTGATAAAGGATGTATTGGTTCCAAAAGCAATGCATTAAGATAAATCGGTAACTAAGCGATTCAAAAAATTGGTTATTAAATAATATCATCTAAAAAAAGAAATTATGGGTTCAAATACAAATGTTAATCAAAATAAAGTACCCTTCGGACAGAAAGTTGCTTTTGGGTTGGGAATGTTAGCAAACCAAATGTTTCCTGCTGCCTTGGGCATTTTTATGGTCGTGTTGGTCGAAAATTTAGGTATGCCAACATGGATGTGGGGTATTACTTTTTTTCTACCCAGAATATTAGATGCTTTTATTGACCCAATTATGGGTTTCATTTCAGACAACACCCGATCTAAATGGGGAAGAAGAAGACAATATGTTTTTGTAGGAGCCATTATTATGGGAATCTCTTTTGTTGCAATGTGGCAATTGTACAGAGAAAGCGGAATAGATTATAATTTCTATTATTTTTTAATATGGTCTATTGTATTTTATTTAGGACTTTCCATTTTTAGTGTTCCTTTTGTGGCAATGGGTTATGAGATGAGTGATGATTTTCACGAAAGAACCAGTATCATGGCCATATCACAATGGATTGGGCAATGGGCTTGGGTAATAGCACCTTGGTTTTGGGTTGTTATGTATGATCCAAGTTGGTTTCCAAATGCAGATACAGCAACAAGAACTTTGGCTGTTTGGGTTGGAATTTCGTGTATGATATTGGCAATGATTCCAGCTATTTTCATTAAGAGCAAGTCAACTAAAGATGAAGAGAGTTTTTCTCCCCTAACTTTTAAAACAATGGGAGGAAGTTTAAAAGAGATTTTTTTAAGTTTTGTAGAAGCTTTTAAAAACAGCCCTTTCAGAAAGCTTTGTATTGCCACTTTCTTTATTTTTAATGCTTTCAACACTGTTGCCGGCTTTACTTTTTTTATAGTTGTTTACCATTTATTTAATGGAAGCTCATCAGATGCCGGTATTTGGCCAACACTTTTTGGATGTTTAGGGGCGTTATCCACCACTTTTGTCGTGATTCCTATTGTTTCCTGGATGTCTAAAAAAATGGAAAAAAAGAAAGCATTTTTAGTTTGTCAAGGAATATCAATTTTTGGATATATTTTGCTTTGGTTTCTTTTCATTCCGGGAAAACCTTACATGTTTATATTTGCCTTACCCTTCTTTTCCTTTGGTATCGGAAGTTTATTTACTTTGATGATGTCAATGACAGCCGATGTCTGCGATATGGATGAGTTGATTTCAGGTAAACGAAGAGAAGGAATTTTTGGAGCTATTTATTGGTGGATGGTAAAATTTGGTTTTGCCATTGCGGGTCTGTTAACGGGTATGATTATGTCTTTTGTAGATTTCCATCCCGGGGCAGCAACGCAAACAGAAGGTGCCGTTACCGGATTAAGACTTTTTTTCTCAGGAATTCCAATTTTAGGAACATTAGTAGCTATGTGGGTTATGAGAAATTATGACTTGACTGAAGAAAAAGCCAGAGAAATATCAAAAGAATTAGAAAAAAGAAAAGCAATTAAACCTTCTGGTTACGCTAAATTGAAGTTGCTTTCAGAAATTAACATCGATGTTTTATCCGAGAAAGAATTAAATGAAAAATATCCTGATTTTTTCACAACTAAAGTTGATTTTTCTGATTTAACAACAGAAGATATTGAGGCAGAGTTTACTACTGCATTTCAAAATGGAATGCATGGTATTTGTTTTAGTGCCTATGCAAATAAACAAAAGCCGGGAGACGCTATTTCAGAAGAGCAAATCAGAAAACGACTGGAAATACTTAAACCACATACAAAATGGATACGTGTTTTCTCTTGTACACATGGGCATGAAAAAATACCTAAAATTGCTAAAGAACTTGGACTAAAAACTATTGTAGGTGCTTGGATAAGTAATGATATCAAAGAGAATGAAATAGAAATCAAAAATCTTGTTGAGCTAATACAAAATGATTTTGTTGATATTGCTGCCGTTGGAAATGAAGTATTATACAGAGAAGAATTAAACGAACAAGCAATTATTAATTATATCGAACAAGTCAAAAAAGTAACCAAAAATACGCCTGTTGGTTATGTAGACGCTTATTTTGAATTTATAAACAGACCTAAATTAACAGCTGCTTGTGATGTTATACTCGCCAATTGCTACCCATTTTGGGAAGGTGCTGACATAAGAATTGCCGGATTCTATCTTCAGGAAATATACCGAAAAACACTTGAAGCGGCTCATGGAAAAAAAGTGATTATAGCAGAATCAGGTTGGCCAAGTGGCGGAGAAGCTGTTGGAGAAGCAGTAGCTTCAAATGAAAATGTGATGAAGTATTATATCAAAACACAATTGTGGGCTCAAAAAGAGAATATTGATTTATTTTATTTTTCCTCTTTTGATGAATTCTGGAAAATGCAATCCGAAGGAAAAGCAGGAACTTCATGGGGATTA
Organism: Flavobacterium anseongense; assembly: GCF_021608185.1. Classification (GTDB taxonomy): domain Bacteria; phylum Bacteroidota; class Bacteroidia; order Flavobacteriales; family Flavobacteriaceae; genus Flavobacterium; species Flavobacterium anseongense. The sequence goes on along the minus strand of NZ_JAKIHN010000007.1, from coordinate 9,277 downwards.
TGGGATGATAAAGGAGATTTTAAACATAAAAAATCTCATTACAAAGCACAAAAAGTAGACGAGACTTATTAATTTTAATTTAACGCAATATGTCATATAGAAAAGACCATCAATCTTCCATAAATGAGACAAATTATACTCAATATAGTGGGAACTATAACCATTATGATGGTGTTGATTTTAGTGCTACATCAACAGAAAAACTAGAAAAATTATGGCTAAAAACGCTTGAAAAAGGGATGCATGGACTGTGTTTTAGTATGTATGAAGATGGACAAAAACCAGGTGATATTATTTCTGAAGAACAAGTAAACAGAAGGATTCAAATCATAAAGCCATATACCAAATGGATTCGTTCTTTTTCTTGTGTGGAAGGGAATGAACATATTCCTCGAATCGCACATCAAAATGGGCTTAAAACCTTAGTTGGTGCATGGTTAGGTAATGATAAGACAATGAATGATGCAGAAATTGAAGGTCTTATTGCCTTAGCAAAAGAAGGATGTGTAGACATAGCTGCTGTTGGTAACGAGGTAATGTACCGTGGTGATTTAACAGAAGATGAATTATTAGATTATATTAATCAGGTAAAAGAAGCCTTGCCGGGAATTCCGGTTGGTTATGTAGATGCCTATTATGAGTTCTCCCATCGACCTAGAATCACTGAAGCGTGTGATGTAATCCTGTCTAATTGTTATCCTTATTGGGAAGGCTGCGATATTGACAATTCCTTGGCGCACATGCAAGCCATGTTTGGTCAGGCAGCCCATGCCGCCAATGGCAAAAAAGTAATTATTACAGAAACTGGTTGGCCAAGCGAAGGTGGTAGCCTAAGAGGCGCTTTTTCATCTAAAGAAAATGCCATGAAATATTTTATTAATGCTCAACTCTGGTCAGCTAATGACAATATTGATATGTTCTATTTTTCCTCATTTGATGAATCATGGAAAGTTGGTGCCGAAGGTGATGTTGGCGCTTATTGGGGATTATGGGATAAGGACGAAAAATTAAAATTCATTGATGAGTAAATCATAAATATTCAAGCATTCAAATAATTTGTTATGAAAGTTATATAAGTTAAAAATACTGATATAAAAGTGTAGCTTTTTCAAATTCAAAAAAAATCATTTAAAGTAATTACTATGAAAAAAACTACATCGTTTCTGACTTTAATTTTCTTTTTTCTAATCACACAATTCACCTTTTCACAAGTTGACGTCGTTTATAATAATTTGGTTTGGTCAGATGAGTTTGACACAAATGGAACCGTAAATACAACCAAATGGTTTCATCAAACGCAATTACCCGCAGGAGGAAGTTGGTTTAACGGCGAAGTACAACATTATACTAATAGAATCAATAATTCTTTTGTAAATGCAGGCTTATTAAATATTGTAGCAAAAAGAGAAAATTATACAAATCAAGGAATAACAAAACAATTTACTTCTGCCCGATTGAATTCTAAATTTTCCTTTTTATATGGTCGTGTAGATGTAAGAGCAAGAATACCTTTGGACCAAGGAACATGGCCGGCAATATGGATGTTAGGTAAGAATGTAAATGAAGATGGTGCCTATTTTGATGCTGCTTTCGGAACTACAAATTGGCCTGCTTGTGGAGAGATTGATATCATGGAACATGGCATAACGCCATCACAACCTACAAATTACGTACAGAGCGCACTTCACACACCTTCTTCTTTTGGGAATACAACAAATATTGGTGGAATCATTGCCAACAATCTAGGAAACGATTATCATGTTTATTCAATGAATTGGTCGCCTTTCCAAATATCATTTCTTCTTGATGGTGTTCTTTATTACACCTACAACCCTACTGTTAAAACGCCAAGCAATTGGCCGTTTAATGCTGAACAATATCTTCTGTTAAATATTGCCATGGGAGGAATTGCAGGAACAATCCCAACAGCTTTCAATCAAACTTCAATGGCAGTTGATTATGTTCGAGTGTATCAAAATACTTTGGCAGATACAGAAAACCCAACTAATTTGACGGCGACTCTAGGTGTCGTAACCAGTTCATCAGTAGAATTATTATTGAATTCAAACGACAATTCTGGAACGGTAGTCTATACTATAACTTATGGGTCAAATACTATTTCTTTTGCCAATCCTTCCGGAGTACAAAAATCGGTTATCATTCCTAATTTGCTACCCAATACCAACTATACTTTTACAGTATCAGCAACCGATTTGGCCGGAAATGCATATACCAATAATCCTATACTTGTAAATGCCACAACTACAAGCGTATTAGGCTGTTCTGGTACTGATAATCAAGCACAAATATCTACATCGTTCACTACGGGTTATAATTATACATTTGAAACTATAGGTACAGATGTTAAAATCAATTTTGAATTATTGGATACTGGCAGAGTTGGTGTAGTTGCTTTTCTTTGGAAGCAAAGCCCTTTCACTGAAACTCAAATGACCAATGTTTCCGGAAATATCTTTACTAAAACCATAACCGGGCAAACTATTGGCTCAACCATTAATTATGCCTGTAAATTTGCTTATTCAGGAGGACAGTCAGTTACCAGATATATTTCTTATGTCGTTGGAAATAATTGTTCATTAGGTACGATAAGTCCGTCTGATTTGGAAGAATTTACTTTTCAAAACCCCGCTGACGAATATGTTTACATCAATTCAAAAATCACTATTGATAAAGTAGAAATATACAATATGCTGGGTGCATTAGTTTTAGCTACAAACAAAAATACTAATGAGATACCTATTAAAAACCTGTCCAAAGGAATCTATTTATTGACTGTTTATTCGGGCTCTCAAAAAAGCGTTAAGAAATTAATTGTAAAATAAACTTAATTGACAAGCTCTTTTAAAATTTTAATCTATTGCCCCTACTTCGATTATATTTGGTAAAAGTTACTAAAACATCACGACGAAATAAATAAAAAAAGACCGATTAGTTTCCTAATCGGTCTTTTCACTATAAAAATTGGCTAGTTGGCGTTTATTTTTTAATCACATGAAGTGTTTTGGTTTCATTTTCTTGAGTTACAACTACATTGTATATTCCTGAAGGATAACCTGAACCCATTTCAATTTGTGATGCTCTATCAAAACTAGTCACTTTGCGCTCTATCAATCTTCCAAGCATATCATAAACTTTAACATCAACATCAGCAGTATTATTGGTTTGTATAGCTAATTTAAATGTATTTGAATACGGATTTGGATAAGCAACCACTTTTGTCAACAAATCCGTAATTGGATTAACTCCCAAACCACAATCTTCAGCAGTTTGTACTGTTGCTGTTACCGCTACTCTAGCAGAAGAGCAAACTTCGGTAATATCCCAATCAAAGAAAAAGTAGTAGCTGTAATCGCTTACAAATCCACCATCAATACCTCCGATTATAGAAACTGCTCCAGTAGTAACCGGGAACGGACTTGGAAACGGACTCACATAAGCTAACGCATTGTCGTATGATATACCATCCGTTGCTTCAAGAGAATAATTGTCTCCTGCAGGTAATGAATAATTTAGAGTAACCGTTTGAGCAGTTGTAGTTGGTGACCAACCTGATGCCACATCTGGTGTAAAAATAACATCCGCAGTTCCCGGTACCTGAACACCATTTTGCAATACTTTTATTGTAATTGGTGCCGGACCAGTTCCACTTGGACTTTGTTGTGGGTAAACTTTAACCGAATTTAAGATAATCGAATTGGATAAATTAAATGCCAAACCTTTATTAGTTCCGCCTGTTCCATATCCATCATTAGTGTAAACTAAACCTGCTGTACCAGCTGTTGTTGTTTCTGTTCCGGCATAGAATGTTGTTGTTGTTGTAATTACCGGAGTTGTAAATGAATTTCCGGTTCCGATAGAAGCTCCACCAACTTGTGTTTGATACCATTTAACATCTCCAACTGATGAAGTTGCTGATAAAATGGCTGTATCTGTTGGTTGACAAATAGTTGCCGGTGTAGTAGTAATTATAGTGTTATTTAAAGTAATCTGAATTGGGGATGAAGCCACTGTTGATGAACTAAAAGAACAGGTTACATTACATAGATAGTAAGTGTTTTCTACCGGAGTAACGGAACAAGTTGTAGCCGTTTCTCCACTGATATCAGTATAGCTAACTCCATCTGTTGAACTTTGCCATTGGTAGCTAATACCTTCTCCGACAATTACATTTTGCAAACTTAACTTTACCGATTTCCCTCCGCAAATAGCCGTTTCAGAAGCCACAGTATTACCCGGAGTCACAACAGAACATTCTGCTTGTCTTGCTGTAGAAAAGAAACCATTAAAATTAGAAAATGGTAATGGGTCACTTGTTGAAGTTAATGTATTTGGTGTACCTGTAGCAAATGTTGCTGTTATTCCAAAATCATTATCATAAACTCCCGCCGCAGCTGGTGCTTGTACAATAATATAACTGTCGTCTACTGAAGCATCTGCAGTAACTTTAATATTAAAATCGATAACCGTACCGGCTGTTTTAGAAACTTCCCATCTATTTTGATTTAAATGAGCAATATTGGCTGATGGTGTTCCTGAATTTGTTTCGAAGGCTTCTACGTTAAAATTCGCACCCGGACTTCCAAAACCTCCTGAAGGTGTTGTAGCTCCAACCCATATTGGAGAATATGTTGATTTCCCTACAGGGAAAAAGAAAGCACCGTCAAAACCACTACCATTGTTTATATTAGCAGCATTCTGTCCGCCTCCAATATCTTTTGACATCGGACCATCAATATAACAATTAGCCCCAAAATTACCTGTAACACTTCCGGTATATGACATTGCCGGAGCTCCTATTTTAAGAATACTTGAAGATGAAGTATGAATTATCCCATCTGTCATAGTTAGCGAGCTAACTACATTAAAAGGTATCGTAAATGTTACTCCAGCCAAACTAGTGTTATTAACTCTTAATTGATTTACCGAACCTGTATTATCATCTGTATTAAGTGCTAAATCAGTTTGAGCATTAAACGTTCCTGTTCCTGAAATTGTTTGTGGATTTGCTGTTGCCACATAAGAACCATCTATATAATTTCCTAAAGTGGTTGTATTATACACAAATAATTCTCCGTTATTAACTACGTTTCCGCCATAATATGTATCAACTCCCGAACCTTTTACTTTTCCATGTACAATGGTGAAATCATTTTGTACATTCATTATAACCGGATTGAAATTGACGTTATTATTATCTAAATTAATAAATCTGTCTGTAGCATCTAAAGCATCAACAATTAGGTTATTCAATGATAACGTACCGTCTGCAGCTCTAAAATTACAATTGAAACCGTTGGTTGTTACTACACTTTTTTCTGTCGAAATTCCATCTCCAATTTGCAATGTGTGACCTGAACCAACAGCGTAATTGCTAATTGATTCATAAACAAATGCCGAAACAGAATTACCAACATTATAAAATGAAACGTTTAAAGGCACGCTTAATCCTGTAGCAGGCAAACTAGGGTTTGTGTTAATTGAACCATCAAAATTAATACTAGCTATTGTTGTCCCAGCCGGAATACCTGTACCAACCAAAACCTGACCGATGGCCAAATCAGTTGTTGAATCTAAAAATATATCGCTTGAAAACCAACAGAAAAAACCGGTACATGGAACTATGCTTGTAATTGTATGCGTAGTCACTAAATTAGCACTAACAACCGGTGGGTCAACAATTGTTATTTTCCCGCCAGTCAAGTTCAATGTAGTGTTTGCTATTTTAAACAGTGTTTGATCAATGCTGGTTGCAGCATCACCATTATGATTACCATCAACTATAATATCACCCGCAATTTGATTGAATGTGCTTCCATTAGTATGTGAAATATTACCGTTGACAATAAGAGAACCACCATTAATAGTAAACGTTCCTTTGTTAGAAAAAGTAGCGTTGTTATTAGTACAACCAACTGTTAAGCTTGAAGAATCACAAATCAAAGTAGCACCGGCATTAATATTGACTCCGGCTACACTACTAACTGAATTAACAGTTATGGTATGACCTGAAAGAATAGTCACAGTATCGGCACATGTTGGCACCGAATTACTGCTCCATGTCGAAGCATCATTAAAATTCCCCGTTTGAACCGAAGTTACAGGTGTATCTAAAACTGCATTATATCCGACAAGGAAAGTATTATTTAAATCCGCATCTGATAGTCCAATTCTTTGTGCAAATGGAGTTGTTGTTCCTGTTTGATGTGTTCCAACTGTCGTTTCATCAACCTTAATAATTCTGGAATTTCCATTTTTTATCAAATAAGCATCTTCAATTGAAAAAGCTATCGCATGATTTCCTAAAGGAAATACATAATTGGCATCTTTTTCTATAATCCACGCACCTTCATAGATGTCGGTTACTGTATAAGCACCATCAGGAACTGAAAAACCTGCAGCAACAGACGTTGCATCAAAATAACTTACCGAAAGTTCTCCCGAAACTGCCGAATTGGTTGTGTCATTTGGTCTCGAAATAAATGCGTCTCTATTTTTACCATCAGCACTTATAAAAGGAAACAAAGTTTTGTCGCTGTTATAATCAGAACCAGGAGTTATTTGAGGAAAAGTATCATATGCACCATACCATCTGCCAATAGTTCCGTTTAAAAAACCACTACCAGATGAACAAGTAGTGTTGGCACTTCCATAATTTCCTATACTCATTTTGTTCGTGCCTAAATCTATTTTGGCATTGGTTAGCACTAAAGCACTTCTAATTTTTATATTGTTAAATCCCCAGATAATATTTGGAGATGTAATGCTTGAGTTATCAACGATTAATTGATTAATTACCGCTCCGGTATTGCTATTGTCAGTGCTGTAAACAGTACCTCCAAACGTACCCAAACCGCTAACTGTTTGCACAGTTGTTCCATTTAAATTCAATACACCTTCAGGGTAATAACTTGAACCCTCAGACAAATCAATTCTTCCATTATTTGTAATATTACCTGCAACAGAAATCTTTATCCCTATGTAATATCCAAATGAACCCGCATCATAATAATAAATCCCATTAAGCAATCCTCCCAAATTAACTGTCAAATTACCTTCAACTGTAAACTCCGGAGAAGCAGCCGTACTTTCTAATGTCCCACTAATAGTAACATTTTGTGCCGTTAGCAAAGCATCAAGAGTAACTGTATTTCCGGTGCTGATTACTACATGGTCAGCCGAAGTAGGAGCCGTAACTGTTCCCCATGTTGCCGGGTCAGTATAATTCCCTGATTGTACGGAAGTAAACGTAGCTTGCGATTGCATAGACGCAACACTAAAAAGTAGTACCATCGCAAAGAAAATCTTTTTAAGATTTACCGAATAAACACTGTGAGTTGGGGAATGTTTTAAAATGTAATTTAAATACATAAGCTGTGGAATATAGTTAGTTAATAATTAACCGCAATGTAATTACTTATAACCTATTTATTTAGATCGACACTTTCAAAATTACTGAATTTAGAAAGCGATTTTAGTTGTTTTTAAAAGAATTTTCAGAGCACTAAAAATTATAAATAACAAGTCTGACCAAGAAACACAAAGGTTCTTATTTAATCCTTTAATCTATTCCATGTTTTTAAAAAGGATGAATTTCGATATTTAAACAATTGCAATTCTTTTTGAAGAACTATAGCTTTGTTAAAAAATTATATATGCAGCCAGCAGAACTACTTTCGCTATCCAATGAATTTGGAAATCCTCTTTACGTTTATGACGCCGATAAAATTGAAGTTCAGTACAACCGCTTAACTAATGCTTTCGCAAAAGTAGAAAAGCTTCGCATCAATTATGCGATGAAAGCTTTATCTAATATTTCAATACTAAAACTGCTGAAGAATTTGGGTTCCGGATTGGACACCGTCTCTATTCAGGAAGTGCAACTCGGACTTCATGCAGGTTTTACTCCCGATAAGATCATTTTTACACCCAACGGTGTTTCTTTTGAAGAGATTGAAGAAGTGGCTAAATTGGGTGTTCAAATCAATATTGATAACCTTTCTGTTTTAGAGCATTTTGGTGCCAAATATCCTAAAACTTCGGTTTGCATCAGAATTAATCCACACGTGATGGCTGGTGGGAATGAAAATATTTCAGTTGGACATATAGACAGCAAATTCGGAATTTCTATTTATCAGATTCCACATGTTTTAAGAATTGTTGAAAATACTAAGATGAACATCAACGGAATCCATATGCATACGGGTTCTGACATACTGGATATTGAAGTATTCCTATACGCTTCTGAAATCCTTTTTGATACTGCGAAACAATTTAAAAATTTAGAATTCCTTGATTTTGGTTCAGGCTTTAAAGTGCCTTATAAAAAAGGTGATATCGAAACCAACATAGAAGAGTTAGGAAGAAAACTAACCAAACGTTTCCTGGCTTTCGAAAAAGAATATGGGCGTGAATTGACTTTAGCCTTTGAACCGGGAAAATTCCTAGTAAGCGAAGCAGGCTATTTTTTAGCCAAAGTAAACGTAATCAAACAAACAACATCGACAGTTTTTGCCGGAATTGATAGCGGATTTAACCATTTAATCCGTCCAATGTTTTACGGGTCACAACACAACATCGAAAACATTTCCAATCCAAAAGGGAAAGAGCGCTTTTATACTGTGGTGGGCTATATCTGTGAAACAGATACCTTTGCCAGCAACCGAAGAATTCCTGAAATCCACGAAGGCGACACGCTTTGCTTCAGAAATGCCGGCGCCTACTGTTTCTCTATGGCTTCCAATTATAATTCGCGCTTCAAACCCGCTGAAGTATTATGGAAAGATGGAAAAGGTCATCTGATACGCGAACGTGATACTTTTGAAAACCTGCTACAGAATCAAATTATGATTGAACTCTAATCTACCTCAATTATATTCAATAAAATCCTGTCTTGTTTGATACGAGACGGGATTTTTCTTTCAGGAGCAGACGTTTTAGATTTCTCCACAACCCTGCTCCCGCTATCCGCGCTACACGGTAGCTCGCTGCTATCGGGGCTATTATCACGTTTGATTTTTCTATCACATAAAAAAAGCCCTGACTTAATCAGGGCTTTTTAACTTATAATTTATAACTCATAATTGATAACTCAAACTATCGCTTCATCACAAAGTGTGACTTAAACTGTTTCATCACACCGCCTTCTGCAAAGTCAACCGTAAACCAATAATCATCCGATGGTAACAGATGTCCGTTATACGTACCGTCCCAACCCGCTCCTGTCGGACTGATTTGTTTAAGCAGTTTGCCATAACGG
>NZ_JAKIHN010000006.1 GCF_021608185.1 Flavobacterium anseongense | reverse complement strand
CAAGGAAAAGGTGTGCTGCTACAAATACTTTAATATATTGTACTACTAATATTGTATGTGTTTTGTTAATCTTATATATTTGCAGTCCATAAAATTTTAGGAATGATAAAGATTACACTACCTGACGGTTCGGTTAAGGAGTTTGCGAAAGGTACGACTCCGATGGATGTTGCGAAAAGCATCAGTGAAGGATTAGCGCGAAATGTGATTTCGGCTTCTTTTAATGGTACAACAGTTGAAACGGAAACCCAATTAACCACAGACGGTTCTTTAATATTGTATACGTGGAATGACAAAGAAGGTAAAAAAGCTTTCTGGCATTCGACTTCGCATGTTATGGCACAGGTTCTTGAGGAGCAATTCCCGGGAATTAAGTTAACGCTTGGGCCGGCAATTGACAATGGTTTTTATTATGATGTTGATTTTGGTGATAAAAAAATTACCGATGCCGACTTTAAAGCTATTGAAGACAGGGTTTTAGAAGTATCGAGAGAAAAACACGAATTTAAAATGCGTCCGGTTTCTAAGGCTGAAGCTTTGGAAATTTATAAAAACAACGAATATAAAACCGAATTGATTTCGAATTTGGAAGACGGAACAATTACGTTTTGCGATCATGCCAACTTTTTTGATTTATGTCGTGGTGGTCATATTCCGAATACCGGAATAATTAAGGCGATGAAAATCATGAGTGTTGCCGGTGCTTATTGGCGTGGTGATGAAAAGAATAAGCAGTTGACACGTGTTTACGGAATTTCATTTCCAAAGCAAAAAGATTTGACGGATTATTTGGAATTATTAGAAGAAGCCAAACGTCGTGATCATAGAAAACTTGGAAAAGAATTAGAATTGTTTGCGTTTTCGCAAAAAGTGGGACAAGGTTTGCCATTATGGTTGCCAAAAGGTGCAGCTTTGCGTGATAGATTAGAGCAATTTTTGAAAAAAGCACAGAAAAAAGCGGGTTACGAACAAGTAGTTACGCCACATATTGGGCAAAAGGAATTGTATGTTACCTCTGGTCACTATGCAAAATATGGTGCTGATAGTTTCCAGCCAATTCACACACCAGCCGAAGGAGAAGAGTTTTTATTGAAACCTATGAACTGCCCACATCACTGTGAGATTTACAACAATAAACCCTGGTCATACAAAGATTTACCAAAGCGTTATGCTGAATTCGGAACGGTTTACAGATACGAGCAAAGTGGAGAATTGCATGGATTAACTCGTGTCCGTGGATTTACTCAAGACGATGCGCATATTTTCTGTACGCCAGATCAATTGGATGCTGAGTTCAAGAAAGTAATCGACTTGGTATTATATGTTTTTGGTTCACTTGGATTTGAAAACTTTACGGCTCAGATTTCTTTGCGTGACAAAGAAAACAGAGATAAGTACATCGGAAGTGATGAAAACTGGGAAAAAGCTGAGAATGCCATTATCAATGCGGCACGCGATAAAAATCTGAATACTGTAGTTGAATATGGCGAAGCTGCTTTCTATGGTCCGAAACTGGATTTCATGGTAAAAGATGCTTTGGGAAGAAGTTGGCAGTTAGGAACAATTCAGGTAGATTATAACCTGCCTGAGCGTTTTGAACTGACTTATAAAGGTGCTGATGATAAGCTACATAGACCGGTTATGATTCACAGAGCGCCTTTTGGTTCGATGGAAAGATTTATTGCAATTTTACTTGAACATACCGCAGGAAATTTCCCGCTTTGGCTGATGCCTGAGCAAGCAATTATCCTATCTTTGAGCGAGAAATATGAAAATTATGCAAAAAAAGTTTTAGAATTGCTAGAAAATCACGAAATTCGCGCCCTAATTGACAACCGCAACGAGACGATTGGAAAGAAAATCAGAGAAGCGGAAGTTCAAAAAATACCGTATATGCTGATAGTTGGTGAGGAAGAAGCAAAAAGCGGAACCATTTCTGTACGTCGTCAAGGGCAGGAAGGAAAAGGAAATATTACAGTGACTATTGATGATTTTGCCAAAATGGTAAATGAAGAAATAGGAAAATCGCTAAAAACATTTGAAGTTTAACTAAAAAAATAAAGTCATAGCAATTAGAAACAACAAAGGTTATCAACCTCGAGTAGAAAAAACCGCGGCCCACAGGATAAATGAATTAATCCGTGGCGTTTCAGAAGTTCGTCTGGTAGGAGAAAATATTGAACCCGGAGTGTTCAAATTTTCGGATGCATTACGCTTAGCTGAAGAGCAAGAAGTAGATTTGGTAGAAATTTCTCCAAATGCAGTTCCACCGGTTTGTAAATTAATGGATTATGGAAAATTCATTTATCAGCAAAAAAAGCGTGAAAAAGAACTAAAGGCAAAATCTACTCAAATCACTGTGAAGGAAATCCGTTTCGGACCACAGACTGATGAACATGACTACGAATTTAAAAGGAAAAACGCAGAAAAATTCCTTAAAGAAGGTTCTAAATTGAAAGCATTTGTTTTCTTCAAAGGACGTTCTATCATATATAAAGAACAAGGTCAAATTCTGTTACTGCGTTTGGCTCAGGATTTAGAAGAACATGGAAAAGTAGAAGCTATGCCGGTTCTCGAAGGAAAGAGAATGATTATGTTCATTGCTCCGAAAAAGAAAAAGTAAAGCCCCCTAACCCCCAAAAGGGGAATAAAGGTTTTGCAAAATAACACTCACCGTTCCCTCTCCTTTGGAGTGGGCTGGGGAGAGGCTAAAAAGTAAGTAAGTTAAATTAAATAAACTAGGAAAAAATGCCTAAAATGAAAACAAAATCCAGTGCTAAGAAGCGATTCAAAGTAACTGGCTCTGGAAAAATCAAGAGAAAACACGCTTTCAAAAGCCACATCTTGACTAAAAAGTCTAAGAAGCGTAAATTAGCTTTGACACACTCTACGTTGGTTCACCCAACAGATGAGAAAAGTATCAAACAACAATTAAGAATTATCTAAATAGTTGATTGTTGACAGTTGATAGTTGATGGATTTAAAACCAGCAACCAACAACCGAAAACCAACAACTTTTAAATTCTTTAGGTTAAAAAATTATTTAAATAACCTTGGAGTATGGCCACAAAGTTACCTTGATTAAATTCGGTACGCCTGCTACAAAAAAACAGAAAAATTATGCCAAGATCAGTAAATTCAGTTGCTAAAAGAGCAAGAAGAAAAAAGATAATGAAGCAAGCCAAAGGTTTCTTTGGCCGTCGTAAAAACGTTTGGACGGTTGCTAAAAATGCGGTTGAGAAAGCTATGTGCTACGCTTACCGTGACAGAAAAGTGAACAAAAGAAATTTCCGTGCTTTATGGATTCAACGTATCAACGCTGGAGCTCGTTTAGAAGGAATGTCTTATTCACAGTTTATGGGGAAAGTAAAAGCTAACGGAATCGAATTGAACCGTAAAGTTCTTGCCGATTTAGCAATGAATCACCCAGAAGCTTTCAAAGCAGTACTTAAAAAAGTAAAATAAACGTTTGTACAATCTATTTAACTTACTTACAATTAGAAAATCCCAGTCGAAAGATTGGGATTTTTTTATTATGGCGTGACCACAAGGGTCAGGCTTTCCGTTACAATCTTGTCATTGCGAGCTTGCGAGGCAATCTCACAATAACAAGGATTTCCGCTTCAATCCTTCACGCAGCAATACGTTCTTTTTAACATTTCTTTTTAAGAATAAAACTATTTGTTTCCTTATTTTTGAGCTAAACTAAACCAATATGAAACAAATAATACTAGCCAGTTGCTTATTACTTGCAGTAAGCACAATCAAAGCGCAAACATTCACTACCGAAAAGAAGCAAGACAATCAAGGTTATACCTATGAAATTGTAAAAAATGACAACACCGGACTTAGAGTGTACACATTAAAAAACGGACTAAAAGTATTTTTAGCACAAAACACAGACGAGCCCAGAATTCAAACTTATATTCCCGTAAAAACCGGTTCTAACAACGACCCAAGTGACAATACCGGTTTAGCCCACTACTTAGAGCACATGGTTTTTAAAGGAACCAGCAAAATCGGAACCCAAAACTGGGAAGTCGAAAAAAAATTAATCGCTCAAATCTCTGACTTGTACGAACAACACAAAGCAGAAACCGATCCTGAAAAGAAAAAAGCTATCTACAAACAAATCGACGAAGTTTCTCAGGAAGCTTCAAAATATTCGATAGCCAATGAATATGACAAACTCATCTCCTCTTTAGGCGCAAAAGGAACCAATGCCCACACCAACTTATATGAAACGGTTTATAAAAACAATATTCCATCAAATGAATTAGAAAAATGGATGATAGTCGAAAAAGAGCGTTTCTCCGAATTAGTATTGCGTCTTTTCCACACCGAATTAGAAGCCGTTTACGAAGAATTCAACCGTTCTCAGGACAACGATGCGCGTTTGGTTAGTTTTGAATTAATGAGTGCCTTATTTCCTGATACACCTTACGGTCAACAAACTACCATCGGTAAATCGGAACATTTAAAAAATCCTTCAATGGTTGCCATTAATAACTATTTCAACACTTATTATGTGCCTAATAATATGGCGGTGATTTTGGTTGGTGATTTAGATTTTGACAAAACGATCAAAATGGTCGATAAATACTTTGGCTCTTTCAAATATAAAGAATTGCCGATGAAGAAATTAGTGACCGAAAAACCAATGACGGCAATCGTTTCAAGAGAAGTTAAAAGCCCAACTGCCGAAAGACTAACCATGGCTTGGAGAACATCGGGAACAGGAACAAAAGAAGCGTTATTGGCCGACATGACTTCTGAATTACTATCTAACTCTGGTGATGTTGGTCTAATCGACCTTAACATCAATCAAAAACAACTGGCTTTGAGTGCTAGTGGTTTCTCAAGTACCTTTAATGAATATGGCTATTTTGGATTAAACCTAAATACTAAAGAAGGACAAACACTCGAAGAAGGTAAAGCGTTGTTGCTAACCCAAATTGATAAACTAAAAAAAGGAGATTTCGACGAATGGATGATTCAGGCTATTGTCAACAACAGAAAATTAGATGTGATGAAAACCTATGAATCTGCTGACGGTTTAGCAACATCCATCTACAGAAACTTTACACAAGGCATCAGTTGGGAGAAAAATTTATCCGAAATCAATGAGTTAGCTAAAATCACCAAAGCGGATATTGTAAAATTTGCCAATGATTTTTTCAAAGACAATTATGTAATCATCTATAAAAGAAAAGGCGTAAATGACAAGTTAGTTCGCGTATCTAACCCAAAAATAACACCTGTTCAATTAAACAGAGATTCGCAATCAGAATTTTACAAAGACTTTACAAAGTTAACATCAACCGATTTAAGTCCGGTATTTGTCGATTTTAAAAAGGAAATACAAACCAAAAAAGTAAAAAACACCAATATCAGTTTTGTAAAAAATAACACCAACGCTATTTCAAACCTATATTATATTTTCAATATGGGTTCGGATAACAATAAAAAACTATCGTTGGCAATGGGATTGTTAGACTATTTAGGAACTGATAAACTAAGTGCCGAAGCGGTTAAAAAAGAGTTTTATAAAATTGGGGTTTCCTATTCTGTTTCCGCCGGAAATGACATGAGTTATATAACGCTTACCGGATTGGAATATAATCTTCCAAAAGGTGTTGAATTATTGGAAAACTTATTGAAAAATGTAAAACCTGATCAAGACGTTTATAATACTACCGTTGAAACGATATTAAACACCAGAGCGAATGCTAAAAAACGTAAAGAAAGCATCGCAAACGCTTTAGTTAATTATGCTAAATATGGTAAAGATTCCCGTTTCAGAGATATCATTTCTGAAAAAGAATTAAAAGAAATGAATGTTGCCGAGCTTACTAACATGCTGAAAGACCTTACTAATTATGAGCATCAAATATTTTTCTACGGAACTAATTTGAATACTATGGTTGAAGCATTAGACAAATACCATAATCTGAGTGCAAACAAAGCTATTCCGGCACCAAAAGTTTATTTGGAACCGGATACTTCTAACAAAGTTTATTTTGCCAATTACGACATGGTTCAAACAGAAATGACCCGAGTGGCTAAAGGAGCAAAATACAATGCCGGAATCGCCGGAACGGTTAATGTATTCAACTCTTACTTTGGTTCGGGATTGTCTTCTATTGTATTCCAGGAAATAAGAGAGTCAAAATCATTAGCCTATTCAGCTCGTGCTAATTATGGTTTGGCAACTGACAAAAACCTCAACGATTACATGACCGTTTCAATCGGAACACAAGCCAATAAATTACCACAAGCTGTTGATGCCATTAATGCTTTGTTGGCCGATATGCCAAAAATTGACAAACAGTTTAACAATGCGAAAGAATCGAGTTTGAAACAAATCGCATCAAGCCGAATTATCAAAACCAATATTTTCTTTAATCAAATCAACCTTAAAAAACTTGGTTTCGATTATGATATCCGCAAAGACATCTTTAAAGACATACAAGGTTTAACTCTGGATGCTACCAATGAATTCTTCAACAAAGAAGTAAAAACCAAACAGTACAATACAGCTATCATTGGTAAAAAAGAAAATCTGGATTTTGAAGCCCTGAAAAAACTAGGCGATATTGAAGAAGTATCCTTAGAAGAAATTTTTAATTACTAAGTAAGAATTTAACATTGACCAAAATCCCAATCTCGTTTTAAAATGAGATTGGGATTTTTACTTTTTGGATATATTGATAACAGACTTAACAAACCAACTCCGGCAGACGTACTCATTTACTGTTAGTTAAAAAATTTAACCCGAATTAAATTATTATAGTATATTTATAATAATTTTTAGTGCATTTCTTAATTATTTAACTGCATCCTTTGTTTTTATGGAAGAAAAAATAAAAATTCTTATCGTAGAAGATGAAATGATTATTGCAGCAAATATCTCCTTGCAGCTTACTCATTTAGGATATGAAGTTATCGGAATTATTCCAAGAGCAGAAGAAGTTTTACCACTTATCAGACAGCAGCAACCTGATATTCTTTTGCTGGATATTAATCTAAAAGGGGATTTGGATGGAATTGATTTGGCACATTTAATTCAACATGAATATAAAATTCCCGTTATTTTTCTGACTGCCAATTCAGATGAAACGCATTTCAACAGAGCCAAAGCGGTCAATCCGTATGCGTTTATATCCAAACCATTCAAAAAACTCGATTTACAGCGTGCCATTGAGTTGACAATACTAAGAATTGAAGAAGAAAATACTAAAAAAGAGAACGGAGTTTCCGAAGAAAATTTTGTACTCAGTGATGCTATTTTTGTCCGCAGTCATGACAAAATGGTGAAAGTCAATATTCAAGACATCTTATACATTGAAGCCGAGCGAAATTATTGTAAAATTCATTGCAAAGACAAAGAACACTTACTAGTGGCAACTTTAAAGGATTTAGAAGAAAAACTACTAGTAAATAATCTGATGCGCATCCATCGTTCTTTTATCGTTAATTTATTTCATATCGATGAAATAGCCAACAGTCATGTAGTTATTGCCAAAAAAGCCATTCCGATAAGTGCCGATTTAAAGAAGCAATTGCTACAACACATTCAAAAAATATAACCCCTAAAATGAGAGTGAAATTGCTATATATAGTACTAATCATGTATAATGTAGCATTATGTCAAAACAATAGTGCGTTAAGCAATTCAAATCTTTTAAAAATTAGTAATGACTTTATTAATAAGGCTATGTGGTATCAAGATATGCCACAATACAATTACAAGAAAAGTGTTTATTATTATGAAAAAGCAATAAGTATATTAAAACAAAATGAAAGTCATTTTTACGAAGAAATAGCTTCAGTATATTTAAAGAGAATTGATTATCTGCAAATAAATGAAACATACAATACGTTAGATTCTATTGGAAACATAGGTTGGAAATATGTAGAACTTGCTAAGAAAAATAAACCGAATATTCAATTGGAATTCGATTATTTGTATGCTTGGGCCGGAATTAAACTGGAAAATGGCGAAAGCAAAAAAGCACTTAACTTAGTTTCAAAAGCAATAGCATTGTCCTCAGAGTTTAAATCAGAAGATGACATTGCAAAGGCGAAAGCATCCAAAGGATATTTTTATCTTAGATATCGAACTTATGATGGGAAGGATTTAGCATTAGCCAACCTTAGAGAAAGTTGTAAGGCATACGAAAATAAAGGAATTAGGAATAACGCGTTGATGCTTTACAAAATTTACAGAGGTTTGGTATTGTACTATTCTTATGTCAATAGTGATTCTATAGATGTATATAATAACAAAATAAAATTTGTTTTACAGTACATCAAGCAACCCCAAAGTCATGCATGGTATTATAGTGCTGTTGGAAGAGATTTGAATACTTATCCACTTAAAAATCAATCGAAAATTTCCGAATTACAATACAATCAAGCCAAAGAAAATATTTTGAAGGCATTAGAAATTTATGCTCGCTATAGCATTACTAAAAACGCTAATATTCCTTATGCCTATGGTATATTAGGAGATATCAGCAGCAATCAGGAAAAATATGATGATGCAATTAATTTTTATAAAAAGTGTTATCAAAACTATAAAATGTTGCAAAGCAGAAAACGGGCACTTGACATTCTTGGATTTATTGCTGGAACCTATGAATTAAAAGGAGATTATAAAAATGCCTTATTCTATTTTAAAAATTACGAAGCAGAAAGTCTGAATTATGAAAAAGAAATCAATGACAGAAGTTTAAAGGAAAATGAACTCCAAATAAACCTGTTAGCACAAGACAAAAAGTTATCCCAAAAGCAGCAACAGCAAACTATATTCACTATTATCCTCATAATCGTAATTCTATTACTGATTGCACTATATCGAATTTACTATATAAAACAGAGTAATAATAAAAAATTGGCTCATTTAAATGACGATTTAGAAACTAAAAACCAATTGCTGGATTTGAAAAATGCAGAAAACGAATTACTGCTTAGAGAAATTCATCATCGTGTAAAAAACAATCTCGAAGTCGTTTCAAGTTTGCTCGCCTTGCAATCAGCACAAATTGACGATGCAACTACTAAAGATGCCATGACCGAAGGACAAAACCGTGTAAACTCCATAGGTATTGTGCATCAAAAACTCTATCAAGGCACCAACCTTGGAGCCGTAGAGATGAAGGATTACTTTTTAAATTTGAGCGAAAGCATTCTCGACAGCTTTGGTGCAGAACAACGCATCGACTTGCAACTGGCAATGGAAAATCTCGATTTAGACATTGATACTGCCGTTCCACTTGGATTAATCGTTAATGAACTTTTGACCAATTGCATCAAATATGCTTTCCCAAATTCAGAAAAAGGAACCATCACTATCAAACTCCATAAGCAGGATAACAATATTCTCCGACTTGAAGTAGCCGATAATGGTGTTGGCAAATCGGGAGTTACTCAGGGAACTGGATTTGGCGGACAACTCATTTCGCTTCTTACACAACAACTCAACGGAACCATGACCGAAGAAAACCAAAACGGAACTAAACTTATTTTCGATTTTAAAATGAAAGCCGCATAAATGAATTATGAATTTACCATTCATTACTATTCTTAAATCTATTCTCTTTCATCTATTTTCTTTTTTCTTCCTCCGATAAATAAAACCTACGTTTCGGACAGTTTTTAAACTGTTTCGTCCTAACCTGCTTTTTACCATCAATGATTATCAGTTATTTAGATGTAGAATTAACAATGATTCTATTAACATAAAAAACCAATAATCATGAAAAACAATTTCCAACTTAAGATTAAGTCCCTATTTCTTCTGTTATTGCTTATCCCATTTTTAGGTATAAGCCAAAACAAAAATGTGATTTCTACCAATCGCATATTTCCAAAAGTTGACAAGGTGCTTGAATTTGAAAAAGCATTGGCAAATCATGCACAAAAGTACCACACAGGTGATGTTAAATGGCGTGTTTTTGAAATCGCTTCCGGTCCAGACGCCGGAGGTTATCATGTTGTAGAAGGGCCAAAAACGTGGGAGTCAGAAGACGTGCGCGGCGATATCAATGAAGCACACAACAACGACTGGAACAAAAGCGTAACACCTTTTTTAACTGATAGAGGTTCAAGTGGTTATTCTGTGTATATCGATTCATTAAGCACAGTAGCTGTTGGCGATTACTCTGATAAAGTTCAAATTAATCACATCTATCCAAAACCAGGTTGTGGAGCCAAAGTGCTAACAATGCTTAAAAATCTGAAAAAAGTATGGGCTGCAGACGGAATATCTGTTGCAGTATACGAGGTTAATGCTTCAGGCGCTCCGCAATTTGCTCTTGCCAGAAGATTTAAACAAGGATTAAAAGAAAAAACAGAAGGCTTTAGAAAACCATTCAAAGAAACTTACGAAAAAGTTCACGGCAAAGGATCTTTTGATCTTTACATTGATAATATTAGAGAATATACGAGCGACAGCTGGAGTGAGTTAATTTTTTATCGTGCTGATTTGAGCTCTAAATAATACTAATTAGTGTTGCTAAAAACCCACAGGATTTCAAGCGTCTTGTGGGTTTTTTTAATGTAGAATGAAATGAAAACTTTTCTTAACTTTCAGGCACAGAATAAATTATGACGACCATTACAAAAATCAGAATTCAATCCATCGACCTTTTGAAAGGTCTGGTAATGGTAATCATGGCGCTCGATCATGTTAGGGATTATTTCCATTATTCGGCTTTCTTTTTTGACCCAACCGATCCAACACAAACTTCATGGCCGATCTTTTTCACAAGATTTATCACTCATTTTTGCGCACCGGCATTCAGCTTTTTAGCAGGAACTTCGGCATTTATGATTGGCAAAAGAAAATCGCCTGCTGAATTATCAGGCTTCTTGTTCAAACGTGGACTATGGTTGGTTTTTGTCGAAATAATCATTGTCAATTTTGCATGGAAATTCGACATCCAATTCAGACACGTTGGTCTGCAAACCATCTGGCAATTAGGTATAAGTATGATTGTATTGGCTGCATTAATTCATCTGCCTAAAAAAGTCATACTGGCTTTTAGCATACTCATTATTTTTGGACATAATTTACTCGATAACACTCATTTTGAGGGAAGCTATTTGTGGGCAATGTTGCACGACCGTCAAAAGTTTGAATGGACAGAAGGTTATTTTATAAATTTCGCTTATCCATTAATCCCATGGATTGCAGTAATGGCATTGGGATATTGCTTTGGTGCGCTTTATGACAGTTCGTTTAATGCTCAAAAAAGAAAGCGACTATTAAATGGCTTGGGAATTGGAAGTTTGCTGTTATTTTTTATTCTGATTGCCATCAATAAATATGGAGATCTAGTTCAGTGGACCAATTATGGTGATACTTCCAAAACGCTGATGTCTATTTTCAATGTTAGCAAATATCCGCCATCATTATTGTACTTGCTGATTACTCTGGGCAGTTCATTTCTCTTTTTAGCAAATGCCGATAAATTAAAAGGTCAAGTTGTCAATTTCTTTTGTATCTTCGGAAGAGTTCCCTTCTTCTATTATATACTACACATTTATCTAATTCATTTATTAGCCGCTTTTGCGGCTTACTTTACTGGATTTGGCTGGAATGCTTTGGTGTTGCCAACATTTATTAACAAAGTCGAAGCATTAAAAGGATATGGTTTTAATCTGATAACTGTTTACCTCGTTTGGATTGTAGTTATTCTTTTGCTTTATCCATTATGCAAAAAATTCGATAACTATAAACAATCGAATAAAGAAAAATGGTGGCTGAGTTATTTATAAAATATAAAAATGAAACAGCTAACATTATTAATCATTTTACTCGCTACTTCAACTTTAGCAAAGGCACAAAAAGTTCTTTCTAAAGACCAATTAGAAGTGCAGAAAACAGTTGTGGAATTTTTTGAAGCCTTGTCTAACAGGGATTCAATTGCCTTAAAAAAAGTAAGCGCTTCCGATTTGGTATTATACGAATATGGAGAGGTTTGGAATTGCGACACCTTAATTCGGAAAGCAATAAAATTAAACACCGCAACCGATTTTAATCGGATTAATAAATTTGATTTTATCAGTACAACCGTTACTAAAAATACCGCTTGGACATCCTATAATCTCCATTCGGAAATAATACGAAATGGGCAAAAAACAACTATCCACTGGTTGGAAACAATCATTGCGGTAAGAAACGAAAAAAGATGGCAGATTAAAGTGTTGCATTCAACACTTATAAAAAGGACTCCATAACAAAATAATAAAATTAAAAGGATTTACATGATTCGTTAAAAAATAACACTAACCAAAAAACCAACCAATTTATGACAACAGAAACTACACTTACTCCTTTACAAAACGCTGACAGGATTCAATCCTTAGACGTGATGCGAGGCATAGTACTATTCGGTATATTACTAATGAATATAAATGGTTTTGGACTTGCCAGAGCCTATGATGATCCAACTGTTTCTGGCGGTTCTGAAGGATGGGATTTAATCACCTGGATTACTACCAATTTGTTTTTTGAAGGAACGATGAGAGGTTTGTTTTCGCTTTTATTTGGTGTCGGAATGTTTGTCCTTTTAGACCGACTCGAAAAACGTGGAGCCGGAATAGAAGCAGCCAACATCTATTTCAGAAGATTAAGCTGGATGCTGGTTTTCGGATTAATACACGGCTATCTATTGCTTTGGGTTGGAGAAATTTTATACAACTACGCCTTAATGGGATTTTTGTTGTATTCGTTTCGGAATTTGGCACCAAAAAAACTAATCATTATTGCCACAATATTGTTCTCATTAGGAGCATTATGGACTTACTCCGACTATAAAAACAATGTCAAATTAGCGAGTCAGGTCGAAGAAATTAAAGTTTATAAAGCCCAAGGAAAAGAGTTAACAAAAGAACTTACAGAAGCCGATCAAAAATGGCAAAAAAGAGAAGCGGAAAGATCAGCAGAAGGTGTTCTGGAACATAACAATAACATGCACAAAGGCTACTTTGATGTGGTGACTTTTTTGGTGCCAATTAACAATGAATTCAACATGCATGATACGTTTCGATATGATTTATGGGATGTTTTGAGCATGATGCTATTGGGCATCGCTTTCTTTAAATTAAAAATACTAACCGCTGAAAAATCGTATCGCTTCTATCTGACAATGGTTTTGATTGGTTATGGCATTGGCTTAAGTGTAAACTATTACGAAATCAAAACAATCATAGACAGCAATTTTTCTTTCTTAGGCTTTTCAAAATCTTACCTGACTTATGATTTGGGAAGGGTTACTGTTTCGTTAGGACATATTGGAATGATTATGCTACTCTGCAAATCACCTATTCTAATTTGGCTAAAAATCAGATTGGCGGCTGTAGGCAAAATGGCATTAACCAACTATATAATGCATTCCATAATCTGCATGATTGTTTTTACCGGAGTTGGCTTCGGATTATTCGGAAAGTTACAACGTCACGAATTGTTATATGTGGTATTTTCTATTTGGATCTTCCAATTGATTTTAAGTCCGATTTGGCTTAAATATTTTCATTTCGGGCCATTAGAATGGGGTTGGAGATACTTGAGTTACCTGAAAAAATATCCATTTAAAAAACAATAATCCGTATGACAACGACTAACACACCAATTAAAACCCATGAACGTGAACTCTTTATGGATGCTTTACGCGGTTTTGCCATCTTGGGAATCTTTGTTGCCAACTTAAATTTTCTGAGCCTCTATCAAGGGTCAGACAAAGCTGTTAGTCCATGGCTTTTACCTGGTTCAGACGACGTAATGAGCTTTTTCCATCATTTGTTTATCGAAGGGAAATTCTATTCTATCTTCAGTTTGCTCTTTGGTTGGGGAATTGCTTTGCAAATTAAACGTGGTTTGGACAAAGGTGCTGATGCCTTACCTACAGTAAAAAGAAGGCTTTTGTTTATGCTTCTGCTTGGTGCAATGCATTTGCTTATTTGGATTGGTGATATTGTGTTTTTCTATGCCTTGTTGGGTTTCCTATTATTGCCGTTTCGCAAATTTTCAAATAAAACATTACTCATCACAGCAGCAATACTTATTCTTTCACCAATTCTATTGTATTGGTTAAAAATGACTTTTCCTGTGCTGAATTATCCGGCCGAATTAATGAATCAAACTGGTACTGAGCTAAGAGAAAAACTAATCGGTATTAATGACGAAGCCTCTCGTAACGATTTTCTGCAACATGCCGGTTGGTTTGATCATCTCAAAAGAAATATTTGTGGCATCTTTTACCGTTATGGCTATTTGTTCTTTGTCAGCAGAATTCCAAAAGTACTGGGCATGTTCCTTATTGGTTATGTAATTGGTCGCTCTGATTTTTACAAGAATTTGGTACAAAATAAAAAAATCGTTTACTGGACTATCGGCCTTGGTCTGCTAATTGGATTACCTGCTAACTATCAATTAGCCCAATACATGTCAGCATCGGGAGATGATTATTTTGATTTAAAAATAAACGGTTGGTATGAAACTATTGCTTATGCACTTGGGGTTGCACCTCTAGCATTAGCCTATGTTGGCATGTTGATGTTAAGCTTTCAAACAACTGTTGGAAATAAAATACTACTTTTAATTTCGCCCGTTGGCAAAATGGCATTCAGCAACTACCTGATGCATTCACTGATCGGCAATTTTGTTTTCCTTGGAGCAGGTTTAGGGTATATGGGTCAGGTTGGCCCAGTATATTTAACCTTTTTTGCTATAGTTGTCTTTGTGTTCCAAATTATTCTCAGCACTATCTGGTTAAAATACTTCCAATACGGACCGATTGAATGGGTTTGGCGTTCGTTAACTTACAACAAAACACAACCAATAAGAGTGAATTCAAATCAATAAATCAAATAGATTTTTATTGTTAGGAGCAGTCGATTTGTCTTTCTAACAACTATTGTCCCGCTGTCCATTATATCTTTTCTTTTGCAAAGAAAAGGATGCCATTCCCATCGGGGCTAGGCTACCAATGTAGCTTTTCTAATTAAAAACTTCCTCGTTCTCGCCATCAAAACTGGCAAAAACCATACTCGGATGCGAATCCTGATGAAAGATATTTCCCTTGCTGTCAATGGCAATGGCTCCGGCAAAACCATCAAAAGGAAGTAATTCTGCAAAGGTTTTTTCAAAAGCTTTTTCTAATGTAAATCCATCAGTAACTCGGGTTACAATTTTGGCTGCTACTGCTCCACTCACGATATCTTCTCCAACACCGGTTAAACTTACACCACAAAATTCATTAGCATAATTCCCGGCCACTGTAGCCGAATCCGATATTCTTCCCGGAATCTCAAAACCTTTTCCTCCGGTTGAAGTAGCAACTGCAATTTTCCCATCATTGTCCAAAGCAACACAACCTACAGTTCCAATTCGGGTGGCAGCCAATTTGGCTTCATATTCGGAACGACGTTGTGGAATTTCAGTAGAAAATTGTTTAAATCCGTGTGCTCTGGCAAAGTTGGTTGCTCCGCTTCCACCCAAAACTTTATCATCATAATTCAATAAAACTTCAGCAACCTGAACCGGATTTTTTACTTCTTCAATATTGATAACGCCACTCATTTTCATAGTAGCACCATCCATCAACGAAGCGCTCATTCTGATTTTTCCATCAGCCTGAATTTGAGAACCAATTCCGGCATTGAACAAAGCATCATCTTCCAAAAGAGAAACTGCATAAACCACCGTTTCCAATGCCGAATGTGATTTCAAATAATCATAAGAATCTTTTACGATACGAAGTAACGCCTGCTGTTTAGCAACTTTAGTTTCATGATTGGTTGATGATTCAGAGAAAAATCCGCCGTGGATGATGATTTTCATTAGATTGCTAGATTGTTAGATAGTTAGATTGTTGGAAATCTATTTTCTAAAAATCCAACAATTTATTAATCTGTTTAAACGTATTGTGACGATTTAATAGTCATTTTAAACGTAGTCAAATCAAAAGTGTCATTGATGCTCATTACATGAGTAACCAAATGATTAATTGATATCGGTTGACCTAATTCTACTTGCGTTAAATTGGTGTCTTTTATTTCTCTTCCATCAACTATGATTACTAATCCGGAACCTATAGCTTCCATTTTTGTATTATGTGTAATCAGTAAACCAGTATCTTCTCCAAGTCCAATTCCAAGTACTTTTGGATTGCCAACAACCGCCTGGAATAATCTTCCTATTCGGCCACGTTGTACAAAATGCGTATCGATTATTACTCCATCAATCAAACCCAAACCACTCGTGATTTTTACTTCGCCTTTCAGCAAAGCTTCAGAACTGCTTCCCTGATAAATCATATTGTTAGAAGCCGCTGCTGCACCGGCAGAAGTTCCGGCATAGACAAAATCTTCGTTATGGTATTTATCCAATAAAATGTCGTGGAATGCTGTTCCGCCAAGAATAGAAGTCAATCGCAACTGATCGCCACCCGTAAACATAACTACATCAGCAGCTTTCAAACGATTCAAAACTTCAGGTTCCGATGCTTGCTCTCGGCGAACAATATCAAGTACATCAACGTTGTCAGCACCGAGATAATGAAGTGCTTTTACGTATTCCGGACCAATTTCTTTTGGAATTTTTGAAGCGGTTGTAATAACTTCTATACGAGAGTTGCCTTTATGTTTAGATTCGTCAATGATTCTTTTTAAAATACCTGCTTCAAAAAAGTTTAAATTCTTTGCTGCACTTTTATCCAAATCCGTCTCAGTGAAACTGCCTTTGTCAACAGCACCGCCAATAATTATAAGTTTTCCTTGTATATTCATGTGGGTAAAAATAGCAAAATCTTACTACTTACAAACCTTTTTTTTACTTTTTTGAAACCATTTATTAACTTACTTATCAAAAAAATAATTTTCCTAATTTATCCTATATTTGCCCAATGGAAATCAATCAGACACGCATCAATAAGTTTCTTTCCGAATCGGGATTTTGCTCCCGTCGTGAAGCCGATAAATTATTGGAAGAAGGACGAATCACCATCAACGGAAAAGTTCCTGAAATGGGGACAAAAGTTTCGATAGATGATGAAGTTCGCGTGGACGGAAAACTGGTTAGAGAAAAAAGAGAAAAACCAATTTATCTGGCGTTCAACAAACCCGTTGGCATTGAATGCACAACAAACCAAAGTGTTCGTGATAATATTGTGGATTATATCAATTATCCAAAGCGAATTTTCCCTATTGGTCGATTGGACAAAGCCAGCGAAGGTTTGATTTTTATGACCGATGATGGCGATATTGTAAATAAAATTTTGCGAGCACGAAACAATCACGAAAAGGAATATGTAGTAACGGTGAACAAGCCAATTACCGATAGATTCATCCAAAAAATGAGCAACGGCGTTCCAATTTTGGATACGGTTACCCGAAAATGTAAAGTGGAACAAGTCAGCAAATTTGTTTTCAAAATCATATTGACACAAGGTTTAAACCGTCAGATTCGCAGAATGTGCGAGTATCTTGATTATGAAGTTACGGCATTGAAAAGAACAAGAATCATCAATATTTCGTTAGATGTTCATGTTGGTCGTTACAGAGAATTAACCGATGATGAAATCAAACAATTGAACAAACTGATTGAACCTTCGAGTAAAACAGAAGAAGCAAGTTTGCCAAAATCTGCAAAAGTAGATTTTGGAAATTCCAAAAATAAAAATTCCAAATTCCAAAATTTAGCTCAAAGAAATAAACGAAATCCTAATTCCTAAATCAAAAATGCTCAAAACGATTCTATACATAGCAATTGGTGGTGCCATCGGAAGTGTGCTTCGTTATCTGACAACCGTTTTTGTTTCCAAATTCTGGTCAAATCAATTTCCGTTAGCAACATTCATCGCTAATATAATTGGCTGTTTCCTGATTGGCTTGTTTATTGGCATTTTGGCAAAAAACAATTTGACTGACAGCCAGCTAAAATGGTTTTTAGTAACCGGATTTTGCGGTGGTTATACTACTTTCTCTACTTTTGGAATGGAAAATTTCAATTTGTTTCAAAACAATAATTCGCTATTGGCATTTGGATACATGGCATTAAGCATTCTTCTCGGACTTTTTGCGGTTTGGTTAGGTCTTTTGCTATCCAAATAAAACTTAAAATCTCCTTAATCTGTACAAACGGTATTTCATTTTTTAGTACATTCGCCACCTATGAATAAAGAAGACATTTTAGCCATTCAAAATTTATTGGCAACGCCTAAAAAAATTGCCATCATTCCACACCGAAGTCCTGACGGAGACGCTATGGGTTCGACCTTGGCTTTGTATCATTTTCTTTTGAAATTAAACCACAAACCAACCGTAATTTCTCCGAATGATTTTCCAAATTTCTTAGCTTGGTTACCAAGTTCAGAAACCGTTTTGATTTATGAAAATGACAAAGAGAATTGCACCAAAATACTGAAAGAAGCTGAACTGGTTTTTACTTTAGATTTTAATGCCTTGCATAGAACCGGTGAAATGGAACAGGTTTTAAACAAACTTTCGGCTCCAATGATTATGATTGATCATCATCAAAAGCCTGATACTTATGCAACGGTTACGTATTCTGATACTACAATTGGTTCGACTTGCGAGATGGTTTATAATCTGATTTCGTTTCTGGATAAAAAAGCATTGCTTGACAAAACCATAGCGACTTGCATTTACACCGGAATCACAACCGATTCGGGTTCATTTCGATTTCCGTCTACAACCAGTACAACACACCGAATTGTTGCCGAGTTAATTGATTTAGGTATTGATAATAGTGAAATTCACAATCTATTGTTTGATGATAATTCAGCCAACAGATTACAGCTTCTTGGAAGAGCTTTGCAAAACATAAAAGTTTTTCCGGAATATAAAACATCTTATATTACGCTTTCGCAAAAAGAATTAGATGAATTTCATTATCAAAAAGGCGATACCGAAGGCGTTGTAAATTATGGTTTGAGTATAAAAGGAATCAATTTTGCAGCGATTTTTATCGAGCATAAAGATGAAAACATCATCAAGATTTCATTCCGTTCACAAGGTAATTTTGATGTGAATAAATTTGCCAGGGAACATTTCAATGGTGGTGGACATGTAAATGCTGCAGGAGGAAAATCGATCGAAAGCATGAAAGCAACTACGAATAAATTTGAAGATTTAATTTCAAAAATAACAATCTAAACGCATGAAAAACCTATCGAGAATACTGTTGCTCTTTATCGTTTTTGTGACTTTTCTAAGTTGCAAACAACAACAAGCCCGAATGCCAATTTCGCGTTCATCGGGAACATTTATGAAAGAATCAGCAGCACGAAATAAAAAACTAATTGCCGGCGAAGAAGGAAAAATCGATTCTATAATTAAGAGCAATCCGAAAATAGAATACCTAGCATCAAAAAAAGGTTATTGGTATCACTATCAAATCAAAAATGAAAAAGACACGCTTCGTCCAAAAAAAGGCGATGTGGCTCAGTTTGATTATGAAATCATGGATTTTAAAGGGAATGTGGTGTATTCAGAAGTTGAATTACGTCCACAAACGTATCATGTAGATAAACAAAATATAATGATGGGATTGCGTGACGGAATCAAGCTGATGCGCAAAAACGAAAAAGTAACTTTCCTTTTCCCGTCTCACATGGCTTATGGTTATCATGGAGATAACAAACTTATCAAGTCAAACGAACCTATCATTTGTACCGTTACTTTGAATGATTTTAAACCAAAAGAAAAAGCAGTACCTCAAGTTAATATTTCAAAAAATGAATAAAAATATTTACCTTCTTTTAGCGATTATTTCTCTTAGTCTTACTTCCTGTAAAGACGAATATAAAGACTTAAAAGATGGCTTATATGCCGAAATAGAAACCTCAAAAGGAAACATTTTACTAGAACTCGAATACCAAAAAGCGCCAACAATGGTAGCTAATTTTGTGACCTTGGCCGAAGGTAAAAACCAATTTGTGTCCAAAGAATTTAAAGGAAAACCTTTTTATGATGGCTTAAAATTTCACCGCGTTATCTCTAAATCAAATGGAGACAATGAAGATTTTATGATTCAGACGGGTGACCCTCTAGGAAATGGTTCGGGTGATGCAGGTTATAAATGCAGAGATGAATTTACCGATTTGCGACATGACAGAGCTGGAGTTTTATCAATGGCTAATTCGGGTCCCAATACCAATAGTAGTCAGTTCTTTATCACTTTGAAAGA
The DNA here is from genome assembly GCF_021608185.1 of Flavobacterium anseongense. GTDB lineage: Bacteria > Bacteroidota > Bacteroidia > Flavobacteriales > Flavobacteriaceae > Flavobacterium > Flavobacterium anseongense. Next base: position 187,536 of record NZ_JAKIHN010000006.1, on the reverse strand, counting down.
TACACCGTGGTTAGACGGAAAACATACCGTTTTTGGTTGTGTGGTTGGAGACGGATTGGCTGTAGCCGAGAACATTGTCCAAGACGATTATATTAAAACAGTAAAAATCATTAGAAAAGGTGAAGCAGTAAAGAAATTTGATGCCGTAAAAATCTTTAATGATTATTTCAAAGCTGAAGCGGAAAATCAAAAGAAACAAGCTGCCATTGATGCTGAAAACAAAAAAATCTATGATGCGAAATATAAAATAGTAATAGAACAAAAAGTTTCATATTTCAATGAATTAAAGAAATCGGCAACCAAAACGTCATCCGGATTCAAGTTTAAAATCACTCAAAAATCGAATGGTGATAAACCAAAAGAGGGAGAAACTGTTGCTATAGAATACTCCGGCTTTTTAGAAGACGGAACGCTTTTTGATACGAGCAGCCCAAATGTTGCCAAAGAATTTGGTAAGTTTGACGAACAAAGAGCGATGCAAAACGGATATTCAGCCCTGCCTTATGTAATAGGTTCAAATAGAATGATCCCCGGTTTTATAGAAGGATTAAGTAAATTGAAAAGGGGTGAAAAAGCAGTTTTCTTTATTCCGTTTAATCTTGGTTACGGTGAACAAGGCGCAGGAAATGTGATTCCGCCAAACGCCAATTTGATTTTTGAAGTAGAATTAAAAAAATAAATTATAATCATTAATAAACCATAAGTAATAAATTAATAAATCATGAGTAAAATTAAATTCAACATTCTTCTTTTAGTTTGTATAGGTATGATGAGTGCCACAGCTCAAACCAAAAAGAAACCAGCGGCAAAATCAACTGGACCAAAGTTTACTGTTACAGAAAAAAAATCGGCAACACCTTCAACTGACCAGGGAATATTTGCTGAAATTGAAACGGCAAAAGGAAAAATCCTTATTCAATTAGAATATCAAAAAACTCCGGTAACCGTGGCCAATTTTATTTCGCTTGCCGAAGGAACAAATGCTTCTGTAACCGATGAAAAGCTAAAAGGGAAACCTTTTTATAATGGTTTAAAATTCCACCGGGTAATTGCCGACTTTATGATTCAGGGTGGTGACCCACAAGGTAATGGTTCCGGAGGACCGGGTTATTCGTTCAAAGATGAAATTGTTGCCGAGTTAAAACACAATGGTCCTGGAATTTTATCTATGGCAAATTCAGGTCCAAAAACAAATGGCTCTCAGTTTTTTATAACACACAAAGAAACTCCATGGTTAGACGGAAAGCATACGGTTTTCGGTCATGTAGTAAACGGACAGGATGTTGTAAACGCCATCAAACAAGATGATATAATTAACAAAATCACTATCACCAGAAAAGGTGCTGATGCAAAGAAATTTGATGCTGCAAAAACGTTCGCAGATTATATGGCAAATAAAGCAGCAGATGACGCAAAAGAAGAAGCCATTGCAGCTGAAAATCAAAGAAAACAAATTGAATTAGAAGCGCAAAAAAAATCAGAGTACAATGCTAAATTTGGTGCTGTAATTGCGGCAAAAGCAAAATATTTAAACGAAACTAAAGCAACAGCAACTGAAACTGCCAGTGGTTTAAAATATAAAATCATCAAAACCGGTGCAGGTAAAAAACCGGCTGAAGGCGCAAATGTTTACATTAACTATGCAGGTTATTTAGAAGATGGTAGTCTTTTTGACAGCAGCATGGAAAACGTAAATAAAGAATGTGGTAAATATGATGAAAACAGAGCAAAACAAAACGGTTACCAACCATTTCCATTTCCTTACGGAAAAAAAGACGGTTTAATTCCGGGGTTTATTGAAGCACTAAACCTTATGAATTTTGGAGATACACTTTTGGCTTTCATTCCCTCAAAATTAGGATATGGTGAAAGAGGAGCCGGAAATGTAATTCCACCAAACGCTAATATCATTTTTGAAATTGAACTATTGGAAACACTACCGGCACCAGTGCCAGTTACAAAACAATAATAAACAGAATACAATAAAAAATCCCCGACTTGAAGTTTCAAATCGGGGATTTTTTTTATTTCTTCTTATTGAGAAAAAGATAATAAACCGGAATTCCGATTGCTACAATTCCCAATCCCAAACCAGTGCTCAGCGTGTCATTGATTAACAGCGCTACACAAATCGCTGCGGTTAAAATTATATACAATGCCGGAATTAATGGATAACCAAAAGCTTTGTATGGTCTTTCGGCATTGGGTTCTTTTTTTCTGAGAATGAATATTCCGTAAATGGTGAGAATATAAAAAAGTAAGGATGCAAAAGTAGCATACGTCAACAAAGCGCCATATTTTCCGGATGAACAAAGAATACAAGCCCAAATACATTGAAACCAAAGCGCTTTAGCCGGAACATCGTGTTGGTTTAATTCTCCTGCTCCCTTAAAGAACAAACTGTCTTTAGCCATTGCATAAAACAATCTTCCGCCCGATAATATCAATCCGCTGTTACAACCAAAGGTCGAAATCATAATTAATGCTGCCATAGCAAAAACGCCAATGTTTCCCATTATCATATTGGCTGCAGCAGTACCTACTCTATCCTGAGCAGCAAACATAATTCCGTTATCTGTTACCGAACCTTCAACGGTTCCGTTTAGTGGTAATAAAGCCAAATAAGCAATATTGGCCAAAATATAAATAACGGTGACTATCAATGTCCCCAAAAACAAACTTCTCGGAATATTCTTTTTTGGATCTTTTATTTCTCCGGCAATAAAAGTCACATTATTCCAGGCATCACTCGAAAACAAAGAGTTAATGATTGTAGCACCGATAGCTCCGGCCAAGGCAATACCAGTAAGTTTTGTAACCGTTACGGTTTTAGTTGTTTCATCTAAAACCGTTTTACTTGCTTCCCATGTATTGGTGAAATTATTTGAAAAAGTATCTGTATGGAAACCTATATACAATCCAAAACCAATCAAGGCAAACAGCGCAATCAGCTTGGCTGAAGTAAAAACTAGTTGAATGGTTTTCCCGTTTTTAATTCCTTTGGTGTTGATGTATGTCAATAAAATGATACATAAAATCGCCAAAATCTGGCTGTTTTTAAAAACAAAAAAATCGCCGACCTTGAAAATCTCATCCTGTAAAATTGGGAAGAAAACAGCAGTATAATTGGCGAATGTAACGGCAACTGCCGCAATTACACCGGTTTGAATTACGGTAAAAACCGTCCAGCCATAAAGAAAGGAAGCCAGTTTTCCATACGCACGTTGAATGTATACAAATTGTCCTCCTGCTTTTGGCATCATTCCGGCCAATTCGCCATAGCTTAAAGCTGCTGACATGGTTAGTAATCCTGTTATTACCCATGTGATTAAAATCCATGCTGCTGAACCTAAATCGCGTGCCATATAAACGGTTACGACAAAAATTCCGGAACCTATCATGGAACCCGCGACTATACTTGTCGCATCTATTAATCCTAATGAACGTTGTAAATGGTGTTTAGTTTCTGACATGTTTTGGTTTATTGATTAACTTCAAATATAGGAATTTCAACCAAACCCGAAAGGATAAAAATTTGAATATATGATTGATTTAAAATTATATACATTTGTACTTCAAAAAACCTGACATGAAAAAACTTTTTTTTGCAATAGTTATCTTCTTTTATTCAAATACTTCCTTTTCACAATGCTGGAAAGCTGTTTCTGCTGGCTATGATCAAATATTAGCCATTGCCAATGACGGAACACTATGGTCATGGGGCAATAACCGTTATGGTGAATTGGGCATTGGTACCATTGTGAATTCGAGTACACCAGTTCAGGTGGGTACTGATAATGACTGGGAAGCTATTTCTGCAGGCCAAGGACCAAAAACCTTTAACCTCGCTCAAAAAGAAAATGGTAGTCTTTGGTCATGGGGAAGAAATATTGCCGGACAACTAGGGGATGGAACTTTTGTAGATAAATTAACTCCGGTCCCAGTCGGTACAGATACAGATTGGATAAGCTTTTCAGCAGGTTATGGACACGCAATAGCTGTCAAATCAAATGGTACATGTTGGTCTTGGGGAGAAAGCAATCTCTATGCATTGGGAAATACTGTATCCTATGGCGGACCTTTTGACCGAAATGTCCCTGCTCAGGTTGGCACAGATACAAACTGGGTAAAAGTATCCGCTGGAGATGCATTTTCTTTAGCACTCAAATCTAACGGTACTATATGGGGTTGGGGTACTGACTCCGGAAGTCCAATTGGAGTTACTTCACCATACTCAAGTATCCAATATCCAACGATACGTGACACTCCAAATACAGGCGTTGCTTCGATGTCTGCAGGCGGAACCCATAGCTTTGATGTTAAACAAACTACTAGTCAGATTATTCCTTGGGGTAGCAATACTTATGGTCAGCGTGGTGGTACTTATTGTGCTGGTTGCCCAAGTTATTATGTTAAGAGCATAGACTGCGGAGATGATACTACCGCAATTATAAAAACAGATGGTACTTTGTGGTTTTGCGGTAAAAAATTAGGATATCCTAATGGACTGATATCCCCTACCACTTCATTCACTCAAATGGGAACAGCATCTAACTGGAAAATGGTCTCAGTTGGATATTCCTGTGGAGCGGCACTTACCAATGATAACAGAATATATACTTGGGGATGGAATAGTTATGGACAACTTGGAAATGGTACTTCAGGACTAGCTACGAGTTCAGAAAGTTTGGTTTTTGTGACTTGTCCATCACAATTATCGCAAGCGCAATCCAATCTAGACGCATTTACAATTTATCCAAGTCCAGTTGAAAATACCCTTTTTATACAAAACGGGCAAAATTTGATGATTCAATCTATAACTGTTTATGACATTACAGGTAAAACATTGTTGTCAAGTAACTATAATTTTAATTCAATTGACGTCAGCCAGTTGCAAAAAGGTATTTATATCTTAAATATAAATGCGGACAGTTTTTCGCAACGGTTGAAATTCATTAAAAATTAAGCAGTTCAAGTACTAAAGCTTTTTAGCTTCATTCCAGAAAACGTCCATTTCCGCTAAGGTCATATCCATTAATGGCTTTCCGAGTTCGCTGGCTTTGCTTTCGAGATATATGAATCGCTTCATGAATTTTTTATTGGTGCGTTCTAGAGCATCTTCAGGATTTACTTTTAGAAATCGGGCGTAATTAATCATCGAGAATAAAACATCGCCAAACTCTGCTTCTATCTTGTCTTGATTGCCAACTTTGACTTCTTCCTGCAACTCCTGTAACTCTTCCTGCACTTTGTCCCAAACCTGATGTGGTTCTTCCCAATCAAAGCCAACACCTTTTACTTTATCCTGTATTCGGCTTGCTTTTACCAATGCCGGTAAACTTTTCGGAACACCTTCTAATACTGATTTTTTCCCTTCTTTAAGTTTTAGTTTTTCCCAGTTTTGCTTTACTTCTTCTTCATCGGCAACGACAACATCGCCGTAAATATGAGGATGCCTATGGATTAACTTATCACAAATATCATTGCACACATCAGCCATATCAAAATCATTGGTTTCGCTTCCTATCTTGGCGTAAAATACTATGTGCAATAACAAGTCGCCAAGCTCTTTTTTGATTTCGGGCAAATCGTTATTTAAAATCGCATCGCCTAATTCATAAGTTTCTTCGATGGTAAGATGACGCAGACTTTCGAGTGTTTGCTTTTTATCCCACGGACATTTTTCACGCAAATCATCCATAATATCAAGTAATCTGTTGAAAGCTTCGAGTTGCTGTTGACGTGTGTTCATTTATTATTTTTAAATTATAAATTAGCATTTATGATTTTATCAAACTCTATTTTCTATCATTCATCATATAGTAAAAATAAAAAATCCTATCACTGAAATTCAGCAATAGGATTTATATTTATTAGAAAGTAATTAACTATTTTTTGGCTTTAGACTTAGCTGCTTTTTCGGCTTTTACTTCTTCTACTACTTGTTCTTTTACTGTTTCGGCATCTTCTATTTTAGGTTCTTCTTTTGAAACCATTCCTTTAGATTGAAGAATATTGTACCAGTTCAATAATTTTTTAATGTCAGAAGCATAAACTCTGTCTTCGTCATAATCCGGTAAAATTTCCTGAAAATAAGCTATTAATTTAGCATTATCATCTTTATGTGAAACGGCTGTTGGGCCTTCATTTTCTTTGATTGCAATAGCTCGCATAATTTCTACCAACGGCTTTTCTGCGCTATAAGTATACATTGATATTTCCGAAAGCAAACTAACATTACTTCTCAACCCAACTGTAATCTTCTTTCCGTCTAGTAATGATTCCGCTAAAAAGCCTGAACGTGTTTGTAATTTCAATTCAAACAATCCTGGTTTTCCGGCAATGGCTAATATTTTTTCTAAGTTCATTTTTAAATTTTAATTAAGGGCACAAATATATATAATTCAAATTCCAAATATCAAATTCCAAATTCCAAAAAGATACGTTTTATTGGAATTTGGGATTTAAAAAATTGGAATTTCTTAGTTTCTTCCTTTTTTATTGGCGAATTTCATTCTGTAATCAGGGAAAGCTTTACCGTCCATGATGTTTTGCAACTTCTTTTTAATCAGTGTCTTTTTCAGTGTCGAAATTTTATCGGTGAACAAAACTCCTTCGATATGATCGTATTCATGTTGGATAACGCGAGCGATTAATCCATCAAAAACTTCTGTTTTTTTATTGAAATTTTCATCACAATATTCGATAGTAATTCTTTCGTTGCGGTAAACATCTTCGCGAACATCGGGAATACTTAAACAACCTTCATTAAATCCCCATTCTTCACCATCTTCGAGAAGCATTTTGGCGTTGATGAAAGTTCTTTTGAAATTTTTAAGTTGCAACTGTTCCTCACTTGTCAAATTATCGTTATCACTAAAAGGTTCAGTATCGACAATAAACAAACGAATTGGCAAACCCACTTGTGGCGCAGCTAATCCAACACCAAAAGCGTTGTACATTGTGTCGTACATATTATCAATAATAGCTTTCAGATTAGGATAATCGGGAGAAATTTCTTCTCCAACTTGTCGCAAAACCGGTTCGCCATAACCGTAAATAGGAATAATCATTTTTGATTTTTTTTTTGCAAAAATAGGGAAATTAAATCATTTTTCTTGTCAAATAATCCTGAAGCAAAATGGTGGCGGCAATTTCGTCAACCAATCCTTTATTCTGACGCTGTTTCTTTTTTAGTCCACTATCAATCATGGTTTGAAAAGCCATTTTTGAAGTAAAGCGTTCATCAACACGTTCCATCTTCATTTCGGGAAAAGCGGTTTTAAAATTGGCTACAAATTTTTCGATAATCGGAGTACTTTCGGATGGTTCGCCATTCATTTGCTTTGGCTCGCCGATAATTACTTTGGCAACATTCTCTTTTGAAAAATACGCAGTCAAAAAAGCAATCGCAGTTTCTGATGGAATCGTTGTCAAACCGGAGGCAATGATTTGCAGCTCATCGGTAACGGCAATTCCGGTGCGTTTTATTCCATAATCGATTGAGAGAATTCTTGCCATTTGTTTTATTTAATCGCTTCAAATCTTGCTAATGGAGCTTTTCTTTTGCCAAAGAAAGTCAATGTTTCATTATCGAGCAAATAACTGTTGGTCTTTTCTAGCAACGCGAAAAACTGTGTTTCTAAAGTCATGTTTGGGCAAGCCATTTTAGTGGCAGCTACTTCAGAAAAAGACAAAGTATAGGCTGAAGGCATGACATAATTTCCCATCATACTATTGCAACCGGCATAAGCTGTGAATCTTCCGTCTTTAGAATTTAGTTTAATGAAGTAAGGTTTATTCCCATTTTGAGTTACCACTTTTTGATTTAACACAACCAACTTCCATTTGGTTTCGGCTAACGTATACTTGCCAACAGCAGGATTTACCTTTTTAATCACCGTTGTAGCTTCCATTTTGTTATTTAAATTAACCGTTGCATGCTTTTTTTCTTCGGCTGTTTCTATAGTTGCAGTATCTGTTGGTTGCTTTGCCAATATGTATTCACTCGCCAAATCACCTGTTATTTTTTTACCTGAAATGTCGAGTTGTGTTAATTTATTTTCACCCACTAAATATTGATTGGGTGCATTTTTGACATCGGTTAAAACAATAATGTTTCCTGCTTTATTCCAAATAAAATTTCCTTTTAACTCAAAGATTTTATCTCCTTTCCCTTCGTATTTTGTTTTAATACAAAAAGTACCATTTTCATTGATAGCAATTTCGGTATCCAAACCCTGGCAATCGGCACAAGGCAGAATTCCTTTGTAAATCCCAATATAATCTAAAGAATTTTTAGCATTATGAGCATTAGAAACAGCGTTCTTTATCGAATCGGCTTTTAAATCAGCTTCATCTTTTGATTGTTGCTGACAGCTAACGACAAATGCTAACACAAAAAGTAAGGTAATTTTTTTCATAGAGAGAGAATTAAGCATCAAAAATATCAAATGAATTCATAAGTTAAAGTTAAATAAAATTCAATTTTAACAATCGTCTAAAAAAAGTATCTTTGCACACTCAAGTCTCGTATTAAAGAAGAGGCGAACTACACAAAGTAAAACTCAAAAATCATGACGCAACTACAATCCATTATTGAAAAAGCTTGGGATAACCGAGAATTATTAAAAGAAGAAACAACCCTAAAAACCATTCGTGAAGTCATTGCATTACTCGATGCCGGAACATTACGTGTTGCTGAACCAACAGCTGAAGGTTGGCAGGTGAACGAATGGGTAAAAAAAGCGGTTGTAATGTATTTTCCAATTCAGAAAATGGAAACCTGGGAAGCCGGAATTTTTGAGTATCACGATAAAATGTTGTTAAAAACCGGTTATGCCGAAAAAGGAATTCGTGTGGTTCCACCAGCCACGGCTCGTTATGGCGCTTACATTTCTAAAGGTGTGATTTTGATGCCGAGTTATGTAAACATTGGTGCTTATGTTGACGAAGGTACTATGGTCGATACTTGGGCAACGGTTGGAAGTTGTGCGCAAATTGGTAAGGATGTACACTTATCAGGTGGCGTTGGAATTGGTGGTGTTTTAGAACCATTGCAAGCTGCTCCTGTTATTATCGAAGATGGTGCTTTTATTGGTTCACGCTGCATTGTTGTTGAAGGTGTTCGTGTTGAAAAAGAAGCGGTTCTTGGTGCTAATGTTTGTCTGACTGCATCCACAAAAATTATTGATGTGACCGGAGACGAACCAAAAGAATACAAAGGATTTGTTCCTGCGCGTTCAGTTGTAATTCCGGGAAGTTATACAAAGAAATTTGCTGCCGGCGATTTTCAGGTGCCATGCGCTTTGATTATTGGAACCAGAAAACCATCGACAGATTTGAAAACATCGCTTAACAATGCGTTAAGAGAATATGATGTAGCGGTTTAATCGCGTAAGGATTTATAAAATGAAATCTATGAACTAATTGCTGGTGTAGCGAGTTCATAGATTTTTATTATTAGAATGCCATTCCCTTTTTTTAATTTCAATATTTAATTTGTTTCCTTCGAATTATTGATGAAGTTTTCTTTAATCAAAGATTTAAGTCTTTGCGTATTATAAATTTCAAGAATTATATTTCTATTGTGTGTTTGTGATTGTATGTCTAAAGGTTGGTCGATATCCGTTTGAGAAATAGATTCCAGTTTAAATAGTCTTAAATTAAGTTTTTCTGCCCATAAATAGACAGGATTGCTTTCGGCAAGAAAGACTTTAGCACCAAGATATAATGAAATTAAAATATTCCCTAAAGCTTCTTGACGAAAGTTTCCATAAATAGCGATGTCAAAACTTAACATTAATTGATTGTAATCTTCCAACGGAAGAAAATCATCTAATGCTTTGAAATTATCTCCAAAATATTCTAAGCCTTTTCTTTTTACACTCTCTTTATATTCCTTTGTCCCTGAATAACTTAACGGAACATATATATTTCTATTGTCTAAATTCAGTTTCGATAAAAATCTCATGGCATATTCATGATTGTTAGTAACAGAAGCAGAATTACCAATTTGAATATTATTCCCTTTTACCTTTTTTTGCATTAAATCAGAACCTAATATACTTTCAATTGGGTAATAGAAAAATTCTTTCCATTGAATATTTTTAAGCCTTGGATAATACTTTAACAGCATTTCATAATCATTTTTTGTAGCATCTGTTACAACATAATTAATACGATTGGAAATGAAATTTTCTATTTTTATAATTTTAAATTTTCCAATTAATTTATCAAAGAAGTTTCTAATAAATGACTTTGTATTTTTATGATAAGAACTTTGTTTATCATATAATTCAAAACCTTTTGGATATAGCAATTTATTATATAAATCATTACCCCAAATAATCCAGTAAATAGGTGTTTTTTTATTAATGTTTTTGTTTACAAATCTGATTTTTCTGGAGTTTAGAAAATGTATAATCACAGATGAAAACTCTGTATTACCATATTTTTTTTCAAAATCTTTAAAAAGAATTACATTTTCCTGATTATGGACATGCTTTAGTTTATGCCTCGTAAATACAACAAATAAATTATCTTTAGGTGCAGCCTCTTCGAAAATAGCAATGGTTCTATTTATTATTTTCTCGTCGTGTACTAAATGTAATATCATTTGTTTTTACTTATTAGAATCTATTCCGATTGGTGTTTTTATCACTTTGTTTTTTCTGGTGTTGGCTCGGATATCATAATTCTTTTTCCAGGTTTCTTTGTTTACATAACCACGTTTATGGTCTAAATGCACACAAATAGCAGAATACCTGATTTGCTTTGATTTCAAACCTTTATTAAATAATCTTTCCCCCAATTCACGATCTTGTCCGCCATATTGCATTTCCTGGTTAAATCCGTTAATCTCCACTAAATCCTTTTTCCAACCCGACGAATTGTGACCATTCCACGAAGCATTTGTTGGTGTTATGAAATTCAGAATTTTGGCAGAAATTCCGGAAGCAATGAATTTAATATTCTTGCCGCTTGATTTTAATCCTTGTGATTTAAGCCAAGACAAATCGAAACATTTTTGGGCAATAATATCCTCTTTGGTAATCGCTTTAGAAATATCCATCGGAAGTTTAAAATAACCACCGGAAAGGAAATAACCTGCTTCTCTGTAATCTATATGAACTTGAACAAAATCTTCTCTCGGAATACAGTCGCCATCAGTAAAAATTAAATAATCAGAAGTCGAAGCTATAATTGCTTTGTTTAGAATTTGTGATTTCTGAAAACCATTATCTTCCTGCCAAACGTGTATTATCGGGATGGAAATTTCTTTTCTTAATCTATCGATTAATTCTCTTGTAGCTTCACGCGAACCATCGTCGGCAATGATAATTTCAAAATCTTTGAACGTTTGCACGCTAAAACCAATGATGGTTTTTTCGAGCCAATCTTCTGAATTATAGGTACTGAAAATAACCGATGCTGTCATGATTACAAAATTACATATTTTAATGCTTATCTATTCCCGATTCTATTCGGGTAATTTTATTCTTTTTATTAAATCTCCGAACTTCCAAATTATAGGCTATCTTTTCGGGATTGACATAACTTCTGGAATGATCTAAATGCACGCAAATCGCACTATAGCGAATTTGTTTTGAAAACAATCCTAAATTAAATAGCCGTTCACCCATTTCCCTGTCTTCTCCACCATAATCGAGCAATTCATTGAAACCATTTATTGCCAAAATATCGGCTTTATATCCCGAAGAATTGTGACCATTCCAGGAACGTTTTGTTGGTGTAACCCAATTCATAAACGCAGCAAAATAACTATTATGGACAAGTTTCGTGATTTTAAAATTGAGTTTCAATCCTTGCTTCCTGAGCCACGACGCATCAAAACATTTTTGAGCCAGAATATCATCGTCTGAAATTGCTTTTGAGATATTCATCGGAAGTTTAAAATAACCTCCTGAAAGAAAATATCCTTTTTCTTTTTGCTTGAGATGATTGTCTACAAAATCTTTTCTCGGAATGCAATCGCCATCAGTAAATAAAAGATAATCTGAATTTGATTTTAGAATGGCTGAATTGAGAATCCGACATTTTCGAAAACCTTGATCTTCATGCCAAACGTGAAGTATCGGATGTTTGAATTTGTCTTTGAATGATTCGACAACTGTTTTGGTTTTATCTGTCGAGCCATCATCGGCCACAATAATCTCAAAATCATTTTCGGTTTGAATAGTATAGCCAAGCAACACCTTGTGCAACCATTCTTCCGAATTGTAAGTAGAGATAATTATAGACAACTTCATACCATACAAACATAAAGAATAATTCGGATTTTAAGCAAAAGTAACCTTATCGTTTTTGGGCTTCAAAAAAAAAACTAATTTTACCACCCGAACCAAAGGTTGAATAGTATAAAATTAAAAAAGACATCCATGTTTAAACATTACTTGATTACCCGATTCAATCTAAGGGCTGAAAATTGGGATGTTACCAAAAACAATGAGCAGTTATTAACCGATGAATGGATGGACAATCGCATGTGGTTATTTGAAAATTTTTGCTTTCCATCAGTAGTCGGACAAACAAATCAAAATTTTGAATGGTTATTGTATTTTGATACTAATACCAAAGAAGTTTATAAAACCAGAATTATGGACTTGGTTGCGAATCAACCTAATTTTAAAGTGTTCTTTGTAGATGCAATGCCATCGTTTAAGCCTGAAATGTTTACATATATAGCTAATGAAACCAAAAATATTCCTTATTTGATTACGACCAGAATTGACAACGACGATAGCATTCACATAGATTTCATCAATGAAGTTCAGAAACAATTCAACCAACAGGAATATCGCGCAATTGATTTTATAAAAGGCTATTCGCTTCAAATTGAACCTGTATATATTTTAGCCAAGAAAGAACAGCTTTTCAATCCGTTTATCAGCCTAATTGAAAAAAATGACAATCCGAAAACCGCTTTTCATCAAGACCACAGGTATTGGAAACGCGATAAAAAAGTAACCCAGCTTGGCGATAAAAGATTGTGGTTATCGATTATACATCAACGCAATAAAGTCAACAAATTTGATGGTTACGGATTGGTAAAATGGAAAGATATCCAAGAGAATTTTACCCTCTCAGACGAAGCCAACAAACTAATCTTAGAGAAGACAATTCCTTATAGCAATTGGTTTTTTACCAGCATCAAAAATCAGTTTGTGCAAACATTTGAATTGAATTTTAAACTCTTAAAAAGAAAACTTGGTTTGTATAAAGCCAGATAAAGAATTAAGCATGGCAATTGAGTTAAAGCGTAAAAAGTTTTTAAAAGAACTAAGTAATTTAATCTTCTTTTGGTTTTTTGGCGTTGCCTTTTTTACCATATTTCGTTTGGTTTTCATTACGATTTTTCGTCAAAAAATCCAACATGAAATAGGTTTCAGCGAAATTCTGGATGTTCTCTTTATGGGTTTCCGATTTGACTGCACTGCTGTTGCTTATTTTTTATTACTGCCCTTTTTACTTTTGCTCGTTCTCGCACCATTTAATCGATACCGAATCATTGTAATCACGCGAAAAGTGCATCAGGTGTTTTTTATTATTCTCTCAACACTAATTTGTGTTATTACTATTAATTATTTCAAGGAATATGGCGATCAGTTTAATCATTTTCTTTTCCTAGCCTTGTATGATGATAAAAAAGCGGTGATGAATACTATTCTTGTAGATTTTCATCCGATTTTAAACAGTTTAATTATCATACTGACTGTAATTGTTGGTTTACTAGTGTTCCGCTTTTTTAATGACAAGAAGAACATCTATCAGGTATTCAAAAAGATTCGTTTCAAAAGAAGTAAATATGTTTTTGCGTTTTTGGTATTAGTACTTTTTGTTTTTGGTATCAGAGGTTCATTTTCTACTATTCCAATATTAAGAGAGTATTCGGGAATATCAAAGGATAATTTTTTAAACAAAACGATTATCAATCCGTTTCGTTCGTTAAAATATGCTATCAAAGATTTCAATAGATTGAATGAACACGGAAACAAAAATCCATATATGGATGAAGCTCTTTTTAAAGCTACTTTTCCTCAGGATAAAGTCACCGATGTTTTGAAGAAAACGGCTCAAGGACCAACAATTCAAAAGCCAAAACAAATTTTCCTTGTTGTGATGGAAAGTTATGATTCTTGGCCATTGATGGATAAATATCTTCCCTTTAATTTTTCAAGTCAACTGAACTCGATTGCTAAAAAAGGGACTCATTTCAGCCATTTCTTAGCATCAGGAAATACGACTATTGATTCCTTTGGTGCCATTATGACCAACGTGCCAAATTGCGGTATCAATCTAAGTCACATCGGAACCTCTGCTGCGCCTTTTGAAACCTCCATTTTTACACAGTTTAAGAAGTTAGGTTATGAAACTAATTTCTATTATGGCGGTTATCTATCTTGGGAAAATATTGGTGATTTGTCTAAATATTATGGTGTTGACCGAATTTATTCCGGAGTTGATGGCGGTGGAAAAACAGATACCGGAGGTTGGGGAATTGAAGATGAAAAACTTTTCAATCTGGTGATGCAGCACACAGATAAAGATAAATATTCGCTAAATATAATCCTAACGACAAGCTATCACGCACCATATACCGTTGATTTAGAAGCCAAAGGTTTCCCATATAAATCAACTGATGATTTTCCGCAAGCAATGAAGAAATACTATGATGGCGCGATGAATCTAAAAGAATTGGGGCATCTTTGGTATGGCGACAAAGCGATTGGCGATTTTGTCAGAAAGGCAGAAAAAGAGTTTACTGAAAGTATCTTCAATTTTACCGGAGACCATTTTGGCAGAAAGTTTCCTAACAGCAAGCCAAATCTTTATGAAAAGTCATCTGTTGCATATATTATGTATGGAAAATCAATTCCAAAATCTCTCAATTTGACTCCCGGTAGCCATATTGATATCATGCCGACACTTATCGAAATGATTGCGCCAAAAGGTTTTGAATATTACAGCTTTGGTGAATCGATGTTTACCAAAGGGAAAAACGAAGGTATTGCTTTCGATAAAATGATTGACGGAAATGATTTGTATTATTTCCCAAAAGGTGCCAACATCGAAAAAATTGATTTAACGACTTTCAAAGAAACCAGTTTTAAAAGAAGCGATTTAGAGTTGAAGCACAACAAGCTGATGGCTTTGGCCTGGTATTATACAATGAAAGGCAACGATCTAAAAACAAAAAAAAGTAAATGATGGATATAAATTCTGAAGTACACAAAGCATTCGAAGTTATACAAAATGGCGGGATAATCCTCTACCCTACTGATACTGTTTGGGGAATTGGCTGCGATGCGACCAATGCTGAAGCGGTAAAAAAAATCTATGCTTTGAAACAACGCGAAGAAAGTAAAAGTATGATAGTGTTGATGAATGGCGAAAAAATGATGTACAATGTTTTTAAGGAAATCCCGGAAACGGCTTGGCAAATTCTTGACTTATCTGAGAAACCAACAACTTTGATTTTGGATAATCCAAGAAATGTAGCAGCTAATATTATTGCCGATGATAAAACACTTGGAGTCAGATTAGTGAAAGAACCGTTTTGTTTCAAACTGATGGAACGCATGAAAAAACCATTGGTTTCGACTTCCGCAAATATTTCAGGAATGTTCACCCCAAAATCTTTCAAAGAAATTGCACCCGAAATTATAAAAGGTGTGGACTATGTAGTAAATTTGCATCACGAAAAAATTTGCGATAAACCATCAACGATTATTAAGCTTTCGTTAGACAATCAGGTAAAAATTATTCGCAAGTAAAACAATTTGAAAATTTGGAAATTTGAAAATGAGCTAATTAATTTTCAAATTATCTAATTTTCAAATTTTCAAATTAATATGAATTACATCAAAGCATTAGAAAACCCGATATTTAAAATCATTGCTCAAGCTAGTGAACAGCTTGGACATGAAAGCTATGTTATTGGCGGCTTTGTACGTGATTATTTATTGCAGCGCGACTTTAAAAAAGATATTGATATTGTAGCCATTGGTTCCGGAATTGATTTGGCTTTAAAAGTTTCCGAATTGTTGCCACACAAACCAAAAGTTCAGGTTTTCAAAAATTATGGAACGGCAATGCTTCGTTACAAGGAAATTGATATCGAGTTTGTTGGTGCGCGTAAAGAAAGTTATGCCGAACATAGTCGAAATCCTATAGTTGAAAATGGTACTTTAGAAGACGATCAAAATCGTCGTGATTTTACCATTAATGCCTTGGCTTTTTCATTGAATGAAAACAATTATGGTGATTTGGTTGATCCTTTTAATGGTTTAACTGATTTGGAAAATAAAATAATTAAAACGCCTTTAAATCCTGACATTACTTATTCTGATGACCCACTTCGAATGCTTCGTGCGATTCGATTTGCAACGCAATTGAATTTCACCATTGAAACAGAATCTTTGAATGCTATTGAAAAAAACAAAGACAGAATCAAGATTATTTCGGGTGAACGAATTGTGGATGAACTAAACAAAATTCTATCCACTGATAAACCTTCTATTGGCTTTTTGCATTTATACAAAACCGGACTTTTAGACATCATTCTTCCCGAATTGACTGCATTAAACAACGTAGAAGAAATTGAAGGTCATACTCACAAAAACAATTTTTATCACACACTTGAAGTCGTTGATAACATTTGTCCCAATACCGACGATATTTGGTTACGTTGGGCGGCTTTACTCCATGATATTGGAAAAGCGCCAACCAAAAAATTCAATAAAAAACAAGGCTGGACATTTCACGGACACGAATTCCTTGGCGGAAAAATGGTCAAGAAAATCTTTGAAAGACTGCGCATGCCATTAAACAATAAGATGAAATTTGTTGCCAAAATGGTGATGCTGAGTTCAAGACCAATTGTACTTTCAGAAGATACTGTTACCGATTCGGCTGTGCGTCGATTGGTGTTTGATGCCGGTGAAGATGTAGAAAATTTAATGACATTATGTGAAGCGGATATCACGACAAAGAATCCAACGAAATTTAAAAAGTATCACAACAATTTTGATATCGTCCGCAAAAAGATAATTGAAGTAGAAGAACGCGATCATGTGCGTAATTTTCAGCCACCTATTTCGGGTGAAGAAATTATGGAAATCTTCAATTTAAAACCTTCCCGTGAAATTGGCGTTTTAAAAGAAGCCGTAAAAGAAGCAATTTTAGAAGGTGAAATACCAAATGAATATCAGGCAGCATATGAATTTGTTTTGGCAAGAGCTGAAAAATTGGGATTAAAAAAAGTAATTTAAATTGGTTATAGATTAACTATTGTTGAATGTTTGGTTAGATATTCAATAGCTAATTTTGTAAAAACATTTTAATGGCAATGAAAAAAGACAAAGCGATAATTTACTGGCTACTCTCAGGTTGCATTTTAGTATTTATAATGGTTGTTGTTGGTGGAATTACCCGTTTGACGAATTCGGGTTTGTCAATGACCGATTGGCATTTGGTTACCGATACGCTTCCTCCTTTAACCGAAGAAAAATGGCAACAGGCTTTTGATGCATACAAGCAGTTTCCTGAGTACCAAAAAATCAACATTCATAACGACTTTCAGCTTTCGGATTATAAGTTTATTTATTTCTGGGAATGGTTTCACCGTTTTATAGGACGTATCATTGGATTGGTTTTTATAGTTCCTTTTCTCTACTTTCTGATTAAAAAACGAATCGATAAAGCCACATTAAATAAATGTTTCATTCTGCTTGGAATGGGTGCTTTACAAGGTTTCTTTGGTTGGTTTATGGTAAAAAGCGGTTTGGTTGATAATCCTGATGTGAGTCATTTTCGTTTGGCTTTGCACTTAACTTTTGCTTTCATCACCTTTGCCTATACACTATGGGTTGCATTGGATTTGATTTATCCTGAAAAGAAATTTGTGGTTGTTGAGTTGAAAAAATTGGCTAAGATTACCTTCATTATTCTTTTAATTCAAATTATTTATGGCGGTTTTGTCGCTGGTTTAAATGCCGGTTTGATACACAATCATTGGCCATTGATGAGCGACGGACAATTTTTCCACGATAGCATTTCTTTAGAAAAAGATTCTTGGTTAGCACGTTTCACTGAAGGCAAAAGCGGTGTTCAGTTTGTACACAGAACCATGGCCTATATTGTCGTTGGATTGATTTTATTCTTATACTTCAAAAGCAAAAAATATACTTTAACTGCTCAACAACAAAACGGATTGAACTCTTTAGTCTTAATTGTCTTTTTGCAATTCACTTTAGGCGTTCTCACTTTGCTATATAGCGTTCCACTTTGGTTGGGATTGGTTCATCAAATTACTGCGTTTTTCTTACTTACTGCTATGACATTTACCTTACATCGCTTGAGTAAGTAAAAAAATCTTTATTTCATCATAACTTCATCTTAAAAAGTTTAGTATCAAATAACTAGACTTTTGGGAACTATTTCTTATTTTTTACAGCTATTCACTTACCCTATTCTCATAAAAAATCATTTTTTTCTGACTACATCTCATTATTTTAAATAAAAAAAAACATTATTTAAAAAAATTGTTAATAAATAATGCACAAATAATAATTTTCAAGCAATATTTTTTTTAAGTTTGTAACAGTTGCAATTTTAATGCAATCGATTGCATAATCTTTTTAAGATGAAATAAAAACACATTCCATAATTTATTTTAAGAAAGTAACCAAATAAGCATTCATTATCTTTTATGTATATCGATTATGAAAAAACAATTACTTTTATTGATATTACTAATGTTGTTAGCAACAGCATTATCAAACGCTCAAAATAGAACTTGGGATTTTTCCGATACAAGTGTCTGGACATCAACAACAGGTGTTAGCACTAATACTACTAATTATTTAGGCACTGGCTTGAATATAATTTCATCTGGGTCAACTGTAGGTGCTATTGCTGCTTCTGCATATACTTATAGTGATGGTTTTACTTCTACAAGAGCTATGACATTTGCGGGTGTAACAGGACCATTACCGACAAACCGTGCCGTGTCTTTTTCAGTTACAGGAGCATCTACTGTAAAAATATGGGTGCGAACAAGTTCAACTGGCCGTACAGCTTCTATTTCTGATGGCACTTCTGTTTTAGCGTCATACACCTCTGCTAGTCCATCTCCATATACGAATGTTCTAACGGCTACCTACACAGGCGGTGCAGGGACAATTTATGTATATTGTAGTAATACTATGGAGATTGCTAAAATTCAAGTAATAGATAATTCATCACCCGGAGAAATAAATATTCAAGGAAACAGCACGAATATAGTTGACAACTCTGGAGCAGGAACAGCTTCAACAACAAATCATACTGATTTTGGGACAACCAATACTGGAACAGGCGTAACCCGCACTTATACCATACAAAATACAGGCACTGGCACTTTAACAGTAGGAGCGATAACTTTTGGAGATCCTACAAACTATACTGTTACAACTCTACCAGCTGCCTCGGTAGCTGGCGGAGGATCGACCACTTTTGTAGTTACTTTCAACCCTACAACTGGAGGGACAAAAGATTCAACTATATCTATCGTAACAAATGACACTGACGAAAATCCATATAATTTTTATATTACAGGAGTAGGAACAGCAGTGCCTGAAATTAACATTCAAGGAAACGGTGCTAACATTGTTGATAATGCTGCAGGAACATCATTAGCCAATCATACTGATTTTGGTTCTACAGCCGTTCTTACACCAGTAGTAAGAACATTCACTATATATAACACAGGAGGAGCTGATTTGACTATTGGTGCAATAACTTTAGGCGATGTTACCAATTACACATACACATCTCCAAGTTCCCCTATAACTAGTGGTGGTAGTGCTACATTTACCGTAACCTATACGCCAGCTGCTACTGGAACTCATCCTACAACTATTTCTATTGTGACCAATGATGGGGACGAAAATCCGTATAATTTTGCCCTTACAGGAACAGGATCAACAGGTCCTGCAGAAATTAATATTCAAGGAGGTTCAACTCCAACTTCAATCCCAAGCGGTAATAGTGCTACTTCTACTACCGATTATACTGATTTTGGACCTGTAACCAGTGGCGTTTCATATACGAGAACATTCACTATACAAAATACTGGTGGGGCGACATTAAATATTACTGGAGCTATTACTTTTAGCGGAACCAACTCAGCTAATTTTTCAGCTTCTGTTCCTACTTCAACTGCAATAGCTGCCGGAGCAAGTGCCACTTTTGTAGTAACAGTCACTCCTTCGTCAACTGGTTTAAGAACAGTAATCATATCAATACCAAATGATGACAGTAATGAAAATCCGTACACCTTTACCCTTACAGCATTATCTGGTAACGCAGATATAAATGTTGTCGGAGTCAATGGATCAAGTATTACAGATGGAGACACCGGCACAAGTTTAACTAAAGGAACTGATTTTGGTCCAACAGGTGTCAGTTCAGGAACAGTTGTAAAAACTTTTACCATTGAAAACACGGGCAGTGGTGGTCTGATAACGATTGGTGCCATTTCATTTTCAGGAACTAATGCTGCTGATTTCACCCTTACGGCTGCTCCAGCTGCTTCATTAGGAGGAAGTGGTTCTACAACCTTTTCAGTAACATTCAATCCAAGTGCTGTAGGAATAAGAACTGCCGCAATATCCATTGTGAATAATGATCCAAATGAAAATCCATATAATTTTGCTTTACAAGGAACAGGAACCGAACAGGAAATAAACATTCAAGGAAATGCAACATCAATTACCGATGGAGATACAACTCCTTCCTCTACAGACAATACCGATTTTGGTCAAGTAAATTATACTTCAGGAACAAAAATAGTAACCTATACTATTCAAAATACTGGAGGAGATATTCTAACAATTGGTGCCTTTACATTATCAGGAACTCATGCTGCAGATTTTACATTAGACACTACATTAACAAGTGCTTCTGTAGCGGTGGGAGCAAGTACGACTTTTACTATAACATTTGACCCTAGTGCTTTGGGAGTAAGAACCGCTGCAATATCTTTGGTAAACAATGACGCTGATGAAAATCCGTATAATTTCAACATCCAGGGAACAGGTGCGGAACAAGAGATAAATGTTGTAGGCAATTCGACAACAATAGTTGATGGAGATACAACCCCAACAACAACTGATTATACTGATTTTGGATCACAAGATTACACTATAGGATCAATAACAAAAACTTACACTATTCAAAATACAGGAGTTGGTTCTTTAACAATTGGAACCATTACATTATCCGGAACTGGTGCAGCCGAATTTTCAGTCAATACGACATCAACAAGTGCCTCAGTAGCAGCAGGAGCAAGTACAACTT
Source organism: Flavobacterium anseongense (assembly GCF_021608185.1). GTDB lineage: Bacteria > Bacteroidota > Bacteroidia > Flavobacteriales > Flavobacteriaceae > Flavobacterium > Flavobacterium anseongense. The sequence goes on along the minus strand of NZ_JAKIHN010000006.1, from coordinate 166,173 downwards.
TTACAATAACATTTGACCCAAGCAGTACAGGGACAAAAGTAGCGTCAATTACTATTGTAAATAATGACGCTAACGAAAATCCTTATAATTTTGACATACAAGGTGTAGGAAGCCAAACCTTCTATGACAGTGATGGTGATGGCATCAATGACAATATTGACACAGATGATGACAATGATGGAATAACAGATACTACGGAAGAAACAAATTGTAATCTGGCCAATGGAACCAAGGCCAATTATAAATTCTTAAATGAAGACTTTGGAGCAGGAGCAAGCAGAGTAACTATTAATACTACCTATACAGCAGAAACCACTTATTGCTATGAAGCCGGTACTGGTAGTGGGGCAACTTGTTCAAGTACAACCAGTACTAATTTAGATGACGGAGAATACACCGTAGGACCAAGTGCACAAATTGCAACATGGGCAGCAGGACAATGGTATACTGGAGAAGACCATACAACAGGAGATACAAATGGTAGAATGGCAATGTTTAATGCTGCTGCAACTGCTGGTACATTCTACACAGCCACAATCACAGGTGCTTTACCTGGTGTACCAATTACTTACAGCTTTTGGGTTATAAATTTAGACCGTGCCGATGCAAGTGGCATTGGTTCTAGAACAAGACCTAATATTAAAGTAGAATTTAGAGACATGAGCGATGTTGTATTGCAAACCATAAATACTGGTGATATTGCACCATCTGCTACTACACCTTCCTCTACCGACTGGAAGCAATTTACTGCTTCTTTAAACTTAAGTGTAAATTCATTCAAAGTGGTATTTATCAACAATGCCCCTGGTGGTGCTGGAAACGACTTAGCTATTGACGACATCTTAATTACACAATCCTTATGTGATTATGACAATGATGGAGTTGCCGATATATTTGATTTAGACAGTGATAATGATGGTGTTTCTGATGTAGTTGAAGCAGGATTAGGAAGTTTAAGTAACGGAAGAGGAAAAATTGATGCAGCATGGACAGATGCTGATGCAGATGGCCTTCATAATAGTGCCGAAGCTTCAGCTGCAATAGCAGCAATAGATTCTGATGGAGATGGTGTACCTAATTATTTAGATTTAGACAGTGATAATGACAGTGTCTTTGATGTAGATGAAGGAGCAGATAATACTGGAATACCAACTTTCACCAATGGAGATGGAGATATCACTGGCAATGGTCTGGGAGATGGATCAGATACAGAAACTTTCAGATCCAAAGACACTGATGGTAATGGAACTGCAGAGCTTATTGGAGATGGTATTTTAGATTTATTTGACAAGAGTTTAGGTGCTGGAAATTCTTTCAGCGACCAATACGGAAATCTAAATCAAGCAATTACAAAAGACACAGATGGAGATGGAACTCCTGATTATTTAGATATCACATCAAGTGGTGCAGGAATCTACGATATTGCCAACAATAAATTAATATATGCCCCAAAAGTTATAGATGCAAATAATGATGGTATTCTTGATGGTTCTACAGATATAGACAAAGATGGTATTTTGGATTCTTTTGATAATGACACAACTGCTAAAGGCTCACCAAGAAATTTAAACAAAAGCCTATTCCTGGATTTTGATGGTCGAAATGATTACGCTCAAGACGTAGCCGTTTTAGCAGGTTCTGCAGGATCTCTAATGGCTTGGATTGACCTAAATAGTGCTTTTTCTAGTACAGGTTTTATAGTTGGGCAAGATAGTTTCAATTTGAAAGTGAATAGCAGTAGAATTGTACAAGTAACCTGTAATGGTACTACAATAAGTTCTCCAACTGCTTTAGATGTGTCAAGATGGTATCATGTTGCAGCAACTTATAGTGCAAACAATTTAAATTTGTATGTTAACGGAGTTAAAGTTGCAACTTCAGCAACACCAACAGGTACTATTGTTGATGCCTCATTATTAACAATAGGCAGAAGTCCAAGTAATAGCACCAATTTCTTTAAAGGAAAAGTAGATGAAGTACGTGTATTTAATGTTAGACTAACAGACGATCAAGTACAGCGAATGGTATACCAAGAATTAAGTACCAATACAAATTTAACAGGAGCTTATATTACAGGAAAAGAAATCGCCCAAGACCTTACTACCTCAACTTCAGGAACCTTAACTTTTACTAATCTACTACGTTATTATAGAATGGATGCGTATAAAGATGATGTTCTTGATGATTTAACCACTACCACAGTTGATGTTACAGGAACAAAAATATACAATCATAAAAACATCTATTTGCAACAAGCTCCAATGCCTTTTGTAACAATTGCTGATGGAGATTTAGCAACAGCAGTTACAGATGTTACTAAAGATATTCAGGGAACAGATGTTAATAATTACAGTACTATTGTAAATGTTAAACATAATAACACCACCACTGTTTCCAGAACCGACGTTGGTTTAGTTGTTGATGCAGGCAAAAGTCTGACTGTAAATGGTGACCAAGCTCTAAATAATACTTGGTGGTTGTCATTAAATGGGAAAATAGATTTGGTAGGAAAATCACAATTAATACAAAATAGCAAAAGTGATTTAGATGTTACTAGTTCCGGTTATATAGAAAGAGACCAACAAGGACAATCAAATCTATACAATTACAACTATTGGAGTTCTCCTGTTAGTACTATCAACACAACATCAAACAACAATGGCTATACAGTTGGAGGGGTTATGAAAGACGGTACTACATCAACCCCACAAAACATTACTTGGGTTAGTGGTTATAATGGATCACCAACGACACCAATCACCCTAAGCAGCTATTGGATATTTAAATTCCAAAACTCAACAAATAACTATGCCAACTGGGCGCAGGTGGGACCTAACGGAACATTATTGCCGGGACAAGGATATACTCTCAAAGGATGCGGTTCGGCAGCAGTTAATCAAAATTATACTTTTGTGGGTAAACCAAATAATGGGGCTATTACTTCGACTGTTGGTCCCAATAACCTGAACCTTTGCGGAAATCCTTATCCATCAGCAATTGATGCTGATCAGTTTATTGATGACAATGCTTCGAGCATAACAGGAACATTATACCTGTGGGAGCATTATAATACAAATACTTCGCATATGACTATTCAATATCAGGGCGGTTATGCCACCTATACAAAAACGGGCGGAACAGCACCGGTTGCTCCGGCAGGGATAAGTGGAGCGGGTTCAAGTAGTAAAACTCCAAAAAGATTCATTCCGGTTGGGCAGGGATTCTTTGTAACAGGTTCGGCCAGTGGTGGAACAATTACATTTAACAATGGTCAAAGGTTCTTTATCAAAGAAGACGAAGTCAATTCTTATACTATGTTCAAAATGGATAGAGGAGGAAGGGATGTTGTTGCTGATCCGATGCATAACAATACGCCTGACCCTATTGAGCAGGAACAATTTACAAAAATTAGATTAGGATATACTTCAAAGGACAATTATCATAGACAAATCCTATTAGGTTTTATGAACGAACATGCCACTTCAGGATATGATGCAGGTTATGATGGTTTAAGCATTGAGACGCTTACTAATGATATGTATTTCATTAACGGAGCTAATAAATTAAACATTAGCGGAGATGGTTATTTCAATCCGAACAACATTTATCCTTTGGGTGTTAAAAACGCCACTGCAGGAACTGTTACTATTGGACTCGATTCACTGGAAAATTTTAATGACCGTCAGGAGATATACATTTATGACAGTGAAGACGACACCTACAACAGTATTAAATCAGAAAATTTTAAAGTTAGTTTGCCGGTTGGAACCTTTGAAAACAGATTTTCATTGCGATTTATGCAGAGCCCAGCGTCACTTAGTACATTAAAGGATGATACAGTAAACTATGGAATTGTGCTTACCCATTCGCAGGCGGACAATATGATAAACATCAAAAATGAGTTGGAGGACACCAATGTGAAATCGGTTGACCTGTTCAATATGGTAGGGCAAAATATAATGAATTGGACAGCGGACAAAGAAAACCAAAATAGTATTCAACTATCGACTTCGGGTCTTAGTACGGGAACTTATGTTGTAAAAGTAAGTACAGATAAAGGAATCATCACTAAAAAAATACTGATTAAATAAACGGTTGCTTTAGATAGGTTAGCAAGGTTAACAAAAAAAAGTCCCGATTTAATCGGGACTTTTTTATACTTTCTTGTTTGTTTTTATCGAACAGCCAATGGCTTTTGTCGTTGCCGGAGATGGATCATTTCCACTTTCCAATGCTGCGATGGCATTTTCCAGATATTTCTCTTTCACTGCTGAAACATCATCCGAATTATCATCAATCGCTCCGATGTATTTAACCACTAAATTTTTATCAAGTAAAAAGGCATGTGGCGTTTTCGTTGCACCATATTGCGGATAAATCTTTTGTCCTTCATCAACTAAATACGGAAAAACAAATCCTTTGTCTTTGGCCTTAGCCTGCATCAAATTGTAAGCGTCTTTTGGCTGCACATCAGGATCATTCGGATTTATGGCTAAGAGCACATAGCCTTTGGGTTTGTATTTTTTAGCCAAAGCATTAACACGGTCATCATATTTAATCGCAAACGGACACGTATTACACGTAAACACTACAATAAAACCTTTAGCGTCTTTGTAATCGGACATACTATAGGTTTTTCCGTCAACTGATTTTAATTTGAAATCAGTGGCTTTGTCTCCGGGTTGATATCCTTCAGAAACCATACTTTCCACTATTAAAAAGGAAGAAACAAATGCAAAAACTAATGGAATAGCTCTCATAATAAATTATTTTTTTTGATTAATAAATGTGTTGACATAGTCGTTGAGTTCGTTGAAATTATCAAATTCACGTTCGGCAAACAGCTTTTGATTTCCGCTGAAAATATATGTTGCCGGAATAGAACCTGACCAATCTTTGTCTATTTTGGGAAGCCAGGTGTTGTAATCTTTATCATTTAAAGAAACAACCTGAGCAGTTATTTTTTTCCTTTTGACAAACGGAATAAGTTTTTTTTCGATATCTTTTTTGCTGTCAAGACTGGCGAGAATTACTATTACGTTTTTATTTTGCTGATGCAGTTTTTCAAAATACGGTAACTCTTTAACGCAGGGTGCGCACCAAGTTGCCCAAAAATTAACCACATATATCTTATCATCATTTTTGATAATGGCTTTTTCAAAATCGGCAAACTTATCATATACCACAAATTGCTGCCCTATCGAAGTTTGAACAAAGGCTAAAAAAAAAGGTATAAGTAAAAGTCGTTTCATTGAAAAAGTTAAGCCTGACGAATTTACTAACTTAACGTTAAGGTTTAAAACTACTTAACAAAATTTTACCATTACTTTAACGACTAAGTCATCCTTAAAAGTACTTTAATCTATTATCCCAACCATTCCTTAAAATCATTCACACGCTCTCGGGCGACTATAATCTCATCGTCTTTGTAAGTGGGAAGAATGACTTTTAATCTGGAGTTGCTGTAAATCTGGATTTCCTTAATGCCTTTCATTGGGATTATGAATTTTCGGGAAATGCGGTAGAAATCCTTCGGATCAAGTTCGGTTTCGAGTTGTTCCAAAGTATTATCTAAAAGATAATCGCGATTATCAAAAGTATGTAGGTAGGTTCCTTTGTTTTCGCTGTAAAAACATTCTACTTCATCAATGTTTATCATCTTAAGCTGCTGTCCCATTTTGATGGTGAAACGTTTTTTATAGTTTCTGTCTATTGGATTTACCAACATTTTCTTTATCATTTCAAAATCCAATGACAAATTAGGAGCTGCTATATTTCTTGCTTTGAATTTGTTGACGGCGATTTCTAAATCATCTTCGTCTATCGGTTTTAGCAAATAATCAATGCTGTTCAGCTTGAAAGCACGCAACGCATATTCGTCATAAGCCGTCGTGAAAATCACTGCGCTTTTTATATCAATGGTCTCAAAAATTTCAAACGACAAACCATCAGACAATTGTATATCCAGAAAAATCAAATCTGGGTGTGGATTCGAATTAAACCAATGAATAGATTCTTCTACAGAATGCAGCATTTGATTTACCTGCAAACCCAGTTTCTCAACTTTACGTTGAAGCAATCGTGCTGCCGGTTTTTCGTCTTCGATAATTATTATGTTCATTTGGTTATGCGGTTATTTGGTTATTTGGAATGAAATTAACTTTTGCCTTATTTCTTTTCCCTTATCCCTTAATAATTACTCCCATTTATTCTGTTTTTCTTTTTCCATCAGTTCCTTAATCTTTCTTTCTTCCCAGTCTTTACCCATGAGTATTGTTGGAAGAAAAACGGAAAGTGCGTGCGCCAGTACACCAATTCCCCAAAAGAAAGGAGTAACAAACATTTCCCATCTCCAACCTTCACTTGAACTTTTATAATTCACAATCAGCAGTAACACGTTGATGACAACATATACCACCAAATGCGAGTAAAATCCTTTGATTCTTTTGACACGTTTTAATGCCTGCTGGTATTTTATTTCGTCCGGACTTAGGTTATAACTATTCATATTTATTTTGTTTTTCCTGATCCATAAATTCTTTTATTTTTCTTTGCTCCCACTCTTTTCCCAGGAATGGCGTATAGTTAAACGCTTTTAGTCCATGAAATAACAGCCCTATTCCCCAGCCTAACATTGGCCAAAAGAACCATAAATATTGTGGTGAATATCTTAAGTTGATGAATATAAGAAATAGCATCACTAATACATAAGAAAGCAAATGTCCATAAAAACCTTTAATTTCTTCAACCTGCTTTTGAGCACGTTGGTATCTTTCAAATTCCTGATTAAATTGTTCCATATTTTTTGAGTTGCTGAGTAGCTATGTGACTGAGCTGCTGAGAAACTTAGTTACTCAGGAACTTAGGCACTTAGTTACTTAAGTTAATTCCATTTAGTTTGTTTGTCTTTGTTTAAAATTTCGCGGATTTTCTTTTCTTCCCAGGATTTTCCGTAGCCGAAAGTTTCGAATGCATGGAACGTTAATCCCATTCCCCAACCAAACATTGGGAACCAAAACCATTGAAATCCGCCGGATTTTAGGTTTATAAATACCAGCACCGGAATCACACAGCAATACGAAATCAAATTGCCATAAAATCCTTTGAGTTTTTCTACGCGTTCTTTGGCCCGCATAAACGCCATGTTTTCGTTGTATATATTTTGTGTTTCCATAAAAGCAATCTGTTTTGTTAATATTGGAATTTTTACTTTAAAAAATTCAGGGCTTTCTTCAATCAGCATTTTGCGTTCCGAAATGAGTCCGTAACGGTTGACAATGTTTTGCAAGCCAACTCCTCTCCTATCTTGTAGCACTTCTTTTTTCTGCAGATTATTTTCAACTATAAGATAATTGTTCTCTATGTAAATCTTTATATGCAATGGTTTTTGCTCACTTACTACGTTGTGCTTGATCGTGTTTTCTAATAAAAGTTGTAATGATAACGGCACAACTTTAGCTTCCGGATTATCAAAATCTTCGGGCAATTCATAAGTGATACTGTTTTCAAAGCGCATTTTTAAAAGATTCATATACGTTTTGGCGAAAGCCAATTCTTCTGAAACCGAAACCAGTTCTTTATCTTTCTGCTCTAATACATAACGGTATATTTTAGATAAAGAAGTGGTAAATCTTTGTGCGTTATCCGGGTTTTCTTCTATCAATGAACTCAACACATTCAAACTGTTAAACAGAAAATGTGGATCAATTTGGTTTTTCAGACTTTCAAATTGTGCTGAAGCCGTTCCGGCTATAATCTTTTGTTCTTTGACTTTGCTTTCAGCGTAAGCTTTATAAAAATAAAATGCGTGGAAAGCCAAAGTAACAATGAAAGTCAAAATGATAGAAACAAGATAATTGGACAACTGTTCCTTACCTAAGAATGTGCTGAATGAAACTCCTTCGACTAGTACATCTTCAAAAATACGCAGTAAAAAAATAACCACAATTGAAACCAGAAAAGAAGCTAAGAAACCAATTAATATCCTTTTGGGTGTAAATCGATTGGCTTTAAAAACGTTGTCTAAATAGATGAAAATTGCAGCATTAGCAAAGTATAATGAAAGTCCATATAACATATTGTAACCAAAATTCACCAACAATGATTTGTCAAACTGAATAGTATTTCCTGTTATAAGCCTTATCAACAACAGCACAAAAAAAATGACTATTGATAAAATAATGGCTCTTGGAATTTCCTTCACTAATTGCTTCATTTCTGAAATTTTTAAAATTTTATTTGTTCTTTTCTGACCTGTACAAAGCAGAAGCTAAAAATCCAACGCCTATTCCGATTAGCGTTCCAACTCCAGTTTTATGCATTAACATTCCTCCTGCAATTCCGATGAACATACATCCTACGAAGATGGTTCCTGCGATTTTGTTAGTGTCTTTTTGTTGATTTTCCATGGTTTATATTATTTAAAGGTTTAGGTTTATTTACAACTTATCAAAGCTTGTTGTGCTCTGTCTGCACCCCAATTTGGATGAAAAGGAGTTTCAGGTTTAAAGTTAGCAAAAAGTTCAATTGATTTAGCGATTGCTTCACACATTGGTTTAGTGTCTGTTTTCCAATATTTAGCACCGCCAATTTCAAACTCGGCTTTAGAGAACATAGCTCTTGGATTCTTTGGATCTATCGCTAATGCTTTGTTATATTGCTCCATTGCCAAACCACCATATTTTTGTCCGTTAGTCATTGGATCCTGAATCAATATTGCTGTGTAAAGCATTGCCTGAACTACCATGATTTCGGGATTGTTCGGGCTAATAACAGTTGCATTGTCAATAGCATCCTGTGCTTTAGTTAAAAGTGCCGGAATTTTAGTTTTGTCCTTAGCGCCAAAAACTTCTATAGTGCTGATGAAAGCGATGTAGTAATTTGGCAACCAATTTGTTTTTTCTACTGATGCAATGCGTTCAAAAGTAGCGACTGCTTCGGTGTTATTTCCTTCGCCCCAAAGTTGCATGGCTTTTCCCATTCCTTGTTCGTATTGTGTTTGTGCCGATAAAAGTGAACAGATAAAAATTGCGATTGATGTGATAATTGTTTTCATGTTTTAGATTTTTTTTTAATTGTTTGATGAATGAAACCCTGTTTTTAATTCTGATGTAAAAGTATTATGGATGTAACTCTTATAAAATTTATAGTAACCGAACTGTTGATTTTGATGGATGAGTTGTAAAAGGGATAAGTTTTTTCTAATGCCTTTTCCCTAGTCCCTTATCCCTTAAAGATTTTTAAGTTGATTGTCTTTCTTATTATCACTAATCGTCCAAAAGAAACCTATAAAGAAAAATCTATCTGCTGTTGGTATTATGGCTTTTCTGTCATAAACTCCGTTTCCATTTTGTGTATCAGCATAATTGTAACCAAAGATATTTTGTGTTCCTAAAATATTCGAAACCGAGAAATACAATATCTTTTGTTGTGACAATAAATAAGCCCAATTGAAACTCAAACTGCTATACGATTTTGTCTTACCGTTCATAAAAGCCGCTTCGTTCGGATTATTAAAAGGTCGTCCTGAACTAAACTGTTGCGTAAAACCAACTTGTGATTTCCAATCATTAATCCAATATTTAGTTACCAATGACAAACTGTGTGTTGATACAAAACTTGGCGTTACTTCAGCAGTATAATTTTTATAATCTCTTTTGGTATCGATATACGAATAGGAAATCCAATATTCTAAATACTTGATGCTGTTGCCGTCTCTCCAAAAAACATCCAATCCTTTGGCATAACCTTGTCCGTCATTTGAAAACTGCGAATCAAATTGCACATTTTCTGTATCATATTTTACCAAATCCGAATATCCTTTATAGTAAACCTCAGTGCGAAGCGTTCTATTACCTTTTGCATATTGATAATTCAAAATATAGTGTGCAGCCTTTTCGGTTTTGAAATCATTTGAATATTTCAAATACTCTTGTCGCGGCGTTTGCTCAAAGTTCCCATAAGCAAATGCAAACTGACTGTTTTTTGAAACTTTATACGCCAAAGAAGCTCTTGGCGAAAAACCGTTTTCATTTATATAATCATTCGTCGAGACCCTTACTCCAACTTTTGCAGCAAACTTTTTAGAGAAGAAGATATCAGCTTCGGTATAAACAGCTGCGATATTGGAATCATAACCGCTTTTGAAAGTTGTATTGTAATCTTCATCAAACTTGCTGATGAAATAATCGGTTCCAAAATTCAGCTTTACTTTATCTGAAAGTTTTTTGGTGAATTTCAATTTTAGATGTGAAGCATGTTCGGCATTTTTTAAATCATTGTCATCGATGCCGATTTTATTCTGACCATAACCATAACTCAAACCGGTAAAGATTTGCCAGTTGCCACTAAAGTTTCCTTTATACGAACTGTTGAAATAGAAATTATTATTTCTCAAATTCACTCTCACTTTATCAGGCTGATTGATATCTTCCTGATTTAAATCGAAACGCGAAGCGTCAAAAGCAGCATATGCTTTAAAAATTCCATTGGCAAAATTATAGCGATAGACTGTTTCACCAGACAGCGATTGAAAAGGTTTGTTCCAGTCAACATCCTGCGGAATTGCTGCTTGATATGGCGCTAAATCAATATAAGCTGTATTGACACTCAACGAACTTTTTTTCCATTTTTGCGTATTGCTCAATCCTAAACCAACAGTCATCAACGAAATATCTGTTTTGTTTTGGTCGGCTTCGTCTTGTGTATTTAATAATAAAACACTCGACAAAGCTTCTCCATATTCAGCCGAATAACCTCCTGTAGAAAATGAAATTCCGCTAAACAAAAATGGTGAAAATCGCCCACGAGTTGGTAAATTATTAGTCGTTGCACCATAAGGTTGTGCTACCCGAATTCCGTCAACAAAAGTTTGGGTTTCATCAGCTTCGCCACCACGAACAAATAATCGACCATCTTCACCAACGTTTTGTGTTCCCGGTAAAGTTTGTAAAGCTGCAATAATATTTCCGGCTGAACCGGCAGTGGTTACAATATCCAAAGGTTTTAAAACCGAAACCCGGCTTTTTTCTCCGGCACTAAACGTTCCGGCTGTTATCACAACAGCATCTAGCGTATTGACACTTTCTTTAAGTTTAACGGTTTGGTTCTGGAATTTTTCAACTTCTATCGAAACTTTAATAGTCTCATACGACAAAAAACTAACCACTAAAAGTTGATTTCCTGTTGCTGTGGTTTTAAAATTAAAATTCCCTTTTTCATCTGTCGAAGCTCCATCATATGTTCCATCTATAAAAACATTCGCACCAACAACAGCTTTGTTTTTTTCATCGACTACAGTTCCAGAAATGGTTTGTTGTGCGTTGCTGATACAGGCAAGAAGTAAAAGTGTGAAAGTGTAAAAGGTTTTCATGTGTTTTAGTTTTGATGCAGCAAAGTTGTATCAAGGACTAAAACTATACAATATAAGTTTACCGAACTGTTATTTTTTGAGGATGAACTGCAAAAAAAAACCTGTTCGCTAGTGAACAGGTTTTTTTAGTTTGAATTATTAATTATCTGACAGGATATTTATCTTTAAAAGAAAGCTACTCGGTAGTTTTCTTGTTGTTTATCTAATTAACTAAGGCTAAATTAGTTGTTCGTTAATTCTAAATCTAACTTAATCGTTAAACTGCCGTAAAACTCGATAGAGTAACATTTATTACAAATTTGGTGCTTTTCGTCGATGTTTTTTTGGACTCAAAATCTTTTCAACAATTAGCATTTCGTAATTCGTAATTGATGAATTATAATTTATCTTTGCTCGCTTATAAAAATTACGATTATGATTTATAAATTCAGAGCTATTCTTGATGCAGAAGAAGATGTTTTCAGAGATATTGCCATTCAGGAAGAAGATACTTTAGAAGATTTACACAACGCTATCGTTAATGCTTTTGGTTTTGACGGCTTAGAAGTGGCTTCGTTTTATACTTGTGATGACACGTGGAATCAGGAAGAAGAAATTCCGATGTTTGATACCGGTGATGTTCCGGGTGAGCAAAAAATAATGAGCGATTATACCTTAAATCAATTGCTTGGTGAAGACCAAACCAAGATTATTTATGTGTATGATTTTATCAATATGTGGACGTTCTTAGTTGAACTTGCCGCCATTGAAGAACCAGAAGCCGGAGAAACCTATCCAAGTTTATTGTTTTCTCATGGTGAATTGCCAGCCATTGCGCCTGAAAAGGAATTCGAAGCTGAAGGTGAAGATTTTTATTCTGAATTTGAAGACGATTTAGACGATGATGATTTAGATGCCTTTGGCGGTGATGACAGTTTTGAAGATTACGGATTTGAAGAGAATTGGAACTAGTTAAGCATTTAGCTGTTAGCGTTTAGCTTTCAGCATTATAAAATAATTTCTAATAAAAAATTGCTAAAAGCTAATTGCTGATAGCAGACCGCTAAAAAATGATCAACCTATTTAACACTCACATTGAGAGTTTATCCATACACCGAGTTGGAAACAAAAGCAGAAATGAATCCGTATTTCTCTCGGAACTGCCTTATAACTTAAATGATGAAATCGTCCCTTTGTTAAAGGAATATTTCTTCAAATCATTTCGCGAAAAAGAGGAAAACTATTTTCAGTTTGCCCACGAAGTTGATCTGGAATACAATGATATGTTCAATTTGGCAACGGAAATTTTTACGAATCCGAGCAACATTCACGAAGTGTCGAAGAAAATTACGACACATCTTTTTGAGCAATCAAATCATCCGCATATTAAGAATGGAGAAGTTTATGTGGCATATTTCACGAACTTAAGTATCGACAATAATGTTGTTGATGCTATTGGTGTTTTCAAAAGTGAAATCATGTCTGATTTTATGCAGTTTGAAGAGAAAGGAAAGTCACTCGAAATGATTTTGCAACAAGGCATCAATCTGAATAAACTGGATAAAGGTTGTCTGATTTTCAACTACAAAAAAGAAGAAGGTTATAAGATTTTAAGCGTCGACAGCAACCGTTATGACACACGTTATTGGTTAGAGCATTTCCTTTCAGTTGATGCGTTTCAGGATGAAAATTTCATTACCAAAAAGTATTTGAAATTCTGTCAGGGCTTTGCCAAAGACGTTGTTTTTCCTGCCGAAGACAAGAAGGAAGAAGTAATGTTTATGAATCGTTCGGTGAATTATTTTGCCAAAAACGATCAGTTTGAAGAAAGCAATTTCCTGAATGAAGTTTTGGATAATCCTGATTTAATTCCGGAATTCAAAAACTATAAAGTCGACAAAGGCGAAAAATACAGCATCGAAGATGTGACCTCATTCCCGATTGCCAACGCTGCGGTTTCTGATGCACGAAAAGCTATAAAAAACGTAATTAATTTAGATACAAACATCCAAATCAAACTCGATTTTATCAATCCGGAAAGTGCTGAACGATTTGTAGAAAAAGGTTGGGATGAAGAAAAACAAATGTACTACTACTTAGTCTATTTCAATAAAGAACAAAAAAGTTAGTGTTCAGCTTGCCTACCGGCAGGCAGGTTTGCGGTAGCAGTCAGCAGTTCAAATTTTAAAAATAGAAATCTCCAATTGTTAAATCAGTTGGGGATTTTTTAATTATTGATATAAATAAAACCGTGAATTATATAAATTAAGATTATCAAAAGCTACTATATTTGTTCATTCCGAATACATGCTATGAAATTTAAGTTTCTCTACTTTATTTTACTTTTATTCTTTTCCTGCCAAATTTCTCAAGCGCAGGTAAAAAACAGTGGCAACGACTCGGTTAAAGTTTATAAAAACATTGAAGATCTTTCTAAAAAAAGTAAGTTCAATAAGTTTGTTTATCGTTTGCTATTCAAATCCAAAAGAAGTTCGGCGGCAACACAAAAAAATGCCCGAAAAAGGTTTTTTATCAAAAAATCATTCGACAGAAACGAAGGTAAAATTATTCGTGATATCAGAATTGAAACATTAGATCCGTTTGGCTATGCTGTTGATAATTATAAAGATGTTCCCGAAAAAAAACTCGAGAAATTCGGAAACGCTTTGCACATGAAAACTAAAAATTGGACTATTCGAAATTTATTGCTTTTCAAAAAAAATGACCCTTTAGATTCTCTTGTAGCCAAAGAATCAGAGCGTTTAATCAGAAGGCAACGCTATGTTAGAAGCGTAATTATTAAACCTGTTGAAATACCAAACAGCAAAGATTCTGTTGATATTTCTGTGCGTGTTTTAGATTCTTGGAGTTTGATTCCAACCGGTGCTGTTTCTGGTTCAAAAGGAAATTTCGACTTAACCGAGAGAAATTTTTTTGGATTAGGTCATGAAATCGAGAATAATTTTATCAGGAGATTTGATGATCAAAAAAGAGCTTACGAAGCAAAATATACCATCAATAACATCAAAAATACTTTCATAAAAACAACCTTTGCTTATATGAATGATTTGAATGATAATATAACCCGAAGCGCTCGTATCGAAAGACAATTTTTCTCTCCGTTGACAAGGCTGGCAGGTGGTGCTTATTTTGAAAACAGGTTTTATGTCGATTCACTTCCTGATGCTACCGGGACTTTTTCAAATCAAATTTTCAAATTACAAACACAACAATATTGGCTTGGCCATTCATTTAAAATCTTTGGAGGAAGAAATGAAGATTTCAGAACTACAAATCTTGTTACGACTTTAGGGTACAAAAACATCGCTTACTACGATAAACCTACATTACAGTATGATCCATCAAAGTTTTTTGCTTCCGAAAAACTATACTTAGCAACTATTGGCCTTAATACCCGAAAATTTGCCGAAGACAAATATTTATTCAATTTTGGCATTATTGAAGATGTTCCCTTTGGTCAAGTTTATGCCATAACTGCCGGCTTACAGGATAAAAACAATAACCGAAGAGCCTATATCAGCGGAAGATTCGCTTATGGGAATTATTTCAACTTTGGTTATTTGGGAACCAATATCGAATGGGGAAGTTTTATCAACAGTGGTCGCAGCGAGGAAACTACGCTAAGAATTGAAGCCAATTATTTTACAAGCTTGCTTTCTATTGGTAGTTGGAGAATAAGACAATTTATTAAACCAACATTAGTTCTCGGAAATCATAGAGCACCAATCATAAAAGATCGTGTTACGATTTCTGAAGGAAACGGAATTTCAGGTTTTGACAATCCATTGATTAACGGAACAAAAAAAGTCTTTACTTCCTTTCAGACCCAAACTTATCTTCCTGGAAATTGGCACGGCTTCCATTTTAGTCCATTTTTTAACATGACTTTGGGCTTACTTGGCGATGAAACTAACCGATTTTTTAATGACAAAGTCTACTCTATTTTTAGTTTGGGTGTTTTGATAAATAATGATTATTTGGTTTTCAATAGTTTTCAAATTTCATTCTCTTTTTATCCTTCCATTCCTTTTCAGGGTTCTAATGTTTTTAAAACTAATACTTTTAAAAACAATGATTTATCCTTGCCTGATTTCCAAATTGGTGAACCAACAATAGTTCCTTATAATTAAGATAGCGGATGCTTTAGACCTATAATTTGTAAGCATATTATACTAAAAATACAAAAATAGTGCGTTTCGTCGATTAATTTTGTCATTTTATCAATATCTTAGTAAGTTTATTTCACCAAACCTATACCCTAATTATATGGAAACAAATTACATAACAGATGGAATGGTGAAAAAAAATTATCGCTGTTCCTTACTTGGACACCGTTTTATAGAAACTAAAAAAATAAATACCCATTTTAGTGAGTTTGAATGTAAAATTTGTAAAATGCAGGTAACAAACGATATGAGAGGTCAAAAAATCACATTGACATCAAAACTAAAAGACATCAACGAAACACTTTTCTATCTAAATTTAAAGAAACAATTTCTTTCGAAATTTTACTTTCGTAAAGACTAGTAACAAAATAAGGTTTGCATCGTCCTATTCGAAAACCTTAAAAAACTAGTCGTTGGAATCTACCATTCTTTCTATCAAAAATCTTCACAAACGTTACGGTAAAATTCACGCCGTTAATAACGTTTCTCTCGAAATACACAAAGGCAATGTCTACGGAATTCTTGGACCAAATGGTTCTGGAAAATCTACTACTTTGGGTATTGTGCTAAATGTTGTCAACAAAACCTCTGGCGAATACAGTTGGTTTGAAGGAACATTGCAAACCCATGAAGCACTAAAAAAAGTGGGGGCTATTATTGAGCGTCCTAATTTTTACCCATACATGACAGCCAAAGAAAACCTGGAATTGGTCTGTAAAATAAAAAATATCGATTATTCTAAAGTAAATGAAAAGCTTGAAATTGTTGGACTTGTCGACAGAAAAGACAGCAAATTCAAAACCTTTTCTTTGGGAATGAAACAACGATTAGCCATTGCTTCTGCCCTTTTAAATGATCCTGAAATTTTAATTTTGGATGAACCTACAAATGGTTTAGACCCACAGGGAATTCATCAAATTCGCGATATTATCCGTTTGATTGCTTCGCAAGGAACAACGATACTATTGGCCTCCCATTTACTGGATGAAGTCGAAAAAGTATGTAGTCATGTTTTGGTTTTACGCTTTGGCGAAGTGCTTTATTGCGGTTCAGTTGACGGCATGAGTAACAAAGCTGGCTTTTTTGAATTGCAGGCAGACAGCAATTCAAAACTTATAGAAATTCTAAAAAATCATCCCGAAGTTGAAAAAGTTTCAGAAGCAGAAGGAAAAGTTATTGTTCATTTTAAAACCCAATTTGAAGCTTCACTTTTGAATCGCTATTTGGCTGAGAAAGGAATTTATCTCAACCATTTAGTGTATAAAAAAATGAGCTTAGAAGAACAATTTCTTGAATTAACAAAAAACTAATATGAAAAGATTACTCGCCATAGAATTACAAAAAATCTGGAAAAATCGCGCCAGCAGAGTTTTAACAATAAGCTATTTTGTGATATTGTCGTTTATCGCACTGATAGCTTCGATTAATATTAAAATTGGAAATTTCCAATTGCATTTTGCCGAAATGGGAATTTTTAATTTTCCTTTTATCTGGCATTTCAATACTTACATTGCGGCAATTCTTAAATTCTTTTTAGCCATTGTAATAGTGTCGATGATGGCCAATGAATATAGTTACGGCACATTAAAACAAAACCTCATTGACGGAATGAGCAAAAAAGAATTTGTACTTTCCAAATTCCTGACCGTTGTTCTTTTTGCTTTTGTCTCCACAGTTTTTGTTTTTATAATGTCTTTGATTTTAGGCTTTAGCTTTTCTTCTTATACTGAGTTGGGCATTGTGTTTTCTGAAATGGACTATTTACTTGGCTACTTTGTTAAACTGGTTGGTTTTTTCTCTTTCTGTTTGTTTTTGGGAGTTTTAGTAAAACGTTCCGCTTTTGCGATAGGATTCCTTTTTGTATGGAATATTATTGAAGGCATCGCTAATGGACTTTTAACCTTCAAAATTTTTCCAAAAAGTGATACAGCGTCACAAATCACTCAATTCTTTCCATTAGAGTCTATGAGCAATTTAATTGTGGAACCGTTTACACGATTGAGTGTTATAAAAAATATTCAAACCGCTGTTGGTGAAACAAATATGAAAGATTATAGCGTCCATTTCAGTTCCATTCTAATCGTTTTGATTTGGTCAGGTTTATTTGTTTTTCTATCCTACAAAATCATCAAAAAAAGAGATTTATAGTTCAATTTTCAATCATTACCCGAGGCAAAGCCGAATTGTTTGGAGCGCAGCGGAAAAAATCAATTCTTAAAGAAAACATAAATAGACTAAGTTCTTTTTATGTTTTCTTATTTATTTGCTAATTTTAGCGAATGAAAATGAAGTCCTACTATTTGCTTTTTGTTTTACTTTTTTCGTTGAATTGTTTTTCACAATTTAGTAAAACCCATTATATCCCGGCACTTTCCTGCTCGTCAAATGTAACTCCTGATGAACAATTTTTATACATCTCAACACCAAACATAAATCCGGTCAATTTCAGGATTATAGAAATTGGAGGTAATGTAATCACAGGAACTGTTTCCAGAAATGTTCCTTATGTATATAGTGTTGGTTTTGGCAGTGGTACTCAATTGAGTGTTGACCCGAGTTTAGTAAGTTCTGTTTTAAACAATAAAGGATATATTGTTGAAGCTGATGATTTAGTTTATGTCTCTGCCAGAGTTACTGACGTAAGTGGTAATCAAGCTGGAGAATTAGTTTCAAAAGGTTTGGCTTCACTGGGACTTCGCTTCCGAATTGGAGCCTTTGAAAATAATTTAGTACCTGGTTATTCTGAAATTCATTATACTTTTGTTACTGTTTTAGCAACGGAGAATAACACAACTGTCAATTTTAGTGGCATTAGAACCGGAGTGCAATTAATTAATAGCGGAACAGGCAGCAACCCTTACAGCATCGTTTTAAACAGAGGCGAAAGTTATGTCATGGCGGTTCAAGGTCCAAATGATGCCAATAGGAATGGGTTAATTGGTTCTTTGGTATTAGCAGATAAGCCAATTGCGGTAAACTGCGGTTCTTTTGGTGGAACCAATGCCACAGGAAATCTTGATTTAGGTTTTGATCAAATAGTTCCTGCAGAACGATTGATTACTAATGATTATATTTTTATAAAAAGCACCGGAATTGACGCAGTAGAAAAAATTCTTTTGGTAGCTGATGAAGACACTCAGATAACATTAAACGGCTCTGCACCTGTTTATAATATCCTTGCCGGTGAATATTTAGCATTAACAGGAGCTGATTATTCTGCCAATGGAAACTTATATGTTAGTTCAACCCATAAAATTTTTGCCTATCAAAGTGTTGGCGATGGTAGTGCTGTAGATCAAAGAAATCAGGAACTGTTTTTTGTACCTCCATTAAGTTGTCAAACTCCAAGGGTAATTGACAATATTCCATTTATTGATTTTGTTGGTACTCGTCAGTTTACAGGAAGAGTAACTTTAGTTACAACTACCGGTGCTACTCTCAATTTTATCATTAATGGTACAAACTACACTTTGGCAGGTTTGGCCGGAATTGGAGTTAATGTAGTTGGACCATTAACCGTGACCGGAAATGCAAATTATGAAACCTATGTCCTGACTGGCTTAACTGGTAATGTTTCTGTTTATTCAACAGGTGAATTATATTTAGCTGCTTATGGCTCTGAACAAGCCGCAACCTTTGGCGGGTATTATTCTGGTTTTACTTTCAAACCCGAAATATCCTTTAACGAAGTAGATGTAACTCAATTGGGTTGTATTCCAAACTCAATTTTAAGTGTAAATTCACTAAGCCCTTTTGATGTCTTTCAATGGTATTTTAATGGAAGTCTTATTCCGGGCGCAACAAATAATACCTACCAACCTTTAAATACTCCGGCAGGTCTTGGTCCGGGATATTATTATGTTTCAGCCACAATAGCAGGTTGTACCACTCCAAAAGATTCTGATAATATTCCTGTTAGCTCTTGCCCAAATGACAGTGATAATGATGGTGTTAATGATAATGCTGATCTTGATAATGATAATGACGGAATTACAAATTGTATTGAATCATTTGGTAATCAAAATTTTGATTTGACAAATACAACCGTAGGGACAATTGCTGTAGCCGGCAGTTATAGTAATTCTTATACCGGAGCAATTAGTTTTTCGGGAACAGCAATACCTTCTACTACTCCTATTGTTGGTGATGCCGCTGGAAATTTTGTAACAGAAGCAGCTCAAGGAAAAGAAAACTCGGTGAGTTATACCGTATCAAATTTTACCTCACCTATAAGTTTAGCTATCGAATATGCAACCGTTGCCAATACTACTGATTTATTTACTGCTTCAACAGAAATCAGAATAACATGTCCGGTAAATAAAACATTGACTGTTTTAAATCCAAACAATGAACTATTGATTGATACCAATTATGATGGAATTTTTGAAAGCGGCATCACAGAATATTCTTCTTTTGAAATCCGATTCCGATTGAATAGCAGTGTTTCTTTGGCCGCAGGAACAGGGACTTTTTCTATCAGAGGAAATTTGATAAATTCGATTATCATAACCAATATCAATCTTTCTGACTCAAGCACGAGTAGAGTTGCATTGCGATTAATTGCTACTTGTATTCCAAAAGATTCCGACGCTGATGGGGTTGCAGATCAAAACGATTATGACAGTGACAATGATTCGATTGCCGATTTATACGAAGCGCAAGCTCAAAGTAGTATAGCACTCTCGAATGTTGATGTTAATGGAGACGGAATTGACGATGTTTTTGGTAGTGGAATCGTTCTGGCTGACACTGATGGTGACGGAATTCTGAATTATTTAGATTTAGATTCAGACAATGATGGAATTCACGATTTAGACGAAGCCGGATTTAGTGTTACAGATGCTGATAGTAATGGTGTAATAGATGGTGGCAATTTTGGTAGCAACGGATTATTTAATGCATTAGAAACTGCTGCTGATAGCGGAATCATTAAACCAATTTATGTTCTTGCCGACACAGATGCTGACGGAATTTATAATGCCATTGAACTAGATAGTGATAACGATTTATGTAATGACGTAATCGAAGCCGGTTATTTAGACAGCAACACTGATGGCTTATTGGGAGGAACAACGCCTCCAACAATTAATAACAACGGGGTGGTAACTAGCGGAATTGGTTACGGAAATCCAAATCCGGATTATATAACCGCTGCACCAATTGTAATTAACACACAACCGCAAAACCGTACGGCCTGCGAATTACAAAGCGTAACCTTTACTATCACTACGAATACCGTATCCACTTATCAGTGGCAGGTTTCAACCGATAGTGGAGCTACCTGGTCACTTATTTTTAACAATGCTACCTATGCTGGTGCAAGTACAAATGCATTGACAGTTTCGAATGTAACACCATCAATGGTTGGTTATCTTTATCGTGTTTTCTTAATGAAAAACGGAAATGCCTGCGGGTTATATTCTAATTCGGCTTTACTTACAACTTATCCTTTGCCAGTCATTACAACACCAATCTCTTTAAAACAGTGCGATGATGATACAGATGGCATTTCAACTTTCA
Organism: Flavobacterium anseongense; assembly: GCF_021608185.1. GTDB lineage: Bacteria > Bacteroidota > Bacteroidia > Flavobacteriales > Flavobacteriaceae > Flavobacterium > Flavobacterium anseongense. The sequence continues at coordinate 145,116 of NZ_JAKIHN010000006.1, read as the reverse complement.
ATCTGACGCAAAAAAACGATGTTATTTCAGCTAACTATTTGAATGAAACCTTTACTTTTTATACAACACTTGCCGCTGCAAATACACAAAACAATACATTTTTAATTGCAAATCCAATAGCTTACACAACCGGAAGCAGCAGTGTTTATGCAAGAGTTGAAAACAGCGATGGCTGTTTTAGAGTTGCCCGAATTGATTTACTGGTTTCGGTAACGCAAATTCCGGCAAGTTATGTTGTTCCAAACCAATATTTATGTGATGATTATTTGGATGCCGTTAATGATGACAGAGACGGAATTTCGGGCCCATATAATTTCACCAGCATTACCAATAATTTACTGGCTTTTCTACCAGGTCCAAGCGCTAATTACAGTATCCAATATTATAAAACCGAAGCCGATTTCCTTGCCGAAACAGATGCTTCAGGAAATTCATTGGCAATAACCAATACAACAAATTATAGAAATATTGGTTTTCCAAATTCGCAAACGATTTGGGTTCGTGTTGAAAGCACTTTAGATAATTCGTGTTACGGATTTAAAACTTTCAATGTTGTTGTAGAAGCTTTGCCAACTGCCCATCCGGTTAATGCACTAAATATTCTTCGCCATTGTGATGACAATCAGGATGGAATTTATGGCTTTGATACATCGGCAATTCAGGCTGCTGTTTTGAATGGTCAAACAGGTGTAAATGTAAAGTATTTTAGAGCTAGCGGTGTCCAACTTTCGACTCCATTACCAAATCCATTCTACGTAAACGGTTCGGAAATTATTACTATCAGAGTAGAAAACAATAGCACGCAAACCGGAGGACAACCTTGTTTTGATGATGAAACGCTAGAGTTCATTGTGGATGATTTACCTGAGGCATTTGCAGTTTCTACGAATCTAACTTCAATTTGTGATGAAGAGCTTAATCCTGTTGACCAAAACGGATTACACGATTTTGACACTTCAACATTTCAATCTACGATTCTTGGAAGTCAAACCGGTTTAAATGTGTATTATTTTGATGAAAATAATAATCCGTTGCCGAGTCCGTTGCCAAATCCTTTTACAACTGGGACACAAAATGTAAGAGTCGTTGTTGAAAATCCTATCAATACAGCATGTACAGCGCAACTAACCTTACCATTTATTGTTTATCCAACTCCAAAAATCGATTTAGAGGAAGATATTATCATCTGTCTACCGGCAACACAAGCTTTGATTGACGCCGGAATTCTCGATGGCTCGCCAACATCTGACTATCAGTTTCAATGGTATGTCAATAATGTATCGAATGGTATTACAAGTCCAACGCTATTAGTAAGTACACCCGGAACTTATAGTGTTGATGTTACCAATATTTATGGTTGCACCAAAACCAGAGTAATTACGGTTACCGGTTCAGAAATCGCCAGCATTCAATCTATTGATGTGGTCGATTTGGCCGAGATTAACACAATAACTGTTAACGTAACCGGCTCAGGTGATTATGAATTTGCGCTTGATGATGTCAACGGACCTTATCGCGACAGCAATTTCTTTGAGAATGTACCAATGGGACTTCACGAAATTTATGTTCGGGACAAAAACGGTTGCGGTTCGGTTGGACCAGTTGCTGTAGCCGTTCTTGGCGTTCCGCATTATTTTACACCAAATGGTGATGGCTATAATGATTATTGGAATGTAAAAGGAGTTAGTGCCCAATTTAATTACCGTTCTACGATTTATATCTTTGATCGTTTTGGAAAATTATTAAAACAAATCGGTACAACCGGTTTAGGTTGGGATGGAACATTTAACGGCCACGCTATGCCTGCGGATGATTATTGGTATAATATCAAATTTGAAGACGGAAGAAGTGCCAAAGGTCATTTTACTTTAAAACGATAATACAATTATGAAAATAGCTGCTTTTTTTATATTTATTGGAATGGTTTCAAGTGCTCAGGAAATAAAAGTTAACTCAGGAAAAATTGAGCGTTTACCAAATTTCAAATCACAATATGTCGATGCCCGAAATGTAGATATTTGGTTGCCTGATGGTTATTCACCTAAAGAAAAATATGCTGTTCTTTACATGCACGACGGACAAGCGCTTTATGATGCTGACCAAACCTGGAACAAACAGGCTTGGGATGTTGATGATGCAGCCGGAAAATTAATTGCAGAAAATAAAACCCAGAAGTTTATTGTAGTTGGCATTTGGAATAACGGTATAAAACGCCATGCTGAATATTTTCCGCAGAAAGCTTTTGAACAACTTAGTGCCGAAAAACAGGAATTTGTTTCGAATGAATATTTGTCTAAAGGAAAAATTGATGTTGCCTTTCATCCTGTTTCTGATAACTATTTAAAGTTTATTGTTACCGAATTAAAGCCTTTTATAGACAAAACCTTTTCGACCAAAACGGATGTAGCGAATACTTTTATCGCCGGTTCGAGTATGGGTGGATTGATATCGATGTATGCCATTTGTGAATATCCTGAAGTTTTTAGTGGTGCTGCCTGTCTTTCGACACATTGGTCGGGAATTTACCAAATTGACAATAATCCGGTGCCGGCTTCATTTTGTGACTATTTAAAAAATCATTTGCCAAATCCGAAAAATCACAAAATTTACTTTGACTTTGGCGACCAGACTTTGGATGCTTTATATCCATCTTTACAGAAAATGGTTGATTATATCATGTATGAAAAGGGATTTACAGCAACAAACTGGATAACCAAATTCTTTCCCGGAAAGGATCATTCTGAAAATGCCTGGAAGGAACGGTTGAATATTCCGTTAGAGTTTCTATTGAAGAAATAGCCCTAGCCCGGATTGCAGTGGCATCCTTTTATACCTTTCAGGTTTTTAAAAACCTGAAAGGTATAAAAGATAGAACGGAAAGCCGGAAACAGCTTCTGAAATAAATTCAGAATAAATCCTAATAAAAAACCCTCTCATTACTGAAAGGGTTTCTTTTTATTTAGATTTTAAAACGTTTTCTGTCGTTTTCGTTCAGGTAGATTTTACGCAGACGAAGCGACTTTGGCGTAACCTCTACGTATTCATCTTTTTGGATGTATTCTAATGCTTCCTCTAAGGAGAATTTGATAGCCGGAATGATTCTCGCTTTATCGTCAGCACCTGACGAACGTACGTTTGACAGTTTTTTAGTTTTGGTAACGTTTACCGTCATATCATCGGAACGTGTGTTTTCGCCGATAACCTGACCTTCGTAGATATCTTCGTTTGGATCGACAAAGAATTTACCTCTGTCTTGTAATTTATCGATAGAATATGGGATTGCTTTTCCGTTTTCCATAGAGATTAACGAACCGTTGTTTCTTCCCGGGATATCTCCTTTGTATGGTTCATAACCAATGAATCGGTGTGCCATGATAGCTTCACCTGCTGTAGCCGTAAGCAATTGATTTCTCAATCCGATTATTCCACGTGACGGAATATTGAATTTTACAATCATACGCTCGCCTTTTCCTTCCATAGAAAGCATTTCTCCTTTACGAACCGAAACGAACTCGACTGCTCTTCCTGATAAATGCTCCGGTAAATCGATTGTTAATTCTTCGATTGGCTCACATTTAACGCCGTCAACTTCTTTGATGATTACTTGTGGCTGTCCGATTTGCAATTCGTAACCTTCTCTTCTCATGGTTTCAATTAAAACCGATAAGTGAAGAACGCCACGACCGAAAACCATAAATTTATCCGCTGAATCAGTGTCACCTACTTTCATTGCCAGGTTTTTTTCGAGCTCTTTTGTCAGTCTGTCTCTAATGTGACGCGATGTTACAAACTTTCCTTCTTTACCAAAGAATGGTGAGTCGTTAATGGTAAATAACATACTCATTGTTGGTTCGTCGATTGCGATGGTCTGCAATGCTTCAGGATTTTCGAAATCGGCAACAGTATCACCAATTTCAAATCCTTCGATTCCAACGATAGCACAAATATCTCCTGCAATTACGCTTTCTACTTTTTTACGGCCAAGACCTTCAAAAGTGTGTAATTCCTTAATTCTTGATTTTATGATTTTGCCATCTCTTTTTACCAAAGAAATTGGCATTCCTTCTTTTAATTCGCCTCTTTCCAAACGACCAATCGCGATACGACCGGTGAATGAAGAGAAGTCTAATGATGTGATTAACATTTGAGGTGTACCTTCAGAAACTTTTGGTGCCGGAACATGTTCGACAACCATATCTAATAAAGGTTCGATGTTTGTGGTTACATTTCTGAAGTCATCTGACATCCAGTTTTGTTTTGCTGAACCATACACGGTTGGGAAATCCAACTGCCATTCTTCAGCTCCTAATTCGAACATTAGATCAAAAACTTTTTCGTGCACTTCTTCCGGAGTGCAGTTTTCTTTATCTACTTTATTGATAACTACACATGGTTTCAAACCTAAGTCGATTGCTTTTTGCAACACGAAACGTGTTTGTGGCATTGGACCTTCGAAAGCATCTACTAAAAGACAAACTCCGTCAGCCATATTCAATACACGTTCTACTTCACCACCAAAATCGGCGTGACCCGGAGTATCAATAATATTAATTTTGGTTCCTTTGTAAACAACCGAAACGTTTTTAGAAGTAATGGTAATTCCTCTTTCTCGCTCTAAATCGTTGTTATCAAGAATTAAATCGCCTGTATTTTCGTTTTCACGAAATAGTTGACAGTGATACATAATTTTATCAACCAAAGTTGTTTTTCCGTGGTCAACGTGAGCAATAATAGCAATGTTTCTAATAGATTCCATCTGTGTTTTTTTGAAGGTGCAAAGGTACACTTTATTTTCAGATAAAAAACCAATAACCAATTAGTTTACTTTTTAATAAAAAAGGAAGTTGGGTTTATAAAATCCTTAATAAGTTTTCGGTTAAATTTTTAAACTTATTTGAAATTCTATATATTTGGAGTAATGAAAAATAATTCAAATAGAATCACATTAATTTATGTCCTTATATTAATGTTTATGGCGATAATTGGCCATAAGTTATTTGTCTCTTATTTTTCAGCTTCGGATAATGAATCCATATTCAGATACGATTACTTAAAAGATTTACTCTACATTGTTTTTTCCGGGTTAATTCTGAAATTCATTTTGCATCAGAATGAAATGAGGAATAAATCGGTTTTTGAGAAACTACAGCTTACCAATATTGAAATCAAAGAATCAAACGAGCGATATGACATTGTTGCCAAAGCGACCAGTGATACCATTTGGGATTGGAAAATGGAAGACGACAGTTTTATTTGGAATAAAGGAATTCAGGGAGTTTTTGGATACAAGAAAGAGGATGTAGGTAAAACATCGAAATGGTGGTTTGACCGGATTCATCCCGAAGACAGTTTAAAAATGTCGGTTAAACTGTATTCATTTCTGGAACAAAAAACGGAGAAATGGCAGGATGAATACCGATTTCAATGTGCTGACGGTAGTTATAAATATGTTTTTGATAGAGGTTTTTTGGTTAAAGATGCCAGTGGAAAACCTATCAGAATGATTGGAGCCATTCAGGATGTAACTAAACAAAAAGAAGAAGAACAACGACTTCGACTCCTGGAAACGGTAATTACTCAAACCAAAGATGCCGTTATGATTACGGATATTGACACTTCAAAAAATGCTATTCCGAATATTATATTTGTCAACTCTGCTTTTACTGATATGACAGGTTATCCTGCCGAAGAAGTTATTGGAAAATCGCCTGAGATGTTCTTTGGAAAAAAATCGGATATTTTAGAATTTGACAAACTCAAAACAGCCATTCAGGAATATAAAGAATGTTTTGTTGAAACGATTAGTTACAAAAAGACTGGTGAAGAGTTTTGGATTAACTTTTCGATGATTCCTGTAACTGATAAAGAAGGAGAACATTCGCACTGGATTTCAATTCAAAGAGATGTAACCGAAGAGAAAGAAAAGGAAAAAGAAAGAGAACAGCTTATTAGAGAATTGACACAAAATAATAAGGACTTAAAACAGTTCTCCTATATTACTTCGCATAATTTGAGAGCGCCATTATCCAATTTAACCGGATTGCTGAACCTTATTGAAGACATTACTATTGAAGATCCTGAACTAAAAGAAATAATCAACGGATTTTCAAAATCAACGCATTTGCTAAATGAAACGATAAACGATTTAGTTAAGGTAATCATAATCAAAGACAATCCTTCGATACAAAAAGAAAAAGTATTGATTAAAGATGTTTTCGAAAATGTTTTTAATCAGTTGAGTTTTCTTATTAGTGTCAACAAACCAATTCTAAAAATTGATTTAGAAGACGTCACTATTTTAGATATAAACAAGTCGTATTTAGAAAGTATTTTTCTAAATTTACTAACGAATGCAATAAAGTACCGTGACCCGAATAGACAATTACGAGTTACTATTGCAACAAAAGTCGTTGACGACAACTTAATCATAACATTCAAAGACAACGGAATTGGTATAGATTTAGAAAAGAATATGGATAAGATTTTTGGATTATACCAACGATTCCACAATTACCCTGACAGTAAAGGATTAGGGTTATATTTAGTTAAATCACAAGTTGAAAGTATGGGCGGAACTATTTCAGTCGCGAGTACTGTCGGAAAAGGAACTACTTTTACAATTGTTTTTAAGTATAATTAAGTAATTTATGTTAGATAAAATACTCTGTGTAGATGATGACCCGATTACGCTCATGCTTTGTAAAAAAGTGGTTGAGAGGGTTGAATTTGCCAAAGAAATAATTACGGCTGAAAATGGTGTAGAAGCAATTGAATACTTCGATACTTTATTTGAAGAAAGCAAAGTCAACGATGCAATTGTATACCCTAAGTTGGTGCTTTTAGATTTAAACATGCCCGTAATGGATGGATGGGAATTTTTGGAAACGTATATGCGTAAAGATTATGATAACATATTTACTTCAACCCGATTCATTGTTCTTTCTTCCTCTATTGACCCTTATGACATAAATAGATCTAAGACTTATCCTGTTATAGGTTTTTTATCAAAACCAATAACCAAAGAGATGTTAGAAAATTTAAAAACTCAATTTCCATAAATAAAAAAAGCACCCAAAATTGAGTGCTTTTTTTTATTCTGGTAGTTTCAATTATAGTTTTGAAACGTGTTTAGTTAACTTAGATTTCAAGTTAGCTGCTTTGTTATCATGAATGATATTTTTCTTAGCTAATTTGTCTATCATAGAAACAACAGCAGATAATTTTGCAGAAGCATCTGATTTATCTGTAGCTAATCTTAATGCTTTGATTGCATTACGAGTAGTTTTGTGTTGGTATCTGTTTAATACTCTTTTCTTTTCGTTACTTCTAATTCTTTTTAAAGCTGACTTATGATTTGCCATTTTCTTGTAATTTAAATTTAATTGTAATTAATAAAATACTAGTTAAAAAAGAAAAACCTCCCACAATTAAAATAATCACTTTGGTTTTAACTAATAAAACAAAATTTCGAGACACTGAACTTTTGTTTTATAAAACTAATTTACAACTAATTTGTAGCCCGTAGGGGAATCGAACCCCTCTTACCAGGATGAAAACCTGGCGTCCTAACCGATAGACGAACGGGCCATCTTTCTCAATGCGGATGCAAAAATACAACTATTTTTTATTTTCGCAAGAGACTGGATAATTTTTTTCTATATTTTTTTAATAAGCCTTTGCAAACAACACTCTACCAGTAGATTTAGCTCCGGAAAAAATACACTTTCCTTCCTCTTCTACTCGGTTTAATGGTATACAACGGATAGTTGCTTTGGTTAAATCTTTAATTTTTTCCTCCGTTTCCGGAGTTCCATCCCAATGCGCAGCGATAAAGCCTGTTTTATTTTCCAAAACATCTTTGAATTCTTCAAAAGTATTTACTTCAGTCACATGTGTATTTCTGTAGTCCAAAGCGCGATTAAATAAATCACTTTGTATTTGCTCTAATAAATCTGAAATGTAGTTTACGATTCCTTCTTTTGATTTTACTTCTTTGGACAAAGTATCTCTTCTTGCAATTTCAAAAGTTCCGTTTTCTAAATCTTTTGGTCCAACAGCAATTCGAACCGGAACACCTTTTAATTCCCATTCGGCAAATTTAAATCCAGGTTTTTGTGTAGTTCTGTTATCAAACTTAACTGAAATTCTTAATTTTTTGAATTGAGCTACTAAATCATTGGCAACAGCTGAAATAGCATCAAACTCTTCATCTGTTTTAAAAATTGGAACAATTACCACTTGAATCGGAGCCAAATTTGGTGGCAATACCAACCCATTATCATCCGAATGCGTCATCACTAAAGCTCCCATTAAACGGGTAGAAACTCCCCATGATGTTCCCCAAACATGTTCTTGTTTTCCTTCCTGGTTGGCAAACTTTACATCAAAAGCTTTAGCGAAATTTTGTCCAAGAAAATGTGACGTTCCTGCCTGCAATGCTTTTCCGTCCTGCATTAAAGCTTCTATGCAATAGGTTTCTTCTGCTCCGGCAAAACGCTCTGTTTCGGTTTTCAATCCTTTGATTACCGGAATTGCCATAAAGTTTTCGACAAAATCAGCATAGACATGCATCATTTTTTCAGATTCTTCGATAGCTTCTGCCTTAGTAGCATGAGCTGTATGTCCTTCCTGCCATAAGAACTCAGCCGTTCTAAGAAATAATCTGGTTCTCATTTCCCATCGCACCACATTAGCCCATTGATTAATAAGCAATGGTAAATCTCTGTATGACTGAACCCAATTTTTATAAGTAGACCAAATAATCGCCTCACTGGTTGGACGAACAATGAGCTCTTCTTCCAATTTAGCATTTGGGTCAACCATTAATTTTCCTGGTTTATCAGGATCGTTTTTTAATCTGTAGTGAGTAACAATCGCACATTCTTTAGCAAATCCTTCTGCATTCTTTTCTTCAGCTTCAAACATACTTTTGGGCACAAAAAGAGGGAAATAGGCATTACTATGTCCGGTTTCTTTGAACATTCTGTCTAATTCTGCCTGCATTTTTTCCCATATAGCATAGCCGTATGGTTTGATAACCATACAACCTCTAACACCAGAGTTTTCGGCCAAATCGGCCTTGACAACTAGCTCGTTATACCACTTTGAATAATCTTCTGCTCTTTTTGTTAACTCCTTGCTCATATTGAATACTTTGGCATAAAAATTGTTTAACTAATTTTAACTAAATAGTTCGGCAAAACTAACTATTTTTGTATAGTCCAACAATAAAAATGCTATAGATATGAAAACTTATTATTTTTCCGGTAAAAGATTATCCATTTATTCACTATTTGGATTAATCGCAGTTGTAGTTTCCTCATGTGGTTCCTATCAGAATAGTTCTTATTATGATAATGATGGCGTTTACGGAAACTCTCAAAACAAGAGAGAAGTTTCAAATAAAGACAATTCTCAAAGCAATAAATACCAAGAATACTTTAGCGATTTAAATAAAGATTCCCAAGCATTTACCAATATTGACAATTACAGCACTGTAAATAACGATAGTATTAGGACAGAAAATTATAATTCAAATAATTCGAGTTGGGGAAATAATCCACAAAGCGTAACCGTAAATGTTTATGACAGCAATTGGGGTTATGGTTATTGGAATAATTACTGGTACGGAAATTACTGGGGTTGGAATAACTGGTATGGTCCAAGTTGGGGTTGGGGTTGGAATAGTTGGTATGGTCCGAGTTGGGGCATTGGTTGGAATTTAGGCTGGGGTAATTGGTATGGAGGTTATTGGGGCGGCTATTATAATAATTGGTACGGAAATCATTATAACAACTATTATTATAATGGTGGCAGAAGAGGTTCTGGTTATGCTTACTCCTCAAATGGGAATAGATATGGCACCAGAAACGGTACCAGAAATTCATATTACACAAACGGAAGAAGCTATTCTACAGCTCCAGGTACCAGAAATTACACCACAAGATCTTCAAACAGTACTTTTAGAAACGATAATTACACTACAACAAGAAGTAACAACACTTCACAACCTACAAGAAGTTATAATTCTTCACAACCAACAAGAAGCAGTGCAAGTGAATCAGCTCCTGTTCGATCCTATACTCCAAGTTCTACCAGATCATCTTCTTCATATGGTGGAGGAAGTTATGGCGGCGGAAGTTACGGAGGTGGAAGCAGCGGTGGCGGAAGATCATCTTCAGGAGGCGGAAGAAGATAAAAAACAAAACAAAAATATCTATGTAATTTAACAAATTGCATAGATATTTTTTTGACTAAAAAATAAAAATACTATGAAAAAACACATTACTATTATCATTGCCGTATTAACTTTTTCAGCATTAAAAGCTCAAGAAACAACACCGGAAGATGCCCTTAGATACGCCGTAGAAAACATAACAGGTTCTGCACGCTTTAGAGGAATGGGTGGTGCTTTTGGAGCTGTAGGTGGAGATCTATCTGCTTTAAACCAGAATCCGGCTGGTTCGTTATTCTTCAATAACAATTATGCAACAGCAACAGCAAGTATTAACAACACTAAAAACAGCTCATTATACAACGGCACAAGAACAAAAGATAATGATAGTTCATTAGACTTAAATCAGGCTGGAGTTGTTTTTGTATTTAATGATACCAGTGGAAAAAGCAATTGGAAAAAAATTGCTATAGCTTTCAATTATGAAAATACAAACAACTTTAACAATAGTATCTTTTCTGCCGGAACAAATCAGTATAATTCTATTGGGAATTATTTTGTAAATCAGGCAAACGCTAATGGCGGAATTCCATTGGAATTATTGACATTACAACCTGGTGAAACTTTTTATGAGTTGTATGATTATTTAGGCACACTGCCCGATGCCAGCTATCCTAATGTAAGTGGTTTTCAGGCACAACAGGCATTTTTAGGATATACAACCTATTTATTTGATTCTAATTCACCAAACACATACAACAGTAATGTGCCTGCGGCTAATTATTCACAGCAAAATTATTACACTTCAACAGGATACAATGGCAAGATTACAGGAAACTTTGCTACACAATACAAGGATATTTTGTTTTTGGGGCTGAATATCAATGCGCATTTTACAGACTATGTAAGAACAACATCTTTACGTGAGCAAAATGACGGTTTGGCTGCAAACGGAGTGTCTTATATCCGATTTGACAATCAACTTCACACCTATGGTTCAGGTTTTTCATTTAATCTTGGCGCTATAGTTAAAATAGTTCCGCAATTCCGAGTAGGTTTAGCCTATGAATCTCCAACTTGGTACCGATTGACAGATGAACTAGCACAATATGTTGACTCGGATTATAGTACTAACTCTGTTTCAAATACCTACGTTGCCGATCCTGACATTATAAATGTTTATGCGCCATACAAAATACAAACACCTTCAAAATGGACAGGAAGCATGGCATATCTTTTTGGCAAGAAAGGAATAGTGAGCGTAGATGTGTCAACTAAAGATTATAGCACTACCCGATTCAAACCAAAAAATGAATATCCATATGCCGGTTTAAATCAATTTATGAAAAATAATTTAGAAAATGCTGTTGAAGTCAGAGTTGGAGGCGAATATAAAATCAAACAAGTTTCTCTACGAGGCGGTTATCATTTTGATCAAAGTCCATATAAAGTTGACCAAACTTTTGGCGATTTAACCGGATATTCTGCCGGTGTAGGTTATAGTTTTGGTGAAAGCAAAATAGACCTGGCGTATTCTTATGAACACAGAAATATGAATCAGCCATTAATTTCTTCCGGTCAGCCTGACCCGGCAAGAATAAGCAGATACAATAACAACATCATTATTAGTTACTCTGTTAACTTCTAATTTTGACAAAACAAAATCAATAAACCACTTCATTCGAGGTGGTTTTTTATTTTAACCATTTAATTCGAAATAAAAAACGTAATTTTGCACGCCTTCTAAATAATCGAAATTAAGTTTATGAGAACTAAGTCATTAAAGAAAAACAAAATCAACGTTATCACACTTGGATGTTCCAAAAACACTTACGACAGTGAGGTTTTAATGGGGCAATTAAAAGCCAGCGGAAAAGATGTGGTGCACGAACAGGAAGGTAATATTGTAGTAATCAATACATGCGGTTTTATTAATAATGCCAAAGAAGAATCGGTTAATACTATTCTGGAGTACGTTGATAAAAAAGAAAATGGCATCGTAGATAAGGTTTTCGTTACCGGATGTTTGTCCGAGAGATATCGTCCCGATTTAGAAAAAGAAATCCCAAACGTCGACCAATATTTTGGCACAACCGATTTACCACTTTTATTAAAAGCGCTTGGTGCCGATTATAAACACGAATTATTGGGTGAACGTTTAACCACTACTCCAAAAAACTATGCTTACCTAAAGATTGCCGAAGGTTGCGATCGACCATGCAGCTTTTGCGCGATTCCGATTATGCGTGGCAAACACGTTTCGCAATCAATTGAGAAATTGGTAAAAGAAGCCGAAGGGTTAGCCAAAAACGGTGTAAAAGAATTGATTCTTATCGCTCAGGATTTGACTTATTACGGTTTGGATTTATACAAAAAAAGAAACCTTGCCGAGTTGTTAGAAAACTTAGTAAAAGTAGATGGTATCGAATGGATTCGTTTGCATTATGCTTTCCCAACAGGTTTCCCAATGGACGTTTTGGATTTGATGAAACGCGAACCAAAAATCTGTAATTATATAGATATTCCGCTACAGCATATTTCAGATAACATTTTGAAATCGATGCGTCGTGGAACAACCAAAGAAAAAACGACTAAACTATTAAAAGACTTCCGTGCTGCCGTTCCGGGAATGACTATCAGAACTACTTTAATCGTTGGTTATCCGGGCGAAACTCAGGAAGATTTTGAAATCATGCGTGACTGGGTTCAGGAAATGAAATTTGAACGTTTGGGTTGCTTTACCTATTCTCACGAAGAAAACACCCATGCTTATTTATTGGAAGATGATGTTCCCGAAGAAGTAAAACAAGCGCGTGCTGCCGAAATAATGGATTTACAATCACAGATTTCATGGGATTTAAATCAGGAAAAAGTAGGACAAACTTTCAAATGCATTATAGATAGAAAAGAAGGTCAGTATTTTATCGGAAGAACCGAATTTGACAGTCCGGATGTGGATAATGAAGTCCTAATTGACGCATCTAAATTCTATGTGAAAACGGGTGAATTTGTCAATGTGAAGATTATTGATGCAACCGAGTTTGATCTTTATGGCGAACCCGCTTAATAGCTAAAACTGATTCCGGCTATAACAAAATTTTTACCAAAGGCTTCCGTATTCTGTGTTGCTCCATTATGAACGTAATTCAAAGACAATGGCATTGTAATTCCTTTTCCTAAATCAATTTCTTTGGTAGCCTTGATTCCCAAATTGCAAATCGAAACCTTGTCATAATCTGCATAACTGTAATAAGCTGCTTTGTTATTCAAAACTGCGCCAATAACTGGGTCAAGTGTTATTCCCTGTATGGCTTTATAAGTTGATTTTTCAAACAGTGTAAAAGTATAACCCAACTCAAGATAGGTTGTATAGTTTTGCTTTGCGTTTTCTCCGTTGCTGTCATAACGGAAATCATTTCCGGCAACAAGCATACTTATCGTAGCATTAAACGGATATTTGTATCCTTCCGAAAAATCAAAATACAACATGGCATCGACAGTTTTCACTCCATCTTTTCCATAGTTCAAGAAACCGTTATCAACGCCTTCCACTTTTTCTACCGATGGCCAATAATAATCCCAAACCTGCAACTGCAAAAAGTCGTTTATCTGATACGTTGCATAAAAATCAATCTCTTGATAACCTTTGTATGCTGTCTCACCATCCGGATAAAAATAATCACTTTGAAAATTAGTTGTCGCCCAAAAACCGAATGCTAACTTTGGCGAAATCTCATATTCTATGGTAGGTTGCACCGCAATATAATCTCCGCCCCAACATTGTCCACGCCACAGATATCGACTGACAATATCAATATTTAATGATAGCTTCTTCTCTTTTTCAACGCTTAGCGAATCAACTTGCGTTTGGTTTTCCTGAGATAAAATAGAGGTTGAAACAAACAATATATAAAAAACCGACAGCTTAAATTTCATTATAATTTTCTTTATCCAGATAGGTATTTATCATTTCAAACAAATGTTCTCTATTCAATGGTTTTGTTAGATAACCGTTGAATCCTGCTTCTTCAATTTTTATCTTATCTTCTGATGACGAATAGGCTGTCTGCGCTATTATTGGGAGATTTGGACGCATTGGTCTGATTTGTTCCATGGCTTCAAAACCGGTCATTATTGGCATTTTAATATCCATCAAAACCAAATCAATATTTGGCGTATTGAGGCAGATGTCAACCGCTTCCTGTCCATTTATAGCTCTGATGATTTTGTAATTTTTGTTCTGCATCATTTTTTGGAACAACAAGAAGTTGATGTTATCATCTTCAGCAATCAAAATGGTTTCTCCTTCTGATTTTTGAATTTCAACATTATTGATTTGTTTTACTGTGATGTGCTCTACTACTGAATATTTCAACGGAATTGAAAAATAAAACGTAGAACCTTCGCCAACTTTTGAATCCAAAGAAATTGTTCCTCCAAGTAAATCGACATACGCTTTTGAAATTGCAAGTCCCAAGCCCAAGCCACCAACTTTAATCGAAATATCACTATCAACACGCTTGAATCGGTCAAAAATATTTTTATGATTGTCTTCATCAATCCCTAATCCGGTGTCTTTTACGGTAAAATTGATTAGCTCGTTTTCTTCATCAATTTCAAATCCAAAAGTAACCGAACCTCGTTCTGTAAATTTGAGCGCATTGGTCAACAAATTGATTATAACCTGTTTCAATTTAATATCATCAGTTATGATATTGAACTTCGCAGGCCTTTTGGGTTGTATCAACTTAAAGTCAATGTCTTTGTTTTTAATCGTAATCTTAACCGTTTCGTATAATTCATTAATGCAGGATTCTAAATTGACTACGGTTAAATTCGGCGTAAGCTGATTCGAATCAATTTTAGACATTTCAATCAAATCATCAATAATACCAACCAAATTTTTTCCGCTCTTTTCAATTACATTTAGATATTCGAGTTTTTCTGCCTCTGTGGTTCCTGTATTGAGAAGTAATTCCGTAAAACCATTAATAGCGTTCATAGGAGTTCGAATCTCATGTGACAAGTTGGCTAAAAAGGACGACTTCAATCGGTCGCCTTCTTCAGCTTTTATCTTTGCTTTAATTAGCTCAATTTTTTGATTGCTGTTTTCTTCGAATAGGTTTCCAATGTGACTAAACTCACCAGTAGTATTTTTCAATTCTTTGATAGCCTTTCTGTTTCCCGATTCTAAGGCTCTTCGAACCAAATCCAATGGATAATAAACCAGTTTTCGGGTATAGATTAAATTAACGATAAGATTAATAATAAAAAACAAAATAATGACGTACATTATGTTTGTTATATTTTCGAAATAAACATCAAAATCCCTTTTAAAAACCAACGCTCCTATTTCATTGTTTTTATAATCTCTTAGTTTATAAACAGAATGAATTTTGTTCTTTTCTTTTGGTAAACTTTGATTAGTTTCTAAAAATGCTGTAGTTGCCATAGTCGCCTTATCCAGATCTTTAATAAAGCTAGTATCTATGAGTCTCACTACAAAAAAATAACCTGATGCTTTAGTTTTTTTCTTCAACGGATCATCAGAAGGGTGAATGGCCGCACCTGTTACTTCTACTACTCCTTCGGGAATTTTCATGTAGAATTTATTTATCCCGACTTTATTCAGTAATTCCATCTCATCTTTCGGAATGAAATCGATGGTCTTTATTTTTGGTGTTGGAACTCTAATGATAAAGTTCTTATCGGCACCATAGGCACCTAAATAATCCGCATTATAAATATCTAATTCATTTCCAATAGTTTCTATGAACCAATTCTTATCTTTTGTAATAGTAAAATCAACAAACTCATCCCAATTCGTGTCATTATTTATAGAAACTAATATAGGTTTTGACTCCAAATGTATCAGCTCATCTATTCGTTTATCAAACTGCTCAACAGTATCTTTATAGACCTGTTTTTCAGCCTTTTTGGTATAATAGAATAAAGCAAAATATAATAAAATAAAAAATATACTGGAAGAAAATATTAACCAAAGTATTTTTGGAAATGTTTTTTTAACTGTCATAATTATCTCAGCAAATTGACTTTTGTTTAGTCATTAAAAATAGAGCAAAAAAACAGAGATAATGATGCGATTTACAAAAACAATTAACAAGTTATTAAGAATTTAATAAAAAAATTAAATTACCAATAAACCAAATTCTCTCAGTGAATTCAAGGGTTTTGAATACCAAAACAACTCAAAATCTTCAAACTGGTTTTCAAAACTGGTTTTGAGTTGTGAAAAAGTGGTTATTTTCTGATTTGAAATAGCAAGCAATTTTAGGGTACTTATAAGCCATTCCGCTTTGTCCTTTTCTAATGAAACTTCAACAGTTTCTCTTTTGTCATGAAAGGTCAGTTTCATCATTTCCCAAGTATCACTTTTTTTAGATTTTGTAAAAGTCTCCGTTAGAGGAGTTCCTCCTATCCAGATGATTTTTGCAGAAGGTTTTGCCGCAAAAGGATTTTCATTTTCCAGACAGGAAACAATATAATCGGAAGGAATTGTTGTATTCGGAATTTTAAAATCGAACCAGTCCTGCAATTCATATTCAAAACAGATTCCGTGCATAAAATTGAACAAGGATTTCTTTAGTCCAAAGCTAAATTTATCGTGATTGATTCCGGTTTTGTCTTTAAACTGTATATCATTGTTGGCAAAAGTTATCTCATTCATTTCGGGAATTACGCCAAATTCCTCAGGAAACATTCCAACCGGACTGTGCGCTGTCATGGCAAACTGATGCCAAAAACCCGATTGCAGAATTCCAAGTTCAAACATTTGGCGTACCATTTCTAAACTGTCAACTGTTTCCTGAATCGTTTGTGTTGGATAACCATACATCAGATACGCATGTACCATGATTCCGGCTTCGGTGAAGTTTCGTGTAACCTGCGCAACCTGTTCTACCGTTACTCCTTTTTGGATTAGTTCCAATAATCTGTCTGAAGCAACTTCCAATCCGCCCGAAACGGCAATGCAACCCGATGCTTTAAAAAGCAAACACAAATCGGCCGTAAAGCTTTTTTCAAACCGAATGTTTGTCCACCACGAAACGGTTAGTTTGCGGCGAAGTATTTCCAACGCCACTTCGCGCATCAATGCCGGCGGGGCTGCTTCATCTACAAAATGAAAACCGTTTTCTCCGGTTTGGGCAATGACTTCTTCCATACGGTCAACCAAAGTCTTCGCCGCTATGGGTTCGTAGAGTTTTATATAATCTAATGAAATATCACAAAACGTACATTTTCCCCAATAGCAGCCATGCGCCATCGTGAGCTTGTTCCAACGTCCATCGCTCCACAAACTGTGCATCGGATTAGCGATTTCGATAACCGAAATATAGTCGTCTAAAAGCAAATCGGAATAATCGGGTGTGCCGACTTCGCTTTGTTTGTAGTCGGGCTTGGTGGAATTGTTTTTATAGATTACTTCGTTGTTTTCGAGGAGGAAAGTTCGCTTATAAAGCGCTTCGACAGGCTCAGCGTGACAAATATTGTAGTGAAGTAATTCCACAGGCAATTCGCCATCATCCAAGGTGATAAAATCGAAGAGTTCGAAAACGCGCTTGTCTTTTAAATCGCGGAGTTCTGTATTTGGGAAACCACCGCCCATGGCAGTTTTTATTTCAGGAAACTGTTTTTTTATGAATTGCGCACAACGAAAAGCACTGTATAAATTTCCCGGAAACGGAACCGAAATCAATACCAATTTGGGCTGGACTTCTTTCAGTCTTTCTTCCAAAATTTGCAATGAAATTTTATCTATATACGTCAGTTCATTTTGCAGATGACTGTACATTTCGTCAAATGAATTGGCACTTCTGCCCAATCGCTCTGCATAACGACTAAAGCCAAAATTTTCATCAACTACTTCTTTTATATAATCGGATAAGTCTTCGAGATATAAGGTTGCCAAATGCTTGGCTTTGTCCTGCATTCCCATCGAACCGAAAGCATATTCCATATCGTCTAACTGCTCAAAACGGGAAGCTTCTGGAAGAAAGTTTCCGGCACAGATTTGTCGCGCCAGTGTTTGATTTTTCCCTTGTAGAAAAGTAATAACTGAATCGATAGTATTGATATAGTCTTGGCGTAAGGAATAGATTCGTTGGAGGTTCTCGGTTGTCAGTTGTCGGTTGTCGGTTGAGAAGATCGAAGTTAATCCTTCTTTTGAGAACAATTCTAAAATCACTTCAATACCCAAATCTATTTGAAAGGCAGGTATGTTTTTGGTATTTAAAAAACCTTTTAAATAGGCTGTTGCCGGATACGGTGTGTTGAGCTGTGTAAAAGGCGGTGTGAGTAACAGTAGGTCTTTCATTATGACGTATTGACAAACAAAAATACTTTATATTTTTTATAAAAAAGAATTATATTTTAGAGGTTATAAGTGCTAAAATATAGTGGATGTATACAAGTCAACAGAAATTACAACCCATTCGTACTTTTAGACGAATTCTATAAAATTATCCTTTTTAAACGATTTTTTTTATATTTAGAAATCTAATACTTATTGGAACATTATTAAGTTTTTGATTAGCAATCATAATTTCCAATTTAAATTTAAAGAACTTTTGCTGACAACGGTTTTTCGCAATGGCTAATTTATTTTTTTAACCGGAAAGTACTAAATTGAATTTTGATTATCTTTAAAATAATTATAAAAAAAAACTCAACTACAATTAGCCACGAACCGTAAACCTATTTTTGACAACACCACAATAATAAAACTATGATAACAATTGACAACTATTTAGACAGCCATTACATTCACCGAAGCAATTGGTTGAGAGCTGCGGTACTTGGCGCTAATGATGGTATAATTTCTCTATCAAGCCTTGCCGTTGGTGTTGCCGCTGCAAGTTCAACAAAAGAACCAATTGTCCTAGCTACAGTAGCCGGACTTGTTGCCGGTGCTTTATCAATGGCAGCAGGCGAATATGTTTCTGTAAGTTCTCAAACAGATACTGAAAAAGCTGACATTGAAAGAGAAAAAAAAGAACTCGCTGAAATGCCCGAAGAAGAACTAAAAATATTGGCTCAAATCTATGAGAAAAGAGGACTTAAAAAAGAGACGGCTATGCAAGTGGCTATTGAGCTTACAGAAAAAGATGCTTTGGGAGCTCACATTAGAGATGAATTAGGAATTAATGAAATCAGTCAGGCAAATCCAATACAAGCTGCATTAGCTTCGGGAGCATCATTTACCGTCGGTGGACTTTTACCTCTATTGGTCGTTCTTATCGCCCCTGTTAAAGGAATGGAATACTGGATTTATGGATTTACAATTATCTTTCTAATCATTTTAGGAGCTACATCTGCAAAAACTGGCGGCTCAAAAGTTTCGAAAGCAATAATACGTGTTACCATTTGGGGTACAATTGCAATGGTACTTTCTGCCTTTGTGGGTTATCTTTTTGATGTAAACGTTTGATTAACATCATAACAAAACATAATATGGACATTAAGTCGATTAGAAATAATAAACCTGCTGCTAACATTGGTTAAACGCAAAACACATTCAATAATTGAACAGATTAGTTAAATTTAATACCCTAATCCAATAATAGAAATGAGCAAAATTATATTTGATAGCGGAATATCTCTTGATGGCTTTTTCGCGGGAGACAATAGAAGTCCAAGCAACCCAATGGGAGGCGTTTCACCAAAAATCCACAATTGGATGTTTAAACAAAAGGCTTTTTGGAAACACATTAAAATGGAAGGTGGTGAAGAATATGGCGAAGACAGCAAATTAATTGATGCTGTTTTTGCAAGAACGGGTTCATACATCATGGGAAAAAGAATGTTTGATGAAGGCGAAGTAGTTTGGCCTGAAAATTTATACGAAGCAGATGTTTATGTGCTGACTCACGAAAAACGAGAACCATGGGTTCAAAAAGGAACAACAACTTTTTATTTTATTAATGACGGTATACACAGTGCATTAGAAAAGGCAAAGCAATCAGCCAAAGGAAAAGACATAAGAATTCAAGGTGGAGCGAATACTATTCAACAATTTCTCAATTCTGGACTAGTTGATGAATTTTTCATTCACATAGCACCTGTTTTTTTAGGCAGTGGAATTCGATTGTTTGACGGTATTGACAAAGACATTTATGATATTCAAATTGTAGAAATACAATCTTCCGACTTAACAACACATTTGCATTACAAACTGATAAAAAAATGAGAAAAGTAATTGCAGCAATAAACATGACACTTGATGGGATTTGTGATCATACGGTAGGAATGCCCGATGAAGATTTACATCAGCATTATTCCGAACTGTTAAGCAATGCCGGACTGCTGTTATATGGACGGACAACATACCAACTTATGCAGTTTTGGCAAACGCTGTTAGAAAATCCTTCGGGTCAAAAATCGATGGATGACTTTGCTTTAGCAATTGACGGAATACCAAAAATTGTTTTTTCACACACTTTGAAAAATACCGGATGGAACAGTGCAACATTGGCAACAAAAGAACTTGAAAAGGAAGTTTTAGAACTCAAACAACAATCAGGTAAAGATATTTTAGTTGGCAGCCGGAGTTTAATCATTCAGCTCTTAAACCTTAATTTAATTGATGAGTTTCAGATTTGTATTTATCCGATGATAGAAGGAAAAGGCCTGCCGTTGTTTGACAAAATAAACGACAGAACAATTTTCAGGCTTTCAGATACCAAAATTTTTGGTTCAGGGGCAATCTTACTCTATTACGAGCCGAAACGATAGTAAACTGCGAACCACTAAATCAGCAACACAATGTCAGACAGAAAATCGCAAACCGTTACCGAACATATAAATGGAATAGATATTTCAAGTCGGGCTATTGTTCAAAAGCTAAGGGATATCTTTATTAATGCAAATCCGGAAATTGCGGAACATATCAAATGGAATTCGCCCAGCTTCTTCTATGGTGGTGAAATGAAAGAGTTTAATCCAAAAGAATACAAACGCGATTTGGCTGTTATCAATTTGCATCGCGGCAAAATTCTAATTGTTTTTCCAACCGGAAATAAAATTGATGCCACTATTGGCTTAGGCGGAAAAGACTATCCCGACGGCAGAAAGATTGTTGAAATTACTAGCGTAGAAGACGTAAATAAAAAAGAAATCCTGTTACTAAAAGCCATAAATAACTGGATTGACCAAATAGAAAAATAGCCATCCAATCCCACAATTTCATCGAACTTTTCAACAATTTGAAAAATTTATGGCAAAAAATTTGCGAAACCGAATAGTTGCACATATATTTGCAACTGATTGGTTTCATAATTAAAAACGAAACACTATGAGAAGAGATATTTTTCAGGCGATATCCGACCCAACAAGACGTGGCATTATCACCTTAATTGCAATGCAGGCAATGACTCCAAACGCCATTGCTGAAAATTTCAACACCACACGACAAGCGGTTTCCAAACACCTTCGCATACTAACAGAATGCGAAATTGTAAAACAAGAACAACAAGGCAGGGAAATTTTCTACTCACTCGAAATTGAAAAAATGAAAGAGATTGATAAATGGTTAACCCAATTCAGGGAAATTTGGGAAACCCGTTTCAATCAACTCGACAAAGTATTATCAACCATGTCTGCCGACAGGCAGGCCATTAAAGAACAGAAAAAATGAACAATTTGCTATTTGATTTTACCGTTGACAAAGCAACAAAAACGGTAAGTATTGACAGAGAATTTGCTGCCGACCTTTCGTTGGTTTGGGATGCTTTTACCACACAAGAAATTCTTGACCAATGGTGGGCACCAAAACCTTGGGCATCCAAAACAAAAGTTATGAATTTTGAAGTTGGCGGCCGTAGATTTTATGCTATGGTAAGTCCGGAAGGACATGAGATGTGGTCTATCCAGAAATATACTTCTATCAGTCCGAAAACCAATTTCAAAATGTTGAATGCTTTTGCAGACGCAGCAGAAAATCCACAATTACCGGGTTCGGAATGGGATTTAAATTTTAGCGAACAAAACGGAAAGACAAAAGTCAGTATTAGTATTTACAATGAATCGCTTGAACGCATGGAGAAAATGATTGAAATGGGCTTCAAAGAAGGATTTACTATGACACTGAACAGTCTGGATGAATTATTTGCAAGCTTATCACAACACTAACAGCAAAAAATTGCTGCCGGAAACTTATTCATTCTCTTCCTTTTTTCTGGCAGCAATAAATTCGTTTAGCTTTTTACCATACAATGATTTAGAAACTTTTGGTGTCATCGATTTTTGGATGGTATCCATAAACTTTAAATTGATGTCGTAAATCTCAGCCAAAGCCACATAAGGTGCTACTTCATAATCAGCGTGGTTTACAGCAAAATTGGTAGTGTACAGGTATTTTCTTTTTAAAACGCTTTTTTGCTCTTCCTCGATTTTATTGACTTCATCTGTCTTTTTGGCAATTATCGCATTGTATTTTTTCTCAATCAAGTCTAAATCCTGATCGACAAATCTCGATACCACTTTTCTGTATTCGTCATAAAGTTCCTGATTTTTAGAGCCTGTGATTTTAACATCGGCAGTAAAAAAATCTAATGATGTTTCGATATTCATCTTTCCTTTTTCGGCAAAGAACGCAATGTTATTGTCTAATGAATTTGTCACACCTCGGTCTAAAAACAAATAAAGCATTTCAGGTGACTGCAAATCAAACTCACTGGTAAAATGAGAATCACCGTTTATTTTTATGGTGTCGATAGCGACCAAAAGTGAATCTTTGAATCTTTGAATGTATAAAGTACCGCTTTTTAATCCTTTAATGTTCCCTGTTAAGACAACGTCTTTGGTTGATTCTTTTTCGGAACAGCTTACTAAAATTAGGATTGAAAAAAAGGCAATGATTATTCTACGCATGTTTTAAATTTTTGGCAATAATACTAAAAAAAATCCTCAATCTGATGAACAAATTGAGGATTTGAAAGTGCTTTTATTTTGACCCGAGTCTCGTCCTAAAGACGAGACGAACGGAACGAAGTTAATTATCCCTTTAACCAATATTTATTTATTGCTTTTTTTGATTCGTCTGTAAATGTATATCCTTCGACTTCATCAAAATCTAATTTTACTTTTCCGGTGATGGTTTGTTCTACACCGTTTCTTTTAATTTTAACGCTGATAGCATCATCTGTTTTCCAACCTTGGCTTACCATTATAAGGTCGTAAATATTATCAAGATTATATGGTTTGTCGTTAAATGATGTGATAATATCACCTCCTTTTAACCCTAAAGTATTCATAAAACTATTTAACTGTCCGCCGGGAACTACCATGATTTCTTTTGTAGAAGGATTCACGGTTATGAATGGTATTTTTTGATCTTTCAAAAACGGATTAGCTTCTACCTGAACTTTAGCTTTGGTAACACCTACTTTAGCAAAATACTCATCATACGGAATTGGTGTTTTTCCGGCAACGTAAGTATTCAAAAACGCTCCTACTTCAGGATAAGTCAACTTGGTTATTTTACCAAAAAGTTCTTCATCATCAAATGATTTATCAACACCATACAGATTTGATAAATCTTTCATCAGACTTAAAATTCCTTTTTGTCCGCCGCTTTGTTCACGGATGATAATATCTATACACATTCCGATTAAGGCTCCTTTTTCGTAAACATTTAAGTACTGGTCTTTATAAGGTTCAACCAAAACATTGGCGCTCATTTCGGTAAATGGCATGGTATCGTTTAATGTAGCAGCTCGACTAATTTTTTCAACCATTCTTTGGTAAAACTCGTCAGCATCAATTAAGCCTTGATTTACCTGGAATAAATTGGCAAAATATTCGGTTACACCTTCGTACATCCATAAATGTTTTGACATTTTTGGGTTGCTGTAATCAAAATCATGAATTTCTTTTGAATGAATAGAAAGTGGCGTTACGATGTGAAAAAACTCGTGCGAAACTACATCTTTCATTTGCTCTTCCAATGATGCTGCATCCATTGCTTCAGGGAAAACCACTGTAGTTGATGTATGGTGTTCTAATGCTCCGAAACCTTTAGCGTCATTTTTTTCAACATCCGATAAGTATAACAAAACTGTATATCTTTTGTTGTTATTGATAGAGCCCAAGAATTTTTTTTGAGCTCGCATTGTTTTCTCTAAGCTTGGCAATAATTCCTTTGCCGTATGTACATTATTTGGAGAATACACACTAAAAACAATCTCCATTCCGTCAACATTGAAGGTTTCTATATCGGCTTTAGCATACATAATCGGATTATCTGTCAAATCAAAATAACGGCTTGCCATAAAGGTATCTTCGGTATCGCTTGGATTGGTATCGACTAAAGAAGTAGCACCGGTAAGATCCTTTGGATGAAGAATGGTAAGTTTGTATGGGATTTCGGTTAGTTGCGTTTTGTCTTCAAAATAACCCACAAAAGCATGGTTGTTTACCATGAAATTTTTACCCTCTAAAATATTTGTTCCTGATGGCGAAAAGATATCTTCTTTCATGAAGCCTTTCCCCACTTCGGAATCGTAAGTATCGTTTACATAATAAGTAACTTTTGCTAACGATTTTGCATTCGAAATTTTCCATGAATTATCATCCGCTTTGGTAACGGTTAACTCTTTTCCGTTTTTATCTAACGCTTTAAATTCATCGACTAGTTTTCCGTAATTATCTGCAGAATAAGTTCCCGGAACGGTTTTAGGAAAGTGAAAAACAATTTCGTTAGAGCTGAACTTTGGCGGTGTAATGGTAACATTAACCTTATCGTCTTTTATTTTATTTAAATCGATAACAGCTTGTATCTGATTTAAATTTACATTCGTTTTTACTTGTTCTTTAACAGGTAGTTTTTTTACCGTTGCTTTCTTTTGAGCATTTGCAGTATAACCTAAAGCAGTTAAAGCAAAAATGGCACTTACAATTAGTTTGTTCATTACTAGAAATTTATTTTTGAAATATGTCCCCAAAAGTAACCATTAGTTACAATCCTTTTTATTTTTTTAGATATGATTAACTAAAAGGGATGGTATTAAATAAAAAACTCTCGCTAAGCAAGAGTTTAATTATTAGTCAAATTTATTTTTGATATAATACTTACTGTCTAAATCATCAAAGTCATCAATGATTGGTTTTGGTTTTGGCTTACTTCCGGCAGCTTTCTTTTTCCAAAGTTCAAATTTATCTTTGGGTAATCGTTTGCGCATTAATTCGGTAACTTCATTTTCTGTAAGTCCAAATTCCTCTTTAATTACTTCAAAAGGTTTCCTTTCATCTTGAGCCATGCTGACAACTCGTTCTAATTCTTCATTGTCAAGTTCAACTAGTCTACTTTTTTTCATTTCTGTAAAAGCATTTAAATTCTATGAATGTTAATGGTTAATTCGTATTTCAATATTAGTAAAAAAAATAATTAGTTTACAAACTTCAATATTATTTTTTTAAAAACTTAAGAATTCGGTGAACGCCTTTTTTGAAAAGGTATTACCAATAAATTTGACAGTTTGTTGTTTTCTTCCGGTTTCATATGGGTATCAACTCCGTAAACCAGTTTCTCTCTGTCGAGTGTTTTGAAGGTGCCGAACAATCGGTCCCAAACCGAAAAAATATTACCATAATTGCTATCGGTATATGGTAAAACATAATGATGATGGACTTTATGCATATCGGGAGAAACGATAAAATAACTTAAAATTCTATCAAGTTTTTTGGGTAGTGTGATATTGGCATGATTGAATTGTGTCGCTACAACGGATAAGGTTTGGTATAAAAAAACCATCCACATTGGACTACCGACAATCAAAACACCAAGAGTTGTAAAAATAAACCGTAACACGCTTTCGCCCGGATGATGCCTGTTGGCCGAAGTCGTGTCTATCCATGTATCAGTATGATGTATCAGATGAAAGCGCCATAAAAATTTGACTTTATGCTCGATTAGATGAATTACATATGCGCCAATTAAATCTAAAAGCAACAAACCGATGATGGTATAAATCCAGATATTAAATTCGGGTAACCAGTTTAAAAGTCCAAACTGATTTTGAGTTGCCCACTCAGCTGCTTTTAATAATATCAAAGCTAAACAGAAATTAACAATCATTGTAGTAATCGTAAAAAAGATATTAATTCCGGCGTGTTGCCATTTGTTATAATTGAATTTAAAAAGCGGAACGGCAGTTTCTACCAACCAGAAAAAAGAAATTCCACCAGCTAAAATCAAAGCTCGGTGCGAAGACGGAATCGTGGAAAAGTAATTGATTATCTCGTTCATTGCTAAAGTATTTAGTTCAAATATACTAAAACAACTTATTTGATAATCCGGAAAGTGAGATTTATTCTTGGACCAATAACCGCAGTCGTTTTTGGTATTTGATGTTTCCAGAAATGCTGAGTTGTGCCTTTCATAATAAGCAGACTTCCGTGTTCTAATTTGATTTTCAGTTTTTGTTCTTTGATGGCATTGTGCTGCAAATGAAAAAATCTTTCGGCACCAAAACTCACCGAAGCGATAACCGGATTTCTTCCTAATTCCTTTTCGTTATCGGCATGCCAACCATTGCTGTCTTTGCCATCGCGGTAATAATTTAGTAAAACCGTGGTGAAATATTCTTTGCAAATTTCTTCTATTTCATTTTTGATGAACATTAATAACGGATTCCATGCATTGGGTTGCATCACAATATTGGAATAGCTGTATGGCTTTCCTTCATTACCAAAAAGCGCCGTTAATCTGGGTTGCGGATGTGTTTTCCCAAAAACTGTAATGTTATCCTGCTGCCACGGAATTTCGTTTTTTAGTTTCTCGAAAAGTTCGTTCGCTGTACTGCTTTCAAAGAAATTTGGATAATATTCAATGTCGGCATCCGGCAAGGAAAAATGTAACGGTTCTTTTGAGAAAAGTGAATTCATAGCACAAAAGTAAAAAATAGTTGGGAAGCTGGAAGATGGAAGTTGGAAGATTTATTCGTCCTGAAAACAGGAAAACTTGATTAATAGCCCCGATGGTAGCAAACTACCGCGTAGTGCGGACAGCGGGACAATACTTCCTGAAAACAGCTGTGGTTGTGCTTCAACTTCTTTAACTTCCATCTTGCCGCTTCCCTCTTCCAACAAAAAAACGACAGATTACTCCATCGTTTTTACTTAAAATAGTTATTGATTGGTTTATTCTGATTTTTGCAATAACATTTTATAGATAAAACCACCAACTAGTGCTCCGGCAATTGGTGCAACCCAAAACAACCAAACCTGATTTAATGGTTCACCACCAGCAAAAACAGCCTGTGACAACGAACGAGCCGGATTTACAGAGGTATTTGTGATTGGAATACTTACTAAGTGAATTAATGTTAAGCCCAAACCAATTGCAACTCCGGCAAATTTTCCGTTGGCAAATTTATCGGTTGCTCCCAAAATTATAAGTAAAAAGAATGCTGTTAAAACGAATTCGGCCGCAAAGCAGGAAATCATTGAATAGCCATCGGGAGAAAAAGCGTCAAAACCGTTAGAGGCAAAAGCACCGGCTTTGGTATTGTCGATAACATTTCCGGATTTTCCGGACCAGATGAAGAAAAGTGTTCCTGCGGCTGCAATCGCTCCGGCACATTGAGCAACAATGTAAGGCAACAATTCTTTTGCTGAAAATCTTCCTCCAGCCCAAAGTCCGAATGAAACAGCCGGATTGAAATGACCTCCTGAAATATGACCCACAGCATAAGCCATTGTCAAAACAGTTAATCCAAAGGCTAAAGAAACACCGGCAAATCCGATTCCTAAATCAGGAATTCCGGCTGCAAACAAGGCGCTTCCGCAACCGCCAAAGACAAGCCAGTACGTACCAAAAAATTCTGCGAATAATTTTTTCATAAATTTAGTTTTAAGTCGTGAAAAACACGATTGGTTAGTTAACTAAAATTATAAAGGAAATTACTTGGTAAAAAATGAGTTGAAGCAAACTTATCAACAAGGTTCTGAACTAATTATGTAAGTACGATGTACGAAATTAGAAGTACGAAGTAAGTCTATCCTCCAATGGCAATCATGCTTCTGTTTTGAGAAAACAGTTCCGGATTTTGGAATTTTAGATCATCATCCATTCCAGCGCGTACAGCTTTTTTGGAAAGCAGGTTTTGTTTGATTAACGGAATGATAGATTCGCCTGTGCGTAACGTTTCGAGCAATGGTGTTTCAGAGTTGGAGAATAAACAGTTTTTTAGCTTTCCGTCGGCCGTTAAACGAATACGGTTGCAAGTGCTGCAAAACGGATTGGTAACTGAACTGATGATGGCAAAGCTTCCTAAATGAGAACTTATTTTGAAATTTTTTGCGGTATCATTTGGTGCGTCCTGTAAACGTTCAATCTCACTAAGTTTATATTCTGACTGAATTGTTTCCATGATTTCGGCATAGGAAACCAATTTTGATTTGTCCCATTGGTTGCCGCTGAAAGGCATGAATTCGATAAAACGAATTTGGATATTTTTATTTTTTGTTATTGAAATAAAATCAAGTATTTCATTGTCATTAAACGACTTAATTAAAACTACATTAAGTTTAACATTAAATTTCTTCAGTAATAACAAATCGATATTTTTCTGA
Source organism: Flavobacterium anseongense (assembly GCF_021608185.1). Taxonomy (GTDB): domain Bacteria; phylum Bacteroidota; class Bacteroidia; order Flavobacteriales; family Flavobacteriaceae; genus Flavobacterium; species Flavobacterium anseongense. The sequence goes on along the minus strand of NZ_JAKIHN010000006.1, from coordinate 116,351 downwards.
ACGACATCAAAATATTCACGTCGGGTAATTAAGTTAAACTTGTCTTTTACCAAACTGTCAATGCTGATGTTTACCGTTTTAATTCCGGCTTCTTTAAACGTTTCGATGAATCTGTCAACTAAAATTCCGTTAGTTGTTATGGATAAATTTACTTCAAGTTTACCTAATCGCAAAATAATATCCTTTGCATCTTTTCGAACCAAAGGCTCACCACCAGTTAATCGAATCTTTGTTACGCCAAGATTGACAAAGGTTTGCGCTATAGAGACAATTTCATCTGCTGTCATTAAATGTGCCTTGGGCGTGAGCTTTATTCCGTCTTCGGGCATGCAATAAGTACATCGCAAGTTGCAATGTTCAGTAATTGAAATACGCAAATAGTCGTGTTTGCGCTCAAACGCATCCTGCAAAAGATTTTTACCTTCCATGATCAAATCCGTTCAACAATTGAAATAAATGCAATACAGACGGAAAAACAGCATCTATAGACTCTGCTGCGCCATTAGTTGAGCCAGGCAAAGCCATAAGCAACGTATTGCCTTTGAAACCAACAACACTTCTGGACAACATGGCAAATGGCGTACGTTCCTGTCCGTAGGAGCGAATGGCTTCTTCTATTCCAGGAATTCTTCTGTCTATCAAAGGAATAATGGCTTCCGGAGTATTATCTCTTTTAGACAAACCCGTTCCGCCGGTTAGGATAATTAAATCTGCTTTCATTTTGCAAAGCTGATTTACTGTTTTTTGGATTTCGCTTATTTCATCAGGAATGATATCGTAGTTGGAAATCGTAAGTCCAAATTTCTCTAGCTTTTCGGTAATGATTTTGCCTGCGCTGTCTTTCTTTTTTCCAGATGAAACGCTGTCGGAACAGACTAAAACAGCCATATTCAGATTAAGATTTTCTTTGACGCTATAATCTGATTTCCCTCCTTTTTTGTGAAGCAATTTTACGGTTGAAATTTCAACATTTTTATCAATAGGTTTCAACATATCATACATCGTCAATGCTGCAATTGACGCGCCATGCATGGCTTCGACCTCAACACCTGTTTTGTAAATCGTTTTTACGGTAACTTCTATTTTGATGCTTTCTTTCAAGCATTCAAACTGAACCGCTGTATATTCGATTGGTATTGGATGACAATCGGGAATTACACTTGAGGTGTTTTTAACAGCAAATAAACCTGCCGTTCTGGAAACTTCCAGCACATCGCCTTTTGGTACTTTTTTGTCTAAAATTGCCTGAATGGTTTCTGCCGAGCCAACCTTAACAATAGCCTGAGCTGTTGCAATTCTTAGCGTTGTGATTTTATGTGTGATATCGACCATTTTAAGTGTTTTTTTTCCAGGTATAGGTTTGATCTTCAAAGATTTCTTTTCCAAATATTGGAACTTTCTGCTTGATTTCCTCTACCAAAAATTCAATTGCCTCAAAAACTACTTTTCTTCTTGGTGCAGAAACAAAGACAAACAGGCAAATTTCGCCTGTTTTTACGCTTCCTAAACTATGATAAATATGCATACAGGTTAAGTTGTATTTGGCGAAAGCTGCTTCACGAATTTCATAAAAACTCTGCTCAGCCATTTCTTCGTAAGCCGAATACTCAATAGCGGCAATTGTTTTTCCATCAATCCCATCTGCACGAACTTGCCCGAGGAAAATATTGTGAGCGCCAATAGTCGTCTTGCTTTGGTGCTTCGCTATTGAATTTCCAATGAATTCAGAAGAAATAGCACCTTGAATGAAGGTTGTTTTTTTAGGTCTATCTGTTGTCATTACTCATTTTTGCTAAAGATTCTATTCCGTTTTGCAAATGAAAAACATTGGCAAATCCTTTTTTTGTCAGATAATCAACTGCGAGTTCACTTCTATTTCCGTGTTGGCAAACCAAGATTATTTTTTGATGTTTATCAATATCCTTCAGAAAATTATTCAACTCCGACAAAGGTACGTTTTTGACTGTTTCTAAATCCAATTTTGGCTCTTCATATTCTTCTCTAATGTCAATTATCATGGAATTATTACTGGCAAAAAAATCAGCTTCAGAAATGCTGCTATCTATAATTTTAAATTGACTTTTATAATTTGTATTTTTTTGAATTTCAATAGTTTGAAAACTATTACTTAAACTATTATACAACAATAAATTTCCACTCAAAATAGTGCCGATTTCCAGAATTATCTTCAATGCTTCATTCGCCTGCATTGTCCCTAACACGTTTGGCAAAACTCCCAAAACTCCGGAATCATTACAATTTTGAATAGCTTCTAATCGATCGTCTTCGGGAAACAAACAACGATAAGTTGGTCCGTTTTTATAATTAAAAACTGAAAGCTGACCTTCAAATTTATGAATCGAAGCATAAACCATCGGAATTCCTTTGGCTACCGCAACATCGTTTATTAAATAGCGCGTTGCGATATTATCAGTACAATCTACAATGATTTGGTAATCTGAAGCGATTTCAAAGCAATTCTTTCTGGTGAAATGAGTTGGATATTTAATAATATCAATATCCGGGTTTTGTTTCGAAACTACTTCAGCAGCGACAGCTACTTTGCTTTTTCCGCAATCGCTTAAACTATATAAATACTGGCGATGCAGATTGGTTTCTTCCACAATATCTCCATCAACGATTCCGATATTTCCAACTCCGGCTGCAGCCAAATTTTGCAAAACAGGACAACCCAAACCTCCAACACCAACAAGCAGAACTTTGGCATCAGCTAATTTTTGTTGACCTGAAATTCCAATTTCAGGTAAGGTAATTTGTCTTTTGTATCGTTTCATTTATCTTAATTAATCATCCTCCGGCAAACGGTGGCAATAATGCTATTTCGTCATATTTTTCTAACAAAATATCATTTTGTAAGAATTTTTTATTTACAGCTATTGAATATTTAATAACCAGTAGTTTAGGATAATTTACTTCTAGTTTTAATTGCATTTTTTTTAGCGTATTCAAATTTTCATCAATAGAGAATACTTCCTCATTTTTTTGGGTTATATCGGCAATTATTCCGAAATATTTCACTGTAATTTCCATGTCGAATTAGGTTGTGTACAATTTAAAAATTGCGATTAGTAAAACCAAAGCCAGAACATTTCGCAGCATTTGCGTATTCATTTTTTTGCTTCCAAAATAACCTCCTAATATTCCACCTATCAAAACTACAGCTATCAGTGATAGTGATGAGATTGGCAAGGTTCCTCCTTTTGATAAAAAACCAAAAAGCCCTGAAATAGAATTCACAAAAATAAACAATGCCGATACTGCTGCAGTTTGTTTCATGTCTGCCCAGCCTAAAAGCAAGATTACCGGGCTTAAAATGATTCCGCCTCCTATTCCAATCAAACCTGATAAAAAACCTATTAAAGCACCAATAAATAGTGCTAACGGAATGTTTATCGGCTTCAACTCTCCTTTTTGTTTTCCAAATAAACCAATCAATCTCGCCACAGCGAATAGCAATACTGTCGCCAAAATGATTTTGTAAATATGTGTTTCAATCGTAATGATTCCGCCTAAAAACGAGAACGGAACTGAAGTTATTGCAAACGGATAAAACAGTTTCCATTCAAATTTCTTTTCTCTGTAATAGAAATAAAAAGAAATCACCGAAACCAATATATTTAATATCAAAGCAGTAGGTTTCATAAACGTAACCGGAAACGCAAACAAACTCATCAAAGCCAAGTAACCACTGGCGCCACCGTGTCCGACACTTGCATAAAGAAAGGCGACGATAAACAATAAAATTAGTAATAACGGAGATTGAATAAGTTCGCTGGCGAGCATATTTTAAAAAATTAACGAACCGTAAATATAACTACAATTATGTTTTCAGATAAGATAAACCGAAACTTTATCGCCTTTTAGCAGTTGGTAATTTCCGTTTGGAACATAAACCAAAGCATTGGCAAGCGCAAAAGAATTGAGCATGCCCGAATCCTGATGCGGCAAAACAGTAACCTCATCATCAATAATCGAGGCTTTTAAAAACTGACTTCGCGGATTATCAACCGTGAAATCATGCGCTAAACTCTTTATCAGTTTTGAACCATAAACAGCGTCAAAACCAGAAAGTTTTTGAAGTGTCGGCAACACATACACATAAAAACAAGTCAGACTTGCTGCCGGATTTCCCGGTAAGGCAAAAATTATTTTGTTACCCAATTTTCCAGCAAACAATGGCTTTCCGGGTTTTTGGTTCACCTTATAAAACAGTGTTTCAACGTTTAAAGCATTCAGAGCACTACCCACAAAATCATAATCACCAACCGAAATTCCGCCCGAAACTAATACAACATCATTTTCATTGATTGCATTTTTCAAAGTGATTTTTGTGTTTTCAAAATCGTCGTTAACTCTGTAATTAGAAATTACATTGAAATTTGCACCAAATAAAGCCGTTTGCAGCATTATTGCGTTAGATTCATATACTTTCCCGTCTGTCAGATTTTCACCTGCCGAAATCAACTCGTTTCCGGTAACAACAATTCCAACTTTTGGTTTTTGACAGACTTTCACTTTTGTAAAACCCAATCCGGTTAAAAAGCCAATGGCTGCCGGGTTTAAGAATGTGTCTTCTCCCAAAGCAATGGCATCTTTAGTAATTTGTGCACCAAGCTGACGAACATTAGTTTCTGGATTTATGTTCTCCTGAAGCAACAAATTAGTATCATCGACAGTAACTTTCTCCATCTGAATAACAGCCTGCGCCGAATTGGGAACAGCAGCACCTGTAAATATCTTGACGGCTTGCCCGGGTTTTAATTCTGATGTGTAAAAGTCACCTGCTTTCACTTCATCTACAATTTCATACTGCAACGAATTGTGCAGACAAACAGCAAAACCATCCATCGTGGCTTGACGAAAAGGCGGCATATTGATGGGCGAAAAAACCGTTTCTGCCAAAATATGATTCCGTGCTTCCGGCAACGAAAGCTCCACTACTCTTTTGGAGTAATCTAATTCATCAAGTATTGCAAAAGCTTTCTGTGGCGAAATCATCGGTTTTGATTTTTAACTCTAATTAATTGTGCCGCTACGCTAATTGCGATTTCCTGAGTCGTTTCACTTTTGATATCGATACCAATTGGTGCATAAACTCGGGCGATTCTTTCTTTATCAAAACCATCGGCAATCATGTTCTGAAACAAAGTGGCAATCTTTTCTTTACTTCCTAATAACCCAATATACTTAAAATCTTTGTTGATTAATTGTCGGATTATAATATCGTCTGTTCGATATCCGAAAGACATGATAACCAAATAAACATTGCTGCCTTCTGGAATATAATTTTCGATTTCTTCAAATGCTACAGTTTGTTTTGATTGCACAAAATGGTTTTGCTCCATCGTATTGAGATTCTCACGATGATCGAGCATATGAATTTCAAAATCTAATTTGGAGAGTGTTTCGCTTAATGCCAAACCAACGTGACCACCGCCGATTATATAAACTTTCTCGGTTAGTGAATTGGTTTCGGTAAAACTCCATTCTGTATTTTCAGCAAAAACATTAATTCCGTGATTATTATAAGTAATCTCGAAATTTTCTTCGGTTATAATTTGATTAACTAATGGAAGAAATTGAACTGTAACATCATAAAAGGCAATCGTCTGCTGCCCTGAACATATCATTCCCGATTGGTCCTTTGGTGCTGATTTATCGTGAATCTGATGCTTTAAAAAAGGCTCGAAGCTTGGTTTATCCAAAAGTGATTCGGCGAATTCTACCAGCTTATGCTCCATGATTCCGCCGCCAATGGTTCCGTACATTTGGTTTTTGGTTATCAGCATTTTGAACCCTTTTCGTCCCGGACTGCTGCCTTCATTGGCAATAACAATCATCAGCACCAATCGCTTTTCGGATTGGAGAACTTCTTTTACTTTTTTATAAAAATCTAAAACCATTTATATCGTTTCTGATTTACCAAAATTAACTTTTTATCCTTAAGTTTGTATGTTTGCCTTTCGGGTAAATCCAAAATAAAAAACAGTGCAGGAAAGAAAAATATACAGCAGTCGCGTTTGGGTTGACAATAAACTACAACCCGCTACCATTACTTTTAACTACGGAATTACCGCTATCGATTTCAACAAATCAGCTGATGCTGAAGATTATGGCAAGGCACTGATTATGCCCGGAGTTATTGATGTACACGTTCATATAAACGAACCGGGAAGAACCGAATGGGAAGGTTTTGAAACCGCAACTCAGGCTGCAGCCGCTGGTGGTTCTACTACAATAATTGACATGCCTTTGAATGCAAGTCCGGTAACGACAACTTTAGATGCTTTTAATCAAAAAATAGAAGCTTCAAAAGGTAAGATGAATGTCAATGTTGGATTTTATGCCGGATTGATTCCGGGAAATGCTTCTCATTTAGAATCGTTGATTCAGGCAGGAGTTGTTGGTGTGAAATGTTTTCTGACACATTCAGGTATTGATGAATTTCCGAATGTTACCGAAAAAGATTTGGATGAAGCCATGCCGATTATAGCCAGACACAATATTCCGTTATTGGCGCATTGTGAATTATACGATACTGAAATTGATTGTGATTTCGATACTAATCCGACAAGCTACCAACATTATCTGGCAAGTCGTCCAAAGAAATGGGAAAATGATGCGATTGATTTGATGATTAGAATGTGCCGAAAACACAATTGCCCGATTCATATCGTTCACGTAGCATCTGCGGAAGCATTAGCAATGATTGAAGCTGCTAAAAAAGAAGGATTGCCAATTACAGCCGAAACCTGTACACAATATATCTTCTTTAATGCCGAAGACATTCCTGACGGAAACTGCATATACAAATGTGCGCCGCCAATTCGGGAAAAAACAAACAATGAACAGTTGAAAAAAGCTTTTATTTCAGGGGTTTTAGATTTTATCACAACCGACCACTCACCTGCTCCGCCAAACATCAAAGAAATGGAAAGCGGCAATTTAAGAAAAGCCTGGGGAGGAATTGCAGGCATTCAATTTCTATTGACAGCTTCATGGACAGCTTTAAAAGAAACTATGTCATTGGAACAATTTATTCCACTAGTAACTTCAAAACCAGCAAGTTTTATTAAATCTTCAACCAAAGGAACAATAAAAATCGGTAATGATGCCGATTTTGTAATATGGAATCCTGACGCAATCGATTTAGCAAAACCCGAAGACATTTTTTTTAGATATAAAATAAGTCCATATATTGCAACCCGCTTAAACGGTAAAGTGCTTGAAACTATAGTAAACGGTGCGACTGTTTATCGAAACAAATCACTACAAAACAAAAATAAAGGACAATGGCTTTTGCAAAAGTAACCGAGATTATCAAAGAATCACCAGCATTTACAACACTAACTGATTTAGCCGCAGCGCGATTAGGCGGAAAAGTTTTATATGCTACCGATGATTTTTTTGCCGAAAAAGAAAATTTAATTCTGCCAACACGAGGCATATTTATACACGATAAATACACCGACAGAGGAAAATGGATGGACGGCTGGGAAAGCCGCAGAAAGAGAACTCCGGGACACGATTGGGCTGTAATTCAATTGGGCGTTTCAGGAAAGATTGCCGGTTTTGATATCGATACCAATTTCTTTTTGGGAAATCACCCTCCACATGCTTCGATTGAAGCGGTGAATATCACAAATCCTGAAAGTGTAACCGATTGGGAAAATGTAGCATGGAAAGAAATCCTGCCAAAATCTCATTTAGATGCAGGTTCACAGAATTTTTATGAATGTCAAAGCGATGAAATCTTTACCCATTTACGACTACATATTTATCCTGATGGCGGCGTGGCCCGTTTCAGAGTTTATGGAGAAGTATTCAAAAACTGGGATGCGGTTTCAGCAAATGACACTATCGATTTAGCTGCGGCTACAAACGGAGGACAATCTCTTGCCTGCAACGATATGTTCTTTAGCGCGATGAGCAATCTAATTATGCCAAATCGTGGCGCCAATATGGGCGATGGTTGGGAAACTAAACGTAATCGAACTCCAAACAACCGCGATTGGGTTATTGTAAAATTAGCACACAAAGGAACGGTAGAAAGAATCATTGTGGATACTTGTCATTTCAAAGGAAATTATCCTGATAGTTGTTCGATTGAATGTTGCTCAAGCGATAATGACGAAGCCGTCATTAATAATGGCGATTGGCAAACTTTGTTACCGCAACAAAAATTAAGCGCTGACAATGAACATGAATTTGTAAAAGAAATAAACGCTCACCAACCGATTACCCACGTTAGATTAAATATCTTCCCTGACGGAGGAATAAGTCGTTTGAGATTGTTTGGTAAAATCAGTAAATAGTGTCAGTAGGAACATTTGTCATAATCGTTTTGTATGTATTGTATTTCGGTGTACTGGTTACGCTGGGCTATATGTCATACAAAATATCAGGCTTTTTAAAAGGCAAAAACCAAAAAAATCCTGAAGGCGATGCCGATATCAGAAACACCAGCATGAATTATATTTATGTTGGAATGCTACTGATGATTGTTGGGATTTTAGTCAACACCTATATTTTAGTTGAAGGAACGCCGTTAGAAGCGCACATGATGGAATGGTTGAACATTGTTATCCGATTGATGCACATTACCTTTGGAATTGCATGGATTGGTGCTTCGTTCTATTTTGTGTTTTTAGAAAATGCTTTAAACAGAACAGAAGATGTACGCGATGAATTAGCCGGAAACCTCTGGGCTGTTCACGGTGGCGGATTTTATTATTTAGAGAAATATAAAATCGCGCCAAAGACAATTCCGAAACACCTGCATTGGTTTAAATACGAAGCTTATTTTACTTGGCTGTCTGGTTTTTGTCTGCTGTTTGTGGTATATTATTTCAATGCTTCCGCATTTTTAATTGACAAAAATATTCTGGACATAACAGCTACCGAAGGAATCCTTATTGGAGTGAGTTCATTCGTGGTGGCTTGGATTATTTATGATAAGATGTGCAAATCTTCCTTAATCAAAAATCAATTGGCGTTTGCTTTGGTTGGATTTGCTTTCCTGATATTGTTTGCTTGGTTTTACTGTCATGTATTCAGTGCCCGCGCAGCTTATATTCATTTTGGAGCGATGATTGGAGGAATAATGGTTGCCAATGTGTTCTTTGTAATTATTCCGGGACAAAAAGAAATGGTGCGTTGTGCCAAATTGGGGATTCCGTTAGATCCGAGTTTGGGTAAAAAAGCCTTGGCGCGTTCATTACATAATAACTATTTTACATTGCCTGTTCTGTTTGTGATGGTGAGTAATCACTTTCCGTCTACCTTTGGTTATGAATATCCTTGGTTGATGTTAGCAATAATTTCTTTGGGCGCTGCCGGTGTAAAACACTATCTGAACTTAAAAGAACAACAAAACCTCAACGTTTGGATTTTACCTGTTTCAGTTGTAATTTTATTAGCTGCATGCTTTATTTCAGCACCAAGTACAAATCCGTATGAATGTAAAAAAGAAGTTACCTTTATAGAAGTAAATGAAATTATCCAAAAACGTTGTACCCAATGTCACTCGGCTACACCAACGGATGATGTCTATAAAACAGCTCCAAACGGCGTAAAATATGATACGCCTCAGGATATTTACAACAAAAGGGATTTAATCATGCAGCGTGTTGTGGTGACTAAAACAATGCCTCAGAACAACAAAACAAATATCACCGAAGAAGAACGAAATATGATTCGGTGTTGGATTGAACAAGGTGCAAGCCTAAAATAATGACGATATGAATTTATTAGCATTTAATACTTTACCAGAAGAAACCGCAAGGAAAGAACTATTTGCTTGTTGTGGTTCTGAAAAATGGGCAGATGCCATGATGAAGCACTTCCCTTTTGTTTCCGAAAAACAGTTAGTGGATTTGTCTTCCAAAATTTGGTATGATGAATGTGGCGAAGCGGATTGGAGAGAATCATTCACCCATCATCCAAAAATTGGCGATGTAAAAAGCTTAACCGAAAAGTTTGCCGGAAAAGAACAAGCCGGAGTTGCCGTGGCTACTTCTGAAACCATTGAAGCTTTGGCGAAAGCCAATACGGATTATGAAAACAAAAACGGATTCATTTTTATTGTATGCGCTACCGGAAAATCAGCAACTGAAATGTTGGCTTTATTGAATGACCGTTTGCAAAATACAGCCGAAGAAGAACTACACATCGCAATGGGCGAACAGCAGAAAATCTCTATCATCCGTTTCAAAAAAATGTTACCTGACAGCGATTTTAGTTTCCTTAAAGTAAGCCAAATCACCACACACGTTTTAGATACTTCAACAGGGATTCCAGGGAAAGACATTTCAATCCGATTACAAGCTTTCAGAAATAATACATGGCAAACCATCACGCAAGGCATTACTAATGCTGACGGTAGAATTCCGGATTTATTGGCACAAGAAAGAAATCTAAAACCAGATACCTATAAAATGGTTTTTGATACCGGAAAATATTATTCAGGACAAAAAACCTTTTATCCAAAAGTAGAAATCATTTTCAGCACTTTTGACGAAACACATTATCATGTGCCTTTGTTGATTAATCCTTTTGGATATAGTACTTATAGAGGCAGCTAAATAGATTTTTAGATTGTTAGACTTCTTAGATAGTTAGATTAAGAAATAGAAAATTCACAATTATTATGACAATACCGGCAAATAAAAAAGAACAATTATTCAACAGTTTAAGCAAAGCCAATTCGACTTTCAACGAAATATATCCGGGTGACCGAAGCGACCGTCAGCCTGTACATACTTTGTATGGCGGTGCGAACCTTTTCAAATCGGATGCGCCGATTACCTTGGGACATCGCGCTTTAGAAATATTAGAAACCTATGCGCCAAACCACGAAGTTTTCGGTAAAGCTTTTGGCCTTACTGGCGGCAATGATTTCAGCAAAAAGATTTATGACAAGGTGGTAGCCAAATTAAAATCGGAAGCGATTGAAGATTTTCGTATCGATTTTGAAGATGGTTTCGGAAACAGAAGTAATGAAGAAGAAGATGCAACTGCCGAAACTGCTGCCAAAGAAGTTGCTAAAGGAATGAAAGACCACACGCTTTCACCATTTATTGGTATCCGTATCAAACCATTTACAGAAGAAATGAGAGAAAGAGGGTTGAAGACTTTAGACATTTTCATAACCACTTTAGTAAAAGAAACCGGCGGAAAATTACCGGACAATTTTGTAGTGATGTTGCCAAAAGTTACGATTCCGGAGCAACCGGAAACTCTGGCAAATTTCTTTACCATTTTGGAAGAAGAGTTAGGTATGGTAAAAGGAACTTTGAAAATGGAAATGATGGTCGAAACTACGCAAGCCATTATGGATATTGCCGGAACTAACCCATTATACCGATTCATCAAAGCGGCACAAGGTCGTTGCATTGCGATGCACTTCGGAACATATGATTATACAGCAAGCTGCAGCATCACGGCAAAATATCAGGAAATGGATCATCCTGTTTGCGATTTTGCACATCATGTAACCAAAGTTGCCTTAGCTCATACAGGAATCTGGTTGAGCGATGGTGCTACGAATACGATGCCTATTGGTCCACATCGTGGTGACTTGACTCCGCAACAGGAAAAAGAAAACATGGAAGTGGTTCACAGAGCCTGGAAAAAAGGATACGACCACATTCGCCACTCGTTATGGAATGGTTATTATCAGGGTTGGGATTTGAATCCGGCTCAGTTCCCAATGCGTTATGCGGCTGTGTATGCCTTCTTTTTGGAAAGCTACGACGATGCCGTTGACCGTTTAAAAACTTTCGTTGAAAAGGCAGCACGTGCGACTTTGATTGGTGATGTATTTGATGATGCCGCTACCGGACAAGGATTGCTAAATTATTTCCTTCGTGCCTTGAACAGTGGTGCGATTACCGAAGAAGAAGTTTTGGTAACAGGCTTGACTTTAGATGAAATCAGAGGTCGTTCGTTTAAGAAGATATTAGAGAACAGAGCTGGGAAATAGTGGTCAGTCGCAGTTTTCAGTCGCAGTTGACTTATAAATAAAAAGAAACCGCAGCAGTAATGTTGCGGTTTTTATGTTTTATTAAACTCTTAATAATCCTCGAAATCCTCTGGAAGCATAATACGATTCGGCTCCATTATGATATACAAAAACAGTATCGTAACGCCGATCACAAAAAAGTGCACCACCTAATTTTCGGATATCAGCCGGAGTCTTTACCCAACTAGAACTTTTCAAATCAAAGTTTCCCAATTGCTGCAGTTCTCTATATTGTTCTTCGGTTAAGATTTCAGTTCCCATTTCAGCTGCCATATTCATAGCGCTATCTTTTGGTTTAAATTCTTTTCTTGAGTCTAATGCTTGTTGGTCGTAACAAATGCTTCTTCGCTCTTTTGGACTTTCGGCAGAACAATCATAAAAAATATATTCGTTTGTCTTTGCATCGTAACCAACAACATCAGGCTCACCTCCTGTTCTTTCCATTTCGTTGAGTGACCAAAGTTTTTCAGAATTGGCTTCTAGCTTTGACTGAACTTTAGCCCAATCTACATCCGGATGACGGTTTTTGTTTTTGTCAAAACGCTCTTTCAATACTTCAAGAAGTGCTGAGGAATGTTCCGGTGATAATTGCTTTTTATTTGCCATGATCATAATAATTTAATTATCTGCCTGAATTATAGGATTTCCAATCTCTCTGAAAGTCTACTGCGGTTTAAACAAATTGACCGTATAATCAAGTAATTTTGCATCTCCATAAGCTCCATGTCCAGGAACAACAATTTTAATGTTCGGATAGTGCTTTTTAATTTTACTAACCGTATTTGACCAATCCGCAACATTGGCATCTCCTAAATATCCTTTATTGGCATTAACTTCCTTAATAAGACATCCACCAAATAATATGTTGTCGCTCTGAAAAAAACCTACTACATTATCTTTAGTATGCCCTTCTCCAAAAAAAGTAACAATACAATTTTCTCTATTTATTTTTAATAGAAGTGTATCCTTGAAACTGTTTTTAGGCACAGTCATATTATTTTCCTTTGCTAGTGTTATAGATTTGAAATAAGCATAAGAAGGAATATTGTTTTCATGAAATGCTTTCAATCCTCCCAAACAATCATCGTGAAAATGGGTTGGAACAATGGCATTTATTTTACAATGTATCGAATCTTTTACCCATTTTATTAATTCTTGAGCAGTTACGTCAGTAACAGGTGTATCGAAAACTATAGCTTCATCTCCATTTCTGACGATTAGACCGTTGCAAGGTACATTTCCAAAATCTTCAGTTTGCTTGAATGAGGTATGCAAATATGAATTTTGTGCAATTTGGACGATGACCAAGTCATTGGATTTATAAACTTCAGCAGGTTTAAATTGTTGCTTCTTGTTATCATTGCAACAAATAGTAATAATGCAGATTATAGTTGCCAATAACAATTTGATAATGCCCTTCATAAAAATTTCCGATAACTATTCTTTATACAAATCCATCAAAACTTTTTCCGGAGTATAAGGTGCATTTACAGCCAAATCTGCATTTGGATTAAACGCTTTTACAGCATTTCTGATTGCAAAATAAGCTCCGATTCCATACATCAATGGCGGCTCGCCTACTGCTTTTGATTTTTTTATTGCAAGTTCGTGACCTTCGGTTTCTAAATGTTGGATGTTAATCACTTTTGGCACCGAATAAATATCCGGAACTTTATAGGTCGATAATGCATTTGAAACCAATCTTCCTTGGTCATTATAGATGATTTCTTCCAAAGTCATCCAGCCAATTCCCTGAACCAATCCACCTTCAATCTGACCATTGTCAATATCCTTATTCATACTTTTTCCGAAATCGTGAACAATATTGATGCTGTCGAATTCGTATGTTCCTTTTAGGCAATCTACCGTAACCTCGTGGATGGAAGTTCCGTAAACGTGATACGCAAACGGATGTCCTTTTTCTTTGGTTTTATCGTAATGAATGGTTGGCGTAGCGTAATGCGCATTTTCAGAAAGCGCGACACGTTGGGTAAACGCTTTTAGGATCAAATCCTTCCAACTCATTTCGGTTTTGGTTTCATTGGCATACACCATTTCGTCTTTGATTTCAATAATCTGGTCAGTGTATTCTTTTTGGGCAACCGCTTTTAATCGTTCTAACAAAGCGTTACAAGCCATTAACAAAGCTTTTCCGTTAAGGTCGGCTCCGGCACTTGCTGCTGTTGGTGATGTATTGGCAACACGTAAGGTATTGGTTGATTCCAATCGTACCTTATCGGCTTTAATACCTAAAGTCTCAACAACAATCTGAAGCATTTTGGTATTCAAACCCTGCCCCATTTCAACGCCACCTGTACTTACCACAACACTTCCGTCGTGATAGATGTGAACCAAAGCACGTGCATGATTCATCATCGTATTGGTAAACGAAATCCCGAAACAAATTGGCTGAACTGCCAATCCTTTTTTGAAACGGGTGTTAACTTTATTGAACGATTCTACCCTATTTTTTTGTGCTTCGTAATCGTAGCTTTTCATACAGGTTTCCCATGTATTTTTCGCTTCAACCTGTTGCAAAATTTGACCATACGATAATTCATCTCCATCTTTTACCAAATTCGCTTTCTGAATCAATGCCGGGCTTACACCCAAGGCTTCGGCAGCTTTTACAATAGCTGCTTCGATTACGAATTTTCCTTGTGGACCACCAAATCCACGGAAAGCGGTATTTGGAGGCAGATTGGTTTTACAACTGTACGCTTTTGCAATCACATTCGGAATAAAATACGCATTGGTCGAATGGAATAAGGTTCGTTCCATAACCGCCGGCGATAAATCGGCTGCAGCTCCTGCATTTTGGTAATGCGTTACTTCGTAAGCTATGATTTTTAAATCTTTATCTAAACCTATTTTAAAATCAGCTGAATACGGATGACGTTTTCCGGTCATTCGCATATCATCCATTCGATGCATCGACATTTTTACAGGTTTGTGCAGAATCTGACAAGCCAAAGCTACCATAACTGCCCAAGGTGTTGCTTGGTCTTCTTTCCCTCCAAAACCTCCGCCAAGCCGGACCGTATCGATTTCGACTTTGTGCATTGGAATTCCCAAAACCTGAGCCACCATTCTTTGCACGGCAGTTGGACCTTGAGTAGATGACGATATGATAATACTTCCGTCTTCTTTTGGGCGGGCGTAAGCACCTTGTGTTTCTATGTATAAATGTTCCTGACCGTTGACGTCGCTTCTGCCTTCAAAAACATAATCGCATTGTGCCCAAGCTGAAGCTGTGTCTCCGAGTTTGAATTGTCTCGGTGGCATAATCAGTTTGTCTTGCGCTTGAGCGATTCTTGGATCGACAATTATTGGCAATTCTTCATAATCGACTTTGATTAATTTTGAGGCCTGACGGCAATGATGTTCTGATGTTCCAACGATAATAGCTATAACCTGTCCACGAAAATGAACTTCGCCTTCTGCCAATAAAGGTTCATCCGGAAATATTCCGCCAATTTGATTTTGACCCGGAATATCTTTAGCTGTAATAATTGAAACAATTCCGTGGCTTTTTAAAGCAGCATCCAAATCGAGCTTTTTGATTTTAGCATGAGCCACATTCGAATCGAATGGAAGCGCATACAAAGTGCCATGGACTTCCTGTATATCATCAAGGTAAATGGATTTCCCTTTTACGTGATTATGTGCATCTATATTAATCATAGCAAGTCCTCCATTTTTATGGTTTCAGGGAAAAGTTCGATGAAATGTCCGAAAAACAATTGTCTTCCCAATAATCTTTTGTATGCTTCTGTACCTCTTGCATCACTGATTGGCGATAATTCGGATTGCAAAATTTGTTCTGCTTCTTTTATTACGGAAACCGAAATTGATTTGTTTGTCAAAAATGCTACGGTCTTCGCCAGATATTTTGGAATTGGTCCTACTCCACCCATTGAGGCATGAACTTCTGTGATTGTATTTCCATTAGTAGTAACTGAGATTGCCGAATTCACGCTGGCTATATCCAAATATTGTCGTTTGCAGACTTTCTCAAAATTGAATTTTGTTCCGTTTACCGGAAGTTCAAAAGCGATTTCGGTGATTATTTCGTCTGCTTTTTTATCGAATGTTTTATAGCCTGTATAAAAATCCTTCAGCATTAATTTTCTTGAAACATTGTCTTTATTTGTCAATGTTAATTCTGCTTTCATTGCCAAAAGAATGATGGTAAAATCACCAATTGGCGAACCATTGGCAATGTTTCCGGCTATGGTTGCGATGTTTCGGATTGGTGTTGATGAAAGTAGTTTCAGGTGTTTATACCAATTCGGAATTGTTTCAAGTAATCTTTTGTTTTCCATCAAATCCGTAACCGTAGTTGCCGATTTTAGGATACAAGTATTTCCATCGAAAGAAATTCCGTTTAATTCACTTTTATCAAACAGATAATCCAAATCGTATTCGTGCAAATCGTCATGCTTCTGAACATATAAATCAGTTCCACCACCAATTGGTGTCACCCCATTTGAGTTGTATGTTTCAGTTTTTATTGATTTTATTCTTTCTTCAATATCTAAAAAATAATCGGGAACAAATTCGTTAGCAACGAGCCAATCCATTGGATTGCTTTTATCTTTTGAAACCAATTTGTTAGCCAATTGAGCAGAAGCTCTTTCTATGGTTTTGTAACCAGTGCAACGACAAATATTCCCATCAATAGCACTAATCGCGCTTTCTACTGTTGGTTCGACGCAAGTCAACGCATAGCCACACATGGAGTTTACAAAACCCGGCGTACAGAAACCGCATTGCGTTCCGGAACAATCGACCATTGCTTGTTGCGCTTGGTTTAATTTGTTTGGCAAATTCAGACCTTCAACGGTAACGACGTGTTTTCCGTGAATGTTTGGTAATGGCGTTAAGCAGGAAGTAGCACTCATATATTCGAGTTTCCCATCTTTCATTGTACCGATTAAAACAGTACAAGCACCACAATCACCTTCGCGGCAACCAATTTTTGTCCCGCGTAAATTTTCATCATAACGAACAAAATCCAGCAATGTTGTATGTGCCGGCTTGTCGGTTTTGATAAGTTGGTTATTTAATATAAATTGAATCATAGGGAATTTAGAAATCAATATTCGATTTTACCGATACTTTCTGACCAAAGTTTGAAGGCTTCTAAAGCTTCTTCGTTCATCATCTGGATGGTTTCCAATTTACGGTTTTGATAGGGCAATTCTAATTCTTCGTAGATGAACTGGTCATCGAAGTTTATATTGGCTGCGTCTTTTTTGGTATTGGCGAAATACATTCGGTCCGGTCGAGCCCAATAGATTGCTCCCAAACACATAGGACAAGGTTCACAACTGGTGTAGATTTCGCAACCATCTAATTGGAAACTTCCCAAAGCTTTGCAGGCATTTCTAATGGCTACTACTTCGGCATGAGCTGTTGGGTCATTAGTTGAAGTTACGCTATTCGCGCCATGCGCAATTATTTTTCCGTCTTTGACAATAACAGCACCAAACGGTCCGCCTTTTCCTGATTTCACATTTTCGATAGAAAGCCGAATCGCTTCTGTCATAAATTCACTTTGCTTTGTTGAACACATATTTCTGTAATACTATTTAATATAATTTTTAGCTGCTTTCAAAATTTTGAAGCCAATAAAGATACGAATTGAAATGGTTTTCAAAAAAAGTTTTTTAATCTTACTTTCTTAAAAAAGAAAACCATCACTTGAAAGTGATGGCAATTCAGTGATGGCAATTTATTCCATAAAAAGGAAAGCAAAATGCTTTCCTTTTTATGGAGCCGGCAAAGGGACTTCCCGAAACAAGTTCGGGATAAACTTCTCGTCCCAAATTCATATAAAACAAAAACCGCTTCGAATAAACGAAGCGGTTTCATTTGGAGCCGGCAGAGGGACTCGAACCCACGACCTGCTGATTACAAATCAGCTGCTCTAGCCAACTGAGCTATGCTGGCGTCTCATTAGTTGTGCAAATATAGAAGTGAAAATTAATTCTCCAAAATATTTCTCAACTTTTTTCTATTAAAGTGCGTTGATTTTTTCAACCAATTGATTTGCAGTTTGTTCTAAATCTGCATTAATTTGTTTGAAATGCGCTTTTTTATTTTCTACATTCTTAGCATTAACTTTTTCGATCAAACCGTCGAAAGACGTGATAGCTTCATCAATGATAGCGTTTGTTTTATCAGATGGCTTTCCGGTAGTGGTCATTTCATAAATGTAAACCGCTTCAATAATATCACCTAATACGAAGTTAATATCTTTCTTTAAATTTCTAACACTTGGCATTTTCTTTATTTTTAAAATTCGGTGCAAAATTACACTAAATCTTTAGAAAACAAACTACGAAATATAAATTTCTAGGATAGATGCTTTTCCAGAAAACTGAAAATCAGTCAAAGCAGCCGGCAGCAAAATGGTATCTCCTTTTTTATAAGTATAGTTTTCTCCATCAACGGTTAGCCTAAAATCGCCATCGACACACATATAAACCGTGAACGAAGATTGATTTTTATGAGTATTTAAATTTCCGTCAAGCGGAATAAAATTAGTTGTGAAATAGCGGCAATTGACAACTTCATTAGAAATATTTTCGGTTTTAGAATAGAATCGTTGTGCTTCTATCTTATCATAATTCAAAGCATCTAAAGCTAAATCAATATGCAGTTCGCGGGCATTTCCGTTAGCATCTACTCTATCAAAATCATAAACACGATATGTAATATCTGAAGTTTGCTGGATCTCGGCTATTACAGTTCCTGCACCAATAGCGTGAATTGTTCCTGTATCCAACATGAAAACATCTCCTTGATTCACTTTTTTGGTATCAAGAATATCGAGTAAGGTTTTTCCATTCAGGTTTTGAATAAATTCTTCAGGTGACGATTTTTCTTTGAAGCCAACAATTAATCTTGCATCAGCATCGGCTTGCATCACATACCACATTTCGGTTTTACCGAAAGAATTGTGGCGCTTCTGAGCTAAAGCATCATCGGGATGAACTTGAATCGATAAGTCTTTTTGGGCATCTAAATATTTAAAAAGCAAAGGGAATTTTTTACCAAAACGGGTAAAAACGTTTATTCCCAATATAGCTTCAGGAAATTCGTTGATTAATTCGTTTAATGATTTTCCCTTAAAAGTGCCATTGGCAATAATACTCACAAAATTTTCAACGGCTGAAATTTCCCAGCTTTCTCCTGTCAAATCAGAAGTTATGGGTTTGTTGAGTTCTGTTCTTAATTTGGTTCCACCCCAAATTCTTTCTTTAAAAAAAGGTTCAAATTGTAGCGGATATAATTTCATTAACGTCATATTGGGCAAACTTACATAGTTTTTAAAATTTCGAGCGCTTTTTCGATATGAATTTTACCCGAAGTACTGTCGAAAATTAACTTAACAATTCCTTTTTTATCGGCAACATAAGTGGCTCTTCCCGGAATTAGTCCGAGATAATCGTTGGGAACACCAAATGCTTTTCTAATTTTTTTATCAAAATCGGAGAGCAAAATAAATGGTAAATTATATTTATTGGCAAACGCAACATGTGATTTCAAACTGTCACTACTAATGCCTATAACCTCAGCACCTAAACTTTTAAAATCTTCATATTGATCACGGAAAGAACAGGCTTGCTCGGTGCAAACACGAGTATCATCTTTTGGATAAAAATAAATTACGACAGGTTTTTTACCAATAACTTCATTGCTGTCAAACAAATCTCCATTAGTATCAATGGCAGCAAAATTTGGAATTTTATCTCCTACTTTTAATGCCATTAATTGCCGTTATAGGTTACAAAATTTCTTGGTGTTTCGTATAAAATAATTTCCAAATCTTTATTGGCATCTATATATTTTCTGAGTTTTTGCCAGATGACCACAACTATATTCTCGGCAGTTGGATTTAAGTCAGCAAACTCAGGAACATCAAGGTTTAGATTTTTATGATCGAAAGTATTTTCGATATGCTCTTTGATTAAATCGGCTAAAATTTTGGTATCGATAACATAGCCCGTTTTCTGATCTATTTCACCCGTAACCGAAACGGTTAATTCATAATTATGACCATGGAAGTTTGGATTATTGCATTTACCAAATACAGCATCGTTTTTCTCCATTGACCAATCTTTTCGGTACAATCGATGCGCGGCATTGAAGTGGGCTTTTCTTGATACTGTTACTCTCATAATTTATTTCTTTTGTGCCTTATCTTTTATAACCACAAAAGTCACAAAAGTTTAGCAAAAGAATCAAAGATAACTTTGTGTCTTTTGTGGTTAACTAAATCTTATGTTCTTCCAAATAGTGATAGAACTCGTCAAAAATTATTTTGAACCAAACCGTATATATGTTCGGATTTTGAAGCATATCGGTTTTTACGTCTTCTATTTTCATCCATTTCCAGCTTTCGACTTCTTCTTTATTTATTATTGGTTCTTCATTGTAATAACCAATCATCACGTGATCTAATTCATGCTCGGTCAAACCGTTATCAAATGGTGCTTTGTAAATAAAATGAAAAAGTTCTTTGAGTTCGGTTTTGAAACCCATTTCTTCAAACAATCTGCGTGTTCCGGCTTCGATATTGGTTTCTCCATTTCGTTGGTGACTGCAACAGGTATTTGTCCATAATAAAGGTGAATGATACTTGTGATGGGCACGTTGCTGCAACATGATTTCGTTATTCTTATTCAATACAAAAACTGAAAAAGCACGATGCAATACTGCCTTTTCATGCGCTTCGAGTTTGTTCATTAAACCGATAGGTTCATCTTGTTGGTTTACCAAGATTACTTGTTCTTCTGTCATATCTTTTATTAACCATCCAAAAATACGAAAAAAAATCAGCCTTCATAATTATACGTTTTGAACAACCGTTAAACTTTCCTTAAAACACCTCTTTTTGTAAACTACACGACAATTCTCTTCGTATATTGTGTAGTAAATTTGCCGTAGATATTAAAGATAAAGCTATGCGAAAATCAATTTTTAACTTTTTACTTTTGTTACCACTATTCATGCTAAATGCCTGTGGACAAACAAACAATAAAGCAAACAAAACTTCAAAACCCATCGCTATGGAAAATGTAATTTCAAAACCTGAAAATCCGTATTACTCAAACACTGATACCGCAAAATTAAATGTGTCTGAAGCCGAATGGAAGAAAGTACTATCTCCAGATTTATATGCTGTTGCCCGTCAAGCGGATACTGAAAGAGCTTTTACCGGAACCATGTGGAATTCAGAAGCCAAAGGAACTTACTATTGTGCAGCTTGTGGATTGAAACTTTTCCGTTCTGACCAAAAGTTTACAAGCAGTTGTGGCTGGCCAAGTTTCTTTGAACAGGAAAATAAAAACAGCATTACTTTTAAAGATGACAACTCCTACGGAATGCAAAGAATAGAAGCACTCTGTGGAAGATGCAACAGCCATTTGGGACATTTATTTGATGATGGTCCGGAACCAACAGGAAAGCGTTACTGCATGAATGCTATTTCATTAGATTTTGTTCCTGATGCAACTGTAGCTAAAGGCAATTTAGAGTCCATCGTACTTGGTGGTGGCTGCTATTGGTGTGTTGAAGCTGTGTATGAAAAGTTAGAAGGTGTCGATAAAGTAGTATCCGGATTTGCCGGCGGAACTGTTGCCAATCCAAGTTATGAAGAAGTCTGTACAGGAAGAACCGGTGCTGCTGAAGTAGTTCAGATTACTTACGATAAAACTAAAACCAACTTGGATGAAATTTTTCAAGTATTTTTTACCGTTCATGACCCAACGACATTGAACCGTCAAGGTGCTGATGTGGGAACACAATATCGTTCGGTGATTTTTTACGCAAATGAAGAACAAAAGAAAGCGGCTGAAAGTATCATTGCCGAACTGAATAACGCTAACGTTTACGGCAGTAAAATTGTAACCACTTTAGAACCATTTAAGGCTTTTTATAAAGCAAAAGATTATCATCAGAATTATTATGAAAATAACAAAGACCAGCCTTACTGTCAAATGGTGATTCAACCCAAGATTGAAAAGTTTGAGAAAGTCTTTAAAGATAGATTGAAAAAGAAATAATATTAAAAAACTCCTTGTTTGCACAAGGAGTTTTTTTATTTTAAATGAATAATTTATCTATTATCCACTGTTTTGAATTCTCTTAAAGGATAACCTGTATAGACTTGTCTTGGTCTTCCGATAGGTTCTTTGTTGATGCGCATTTCTTTCCATTGTGCAATCCAACCCGGTAATCTACCGATGGCAAACATTACGGTAAACATATCGGTTGGGATTCCTAAAGCACGATAAATAATTCCGGAATAGAAATCAACATTCGGATACAATTTTCTTGATACGAAGTATTCATCAACTAAGGCTGCTTCTTCTAATTCTTTTGCAATTCTTAGGATTGGATCATCAACACCAAGATCTTTCAAAACTTCATCGGCTGCTTTTTTAATGATTCGCGCTCTTGGATCAAAGTTTTTATAAACCCTGTGTCCAAATCCCATCAAACGGAAAGGGTCATCTTTGTCTTTGGCTTTCGCCATATATTTCGCTGAATCGCCACCATCTTTTTGAATGGCTTCCAACATTTCTAAAACAGCTTGATTAGCGCCACCGTGCAATGGTCCCCAAAGTGCCGAAACTCCGGCAGAAATCGATGCAAATAATCCGGCGTGTGATGAACCAACAATTCTCACCGTAGAGGTAGAACAGTTTTGCTCGTGATCTGCGTGAAGGATAAATAATTTATCTAAAGCATCTACTACAACTGGATTTGGTGAATATGGTCCGGTTGGTAATTTAAACATCAACTGCATAAAATTCTCAACATACCCAATGGTGTTATCATAATAATTTAAAGGATAACCCATCATTTTTCTGTATGTCCAAGTTGCAATCACAAGGAATTTACCCATGGTTTTGCAAACAGCTTCATACATTTCTTTTTCGTTTTCTACATTAACTACTTTTGGATTAAAAGCTGTTA
Organism: Flavobacterium anseongense; assembly: GCF_021608185.1. Lineage (GTDB taxonomy): Bacteria > Bacteroidota > Bacteroidia > Flavobacteriales > Flavobacteriaceae > Flavobacterium > Flavobacterium anseongense. The sequence goes on along the minus strand of NZ_JAKIHN010000006.1, from coordinate 93,316 downwards.
GTGCACTTGTAAGCGAAGACAAAACACCCATTGGATGAGCCGTTTTTGGAAAACCATCGATGATGTTTTTCATTTCTTCATTTACCAAAGTGTATTTTCTGATGTCAGTTTCAAATTGGGTTAACTGACTTTTTGTTGGTAATTCTCCGAAAATCACTAAATAAGAAACCTCAAGAAAATCTGCTTTTTCGGCTAGATCTTCAATGGCATAACCGCGGTAACGAAGAATTCCTTCTTCACCATCAAGGAAAGTGATTTCACTTTGACAAGAACCTGAGTTTTTATAACCCGGATCAAGCGTTATTGCACCTGTTAAAGCGCGTAGTTTTTCGATATCGATAGCTGCTTCATTTTCGCTTCCTACAATTACCGGAAACTCATATTTGTTGCCATCAAATTCTAATATTGCTGTTTTGGACATGGTATAAAATAAGGGAATTAAATCTGATAAATAAATAATTTAACAAATTTAGGGAATTCGAAATGAAATAAAAAAGAAATATAGTAGCGTTTTCGTTAATTATTTGATAAAAATTTTATCAATAACCAATGTTTTCTAAGAAACTCTTATGGCAACTCAAGATGTACTGACTCCAAAAGGAAAATTCATCACTTTTAAGTATCTGTCCAGAATGATGATTAACTCTTAAAAAACCAATTTTTAATTAAGTCAAGTTACCATCCAAACTTAACTATCATCTATTAAAAATATTATATTTACAAAATTTATAAATCAATCATAACAAATGGACATTAAAGAGATTTCGAGCGGTATTGACCAAAATATACACTGGTATTATCAAAGTAAAAAAATCCCGCTGTTGAATTACTTCGAAAGTTTGTCAAAGGGCATAAAGTACAATATTATTGATGTTGGTTCGGGCACTGGTTTTTTTGCTGAGGAACTTTTAAAAGCATTTCCGGACAAAATAAACAACTGTTATTTAATTGATACCGAATACTCTGAAGAAGAAATCGAAAAATCTTCTAATACAAGATTAATCAAGCAAAAAGCGATTCCAAATCATATTTCAGATTCTTTAGTGGTAATGATGGATGTTTTGGAACATTTAGAGGACGATAAAAAAATGATTGATGAAATAAGAGCCAATACAGTAGGTCAGAATTATTTTTTTATAACAGTCCCTGCCTTTAAGTCTTTGTGGTCGGCTCATGATGTCTATTTATGCCATTACAGAAGGTATACAATTCCAACATTAAAAAAAGTGCTACTCGATAGTAACTATACAATTATTTCGACATATTATCTGTATGGAATTTTATTCCCGTTAGTTTGGTTTAGCAGAAAAATATCGAATTTATTTCCGAGCAAAGAAGTTAAATCAGATATGAAACCTTTATCCCCAATTCTGAATAAAATCTTGTTCTTACTATGTCGTTTTGATGCAAATTATTTGACTCAAAACAAATTAATGGGTATAACCTGTATAGCTTATGGTAAAATTTAAAACAAAAAATGGATAGTAAGAATAGTTATAAAATAGGTATTGTTGTCCCTTGTTACAACGAAGCTAAGAGAATTTGTCTTGATGATTTTGAAAAAAACATACAAACTTGTCCAAATCACTTTTTCTGCTTTGTAAACGATGGTAGTAAAGACGATACTTTAACGCTGTTGGAGCAATTTATGGTAAAATTTCCAAATCAGGTTTATGTTCTTAATAATGAAAAAAATATAGGCAAAGCCGAAACCGTAAGACATGGTGTTAACTATATGTTTGACCAAAATAAATTTGACATTATTGGTTTTCTCGACGCTGATTTAGCTACACCATTATTTGAAATAAAAAACGCTATCCTGGTTTTTGAAAACCCTCAAAAACAAATTGTTTTCGGATCAAGAATAAAACATCTTGGCGGCAATGTAGAGCGAAGATTCATAAGGTATTTATTGGGTAGAATTTTTGCTACTGTAGTTAGCAATTGGGTTCTAAAAACAGCTGTTTATGATACCCAATGTGGCTTTAAGTTTTTCAAAACGACCATTATTAAAGATATCTTTTCAGAAGAATTTATATCTAAATGGTTTTTTGATATTGAATTATTTTGCAGAACTATTCAAACACAAAAAAATTCAGACATCAATGAAATAGCTCAGGAAAAATTTATAAGCACATGGAAAGATGTCAAAGGCTCCAAAATAAAACTAAGTGATTATTTCAAAGTTCCATTTGAATTGATCAAGTTAAAATTGCACTATAAATTATAACCTACTTTATGGGAAAACAAATTTAGCAATAGAATTGACTCTGTTTTGAATCCATTTAATTTTGTATAAACCGGCAGCACTCATTATATATAAAGCCACTCTCGACGGAAACATATATCGTGGTTCCATATAAGTCAATCCATGAAAAATTAATAAGGCCGCAATTACTGACCAAAACAGCCAATAGTTCATGAGATTTTTTTCTTTGAATAAAAAGATAAACGCTCCCAGAATGAGTAATAAATTAACAAAGTTTATTACCAGAATGATAAACCAATATAGAACTCCTCCATGAAAAGGTCCGATATGAAAATCTTTTGGTTTAACACTATTGATGAAATAAGTATGCCCGAAGATACATTTAACTATGAACTGTCTCGTAAATAAAAAAGGATGTTCAAGCGCATCGTTAATCAAAAAGCTTCTATAAACTTCATTAGAAGATTTATGTGTTTTTTCCATTAAAATGGATAATTCTGTCCCACTTTTCCCCCAATTTTGATAATCTTTACTATCTGCTCTTACATCATTATCCCAAAAACGAAAATCGGTTGGTTCATCCCTAAACTGAAATCTGCCTTGATGAGCCACAAAATAAAAAAGCGATTCCGGATTTTCACCCGAATTCTTTCCGGTAATTATCTTTGCCAAATGCAGCGTTCCATAACTCATTAATCCAATAACGCAAAATGTTACAGCTAATTTTTTCCCATAGGTTCTAAAAAAAACCTTTCTTTTAAAAAAGGCATAGATTAGTATCAAAATTCCTAAACCTAGTATCAACATAACGTTTGGTCTGTTTAAAATAAAAAACCAAATTCCAAAAGTCAATAATATCCAGCCTTTTATTTTATCCGGATTCTGCAATACTTTAGACCAACCATAAAGTGCCACGGAAAATGAGAAGAAAGCCGGGATTTCTGCTAAAATTCCCAAAGAATAATAAGCGTGAATCGGAAATATAAAAATGAGTAGAACTGCTAAAAGGCCAACTTCCTTGGAAAACAAATTAGAGCCAATCCTAAAAATTAGCAATAAACTAACTGTAGAAATTATAAAAGTAGCCATCACAGCAAAAATCCATAGCTGGTCATCTGTAGGATTTGAAGGTGCCAAAAGGTAGGCCAGCGTGTAAAAAATTACTGGTCCGGGAGCTTTGGTTATATAAACTTGATTGTATGCAATATCTCCTTTTATATAGGCTGCAAGATTTTTAGACTGAGCGTGAAAGGAAAAATCATCGCCAAAAGGTTTCGCCTTAACAGGTAGATTAAGAACAACAAACATCATCAAAGATGAAATCAAAATGATAAGAAGGTTAACTCTTTTGATTGAAAAATCAATTGTATTCATTTGTATGGTATTGATAAAATAGTGCCGAAAAATAATAAAAAATCCCGAGCTTTAACTCAGGATTTTTTTTCTAAACTATTTATTTCTTTATGACAAAGCAGCTTTAACTTGGTCAGCAGCTTCCTGAAATTGTGTGGCCGATAAAATTGGCATTCCGGAATTATCAATTAACTCTTTTGCGATTTCGGCATTGGTTCCCTGAAGACGCACAATGATTGGCACTTTTATAGCATCACCCATATTTTTATAGGCATCAACAACACCTTGTGCTACTCTGTCGCAACGAACAATTCCACCAAAAATATTAATCAAAATTGCTTTTACGTTTGGATCTTTCAAGATAATTCTAAACGCAGTTTCTACACGTTTTGCATCGGCAGTTCCACCAACGTCTAGGAAATTAGCCGGTTCAAAACCTGCATATTTAATCAAATCCATTGTTGCCATTGCTAATCCAGCACCATTAACCATACAGCCAACAGTTCCGTCAAGGTCAACATAATTCAAACCAACTTCTTTGGCCTCAACTTCAATTGGATTTTCTTCACGAATGTCGCGCATATCAGCATATTTTGCCTGACGGTACAAGGAATTGTCGTCAATATTTACTTTGGCATCAACAGCCATAATTTTATTATCCGATGTTTTTAAAACCGGATTAATTTCAAACATGGAAGCATCGGAACCTACATAAGCGTTATATAAAGAATCAACAAACTTTACCATTTCTTTGAAAGCGTTTCCTGAAAGTCCAAGATTGAAAGCAATTCTACGTGCCTGAAAACCCTGCAATCCAACTGAAGGATCAATTTCTTCGGTAAAGATTAAATGTGGAGTGTGTTCAGCAACTTCTTCGATATCCATTCCACCTTCGGTTGAATACATAATCATGTTTCTTGCTTTGGCTCTGTTTAAAAGAACCGACATATAAAACTCTTTGGTTTCACTTTCTCCCGGATAATAAACATCTTCAGCAATTAAAACTTTGTGCACTCTTTTTCCTTCTGCCGGAGTTTGAGGTGTTTTTAACATCATGCCAATAATTTGCTCTGACAGTTCTTCTACCTGTTGCAGGTTTTTTGCCAATTTTACGCCACCACCTTTTCCTCTTCCACCTGCGTGAATTTGAGCTTTGATAACGTGCCAGCCTGTTCCTGTTTCTGCTGTTAATTGTTTTGCAGCAGCCACAGCTTCTACCGGGCTGTTAGCAACAATACCACGTTGAACTCGAACGCCATAGCTGGCTAAAATTTCTTTACCTTGATATTCGTGTATGTTCATAATAATGAGTTAGATTGTGAGATGCTGAACTGATTCAGCTAAATGTGCCACAAAAGTAATTAATTTAGCTCCAAAGAAAAAGAATTATTTTCAATTTAGTGTTATCTTGATTTACATTTTTTTATTGTCTTGCGCAACCAATTTTGTAACAAAGTATCTGACTTGAAAAAACAAAACTATGAAAAAGCAACACTTAATTTTAGGAATTTTAATAATGCTTTTATTTGTTGGATGTAGTAAAGATTCAAGTACTCCAACATCTGATTCCGTTACCGGACAATGGAAATTAGTTAACGTTAGCGGTACATTTGCCGGAATAAACAACGACTTCCCCGAAGGAATGATTACTTGGGATTTTAATCCGATTACACAAACTGTTACAGTAACCAACAATAACACTGATCCAAATTTGTGGGATGTATTAGAAACCGGAGTTTATAATTATCACTTCGTCAATAATCCCGAAATGCCTTGTGCTGAAAGTATCTATATAGACGGCTCTGAATATGGATGCTATTCTGTAGTAAATGACAGCTTGATAATTGACCAATCCATAGCCGATGGATTTGCCGTGACACTAAAACACTAAAAGAGCATTTTTATCTCTTTGACATCATAGTGAGTTACTGTGTCATTATCGAGTAAAACCTCAAGTTTTCCATCACGGGTAACTTTTTTGATGATGCCCATAAAGCGATTTCCGTTTTTATCTTCAAAAGGCGACGGATAATTTAGTTTATACAGATTTTGATGGTAAAAATCCCAAAGTATTTCGCGGTGTTTTGCTAATACCTGCATAAAACCCTGCAAAGAATCAGACAAAAGTAACGCGATTTCTTCCAAGTCGTAATCTTTCCCGGTGATACACTTTAGTGAAGTTGCCTGAGGTAAATCTTTAAAATTAGTTTGGTTTACGTTCAATCCGATTCCGACGACAGAATTAAAATTACCGTCATGCTTAAAAATGTTTTCAATTAAAACCCCTGACACTTTCTTCGAATCTGACATAATGTCGTTGGGCCATTTTATCGAAATGTTAGGAAACTCCATTTTTTTTAAAGCATCCACTATTGAAAGTGCTACTGCAATATTAAAATCAAAAACACTCTGATTGGTCAACTGAACGTCTTTAACCAAAACGCTCATTGTTAGGTTTTTACCAGGTTCCGAAATCCATTTTGCACCCATTTGCCCTTTACCTTTTGTTTGTTCCTTGGCTATGACAATCGTAAAATTTTCGACTGCTGATTCTTTAACCAATTGCTTTAGAAAGTCATTTGTCGAATCTATGGCATCGAGTTTGATTAGAGGCATGGTAACATGGTAAATATTAATGAATTTTAAACTTTTGTTAAGCAAAAATAAAGACAAAAAGTAATACATTTGCAAAACATATATAAATATAAATGACGAAGAAAACGGTTAACTCAGATGTTCTTTTGGCGAACATCATAAAAGGCATAGAAGAAGTTAAAGGAAATGATATTGACATCCTCGATTTGAGAGCCATTGATACAGCAGTTTGTGATTACTTTATAATCTGTAATGGTAGTTCAAATACACAAGTTAACGCGATTGTTAACTCCATCCAAAAATTAGTTTCTAAAGAATTAAAAGATAAACCTTGGCACGTTGAAGGCACTGATAATGCCGAATGGGTTTTAATGGATTATGTAAACATTGTAGTGCATGTTTTCCAAAAACAAATTCGCGAGTTCTACAATATTGAAGGGCTATGGGGTGATGCCAAAATAACTACCATTCAAAATAAATATTAAAAAATAGTTCATAGATAAAAAATGGCTAACGAAAAAAAACCTAATAATTTTAAAATAAGTCCGTGGTTAATATATGTAGTAGTAATTATCGGATTCATTGCGCTTAATTACTTCGGAGGTTCCGGTTTCCAGGACACTACCAAAATATCTTCAGCAAAATTCAATGAGTATCTAAATAAAGGGCAAATTGAAAAAGTAATCATCTACAACAAAACAGAAGGTGAAGCCTACCTGACCAAAGAAGCTTTGAAAGATAAGGCAAATGCTAAAGTAGCAAAAGACATGATGGGCGGTGTAAATAAAGGCCCACACTACTCTTTCGATATAGGAAATGATGAAAGTTTCCAAAATAAAATTGAAAAAGCAGCTCAGGAAGGAAAAATAAAAGATTACGATTTCAAAGCCAAAAGCAATTGGGGTGAACTTTTAATGACCTTATTACCCTTTGTTATCATAATCGGACTTTGGTTATTGATTATGCGCAGAATGTCTGGCGGTGCCGGAGGTGGCGGAGGTCAAATCTTCAACATCGGAAAATCGAGAGCCAAACTTTTTGACGAAAAAACAGAAGTTAAAACCACTTTTAAAGATGTTGCCGGATTAGAAGGAGCCAAAGAAGAAATACAGGAAATTGTAGAATTTCTTAAGACGCCAGAAAAATATACCATTTTGGGTGGAAAAATTCCAAAGGGAGCACTTTTAGTCGGTCCTCCGGGAACCGGGAAAACATTATTAGCGAAAGCCGTAGCCGGTGAAGCTAAAGTTCCTTTCTTCTCATTATCGGGTTCCGATTTTGTTGAAATGTTTGTCGGTGTTGGTGCTTCCCGTGTTAGAGATTTATTCAAACAAGCCAAAGACAAAGCGCCATCTATAATCTTTATTGATGAGATTGATGCCGTTGGTAGAGCAAGAGGAAAAAACAATATGTCAGGTGGCAATGACGAACGTGAAAATACCTTGAACCAATTACTAACCGAAATGGATGGTTTTGGTACCAATACACACGTAATTGTAATTGCGGCAACCAACAGAGCTGATGTATTAGACAAAGCGTTGATGCGTGCCGGGCGTTTTGACAGACAGATTTATGTTGATTTACCGGATATCAGAGAAAGAAAAGAAATCTTTGAAGTGCATTTAGCGCCACTTAAAAAAGTAGAAGGTTTAGATACTGAATTTCTTGCTAAACAAACACCAGGTTTTTCAGGTGCAGATATTGCCAACGTATGTAACGAAGCAGCTTTAATTGCAGCAAGAAATAATAAAACTGCGGTGGACAAACAAGACTTTTTAGATGCCGTTGACCGAATTGTTGGTGGATTAGAAAAGAAAAATAAAATCGTAACCACTGAAGAGAAACACGCAATCGCCGTTCATGAAGCTGGTCACGCAACCGTAAGCTGGATGCTCGAACACGCCGCTCCTTTAATAAAAGTTACGATTGTTCCGAGAGGACAAAGTTTAGGTGCTGCCTGGTATTTACCTGAAGAAAGATTAATTGTTCGTACGGAGCAAATGCTAGATGAAATGTGTGCCACTATGGGAGGAAGAGCAGCGGAAAAAGTCGTCTTTGGAAAAATTTCAACGGGTGCTTTGAGCGATTTGGAAAAAGTAACCCGACAAGCACGAGCTATGGTTACCATTTATGGTTTGAATGATGAATTAGGTAACATCACTTATTACGATTCAACGGGACAAAGTGAATACAGTTTCTCAAAACCTTATTCAGAAGAAACAGCCTTAGTAATTGATAAAGAAATTTCAAAACTTATTGAAAATGAGTACCAAAGAGCTATAAAAATCCTAGAAGATAACAAAGAAAAACTGGAGCAGCTTGCTGCAATCTTAATTGAAAAAGAAGTTATTTTTAAAGATGATTTGGAAGCTATTTTCGGATCAAGACCTTTTAACCTTCCGCCCGAAGAAACTGAATTAGTCTAACTAATCTTTTTTAACATTTTTTTAAAATCTTAATTCAAAAGTAAGTTTTGAATTAAGATTTTTTTATCTTTGGAGGATTTCAATTTTCAAACTAGATTATACCAAAACAAGCATGAGTCTTTTCAGAAAAATTTTTGGCACCGGTAATGATGCCTCTGACGAAGAAAGTCAAAGCGAATTCAATAATGCTCCTTCCAGCTTTTCGTTACTTCCTGTAGATGAAAAGTTTACTTATAATTTCAAAAAAAATGGCGGTAAGTTTTTATATTGTGAAAACTTAAACGAAGTAAAAGATCAGTTTCTGAATATTTTAGAAGAAAACGATTGGTTTGAATGCGAAGCTTTATGCTACGAGCCAAAGCTTTACAGCATGTTGGATGAAAACAAGTTGAGCTATGACAAACCAACCAATCCAAAGTTTTTATTTGCCAGTTGTGAAAATTTGATTGCCGATGAAGGTTCTGTCCTTTTTTCATCCAATCAAATCAAGCAAAACAAACCAAATGATTTGCCTAACAACATCATCATTTTAGCTACAACCAGTCAAATCTTAGAAGCTAAAAGCGACGGTCTTCGTGTGATTAAAAAGAAATACGAGAAAGACTATCCAACCAATATTACTACTATAAAGTATTTTGAGAAAGCTAAAGATGAAGACTTTCTTCAATATGGAAGCACTGCTAAGAACTTGTATCTACTGCTTCTAGAAGATTTATAAAATGAACGAAACGCTAAAGAGATTATTATCTGGTGTAGTTTATGTTGCGCTGCTTATAATCGCTACTTCCTATTCTGTTAATAGTTTTTATCTGCTATTCGGAGTATTTATGATAATTGCTGTTTATGAATTTTGCCAATTAATTCATTTAAACAAAATAGCACCAATTATTTTAGGAACTGCAGCTTATTGTTTAGCAACCCAATATAGAACCAATCAAACAAACGATCTTTTACTGTTAATCGCAACTTTGTTTGTTTCGGTAAAATGCTTGTTACTGCTTTTTGATTCAAAAAAAGAAAGATTCGACAACGCTTCGAAATATGTGTATACCATTGGTTATGTAATTCTTCCATTTATCATAATTTCAAAGATTCCTTTTTCATACAATACCTTCCGTCCAAAAATAATTATCAGTATTTTTATTCTGATTTGGACAAATGATACTTTTGCTTACATCGTTGGAAAATCAATCGGAAAACACAAACTAATCGAAAGAATATCACCTAAAAAAACCATCGAAGGATTTATTGGAGGGATTGTATTTTCAGTAATTGCGGGGATTTTAATCTCAAAATTTTATTTTCAACCAAAGCCAAATTACGCTAACACTTCCATAATTATTTGGACAATAAGCGCCGTAATTATTAGCATTTTCAGTACTTTAGGTGACTTAATCGAATCAAAATTCAAAAGAATTGCTGGTGTAAAAGACAGCGGAAATATAATGCCTGGTCATGGTGGTATTCTAGATCGCCTGGATAGTATTATATTTGTAGCACCATTTGTTTATTTGTTTTATCAAATCTTATATTATGTTTCATAAAGAAGGCGGAAAAATTATTTTAATAGCAACTACTCTAACTGTAATCATTACGCTATTTACACCTAAGTTGATTTCAATTTTTTGGTTAGAAAAAACCATTCAGATTGCAGCTTTGTTCTTTTTGATAATGATTTTACAATTTTTCAGAAATCCAAACAGAAGAATTGAAGCTTCCGATAAAGTAGTACTTGCTCCTGTTGATGGAAAAGTAGTTGTTATCGAAGAAGTTTTTGAAGAAGAATATTTTAAAGACAAACGCTTGCAGGTTTCTATTTTTATGTCGCCAATCAATGTGCATGTTACGCGTTATGCCATTGGTGGAAAAATAAAATACAGCAAATACCATCCCGGGAAATATTTGGTTGCCTGGCATCCAAAAGCGAGTACCGAAAACGAAAGAACAACCGTTGTTATTGAAAACAGGGTTTTTGGTGAAATTCTTTACCGTCAAATTGCCGGTGCTTTGGCACGTAGAATTGTAAATTACGCCGAAGAAGGAATGCAGGTCCGCCAAGGTGATGATGCCGGTTTTATCAAATTTGGTTCAAGAGTCGATATGTTTTTCCCATTGGGAACTAAAATAGAAGTAAATCTTCAGCAAAATGCTGTTGGTAACCAAACTGTCATTACATCAAAAGCCTAGTTGTAAATGGATGAAAAAGAATTAGATATTCGATTTCAGGAAGCCGTAGAAATTGCTTCCAAAATGTCGCAATCTGAACTTCCTCAAGATGTTCAGTTGCGATTGTATGCCTATTATAAACAAGCTACTTTTGGCACTATAAATTTCAACTTTTCGGGTGATTTTGATTTAAGAAATGCCTTTAAAACCAATGCCTGGATGCAGATTAGCCATTTGTCTATTGACGAAGCCAAGGAACATTATATAGAAGCAATTCATGCGATTGCCAATGATAAAAATAAAACAATATGAAACCGCAGGTTCACGAACCCCTATTAAAAACAAATTTTTCAATAGTGAGTAAAAATGTTTTTACAATAGTATTGTGTTTCTCTTTTATACTATTGCTTCCATCTTGTAAAAGAAAAAAACTTACCGAGGTTGTTGAAGTTCCATTACCATCAGCCGAAGAAAAAATCACTATTGGACAACCTGATGATGTAAGCGCTATTGATGGACAATTCTCTCTTACCAAATTGCCTTATCAATACAATGAACTTGAACCAAGCATTGATATCCTAACAATGGAAGTGCATTATTCTAAACATTATCTGACTTATACAAATAACTTAAATAAATTAGTTGCTGAAGATCCAACATTAATCGATTTAACTATTGAAGACATCTTAAAAAAATGTGATGGCAGCAATGCCGATTTAAAAAACAATGCCGGTGGTTTTTATAATCACAGTTTGTTTTGGGAAGGTATGTCGCCTAAATCGGGAGGACAGCCTAAAGATACTTTGGCAACATTAATCACGAGAGATTTTGGTTCATTTGAAGTATTTAAAACACAATTTTCTGAAGCTGCTGACAAGCAATTTGGTTCAGGCTGGGCTTGGTTGGTTGTAGATAAAACAGGTAAATTGCAAGTGACAAGCACACCAAATCAGGATAATCCTTTGATGCCAAAACAAATCGTTTCGGGTACACCACTTTTAAATCTGGATGTTTGGGAACACGCTTATTATTTAGATTATCAATACAAACGAAAAAGATACATTGATAACTTCTTTAAAATTATCAATTGGAAAAAAGTTTCCGAACGTTATGAAGAAGCAGTTGCAAAAAAATAAACGCTATAAAAAAAGTCCCGATGAATCGGGACTTTTTGTTATAAAATATAATCTGTATTGATAAAATTCGATTCTTTACTATTGAGCAATTCCTGTAAAATAGCATTGTTATACGCATTGTCTTTGGAAGCTACAAACGTCCGAATAGAGAACGAACGCAAGGCATCATGAATACTCAAGGTTCCAACTGCCGAATCTTTTCTTCCCGTAAACGGATACACATCCGGTCCACGTTGACAAGAGCTGTTTAAATTCACCCGACAAACCAAATTCACTAAAGTGTCAATAAGCGGCGCTATGGTTTTAATGTCTTTTCCAAACAAACTCACCTGTTGTCCATAATTTGATTCCGCCATATCGTTCAATGGTTCCTGAATATCTTTGAAAGTTAATATTGGAATCACAGGCCCAAATTGCTCTTCATGATACACACGCATTTCTTTATTTATCGGAAACAAAACAGCCGGAAAAATATAATTATCCGAACGCTCTCCGCCTTTTGCATTAATGACTTTAGCGCCTTTACTTGCAGCATCATCAATTAATTCCTGAATATAATCAGGTTTATCTTTTTCGGGTAATGGTGTCAATGAAACACCTTTCTCCCACGGATTTCCAAACGGAAGTGCATCAACTTTTTCAGTAAATCTTCGGTTGAATTCAGCCGCAATTGATTCGTGTACGTAAAGAATTTTCAAGGCTGTACAACGTTGCCCATTAAAAGACAAGGTTCCCATAATGCATTCCTGAATGGTCAAATCCAAATCCGCATCAGGCAAAATAATCGCCGGATTTTTGGCTTCCAATCCTAAAATCAATCGCAGACGGTTTTTATTTGGATGCAAATCCTGCAAAGCAATTGCCGATTTACTGTTTCCAATTAATGCCAGAATATCCACTTTCCCCGATTTCATAATTGGCGAAGCCACTTCTCTTCCTCTTCCGTAAACAATATTGATAACCCCTTTTGGGAAACTGCTTCTAAACGCTTCGAGCAATGGTGAAATCAACAATACTCCATGCTTTGCCGGTTTGAAAATCACCGTGTTTCCCATGATGATTGCAGGAATCAGCAAGGAAAAAGTTTCATTCAACGGATAATTATAAGGTCCAAGACATAATACAACTCCTAAAGGTCCACGGCGAACCATAGCATTTACAACTTGACTTTTGGTAAATCGCGCATTGTTTCTGTCTAACTGTTTATAATCTTCAATCGTATCATAAATGTATTCGACTGTTCGGTCAAATTCTTTCTCCGAATCGCCTAATGATTTTCCGATTTCCCACATCAAATATTTGACTACTTCGCTTCTGGTGGCTTTCATCTGCGTGACAAAATTTTCCATGCATTTGATTCGGTCACTAACTTTCATCGTAGGCCACAATCCTTGTCCGTTGTTATAAGCAGCAACAGCAGATTGTACTACTTCATCAGCGGCTTCTTCTCCCATGGTTGGAATAGTACCTAGTAATGTCGGTGCATAATTTTCAGTAGAAGAAATAGTAGAATATACTTCTGAGGTTTCGCCAGTCCATTTTTTTAGTTGACCATCAACTAAATAAGTATCCTGATGTAATAAATTCGTAATCTGAAATTCGGTTGGAATAGTATTCATAAAAATGATTTTTTATAAAATTACTATTTTGGTTAAGACCATCAACATCAATTAGCGGAAAGAAATTAACTAAAACGTTATAACTAATAACTTTTAGAAATTCACTCTAAAAAAAACATTTGGCATGATACCTAAAGTATAATAATTCTGCATTGTATAGCGTGGCGTAATAAAATCAGAAAGACTGGCATACTTTCGCTCAAATTCTTTACTGATAAGATCGCTGTGGTTGTAAACATTGTAAACCGAAACACCAACTTTAAAAAAATTCTTCTTTTGATTTTGAAATTGATAACTGGCAGAAATGTCTAAACGATGATAATCAGGCAATCTTTCTGAATTGTATGAGGTTATTTCTCCCGAATTATTAACGGTGCTAAACGGTTTTCCGCTGTGCCAAAACCATCCTGTTGTAAACAAAAAGTTCTTCCATTTTTTATTCAAGGCTATCGTAAAATTGTGTTTGATATCGGCATTAGAACTGAAATAATTTCCATCATTCAAAGCCTCAAACTTATTCTGTGAATCCTGATAAGTGTAAGTCATCCAAGCTCTCCATGAATTGTGACTTTTTTGAAGCAAAACATCTACGCCTTTGGTAAAGCCTTTTCCGTGATGAATGTCATTGTCATTTTGTCCCAAAAACCCCAAAGTATATGAAGTGATTCCAGTAATATTTTTATAATAAGCATCAACATCTAAAAGCCAATTGTTCTTTTTGAAAATGATTCCGGATGCAAACTGATTCGCTTTCTGAATTGGATATTCACCATTATCTGATAATATCCAAACGTAATTTTCCAGACTCAAATCGTTGGCTGCATTTTCGCGAACCTGACTCAAAATCTGGCTTCTTCGCTCACAAGAAACCTGCCAGATTAACGATTTAGATAGCTTCTTTTGAAGCATCAAACGCGGTTCAAAACTTGAGGCTTTTATTTGGCTATAAAAGTTATAGCGCAAACCAGGCTGAATATTCCAACTGCCAAAATCACTTTGGTAATGAACATATCCGGCATGAGTAACATTGTAAAGATGTCGCAAACCTAAATCAATTCCAACATCCTGATTATAACTATTGAACAAATGCGAAATATCATTTCCGAAAACCTGGTAACCAAAGTCTAAATTTGATTGTTCATTCATTTGGTAACCAAAACGCAGCTCTGCACCCGAATCTACTACTCTATTTAATTTCTTGAACGCTTCAAATTTATTGATGTCATAATCCTTTTTCTTCAGATAATCAAAACTGTAAAGCGAATAGTAAATCAAAGTTTGCTGCTTAAATTTCGGAGTATATTTTTGTGTCCAATTCAGGCTGAATCCATAATTTTCTATGTTCATTCTTTGGTTACTGATACTGTCTGTCTTAATAGTACTTTTATAATCTAAATTATTTTTAATAACCAAACCCGAGAGTGAAATTTCAGTTTTTGGATTGGGTTTAAAATTTAATTTGGCTGAATAATCATAAAACTGAAATTGGTTGTCATTATCAAATCCTTTGAAGTCAGTATTCTGAAAAACCTTGCGTTCCAATTGATTAAACGTTGGCGATTGAAGCCATTCGGTATACGATTTTCTGGCAGAAAATTGCAAGCCTAATTTATCTTTAATCAATGGTGATTTCAAATAAACATCTGCATTCAGAGCGTTGATTCCAGCATTGATTTTTAACTTATCTGAGATTTTGTCTGTGGATTTGATATCGATAATACCCGAAACTCTTTCGCCAAACCTTGGATTCACAGCTTTATTGTAATAATCCACGGTTTGCTCGACATTTGGATTAATACTCGAAATCATGCCAAACAAATGTCCGGGATGATACAACCGAATGCCATCCATCAGTATCAAATTCTGGTCAGAAGTGCCACCGCGAATGTATAAACCTGTTGCCGTTTCATTCGGACTTTTAACTCCGGGCAACTGTTGCAGTGATTGCAGAATATCAGCATCCGTTATTCCGGGAAGCGTTTGCACTTTTTGTGGAAAGATGCTATAATGTTGATTGGTTTTTTGAATGCCTTTTGCCAAAAATTCTTCTACTATAACTTCTTTGAGAAGTGTTATGCTTGAGTCAGTTTCATTGGTTTCAGTCTTATTAAGAGAATAAAAACGCTCGTTAATCCTGATGATTTTTAAAGTCGATTGCTTTTCAATTTCATTATTAATTTCATCTAAGGCATATAACTTTTTTGGCAATGAAAATCGCTGTGGGATTACCAAAGAATCGACATAGGAATATTTAACATCAAATGCTTCCTCGACATCAGAAAGCACTTTGGTGAGTTTTGCATCAGCATAAAAAAACGACTTCTTTTTTTGTGACCAGGAAAATTGTAACCAGCACAAAAAGAAGGCTAACAACATTAGTTTCTTCATTTAGAAATGATAATTTTTCCGGTTTGGTCTTTGCCAAATTTTAAATGCAGCGGAAGGCAAATGGTTTGTAGCGCTACAGTTGATTCTTTATGAGTAAAAGTTCCTGTGAATTTTATGTTTTCAATAGTTTTCGGATAGTCGATTTCAACATTGTATTGGTTTTTAAACTGGTCAATTACATAGCGCATCGGTACATTTTTAAAAGACGTTTCTCCCGAAATCCAGGTAGGTTTTTCGGTTGTATCATCTGCCCAATTTTCAACCGTATGATTGTAATAGCGAACGCTTTCTCCGTGTGCTAAAATGATTGATTTCCCTTTTTGTGTTACTTCCACTTTGCCTTCATAACATTTTACTTCAAAGAAATCTTTGAATGCTATGACATTGAATTTGGTTCCCAAAACGCGAATATCACCAAGTGAAGTTTTTACTGTAAACGAACTTCCTTTTTCGACTTCAAAAAAAGCTTCACCATCGAGACACAAGGCTCGTTTGTAGCTGTAATTGTTGCCGTAAACCAGTGTTGATTTGGCATTTAAAGATACTTTGGAATGGTCGGCTAAGGTGATTATTTGTGTTTGACCAAAAGCAGTTGTTATGGTATTTTCCGCTATAAAAAAATGATACAAACCAAACATTACCAGCAAACAAGCCGCAATCGAAGCATATCGCCAAAGCGTAATTACTTTTGTTTTAGCTTGACTTTTATCAGCCAGCTTTTGTTTGACTGCGCTAAAGTTTTGTTCCAAATCAGGATTGCTGATTTCAAAATTGGTTAGCGTGTTTTTTATCTTTTGAAATGCCTCAAAATCTTCTGCCGAAACCAATTCTTTTAATTGTTCGTCTGTTATTTTATTGGCTAACCAATCGGATAAATACGTTTCGTTCATCTCTTCCATCGTATAATTTTTCAAACGTTTTTTACTACTTTTCTCAAGGACAATAATGCTTGATGCATGCGTTTTTCAACAGCTTTTACCGATAAATCCAATGATGCTGCAATTTCAGTATAAGACTGATTGTCAAAACGGTTCATTAAAAATACGGTTCTTTGTTTTTCGGGCAAATCGTTTATCGCTTTTTCCAGTTGCATTTTTAATTCGGTTTCTTCCATCAAAAACTCAGGTGATTCCTTGTGCGATGATTTGGGACTAAATTGCAACTCAAAATTGTTCACTACCTTATTGTGCTTTATTTTATTCAGCGAAAGCCTGATGGCTGTGGTGTATAAAAAGCTTTTGGCTTGCTCAGGTTTTAGAATTCCGCAATTTTCCCAAAGTTTGACAAAAGCATTTTGAGCTACATCTTCGGCACTTTCTATATCGCCTCTGAATTTATATACCAAAAAGTTACGCAACACTTTAAAATTAGTGTCAAAAACCGAGCGAAAAACCGCTTCGGAACAGAGCTTAACATTTTGGTTTTCTTCTTTCATAGCTTAAATTACAAACACAACCTTATTACTAAGGTTGTGTCGTAACATTGATTTTTCCCAATTTTTATTTAAAATCAATTAATTACAATTATTAGCGATAGCCGTTTCAAACTGAGCACTACCGGTCATAACTACTGTTACCGGACCTGTTGCACTATTAAAAGTTACCGTTACAGGATAAACAAGGGCAGGAATGCTCGATGTTGCCGGAAAATAATATTGACGTAATTCATCATTAGAATTAACTGTTACTAAAGCTCCCATATACTGCACTTGCACAGGATAAGCTACATTAAAACACGAACCTAAACCAGTTCCGAAATTGATAGTTGTCACAGGATCACATGATACTAAATCGGCAGCTGTAAAACCATCACATTCTGCATGACACATATTTGAGTATTCTACTATTCCTGCAGAGGTTTGTACACAAACCGGATTATAGTCCGCAGTACAAACACATGAACTGCTTGAACAATCGTTATTCAAATCAAAGAATTCATATAAATTATTAATCACAATGGTTAGGTCGTTTTGAACAACAGAGATTGGAAATACAATGTCTAATTGATAAGAGTTTCCTGTTGGTGTTGGCAAAACTAAATCTACTAATTCCGTTTGACTATTTACTACAGTAGTTTCTCCATTATCATTCACAACCGAAATAGGGAAAACAATAGAATAGCAGGTAAAATCAAAGACAAAATCATTTAAAGTATGGAAAGTACAATCATCAATTAGGGCAAAAAATTCGTCTTCGTTATTTATAGTTATAATCGCTCCTTCCTGTTGCACTTGGAACGGAAACTCGATTCCGTCAATATATAATGCTGAAGTCTCATTGGTTAAAACCTCAATTAAACCTTCGTACGAAGAAACGGTAATTACTGTTCCATCACTATAGGAAAGGTTAATTGGATAAACAAATCCGAAGCAAAATGCTGTATCCTGTGTGGTTAAATCATTTTTTCCGCTGATGTTATTGGCTTTTCTGATTTCGTTTAATGTGGTTCTCAACGAAATACTTTTGGCAGTTACAATTTCATTTTCAACCGGATCATTATCGGTACAAGAATACAAACCAACCATTGCAATAGTCAGTACTAAAAGTAAAATTTTAATTTTTTTCATCTTATTTATAATTTAGTGTTTAAAGGTTAGACAACACAAAATGCCATCACCCTACTTTTTAAAAATAAAAATGAAATTTACTTTATTTTGAGATACTTTCGGCTATTTTCAAGGCGCATTTTTCGCCATCAATAGCTGCGGAAATAATTCCACCTGCAAATCCGGCGCCTTCTCCACAAGGATACAAACCTTTGATTTGTGGATGTTCCAAGGTTTCGTTGTCACGCGGAATTCTAACCGGTGAAGACGTTCTGCTTTCCGGTGCATGGAGAATCGCATCATTGGTCATATAGCCACGAATTGCTTTTCCAAATTCGATAAAACCTTCCCGCATAATTTGGGTCAAGAATCCCGGGAAAACCTCTCCCATTTCAACCGAAGTCGTTCCGGGTACATAAGATGTTTTTGGTATTGATGCCGATACTTTATTTTGTACAAAATCAACCATTCTCTGTGCCGGAACTCTTTGCGTTTGTCCAGCCAAATGCCAGGCTTTTTGCTCGATGCTTTTCTGGAATTCCACTCCGGCCAATGCTCCGAATTTGGCGAAAGGTTTAAAATCTTCCAGTTTTAATTCGACCACAATTCCGGAATTGGCTGTTGCCTGATCTCGTTTTGAAGGAGACCAACCATTGGTTACGACTTCGCCCGGACTTGTAGCACAAGGTGCAATCACGCCACCCGGACACATACAAAACGAATACATGCCGCGACCATTAACCTGCTTCACGATTGAATATGGTGCAGGTGGTAAATAGTCGCCACGAAAATCACAGCTGTATTGAATGCTGTCAATCAATTCCTGTGGATGTTCGGCACGAACGCCTAGTGCAAAAGGTTTGGCTTCGATAAAAATCTTTTTTCTGTCTAGTAATTCAAAAATATCACGAGCCGAATGTCCTGTGGCTAAAATTAGTTTATTCGCTGAAATCGTATCGCCATTTTGCGTAACGACACCTTGCATTTCATTGTTCTTTATAACAAAATCAGTCACTCGGGTTTCAAATAGAACTTTTCCGCCACACTCGATAATTTTCTCACGAATGTCCTGAATGATTTGTGGTAATTTATTGGTTCCAATATGAGGATGCGCTTCGACTAAAATATCGGATGTAGCACCAAAACCAACTAACAACTTTAAAATTCTGTCAACATCACCACGCTTTTTGGAACGTGTATATAATTTTCCATCAGAATAGGTTCCGGCTCCGCCTTCGCCAAAACAATAATTTGAATCTTCATTGACAATATGGTCAACGTTGATGGCTTTCAAATCGCGACGACGACCACGAACATCTTTTCCGCGTTCTATAACTATTGGTTTTAAACCTAATTCGATTAATTGTAAGGCTGCAAATAATCCGGCCGGACCGGCACCAACTATAATTACTTCCTGTTTATTGGAAACATTTTCATAATTGGGAAGCGCTATTTTTTGTTCCGTATATTTTTCATCTATTAAATAAACCGAAACTTTAAGATTGACTTTAATCGATTTTTGACGTGCGTCTATAGAACGCTTCAGAATTACAACTTTTTGAACCAATTTAGCAGAAACCTGAACTAATTGCGCCACATGTTCATAGAGCAAACTTTCTTTAGCTGCAATTTCGGGGGAAACTTGGATCTGTAATTCTTGTGGCATGGTTTGATTTCTATCGCAAAAATAATCAAATGAAAGTTAGTACAAATAAAAAAGGCTTAGCTTTCACTAAACCTTTGATAATAAGAGGCGGACTGCTACTGGCAGTTTGGATTAGTTTTTAATGAATTTATAATTACCAACCTGGTTGTTCATTGTTACTTTGACAAAATAAACACCACTTTGCAAATCAGAAACCGAGATTGTCGTCAATGATTGTGTTGCTTTTAATGCTTTTACTTTGGCTCCGCTGATAGAATAAATTTCAATAGAAGCATTAGTGTCATCATTATTATTTTGAATATTCAACACATTAGTTGCCGGATTTGGAAATACTTTTATACTGTTATTATCCATACTAACAGGAGTTAAGCCTAAAGCCACAGAAGATTCAAGATAATCAGGCGTGCCACTGCTGTTAGTGTCATCGTTAGCCGGATTTCCGTCGTTATTGTAGTCTTCTCTCCAAGTTAACAAACCATCTCCATCATCATCACTATCCAAATAATTTGGGATTCCGTCTAAATCAGTATCTAAAATAACATTTACCTGACGTGGATCTCTGGCAAAAACATATTCAACACTGGTTAACACCAAATCACCATCGTCATCATTGTCTAAATAATTTGGTATTCCGTCTAAATCCGTATCGTCGTTGGCTAAATTAGTGTCGTTATTTACATCTTCGGTTGCCGACGGCACACTATCGCTATCAGTATCAACACTACAATCGATAACATTAAGTACAACAGGTCTTATAGCTCCGTTTCCGCTGGCATAAATAGTTCTTGGGTTTGAAGTATTTATGTAGGCTGTTGGATTTGCAACCGGAATTGTCAATGCATTATCTTCGAAAAAAGTAATTGCCGATGGATTTGCCGGCGACAAATCATTTGCGGCTACAGTTAAATCAAAAGTTACAAATGAATCTGAATCATCATCACAACGCACAAAAGAATAACTCGGATAATAACCAGGACGATAGAAACGCCAAGCTTCATTTGAAGCTGACCAATTTCCGGTATTTCTTCCTGGCGGGGTAATTCCTTGAGTTCCATCGCTATTAATTATACCAATCACTCCCTCTCCTGAACGCCATGCCATGCAAGGTGTTCTATTGATTATCTGAACATCTATAATGTTAGTAGTTTCACTTAAAATCATTTGAAAAGATGTTAAAGGTATAGTACTATTACACTGGAAATGAGGTTGATTATAAAAATAAACTACAAATTTTCTGTAAGGTGCTGTACCATAACTTCCGCAAGTTATAGTACCAAGACCTCCCAAAGCGGCATTATTATTTAAATCTTCATAGCATCCGAAAATTGAACTTTTAGCTGGAAAATTAGTCCATGGAATTTGATAGGTAATAGTCCACGGTGAATATTGACCTGCCAAATTTGTCCTAAAATCTATATATCCGTTAGTACTAACAATTATTTGATTGTAAGTAACTCCATAAAAATCAAAACTAAACGGCATAGTAATTACAGGTGAATAAATATCATCAGCCGTAGTTAATGACGACAATGTTCCAGAAAAAGGTTGAAACGGAATTGAATTTACAGCGTAATTGCTTTGGGCATTTCCTTTAAAAACAAATAAGGAAAACAACATAAAAAGAATGTACTTTTGTTTCATAAGTTTTTGTTTAGTTTGACAAAACAAAAGTATTATTTTTTACGAATTAAACTACTGATTTTTATAATTTTAACGAGATGTCGAGACAAATAAAACTAATTTGGGATTTTCGTGGAGAAGCCTCAGCCAAAACTGCGGAGCATCACGAAATTCATTTAAAAGAATACATCGCCATTGAAAAATTTCCGATAAACATTACTGGTTTTGAAATCAAAAACGAGTTGCATGCCATTGCCTTTATGGTCGTAACAGATGAAAATATGATTTCAGTTAGAGATGCTTTAAAACCGCATCGTGGAGAAATTTATAGTGTTCAGTAATCAGTGTTCAGTTGGCAGTTCAATAACTGAACACTAAAAACTGAACACTGAACACTTTTTTTTAATTCGCTACTTCGCTTATGAATTTTATTCGCATCAGACGCAATTCTTCGATATCGTAATCGCCATCAAATTCCTTTAAAGCATCTTCTATTTTATCGGATTCTGATTCCATAAAATAGTCGTGAATTTCTTCCTGTTGGTCTTCGTCAAGGATTTCATTTACCCAATAACTGATGTTTAATTTAGTTCCGGAATAGACAATCTGCTCCATTTCTTTTAACAAATTATCCATCGTAAATCCTTTGGCTTTGGCGATATCTTCTAGGGATAATTTTCGGTCTATGTTTTGAATGATGTATAGTTTGTTTGCCGAATTCGCTCCGGTAGATTTTACAACCAAATCATCAGGGCGAATAATGTCATTATCTTCAACATATCGTGCAATCAAATCGACAAACTCTTTTCCGTATTTTTTGGCTTTCCCTTCACCAACTCCGTGAGTATTGGTCAACTCATCAATAGTAATTGGATACTTCAAAGCCATATCTTCTAACGATGGATCCTGAAAAACTACGAAAGGCGGAACACCTAATTTCTTAGCTACTTTTTTACGCAACTCCCGTAACATCGACATCAAAGCTTCATCGGCAGTGCCACCAGCTTTTGATGCTGTTACTATGGCATCATCTTCTGCTTCGTTGTATTCGTGATCTTCCGACATCATAAATGATGTTGGATTTTTGATAAACTCATGCCCTTTGTCTGATACTTTTAAAATACCGTAAGTTTCAATATCTTTAGTCAAAAGACCTGCAACCAAAACCTGTCGAATCAAGGCCATCCAATAGCGTTCTTCAAATTTATTTCCTTTACCAAAAAAAGGTTGTGAATCGGTTCTGTAAGCCTTAATCATAGCGTTAACTCTTCCGATAAGCGTAAAACAAATTTCCTTAGATTTATACAAATGCTTAGTATCTCTAACTATTTCTAAAAGCAATTTGACCTGATCTTTTGCTTCAATTTTTGTTTTTGGATTGCGGACATTGTCATCCATATCGGCACCTTCTCCGGTTTCGCTGTCAAATTCTTCTCCGAAATAATGCAATAAGAATTTACGTCTCGACATCGAAGTTTCGGCATAAGCAACAACTTCCTGCAGCAATGCGAAACCAATTTCCTGTTCAGCTACCGGTTTACCCGACATGAATTTTTCTAACTTTTCAACATCTTTATAAGAATAGTAAGCCAGGCAATGGCCTTCTCCTCCATCTCTTCCGCCACGACCAGTTTCCTGATAATAACTTTCGAGTGATTTTGGGATATCATGATGGATTACAAAACGAACATCGGGCTTATCAATTCCCATTCCGAATGCAATTGTGGCAACTACAACATCAACATCTTCCATAAGAAACATGTCCTGATGTTTGGCTCTTGTTTTAGCATCTAAACCTGCGTGATATGGCACGGCTGAAATTCCGTTAACTTGCAAGACTTCGGCAATTTCTTCAACCTTCTTTCGGCTTAAACAATATATGATTCCGGATTTTCCTTTATTTTGTTTGATGAAACGAATGATGTCCGCATCGATATTTTTGGTTTTTGTGCGAACTTCATAGAACAAATTCGGACGGTTAAAAGATGCCTTGAATGTTTTGGCATCCGCCATATCCAAATTCTTAAGAATATCTTCCTGAACTTTTGGCGTAGCCGTTGCAGTTAAACCAATAACCGGAACATCACCAATAAGTTTGATGATGGCTTTTAAGTTTCGGTATTCAGGTCTGAAATCGTGTCCCCATTCTGAAATGCAATGCGCTTCATCTATGGCTACAAATGAGATTTTCACACTTTGAAGAAAATCAACATATTCTTCTTTGGTTAATGATTCAGGTGCTACATATAATAATTTGGTAACTCCCGAGGTAATATCTTTTTTAACCTGATTAATTTCTGTTTTGGTAAGAGAGGAATTTAAGACATGAGCAATACCATTTTCCGAAGACAAACTTCGAATGGCATCCACTTGGTTTTTCATTAAAGCGATAAGAGGTGAAACCACTATTGCAGTTCCATCCTGAATCAAAGCAGGCAACTGATAACACAATGATTTTCCGCCACCTGTAGGCATTATAACAAAAGTATTATTTTGAGCAATAATACTTTTTATAACCTGTTCCTGCAATCCTTTAAATTGGTTGAAACCAAAATATTTTTTTAATTCTTTGTGAATGTCAATTTCGTTTAAATTCATTCTCTCCTAATGGTATTTTTACATAAATTTGCAAACATAAAGATAAGACTTTCTTTTATACATACAAATTTTATATTGTTACAATTTTGATAAATAAAGAAAACATTCTTGCTTCTGCCAAAAAGACAATTTTGTCTGAAAGTGAATCTATAGCCAAGCTAACCCAATTTTTAGATGACAATTTTGTAAATGCTGTTGAAATCATTTACAACTCAAAAGGTCGTTTAGTAGTAACCGGAATTGGCAAAAGTGCTATCATAGCTCAAAAGATTGTGGCGACTTTAAACTCGACCGGAACTCCATCACTTTTTCTTCATGCTTCGGAAGCCATTCACGGCGATTTAGGCATGGTACAACCCGGCGATGTGGTAATTTGCATTTCAAAAAGTGGCAACAGTCCAGAGATTAAGGTTTTGGTTCCGTTGTTAAAACGATTCGGAAATAAACTGATTGCCATTACCGGGAATAATACTTCGTTCCTTGGAAAAGGAGCTGATTATGTTTTGAATACTTATGTAGAAGCTGAATCTGATCCAATTAATCTGGCTCCGACCAATAGTACCACAGCTCAATTAGTAATGGGTGATGCGATTGCGGTTTGTCTGATGGAAATGAAAAGCTTTACTGCCGAAGATTTTGCCAAATATCATCCCGGTGGTGCTTTGGGTAAAAAATTATTACTGCGCGTTGGTGATATGCTGGATAACACACATAAACCGATGGTTGCACCAGATTCAACTATCAAAAAAGTCATCGTCGAAATATCTGAAAAACGATTAGGAGTTGCCGCTGTTATTGAAAATGAAAAAGTGGTTGGAATCATAACAGATGGTGACATCAGAAGAATGCTGAACAAAACCGAAAATATTTCAGGATTAACAGCACAAGACATTATGACCAAAAATCCGAAAACCATAAAATCAACCGATATGGTTAGCGATGCCTTGAATGTTCTTGAAGACTTTTCAATTACACAATTAGTCGTTGTAGATAATGGAGATTATAAAGGTGTAATTCACCTACATGACATTTTAAAAGAAGGCATCGTATAATGGCAAAGAAACCACTTAATGAAATGTCATTCTTAGATCATCTTGAAGAATTAAGATGGTTGCTAGTGAGAAGTTCAGCTGCTGTTGTAACCATGGCAATTGTTTCTTATTTTTTTGCAGATTATATTTTTAATGACTTAATTTTTGGCCCAACCGACCCAAGTTTTATTACCTATCGTTTTTTTTGTGATGCTTCACATTATCTTGGTTTTGCTGACAGCATTTGTATTACCGAACTAAATTTCATCATTCAGAATACACAAATGGAAGGCCAGGTAAATATTTTTGTCTGGGTTTGCATAACCGCCGGTTTTATTTTGGCTTTCCCTTATATTCTTTGGGAATTCTGGAAATTTATTAGTCCGGCCTTGTATGAAAAAGAAAAAAAGAGCGCTAAACTATTCATTTTTGTTGCTTCTATTTTGTTCTTTTTGGGAGTTCTTTTTGGTTACTTCGTGATTGTTCCGATGTCGGTAAATTTCCTGGCAACATTCTCAATAAGCAGCGTTGTAAAAAATCAATTTAGTATTGATTCTTATGTTAGTATGGTTAAAACATCTGTCATTGCCAGTGGCTTATTTTTTGAGTTGCCAATCATTATTTATTTCCTGACCAAATTGGGATTAGTGGGGCCAAGCTTCTTAAGAAAGTATAGAAAATACGCAGTTGTAATTGTATTGATTGTAGCTGCTATTGTTACACCGCCAGATGTTGTAAGTCAGGTCACTGTGGCAATTCCGATGTTATTAATTTATGAAGCCAGTATTTGGATTTCTGTTTTTGTAGAAAAAAATAATAAGAAAAATGAGCAAACTAGTTGAAGAATTTAATGACTATCGTTCAAAAATGAACGAGAAATTATTGGCAGACAATAACAAAATTGTAAAACGAATTTTCAATCTGGATACCAATGCTTACGCAGAAGGGGCATTAGATGTTAAGACAAAAGAACTTCTCGGACTAGTTGCATCTACTGTTTTGCGCTGTGACGATTGCATCAAATACCATTTAGAAACCAGCTATAAAGAAGGCATCACCAAAGAAGAAATGATGGAAGCTATGGGAATTGCGACTTTAGTTGGAGGAACAATAGTAATTCCGCACTTGAGAAGAGCTTATGAGTTTTGGGAAGCACTAGAAGCGGGAAGTTAGAAGATGGAAGTTTTCCAAAATTGAAGTTAAAACGATAAATAGAGCAAATGGATTTTGTTTATTTGCATTAAATAAAACTTAGTACCTTAGTTACTTAGAACCTTAGAACCTCAAACATGAAGTTAAGAGCCGAAAATTTAATCAAAACCTATAAAGGCAGAAGTGTCGTAAAAGGTATTTCTGTAGAAGTAAATCAAGGTGAAATCGTGGGGCTTTTGGGTCCGAATGGCGCCGGAAAAACAACTTCGTTCTATATGATTGTCGGATTGGTTAAACCAAATGCCGGCAATATCTATTTGGATGACATGAATATTACAGAATTTCCAATGTACAAACGTGCCCAACACGGAATTGGTTATTTGGCGCAGGAAGCTTCAGTTTTCAGAAAGTTGAGCATCGAAGATAATATTTTGAGTGTTTTGCAATTAACCAAGCTCTCCAAAGAAGAGCAGGTTGCCAAAATGGAAAGCCTGATTGCCGAGTTTAGTTTAGAGCACATCAGAACCAATCGTGGTGATTTACTTTCGGGTGGTGAAAGAAGAAGAACCGAAATCGCGAGAGCTTTAGCAACTGACCCAAAATTCATACTGCTTGATGAACCTTTTGCCGGTGTTGACCCTGTAGCTGTTGAAGATATTCAGCGAATTGTAGCGCAATTAAAAAACAAAAACATCGGAATCTTAATTACCGACCACAACGTTCAGGAAACATTGGCTATTACGGATAAAACATACTTAATGTTTGAAGGTGGTATTCTAAAAGCCGGAGTTCCGGAAGAATTAGCTGCTGACGAAATGGTTAGAAAAGTATATCTCGGACAAAACTTTGAGCTTCGTAAAAAGAAATTGACGTTTTAATCAATGGAAAGCTCGTTGAAAGAACGGCAGGAAAAACTACACAAAGATCCAAAAAATTGGAAGGTTTTTGGCATGTTCTACTACTGTAAAGAAGATGAACGGGTTCTGGTTGACAAGCCTAATCCAATGTATGGTACAACATTCAATTTTGCACATCGCTATGCCTATATATACCTACTGTGCTTCATGCTTTTTTTCGGTTTTATCATATATATGGTTACAAGAAACAAATAAAAAAGCTTCCTAATTGGAAGCTTTTTTATTTTAACTATTCCGAAATTTAGTAGTAAGTATAAGTGTCAGATTCTTTTAAAACAGCTGAACCATCATAGCTAAGCTCGGTTAATGGATAATTATCAGCATTGTAGGTTATAGAAATAGTATAAGGATTTCCAGGATAATTCATTGCTGTTTGATTATTTGCATTACCCTCAATATCTATGTCCAGAACTTGAAACACAGTGAAATTACTTATGTTTTTAAAAGGATTATTTTTAGTGTCATAAGTGTACGTTTCAGTACCTGAAGAACCAAAAGAAGAAGTTCTGGTTAATTGAGTGATATTTCCATTTTGAACTGTACAAACTTCGGTGTAACTTAAAGTCGTTTGACTGGTTAAATCCCCTTCATATACTGTTCTGGTAAATGTATTTCCCGAATAAGTAACTACAGTTTTTGTAGCAGAATCAAAATCGGGATCATATTCTGTAAATTTAGTTACTTGACTTCCTGCATATTCAATCAAGATATAAGTGTTATCTTGAGGATAGTTAACTCTGGTCAACTTGTCTCCAGTGTACACATACTGATCAATAATATCACCTGAATCTTTAATATTAATTAGTTTATCACCCGAGTAGGTAAAAAGTAAATTGTAATCTTGGTCTCCCGGATTGATGTTGTCAATAATCAAAGTTTTAACTAAAGGTCCTGAAGCAGTACTGCTCGGAGAATCACTGGAAGAACAGCTACTCAAAAACAGCGTTGAAAAGGCAAATAAGCCTAAGATTTTTTTCATTTTTTTACAGATTATAGATTTACGTAAAAATAGATTTATTTCTGACAAAAAAATTACTTTGCGGTAATTTTTAATTGATTATCTACTATTGATAGCAATACATAGATTATAATTATCAACGGAACCGCTAGTATCTGAAGGAAAATCAGCATCAAAACGGATAGCGCCAAAAAGAAAATCTGCAGTTTGTATTTGGCAAAACTGAAGTTCTTAATCTTCAGTGAAAATAAAGGAATTTCGGCATTCATAACATATGCACTTAAAATTGTTATTGCAACCAGAACCCATTTGTTATTCAAATAATCCTCAATCCAAACATTATCAAATAAACGAAGTCCCATCACCAAAGGCAAACTTGTAATAAACAAAGCATTTGCCGGAGTTGGTAATCCAATAAAACTATCTGACTGACGTGTATCGATATTAAATTTAGCTAAACGATAGCAAGCTCCAAGTGAAATTAAAAAGCCAAAAAAAGGAAGATAAAAAATAGTATTGGAATTAAATTTATGTTGAACACTTACTATTTCAAAAAACTCAATATCATAAAGCATTAAAAACATGGCATATCCTGGAACAATTCCACTTGTTACCATATCTGCCAATGAATCTAATTGAACTCCAAGTGGTCCTGCAACGCCAAATTTACGGGCAAAGAATCCATCAAAAAAATCGAAGAAAATACCAAGTGAAACAAAATAAAAAGCTAAATCAAACCTAAGATAACTCAACATAACCAACGCCACGCATCCACAAAACAGGTTAAGCATTGTAAATAAGTTCGGAATCTGGGCTTTAATGTTCATCTGTAATCGTTTACTATTTTTAAAGAAATACAAATCTAATACAATAAGTTAAAGCTTTCTACGTTTTATATTAGAGATTTTTATTTGATATTTGTAAAAAGAAAAATTGCCTTGAAAAAAACAATTGCTATTCTACTGCTTTTTATTAGCATAATCACTCATGCACAATCAGTTAGAAAATATTCCAATGAATTTATGAACATCGGGGTTGATGCTGCTGCTTTGGGAATGTCGAATGCAGTAACGTCATTTACTGGCGATGTCAATTCGGGATATTGGAATCCGGCAGGTTTATTAAAAATTGAAGACAGCGAAGCTGCGCTGATGCATGCAAGTTACTTTGCCAATATTGCTCAATACGATTATGCAGCTTACGCCAAAAAGATAGACGACAGAAGCGCTTGGGGAATTTCTTTAATCCGTTTTGGTGTTGATGACATCCTAAATACAACACAACTTATAGACAGCGAAGGAAATATTGACTACAACCGAATCAGCCTTTTTTCAACTGCCGATTATGGTTTTACGTTTTCGTATGCACGACGTCCAACGCTGATTGAAGGTTTACAATATGGTGTGAATGCTAAAGTTATCCGCAGGGTTATTGGCGATTTTGCCAGTTCATGGGGATTTGGTTTTGATTTCGGATTGCAGTATGAAAGTAATGATTGGCATTATGGCGTAATGCTTCGCGATATTACGACAACCTACAACATTTGGGCAATTGATGAAGATAAATACAATGAAATAAAAGATGCCGTAGCCGGACAAAATCAGGAACCACCTGAAAGCACCGAGATTACTTTTCCAAAAGCACAACTTGGCGTTTCCAAAAAATTTGATTTTCATTATGACTACACCTTACTCGCGGCAGTGAATTTAAATATGCAGTTTGCCCAAACTAACGATATCATTTCTAACAGCGCCTTTAGTATTGATCCTGCACTTGGACTCGAATTTGGTTATACCGATTTAGTTTTTCTTCGTGCCGGTGTTGGAAACTTTCAAAACGTAGAACAAATTGACGGAAGTACCAAAGTAAATTTTCAACCCAACATTGGTTTGGGATTTAAATACAAAGGTATTCAGGTTGATTATGCCTTAACCGATTTGGGTGATCAAAGTGCTGCTTTGTATTCTAATATTTTTTCTGTGAAAGTTGACTTAAGTATTTTTAGATAAAAAATTATGTTCAAAAAAATTCTTTCTTTTTCTTTACTTTTATTAAGTTTCCTTGTGTTTTCGCAAAATCCGCCACTTTCTTCTGAGGCACAGGTTAGCATTTTTACTTGTGACCGTGGCGAGGAATTGTACTCTACTTTTGGGCATACGGCGTTGAGAATCAAAGACCCAAATAATGCGCTTGATGTCGTATATAATTATGGCTATTTTGATTTCAGGACTGAAAATTTCTACTTCAAATTTGTAAAAGGCGATTTGCAGTATTTTATGAACGTGACTTCTTATGATGATTTTGTTTTTGAATATAAATTGGACAGAAGACAAGTAATTGAGCAAACGTTAAATTTACCGTTAGCAAAAAAGCAGGAACTGTTTGACGCACTAAACAAATCGTTGCTCTCGGACGAAAAAAACTATACCTATAAATTTATCGACCGAAATTGTACAACGATGGTTGTCAATAAAATAAATGGATTGTTTGGCACAGAAAAGATTCAAAAAGTTGACGATAAATCGATTAGTTACCGAACACTTTTGTATCCTTATTTCGAAAATTATTTTTGGTATAAATTAGGAATCAATATTGTATTTGGCGCCAAAACTGACGGGAAAGCTGAAAAATTATTTCTTCCTATAGAATTATTGAACAGCTTAGATAAAGCAACAATAGACGGAAAACCATTGGTTTCTAAAAAGGAAACTGTAGTTCAGGGCGTTTCTACACAGCCTCAATTTTCGTTTTTCAACAGCATTTATTTAATCTGTTTGGCACTTTTGACTTTGATAATCATTAACAAGCGATTTGTGTTTAAAAGTTATCTTTTTGTTTGTGGCATTTTGGGACTTTTTCTGTGTCTGATTGGTTTGTATTCTCAACACGAAGAATTACTTTGGAATTACAATGCATTGCTTTTTAATCCGTTGTTTCTTTTGATTCCGTTTGCAAAAAATAACTTTTTGAAAAAGCTTAACATCACTTTGTTAGTTCTGCTGCTGATTTATTGCATAGTGATAATCACAAAACCACACTTGGTGATTATGCTACCATTTATCATTACCAATCTGTATATTTTATTGAAATTGAATGGCAGAAATCCAATCAAACTATTGTCCCCGATAAAGTAAAACGGTACTCAGGGTTTTGAATATGATATTAACATCAAGGAAAATACTTCTGTGCTTGATATAATACAAATCGTATTGAAGTTTAATCAAACTATCGTCGATCGTTTCACCATAAGAATAATTTACTTGTGCCCAACCTGTTAGTCCGGGTTTTATAACGTGACGTGTTTCATAAAACGGCATCACTTCGGCAATTTCATTTACAAAAATAGGGCGTTCAGGTCTTGGTCCGATTACAGCCATATCACCTTTAAGAATATTGATGAACTGTGGTATTTCATCCATACGGGACTTTCTCATTATTTTCCCAAATGGTGTTACTCGACTATCATTTGTTGTGGCAAAAACAGCTCCTTCTTCTTCAGCATTCTTAACCATTGTCCTATATTTCACAATATTGAAAATTTTACCGTTCTTACCTACTCTTTCCTGGGTGTAAAATAATTTTCCTCTGTTTCCGAAAAGATTACCTATCAAAATTAATGGTAGAATCACAATCCCAATTGAGAGCCCAATTAGTGAAAATATAATCTCAAAAAGACGCACTACAATTAAATAGAAATGATTTTGGTTGCTTCTACTAAACGGGAAATAACGGTAGAAATCACGAGAAACATATTGCACCGGAATTCGTTGGGTAATATTTTCATAAACCTGGGTATATTCTCTTATTATATAGCCGTTTTCTAATAAATGAATTAATTGGTTATATAATTTAACTGTAATTCCATCTGTTTTTTGAGAGGCAATTACAACCTCGGAAATTGAATTCTTCTTGACAAATTCTTCAAGATTTTCTATGTCAATACTCTTTATTTTATCGTTAGTTTTGGTATTGGCGCTATCTGAATTAACAAATCCTAAAACGCGATAATGCGGATCGGCACTTTCGAGAGCATGAACGAGTTCTTTGAGCTGTTCTTTATCGCATATTAGAATTACTTTTTTTGAAAATCTATTGGAAGCAAAAAAGCGAACATAAATCATTCTCCATATAAACAATGCTACAAAAATAGCGATGTAAAAAATGAGTATTTGAAGTCGGTTTGTGGGAAGTACCGGCGTAAAAACTGGCGTTAATAAATACACCAAAACCGTTATTGATGAAGTAAGTATTATACTTTTTATAACTTGAAATTGATTGCTGGCAACCTGCAAATTATACATTTCGAAAACAGAACCAATAAAATTCAGATAAACTCCTAAAACAATTGTCCAGTAAAAATTGGTTCCTGATATATTAAAATAATTGAAATTGAATGCAATACCAACTAAATACAGAGAAAGCAACACAGAAATAACATCAAAAATCCGTAAAAGAATTTTCCTTTCAGAAACTTCAAAGTGTATATCCTTGTATTTATTCATTTTTTGAGTAAAAAGAATTTTGAAGTCGCAAGTTACTAAAATTACCTTTTAAACAAGTAATTCTATCCATTGCTTTTTAACTATTTCCCAATCAAAGCTTTCGACTGATTCTTTGCCCTTTTTCGATAAATCAAATGCTAGATTTGGTTCTGTAAAAAGTCGGTTAATTTGATTTGTCATTCCATCAACATCATCATCGTTTACTAAAAGTGCATTTACATTATGCTCTAATAAATAAGGGATTCCACCAACATTTGTTGACACAACAGGTAAGCCCAAAGCCATGGCTTCGATAACACTAATTGGTGTATTATCAAAATGAGTTGTATTGATAAAAACATTGTATTCCTTTGATAACTCAATCCATTCTTCTTTTGATAATTTACCGGTAAAAACAACTTCAATATTGTTTTTTTTGGCAAATTTTAAAGTTTTTGCATAACTATCATCTTTTTTTGGACCTACCATACAAATTTTAGCTTCTGGAAAAGCAGCCTTTATTTTGATGAAGACTTTAACTGCCATCAACGGATTGTATATTTTAGCAAATGATCTTACCCAAAGTATTTTTGGCAATTTAAATTCTTTGGATGCCGATGGATATAATTGCATTTCAATAGTGTTGGGAATATATTTTAAATTAGTATATCCACTTTTTTTAAAAGCTTCAAATAAGTAATAAGATGGTGCAATATTTATATAGGCGTTTTTAAAAATTAAATTTGAAAAGAATTTACTTCGCACAATTCTACTTGGTAAATTACCTCCGTGAAGTTTAGGAATGTATTTTAAATTCAGAATTCTACACAGTTGGGAAATAATAAAAGCATACCAAAAATTCTTGGTACTGTAGGTGTCTATTAAAACATAATCAACTTTTTTGGCATATTTGAATGTTTTCAATATCATCTCAAACATTCTTGACAGTTTATTTTTCTTGGATGAAGCATAGTAAACACAAAAACCTTCTGCTTCCAGAAACGTTCCTAATGTTTCAATAGAAGTAGAAGTATAGCCGTGATCGGATAATTTGTTACCTATGTAAAGAAGGTTCTTCATCCATATATACTTTTAATAGCGATAACGAATATACAAAAGCTGGTGCGGCAATTCGCATTGCAGCATGATTAATTGTTAGTAACCAAAATAAAACAAAACAAAACATATATATATGTTGTTGATTGTCAAGGAATAAGAAAAATGGCGTGAATAATACTATTAATAAAGCTATAATCCCCATCATTCCGTGCTCTGCTAGTGTTCGCGAAATTTCGCTATGCGAAGCTATAATATTTCCACCTGATTTTTCTTCTCTTACCTCTAATGCTTTTGCAACGCCAATACCAAAAACCGGATTGTCAAGAAAATCATCAATCTCACTATCCCAAATTTCTTCTCTACCTGTCAATTGACTTTCTTTCACTCTTCCCGCTGCATCCTGATTGGCATATCGCTTATCTATTAATCCACCTGTTTGATTGGAAGTATATAACCAAGTTAGAAAAAATCCAATTGACATAAAAATCAAAAGACGATAAAGATTAAATCGTCCATGGTTTTTTGTCTTTATAAATAAATAAAATAATAAAATAATAATCATTATAAATCCGGTCACCATTCCTCCTCTGGAAAATGTAACTAATCCCCGGTATGTGATATTAAATAATATTACTAAATTTATACATAAAAGCAACTTTGTTTTAGATTCTAAAATTAATCTGGAGAAAAACACAAACATTCCAATACCTAGTAAGGTAGCCACCTGATTGGGGCCAAACCCACCCGATGTTGCATTATTGGAGCCGGTTCCTACTAAAACTTCTTTTAAATCAGGAGTATATAAAATTAAATAAATTGTTGTAGCAAAAACAGGCAACCCAATCATCAACAATATATTATTTATTTGTGATACTAGAATTTTTCGATTGTAACAATATAAAGACGCGACTCCAAGACATGCCGGTCCCGAAATATTGAATGCGATTGCCTTTCTAACTTCCGTTTGCATGTTTAGCGTTTCAGTAGCTATGATTACTCCGGGTAATAACAATATCAGATAAATCCAATAAGGGACTGCATTTTTAGAAAACCCACTATAGTACATTCCCAAAGCTAAGAATACCATCACACCATATTTAGAGGATTCATAAAGCAGATTACCACCTGTCATTCTCAAAAGAACTTCGCTTCCAACTATATAAGCAGATACATATAACACTTCATTATTTCTGTTTTGCGTTTTCATTACATAATACAAACCAAATGCAGGAATACAAATAGCATATACAACCGATAATGAACGTACAAGATAAATTAAGACCGCTATTGCAATATGCAAAAGAATCAATAAAATATAGTTTCTTTCTTTCATATTTTATAGACTTAAAATCCAGTTTGAATATTTAGCAATAACGCCTTCTTCTGAATTATTTTCAATAACAGTTTGATAAAGTGAGTTACCCATTTGAATTCGCAAATCATCTTCAGCTATAAATTTCAATAATCTTTGATAAAACAAATCAGCATCACTTGCATCAATAATAAACCCATTTATTTCATCTTTTATAATTAAAGGTATTTCTCCAACCTTTGTCGAAACTACGGGTTTTTTCGAAAGCCCATATTCAATTAAAGCTATGGGCAAACCTTCCGATTTTGAAGTTAAAATTGCTATGTCTGATTGATCTATAATGTTTTTAATGTCGCTTTTCGAACCGTATATAAAAACATTTTCTTCTAAATTCTTATTTACAATTGCAGCTTTTAACTTTGCTGAATAATCATCTTCAAAATCTTTTCCTACTAAATGAAACGTCCAATCTGTATGAGATTGCTTCAATTTTTCAGCAACTTCGAGCAACAAAAAATGATTCTTTTGGTCTCGTAAATTAGCCAGACATAAAATCCGTTTTCCCGATTGTCCTTTTAATATAGTTTCGGCACTTGTCGAATTATCAATAGTCGTAAAATTAGGCAAATAAATTACTTTTTTACAATTCAACTCTTTTTCTGCCCATTCTTTAAGTTTATAATTTACGACAATAATACCCTTGAAAAAAAAGGAAGCTATCTTTAATACAAGCGATTTTTCAGAGCTAATAAATTCACTCAAACCATTGTGGTCATGCCAGATTATCTTAACTTTTGGATAAACGAATTTAACCATTAATGCTGTGAAATAAGAACTGCTGTGTGGCTGGAGAAATTCAACTCGATTTTTTTTGCAATATTTCCTTAATCTGAAAACAGCTCCAAAATCTAAGGTTGACTTTTTCTTTAAGAAAAGATAGGGAACCGAATTGTTCAACTGATTTTTTAATTTTCCTTCAGCTCTAGTGGCGACCAGCCCTGAAAACTCATTTCTGACTGATAACGCATTGGCATAATTAATTGCCATTTTTTCGGCACCGCCAATTTCTAATGAATCTATAATCTGAACTATTCTCATGATTTTAAAAGCAGTTTAATTTCATTTTCAAAAACATCCATAGTAAACTGTCTTGACCATTGAATTGCTTTATTCACTTTATCCTGATACAAATTATTATCCTTTAAAATTGATTGAATGCTTTGAACATCTTGATCCAATTTCAAATCGAGCAAGATGCCTCTTTTACTATTTTCGAGCATATTCGGAACGCAGGAAACTTTTGAAGCTATGGGCAAACATCCCCAAAACATTCCTTCGGCTACCACTTTTGGCCAACCTTCGCTCAGGGATGGTAAAACTACAAAATGATTTTCTAAATAAGCCTTTTTAATCGTTTCCTGATTTTGATTGCCTTTAAGAAAAATAACATTTTCTAATTTATTTTCAGCGATATAAGATTCAAGTATGGCTCTTTCATTTCCTTCTCCATAGAGTGTTAATTGTATATTATTGCCATTGTTGTAAAGTTTTTCAACCAACTGAATCGCATACAAAGGCTGTTTTCCATTGGAAAGTGTTCCAACAAAGAGGAATGAAATCTTTCCCTCTAAATTTCTGGGTTTTACTTCTATTTTATCCTTTTCAAAATAACTTGCTGTGAAAAAAGGTTTGATGTTTTTTGTGCTGTTTTCCCATTCGCCATAGACTAAAACCTGCATGTTTTTGGTTAAAAACGTGTTGCTCAAAATCCATTTTTGAATGCGATAACTCAAAGGCTGATTTGCATTTGAATCCCAATTGCCTGCATATTTTGCGGTTTTAGGTTTAGAAGGGAAAAGTATTTGAACCAAACAACCTAACAAACCAATATTTCCGGGACAACGCAAATGAATGTGGTCGGCTTTTTTCATAGTTTGGTATATTTTCCATACTATTGAAGGCATGACTGCCAAAGAATGCAAAATATTTTTAAAACCGGAAATGTCAAAATTAGCAACAGGAACAAAGTTTATTTTATCATGCCGATAAAACTCTTGTATCGGACTTTTGGAAGTAGTATGTAAAGGCGCAACCAGTAAGACTTCGGAAACGTTCTTTATCCATAAATTCATTTCGCGAACGTAAGGTTCATAGCCATAATAGTTTCCCAATTCTTTACCATGAATGACATGAGTTATTATGGCAAACTTCATCGCTATTTATTTTTTTTGCATTAACATGGTCACATGCATACATTTGAACAAATGACTATCTGATTTAGCCGACAAATCCCAATCTTTCTTATGCCATTTTTTTCCTATGCTTTGTTTTTTTTCTTCAGATAAAAAAGGAATAAAATTCATTACAAAATACCATTTGGCCTTACCTAAAAGTCCGTGACGCTCAACTATATTAAATGTTTTGGCAAATTTAAAATACGTTTTTTTAGTAAATGGCCATTCCCAATCTTTATCCGATTGAAACGGTCGATACATAACCCTCATAATTTTTATTGGTAAACTGGTTTCTAAAGGATCATAACTTATAATAACACCACCCGGTGCTAATTTTTCATCAAGTTTAGCTATTAAAACATCCGGATTTTGAAAATGATGCAAAACTCCATAGGCATAAATGATGTCAAAATCTTTATCCGGAAAATCGGTTTCCGAGAGAAAATCAGCGGAAACAGCTTTAGCATTTGGATAGGGTTTGATTCTTTCGGCAAGTCTTGCTATGGCAATATCACTCAAATCAAGTCCAATAAATTCCTTGCTGTGTTCAGCCATATACAAACTCCAGTGATTACCGGCGTAACAGCCTAAATCCAATACTTTTTTATTAGATAAATCGCCAAACCAGGTTTTGTGTATTTCATAAGATTCGCTCAGAATCCCTATATCTTTTCTGATTTTTTTTAATGTTTTCTCTCTGAAATAATACCAAATTTTGGTTGGCAGGTTTTTTCTATCACTTTTATAATTATAAAAATCTTTTTGTTTTTTATTGATTTCAATAATTTCTTCCTGAGTCTTCATCTTTCTTATAAAGGTTTGTTTATGAATAATGAAAGCCATCCGGTTACTCTTCCACTAAATTCGGTAAATGCTTCTTGTCTTTTGTTGGTTGTAAATATATTGCTAAATCTTATAAAAGTCAACAATAATACTATGGCATGCCATTTAAATTTAGCTTTTAACGAAGGATTTGGATATTTAACCCGCCAAACATACCAGCCATTTCTTACTACCATTTTGCCATATTGATATTTATTAGGCCTACCTGATTGATCGTGAAAGTGGCCTAATTGCGCATTGGTATTGACATATAGTTTGCCCGTTTTGGAAAGTCGAAGCGTAAAATCGGCATCTTCATATAGGCCATATCCTTCAAAATAAGTAGAAAATGTAAACTTGTCAAAGACTGATTTTTTGAAAGAAGAAACGCCTCCCATTAATTGCTCTACTTCGTAAATTTTGCCTGATGGTGGTAAAAAACTAACACTTCTTCCATTAGAGAACTCAGGTAAAAACCCAGGTTTCGTATCGCTATCCAGTCCAAATCTTTTTCGTAACACAAACCGACTTCCATCTTTTTGTTTCCAACCATCATAGGCAAACTCTTTAATTGTTGGAACATAATCTTCGGTTACTTTTTCCCATTTTGATTCGTTGTTTATATATCCTCCAACACCAAGAGCATCTGGAAAAACACCATAAGCTCTTATGATTTCTTCAAAATAGTTGGGTGCCAAAACCGTATCATCATCCAAAAAACAAACAACTTCTGTATCGTTTGCCACTTTTGAAACGCCAAAATTTCTTTGCTTGGTTAAACCTCTATGCTCTGGCGGAACCTTAAAATAGCGCAAATTTTGAAATTTATTGCTTTCTAAAATTGTTCCCGTTTCATCATTAGTCGAACCATCAATTATTAAAATTTCGTTCGGATAAAGCGTTTGCTCCTTTACTGAATTTAATAATGTCAGTAACGGATTTGGGCGCATATATGTACAAATGATTAGTGTAAAATTCATGCTCGTTTTTTTAATTCAGTTGCCCAATATACGCTTCTGTTCCATTTTTGCCTGAATGTTTTTATGTATTTGAATGGGTTTTTCAAAAAACTGCTATTCAAATTTTTTATAAAAATCATTGATTTATAGTTCTGTATTTGCTCTTTTGTATCATACATCAATCTATACAACATAACCGTTGGCGATGGCTTTGGTTGTATTTCATCATGCTGCCATCCCAAAATCGGTTTGGTTCTAAAACCTCCAATTGGTGCTTTCAAGTGCAGAATAGTTGTGGTAGAGATATATAAAATATCAAATCCTTTGTTCCTCAATTGCATTCCGAAATCGGCATCTTCTCCAAAACCAAATTCAAATCCCATATTAAACTTCAATCCTTTAATACAAGAGGATTTTACAAAGGCATGTCCTGCACCAAAAACCGGGAACTGCATCGGCAATTGTGGTATAACAGTTTGTTCTTTTAAATGGCAAGCAACTAAAAACACTTCATTTCCTATAGTTTGAAATGTTTTCATGGCAATTTCGAGTAAATCATTTTCAAAAATAATATCGTCATCAGCCATGAAGGTAAACTCGCTTTCTATCATCAACAAACCAATGTTTCTGGCATTACAAGCTCCGGTTTGATGCGTAAAATGTTGTTTTATGACAAATGGCCATTTTTTATTTTGAATAAAATCCAAATCAGAAGTACTGTTCATATCCGGATTTTGCTCAATTACGATGACATTTTTTGGTAAAAAAGTTTGTGCTGCTAAATTATTGAGAACATTAAATAAATAGTCTTTTCGGCCGATAGTTGGAATCAAAACATCAATCGTTCCTTGTTCGACAATCTTTTTATTTGATTCTAATGGAATTTGATTTAACAGTTTCGAATCGAGCTTTCTTCTTTTATAGCATAATGAACTTAAGAATGGAAGTAACGAAAACTTCTTTTCAAAAAGCAGTAAGTTGAAAAACAATAGAAAAACCCATCGCGCTTTATAATGCTGTTTCGTAAATTTAAAAAGTTCCTGAAGGCTTGATTCATTATTGAATTCAGAAACTTTATTTTGCAACAGTAACTTCGGTTCAGAATAGCATAACAAACCAAAGAGCATTGCTCTTCGTGCAAACGAATTCAGGAAATAATCGAAATTATCTTTAGCGTATAAATCATTTTTACAGGCATTTAAAACCGAAGCGTGAACTGCTCCAACCCTACTACTCATTTGCCAACTTGCATATCGTACTTCTTTATTTATCTTGATATAAGGTGAGTCTTCAATATAACCCAATCTTCTATCAAAATAATCAGTTTCGGGATTATAAGAAAGCAGCATTTTTTTATGATGAAATAGTTGAGCTATTTCAGTAATATTGAGATTGCTCTTCTCACTTTCATGACACCAAACGATTATTTCATCTTTGAATTTTTGAGCAAAATCAAGTAACACAGCAACAACATTTCGATTGATATCATTCGAAAAATCGATTGCTTCAGTTGAAACAATTTCAGAGATTTTTGATTTGTTATGATAAAATACAATCATTAAATCATATTATTAATTACTTTTTGATAAAAATCAGCGCTTTGTTTGGCAACGACTTCGATGCTAAATTTTTCTTCTATTTTCTTTCTGGCTTCGATACCAAATTGGTTTCTTAATTCAGTATTTTCAAGCAATTCTAAAATTTTATCCGCATACATTTTGTGATTTTTTGGATGCACTAAAAACCCATTTACTTCATCATCAATAACTTCGATTGCCCAACCAATATCGGAAGCGACAACTGCTTTCTTCATCGCCATGGCTTCTATCCAAGAAACGGGTAATGCTTCGGCAAAGGTTGGAAAAACACAAACAGCAGCGGAAGTAATATGCTCCTTAATCTCGTCATAAGCAACACTGCCAATATAATTCACATTTCGCAAAGCATTTTCATCAAATAAAGATTGCATCATCGCCCAAGTGGAAACATTTCCAGAAATAATATCAGCAGAATCACGACCAATCAAAATTAATTTGGCGGCATTGTTTTGCTTATACACTTCGTTAAAAATCAAGGGCAATTCTAAAAGTCCTTTTTTTCTAATCAAAGTTCCAAAATATAGAATAGTATTCTCTTCAACTATAGTTATACTTTCCGTTGAAAACTTATTAATATCAATACTGTTTGGAATAATAGTAAAATCGCGTTCCAAAGAAAATAATTCTTTAGTTAAATCTGCTGTGTATTGACTAACAGAAAGTAACGCATTGGCATTTTGCAAGGCTCGTTTTTCATGAAATTTATTCCAAAATTTTACCGGGCGATTATCCAAATGGCAAAAATAAGTATCTGAACCATTGAGCCGGATAATGATTGGGCATTTTGGTTTTATATTTGACGTAATTCCTGTCCAATCAGGCGCTTCTACAATGTCTACTTTATTTTTTTTAACCAGCGAATTGATTAGTTTTTCAATTTTTTTTTGAGTCAATAATCGTGATAATCCTTTTACTTTTATGTTTTTAATTTGGTAAAAAGAGATATTATTTTCTACAAAAAAGTCATCTTCTTTTTGGCCATAAATTAAGATAGTTACTTCATGTCCGGCGCTAATTAATCCACTGGAAAGATTCAAAATACTTGTCCCAATTCCGCCTGACGAACCCAATTTTGGATGAGGAAATTCCGATGTTAGAAAAGCAATTCTCATCTTAATTGGAACTGTTATGAATATAATAAGGTGATAAATCTTTATCTAAAACGGTCATTTTTGAAGGCAGAATAGTTTTCCTGTCAGCTACACTTTCGGTTACGACTGCATTTGCGCCTATAGTTACATTATTCCCAATCGTAATATTGCCGAAAACACCGG
Source organism: Flavobacterium anseongense (assembly GCF_021608185.1). GTDB lineage: Bacteria > Bacteroidota > Bacteroidia > Flavobacteriales > Flavobacteriaceae > Flavobacterium > Flavobacterium anseongense. Next base: position 51,198 of record NZ_JAKIHN010000006.1, on the reverse strand, counting down.
CATTTGGACCAATAAAAACACGATTTCCAATAGTTGGAACTCCTTTTTTTTCACCATAATTGCTAACGCCGATAGTCATTCCCTGCGAGATATTACAATTTTCGCCAATAACCGTATCACCATGAATGACAATATTTCCAAAATGACCAATATATAATCCTTTTCCGATTTGAGTTCGGTACGAAATATCAAAACCATACTTAACTTTTAATCTTCTCAGCCACAAAAAGAAAAAATAAAACAACATTCTGTTTTTCCTTCTGTAATGTTGGGTCAAACGAAAAATAGTCATGAATTTCAATCCAGGATTGGGTTGCAGATAAAATGTAGAAAATAAGACTCCGATGGAAATCTTTTGGATACCACAACGTTTATAATCGGATAGAATATAGTCTTTCAGCATTACTTTTTACATATTTTGCCTATGGCACTCCAGATTCTTTCGGAAGCTAATTGTGGCGGATGTTGGTTAATTTTTTCAAACCATTGTTGTGCATTGGCAACTATTGCATTGGCATCATTATTCAGTGTTCTTTCTATAATCTGTGCTATCTCATTTGGACTGTTTATCCAAAACACGGATTCCTTTGAAGGCATTGATCTGAAATGAATAAAGTTATATATTTTTTTCACAGACCAATCCGGAAACTGCGCATTTGGCACATCATAATTGATAAAACAACAAGGTTTATTAAAAGCCACAAAGTCAAAAACCATTGATGAGCCCAAATTTACAACTAATTCCGAATGAAAGATAGTATTCATTTGCAGTACTAAATCTTCTTTAGTCGGTAAAATGGTATTCCAACCTTCTCCAATTTGTTCCCATTTTGGATTTAAACTGGTTATTAAATCTTTATTTTCATTCAAAACCGATTCAAACCGATTGGAAAAGTCTACCGGACAACGACGAAATAATATACCGAGCTGATTACCATTTGCATTTAAATGCTTTACGGCTGCAACAACGTCGGATAAATACTTTGGATCATTAGGTGAAGTTGTCACATCATCACCCGAAAAACATATGTATTTCTTATTTAAGTCTAAATCATGTTCTTTATAAAAAGTTTCTTTTGATTCTACAATCGTTTTGTCAAAATGTGTTATAAATTGTGGAGTTCCGGCAACTATAATTTGATTTTCTACTACATTCGGATAGTAATACTGAAGTTCCTTTTTCATGTGTTCACTCCAAACAAAATAATAATCGGTTTCAACTATTTTAGTTCCTTTTGGTAAATTATCCCATGAAAAAATAAATGTTGCTGTTGGTATTCCTAAATCCTGAGCTGCCAAAATACATGCAACAGCCGAAGTGATTCTTTGATTGGTACAAAAAACCATTGCCGGATTTTCTGCCTGAAGTGTGGCTAAACTATCGAAATACAATTTGGTTTTTCGTTCGTTTTCAGCAATTTTTTTTCGAACTTTTTTTAATCCGCTTGCTGAATTATTCCAAAAGATAAACCATTGAACTACCAGCGATTTTAGTGCGTTTTTGATTCCTTTGTAAGAAAACGGAAAGCGATATGAATCATAAACTCTATCTTTTGATTTCTTTATGTTTTGGCTTAATTCAATTTGAATTTGTGCGTTTTTCAAAAAATCGGTAATGGGATGCGTTTTTGGATTGACAATCTTTATTTCCTTAATCCCTAATTTGGTTAGATCGAAAAGAGTAGCATTCCAAAAAGTAATTTCAAAACCATTGTCAATACCCAATTGATGAAAATTAGTAAAGGCAAAGTTTCGAAGGCCAACGCCATCAGGAAGTAAAATGAAAACTTTTTTGTTTTGCATTGCTATTCAATTAAATCATTCTTTTAATCTTGCTTTTGTATTTGGCTAACTCTTTTTCAACAGTAACACTAAACGGAAAATTATCAAAATAGTCATTGCCGCCTTTAAAAGAAACCAATTCCTTAACCGAGGATTGGTAATGTCCTTTAGAAGATTCCAATGCTTTTATATGATTGTATAAAAAGGGAAATAATTGGTACTCTTTTAAAATTAATTCACGCGCTTTAGTAATTCCGTCAAGATTATTTTCCCATTTTTTAGAAGCAACAATTTCTTTTAAAAATAAATCGACATGCTTATCGTTTGGGTCTAATTGAATATAGGAATCTTTCGGAAAGAAATTATCAATTAAATTACATCCAAAGTAAATTGGCATGGAATAACTTAAATAGCAGTCCATGATTTTTTCTGTCCAGTAATAATCGTTTTTATAATTTTCAAAAGCAATGGCATATTTTGCCGTACTCATAACATCCCATTTATCATCAATTGGATTAATTCCTCTTCCGTAAAGACCTACAAATGACAATTGCAAGGCACTAATTTTATCCAAATAATCCATTCTAACATTGTGTATTTTAGATGTTCTTTGATTGCTGGTTACCCAAACAATTTTATCTTCTTTTTTTAAATCTTCAACTTTTAGTGAACTTAAAAAATCATAATCCTTATTCACATGCCACGGAAGCGCACAATGCGTAAGGAAATTGTTTTTCTTTATATCGACTGTGTTAAAAATTTTCGATACATTTTTATTAGCGTAGTGTCTGTATTTAGAAACTTCGTTTGGCGGTTCTATACAAAGATGAATGATATTATCTCTGTTTACTTTAACTGAAAAATCTTCTTTTGGATAATCTAAAACCACCAAATAATCACACTCTTCCGCATCATCCGAAAAAGTATAATCTCCCCATTGCATGGAACCCTTTGGTGTTTGCTTTTTTAGGTCAAAACTTTTAAAATATCTTTCTATTCTAATTACCATCTTTTATTAAATTTTGATTGATTCCAATGGTCAAATCTCCGGTTTCAAAGTACTCAAAGTTATACTTTTTCAAAATAGCATAAATCATTTCTCTGCAGTCAAACTCATCGTGTATTTCAATGGCAACACATTTTGTCTTTTCAAGGAAAGAAATATCGCCATTGCTAAAAAGCTCTTTTTCAGAACCTTCAATGTCTATTTTCAAAATATCGACAACATCAAAATTATATTCTTTCATCAAAAACGGAATCGAATAAGCCTTTAAATCGGTTTCTTCATTGGTTTCTTCTACACGATAAGACCAATCGTTCTGGTCTCTGAAATCGTTAACCAGTTTCAGATTGGTGTTTTTACTCCATAATCCGCCTTTTATTTTTATGGCAGTAGTGATGTCATTCATTTCAAAATTATCACCAATACTTTCAAAATTTGAGCTATCAGGTTCAATAATTATAAAGTTAGAATTTGGAAAATATTTTGACAGATAAACCGATGTTAGCCCAATATTACATCCGGCATCAATAATATTTAAACTTAAATCATCCGGAAAATTCTTTTTAAAAACAGCAACTAACGGCTTGTATTCATCATATTGATAGATTTGAGCAAATACATTTAAATCGCTTGATGGTCTTTTTCTGAGTTTGATGGTAACGCCAAAATTCGGATAATTTGATATGTACTCTTTTTCATTTTCTGTTTTAAAAAATCCATTAAAGGAAATTAAATGAAAATAGTATTCGTTTACCAGTCTTTCCTGCTCAGTGGTTTTCATACCAACAACTCTTTTAAACAGATATTTTAAAACTAAATTTCTGTTGGCTGCATCTAACCTATGTAAGTGAAATAATTTTTGCATTTTATTTTAATAATTGTGCGGCATTAATCCATTGCCAAATATGAAAACTACTCTGATTGTCGCCTTTAAAAAACAAGTCTAATTCTGATTGCAATGCTGCTTTGTCAAACCAATTATTTTGATATAACAATTCAATTTCGGCTTTAACCCAATCTTTCAAATCTTCCGAAAGCCATTCTCTTTGTGGTGTTTGCAAAGGACGTTTGGGTGCTAAAACTAAGTCTTTTTGCAGAAACTTTTCAGCTATTTTTCGCAGCATCCATTTTTGAACACCATCTTTTAACTTAAATTCTTTTGGTCTGCTGAAAACGTATTCCACCAATTCATAATCTAAAAAAGGCTCACGCAATTCTGTTCCGTGTAACATAGAAACTCTATCGTTAAAGCGCAGTGCTCGTGGAATTTTAGTATAAAACAAATCGCGGTATTGCAGATTTAGTAAAGCATCATCAAATGGTTTTGGATAAACTGTTTTGGCATAATTTTTAGCAAAATCGACATCGAGAACATTGGTTCTGAAAGGCGATTTTGTAACGCCCTGAATGATATTTTGAGAATTATTAGTGTAATAATCATAACCTGCCCAAGCTTCATCTGAACCTTGACCATCGAGCAATACCTTCACTCCTTTTTGTCTTGCAGTCTGAAATATTTTGGAATACGCTATGGTTGGAATTCCGCCATAAGGTTCACTTTGATTTTGAGAGATTTTCAACGAAAGTTCAGGAACTTCATTAGCGGCAAGTGGACAAATACTCAAATGGAATGGCCTGTTTTCCAACATCGATTTTACCCAAGTTAACTCATCATAACGATCATCATTGGTTATAAATGTAAAAGCTTCAACTGCTGTTTTATCAATATCCTGTTGGTCAATTAGTGCTAATAATGTGCTCGAATCTAATCCGCCGCTAAGATTAAAACCTACCGGTACATCAGCTCTGAAACGAAGGTTGATAGCTTTTAAAAGTAGATTAGTGATGTATTCTTCCTCGTTTTGATGGAAATGAGATTGCAATTTTGAAATTTTATCTTCAAAAGAATACCATTTCTTAACCTGAAGCGAATTGTTTTTATAAGTCAAAAAATGTCCACCGGGCAATTGATGTACGTTTTGCCAAAAAGTCTCATTGGGCAAACCATAACTTCCTTCAGAAAAAAAGTTCAACCATACTTTATCATTTGGCTTTTTGGCAATTCCATTTGCATGAATGGAATTAATTTCGGAAGCAAAACAAAATGCTTCGTTATCAATAAAATAATAAAAAGGCTTTACGCCAAATCGGTCGCGAGCGGCAAATAACTGTTGCTGATGTTTGTCCCAAATGGCAAAAGAAAACATCCCATTGCATTTTTCCAGACAACTTTCACCCCATTCTATATAGGCCTTTAACAAAACTTCGGTATCTGATTGGGTTCTGAAATGATGCTTACTTTGAAGCTCATTTCGCAACTCGATATAATTATAAATTTCACCATTAAAAATCAAAATGAAATTACCACAATCGCTGGTAAACGGCTGATTAGCATCGCTTGATAAATCAATAATGCTCAATCGGTTGTGGCCTAAAGCTATTTTGCTTTCTTCACAATAAAAATCCATAAAATCCGGTCCACGATGTTTTTGTGCTTCCAACATTCGTGAAATGCTGGTTTTAGTAGCTTTCTGACCTATGATTCCAACGATACCACACATCTTACAAATTGATTTGAGTGAGTAATCGTTCGGCAGTTTCCCAATCTTTCATCGTATCAATATTGACATGATATTGGGGATTGCTTTCTAAATATGCGATAGATTTTCCGTAAAGTGATCCATTTTTAATCACTGAAGTTTTAGTAATGTATATTGAACCGTCGCGGTGAAAAGCTTTTGGCAAATCCTGTCTTCTCGAAATTATTTGCTCTTCACCAGTGGCAATTTTCAGCAGTCCGTTTTCACTTTCTTCGAATGCCCAATGTGGATTGAATTCATGTGGAATTTGCAAAACACTTATCAAACAATCGGCATTTGTATCGATGAATTTTTGAATGGCGATATCAACGCTGCCTTTTTCTCTAAACGGCGTAGTTGGTTGCAGAAGGCAAACCGCATCAAAAAAAATATGCTGTGATTCAAAAAATGCAACCGCATGCTGAACAACTTCAAGCGAAGTTGACGTATCCTGTGAAAATTCGGCTGGTCTTATAAATGGAGGTTTAAAACCTGTTATTTCTGCTGCTATTGCTATTTCTTCATCGTCTGTTGAAACAACTATCTCCGTCAAAAGTTTGGAATCCTTTGCAGAATGTAAGGTATATTCAATCAGAGGCATTTTTCCCAAAAGTTTGATATTCTTTTTTGGAATACCTTTAGAACCACCACGAGCTGGTATCAGACCAAGAATTCTCATTAATACGTTATTGTTTTGTGAAATTGTAAAGGAAGTTCTTTTAACAATCTAGCTATTTTTTCACCGGCATCACCGCCACCATAAACTTGTGAAGTGGCACGGGTATTTTTTTCTAAAATTTCAGTGACCGCAGTAATAATATCATTTTCATCATAAGTAACATCAAGAACATTATTCCCTCTGTCACGGCGATTTTGTCTGGAGCCAATATTTACAACCGGAACGCCAAGATACGCACATTCACGAATTCCAACACTTGAATTTCCTATCAAACACAAGGAATTATGCAATAGATTTAAGAAATCGTCTCCTTCCATATTTTTGAAAAAATGAACATTTTCCATTTTGTAATTTTCTCTGAAAGAACGAATTCCGGATGAAGTTCCATCGGCACCTGCATCAACATTTGGCCAAAACCAAAGCGTTGGCTTGTCAATTTTTTGAATTGCGCGTAACGTAGCTTCGATATGTTTTCTTGAGTCTTGATATTCATTCGTAACCGGATGCTGCATCACTACAAGATAACCGTTATCTAAATTAGGTTGCGAACCAACGCCACCATATTTTTCATACGGATTAAAAGTGAGCTTTGTGTTTTTAGCAACTTCCTGTGCGATATCGATGGATGGACAGCCTGTATTAAAAACCATAGCCGGATTTTCACCCAATTGGATTACCCTTTGCTTGGCATTTTCGGAAGCCACAAAATGATAATCAGCCAATTTTGTTATGGAATGTCTGACTTTCTCGTCTATATTTCCGGTTACTTCGCCGCCTTGAATGTGAGCTAACGGAATATTCATATAAGAAGCAGAAATTGCGGTTGCCATCGTTTCAAATCTATCGGCAACAGTCACTACAATGTCAGGTCGAAGATTATCAAAAACTGTCGACAATTCAAGTATTCCAATTCCGGTAGTTTTGGCTGCAGCTGTTAGGTTTTCGCCTTCCAAAACATTGAAAACTTTGGCGGCTATTTCAAAGCCATCCTTTTCAATATAATTAACGGCACTTCCATATCTGTCTAATAAAGCCGATGCCGCTACGATGAGTTGCAACTCCAATTCCGGATGCTTTTTAATGGCTGTCAAAACTGTTTTTACACGGCTGTATGATGGTCGGGCTGTAATAACAACAGCTATTTTTCTTGTTGTACTCATGCTAAATCTTCTTCATTCAAAAAATCCCATTTGGATTTATTGTTTTTCAATTTTCTGCCAATAACTTCTTTAAAATTCTGAGCTGAAATACCGAAACCTTTTGGCTTTTTAGTTTCTAAATCATCAAAAGTAATTACATGTCCAGTTGGCAAATCTTTATTGATAGCTAATGATTTCTCAAAGATAGATTTTAGTTCATTGAAAGCATCATTATTGTTTTTATTGATTGGATTTTGATTAGCCAAATGAATATCATTTACAGCTTCCGCCAACAGTTTTGTTTCTTCTATGGTTAACGATGCGATGGCGTCCGGACCAAAAAGGTCACGATGGAATACTACATGAAATTCTAATAATTCAGCACCAAGTGCGACAGCTGCAATTCCCGTGGAAATCTTTGCTGAATGATCTGAAAAACCGGTTGAAACCTGATAACGTTCTTTCAATTCATTGATGACATTCAAACCATATTGTTCGGGCTTTGTTGGATAGGCTGTCGTGCATTGCAGTATGGAAAATTTGGCGTTTTTACTTTTCAGAAAAGTAACCGTTTCATCTAATTCGGCAAAGCTGCTCATGCCAGAAGAAATGATAATAGGTTTACCGGTTGCTGCGATTTTTTCCAACAGCAGTAAATTATTTACTTCTCCCGAACCTATTTTATAGGTGTGAACACCAACTTCTTCGAGCCAATCAACGGCAAGATTGCTGAATGCCGAACAAATGAAATCTAAACCTACTTCATTACAATGTTTCTTGATTTCTTTCCATTGTTCTAGTGTAAATTCCATTCGTTTCCAATAATCAAAACGCGTGGCGTCTTCTTTGGAAAATTTTATGCGAAAAGGTTCATGAATACTACTTTCTGCTTCGGCTATATGCATCTGAAATTTAATAGCCTGAACACCGGTTTTGGCAACGGCATCGATATACGAATGGAGAATTCCCAAACTTCCATCATGAGCTTGCGCAATTTCGGCTATTAAATAGGGTTTATTATTCATCAAAATATATTGAAATGGAAGTAAAAATAACTATTTTTCTGGTTTCCAATATATTTTTGCTTCGTTTAATTTGAGGTAATTGCTATATTCTTCAGAAGTTAACCCATTTCTATTAGAAATCAATTTTGGAATGGCAAAAATCAAATCAAAAATTGCCCTAAATAAAGGCGAAACGACTTTAAAATTTCCTTTAAAAATCTTGCTTTTGCATTGCATCCAAATAGAATAGGCCAACTTTCTTGGAATTTTTGAAAGTGGAAAAAAGAGAAAATAATTATACCAATCGGCACGCAATGACCTTCTGTAACGAAAGGTAAAATCCTGGTTGGTTTGTGTTCTGTTTTTTAAATCAACGCGATGCTGAACCAATAATTCGGGCACATAATGAACTTCCCATTTCTTTTTGAATAATTGAAGAGAAGCAAAATTCTCTTCGCCATAAAACCCAAACCATTCGGCATAATTAGGAATATCGCGCCAAGCATTCATTCGCCAAATGTGTCCACAGCCTACATAACTTTTAACTTTTTGGGCAATTTCGGCTGTTGAACTGTTTTCAGGTTTGTCTTTTCCCCAAAAAATTCTGGTGGCGATTACTCCACAGCTTGGAGTATTGGAAAAGTAATCAGTAATAATCTGTATTGGATTTTCATTTAGAATCTGCGCATCATCATCTAACGAAATGGCAAAATCAGCAGTTGTTTCGTTTAACATTTTATTTCTGCAAAAGATATAGCCTTTTGAGACTTCGTTTCGATGTAAAATAACTTCGGGAAAATTGGTTTTGATTTGCTCGAAAGTGCCATCGGTTGAACCGTCATCATACACTACACAACTTACATTTTCATTGAATAAATGTTTGGTTGCATTGAGCGTAAAAAGCAAATCATCACAACGATTTTTGGTTGAAATTAAGATGGCAGTTTTTATTTGTTCCATAGAAACTTGATAAAAATTCTACCCATTATTCGTTTAATAAAGATGGCTAAAGCATTTTGCTTTTTATATGGTTCAATACTTTTGAAAAAAGCCGAATCTATTTTTTTGGAATCATCATAAGAATGATTTAAAACCACTTCATCTGTATTGTTTCCCATGTGATACGCGAAGGTTTTAATCGTTGAAAGGCGGTATAACCCTTTTACATCTGCCAAAGAATCTATAAAATAATTTTCATACGAATTCTTGAATTTGATCTCGGGAAAAGTATAAATATTTCTAAACTGCTCTGTTCTGTAAGTAGAAATTACGTGATAAGCTCCAACAACTGAAATACAATTATTTTGGTCTAAAACAAACTGTTTTTCTTTCCAATTGTATTTGGTTTTTCTATCGATTAGTTTTGGCAGATTGGTTCCGGCAAGGTATAAATCGATGTCGTAATCAGCCACATATTTGTCATACTTGATTTGACCTTTAAGAGAATTCGCGAACACACTTTGGTTAAAATGAATGGCCAAATAAGGAAGCGGCATCGGACTCACAACTCCGGCTTTTGGAATCTTATTAAAAATTTCGAAAACCGCTTTTTCCCAACCGCTGTAAAATAAAACATCAGCATCGGCAATGGTTACGAAAGGTTCAAAAACGCCGCGAACTTCATTTATTACAGCATATATTTTTCCTTTATTCTCTGAATAATAAACGTATTTATCAATGTTGTCTTTATATTTATCCAGAACCAAATCAATCTTTTTACTCGAATTGTTGTTGAGTAAAGTGATATTGGTTGATTCAAAATTTATTGTTTTGCTAAGTGATTCCAGACATTTGTCGAGAACAACATCTAAATTTTTAAAATAAGCATCATCAGAATCGGGAATGTAAAAAACCACTATAACCCTATGCGGTTTTAGCGTATTTTTTTCTGATTTGTTTTTTACCGGATTTTCCCCTTGACGCATACAGTTTTATTTTGAAGAAATTCTTCTTTGGATTTTTCTAGAGATTCCCGTTACTTTAATAAAATCACTCAAAGATATAGTTTTAAATAAAAATAACATTTTTACAAACCGATTTCCTTTTCCTTTTTCAAAGTAGCGTTTTAGGAAACTTATTCTTTTAGCTGTCACTTTTTCTATCAATAATTCTTGGTCAAAAAATTGGACTTCTTTATTCCTCTTAACTAAAAAATCAAAAAAGCGCAAGGAATTTTTGCAATCTGCATTGGTATAATTGGAATATTCATCGAGCGTGATTTTTATTTGCTCTTTGGTAAATGAATCCAGCACATTCAAATTGCTTAACATTCTCAATTTACATTGAAAGGCATTATCTGATTGTATATTGCTTTTGGTTTTTGAAATCTGGTTGAGATGTACTCTGTATTCGAGCAATATTTCACTGATGTTTGCCAATTTGCCTTTGGATGCTAGGCGTGTCCATAGTTCATAATCTTCGGCTGGTTCAAAACTGCTGTCGTATTTGTTTTCGACAAATGTTTGTTTTGGACCCATTATGGTTGGATGAAAAAAGCAAGTTTCGAAACACAATTTGACGATAATTTCCTCATGCGTTGGCGGTTGACGGTGTTCTACAGTAGCACCTATTAACTGAATTGATGTCCCGCACAAAATTACATCCGGATTGGATTCGAGGAAATTAAATTGTCTTTCAAAACGATTGAGCATGCAGATATCGTCGCCATCCATTCGGGCAATGTATTTCCCTTTCGCCTGATCAATTCCCCAGTTTAAACTATTTGTATAGCCCGAATTTTTCTCTTTAACGGTGAGTTTAATTCGGTCGTCCTTAAATTGCTGAATGATTTTAACGGTACTATCAGTTGATTTATCATCGATAATCAGCAGCTCAAAATCGGAGAAAGTTTGATTTAAAACACTATCAATACAGTCTTTTATATAATTTTCACAATTATAAACCGGCAACAATACAGATAGCTGAGGAGAATTCATTGGTTATATTTTTATCCAGGTTTCGGGGATAATATCATTGGTATTTGTATTGTCATTCAGCCATTTCTTTGGAGCAATAACAATTTTGCTTTCGTTTTTATTTAACCACGCTGCCCACCAACTAAAGCTACTGTTTGCAATAATATTGTGTTTGCAGCTTGACATCAACTTTAAATCCTCAAAGTTAGTTAATGCGTCATTAAAATCGATAAAATTTGTCTCGTGCTTTGTATACAAATTGGCTTTAGACCAATTTATATCATCCGAAAACACAAAAAACACCGGATTTTCAACGCTACTTTCTATACGTTCAATGGCTTCTTTGTAATAGCTGCTTTTGTCGGTGTTGTGTCTTTCATTATTTAAAAAGTCGCCTCTTCTGATATGAATAGAAACCGAATTAACGCTTTCGATATGGGCAAGTGCCGCTTTTGATTTTTCTTTTAACGGAGCAATAATTTCAAAATCGTTTCTGATTTCATTTTGATGTTTCAGGAAATATTTTTCCGATTGAAAATAGCCTTCGAGAAAAATATAATCGCCCTCGAGTGAAAACACATTTGAATTATAGCCAAAATCAGCTTCGCGATATTTTATGCATTTGAAAAAAGTCTTTAGAAATTTGGCAACAAAACGATTGGGTTTCTTGTAGAAATTGCTTTGAATATTGAAATGCTGCAAAGAATAATTGTGGAGTTTATAGGTTTCGAATCCCGAAATATCGAGTGCAAACTTTTGATTTTTTTCGATAGCCAGCGATTTTGCAACTGCATATTGAAACAATTGATTTCCTAATCCACCATAAATTCTAGTTACAATCATTGTTTATTTTAATTTCCAGTTTTCCCAAACAAACTCATATTGGTATGTTAGTTCATGAGTTTTAGAAAGACTTTCCTGAATTTTATTCATTCTTTCTTTGGCATTATCGAATAAAAAGTCATGAAACTGAACCTGTATGTTTTTGAAATAAGTGATACAATTATTTTCTATTAACGATTCCAATAGCTCGTATTCTCCTCCTTCGATGTTTATTTTTATCAAATCGATTTGGGTAATGTTATTGCTTTTAATAAAATTTACAATCGATTTTAGCTGAATGGTTTCGAAATTTTCTGTTTCTAAAAATACCGAAGATGAATTATCTGAAAGGCTGATATTCATTTCTTCATCTTTACCTGACAATCCATAATTGAATGCTTTTACTTTTTTGTTGTCACTGAATTTCCCTTTGATGATTTCGAAAAAGTCCTTAATTGGTTCGAAAACGTAAATGGTTGGATTGTATTTTTCGACCATATCTGCAGCAAATTCACCTTTATAACCACCAACATCAAAAACAACTGAGTCGGCATCCAAATCATAATCCAATCGCAAAGTTCTGTCACCTTTGACAGTAACCCAAGGTTGTACTCTTTGAAATTGTATCAAATCATTTCCCTTAAGCTTTTTGCCTTGGTAGTTGATTAATTTTTTAATGATTTTTTTTAATCTTTTGATCATTTCTTCTTGTTTATCAGTTTTTGGATGCGTTTTAAAAAACCGAGTTTAATTTTTACATACAATTTAAAATAATTTGGTGCTTTTATGATTATTTGTTCTTTTGGCAAAGTACTATCCATATCATCTAAAAACTTGGTAATAAAAGGAAAGAAATTATCGGTATTGAGACTTTCTTTTGCTTCTTTTTTAAGTATTGGAAGTCTTTTTTCAAACTCGTTATTCTTGATTCCTTCTTCAATAATTTTTACGCTTTCTTCAAAATTATTAATATCAATTCGAATATAAGCTTCTTTGTTTACATAGTCATCTAAATTTGGGCAACCATAATAAAACGGCAATGTATGCGCGTACAAACAATCAAATAACTTTTCGGTAACCCAATCATCACAATTATCATTTTCAATGGCAATCGAATATTTATAATTGGCTAACACATCCCATTTATCATCAAAATCTTTTATACCACGACCAAAAACATCGAGCTGATCGCCAAAATGATTCTTTAGTTTTTTAACAAAATCAAGTCGTTTTTTGTGTCCGGCAGTAAACACTTTATTGGAAGACACGACCGAAATTAATCTTGTTTTTTCGGGTGTATTTAATGCTACTAATTCGTCATAACTTTTTCCGATAAACCACGGATTAGCATTATGAGTATAGATACAATTTCTGTGCTTTATTTCTCTTTGAACTGTAATAATAAGTCCGAACTGATTTAAAAATTCCTGCAGAAATTTTGTGCTGGTTTCGTAACATTCACCCGGAATAAAAATAATATTTTCAGGATTACATTGTACACTTTCGATATTAAATTTATAATCGCCAAAAACTACCCAAAAGTCACATTCTTTTAGTGAATTATCTATAACAAACTTATAGTTTCCCCATTCTCCGGATGACTTTGGAGTTTGTCTGAATATGGGAAAATCATAACCGAAAGATAATTTTACAATTTTCATGAACTATAATTTTTTCCAGCTTGGATTCAGAAAGAAAAGTCCTGCGGCTCTTGGCAAATTTCTGGAAGTATAAGTACCGCCATCGACAATTTTAAAAGTCATGATGTTATCGATAGCATCAAAAATTTCGTGACCTGTTGTGTTATTGCTGGTAATATTAATGCTGTAAATTCCGGGGAAAAGTCTTAAATCTTTTATAGTGACGCAATATTCTTCCTCTTTCTGGGTGTGGATGAGTTCATAATTGGAATCTCTTGGCATGATATGAAAGATAGGCATATCATCGGAAGATCTTATTTGGATGCCAACTTCCGATTTAGATTCATTGGCGTTGTTTCTGATTTTGAAAGTAATATTCAAATCATCACCCATAGAGAAGTCCTGAGTACTTAAATTGTTTTGGTTTTTAATTTCTAAAGAAATAAATTCCATATTTCTATTTCCTTTTCTATCCGTTTGCTCATTTAAATAAACAACACTGTCTTCATAATTTTCTATAGAAGTATAATCGCTAATAACGTCGTCAATTTTTCCGATGCTTTTTATCATCCCGTGCTCGAGCAATATCCCTTGTTTGCAAAATCCTTTGACTGCAGCCATATTATGACTTACAAACAAAACCGTTCTTCCTTGTCCTTTGCTGATATCGCCCATTTTACCGAGACATTTCTTTTGAAATTCAGCATCACCTACAGCCAAAACCTCATCAACTATCAGAATTTCACTTTCAAGGTGTGCGGCTACAGCAAAGGCTAAACGAACATACATACCGGAAGAATATCTTTTTACTGGTGTATCAATATATCTTTCAACTCCCGAAAAATCGATTATTTCATCAAGCTTACGGGTAATTTCCTTTTTGCGCATTCCTAGGATAGCGCCATTCAAATAAATATTTTCTCTGCCTGATAATTCGGGGTGAAAACCGGTTCCAACTTCGAGCAAACTGGCAATTCTTCCTTTTACTTTTATTTCGCCTGTGGTTGGACTTGTAACTCTGGAAAGCAATTTAAGCAATGTACTTTTTCCGGCACCATTTTTACCAATTATCCCAACGGCGTCACCTTGATTAATTTCGAAATTAATATCTTTTAAAGACCAAACGATGTCGCTTTCTCCTTTTGAACTTCTATCGTTTGTTTCTCCGATTTTTAAAAAAGGGTCTTCCTTTCCCATAACTTTTGTTAACCAAAAACGTTCAATATCGCGCGATATTGTACCGGTACCAATTTGGCCTATTTGATAAGCCTTTGACAAATTTTCTACGTGTATGATTGGCTTACTCATTAGATGGTATCAACAAAGTTTTTCTCGGTTTTATTAAAGATTACAATTCCGATAAATAATATAATAATGGTCATTAAAGTAGAATATCCGAGACTCCATAAAGTGAATTCTCCTTTACCCAAAAAACCATATCTGAAAGCTTCTATAATTCCTGTCATTGGGTTTAATTCAACTATGGAATTATAGCCTTTTTCACGTGCATAACTTAGCGGATAAATAACCGTTGTAGCGTACATTAACAACTGCACTCCAAAGGTTACTAAAAAGGTTAAATCTCTATATTTAGTGGTTATTGCAGTTATTATTAATCCTAATCCTAATCCAAGTAAAGCCATCAAAACAACCAAAATTGGGAATAATAAAATACCAAGTGTTACATGAAAGCTGGTTCCTTCAACCGGGAAAAAATAAAAGTAAACCATCACTAGTATTAATAATAATAATTGGACGCCAAAACGAACCAAATTACTAACTACTATACTCAATGGCATGATTAATCTTGGAAAATAAACTTTCCCAAAGATGTTAGCATTGTCTCTAAAAACGGTACTTGTTTTAGTTAAACAATCTGCAAAATACGCCCAAGCTGTAATACCAGATAAATAAAAAAGATATTGTGGTAAACCATCAGTACTGATTCCGGCTAAATTTCCAAAAACAAAAGTAAAAACTATGGTAGTAAAAATAGGCTGAATAAAGAACCACATAGGGCCCAGAATCGTTTGTTTATAAAAGCTTACAAAATCTCTTTTTACAAAAAGCAGCAATAAATCTCTATAATGCCAAAGATCTTTGAATTTAATATCAAAAAGCGAGGTATGCCCTTTTATTACCAAATCCCAATCCTGAGATTGACTATTGTTTTCCATTACAACTTTTATTGATTTATTGTTAACACCTGCAAATATATAAATTAGAGCACCCTATAAAAAGAATTAGCCTTATTTATTTGGTATTAGTTTATAAAGTGAGAAGTTAGGGTATTATTTATTAAATTTATACCCATTAAATAACTTATTTTGATTCATTTCTTCAAACAAAAGCCTTATTTACGTGATTTAATTCCGAATAATTATATAGATATTCATTCTCATTTATTACCCGGAATTGATGATGGTGCTGTTACTATAACAGATACCGAAAATCTTATAAAAGGTTTGCAGGAAATTGGTTTTAAGAAGTTTATCACCACACCGCATGTTATGAGTGATGTGTGGAAAAACACCAGCAGTCAAATAAATGAAAAGCTATCGACTACAATTCAGGAATTAAAGATTTTGAATGTTAATGTTCCTATCAAAGCGGCAGCTGAATATATGATGGATGCCGAGTTTAGAGAATTGTTCAAAAAGGAACGATTGTTAACTTTAAAAGAGAATTATGTTTTAGTTGAGATATCTTATTTGAGTCCACCAATTCAATTATATGAAATACTATACGAATTGCAAACTTGTGGTTACCAACCTGTATTGGCGCATCCTGAAAGGTATAGTTTTTACCATCATTCGATGAATGATTACAAAAAACTAAAGAATATTGGCTGTTTATTTCAACTAAATATGTTATCGACAACGGGTTACTATGGTGAGCATGTAGCTAAAGTTTCGAATACTCTTGTTAAAGAAGGTCTGATAGATTTTATAGGTTCTGATGTTCATCATAGCCGTCATTTAGAAGCTATGCATAAAAAAATTGTTTTGAAAAACTATGAGTACCTGACTCCAATTTTTCAAAACAATTCTATTTTTGATTTTTAATTCAATTACTTCCCAAACAATCTTTTTATAAAAGATTTCTTTGAGTTACTTCCATCGTCATAACCATAACCATAGCCATAAGCATAGTTATATTTGTAATTGTAACCGTAGCTATAGCCATAACCTTTGTAATTAGAACCAACATTATTGATTACGTAAGCCATATTTTTCAATTTGCCTTTTTCGCTCAAATTCACTGAAAACTCTAATATTTTCTTTGGAGTATAATCGGCTCTAACCACATATAAAGTAGTATCGACTAATTGAGATATTATCAAAGTATCGGTAACCAAAAGCGTTGGAGCGGTATCAATAATAACATAATCGTATTCTTTCTTGGCTTCTGCGATAAGTCTATCTAATCGACCATTGGATAATAACTCTGCCGGGTTTGGCGGAATAGTACCTGATAAGATAATATCTAAACTGGTATCCAATTGATTTTGTTTAACAACATTATGCCAATCGATAGCTGTGTCATATAGATAATCCTGAAGTCCAAGTTCATTTTTCTTTACAGTTAAATAATTATGCAGCTGAGGATTTCTCATATCGGCACCAATTAAGAGCACCTTTTTATTCATTATAGAAAATGAAATAGATAAATTCAAGGCAGTAAATGTTTTTCCTTCACCCTTAATGGTAGAGGTAACCATAATGGTCTGAGCCTTTTTTTCTGTTTGTAAAGGGAAGATATAGGTTAAATTTGTTCTCAAAATCCGGAAAGATTCCCCAAGTAACGACCTGTCATTACTACTAGTAATTCTCTCATCTGAATCGATATGCGGAACTTCTGAAAGGATAACTTTATTTCTGGTTAATTTTAAGATATCCTCTTTAGTATGAAGTTTGTCATCGAGTAAAAAACTTATGTATAAAATTAAAAAAGGAATCAACAACCCAATAAGTAATGCTCCGATGTAGAACGATCCTTTTTTGGGTGAAATTGGAGTGGCATCAGTGAGTGCATAATCTATTACTTTTATGGATGACGCGGTAATCGCTAAATTAACTGCAGCTTCTTCCCTTTTTTGTAAAAGTAGAATGTAGAGTGACTCTTTTAAATTTCGTTGACGCTCAATCGAGTTTAAAATTTTCTCATTGTTTGGGATTGCTCTAAACTTGCCTGTAGTAGTTCTTTTGTTTATGTTGTTTTGAGACAAGGATACCTGCAACTCTCTTTGATACGCTTTGATTGACTCAAGAATATTTCTCTGAAGTTCTTGTAATTTGCTATTATAAATGGTAACATTTGGATTGTTTTCGCCGGCACTTACTAATAGTCTATCTCTTTGTAAAACTATAGTGTTAAAACCAGTTAGCAACTCATTTACATTTGCATTTGCAACGCCAATATTAGTTGGCAACAAACTCAATTTCTTATCTGATTTTACCGTTTGTTCTAATATTTTTGATAAGGCTATTTGTGTTTCAGTTTGAAAAACGTCATTACTTGCTAGAATTTTCCCTGAAGTAGCAGTCGCAGCATCTGACTCAATAAATGTTAATTCATTGCTACTCTTATAGGTTGCTTTATCTGTTTCTATGGAATCTAATTGGCGTTCTAAAGATTTAAATCGATTGTTAACAAATTCAATAGTGTTCTGATAAACCAATCTTTTGTCTGATAAACCATCTGTATCAAACTGCTTTATAACTTCATTTAATATGGCTTCTGAACGGTCTTTATTACTGGCTGATAGTGAAATAGTAAGAATGTCGGAGTTTTCATTTTTGTTTACAATTTTTAAACTATTGGATAACCCAATAACTGTTGACGTAACTGCTGCATGTCTTATTAAGTACTTTCTCCCTGTGAGAGATTCTAAACTAGTCCCGATTTGAAGATTTACCTTAAAAGAGATGCCCTTTACGGATTGAATAGAATTAAACGGGAAAAATTTGTTAACCTCAGCTCCGTTGAAAGTAACAATTTTATATCCGCCTTTTACGATTTCAATTTCAATTGCAAAAGACTTGGTATCCATGGCAATGTCATTACCTAACCATTCAATACTAAAAGGCCTGTTTTTCCAAATCTCAATATTGTTTAAATATCCGACTTTATAATATTGTGTATTAAGGCTCAGATTTCTTACAACCTGCTCTAATAATCTATTCGATCTTAATACTTCAATCTGATTGTCTAAATTTACTTTAGATCTCGACATCGAAGTTAATCCGGAACCCGGTAACACAAAAGTATTCTTTGAATCATCAATAATTTTAATATTAGACCTAGATTCATATATAGGTATGGTGTGTTCTAAATAATTTTTTACAACAAAAAAACATACCAACATAGAAATCAAAAACCAATACCAATAACGCAAATACCTAAATATTTGGTCTAAAATATTAACCTCGTTATGACTGCTGTCTGTTTCTAACTGAATATTTTCCATTAATTATTTTTTTAACAATAAATAAAGTGTCAAACCAAACGAAATGATTCCTAAAGCAGAACCAAGACCGTTTATATAACCGGCCGCTTTAACTCTTGGTCCGTTCGGATTCACAATAATAATATCATTTTGTTTGACATAATAGTAAGGGCTGGAAAACCAATCAGAAGAGGTCAAATCAATGTTGGCATAAGTTCGCACACCATTGACTTCTCTTATTATCATAACATCATTTCGCACGCCGTTTATAGTCAAATCACCTGCTAACCCAATAGCTTGATTTAACGATAAATTCTGTTCATCATAGCTATAAGTACCGGGATTTTTAACTTCACCCAAAACGGTAATTTTACTATTGATTACTCTAACACTAACCGTTGGATCTTTTATATAGCCACCATCATTGAGCATTTTGGCAATCATACTTTGTGCTTCGGTGGTAGTTTTCCCTGCCAATTTCAAAGTGCCTAATATTGGAAATACTATACTACCTTCTTGAGAAACTAAATAGCCCTGAATTCTATAGGTTTCGATGTTTATATTAGTAGCATTTGCTCCTATTTGCATGTTAAAAGGCTCAGCTGATTCTGGAATTAAAGCAGATATTTTTATATATAATATATCGTTGATTTGAATGGAGCTTGGTAAATAATTTATGTATTCTTGTGTCCCGTCTTTTAGATTTTGGTAATATAGAATGTCTTTTTTACTAGCACAAGAAACTATAGTCAGGCAAAATAGTAGTAAGAATATTTTTTTTATCATTATGGTGTAATTTACAATGTGTGTTTTAGCAAGGCTAAAAGCAAACTCTTTTTATGTCGCAAAGCTACAATTTGATTTTATATTTTTAAGTAGATAAATTCATTAATAGTTATTTAATCAATATCTAAGACTTGAAACTGTGAATTCATACTCTTAAATTCGGGTACAATTTTTTTCATTAGAGTTACTATTTCCTGACTTGATCTTTTTTGAGCGGTTTCAATTAGTTCTGCGACAGCTATTTTCACATCTTCAAAATCATCAATAGTATCCTGCCCTATCATTATTTTTGTATTATGGGTAGGTAATGTTTTTGATGTATCATTAAGCAGTTCCTCATATAGCTTTTCTCCTGGTCGTAATCCAATGATTTTAATACTGATGTCTTTATCAGGAATAAACCCTGCTAAACGAATCATCTTTTTGGCCAAATCAATAATCTTAACAGGTTCACCCATGTCAAAAATATAGATTTCACCTCCATTACCCATAGCACCTGCTTCGAGTACTAATTGACAAGCTTCAGGTATGGTCATAAAGTACCTGATAATTTCGGGATGCGTGATGGTAATTGGACCTCCTTCCTGAATTTGTTTAGTAAACAATGGCACTATGGAACCATTAGAACCCAAAACATTCCCAAATCGGGTAGTAATAAATTTAGTGGTAATTTTTTTCTTTGAATTGATAAGATGATAATTCAGGGACTGAACATATTTTTCGGCAATACGCTTACTTGCTCCCATGACACTGCTTGGGTTTACAGCCTTATCGGTTGAGATCAATACGAATTTCTCTATTAGATATTTGCTCGACAAATCGGCTAAATTTTTTGTACCAATTACATTAGTATAAATGGCTTGTGACGGATTTTCCTCCATCAAAGGAACATGCTTGTAAGCAGCTGCATGATAAACAAAATCAGGTTTGTACTTTTCAAAAACTGATTCTAAGGCGTGATAATCCTTTACGTCAGCTAAAACAGTTCTGATTCTAACATCATTTGAAAGTTCCGAAACTTCTAATTGCAGGCTATGCAGCGGTGATTCTGCCTGATCTAAAATAATTATTTTATAGGGACTGAAATTGATAACCTGTCTAACGATTTCACTTCCAATAGAACCTGCCCCACCCGTTATCATTACGGTTTTACCTTTTATTTGTGCTGAAATTTTATTGTTATCTAAAACAATTGGTTTCCTTTCTAATAAATCTTCGATAGCAAAATGCTGAAGCTGATTGGAAATTTGTTTTTGATCTTCCCAATCCGTAATCAACGGAACTGTAAAGACTTTGAAGTTATATTCTAAACATTCTTCAACAATCGCTATGGTTTCTTCTTTTGTCAGACTTTTTTCAGCGATAATAAGCGATTCGGCATTGACCGATCGCAAAATTACATGTATGCTTCTGTTTTGATTAATAATTGGTAAGTCAAGAATACTCTTTGAGGTTTTATCCTGCTTGAATTTATCGACGAAAGCTACAACTTTAAATCGGGATGGTTTTTCTGTTTTCAATGCATTGGCAACCGATATAGCATTAGCATCAGCTCCATAAATAACCGCTCTTATCAGTTGCTTTTTATCTTCAACCTGTAAGTATTTTTCAAAAAAGTTTTTAACCAAAATTCTGAAAAGAAATAGCAATAAAAAGGAAATAACATAGGTAATAAATAATCCTGTTGAAAGAAATAATTTAGTTCCTGCTACAATTTGAAATGAATAGTTAATAACCATTAAGGCCGTGTAAGAGGTAGTTGTTGCCACTAACAACTTAACACCATCTATAAAAGTAGAATGTCTTATTATCCCGCTATAAGTCTTAAAAAAGACAAAAAAAATGGCGTTTACTGCTACAACTATACTATACTGAGATAGAACCGTAATAGTGGTATAAGGCTTTACGTTTAAACTGTGTACAATAACAAAAGTGATTACGCAAGCAACAGCAACGATACTTACATCAATAGCAAAAATAATCCATCTTGGTAAGTAACCAATATTACGGAATCTTTTACTGGATATAGCTCCTTTAAATACCTTAAGAATAGGGTTCATATTTTTTTGCAAACGACAAATTTAAACTAAAATAATCTATTTTTATTTTTAGACAAAAGTATTATTTAAAAAATTGATAAAGTGCACTTGCGATTCTTCCTTTTTCATCTTCATTCAAATTAGAACCTGATGGCAGACACAAACCATTTTCGAAAAGCTTTTCTGAAACTTTTCCACCATAATAAGGATAGTTAGAAAATATTGGCTGCAAATGCATAGGTTTCCACAATGGTCTTGATTCAATATTCGAACCTTCGAGTGTAAGTCTTAATTCTTCTCGTGTTTTTCCTAATTTATCCGAATCAATGACAATACAGGTCAGCCAAAAATTAGAATAAAAATCAGCATTTGGTTCATGAAAAATTGTTACGCCTTCGATATTTTTAAAGAAATTAACATAAAAATCATGCATATTGCGTCTCAGTTTTATATGCTTTTCTAAGACTTCCATTTGCCCTCGTCCAATTCCGGCACAAATATTACTCAACCTGTAATTGTAGCCAATTTCAGAATGTTGATAATGTGGTGCGTTGTCTCGAGCCTGAGTTGCCAAGAAAACGGTTTTATCTTTTATTTCTTTTGAATGCGTTACCAAAGCTCCACCTCCGGAAGTAGTAATAATTTTATTGCCATTAAATGATAAAACGCCAATATCGCCGAAAGTGCCACACTTTTTCCCTTTGTATGTACTCCCTAATGCTTCGGCGCTGTCTTCGAGAATTGGAATTTCATATTTTTGGGCTATCGCTTTGATTTCATCAACTTTAAAAGGCATTCCGTATAAATGAACCGGAATGATGGCTTTTGGTTTTTTCCCTTTTGAAATTCTGTTAACAATTGCTTCTTCCAAAGCAATAGGACACATATTCCATGTATCAATTTCACTATCGACAAAGACTGGAGTAGCACCCAAATATAATATCGGATTAGCCGAAGCTGAAAAAGTAAAACTTTGACATATTACTTCGTCACCAGCCTGAACTCCAAGTAAAATCAGTCCCAAATGAATAGCTGCTGTTCCCGAACTTAGTGCTGCAACGAACACATCATCGTTTTGGAAATTTTCTAAATCCTGTTCAAAACCACTAACGTTTGGACCAAGAGGAGCAACCCAATTGGTATCAAATGCTTCCTGAACATATTTTTGTTCGGTTCCACCCATATGTGGAGAAGAGAGCCATATTTTTGAATTCTCCATTCTAAAATTTAATTTTTGTTAAAGAACAAATTGTTTTAATTATAATTTTTACATCCTCTACTAAATAATTTCCATTATTGTAATAGTCTAAATTCATTTTTACTTTATCTCTAAAAATCACCTCATCATTGTATTTCTTAGGATTTGCTTGTTGCTGTAGAATGTATTCTTCATCAACATATTTAAGCGAAGCCAAACTTGTAATTCCTGGCTTTAAATTCAAAATCTTTCTTTCATCTCCTTTCAAGGTGTCATAATATCCGGCTATATCAGGTCTTGGCCCAACAAAACTCATATTTCCAATAAACACATTCCACAACTGCGGCAATTCATCAATTTTGTATTTTCTCAAAAAAGCTCCAAAACCAGAAATACTATCATCAAAAACTTTTACAGTTCGCAATTTATAAATCGTAAAGATTTTGCCATATTGTCCAATACGTTCCTGCGCAAAAATTCCGTTTGCATTAGTATTGATACTGCACAAAATCCATAGTAGTATCAATAACCAAGATAAAAAAAGCAAAGCTATGAATGAAAAAAAAATATCAAAAATTCGTTTTAGCATCTATAATCTTCCTTTTGACAAATAATAATCAATACAAAGTTGTGGATATTTTTCTGTTTTCATCTGATTAATCACTTTATCAATATCGTGCAGATAACTTTTCAATTCTATTTTTTTAGTGTTTGAATCGTATTTTAGATAGCAAGACTGGTTAATATTCTGTCTGTTTTGACCAATACTTCCGGTATTGTATAATTTGAAATTATCTTTTACCCTAAAAAACTGTTGATGAGAATGACCAATGATGTAATTTTTGTCAATATTAATTTGAGACATATCAGTATCTGCAAAAATGTATTGATTCCCTATTGTATGCTGCACTGTGTAATCTTCAACTTGAGTCTGCATTCCATAACCTCTAATTTCTTTAATCAAAGTTTTATCAAAATTCTGATAACAATGTCTGAAAAAAGTCTGTGCTATGTTATTAGTTCCATCATAACTTCCATCAATGAAGTACTTCTCGTGATTGCCTTTTAGTAACGTACAATTGGGAATATCTTTTAAATAGTTGATGCAGTCATTTGTCCAAGGACCGTAATTAACAACATCACCATGACAAACAAACAAATCTGTTTGCGATTTTTCAATTTCAAATAGTTTTTCGAGTGCAATTAGATTGCCATGTACGTCACCAAAAATTATAATTTTCATAACAGCATCTTCTTAATTCCTTCTGAAATTGATATTTGTGGTTTCCAGTTCAATGCTTCAAAAGTCTGCTTCGGATTAAAATAAAATGATTGTCCGGTTTCTTTTCCGGTATATTCAATAACACACTCAATATGCTTTTGAATTTCTTCTGCTATTTTCTTGTTTGAAACAGAAATTCCTGTTGCTCCAAGATAAGTATGGTTATTTCCATTCAAAGCACTTGCCAGACAAAGGCTAACAGCATCATCAATGTAGATATAATCCTGTTCTCTTTCTCCTTCACCAAACAATGTGATTTTCTTATCGGTTTTTGCCGAAGCAATTATTGTTGGAATAAAAGAACTGTTGTTAATCCCTGATCCATAAATATATGACAGACGAACAATCGAAAAATGAGACATAGTCTTTACAATAAATTCACCTGCCAATTTAGATTGTGCATACAAACCCGGATTATTGAAGGGAGAATTTTCAGTGACAATTTCATTAGTATTTCCATATACATTGGTACTGGAAACATAAACCATTTTTGAATCATTGAATTTCAATGAGTATTTGTATAAAATCTCATTTATTTCCAACAATGCTGAATGTGAACTTGCATAATTTCCAGATAGATAAAAGATAAAATCTGGTTTTAATTTGGAGTTAAGAAACTCTTCGTTGGTAAATAATTCAGCTTCCTTATTGATTTTATCTTTAGCAGCATTATAAACAGCAGCAACTTTAAAATTATGGTCCAAAAGCTTTTCAACTAATGCACTTCCTAAAAAACCATTGGCACCAACTACAACTGCTAATTTCACTTTTTACTGTTTTAGGGAAAAATTATAAAACTTCGGATTTAGGTTTTCAAATTCGCCATTTTCTTTCAGACTATTGAATTCTTTTTCGTCTACAAAAAGGTCAGACCAAGTTCTCAGAACTATACCATTATTTAATTCGGGGGCTTTTACTTCTTTTCCAAATAAATAATAAAGCAGTAAAGCTTCAACTTCATTAAATCCAAAAAAATGTCTTAGCGGAGTCGTTCCACTAAAACGAGCATTAATTTCAAAAATTACGGGTTTTCCATTTAATATTCTGAACTGAAAATTAACAGGTCCGTCAGCATTGAGTTTTTCGGCAATTGGAATAATAAAAGAATCGTATTTTGAAGTTTCGGCATCGCGATAAGCGCGATAGGTGTTGCCATCTCTTAAATCACGTTTCAGTGTTACCACTACTTTACATTTTCCATTAACAACGACACAGCCCGAAGTATATTCTCCTTCTGATTCGGAAAGATATTGCTGCACAACCAAATTACTTTCCGGATGATAAATCTCCATCAATTCATCATGATTGTGTATTTTCTTAATTCCCAAGGACCGTGCACCGTCAAAAGGTTTGGCAAACAAAGGAAATCCAAGTTTTTGTTCAATTTCTGTCAACTTACTTTTATCATTTGCCATTACCGAAAAAGGAAATGGGAAGTTGTTTTTTTCTAAAAAAGCTGCTGTCAAAAATTTATCATTTGCTATATCTATAACTTCTTCGCTGCTTACAATCACTTTGCAATTGTATGCTTTTATGAAATCATCCTTGTACTTTGCTAAAATTGGCAATTCAACATCGGTTCCAACCAAAACAGCATCGATTTTATGTTCAACTATGATTTTTTTAATTGCACTAATGTATGAGCTTTCACTAACTTTTGGAATTGTTAAGGCATAATCGCCTAACCAATGCCCGGAAGAGCGCGGATCAGGATCTGCAGTGTATATCTTTTTATCAAAATCTGCAATCTGTAACAATCGCAAAATTCCTTGCCCAAGTAAGGCTCCGGCTCCGGTAACTAAAATGTTTTTTCTCATATATTCTTCATGTGCGAATCATCAAAACGTGGCATTGTAACTTGATCCTCTGGTGAAATACCAGATGCTCCAACAACTTTCTGAATGGTTTTAAAAATAATTTTTATGTCTAAAATAAAAGACTGATGGTCAACATACCAAACATCATATTCAAATTTCTGATCCCAACTAATGGTATTTCTTCCATTGACTTGAGCCCATCCCGTAATTCCTGGTTTTACTTCGTGTCGTCTGTTTTGAAATGGAGTGTAATACTCAAGATAAGCCGGCAGTAATGGTCTGGGACCTATCAAACTCATATCTCCTAACAAAACATTGATCAATTGTGGTATTTCGTCTAAAGAAGTTTTGCGAACAAAACTACCTACGGCAGTTAGTCTTTTTGAGTCTGAAAGTAATTGTCCATTAGCATCTTTTTTGTCGTTCATCGTTTTGAACTTAACAATTTTAAAAATCTTACCGTTCTTTCCGGGACGCAATTGAAAAAAAAACGGTTTCCCATTATTAGCAATAATGAGTAAAATGGTAATTAGTAAAAATAAAGGCGACAGTAGTATCAAACCGATTAAAGCGGCGAAGGTATCGGCTAAGGGTTTTACTATTCTAGTGTACATTCTTTTTTTGGCAAAAATAACTATTATTTAGTGTAATTAAACAAATAACTGACAACCGCAAACTAATCTAAATTCCTATACTCCTCCAAAATCGCTTCCCAAACAACTTTTTGTTCATAACGTGACACTATCATTTGTCTGGCATTTGATTGTAGTTTTTTGAAATAATTGGCATCCGTTAGCAGCAATTCCATTTTTTCAATGATAGCTGATGTATTCTTTACCGGAATGATGGTTCCGTTTTGGCCTTCAACAATAATTTCATTACAACCATTTATATTGGATACAATTGCTGGTAAATCCATCGCTCCAGCCTGCATTACCACATTGGGAAATCCTTCTCGGTAACTTGGGAAAACCAAGGCGTCTGAAACAGCCAAATAAGGACGCACATCGCTCTGAAAACCAACAGTTATAATAGCTTTATTATTTTGGATAATGGCAAAAGTTTCAGAAGTTAACGGATCTAAATCGGATTCATAATCTCCCACTAAAAGTAGTTTTGCATTGGGATATTTTTCATTTACTAATTTGAACGCTGCTATCATTTCATTCATTCCTTTATCGGCTACCAATCTGCCTACAAATACAAATACAAAATCTTCCGATTCAATATTCAATTGTTTTTTTAATTTAGCATTTTGAGCATCACTAAACAATTCCTGATTAAAATAAGCCGTGTCAATACCGTTAGAACTTCCGTTAGCAATTACCTTCAACTTAGAAATCGGACAATAGTTGTTCTTTGTTATAATGTCCAACAATCCATATGAGTTGGGATATACTTTAGTGGCACAGCTGTAGGTTAGTTTTTCTACAAAATCTAAAAGTTTTCGTTTAAATCCTTTGGATTCCAGTAGAGGTAATCCGGCAACAGTATGAAATCTGTGAGGCACACCGGCTAATTTTGAAGCCAGCATTCCAACTATTCCTGCTTTTGGTGTATGCGTATGAACAATTAATGGCTTTTCTTTTCTAAAAAAAAGAGAGAGTTTAATTACCGCTATAAAATCACTTATTGGTGTTATTTTTCGGGACATTTCGAGGTGAAATGTTCTGATGTTTTCTTTTTCACCAATCTTATCCAAGTACTTTTTATCAGATGAAACAGCAATAACATTATAAAAAGTACTCATATAACGAAGTTGCCCATTCAACAATTTATCTAATGAGATAGGTACAGTAGTAATGCGAATAAGCTTTGGTTTTTTCATCTAATCCTTTAAATTTTTAAGTGTTATACCTTGCTTAATTACTAAAAGAAAAGCTACTAGCAAAAAGGGCTGAAACATCATTTTGGTTCGCATAAAAATACCCAGATTAGCGTATCGTTCAACATATAATATACTGGCGATAAAAGTAAATAAAAATACGACTTTCATTTCTGGCGAATAGATTATTTTAGAGTAAAATCGAAGGGCAAAAAACAAGGCAGTAGCGCAAATAATGAGATAAATTAAATTCTCCATACTGGCAAAAATGGCTAACAACGAATGCGCATCGTAAAAAAGCGGACGAAAATGAAACGAAAACCATTTGTAAAAGTAATTATAATCCAACATAGGCACATATGACCCGGAATGTTTGAATGACAAAATAGAATAGTCATTGAAATAGCTAATTCTTTTCCAATTCCAATACTTGATATTGGTAGTTTGAAATACGATATACAATAAAAGTAAAACTCCCGAAAAAGTAATTGAGGCTATGGCAATTCTTTTTTTAAGAGCATATTTTTTTTGAAATAGCAAGGCTATAGCAAAAGCAGTAAGTAACATCAATGCTACATGAGGGCGAATAATAAGAACCGCTATACTTCCCGCTATAAAAGAAAAGGTATTATACTTTTGTGCTGTAAATCCATAAATAACTGCAGCTATTCCCCAAAAAACGATTGGCTCTTTACCAATAACTGATGTCCAAACATGAAGGTTTGGCAGAAAAAAAAGCAAGTATAAAAAGTTAAATCCTTTATAAGTGAATTTATCTTTTACGACAAACTCCGACCATTGTACCCATTTTAAAATTCCAAAGAAACCGATAAGGCCATATAGTAGAAATCCACTCCAAAAAGGAAATCCTAATTTAATGAAAGGATAATTTAAAAACACTATGAATTTAGCACCGTAGTTGGCAAAATCCAGCCAGGAATAGTTATTTATGTCTAGTGTTTTTCCCCAGTATAAATGAGCGTCACTTGCCGTTTTTGATATTCTGAGTTGATATGAAAAAACAATAAAAATTAAATGATAGGCAAATAATACAGTATAAATTTTATACGATTTTGAGAACACTAAATAGCGGTTAGTTTCCATTATTTGAGTTGTGAACAGTTATCGCTTATTTGTTTCATGGTCAAACTTTCCATTCCGTAAGTTTCCCTGCAATTACTAAAAACAGTTATTATTTCCTGAAGTGCTTTTAGTGCATTAACCGTATCTATACCAAAGTTGTGAGGATGCCACCATAAGTGATAGACTTCTCCATTTTTGGCAGCGTGTATTATTTCATTTTTAATTCTGATTAACCTTGTACTGTTTAAAAATTCGAATTTGTGCTGTGGTCTTAAAAACCGACTTGCATTTTGACAAACAACTCCTTCCGATTTTATACTGTCTGCCGAATATGATTTTTTACCTATCGGCAAATAGGCATCACCGGTACGAGCTAATTTTGAAAATAGGGTTTCGGGTTTTGTAGTATCCCAATACCAGGAATCCGGGTTGGTTCTAACGGTTTCTAAATGATACTTTGAGCAAATATCTAAATAAGCTTTATTGTATTGATTTCTTGGAAAAACTAGTGAATATAATTCAACATTGAATTTTGTAGCCATCTTTACAGCTTGAGCCAAATCAGCGTCGAATTGTTCAATAGTTTGACCTTTTTCTAAACAATAATAATGGGAATAAGTATGTGTTCCGATTTCTTGACCTTTAACACTTTTTATTTGTTTAATCAGATTGGGAGCAAAAAAAAACCGATCGAATCCGCTTTTTTGATATTTCAATCCATAGTTATATGGATCTAATTTTTGATTATCATAATTTGGAATAGCTTTCGGAATATTGACATTCCATTCGTCCCAATTTTCATTAAAAAGCATGCCGACTGTAGCCCAAGTTACATTGATGTTATTCTTTTCAAACAGTGCTAACATTTTAGGAATGGCTGATAAAGTATTGTCAAAATAGGCAACTCTATCACTAATTTGGATATGGTCAAAAATGCCCCATACCAATTCAAAATCGAGTGAGATTACTAAAGCTCCTTTTTTCATGCTTAAAACTTATAAGTTAACTGACAACCGTTTGTGCATTCTTCTTTTGCATCTGCAACCATTTTTCATTGGCTAAAAAATAATAAATAACAAAAAAACCAAAATACATTACCATCGCCTTTTGACGCATGATGATACCTAAATTAGACATGACAAAGGTCATAGCGAAAGAAGTGGTTAAAAAAGTGATTGCTGCCATCTTTACCATTGAAGGTGCCCTGCGAATAAACATTAAAAAACGTCTATTCAAAATTTTAGCAAAAAGAAAAAGATAAATTAAATTCTCCAGAGAACTGAAAATACCTAGAACACTCGGAGAATCAACAAACAAAGGACGGAACCAAAAGGTAAAAAACTTAAAGGGCAAAGGGTAATTAGACATGTCAACACCAGAGCCAGCTTTCTCGTATAGTCCTTCCGCTCTTTGTACGGAAAACTGTTCAAAATCATCTACTATATTCTCTGAATTCTGTAAATCAGCTACTGCTAAAATTGAATTGCTAGCTGCAATTAAAAAACCAATTGAAGCTGCTATAACAAGAATTTTTACTCCGGCACTCAATTTTTGTCTACCTGTAATAAGACCAACCATAACCCCAACTAACACAAAGAACATGATATGTGGGCGAACCATATACACAAAAAAACTACCTATTAATAGCGCTATAATTCTTTTTTGCGGAAATCGGACAGCATACACAAAAACCATTAATCCCATAAAAATTATAGAACCTTTACCTAAAGATACAGTCCAAAAATGCATGTTAGGTAAAAAAAGTAAGAGTGTTAATAAATCAAAACGCTTGAATACCTTAACGTTGATGGTAATATTTTCTTTAAAAAAGAGATAAGCATAAACAAACCCAACATATCCCATCCAGGCACAAATAAGCATTACACTCATATAAGAAATCCCAAGAGATGTAAACGGAACTGCAAAAAAACTAATAAACTTTGTACCCGGAACAAAAAGAAGTGGCCACAAGTCCTGAGACTCGGATGCAACTTTAAAATATAATTTCGAATCTGAAGGATTAAAAAGTGCATAAACGTAGTAAATGCCAAAAAAAGCGAGGTGATACCAATATAATTTTCGCATTAAAGATTTATCAAAAAAAAGATGTTTTTTCGATAAATTACCCAACAGAAAATTATTGGCAAAAAGCAATATAAAAAAAACTAATACAAAATCTATCATCTAAAATAATTCTAAATCTCCTAAACTATAACCCCAACTATTAATGGAAAGAGCTTTATTAATAAACTCGGTATCTTCTGTAATTGGCTTAAAGGTTAATTTGGGTCCAAATTTTCCAAATATTCTTAATCTAAAAATATTTTTATCGGCAACTGTTATCAGAAAACATCTGTTTTTCATGGCTTGCTGAACTATTACTTTTCTGATAGCATCCACATTTGTATTTGGACTAATAATTTCAGCAACTCTCAATTCCTTATAAAACTTATGTTTTTTTACGTATAGCGCTACATACCAATCTTTTGTCGAAATAACAAAATAATGCTGTAGCGGGTTCTGTTCAAAACGCCATCGCAAATAAGCGGCTGATTTAGGTGTAAAGATGACACTTTTTTTAGACATATTGTGATTATGGATAACACAAATTTCATCTAATCTATCTGTATGAATTTGATTCTGATTGGCAGCTTTTTTTGAAAAAAAAGCAGTTAATGAATACAATACCGTTGGAACAAGCGCAATGGGTATAGCGTCAACAACTTGCCATCCCATTTTCAAATAACCCGGTCGGCTTTTATCATTTGGCGTATTAAAAATAAATGTTTCTGATTTCAACTTTACAATTTCTAATGCTTCTAAAGTTAATTTTTTGAATATTCCTTTACCTTGGTGCTCCGGATGGGTTGCTGTATCTACGGCACGGTAAGCAATCCAGGTTGTATCTTTGAGTTGCCAGCGCCATTGCATAAAAGCCCTTACACCAATCAGCTGTTCATTTTCAAAAGCCAATAATACTTCGGAAGTACCAAAGGGATTTTGGTGGTGCTTAAAATCCCAAACTGTCTCTGATTTCTTTACAAATCCTTCACCCAAACTGGATTTTAAGAGTTCGACAATTGCCGGTTTATCATCTGAAGTTGCTTCCCTGATTATCATTCACTAAATTTTTTGTAATATGATTCTAATTGATTAATCATCACTCCAATACTAAAACATTCTGTTACTCTTTTTCTTGCCTGTGATTGGAAAAAAGCCAGTTTATCTTTATTGGAACTCAATTCAAGTAATGCCGATGATAACTTCTCATATTCTTCTACTGAAACCGTAATACCATCTTGCCCGTTTCTTATTACCTCTTTTATACCGCCAGCATCAGTTGTAACAATGGAACATTCCATACTCATGGCTTCTAATAAAGCGATTGGCAATCCTTCAAAAGAGGAGCTCATCATAAAGATGTCCATCGCTTCAAAATAAGGTTTTACATTAGTCTGCAATCCGGCGAAAAACACTTTTCCTTTCAATTGCAGTGCTTCATGTTTGGCAAATATCTCCGGTTCCAAAGTTCCTGCACCTATAATAATTCCGTAAATGTTTGAGTCTTTTTCGATTGCGGCTGCCATAATTTCAAGCCATTTGTCTAATCTCTTTTGAAATCTGAAAACGGCAACCGTTCCTACGACTATAGCATCAGCAGGAATGTTGAATTCTTGCCTGATTGTTATTCTTTCTGTTTCATTTCTTCTTTGAAAACTATCCGTATTTACACCATTTAAAATAGTCACACAAGGAATTCTAGGCTCTATGTTTTTCAAAATTGACTGAGTAACGTCTTCGGAAACACCAATACCTAAAGATTGGGAATTAAAAGTCAATTTATTAATATACCGAGTTACAAAGTGATAGCGTTCCTGCATATTATGCTCGGTATATAGCGTTGGAATTTTAGTTATTTTGTGTACAAGGCGGCTCACGAATCCTGCCCACGGTAAATGAGCGTGTATTATTTGGATGTTATTTTCTTTACAATACTTTATAATTTTGGGGTATTGCAAAAACAACTGGATATTATTATTTGCAGAGAATCGAGTTACCTTCCCTCCTGCATTTTCAATAGCTTCTACCATCTGATTTTTCCATGGCAAAAAATAAATATAATGGAATTCAAATTGTGATTGGTCATGACGCTTCAATGTCTCAGGTAATAACATTTCAGCACCACCACGACCTAATGACTTAATAATATGCAGTACTTTAATTTTTTTCAAAACGTTATTTTTTATTTAAAACAGGTAATTCTTTTAATAAAAAATCATCGAATAGTTCAACTCCTTTTTGATTCAAATGGTGTTCATCATAAAAATGTAAACTATCCACTAAGTTTAATTTACCGTTAAAGTTGTAATACTTACCATAAGTCTTCATTTTGTTATCGAAATACTCATTATTTGTATGTGATTTATAAAGTTGGCTCGTAATAGGGGCCTGAACCAAGACATAAGAAATATTCATAGCTTTTAACTTGTCTAAATTCCTTTTAAAGGCATCAAATTGCTCTACTTTAAATTCCCAATCACTTTTATTCTTTAGGCTTTTAAATCCTTTAAAATAAAGACTATTTCGTTCTACAAATCCTCCTTTAACATAGGTATCATACTTCTTAACAATTTTTTCCTTGTAATTTTTATTTAGATGAAAAATATCCCTAAAAAACCCATAAATCATGGTGTTATATACCTTGATGTTATTTAATTCCAGAGCCATTTTTATAGTTTCGCTGTCATTTTCATCATTTGAAATAATATCTAGCGCAGATTCGACACCATCCAAAGCAAAGGTACCTGGGTATACTTCGTAAACTACCAATTTGGGTTTAAGTTTGTCTAAATATCTGTTTAATAAAAGTTCTGTTTGTATAGGAGTCTGCGCACTTGAGCCCAAATTAAAGGTTTTTAATCCATGCTTTTGAAATATTCTTGGATCAAAACCTCTGTAAGCATGTGAAGATCCGAGAAAAAGGACATCAACATTTTTATATTCATTAATTTCATTAACTCTGGAAAATAAATGACCGTTAGAACCTCTTTTATAGGATAAATTTTTGCTGAGAACCTTTGGCATAAAGAGTCCAAAGCCAATAATAAAAACAACATATACGAAAGCTGTAAATGCAATGAACTTCATCAAAGAGCCGAGAAAAAAAATAATTCTGTTTTTCATAGCATTTAAAATTGAAAATAAATAAATGGCGTTTCTTCAGTATGCATATACATCAGGATTAAACAAATTAAACCTGAATAAAACGCCCATCTTAAAGGTCTTTTCCAATTGATTCCTATAGTTTCTAATGCAAATTGTTGTTCTCTCCATCTCCATTCCATAACCAAGAAGAACAAAACCAATATTATCGTTACAATTGCATCAGTTCTTCCTATAAAAACAGGCACTTTAAATAGTGAAGTAGAAAATATTCCCTTTAAATATAGCAAGGCATCTGAAACAGATTTAGCTCTGAAAAATATCCAGGCAATCACTGTTAATCCAAAAGTAATTACAATAGAAAAAAGTTCACTAAAAGTTGGGAATAGTTTTCCCTTGGCAACAATTTCTATGTTATTCCTATTGGTATTAAATATTATTGAAGGCATTATATAAATTGCATTTAGCAATCCCCATACAATAAATGTCCAATTGGCTCCATGCCAAAAACCACTTACAAGGAAAATAATAAACGTGTTCCTTACTTTCATCCAAAGGCCTCCTTTACTTCCACCCAAAGGAATGTATAAATAATCTTTAAACCATGAAGATAAAGAGATATGCCAACGTCGCCAAAATTCAGCTATATCTCTGGAGAAATAAGGGAAGGCGAAATTTCGTAATAAGTCTATTCCAAATAATTTTGCAGTTCCTAACGCAATGTCTGAGTAACCTGAAAAATCACCATAAATCTGAAATGTAAAAAATAATGCTCCTAATACTAATGCGCTTCCGGAATACTGCGTTGGATCATCAAAAAACATATTGGCAAAATGGGCACAACTATCGGCTATTACCACTTTTTTAAACAATCCCCATAAAATCTGACGAAGGCCTACTACGGCTTGGTTATAATCAAACTTACGTTCTTTCTTTATTTGAGGAAGCAAGTGTGTTGCTCTTTCGATTGGTCCTGCCACTAATAGTGGAAAAAAACTAACAAAAACAGCATAATCAATAAAATTCTTTTCGGGTTTAATCCTATCATAATAAATATCGATTACATAAGATAATCCGTGGAAGGTATAAAAAGAAATCCCGACCGGTAAGATTACTTTTAATGTCCAGAAATTAGTTTGAAGACCAATTGCAGACAATGATTCGGCAAGAGATTCGGCAAAAAAATTATAATATTTGAAAACACCTAAAAACCCTACATTGACTATTATACTCAGCCAAAACCAAAACTTTTTTTCTGGTTTGCTTTTAGCATCTCCCATTTTAATTCCTGTTATGTAATCCAAAAGGATTGAAAACATAAGTAAAAAGAGAAATCGCCAATCCCAACATGCATAAAAAAAGAAGCTCGAGACTAATAACAATCCATTTTGAAAGACTAATTTTTTATTCGTAACAAACCAATATAAGAGAAATACAATTGGTAGGAAAATAAAAAAATTGATAGAATTAAAAAGCATTTTTTATAAAGGTTTAATTTTAAATTTTTGTGAATCTAAATTAGAGATATTAAGTACTAATATTATATCTTAGAATAATCCTAACTTAAATAGTTTTTGTTTTAAGCTTTCTTTATTTATTGAATAGAGATATTTAACAAATTTGAAAAAATCACAGCTCCTTGTTTATTTAAATGATCACAATCATAATAGAGTTTTTGCTGATTGATATTGTCAAAAAAATCAATATAAACAGCATTGTAATCTTTTATAATTTTTTCAATTTCGAAAATATCCTTTTGTCTAACATTCTCATCTATCATTGCTCGAAATTTAGGATGACATGGCATAGTTATGACATAAGTTTTTATATTTTTTTTCTTTAACAATTCCAACATAGATTTGAAAACCTTTAAATTTTTAACTCTCTCGTCTTTTCGGGTTATATTTTGATTAAAAACATCCGCTCTACTTTTTACAACATTATCGTTAAATTTTTTGGGATTTGTACCTGTGTAACCGAGCCAACCATTATGAATAGTATCTGTAAAAGAAACCCCATTTTCAGCTTTAAAATTTAAAGTAGGCTTTTCATTTTTTAAATTATAGATACTTCTTTTGATATCATATTTTAGCATTGAAAAAGCAACTTTAGGTGTATATCCTAACCAGAATCTGGATAATTTAGTTGCATATTCAATATTTGTATCTATACCATAATCGTAATAAACCCAATTATTTCTTATTCCATCATCTGAGAAATAAAGTGTATGGTAATCTATACTGATAATGGCTTTTTTTAAATTTGGTAAACTATTTATAACTTTCTCTAAAATTAAATAATCATGTAACAATGGTTGATTTACCATCGCCATATTATAGGATTCCATACTTATATATGCTGGATTAATACCATAATTGGCATGAGAATTCCCCAAAATCAATACTTCAACTTTATCTTTGTTCTTATAAAGACCATTTATTTTTTCTTTATAATGGGTATTGACCGTTCTCAAATAAATCTCAAAAAATATTGAAACCAGAATAAATGGTGAAAGGAAAATAAATAACTTAATTAAAAACTTTTTCATAATCTAAAATTGAAAATAGATAAATTCCTGACTTTTACCAGTTAATATAATTATTGCCAAAATGATAATATAATAAAAACTATATCTAATCCATTTTGACTTTGAAAATATTTTTTCGATAGCATATCTGTTTTCTCTACCTAACCATTCTATTGAAATAAAAAAGATTAATAAACAAACTATGATTTCAAAATCAGCCAATACTTTTATATTGGGTAAAGTAAATAATGTTTTTGAAAAAATACGTTTGATGTAGTCTAAAGCGGCGGAAATGCTTTCCGCCCTAAAAAATATCCAGGCAAAAACCGTTAATCCAAAAGTAAATAATATTGATAAGAATTCTTTCACAGATGGGAAAACACGTCCTTTCGCAACTATCTCCATATTATTTCTGTGGGTATTAAAAATAATAGAAGGCATAATGTAGAGAGCGTTAAGTAAACCCCAAACAATAAAAGTCCAATTGGCGCCATGCCAAAAGCCACTGACCAAAAAGATGATGAATGTATTTCTTACTCTCATCCAAGTACCACCTTTACTCCCACCTAATGGTATGTATAAATAATCCTTAAACCACGAAGATAAAGAGATATGCCAACGTCGCCAAAATTCAGCTATATCTCTGGAGAAATAAGGGAAGGCGAAATTTCGTAATAAGTCTATTCCAAATAATCTTGCAGTTCCTAACGCAATGTCTGAGTAACCTGAAAAATCACCATAAATCTGAAATGTAAAAAATAGCGCACCCAGCACCAAAGAACTTCCTGAATATTGAGCAGGATTTTCAAAAAATATGTTAGCAAAATGAGCACAATTATCAGCAATTACTACTTTCTTAAATAATCCCCATAAGATTTGTCGAAGTCCATTCACGGCTTGATCATAATCAAACTTACGTTCCTTCTTTATTTGAGGAAGCAAGTGTGTTGCTCTTTCGATTGGTCCTGCCACTAATAGTGGAAAAAAACTAACAAAAACAGCATAATCAATAAAATTCTTTTCGGGTTTAATCTTGTCATAATAAATATCGATTACATAAGATAATCCGTGGAAGGTATAAAAAGAAATCCCGACCGGTAAGATTACTTTTAATGTCCAGAAATTAGTTTGAAGACCAATTGCAGACAATGATTCGGCAAGAGATTCGGCAAAAAAATTATAATATTTGAAAACACCTAAAAACCCTACATTGACTATTATACTCAGCCAAAACCAAAACTTTTTTTCTGGTTTGTTTTTAGCTTCACCCATTTTAATTCCTGTTATGTAATCCAAAAGGATTGAAAACATAAGCAAAAAGAGGAATCGCCAATCCCAACATGCATAAAAAAAGAAGCTCGAGACTAATAACAATCCATTTTGAAAGACTAATTTTTTATTCGTAACAAACCAATATAATAGGAATACAATTGGCAGGAAAATAAAAAAATTGATAGAGTTAAAAAGCATACAAATGGATTAGGTTGATTTTTGGCTAAAATATACTTTTTCAAATGCTTTGGCAAGGTAGTCATTACTAAACTTTTGCAAAACTTGCTGATTTGCATTGGTTATCAGATTTTTATTATCGCTTTCTACAGCTTTTAACATACTAGCTACAAAAGCTTCCTCATCATTTTTGGGAACTAAAAAACCGGTAGTATTGTTTGAAATAATTTCTGAAATTCCACCAACATCATAAGCTATGGTAATTGTTTTGACATACATTGCTTCTAATAAAACACCTGGCAAACCTTCAATGATACTTGGTAAAACCAAGGCATTAGCTTTATGAATATAATCCGTTGGATTAGACACAAAACCATAAAAGCTTACTTTTTCAGCAATACCTAAAGTCTTGGAAAGCAATTCTATTTCTATACGTTTTGGACCATCACCTAGCAAATGTAGATGTGACTCTGGTTGCTTTTCCAAAAACTGCTTAAAAATTCGCAACAGTCCTTCATGGTTTTTCTCAAAAGTAAAACCGCCAACATGTATAATATGAAAACGGGCATTTTCTCCGCCTTTCCATGCTACTTCCTGAAAAGCAATATTTTCAATACCGACAGGAATAACTATTGATTTAGATGTAGTTTCCGGAAAAAGAGTATTGAGGTCTTTTTTAGAATGTTCAGAAACTGAAATAATGCTAGTTACTCTTTTATAAAGTTGTTTATTAATCCATTTTATTATTGGATTTTTAATATACAGACTTACCATGCTGGCATTTCGGGCAATAATTGGCTGATTCCATTTAAATAGTAATTTAGATAAAACTGCATATTTTAATGTATCTCCGGCATTACACTGTATAATATCCGGTTGATGTTGTTTGATTAATTCAGCTATTTCTTTCCATCCATCATAATCCGTCCAACGTTTAGATATAGGTCTGTTTAGCAGCACTATTTCACCTTTAAAAGGAAGCGTTTCATTACCCGGAAATAAGGCAATCAATATGACTTTGTGTCCCAATTTTTCCAGATGATCAGACAATTGACAGGCGAACATTTCTGCTCCCCGTAATTGTGGTTTTTGTATGAATTGAAAAATGGTCATAAGCTTCGTATCAGAGTTTGCCTTCTAGATCACCTAATGAAAAAGTCATGTTTTCGTGTATATCAAATTTATCATCGCGCCAAACTACTACCGGATTATTCCTTTTGAAACGAATTAAAAAAGGTAATTCAGCGGTAGCTGTTCCAAAATAGCCATAGCATAAGAATGTCTTTTCCTTTAATGATATGGAAGCTATTATACCCGAAACAACATTGTTCTGCCCGATGATTTCATAAATTATTATCATTTTGAATCCTTTGACTTTTATTACTTTATAAACTACAAGTCCGGCTTCTGGTAAAGTAGCAAAACGAAACGATTCATCCTGATAACGCCATTTTAAAAAGGATTCATTTTTAAATGTTTGCCAGACCCGGGCATCAGATTTTGGTAAGTTATCTATATTGAAAGTAAAAACAACCTTATGATTATTTTTAACAAACGGATTTATTACTCCGTACAAAAAAGTATCGGGAAGGTCATTTTTTTGCCAACCCATTTTTAGATAACCCGGCAAACTGTTTTGGTTTGGGGTATTAAAGATGATATCGTAGTTATTATGTTCTGACTCCAGACCTTGTAAAGTAAGCGTTTTAAAAATACCTTTCCCTCTGTAATCTTTGTGGGTTACTGTATCAACAGGCCTGATGGCTTTTACAATTTTATCATTCGGACCAATAAATTCCCATCTCATAAATAAACGCAAACCAACCAATTTTTTTGAATCCCAGGCACCCATGGCAAACGAAACTCCAAAAGGGTTATCCATATGTTTCCATCTGAAAAACGATTGACTGAATTTGGTATCCAAATGCTCGGTTATCAATTCAAGAATATCATCTATATGCTCTTGAAAATTTATCGGTTTATAAGTTAACATAGAGATTGATATAATTGATACATTTTTTCATTGTTATCATCAAGACGATATTTTTCATTGTAGTTCTGAAGACTATTCTTTCCGAACTTTTCTATATTTTCCGGTTTAAAAATAAAAAACTCGATAGCTTCAACTACTTTGCCGGTATCATGGGTATTGATCAATTTTGCGTTTTTATCAGTATTTACTACTTCTCTGAAAACCGGAATGTCATTACATATAATTGGTAAAGCAGCAGATTGTGCTTCAATTAATGCGCCTCCCAATCCCTCGTATAATGATGGAAAAACAAAAATATCCGCTTCTGATAAATATTTTGGAACGTTTGACGTATATCCTAATAATAACACTTCATTTTCAAGATGGGAATTTTTTATAAAATCTTTCATCCGTTGGGTTTCTCCTCCGTCTCTTCCTAAAACAGTAAGTTGCACTTTGTGCCCTCTTTCTTTTACCACTTTGACAGCTTCCAAAAGATAAATTTGTCCTTTTTGAAATTCATGCCGTCCGACATTTAGTAATTTCAAAGGACGTTCTTGTGTGTATTCTTTAAAATCTTTTGACTCAAATAATGGTTTTCTTCCTCTGAAAACAACGGTGATCTTATTTTTATTGATCCCCAATTTTTGAATATAATGATTTTTCACTGTTTCGGTTATACTGTGAAAGTGGTCTACAAACAAGCGGGAGGTCAATTTATCTAACCAAAAATAAAGTTTAAGAGATAGTTTGCCAACTTTTGGATCATTAAAGCGTTCTTCTGAATAAGTGGTATTAACCAAGCTTTCAATGTGTTTGAATTTTACTAAAAGCTTAGCCAAACGGGTTCTGAGGTTAGATCGAAATAATATGCTATGTACCACATCATAATTCCCCTGCTTTATTATCCTACTAATCTGAATTACTTCTTTAAGGAAGTTTCCTTTTTTAATAAAATGAACCGGATAGCCTTTTTCCAACACTCTGTCCTGCACGCCTACTTTCTTTTTATCAAGACATACGATTTCAAAAGCTTCCTTTTTTTCGGTTAAAAAATCACAGATTACCTCTGTTGAAGTCTCCGCTCCACCTGAACCTAAACTATCAATAATGATTAAGAGTTTCATATTAGGTTATTTTTTTAGATGATAAATAAAAGAGTGCAATCCTGATACTTTAGACTTAAACTCATCCAATGCTGAATTGGTATTAACCCTAAGTCTTGAAATTCTGAGTGGGTTTATTTTTTCATCATTAACTTTATGGTCAAACAAAAAAGCTATTTTAACCTCGTTTTCGTTTAAAACTTCTTCAGCTAAATCTGAATAATTTCCATTCGGGTAGGCAAAAGCAGAAGTGTCGAATTGATTTTCTTTTAAAAATTTGACTGAAAGCAGCATTTCATTTGTCAATTCATTTGTGTCACATTGATTAAACATCGGATGCGAATGGGAATGATTGGAAATTATTATTCCGTTTTGCTGCATTTCTTTTAATGCTGCTAATTTTAATTGTCTTTGGGTAAAAACTTCTTTTGCTTTACTAGCTCTCATTTCATTCAAAAAAAAGAGACGTTCCTGCTCACTAACATCTTTTAATTCCCAGACTTTTGCATTTCCTTTTTCTTTACCTAAATAGTATTCTATCTCGTTCCACCAAAAGGGTTTTTCAGAATCTATCAATTCAGTAATAACAAACAACATGGCAGGGACATTGTATTTTTTTAATAAGGGGAAACCATTCTCATAAAAAGAAATATCGCCATCGTCAAAGGTAATCAGCAAAGCCTTTTTGGGCAAACTTATGCCTTTAAAAAAAAAGTCATACAATTGATTATAAGTAATGATGTTGTATTTCTTTTTTAAATGCTGTAACTGTGTTTCAAACAAATCGGGAGCCGGAACATCATGATATGCTAAAACTCTCATCCCTGAATTATTAAAAATAATCCAAATAGGGTTTAACAATGAAAGCATTTTATAGAATAAATTTTTCATAAATGAATTTGACTTAGTTTGCTTAAGTCACAGTAATATTACTAGCTGTATGAATGATATAATTATACAATGTCTTTGCGCCAGGTTATATCCGACTT
Organism: Flavobacterium anseongense; assembly: GCF_021608185.1. Taxonomy (GTDB): domain Bacteria; phylum Bacteroidota; class Bacteroidia; order Flavobacteriales; family Flavobacteriaceae; genus Flavobacterium; species Flavobacterium anseongense. The sequence goes on along the minus strand of NZ_JAKIHN010000006.1, from coordinate 8,950 downwards.
AACCACTTTAGCAGGTGACCCGGCAATCAATGAATTGGATGGATAAGTAGTATTTATTAATTTTGAATTGCTGGCCACAACACAATTTCCCTCAATGGTAGTTCCTTTTAAAACCGAAGAATTATTGGCAATCCAAACGTGATCCCCAATATATACATCACTTTGGTGTGGTTGATTGTTTATTTGATGCCAATCAGAATCTGTGATAAAAACGCCCCATGCACAAAGAAAATCTTTACCAATTTCTAACTTTTTATTTACCATTATAAAAGTATCCCCTGTAATCTTTGAAGTCGATTCTATTGACTTTCCTCCAAGACTTAATTCAGCACCTTTACTCAAACTAATACGTACTCCATTACCAAGTTCAAGATCTCCTTCAATACTTAAAATACTGTTTTTACCCAATTTAATCAAAATGATTTTATCATTGGTGCAAGGATGAGAAGTAAGGTTCACATTCCCTTTTAATATTAATCGGGCACCTTCTCTTTTGATGATTTTGACTTTTAATTCAGGATCGGAAAAGATAAACTTACCTTTTCCTTCATCAACATTCATGGTCGCTGAATAAGATTTGATTTTACGAATCACACGATTTTTGAGTCCATTGAGTTTTTTAAAAAATTTAAACATAAAACATTTGAATTATAAATCGGATTTATCTTTTTATTTTAAACACATTTAACAGCTTATAATACCTCGACAACATCTTTCCCTTTAAATATTGAACGGTTTGCTTTTGCTTCATTTCATTTTTAACTTGACTAAAGTAATACATTTTTATAATCCCTTAAATACTGTTCTTTAATGTACAAATAGTCTTTATCTATATAATTTTTCGGAAAATCAGTACTAACATTAAATTTATTACTCATTAACAAATCAGTTGAAATAACTGATGACAAGAGCGTATAGTCGGTTGTTTTCATATTATCAACTTTGATGTTCATTTGAAAACATCTAATCCCTTTTGAAAGTGTTTCCAGCAGGAAAGTAGAAATATGGGCTACCGCAAAATCAACTTTACTATTATTTAAACTATTTATGATTTTAATATTATATTCGTTGCTTAATGCATCACAAAACTGTTTTTTATTCAACATTCTTGGATGTGGTTTAAAATAAAATTCACAATTGTCAAATTGCATCTTAAAACAATCCCTTACTTTCAACATTTCCTGCAAATAAAGTTTATCGTAGTCTTTATTTAATTTGTTGATTGATTCTCCTATGAAAACAATAACTTTTTTACTCGTTTTTGCGGTATCCATTTCATTAAATTCTGAAATCTTTGTAAACTTATAAGTTGGAACCACTAACATTTTGCATTTACAAATTTTAGCAAGATTTTGCAACAACATTTCTGACCAAAGCAATAAGGTCAATCCCTTATCAAATTTTTGTTCAAAAACATAAGGCTCGTAATCCAACTGATATACTGCGTGTTGAATAAAATAAAAATTTGAACCATCATTTTTATAACAGTAATAGGAAAACAAATGTGTAAAAAAAGAGGGGCCTGCATTTACTACCTGAATTGCGTCTCCGGATAATTTATAGTTTAGTTTTTTATAAGCTAATTTGAAAAAAAAGACTCCTAAACTATTTTTTCTGAAAATACAGGAAAGACACAGGTAGTAATATATTTTAAAAAAGGAAACGGTATGCTCTTTCTTTATTGAAGGATTAGAAGATATGGAAAATAAATTTTTAAATTCACTGTCTAACTCTTTGGGTAAATGAAGTTTAAAATTTCTTTGCTGAATTTTTACTTCCTTACTACCAAAAACAAATGAAAAAAAATATTTAATAATGCATTTAATCGAAATTAATAATTTTCGTCTATCCAGTTCTTTATAGCCTTTCCCGTAATTATTTATTATTTTTTCAATTAACTTATCATCTTCGTTCATATAGGAATTTTTAATATTAAGCTCTCATTTTTTTAAAAATTGACAGTTGGTGCAAAAACAATTAATTTCTATGAAAAACAGTATATACAATAATAAATTCTAATGACTTTACTAACAAAATAACATTAAAACTCTTGTAACTGGACCATTTTATTGAACTTTTCTGACGTCTCTAATAATTCATTGAAACTACCAATAGCTAAAATCTTACCTCCATCCAATACAACTATTCTGTCAGCATGTTTAATTGTGGAAAGTCTGTGCGCTATTATAATCAGTGTTGAATTACCTTGAAGCATTTCTGTGCTTTCTTGTATTTGTTTTTCTGTTTCTGAGTCAAGTGCCGAAGTCGCTTCGTCCATTAATATCAAGGCTGCTTCTTTATATAATTCTCTGGCAATGGAAATTCTTTGTTTTTGTCCTCCACTCAAATTTATGCCATTATTCCCCATAAGTGTATTTTCTTTCTCCGGTAATGAATCAATAAATGTTGTAAGAGAGGCCATTTTTAGAACATCATTAAAACGTTTTTTGTTTTCTTCATTGGGCTCGGAGAAAAAAGTTATGTTATTAAAAATTGTATCTGTGAAAATAACCGGTTCCTGAGTAATATACCCTAAGCTTTTCTGCCATTTAATCATTTCTATGTTATTGAAATTGGAATCATCTATATGGATAGTGCCTTCAGTAGGTTTTATAATACCCGATATGATGTTAATCAACGTAGTTTTTCCGGAACCGCTCTCACCCACTAAAGCTATTGTTTCATTTTTTTGAATTGAAAGAGTAATTCCATCCAATATTTTTTTCTGGTCTATTGTTAAAGAAATGTTTTTCAATTCGAGCCGGTTTTCAAATTTAAAGTCTTTAGAACCAACATAATCATCCACTTTTTGACTTAAGTGTGCAGCAAATTCTTTATTATTTATTAGCGATCCTGAAACACTGATGAAGATATTTGTATTATTCTGCATAGCCATTAATGAAGATAAAGCCCTGTAAAAAAACATTAAGCTCAATATTATTATACCTAATGATTCTTTAAAAACAGTTAACTGTATATAAATCACAACAACTAAAACAAAAATAACCAATGGCTCACGTAAAGATTGCGTAATTGACATAAGCAAACCCATTTTTTTATTTGTCTTTTCAATTTTTTCAACGTCTTCTTTTAATCGATTGGTAAATTTAGTTATAAGTCCACTTGCCTTTAAGTATTTAAAATAGTGCACTAATTGAATTACAGAACCTTGAAAAACAGAATTTTGACTGGATACCAATTTAGAATAATCTTTAGTCTTACTGTATATCTTTTTGAAGAAAAAATTTATTATAACTCCTCCTATAGATAAAAATATAGCAAACTTAGGATTGGTAACATAAGCCAATGATAAATAAACAAAAACTAATACTGAAGCCTGCATGGCCAAAAAATAAAACCTACTTGCCTGATTAATTCTTTCAACCTCTGTAGTGAAAATATTTTGTATTCTGCCTATATCTTCCTTCACAAATACTAAATAACTTAAATTTGATAGTAATTCTGCATTATCATTTCTAATCTTTTTCATGAAATATTGCTGATTATTAACCCGAAGATTATATTCCGCAAATGCAAAGACTGCTTTAAAAGTGAAGAAAAATAACATCCCCAATAAGACTGTAGCTAAGGTAATCGGGATATCTAAATAGTCAAAAATGACTAATAAGCCTTCTCCCTTATTTGTAACTGTTTGATTATCCCCTACATTGGCAGCAGTTTGGATTAAAGGTATAAACATTGCCAGACCCAATCCGTCCAGAATACCAACAATGATTCCTAAAAAGATAGATACCAGCATTCTGTAACGAAGTACATTGTAGAAAAACAAGAAATACTGGAATTTATCTGAAATTTTTTTTAGCATTATTCTTTTATATGTTTTATTAAATCAACCTATTGGATGCAATTAAATTATTTGATTTAAGCTTTTAATTAATCTTATCATTAACTCTATATTTATGGTGCTCAAAATGGTGAATGCTTTTTTCTATGCTTCCGGCCATTAGTTCTGCTTTTCTGATATCATGCACAAATTGCTTGAACTTATTTTCATTTAAATCTATAGCTACACTATCAAAATGTACCCAATCTAAATCTCCTAATTTCACATGCTTTTCAATCATTTTAGCACCGGCAGCAACTGAAAGCATAGAGCCTAAACTACCTATATCGTGACTTGAATATCCCGGAATAATATTAGGGTGGTCATTTCTTAATCGGTCATAATGTCTTACAACACTAACCTGACATCCTTCCGGTGGCGTAGGATAAGAAGAGGTACATTGCAATAAGAACAAATTTTTGTCGGCGTTATTTAAATCATTCAGCACAAAATGTTCATATTCTTTATCTGTAAAACCGGTAGAGATTACTAAATCTCCTTTAAAATCACCTGCCACTTTTTTCAAATAATTTCTGTGATTAGATATCGTCGAGGGTAACTTAATCAATGGGCAATCAAACTGATTGATGTATTGATAGGAATTCCAATCTAAAATAGAGGCAAACCAGGGAATATTTTTCTTTCTGCACTCTATGTCAATCAATTCCATTAAATCGTCTGTTAATTCTACTCCTCGTCTGTAATCACCGAGTGTATTTCCGAATGGAGACTGGTATGGAGAATTCAGTTCTTCTGCTGTATAAAAACTATCAACATCTCTTTTTTGAACCTTAACCATATCGGCACCACTTTCCGATGCCAATTCTATCATTTTCAACAAACGCTTTTTATCACCAATATGGTTGTTGGTAAATTCAGCAACTATAATAGTGCTGTTAGAATCTATTGTTCTTTGCAATAATTTAGTATACAATTCTGTATTGGTAGGCAAATCTGTTATAGATATGGCTCCCTGAGAATGTTCTTCCAGTTGCTCGTTAAATTGTTCTAAACTTATGGCACTGTATTTTTTATTTCCAACATGCTGAATATAAACTTCCGGAAATTTCAGCTGAATCATTTTTAATATTTGTTCAAAAAAAGATTCCTGAGTCTTCAAATAAGCATTCCGGTATTCCAAACCTTGGAAATCTTCTTCCGATACGCTGTTTAAATAAAAATCAAATCCTATAAAATCAGCAATGACTTTGGTCTTTTTTGTTTCCTGAAATAAAATAACCAATTTGATTGCCGTTAGTAATGTAAAATCTAAAATATAGAAATTTTCATCTGTAAAATAGGAATATATATGCTCAAAATCATTTTGATTGAAGGAGTGATAATCTACTTCTATATGTTTATTATCGGGGATTTTGAAAAAATCAGGAGCAATATAATAGTCACTGATAAAGCCATGCTTTTTGATAGAATCAAATAAATCCGTTCTGTAAAAAATAGCCATATCGGCTTTGGTAAAAACATCAGCATCATTTAAATTAATGATAAAATAATCTTTCGAAAGTGAATCGAGTTTTACTTCTGTAACTGAACTTCCTTTACCAATTACTGCAATCTTAGTTTTGCTCGATGCTGAAAATATATTTTTGATCTGGTCTAAGCAATTCTCCATGATAAGGTTTATTATTTACTATTACTTTTAAATTGTGTTCCAAAGCTAAATTCAAGCCCGGAATGATATCCCAAACTTTGGCACCCTTAGGATTTTGAAAACTATAAAAAGAACCAGTCACTACACTATACATATTGTAAACTGCACAACCTATTATTCTATACTCAAATCCATCCTTAAGATTTAAAATATCCTGCTTGGTCAAACTGGACGAAATTCCTGCAATTCTTGATTTATATTTAGGAATATCGTCTCCACTTAATAGGTATAAATCTAATTCAGGTAAAGCTAACATAGACTGTTTATGTTTTCCATATTCATAAATACATACTGCAACTCCCCACTCTTTTAGTCCTGACACGAAATTCTCCGTCCCATCAATTGGATCCAATATTATTATTTTATCAGAAGTATATGATTTCATATTGTCCTCCGGGCTTTCTTCTGATATTAAGGCATACTCAGGGCAATTTTTCTTAATATACTCCTTTATTAGTGATTCACAAAGCAAATCGCCTTTTGAAACATAACTATTATCCGATTTTAATTCTTTTTGATTTCTTAAAGATAAGATTTCTTTAAGATTGCTCTTGATAACAGAAGCTATTGATTCACAAATATTCATGATAATTTTTGTTATTGTTTATTATCCATTCTTCTGTTTTCTTTAAATCATCTATATCGTGAACGTCAAAACATCCTTCTGTAATATAAGGATAAATTTGATTTCCCATAACAGGCCATGGATATTGTCCTGATTCTGATTTTACTCCTTTAGCAACATCTAGTACCCAGAAAGAGTGATCAAAAAAGACACATGGCTCTAAATCCTGTCTATTTGCCGAAACATATTCTCCTTTTTGGCCTAAAAAATTTTCTAAAGTTCCGTTCTCTGTTATTTTTTTTGCTCTTCTTGGATGATATTCATATTTATAATGTGATGGAATTACTGATGAAGCTTTCTTTTCATTTAACAATGCTAAACACTCATCAATCATTTCAGTAGATATTGTACCAACATTAGCATGAATAACTACAATCACATCAATATTACCTAGCTCCTTTTCAATTATAGAAAGGGCATGCTTTACAGCATCTGAACTCTGAGATGTTGGCAATGCTAAATAATCCGGACGCTTTATTTTCTTATAACCTATAGCAGCACCTGCTTCTAATATTTTATCATCATCACTACTCAAATAAAATTCATCTATATGTTTTGATTTTTTAGCAGCTAAACCACCCCATTGAAGCAAGGGACGACCCAGAACCGGTAAGATATTTTTATCTTTTAATGTATTATTACCTCTGCCTATTATGAGAGCAACAGTTTTATTCGATTTCATATAAATACTATTATATTCGAAATTAGTTTATAATTCTATTTTGGTTCAATTTATATTTATTAGTTCTATTTTTAAAAAATAACATTAATTTTTTGAGTAGTGAATTTTTAAAATTGCTTAACTATTTTCATAAATTATTAAACCCGATAAATCTTCATCTTTTTGCTTGAAATAAAACTGAACTTTTCTTTCTATCACTTTTTCTATCTTACCTTCAAGCTGATCTAAATACTCTTTATTCAATTGTTGTCCAACTATCACAACCTCTATAGTACCACTGTCTATACCTCTAGCGTAATCACCAACAATATAAATTTGCTCAACAATACCCATTCTTTCTAGTATCATTTCAATAATGGTGGGTAAACCCAAATAATGAAAAACTAAATTTTGCAGCGTTCCAAATAATGGATGCTTTGTATTAGCTTCATAATTAATTTTGTTTTGAACTGTGACCCTATTCAAATAACCCGCTTCAGAAAGATTATTTAATTCTTTCCTGATGGAATTAGTTGATTCATTAAACTCATCAGCCAAACCGCGTAAATGACCATTATTGGCAGCATTAATAAAAAACTTTACCAGTAAACGCACTCTTGTTTTAGAGGTTACTAAAGTATTTAACATAGCACTTTATTATGAGTAACAAAAGTACTCATATATTTTTAAATACCAAATTATAAAGGAAAATATAGACACGACAAGTTTATTGATAAGTTTTAATAAATCAAAATAAAGGGCATATACAATGAACTAATGTTTAAAAAAAGACTTAATCACATTACCTATCTGGACGCAATTTTCTTTTGACATACCTGGCCATATCGGCAAGCTTAAAGAGGTTTTAGCGAATTCTTCGGCAATAGGAAAATCCCCCTTTTTATATCCCAAATTTCTATAAGCTGTTTGCAAATGAGGTGGTATTGGATAATGTATTAGTGTTCCTATTTCATGCTTGGTGAGGGCTTTCTGGAGTTCATCACGTTTTTTTGTTCTGATTACATAAACATGATAAGTATGAGTAGCATCTGAATGAGTGTGTGGCAAAACTACATCGGGTACTGACTGTAATACTTCATTATACCATTGTGCTATAGTTTGTCTTTGAACTGTCCAATCATTCAAATATTTGAGTTTGACCGATAAGAAAGCAGCTTGTAACTCATCTAATCTCATATTATGTCCAATTACTTCATTATAGTATTTTTCTTTACTTCCATAATTTCGTAATATCTGAATTCTTTTTGCTATTTTTTCATCATTAGTGGTAATTGCTCCAGCATCGCCTAAAGCACCTAGATTTTTACCCGGATAAAAACTTGTAGCATTAACATGACCCCAATTACCTGTTAATTTTCCTTTAAAAGTTGCTCCATGTGATTGCGCATTATCTTCAATAACTTTAAGCTTAAATTTTTTTGCTATGTCATTAATAGCATCCATCTCGCATGCTTGTCCATACAAATGCACTGGTATGATAGCTTTCGTTCTAGTTGTAATTGCTTTTTCAATTAATTTGGGGTTAATATTATAAGTTAATGAATCTGGTTCAACAAAAATAGGAGTTGCGCCAACATAGGATACGGCTAATACTGTGGCAATATAAGTATTTGAAGGAACTATGACTTCATCTCCTGAACCTATTCCTAATGCTTTCATGGCTAAAAACAGCGCATCCAACCCATTACTCACACCAATAGCATATTTCGTTTGATTGAAACTAGCATACTCTTTTTCGAAATCAACAACCCTTTGACCTAGAATAAACCAGTTGCTATCATAAATCGAATTGAATGCTTGAATCATTTCATCTTTAATGACACTATGTGTTGGTTGTAAATCTAAAAAAGGAATTTTATTCATCTAATATGTTAATTACTTATAATGTCAATTCGATGCTATAAAGTAACAAATTTTAAATTAAAATTACCACAAACAAACTGATTTAAAACAAAAAAAAGCCCTCAATAACTTGAGGGCTTTTATTATATATAATTCCCGTTAAAACGGAAAACCGTTAACGCTTCACAACACGCATAGTTTGTAACTCATCATCCTGTGATACAACTACGTTGTAAACACCACTTGGGTATTGATCTCCGATAGTTGTTGTTTCCATATCAGACAAAT
>NZ_JAKIHN010000005.1 GCF_021608185.1 Flavobacterium anseongense | reverse complement strand
TATATGTGTGCTGTGTTTATAACAAAAAGCCGCTAAAATGAGCGTATATTAGCTTTTCTGAAGCTGATTTGAATTTAGCCCGATAAGATTAATATATAGCTATGCTATATCATCAGAACTACGCTCTATGAAGAAAAATCGAATTTTTAAAATTGTACTTATAGCTGTTACAGGAACACTTGTCCCTCTTTTACTTCTGATTATATCATCAATGATAATATATGGTTCTAATTTTCCTTTGGTAAAACTCTATTACTGGAAAGGTTTTATAGAACACCGAAATGGAAACCTAGAAAACGCTATCAAAAATTATGATAAAGCAACAGAATTAGATAAAGAATATTCAACAGTTTACATATCGCGTGGAAGTGCATATCTAGACTTAAAAAAATATGGCAAAGCAATTGACAATTATACAATGGCTATCAAATTATCTCCAGAAAATGAAGAACCTTACGCATATAGAGGAAGAGCATATTATGAAATAGATAGTCTGAAAACTTCAAAAAGTGACTTTGATATGGCAATTAAATTAAATCAAAATTTTGGTTATGCATATTCAAATAGAGCTCTTTTAAAATATACTAAATTGAATGATAAGGTTGGTGCATGTGAAGATTTGAAAAAAGCTGCCGAGTTAGGTGATAAAGATGCAAAATCTCATCTTAAAGATAGTGTATGTAAATAACAAAAACAGCTATTAAAGACAATATGTAGCAACCGCTAAACGTTATACAATATTAATGCTTTTTTTGGAAAACTTCCCGTATAAACCTTATTCAAAAAAAAAGAGTCCCGAATTTTGGGACTCTTTTTTTATGGGATGATTTTACTAAAATTAATTAATTACAATATTGTCAATATTACAATTGGTAGTTTGTAAATTTGGACCACTGATATTACTTCCGGTATATTCAAAAACTATATATCCATTTTGGGTTAAAGCAGTTGGAAAAGTATACGTGCCAGCCGATACAAATGATGTAGTATTAGCAGTTGGCAAAACAAAATTTGAAGTGATGTCAACTAATGTAGCTTCGGATATTTTTTTGCCAGGAACGTAATCTGTAGTTCGGTATACTTTTAACCCTAAAGCTGTAGACATAAAATCAACATCTACTTGAAAAGTAATCGTGTTTGCAGCATCAAAGTTTACAGGCACAACAAAATAGGATTTATTTCTTTCTAAAGTTCCGCCAAAAGCACTCATTTGTATACAAAGTGAACTATTAACTGATTTTATTAACCACTGTTTTGTCCCTAATGCAGGAAAGTTAAGGTAGTTTACAAAACCAGATTGGTTTACAGTATAACTTTGAAAAGTTTCGTTAAGAGTACTATTGAAATTATAAGTTCTAGGGTTAACTAATTTTACATCATTTTGGTGTCTTACTAAAAATTGGAAATCAGATCCGTATTTAGTCATAACTCCTCTAATTTTTCCTCTCCCTGAAGGAACATTCTGATATGCAAAAAGAGCATAAGCACTAACTCTAAAATAGCGTGCTGTCCCGCCATTAACATCAACGATGTTGTGATTTGTAGCATTTCCACCTGAATCAATATCAAAATATGTTCTTGTTAATGAACCATCTGCAAACTGAACATTATCTATATCAATTAAGGTATTTAGGTTGGCATTATTAGCCGCTGCTGTAAGCGAAACAGTACGAGTCATATTGTCTTCATTAACAATTGTAGATGAAGGAAATAAGTAATTTTGCCATTCGTTTTCAGAAATTCTACCAACTTCACCTTCGAATAAAGATCCTATTTTAAGAGATCCATCCACAATAGCGGTATATAAACCTTTCATTTTAACATATATTTTTCTCCCAGGTGTAAATCCTCTTCCAAAAGAAGAAAAATTTGCTGAAATGCTACAACCAACCGGCTGGGAGGTATTAGTTGCAATGTTTTGCAAACAAATAGTGTTATAAAATGTTCCTGTTTCATCTGATGAAGTCACATAACCTTCAAGGATATCATCAGCGGTATAAAGCACCGGTGTTCCAGTATTATTGAAAGCAACGATGTCTGAAATCGTTTTATTCGCCGTCATCTCGTAGGTTTGAATTCCAGCAGTTAAGTTATCCACATTGGAATCGTCTTTTACACAACTTGTAAATAATCCAAGAAGGATGGTAAATACAGTTAATGATTTAATAAATCTTGTTTTCATAGCTTTTTTTAGTAAAATAATCGAATATTATCAATTTGAAATGTAGCGTCTAAAGCGTTATTGGTTCCTGAACCTTTCGCTTTAAATGCAAAATGTAGAGTCCCCGTAAAGTGAGATAAATCTACCTCGCCTGAACTTACATTTTCATAGTAGTCATCGTTAGGTGTAGGCGTTTTTATCGGAATGTTTATCCAGCTTGCCTGATTAAAATTGGCAATATCTCCGTCATAATCAGTAGAGACCATTAATTCTATTGTGTTTTCAAGCGGATTTGTTAAAAACGCTTGTGCAATGTGAAATACCAAAGTCTCTCCTTCTTGTTCATCCATATTGAATGCTGGTGAAATTAACCACGCCACGTTTAATGCTTGTCCCGAACCAAATGAAGTAAATTCAGCATAACCGTTTTCATAAAAAGTTTGTTCTGTAAATTTACGTGTGCCAATTTGAGCATAATTGGTCCATCCTGGAGTATCCAAAGGGGTGTTGTCAGTGTTGTCACTAAAGTCTTCAACAAACAAGGTTCTTTTTGTTTGTATGTTGTCAATATCACTTTCGTCTGTACATCCGGTAAAAACCAATGCAACAATAGCGATAAAACTATATAAAGATATCTTTTTCATTGTACTAAATTAAAAATTAATATAAAGATTCACAAAATAAGTCCTTCCAAATCCGTAAAAATATTTTGGTCCAAAAGAAGGTGTGTGTGATACATATTGTCCGGTACTCTGATCAACGTGTGATACATCTTGGTTCAATTGTCTGAAACTTGAGCTTCTTGATTGTTCAAAACCACCTGTTTTGTAGGTAATGTCAAACAAGTTATTGATGCTTGCAAAAAATCCGAAAGTTTGTCCACCAATTCTCCACGATTTCCCTCCTGTAAGATTTACAAGAGCAAAGTCATCAAACTTTTCTTGTTTTAACAATTCATCTACTCTTTCTTGAGTTGCCTCTGGAAAAGGAGTTGTAGTATTTCCGAAAGTATTGTCAATTAAAAAAGCATTTGTTCTTAAAATTGGAGCCACATCGATATAACTATTACCTAAATAATTCGCATTAGCACCAATCCACCAAAAATGTGGGTCTCTATACTCTAAACCAAAAGCCGCTGCCGATTGTGGCATTCCAGGTTGTCTGTAGTTTTTTAGATTGGCTTGTCCATAATTACGAACCGGAAAAGTGTTTGTTAGAGTTGCCTGATCGTCTATATTTAACTGTATTGTTGGGTTGCTATCATAAGTATACTCACCGTAAGAACCTGCAATAGTCATTTTAAGTGTTTTGGTTATTTGGTATTCTATTCCTAATTCAGCACCAATATTTTTCTTGTTTAAGCCACTAACTGTTTCGGCAACGAAACCACTTTCGTCATTTGTAGAATCACCATCATCAATTATATCAGCAAAAAAGAAAGATGTTTCGGTTGATCCTTTTATGTACGAATAAAAACCTGTTATTCTTGCTTTAAGTTTTGGGGTTTTAATAATATAACTTGCATCAGCACTTGTAACAACTTCACTTTTTAAGTCACTATATACGTTATTATTTATCCTTGCGTTTGTGAAGGTGTTTCTTAAATTTGGAGCTTTCGTTGCGTAATAACCATTCAAATCAAAAAAGTGTTGCCCAGTAATTTTGTATGTTAAACCGCCTTTAAATCCGAAATTGTCAAAACCAATTTTGTCACTTTTTCCAAATGAATTAGTTGGATAGTAGCCATTTCTATACAACCCCTCTCTTTGATAATATGATTTTGTATAGTTTTGAGCCATGTAAAAATCTACTTTTCTATAAGTAAATTTGAACTGGGTAAAAGCATCAAAAGTTGTGGCAAATAAATTGTAGTTATAACCAAATTTATCGCCTTCTACTACATGACGATTTGGATTGTTTAAATCGGTTATGGTTTGAGTAGTCCCAGGTGTTCCAAAGGTATCATAATCGATATAATAATCACCACCTAATAAATCCAATAGGTTTTGGAAATTATTTGATTTTAATTTTCGGAAAGTTGCTGCACCATTCAAAAAGATGTTGTCACTTAACTTTGAAGATAAAACAGTATTTGCTATAAATTGTTTATCGTCTGTTCGGTCTTCATATAATACATAATAACTGTTGCCATCAGTACTAAGAGCATTGTTGTTTTGCATGAAATCCCAGTCAATTTGTCTATTAGTTAAAAACTGAGATAATCCAGCTTGTGTTTGATTTGCTGTACTGTCGCCAATATAGGTTCCATTGTCGTCAAATTGTGAAGTGTAATAACTAGGTAAATTTCTGTAATACGTCGGGTCAGGATTTGGCTTGCCCTGAAAATCCAGACGACTGTTTCCAATTTCACCTGTTTGATAACTTAAATTGGTATTTAAGTTTGTTTTAGAAGTTACTTTCCAATAATGACTCAACATAAAAAGGGGTTCATCAACTGTCTTTACCCTTGAGTTTCTTTGTTCACCGTCTTGCCAACCCCAATATGAATTGTATTTAATTCCGGCAATATCAGTCACTTCTTGTGTATTAGGGGAATTTTTTCCTCTGTAATTTTGCGCATAAATTGAAGTTAAATTTAAAGAGTGTTTGTCATTAAATTTCTTCTCCACACTTGCAAACAAAGAGTTTGCACTATAGTCTGTTCCCTCAAAATATCCCTCCTGAGCCCATCTTCTAGAAGCAGAAACTACAAAAGCCCAACCATTTGTATTCATCCCAGAAGCATGAGTTCCCATAGTTCTCCAACTGTAATTGGTGTTGGTTCCGGAAAAGGAAATTCTTGATCCTTTTCTATATATAGAAGCCCTTGTGTTAATTTCTTGTGTTCCCAAAACTCCCCCAAAAATATAATCAGAAGGAGCAGAACCCATAGTAAATTCTTGGTTTCTTGTTGCATCATTCAAACCTCCCCAGTTACTCCATTGAGGTCTTCCATCGTAAACCTTATTCATAGAAATACCATTAATCATGGTTGTTCCATATTCATTGTCAAGACCTCTTATTCTAAAACGGGCTTGCCCCCAGTTAAAGGCTGCAGCCTGTTGAAAAACATCTCTTGAAGCTTGTAATAATCCTGATGTACTTTCAGAACCACTATTATCATCCCCTAAATCATTTTCGGTAATGGTAATTAAACTTAATTGTTGCTCAGAAGTAATATCTTCTTCAAGAACTACAACACCTAAATCTAATATTTTCCCTTCTTCAACCTCAACTGCCAACAGCTGATCTTTTAATCCGGCACTTTTGATTTGAACTAATTGGCTTCCTTTAGGAACGTCTTTAAAAGTAAAAACACCCATCGCATCTGTAAGAGCTGTTAAGCTTGTATTCTGAATAGAAGCTACAACGTTTTGTAATGGTTTTTGCGTTTTAGAATCTACAACTTTCCCAGTTATTCCAGTTGTAGTTTGTGCAAAACTAAAAAGCACTTGCATTACCAATAATGTACTAAAAACAAGTTTTTTCATAAATAAAATTAAGTTAATTTCTCTCTAACTGTAAGCTTAATAAAAACTTAACAGCCGACAAATGTACATCTTTTAATAATATTATCTACTTTTGGCTCGAAGTTTGTAAAAAACTTGACATTAAATTAATATACATATTATGAGAATTAGAAAGCTTATAGCCGTTTTCTTTGTTTTATTCGCAATTTCAGGAGCGAATGCACAGGCTAAAAAATACATAGTGCATACCGTTGCATTTTACAATTTTGAGAATTTGTTTGATACAATTAACGGGGCAAACAATGATGAAGAATGGTTGCCAAACGGAGCTCAGAACTGGACTTCTGAAAAATACAAACAAAAACTACACAATCTGGCAAGAGTATTGTCTGAAATTGGGACAACAGAAAATCCAAATAATTCTCCTGTTCTTATTGGTGGTGCGGAAATCGAAAACAGATTGGTTTTGGAAGACCTGGTAAAAGAGCCTGCTCTTATTGGTAAAGATTATGGAATTGTTCATTTTGAATCTCCGGATAAAAGAGGAATTGATGTAGCATTATTATACCAAAAAAAACATTTCAGACCAACAAGTTATAAAAACATTCCGTTATTGATTTATAAAAATCAAATGAACAATGAGGCTAAAAGAAAAAATGCGGCCGATGATATCGCAGATGATAAATCTGAAGTAGAAACAACTTCGGAAAGAGTTTATACCAGAGATATTTTATTGGTAACCGGTCTTCTTGATGGGGAAGAAGTCAACGTCATGGTAAACCACTGGCCTTCGCGATCTGGTGGTGAGAAAAAAAGTTCGCCTTTCCGTGAAGCAGCCGGAAGATTAAACCGAAAAATAATGGATTCTATCTACAAAATAAACCCAAATGCAAAAATCATTACTATGGGAGATTTGAATGATGGAACCTATAATAAAAGTGTAAAAGAAGGCGTTGGAGCCAAACGTAAAAAAGAGGAAGTGAAACAATTTGGTGTATATAATCCGTTTGAAGAAATGTTCTACAAAGGAAACGCCACACTTTTCTATCGTGATGCCGGAGATATTTTCGACCAAATCATGGTTTCTGAAACCTTAATTCAAAAAGACACATCTTCCTTCCGTTATTGGAAAGCCGGAATCTATAACAAACCCTACATGATAACAACGGTCGGACAATATAAAGGTTATCCGCTAAGGCATGGCACTACCGAAATTGGCTACAGCGACCACTTCCCGGCCTATATTTATCTAATTAAGGAAGTCAAATAAAAACGTTAATAAAAGGTTAGTTCGCGCTAACCTTTTTATTTTTACTAACTTCGTCACCCGAGTCTCGCCATTATGACGAGACGAATTTTATGAAATAAAAACAATATTTCTATGGCTATACCAAAACCATTCAACCTCAATAAATGGATTGACGAAAACCGTCATCTACTAAAACCACCCGTTGGCAATAAGAATATTTATGTAGATTCCGAAGATTATATCGTAATGATTGTAGCCGGTCCAAACGCCCGAAAAGATTATCATTACAACGAAACCGAAGAATTATTCTACCAACTCGAAGGCGAAATCATAGTTTACGTTCAGGACAATGGCGAAAAGAAAGCCATGAAACTCTCAGCAGGCGATATGTATCTGCATCCGGCAAAAACACCGCATTCTCCAAACCGAAGCGAAGGTTCAATCGGATTGGTAATCGAACTAAAACGTGCCGGTACCAATGCAAAAGATGGCCTGCTTTGGTTCTGTGACAACTGCAACCACAAACTCTACGATGTCTATTTTCCGCTTACCGATATCGAAAAAGATTTTCTGCATCATTTCGAACATTTCTATAATTCAAAAGAACTGCGAACCTGTGATAAATGTGGAACCGTAATGGAAAGTGACCCAAGATTTGTAGCTAAATAATTTTTAGTATCAGAAGCACACGTTTATTGTATTTCGGGAAACATCTTCCCGCTATCCGCGCTACACGGTAGCTAGCTCCTATCGGGGCTAACGAGAAGCAATGAGTTCTTTACTCTATATTCTATTTTCTAACTCCATTCTATTTGGTTTAAAACCACTATTTTTGTCAACAATTAAAAAACAAACAATCTTAATATATTACAATGTCAACAATTGCACAACAATTCGGCATGACCGAAGCTCTTGAAATTCTTGGAGTAAAAGCTATAAACGAAGGAACTTCAACAGGAAACAACTGGTTTTCAAACGGAGAAACTTTCGAATCTCATTCACCGGTAGACGGTCAATTAATCGGAAAAGTAAAAGCCTCAACCGCTGCCGATTACGAAAAAGTAATGCAAACCGCAACCGAAGCTTTCAAAACATTCAAACTAATGCCGGCACCACAACGTGGTGAAATCGTACGTCAGTTTGGAGAAAAATTACGTAAAAACAAAGAAGCTTTAGGAAAACTGGTTTCTTACGAAATGGGGAAATCTTTACAGGAAGGTTACGGAGAAGTCCAGGAAATGATAGACATCTGTGATTTCGCAGTTGGACTTTCCCGCCAGCTTCACGGATTAACCATGCACTCAGAACGTCCGGGACACCGAATGTACGAACAATACCATCCGCTTGGCGTAGTCGGAATCATTTCGGCATTCAACTTTCCGGTTGCCGTTTGGGCTTGGAACACAGCTTTAGCATGGATTTGTGGTGACGTTTGTGTTTGGAAACCATCTGAAAAAACACCTTTATGCGGAATTGCATGCCAAAATATCATCGCTGAAGTATTGAAAGAAAACAATCTTCCTGAAGGAATTTCTTGTTTAATCAACGGCGATTATAAAGTAGGAGAATTAATGACGCACGACAAACGTATTCCATTAGTTTCTGCAACAGGTTCTACTCGTATGGGGAAAATTGTGGCACAGGCTTGTGCGGCTCGTTTAGGAAAATCATTATTAGAATTAGGCGGAAACAACGCCATCATAGTAACTCCCGATGCCGATATCAAAATGACGGTTATCGGAGCTGTATTTGGCGCTGTTGGAACAGCAGGACAACGTTGTACTTCTACACGTCGTTTAATCATTCACGAAAGTATTTATGACAAAGTAAAAGACGCTATCGTTAGTGCCTATGGTCAATTGCGAATCGGAAATCCATTAGACCAAAACAATCACGTTGGTCCACTTATCGATACACACGCTGTTGAAATGTACAACAAAGCATTATCAAAAGTTGTTGAAGAGGGTGGCAAAATTTTAGTGGAAGGCGGCGTTCTTTCAGGTGAAGGCTACGAAAGTGGCTGTTACGTAAAACCAGCGATTGCTGAAGCTGACAATTCGTTCGAAATCGTACAGCACGAAACATTTGCTCCGGTTTTATATTTACTAAAATATTCGGGCGATGTAACTAATGCTATCGATGTTCAAAACGGCGTTGCTCAAGGTTTATCATCAGCAATTATGACAAACAACCTTCGCGAAGCAGAAGCATTTTTATCAGCTGCTGGTTCAGATTGTGGAATTGCCAATGTAAACATTGGAACATCAGGTGCTGAAATTGGCGGTGCTTTTGGTGGTGAAAAAGAAACAGGTGGCGGACGCGAATCAGGTTCTGATGCCTGGAAAGTGTATATGAGAAGACAAACCAATACAATCAATTATACTACAAGTTTGCCTTTGGCACAGGGAATTAAGTTTGATTTATAAACCAGAATAAAACTATTTAAAAAAAAAGCGTCCAAGTTACCTTGGACGCTTTTCTTTAAAAGTGTTATCTGTCATCACTAACATCTTTGAAAAATTTAGGCCCTATTTGTGCCTGATTAAATCCAGTCATTACTCGTCCATATAGCAATTCACTGTTTTTTGCACAGATAAAGAGTACAAATTTTAAATTTCTATAATTAATTACTTTTAGAAATACGGCATCTTCATTTTGATCTTCGATAGCTTTTTCTATATTTTCCGGGGTTGTGAAAAGAAACTTATAGTTGTATACTTTTTTTAAACCCGCTTCGTGGTCAATATCATCTTTAAGGTCGTTACGGGTTACATAAAGTGTTTTGCTTTGTATTCTCTTTTTGTTTCTTTCATTCACTTCATCCAGATAATCTTTTAAATCAAGATCCTTTTTTGTATTCAAATCGAAAACAAAATTAATTTCGCTTTGCATCATCTGTATTGAAAAAAGCATTTCCACAGGAGATATTTTATCGAGCTGTACCAATGACAAAACTCCTTTTGGGGTGTTTTTTTTATATTCTTTAAACATGGCAAGTTTCGTCACTCCGTATGCCATATTTAATGCTCCTGTAGTTCCTGCTGTTCTCGAAAAACTGTACTCAACCTGATCGACAAAAAAGGAACCCTCTCCTGTTAATTTTTCAACTTGATTTGGTTTGATCATTTCAAATTTATTGACTGTCCAATATTTTATCAAAACGTCATTAATAATCTTATTGTACTTTTTATCACCGGACATTATAAAGTAAGTTGTTCCTTCTTTAAAAGATTTATACTCTCTAATATCGGTATTTACTTCCTGGCTATAGCAATAAGAAGATAGTAGCAACAGAATAAGGCATAGTTTTTTTATCATAATATTTATCAAGTTTAGTTAATTTTTGTTTTTTACTTTGTCTTCTTCACATACTGCGTTAAAATAACAATATGCTGACCTTCAACTCTGCCTTCAATTTGGTCGGCATTGTCCCAAACCAATTTGATGTTGTGAACTGCTGCGCCTCGTTTTGCGGTAAAGTTGGCACCTTTCACATCCAAATCTTTAATCAAAACAACAGAATCTCCGTCTTTCAGGATGTTTCCGTTACTGTCTTTATGAACTATTTTGCCTTCTTCATCTTCGCCTTCACCAGTTGCACCAGCCCAAACTAAAGTTTCATCATCAAGATACATCATGTCCAACAAATCTTGTGGCCAACCTTCGGATCGCAATCTGTTTAACATTCGCCATGCAACAACCTGCACAGGTTTGTTTTCATTCCACATACTATCACTAAGGCAACGCCAATGATTTGGATCTGTTGGTGTAATATTTTCTATTTGGTTTTTACAGGTTGTACATACCAATACAGAATTATCAAGTGATATCGCTTCTTCTTTGGTTAAATGAATTCTTAAATCTTCTGCTGAACCACACATTTCACATTTGGAGCCGCTTCTTTCGTCTAATTTTTTGTCAATGATACTCATTCTTATAAATTAAAAGAGGCTCCTATTTGAAACACAAATTGATTATTATATTTTTCAAATCCTTCAGCATTTGTATCGTATTTCGCCAATGGAATTCCGGCTTCTGTATAAACACCAAAACCTTCAGTAAAGAAATATCTAAAACCCAAATGCGCCCCGAAATTTCTTGTTCCTAAATTTAATCCCGGATAAATATCCATTGCTTTATCCAACTTAAAAACGTTTCCAATGTTAGCATTAAAACGAACTTTAAAATCCGCTCGGTCATCGAAATTAGGCTTTTCTCCTGCAACTTCATCTACCGAAAGCAAATAAGATGCGACAAATCCATAGGACATATTTTCACCTAAACCAAAATCAGTTGAAAGATTAATTCCCGTTCCGTGACTTTGAGTATTCAATCCTACTTGTGCTTTTATATCTCCTTTACCTTTATAAGCCTGTGCATTTGCCAGACTTACCATAACGATTGCCGTTATTGTGATTATTTTCTTCATGTATTTAAATTTTGCTGCAAATATAGAGATTATCAAATCCTAAATCTAATTCCTTCCTTTTTCGTTAAAATACAAATTGTTCAAAGGCTCACTTTGCCAAAATTCCTTTGTCTCAACATCCAAAATAGTCAATGGCCCTTTAAAAGCCGCTCCGGTATCAATATTCCACACACAAGCTTTTTGGATTGGAACAGTTTCATTTATTCTGGTTACCGGTGTGTGACCAATATAAACTTCATCATATAAAGTCAATCGTTTTGGATAATGAAGACTGTATTTAGGGAGCGCTTTGTCTAATGACAAAGCGGTTTCCCAAAGTGTTCTGTCCCAATAAAATAATTTTGGAAAATATTCATAATGAATGCCATTCATATTCGTAAAACCGGCATGAATAAACAGTCGGTTTTGATCATCTAAAAAATAATTTTTAAGCGATTTCAAAAAGTCAATATGAAGTTGCTTTGTTGCTTCCGAAACATTGGCATAAGCTAAAACTGTGGCTTCTCCGCCATGATGATACCACATAGTTTCATCAAAATTTTTAGTGTTTCCCGTCAGCCAATCCAACAATAAATCATCGTGATTTCCTCGGATGAAAACACATTCCTGCTTCGAGTCTAAATCGAGTAAGCAATCTATCACTTGTGGTGATTCGCTCCAGCCGTCAACATAATCACCAAGAAAAATCAATGTGTCATCTTTACTGACTTTTGCTCTTTCCATAACTTGATGCAATGCCCTCAATCCTCCGTGGATATCACCTATTACTAATTTTCTACGCATTGTTTGTATCGTATTTCATTTTTCTTAATATTCGCATCGCTTCTTTAAAACTCAAATATACGGTTGGATTTTTTTGAGCCTTTAAAAAAAGTTTGACATCTATCAGCTTTTGCTTTGCTTCATCAAAACCGTTCAGATAACAAATCATCAAAGTGGATGCTAAATTTTCTAAATCCTTTTCTTCCCTTTCTGTGAGCGTTAATCCTTTTTCGAGTTTATTAATTACTGCAACAGTAGCATTATAAATATGATGAAGCATTTTTTTATTATATGCCGGTGGTTCAAAGAGCATTTTGGTTTCCATTTTATAATAGCCATTGTCAAAAAAATGAATGGTCAATTGTTCCAGTGGATAATAACTCGTTTTGTCATTCAGTCCAAGTGCTACGTGCTCAATAATCGTAAAACTCTGCTCGTCATAACTAATAGAAACCACATCAAGTGCCGAGTAAAAAAGTTTGATTTGCTCGTTAATTAACTCAATATCCACACGCGAAAGATAGGTTGTGTCTCTAATTTTTTTTGGAACTCCGGCCCAACATATCACAAACAATTCTTTAAAAACATTATACTGCGAAGTCATGTCCTTGTGTCGATTATTCATAAAATCAATCACGCCGTCCAATGTGTGTGCAATGCTGTTTCTCGAACTGTTTTCAATACTGATAACCGTTTCGATATTCTGTTTTGAATATGGAATTTTTTCTTCCGTAGGCATGGTGTTACTTCCGACTCTGACAAAAGTAGTATTGGCCAAAATGGTATGAATGTTTTTCTTAAAAAACGATGCCTTATGCTTTGGTTTAATAGTTACCAAACCTACAACTCTGTCTTTAGGCAAGTTGGGAAAAGGTACATTTTCATATTGAATTTTTGGCGGATTTTCCAAATAAGCATTAACCAAATTCTGAATTCGGCTATCGTCAAAAAAATCATCCCCAACAATTTCGTTGTCCTGATCTTCAACACCAACAACAATATAAGAATTATTCGAGGGATTGGAATTAGACAAAGCACAAATATGTTTTAAAAACTTGCTTTTTCCTTCTTTGGTATGCAAATTTAATTGACGCTTCTTATCATAAAAACTGCACTCATCATTGTGAGCGAGTAGGTTTTTTATGAGAAGACGTTTGTTAATCATTGGAAGTACGATTTACGAAGTACAAAATACGAAGTTATTATTTTACTTTGTACCTCGTACCTCAAACTTCGTAAATTTACGGTACTTTATTCCCCATGCTTTCTGTCCAAATCGCAAACCAATCGAGTTGGTCTAAATCCATTTCAACCGCTTTCATTAAGGCTTGAATTCGAGCAATGTTTACTGTTCCGGCAACCGGAATAACATTCGCCGGATGTTTTAAAACCCAGGCTAACAAAATGGTATCCGAACCTAAATGGTATTTATCAACCAATTGTGCCAACAGTCTTTTCAGTCTTCTTGTTTGCTCAATATCTTCTCTGAAAACAGTTCCAAGCGGATTCCAACTCATTGGACGAATGTTGTGCAACTGCATATAATCTAAACTTCCGTCAAGCATTGCTTCATGGTGTGTTGCCGAAAATTGTATTTGGTTATAATTGATTTCCGTTTTTTGACGAATCAATTCTGTTTGCCATGCGGTGAAATTGGAAACGCCAAAGTCGATAATTTTGCCTTCTTTTTTTAATTTATCCACCGCTTCGGCAACTTCATCGGCAACCATCAACGGACTTGGGCGATGTAACAAAAGCACATCCAAATAATCGGTCTGCAAATTTTTTAAAGAGTTTTCTACCGACCAAATGATATAATCCTTTGAATAATCATAGTGCTTAATAGAATTATTTCTGGCACCCGTATTTTGAATGCCACACTTTGAAATCAATTGTATTTTATTTCTGTCGATGTTACTTTGACTAAAAGCCTTCCCAAAATCTGCTTCTGTAGTATAATTTCCATAAATATCCGCATGGTCAAAAGTACTGATTTGATTTTCGATACAAATGTGCATCAAATGCTCCATTTCCGTAGTGTTCAATTTTTTGTCCCAAATTCCCCAGTTCATGGTTCCGGCAATTACAGGCGAGAGTTTTGTTTTCATTTTATGTATTTGAAGTATGCTTTTTGATTTTTCAGTATTTTGAAAATTTTATTATTTTGCTACCCGAAAAATATCAAAAATAGATTAGGTCTTAAAATTATAAAAAGAAAATCATAAATCATCCTTAAAATAGGGATGTTTTGTAAAGTTTTAACGCATTATTAACATCTGGTAAGGGATTAAATTTTCACTTTTGAAATGTTAAAATTATAACCGTCACACATTAGAATAAATAGAGTAACTATGGAAGAAAATGGTACCGCTTTAGACATTAGAGCAATTAATGAAAAAATTGAAAGAGAAAGTGCTTTTATTGACTTGTTGACTATGGAAATGAACAAAGTCATCGTTGGTCAAAAGCACATGGTAGAACGATTGTTAATTGGACTTTTAGGTCAGGGTCATATTCTGCTGGAAGGTGTTCCCGGTTTAGCAAAAACCTTAGCCATAAATACTTTATCACAAGCTGTTCACGGAAGTTTTAGCCGTATTCAGTTTACACCCGATTTGTTACCTGCTGATGTTATCGGAACGATGATTTACAACATCAAAGCCAATGAGTTTTCGATAAAAAAAGGGCCAATTTTCGCCAACTTCGTTTTAGCTGATGAGATTAACCGTGCGCCTGCAAAAGTGCAATCCGCTTTGCTTGAAGCGATGCAGGAAAAACAAGTGACTATTGGCGACACCACTTTCAAATTAGACAAACCGTTTTTAGTTTTAGCAACTCAAAATCCAATTGAACAGGAAGGAACATATCCTTTACCGGAAGCTCAAGTTGACCGTTTTATGCTAAAAACTGTTATCGATTATCCAAAAATTGATGAAGAAAGATTGGTTATCCGTCAGAATTTAAAAGGTTCTTATGAAAAAGTAAATCCGGTTGTTACTGTTGACCAAATCCTAAAAGCACAAGAAGCGGTTCGCGAAGTTTATATGGATGAAAAAATCGAAAAATATATTCTGGATATCATTTTCGCAACCCGTAATCCTGAAAAATACAAACTCGAAAGTTTAAAACCTCTCATTGGCTTTGGCGCTTCACCTCGTGGAAGTATCAACCTGGCGAATGCTGCCAAATGTTATGCGTTTATCAAACGTCGTGGTTATGTAATTCCCGAAGACGTTCGTGCCGTAGTTCACGATGTATTGCGTCACAGAATTGGCGTTACCTACGAAGCGGAAGCGGAAAACATCACTTCTGTTGACATAATCAACAAAATCGTAAACGAAATTGAAGTACCTTAATCAGTTATCCGTTCTCTGTTATCAGTTAGCTGTGAATTATTGCTAACGTACTGACAACCGACAACCGACAACCGACAACTGAAAAAATGGAAACTAAAGACTTACTCAAAAAAGTTCGTAAAATCGAAATCAAAACCCGAAGATTGAGTGATCATATCTTCTCGGGCGAATACCACACATCGTTTAAAGGCCGTGGTATGACCTTTTCAGAAGTACGTCAATACCAATTTGGCGATGATATTCGTGCGATTGATTGGAACGTGACCGCACGCTACAACGAACCTTATGTTAAAGTTTTTGAAGAAGAACGCGAATTGACCATGATGTTGATGGTTGATATTTCGGGTTCAGAAAGTTTTGGAACCAAAAACCAGTTAAAAAGTGAAATCGTAACCGAAATCGCCGCAACGATGGCTTTTTCGGCAACACAGAATAATGATAAAATCGGATTGATATTATTCACAGATCAAATCGAATTATACATTCCGCCAAAAAAAGGAAAATCTCACGTGTTGAGAATCATTCGTGAGCTAATCGAGTTCCAACCCAAAAGCAAAAAAACAGATTTATCGCAAGCCTTGAAATTCCTTTCATCAACGCAGAAAAAGAAAGCGATTGTCTTTGTGATTTCTGATTTTATGGTGGAAGACGATTATGAGAAAACCTTAAAGATTGCCGGAAAGAAACACGACATAACAGGTGTTCGTGTATACGATATCCGCGAAGCCAAAATGCCAAACATCGGAATGGTCGAAATGGAAGATGCCGAAACCGGAGAAATTTTAGTAGTGAATACAGGTTCAAAAAAAGCGCGTTTGAGTTATGAAAAACAATATCAGGACAAAGTAAATTACTTCAAGGATATCTTTTCAAAATGTGGTTCAGGAACAGTTAATACACGTGTGGACGAAAGTTACGTGACAAAATTATTGGGTTATTTTAAATCCAGATAAGAAAATGAAATTCAAATTATATATACTATTCTTTCTGTTATCAACTTCGCTTTTTGCCCAAAAGGTGACTACTTCTGTGGATGTTACCAAAAACAAAATCGGCGCCGAATTCAAGTTAACTTTAAAAACCGATGTTGATACGTTGTCAAAAGTAAAATTTCCGGAAGCCAAGAATTTTGGTGCTTTGGAAGTAATTCAGTCGTATAAAATTGACACGGTTAGGAATGGCGCTCGATATGAATTAATCAAAAAATATGGGTTAACCCAATTCGACAGCGGAAAATATACCATTCAAAGAATTCCGGTTTTGATTAACGGGAAACCTGTTTTTTCGGATAGCATCAAAGTAGAAGTTAACGATGTAAAAGTCGATACGCTAAAACAAAAGATGTACGACATCAAAGACATCGTTCAGGTTGAAAGTCCCTTAGGAACTTGGTGGATTTACCTTTTAATCTTATTAGCTATTGGAGTTGCCGGTTATTTCATTTATCAATTCATTAAAAAAAGACAAAACCAACCAAAAGCTGAAGTCATTGTTTTCAAATCGCCTATCGAAAAAGCAACCACTTTATTACAACAATTGGAAACTAAAGAGCTTTGGCAAAAAGGCGAAATCAAACATTATTATTCGGAACTGACAGACATTGCGCGTAATTATATAGAAGAAGAAATCAATATTCCGGCGATGGAAAGTACCACTTCCGAACTCATTGAAGGATTGCGAAGAGCCGCCAAACAAAAAAAACTAAAACTCTCAAACGAAACGGTAGAAAATCTGGAGAAAGTTTTAAAACAAGCCGATTTGGTAAAATTTGCCAAAGTAAAACCGCTTGATTATGAAATTGAAGAAGATAAAAAACGTATTTCAAGCTCTATCGTAATCATTCATAAATCGATACCGGAAGTTGTGGAAGACGATGATGAACTGGCATTATGGAATGAACAACAAAAAGAATTGGCACGTTTGCAAAAACTGAAAAAACAAAAACGCGTCCGAATTATTTCGACCATCGGAATTGTATTGGGAATGCTGTTGCTTTTTGTTTTAGGACTGATTTATTTCAAAGGATTTGATTATGTGAAAGACAATTTCCTTGGTCATCCAACCAAAGATTTAGTCGAAGGTCAATGGGTTTATAGCGAATACGGAAATCCGGGCGTAAAAGTGGAAACGCCAAAAGTATTGAAGCGAATTGATGCCACAAAAACACTTCCAAAAGATGCTATGGCGTTGATTAAGGAAATGCAGACTTTTGGTTACGGAAGCTTGTTGGAAGACTTTTACATTGCGGTTTCAACCGTAACTTACAAACAACAAACCCAAATGGATTTGGATAAAACAGCCGAAGGTTACCTGAAAATTATGGAAGCTCAAGGCGCTCAAAACATCATTGTAAAAACAGAAGACTTCGACACTCAAAAAGGAATTTCGGGCAAGAAAGCTTACGGAACAATGACTGTTTTAGATAAGATAAAAGGCAAGTCAACCAAAATGTATTATGAAGTATTGCTTTTTAGTCAAAATGGCGGTTTGCAGACTATTTTGGTAATGCATCGAGAAGATGATAAATACGGACAGCAAATTGCCGAAAGAATGTTAAACTCGGTTGAACTACAAACTGCACAACAATGAAAGAAGTAAGTTTTTTAAATCCTGAATTCTTCTGGTTGTTTTTATTGCTTCCGGTAGCAGTTTTGTGGCAAATCTGGAAAAGAAAACAGCAATCGGCAACCTTGAAAATAAGTTCTGTGAAAGGTTTCAAAGCACAAAAATCATTGTTGGCCAAACTAAAACCGTTCTTATTTGTATTGCGATTATTAGCGTTGAGTTCATTAATTATCGCAATGGCAAGACCACGAAAAGTGGATATCAGCAGCCAAACCAAATCGACCAAAGGAATTGATATTGTGATGGCAATTGACGTTTCCGGAAGTATGCTCGCCAAAGATTTAAAGCCAAACCGAATGGAAGCTCTGAAAAGAGTAGCCGAGAATTTCGTAGAAGGAAGACCAAATGACCGAATCGGAATTGTAGTTTATGCGTCAGAAGCCTATACGAAAACGCCGGTTACAAGTGATAAAGCGCTTATTCAGGAAGCTATTCAAAGTATCAAATACGACAATGTTTTGCAGGACGGAACCGGAATCGGGATGGGTTTAACCACGGCCGTAAACCGTTTGAAAGACAGTAAAGCCAAAAGCAAAGTAATCATTCTATTGACTGATGGTGTGAACAACGCCGGTTTTATCGAGCCAGAAACCGCCTCGCAAATTGCACGCGAGTACGGAATCAAAGTTTATACCATCGGAATCGGTACAAACGGAAATGCAATGTTCCCTTATGCTTATGCCCCAAATGGCGGCTTTTTATTCCGAATGATGCCTGTGGAGATTGATGTGAATTTGTTGCAGACAATTGCCAGAAATACTGGCGGGAAATATTTCAGAGCAAGTAGCAATAGCAAATTGGAATCGATTTATAAAGAAATCAACAAACTGGAAACCACCGAAATTCAAGAGCTGAAGTTTTATGATTATGATGAAAAATACAGGTTGTTTGTTTGGATTGCCGGAATTTTAGTTTTGATTGAATTTGGATTGCGAAATACAATTTATAGAAGTTTTATATAACGAATTATGTACGAGTTAGAAGAAAAATGGTATTTATACTTTTTGTTTGTCATTCCGGCGATGACATTGCTTTTCCTGTACATTCAATTCTGGAAAAGAAAAAAGCAACGCGAGTTTGGTGATTTGGATTTGATCAAAAAATTAAGCCCTGAAAAATCAGCTTTTAAACCAGCTTTGAAATTAGGTGTTATTTTATTGGCATTGACTTGTCTGATAATCGGATTGGTTAACCCAAAAATCGGAACCAAATTAGAAACCGTAAAACGAGAAGGAATCGATATCATTTTTGCAATAGATGTTTCTAAAAGTATGCTGGCAGAAGATGTAGTGCCAAGCCGTTTAGAAAAAAGTAAGCAATTGGTTTCACAGATTATCAATAATTTAGGCAGCGACCGAATTGGAATCATAGCCTATTCAGGAAGTGCGTTTCCTGTTTTACCGATTACTTCGGATTATAGTGTTGGCAAAATGTTTTTACAGACTATGAATCCGGGAATGATATCGGCGCAGGGAACATCTATTGACCAGGCTATTAATTTGGCCACAACATGGATTGATAAAAAAGACAAAACCAACAAGCTTCTAATCATCATTACCGATGGAGAAGATCATTCGAATGCTGCTACGGATGCTGCAGAAGAAGCCAAAAAAGTTGGATTAAAAATAATGACAATCGGTGTCGGAACCGAAAAAGGCGGAACCATTCCGTTAAAGAGAAATGGTGTTGTTGAAAGCTTTCAGCGCGACCAAAATGGAGAAGTGGTAATTACAAAAAGAAATGCAGAAGTTTTAAAAACAATTGCCAAAAGTGCCAGCGGCGGATATGTTGACGGAAATTCAACCAGAGAAGTTATAGATTATGTGAAACATGCGTTAGACAATATTCAAAAGACAGAATTCGAAAGCACACAAATGGCCGATTTCAAATCGCAGTTTCAATGGTTTTTAGGATTTGGATTTTTCTTATTGCTTTTGGATGTTTTCCTGTTGGAGAAAAAAACAAAATGGGTGAAAAAAATGAATTTATTTAATGAAAAGGAATAAATGAAAAAGTTGCTATTATATAGTTTGATTCTGATTTCCTTTTTGGCGAAAGCACAAGAGAAGGAAAATGATAAGGATTTGCCAAAAGGAAACGATTCTTTTGCCGAAAAAAAGTATGATGATGCTGAAGCCGAATACCGAATTTCGGAATCTAAAAATCCAAAAAAATCGATTGCTTCGTATAATTTAGGGAACGCAATTTACAGACAAAATCAATCTAGTGAAGCCAAATATCATTATGCAAAAGCATTAAAAACGGCCAAGACCAGAGCCGAAAAACATCAGGCGTTTCATAATATTGGAAATACGTTGATGAAAGACAAGGATTATGGAGGCGCTGTTGAAGCTTATAAAAATGCGTTGCGAAATAATCCGGCTGATGAAGAAACCCGTTATAATTATGCTTTAGCCAAAAAAATGCTAAAGGAAAATCCACCTAAGAAAGACGACAAAAAGGATAAGGATAAGAAAGACAAGAACAAAGATAAAAACAAGGACAAGGATAAAGACAAAGATAAAAAGGACGACAAGAAAGACGGAAAAGATAAAGACAAGGATAAAAAAGAAGGCGACAAGGATAAAGATAAGAAGGACAATAAAGATCAAAATCAAGGACAGCCAAAACCTCAGCCTGGCGGAATTTCGAAACAACGTTTAGAGAATTTATTGGATGCTGTAAACAATGAAGAGAAAAAAATTCAGGATAAAGTAAACAAGCAAAAAGTACGGGCCAATCCTAAAAAAGCAGAAAAAGATTGGTAAAATAAATTTGAAAATTAATCAATTTGAAAATTTGAAAATGAAAAAGATTTTAATTTTATTATTTATTACAAATTCACTTTTTGCTCAAGTACAATTTGAAGCAAAAGTGAGCAAGAATTCTTTGGGATTAAACGAACGACTTCGCGTTGATTTTACAATGAATGCTGATGGCGATAATTTTGTACCACCAAATTTTGAAGCTTGCGGTTTTAAAGTTGTCGGCGGACCAAGTCAATCGGTAAGTCAATCTTGGATTAACGGTAAAAGTTCGTTTAACAAATCGTATATTTTTATTTTACTGCCAACGCAAAAAGGGACACTAACGTTAAAACAAGCATCGGTTGAAATTAATGGTCAGATTTATAAATCATCACCCGTAAAAATCAACGTGACCAATGCCGTTGAAATTCCGAAAGATCCAAACGAAGCTCCGGCCATTAGTGCTGACGATAATTTGTACTTGGTTGCGGATATTTCAAAAACGAATCCATACCTGAATGAACCAATTACGGTTGTTTACAAACTGTATTTCAGTTACAACATCGGAATCACGAACTGGCGCGAGTTGAACAAGCCAAAATACAATGATTTTTGGAGCCAAAATATTGACATCAAACAATTGGTTGCACAAGACGGAATGTTTAAAGGCGAACGCTATCGTTATGTAGTGTTGCGAAAAACGGTATTATATCCACAAAAATCCGGAAAACTTGAAATTGAGCCACTTTCATTAGATATCGATTGTCAGGTTCCGACAAACAGACGGAATTTTTGGGGACAAGCTTTAATGACCGAAGACAGCAAAAGAGTTTCTGCCGGAAGCAAAGTCATCAACGTAAAAGCATTGCCGGAAAAAGGAAAACCGGAAGATTTTTCGGGTGCTGTTGGCCGAATGGATTTCAAAGTAAAGCCATCCAAAACGATTTTAAAAAACGGCGAATCTTTTGATTTAGATGTAAGTGTTGTTGGAACCGGAAACATAAAATTGTTCACGTTGCCAAAACCGGTTTTACCTTCTGCTTTAGAAATGTATGATCCTGTTCACGACGAAAATGTCTCGACACCATTAACCGGAATGACAGGTAGGATTTCTGATAAATACACTATAATTCCACAATACAAAGGCAATTACCAAATCAAGCCGATGCGTTTTACCTATTTTGATTTGGGTTCCAATAGTTACAAAACCATTACATCACAACCAATAACCATCAATGTTTTAGATGGTCCAAGTGTGGCAAGTTCTGGTAAAGCAAATCCAAATGATGTTGCCAAAACCAAATTTGAAGCTGCCAAATCGTTTGCTTACATCAAACAAAAAACAGCACTTCAACCGATGGAGAAAGATGATTTTCTGGGTTCTGGAATGTTTTATTCGTTGATTGCTTTGCCTTTTTTGGCAATTCCACTTTTAATTGTTGGCAAGCGAAGAAAAGAAGCTTCAGACAATGATGTTGTTGGAAACAAAATTAAAAAATCAAATGCTTTGGCGAAGAAATATTTGGGCGATGCCAAAAAACATTTGGGCAACAAAGAGCCATTTTATATTGCGCTCGAAAAAGCCCTGCACAATTTCCTAAAAGCCAAACTTAACATCGAAACTTCGGAAATGAGTAAAGACAAGATAACAGAACTTTTGCTTTCGCGAAAAGCAAATGCGGAAACAATTTCAGAATTTATCAAATTAACCGAAAACTGCGAATTGGCTCGATATGCCATGTCATCAGACTCGGCAATTCAAAACGATTATGACAAGGCTGTGGTGATTATTTCCGAACTCGAAAAGCAATTAAAATAATGTAGAAGATGAAAAAGATATTTTATTTATTGCTATTTGTTTTTCAAACTTTTTGGGCACAAACTGCTTTTGAACAAGGAAACAAATTCTACGAAAAAGAGAATTATGAAGCAGCAATCTCAAGTTATGAAAGCATTGTAAACTCCGGAAAACAATCGGCGGAATTGTATTTTAATTTGGGAAATTGCTATTACAAACTCCACAAAGTAGCACCGGCAATTTACAATTATGAAAAAGCTTTGTTGTTAAGTCCGAACGATACAGAAATAAAAACCAACTTAGAATTCGCCCGAAAAATGACGATTGATGATATTAAAGTCATTCCAAAAGTAGGCTTTAATAAATTGATTCAGGATTTCACAGCAAAATACTATTATGACACTTGGGCTTGGATTGCGGTAAGTTTTGCAATCCTGTTTTTATTGTTTTTTATTGGATATTATTTTTCTCAAACCTCGGTGTTGAAACGGGTTTTCTTTTTTGGAATGTTTCTGTGGTTGATCGGAATTGGCCTCAGTACGGCATCGGGATTTTATGAAAAAAACCGAAACGAAAACGAAAGACCGGCGATTGTTTTTGCTGAAAATGCGCCACTAAAAAGTGAACCGAAATCTAGTGGTCAGGATGCCGCCGTGCTTCACGAAGGAACTAAAGTTTACATCCTGGAAAGCATCGCCAACTGGAAAAAAGTTGAACTCACCGACGAAACTACAGGTTGGATTGAAGACAGCGCGATTAAGGAAATCAAGAATTAGCATATAGCTGTCAGCTTTTAGCCTTTAGCTTTGCTATCTTTGCATGATTTTGAACTCATAATTCAAAACTCATAACTTATAACTCAATAAAGTGTCAAGAGACGAACAATTAAAAAACCGCTGGGACAAAGTCGTGCAAATCCTTTCCAATCAGTTTGCTGAAGGCGATATTTTGGATTTGGATGCTATCATATACTTAATCGGTGTGCAGGAATTGGGGCAATTCAAACAAGCCTTCAAAAAAGATGAAAAAGTAAATCTGATGCACATTGCCATTTGCCGCTTACTTGAACCTTATGGTTTCTACGAATTTGATTTTGTGGATAAAGACGGTTGGCCACATTATAAAATCAAAGAGGAATTACCGCCATTAAAAGCCGGCGAACAATCGGTTTTGATGAAAGAAGCCATTGTGAATTATTTTCTGGAAAAAGAAGTAATTCAATAGGTTAAAAGTTTATTATGGTTATGAGGTTATATAATTATATAAACTTATAAACCTCATAAACTTTATAAACAGTAAAAAAATCTTAAATTTGCACCTTCAACGAAGAAAGATGATAGACAAGATTAAAGAACATATTGAAGAAGCTAAAGCTTTCAACACCAAAAACAAAGAAGCTTTAGAGCATTTCCGTATCAAATATTTGGGAAGTAAAGGCTTATTGAAAGAACTTTTTACCGAATTCAAAAACATCCCAAACGACCAGAAAAAAGACTTCGGGCAAGTAATTAATACGTTGAAAACTGTTGCCGAAGAAAAGGTAAAAGCCATACAGGAAGAATTAGAAAGCAAAGAAGAAGTAAAAGGCTTCTATGGCGATTTATCGCGTCCGGCTGAACCTGTTGTAATTGGTTCGCGTCATCCTATTTCATTGGTAAAAAATCAAATCATTGATATTTTCTCTACCATCGGATTCAATGTTTCTGAAGGTCCGGAAATTGAAGACGACTGGCATAATTTTACCGCTTTGAACTTACCGGAATACCATCCGGCTAGAGATATGCAGGATACTTTTTTCATCCAAACTAATCCTGACGTACTGTTGAGAACACACACTTCATCTGTTCAGGTGCGTTATATGGAAAACAACAAACCACCAATCCGTACGATTTCACCGGGAAGAGTTTTCAGAAATGAAGCAGTTTCCTCGCGTTCGCATTGTATTTTCCACCAGGTTGAAGGTTTGTATATTGACAAAGATGTTTCGTTTGCCGATTTAAAGCAAACACTTTTATATTTCACTAAAGAAATGTTTGGTAAAAGCAAAATTCGTTTGAGACCAAGCTATTTTCCGTTTACCGAGCCAAGTGCTGAGGTTGATATTTACTGGGGTTTAAAAACCGAAACTGATTACCGTATTACCAAAGGAACCGGTTGGCTAGAAATTATGGGCTGCGGAATGGTTGATCCAAACGTTTTGAAAAACTGCGGCATCAATCCAGATGAATACAATGGGTTTGCCTTTGGAATGGGAATTGAGCGTATCGCGATGCTGTTGTACCAAATTGGCGACATCAGAATGTTCTATGAAAACGATGTTCGTTTCTTAGAGCAGTTTAAGTCGAGTATATAATAAAAGTTAAAAGGGATTAGGGAAAAGGGATAAGTAAAACCTCTTATGCCTTATCCCTAGTCCCTTATTCCTTAAAATGAAAAAAGATATCGAAATACCACAAGTTGAAAACGTTTTCCTTGCTGCCGTTCAGGAATGGAGCGATGATTTTATGGAAAAGGTTTGGTATGTTTATCTAATCAACGATTCTGACTTCGATTTAGACAGCGTAATGGTCGTTTCTAAAGCTTTTGGCACATTGTATGGTGAAATGAAAAAAACGTCGCTCCTGCGTCATGCATTTATGAAGGTTCCGGCAGTATCGGTTGTAAAAATAGAAATGATTGAACAAAGCGTTCTGCAACTGAACAATGAGTTTATGGTAACTTACTTCATTGGAAGCACGCTATATGATAAAAAATTCACTTTCCGGGCACAATCCATAACTCCGGATTATGTGGAAGAAGTTCCGATTTTGTTTGTGGATGGTGTAATCGTGAGGTAATTATTTTTTATTTTCTTCCGCTTTTTTCTTTGCTTTCCAATTGAAATAACCCAAAATAAATGTCCCGGCCAAAAGATAAACCAAAGAACGGATATAAAAATTAGGGCTGGACAGTTGTACCTCCAAAGGCTTTTCCTTTAGCGTAAAAAGTATTGAGAATACTATCATTAAAACGCCCCAAAGACCTCCTATCTTGAGCTGGTATTTCCATCTTTCGTTCATGCTAATCTAATTTTTCAGTTAGTTTTTTAAATACTTTTTTGGCTTCTTTCCCTTCATACAAAATTTCATAAACGGCATCAATAATTGGCGTTTTCGCTTTGTATTCCTGGTTTAGTTTATAGGCACTTTTTACGGCATAATATCCTTCGGCAACCATTGACATTTCCATCATAGCCGATTTTACGGTGTAGCCTTTCCCAATCATGTTTCCGAACATTCTGTTTCTCGAAAACACTGAATAACCCGTAACCAATAAATCGCCCAGATAAGCTGAATCATTTATGTTTCGCTTCATCTTGTGCACTTTCTTGATGAATTTTTTCATCTCGCGAATGGAATTACTCATTATCACCGATTGAAAGTTATCACCATAACCCAAACCATGTGCAATTCCGGCTGCAATAGCGTAAATGTTTTTTAGCATCGCAGCATATTCTGTTCCAATGATGTCGTCTGAAATTTTGGTTTTAATATAATTTCCTGAAAGAATATTAGCAACAACTTTAGCTTTTTCAGAATCGCCGCAAGCAATAGTCAAATACGAAAGACGTTCCAAGGCAACTTCCTCGGCATGGCATGGTCCTGTAATTACACCAATGTTTTCAAAAGGAATATCATATTTTTTATTAAAATGTTCACCGACTATCAGAAACGTTTCAGGGACAATTCCTTTGATGGCAGAGAAAATCACTTTGTCCTTCAAACTCACGGTTAATTTTTCCAACTCGGCATTTAAGAACGCTGATGGAATAGCAAAAATGATATAATCTGCGTAAGCTACCGCTTCGTTTATATCTGAAGTTAGTCTGAGTTTTTTAATGTCAAACTCAACCGAGCTTAAATAATTTGGATTGTGTTTTTGGGTTTTTATGTGGTCAATTGCAGATTCATTTCGCATGTACCAGGCAATTTCGTCGAGATTGACACATAACATTTTTGCAATTGCGGTAGCCCAACTTCCGCCACCGATTACTGCAAATTTTGGAGATTTATTCATGTAAATAAACATTTATATCTATCAAAAATACTCATTTTAAAATGATATTTTCAGAAAAAAAACTACTTCTTATAAAACGCACTACTATCAATATATTCCCAAACTTTTTGAGGTAACATTGGCGCTACATTCTTTTTGTTTTTGATGCTTTGGCGAATAAATGTAGATGAGAGTTCAATAACCGGAGCACCAATGCGATGGATTTTATTGTGGTTTACAAACTGCTCATCAATCTCGCCCGAATTTAATCTTGGATACACATAAATGTGATGATTTTCCAAGATCACTTCGTAGTTTTTCCATTTGTGAAGCGAATTCAGATTGTCTTCGCCCATGATTAAGGCAAACTCATGTTTTGGATATTTTTCTTCCAAATGCGCCAGCGTATTTACGGTATAATTTGGCTGAGGTAATTTAAATTCGATATCCGAAGGTTTGATTTTGGTAAAATCTTCCGTGGCCAAAGTTACCATGTGCAAACGCTGGTAATCATCGAGCAAAGTAGTCTTTTGTTTGTGCGGATTATGTGGCGTCACCACCATCCAAATCTGATCCAAATCAGAATGTTCAGCCATATGATTCGCAATAATCATGTGCCCAATGTGGATTGGGTTGAATGTTCCGAAGTATAATCCTATTTTCATTTTTGAGGGATAAGAGACAGGGCATAAGGCATAAGAATTTTTACTTATCCCTTTTCCCTAATCCCTTTTAACTTATTTTATAAATTCTTTCACCAATTCGTAAGCTTCCTTTTTAGCAATATCCAAATCGTAATTCTTGATAATCTTATCAAACTGTGGTGCTGTTGCCAATTCTACATGAGCTTTTGCAATACGCATATTGATTTTATCTTCGCTTTCGGTAGAGCGTTCTTTTAAGCGCCTTTTTAGTTCATCAACACTTGGTGGTTTTACAAAAACGGCTAAAGTTTCCTGTGGAAATTTTGATTTAATTCGCAATCCGCCGGAGACATCAATATCAAAAATTACGTTTTTGCCTTTGGCCCAAATGCGTTCCACTTCGCTTTTTAACGTTCCGTAAAAGTTATCGCGATATACTTCTTCCCATTCAATAAAATCATCCGCTTTGATGTGCTTTTTGAAATCGGTAATCGACATGAAATAATAATCTTTTCCGTTTACTTCTTCACCTCGTCGTTCACGTGTTGCCGCTGAAATAGAAAACTCAAGATTCAGTTCGGGTTGTGCTAATAAATGTCTTACTATAGTGGTTTTTCCGGATCCTGATGGTGCTGAGAATACTAATAATTTTCCGTTGTTCATTTTTTTCTAGTGATTACTTATAAAACATTAAGCACCTGTTCTTTAATTTTCTCCAACTCGTCTTTCATCATTACAACGAGTTTCTGCATTTCGGTGTGATTAGATTTTGAACCCATAGTATTGATTTCTCTTCCCATTTCCTGAGTGATGAAACCCAGTTTTCTTCCGTTGGCTTCTGTTCCTGCTATGGTTTCGATGAAATAATTTAAGTGGTTTTCTAACCTTACTTTTTCTTCGGTGATATCATATTTTTCCAGATAAAAAATCAGTTCCTGTTCGAAACGATTTTCGTCTACGTTTTCTTTTAATTCGTCAAGTGCTGTACGTAAACGGGTTTTTACCGTTTCTACTCTTTCGGCATCATACGAAACTGCATTGTTCATCAACGTCATTATGTTGGCAATGCGGTGCAGAAATTCTTTTTCCAGTGAAACGCCTTCATCTTTTCTGAATTGTGTAATATTTTCGAGCGCTTCGTCAATTACGGTTTGGATTTTTTTCCAATCGTCTTCATCTATTTCGTCACGTTCTGTTTTTAAGGCATCGGGCATTCTCACTGCCATTTTCATCAATTCGGTTTCATCTGCATTCGGAATTACCGCTTTCATTTGGTTGATATAACCTCTGACAATTGGCACGTTAATTTTTGACGACGTTTCTTCGCCGGTTATTTCAACATACAAGGAGAAATCTATTTTCCCGCGTTCTAATCGAGACGAAAGCTGGTTGCGTAAACCCAATTCCATTTCACGGAAAACAGAAGGCATTCTAGTATTTAAATCTAAACCTTTGGAGTTTAGCGATTTGATTTCTACGGTAATTTTTTTGGTCGGTAATTGCAAAGTTGCTTTCCCAAAACCAGTCATTGATTGTATCATTGGTGTATTTTAATAGACTTCAAATATAATTAAAAGTTTGCAGTCGCAGTCGCAGTTTTCAGTTTTATCTGAGACTGTTTACTGAGGCTGTGACTTGCCTTTTTGCGTTACCAGATAAACGCCGATAAATATCAAAACTGCCGAGACTATTTTAACTAATGTCAACTCATCTTTTCCTAAACCGATAGCAAAAATAGTCGCAAAAAGCGGTTGTAAATAAATAAAAACAGCAACCGTTGTTGGTTTCAATTCGCGCATCGAAACCAAATTAAACAAGTAAGTGAAGAATGTTGTAAAGACAACTACAAAACCTATTTCCCAAAGAATCGTTGTTGGAATAGTTGCCCATTGAATTTCCTTATATTCGCACCAACCAAAAGGCAAAACCATCAACAGACCAAAGGTGTAAACCCATTTTACAAATGTAAACGCATTGTATTTATCCATCAGTTTTTTGACTACTATCAAATAAAAAGCATAGGAAGCCGCATTGATAAAAACCAGTAAATTTCCAAGCGAAGCATTGGTTGCATTGCCAATTGATTTTCCATACAGAATTAAAAATCCGGTGCCGAAAAGTCCGAGCAAAATTCCAATAATCTTTCGGAGTTTTACTTTTTCTTTCATAATAATCGCCGAAAGAATTAAGACAATTATTGGTGTTGTAACCATAATTACCGCTGCCGAAATTGGTGATGTATAATTCAATCCCTTGAAGAAAGTCAGCATATTTAAACCCACACCAAAAAAAGCTGCAGCAATTATTCGTGGAAAATCCTGAAGTTGTATTTTCTCTTTTGGACCAAGGAAAGTAATTGCCCAAAACAAAATTGTCGCTCCTAAAACACGAAGTATAATAAACCCGTATGGTTTAACGTAGGTTGGCATTACATCTTTGGCAATCGTAAACGAAACACCGTAAATTAGTGAAACCAATAATGCGGCAATTAAAGCCCAGGAACGCTTACTCATTTGGATAAATACTCGATTGCCTGTTGTACCACTTTTGGGCTGTTGCCCACAAATATTTTGTCATCGGCAATAATCACCGGTCGCGATAAAAAAGTGTAGTGTTCCAAAATGTAACGTCTAAAATCAGCTTCGGAAAGCTGCTCGTCTTTCAATCCCATTTCCTTGTACAGCGTGGCTCTTTTGCTGAAAAGCGCTTCATAACTTCCGGCCAATTTTTGCATTTCTTCCAGTTGTTTTACAGTCATCGGCTCTGCTTTAATGTCCTGTAGTTGGAAGGTTTCTATTTTTGGTAATGATTTTAAAATGCGTTGACATGTACTACAGGTTTTCAGATGATATATTTTTCGCATGGGAGAAGAATTAAAATGTATCGCAAAAATACATGGTTATCCGTTTCCAAATTAGTAATTTTATCAAAAAAATTATGGATGCAACATTCAAAATTTGGGAAACCAACAGAAAACATTATCTCAAGCTAATCGAAAGCTATTCATTAGATCAATTGAACAAAATTCCGGAAGGTTTTAGTAACAATC
Organism: Flavobacterium anseongense; assembly: GCF_021608185.1. Classification (GTDB taxonomy): domain Bacteria; phylum Bacteroidota; class Bacteroidia; order Flavobacteriales; family Flavobacteriaceae; genus Flavobacterium; species Flavobacterium anseongense. The sequence goes on along the minus strand of NZ_JAKIHN010000005.1, from coordinate 231,366 downwards.
TGGCTTGGAATTTAGGCCATATAATCGTCGCACAACAAGGTTTGGTATATCGTCTTTCAGGATTACCAACTTATATTTCTGACGAAATGAACAATACGTATAAAAATGGTTCCAAACCAACCGGAAAAACTACACAAGCTGAAATTGACGAACTAAAAGTGCTTCTTTTTTCACTTATCGAAAAGACAAAAGAAGATTATGCCAACGGCAAATTTGTTACTTATAATGAATATACAACCGGCACCGGATTTCATTTGGCATCGACCATGGAAGCTATGAATTTTAATAATTATCACGAAGCTTTACACATGGGCTTCATGATGAATATCCGAAAATTTATTTAGGAGCATTTTCCGGCTATCCATTACAATCTTTTTACCTTGGGTAAAAAGGATTTTCATTTCTATCCGGGCTATTAAAAAACAAAAAATTACCTTTGTGCCTCTACTTAAAAAAACAAAATATTTTTATTCAAATGAAATTTAATACCAAAGTCATACATGGTGGACAACACCATGAAGAAGTTACCGGAGCTGTAATGCCGCCGGTATTTCAAACCTCAACATACGCTCAGACTTCACCGGGAAAACCTGTTGGTGATTACGAATATTCAAGAGCTGCAAACCCAACGCGACAAGCATTAGAAGATGCTTTGGCTTCGATAGAAAACGGTGCTCGTGGTTTAGCATTCTCATCTGGATTGGCAGCAACCGATTGTTTATTAAGATTGTTCAAAGCTGGTGATGAAATCATCGCGATGGATGATTTATATGGTGGAACTTATAGAATGTTTACGCGCATTTACAAAGACAGTGGACTCAAATTCCACTTTGTGGATATGAATGATATGGCGAAATTCCAATCTTTAATCAATGAAAACACGAAGTTGGTTTGGGTAGAAACGCCAACCAATCCGTTGATGAAATTGGCCGATATTCAGGAAATTGCAAAAATCACTAAAGCAAAAAATATTCTTTTTGCTGTTGACAATACATTTGCCACACCTTATTTACAAAAACCTTTGGATTTAGGTGCTGATATTGTAATGCATTCGGCTACCAAATATCTTGGCGGACATTCTGATGTGATTGCCGGAGCTTTGATTATAAAAGATAAAGAGTTGGGTGATGAATTGCATTTCAAACAATTCGCGACTGGAGCAACACTCGGACCAATGGATAGTTTCCTTGTTTTGCGCGGCATCAAAACATTGCATTTACGTGTTCAAAGACATTGCGAAAATGGTGAAAAAGTAGCCGCTTTTTTAAGCAATCATCCCGAAGTGGAAACGGTTTATTATCCGGGATTGCCTAATCATCCGTTTCATGATATTGCCAAAAAACAAATGAGTGGTTTTGGTGGAATGGTTTCATTCACTTTCAAATCAGGTAAAAAAGAAGATGCTGTTGCATTTCTCGAAAAACTAAAAGTATTTACTCTTGCCGAATCGCTTGGTGGCGTTGAGAGTTTGGCAAATCATCCGGCTTTGATGACACACGCTTCGATTCCGGAAGACAAACGAAAAGAAATTGGAATCACAGATGATTTAGTTCGATTAAGTACAGGCGTTGAAGATATTGATGACTTATTAGCTGATATCGAACAAGCCTTCAGATAAAGTAGATTTTAAAGATTTAAAAAGCCAGATAGGAATCCCATCTGGCTTTTTTTTGTAAATTCTAGTGAAAAGAAAGAAAAAAATTTATAAGAAAAATTATATTTTTATCTATAATTTATGTATTTCATCGATTATTATGATTGTTTTAACGTTTTTTTGATTTTATTTAAATAGGTTTATCCTGTTTAATCAAAAATCTAACCTTATGAAAACAATTGCCCCAAAAGATGCTTTCAAACTGTTCTTGGTTTTGCTTATACTATTTAGTGCAAAAGCTATTTCTCACCCAAGACTTCCTAACGAACCAAGTTCTAGTGATTGCAAATCGAAAATTGGTTTTGCAAAAAAAGAAACAAATACACCAACATCTTCCAGTACTTGTTCTACTCTGAAATCAAAGAACAATAGCATTCGCTTTAAGAAATAATATTGGTATTAGTAAATAAAAGAGCCGATTCATTGAGTTGAATCGGCTCTTTTTCATGCTATGTGTTTTACAATCAGAATCCATAATTCACGCCAACTCCGATAATTTCTCTGGTTTGAAATCCCGGAAACGCGTTGTCATCATAAATCGTTTGGAAAGAAAAATTAGTGGATAAGTATTTATTGACTTTCATCACAATATTCAGTGTATAATCAATATCTACATTTTGTCCGTCTTCTAGATAATTGGTATATAAATTCAGGATATTTTCAGCCGTTACATTTTCCATCATGTTGAATTTATAATAACCGTTAAGCGCAGCTCCAAACTCATAACGGGAACTTTCGCCTTGAAGCACACCAAAGGCCGGTCCTAATTCTGTAAAATGTTTGTGAACCAAAATTACTTTGGATGTTGCAGGCGCGATGTTAATTTTCAAATTGTCGCTTTTTTTCCACATCATACCCGGTCCAAATTGAAAATATGCCGGTGAAAAGAAATGTGATATTTTAATCGAATTATCAGCAGGATCAAACCCCGAGTCAAATTGTGTTTTGAAGTTAAAGAATGCTGAGTAATACCATTCGCCGGAAGCTTTTTTCCCAAGAAGCGAATTGAATTCCATTCGGTCATCCGTTTTTTGAAGATCTTGTCCTTGCAGTTTGGTCAAGCCGTAGTTGGCGAAAGCTTTGTTGTCCCACGTCCAGGTATCACTTTTATAATTGAAATCGTATTTAACTCCGGCATTACCCGAAATACTGCTTTGTCCACCAGCTAACCAATTATTGAAATTGGCTTGATTAAGTAAAAAAGTAAACATCCCTTTTTTAGCCCAGCCATTAGGTTTTTCTTCCTGGATTTTAGCAACCGTTTCTTCCGTTTTCTTTAGCAATTCTTTTTCACTAACTTGAGAAAAGGTATGCTGCATTGCGAAAATCATTGCAAACATTAGTAAAATTTTTTTCATTTTCTTTGGATTTAAAAATTTCGGTGCAAAGGTACTAATACATCTTTATAATCCAAGTCTTATGAAAAAAGCAAATTACTTTCCTTTCTTAAATAATGGCACTGCGGAACAGGCTTCGCCATACATGATGCTTTTGGCAAATGGTTGTAGTTTTTGAATCGCCATTATGTAAGCGCTTTCGGGAACAGGTTTTTTGGAACAACCTTTTAAAATAACCGGTTTATCTTGGTATTTTGTGTAATCTAATGTCGGTAGAATTTCCTGGTAAAGTGCGATTTCTAAATCGGAAAGTTTTCCCATAACCACTTTTTTGGCAAAAGGAGCGAGATAAACGGTAACCAAAATACTTGCCCAGGCCGGAATTATAGCATCTGTCGAACAATCTATAGCGACATACTGATTTTCATATTGTTTCCAATCGTGATTTTTCAGCGCTTCGCGAAAGTCTTTTTCTTTCAACAAAAAACCTTCGAAAAGCCATTGTGAAATATCGATTTGTGTACGAATTCCGTTTGGATAATAATCTTCTAAATCGAAAACTTCGAGTGCTGAATTGGCTACTTTGTTAATTATCTCATCCATATATTCTGTTATCAGTCACTGTTTGCAGTCGCAGTAATCTGAAAACTGAGACTGAGACTGAATACTATTTATAACATCCCTAGTTCTAACTTAGCTTCTTCGCTCATTAAATCTTTGCTCCATGGCGGATCAAAAGTAATTTCTACTTCGCATGATTTAACGGTGTCTATTTTGGTGATTTTTTCTTCTACTTCACGAGGCAACGTTTCTGCCACAGGGCAATTTGGTGAAGTGAGGGTCATCAAAACTTTTACTTCATTATCTTCATTAATCATTACATCGTAGATTAATCCCAATTCGTAAATATCAACAGGAATTTCGGGATCGTAAATGCCTTTTAGCACTTTTACTACATTTTCTCCCAGATTGATATCGTCTTTAAATTCTTCCATTTTATGCTGAATTTAGTTCAGCATCTCTGCTGAAGTTTTGTTATTGTATTCTAATTTTTTGCATTGAATGCCAATGCATACATTTTTATTTTTTTAATCATCGAAACCAAACCGTTTGCTCGTGTTGGTGATAAGTGTTCTTTTAGCCCAATTTCGTCTATAAAATCGGTATTGGCTTCCAGAATATCGACTGCTTTCTGATTGGAAAAAGCCCGAATCAAAATGGCGATTATTCCTTTAGTCAGAATCGCATCGCTATCGGCAGTAAAAACTACTTTGTCTCCAATTTGCTCTGCATGAACCCAAACTTTCGACTGACAGCCTTTGATAATATTATCTTCGGTTTTGTATTGTTCATCAATCAGCGGTAATGATTTCCCTAAATCGATGATGTATTCGTAGCGTTGCATCCAATCGTCAAACATTGAAAACTCGTCAACGATTTCGTCTTGTATTTCTTGTATTGTCATTCTTTTTCTTTGGCTAATGAAACTATTTTGTTAACTAACTTTTGAATTTCCACAGGTGGAAATCCGTGGTCAAACTCATTTGTTTCATAGTTTTTATCTTGATAACGTATTTTTAAATTGGCAATCGCAGCACCATCATAAAATCTTTTTTGAGTTGGGTCTTTTAAAGTTGGCACTTTTTTCAAATCAATCTTTTCAAAATAGCCAATGATTTCTTTCCAGTCTTTATCCGAAATGGTGATTTCTTCAGGAGATTCTACACCTTCTCTATCTCTTGAAATTGTTGCCTTTTGATTGATAACAACGATTTTTTGAAAAAAACCTCTTGTGTTTGCCGTGTACTCTAATGTGGCATTGGCAATGTCATTTTGGGCTTCGTTGCTGCAGCTTTTTCCGAGGAAAAGTGTCAAAAAAATCATGGTTATTGCTTTCATTTTTTATGCTTTAGGACAACATCATTTGAGCCTTTTTCAATGCTTCAATCATCAAATCTATTTCTTCTTTGGTATTATAAAAAGCAAAACTTGCTCTTATCGTTCCGGGAATTTTATAAAAATCCATAATTGGCTGTGCGCAATGATGTCCGGTTCGTACTGCAATGCCCAGTTTATCGATAATCGTGCCAACATCATACGGATGAATTCCTTTGAAATTAAACGAAATTACGGATGCTTTTTTATTCAAATCTTTTGTACCATAAATTTCAATGCCTTCTAATTCCAATAATTTCTTTGTTGCATATTCCAATAATTCTCTTTCATAAGCGGCAATGTTATCATAACCAACTGCATTCATGTAATCGATGGCTGTTCCGAAGGCAATTCCGCCACAAATATTTGGTGTTCCTGCTTCGAACTTATGAGGCAAATCGGCATAAGTTGTTTTTTCAAAAGTTACTGTGGCAATCATTTCGCCTCCGCCTTTGTATGGTTGCAATTTTCGCAGCCATGCTTCTTTTCCGTACAACATTCCAACGCCGGTTGGACCGCACATTTTGTGAGCCGAAGTTACATAAAAATCTACATCCAATTTTTGAACATCCGGTTTTAAATGTGGACAAGCCTGTGCGCCATCAATCAAAACTGCTGCTCCAACCTGATTTGCTTTTTCGATTATAAATTCAATTGGATTGATTGTGCCTAATCCGTTTGAAATGTGATTGCAAACTACCAATTTGGTTTTATCTGAAAGCAATTTCTCGTATTCATCCATCAACAATTCGCCATCATAATTCATCGGAATAACCAATAATTTTGCGCCTGTATGTTCGCACAACATTTGCCAAGGCACAATATTGCTGTGATGCTCCAAAGCCGAAACAATGACTTCATCATCTTTTTTTAGCAAGGCTGCAAAACCATTGGCAATTAAATTTATGCCTTCGGTTGTACCCGAAGTAAAGATGATTTCATAATCATGCTTGGCATTAAAATGCTGCTGAATCTTATGTCGGGCTTGCTCATAAGCATCGGTCGCTAATTGACTCAACGTATGAACACCACGGTGAATGTTGGCATTGTAGCGCGAATAATAATCTACGATAGCATCAATTACAACTTGCGGTTTTTGCGAAGTTGCTCCATTGTCGAAATAAACAAGTGGTTTGCCATTTACCTTTTGATTTAGTATTGGGAAATCCGCTCTGATTTTTTGTATGTCTAACATTTCTTTATTTAGAAAAATTCTAAATACAAAAGTAGAGAATTAAGCGCTTTTGACCACTATATTTTTTTACTTTTACTTATCTGCGTATAATTCTAATTTATAATGAAAAAATTCCTCAAAGTTTTTGCTGCTTTATTGCTTATTCTTCTTGTTTATTTACGTATTGAAATTTATCCGCAACTCGATTTGATTTCGGGATTTTCAGCTAAAAGTGTGGCTTCCGGACATTTTATTGATGGAAGGAGTTTGTTAACTATTGAACAAGGCGACAATGATATTGATAAGATAGATTGGGCAACTAATAAAATTGATGACGACCAATATTCTGTCACTTCAGCTGTTTATGGATTGAAAAAAAGAAAAGCAATTTACCGTCAGGGTTTGGGTGCGACTTTAATTAATGATGATTTTGATGTTACAAAGCCATATGAAGTTCCGAAAAGAACTAAATTGAATACTAATCATCCTTTTCCTTATGGGAATCTGGAGCCAAAAGATACTGTTTTTGACGATATAGATTACGCCAAATTAAATGCAGCTGTTAGTAATGCTTTTGATAAAAAAGGCGAAAAAAAGAAACGAACACGTTCGGTTGTTGTTTTATACAAAGGAAAATTAATTGCTGAAAAATATTCAGACGGATTCAACAAAAACTCTAAAATTCTGGGTTGGTCAATGACTAAAAGTTTGACAGCTACTTATTTTGGCATTCTTCAAAAACAAGGTAAATTAGACATTATGAAACCTGCGCCAATTGATGAATGGAAAAACGACAAGCGTTCCAAAATCACTATTAATGATTTGCTTCATATGAATTCGGGTTTGGAATGGGAAGAAGATTATAATAAGATTTCAGATGTGACAAAAATGCTGTTTCAGGCGGAAGACATGACTAAATCGCAAGTGGAAAAACCAGCCAAATTCGAACCAAATACACATTGGAATTACTCTTCGGGAACGACAAATTTATTGTCCGGAATCTTGCGGAAACAATTCAAAACGCATCAGGAATATTTAGATTTTTGGTATTCGTCTTTGATTGATAAAATCGGAATGAGTTCAGCACTAGTTGAAACCGATATGGTCGGAAATTTTGTCGGTTCTTCTTACGGTTGGGCAACAACAAGAGATTGGGCGAAATTTGGTTTGTTATATTTACATAAAGGAAACTGGAATGGCGAACAGCTTTTTGATGAAAGCTGGGCGAAATATGTTGCAACACCAACCAACACTTCAAACGGAAGATATGGTGCGCAGTTTTGGCTAAACGCTGGCGGTTATTTCCCGGATGTTCCAAAAGATATGTTTTACTGCAGCGGTTACCAAGGGCAAATGGTGGCGATTTTTCCATCACAGGATTTGGTGATTGTCCGATTGGGTTTAAGCGAGGAATTTGATTTTAACGGGTTTTTGAGAGATGTGATTGCGAGTTTGGAGAATTAATTATGATCCGAAAGCCAACTATCATAGCCCCGATTGTAATGAAAATAAAAAATGCTTCCCTATCAGGAAGCATTTTTTATTGTAGTGAAAAGCGGGAACATGGAATCCAAGAATGCCCGAACCATTCGCTCCTATTTTTATAAATCAAACCCTAAACTCACGCCAAGTTTTGTTGCGATGATTTTAGTAATTCGTTGTTTAAGTTCCGGGATTTTGATGCTTTCGATAACTTCGTTTGAAAAAGCATACATCAATAAAGCTTTGGCTTCTTTCTTCGGAATTCCGCGTTGCTGCATATAGAACATCGCATTTTCGTCTAATTGACCAATTGTGCAACCGTGAGAACATTTTACATCATCGGCAAAAATTTCCAATTGCGGTTTTGCATTGATTGTTGCTTTATCGCCTAATAAAATGTTATTATTTTGTTGAAATGCATCTGTTTTCTGAGCTTCTTTTTCTACAAAAATCTTTCCGTTGAAAACTCCGGTTGAGCTGTCAGCCAAAATGGTTTTATAGTTCTGATGGCTTTCGCAGTTTGGCGTTGCGTGATTTACCAAAGTGTAATGATCGACGTGTTGCTTATCGCCAATAATGGTAATTCCCTTTAAAGTAGAATCGATTCTTTCCCCAAAATGATAGAAATTCAGATTGTTTCTTGTGATGTTTCCGCCGAAAGAGAAGGTGTGCACCGAAACGCGGCTTTCCTGCTTTTGAGAAATATACGTGTTATCAATCAGGTTTGCCGACTGCAAATCGTTTTGGATTTTATAGTAATCTACAATCGCTCTTTTCTGTGCAAAAATCTCGGTAACCGAATTGGTCAATACCGGATTTTCGTTTAACGATTGATGTCTTTCGATAATTTGAACGTGCGCATTTTCACCAACAATTACCAAATTTCTTGGCTGAACCATCAAAGCACTTTCTATTCCGGTTGAGAAATAAATGATTTCGATTGGTTTTTCCACAACTTTGCTTTTCGGAATGTTGATGTATGCTCCTTCATTAGCGAAAGCCGTGTTTAAAGTTGTAAGGCTTTCGTCTTTGCTGGCAATTTTATTGAAATATTCATCTATTACCATTTTATATTTTGGTTTGTTCAATGCCGATGACATTAAGCAAACATCCAAACCGTCGTGAGTTGTTGCCGACAAAAAAGAACTGAATTTTCCATCTACAAAAATCACTTTGTGCGTGTCGATTTCATGCAGGAAGTACTTCTTTACGTCTTTAAATTCTACTGCATTCTCGTGCTTTGGGAAAACCGAATAATCATTTTTTAAAATGGCGCTCAGCGATGTATATTTCCAGGCTTCCTCTTTTTTGGTTGGGAAACCTTTATTTTCAAAGTTTTTTATAGCCAAAGTCCGGACATCGTGCAACTCATTGTGCACATCGATGCTTTCTTCGAACGCCATAAAAGAAGATATAAGTTTGTCTTTTAATTCCATGTTTTTTGTTGTCGGTTGTCAGTTGTCAATTGTCAGTTATTATATTTAACAGAGAACTGAAAACAGAGAGCTTTTATACTTCTAATTCCGCTTTAATCCAATCGTATCCTTTTTCCTCTAATTCGTAAGCCAGTTCTTTTCCGCCTGATTTTACGATTTTTCCATCCATTAGAACGTGAACAAAATCAGGAACTATATAATCCAAAAGTCTTTGGTAATGTGTAATTACAACCACTGCGTTGTCTTTGCTTTTTAGTTTATTTACACCATTGGCAACAATTCGCAATGCATCAATATCCAAACCTGAATCGGTTTCGTCAAGGATTGCCAGTTTTGGTTGCAGCATAGCCATTTGAAAAATCTCATTACGTTTCTTTTCACCACCTGAAAAACCTTCGTTTAACGAACGCGACAAGAACTTACGGTCGATTTCTAATAATTCTGATTTTTCGCGGATTAGTTTTAGCATTTCATTTGCCGGCATTTCTTCAATTCCGTTGGCTTTACGACTTTCATTGATAGCTGTTTTCATGAAGTTCGTTACCGAAACTCCAGGAATTTCTACAGGATATTGAAACGAAAGAAAAACACCTTTGTGCGCTCTTTCTTCCGGAGCCAATTCTGAAATATCTTCACCTTCCAAAAGAATTTCTCCTTCTGAAACTTCGTAATTTTCATTTCCGGCAATGATGGAAGCCAACGTACTTTTTCCGGCACCGTTTGGTCCCATAATCGCGTGAACTTCACCAGCATTAACGGTTAGGTTGATTCCTTTTAAAATATCTTTGTCTTCAACTGAAGCGTGTAAATTTTTTATCTGTAACATAGTTAATTTGGAAATTTGAAAATTTGGAAATTTGAAAATGAACTCTCAAATTATCCTCTGTTTTTCAAATTACTTTTGTTTTGATGTTATTATTATTTTGTTGACTATTCTTGAAATATTATTTATTTGTTCAATTAATTCATCTACGTTTGGATAGCTTTCTGAAAACTTACATAGTTCCAACCAATAGATTGTTTCTTCAATTTCTTTAGCTGAGATTTTAAATTTATGTATAAAATCTGTCTTACTTTCTGCATTTTGAGCTTCTCTGATATTGGCTCCAATCGATGTCCCCGATTTTAGAAGTTGATTAGCAATTACATATTTTTTATCTTCTTGCAATCCTTCACAATATTTGACAATGTCTAAAGCAAACTGAAACGTTAGTTTAATAATTACATTGTCTTTGGCTTCCATTTTCAAATTTTCAAATTACCTCATTTTCAAATTATCCTACTGAACCTTCAAGTGAAATTTCGAGTAATTTTTGTGCTTCAACAGCAAACTCCATTGGTAATTTATTCAATACATCTTTGCTAAAACCGTTTACGATTAAGGCAATGGCTTTTTCGGTTGGAATTCCACGCTGATTGCAATAGAAAACCTGGTCTTCACCAATTTTTGAAGTCGTTGCTTCGTGTTCGATTATAGCGGATGAATTTTTGCTTTCGATATATGGAAAAGTGTGTGCGCCGCAATTATTTCCCATCAACAACGAGTCGCATTGAGAGAAGTTACGAGCATTGTCTGCTCTGGCGCTTATCTGAACCAAACCTCTGTAACTATTTTGTGATTTCCCGGCTGAGATACCTTTGGATATGATAGTAGATTTGGTGTTTTTACCCAGATGAACCATCTTTGTTCCGGTATCAGCCTGTTGGAAATTATTGGTTACGGCAATCGAATAAAATTCGCCAATTGAATTATCGCCTTTCAAAATAACCGAAGGATATTTCCAGGTAATGGCTGAACCTGTTTCAACCTGCGTCCAGGAGATTTTTGCATTTTTCTCGCACAAACCTCTTTTGGTTACGAAGTTGAAAACACCGCCTTTACCTTCTTTGTTTCCGGGATACCAGTTTTGAACCGTAGAATATTTGATTTCGGCGTCTTCCATTGCGATTAATTCGACAACCGCAGCGTGCAATTGGTTTTCATCTCGACTTGGCGCAGTACAACCTTCGAGATACGAAACATAACTCCCTTCGTCGGCAATTAGCAATGTTCTTTCAAATTGTCCGGTTCCGGCTTGGTTGATTCGGAAATACGTTGATAATTCCATTGGGCATTTAACACCTTTTGGAATATAACAAAAACTTCCATCGGAGAAAACAGCCGAATTCAGAGCTGCGTAGAAGTTATCTTTTTGAGGAACTACGGTTCCTAAATATTTTTTAACTAATTCAGGATGCTCTTTTATCGCTTCAGAAATAGAGCAGAAAATAATTCCTTTTTCGTTTAGTGTTTTCTTGAAAGTTGTTGCCACAGAAACCGAATCGACCACAATATCCATTGCGATATTGTTCATCTTTTTCTGCTCATCTAATGAAATTCCAAGCTTTTTATACATCTCCAAAAGCTCTGGATCTACATCGTCTAAAGTCTTATTGGGATCTACTTTTTTGGGTGCTGAATAATACGAAATAGCCTGAAAATCGGGCTTTTCATAATTCACATTTGCCCAGTTTGGCTCAATCATTTCCTGCCAGGCACGGAAAGCTTCAATACGCCAATCGGTCATCCATTGTGGTTCTTCTTTCTTTTTAGAAATAGCGCGAACAATATCTTCGTTTAAACCAATAGGAAATGTTTCCGACTCAATGTCAGTATAAAACCCGTACTCGTATTCTTTACTTTCGAGTTCAACTTTTAAATCGTCTTCGGTATATTTTGCCATTTTGTTTGTTTAATTTTTACAGAGAAAACGATTCTCCACAACCACACGTTCTTGATGCGTTCGGATTGTTGAATACAAATCCTTTTCCGTTTAATCCTCCTGAGAATTCTAAAATAGTTCCTGCTAAATACAAGAATGATTTTTTCTCAACAGCTATCTTCACGTTATTATCTTCAAAAACTTTGTCGTTTTCGCCTAGTTCTTTATCGAATTTCAATTCATACGACAAGCCCGAACAACCACCACTTTTCACGCCAACACGAACGTAATCTTTGGCTGCGTCGAAACCGTCTTCCTGCATCATTGCAACGATTTTTTTACTGGCATCATCAGAAACTTTTATCATAACCTGGTTATTATTTGTTTTTAATAGGTGTTATGTAATTCACATAGAAACATTCCGTTAATTGAAATATTTACTAATGCTCATTTCATGACTTATTTTAATTTTGTCTAAATAATGCGCAAAGTTACTATAAATATCCTTTTTTTCAAGCAACTGTAACATTTTTATAACCAATCCGCGAATAGAGAAAAATGATTTTTAATTCTATAAATTTGTAAAAACATTAGAAAATGAAAATTTACCCGATTGAAGCCGGAAATTTTAAGCTCGATGGCGGCGCTATGTTTGGCGTTGTGCCCAAAACTATTTGGAACAAAACCAATCCTGCTGATGAGAATAATTTGATTGATATTGCGGCAAGATGCATGCTGATTGAAGACGGAAACCGCTTGATTTTGATTGATACCGGAATGGGAAACAAACAATCGGATAAATTTTTTGGTTATTATTCACTTTGGGGAAGCCATTCTTTGGACAAATCGTTGGCGAAATATGGTTTTCAACGCGATGATGTGACCGATGTTTTTATGACACACCTGCATTTTGATCATTGTGGTGGAAGTGTCAACTGGAATTCAGACAAAACCGGTTACGAAGTGGCTTTCAAAAATGCTAAATTTTGGACAAATGAAAATCATTGGGAATGGGCAACCAAACCAAATGCGAGAGAAAAGGCTTCTTTCCTGTCAGAAAATATTTTACCAATGCAGGAAAGCGGTCAACTTAATTTTATCCAAAAACCTGAAGGTGATTTTGCAATTTCAAAAGAATTGGATTTCGGAATTTTTTATGTCGATGGCCATACCGAAAAAATGATGTTGCCTCACATTCAATACCAAGGAAAAACCATCGTTTTTTGCGCCGATTTGATTCCGACTGCAGGACATTTGCCGTTGCCCTATGTTATGGGTTATGACACCAGACCGCTTTTGACCTTACCTGAAAAAGCAAAGTTTTTAAACAATGCCGCTGAAAAGAATTACTACTTGTGGTTAGAACACGATGCGCATAACGAAATTATCACCGTAGAAAACACTGAAAAAGGTATTCGTTTAAAAGAGGTTTTCCGCTGCGAACATATCTTAACATAGTGTTAATCCTTTCTTTAACTGTAACAAAACAATTTACTTTTACACCAATTCATAAATCATAAATAAAATAGAAAATGAAAGTTTTAAATTTTTTGCTGATTTCAATGTTCTCATTGACAATCTTTGCACAAGAAACTACTCAACCCTTTGCCAAAAAAAACCCTTTAACAGAACAACAATTACAACGCTGGAGTCATCTTGATTTAGAAAAAGATACGATTCCGGGAATGAGCGTTGATAAAGCTTATGCTGAACTTTTAAAAAACAAAAAAGGTGTAAAAGTAATAGTTGCAGTTGTTGATTCAGGAGTTGATACTGAACACGAAGACATGAAATCGGTTATTTGGACCAATAAAAAAGAGATTCCGAATAACGGAAAAGACGATGACAAAAATGGGTTTGTGGATGATGTTCACGGATGGAATTTTTTAGGCGATTCAAATGATGAAAATTTGGAAATGGTTCGTATATTGAAAAAAGGCGATGACGGTTCTCAAATCTACAAAAATGCGTTGGCCGATTATGAAGAAAATCTTCAGGAAGCAAAAGAAGCAAAAGAAACAGTTGATGTATTGATTAAAGCTGATAAAACCGTTGCTGAATTTCTGAAAAATGAAAATTATACACTTTCAGAATTAAAAGACATGTCTTCTGTTAAATTTGAATTGTATGACAGTAAAAGAATAATGTTGTCTTATGCCACACAAAAAGGTGCCACTTTTCACGAGGATTTGAAAAATTACAAAACAGCTGTCTATGACAAATTAGACTATAATCTCAACAAAGATTTTGATGCCCGAAAATTAGTTGGAGATAATCCGGAAGATATCAATGATAAAAAATATGGCAACAATGTAGTGTATTCTAAAGAACGTAAGGATAACCTTCACGGAACTCACGTTGCCGGAATAATTGCTCAAGTAAGAAACAACAATCTTGGTGGTGATGGTGTTACGAATAATGTAGAAATCATGGCTGTTCGTGCCGTACCAAATGGTGATGAATATGATAAAGACATCGCTTTAGCTATTCGTTATGCTGTTGACAATGGCGCCAAAGTAATCAATGGAAGTTTTGGAAAAGATTATTCTCCACATGCGGAATGGGTTTATGATGCTATTAAATATGCTGCCAGTAAAGATGTTTTAATTGTTCACGCTGCAGGTAATGATTCGAAAAATATCGACACAGAGCCTAACTTCCCAACCGACGAAGTAAACGGAGCCGAAATCTCAGACAACCTTATTACTATTGGTGCTTTAAAAAATGAAATAGGCGAAAAAGTGGTTGCTCGATTTTCTAACTATGGAAAAAAGAATGTAGACGTTTTTGCGCCTGGAGTTAAAATTTACGCAACTGTTCCGGGTAACAAATACAAATACTTGCAAGGAACATCAATGGCTTCTCCAAATGCTGCCGGTGTTGCTGCTTTAATCCGTTCGTACTATCCAAATTTAAAAGCATCTCAGGTAAAACAGATTTTAATGCAATCGGGAACACCTTTGGCATTTGATGTTAAAGTTGGTGAAAAACAAGAAAAAATTCCTTTTTCAGAAGCATGTGCTTCAGGCAAAATTGTCAATGCTTACAATGCATTGAAAATGGCCGAAGAAATGTCAAACAAAATTAAGAAAGACCCTAAATTGTAAATCAAAAAGGAAGCGTAAAACCTTCCTTTTTTTATTTTATTTCAGCATGAATAACAAATTTTTATTTGGTTTTATTTTATTAAGCATTACTTCCTCTTTTGCTCAATCTAAAGGATATTGGCAGCAAAAGGCGGATTATAAAATGGAGGTTTCTATGAACGTAGAAACCTATCAATATAAAGGAAAACAAAAACTGGTTTACACCAATAATTCTGCTGACACGCTGCGTACTGTTTATTATCATTTATACAACAATGCTTTTCAACCCGGAAGCGAAATGGACATGCGTGCTCAAACTATTGCGAATCCGGATGCAAGGTTTCTAACCAAAACTAAGGAAAGCAGAATTGCTAAATTACAACCTAACGAAATTGGGTATTTGAAAATTTCAAATTTCAAACAAGATGGCGTTGCTGCCAAAACAAAAGAAATCAGCACCATTTTGGAAGTGACATTGGCTAAACCAATTCTTCCCGGAAAATCGGCTGAATTGACTTTAGATTTTGATGGTCAGGTTCCGGTTCAAATTCGTCGTTCGGGTCGAAATAATTCGGTTGGTGTAGCACTTTCTATGTCTCAATGGTATCCAAAAATGGCAGAATTTGATTTTGAAGGTTGGCATACTGATCCTTATATCGCGAGAGAATTTCATGGAGTTTGGGGGAATTTTGATGTAAAAATAACAATCGATAAAAATTATATTCTTGGAGGAACAGGTTACCTGCAAAACAAAAACGAAATTGGTTTTGGTTATGAGGATAAGGGAAAAGAAGTGAAGAAAAATCCAAATACAAAAACCTTAACATGGCATTTTATAGCGCCAAATGTTCACGATTTTACTTGGGCTGCCGACAAAGATTATCTTCACGATGTGGTAAAAGGACCAAATAATGTTGACTTACATTTTCTGTATAAAAACGATCCAAAATACATTCAAAACTGGAAAGACCTTGAACCTTTAATGGTAAGGGTAATGGATTTTTACAATAAAACCGTTGGCGATTATCCATACAAACAATACTCTTTTATTCAAGGTGGCGATGGCGGAATGGAATATGCAATGTGTACTTTGATGTTAGGAACAGGAACAGCACTGGATATGATGGATGCTGCGCCTCATGAATTAGCTCATTCCTGGTTTCAGCATATTTTAGCTTCCAATGAATCCAAATATCCGTGGATGGATGAAGGTTTTTCGACCTATATTGAATATTTAGCGCTGAATGAAATTCCGGTTAAAAAAAATGAAAATCCTTTTAAATCAATCTATTCAACTTATTACGAATTTGTAAAAACAGGAAAGGAACAACCAATGTCAACGCATGGTGATCGATATGATATAAACCGGGCTTATACTGTTGGAACTTATTACAAAGGCGCGCTTTTTCTAACCCAATTAGAATACCTCATCGGGACAGAAAATACCAGAAAAACATTGAAGCGATTTTACAACGAATTCAAATTCAAACATCCTACGCCAAACGATATAAAGCGAACTGCCGAACGCGTTTCGGGAGCAACTTTAGATTGGTATTTAACCGATTGGACTCAAACCCTGAACACCATTGATTACGGAATTAAAACCGTCGAAAGCGCTACTGACGGTGTACAAAGAACCGGTGTTTCTTTAGAAAGAATTGGTAGAATTCCAATGCCAATGGATATTTTGGTTGAATATACCGATGGGGCGAAAGAGAGTTTCTACATTCCGTTGCGAATGATGAACTTTCAAAAAGAAAATCCAACTCCCGAAATTAAGCGAACCGTTTTAAATGACTGGACTTGGGCCAATCCAAATTATTTCTTTGAAATTCCGAAAGCTAAAACTGCCATCAAAAAAATCACTATTGACCCAAGCGGTTTAATGGCTGATGTGAAACGGGAGAATAATATTTACGAAATGAAATAGAATTTTGTAGATTTACCCGATTAAAATTTTTGACAAAATGAAAGCTATTCAACTTCTTATCGTTTGCCTTTTTTTAAGTTTTGGAAGCATTGCTTCGGCGCAACCAATTCGTTTTCAATCGAGCAGTGTAAGTTTTACAGATAAAAAAGACAGCGGTGAATGGAACGAATGGTCTGATTTTGTTGATGCTAAAGTTCTGATAACTCTTGATGCGAAAAAAGATTTGATTACAATTAATTCTTCCGAAGTGCAGTCATTTAAAATCAAAGCTTATGGAGAAATTACGGACAATGACGAAGTGAATATTGTTCCGTTTGAATGTGTCGATAATAAATTTTCGAAGTGTAATATCTTAATCATTACAAAGAAAAAGGAAAACAATCGAATACAGTTTTACATCACTTACAACGAAGTAAAATTTGTTTACAACATCTACGCAAAGTAAAAATGGATTTTTCCTATCCAAAAACAGAAAAACTAAAGAGCAAAAAAATCATCGATTTACTTTTTTCCGAAGGCAAATCGGTGGGTAAATATCCTTTGCGTTTAGTTTATTTAAAACATGATTTTGAAGAAGATGTTCCACTAAAAATTGGTGTTTCGGTATCCAAAAAATATTTTAAAAATGCCGTTGACCGGAATTATTTCAAGCGTGTTTTACGAGAATCCTATCGATTAAACAAACAGCTTTTAGTTGAAAATGTTGATGCTAAATATTGCATTATGTTTTTTTATCAAACCAATGAACGGTTGTCTTATCAGGAAATAAATCAGAAGACCGTTCAGCTTTTTGAAAAGTTCATCAAAATTATTCAAGACGAAAAAAACACAAATTAAACAAGGAGTTAATTACTATATTCGTTAACTTGTTAAAAGAAAAAATCATGGTTACAAAAATTAAAAAAAGATATTTTATTCCAGTCATACTGAGCATTTTTCTCTTGGTTGGCGTTAGTTTTAAAGACGATTTCTTCGAAATTTCAAAACAAATTGAAATTTTCACGACGCTTTTTAAGACCATTAATCAAAACTATGTAGACGAAACAAATCCGGCGGAATTGATGGATAAAGCCATCAAAAGCATGTTAGCTGATTTGGATCCCTACACCAATTATTTTAACGAACAGGATGTCATCAAATTCAAAATAAATAACACTGGTGAATACACCGGAATTGGTGCCATGATTACACGAAAAGAAGACAAACTCATCATCAAAGAACCGTACAAAGGTTTTCCGGCAGACAAAGCCGGATTAAAAGCCGGTGATGAAATTATTCAAATTGGCGATGTACTTTTAGCTGATTTCAAAGATGATGCATCGCAATTGGTTAAAGGTGCGAAAGGCACTAAAATTAACATCAAATATTTACGTCAGGGAAAAGCAATGACCACAGAGTTAGTCCTTGATGAAGTTGCTGTAAAAGCAGTTCCGTTTTTCGGAATGGTTGATGATAAAACGGGTTATATAGTCCTGTCACAGTTCAACCAAAAAGCTTCGACAGAAACTAAAGAAGCTTTGGAAAAACTAAAAACAGATGGCGCAACGCAAATTATTTTAGATTTACGCGGAAATCCGGGCGGATTATTAAATGAAGCCGTTACTATCTGCAATCTTTTTGTGCCAAAAAATGAAATCATAGTAACCACAAAATCTAAGAATTCTAAATACAACAATACTTATAAAACTACTCGCGAACCTATTGATACCGAAATTCCGTTAGTGGTTATTGTTGATGGAAAAAGCGCCTCGGCTTCAGAAATTGTTTCCGGTGCTTTGCAGGATTTAGACAGAGCTGTTATTATTGGAAGCCGAAGTTTCGGAAAAGGATTGGTACAGCGTCCGATTGATATGACTTATGGAACGCAGGTTAAAGTTACCATTTCAAAATATTATACACCATCAGGAAGATGCATTCAGGCATTAAATTATTCACATAAAGACAAAAACGGAAAAGCCATCAGAACTGAAGAAAAAAATTATAACGCTTTTAAAACCAGCAAAGGAAGAACGGTTTATGATGGTGGTGGAATTTTACCAGATCTTGTTTTAGAAAATACCAAAACAAGCACTATTGCAGAAGCACTGCAAAAAAACGATGGGATTTTTAATTATGCCACATATTACTATTACAAAAATCCAACACTTGGTGATAAAATTCCAACGATTACTGATGCTGATTTAGCAGATTTTAAGGCTTTCTTAAAAAGAGAGAAGATATCATTTGATACCGAAACAGAAGTTGCTTTGAAAAACACATTGGAAAAAGCCAAGAAAGAAAATGTAGATTCGGCTATAGCAGCAGAATACCAACAATTGCTGGTAGCTTTAGAAAAAAGTGAAGAAACATTGATTGATAAAAATCAAAAGGAAATCAAGAATCTCATTTTAGATGAAATTATAAAGCGATACCAATACAAAGAAGGATTGTATCAATATTATATCAAAAGTAATTTTGAAATTAAGAAGTCGATTGAAGTCTTAAACGATAAATCACAGTATAACTCGATTTTGAAAATTTAATATGAAGTTTCTAAAGTTTTTGCCGATTTTGTTTTGTTTTGTGCTTCAAGCACAGGAAGAAGTAGTTCATTCTGTTTATTTTGAATTTGATAAATTTACTCTGAATGAAAAAGAAGTAAATGAAGCCATTGATTTTATTAAAAAAACCGATTCAACCCGAATTGAAGATATTCAGATTTTTGGTTACACCGATGATGTTGGGAAAGATGCTTATAATTTTAAACTTTCCACAAAACGCGCTACCGCCATTCGGGACAAGTTCGTTGAAAGTGGTATCAAAAGTAAAATCATTGTAACCATTGAAGGCAAAGGCCGAATTTTGATTGAAGATGACATAGTAGAAAATCTTCCTGAAAAACGTTCTAAAAATCGTCGTGTCGATATTGTGGCTCACCTAAAACCTTTACCAAAAATTGTAATTCCGGGTTTTTACAATACGATTCAAAAAAATCATATTGTTGGCGATCATATTTATTTGAACAACATTTTATTTGAAAGAGGAAGTAGCAAATTACCTTTCAAGTCTAAAAATGAACTAGACAAAATTGCAAGGCTTTTGTACAAATATAAAAATCTCCAATTTGAAATTCAGGGACATGTGTGCTGCACACCGCCATATCAAAAAGAAGCTATTGATTTAGATACACGAAAACGTCAATTATCGGTAAACAGAGCTGAATCGGTTTATAAATATTTATTGTTTAAAAAAATATCCAAAGACCGTATGACTTTCAAAGGTTATGGCAACACTGTTCCGCTTGGCAAAGGAGCAGATTATGATAGAAGAGTAGAATTGGTTATTACAAAAAGCTAACTTTTTTTCATTTCGATATGCGGAATATCGTCTTCTAAATACATTTCGCTGGTTTGAATAAAGCCGTGACTTTCGTAAAATTTTTTCAAATATAATTGCGCAGAAATGGTGATTTTAGTCTCACCAAACTGATGCTTCATAAAATAAATTGCTTCACGCATTAGAATGTGTCCGAGTTTTTTATCGCGATACGTTGGTCTAACAACAACTCTTCCAATGGAAGCTTGCTCAAAATAATCTTTAGGTTTAAACAATCGGGCATAAGCAACCGTTTGTCCGTTATCTTCACCTATTAGATGTAATGCTTTTTGGTCTTTGTAATCAATGTCCTGATAGACGCAATTTTGCTCCACCACAAAGACTTCACTTCGTAATTGAAGCAGATTGTATAACTCGGTTGGAGTTAATGCCTCAAATCGTCTTATTTTCCATTCTAAATTCATGATGTTATTTTTTAATTTGTATGGATTTAATAATTGATTCTAATTCAAACATCAAATCGCGCTTTTCTTTTGATGGCGCGTAACAAAAACCTTCTAAAACCAGAATACGTCTATGAGGTTTATCAAAAATGGCATAATTAATAAATGGTCCGGACATGAAGTCGTTTTTCATTTGCCAGGTTCCTTTAGTTTCATAGGTTTTGTTTCCGGCTAAGGTTGTTTTTGAAAAGTAGGGTGAGTAGGCTTCATCGGAAACCATTTGAGTTCCATAATTCGATCCATGAATATAAGCTCTTCCGATAGAATCTCTCATTATCACAATATCGGTTACTGCGTATTTTGGGCGAATATTGTTCCATGGAATCTGGTAAATCAATAAACTAGTGTTGCCGCTGATAATTTCGCTTTTGAGCCAAATAAAGTTTTTTCTTCGCATTACATATTCGTATTTCGAAGGAATCAATAAATCAATGTTGAATTTCTTTTGGATTTTTTTGGTGTCGAGTAACGAATCTTTGATGATTTTTTGGTTATGAGCAATTTCGATGGCGCGCATTTTTTTAATAATGTCAGGGGCATTTTTTTCAAGAATTTCTAATATTTCAAAAGATGTTTTCCCTGTAATATGAAAGGCGTTTTGTGGCGCGGCAAATTCATTTTCCTTGAATTCGTACTTATTCTCATTATCTTTTTTGATGATAAGAATATTACGGCTGTCGGTTGAAAATCCTTCAAAAAGTTTTACAGGATATTGATTGATGCTGAATAAAGGTTCTTCCTGTGGTAAGCCTAAAACCGGTGAAGCAAACTTGTTTCTGATACTGTCGCCAACTTCTCCGTTCCAAAGCTGGTCGTCAATGATTACTGCAATGGTGTTTATAGCCGCTGAAGAATCATCGGGTAACTTGTCTTTTTTTAATGAACAAGAGCTCACAAGACAGGCAACAAAAAGCCATAAAAAAAGGGTCTTATTCATAACTGAAATAAAACCCAAATTTATAGAAGATTTTCGGAATTAACCGTTAATTTTTAATTTCATACCGGCTTTTAAACTTTCGTTTTTAATTCCATTCCATTTTTTCAAATCTGAAATCGAAACACCAGGATATTTTTTGGCAATGCTAAATAATGAATCGCCTTTTTTTACGTAGTATAATTTTACTTCATCTCTATCGTTAACCGCTATATTTTCCTTTTTAGCTGGTGTATTTTTGGCATCTGATGAAACTATATATTTTTTACCAACGATTAATTTTGCTCCAAGTTGAACTGTATTATCTTCAATCTTGTTCCAGTCTTTTATATCTGAAATTGAAACATCAAATTTTCTGGCAATGCTTCCTAAAGTTTCGCCTCTGTCAACAACGTGTTCAGTAATTTTAACTTCGGTTTTATAGGTTGTTTCTTTTACAGGTTCCGCATCATTATTAACCAATGCCAATTTCGAACCTTGCTCAACATTTAAATCGTCCAGATTATTCCATTTTTTTAAATCTTCCAGACTAACATTGAATTTTTTGGCGATGCTGAATAAATTATCACCTCTTTGAACTTCATAAAAATCACTTGGATTTTCATTTGCTTCATTTGAAGCTACTGCAGTTTCAATAGCGTTTTTATCCGCTTTTATTTCTTTTCTAACTGTAGTTACAACTCTTTCGTTTTTAATTATTTTTAAGCTTTTACCCGGAATTATATTGCTTCCTTTTAAGTGATTCCATTTTTTCACTTCAGCAACAGAAACTCCGTATTTATCTGAGATTTCACCAAGATTATCACCTCTTCTTACTTTGTGGTATTTTACAACATCTTTATACGAAACCACTTTTTCTTCTTTGAAAGTTTTAGCAACGTTTGATGCAATAGCTGAAGTCGTTTCGTTTACAGCAGTTGTATCCGGTTTTGTAATTTTTTTGTCATTGATTGCAACCGCTTCTGTAGTAATAATTTTTAATCTTCTGCCCAATGGTGCTTTATTGCTTCGCAAATGATTCCATTTTTTTAGTTCTGACATGGTGATTCCATATCTGTCTGAAATCTCACTTAGACTATCGCCTCTTCTAACTTTATGGTATTTAACTCTTGAAACCGTTCCGTCGTTATCCGAGAAATTCGAATTGTTTGCCAACCTTTCGTATGGTCTTTCTCTTTTGCTTGATTCGTATTTAACAAAAGCATAAATCTTATCTTCGTTTGAAGTAAAAACAGCCACTTTATTAACCGGTAATGTTAAATAATGGTTTTCGCCAGTGATAAACGGAATTTCTTGTCTCTTGTATGATGGGTTTAAAAGCTGCAATTCGGCAACAGGAACATCTAACAAATCTGAAATTTGTTTGAATGTCATCGCATTTTTAATCATTACCGTATCAGTGGCAAAAAGATTTGCAACAGCTTTATCTGGTTTTATTCCATGTTCTTTGTGGTATTCGAAGATGTACATTGTTGCTAAAAACGCAGGTAAATATCCTTGTGTTTCTTTATGAAGATAAGGTCGTATGTTCCAATAATTTTGCTTTCCACCTGAACGACGGATAGCTTTGGCAACATTTCCCGGACCTGTATTATATGAAGCTAAAACCAAATCCCAGTCGCCAAAAATAGCATACATGTTTTTCATATACTGAGTAGCGGCTTTACTTGCTTTCAATGGGTCGCTTCTTTCATCAACATAAGTATCTACCTTTAGTCCGTATTGTTTTCCGGTTTGATACATAAACTGCCATAAACCTGTTGCGCCTACTCTTGAAACCGCTCTCGGATTCAAAGCTGACTCAACAACCGATAAATACTTAATTTCTAATGGAATGTTTTGTGCCGCTAGCGACTCTTCAAACATTGGGAAGTAGTATTGGGAAATACCTATTAATCTCTCAAAAGATCTTTTTCTATTCTTTAAGAATGATTTGATTACGTTTTCTAAACCGACATTATACTCAATATTAAATGGAGATTTTTCGTCCAGTTTTTTTAGTCTTTCTTTTAAAAGCTCCGTTGGCAATTCGTAATCTACTTTCTCATCAACATTAATACTTTTTATATCAAAAGTTAATTGATCATATAAGTCTAAACTTGCCAATTCCTTCAACCATAGACTGTCAATACAGGATGCAATGTTGTCTCGAACAAACGTTGCCTTGATGGAATCTAAGACTTCTTTTCTGGTAAGCGGTTCTTTTTTTACTGCTGTAGCAACGATAGTATCTTGGGCAAAAATTGCTGAAGAAGCTATAAGTAATGCTAATGAGGTTAAGTTTTTTATAGTCATAACTTTATTTTTATAAAGTGATATATTTCAAACGTATGTGTTATTAATTAAGTATAATTAAATAACGTCTTTTATTATTTTTTATTGTCCTGCTTTATAATTTTAACTTAAAATGGCAGCAATTCCCGGTAATACTCTTCCTTCTAACATCTCCAACATCGCTCCACCGCCGGTTGATACATAACTCATTTTATCTTCCAGACCAAATTGTTTCACCGCTGCAACTGAATCACCCCCACCAACAAGTGAGAATGCTCCTTTTTCTGTTGACTCAGCTATATAATTTCCTAATTCAATTGTTCCGTTAGCAAAATTTTCCATTTCAAAAACCCCTAATGGTCCATTCCAAAGAATGGTTTTCGAGTTCATAATTACCTCTCTGAAATTAGCTAATGATTTTGGACCTGCGTCTAAACCCTGCCATCCATCCGGAATTTCTCTAACATCAACAACTTGAGTTTTTGCATCATTTGAAAAAGCATCTGCTGCTACAACATCAACCGGAATATGTATCTGAACGTTTTTTTGTTTGGCCAAATTCAAAATTTCTAAAGCCAATTCTTGTTTGTCATCTTCACAAATTGAGTCACCAATTTTTCCGCCCAATGCTTTTACAAAAGTGAATGTCATTCCGCCACCGATAATCATGTGATCCACTTTGTCTAAGATGTTCTCGATAACCGTAATTTTTGAAGATACTTTTGAACCTCCAAGAACCGCTGTTACAGGCTTCACCGAATTATTCAAAACTCGATTTAAACTGTCTATTTCTTTGGCCAAAAGCAATCCAAAACACTTATGATTTGGAAAGAATTTAGCAATTATTGTTGTCGACGCATGTGCTCTGTGTGCTGTTCCAAAAGCATCATTCACATAAATATCACCTAATGAAGCTAATTCTTTTGCAAAATTTTCATCTCCGGCTTCTTCTTCAGCATAAAAACGAAGGTTTTCTAATAAAAGAACTTCGCCTGGATTTAAATTTTTAGCTGCATTCGTCGCTATTTCTCCTCTACAATCTGAAGCGAATTGAACATTTACCCCCAATACTTCAGCAACTTTTGCCACAATATGTTTTAGCGAATATTGATCTTCTTTTCCCTTTGGTCTTCCTAAATGGGACATCAAAATCACGCTTCCTCCATCTGATAGAATCTTATCTATAGTAGGCTTTGCGGCTTCAATTCTGTTAGCATCTGTCACGTTGAAATTCTCGTCTAAAGGCACGTTGAAATCAACTCTGATTATGGCTTTTTTGGCGTTGAAATTAAAATCTTGAATCGTTTTCATTTAGTAATTTAAAAGGTAAGAATCACTGCAAATATAATAAAATTTAGTTTTATCGATGTTTTTTGTGCTTTTATCGATGTTTTTTAAGAAAATTTTAAGTGTTAAAATATTTGTTTTCAAATAAATAGCATTTTGTTTGATGGTCATTTCTTCCCGATAGTGTTTTGAATAACGCAGTCTGATTTACCAATAGCTAAATATTTCTTCTATATTTGCTTTATGCAGTTTTCAGATATTCTTGGTCAGGATTACATAAAAAATCATCTCGTAAAAAGCGCGTTGTCGGGAAGAATTCCTCATGCACAATTGTTTGTTGGCCCTGAAGGTTGCGGCACTTTAGCCATGGCAATTGCTTATGCACAATTTGTTTTGTGTAATAATCAAGGACTGGAAAATAGTGGTGGAAACGAAAGTTGTAATCTAAAGTTTCTATCGCTTTCGCATCCTGATTTGCATTTTGTTTATCCGAATGTGACTAATGAAGATGTAAAAACAAAACCGAAAAGTGCTGATTTTATTTTGGATTGGCGAGAATTTGTTTTGAAAAATCCATACGGAAGTTTATTTGATTGGTACAAACATTTGGGCGTGCAAAACAAGCAAGGCGAAATTCGGGTTGAAGATGCTCAGGATATTTTAAAAGCATTAGCCTTAAAATCATACGAAGGCGGTTATAAAATTATGATTGTTTGGATGGCTGAAAAAATGAATATTGCTGCGTCAAATAAATTATTAAAATTATTGGAAGAGCCACCTGAAAAAACATTGTTCCTGCTGATTTCTGAAAACGAAGAAGACATTATTCAAACTATTCGTTCCCGATGTCAGGTATTGCATTTTGGTGCTTTGCCGGAAGCTGAAATTTCAAAAGCGTTAAAAGTCAATTATTTTTTAGATGATTCTTCAGCGACAAAAGTAGCGCATCAAGCACAGGGAAATTATAACAAAGCACTTCATATTGTGAAAAATGACACCGAAGATTTTCCATTTGAAAAATGGTTTGTGGCCTGGGTTCGTGCAGCTTTTAGTGCAAAAAAAAATGCTTCGGCTATTCAGGATTTAATATTATGGAGTGAAGAAATTGCAGGTTTGGGTCGCGAAGGACAAAAGCAGTTTTTGAATTATTGTATTGTGATGTTTCGTCAGGCTTTGATGCATAATTATGAAACCAAAAACCTTGTTTATGTGGAACCTCAAGTGGAGAATTTTACCTTTGATAAATTTGCTCCATTTGTAAATGGTAATAATATTAATGCTATTTTTAATGAACTTTCAGATGCGATTTATCATATTGAACGCAACGGGAACGCTAAAATTATATTAACTGATTTATCTATAAAACTTACTCGATTAATCCATAAAACTTAAACATCATGACTAACACAGCTTCGATACTTGTTTTGCTTTTTCTTGCAGTAACTTTTGTACAGTCTGCCTATGATAAAATTTTTGGCTGGCAGGGTAATATTGATTGGCTTAAAGGACATTTTGCCAATACATCATTATTAAAAAATAATGTTCCTATTTCATTAGGAATTATTCTAGTTCTTGAACTCATAACCGGAGTTTTAACTTTGGTTGGTTGTGTCGAATTATTAATTAATGGCGGAAGAACTTTTGGTTTTTATGGCGCTGTTTTTTCATGTATTACATTGATTTTGTTGCTTTTAGGTCAAAGATTGGCCAAGGATTATGATGGTGCAAGAACGATTGCTATTTATTTTGTTCCGGCAGTTTTAGCAGTCTTTTGGTTGAGCTAAAAATACACATCTACAAAAAAAGCCTCGAAAATTCGGGGCTTTTTTATGTTTAGTATGGAAAATTATTTCTTCTCTTCTTTTGGGGCTTCCTCTTTTTTACCTTCAGCCTTATATTTTTCGTTGACCTTTTTGATTATTTCATTAGTAATATCATAGTTGTCTTTTGCATATAAAATTGATGGTGATGCATCGCCTGACCCGTAAATATAATCGTATCCTTTTTCTTTACCATATTCTTTTAGCATTTTTCTGTAACTGATTACTAAAGAATCCATTTCTGCTCCGCTTTCTTGTTGCAATTGTTGAAGCATTGCTTGCTGGGCATAGCTTAATTGCTGTTCTCTTTGCGACAATTCAGCACCTTTTTGTTGTGCCCAAGCTTCTCCGTTTGCCTGTGCATTTTTCTTAAAATTTGCTGCTTCCGATTTAAAACGAGTCACTTCAGCTTCTAACTGATTGCCCATTACTTTGGATTTATCTTTGTATTTAGCTTCTATGTCTTTCGCTTCTGTAGATTCTTCCATTAATTTAGAAGTATCAACGTATGCGGTTTTAAATTCTTTTACTTCTGTTGTTTTATTACAGGAAATGATTGCAATTGCGAATGCTAAAAGGATAACTGTTTTTTTAATCATGATTTGATAAATTTAATTTCGGTTTCAAAAGTATAAAAATAAAATTCAATTAGCTAAAGTTGAATTTCCGTGTTTTTTTGTGTTATAAGTTTTAATTATTCTAAAAAAAATACCCATAACGTCTAACTATTGATTTTAACTTCAAATAAAGCCGTTTAAAAGCATTTCTCATTTCAAACAGCTTGTCGCATATTCTTGCTTTGTTTAACTAAATAGCGCCTTTAAATTAGTTTTTACTGGTTTTTTATGATGTAAATGTGTGATGAATACTCTTTTGTTTGTTTGGCGCTGTGATTTGATTTCAATCCGACAAAAAACGCTTTAATGAAATTCATTTTTCCGGTTTTGTATTTTTCGGATAATAAGCTCACATAAAAACTGTCAAATTTCATTGGAAGCACTTCTACTAATTTCATCCCTTTTTCAGCAAACAATTTATCAATTGCTGTTTTTGAAAAATGCCAAATGTGTCTTGGTACATCAAAAGCTGCCCAAAATTTTCCGTAATAATTTGCATCAAATGATTTAAAATTTGGAACCGCTATAATAATTGTTCCGGTAGGTTTTACTAATCTTTTTAATTCCAAAATATATTCATCCAAATTTGGAACGTGTTCCAAAACGTGCCACATAGTAATCACATCAAAAGAATGGCTTTCTAAATCGGAAAGATTGTCTGCAAAATTCACACCTTTATTTATAGCAATTGTTTTTGCTTTTGCACTTGGTTCAATTCCGGTTGTTTTCCAGCCATCATTTTTGGCCACAACTAAAAAATCTCCGGTTCCTGCTCCAATGTCTAAAAGTTTTCCTTTCTCAGATTGCGAATTGATTAATTTTACTTTGTTTATAAGCGCAATATTTTTTATCAAATGATACATTCTTTCAAACAAAGAACGCTTTCCATCTGTATGAGAAATATAATCTTCGCTTTCATAATAGCTTGGCAATTTCTCTAAAGATGGTTTTGGAAACGTGATTAACAAATCGTATTCCGGATTGTGATGCAATTCAAAAATTTCTTTTGAAACAGAATAGTCTCTGACTTTTTGAAAAAAAATATTGTTTTGAAAACTCATATAAAGGCTGTATTGATAAGGCTTGGCAAACTTGGTTTCACGTGGAACGCAAAATTATCTGCCCATGTAAATTAATAAAACTGAAATGTCAGCAGGAGAAACTCCGCTGATTCTTGACGCTTGCGAAATAGTTACCGGACGAATCTTGCTTAATTTTTGTTTGGCTTCAATTGACATTGATTTAATTTTGTTATAGTCAAAGCTCTCAGGGATTTTAATATCTTCTAGTCGGATTAATTTCTCCGCATTGTTTCTTTCCTTTTCGATATAACCTGAATACTTAACCTGGATTTCTGCCTGTTCAATTATCTCTTTATCTAAATCATTTTCGGCAACGTAATCTTTAACTTTGTCAAACTTCATAAAATCATCCAATTCAATTTGCGGGCGTGAAAACACCTTAAACATTTTATCCGACTGAACCATTGCAGAACTATCTTTTGCTTCTAAAATTGGATTTGCTTCCTCAGGTGAAATGCTAGTTTCTTTGAAAAAATTCACCATTTTTTCACTTTCGTTAAACTTATGCTCCATTCTGCGCAATCTTTTTTCAGATGCTAAACCTATTTCATATGACTTTGGTGTTAATCTAAAATCGGCATTATCCTGACGTAATAAGGTTCTATATTCAGCGCGTGAAGTAAACATTCTGTATGGCTCTTCCGTTCCTTTTGTAATCAAATCATCAATCAAAACTCCGATATAGGCTTCATCACGACGCAATATCATCGGTTCTTGTTCTTTTACTTTCAATGCCGCATTAATTCCGGCCATCATTCCTTGTGATGCTGCTTCTTCATATCCTGTGGTTCCGTTAATTTGACCAGCAAAATATAAACCTTCTACAAGCTTCGTTTCAAGCGTATGCTTTAATTGTGTTGGTGGAAAATAATCGTATTCTATAGCATAACCCGGACGGAAAAACTTAACTTTCTCAAATCCTTCAACTGAACGCAATGCTTTAAACTGAATATCTTCCGGTAACGAAGTTGAAAAACCATTTACATAAACTTCAACTGTATTCCAGCCTTCCGGTTCTACAAATAATTGGTGTCTTTCTTTATCCGCAAAACGATTAATCTTATCTTCAATCGACGGACAATATCTTGGACCGATACTTTTAATTCTTCCGTTAAACATTGGCGAACGATCAAAACCTTCACGAAGAATATTATGCACTTCATTTGAAGTATAGGTCATGTGACAAAGCATTTGATGTGTCAAAGGTTTTGTTTCATCTGAATAAGAAAATTTATCCGGAACTTCATCTCCTGGTTCTTCTCTCATTTTAGAATAATCTAAAGAACGTCCATCAACTCTTGGCGGTGTTCCTGTTTTCATTCTTCCCGCTTCAAAACCAACTTTAACTAAGTCATCGGTGATTCCAAAAGCAGCACTTTCACCAGCTCTTCCTCCACCAAATTGTTTATCTCCAATATGAATTAATCCGTTGAGGAAAGTTCCGTTTGTAAGCACAACTGTTTTGGCTTTAATTTCAATTCCGAGTGACGTTACAATTCCTTCAATCTTGTTATTCTTAATCAAAAGACCTTTTACCATTTCCTGATAAAAGTCGAGATTCGGTGTTCGTTCCAATCGCAATCTCCATTCTTCAGCAAAACGCATTCGGTCCGACTGTACTCTTGGCGACCACATTGCCGGTCCTTTCGATTTATTCAACATCTTAAACTGTACTGCAGTATTGTCTGAAACAATTCCCGAATATCCACCAAGCGCATCAATCTCACGCACGATTTGTCCTTTGGCAATTCCTCCCATCGCAGGATTACACGACATTTGTGCTATATTTTGCAGGCTCATTGTAACCAACAACGTACTACAGCCCAAATTAGCCGATGCCGCAGCTGCTTCACAACCAGCGTGCCCCGCACCTACTACTATTGTATCGTATTTTTCTAAAAACATTTTAGTTGTGTTTCACGTGGAACATCTTCATTTTTTCTTCTTCTTTTTGACGCATAAGTTTTTCGTCTTCCTCGCTTTTATCTTTGTAGCCACAGTAATGTAAAACTCCGTGTACTAAAACCCGTTTTAGTTCTTCCTCAAAATCAACATTGAAATCAATGGCGTTTTCACGAACTCTTTCTATAGAAATAAAAATATCTCCATGTAGTTCGTTTCCGACAGAATAATCAAAGCTGATAATGTCTGTTAAGGTGTCGTGGTCCAAATACTGCTGGTTAATTTCAACTAAATAGTTATCGTCACAGAAGATATAATTAATCTCGCCTTCGCTCTTCATTTCAGAGCTAATGACTTTGGAAAGCCAGTCCGAATAAAGCGTTTCATTTTCTAGTTTGAAATCTAACTCGTAATTAAAACTAATCATTGGTTTTGAAATATTCTTGAACCCTTTGGTTAAAATTGGAGCGCAAAGGTAAGCTTTGTCTATTTAAAATTTCAATACTATTCAAATATTCTTGAAGTTTGCCCGGCAATGCATTAGCTTGATTATTAAATTCTTTTTTATTTGTTTCCGATTGGCGTTTACTGTCTTGTCCTTGTTGCTGCACTGCTTTTTCTAACTTCAGCAATTCATATTTAACATTCAAAATCTTTTGAAGCGTTTCGTTGTTAAATCCTTTGTTTAATAACTGTTTCTCAATCTGCTTCATCTGATCCATAGCATTCTGACCATTTCCTCCAACGCCTTGCTTCTTCAATTCCTTTTCTAAAGCTTCTCGCAACTGTTGCTGTTCCTTATAAATTTCCATTATGGCTTTAGCATCGCCTTCTCCGTCTTGTCCATTTTCACCTCCTTGTTGGTTACCTTTTCCCTTTCCATTGTTTCCTTTTCCGTCGCCACTGTCGCCTTTTCCGTCACCTTTCCCATTACTTCCTTTTTGTCCTTCCTGACCTTGACCTTCTTTTTCTCCTTGATTACCTTCCTGCCCTTCTCCGGGTTTGTCACCTTTCTTCATTCCCTTTTTCATCTTTTCGCCCAAACCTTCTTGCTTTTTGATTATATCGGGCAATTGCATTCCGGAACCTTGTCCTGGTTTTGGACTTCCTTTTCCAGAACCCGGCATCGCCATTTGCATTTGCATTCCGTTTAGAATATCACTTAGTAAATCGGCAAGTTTGTTAGAAGACGAAACCGCATATTGTTGGTGCGAACTTCCCTTTGGAACATTCGCTTCCGCCAGAGTCTCAATTGCCTTATCAACATTGTACTGAACGTTTCCTATTTCCTTTGTAATGTTTTCACCTATTTTTGGATTACGCAACGACATGGCAAACAAACTATCATCAACATGCTTGAATTGTTGCTTTAAGTTTTGCTGAATTTTTAAATTTTTATTGAATGATGGTGCACCACGTTTTAAATTCCGAAATTGCTTCATCACATCTTCCTGAGAAAAAGAATAAGCCAAAAGGTTATCCAAAATTTGTCGCAGCATGGCAACATCTTCTTCCATTTGCTCTGCTTCTGATGACTCCATTTGCTCTTGCATTTGTTGACTCATTTGCTTCATTTTTTTGGAAGCGCTTTTTTGCTTTGGCTTGGCCTTGCCCTTTTGCTGTTTTTGCAATTGGTCTTTAGCATCTTTTAAATCTTCGTCAATGCTTTTCTCTTTTTCTTCTGATTTAGGTAAATCCATTGGTGCTTTAAGTTCCTTATTGTCTTTTTCTAAATCTTTTAATTCTTCTTTGATTTTATCAAATTCCTTATTGATTTCATCTTGTTTCTCAGCATTATTCTCGTCCGTTTTATCGGCCAGCTTATCTTGTTTTTCAGCAAGTTTATTTATTTTATCGGCTATTTGCTGTGCTTTTTTCTCTACGTAATAACGTTTAGTCAACTCAACCAATTGCTCTAAACTCTTAGTCTGATTTTTACTGGCTTGCTG
The DNA here is from genome assembly GCF_021608185.1 of Flavobacterium anseongense. Classification (GTDB taxonomy): domain Bacteria; phylum Bacteroidota; class Bacteroidia; order Flavobacteriales; family Flavobacteriaceae; genus Flavobacterium; species Flavobacterium anseongense. Next base: position 198,947 of record NZ_JAKIHN010000005.1, on the reverse strand, counting down.
GAATTTCTCCATTTTCTCAAACAACTCTTCCTTACTGATTTTGTCATTCAGCTTTTGAAGTTCTTCGAGCAGTTTTTTATTTTTTTCTATTTCTTCTTTTGTTTTTTCTAATCTATCCTGAAGCAATTCTTTTTTCTCGTCTTTCTTCTCCGATTTGAATTGCTCTAAATTGTCCTTCATCTTTTCTGAAAACTCTTTCATCATTTCGTCCTGTTGCTTTTGACGCTGAATAAAATCGTTTACTTTTTGTTGGTCTTTATATTCTAGGTTATCTTTTTCCTTACCCATTTTTTGCAATTTATCCAACTCCGAAAGCTGCTTATCTTGTGCTTTCAGAGATTTTGCTAATGAATTGATGTTTTCATTTTGCTGTTGCATCTGTTCATCCTGCTTTTCCGTTTCAGTTGCAATTCGGTTACTAAAAACAGAAGACTTTGTGCTTTTGTAATTATGAATAGCATCATTATCAAAAATCTCAAAATAATATTCATACGAAACACCTTCTTCTACTGGAAGATTACTCGGAAAAGAAAACACAAACTGATCATAAACATCTTTCTTGACTGAAATAGCGGCTTTTTTAGCCGCGTTCGGAGTATCTTTTGGATAATACACAATTTGCAGTTTAGACAAGCCATAATCGTCTGAAATCTGTCCTAAAACAAAGTTCTTATTAACCTTTAAACTATCAGGTGCATTGTTTACAGTAATCGTTGGATATTGATCTTTGATTACCGAAATCTGATAGTTCAGTTTTTCATAGTTCTGAACTTTATTATTCGAAGTTAAAATTTGGTAATCTAAATTCTGAAGAATGCTTTTTGACAACGAAAATAAATTGTCATTTTTAGTAAAAGTGTAATGTGCATTTTCGTTAACCCAATCCACTTTTTGTGTAGCCAATGTATTCATTCTCCAGGTTACTTGTGTTCCTTCAGGAATTATGGCATTTCCTGTTCCTTTAATAACTTCAGATTTTTTATTCAAATAGTTTGGGAAATTCAATACCATTTCAAAATTGGCAATCGAAGGAACCGTAACAACTTTCAATTCATAATCGTGTGAAGAAACATCGTTAGCTTCTATGTGAAATTCTAAATCTTCCGATGGTTTCGGAATCACAAATTCAAATTCTCCCGGCTTGCTGCTTTCCATAAAATAACTTTCATCACCAATGAAAATCATTGCATTTTCGGGAACAACTTTGCCAATCGTTTTTACTTTTAAAAGGAAATCTTTGTTTTGTTCCGTTTGTAAATCTTTATTCAAAACCTCAAATTCAAAAGGTGCCGGTGGTAAAAATTGCTGCTTAAAATGAACTACCCGATTCAAACTTTGTGAAATCAAATTGCTGTTTCCCGAAAGATAAAAGAAGGCAAAAAACAATATTGGAATTATCGCCAAAGGCAAATACCTTTTGTTATTTCCAAAGTTTATGGCATTTCCAAAAGGAATCGGTTGCAGTGTGTTAGCTTTTTGATCAATTGATGCCGCTAATAATTCCGATTTGTTCTTGTCATAAGAAAGCTGTAAAAAGTTAGTTAACTTATCTTCAATTTCATTGAAGTGATTCCCTATAATAACCGAAGCTTCCTCGTAATCAATGCCTTTTTGAAGTTTGGATAATTTGAATAACGGAAAACAAATAAATCTGAAAAACAGAACGAGTTCAACCAGAACAAAGGTGTAAAACAAAACTGTCCTCGCTGCTGGCTTAAGCCAAAGAAAGTATTCTACGAACAAAGTGAATATAAAATACAGCAAACCAATTCCGATAAAGAAAATAATTCCCTTCAGCAATTGATTAGTATAGTACTTATTAATAAAGCCTTCTAACTTTTGATATATGATCTTTGAATTGTCCAATTTTTGCAATTTCTTTTTATAACCGATAAATGTACAATTTTTAGCGAATATCAAAGCGTTAAAAATTTGCCAAAGAAAATACCTTATCAATCAACACCAAAAACTTCCAACTTCCAACTTCCAACTTCCAACTTCTGATTATCTTTGCATCAAAATTTACAAAAATGTCAAGACCAGTTAGAGTTCGTTTTGCTCCAAGTCCAACCGGACCATTACATATTGGAGGTGTTAGAACTGCGCTATTTAATTATTTATTTGCCAAAAAACATAATGGCATTTTCTATTTAAGAATTGAAGATACCGACCAAAACCGTTTCATTCCGGGAGCGGAACAATATATTTTCGAAGCTTTGGAATGGTTAGGCATTGCGCCAAGTGAAACCGTTGGAAAGAACGAGAAATTTGGCCCTTACAGACAGTCTGAAAGAAAAGAACTGTACAAACAATACGCCGACCAATTGATAAATTCTGGCTGGGCTTATTATGCATTTGATACTGCTGAAGCATTAGATTTTCACAGAAAGCAACATGAAGAGCAAGGAAAAACATTTATCTACAACTGGCATAATCGCGAAAAGCTAGATACATCTTTGGTGATTTCAAAAGAAGAAACCGAAAAAAGAATTGCGGCCGGCGAAGCTTATGTGGTTCGTTTTAAAACACCTGTTAATGAAACTTTGTATTTGCACGACATCATTCGTGGTGATATTAGTTTTGAAACCAATTTGTTAGACGATAAAGTTTTATTCAAATCTGACGGAATGCCGACTTATCATTTGGCCAATATTGTTGATGACCATTTAATGGAAACGTCTCATGTTATTCGTGGGGAAGAATGGCTGCCTTCAATGCCGCTACACTCATTATTATACAAAGCCTTTGGTTGGGAAGCGCCGGAATTTGCTCACTTACCATTGATTTTAAAACCTATCGGAAACGGAAAATTATCAAAACGAGATGGCGATAAATTAGGATTTCCAGTATTTCCATTAGAATGGAAAAGTGAAGAAGGCGTTTCATCCGGTTATAGAGAAAACGGATTTTTCCCTGAAGCTGTTATTAACTTCTTAGCATTATTAGGATGGAATGACGGAACAGATCAAGAGTTATTCTCATTGGAAGAATTAGTTGAAAAATTTGATTTAAACCGAGTTCATAAAGCCGGAGCCAAATTCGACCCAGACAAAAACAAATGGTTCAATCACCAATATTTGCAAAAACAAAGTGATGAAAGTTTAGCGAAAAGTTTTGCTGCTATTCTTTCTGAAAAAGGAATTACTATTGACAATGATAAGTTGGTAAAAATCGTTTCCTTGATAAAAGAGCGCGCGAACTTTGTTTCTGAATTCTGGGAAATGAGTAATTTCTTTTTTGAAGCACCGACAACTTATGATGAAAAAGCGGCCAAAAACTGGAAAGAGGAAACACCTGAATTAATAAAACAATTGATCGAAGTGCTTAATTCAATTGAGGATTTTACATCGGTAAACATCGAGACAATTGTAAAAGACTGGATGACTCATAACGAAATCGGAATGGGAAAAGTAATGCAGCCTTTCCGTTTGAGCTTAGTTGGCGCGCTTAAAGGTCCACATCTATTTGATATTGTAGAGTTGATTGGAAAAGAAGAAACCATCAAGCGGTTGCAGAAAGCAATAGCTACTTTATAAAAAGAAAAGTCCCGAATTATCGGGACTTTTTTATAAGTTAAAAATAACCTGACCGTTTATTGTTCCAAGGTTACCTTTAAAACTATCTCCGTTATTATACTCCTGCAAGTCTTCATTCTTGTTGAGTTTATTCAATATATTGGTAAATCCATATTCATAGAAAATAACAGCTCTTATAATTTTATTTCCTGCTGAACACCCTAAATAAAAGTTGCCGCTAAATGTTGAAATATCTTCAATTTGATTGGCTTTTAACAAAGTGCCTTTAATGATTTTGTTTTCATCTGAAGCAGCAATTCCTAATTTTCCATTAATCTGTAATACAGGGCCAAAATCTAACGAAACATGATCTTCAACAACATTATAACTCATTAATAATCTAACCTGAACACCCTGAATATTGTATTTTATTTTTTGGTTTAAAGTAGATTCCAAAGAAAAATTATTGGAGAAAAACTGCATGCCATAAATCATGCTCCAGTTATTATAATAATTTCCCCTTACAGAAAGCCCTCCGGAAAAACCTAACTCTGGCTTGGTATCAAAATTATTGGTAAATAATGTCGTTTGTGAAATTCCGGCTGAAAGCCCGATACGATTACCGCTCCTGTAGCCATACTGTGCAAATCCAATAGTTGTAGTCAACAACAAAAGGATTGAAAATTTTTTAATCATGAATTCGTAACTTTTAATTTGTAACAAACATACATTTTTTTCGTACAACAACTTTACTAACTTAAATATTTAAAAATTATGCCATTTATCTTCATCATTCTTTTTCTTGGTGTTATCATTTTGTTCTCTTCATTTTTTACGGTAAAACAACAAACCGCAGTCGTTGTAGAGCGATTCGGAAAGTTTTTAAGTATCCGAAATTCCGGTTTACAACTTAAGATTCCAATCATTGATCGTATTGCCGGTCGTGTGAATCTTAGAATTCAGCAATTGGACGTTATCATCGAAACACAAACCAAAGACAATGTGTTTATCAAAATGAAAGTCTCTGTACAGTTTAAAGTAATTCAGGAACACGTTTACGAAGCTTTTTACAAATTGGAATATCCACATGATCAAATCACCGCTTATGTTTTTGACGTAGTTCGTGCCGAAGTTCCAAAGTTAATTTTGGATGATGTTTTCGTGAGAAAAGATGACATCGCAATTGCAGTTAAACGTGAATTAAACGAAGCAATGACAACGTATGGTTACGATATCATCAATACTTTGGTTACCGATATTGACCCTGATATTCAAGTGAAAAATGCAATGAACAGAATCAACGCTGCTGAAAGAGAAAAAACGGCCGCTATGTTCGAATCGGATGCACAGCGAATCAGAATTGTAGCTAAAGCAAAAGCGGAAGCGGAAAGCAAAAAATTACAGGGACAAGGTATTGCCGACCAACGTAGAGAAATTGCAAAAGGTTTGGTAGAAAGTGTTGATGTTTTAAACAAAGTGGGTATCAATTCACAAGAAGCTTCGGCTTTGATTGTAATTACGCAACATTATGACACGCTTCAGGCAATTGGTGCTGATACTAATTCTAATTTGATTTTATTGCCAAACTCACCACAAGCAGCAAGTGATATGTTGAACAATATGGTGACTAGCTTTACAGCTTCGAGCATCATGGGTGAACAAATGAAAAATCAACCTAAAAGAGTTAAGAAATCAGGAAATCATACTTCGTTAGATTATAATCCTTCTGACACTTCCAATCCGGAAGAACCTGCAAAATAATCGAATCAGGATAGAATAAAAAAGAGGCTTAATCGCCTCTTTTTCTATTTATATACCAATTGATTGCATACGGAATCGCAATCTTTAAAATCGTTCCTAACATTCCGGATGTTGCCTTTTGATAGATATCACTAATTAACGAAACTGTTTTAGAAGGAAGAAAACTTTCTTTTGTCTTGTCAATACTCAAAAGCATTTTTTTATAATGAATTTCTTTTTCCAGTCTTAGAATTTCTAAATCATGGTTAATTTCGGCGTAAGAGGAATATTTTTTAGTTTCCATAATTAGTCTTCGTTAAAAAATATTTCTGAGAATTTTTCCAAAATTGGTCCTTCTACTATTTTATCTTTTACTAAAAATAAAAGCAATGCCAATATCAAATAAATTCCGGCTACAGCCAAAAAGCCTAGCGGATAATTTCCGAATAAATTGCCTAAAGCCATAGCGCCAGCAACTGATATAAAAAGTAAAACAATGACAAGACAAATGGCAATCAGAAAAAATTTGAGCGCCAAAGTAGTTGATTTCATCGCAACTTTGAAACCCCATAGTTTGTAGTACGCAATGCTGCTTTCTAAATAAGCTTTGGCATTTTCCTGAATGTCTTCGACGTTTTCCTTTATTTCTTCTAATGCCATTATTTCTGAAGTTTGGCGTTTTGTTTTTTGAGCTCGGCTAATTTCTCTTCCAAAAAAGTGATTGCTTCTTCGGCTTTATAACTCGAATTAGAAAGTAAATCTTCGACCGTTTCTTTTAAGTCATCTTTTGTCTTTGAAAATTTCTCATTGGTTTCATCTTTTAAATCATCTAAACCTTCTTTTATTTTTTCTCTGGTTTTTGAACCTTTATCCGGAGCAAATAAAATTCCGATGGCAGCTCCAATTGCTGCACCTGCTATAAGTGCCAAAATGCTATTTCCGTTTTTAGTTGACATAACTTTTAAAATTTAATTGGAATAAAAATACAAAAATTAAACTGTGCCTGACGTTAAATTGCCGTTAAACAGTCGAAACTTAATATAAAGCCAAATAATGAAAGTTCTTCTAATCAATGATGATTTAGGCTTTCTGAATTTAAAAAATTCACTAAAATCAATTTATGGAAGCTAATTTTAATTGTTAAAAATTATATTTATTGTAATTGTCATAGGTTTTCTAAATAATAAGAAAGCCCGCTAAAAAAGCAGGCTTTCCATTTATAAAATCTATTTCGAAATTATTCTTTGCTTTCCAATTTTGCCCAAGTATCTCGTAAGCCAACTGTTTTGTTAAAAACCAATTTTTCAGAAGAAGAATCTTTATCAACACAAAAATATCCCAAACGTTGAAACTGGAATCGCTCACCGTTTTTAGCTGTTGCCAAACTTGGTTCTAAATATCCTGTAATTACTTCCAACGAATTTGGATTAATGTATTTTTTAAAATCGACATCTTTATCGCCATCCGGATTTTCATGTGTAAAAAGCCGGTCATAAATACGAACTTCCGCTTCAATCGCATGATTGATAGAAACCCAGTGAATCGTTCCTTTTACTTTTCGTTGAGAAGCTTCTGTCCCACTTCCGCTTCGTGAATCTTCATCATAAGTACAATGAATTTCAGTTATATTTCCGGCAGCATCTTTTACAACAGATTCACCTTTAATGATATAAGCATTTTTCAAACGAACTTCTGTTCCTAATGTCAAACGGAAAAATTTCTTGTTGGCTTCTTCCTGAAAATCTTCTCTTTCGATGTATAATTCTTTTGAAAAGGGCACTTTTCTAAAACCTAAACTTTCATCTTCCTGACTGTTTTCGGCATCTAAATTTTCTTCTTTTCCTTCCGGATAATTCGTAATAACGAGCTTCACCGGATTCAAAACCGCCATAACTCTTGGTGCTGTTTTATTCAAAATATCTCGTACACAGAATTCCAGAAGTGAAACATCAATCAGATTTTCACGTTTTGCAATTCCGATAGTATTCGCAAAATTTCGAATCGCCATTGGTGGATAACCACGACGACGCATTCCTGAAATTGTGCTCATTCTTGGATCATCCCAAGCTGTTACGTGTCCTTCTTCTACTAATTGCAGTAGCTTTCTTTTAGAAACGACTGTATGCGAAAGATTACGGCGTGCAAATTCTCTTTGCTTTGGACGTACTTTTTTGATATCATAAACCTGGTCTAAAAACCAATCATATAATTCGCGGTGAGGCAAAAATTCGAGTGTACAAAATGAATGTGAAATCTGCTCTAAATAATCACTCTCTCCGTGAGCCCAGTCATACATTGGATAAATACACCAATCGTTCCCTGTTCTGTGATGATGTGCATGCAGAATTCGATACATAATTGGATCGCGCATCAACATATTGTTGGCGTTCATACTTATCTTGGCGCGAAGAATATGTGTTCCGTTTGGAAATTCCCCATTTTTCATTCGAGTAAACAAATCTAAATTCTCTTCAACCGAACGATCTCTGTAAGGCGAATTTGTTCCGGGAGTTGTTGGTGTTCCTTTTTGAATTGCCATTTCTTCTGAAGATTGGCTATCAACATAAGCTTTTCCGGCTTTGATAAATTCAACTGCCCAGTCATATAATTGCTGAAAATAATCAGAAGCATAACATTCGTTACTCCATTTATAACCAAGCCATTCGATATCTCTTTTGATAGCATCTACATATTCCTGCTCTTCTTTCGCCGGATTGGTATCATCAAAACGCAGATTCACCGGCGCCTGATAATCTAATCCTAATCCAAAGTTTAAACAAATAGCACTAGCATGACCAACGTGCAAATACCCGTTTGGCTCAGGCGGAAAACGAAAACGCAATTTGTCTTTTGACAAACCTTTTTTCAAATCTTCTTCTATAATTTGTTCAATGAAATTAAGCGACTTCTCTTCTGTTGACATATTCAAAATTTTGAGCGACAAAGTTATCAAAATAGTTGGTTATTTGGTAATTCGGTTATTTGGTTATTTGACTTTTTAACGGTAGAAATACAAATATTTAGTACTTTTATCGAATAAACGAATAACCAAATCCACAAATATGGGCACCATAAAACTTCAAAATATAAGAACTTTTTCTTTTCACGGTTGCCTGGAAGAAGAAGGCAGAATTGGTTCGGATTATCGTGTGGATTTGGAAATCAAAACCGATTTGAGAAAATCTTCTGTTTCTGATGAGCTCAAAGACACCGTTGATTATGTGCTTTTAAATAAAATTGTTGTCGAAGAAATGGCGATTCGTTCCAAATTATTAGAACATGTGGCACACAGAATTATTACCAGAATTTTTAGTGAAATTCCGGCCATTTCCCGAATTCTTTTAGCGGTTTCAAAACTCAACCCACCTATTGGTGGTGATGTTGAAGCGGTTACTATTGAAATGGAAGAATACCGCAGCTAAATTCCAAAATATAAATTCCAAATTCCAAAAAAAGTGAGTTTCAAATTTCAAATTTCAAATTAATTCCTATATTTGCCGACCAACGGCATCTTGGCCGAGCGGCTAGGCACCGGTCTGCAAAACCGTCTACTCCGGTTCGAATCCGGAAGATGCCTCAAAAGAGTTACTAGAAATAGTAGCTCTTTTTTATTTGTCCTTCTGACGAAGAAAGAATCTAAAAAATTAATTAAAGATAGTATTCATATCCCGAAGATGTCTCTGAAACCTTCAAGGAAACTTATAGTTTTTTTATTGTTTATTCTCTAACTCTTCAAACGCTTTATTGACGATTTTTTGCTCCTTTGGAAACCAGCCTTGAGTTAAAAGAAATACACCCGAAATAATCAAAACAATGCTGATAAACTTCTTGATTAAAAGAATGTTTTTTTGGTTGAGTTGGTTTCGCAATTGCTTGGCTAAAAGTATTTTGAAAATATCGGTTACAAAATAAGTAACAATTAAAGTGGAGAAAAAAGCCAACATTCTGGATGTTTTTAATTCCAGCTGAGGGCCAATAGTTATCAGAATTGCTAACCAAAATCCGAGTACGCCAATATTGATAAAATTCAGGAAAAAACCTTTGATGAACAAAGAGAGATAATTGGTTTTAGCCAGCTCTTTTGGATCAATTTCGTCAATATTAACTTTTCTGGCTTCCTTTCTGTTATTCACAAAAGAAATAATACCATAAGTCAGCATTACTAATCCACCGAAAATAAACAATGCCGGATCATCTTTAATGCTTTGAATTAATCGATAACTACTAAAAAAAGCAATGGTAATAAAAACAATATCGGCTAAAACCACACCTGCATCAAAAACAATTGCGGCTCTAAATCCTTTAACAACACTGGTTTCGAGTAATACAAAGAATACTGGTCCAATCATAAAACTTAGAAAGAAACCAAGCGGAATGGCAGATAAAATATCTTGAAGTAAAATCATTGTTACAATTTTGACATTGCAATTTAGAATTTAAAATTCAAAATGTAAAATTAAATCTACTTTGCCTGTTCAATTGATCCGCCAGCTACAATCTTTTTGTTGATTTGTTTCGGATTTCCATAAATAGTAATCTCTCCACCAGCTCTAACTTTTGCATCAACAATATTAGTGGCAAAAATATCGGCTTCTCCACCAGCATTGCAAGCTACAGTAGCTATTTGTGATTCTAATTTTTCTGCCTCATAAATTCCACCCGAATTAACTAAAACATCCTGAATATCAGCGTTTCCTTCCAATGAAACTTTTGAACCATTCGCCGTTCTGACATTCAATTTTTCAACATCTAAAATCAATTTTACTTCAGAACCTTCTTTAGCAATTACATCAAAAGTAACCGAATTAATTTTATCGCCACAGGCAATTCTGGAACCTTCGTTAGCTTCAACTGCAGTTATTTTTTTATAATAAACAGTAACTGAAATGTTATCGCCATCTAATAATTTTGTCAATGGCATTCTGATTTTTAATTCGCCATTTTTATTGACCAATTCCACTTCATCAGCTCCTTTTCCATCGAGTTGCACTTTGTTTTCATCACTTGGAACAAGAAAAACATCAATACGGTCAAAGGAAGTTACTTTGTTAAAATCGCCCACATTTTTGGTTTCCTGAGCAAAAGCCATTGAACTGATTAACAATAAACTAAAAACTAATTTTTTCATACTATTCTTTTCTTCTAATATAATGGAAATCCAATTGTTTCTTAACTAAGTCAGCATTTTTTACTTTTACAAAAACTTCGTCTCCAAGCTGTAAAATACTCTGTGTTGCCTGACCAACCAAAGCATACTGCTTTTCGTCAAACGTATAATAGTCTTCTTTTATTTCACGAATTCGAACCATGCCTTCGCATTTATTTTCGATGATTTCAACATAAATTCCCCATTCGGTAACTCCAGAAATAACACCAAGAAACTCTTGATCTTTATGATCCTGCATGTATTTTACCTGCATGTATTTTACCGAATCTCTTTCAGCTTGTGCTGCCAAACCTTCCATATCACTGGAATGAGCACATTTTTCTTCGTAATCATCCTGATTGACACTTTTCCCGCCATCTAGATAATATTGCAATAATCGGTGTGCCATCACATCAGGATATCTTCTGATTGGTGAAGTAAAATGACTGTAATAATCGAACGCCAAACCGTAATGACCAATGTTTTCAGTAGAATATTTAGCTTTACTCATACTTCGAATTGTCAATGTATCTACCAAATTCTGCTCTTTTTTTCCATTGACATCATTCAATAATTTATTTAATGATTTTGAAATATCCTGTTTAGATTTCATGTTTATAGCATAACCAAACTTAGAAATTACGGTTTGTAGGTTGATTAATTTGTCTTCGTTTGGTTCGTCGTGAATTCTGTAAATGAATGTTTTCTTTTGTTTTCCTATAAATTCCGCCACTTTTCTATTGGCTAACAACATGAATTCTTCAATCAAATGATTGGCATCTTTTGAGATTTTAAAGAAAACACCAACAGGTTCTGAATTTTCATCCAGATTAAATTTTACTTCGACTTTATCAAACGAAATCGCACCATCAGCCATTCTTTTTCTGCGTAGAATTTTAGCTAATTCATCCTGTTTTAAAGTCGCTGTTACGATTTCAGCCGGAACTTTATATTCCTTTCCGGTCAAAGAAATTGCTGCCGGAATTATATCCGATTTTGTTTCAATAATATGTTGCGCTTCTTCGTAGGCAAAACGCTGGTCAGAATAAATCACTGTTCTTCCAAACCATGAATCTAAAACTTCGGCTTTAGCATTCAATTGAAAAATTGCTGAAAACGTATATTTTTCTTCATACGGACGAAGTGAACAGGCAAAATTGGATAAAACTTCAGGTAACATTGGTACAACTCTGTCTACCAAATAAACCGAAGTTGCTCTTTTATACGCTTCATCGTCTAAGATTGTTCCTTCCTGTAAATAATGCGAAACATCAGCAATATGAACACCAATTTCATAGTTTCCGTTTTCTAAAACCTGAAACGACAAAGCATCATCAAAATCTTTTGCATCTTTGGGATCAATTGTAAACGTCAACACTTTTCGCATATCGCGCCGTTTATCAATTTCATTTTGCGTTATCGAAGTGTCTAATTTATTTGCATAAGCTTCTACTTCAATAGGAAAATCATAAGGCAATCCATATTCCGCTAAAATGGCGTGAATTTCGGTATTGTGTTCGCCTGGTTTTCCAAGTACTTTTATCACAGAACCAAAAGGAGAATCCGCTTTTGCAGGCCAATCTTCTAATTTTACTAAAACTACATCGCCATGTTCTGCTTCACCTAGTTTATTTTTTGGAATAAAAATATCAGTATACATTTTAGCGTTGGCAGTCGTTACAAATCCAAAATTCTTTTGAATATCAACAACACCAACGAATTCGTTTTTATGTCTTTCGATGATTTCTATAACTTCGGCTTCTGGTTTTCTGGAACTTCTTCGGTTATACACATACGCTTTTACTTTGTCGCCATCTAAAGCATGATTCAGATTTATAAACGGAATAAAGACATCGTTTTCTAAATCTTCGCAAACAAAATAGCCTGCTTTTCTGGAAGTCATGTCCACAACGCCTTCGTAATATTGCTGACTGGAAGCTTTGACTAAATACTTTCCTGGTTCTGATTCAATAATTAGCTTTTGAGCTGCTAAAATTTTTAAATCTTTGATTATTTCGTTTCTGCTTTTAGTATCATCCAATTCTAAAATAGCAGCAATTTGTTTGTAGTTAAAAGGTTTATTGGCGTTTTTTGAAAGTATCTTAAATATCTTTTCGGAAAAGGTCTTTTCATTTTTCCCGAACTTTTTGTGTTTCTTACTCATTATTCATTTTCTAATTAATGCTGAAAATTACGAAGAAGTATTAAGATATTAGAATTAAGTATTAATATTTATCTAAAAAATAACTTTTAGCTTTTATAAAAGAATGTTATCAACACTTATTAAAAACAACAAAAAGAAAAGATTTAAAAATTTAAATTTATGATGGTTATTATAGGGTGTTTATTTGTGTAATAACTTTAATTTTAAAAATTAGATTTTAAAGTTTTAGTTTTTTATACCAAATTATCAACAGACTTTTGACAAATTAAAAGCTTCATTTTTAACCTTTTTTGAAGTTTAATTAACAGTTGTTCACAACTAAAAAAAGACACTTTTTGTAAATAACTTTAATTGTTGATTTCGGTTGAAAAAGTTGTTTTTTGTATTGATAACTTTTCTAAAAAATTCCCAAACTAAATTTGTTTTTTTCAACTTGATTTTTGATTACAATTTTTAACTGCATAACTTAAAAAAACTTCTAAAATTCTATCCAAAGTTGTTAACAATCTGTGTTAATTTAAGGTTAACTGATTATCAATGAATTGCGAATTGCTATCAACAATGTGCAATTTTAACATTTTTGTTGCGTAATTTCTAATGATTTCCAAATAGTTATAAAAAATACTCAAACACAAAAAATGTTTATCTTTTAAAAATCAAACACTTACAATAAACTAAAATACAAGCAATACTTTCCGTAAATTTGTCATGCTAATTACAAAGACAACACTATGAAAATATCAATTGGAAATGATCACGCAGGACCGGATTATAAGAAAGCCATAGTTGCTTTTTTAGAACAGAAAGGACACGAAATTTTGAACCACGGAACTGATACTTTTGACAGTGTTGATTATCCCGATTTTGGTCATCCTGTTGCAATTGATGTAGAAACCGGAAAAGCCAATTTTGGTGTCGTAATTTGTGGTTCCGGAAACGGAATTAATATGACAGTCAACAAACATCAAGGCATTCGTTCGGCATTGTGTTGGACAAAAGAAATCGCTGCTTTGGCACGCCAACATAACAATGCTAATATTATCAGTATTCCGGCTCGATTTACTTCGATACAACAAGCAGTTGAAATGGTTGACACTTTTTTAAACACTGATTTTGAAGGTGGAAGACACGCTACAAGAGTTGGTAAAATTAGTTGTTAATTTTTAAATTCTATAACCCGTTAAATTATGTTTGATAAAAACGAATATGCAAGTTTATCGCAAGAAGAATTAGTGGCAAAACAAAAATCCTTATCAAATTGGCAAAAAATATTTATCAGTATTGCAGTCGTTTTAGTTGGAATGACGCTTTATGCTGTATATAAAAAGAGTGATGATATGCATCCTTTTTTAATATTGATTTCATTATTTTTAATTCTTAATAATGGTTCTAAGTTGAAAAAAGTTGAAGAAGAAATTAATAAACGAAAAAAGTAATTTTGTCAAACAATCACGTTCACATCCACAAGCACGAAGTCAAAGGAAAGAATTTGGTTTATTCCATTTTGCTCAACTTATTAATTACTGTTGCTCAAATTGTGGGTGGAATTATTTCAGGAAGTCTCGCTTTAATTTCAGATGCGCTTCACAATTTTTCCGATGTTTTGTCTTTGGTTTTTAGTTTATTGGCACATAAATTATCACGAAGAAAAGCCTCAATTGACCATACTTTCGGATACAAAAGAGCCGAACTTATAGCTGCTTTTATTAATGCAATAACATTAATTGTTGTCGCATTATTTTTGGTTTATGAAGCCTCCTCAAGGTTATTTCATCCGGAACCAATTAAGTCTGGTTTAGTTATTTGGTTGGCGCTTTTAGGAATTCTTGTCAACGGCGGTTCTGTTTTATTACTCAAAAAAGATTCCGAACATAACCTCAATATGAAATCGGCGTATTTGCATTTGTTGACTGACATGCTGGCCTCGGTTGCAGTTTTAGTTGGCGGTTTGTTAATGAAATTTTACGGTTGGTTTTGGGTTGATAGTGTGATGACTTTATTGATTGCATTGTATCTTATTTATGTAAGCTACGATTTGATAAAGTCAGCAACCAAAATGCTTATGCTTTTCACACCCGATTATATCGATATAAAAGAATTAGTTCGCGAAGTGCATAAAATAAAAGGGGTTAATAAATTACATCACATTCATGTTTGGCATTTGAATGAGGAAGAATTACACCTCGAGGCGCATCTTGATTGTTCTGACGATATAAAGATGAGTGAATTCAATGTTTTATTAGAGCAGGTTGAAATCGTTTTGTTCGAAAAATTTCATATAAATCACATCAATATTCAACCCGAATTCAAGAAGAAAGATCCTAAAGATTTTATAGTTCAGGACTAATTTTATGACAAAGCTTGACATCAATATCATCCAAAAATTATTTCAAAAAAGATTACCGGATTCACACAAAGGCAGTCATGGACATGCTTTGATAATAGCCGGTAGCAAATCTAAAATGGGCGCAGCAATTATTTGTGCTAAAGCTTCTTTAAGAGCCGGAGCCGGTTTGGTCACGGTAAATATTCCAAAGAAAGAACGACTTACTATTTTTACTGCAATTCCCGAAGCAATGATTGAATTTAGGGAAGAGAAAAATAACTGGGAAAAATACAATACGGTTGCGATTGGCCCTGGAATCGGAACTGATAAATCAGCAAAAAGCCTCTTAAAATTAGTATTTGCAAATGTCAATTTACCGGTAGTTTTTGATGCCGACGCCTTGAATCTTTTAGCCGAAAATCAGGAACAACTTTTAAATCTGCCTCAAAAATCTATACTAACACCACACGCTAAAGAGTTTGACAGACTTTTTGGAAATCACAAGTCTGAATCAGAAAGAAGACATACTGCCATAACAAAAGCTAAAGAATTACAGCTGATTATTGTGCTGAAAGGCCACAAAACGTTTATTACCAACGGAGAAGAAAGCTTTGAAAACTCTACAGGAAATTCAGGTTTGGCCAAAGGCGGTTCAGGCGATGTATTAACCGGAATCATTTCCGCTTTTTTAGCACAAGGATACGAACCTTTACAGGCAGCAATTCTGGGAGTTTTTCTCCACGGATTGGCTGCAGATATTACATTAGAAACACAAAGCACAGAAAGCATGCTTATCACAGACGTGATTGAAAACCTTGGACAAGCTTTCAAAAAAATTCAAAACTAAATTCAGAAATGACCAGCATACAATTTATTCAAAGTCAAGTTACGGCTTCGCCAAAAAGCATTGAAGCAACTTTAAAATTACTATCCGAAGATTGCACTATTCCGTTTATTTCACGTTACCGAAAAGACCAAACCGGCAATCTTGACGAAGTTGTTATTGAAACTATTGCCAAACTTTCGAAACAGTATGATGAAATTGTAAAACGAAAAGAATCAATTCTGAAAAACATTGAGGAACAAGGGCAGCTTTCGCCAGAATTGGCCAAAAAAATCAAGGAAAGTTTCGATTTACAGGAAATAGAAGATTTGTATCTGCCTTATAAAAAGAAGAAAAAAACCAGAGCAGATATCGCTCGCGAAAACGGTTTGGAACCTTTGGCAAAAATTATTTTTAGTCAAAGAAATGAAGATATCGATTTTATTTCAACACAATATCTTAACGATAAAGTCAAAAACGAAGACGAAGCTTTGCAAGGTGCACGCGATATTATTGCCGAATGGATTAATGAAAATATCTACATCCGAAAAAATCTTCGTCGTTTGTTTCAACGAAAAGCTATTGTAGAAACTAAAGTTGTAAAGAAAAAGGAAAACGAAGAAGACGCGCAGAAATTCAAGCAATATTTTGACTGGGCTGAGCCGATTTCCAAAGCGCCATCTCATAGATTATTGGCGATGCTTCGTGCAGAATCAGAAGGTTTTGTAAAACTAAATGTCGATTTCGAAATAGATGAAGCACTGGATTTTATCGAAAACGAAATCATAAAAGCCAACAATGATACAACAGCACATATCGAATTGGCAATAAAAGACAGTTACAAACGTTTGCTCGAACCGGCAATTTCAAACGAAACATTGCAAGATGCTAAGGCCAAAGCTGACGCCAAAGCGATTGATGTTTTTGCTGGGAATTTGAGTCAGCTTTTATTAGCGCCGCCTTTAGGTGAAAAACGAATTT
Organism: Flavobacterium anseongense; assembly: GCF_021608185.1. GTDB lineage: Bacteria > Bacteroidota > Bacteroidia > Flavobacteriales > Flavobacteriaceae > Flavobacterium > Flavobacterium anseongense. The sequence continues at coordinate 182,252 of NZ_JAKIHN010000005.1, read as the reverse complement.
TGGCAATTGATCCCGGATTTCGTTCAGGTTGCAAAGTTGTTTGTTTAGATGAAAAAGGCGATTTGTTATACAATGAAACCATTTATCCGCATCAGCCCCAAAATGAAAGCGTGATGGCGATGAAAAAAATACGTTCGATGGTAAATGCCTATAACATTGAAGCGATTTCTATCGGAAACGGAACGGCAAGCCGCGAAACAGAGTTCTTTATAAAGAAAATTGCTTTCGACAAACCTGTACAGGTTTTTATAGTTTCTGAAGCTGGTGCTTCAGTGTATTCAGCATCCAAAATTGCACGTGATGAGTTTCCGAAATATGATGTCACGGTTCGTGGTTCGGTTTCTATCGGAAGACGACTTTCAGATCCATTGGCGGAATTGGTAAAAATTGATCCAAAATCAATTGGCGTTGGACAATACCAACACGATGTTGACCAAACAAAATTAAAAGAAGAATTAGACACTGTTGTGGTTCGTTGTGTGAATTCGGTTGGGATAAATATCAACACAGCAAGCAAATCGTTATTGAGTTACGTTTCAGGAATTGGCGAAAAAATGGCCGAAAACATTGTCGCCTATCGTTCCGAGAATGGTCCGTTTGAAGACAGAAAGCAAATCAAAAAAGTCCCGCGTCTAGGCGATAAAGCGTATCAACAAGCCGCAGCTTTTGTTAGAATTCACAACGGAAAAAATCCACTCGACAATTCAGCAGTGCATCCAGAAGCTTATCCAATAGTAGAAAAAATAGCCAAAGATTTGGGTTTAAAAACCAATGATTTGATTGCGAATAGGGAAAAGATATCGCAAATAAAATTAGAAAATTACATCACTCCCGAAATTGGAATTCTAGGTTTAAAAGATATTGTAAAAGAACTCGAAAAACCGGGACTCGATCCAAGAAAAGCGGCAAAGGTTTTCGAATTTGACCCAACAGTTACAACCATAAAAAATGTTAGAGCAGGAATGATTTTACCCGGAATTGTCAACAATATTACAGCCTTTGGTTGCTTTGTTGATATCGGAATTAAGGAAAGCGGATTGGTTCACATTTCGCAACTCAAAGCCGGTTTTGTTTCCGATGTGAATGAAGTGGTAAAATTACATCAACACGTTCAGGTAAAAGTCGTTGAGGTTGATGAAGAAAGAAAGCGAATTCAGTTGACGATGATATTATAAAAACAAAAATCCCAAACTCTTATGAAATTTGGGATTTTTTATTGTTATGTAAAGGTTTAATTTTTCAGAATCCAGGAACTCATTTTTTCTAAAACCTGTGGAGAAATCGTTTCTTCAAGTTGAGCATATTCCTCAATAGTCCCATTTTTTGCTTCCTGAAACAAGTGATTCAGGTTAGGAAATTCTAAAGTTTCAAATTTCTTGTTTTTTGCTTTTTCTAACGAAACTTTTATTCCACTGAGGTTTTCTTTTGAAATTACCTGCAAATCTTTAGAACCATTTAATGCCAATACAGGAATTTTCAATTTGCTCCAATACATATCAGGATTTATTTTTAAGAAATAAATATACCACGGAATTATCACTTTAGCGCTTTCCTGTTCTGCTGTTTTTTCCATTTCGTCTGCATTAGGCTGTTGTTCGATAGGTAATTTCTTCATTTCTGCAACAAATACTTTTTTGACTTCGCCTTTTAAATCATTTCCATAATAATCTTTTATTAAAGTGTAGATTTTCCGATTCATATCTTCACTCGATTTTAATTCTTCATCTGATGCACCCGAAGCTTTAGCAATAGCTCTGGTTTGAAGCATCAGTAATTCATCAGTTGGAATTCCGGGACCAGCCATTGAGATAATGAATTTTACTTTAGAATTTTTGGAAGCCACCATTGGAGCTATAATTCCACCTTCACTGTGACCAATCAACCCAATATTATTGAATCCCTTTTCAGCTAAAAATTCAACTGCAGCGTTAGTGTCTCCCGCAAAATTTTCGGTAGTTACACTCATGCTTATTCCATTAGAACCACCAGTTCCTCTATCGTCAACACGCAAAACACCAATTCCTTTTTTGGCAAAATCATCAGCAATTACCCAAAACGATTTATGTCCAAAAATTTCAGAATCCCTGTTTTGTTGTCCCGAACCGGAAATCAAAACCACCACAGGAAAATCCTTTTTATTAGCTGGAGTTGTCAATGTTCCGGCTAGGATATTTTTATCAGTCGGATTGGTAAAAGTGACTTCTTCAATAACATAATTAAATGGAGGTTTTGGAGTTTGAGGTCTTTTCAAACCAGATTCACCTACTTTTTTTCGTGAAAGATTTAGTGAGATTGAAGTACCACCTTGAATGAATTCACCCGTTATTGTTTCATTTTCTAATTTTCCTTTATAGGAGATACCGAATTTTTTTGAGTCAACAATCAATTCGTTATTTATAAATGATGTGTTATCTGTCGGCATATCTTTTGCGCCCTGCATCGGACTGTCCATAGTCGTAACTAACTCAGTTCCATTTTGCCGAATATTAAAAATTAAAGGAAGTTTGGCTCCAGGGACTTCTAGCTCTCCTATCCATGAGCCTGTAATTTCCTGGCTGAATATGCTTGAAAAACAGAAGAAGCAGGCAATAGTAAGTAAGGTTGTTTTCATTGTTGTGTGTTTAGAATGTTGATAGAATGATTTTTGAAAGAACTTCAGCAAGAATTAATGCTATTGTAAAGCTTATGTAATGAGACGGCTTCTTAGCATTCGTTGCCGTTTTGAAGCCTTGAAACAAAAGGACAATCGCATAAATTAATAGTGCAATCAAAAGGATCGAGATTATAAGTAATACAGCTAAATCAAAAGGTTGAATTTTAATTTTATCTAAGGTGTTTATATTTTTTAAAACTTCTTTTTCAACTGTCTTCATAGCAGGAACAGAGGTAAGCAGTGCCGATACATAGAAAGGAATCCGAAATAAAAGGCTGCTGTTCAGGATATCAATAAACCGTGTTTTAGGGTTTATTATTTTCCCAAGTACAAATAGCAGAAAAGTGAGTAGTGTTATTGAAATGAGATTTTCTTTTATAGAATTTACGAAAGTGATATCTGGAAAAGTATGAACATCTATAACGCCATCATACCTAACACCACAATAGACAGCAATTGTACTTCCTGCAATTGCAGAGATAATTCCGATAGTCAGAAGCCACTTTTCTGAAAATCTAATAAATGGATTGAAAATAATTTGCCAGTTCATCTTAAGGTATATTTTTTAGTTGATTAATCTTTTCAATCAAATCATCCATTTTATTCCTCATAGTTGGATAGGAATTACCTGCCTGCTTAGACATTTCTTTGATACTGCCGCTCGAAAGAAAAAAGTCAAGGATAAAATCCTGCTCTTCACGGCTTAATTTAAAATAAAATGGCAAATCATATTTCCCGTTGACTTCGGTTTCACAATTCCCACATTTCATTTGACTTACCAAAAGCGAATTTTCGCAACTTGGACAAACAATAGGAAGCTTCATTTTAATAAAGTTAAAAATATCTTTAACAAAATTAAAAAATATTTTAAAAAAACAAACAATTAATTACTTTTTTAAACAAAACAATAAATCAAAATCTGTTTTTAAATTAAAGACATAAAAAAACCCAAACTCAATTTTGAGTTTGGGTTTTATATTTTGGTAAAGAAAATTACTTTTTATCTTCTTCTTCTTTTTTAGACGCAGCATTTGCTTCATCTTCACCTTTGGCTGCTTTTTTGAATTCGTTTACTCCCGAACCCAATCCTTTCATTAATTCCGGAATTTTTTTACCTCCAAAAAGTAGTAAAACAACAGCTAGAATAACTAATATTTCAGGCATTCCTAATCTTCCCATGATCTATAAATTTTTGCTTTCGCAGATTTTATTTTTTAAAAAACTTGGACAAAGGTAAAAAGAAAATAGCATTCTTTTGAATTTCACGATAATAATTATAAGTTAAACATCGTTTACCATAAAAAGACAAAGCCAACTTATTTTCTATATTTGTAAATCATTCAAACAATCATGTCCGAGAAAAGGCTCAAACGAAAAATAATCAAGAAAAAACTCTTCACAAAAAACCGCCTGGTTATTTTGAACGAAGACACTTTTGAAGAAATTTTTTCCCTTCGATTAACACTGATGAATGTGTTCGTGGTCGCTACAATTGGTGCTTTGCTGATTATTTTCGTGACCACATATATAATTGCCTTTACGCCGTTGCGCGAATATATTCCGGGCTATGCCTCGACACAATTAAAAAGAGATGCTACCGAATTAGCACTAAAATCAGACTCATTAAATCACGCATTGAAAAAAAACGAAGCCTATATCGCATCGATTAAAAAGGTGTTAACAGGCGATTTAGAGTATGCAAAATTCAATAAAGATTCTATTTTAGCATCAGTGTCTGAGCCAGTTTCAGATGAAGAATTAAAACCTTCCAGTGCCGATTTAAAACTTAGGGAAGAAGTTGAAAGAGAGGATAAATACAATCTTTTTGAAAAGGCAAAACCCAAGGTCAGCACCGTTTTATTTCCACCTGTAAAAGGAATGATAACCGAAAAATTCAATCCAAAAGAAAAACATTATGCGGTTGATATCGCTTTAGCGAAAAATACACCAATAAAATCAATTCTGAGCGGAAGAGTAATCTTTGCCGATTGGACACCCAACACCGGAAACGTAGTAATCATAAGGCATAACAACGGATTTATTTCGGTTTATAAGCATGCTGCCTCACTGACTGTTTCGCAAGGAGATGCAGTCAAATCGGGTGAAGTTATCGCATTGGCCGGTTCAACCGGACAAGAATCGACCGGAGTGCATTTGCATTTTGAATTATGGAAAGACGGTTATCCGATTGACCCAAGTATTTTTATTGAATTCGAATAATCATGGAAGAAATTTTAAATTATTTAGCAGAGAGAATTGGAATAGTATCTTTTTTAGTGGGGATTATTTTTACCGTTACAAGTATAATTATGTTAAGATTTCCACCAAAAAAAATTAATTATTTTTATGGTTACAGAACAACTTCTTCGATGAAAAACCAAGAGATTTGGGATTTCTCTCAAAAGTATTCAGCAGTTAAGATGTTTCAGATTGGTCTATTCCTACTTGCGGTTTCTTTTATAAATCTTATAGTTGACATAAATCAGGAACAGGCAACGATTCTTGGAATAGCATTGATGATTTTAGCCTGTATTTATATGATGATAATGACAGAAAAAGCAATTAAAATGAATTTTCCAAACCAATAATTTATGTCTGTAAAATCGGTCGCAGCCAAAATATTTGCAAAAGTCATTAACAACAAAACCCAAAAATGGGTTCAAAATCCTGTTGAAACTCAGCAAAAAGTTTTTCAAAATCTTATCGCTTCCGCAGATGTTACACAGTTTGGGAAAGACCATAATTTTGCTGAAATCAAATCCTTTGAAGATTTCGCCAAGCAAGTTCCGATTAGAGATTACGAAGAATTACGGCCTTATGTTGACCGTGTTGTAAAAGGTGAAGAAGATATTCTTTGGAAAGGAAAACCGATTTATTTTGCCAAAACTTCGGGTACAACTTCGGGCGCAAAATATATTCCGCTGACTAAGGAATCGATGCCGTTTCATATCGAAGCTGCGCGAAATGCGATTCTGAGTTATATTCATGAAACAGGAAAAACAGCTTTTGTTGATGGGAAAATGATTTTCCTGCAGGGAAGTCCAATTTTGGAAGAAAAAAACGGAATCAAACTCGGAAGACTTTCCGGAATAGTAGCTCATTTTGTTCCGAAATATTTGCAAAAGAACCGAATGCCAAGTTGGGAAACCAATTGCATAGAAGATTGGGAAACCAAAGTCGATGCCATTGTAGAAGAAACCTTTAATGAAAACATGACCGTGATTTCCGGAATTCCGTCTTGGGTGCAAATGTATTTTGAGAAGTTGGAAAAAAAAGGAAGAAAGCCGGTTGGTGAGATTTTCAAAAACTTCAATTTGTTTATTTACGGTGGCGTAAACTATGAACCCTATCGCGCCAAATTCGAAAATCTAATAGGAAGAAAAGTAGATTCGATTGAACTGTTTCCGGCATCGGAAGGTTTTTTTGCCTATCAGGATTCTCAGAAAGACAAAGGTATGTTATTGCTTTTGAACTCTGGAATTTTCTATGAATTTGTTAAATCGGAAGAATTCTTTACCGAAAATCCAAAACGTTATACAATTGGCGAAGTCCAATTGAATGTCAATTATGTTTTAATCATTTCTACCAATGCCGGACTTTGGGCCTACAACATTGGCGACACCATTCAGTTTACAAGTTTGAAGCCTTATCGTGTGATTGTTTCGGGCAGAATCAAACATTATATTTCGGCTTTTGGCGAACACGTCATTGGCAAAGAAGTCGAATGTGCTTTGAAAGAAGCGATGGAAAACACCAACATACGTGTAAACGAATTTACGGTTGCACCACAAATCGCTCCAATTTCAGGATTGCCGTATCACGAATGGTTCATCGAGTTTGAAAACGAGCCTGAAAATCTGGATGCCTTTGCCTTAAAAATCGATAACGAAATGCGCAAACAAAATACCTATTACGATGATTTAATTGTTGGAAAAGTGTTGCGAACAGTAGTCATTTCAAAAGTTAAGAAAAACGGTTTTCAGGATTATATGAAGTCAATAGGTAAATTAGGCGGACAAAATAAAATTCCGAGATTGAGTAACGACAGAAAAATTGCTGATTTGTTAAAAATTGCATAGAAAAAGATGAAAGAAAAAAGATTGTTGTGGTTGGCGTTGTTTTTTGGTTTTTCTGTTTTCGCTCAAGTTAAAGGAATCGTTGTTGACGAATTTAACAAACCAATTTCCTATGTGAATATTTGGGTCGAAAGCGAAAACAACAGCACTACTTCTGAAGAAAATGGCGAGTTCAGTATTAACTGTGCACCAAATAAAAATCTCATTTTTTCAGCTTTGGGCTATGAAAAGGTAACAGTTAAAGCAGCCAATTCGGAAAAAGTGATTTTGAAACAAAATGCATTTCAGTTATCAGAAGTTGTTATTGCCAAACGATTTGAAACCCGAGAAATTGAAATCGGAAAAGTCAAAAACGCAACCTATCAGGCATTTGAGAATGGACCGCGAATTGACGCTAAATTTTTTCCATATAACCCAAAATATAAAAGAACAAGATACATCAAACAAGTCAATTTTTTCACCGATAGTCAGTTGGAAAGCGCTTCTTTTAAAGTCCATTTTTATTCGGTTGCTACCGATGGTTCGCCAGGCGATGAATTGTTGAGCAAAGACTATATAGTTTCGGTAAAAAAAGGTGTGAAGAAAACCTATTTTAACGTGACCGATTTTGGTTTAAAAATGCCAAAAAACGGAATCTTTGTGGGCTTTGAAAAGCTGATAATAGAAAAGAACAAACTTGAAAAAGAAGTTTTAGATTCAAATACAAAAACAAGCACAGTTCAAAAATTGTATTTCCCTTATGTGCTTTATAATTATGTTGAAAGGGAATTTATTTACACGTATTCGGGCGGAAAATGGAACAAACAATCCAAAGCTGATATTGCCAATCCATCAGAAAAAATGGCGGTATATGAACCTGCAATAAACCTAATTCTAACCAACTAAACGACAAAAAGCCTATATTTGCAGGTTAGAAAAAACAATTTAATGAAGGAAATTAAAAACATTTCGCGCTCAAGAGCGCAAGAATCGTCGGCAGCTATCGAACGATTGTACATTACCATGAGACATTTATTCAACAGAGGTTTCTATAAACCAATGGGTGTTTCAGGAGAAACTTTAAGAGAAGCCTTGCTTTCTCTAAGACCGGAAATTTACGGAAGTATTGCAGAAGAAAAAGTAGAGCTAAGCGGTTTGCTTTATGTAATAGAAAGACTTCCGGTAGGCATCGAAGAATGTCGTTTTATCAATTTAACTTCAGACGAAGGCTATTCAAAATCACATTTTCAGGCAATTGTTCCACCAAAACGTAGAAGAAATTGCTACCGAATTGATGATGAACAAATGAATGTAGAAATCACTCGCGGACGTTCGGACATTTATGATATTTTGACGCATTTGACTTTTATTTTTATCGAATCACATAAAATCAAAGACAGAGTTTTACTAGACGAAATGGAACGCGAAGTCACTCGTGATTGGGAAAAATTGGAAGAAGCCGTTTTGCAGAATAAAAAAATGTCGCTTAAAGAAAAAGAAATCGCAATTTCTCATGCGGCAAATGTTTTAGGCAGAAGCTTTTCGGAAGTTATAGCGATATATGACGATTTTGGTACCAAAGAAAAACCAGACCGTTTTTTACACGTTATCTATTGGTTAGGGAAATTGGCTATCGAAGAAATCCTTGATAATAATAAAAGAGTTATTACATTCAGCCCAATTTTAAGAGAAAGATTAGGACATCATATTCATGGTGAAATTTGGGCAAACAACATCAAAGAAGTTTTGAAGGCCAATAATCTTCTTGAAAGACCTATCCATGTGATTAGTGCCAATATGCACAGCGTGATGAATTCTATTTTTGCTACCAATGTTTTAAAAACCAAATTCAAAGACAAATCTGATTTTTTTATTTATGAAGAATTGAGCAAATCAGGTGCGAATGATGTTCGTAATAAAGTAGAAGATGTTGCGCTGAAACAAGGAATGATTTCACTTCCCGATGATGCATCAGGAACCAACATCGACGTTCAGATATTTGATACCGCCAAAATTGATTGGGCAAAAACCAGTTTTCCAAAAGTGAAAGTTGGTAAAGAAGCACCAGTATTAATCGTAATGGATTATGCTTTTGGCGAACAGGCATTTGAAACTATCGACGAATTATTAAAACCATATAAAGAAGGAAAAAATAGAACCTTCATGAAAGTGGAATCGGTTTCGATAATGGGGAAAGCCGGAATTTTAGAGGGCGGAAAAGGAGACATCATGATTCCGTCTGCACACATCAACGAAGGAACTGCAGATAATTATCCGTTTGAAAATGAATTAACAGCCGAAATGTTCGAAGGAAACGGGATTCCGGTTTGTTCAGGACCAATGGTTACCGTTTTAGGAACATCGCTTCAGAATAAAGACTTATTGAAGTTTTTCCACGAATCAACATGGGAAGTTATCGGACTTGAAATGGAAGGTGCTTATTATCAGAAAGCCATCCAATCGGCATCAAAAATCAGAAAAAGTATTCCGCAGGATGTAAAGGTTAGATATGCTTATTACGCTTCGGATAATCCATTGGAAACCGGAAGCACTTTGGCTTCAGGAGGTTTAGGAACGACCGGAGTAAAGCCAACTTACTTGATTACAATCAAAATATTAGAACAAATTTTTAACGTAAAATAATTTTTTATGAGCGCAACTTCTCAAAATAATGATAATCAAGAAATTGATTTATCACAGATTTCAAAGAAAATAGGTAATTTTTTCGAAAACATTTCTACTGCAATTTTTAGAGGAATTTTATTTTTTAAAAGAAATATTATTTGGGTCGGAATATTATTTATAATTGGTGCTTTATTAGGATATTATCTTGATAAAACAACAAAAATTTATGATAATGAAATCATAGTAAGTCCAAATTTTGGTTCGGTAGATTATTTGTACGGTAAAATTGAACTAATCAATTCTAAATTTGAAGAAGGAGATACTTTATTTTTAAAAAATATTGTTGGTATCAAAAATTCCAAGAAATTCAAAGGAATAACAATAATTCCGATTACCGATGTTTATAAATTCATTGACAATAAACCACAAAACTTTGAATTGATTAAATTGATGGCTGAGGATGGTGACATTAAGAAGATTGTGAACGAAAACCTTACCAGTAAAAACTATCCATATCATATTATTTCTTTTTCTACTCTTAATCAAACTTCTAACGAGAATACAGTTCAGCCTATTTTGAATTACCTTAATGATTCTGATTATTTCAAGAAAATTCAAAATGAATATATGAATAACGTCAAAATAAAAATGGTTCAAAACGACTCCATAATTTCGCAAATAGATGGGCTGTTGAATTCATTCAAAGTTAAAAATGGGTCACAAAATGATAAAACTGTTTATTATAGTGAAAAATCACAGCTTAGTGAAGTAATCAAAACCAAAGATCAATTGGTTTATGAGCAAGGATCACACAGGATTGAACTAGTTAATCTTGATAAAATAGTTAAAGCAAGTAGTGTGACATTAAATGTTAGAAACAATAAAGCAGTTAATGGTAAAATGAAGTTGGTATTACCATTCTTGTTTTTGTTTTTATTTGTATTAGTAGGTTATTTCAAATCCTACTATAAAAAACAAATGGCAAAATTAAACAGCTAATCATGAAAGGAATTATTTTAGCGGGTGGATCAGGAACAAGATTGCATCCATTGACCTTGGCAGTGAGCAAACAGTTGATGCCGATTTACGACAAACCAATGATTTATTACCCACTATCAACCTTGATGTGGTCCGGAATCAATGAAATTTTGATTATATCAACACCACACGATTTACCATTGTTTAGGCAATTATTAGGTGACGGAAAAAGTTTGGGTTGTAGATTTGAATATGCTGTACAGGAAAACCCTAATGGTCTTGCGGAAGCATTTATTATCGGAAAAGAGTTCATAGGTAACGATAAAGTCGCCCTAGTTCTTGGAGACAATATTTTTTACGGAACAGGTCTTTCGGATTTGTTGTTAGCCAATAATAATCCGGATGGCGGAATTATTTATGCTTACCATGTTCATGATCCCGAAAGATATGGTGTTGTCGATTTTGATAAAGACGGAAAAGTACTTTCGATTGAAGAAAAACCGGAACATCCGAAATCAAACTTTGCTGTACCGGGGATTTATTTTTATGATAATGATGTTGTAGACATAGCGGCGAATATTCAACCAAGTCATAGAGGAGAATTAGAAATTACTGATGTTAATAAAGAATATTTAAAGAGAGGAAAACTCAAAGTAAGTATTCTCGACAGAGGAACAGCATGGCTTGATACAGGTACATTTCAATCGTTGATGCAGGCAGGACAATTTGTTCAGGTAATAGAAGAACGTCAGGGATTAAAAATCGGTGCCATTGAAGAAGCAGCATACAAAATGGGATTCATCGATGCAAAACAATTAGAAAAATTAGCCCAGCCACTTTTAAAAAGCGGTTATGGCACACACTTACTTAGTTTGATTTAAGATATGAATTTTATTGCAACCAAACTGGAAGGCTGTTTTATTATTGAACCAAAAATAATCCTCGATGAACGAGGTTATTTTATGGAAAGTTTCAACGAAAACACCTTTCAAAAAGGGGTTAATCAGCAGGTTCATTTTGTTCAGGACAATCAATCTTTTTCGTCAAAAGGAGTTTTGCGTGGCTTGCACTATCAAACAGGCGAACACGCTCAGGCCAAATTAGTAAGAGTTTTGCAAGGCGAAGTGCTAGATGTTGCGGTTGATATCAGGCCTAATTCACCAACATTCGGACAATACGAAGCCGTAGTTTTATCGGGAGAAAATCAGAGACAATTTTTTGTCCCAAGAGGTTTCGCCCATGGTTTTTTGGTGTTGAGTGATACCGCTACTTTTTTCTACAAATGCGATAATTTTTATAACAAAGAATCAGAAGGCGGAATTAGCTATAATGATAAAACCATCAATATTGATTGGGGTTTTCCAACAGAAAATCTAATCATTTCTGAAAAAGACAAAGTGCAACCCAATTTAGAAAACGCCAAAAAAGCATGGTAGTTTTAGTCACCGGAGCCAACGGACAATTAGGACAAAGTCTGCAATTTATTGCGCCAATGTATCCTAACCTTAATTTTGTTTTTTGTTCTTCAGCGGATTTAGATATTTCCGATTTAGAAAAATGCCAAACCGTTTTTTCGAAAATAAAACCTAATTATTGTATCAACGCCGCCGCTTATACAGCCGTTGACAAAGCCGAAAGCGAACCCGAAAAAGCACAGCTTATAAATGTTATTGGCGCTAAAAATTTAGCTGTCGTTTGCAAAGAATATGAAACTATTTTGATTCATATTTCTACTGATTTTGTGTTTGATGGTAATGCTTCAAAACCTTACACAGAAAATGACATTCCGAATCCGACAGGAGTTTACGGGCAGACCAAGTTAGACGGAGAAAAAGCAATTCAAAGTATTTTTGATAATTATTATATCATTAGAACCTCATGGGTTTACTCGCGATTTGGAAATAATTTTATGAAAACCATGTTGCGTTTGTCTTCCGAAAGAGATTCTATTTCCGTAGTTAATGACCAAATAGGAACACCAACAAATGCAGTTGATTTAGCTGAATGTTTAGTTAAAATTGTGACTTCCAATTTCCAACTTCCAACTTCCAACTTCGGCATCTACAACTTCAGTAATGAAGGACAGTGCAGTTGGTATGATTTCGCAAAAGAAATATTTAGGATTAACAATATTTCGATAAATTTACAATCAATCCCAACAACATCTTTTCCAACACCGGCAAAGAGACCAAAATATAGTGTTTTGGATAAGTCGAAAATAAAAGCCAATTTTGGGTTTCGTATTAATCATTGGGAAAAAGCCTTAGCTAAACTGCAGCAATGAATCAAAAACCAACCATATCAATAGTAAGTCCTGTTTACAGAGCGGAGTTTTTTTTGGATAAGCTCGTTTCAGAAATCCAGAAAGTTATGTCTAATCTTACTATTGATTACGAAATTGTTTTGGTCGATGATCGGAGCCCGGATAATTCTTGGGCAAAAATGAAGGAATTGGCGATTGCAAACCCAAAGATAAAAAGTATCCGATTGAGTCGGAATTTTGGACAGCATCCCGCAATTATGGCAGGTTTGAGTCAGGCAAAAGGAGAATGGATTGTTGTTATGGATTGTGATCTACAAGACCAACCAAAAGAAATTGAAAAACTTTACAGTAAAGCCCAGGAAGGGTTTGATGTAGTCCTGGCAAGAAGAACAAACAGACAGGATGGCTATTTGAAAAAGCTTTCCTCAAAACTATTCTCTAAAGTTTATGGGTTTTTTACAGACACAAAATACGATAACGAAATTGCCAATTTTGGGATTTACAATACTAAGGTAATCCAGTCGATACTAAAGATTTCGGATTATATCAAGTTCTTTCCGTTGTTTGTAAATTTTGTAGGGTATAACACGACTTCAATTGAGGTAGAACATGCATCCAGACAATCAGGAAGTACCGGCTACAGCATTTCAAAACTCATAAGTCTTGCTTTTAATTCAATAATTTCGTTCTCAAATAAGCCATTAAAGATTTTTGTCAAATTTGGAATTATAATTTCCTTATTATCTTTTTTGGTGGGTTCCTATTATCTTTATGAGGCATTCAGCAATAAGATTGAGGTGCTCGGATATACCTCCATCATTGTCTCTATTTGGTTTTTATCAGGAGTAATAATAACAACAATTGGAATAACAGGAATTTATGTTGGAAAGATTTTTGACCAGACAAAGAACCGACCTGTTTTCATAATTGATGAGGTAATATGATAAAGAAAAAGGAATGGGATTCAGATTTTTTTAATCTGAATGTGGGCGAGTTGGACTTTAAGGAATGTAACGATTCCTTAAATTATCTCGATTACGATTTACTATACGTAATGTCATCAGAGGATTTCGATTTATCACTTAAGGGATTTGAAAATTCTTTTTCAGAGGAAAAGGTCAAATTTCATAAAGAACTCAAAGTAACAAAACAGTTGTCTGAGAATGTTTTCTCTTACAGAGAAACCACATACAACATCCAAGACATATATCAATTGGCTTATGAAAGTGGAAGCCACAGTCGCTTTTTGCTCGATAAAAAATTTAGCAGTGAAAAGTTCAGGGAATTGTACAGACTTTGGATTGATAATTCGATTTCGGGACAATTTGCAGACGATGTTTTACTGTATAAAGAACAAGGACAAACAATAGGGCTGTTAACTTATAAAACCAAAGAAGAAGATGCTTTTGTCGGATTGATAGCAGTATCTTCAAATCATCAAGGAAAAGGAATCGGTGGAATTATGCTAAGACATTTGGAAACCGTTTTATATACAAAAGGAATAGAAAGTTTAAGCATTCCCACACAGCGCCAAAATGAGCAAGCCTGTCATTTTTATGCTAAACAAGGTTATTCAATTTCAGAGAATATACACATTAAACATTATTGGAAGATATATGATACCATTTAACAAACCCTATTTAACGGGTAACGAAATAGCTTATATTGAAGAAGCCGTTAAATCCGGAAAAATATCCGGAAACGGGCACTTTACTAAAAAATGTCAAAATTTCTTCGAATCGAATTATGGCATAAAAAAAGCACTGCTAACGACTTCTTGTACAGATGCCTTGGAAATGGCTGCGATTTTAATAGACATCAAGGAAGGTGATGAGGTTATTATGCCGTCCTATACATTTGTTTCTACTGCGAATGCCTTTGTTTTAAGAGGGGCAAAAATAATTTTTGCGGATAGCAGAAAAGATCATCCCAATATTGATGAAACCAAAATAGAATCATTAATTACGGCAAAAACTAAAGCTATTGTTCCGGTGCATTATGCCGGAGTTGCCTGCGAAATGGATGCCATAATGAATATCGCAGCAAAACATGATTTGTATGTAATAGAAGATGCCGCTCAAGCCGTTGACAGCTATTATACAGGCAAAAACGGTATTAAAAAAGCATTGGGTTCTATTGGTCATTTGGCTGCTTTTTCTTTTCACGAAACCAAAAACATCATTTCGGGGGAAGGCGGATTATTAGCCATTAATGATGATAAATTTATTGACAGAGCGGAAATAATTTGGGAAAAAGGAACGAATAGGTCTTCATTTTTTAGGGGAGAAGTGGATAAATATGGTTGGGTTGACATTGGGAGCTCCTTTTTACCTTCGGAAATTATTGCTGCATTCTTGTGGGCGCAACTCGAAAATCTTGAAAAAATCCAGGCTAAAAGAAAAGAAATCTGGAATAATTATTTTAATAGTTTAAATGATTGGGCACAGAAAAACGAAATAGAATTACCCTTAACTCCAGACTATGCAACCAATAATGCCCACATGTTTTATTTGGTTTGTAAAAATTTAGAACAAAGAACAAAGTTGTTGGCTCACTTAAAAGAGAACGAAATTTTGGCGGTGTTTCATTACATCAGCTTACATACAAGTCCATTCTATCTCTCTAAACATCAAGGAGGAGAATTGCCGGAAACGGATAGGTTTACGGATTGTTTGGTACGATTACCATTGTTTTTCGAATTAGACAGTCAAAAAGTGATAAACGCTATAATAGATAACTAGACTAAATTATTCAAAATATAATTTTGCCCCCTTTTCCTGTCCTAGCTTAACAACAACAATACCGTTGAACATTTTAACCGATTCATGATTTGGCCATGTCGGCATTTTAGCAATAGAATCTTTTACTAAATCAAGTTTCTCTTTGGTATCAATCATTTTATATTCAGCAATATCAGATTTCTCGAAGAAATTGACTATTCTATAATTATCCGCTGAATTCCCCCAATTGAAAATTGAGCCACCAAAAACTTCACTTTTCTCTAATCTAAATTTTTGATGATATTCATAAGGGAAATAGCCATAAAAGTAAATATTTTTCTCTGTTGTAAAAAAATCAGGATATTTAGTTTGTATTGTATTGTCTATTTTTTCAGCTATTCTTTTGTCGTGGTTGTAAATTTTATTGGCAGTAAGAAAAAGGTTTGTAATAAAGTAAATATTAATAACAGCTATCAAGACCACTAGTGTTTTGCTAATGGCGGTTAGATTTATTTTAAGATAATCCAGTGAAAAAACGATAACGAAGGCAAAAACAAGATTAGACGCTACATACAGACGTGGTGGATGATAACCATTAGTTATGGCTATGGACATCATAAAAGGTAAAAAAAGCACTAATAATAAGGATAGAAAACGAATTAGAGCAACCTTTTTATTGATGAAAAAGCGAATAAATAAAAACAGGCTTAATAGTAGTGCAATACCAAATAATCTTTCTCCGTAATAAAAACCTCCGCTAAGGTTTTTAAACCAAATGGAACAAAAATCAAAAAAATGATTATTATTAGATTCTCCACCTGACACGAAGGAAGAAAGATAAGCACTGTTCTCCATCGGCGGGCAAATTATTTTTACTGAAAAATAATATAAAATGAATGAAATTATCAGTAAGATTCCTTTAAACAATAATCTTTTTATCTCAGATTTTAGATTAAATGATTCTTCAAAAGTGCTTTGGAAAAAGAGAATAACACAAAGTGTAGCAAGAACTATTATGAATGCCTGATATAAAGAAATTGCAAATACGGTTATCAAAACTCCCGATGAAAAAAATAATATTTTTCTTGTCATCGCTTCAGAATTTAATCCTTTTATAAATAATTCCACAGTTAATACAGACAGGAGAATTCCTAATCCTCCAATAACTGCCATCATGCCAAAAACAACCTCATAAGCTATTTGAGGAAAAGTAACGAATAATCCGCAAAAGAAATAAGCAGAAATGCCTTCAAACCTAAATAGTTTAGCCAATCGAACCGCCGCTAAACTAAATAAAAACAAACTTAAAAGTAAGGAGAAATATTGTAAATGACCTTTAAAAAGATGGTACACTATTAAGTTTTGTCCCCATCTACCCATATCCATTCCGAAATCAGACAATATTGGGATTTCGTTGTCTACGCTAAGAGTATAATTTGAAAGCGCAAAACCGTAAGCTATTATTGACAATAAAAATGTATAAGAATACATTTTAAAGTTGTTTTCAAATTCTTTTTTTAACGAATCAGTCATACTCAAAACAGGTTTTAATTTTTGCGTAAAAATAATAATTAAAGTTGCATTCTATTAATAATATTGTTTAATTTGCAAATAAATTTTACTAGATTATGAAATACAATCATTTACTCATTCTGTTTTTTTGTTTCTTTTGTATAGTTGGGTGTAAGGATAAAACTACTGATAAATCAGAAGAGGCAACAGAGGCGCAAAATACAATTAAACCATTTAAAGTAACATTAAAATTTTCAGCAAAAGTAAATGATGATTTTTGCTTATTATATACCGAAGATGGAACAATAAATTTTGGAGAAAAAGGAATATGGAAAGCAATTAAAGGAAGTGAAATTGAACAATCAGTTGATTTTGAATTACCAGAAGAAGTTTTCCCAACAGCATTGAGAATAGACCTTGGAATAAAGCCAGAACAGACAGACATCATTTTAAAAGCTATAATTTTAGAATATAAAGATAAGACGCGACAAATAATGGGAACTGAAATGGCGGCGTTTTTTAGACCGGATGAAAATACGTGTACATTTGATGCTACTACGGGAATAGTTAAACCAATCGTAAAAGATGGCGTTAGACAAAATCCTTCTTTGTATCCTCAAAGTATTTTAAGACAGGAAATCGAGAAATTAGCACAATAATTTATATTACAAATACATAAAAAACTACAAATTGAGCATCAATTTGTAGTTTTTTATTTTAAAACCATTCCATTTATTGTTAAATAAAATTCTTTACATATTTAAAAACAAACAGAGTGCCAACTTATTGGTTTATGGTATTGGGCAAGGGTTTAATTTAATAACACCCTTACTTGTTGTGCCTTATATTGTATTAATATGCGGTGAAGAAGGGTATGGAAAAATTGGTGTTGGGATGGCTCTTGCTTTTTTTATCATGGTCTTTATTGATTATGGTTCGGAGATTGTTGGCGTAAAGGATGTCGCTGTTAATAGAGAAAACAACAATAAATTAGAAAGCGTTTTCATTACGACTTACACAGCCAAATTCATTTTACTTTTGGCAATGTTACTTTTGGTTTCAATTTTATTTTATTTTATTCCGTATTTCAGTAAAGAAAAAGCACTTTTCTTTTTAAGTTTATCAATGGTTATCGGTCAATTCATTAATCCCTCCTGGTTTTTGCAGGGCATTGAGAATTTTAAATGGATAACAATATTAAACATACTTTCAAAAGTAATTTATCTCGCGGGTGTTTTTCTGTTTTTAAAAACACCCGGCGATTATATATACAGTAATCTTATTTGGGGAATAGGAATGATAGCTGCTAACGGAATTACTTGGTTCTACATTGTCTATAAATATTCGTTTTCATTTTCTAATTTAAAAAGAAGTGAAGTACAAGAAATGATAAAACATAACTTCTCTATTTTTTCGTCACAAATATTTGTTTCGCTTCAAATGTATTCTCCTATTGTTTTAATTAGCTTTTTTGGAGGTAATACGATGGCTGGTCAATACAAAATTATTGATCAAATTATAGTGATTTTTAAAACGTATCTCTTGTTATTTTTCAATTTCGTTTATCCTCGAGTGTGCTACCTACTAGACAAAAGCAAAAAAGAAGCACTACGTTTTTGGAAAATATACAACGGTTTAAATGGCATTTTCATTATTATCTCTATGATAATAATTGCTTTATTTTCATTGAAAATTGTGGCCTATTTTAATCCAAAAGGGATTATAGAAATAAGCAATTTACTAAAAGTAGCAATTTTAATTCCGATACTTCAAAGCATTTCCATTCCATTGAAGCAATTGGTTTTGGGTTCGAACAAACAGAGACAATATGTAAAAACAGTTATGATAATTACAATAATAAGTCTTGCTATTATTGCGGCAATTACACCTTTTTATAATGTTTTAGGAGTATTGATTGGCTTAATTATAACCGAAATTATAACAGCAATAATATTTTACTGTATCATTAAAAAAGACTTATTTGTTCGAACAAGTTAAAAACTATTGTATTTTTGAAGTTTGTAGAAAATTTGCTTTCGAATGATTAAAAAACTCTTCCAAAAAATGCTTGCCAAGACAGGGAAAACCTATCAGATAGATGATAGAATTCCTAATAAGTTGCTGTATTCAATTTTCTATAATCGTGGCCTAATGTTGGTTAGAGGTTATTTAAAAACAGGAAAAAAAGTTTTTATTGGGAATAATACCAATATTCAAAATTCACGAAATATAGTTTTTGGAAAAAACGTTACCATTGATAAACATTGCGTTATTGACGGATTCTCTTCAGAAAAAATAATTCTTGGAGATTGCGTTAAAATAGGCTCTTTTTCAACGCTTACTTCTACTAGTCATATGTCCAAATATGGAAAAGGATTAAAAATGGGAAACAATTCCGCAATTGGTGATTATACTCATTTTGGCGCAGCCGGAGGAATAGAAATCGGAGACGACGTCATTATGGGTTCTTATATTTCATTCCATTCGGAAAACCATAACTTTTCAGAAACTTCAAAGCTAATAAGGCAACAAGGAGTTACTTCAAAAGGGATTAAACTCGGGAACAATATTTGGGTCGGAGCTAAAGTCACTTTTCTTGACGGTAGTGTTGTTGGAAATAATTCTGTTGTAGCTGCCGGAGCTGTTGTGAATGATGTTTTCCCCGACAATGTTGTTATTGGCGGAGTTCCTGCAAAAGTTTTAAAAAGCATAGAATAAATGGCAACAGTTATAAAAAAGGCACTTCCTTATCAAATTCTTTTTGCTATTTGTGTTTATGTTCCCTATTTGAATAATTATGAGTTAACCTTTGCTATTTGGTCACTCACAGCCCTCTTTACTATTCAGAAAGTATATTCAATAACCATCATAAAACAACTGCTTTGTTTCGCTATAATTTTAGCATTAGCTACAGTAGTTTACTTTTTTAAAGGCCATCAACTTTATTTTGTGATTAGAGATATCACCTATCTGACAAAACCCTTTATAGGATTGTTGGTAGGGTATCAATTATGCAAAAAGTTTCCATTAATAGCCTTTAAAACAATTGTTTTTACGGGGTTTTTCATTGCACTTATTCATCTAAGTTTAATTTTTCATGCCATTATTTTTTATAAAGCAACTACGGTAAATGATATTAGATTTTTTGGTGGTTATTTTAGTGATTTTGAAGTCTATGCCTTAATAATAGTAATATTTCATGAAAGATTTCAGTTAAATTTTTCCCGAAAAAAAGCATTTTTTTTCATGAGCATTATAGGGTTTTCAGTATTCATGTATTTGGCGAGAACAAATTTTATACAATTTATCATATTATTTCTAGCATTGAAAGGATATTTCGAGGTCAATAAAAAATCAATAATAGTTGTAGTTTCCGTGTTGATTTTGACGGGCATTGGATATACCATAATTTATAATATGAATCCCAAAAGAAATGGTGATGGAATAGAAGCCTTACTTTATAAGATAAAAATCGCTCCTATTGAAGCCTTTAAAACAAAGATAAACAGGGAAGATTGGAAAGATTTTAATGATAACTATCGCTCTTATGAAAACATTATGACTGTAAGACAAATGACAAGAGAAGGATATTTATCACTTTTATTTGGTCAAGGTATTGGGTCACAAATTGATTTAAAACAAAAGGTTTGGCTAGGAGACATGGAACTTAGATACATTTCCATACTCCATAATGGCTTTATGACAATATTTTTAAAAGCCGGTTTATTAGGATTGTTTATCTACTTGATAACAATTTACCTCTTGTTTAAGAAAAGCCAGTCCGAAAGTGAATTGATTCAAAATATTGATTTACTGCTTTTAGGAACAGGGATATTTTTAATTTTTTCAAACTGGGTGTTTATGGGTGTTTATAACCTTTTAGATAGTAAATCCATACTTATTGGAACTATAATCTGTTATAAAGGCATGGCTATTAAAAGTCACTTAAACCAATTAAAAAATGATTAACATTCTATTTATTCATCAATCGTCAGACTTATATGGTTCAGACAAAACATTATTACTTTTGTTAAAAAACCTTGATAAGAGTAGGTTTAATCCAATAGTCATTATTCCACATGAAGGGCCATTAAAAGAAGAATTGGAAAAGCAAAACATCAAGGTAATAGTTGCTCCAGTTTTGAAATTATACCGTAAGATGTTCACTCCTACAAACCTTTTTAAATTTTTAAAGGAAATAAGATCCGGAGTGGCAACGCTTGATGACTTAAATGAGAAATATCAATTTGATTTAATTTACTCTAACACATTAGCCGTTTTATTAGGACATTTTTATACGCGAAAACGAAAAATAAAACACCTTTGGCATGTACATGAAATAATTGAATCGCCTAAAATTTTCACACGATTATTTTGTAGATTACTTCAAAGTTCAGCGACTACTAAAATTGTTTATAATTCTATATCGACGCAAAATTTTTGGAATGTTAATTCAAAGATTGCAAGTAAATCAAGGGTAATATGGAATGGTCTTGAGTTCCCTAAAAATAGTGCATCAGTAGATGAAATAACAACGATTCGAGAAACCTTTTTTAAATCAAAACCAAACGAAATTGTTATAGCGTTGATAGGGAGAATTAGCCGATGGAAAGGTCAGCAACTTTTATTAAATGTTTTTAATACCTTGTCAAATAAGCATCAAAATATTAAGCTGGTTTTTATTGGTTCACCACCTCCAAATCAGGATGGATTTTTAGAAGATTTAAAATGGGATATTCAAAAATATCAACTAGCTGATAGGGTTTTAGTAATCCCATTTCAGAAGGAAATCTTTAAATTTTGGCAAAGTATTGATATTGCAGTTGTCCCTTCAATTGAGCCAGAGCCTTTCGGGCTTGTTGCCGTTGAAGCCATGTTAGCAAAAAAGCCTGTAATTGGTTCTAATCATGGAGGATTAACAGAAATAATAATAAATAATGAGACTGGTATTTTAGTTGAACCTAATAATAAAAACTATCTAGCAGAAGCTATTTCTAAACTAATTGAAAATCAAGAATTAAGAGAAAAGTTTGGCAAAAATGGTTATAATAGAGCAATTAAAGAGTTTTCTATTGAGAAATATGTTCAAAGTTTTGAAAAATTATTTGTTGAATTATAAACATTAATATTATTGTTAAATAATTATTTCCTAATTAAGAAAAAAAATCTATGAACATAGCCAAATCAGGCATTCGTGTAGTATCGAATTAAGATAAAACGTTATATAAATGTTTGATTTCTTCGGTTAACGGAACTTGATGATTGCCTACAAAAAATCCGTTTTTATCTAAATATTGCGCATTTTTCATTTCTCCGAAAATCTCATAATCAAAGAATTTCAACACTTCATTTTTGGTAAAATCACCTGTTACAATTGGACGGCAATCGATACCATTTTCCTCAAGCTTTTTAACTACATCACTTCTTTTCAAAGAAGACTCAGGTTTGATGATAAAACTAAAGCCAAACCAACTGCTATTATCAATATCTTGTTGGATATAAAAGTCTTTATGATTGGCAAATAATGAATTAAATAAAACAGCATTTTCTCTTCTTTTCTCCAGAAAATCAGGAAGTTTTTTTAACTGCTCAATTCCGATGGCGCCGCTCATTTCTACAGGTCTGAAGTTGTAGCCTGGTAATATAAATCGAAACGATTCTTCAAACCAATCGTCACTTTTATTAGAAACTTTGTTCTCTTTTGGCAAATGTCTTGTCCAACCATGAGCTCTGATGCAAAGCAATACGTGGTAAAGCTCTTCGTCATCAGTTACCACAATTCCACCTTCCATAGTTGCCATATGATGTGAATAGAAAGTTGAAAAAGTTCCAAGAACTCCAAAAGTTCCTGCTTGTTTCCCTTTGTATTCTGCGCCCATCGATTCACAATTGTCTTCCATCAGAAGAATATCGCGACCGGCAATGATTTTATTGATAGCATCAAAATCATTGGGGTTTCCTAATAAATTCACGGCCAAAATCATTTTGGTATTATTCGTAACCGCTTTTTCAAGTTGGGCCAAATCAAAATTCAACGTATTCAAATCAACATCTACAAACTTTAATTTTAATCCGTATTGATACAACGGATAATAAGTAGTTGACCACGAAACCGCAGGAACAATTACTTCATCTCCTCTTTTTAATTTTGGATTTTTGGTATAAAACAACGCACCAACTGCTAATAAATTTGCCGATGAACCCGAGTTAACCATAACAGCATATTTTGAGCCTGCGAATTTGGCAAAATCAGTTTCAAACTGTTTTACGCTTTCGCCCATGGTGTACATGTCTTTGGCTATTACAGATTGGATAGCGTTTATTTCTTTTTCATCCCAAGTAGAGGATGCTAATGGATACTTAATCATGTAAAACGTGTTTTTTAAAATAGTCAACTGTTTTTTCAATTCCGGCTTCTAATGACGTTGAATGTTTCCATCCAAACTGAGTCAGTTTAGTATTGTCAATTAATTTTTGTTTCATGCCAACAGGTTTGGTAAGGTCGTGAACAAAAGTTCCCTCAAAGCCAATTACCTTAGCTATGGTTTGGTAATATTCATTTATTGTGTAATCAAATCCAAGTCCAACGTTGATATTTTGCGGCATAGTTTCGAAATGTTCAATGGCATAAAAAATAAAATCGGCCAAATCTTCGACATACATAAACTCTCTTCTTGACAAACCATCGCCCCAAATATCAATTTGATTTTGGTTTGAAACCTTGGCTTCGTATATCTTTTTTATAACTGCCGGAACCATATGTGAATGTTCCGGGGAAAACTTATCGTATTTTCCATATAAATTACACGGAATTACAGTTTTATATAAAAATGTATTGTCTTCTTTATGGATGTATTCACAAAGTCGGGTTGTGATAATTTTAGCCAAAGCATAACCTTCATTCGTTGGCTCTAATTCGCCTTGCAAAATAAGTTCTTCTGATAAAGGATTTTTGGCATTTCTGGGATACATACAAGAACTGGATAAGTTCATGAAATGTTTTATATTGTTATCTTTTGCAGCCAGAATAATATTTTTTCCAATCTCTAAATTTTCGGTTAAAAACTTCACCGGATTTGCAATGTTAGCCTGAATTCCACCTA
This sequence comes from Flavobacterium anseongense, assembly GCF_021608185.1. Taxonomy (GTDB): domain Bacteria; phylum Bacteroidota; class Bacteroidia; order Flavobacteriales; family Flavobacteriaceae; genus Flavobacterium; species Flavobacterium anseongense. The sequence goes on along the minus strand of NZ_JAKIHN010000005.1, from coordinate 158,343 downwards.
CAAATCCCGCAGCATGAATAATAAAATCGGGTTTATGCAATTTTATATAATCGCTTAACGCACTATAATTTTTTAAGTCTAATTCTTCACTGCTTGGATGTAAGAAGTCATAACTTTTTGCTTTCGGAAAATGCAGAATATTTTTCCCGACCATTCCATTTCCTCCGGTTAAAAAAATCTTCATTGGATTTATCACTTAAAGGTTACGGATTTTATTCAAACAACTTTAAAGAATCCCTGTCTTTAAATCGGACAACATACTCTAAATCGTGCTTCATCATGATTTTCACAAGTTGATCAATAGAAGTTCGGCTAGGATTCCATCCCAAAACAGTTCTTGCTTTTGTTGGATCGCCAAGCAAGCTTTCTACTTCTGCCGGTCTGTAATAATTAGGATCAATTTCGATTAGCACTTTCCCGGTTTTTTTGCAAACACCTTTTTCATTTTCAGCTGCACCCTGCCATTCGAGTTCAATGCCTGCTTCTTTGAAAGCTAATTCGCAAAAGGTTCTTACTGAATGTTGTATTCCTGTTGCAATTACATAATCTTCTGGAGTTTCTTGCTGTAACATAAGCCACATGCATTCTACATAATCTTTGGCATAACCCCAATCTCTCAATGCATCAAGGTTTCCTAAATACAATTTCTCCTGAATTCCGTGAGCTATCCTTGATGCCGAAAGCGTGATTTTTCTGGTAACAAAAGTTTCTCCACGACGTTCGGATTCGTGATTAAACAGAATTCCGTTAACAGCAAAAATGTTATAAGATTCTCTGTAGTTTTTGGTAATCCAAAAGGCATATAATTTTGCAACGCCATATGGAGAACGCGGATAAAATGGCGTGGTTTCTTTTTGCGGAACTTCCTGTACTTTTCCATACAATTCCGAAGTAGAGGCTTGGTATATTTTAGTTTTGCCAACCAAATCACAAATTCTTACGGCTTCGAGCAAACGAAGTGTACCAACAGCATCTGTTTCGGCAGTATATTCGGGCATGTCAAAAGAAACTTTAACATGAGACTGTGCTGCCAAATTATAGATTTCATCAGGTTTAATTTGCTGAACCAACCGAATCAAATTGGTAGAATCGGTCATGTCACCATAATGCAATTGAATTTTTTTATCCCTATGTAAATCACGGATTAAGGATTCAATATACAAGTGTTCAATTCTTTCGGTGTTAAACGTAGAACTTCGTCTTATTATTCCGTGAACTTCGTATCCTTTTTCAAGCAAAAACTCCGCAAGATAGGAACCATCTTGCCCGTTAATACCTGTAATTAAAGCTTTCTTCATTTCAAATTTTTAATCTTGATTACAAATATATGGTTTATTATAGAAATACTTTTATCAAACTGACCGGACAATAATTTTTTTAAACTACTAAAAAAGTTATTTTTGCAACCTAAGTTTAAATTTTGATGAAAATAGCCATACTAGGAACTCGTGGTGTGCCCAATTATTACGGAGGTTTTGAGCAGTTCGCCGAATTTTTTTCGGTGTATCTAGCCAAAAAAGGTCATGAGGTGTATTGCTATAACTCTCACGATCATCCTTTTCAGGAAAAAAACTTTCACGGTGTAAACATAATTCATCAGTATGATCCGGAATACAAACTGGGAACCTTTGGGCAATTTATCTATGATTTTAATTGCATCATGGATTCACGCAAAAGAGATTTCGACATCATTTTGCAATTAGGCTATACAAGCAATTCGGTTTGGCATTTTTTGTTGCCTAAAAAATCAATCATTATTACTAATATGGATGGATTAGAGTGGAAAAGAACAAAATACTCTAAACCCGTTCAGCAATTTCTAAAATTTGCCGAAAGATTGGCAGCAAATAATAGTGACTTTTTGGTTTCGGATTCGTTGGGGATTGAAAAATTCCTTAAAGAAAAATACAAAAAGGACTCAACCTATATCGCTTATGGTGCTTATCCTTTTTCTGCTCCAAACGAAGATTTTTTAAAGGAATACAACGTAGAAAAAGAAAACTACAATATGATAATGGCGCGCTTTGAACCGGAAAATAATCTGGATATGGTTCTGGAAGGTGTAGCCATGAATGAGGATAAAATGCCAATATTAGTAGTTGGAAAACACATGACTAAGTATGGGGAATACCTGAAAAACAAATTCAAAAACCACTCGAATATCCGATTCGTAGGTGGAATCTATAATTTGGAACATTTGAATAATCTTCGTTATTTTTCTAATTTATATTTTCACGGACATTCTGTTGGCGGAACAAACCCATCGTTGTTAGAAGCTATGGCTTCGAGAGCTTTGGTGATAGCTCATAACAATGATTTTAATAGAGGAATTTTAAAGGAGAATAGTTATTATTTTTCCAATCCTGCTGAAGTAAAAAATATTCTGAATACAATCAAAAAAAATGATAACTTGCGATTGGTTCAAAACAATTTTGATTCGATTGTGAACGAATTTAATTGGGAAAAAATAAATGGGGAATATTTACAACTTTTCGAAGAATGTTATTCAAAATCTGATAAAAGAAAATAAGAGTAACAACTCTTTTATTCCAATACTTTTAGTTCTCTCTACCATTCCTTTAGCTTTTGCGATAAACAATATTTCTATGGGAATATTTTTGTTAGTCGCTTTTATTACTTTCAAAAAGGAAACGATTAAATTTCAAAAAGAGTTAATTTTTCCAATCCTGCTATACGTTTTAATGGTACTTTCCTATTTCTGGTCTATAGATTCGAAGGAAACACTTGCTGCTTTGTCAAAGGAAGTTCCATTGCTTATAATTCCGCTTGGCTTTCTGATTTTTAAAACAAATACTTCAGAACAGAAAAAGAAAATCATAGAATATTACAGCTATGTTATTGTTGCCTTTGTTTTATACTATTTAATCAGAGCAATAATTCGCTATTTTATATTTGGTGACGCAAGAATGTTCTTTTATCATGGTGAAAATGAAAAAGACTATGGGCTTGTCCCTAAACTGCTGAATGCCATACACATGTCAGTCTTTGTTGCTGTTGCGTTTTTTTATTTTTTTACCAAGGAGATAAAATCCAAGATTGAAACCTTATTTTCTATTTTGCTTTTTGGATTTATATTACTCCTATCTTCCAAAAACATCATACTCGTAGTTGTATTTCTTTCGCTGATACACATTTTCTTTTTTTCAAAAACAGCCCATAAATTAAGGCTGCGAAACCTAATTGTTTTTGGATTGTTAGTCGGAATAATTTTCTCAATAGGAAGGATAAAAGACCGGTTTAAAGTTGAATTCCAAACCAATACAGACAAAAGCTTAAGCGCCGATGTAATCGAAGGAATTCCGCAAAGTGTTCATTATGTAAGTTTAAAAGAAGCATGGTCAAACCCAACGTTTACACCTAATGATTACTTTAACGGAACTGCATTTCGGGTGTATCAATTTAGAATTTTCAGAGAATTAATAAATGAAAATAATGCATTCTTTACAGGTTTCGGATTGAATGCTTCTTACTCAAAAATCAAAGAAAAAGCAATACAGTATAATCTTTACATGGGAGTTGAAAATGATTCGGATAGTGGTTATCAATCAAAGAATTTTCACAATCAATATGTTCAAAATTTTGCCGAATTGGGTGTTTTTGGTTTTATACTATTGTTATTTTTGTTGATTGTTAACGTTAAAAATGCAATTAAATCAAAAGATTTTGTACATTTTGCTTTCGCATTTCTAATGATAAGTTTATTTTTGACCGAATCATTTTTATGGAGACAGCGAGGCGTTGTGTTTTTTACCATGATGTATTGCCTTTTTAATTCAGTTCCGAAGCTTCGGGATGTTCATAATGGCTCAAAAGCAGAATAAGAAAATATGAAAAGAATATTAATTACCGGTGCAGCTGGTTTTTTGGGCTCACATCTTTGTGATCGTTTTATAGCTGAAGGTTATTACGTTATTGGAATGGATAATTTGATAACGGGCGATTTAAAGAATATTGAGCATTTATTCAAACTCAAAAATTTTGAATTTTATCATCACGATGTAACCAAGTTTGTTCATGTACCGGGAAATCTAGATTATATTCTTCATTTTGCATCACCTGCAAGTCCAATAGATTATTTAAAAATTCCCATTCAAACCTTAAAGGTTGGTTCGCTCGGAACCCATAATCTTTTGGGTTTAGCACGTGTAAAAAAAGCCAGAATTCTTATTGCTTCAACTTCTGAAATTTATGGTGATCCGTTAGTGCATCCACAAACAGAAGACTATTACGGGAATGTAAATACCATTGGACCAAGAGGCGTGTATGATGAAGCCAAACGGTTTCAGGAATCAATCACAATGGCATACCACACTTTTCATGGCGTAGAAACCAGAATCGTTAGAATATTCAATACTTATGGACCAAGAATGCGACTCAATGACGGACGTGTTATTCCTGCATTTATCGGACAAGCATTGCGTGGAGAAGACTTAACGATTTTTGGAGACGGAAGTCAAACCCGCTCGTTTTGCTATGTAACAGATCAGGTCGAAGGAATTTTCAGATTGCTGCACTCCGATTATTCACAACCTGTAAATATTGGCAATCCTAACGAAATTACCATTAAGGATTTTGCCGATGAAATTATAAAATTGACAGGAACAAATCAAAAGGTTGTTTATCATCCGTTGCCAATTAATGATCCAATGCAAAGGCAACCGGACACTACCCGAGCTAAAAACATTTTAGGTTGGGAAGCTAAAGTTTCAAGAGAAGAAGGAATGAAATTGACATATGAATATTTTAAATCTCTTTCATCTGAAGAACTTTTAAAAGAAGAACACAAAGATTTTAAAGGATATATCCACTAGTAGTATATGGTTGCACAACAAACAGGTAGATACTCAAAATATATTAGACCGATAAATATTCTTTTTGATCTGGTTGTAATAACGTCTTTGAGTTTATATTTCTTCAGAGAACTGAACCTTAATCAGTTTTACTATTTGTTGTACCAAACATTTACATGGATTGTAATTGCTGTACTTGTAAAGTATTATGAAGTGTATCGATTTACAACTCCCGTTGAAATCGTTACGAAGTTAGTCAAACAATTCAGCGTTTTTTTATTGGTTGTTATTGCTTTTTTCCCATTTGCCAAAACGGCAATTTTTAGTGGAAAAGCAATTGCAATTTATATGACTATTAGTTTTTGCATTATTGTAACCTTTAAATATTTCTGGTTTTTTTACTTAAAAAAATATAGAATTGTAACGGGGAGCAATTTTAGAAATGCCGTTATCATCGGATTTACACCCGAAGCAATAAGGCTAAAGGAAGTATTTGAAACGAGGAAAGATTATGGTTATAGATTCTTAGGTTACTTTTCGGATAAAAAACAAAATCCCGAAATCAAAGGAAGAATTGAGGATTTAAATCAGTTTGTTATCGATAATAAAGTGGATGAAATCTACTGTTCTTTAAATGAAATTTCAAACGAAAAACTTAAAGAGTTAGTAGAGTTTGCCGATGATAATAAAAAGGCAATAAAATTTATTCCTGATACTAAAGAAATTTTTTCGAAAAACTTAAAAGTTGATTATTACGAATTATTTCCGGTACTCTCATTACAAAAAACACAATTACACAATCCAATAATAAAAGGTGTAAAGCGCGCTTTTGATGTGATCTTCTCATTAGTAGTTATCATTCTTTTATTGTCGTGGTTAATTCCTATTTTGGCAATTTTGATAAAGTTAGAATCAAGAGGGCCAGTGTTTTTTAAACAAGGAAGACCTGGAATTGATGAGGAAGAGTTTTTCTGTTATAAATTTCGTTCTATGCAGGTAAATGGATATACCGAAAAAGAAGCTTCCAAAAATGATCCGAGAGTTACCAAGATGGGGAAATTTATGCGAAAAACCAGTATGGATGAGCTGCCTCAGTTTTTTAATGTTTTGTTCGGAGAAATGTCGGTTGTTGGGCCAAGACCACACTTATGGTCACAAAATAAAGCTTATGCCAGTAAGATTAAGAAATACATGATTCGTCATTATGTAAAACCAGGCATTACCGGTTTAGCTCAGGTGAAAGGATTTAGAGGAGAAATTGAAACTGAAGAAGACATGGTAAACCGTATAAAACTCGATGTCTTTTATATCGAAAACTGGTCGCTGATTATGGACATCAAAATCATTTTCCAAACGGTATTTAATATCTTCAAAGGAGAAGACAAAGCGTATTAGAAAACACCCTTTTCTATTAGTATTTTCATTTGATTATCTAAATCAAATTCTTTTAGCGCTTTTTCGAAAATCTGCTTTTTCATTACATCCAATTCCGATTTTTTGATGGTTGAAATGACCTTAAGTTTTTCATTCAAATCTTCATAGTTTCCAACAGCTGCAACCCAACCTAACTTATTGTCGTTAACTATAGTTTCGCCTTCACCGCCACCAAAATAAAGTATCGGAAATCCAAGCGAACCATATTCAAAAATCTTAGAAGGAACTGAACCATAAATTCTTGTTTTTAAAGGAACAATGGCAACGTCGAACGATTTTATTCTTTCGTGTAATTCCTTTCTGTCTAACATTCCGTTGAAGAATAGTTGCTGTTCCTTTTCAGACGAAATCAGCCCTTCTATTTGCGTTTTTTCGGCACCATCGCCAAAGATGTGAAATTCTATATTTAGTCCTTTTAAATCGATTTTTTGACACAATTCGAATACACCTTGCGCAATTCCGAGAAGTCCGGCATAGAAAATTTTTATGGGTTGATTTTCTTCCGTTTTTAATTCCATTTCAGAAATACTATGATCGGGAAAATTGCGATATAAAAAACATTTTTTATCCGGAAATAAAGTATGAACGTGTGTTATAATTTCGTTGGATTGTCCTAAAATCAAAGTCGCTTTTTTATAAATATAGCGTTCAAAAAACAACGAAAATTTATGTGATAATGAGCCATTTTTCAGAGCATTCAATTCGATAGCAGCCAATGGCCATAAATCGGAAATGTTCAAAATTATTTTTTTTCTTTTTAGCGAAAGCACAAAAACTGAAATAAAAGATAACAATAAAGGCGGCGATTGAACAACTACTTTCTTTGGCGTTTTTTTGAATAATAAATAAAAAAACAAGGTAACCGAAAATGACAGAACAGAAATAATCCGAACCAGTAAATTTTTGCTGACACTAGGATAAATCCAAAGACGTTTTACAGTTATATTATCTCGGTTTTCAGTTACCGAAAACTTACCTTTATATTCCGGAAATAATGCTCCTTTTGGGTAATTCCCAAGCGGGCAAATAACCGAAACTTTATAGTTGTTTTGATTTAATTTTAAGGCCAACTGCTCAATTCTATTGGCAGCTGCACCTTTTTCCGGCGGATAATAATTGGATATGATTAGAATTTCTTCCATTATTTTTTTGAAAGCAAAATATCGATTATCCTATCGGAAGCTTTACCATCCCAAAGCTCTGGAATTCCTGCTTTTCTTGGACCATTTGCCAGAAATTCTCCAAATACTTTTTCTAAATTTTCAATCGAAGTACCCACTAAAGTATTTGTACCGATGGTTTGTGTTTCGGGTCTTTCGGTATTGTTTCGCATCGTAAAACACGGAATCCCAAGAACTGTAGTTTCTTCTGAAATGCCACCTGAATCTGTAATGACAGCAAAACTGTTTTTGATTAAATACATGAAATTCAAATAGCCTTGTGGTTCAACAAAAAGGATATTTTTCAGATTCAGATTTTGTTCGCCTAAGATTGCTTTAGTTCTGGGATGAATCGGGAAAATAATTTTTTTATCGCCAACCATTTTGTCAATACCATCTAATAAATTCACCAATGATTTTTCTTCATCAACATTTGCAGGGCGATGCAATGTTAAGACGATATAATTTCCGGTTTCTAAATGAAATTCGTTCCAAAAATCCGGAGCAGAAATTCTATCTAAATTTTGGTATAAAGTATCAATCATCACGTTACCCACAAAATGAATTGCCGAAGGTTCGGCACCATACTTTAAGAGATTTTCTCCGGCCCAGGTTGAGGTTGTAAAGAAATAATCGGTAATGCTATCCGTAACAATTCTGTTTATTTCTTCGGGCATTGTCATATCTCCAGAACGAATTCCGGCTTCAACGTGCGTGACTTTTATGTTTAATTTTTTGGCAACAATAGCACACGCCATAGTTGAATTGACATCGCCAACAACCAAAACCAAATCACATGGGTTTTGCAATAGCTCTTCTTCAAAGGCAATCATAATGGCAGCTGTTTGCACCGATTGTGAACCGCTTTTTACTTCCAGATTTGCATTTGGATGCGGAATATTTAATTCTTCAAAAAAAGTATCGCTTAGGTTTTTATCGTAGTGTTGGCCAGTGTGAACCAAACGATAGGAAACTTTTGCTCCTTCGTTTTGCTTTTTTTCTATCGCTTTGATAATGGGTGCGATTTTTATGAAGTTAGGTCTTGCGCCTGCGACTATTGTTATTTTCATGTTTCTACTTTACTAAAGAAACAAACTGTTTCAGTTTTCCGCTTTTGCTGCGTTCCAGTTTTTCTTTACGGCTAAATGAAAAAGTAAGACCACTTTCTAAATACGTAGTGATGGCTTTTTCAATTTGTTGAATCTGAATTTCGGATAATTCCAATTCGCTCACATATTCGATGTCAAAAGTATCGATTTTGGTTTGTTTTATCACAAATTCTTTCACATTTCCATCGTCTTCAATGATGCTTTTGGTAACATAATAAAAGGTTAATCCCGGAGATTTTTTTCCGCTTGGCAAAACAGCAATATCGTTGGTTCGGCCAATTAGTTTCTTAAGAATAGGTTTTTTAGAAGTACTTTTTTCATCCAAAATTCCAACATCACCAATATCATATCGGATAAACGGATGCGCTTTATTATATAATGATGTTATAACTATTCGGCCTTCTTGACCATTAGGCAAAACCTTGTTGTCATCATCTAAAATTTCTACAAAGATGGTTTCAGAATTTACCTGCCATTCGCCTTCGGGGTTTTGGAAAGCAATTAAATCGAGTTCAGAGGCACCATATTCATTGACAACCGGAACGCCAAATTGTTTTTCGAGTAGCATTTTATCATCATCAAAAAGCATTTCGGAGGTTACAATACAACATTTCAGTGTTGGGCAAACTGCTGTTAAAACAATATTTTTCTTTTGTAAAAATTTAGCAAATAAGACTATCGAACTAGTATATCCATTGATATAATCGAATTTTTTATTTTTAAATTTAAGCAAGACTTTTTCTAAAACAGCATCAGATAAATCAAAAATGGTAAAACGATAACGATGGCTCAATAGGTCTTTGATACGTTCTTTTTTGTTTCCGATAAAATCTAATGGAATTCCATAAAAACGCGCTTGTAAGGACGAATTAAAATCAATTCCAAACCAGCCAAAACGATAAATGATATTAGACCATGTCAAAGCATGACAAAATTTATCTTTGGCAAAAATAAAAGGATCACCACTCGAACCGGAGGTTTTGTTTACATAAACAGTTGATGATTTATAACCTTCGGAAAGCCTTTCCGATAATGGTTTTTGGAATTCTTTTTTTGTCATTACGGGAAGTTCATCCCAATTGTCACAGGAAGTTTTCCCAACAAATTCCTGATATGATTTGTTGTGTTTTAAATGATACTCAACGATTGCTGCCTTCTTTTGATTTACATAATTTTCATATTCAATTTCTGAAATGGCTAGAATTTTTTTGAACTCGACATTCGCTTCCTTCATCGGGAAACCGTTTACTAAAAGCGAAAAATTGAAAAAGTTGAACATAAAGACAATAAAAAAGGGCTAACGAATGTCAGCCCTTAAAAATACTATTTTATTTGTAATTAATTTTTAAGAATTTTAATCACATCTTTTGAGTTATCTGAACTTAATTCGAAGAAATAAGCACCGGTAGAAAGAGATGAAATATCCAATGTGTTTTCAATTCCGTTTAATGATTTAGTCATAACGATTTTACCTGTTACATCTGTAACGGATAAATTATATGCATCTGCATTTTCAGCTGCGATTGTAACTGTTGAAGCTGCAGGATTTGGGAATACTTTAAATTTAGCTGTATTAAAACTTGGAGTTCCTAACGTATTATTAAATTTAAATGCTCCTCCTACACCAGTTGTAGCAAAACCTCCGCCCCAACCAACGGTATCGCTTTTTAAAGCTAACATTGTGTGAGACAATCCGTCAATTGCTGTCCAGGTTACACCATTATTTAAACTGTAAGAAGACCCGAAATTTCCATCTGTTGAACCTCCGGTTACAAGCATTCCGGGACCTGCAAAAGCAATAGCCCCATGAAATATTCCATTCCCATATGTAACAGGTGTCCAAGTTGCGCCACCATCAGTTGTACGAAATAATTCTGTTTCTAAAAAAGTTGGACTAGGTAATCCGTCATAAGTTTCTTTTAAAATAAAACCATTATTATTATCAGAAAAAGCAAATTCAGCAATAGATGTAGTATCAGTACCACCGCCAAAATCAGGAATAGGAGTAGTAATTTTTGTCCAGTTTAAACCTCTGTCGGTAGAACGCATTAATTCACCTCCATCAGTTCCGAACCAAACCGTATTTCCGTTCACATAATATTTACCAGTATAACCATAATCAGTAGCTGAAGCAGCGATATTGGCTGAAGGAGTTCTTACCCAAGTAGTTCCTCCATTTGTAGTGGTATAAATTTCAAAATAACCACCTCTTTTATCACCCATACAAACACCATTATTGGCATCCCAGAAATAAACAAAGTTAACAAATGAAGCAGTTGTAAATGCAGCTGTAGTTTGTCTGGTCCATGTGGTACCGCCATTAGTTGTTTTGTATACACCTTGAGTCGCTAGGGCTGTAGTAGTAGGAAAGACACTAACCCAAGCTGTGTTAGCATCTACTGCAGTTATGTTTCCAATACCCAGACCTGTTGTATTACCAACTCCAATAGCGCCAGTTGTCCAAGTTGTTCCTCCATCAATGGTTTTAGAAAATCTTTGATGATTAGTTGTAGAAGTTCTTTGAACTAAAGCCCAAGCATTATTAGCATCAATCACAGCAATGTCTCCGGTGTAAGAACCGTCAATAGGAAAATTAGTGTTTTGTGTTGTCCACGTTACCTGAGCATTAGAAGTAAATGCAAATACTAATAAAGAGAAAAGTAATAATTTTTTCATAAGTTCAATTTTTATATTAAAAAACAAAAATAATCTTTTTTTCCAAGCAAGATGAAAATTTAATAAACCATTAATATTTAAAAGTTATTTTTGCAGTCAAAATAAATAATCATGATTATTTTACTACTTGGTTCAGGAGGAAGAGAACACGCTTTGGCGTTTAAAATGCTTCAAAGTTCAAAATGCTCAAGACTTTTTGTTGCACCCGGAAATGCAGGAACTGCATCAATAGCAACAAATGTTTCTATTAATCCAAACGACTTTAATGCGATAAAAACATTTGCAATTCAGGAAAAAATTGAAATGGTTGTTGTTGGTCCGGAAGATCCATTAGTATTAGGTATTTATGATTTCTTTAAAAATGATGCCGAGCTAAATCATATTCCGGTTATTGGTCCTTCAAAACTCGGAGCTCAATTAGAAGGAAGTAAAGAATTTGCCAAAGAGTTTCTGGTTAAACACAACATACCAACTGCAGCTTATTATAGTTTTACAGCAGTAACTGTCGAAAAAGGCTGCGAATTTTTAGAAACACTGCAACCACCATATGTTTTAAAAGCAGATGGATTAGCAGCAGGGAAAGGTGTTTTGATTATTCATGATTTAGAAGAAGCAAAAGCAGAATTACGAAATATGTTGGTTCATGCCAAATTCGGAAATGCAAGTGCCAAAGTAGTTATCGAAGAGTTTTTGGACGGAATAGAATTGAGCTGTTTTGTATTGACAGACGGGAAAAGTTATAAGATTCTCCCAACAGCAAAAGATTATAAACGAATAGGTGAAGGCGATACAGGTTTAAATACAGGTGGTATGGGAGCAGTTTCTCCGGTGCCATTCGCAGATACCGTTTTGCTTGAAAAAATTGAAACCCGAATTGTAAAACCAACAGTTGAAGGTTTACAGAAAGACGGAATTGAATATAAAGGTTTTGTTTTTATTGGATTAATCATTGTTAAAGGCGAACCAATAGTTATTGAATACAACGTCAGAATGGGTGATCCCGAAACGGAAGTTGTAATTCCGAGAATTAAATCCGATTTAGTACAATTATTTCAAGCTGTTGCTGATGAAAAACTGAATGAAGTTTCATTAGAAATTGATAAAAGAAGCGCCTCAACAATAATGGTTGTATCTGGTGGTTATCCCGAAGACTATGAAAAAGGAAAAGAAATTTCAGGACTAGAAAAAGTTGAAAACTCACTTGTTTTTCACGCTGGAACAAAACTCGAAAGCGGAAAAGTAGTAACTAATGGAGGAAGAGTTTTAGCCGTGACTTCTTTTGGAAATGATTTCCAAGAAGCCATAAAAAAATCTTACCAAAATATAGACAAGCTACATTTTGATAAGATGTATTTTAGAAAAGATATCGGCTTCGACTTACTTTAAGAAAGAGTGAGCTGTTGTATCTTGGTCTTCTTCGTTGTTGGCTCTGTGTTTTGCCAATTCCTGGCACCAGTAAACAATATAATAGCAGCAAACAATAATTAAAGTCCAGCTAACAATGTTAGCCAACCACCAATTGCTTAACTCTAATGAGCGTAATAAATCAAGTGGTTTGAATAAAAAGTCTACAAATAAAGATTGAATGCCTTCAAAAAATGCTCTCATTTTATAAAATGTTATATTTACAGCACAAATGTATAAAATATCCTTATGATAACAAGTGTTTTTAAAAAATCTACTTTACTTAATAATGCTTTAGTGGTAGTTTTATTGCTGCTTTTCTTTTTTATGTATCAGTCAAGCAATTTATTGACACCGATTTCTTCCAACGGATTTTCAAAAACAGCAACACTTGTTTTATTATTATTGTCTTCTTTTTTCTTGGTAAATTTTACGGTGAAAAAGAATAACCTGACCAAAAACAGCAGTTATACTATTTTATTTTTCTTGTTATTCCTGCTTATTTTTCCATCCATATTTACTAATTCTAGTTTATTGTTTGCCAATTTTTTTCTGCTTTTGGCCATTCGAAGATTGATTTCTTTGCAAACACTAAAGGCGCCAAAAGAAAAGATTTTTGATGCTTCGATGTGGATTTTCATTGCCAGCCTGTTTCATTTTTGGTGTATCCTTTTTATTCTGCTGGTCTACATTTCGATATTTTTTCACGTTTCAAGAGACTTCAGAAACTGGCTTTTACCCTTTGTAGCATTTTTTGCAACGGCAGTTATCTTTTTATTTTCTGCTCTGGTATTTGATAAAACATGGATTGCTCATATTATAAATCAAACGCAAACGAATTTTCAATTAGATTATTTTACCAACAATTATCAAAATATTGCGCTCTCGTTTTTTGTTGTGATAGGGTTGTATTTTCTATTATCACTGATTTTTTCCTTAACAAATAAGCCGCTGATATTACAGGCTTCCTATAAAAAAATGATATTCGGATTTTTAATCGGAGTAACTATTTTTTTGATTTCGCCCGATAAAAACAATGAAATGTTGGTCTTTACCTTTATGCCATTATCAGTGATGTGCACCACAAATATCGAATATTCGCAAAGCAAAATGTATCAGGAAATCGTTTTGTTACTGCTTATTTTGGGATGTTCGTTTAGCTACTTCTCCCAACTATAATTTGCTTCCATACGCCAAATCACCGGCATCACCAAGACCCGGAACGATATAATTTTTCTCGTTAAGTCTTTCATCAATAGCAGCAATCCAAAGATGACAGTTGTCAGGAAGGTTTTTTTGAAGATACTCTATGCCTTCCGGTGCCGCAATTACAACTGCAATATGAATTTCTTTTGGTTTTTGTTCCAAATGCAATTTATGTAACACCGCCACAATCGATTGTCCTGTGGCTAACATCGGATCAATTAAAATCAGATTCTTATTTTCGAAAGATGGAGCCGCTTGATATTCAACTAAAATATCAAACTTATCATCGTTGTCATAGTGATGGCGATAGGCTGATACAAAACCGTTTTCGGCATTGTCAAAAATATTCATAAAACCCATATGCAACGCCAATCCGGCACGAAGAATAGAGCATAAAACAACATTATCGGCAATGGTTGTGGTGTGTTTAATTCCTAACGGGGTTTGAACGTTGATGTTTTTGTACTCTAAAGTTTTACTTAATTCATACGCCATAATTTCTCCAATTCGCTCAATGTTTTTTCGGAAGCGCATGCTGTCTTTTTGAATGGTAACATCGCGAATTTGTGCCAAAAAATGATTGAGAATACTACTTTTTTCAGAGATATTATGAATGTGCATGAATGTATAATTTGAATGTTTAGGTAAATGTATAAAAAACTATCTTTGTACCCGAGACCTTTGGGTCGAATTGTATGAATAAAATAAAAAATAACCGTATGTTTTCACAGTTTGCATTTCCTATTTTCGAACAAAGCATTAAAGATTATCATGTTATTGATGATGTGTATCAACCAACCTTGAACCCATATACTAAAGGAACTATTGAATATTTATTGTATGCTAAAAACTGGGTTGACACCGTACAATGGCATTATGAAGACATCATCCGCGATCCAAATATTGATCCGGTTGCGGCCTTAGTTTTGAAACGAAAAATCGACGCATCGAATCAGGTTCGTACCGATATGGTTGAATATATCGACAGTTATTTTCTCCAAAAACATAAAGATGTTCAGGTAAAACCAAATGCAAAAATCAATACCGAAAGTCCGGCTTGGGCTATTGATCGTTTGTCTATTTTGGCGCTGAAAATTTACCACATGAATGAAGAAGCCAATCGCGCCGAAGCTACTGCTGAACACCGAGCTAAATGCCAGGAAAAATTGAACGTTCTGTTAGATCAAAAAAACGACATGTTTATTTCCATAAACGATTTATTGACGGATATCGAAAACGGTGACAAATTCATGAAAGTGTACAAACAAATGAAAATGTACAACGACGATGATTTGAATCCGGTGTTGTACCAAAATAAGAAGTAACTGTTCCTTTGTTATTCTGACGAAAGAAGAATCTCAACCTTTTGACAAAATCCATTAAACATATAGCTGTCATCCGAATGTCTGCCATGGGCGATGTTGCGATGACAGTTCCTGTTATCAGAGCATTCGTTGCCCAAAATCCAAATGTAAAAATCACAGTCGTTTCGCGACCATTTTTCAAACCTTTTTTTGATGGAATTACCAATGTGAATTTCTTTGCCGTCGATGTAAAAGAAAGACACAAAGGTTTCTTTGGTTTGCTGAAACTGCATTCCGATTTAAAGCAACTCAATATTGATGCTGTAGCCGATTTACATAATGTTTTGCGGTCACAAATTCTCCGGACACTTTTCGCGCTAAGCGGAAAAAAAGTAGCTTCAACAGACAAAGGCAGAGCCGAAAAGAAAGCGTTAACACGTTCCGAAAACAAAATCTTCAAGCCACTCAAAACGATGGTTGAAAGACATGTTGACACGTTTAAGAAACTTGGTTTTTTAGTTGATGTATCAAATCCAAAGTTCCCACAAAAAGCAATTTTATCTTCGGATATTTTAAAGATCACCGGAGAAAAACCAACTCGAAAATGGATTGGGATTGCGCCATTTGCTCAATACGACAGCAAAGTTTATCCTCAGGATTTGATGCAGCAGGTTATAAATGAATTAGCATCTGACACAAACAATAAAATATTCCTTTTTGGAGGTGGTAATAAAGAAATTGAAATTTTAAATTCGTTTGCCAACGGAAAAGAAAATGTAATAAATATTGCAGGACAACTTAAGTTGCAGCAGGAATTAGATTTGATTTCTAATTTGAATGTTATGCTTTCGATGGATTCAGGGAATGCGCATATTGCCGCGATGTTGGGAACAAAAGTGATTACACTTTGGGGCGCGACACATCCGTTTGCCGGATTTGCACCGTTCAATCAACCATTAGAAAATTGTTTGGTTTCCGACAGAGACAAGTTTCCAAAACTGCCAACTTCGGTTTATGGGAATAAAAAAGTAGCAGGTTATGAAGACGCGATGCGAACAATTACAACTGAAAAAATAGTATTTAGTATTCAGTCTCAGTTAGCAGTTTCTGAAAACTGAAAACCGTGACTGTTAACTAACTAAACATCATCATAATCCACATAAATTTCAGGAGAAGTTGGATGCGCCTGACACGTTAAAATCAAACCTTCGGCAATTTCTCCATCCGTCAAAATTGAATTTTTTTTCATTTCGGCAGAACCATTCGTGATTCGCGCCAAGCAGGAACTACAAATTCCACCTTGACAGGAATAGGGTGCGTCGATTCCTTGTTTCAATGCAGCTTCGAGAACCGTTTGTTTTTGTGACATTTCGAAAGTGGTTTCTTCGTCATCAACCATTACGGTTATTTTGGTATGACCGGTATGACTTTCAGCAGCTGGATTTTCATTAGCAGAAGAAGTCGAAAACAATTCGAATTTAATATTTTTCTCGGCAACATTATGTTCTTTTAAAACACTCGAAACCAGATTAATCATTTCTTCAGGACCACATAAATAAAATTTGTCAAACTCTTTTTCTTTGTGTTTATTATTCAAAACAAAATTTACAGTCGATTTATCAATTCGACCAAAAAGTTCACCATCAACTTTAGCCTGACTAAAAACATAGTGAACAAAAAAGCGCCCAACATATTTTAATTGCAATTCGTGTAATTCGTTGTGAAAAATAGTTTCATCAGGAGTTTTATTTCCGTAAACCAAAACAAAAGTGCTTTTTGGTTCGCTTTCCAAAACCGATTTTAAGATTGACATAACCGGTGTTATTCCGCTTCCGGCAACAAATCCGGCATAATTCTTTAAGTTTGAAAAAACAGGTTCGAAAGTAAATTTTCCTTCCGGCTGACCAACTTCTAAAATATCTCCAACCTTTAAGTTATCATTCGCAAATTTTGAAAAATGACCGCTTTTTACAGATTTGATTGCAATGCGCAATTCACCACTATTTGGCGAAGAACAAACGGAATACGCACGACGGATTTCCTGACCGTCTAAAGTTAATTTTAGATTTACATATTGACCGGCTGTAAACTGGTAAGCAGATTTTAATTCGGCAGGAATATTAAAAGCAACAGAAATAGCATTGGCAGTTTCGTGTTTTACTTCTTTAATCTGTAATTTATAAAATGAAGACATGAAAAATAATTTTCGCAAAGGTAAGAAATAGCAACGATTTGAAAAGTAAAGAAACTTTGAAAGTCTGTAACAAATTTTTACTTTTAAGAACTAATTTCGAAAACCTAAATAACTAACCATGTTCAAACACTTCATTTCGCTCGAATGGAAAGCTTTTCTTCGTTCGGCTTCTTTTGGCACCAATGTGGCATTTAAAATTATAATGGGCATTTTTGCTGTTATTATAATACTTGAATTTTCACTACTAGGTTTTTTTGGATACAATATTCTTCAGGAATTCCATTTAGAACCATTGTCAACAGTTAATAAATTTTTGATTTATTATTTAGTTATGGATTTAGTCATAAGGTATTTTCTTCAAAAAATGCCTGTAATGAACATAAGACCATTTTTGAGTTTACCAATAAAAAGAGATACTGTTGTTCATTTTTCTTTAGGGAAGACGGTCATCTCTTTTTTTAATATAATACACGCTTTTTTCTTTATTCCGTTTACGATTGCCTTGTTTACCCATGGCTTTGGATTTCAAGCTGTTTTGTGGCTTTTAGGTATTACGGCTTTGATTTATTCTAATAATTTTATCAATATTTTGCTCAATAATAAGAACAGCGTTTTTTATCCGATGTTAGCTATCGTTGTCAGTTTAGGATTGGCGCAATATTATAAGATTTTTGATGTAACCAATTATACGCAGCCTTTTTTCCAAGGAATGTACAGCACCTATTATTTGTTTTTGATTCCGCTGCTGTTAGCTATCGTCACCTATTATTTTTCATTTGATTATTTCAAAAAAAATTTAAATCTGGATACAGGGTTGGCGAAAAAAAGTGATGAAGCCAAAACCGAAAACCTCACTTGGTTAAACCAATTCGGAACTCTGGGAACTTTTCTCAAAAACGATATTAAACTTCTGAAAAGAAACAAGCGTTCCCGAACCACGGTTATTATGAGTTTTCTGTTTATTTTTTATGGATTACTGTTTTATACAAAATCGATTGAAGCTTATAATAATCCGGCCATGCAGGTTTTTGCCGGGATTTTTGTTACCGGAGGGTTTTTATTCACTTTTGGGCAATTCATTCCAAGTTGGGATAGTTCATATTACCAGTTGATGATGAGCCAAAATATTCAATACCGTGAATACATCAGTTCAAAATGGTGGCTGATGGTTATAGGCACTGCGATTTCGACAATAATTGCTTCTTTTTATTGGGTGTTTTTTGGATGGGAAATTTATTTATTAATTGTCGTTGGCGCGATTTACAATATTGGTGTCAACTCACATTTGGTAATGCTTGGCGGCGCATTTGTTAAAACCCCAATTGATTTGACAATGGCCAATAAAGCTTTTGGCGACAAACAGGCATTTAATTTCAAAACGGTGATAATGTTAATACCAAAACTATTGGTGCCAATGGGTTTATATGCTCTTGGATATTATCTTTTTTCTCCGAATATTGGCTATCTCTTTGTGGCTTTAGCCGGAGTTATTGGATTTGCCTTTAGAAATATGGTTTTTACCAAGATTGAAAAAGTATATAAAACCGAAAAGTACGAAACTATAGCAGCTTACAAACAGAAAAACTAAAAACAGAAGAGTCTGATAAACTCATAAACCTCATAAACTTTATAAGATGATACAAGTAAATAATTTAACCAAAAGATACAACCTGGGAACAATGGTTTTAAACATGCCAAATCTTGAAATTCCAAAAGGACAAAGCTTTGGATTGGTCGGAAATAATGGTGCAGGAAAAACTACTTTTTTCAGTTTGCTCTTGGATTTAATTCAGCCAAGTTCGGGCCATATAATAAACAACAAAGTACAGGTCGACAAAAGTGAAGCATGGAAACCTTTCACAGCTGCATTCATCGATGAAAGTTTTTTGATAGGTTATTTAACTGCCGAAGAGTACTTTTATTTCATCGGTGATTTACGTGGACAAAATAAAGCCGATGTTGATGATTTACTAAAAAAGCACGAAGAATTTTTCAATGGTGAAATTCTAAACAGCAAGAAATATTTAAGGGATTTATCCAAAGGGAATATGAAAAAAGTAGGCATTATCGCTACTTTAATCGGAAATCCGGAAGTGGTTATTTTGGATGAACCTTTCGCTAATTTAGACCCAACAACGGTTAATAGATTAAAAAAAATTATCAAAGAATTAGCCGAAGACCCTAATGTTACGGTTTTGGTTTCTTCACACGATTTGGTTCATACGGTTGAGGTTTGCAACAGAATTGTAGCACTCCATTTGGGCGAAGTTGTAAAAGATATCCAAACATCGCCCGAAACGTTGAAAGAATTAGAAGCATTTTTTGCAGTTTAAAAAATTAACACTTTTTCTAGTAAAGCGGTAAGTTTTTATCTTAAAAGGTAAAAATTTACCGCTTCATTTTTGATATGTTAAAAAAAAATGTAGTTTTACCAGCTAGTCTATTTGTTTTTAACACTTTGCTTTAAAATGTGTTACGATTAATGAGTTTTCTTTTAGGATTATTGATTTTTAAAAATTACCTAATCGGACGAAAAGAAAGTATCCATCGCAATTACACTAGATTAAAAGATTACTGCATGAAGAGAAATTACTTAAGAAAAATAAATACCACAACTATTGATCTTAAATTAAAAACAGTAACGTTTTTATTGTTTTTATTTGTTTTTAATAATGCTTTTGGCCAGTCCTTAGATGGTTGTTCAACTTCTGCAGGAGCTGGACTGACCGTTGGCACTAGCTGTACATCAGTTGCTTTTAATTCAACTTTCGCAACAGATTATTGGAATAGTGCAACAGGATGTAATGCAAGTGATCAAGATGATGCATGGGGATGGTTTGATGCTACTTCAATAAGCACTACAATAACCTATACGCCAGCTGCCAATAGAGATGCGGTTTTGCATCTATTTACCGGGTCCTGCTCTACTTCAATGACAGCGCTTGCCTGCTCTGATAGCGGCTTAGATGGTGTAGCAGAAACAATTACATATGCTACCACAATCGGCGTAAGATACTTAATCAGAATTCAACGTTATAATAGTAATAACGACATGACAGGAACTATTTGTGTTTATTCCCCTCCACCTTCACCAACTATTACTAATTTAACAACTGCAACAAGTGGATGTGTTGGATCAAGCATCACAATAACCGGAACAAATCTTAGTGGCGCAACGGCAGCTGATGTGAAAATAGGCGGTACACCGGTATCCTCTATAACATCAAATAATGGCACAACATTAGTAGCGGTAATTGGATCTGGAACAACAGGTACTGTAAGCGTGACAACAACAGGAGGCACTGCAACCAGTATAGGAACATTTACAGTAAATCCTTTACCTGCAGCTATTGCAGGAGCTTCAACAGTTTGTGTTGGAGCAACCACAACTTATACGGATGCAACTTCAGGAGGAACTTGGTCTGTTACAAACGGAACAGGTTCGGCAACCATAACTTCAGGAGGTGTTTTAACAGGTTCAACTGCCGGAACCGTTACAGTAGTTTATACTTTACCAACAACCTGTAATACAGCAAAAGTTATAACTGTTCAACAAACTCCTGGCACAATTGCAGGAGGCTCTGCAAGCGTATGTGTCGGTTCTGCAACACCTGCCTTTACTAATCCAATTTCTGGTGGTACGTGGACAGTTACTAACGGGACAGGTGCGGCAACCATAACAACTGGTGGTGTACTTACTGGAACCGTCGCTGGAACGGTTACGGTGAATTATACCATTGGCTCTTGTACTCCAGCTACTTATGCAGTAACGGTGAATACAACACCAACCGTCCCAACAACTCCCCTAAATTCTCTGATAACCGGTTCTGGATTTACAGTATCTTGGACCGCATCGGCAGGGGCTGTAAATTATGTGTTGGAAGTATATACAGATGCCGGATATACAACTCCCGCTCCCGGATCTCCTTTTACTATAGCCAGTCCAACAGTGACTTATGCCGTAACCGGACTAAATTCTTCAACTCCTTACTATTATAGAATTAAAGCTACCAATGGAACCTGTAGCAGTGCTTATGTAACAGGTTCAGTTACTACATCATTAACAAATGATATTTGTTCACAAGCGATTGCTTTAACCGTAAATCCATCTTTAACTTGCACTACCACTACAACAGGTTCTACAGTTGGAGCCACAGACAATAATGAAACGGGGGATTGCACTAACGGAACAGAAAAAGCAGTTTGGTACAAATTTACTGCAACAAGTACTTCACACATTATAACTGTTGACGGAGTATCAAGTTTTGATGCTGTGGTTGGAGTTATAACCACATGTGGTTCTGCGACAACACCAACAGGAGGGACTTGTACAGATGTTACCACAGATGATGGTATAGAAACAGTAACATTAACCGGATTGACGGCTGGCGTTACTTATTATGTTCAAGTATATGATTATAACGGTGACAATACAGCAAATGCATTTACAATTTGTGTAACAACACCAGCACCACCTATAAATAATCAATGTGCAAATGCAACTAATTTACCCTGTAGTACATCCAATTTAGCAGGAACAACTGTTGGCGCATTAAGTTATACTCATGGTACGGGCTGTCTTATGAGTAATTATGGAGTTTGGTACACATTTGCAGGGGATGGCAATTCAAGCACCATTTCGGTAACTACTACTAATAATGATATAGAATTGTCTATTTCTTCAGGAAGTTGTGGAAGTTTAATAAATATTGCATGTCAAGATTCAGCATTATCAAGCGGAACAGAAACATACACTTTTACTACGGCAGTTGGTGTAAATTATTATGTTTACATTGCTAATTGGTACTCTACCGGAACAAGCACAGACACAGGAACATTTACCATTTCCAGAACTTGTGTTGTGCCTTATAATCCATGTACTTCAATACAAAATATTGCTGCTTGCGGAACGAGTAAAAGTGTTACTATAGCAGCAGGAACAGGAGGTTATAGCCCTTCTTCTTGTGGATGGACAACACCTGGTGTTGAACAAATTTATACATTTACACCTGCGTCAACCGGGAATTTCACCATAACACAAACAAGTTCTTTTGATTATATAAACTATCAATTCAAGCCTGTTTCTTCGGGATGTGGTAGTTCGGGATGGACATGTATAGATTCACTTTATGGTGCTGAAACCAGCCCTAGTTTTACATTAACAACTGGTATACAGTATTATATTTTATTAGATCCAGAAGTTTCAACAGGAGGTAGTGTAAATTTCACTATTAATTGCCCTACCGCACCAATAACAAATGATGATCCTTGCGGCGCAGTTTCTTTAACCGTTAATACTACATGTAGTTACGCTACTTACACTAATTCAGGAGCTGCTGCAAGTGGCGGAATTCCGGCACCGGGATGCGCTAGTTATTCGGGTAGTGATGTATGGTTTTCGGCTGTAGTTCCAGCAACGGGAGTTCTTACAGTAGATTTACAAACCGGAGTTATGACCGATAGTGGTATGGCATTCTATTCAGGAACATGTGGTTCATTAACCTTATTGGAATGTGATGATGATGACAGTACTAACGGATTAATGTCGAACATATCCATGAGTGGTTTAACGCCGGGGCAAACCATATTCATAAGAGTATGGGAATATGGAAATGACAATAACGGAACATTTGGAATTTGTGCTACTACACCAAGTTGTCCACCTACTTCAGATTTATATTCCACAGTTTTATCTTCGACTAGTGCGACGATAACTTGGGCAAGTACGACGCCTCCGGCTTCTAACGGTTATCAATATTATGTTACGACTACTAATACTCCACCAACATCAGGTTCAACTCCATCGGGTTCAACGGCAGCCGGAGTAAACACAATAACCCTCACAGGTTTAGTAGCTGGACAAGACTATTATTTTTGGGTGAGAGCTTATTGTGGCGGTAGCGACTATAGTACTTGGTTTGGTCCAACCAATTTCACGCCTTGTAATGTAGGTAGCGGTAGTGGTACCACATCACTTGCTTGTCCATCTATACTTTCCGGAGGGCTAGGGTTAAGCGGCGGAAATCCTGCGGCAATAGTGTGTTCAGCAGCATCAACTTGCACTAACTTAGAAGCAACTTATTTACAACTAAATCAAGCCACAAATTATAATGTTGCATCAATTACTTATGCCCCGCCATATCAGTATAGTTGTTTGGATAATCAGGTGAGTGTAAATATTGATGACAAATGGTCGCCAATTATTAATTTACCTTTCAACTTCTGTTTTTATGGTAATAATTATGATAAATGTTTAATAGGATCTAATGGCGTAATAACATTTGATACAACCAACAATACTCCCGGCGGTTATTCAACATGGTCTTTCAATGCTGATTTACCAAATACGTCTTTATTCAAAAATAGTATTTTTGGGGTTTATCACGATATTGATCCGGGAGTGGGTGGAGAAGTAGGATGGGAATTAATTACTTTAAACACAGGGTGTAGAGCATTAGTCGCTTCATGGAATAACATTCCAATGTTTTCTTCAACATGTAACTCGATTTTATACACAGGTATGATTGTTCTGTATGAAAACACTAATGTTATTGATGTTTTTATTAAAGAAAAAAATGTCTGTGATACCTGGAATAATGGAAATGCTATTGTAGGCCTTCAAAATGCTACAGGAACTGCAGCTGTTGTCGCTCCAAATAGAAATGGACTTAGTACAAATTGGACAGTTACAAATGAGGCTTGGAGATTTACACCATCCGGACCATCATTAACATCGATTAAATGGTATGAAGGAAGCGGGACTTCGGGGACAGTTTTGGGAACAACTGACGTTCTAAATGTTTGCCCATCCGCTACAACTACATATACTGCTGAGGTAACTTATGCTCTCTGCGGTGGAACAAATTTAAAATATACGGATGATGTTGTTGTAACTGTTACCGGCGCAAAAATTTGGGATGGGTCAACAAGTACTAATTGGAATGTTGATGACAACTGGACACCAAGTGGTGTTCCAACTAGCGCAGACTGTGTCGTAATCCCTAATGTAGCAAATGACCCGGTAATTTCAGGAGCACCAAATGCTGTTGGATACAATTTATTCTTGTACAGCGATGCACAACTAACAATTAATTCCAGTCAAAACTTAACCATCACGGATAAAGTAACGGTACAACCAAACGGTATTTTCACAATCAACAATAGCGCAAGTTTAATTCAAATAAATAATGTTTTAAATACAGGAAATATTATTTACAAAAGAGAGTCACCAAGTGTAAGGACTTTAGATTATTCTTATTGGTCTTCGCCAGTAGCCGGTTTTAATGTAAATAACATTGTATCACCATATAGTTTCGGAGCAATTTACAAATGGAACACCACTATTCCAAATTCAAATGCGGGTTGGGGCGCTTGGCAAAGTGCAGCTGGCGACAATATGATTGCAGGAAAGGGATACATTGCAAGAGCACCTGGAACAGCACCATTTAACAACACAACTTATAACGTTTTAAGCGGAAGTTTTACAGGAGTTCCTAATAATGGAAATATAACAATTGCTATTGAAAGAGGACCTGATCAAAACACAGCGACACATTACGGGACCAATTTAACGGAAATAACAAATTTGAGTGACAACTGGAATTTATTAGGAAATCCATATCCTTCTGCCATCCGTGCAAGTCAGTTTCTATTTGACAACAGAACAAAAATTGAAGGTAATGTTAGATTATGGACACACGGTAATTTACCATCGATTATTACACCAAACCCTTTTTATGGCTCCTATTTGTCTAATTATAGACCAGGAGATTATTTACAATATAATTTTTCAGGAATGAGTTGTTGTCCAACAGCTGATTCTGACCTATTCATCGGAGCTGCACAAGGATTTTTTGTACAAATGATTGATGGTCCGCCTGTCGCTGCTGCAGATAATAACACTGTTGGTTTTACCAATAGTTTAAGAAGCGCTTCCTATAGCAACAACACTTTTTATAAAACACAAGATTCGATTACAAGCACACCGGTTGATGTTAATAATATTGAAAGAAACCGAATATGGTTAGACTTAATTAACGCAGCAAATAATCAAACAGACAGAATCCTTTTTGGATATATTGAAAACGCAACTATGGGAAGAGATAGCTTCTATGATTGTAGTTCACAAAATACAGGAGGAACGGTAATTTACTCTCTAATTGATGATGCTAAATTCGGCATACAGGGAAGAGCTTTACCTTTTGACGTGACCGATCAAGTCCCAATAGGAGTAAATATCCCAACAGTAGGTAACTACACTATTGGAATTGCAGCGGTAGATGGATTATTTCAAAGTCAAAATATTTATTTGACAGATAATTTATTAAACATTATTCATAATCTTAAAGCAAGTCCATATAATTTTACTAGTCAATCCGGTGAGATTAATGATAGATTCAAAGTAGTATATATCGATAATACATTAGGTACAAATAACCCGAATGAGATTACTACTTTTGCTGTGATTTCTAATAATATGATTAAAGTTGAGTCGAGTGAATTAATAAAAGAAATTAAGATTTATGATGTCGCTGGAAAATTGATAAATATATATTCGTTAAATGAATATAAGAACCAATTCACCAGTCCTTTTTATTATGCTAATGGCGTTTATATCGCTAAAATCACTTTGGATAATGATATGGTATTTAGCAAGAAACTGATACATTAATTTCTATCTCTGGCTCAATTTTTAATCGAAGCGTTGTTGGTATTTAGTACTAAGGACAAAATCTTACCGCTTATTTTTTTGCCATATCAAAAAGAAACGTATTTTTACCAGTTAGTTATACTATTTATAACTTTTTTACGTTATAACATTAAACGTTTTGCTTTGAAAATCAATACAATTAAATATTTCATCTTCACGGGATTATTACTTTTTTTAATTGCCTGTTCTACCAAGAGAAACACATGGCTTTCAAGAAATTCACATGCGCTTAGCACGAAAGATAACATTTTATACAATGGCGGAATTGCCTTGGACAAAGGAATTGAAGAAGTTAAACTTCAAAACAAAGACAATTTTTGGGCAATACTTCCTGTAGAAAGAATGCAGGTTTCAGAAGATAATCTCATGCCGGGCAATACTAAAAACGCCAATTTTGAGAGAGCAGAAACCAAAGCAACCAAAGCGATTCAGAAACATTCGATGAACATTAACGGTTCAGAGAAAAACCCACAAATGGACGAAGCATATATGATGCTCGGACAAGCAAGATATTATGATCAGCGATTTGTCCCGGCTTTAGATGCATTCAATTATGTGTTAAATAAATCGCCAAACAGCGATAAAATATACGAAGTAAAAATCTGGAGAGAAAAAACCAATATGCGTTTGGATAATGATGCTTTAGCGGTAAACAATCTTCGTAAATTACTAAAGGAAATCAAATTTAAAGATCAGATTTTTGCCGATGCTAACGCCACTTTGGCCCAAGCATTTTTAAATTTACAGGAGAGAGACAGCGCAGTTGCCAAACTTAAAATCGCTATAGAATTCACAAAATCAAAAGAAGAAATATCAAGATACAATTATATTTTAGGTCAGATTTACGAAGAGTTAGGCTATAAAGATAGTGCTTATGCCAGCTATCAAACCGTAATCGACATGCGTAGAAAAGCGGCAAAATCATACGTAATTCACGCACACGCCAGACAAGCGGCTCAGTTTGATTATGAAAAAGGGGATACAATTGCCTTTCTAAAAAAATACAATGATTTATTGAAGGATAGAGAGAACCGTCCTTTTTTGGATGTCTTACACCATCAATTGGGATTGTTTTATGAAAAAACGAATAATAAAGAAAAAGCCAAAAAAGAATACAATCTTTCCTTAAAAAAGAAAACACAAGACACGTATCTTATCGCTTCCAATTATAGGAATTTAGCTGATTTGTATTTTATCGAATCCAAATTTGTTAAAGCCGGAAATTATTATGACAGCACCTTGGTTCAATTAAAACCAAGAACAAGAGAGTTTAATTTGATAAAAAAGAAAAGAGAAAATCTGGAAGATGTTATCAAATATGAAGCGATTTCACAAACAAATGACAGTATAATATCGCTATATAAAATGTCCGGTTCAGAAAGAACAGCTTATTTTGAAACCCACATAGAAAAACTTAAAAAAGAAGAAGAATTACAAAAAAAGGCTGCTGAAAAACTAGCAAGAATTAAAGAAAATCAGGAAAGAAACGACGGTAAAATCGATTCAGATGATGGCTCTGGTTCAAAAAAACCAAAATCAATAATCCCAAAAACTCCTAATCCTTCAGCCGCAGGAAGCGAAAGTGTTTTCTATTTTTACAATCCTACAACTGTTGCATATGGTAAAGTAGAGTTTGCCAAAAACTGGGGCAAAAGAAGCTTACAGGACAATTGGCGTGTTGCATCACTTTCGGAAAAAGCCAATGCAGGTAAAGGAAACGATGGTAAAGACTCTGAAGAGGACAAAGATGCTAAAGATGTTGCAGCAGTCGATGAGCGATTTACACCGGATTTCTACATAAAACAAATTCCGGAATCGCAAACAACTATTGACAGTTTGAGCAAAGAAAGAAACTTTGCCAACTATCAACTTGGAATTATTTATAAAGAAAAATTCAAAGAATATCAATTAGCCGCAAACAAATTTGAGAAATTATTAAGAGATAATCCCGAAGAAAGATTAGTGCTTCCATCGATGTATCATTTGTATAAACTATATGAAATTTTAGACAAATCAAAAGCGGATGCAATGAAAGAAAGCATCGTTGCTAATTATCCAAACTCGAGATACGCCCAGATTTTGCAAAATCCGTCAAGCGAAGTTGAAGAGTCGAGTGATTCGCCAAATGTCGTTTACGCTAACCTATACAAACAATATCAAAATGGTGAATTTAAAACGGTTTTAACCGAGACAGAAAAAGCAATTAACCGATTTACAGGAGATGAAATTGTGCCTAAATTGGAATTGCTAAAAGCCAATATAGTTGGTAAACTTGGTGGACTTGGTGAATTTAGCACAGCATTAAATTATGTAGCATTAAATTATCCAAATAGTGAAGAGGGTAAAAAAGCTGAAAAATTATTATCGGTTGATTTACCTAAATTAGAAGCACTACAGCTATCTAAAGCACCATCTAAAAACTGGAAAATTCTTTACAGTACCAAAGATTTTGAAGACGCCGGAACAAAAGCACTTCGCGAAAAAATCAAAAAATTCATTGCCGACAGAAGTTTGAACAAACTCACAGTTTCATTGGACATTTACACAATGACCGACAATTTTGTGGTGCTTCACGGAATAAATACGGAGGATTTAGCAATAGGTATTACATCAATATTGAAAGACTATAAAGAGTATAAAGTACAGCAAACGCCTATAATTATTTCGGCAGAAAATTATACAATAGTTCAAATTAAAAAGAATTTAGACGAGTTTTTAGCCGGAAATCTTCCGGAAACAGCACCACAACCAAATTGGGACGGGACTTTAGAAAAAGCACCGGAACCGGTACAGCAAAAACCGGTTGCCAATAATAATCAAAAAGGGCAGCCATCTCAAGACGACCCAAATGAAATCATACCGGGGAAAAATCTAAAAGGAGGTGAACAAAAAGGAGGTGAGCAACAGGAATTTGCGTTGCCACCATCACCACAAATGGATAAATCCGGTAAAAAAGGATAGAAATCATGTTTGAAAAAAGTCCAAAATCGTACACCGATTTATTGGGAAAAACCAATAGAATTGTTGAAGGAACTACCATTCAGGGTGACATAATTTCACCTGCGGATTTTCGTTTAGACGGCCATTTGGTTGGCAATTTTCAATCAAAAGGCAAAATCGTAATTGGTCCGGCTGGCAGTGTGAAAGGCGATATTGTTTGTAAAAATGCCGACATCGAAGGTGTTTTCGAAGGGAAAATACAAGTACAGGAAATACTTAATATAAAATCCAAAGCCCACATTCATGGCGAAGTAATCTGCGGAAAACTTTCGGTTGAACCCGGAGCCGAATTCAGTGCGTCATGTATAATGAAACCTCATGTAAAAAACATGATTACCGATGGAAAATCAGCAGAAGAAAAAACAGCGTAATAAATGGTTATCCCTTATTAATATTCCCATCCAAATGGGAATCATTGTTTTTCTGTTTGCAAAACTTGGTCAATGGCTTGACCTAAAATTCACAAACAAAGATAATTTATATGTAAAAATCTTAACCATGGTCGGTGTTGTAATTGCGTTTTACAACATCGCCCGACAGTTAAAAGAAATAAACAAATCGGAGGAAGAAAAATGAATTTAAAAAAATACAATTCCCTTTTTACAGTCTTTATTGCAGCCATAATCGGTCTTATCGTTCACAAAACTATATCGTATTTCGTCATTCCAAAGGAATTCGAAGACAGCTTTATTTATTCAACATTGTTGCTATACTTACTGTTTGCTTTGCTTTCGGGGGTTATAGTATCGTTGTTGACTATGGTAAGAAAGACATCCGAAAACTCTGTTGGTTATGCTTTTTTAGCATTCACAACTTTAAAGATGGCAATTGCGTATGCTTTTTTAAGACCAATAATCCATACCAATCTTCCAAAAACACCAACAGAAAAGATGAATTTCTTTGCGATATTTATTTACTTTTTGGCAATAGAAACCTATGTAACCATCAGAATTTTAAACAATAAGCAATAAATTGTTTTAGAATCGACAATTCCATCAAAAAAAATAAAACTTATACTTTTTAATATTAATTAAAAGTGTACTTTTGCACCAAATTTCAGAAATAAAATTTAGACAAATCATAGTTATGGTGTTTTCGAAAAAATCATTCCTTTATAGTATAGTAGCTTTAATTGCTTTTTTGCCTTCGGTTTTATTAGCAAATTCACCTGAACCAGCTTCAGGACATGAAGAAGCTGTTACCAAAGAAAACCAGGATCCAAAGGCTGAAATTAAAAAACAGATTAACGAAGTAAAAAATCACCACGTTTTAGATTCACACAGCTTTAATTTCTTTGCTGACGAGGAAACAGGGAAACATTATGGTTTTCCATTGCCTATCATTCTTTGGGATAACGGTCTTCACATTTTTTCTTCTTCAAAATTTCATGAAGGAAAATCGGTTGCAGAAGATGGTGGAAACTATTATGTTTTACATCATGAAAGAATCTACAAAACAGATGCAGCAGGTACTTTAACCGAGCACGATGGACATCCAACAAACGCAAAGCCACTAGATTTTTCAATCACAAAGGGAGTTTTCTCTATGTTGATTATAGCACTTTTAATGTTCTTATTGTTCAGAGGTTTAGGAAAATCATATTCTAAAAATGGTGGTGTAGCAGCAGGAGCAGGAAGATTTTTCGAGCCAATCGTATTATTCGTTCGTGATGAAATTGCAATCCCAAATATTGGAGAAAGACACTATAAAAAATATATGAGTCATTTATTGACGGTATTCTTTTTTATCTGGTTTTTGAATGTTATTGGTATGTTGCCATTCGGAATCAATGTTACAGGTAATATCTCTGTAACTTTCGGATTGGCAGTTTTAACGTTCATTATCACAACGTTTACCGCTAAAAAAGATTATTGGTTGCATATTTTTTGGATGCCAGGTGTTCCGGTTCCAATGAAAATTATTTTGGCACCAATCGAATTGATGGGCGCAATCATCAAACCGTTCTCATTAATGATTCGTTTGTACGCTAATATGTTTGCAGGTCACATCGTTATAATGAGTTTGATTGGAATGATGTTCATTTTCAAAAGCTGGATAGGAAGCCCTTTAGCATTCGGACTTTCATTCGTCATTTCATTAATTGAAATTTTAGTAACGCTTTTACAAGCTTATATTTTTACAATGTTGACCGCTTTATATTTTGGTGCTGCTGTTGAAGAGCATCATCATGATGATGCTCATCATTAAAATGCAGTAGGCTTCACGCTTACAACACAAATTTGAATGTTTAATTAAATATATATACATTATGGAAGGTACTCTTAATTTAGTAGGAGCAGGATTAGTAGTTATTGGAGTAGGAATTGGTATCGGTAGAATCGGTGGTTCTGCATTAGATGCAATTGCTCGTCAACCAGAAGCTACAGCAAAAATTCAAACAGTGATGCTTATTGCAGCTGCACTTGTTGAAGGAATTGGGTTTGCGGCATTATTTGCTGTTGCTTAATCCAAACAAACAATAATCCAAATGCTGCAACGGTTGGTTGCAGCTTTGGTTTATCTCTAAAAAGAAATAAAAATTTTACATATATAATACATATTAAATTATGGAAAAGTTAATAAATGATTTCTCGTTCGGATTATTCTTCTGGCAAACATTAATTTTCTTGTTGTTAGTTTTCTTATTAAGAAAATTCGCTTGGAAACCAATTCTTGATGCCGTTAACGAAAGAGAAGAAGGAATCAAAAATGCATTGCTTTCTGCAGAAATTGCAAAAAAAGATATGCAAAAATTAAATTCAGACAACGAAAAATTATTAGCCCAAGCTAGAGTTGAAAGAGATGCTATTCTAAAAGAAGCAAGAGAAATTAAAGATAAAATTGTTTCTGAAGCTAAAGAAGAAGCACAAGTTCAGGCAGGTAAAATGATTGAACAGGCAAAAGCAGCTATCAATAGCGAGAAAAATGCTGCTATGGCAGATTTGAAAAATCAGGTTTCTAACTTGTCTATCGAAATAGCAGAGAAAGTATTAAGAAATGAATTAGCTGACAAAGCTTCTCAAACCAAATTGGTTGAGAAAATGTTAGGTGACGTTAAATTAAATTAATCGTTATGTCAAGAGCTGCGATTAGATACGCGAAAGCAATTATAGAAACTGCGGTTTCAAGCGGAAAAGCCGGTCAGGTAAATGATGATATGAAATCAATTATAGCTGCGGTTGATTCAAGTACTGATTTAAAAGAGTTTTTGGCTAGTCCAATAATCAAATCAGAATTGAAGATGAACGCTTTGGCAGAAGTTTTTGGCTCAGTTCAGGCTGAAACCAAATCGCTTTTCAGATTGCTACAAGAAAACAAAAGATTTGAAATATTAGTAGCTATTGCTAAACAATACAACACTCAATTTGACGAAATCAACGGTGTTGAAGTGGCAAAAGTAACTACAGCTTTTCCTATTTCTGCAGACTTAGAAGCTCAGATTTTAGCAAAAGCAGCAACCATTTCGACTAAAAAATTAACTATTCAAAACACTGTCGATCCTTCAATAATTGGTGGATTTATTTTGAGAATAGGCGACAAACAATATAACGCTTCTGTGTCAAACAGATTGCAGGAATTAAAAAGAGAATTTAGTAACTAGATTACCATTAAAGATATATCAAAATGGCAGAAATCAATCCAGCTGAAATTTCAGCAATATTAAAGAAACAATTATCTGGTTTTGAATCAGGTGCAACATTAGAAGAAGTAGGAACTGTTCTTCAGGTAGGTGATGGTATTGCTCGTGTTTACGGGTTATCAAACGCTCAATACGGTGAGTTAGTACAATTCGACAACGGATTGGAAGCTATCGTTTTGAACTTAGAAGAAGACAATGTAGGAGTTGTACTTTTAGGACCATCTACAGGAATTAAAGAAGGTTCTACAGTAAAAAGAACACAACGTATTGCATCGCTTAAAGTTGGTGAGCAAATCGTAGGACGTGTTGTTGATACATTGGGTAATCCAATCGACGGTAAAGGTCCAATTGGTGGTGATTTATACGAAATGCCATTGGAAAGAAAAGCTCCTGGAGTTATCTTCCGTCAACCGGTAACTGAGCCATTACAAACAGGAATCAAATCTATCGATGCGATGATTCCGGTTGGAAGAGGACAAAGAGAGTTAGTTATTGGTGACCGTCAAACAGGGAAAACTACAGTTTGTATCGATACCATCCTTAACCAAAAAGAATTCTACGATGCTGGTCAACCGGTATTTTGTATCTATGTTGCTGTTGGACAGAAAGCGTCAACAGTAGCCGGAATAGCTAAAACATTAGAAGAAAAAGGAGCAATGGCTTACACAGTTATCGTTGCTGCTAATGCTTCTGACCCAGCACCAATGCAGGTTTATGCGCCAATGGCCGGAGCTGCAATCGGTGAATATTTCAGAGATTCAGGTCGTCCTGCCTTGATTATCTATGATGATTTATCAAAACAAGCGGTGGCTTACCGTGAGGTATCTCTTTTGTTAAGAAGACCACCGGGACGTGAGGCTTATCCTGGAGACGTATTCTACTTACACTCTCGTTTATTAGAAAGAGCTTGTAAAGTAATTGCGGATGATGATATCGCAAAAAACATGAACGATTTACCTGATTCATTGAAACCAATCGTAAAAGGTGGTGGTTCATTAACGGCTTTGCCAATTATCGAAACACAAGCGGGTGACGTTTCTGCTTATATCCCAACTAACGTAATTTCGATTACTGACGGACAGATTTTCCTTGATGGAGATTTGTTTAACTCTGGAGTTCGTCCCGCTATTAACGTAGGTATTTCAGTATCACGTGTTGGAGGAAATGCTCAGATTAAATCGATGAAAAAAGTAGCCGGAACATTAAAATTAGACCAGGCACAATTCCGTGAATTGGAAGCGTTTGCAAAATTTGGTTCTGATTTGGATGCTGTTACTTTAAACGTAATCGAAAAAGGAAGAAGAAACGTTGAAATCCTGAAACAAGCCGTAAACGATCCGTATACTGTAGAAGATCAGGTTGCAATTATCTATGCAGGTTCTAAAAACTTGTTGAGAAGTGTTCCTGTTAACAAAGTAAAAGAATTCGAAAGAAGCTTTATCGATTATTTAAACAGCAAACACAAAGACACTTTAAATGCTTTAAAAGCAGGTAAATTGGATGACAATATTACTGACGTTTTAGAAAAAGTAGCTAAAGAACTTTCAGCGAAATATTAATTATTCAATGTATCAATGTGAACATGTAACAATTTTCACATTGATTAATTGGTACATTTCTACATTAAACAATGGCAAACTTAAAGGAAATACGTAATCGAATTAGTTCCGTTTCATCTACGATGCAAATTACATCGGCGATGAAAATGGTATCTGCTGCAAAGCTGAAAAAAGCTCAAGATGCTATTACAGCGATGCGACCTTATGCCGAAAAATTGACTGAACTTTTGCAAAATGTAAGCGCTACTTTAGACGGAGACGCAGGAGGCGAGTTTACAGCACAACGCGAAATAAACAAAGTTTTAATTGTAGCCATAACATCTAACAGAGGTTTGTGCGGTGCTTTTAATACCAATGTTATCAAGCAGGTAAAAGTTGTGGCAGACAGTTACGAAGGAAAACAAGTTGATATTTTTCCAATTGGGAAAAAAGGAAACGACGTTTTAGGAAAAGCGTATAATGTTCATGGTCATCACAATGAAATTTTTGATGATTTGACTTTTGATAATGTTTCAAGCATAGCCGAAATATTAATCGAAAAGTTCACATCTGGTGAGTATGACAAAATTGAAATTGTATACAACCAATTCAAAAACGCTGCAACACAAATCGTTCAAACCGAACAGTTTTTACCGTTAGCACCAATACAATCAGACAAACCGGCTTCAACCGGAGATTATATTTTCGAACCATCAAAAGAAGAAATTGTATTGACATTGATTCCAAAATCATTGAAAACACAATTGTATAAATCAATCAGAGATTCATTTGCATCAGAACACGGAGCACGTATGACGGCAATGCACAAAGCAACCGATAACGCAACCGAGTTAAGAAACCAATTGAAACTGACATACAACAAAGCACGTCAAGCAGCAATTACCAACGAGATTTTAGAGATTGTTGGTGGAGCCGAAGCGTTGAAAGGGTAATTCATTAATTCAAATAATTATAAAAGAGCTAACAAAAATGTTAGCTCTTTTTTTATACTTTTAAATAAAAAAGCACAATGGAAATCAAAGAACTTACTTTGTTAGAAGAAATGTTGCCACAGTTTGATTTGATGCATTTAATGTACACCAAAATGACTCCTGAGAAATACAAATCGTTTCTCGAGGTCATGATTCCGAATAATTATTCTCAAGTTGCCGTATTTGAAAACGGTCAATGTCTCGGAGTTACCGGACTTTGGTTTCAAACAAAACTTTGGTGTGGGAAAGCATTGGAAATAGATAATTTCATCGTTCATCCAGACCATCGCTCCAAAGGAATTGGCAACATGATTTGTGATTTTGTAGAAGAAAAAGCTAAGGCATTAGGCTGTACCAATATTGTCCTTGATGCCTATACTACCAACTTTCCGGCACATCGTTTTTACTATAATCAAGGATTTGGTCCCAAAGGTTTTCATTTCGTTAAAATTTTAGACGAAAACGGCTTAACTTAAACCAAAGAATTGGTTACTTTTGTTATCATTCCAAAGCAATATTCAACATCTTGAGTTTATATAAAAATCTCTTTAAACAAACCATAATTTACGGATTGGCTACGGTTATACCAAGGCTAATCAGCTTCATTCTGAATCCGATTTATGTGATGTTTTTGCCTGACAAAAGTAAAATGGGCGAAGTGTCGATTATTTTTTCCTATTTGGTTTTTTTCAATGTGTTGTTGTCTTACGGAATGGAAACCGCCTTTTTCAGATTTTATAATTCCGAACAAAATGACAAGAAAAATGTTATTTCTACGGCTACCATTTCGTTGTTTTGGTCTTCTTTAGGATTCTTGGTGTTGGGATTACTTTTCCGAAATACGTTGGCAGACTGGTCCGATATCAAAGTAGAATACATCACTTATACAGTTTGGATTTTAACACTAGATGCACTTGCCATCATCCCATTTTCAAAGCTTCGTGCCGAACGTAAACCTATGAAATATGCCGCGATAAAAATTGGAAATACTACCATAAGTTTAGTGTTGACGCTTTTCTTTTTGGCGATTTTGCCCAATTTAGCAGCCAATAATCCGGATGGTTTTTTCAATACGATTTATATCGATAATTATCAGATAGGCTATATTTTTATTTCATTTGTTGCGGCAAGTCTGGCTACATTTCTGGTGCTGATTCCGAATTACACTAAAATAGCATGGCATTTTGATGCTGCACTTTGGAAAAAAATGATGAGTTATGGATTGCCAATTTTATTTGCCGGAATTGCCTTTGCCATCAACGAGCATTTTGACAAAATTCTTTTAGACTGGATGCATGTTCCGTTGTCTGATATTGGAGCCTATTCAGCCTGTTATAAAATCGGAATGTTTATGGTGCTTTTCAGAACGGCTTATACTTTAGGAATCGAACCGTTCTTTTTTAGTCATGCAGCCAATGAAAATGCACAACAAACTTATGCCACCATTACCAAGTATTTTGTGATTTTTGGTTCTTTCATCTGTTTGTTTGTAATTGTTTTTATAGATTTATTAAAACAACCATTAGTGCCCGATGAGAATTATTGGGACGCGATACAAGTTGTTCCGCTGATTGTTTTAGCCAATTTCTTCCTTGGAATTTACACCAATCTTTCCGTTTGGTACAAACTGATAGACAAAACCCGAATAGGAGCTTACATCTCAATAATTGGCGCTGCCATAACGTTGATATTGAATTGGCTTTTGATACCGTCAATGAGTTATTATGGTTCAGCTATTGCAACCATTGCGGCTTATGGAAGCATGATGATTATCTCCTACAAATGGGGACAAAATCATTATCCGATCCCATACGATTTCAATAGAATTTTTAGTTATTTGGGATTGACGATATTGTTTTCGGCAATCGCATTTTACATTCCCTATCTAAGAGAAAATTATCCTGTGAAAATAATCTTGTTAGGCTTATTTTTATATTTCATTTATTACAGTGAAAAAGAAACATTACTCCGAATCATAAAAAGAAAAGCAAAATAAAATGACCATAAAAATCATTAACAAATCGCAACACGATTTGCCAAATTATGAAACCATTGCCTCTGCCGGAATGGATTTAAGAGCAAATCTGGACGGACCAATTACACTAAAACCTTTAGAAAGAGCCATTGTAAAAACCGGACTTTTTATCGAACTACCAATTGGATACGAAGCCCAAGTTCGTCCAAGAAGTGGTTTGGCAGCTAAAAAAGGAATAACAGTGCTCAATTCTCCCGGAACAGTTGATGCCGATTATCGTGGAGAAATTGGTGTGATTTTAGTAAATTTATCCAATGAAAATTTTGTCGTTGAAAACGGTGAAAGAATAGCCCAATTAATCATCGCCAAACACGAAAGAGCCGAGTGGAATGAAGTTCAGGAATTGTCCGAAACGTCACGTGGTGAAGGCGGATTTGGTAGTACTGGGGTGAAGTAAGCCCTAACCCCCAATGTGGGAATTTGAAAATAAAATTATTTATATTATAAAACCTATGTTCCTCGATAGATTATCCCTCCTTTGGAGGGGACAGGGGAGGCCAATATGAAAATAATAGTTCCAATGGCTGGTCGTGGTTCACGTCTTCGCCCACATACATTAACAATCCCAAAACCGTTAATTCCAATTGCAGGAAAACCAATCGTTCACCGATTAGTGGAAGATATTGCCAGTGTTTTGAATCAGAAAATAGATGAAGTGGCTTTTATCATCCACGAAAGTTTTGGCAAAAAAGTTGAAGAAGATTTGATTGCCATCGCTCAAAAACTTGGTGCGCAAGGAACGATTTACTACCAAAACGAAGCGCTCGGAACAGGTCACGCCATTATGTGTGCTAAAAATTCTTTGAGCGGTCCGGCCGTAATTGCTTATGCAGATACATTAATCCGTGCCGATTTCGATTTAGATAAAACCGCCGATAGTGTTATTTGGGTAAAACAAGTCGATCAGCCTGAAGCATTTGGTGTGATTAACTTAAATGAAGCCAACGAAATTGTAGAATTGGTTGAAAAACCAAAAGAATTTGTTTCGGATTTAGCAGTTATCGGAATTTACTATTTCAAAGATGTTGCTGTTTTAAAAAATGAATTACAATCGGTGTTAGATAATAATATCATTCATGGTGGCGAATACCAAATTAATGACGGAATTAAACAAATGATGGCAAAAGGCATGAAATTTGTGCCGGGCAAGGTCGATGAATGGATGGATTGTGGTAACAAAGATGTAACGGTAGAGACCAATTCGAGAATGCTCGGGTTTTTGCACAATGATGGCGAACATTTGATTGATTATGATGTGAAACAGGAAAATTCAACTATAATTCCACCATGTTATATTGGTGAAGATGTCGTTTTGATAAACTCGACTGTTGGTCCAAATGTCTCGTTAGGGAAAGGCACTCATGTTATCGATTCAACAATTAAAAATAGTTTGATTCAAACACATGCTCATATCAAAAATGCAAAATTAGACAACGCCATGATTGGAAATCATGCAAATTTTGACGGAAATTTTACCAGCATCAGCATCGGAGATTACTCGGTTTTAGAATAAAAAATACTGAAATGAATTCAGCATAAATGAAAAATTTAAAAATTTATTGTCTGTTGTTTTTTGGGATGCTTTGCCTTCCCAATTGCACGTTGGCTCAAAACGAACCAACGAATGATGTTGTAACTATAGACGATGGATTTGAAGAGATATTCTATGAAGCAATCCAACAAAAAAGCATCGAAAACTATGACAAGGCAATTGAGGCTTTAGAAAAGGGAATGGTAATTCAACCTGAAAACCCAGTGATTTATTTTGAGTTGGGCAAGAATTATTTAGCTCAGAAAAAGTATAATGAAGCCTATGAAAACTTTGAAAAGGTCGCCAAGATGGAACCAAAAAACCGTTGGGCCTGGGTTGGAATGTACGATGTTTGTTATGCCGTTCGAGATTACAATAAAGCGATTCCGATAGTTGAAAAATTGGTAACATTCAAAGAAGATTATAAAGAAGACCTGACTTCTTTGTATATGAATACACAGCAATTTGACAAAGCCTTGGAACTTATCAACGAATTGAACGCTAAGTTTGGGAAATCCGACAAGCGCGAATTGTATAAGGCAGACATTCTAAAAGATGCCAAATACCAATCGGCTGAAAAATTTCATTTATTAGATCAGATTAAGAAATTTCCAAAAGAAGAATCCAATTATATTGCTTTGATTTATATGTATTCGCAGAGCAATCAGGAAGAAAAAGCATTAGAAATTGCGCAAAAATTAGAAAAAGAAATTCCAACTTCTGATTGGGCGCAAGTGAGTTTATTTAAATTTCATTTGAATAAGAATGATGGAGATAATGCAGTTAAAGCTATGAATATTGTGTTTCCTAGCAAAAAAATAGATTCTAAAATTAAACATAGAATGCTCAATGAGTTTCTGATTTTCACCAAAAATAATCCAAATTATGAAGCCGATTTAGATAAAGCTATTTCTTATTTTGATAATGATAAAGATGTAAGAGTTGCTAAAGAAATAGGTAAATTTTATTATTCGAAATCCAATTTCGGGAAAGCGGTCAAGTATTTAAACATGCATTTAACAAGTGATCCGGACGATGTTGAAACCCAGCTTTTATTGATGCAGGCTTACACAGAAAATCAGCAGTTTACTGATTTGGCCAAAAAAGCAGATGATCTGACACAGCTTTTTCCAACACAACCACAGTTCTACTATTATGCCGGGCTTGCTAATAATCAGTTGAAAAACTTTAAAAAGGCGATAACAATTTTAGATTCGGGTTTAGATTTTGTTGTTGACGATGCATCATTAGAAATCAATTTCAATATTCAACTGGGAGAAGCCTATAGTGGTTTGGGAGATTCAAATAAAAAAGAAAAGTATTTTGCCAAAGCGGATGAACTCATAAAAAAACAAAAAAAATAATGAAAAAAGGATTGTTTATTCTGGCGATTATTTTTTTAAGTTCCTGTAAATCAAAAGCGGTTTTTGTTGATACAAAGACTCCAACAGCGGTCGTTAAAGATGAGAACGCTTTGACTTCTGAAAAGATAATCCAAAATCATTACAATAATAAAAATGATTTTTCGACGTTATACATTAGAGCCAACGCCAAATACAAGCACGAAGATGATTCGCAAAGTGTTTCTGCCGAAATCAAAATCAAGAAAGACGAAAAGATTTTAGTAAGCATTCGCGTATTGGGAATAACAATGGCAAAAGCATTGATTACGCCAAGCGAAGTAAAATATTATGAAAAGATAAACGGCGAATATTTCGAA
This sequence comes from Flavobacterium anseongense, assembly GCF_021608185.1. GTDB lineage: Bacteria > Bacteroidota > Bacteroidia > Flavobacteriales > Flavobacteriaceae > Flavobacterium > Flavobacterium anseongense. Next base: position 117,879 of record NZ_JAKIHN010000005.1, on the reverse strand, counting down.
GGAAATTACGAAGCGTTGAGTCGATGGCTGGGAACTGATTTAGATTTTAATAAAATACAAAACATGCTGATTGGGGAACCAATTGACGATTTGACAAAAGGGAATTATTCATTTACCGAAACAGATAAATTCTATAAATTGAATACTGTTGAGGACAAAACCGAAAAATCTTTTTTCTTTGAAGCAGAGCATTTTTTATTAAAAAAGCAAGAAATTAGTCAGCCCGAAAAAGCAAGAAAATTTGAAGCGAATTATCCCAATTTTCAGGAATTTGCTTCGGGCATTTTTCCGGCAGCTTTGACAATAAATGCATTTCAAAAAAATGAAAAAACAGCCATTATAGTTGATTATAATTCGATAACATTCAACGAAGATTTGTCATTTCCTTACAGTGTCCCTGATGGATATGATAGAATTTTTATAAAAGATTAGCCAAAATAAGACAACAATGCCAAAATTATTTCTCTCTTTATTATTCTTCTGTTTCACAATTCAAATGTGGAGCCAACCGCCAACGCAGGAACAACTCGAAGAGCGTAAAGCTAAAATTCAGTTAGAGATTCAGGAAAAAGAACAGTTGTTACAATCAGTAAAAAGCAAAGAGAAATCAGTTGTTACTCAGTTATTAATTCAAAAGGAAAAGATTGGGTTAAAAGAAAAATTGATAAAAACAACCGAGAAGCAAACCAAGTTGTTAGGGAATGATATTTATGTAAATCAATTGAAAATTAACCAGCTCAACCGGGAATTGGAGCAACTCAGAAAGGATTATGCCGCGATGATTATGAAGTCCTATAAAAGTAGGTCTGAACAAAGTAGAGCCATGTTTTTATTGTCTTCGGAAAACTTTTTGCAAGCTTACAAAAGAGCACAGTATATGAAACAATATGCTAGTTATAGAAAAATGCAAGGACAAGAAATAGAAGCAAAAACAAAGCAATTGGTTGGTTATACCAATAAAATTGTTGTCCAAAAAACAGAAAAGGAAAAACTAATTGCAGAAAACGAAAACGAAAAGAAAGAATTAGAAAAGGAGAAAAAAGAGCAGGAAAAAATAGCGCTACAAATACAAAAGGACAAAGGCAAAATCACTGCCGAGATTAAGAAGAAACAACAGGAAACAAGAAAGATTGATGCGCAGATTCAAAAGTTAATTCGGGAATCTATTGCTGCAGCCAATAAAAAAACAGCGGCGGCAAAAGCCAAAGCGAATCCAAAATCAACTACGGCCGAATCGACAAAAGCGGTAGAATCGTCAACAAAAATTGTATTGACTTCAGAAGGGCAATTGGTTGCCAATAATTTCAGGGCCAACAAAGGAAAATTGCCTTGGCCAGTTGAAAAAGGAGCCGTTTCTTTAGCATACGGAGATCAACCGCATCCAATATACAGAACTCTAACGGTTCATAACAGTGGTGTTGAAATTACTACAGAAAACGGCGCTTCTGCCAGAGCAGTTTTTGGTGGCGAAGTAACGAAAGTAATTAAGTTATCGCCTTTAAATATTGCAGTTTTTATTCAGCATGGAGATTATTTCACGGTATATCAAAACCTAATTAGTGTAAACGTAAGCGTTGGAGATAAAGTTTCTACCAAACAAACTTTAGGTAAAATCAGAACTAATGGTGACACCGGGAAAACGGTTTTGAAATTCTTGATTCTTCAAAACACGACCTATAATAATCCGGCAAGTTGGTTGTTTAATATGTAATAAAGAATTCCTCTAGTTTAATAGGACTAGAGGAATTTTTTATTACAAAAACAATGCTTTCAATTCGGTTGCATCGTGTGGTTTCATTTTTCCTGCCAAGACCAAACTTAATTGTTTTCTGCGTAAAGCGGCATCATATCTGGCTTTTTCTTCATCTGTCTGAGGTTCTATTTGTGGAACAGGAACAGGATTTCCCATTTCATCAACCGCAACAAAAGTGTAAATGGCTTCGTTAGCTTTACTTTTATTTCCCGATTCTCTATCTTCTATCCAAACATCCAAAAAGATTTCCATAGAAGAAGTAAAAGCACGTGAAACTTTGGCTTCAACCGTTACCACACTTCCTAAAGGAATGGCACGATTAAAAGCTACGTGATTTACAGAAGCGGTCACAGTAATTCTTCGAGAATGTCTTCTGGCAGCAATGCTTGCAGCTCTGTCCATTCGGGCTAATAATTCGCCTCCGAAAAGATTGTTCAAAGGATTGGTTTCGCTTGGTAAAACTAAATCAGTTAAGATGGTTAACGATTCGGAAGGATGTTTCGGACTCATACTTTTTTTTGCAAAGGTACTTACAGAAAACAAAAAATCCCTATTTCTAGGGATAATTTTATTGTTCTTCGATCAAAAGCCAGGCATCTTTATTGTCTAATTTTCGAATATTCTTCATAGCATCATTGGCTTCTGAATAAGTCGAATAACTTCCGTAAAGCACTGGGAATAAACCATGCTTGTTTGGCGCTAATCTTTTGGCTTTTGTAAATCCTAATTTAAGTAATCTTTGATATTGTTCTTCGGCATTACTTTCTATTCTAAAAGCACCGGCAACGACACAATAAGGCATTTTTTCAGAGGCAACTGTTAGTGTAACTGCGGGTAACGGATTTGAAATATAAAAAGTAGCTTCCTGAATTTTTTGATTTACTTTTTTCTGAACATTGGCTTGCACCATAAGCGTTTCCTGCTCAATTTGATTTTCATAATATTTATAACCAAAAGTTCCGGTAATTCCCGCTGACAATAAGAAAACAGCAGCATATTTTAAAATGGAATAATTTTTCTTTTTCTCTGGTGTGAAAGCAATTGGTGCTTTTTCTTCCAGTTGTTCAACTTGTTTTTTATAAACTTCACGCTTAACAGAAGGCGAAACAAAAGAACTCAATCCGAAAGAAGCAGTTAGATAATTGATTTGATCTACCGGAACAAAAACAATATTCTTCTCAGAATTCAATGTAAAATCACCGACATTTTTTACCGAAAAACTTCCGAATTCCTGAATTTTAGTTTTCCAATGTGATACTTCGTTTTGAATAATATTTACTGCAATTTCATAAGATATTTTCTCAGCTTCCGCCAAATGATTTGCCAACAATCCATCGTTGTTTTTAATAAACGGATTAAAAGAAACCATCTTTTTTGGAGGATAAAACGAATGCGAGTTTTCGTCCAATTGTGCCGACTGAAATTCAGTCAGAAACGCACCAAATCCTGGTACGGTAACACATTGATAACGATATAATAATTGGGAAATGTATTGTTCAATCTTCATATCAACAAATTTAGATAAACAATAACACTATCAAAAAATTATTCACAATATTTATTAACAATCCCCACAAAAAATAATTATTTTTGTAGTAAAATGAGCACATGAATTCAACAGAACTTTTTAACCTTTTAGCACTATTAAAAGTAGATGGCGTTGGAGATGTTGTTGCCAAAAAACTCATAAATCATTGCGGTTCAGCTGAAAATGTGTTTAATGCTAAATCAAATCAGTTAAAAGCAATTGATGGGATTGGTTCGGTTTTGATTAAGAATTTAAAGGATAAGACCGTTTTCGAAAAAGCAGAGCAGGAATTGCGGTTTGTAGAAGAGGAGAAAATAGCCGTTTTGAATTATCAAAATGAAGATTATCCAAACAAGTTAAAACATTGCAGCGATGGACCTGTTTTGCTTTTTGGCTCGGGAAATATAAACTTAGAAAACAGAAAAATAATCAGCATCGTTGGTACGCGTGAAGTCACGTCACATGGCGCAGATTTTTGTAGAAAACTAATAGAAGATTTAGCTGTTTTTAATCCAATAATTGTTAGCGGTTTTGCCTATGGTGTTGATATTGTTGCGCATCAGGCAGCGATTGAAAACAAGCTGCAAACCATTGGAGTTTTGGCTCATGGTTTAAATCAGGTTTATCCAAAACCGCACAAAAAATACGTTGCCAAAATGGAAAATAACGGTGGATTTCTAACTGAATTTTGGAGCAATTCCAATCCCGAAAAGGAGAATTTTGTGCGTCGCAATCGCATCGTTGCAGGAATGAGCGAAGCTACAGTCGTCATTGAAAGTGCCGAAAAAGGCGGTTCTTTAATTACTGCAATAATGGCAAATGAATACAATCGCGATGTGTTTGCTGTGCCGGGAAGAGTTTCGGATAAATACAGTCAGGGATGCAATACTTTAATTAAAACTCAACGGGCAAATTTGATGACATCCGCAGCCGATTTGATTTATATTCTGAATTGGGAGATTGCCTCGCAAATTCGCAATGACAAATCGGTTATTCAAAAACAATTGTTTGTCACTCTTGATAATGAGGAACAAAAAGTCTATGATTATCTGCAAAAAAACGGAAAGCAATTGTTAGACATCATTGCTCTCGATTGTGATTTCCCGATTTTTAGAATTTCCTCCTTACTCTTGAATATGGAATTAAAAGGCGTTATTCGACCTTTGCCTGGAAAATTGTTTGAAGCGGTTTAGGTTTATTCAAATCCCAATTTCACTCTGACTTTTTTCAAAACAACATCGGCAATTGATCCGGCTTTTGCGGCACCTTGTTTTAGTAACGCATCAACTTCCGGAAGATTATTCATGTAGTAATTGTACTTTTCTCTTTCGGTTTTGAAGTTGGAAACGATTAACTCAAACAATTCCTGTTTGGCATGACCATAACCAAAATCTCTGTTGAGATTGGCATATTTGGTTTTCATTTGAGCAATTTGAGTTTCGTTTGCCAACAATTTATAAAGTCCAAATATTTTGCACGTATCCGGATTTTTTGGTTCTTCCAATGGTGTGCTATCTGTTTCAATGCTCATGATTTGTTTGCGCAACGCTTTATCATCCAGAAAAATATTGATGATGTTTCCACGTGATTTGCTCATTTTCTGTCCATCAGTTCCGGGAACATACATAGTGTTTTTTTCAATTTTTGCTTCCGGAATTACAAAGGTTTCTCCCATTTGATGATTAAAACGGGAAGCGGCATCACGCGTAATTTCAATATGCTGCAATTGGTCTTTTCCAACCGGAACAAAATTCGCATCATACAATAAAATATCAGCAGCCATAAGCATTGGATACGAAAATAAACCCGCATTCACATCTTCCAATCTATCGGCTTTGTCTTTAAAAGAATGTGCCAATGTCAAACGTTGAAAAGGGAAAAAGCAACTCAAATACCAAGACAATTCAGCAGTTTGAGGCACATCGCTCTGACGGTAAAAAATCACTTTATTGACATCCAATCCACAAGCTAACCAAACCGAAGCAGTGCTATACGTGTTGTGGCGAAGTTCATCTCCGTTTTTAATTTGTGTAATTGAATGCAAATCGGCAATAAATAAATACGATTCGTTACTTGGATTTTTTGACAGTTCAATGGCTGGTAGAATAGCGCCTAATAGATTTCCTAAATGTGGCGTTCCTGTGCTTTGAATTCCGGTTAGTATTTTTGACATGGTTTTTTTTCTTGCCAACAAAGTTCGCAAAGTTTATAGAGATTTTAGCAAAGTTTGTAAAGTTTTTATGCAGTACAAATTAAGCGCAGCCAAAAGGAGTGTTTTTGCTAAAATTATTTATTACTGCTGTTGCTGATGAAGTAGTTCCATGCTGTCTAATTGTTCCTGAAATTCTACCGAAACTTCCTGTAGCTGCACATCATTTATCTCTTCAAATTGGCGACCGTCTTCATAACCTATTGAAACGCAAACGGAAAGTGTTTGCTTGGCAAGTCCTTTAAATATTCCTTTTACGGGAGAACAGTCATAAAAATTTCTCCCAACTGAAAGTTTTACATGATTATCCATTGTCCAGATATTATTAGTTGGATCAAGTCCAAGCCAACCTTGATTTGGCGTGTAAATTTCTACCCAGGCATGAGTTGCTCCTTCGCCTCTGAAACCACTTTTATTCGGACAGATATAACCACTCACATATCTGGCAGGAATTCCGGCAGTTCGAACAAGTTGCAATAAAAGATGCGCAAAATCCTGGCAAACGCCTTTTTTCATTTCCAGAATTTCATCTACAGTAGTTTCAATATTTGTGATTCCTTTAGTGTATTCAAAATTATTGAAAATGTATTCGTTGCATTGTTGGGCGATTTCTATAATAGGCTTATCAGCACAACCAATTTTATCTAAAATAGAAAGAATTTCGTTTTGTTTTGTTATGGTTTCAGGATAGCTAAGTCTTAATAGTAAGATGTTTTTTTCGTAATGTGGAATTAAATCTTCAACCTTAGTAGCATCTATATCGGGAATTTTTAATGAATGATTTACTCTTACCAGCATTCTTGATTCGATGATCATTTCGGTATGTGCTTCATAATAATTGAAATTCCCAACCCGATTTCCATAATAGTCTTCAGAAATTATTACGTCAGGATTATTGGTTATCAAAAGATGGTATTCTAAAACCTTTTGATTATCAAAATTGTGAGGAAACAAACGAATTTCGTTTATACTTTCTTTTATGGGCCAGTTGTATTGGTATTTTGTAATGTGAACTATTTTAAAAACTGCCATTATATTATGTATAAGAGAAAAATAATTTAGAAAAATCGAACGAAAATTGATTTAATTGTGATTTGGTATTATTCAAAACTTCTTCTAATTGATGATTGTTAAGATTATGATAATCGGTGTATTCAACATAGCTTTTTAATCTTCCAAATTGGTTATTTAATGTTCGTGCTTCACTTAATGTGTTGTCTTTAAATAGATAATTTAAAGAAGTATCAATCAAATCTAAATTGTAAATCACAGAGTGTGCAAAATCTCTGTTAAAGATAACTTGTTGCACTACTTTGCGATTGTGAGGAATATTGCTATAGCTTTTCAAATACATTTCATAACCCGAAAGTGATAATAATAATCTTCTCCAATAGAGTAAATCTTCGTTTCCGTCAAGATTATAAGAGATAGTTGAGAAGTAAGCCTGAGTAAGCGAAATTGTTTGTAAACATCTTTCGATATGTTTACCAATTCCGGAAAAACACCAACCTAATCCTCTTGGCATCGTAACCTGAAGAATGCCATTATAAAGCAGAAAATCTTTATTTAATTTGGTAACAATTTTTAATGCATTAGATGATTCCAATTGTTTTGGTAAATCGGGAGAATTCATAAAATGGTACAAAGAATTGATATGTTCCCAGAGCTCTTTGGTTATTTTGTCTTGAGAACCTCGGGCATTTTCACGTGCTTTAATCACTAAATTTTTAACCGAATTGTGATTTTGATTGTCACAAATGATATATTTCAGCACAAAATTCGTGTCGTATTGCACCGCATTAATTTTTTCAGGAGACAAGTCTGTATAGTAGTCCAATAGAGGCTTGTATCCCAGAGAATCATTCATTTCTTTATCAAAAGACAGAATGTAAAACGTGTTTAAAGTCAGTAACATCCCGTCAGTTCTTTCCATATATCGGTCAAGCCAAAACATTCCTTCTGCTACCCGACTGAGCATATTTGGTTTCATTTAAATCGATATAATTAATTTTATCCCTTCTCTATTTTAACATTTATAGATAATAGGTTCTACAATAGTTTCAATAATTGATTCAATAATTGAAACTTCAGATTCAGCTTGAGTCAATTTCCCTCTTTCTATGTTAGAATCTTCTATTGATTCTGTGTTCGTGTAGAGCCAGAATTTACCTTCTGTAACTCTGTTTGTCATAAGTGTTTTCATTTGTATTGATTTAAAAGTTAAATTAAAATTATTTTAAAATCCAGGTGTCCTTGCTCCCTCCTCCTTGAGAAGAGTTTACTACTAATGAACCTTCAGTTAATGCAACGCGAGTTAATCCTCCAGGCACAATTTCAACTCCATTAGGGCCGCATAAGGCATAAGGTCTCAAGTCAACATGGCGTAATTTCAATTGCCCATCGATTAAACAGGGAACTGTACTGAGTTGAATAATAGGTTGTGCAATAAAATTTCTTGGATTGGCCAGAATAGCAATTTTCCCTTTTTCAAGCTCTTCTTCAGTAGCTTTATTTCCCATTATCATTCCGTAACCACCACTTTGATTGGTTTCTTTGATAACCATATTTCCCATGTCGGCAAATACAAGTTCTCTTTCCTCTTTATTTTCCATTTGATACGTGGGAACATTTTTAAGGATTGGCTCTTCATTCAGATAATATTTTATCATATCCGGCACGAAGGCATATACTGCTTTGTCATCTGCAACACCATTTCCAACAGCATTTACTATAGCTACATTTCCTTGTTTATATGTGCTTATAAGTCCGGGAACACCTAGTGTGCTGTCTGGTTTAAAAACTAATGGATCAAGATATTCGTCGTCTAATCGTCTATAAATTACATCAACCTGATATAGTCCTGATGTAGTTTTCATATACACTTTATTGTTGTTCACTATCAGGTCTCTGCCTTCAACCAATGGAATTCCCATTTGCCTTGCCAAAAAAGTATGTTCGTAATAAGCGGAATTATAAACTCCGGGAGTTAGGAGTACAACATTTGGGTTTGAGACATTTCTTGGTGATAAGGAAACTAATATATTATGAAGTATTATAGGATAATTGCTTACCATGCTTACATAATTTGAAGCAAGCATTTCCGGGAATATTCGCTTTGTAATTTCACGATTCTCAAGCATATAACTAACACCGCTCGGACATCTTAGATTATCTTCGAGAACATAAAATTCTCCTTTTGCTCCCCGAATCAAATCTATTCCGGCAATATGAACATGAATATTATGCGGCAGTTTTATACCATGTACTTCTTGAATATAATGAGGACATGATGCAATCAACGAAGCCGGAATTATACCGTCTTTTATAATGTTTTGATCAGTATAGATGTCTTCTAAAAACAGATTCAACGCTAATAATCGTTGTTTAATTCCGGTTTCTACTTCTAACCAATCCTTCTTTGTGATAATTCTTGGGATAATATCAAAAGGGAAAATTCGTTCGATGCCTTGGTTGTCATCACTATAAACGGTAAATGTAATTCCTTGATTCATAAAAGAATCTGAAGCCTGTTTTTGTTTGGCTTTGAGACTTTCGGGATTTAAGTTTTGTAACGTATCTAATACTTGCCGGTAAGAATCGCGAACTCCTTTAGTAGAAAACATTTCATCCCAACCATTACCATTTAATTCGGGCATCATCGTCATTGTATCTCCATTATTAAAAAGTTAAACTTTCGATTATTTTATTGAAAATAATAATAAGTAAAAGCTAAAATATAATTTTATTCTCTGTATAATTGTCATTTTATTAAATATTTGACAACTATTATGCTTTTCTTTTTTTGACAATTATTTTTTGATAAATGTCTTTTTTTAGGGTGCTGTTTTTAATAATTTCACATTTCGAACTTTATATATTTTTGGCTGATTTATAAAAATCACTTGCGATTTATTACATTTGACAATATGAGAGCACTGAAAATTGTTTTTTGGACACTTTATCGCGTTTGGTTCTATGTTTTAATGGCGGTTCCCATAATTGTCATGTTTCCGTTTCTTTTTATTTCTATTCTTTCCGAGAAATGGTATCCTTATTTTTTTGTGATGGCCAGAATTTGGGCAAAAGTCATTTTATTCGGAATGGGTTTCAGAGTTGCATTGGAAACAGAAGAAGAAATCATTGAAGGGAAAAGTTATATGTTTGTTGCCAATCATACTTCTATGACTGATATTATGCTGATGCTTTCAGTAGTAAAAAATCCTTTTGTATTTGTTGGTAAAAAAGAGTTAGCAAAAATTCCGCTCTTTGGGTTTTTCTATAAACGAACTTGTATCATGGTTGACAGAAGCAGTTCTAAAAGCAGAATGGCTGTTTTTGAAAGAGCTCAAAAAAGACTAAATCAAGGTTTGAGCATTTGCATTTTCCCTGAAGGCGGGGTTCCTGATGATGAATCAATAGTTTTAGATGAATTTAAAGACGGTGCTTTCCGATTAGCGATTGACCATCACATTCCGATTGTTCCGATTACATTTGCCGATAACAAAAAAAGATTTTCATATACTTTTTTCAGCGGAAGTCCTGGTTTGATGCGTGTAAAAATTCATCCTTTTTTTGATACAAAAGATAAATCTTCGGAATATAAAAAAACACTGAAACCTTCAGTTAGAGAAGTTATTTTAAAACAGCTTCAAGAATATAATCCATAAAAAAAGAGTTCCGTATTCCAGAACTCTTTCTTGCTATTACTCGAAAGCAATAACACCATCTAACTAATTTTAAAACAAACCTTTTTATTAAAATCGATAGCTGATTCCGCTGTAAATTCCAAAGATGTAAGGTTTGAAATTCCCGGAATTTGAGCTAAAGGTGTTCAATTGATATTTTACTGTTGGCTCTAAATTGAATTCAAAAGATTTCATAAAACCATATTTTATTCCCAATCCCAAATTGGTACTGAAATGCACATCGTTTAAATTACTTGCTTTTCCGAGCAATACATTGCTGTCTTTTGATACAATTGAAATACTGTTGTCTTGTAAAAAAAGCGAGCTAAATCCGCCAATAATTTTCAAGCCGAATTTTTTATCAAAAAGCGAATAAGTCATCTCGACAGGCATTTCAATATAACCGATTTCCTGTTTCAGATAGCCACTGTTTTCATGAGCAATCGAACTCTCAAAAGGCAAAAATCCGTTTTCTGAAGTTGCACTTACTGCTCTATTGCTTGGTGTTTCTACGTGTATCATCGAACTCGAAGCTGTTGGCGAAACATTGGCTAACATCTTAGCCTGAAGTCCGGTAAAGAACACAATGTCATTTGTATTATAGCTTATATTAACTTTATTTAATCCGGTTCTGACGGATAATTTTTTATTTACAACATAACTTACACCAAGTCCGAAACCAATATTGGTGTTATATGATTTTGAATTGTTGGTAAGTGTTGAATCAATTGGCGAGCCATTTGAAATTGAACCCAAAAAAATAGGGGCAACATTTGAGGTGAGTTGCCACCTATTTCTTTTAGATTCCTGCTTTAATTTGCTTTCTTTTTCATTAAGCAATTCTTCCAATTCATTATTAGCGACACTATTTTTGGAAGCTGTGTCGTTTACTTTCTTTTCAATTTCTTTTGTATCAATTTTGGATATGGCATTCCCTTTTAAATCATCAAGATTGATGTTTTTATTTTCAATTGACGTTTTATTTTTTTGGTCAATGGCGGTTAGTGCATTCTGTTTAGCTTGTTCGTCTTGTTTCAGAATAAGATTTTGGTCTGTTTCAGCTTTCGATTTATTGCTGTTGGTTTTGTGAGCTACTTGGTTTTGAGCTTCTTCAAAAACAGATTCAGCCACAGCACTTTTATTTTGATCAGGATTTGATTTGTTTTTCAATGAACGATAGTTGGAAGGCTTTTTATCGGCGACGGCAGATTTTTGGGAATAGATAGTTCTTTTAGTTTTGTTTTCTGAAGCGGTATTGTTTCTTGCTTTTTCATCAGTATTCGCGACAGCGTCAGAAACGGAACTATTATTTTTTAATTCCTTTTTATTTACATCTTCTGTATTTGTATTGCTGGAATTATTTTCACTAACAATAGCATCTCCGGCTTTAATTTCAGCAGCATTTTTATTTATATCTTTCTTATTTGGGCGCTCTGTTTTGTTTGGATTACTTCCATTTACAACCGAATTTTGCTGCGCCGGTTCGCTAAAGCTCGGGTCGGTACTAATTCCCGGATTGTAAATGGATTTGGTGATGAAAAATCCAAGTAAAAATACCGCAGCAACACCCGATAATTTCCACCAAAACGGAATTACTCTTCTTTTCTTTTTTTGATCGAGTTTTGCTTCAATATTTCCCCAAATTTCATCCGAAGGCGTTACTTCGAAATCTTTGAATTTTTCTTGAAAGAGACGATCTATGTTTTTTCTTTCACTCATTTTGCTGAAGGAAACGTTTTATTTGAAACGTTTTTGTATTGTTCTATTTTTTCTTTTAAAATCATTCGTGCACGAGACAAATTCGATTTTGATGTTCCAATATTTATGGAAAGCATCTCGGCAATTTCGGCATGCGAATAATCATCATTTACATAAAGATTGAAAACTAATCGATACCTGTCTGGTAATTCCTGAATAATCTTTAGCAAATACTCTAATGATATATCCTCGTCATCAATTTCAATCTCAGTATCTTCAGGAACATCTTCGTTTACTAAACTTAAAAAAGTCTGATTTCTGTATTGCTGTAAAACATTGTTAATCATAACACGTTTAAGCCAACCATCAAAAGAACCTTTAAACGAATATTGTTCTATTTTATTAAAAATTAATATAAATCCATCTTGTAAATTGTCTTGCGCCTCAGTATAATTGCGTGAATATTTTAAGCAAGCCGCAAACAGTTTTGGTGAATACAATTTGTATAACTGTTCTTGTGCTTTTCTATCATTGTTTTTGCAATCATTTATGAGTTGATTTAAATCCAATTTTCAAAAATTGCTTGTTATTTAATGCGTCACAGGCACTTCATATTCTAGAAAAATATCATTTCCCTGATCATCTTTTCCTTGATAAAATTTAAAAATATAAGTGCCATTACTTGTTACATAGAAATTAAATGTTTCAGTACGAGCACCATCCACAGCACTCAACTCCTGACAATTGTTTCTTGTCTCTACAAGAGTTTCAACAGCTATAGTTCTTATGTTTAAATTTTTATCATAATACAATGAACTAAAGTGATAGCAACTTGTCGGTAAAGTATAATGAACAGTTATCGGATAGGTTTCTCCTAAAGTAAATTCGGTAGGAATCTCAACACTTTCTATTGGTATTAATCTATAAGAATATTGTGTATCGTCACCAGGAGAACAAGAATTTAATATAAAAAACAGCACTAAAAGCGAAATTACATTCTTCATAATTATAATCGATTTTGTTGTTAGGATACTTTTTTATATAAAGGGTTGCGTTAAGGTACTAAAAAAAAGCATCCCGTTAAATTTTAACGGGATGATATAGTTTATTATGAATCACTTTCTTTAATATAATCTTTAATTTTTTGTTCCAGTTCATCTGCCAATTCAGGATTGTCTTTTATCAGGACTTTCACAGCATCTCTTCCTTGTCCTAGTTTTGTATCGCCATAGCTAAACCAAGAACCTGCTTTTTTGATGATTTCAAACTCAACAGCCAAATCCAGAATTTCTCCTGTTTTCGAAACACCTTCACCATACATGATATCAAATTCTGCCGTTTTGAAAGGTGGTGCAACTTTATTTTTTACCACTTTTACTTTGGTTCTGTTTCCAATTACGTTTTCACCATCTTTTATTTGTGATGAACGACGAATGTCTAAACGAACGGAAGCATAGAATTTCAAAGCGTTTCCACCTGTAGTAGTTTCAGGATTTCCAAACATAACACCAATTTTCTCTCTCAACTGATTGATGAAAAACACAGTACAATTTGTTTTGCTTATAGTACCTGTTAACTTTCTCAGAGCCTGAGACATCAAACGTGCATGTAATCCCATTTTAGAATCCCCCATTTCGCCTTCTATTTCACTTTTCGGAGTCAAAGCGGCAACCGAGTCGATTACAACAATGTCTATTGCACCGGAACGAATTAAGTTCTCTGCAATTTCCAAAGCCTGTTCTCCATTGTCGGGCTGTGAGATGATTAAATTCTCAATATCGACACCTAATTTTTCTGCATAATTTCTGTCGAAAGCATGTTCAGCATCAATAAAGGCGGCAATTCCACCTGCTTTTTGTGCTTCGGCTATGGCATGCAATGTCAAGGTTGTTTTTCCTGAAGATTCCGGACCGTATATCTCAATAACTCTTCCTTTTGGGTAACCATTTACGCCCAAAGCTAAATCTAAACCAAGCGAACCGGATGGAATAGTTTCTACTTCTTCGACCGCTTTGTCGCCCATTTTCATTACGGTTCCTTTTCCGTAAGCTTTGTCTAATTTATCTAGCGTTAATTGTAATGCTTTTAATTTGGCTTCTTTTTCTGAACTCATTTTTTCTAAATTTTGTGGCATAAAAATAATGCTTTTTTTGATGTCATAAGATACAAATCAGAGGAGTTTTGAACAAAATATTTTGACCCTTTGATTAGCAATAAAGATATAGGGATTTGATTTTAAACAGGTATATTAAAAGTGTATATTTTTAAAAGTTTAAAAAGAGTTTTTAGTTTCTTTTTATATTTCATCCCCTTGATTTTTTGTATTTTTGTCCTCTATTTTTTAAATCATGGAAAAACTTATTTCATATCCAATTTCAGTCGTATACTATCTTTGTTTTGGATTGTGTTTGGTAATTTTTCATCCCATTCAATGGATTTGCTTCAATGTTTTTGGCTACCAGGCACACAAAAAAAGTGTTGATTATTTGAATTTTTTCCTGACCAAATGCACCAACATTTTAGGAACACGTTATACTTTTGAAAACAGGGATACAATTCCAAAAGGTGTCCCGATAATCTTTGTTTCCAATCATCAAAGTCTTTATGATATTGTAGGAATCATTTGGTATTTGAGACGTTTTCACGCCAAGTTTGTCAGTAAAAAAGAATTAGGGAAGGGTATTCCAAGTGTTTCCTATAATCTTCGCCATGGTGGTTCTATTCTTATCGATAGAAAAGACCCAAAACAAGCCATTCCACTAATAAAAGAAATGTCGGAGTATATCGAAAAACACAAACGCTCTGCCGTTATATTTCCGGAAGGAACCAGAAGCAAAAATGGAAAACCGAAAGAATTTGCTCAAAGTGGCCTAAAAATCTTATGTAAATACGCACCTTCTGCATATGTTGTGCCAATAACTATAAATAATTCGTGGAAAATGGTTAAATTTGGTGCCTTTCCAATGGGTTTAGGAAACCATTTGCAATTTATAATTCACGAAGCGATTGCTGTAAAAGACTTTCCTTTTGAAGAACTGATGGAGAAAACAGAAAAAGCAGTAATCCAATCTATTAAAAACTAAACAATGTCAACACATAATATTCGTCTGGAAGTAATGCAGTTTCTGGAAAATAAGATTGAAGGTTACATGAATGAGTATCTTATTCCTATTGAAACAATTTGGCAGCCATCAGATTTTTTACCTAATTCTGAAGATGAAAATTTCTTTGAAGATGTAAAAGAATTGCGTGAAATAGCCAAAGACTTACCTTACGATTTTTGGGTAACTCTTGTTGGCGATATGATAACCGAAGAAGCTTTACCAACCTACGAATCCTGGTTGATGGATGTTGACGGAGTTGGTCAGGTAGAAAACAATCCGTGGAGCAAATGGGTTCGTCAATGGACAGGTGAAGAAAACCGTCACGGTGATTTACTTAATAAATATCTTTATTTGTCTGGTCGTGTGAACATGCGCGAAATTGAAATTACAACCCAACATTTAATCACCGACGGATTTGATATCGGAACAGGTCGTGATCCATATAAAAACTTTGTTTATACCAGCTTTCAGGAATTAGCAACTTACGTTTCACACAATAGAGTTTCGCAGATTGCAAAGCAATACGGCGATAAAAAATTGGCAAAAATCTGTAAAATGATTGCAGGTGATGAAATGCGTCATCATCATGCTTACAGCGAATTTGTATCTCAAATTTTTAAAGTTGATCCAAGTGAAATGCTTTTGGCATTTAACTTTATGATGAAGCAAAAAATTGTAATGCCGGCTCAATTCTTAAGAGAATCAGGCGAAAAAATAGGTGAAGCGTTTTTAAATTTTTCAGATTCTGCGCAACGAATTGGTGTTTACACTGCAGCTGATTATGTTGATATTATGCAAAAGTTGATCAATAGATGGGAAATAGATAAACTTTCCGGTTTGACTGACGAAGCTGAAAAAGCCAGAGATTATCTAATGAAATTACCGTCTCGAATGGCAAAAGTTTCTGAAAGACTAGTGATTCCGGCTGAATCTACAATTTTTAAATGGGTTGAACCTGCCATGATTAGATAATTTTAAAAATTCCAATAACTAAAAATCCAAATTCCAAAACGTATTAGAATTTGGATTTTTTTATAAATATAAAAATGAGATTGATAGATAATGCCATAACATTTGTAAAAGAAAAACTGGAAAATGCCGAAGGCGGACACGATTGGTTTCACATTGAACGCGTTTACAAAAACTCACTTTTAATTGCCAAAGACGAAGATTGTGATATAACTGTTGTAAAACTTGGCGCGCTACTTCACGATATTGCTGACAGTAAATTTCACGATGGCGATGAAACCGTTGGTCCAAGAACTGCCCGCGCTTTTTTAGAAAATGAAAATGTTTCTGAAGAAACAATCGCTCATGTCATCAACATTATTGAAAACATTTCGTTTAAAGGTGGAAATTTTGAAAAGAAATTCAACTCCAAAGAACTAGAAATTGTCCAAGACGCCGATAGATTGGATGCTATTGGCGCTATAGGAATTGCCAGATGTTTTAATTACGGTGGCTTTAAAAACAGAGCGTTATACAATCCAGAGATTACTCCGAAATTCAATATGAGCAAGGAAGAATATAAAACTTCCGAATCGCCTACATTGAATCACTTCTACGAAAAACTCTTATTGTTAAAAGACAAAATGAATACGTCTACAGGCAAAAAAATAGCCGAAGCACGTCACCAATATATGGAAAATTTCCTTTCGCAGTTTTATGCCGAATGGGAAGGCAAAAAATAATGTTCAGTTTGTAGTCACAGTCTGCAGTTGAATTTTACAAAGTAACTTTTAAAAGTTGTTTGTCTTTTCCTTTTCTTCCTAGGAAATAAACACTGTTTTCAATTAAGGCTCCTTTTGAAACCATGAAAGGCACTTCGTTTTGTTCGTCATCAAGTATTTCCTGATAGTCAAAATCACCAATAGCATTAACTTCAATGACGTTAAGGTTGGATTTGTTTTTTCTGATTTGCCCAAATTCAATTCGGTCGTTTTTTAGCTTTTTGATTTTGTCTTTGGTATTGATAAAAAAGTATGTTTTATCATTTCTGACCGTTGAAGTATAGGAAAGATAGGAAGTGTCATCATCAGTTGTAGATTGTCTTTTGTTAATGTTTCTCGCCCACATCATATCACCATCATAATTTAATTTGGCAATAACAATGTCATCAAAACTATAATGTGTTGAGGAGCTTATCGGGCCAGCAGCACCGTTAATTCCGGCTCCGGCTCCGGCTCGTTCCGTTTTGTCGTATTCTTCAGCATTCAGAATGATCTCATTATTGGTATTAAAAAACACTTTTCTGAAAGTCAAAAACTTTACGGCTTTTTCGGTATTCTTGCCATATTTATCAAAGAAAAACTGTTCGGTAAATAGGTTGTATTTTGATTTTTTTGGTTCTAATGAATTAGCATCAAATTTAAAACAGCAAATTCCTTTATAACGATAATCTGTCAACTCAGAATAAAATCCGATGCAAAACAATTCATCATTATGAAAAAAGGTTTTCAATGAACCAATAAAGTTTTCATTTGGGTCAATTTTTTGAGTAAATTGATTTTTAGCATCAATCTTGGTGAGTTCAAAAAAGTATTTTCCGCCTTCTTTTTTATTCCGCAAATCAGTATCATACGATTTGGCGAGTAAGTAAACAGCATTGCCATCATTCGAAACCTGAATGTTCTGAAAAATATAATTTCGGTCTTTAATTTCTTTAGTGAAAGTGTTGTCAATTATCTTTTCAAGCTTGTTGTTAAAGACATAAATCTTTAAACCATCGGAAGTCTTTTGATTTAAATCCATGGCAATGGCAAATGCATTTTTGGTTTCATTTACCACAACCGTTATGTCGGAAGCATCACCACCGTCTTTAGCCGAATCTCTTTTAAGAAAAACATCTAAAAAAGTTCCTCTTTTGATGTTGCTGTCTTCGGCATTAATTGTTCCTGAATTATCGTTTGTCCACATTTCATCAACTCTGGCGTAAAACTTTTTTTGAAGATTGAATGTCCCGACAGTTTTCATTTCCTCTCTTGAAATTGTGAAAAGTGTTGTTTTTTCAACCGTATTTTCATCTAAAATTTTATTGTCGAGACAGACGAACGATTTCAAATTTAAATCATAATATATTTCTATAATATGAACCATTTTCTCTAAAGTGAAAACGCTTAAAACCAAATTATACTTTTGATAATTTGGATGTTTCATATCGTATTCAAACTCTTTTACCAGTTTTAAATCAGTGTTGTATTTTTCAATATAAAAACCTTCTCCCGGTGAAATACCGCCTCTTTTATAGGAGCGAACCAGAAGAAAGCCATTGTTATCAATTTTTTCGGCTAAGATTATTGAAGTTTCCTTATAGTCGTCCTGAAACAAATCACTTTTTTTGATGGAAAAAGGGATGTTTTGGGAATAAGCAAAAGAGCTCAGACCATAAAGGAACAGAAAAAAAATGTACTTTTTCATTAAGGTTATTTTCCTTTAAATTCAGCTTTCCTTTTTTCTAAAAAGGCAGTTGTTCCTTCTTTAAAGTCTTCGGTACCAAAACATTTTCCAAAGTTTCTGATTTCGGTTTCATAACCGTTTGTGCCGTCTTTGAAGTTGGCATTAACACATTTTATGGCTCTGCCAATGGCGAAAGGAGAATTTCTCATAATTCGGGTTGCGATGCCTTTTGTAAAATCTAAAAGTTCAGCCTGTGGCACAACATGGTTGACTAAACCGGCACGAAAAGCATCTTCGGCAGAAATCATTCCGGCTGTCATAATCATTTCCATAGCGCGGCCTTTTCCGATTAATTGGGGCAAACGCTGCGTTCCGCCATAACCCGGAATTACACCAAGAGAAACTTCGGGTAAACCCATCTTGGCATTATCGGAAGCAATTCTGAAATGACATGCCATCGCTAATTCTAATCCGCCACCAAGTGCAAAACCATTAACGGCAGCAATGGTTGGTTTTTTTAAATTCTCTACAAAATCAAAAAGCAATTCTTGCCCTTGTGCTGCTAATTGAGCACCTTCTTCTATTGTGAAATTTGCAAATTCTGAAATATCAGCACCGGCAACAAATGCTTTTTCACCTTCGCCTGTAATGATAATCACCAGAACATCATCATTGGTTTCAAGCGATTCCAAAGCATCGTGCAATTCCTGAATTGTCGCCACATTGAGCGCATTTAATTTTGAAGGGCGATTGATAGTGATTTGTCCAATGCCGTTTGCTACAGCAACAAGTATATTCTCGAAGTTCATGATTATGATATTTTATTTGACAATAGGCAGCGAAACAAAAAAGGTTGTTCCTTTACCGAGTTCAGTTTCAAATGTAATAGTTCCTTTGTAATTTTCTATAATGTTTTTTATAATTCCCAATCCTAATCCCATTCCGCTTGTTTTGGTGGTGAATTTTGGTTCAAAGACATGTTCAATATTGTCCGATTCGATTCCGATTCCGTTGTCTTCGACAGTTATGATAACGTCGTTTTCTACTTCATTAACCGAAACCAAAACTTTCTTTTCTTCCTGTTCATCCGGAATGGATTGAATCGCATTTTTAACCAAATTAGTGATAATCCGAATCAATTGGGTTCGGTCTAGTTTCGAGATTACATATTCTTTATTGCTTTTAAAAACGATAAAATCTTCGTTGAAAATATCCAAAGCTAATTCCACCACCTGAACCACATTCAGCGTTTCATTTTGTTGAGCAGGCATTGAAGCAAAATTTGAAAACGCTGAAGCTACGGCACTCATCGTATCAATTTGTTGGATTAATGTCTTGGAATAATCGTTGAGTTTTTGTTTGAGTTCCGGATCATTGGCATCAAATTTTCGTTGGAAACTCTGCACAGTCAAACGCATCGGCGTCAAGGGATTTTTGATTTCGTGTGCGACTTGTTTTGCCATTTCTCGCCAAGCCTGTTCACGTTCACTTTGGGCAAGCATTGAAGCACTATCTTCAAGTTTATCCACCATTTGATTGTAAGCGTTTATCAACGAATTGATTTCTCTGCTATTGGCTTCAATAACGATTTTCTCGTTTTTTTGATTCAGGCTTGTTTCATAGATTTTATCTGAAATAGTCTTCAACGATTTGGTAATGTAACTCGCCAGGAAATAGGCCAAAGCAAAAGCAATAATCAACATAAAAGAATATACCTGACTCAAGCGCAGTAAAAATTGCTGTAATTCTGTTTCATAATAACCATCATCTTCAACATATGGGATATTCAAAATGCCGAGCGGTTTGAATTTATCATCCTTGATTTGACTATACGAAGAGCGGTTTTTTAATCCATTAACTGTTTTAATATCTACATACCTTTTCTCTACCGATGACTGAACAAGTTTTAAAACATAATTCGGAATAGGTGGCGCTACTTTATCAACAGAAAAGGAGGCTTTAGAAGATTTTAGCAATTTCCCGTTTAAGCCATAAATATTGATTTCGAGGTTATGAATATCTGCTAATTCGTGAATTTTATCTTTAAAAATCAGCGGTAGATTTTTCTCTGTCAGCGGATAAGTGGTATTGGCAAGCACATAATTGATGTGTTCTTTTATGGCAAACTCTTTCTGATCTAAACGTTTTTGATGATAATCTTTGGCTTCGTTTTTAAACTGAATAATAGAAATAGAAGCCATCAAAAGTGATGCAATCAATATCAATATAATCATCGATAGGAAAATCCTAATTCGAAGTGAAAGCATTGACATTTTGAAGCCGTTAAGCATAGTGTTCAGTGTTCAGTCGCAGTGTTCAGTCGCAGTGTTCAGATTTTTCTCTGTAAATTGAGACTTAGACTGTCAACTATTTCTTTCGCGAATACGTTTATAAAACTTAAATCCAAGCATTATCAAAACCGAAAATAAAACGATTCCGATGACGCCATAAATCCAGTTGAAAGCATTTTTTAAAATTACTAAAAAAACAACGGCAAACAAGATAATAGTTGCCCCTTCATTCCACAACCGCATGAAGTTAGATGAATGTTTGAAAATATCATTTTGTAATTCTTTATAGATTAAATGACACTTTATTTGGTAAGCAACTAGTAAAACTACAAATCCTAATTTGACCTGCATCCAAGGCATTTGCATCCAAACCGGCATTATCAATAATAACCAAAGTGCAAAAAATACAGCTAAAAAAGCGCTTGGCCAAGTGATGATATACCACAGGCGATACGCCATTATTTTGTATTGTTTTTGCAAAATTTCTTTCTCAGGCGAAGGCTTGTCATTGGCTTCAATTTGATATACAAACAAGCGAACGATATAAAACAAACCTGCAAACCAAGTAATGACAAAGATTAGGTGCAATGATTTTATGTAGTTGTATAGTTCCATTTTACGCTATTTCGACCAGTCTTTTACCCAATTAGCAACCACGCCACACCATTCGTCTTCATCATTCATACACGGTACGGCAAAAAACTCTTCACCACCATTAGCTTTAAAATCTTCATTGGCACGCATCGCTATTTCTTCCAAAGTTTCCAAACAATCAGCAACAAAAGCCGGAGTGACAACGGCCAATTTCTTAATTCCTTTTTCAGGCATTTTATTGATTTCAACATCGGTATATGGCGTTAACCACTTGTCACCGGCTAAGCGTGATTGGAATGTCTGGCTGTATTTGCCTTCCGGGATTCCTAATAATTCCACAACTTGTCTTGTGGTTTCATAACATTGATGGCGATAACAAAATTCGTGCGCCGGAGAATCGGTAATACAACATTTGCCGTCAATCGTACAATGCGATTTGGTCACATCAGTTTTACGAATATGTCTTTTTGGAATTCCGTGATAAGAAAACAATAAATGGTCGTATTCAAAGTTGCTCAAATGCTTTTTGATAGAATTGGACAAAGCCTGAATAAAATCGGGTTTGTTATAAAAAGCCGGAACTTTGGTGATTGTCATTTCCGGAAAATGCTTTTTTTGTAATTCATCGGCCAAAGCCCAAATGGTAGTTGTTGAAGCCATTGCGTACTGTGGATATAAAGCCAGCAACATTACTTCGGTAACGCCTTTATCTTTTAGTTCCTGTAAGCCTTTTTGAATGGTCATCGTGCCGTATCGCATGGCTAAAGCCACAGGAACATCAACCAGTTTTTCAACTTTTTGGTGCATTTTTTTTGAAAACACTATCAGCGGTGAACCTTCAGGCGTCCATATTTGGCTATAAGCGTGAGCTGAATTTTTAGGACGCGTTTGCAGAATAATTCCTCTAACTAATAATGCGCGCAACAAATACGGAACGTCAATCACGTATTTATCCATTAAAAATTCATCTAAATAAGGTTTTACATCCTTTGGCGTTGGACTTTCGGGCGAACCCAAATTGACTAATAATACTCCTTTCATTTGGCAATTTTATGTTTTATTTTAATAATTGTTTGATATACGAAATCTATTTGATTAAGTATTTTGATTTAAGGACATCAAATATTTCTTTGGTGTTGTGGCAAACTTTTTCTTGAAAGCTGCAATAAAATGACTTCCGGTGCTGTAGCCAATTTTTAGACCAACTTCGTTTACATTATACGAACCCGAATCCAATAATTGTCGGGCATAATCCATTTTGTAATCAAATAAATAACCATAAACCGTATCGCCGTAAATTTGCTTAAAACCCATTTTTAGTTTTTTCAAACTTAAGCCAACTTGGTCTGATAGCTCTTCTAAACCTGGTGGTTCCGACATATTGGTAATTATGATTTCTTTGGCTTTTCTTATTTTTAATACATTTTCTTCATCAATCAGAAACGGACATTGTTCTGCATCTGGATCTTCTGAACGATTGAAATACAAGCTCAATAATTCATATCCTTTTCCTTTGTAATACAGGTTTTTTATTTGTGGATTTAAATTGTAATGAAATAGTTGGCTAAGAACAATTGCCATTGACGGACTTATATCGTTCTCTTTGTAATATTTACGGTCTTTGTTTTCCTCGCTTAAAAACGGAATATGATTAGCGTCTTTAGAGAACAAGCCATGAAATTTCTGTATCGAAATTATCACCGAAATCACCCAGGAATTTGGCGCTAATTCTAAATTTAAGGGCAATTCTTTCTGCGGATTATAAAATAGCAGTGACTTTTCTTCTCTTAAATCTAGAGCATAATTCCCTTCATTAAACACAAATTTTGCTTTGCCTTTAATTCCAAAGTGAAACTGTATCAACCCTTGATTGATGTGCTTTTTCACATGAAAACTTTCATTTTCATCGCTTTGAAAACGAATTAAGGTGAAATCATTTTCAATTGTTATTATCTCTTGAGAACCCATAGCGATATTTTTTCGTATATGTTTTTGAAGTCAGGTGAAATTATTATTTAGAATCAATCTACATAAAGAAATTATGAACACTTGATTTCACTGCAAATTTATAATAAATAACGCTAAAAAGATATTTGGGAAACAAAATATCTCATAGCGACATAAAAAGTCCTTTAAGCGTTACTTTTATAAATTAGATAATAATAGTTTTGTTGAACTTTTTAAGGAAAGTATATACATGGAAAATTTTAATATGACGAAGCACACTTCTTTTTACGCCATAGGATTGAGTTACAAAAAAGCGGATGCTGAGGTAAGAGGCAAATTTAGTTTGGATACCAATGCTAAATCGACCTTGTTAATGCAGGCCGAAGCTGAAGGAATTGAATCGCTAATCGTTACTTCAACTTGCAATAGAACCGAAATATATGGCTTTGCCAATCATCCATATGAATTAATCAAGTTGCTTTGTGAAAACAGTCTGGGAACAGTAGAAGAGTTTCAGGAAGTTGCTTATATCTACAAAAATCAGGACGCTGTTAGTCATATGTTCCGAGTTGGAACTGGTTTAGATAGTCAAATCCTTGGTGATTTTGAGATTATCAGTCAATTAAAAACTGCTTTTATTCAAAGTAAATCTAACGGATTAGCAAATTCCTTCATGGAAAGACTTGTGAATTCTGTTATTCAAGCCAGCAAAAAAATTAAAACTGAAACAGAAATTTCTTCAGGCGCCACATCGGTTTCTTTTGCCTCTGTTCAATATATTATCAGAAACGTAGAAGACATTGCCAATAAAAACATACTGCTTTTCGGAACAGGAAAAATTGGTAGAAATACTTGCGAAAATTTAGTAAAACATACCAAACACGATCACATAACTTTAATCAACAGAACAAAAGATAAAGCGGAGAAACTCGCTCAAAAACTCGATGTAATCGTAAAAGATTACGCCGATTTACAACTGGAATTGCAAAAAGCAGACGTTGTAGTAGTAGCAACCGGAGCTCAAAATCCAACGATTGACAAAGCGATTTTGAATCTAAAAAAACCATTGTTGATTTTAGATTTGTCGATTCCGAAAAATGTAAATGAAAATGTAACAACTGTTGAAGGCGTTACTTTAATTCATCTCGATCATCTTTCTCAAATTACGGATGAAACTTTAGAAAACAGAAAACTACACATTCCGGCTGCTGAAGCAATTATTGAAGAAGTAAAAGCAGAGTTTATGGAATGGACAAAAAACAGAAAGTTTGCACCGACCATACAAGCGTTAAAAGAAAAACTGAATGCTATTAAAGAAAGCGAGTTAAATGTTCAGCGTAAAAAAAATTCCAATTTTGACGAAGAACAAGCCGAACTAATCAGCAACAGAATCATTCAAAAAATCACGAATCATTTTGTGAATCATCTAAAAGATGGAGATTCAATGGACGAAGGAATCGAATGGATTGAAAAAGTATTTCAATTAGAACAAGAGAAATCATTCTTTTAAAAAGCATCAAAGTGGCCGAAAAAACCATTCGCATAGGAACCCGCGACAGCCAATTAGCACTTTGGCAAGCCAATACGGTTCAAAAACAACTCGAAGATTTAGGATATAAAACCGAAATTGTTGCCGTTAAATCAGATGGCGATATCATTTTGGATAAACCGCTTTACGAACTCGGAATAACCGGAATTTTTACCAAAACCTTAGACATTGCGATGATAAATGGGCAAGTAGATATTGCGGTGCATTCGATGAAAGATGTGCCAACCACTTTACCAAAAGGAATCGTGCAGGCAGCAGTTTTAGAACGCGCCAATGTATTGGATATTCTGGTTCACAAAGGCAATCTTGATTTCCTTAATTCCGAAGCGACAATCGCCACCGGAAGTTTACGTCGTCAGGCACAATGGTGGAATAAATATCCAAATCACACTGTTGTAGATTTACGCGGAAACGTGAATACAAGAATGCAAAAGTTACATGATAATGATTGGAGTGGAGCCGTTTTTGCCGCAGCAGGTTTGGAACGGATTAATCTAAAATCGGATAATTTTATCAATTTGGATTGGATGGTTCCGGCGCCTGCACAAGGTGCAATGGTTATAGTTGCAATGGAAAATGATGTATTTACTATTGACGCAGTTTCGCAACTCAACGATATCGAAACAGAAATTTGCACGTATATCGAAAGGCAATTTTTGCGAACACTCGAAGGCGGTTGTACAGCACCAATCGGAGCTTTAGCAAAATATAATGAACATGACGACACGATAGATTTCAAAGGAGTTTTGTTATCCATCGATGGAAAACAAAAACTTGAAATCGTCAAAGCTGTCGATATTTCGGAATGGAAGAAATTAGGATTCAATGCAGCTCAGGAAATTTTAAAAAATGGAGGAGCTGAATTGATGAAAAAAATCAAAAACGAATTGAAAAAGTAATGCAAAATCAAATTCGCATAGTATCA
Organism: Flavobacterium anseongense; assembly: GCF_021608185.1. Lineage (GTDB taxonomy): Bacteria > Bacteroidota > Bacteroidia > Flavobacteriales > Flavobacteriaceae > Flavobacterium > Flavobacterium anseongense. The sequence continues at coordinate 92,200 of NZ_JAKIHN010000005.1, read as the reverse complement.
ACAAAGAAGCTTTCAGAAAGACAAAAGCAACAACTGTTGAGTGCGGATTTTTCAGTTTTTGAAGCGGATTTTATCAGCATTCAAAACAAGGATTTTAAAATTGAAACAATAAACGACTATCTGATTTTTACAAGTCAAAATGCAGTCGAAAGCGTTCTTACAAATAAAAAGTTAGCTGAAATAAAAAGCAGAAAGTGTTTTTGTGTTGGTGAAAAAACGAAAGCTTTATTAGAAGAAAATGGTTTTGAAGTTGTCGCCGATGCTGATTATGCTGCCGAATTAGCGTCACTTATATGTAACCAATATTCGAAAAACAGTTTCACCTTTTTTTGCGGAAATATCCGCAGAGACTTTTTGCCCGATGCATTGCGATTGGTTGAAATCAAGTTAGATGAAGTTGAGGTCTACGAAACGGTTTTGACTACGCACAAAATTGCTTTCGAACCAGATGCAATATTGTTTTTCAGTCCATCCGGAGTTAAAAGTTATTTGCTGGAAAATAAAATTGAAGATGAAAATTGCTTCTGCATTGGCAACTCAACAGCCGAAGCATTAAAATATGTAACGCCAAACCGAATTATAGCCAATCAGCCAACAATCGAAAGCGTGATAATGAAATGTATAGAAAATTATAAAAACTAAATAAATGCTGACAGCTAACAGCTGACAGCTTAAAGCTAAAAGATGATTAAAAACGACCTTTTTTTAAGAGCCTTAAATAACGAAACTGTAGAACGTCCACCAGTTTGGATGATGCGTCAGGCAGGAAGATATTTACCTGAATTTCGTGCTTTGCGCGACAAATACGATTTCTTCACCCGTTGCGAAACTCCTGAATTAGCTGCAGAAATTACAGTGCAGCCAATCCGAATTGTAAAACCGGATGCCGCAATTTTGTTTTCGGATATTTTGGTCGTGCCAAGAGCGATGGGAATTCACGTTGAACTTAAAGACAATTTGGGACCAATAATTCCAAACCCAATCCGAACCATGGAAGATGTGAATAAAACCTTTGTTCCGGATGTTAACGAGACTTTAGGTTACGTTTTTGACGCCATAAAATTGACGAAAGAAATGCTGAATGATGAGGTTCCGTTAATTGGTTTTGCAGGTTCACCTTGGACGATTTTTTGTTATGCTGTCGAGGGTAAAGGTTCCAAAAGTTTTGATACAGCCAAAGGATTTTGCTTTTCGAATCCGGTTGCTGCTCATACTTTATTGCAAAAAATTACAGATACCACAATTTTATATTTAAAAGAAAAAGTAAAAGCGGGTTGCAACGCAATTCAGGTTTTCGATTCGTGGGGCGGAATGTTATCACCTGTTGATTACAACGAATTTTCATGGCCCTATATCAACCAAATCGTTGAAGCTTTAGCCGAAGACACAAAGGTTATCGTATTCGGAAAAGGGTGTTGGTTTGCTCTAAATGATATGGCAAAATCAAAGGCATCAGCACTTGGTGTTGACTGGACTTGCTCGGCAAGAAATGCAAGATATTTATCAGGAGGAAGAATTACACTGCAAGGAAATTTCGACCCGAGCCGTTTACTATCACCAATTCCAACCATCAAAAAAATGGTGCATCAAATGATAGACGAATTCGGGAAAGACAATTATATCGTAAACCTTGGTCACGGAATTTTACCAAACATTCCGGTAGATCACGCGAAAGCGTTTATCGAAGCGGTTAAGGAATATAATCAGTAGGCAGTCCCAGTCCCAGTTTTCAGTTTCAATTCTGCGACTGAATACTGCGACTGAAAACTAATTATAATGAAGAACAAATTTTATACATACATCCTCCAACTCCAAGACCAAATCTGCTCCGGATTAGAAGCAGTTGATGGTGTTGCCAAATTTCGTGAAGATATTTGGGAACGTCCCGAAGGCGGTGGCGGAAGAACACGTGTGATTGAAAATGGGGAAGTCTTTGAAAAAGGCGGCGTAAACATTTCAGCAGTTCATGGCAAATTACCCGAAGCCATGCAAAAGATGTTCAACGTTGGCGAAGCCGATTTTTTTGCCTGTGGATTAAGTTTAGTAATTCATCCTAAAAGTCCAATGGTGCCAACAGTGCATGCTAATTGGAGATACTTTGAAATGTATGATGATAATGGAAATGTAATAAACTCTTGGTTTGGTGGCGGACAAGATTTAACGCCTTATTATCTGTTTGAAGAAGATGCGAAACATTTTCATCAAACCTGTAAAACAGCTTGTGACAAACATAATCCTGATTTCTATCCAAAATATAAAAAGCAATGCGATGGCTATTTCTGGAACGCACACCGGAACGAAGCACGCGGAGTAGGTGGTTTGTTTTTCGATTATTGCAAAGAAACAGAAAGCATGAAAATGTTAGATTGGTACAACTTTGTAACTGAAGTCGGCAACAGTTTCCTCGAAGCCTATCTTCCTATAGTTGAAAGAAGAAAAGATTTAACCTATACAGCAGCACAAAAAACCTGGCAGGAAATCCGTCGTGGTCGTTACGTCGAATTCAATTTGGTTCACGATAAAGGAACTTTATTTGGATTAAAAACAAACGGCAGAATCGAATCTATTTTGATGAGTTTGCCACCATATGTGCAATGGGTTTATGACCATCATCCGGAAGCAAATAGCGAGGAAGAAAAATTAATTAAAGTATTAGAAAATCCAGTTGATTGGATAGCCCCCTAACCCCCGAAGGGGGGACTTCGAAAAACTAAATAATATGCAGAGTAATTCAAAATAATAACTAAAAACCTATTGACCCCTAATAGGAATTCCCCCTTCGGGGGTTAGGGGGCTTAATTATGTTCCCATTACAAAGAGGCAGAAGATTACGCGTTAACGAAAGCATTCGTTCCTTAGTTCGCGAAACAACATTAAGTCCAAGCGATTTTATGTTCCCAATGTTCATCGCCGAAGGCGAAAACTATAAATCAGAAATTCCATCCATGCCGGGAATATTTCGTCGTTCATTAGACTTAACCGTTGAAGAAGTAAAAGAAATTTACGCTCTGGGAATCCGTGCCGTAAACATCTATGTAAAAGTCGATGAAAGCCTAAAAGACAACACCGGAAAAGAAGCGTGGAATCCAAACGGATTGATGCAGCAAGCTATCAAAGCCATCAAAGCCGCTTGTCCCGAAATGATTGTTATGCCTGATGTAGCTCTCGATCCATATTCAATTTACGGTCACGACGGAATTATAGAAAACGGTGATATTGCCAACGATGCAACCAACGAAGCTTTGGTAAAAATGGCTGTTTCGCACGCACAAGCCGGAGCCGATTTTGTTGCACCAAGTGACATGATGGATGGACGTGTTTTACGATTGCGTCAAGGTTTAGACGCAGCCGGATTTTCGAATGTTGGTATCATGAGTTATTCTGCTAAATATGCTTCAGCGTTTTATGGTCCGTTTCGCGATGCTTTAGACAGTGCGCCAAGAGAAGCTGATGTCGAAGTTCCAAAAGATAAAAAGACCTACCAAATGGATTACGCCAACCGCATCGAAGCTGTCAAAGAAGCGCTTATGGATGTAGAAGAAGGCGCCGACATGGTCATGGTAAAACCCGGAATTGCGTATTTAGATATTGTTCGTGAAGTCAAAAATGCGGTCAATGTTCCGGTAACGGTTTTCCATGTTTCGGGCGAATATGCTATGATTAAAGCGGCTTCCGAAAGAGGTTGGCTCGACCATGACAAAATCATGATGGAGCAATTGATGTGCATTAAACGTGCAGGTGCCAGTTTGATTTCGACCTATTTTGCCAAAGAAGCAGCAATTTTATTGAACAAGTAAAATCATCCTGAGCTAGCCTTTACGGAGTGAAGAAGAAGTATCGAAGGAAGGAGCGAAAGGCTCGGGCTTTATCAGTTATCCATATTCCTGCTGTCCGCACTACAAGGTAGTTCGCTCCCATCGGGGCTAATTAAAAAACGTATTGAATTTTTGTAATCCATGAAAAACATTTATTTACTATTAATTATTGCAATGTTCACATTCGTGTCTTGCAAAAATGACAATCAGGAAAGTTTTGACAAACCAACCAATAACGAAGTAACCAAAAAAATTTCGGGTCAGGAACTTTTTGAAGGCGAAGGAAATTGCATCGCCTGCCACAAACCCGACCAAAAAATAATCGGACCAAGTCTGCAGGAAATTGCTAAAATCTACAAAGAAAAAAACGCAAGCATTGTGCTATTCCTAAAAGAAGAAAGCGACCCAATTATCGACCCAAGTCAGTACGACATTATGAAAACCAATTTCGCCATCACCAAAAGCATGAGCGATGACCAATTGAAAGCCTTAGAGGATTACATCTATACTTTTTCGAAATAAATCTTTGTGAACTTTGTGCCTTCTTCGTGTTCTTTGTGGTTAAATAACTAACTTTATCCAATGGAAACAGCTTTCATAGAATCACCACTCGGAATCACCAAAATCGTTGGAGACGAAAAAGGCATTTCCGAAATTTCTGTTTTAAGCGAAGGCACAGTTTCGAAAAAAATTCCACCACAACTCAAGGAATGCGTTTCCCAACTTAAAGAATATTTTAATGGGCAACGAAACCAATTCGACTTCAAACTAAATCCACAAGGGACCGATTTTCAGCAAAAAGTTTGGCAGGAATTGTTGAATATTCCTTTTGGGAAAACCATATCCTATCTCGATTTATCCAAAAAAATCGGCGATGTAAAAGCCATACGAGCAGTGGCTTCAGCCAACGGAAGAAATCCGCTTTGGATTGTTGTTCCATGTCATCGCGTAATTGGAACCGATGGTTCGTTAACCGGTTATGCCGGCGGTTTGTGGCGCAAAAAATGGTTGTTAGAACATGAAAGTCCATCACAACAGCAATCACTTTTTTAAAATTTTTCTTTCATATTTGAATTACATTATTTAATTTTAGTCGGTAAATTCCTAAATTTATTCAAAATGATAGAAAAAATAAATCTCAATAACATCCTTTTTCTCGATATTGAAACTGTTCCCGAAGAAGAAAACTTTCTTTCTTTGGATGATGATATGAAACAGCTTTGGGAACAAAAAACACAGTACCAAAGACGTGACGAATTTACTCCGGATGAGTTTTACGACCGCGCCGGAATTTGGGCTGAGTTTGGAAAAATTGTCTGTATTTCGGTTGGCTATTTTGTCAATAAAGGCGATATTAGAAATTTTAGAGTTACTTCATTTTTTGGTGAAGAGAAAAAGATTTTAAAGGATTTTTCTAATTTATTGGACAATCACTTTAATCAGGCACAGCATGTTTTGTGTGGCCATAACGCCAAGGAATTTGACATTCCGTTTATTGCCCGAAGAATGATAATTAACCAAATTGCTATTCCGAACAAACTGAATTTATTTGGTAAAAAACCATGGGAAATTCCACATTTAGACACATTGGAGTTGTGGAAATTTGGCGACTACAAACATTTCACTTCATTAAAATTATTAACTAAAATTCTCGGAATTCCATCACCAAAAGGTGATATCGACGGAAGTCAGGTGGCATACGTTTATTATGTCGAAAAAGACATTGACAGAATTGTAATCTATTGCGAGAAAGATGTTATTGCCGTAGCACAAATCTTCCTCCGACTGCGACGGGAAGATTTATTGATTGACGATGAAATTATTCATGTATAAAAAAAGCCTCGATTTAATCGAGGCTTTTTTACGTAGTTTTAGTTTCTTCTCAAGACTATCTTTTTAGTAATCGATCCCAAATCATTTTGTATAGTAACTAAATAAATTCCGTCCTGAAGATTTTCAATTCCAAATGAAGTAGTCACTTGGTTGGTATCTTTTGAAAGAATTTGTCTTCCCTGCAAGTCGTATAAATTTATAGTTGCTTTATCTGTCAATTCCGGAATCGAAACATTCACGATACCTTTAGTTGGGTTTGGATAAACACTACTATTCAAAATTGGATTCGTAGCAACGGATAACGCGACTTGAACCCGGCATAAGTTAATGCTGAAGCTATCAATAGTTCCACCATCTTCATTGTTGTGATCAAAAACTTTTAAAATCCATTGACCATCAGCAGGCAAAGTGTTTAAATCGCTTAAAGGACTAACAGGCGAAATATTTCCTGACACAGCCGGAATTCCGGTACAAGCCGGAGCATCACCATCATCATCCATAGTACAAACGATATCTTGATTATCCCCACATGGAATATCCAATAAAGTAAAAACAGGACTTCCAATAGCAGCAGGACCTTCAAGGGTTACGGTTATATCTCCAATCCACGTATGTGTAATACCCATATTTACATTAATGTCTCCAATGGTATAGCCTCCGGTAATTGTTAACGGAACACTTGCTTCTGAGTTTGGAATAGTATCAATAAAATTATTTGAAAAATCAGTTGCCGTAAACGTTTGGTCACATGATAATGTTCCGGTGTCAAATGAGTAAACAGTCGCATTCGCCGCGGAACCGGTTCCACAATCATTAGAAGGAATTACTCTCCAATAATATCTAGTTGCCTGACTTAGTCCGGTAATTTGGTATTCATTAGCAGTTACAAAATCTTCAGTTACTAAAGTTGTAAAGATTGGAGATGTTGAAACCTGAATCCTATAGAGTTGGGCATTTGGTTGACTATTCCACTCTAAATTTGTAGTAGTTGACATTCCGTTTTGACCATTTGTTGGACTTTGCAAAGCTACCGGTTGGAAAGTTGCATTGAATACGCGTAACGACTTATATCTGGTTTCGGTTTCAGTAGCACCTGTTCCTCTGATTCCAACAAAATATTCATTAGGCGTAACATTTGTCAGGCCTGAAATTGTCATAGTAACTGTTCCGTTAGCACTTAAAGTAGCCGGAGAAAACGAAGCAGTTGCTCCACTTGGCAAATCAACTGCTGAAAATGATGTTGTCCCTGAACCTGTTTGAGAATAGTTAAAAGTATAAACGGCATTTTGACTAGCACAAACAGTTAAATTATCTGAGGTTGAATTAATTGCAAAAGCTGAGCTGATACCGGTAATAACCAAAGAATATTTTTGACTTCCAGTCACTAAAGTTCCTTTAGAAGTTACAGTAATGGTATATTCTCCGGCAGTTGGTGTGTTAATTTTTACCTGTTCAACATTATCTACAGCATTATCTCCTGTTCTTACTGCCGGTAAGCTTGGATCAGAATTTAATTTCCAAGGGAAATAGGTTGTGGCGTTTCTTGTTATTCTAATATCTAAATCATTTACTAAGGCAGGAGTTGGATCATTTGCAGGTAAACCTCCACTTCCGTTGTTTACTTCACCAGGTAAATCTGTCCAGGTAATCGAGGCAATTAAAGGAGTAGTTCCGTTTGAATTCACATTCATAGTGAAAACTTGTCCCGTGTTTAAATTTTCTTCCGAAATCCATGAAGTTAATCCGTTAGAAGTAATTGTTTCAGCTGCCTTTTTAGCATTTAATAATCCCCATCCAAAATTAGCATCAGGACCTGGATTTCCTGCGTCATCAGCAGTATGACAAGCTAAACCTTTTAGTGTAGCAGCACGCATAAAGCTATTGGTTACATTTTTATAATGTTGCTGAATTAAAACTAAAGTTCCGGCAACATTTGGCGAAGCCATAGATGTACCAGACATAATAGTTGTAGCTGTGTTGCTTGTATTTGATGTTGAGGTTAAACTTGATCCGTTCCCTGTAATATCCGGTTTTACTCTAAAATCATCTGTTGGTCCTTGGCTGCTAAATGAACTGATGGTTATGGTCGAGGTATCAACTGTCCCGTTGCTTTGCGTAGAAACATCTTCGCAACTGGCGACAACTAAATTATTTTTAGCAGTTTTATTAGAAGTTAGTTTGTCATATTCAAATAAAATTGGTTCAGCATTATTCTCATTTTGACCATCATTTCCTGCCGACATTACTGGTAAAAAATAGGGCGCATTGTAAGCAAGTTCATCCCAAACATAAGCTTCAGAAGTATAAGCACCAATGAACCATGCAGGCAATGTTTCACCGTTACTTGTGATAGGAACACCATAAGAGTGATTAGAGATAAGCATTCCAAGTTGTGCTTCTGAAATAGCTTCAGAATCGTCAGAATTCCAGTCGAATGTTCTGGCATTAGCTTGATACGCCATGCCTTTTACAGAAGCTGGGCTAGCAGCGGCAACCATAGTTCCACAAACGTGTGTTGCATGTGCAACAGTTGATGTGCTTGTCGGGTTGTCAATTACAGCAACCCTTCCGCCAAAAGCAGTATGGCTAGCTCTAACATTTCCACCGTCCCATACTCTGGCAACCATTCCCTGGCCATTTAAAGTTAAACCTAAAGAACCTCCTGAATTTAAGTGATTGGCTCTGGTAGATCTTGCGGCATTTACATTTTGTGTGGAATAATAAAGAGGGAAACCATCTGCAGTAAGTCTCATTAATTCAGAAAAATTTCCATCAGCATCTTTGATAATAAGTGGCCAATTTTTACTTAAAGCAACAGCAATGGCTTTTCGCTTATCAGCCTGTTCTTTTTTTCTGTAAAAGTCTTCTGTTTTTTTCAATTTTACCAAATCATAGTTGGCAATAATTTTTTTGACATCTTCCTGTGATTGCCCAAAAACAGTACACGAAACAAAAAAAATTGTTAGGAATAAGAAGTAATTCTTTTTCATAATTTTATAGAAATGAATATTTTATAACTAAAAGTCAGCAAATATATAAACACTAGGTTAATATTAATGTTTTATTGAAAAATAATCAGATAAATTTAGCTTTTGTTTAATAGGTTGTAACTGCAGCAATAAAATTTGAACTTAATTTTTTAATTCAAAATCGATAAATGCTATATTTACAAAAAAACAACTTATGGTTTTAAGTAGATTTTGGCTGGCTATTTTTGTTTCCTCTATAGCTTTTGTAATATTCAGTTTGTCTATCGGAAGCAGCTATACTATTGACAATGTTCTCAATGGAAAAAAAGATGATCCGATTTTAATTTCCGAAAAGTATTTGGAACAACTGCCAAAATTTATCATGGACAGCATCAAAAAAGCGCCTGAACAGACCATGATTATCAATAGGGATACTCTCAATGCAGATACTACTTATGTTTATAAAGCTAAGACTGTTAAAATTTATTCGGGCATTCAAAAATCGGATGGATTGTTGCCAACCTGCAAGAGCAGTTTACTCGATTTAATCCTTCCATTGATTGCGTATTTGGCATTTTTCTGCGGATTAATGCAACTCTTAATCATTTCAGGAGCCTCAGAAAAATTGGCTAAAGCATTGAGTCCGGTTTTTGTAAAAGTGTTTCCGAGTATTCCAAAAGACCATCCATCTATATCCTACATGACCTTGAATTTTGCAGCAAATTTCCTTGGATTAGATTCCGCTGCAACACCATTTGGATTAAAAGCAATGGAAAGTTTACAAGAAATAAATCCTGAAAAAGACAAAGCAAGTGATGCACAAATTATGTTTATGTGTTTGCACGCTTCGGGACTTACCTTAATAGCAACTTCTATTATTGGTTACAGAGCTGCGGCCAACGCAACGAACCCTGCGGATGTAATGTTGCCGTGTATTATTACCTCTTTTATAGGTACAATTGCGGCGTTTCTTATTGTTGGAATCAAGCAGAAAATTAATTTCAAAAGTGCCTCTTTGGTTGTGGTCCTGATGGGATTAATTGCGGCTATAGTTGGTTTGTTGATGTACGTGAACCAGTTGGATTTAATTGGAAAAAATTATTTTACCTCTAATCTTTCGGCTTTGATATTAGTGGTGATTATTGCTTTTACTTTGATATTTTCCTTTGTTAAAGAGAAGAAATTTGTTGAAGCAAAAACTACTGTTTTTGATGCTTTTGTTTCGGGAGCGAATAATGGCGTTAAAACAGGAGTTACTATTTTCCCTTATGTATTGGGAATGTTAGTTGCCATATCTTTATTTAGAAACAGCGGTTTATTTGAAATTATTAGTAATTGGATAGCGTTTGGTTTTTCTAATATGGGAGTGAGTAAAGGAATTACGGATGCGTTACCCGTTGCCATCCTTCGTCCTTTTAGTTCCGCAGGATCAAGAGGCTTTTTGATTGATTCGATGAATACATTTGGAGCCGATTCCTTAACGGGAAGATTAAGCAGTATTTTTCAATGTAGTGCCGAAAGCACATTTTATGTAATTGCGGTTTACTTTGGAAGTATCAATGTGAAGAATACACGCTACACACTTGGAACCATGCTTTTGGTAGATTTGATTTGTGTGATTACCGCAATCTTCGTAGCAATCTGGTTTTTTTAAATAGTAAAATGGAAAAACTCCTTTTCTTAGCGCTAATACCATTTTTGTTTTCCTGTAAAGATGGTAAGAACCCAATCAATGAAATTCCTGATCAGTTTCACAGCACAGGTAAATTAGCGGGTATTGATACTTTGCACCTATATGATAATGTATTAAAAGTAGATACTTTAGTCTTTGAAAAATTTAAGAAATTAAATATTGCAGACAAGGTTTTAGCGGTTGCACTGAAAACGGGATATTCAAAAGACAGTATTGAAATTACTTCATGCAGGCTTGATTTTTATCTTAAGAACAAGTTATTGCAATGTATTCCGGTGAATACCTACACCAGCCATGAAGATCCAATGTGGTCGCTATATGAAGATGTTTTTATAAATGGAAAAAGCAAAAAAGCAGATAATCGTTTCTTTGAAATATCTTATGGTGTTCCAGCTTGTGGCTTTACTCAGTCTAACTTTTTACTCTTTGTAGAAAACCATGATTTTCAATTGGTCTCAAAATATGACTCAGTAGGAGATGGACCGTATAGTGACTATTTCGGATTTGAGCCGCATTTTGTTGGTGATACTGTTTTGTATTTTACTTCAAAGAGAATTGTAGTCAGTGGTGATGAGTCAAAACCCTATAATGAGGAAAATGAGGATTTCGTAATTGCATTTTCAGATTCAACTCTTTACACATTAAACCATGGCAAATGGTCGGGTAAGCTCAAAACGCCTAAAGGCAAACCTTTTAGAAAAGAATTCAAAACATACAGGGAACTGTTTCCGCCGGAATAAGTAATTTTACAGCTTAATAATTTATTCAAAATATGTCTTTCAACGAAACCTTTTCCGATTTTTATAACAATGTCAAGTCGAGTTTGGCTGATGGAACTTTTGCCAAATTAACCTTAGCAAAAACTATTGGGAATACCGATTTGATGAATATTTATGTTCGCCCAATTGTAGAAGGCGGCATTTTGAAAATGGAACTTAAATACAAATTCCAGCAAGAGGAAGTAGTCGAAATTAACACTATTGATGCGGCTCGCGATAAGTTGGTTACTTACATAAATAATCCATTTATGTCGGCAATATTATTCACCACCGAATTTGATTTGACCTATAAACTGAATAAAAAACGAGCAGTCAGCATCACTGAAAAAGTGAATACTTTTGGCAATGCTTCAGAAGTTTTATTGGATTATCTTAATCGATAACCATCTCCGGAATTTCTCCTTCAATGATTAAATCGGCTTCAGTCGAAGCGATAATGTGTTCTACAGAAACGCCTGGTGCGCGTTCTAAAAGTTTGAACCCTTTTGGCGTTATTTCTAAAACGGCAAGTTCAGTAACCACTTTTTTAACACAGCCAACACCGGTTAATGGCAACGTACAACGTTTTAATATTTTGCTTTCTCCGGCTTTGTTCACGTGCATCATGGCAACAATTATGTTTTCGGCAGAAGCCACTAAATCCATTGCGCCGCCCATTCCTTTAACCATTTTTCCCGGAATTTTCCAGTTGGCAATGTCGCCGTTTTCGGCAACTTCCATCGCACCAAGAATGGTTAAATCTACTTTTTGACTGCGAATCATACCAAAGCTAAAAGCCGAATCAAAGAAACTTGCTCCGGGTAAAGTCGTGATTGTCTGTTTTCCGGCATTGATGATATCGGCATCTTCTTCACCTTCAAAAGGAAATGGCCCCATTCCGAGCACACCGTTTTCACTTTGAAATTCAACAGATATATCGGTACGAACATAATTGGCAACCAAAGTTGGGATACCAATTCCAAGATTTACAAAGTATTTATCTTTTACTTCTTTGGCTATTCTTTTTGCGATGTCGTTTTTATCTAAAGCCATGATTAGTCTCTTTTTCTTGTGGTACGTTGCTCAATTCTTTTCTCAAATTTTTCACCTTTGAAGATTCTTTGAACCATAATTCCGGGAATGTGAATTTGATTTGGGTCTAATGATCCAACAGGGACTAATTCTTCTACTTCGGCGATGGTTATTTTTCCGGCACCGGCCATACAGGCATTGAAGTTTCGGGCGGTTCCTTTGAAAATTAAGTTTCCGGCTTCGTCGCCTTTCCAGGCTTTTACGATGGAGAAGTCGGCTTTATAGGCTAACTCCATTATGTGCATTTTTCCGTTGAATTCACGAGATTCTTTTCCTTCGGCGACTTCGGTTCCGTAACCCGCTGGTGTGAAGAAAGCCGGAATTCCGGCTTGAGCGGCGCGGCATTTTTCGGCTAAAGTTCCTTGTGGCGTCAGTTCGACATCTAATTCTCCTGAAAGCATTTGACGTTCGAATTCGGCGTTTTCTCCGACATAGGAAGAAATCATTTTTTTGATTTGTCTTTTTTGAAGCAGTAATCCAAGTCCAAAATCATCTACACCTGCATTGTTTGAAATACAGGTTAATCCGGTAACTTCTTTTTTTACCAATTCGGCTATACTGTTTTCGGGAATTCCGCAAAGACCAAAGCCACCGAGCATGATAGTCATGTTGTTTTCGATGCCTTGCAGTGCTTCTTGAACAGAATTTACTTTTTTGTTAATCATGATTAGTTGTTTAATCTGAACTGGTTCAGATTCTGTTGTATTTTATGCTTGTTTTTTTCTAGCCCGGATTCCTTCGGCAGTCACTTCGTTCGTGTGGAACGGCATCCTTTTGCGAAGCAAAAGATACAGTGGAAAGCCGGATTAGCTCCTAATTTTTACAATCCGAATTCTTCTGTGTTTTGTTCATCTTCAGGTGCAACCGCTGTAGAGTCATTTTCAACTTTTGGCGGAGACCAACAATCTACTTTTATGGAGAGGTTGTCGGGTCTTTGGAACGGATCTTTTGAAACCTGGAGGTCTTTGTCTTCGTAACATTTTTTCATCATATAACCCCAAATAGGTAAGGCTGCTGTTGCTCCTTGGCCATAAGTAATCCCTTTGAAACGCGCTGAACGGTCTTCGCAGCCTACCCAGACACCTGTTACCAGATTAGGCACCATCCCGATAAACCAACCGTCAGATTGATTTTGTGAGGTTCCCGTTTTTCCTGCAATTGGGTTGGTAAACATGTACGGATAGCCCGTCCATCGATTGTCACCGCTTCCTCCACCTTGGGTTCGCAAGCGCACACCTGAGCCACTTTCGGTCACACCTTCCAACAGTTTAATAACCGCATAGGCAATGTCTTTATTCAGAACATCATGGGTTTCAGGAACCGGTTCGTAAAGTACTACACCATTTTTATCCTCAATTCGGCTGATGAATTGCGGCTTAATATAAACGCCCTGATTGGCAAACGTGCTGTAGGCCGCAACCATATCTTCCACAGTAATTTCTACGGCACCTAACGCAATCGAAGGCTGGTTAGGAATATCTGATTTCACGCCTAATTTTTTAGTCAAAGAAGCAACGGCTTCAGGGCCGGTTTTGTCAATTAATTTAGCCGAAACCGTGTTGATGGAAAGAGCAAGTGCTCTTTTCAAAGTTACCATTCCACGGTATTGATGGTCAGAGTTTTTAGGTTCCCAATCTTCGGTTACATTATGTCTTCCTTTGTGAATCATAAATGGGCTGTCGATGATGGAATCGCATGGTGACATTCCTAATTGTTCAATGGCGGTAGCATATACAAACGGTTTGAAAGTCGAACCTACTTGTCTTGCACCTTGTCCAACGTGGTCGTATTGAAAATATTTATAATCGATTCCGCCAACCCAGGCTTTGATGTGACCGGTTTGCGGTTCCATAGACATCAATCCTGCCTGAAGGAAATGTTTGTAATAACGTATGGAATCCATAGGTGTCATCAAGGTGTCAATTTCACCTTTCCATGAAAAGATTTTCATTTTGGTTTTGACATTAAACGAAGCGATGATTTCCTCTTCTGTTTTGTCCATATCCTTCATCACTCTCCAACGCTCAGAATTTTTCATAGCTTGGTTGATGATGCGTTTGGTTTCCTCGGGAGTAATATTTACAAAAGGAGCATTTTTATTGTCTTTTTGCTGAGCGAAAAATTCCTGCTGCAGATTTTTCATGTGCGCCTGAACCGCTTCTTCGGCATGCTCCTGAATTTTTGAATCGATGGTGGTGTAGATTTTTAGACCATCGCTGTAAATATCCCAATCGCTTCCGTCTGGTTTTTTATTTTCTTTCGCCCAATTTTTCATGTATTCGCGAAGGAATTCACGGAAATAAGTAGCTGTTCCTTCTTTGTGACTTTCGGGATGAAAGTGTAAAACGATAGGTTGAGCAGCTAATTTATCCTTAGTTGCTTTATCTAAAATTCCGTTTCTAACCATTTGGCCTAAAACCGTGTTTCTTCGCAAACGCACTTTTTCCAATCGGCGTAACGGATTGTATAAAGATGGATTTTTAAGCATCCCAACGAACATTGCGGCTTCGTCTACAGTTAAATCGCGTGGTTCTTTTCCGAAATAGACTTTTGCTGCTGAACGAATTCCGACTGCTGTATTTACGAAATCGGCTTTGTTTAAATACATGGCAATGATTTCGTTTTTGGTGTATTGACGTTCTAATTTAACGGCGATAATCCATTCTTTTACTTTTTGGATTACACGGAAAAGTTTAAAAGTTGAGCCTTCGCCATGGAATAAAAGTTTAGCTAATTGCTGGGTTAATGTACTTGCTCCACCATCTGAACCTAATTTTAATACAGCGCCCAAAGTTCTTTTGGCGTCAATTCCCGAGTGCTCATAAAAACGCTCATCTTCGGTAGCGACTAATGCTTTTACTAAATGTGGTGGTAAATCTTCGTATTTTATTGGCGTTCTGTTTTCGTTGTAAAATTTCCCAATCGTTACACCGTCAGAAGAAATAACTTCGGTTGCCAGGTTTGATTCCGGATTTTCTAAATCTTCAAACGAAGGCATGTTTCCGAAAAATCCCCAGGAAGCCAAAGTGAAAAATAAAGCCATTACTCCAAGTCCATAAAAGAACAATTTCCAAAATTTCTTTTGGTAATACTTTATGTCTTTAATCGGAGTGTTATTTTTTTGTGCCATAATTTTATTCTGTAGATTCTATTCTAAAGCCAACATCCGAAATTCCGGGAAGCGCTGTTACGCCTTCAATTTTTCCGGTTTGTCTGGTTGCCTGTTGGATGTGAATTTTATAAATTCCTTTTTGGGTAAAGTTTACTTTGTCTTTATAAAAAAGCTTACTTTCCTTGATATCCGAAAAGCCTTCGCCAAGCAATGTGCCGTCAGGATTTGTCATTTGGTATTCGAGTGTGTCGACTTTTACCTTTCTGTTAGGCTGCTCCAAAGAAACAATCAGAAATAAATTATTGAATGGATAATCGTCGTTATCTCTAATATTTACATACAAATTAAAAAACTTTTTCGGGTCTAATTTTGGCAATTCGAAAGTTACGATGCTGTCTTTATGCCAAGCCTTTCCAACCGATTTATACTCGTCAAAAACCCTTTTCTTATCACAAGAAATAATCAAAAGAAGTAGTAAAATAAAAAGGATGCTATTCTTTATTTTCATTCTTTTTTATAATTATAGGTTTTTTGTTTTCCTGTTTAGCTTCGCTCCGTTCGCTTGTGGCTCGGGTCTTGTTTTGATCTTGTTTTGCTTTGTTTGGTTGCGCATTTGATTGTCCTTGTCCTTTATTCTGGGTTTGATTCTGATTTGACTTCGTCTTGTTCGCCTGCTGCTCGGGTGAAACCTTGTTTTTATTTCTGTTTCTGTTTTTATTTTTGCTCTTTTTTGGTTGGTCAAATCGGGTCAGACTTTCTTGTCCCATAGCATTGTTAAAATCTTTTTCGGGTTCAGCTACCGTTTCGATTGCAAAATCTTCTAGAGAACTTACCTTTTTGCCTTGCTTGTTTTCGGCAATTATTTCTTTAACCTGTTCGATATTCAACACATGCCAATTGGCAAAACTATCCGTATAGGCAAACCACATCAGCCCTTTAAAAATATCTTGTTTTTGACAAACAGCGTCGCCTTTTTCAGTTTTTAATTTGGTTTCAAAATCAGGGAAACCTTTTAAAGCATCTAGATAGGTGTCTAATTCGTAGTTCAAGCAGCATTTTAATTTACCACATTGTCCGGCTAATTTTTGTGGATTAAGCGATAACTGTTGGTAACGTGCTGCTGAAGTATTTACGCTTCGGAAATCGGTCAGCCATGTTGAACAACATAATTCTCTACCACAAGAGCCAATACCACCAAGTCGAGAAGCTTCCTGTCGTAAGCCAACTTGTTTCATCTCAATTCGGGTATTGAATACACGAGAATAATCTTTGATTAAAAGTCTGAAATCAACCCGGTCGTTTGCAGTGTAATAGAAAATTACTTTGGAACCATCACCTTGATATTCTACATCTGAAATTTTCATTTCGAGTTTGTGGACAATAGCTAATTCACGTGCTTTTACCTGCATTGCTGCTTCCTTGTCACGTGCATCGCTCCAAATATCGATGTCTTTTTGAGATGCTTTTCGGTATATTTTCGGAATATCGGTGCTGTTGTAATTCACCCCTTTTTTCTTCATTTGAATCTTTACCAATTCTCCGGTAAGTGTTACAATTCCCACGTCGTGACCTGGAGAAGCTTCAGTAGCTACAATATCACCAATGCTTAGAGAGAGTTTTTCGGTATTTCGAAAAAATTCTTTTCTTCCGTTTTTGAAGCGTACTTCAACACAGTCGAAAGCGGTTTCTCCGTTGGGCAAACTCATATTGGCCAACCAATCAAAAACCGTTAATTTGTTGCAGCTATCGGTGCCGCAAGTCCCATTATTTTTGCATCCTCTTGGTGCACTACCGTCAGATGTTGAACAACTTTGACAAGCCATAATTATATATAGAGCGTTGCGAAAAGCAACTTATAATTCATATAAACGTTAAAAGTGTAAAGATAGTATTTTTTGAAGTTTTAAAAATTCTTTTCTCAGAATTTGATTCTATTTGTTTTGATAGAGAAAAAGCCTTTATTTTGGCATTCAACTTTAAAATCTTTTAAATGAAAAAAATTAAATTAGCGATATTGGCTATTCTCTCAGGCTTTATGTTTTCTTGCTCTTCAGATGATGGCCCAACTACTTCCGGAGAACTAACAGGGAAATGGTACTACAAAGAGTATCTAGTAGCTGGTGAAACTATTCCCTATGATGACCATGAAGTATGCGGAAAAGATTATATTCAATTCAATGCCGACGGAACAGGTCTTAATGTAGATGTTTGGAGTTGTACAGAGGATGTAGCATTTTTTACTTACACTAGATCAGGTAACAACATTACCGTTACTTCTGATGGACAATCAGATACAGCTAGAATTACGGAGCTTTCGTCAACTACTTTAAAAGTAAAAGTCACTTATGATTTTGATGGTGATGGAGATGATGAATCTGTAATTGAAGTATTTACTAAGAGCTAAATAAAAAGCCGACTATTTAAGTCGGCTTTTTTAATGTAATTATTCAAGAATCTTAAATAATTTATCAGATAAGCGAATTCTAAAAGGTAAATTCATGGTGACTTTATCACCAACTTTTGCATGGGTATTTTCACTTCCGTTGACAAACATTTTTTCAACAACAATTTCCTGATTTCCTGTAGTTGGCCCCGAAATTAAGATTTTATCACCAATGGTTAATTCCTGATTTTCGATACTAAAAAGCCCAACTTGCGCTTTTACATAGTAATGTTCGGCTTTGCCTATCAGTGTTTTTTTGATTTTAATTTTTTGACGAATATCCTTGGGTTTTTCTACTATTGCCAAAGATTTATCTGAAAGTTCGCCCGAATGTTTAAATAATAATTTATCCGATTTCCCTTTTCTGAAAATCATGTTGCCGTTTTTTACGCCACGTCTTAATTTCACTTGGTCAGCCAATGACATGTGAATGATTTCCTGACATTCGGTTGAGCAACAGTTTTCCATTGCTGCTTTGCATTCATCACATTGAATAAATAACAAATGACAACCTTCGTTTTCACAATTAGTGTGATTGTCGCAGGGTTTTCCGCATTGATGGCATTGCGAAACGATATCGTCGGTAATTCTTTCGCCTAATCTATGGTCGAAAACGAAATTCTTTCCAATGAATTTGCTTTCAAGATTTTCTTCTTTTATCTGTTTGGCGTAATTGATAATTCCACCTTCCAACTGATAAACATTCTTAAAACCTTGATGTTTGAAATAAGCCGAAGCTTTTTCGCAACGGATTCCGCCAGTGCAATACATCACAAGATTTTTATCTTCTTTAAAATCTTTTAATTGCTCGTTGATAATTGGCAAACTTTCTCTGAAAGTCTCAACATCGGGAGTAATCGCACCTTTAAAATGACCAATTTCACTTTCGTAGTGATTTCTGAAATCGACCACAATTGTATTTGGATTTTCCAAAATCTCGTTGAATTCTTTTGCTTTTAAATGTACGCCAATATTGGTAACATCGAAGGTTTCGTCATTCAAACCATCGGCTACAATTTTGTCTCGGACTTTTACCGTCAGTTTCAAAAAAGAGTGGTCATCTTGTTCTACGGCAACATTAAGGCGAATGCCTTTCATAAAATCATAAGCTTCTAAAGTTTTTCTAAAAGCTTCAATATTTTCTGCCGGAACAGACATTTGAGCATTGATTCCTTCTTTGGCTACATAAGTTCGCCCAAGAGCATCGAGCTTGTTCCATTCGATAAATAAATTGTCGCGAAATTGTTTTGGGTCTTCAATTTTGGCATACGCATAGAAAGACAAAGTAAGTCTTTGTTTGCCGGCTTGGTCAATAAGTTCGGCCCTTTCTTCTGCGCTTAAGGTGTTATACAGTTGCATGCTATAAACGTTTAAGTGAGAAATAATGATGAACTCTAAATGGAAGAATTCGCGGCAAAGATAATAAAATAAGTTAAAAGGGATTAGGGACAAGGGATAAGTAAAATCAATTCCTTATCCCTTATGCCTCTTCCCTTATCCCTTAAAAAAATTAAATTAAATAACCTTTTAGAACTATATCCAAAAGGTTTCTTTAGATTTTTTTTAACAGATTAACAGAATTCCGCGTAAGCGTCTCTTAAGTTTTCGGCAATCATTTCTGCAGGACGACCTTCTATGTGGTGACGTTCTAACATGTGCACCAATTCGCCGTTTTTGAACAAAGCCATACTTGGCGATGATGGTGGGAAAGGAAACATGTGCTGACGCGCTGCATCAACAGCTTCTTTGTCAACACCGGCAAAAACCGTTACCAAATGGTCTGGTTTTTTAGCGCCATCTAAACTCATTTTTGCTCCAGGGCGAGCGTTTCTTGCAGCACAACCGCAAACTGAATTTACAACTACTAGTGTTGTGCCTTCTGCTTTTATTGCATTTTCTACATCATGAGCAGTATGTAATTCTTGAAAACCAGCTTGTGAAAGCTCGGCTTTCATTGGTAATACCATTTCTTCTGGATACATATTTTTTTATTTATGAATTATGAATTGCTAATTAGGATATAAAAATCCATTACAAAGATAATGAGAATTCTATTTTTAATTTTTAAAGAAATCATAAAGATTTGTTATTCTTAAATAGCCTTAAAGCTAATCTTATCTATTTTTCGTTCTGTCTTTTAGAATGGCTTCTACATTTTCCAATCCAAAACCTTTTGCTTTTAGCAAAACTAAATAATGAAACAGCAAATCGGCGGCTTCTCCTAAAAACAAATCGGTATTGTTGTCTTTGGCTTCAATGACTAGTTCTACCGCTTCTTCGCCTACTTTTTGAGCTATTTTATTTATTCCTTTCTGGTAAAGTGAAGTTACATACGACTCTGAACTTGGGTTTGAAATTCTTTCTTCAATTACATTTTCCAATTCATTAAGGAAAGAGATTTGAGGTTTATTCGCAAAGCAAGAAGTAGTTCCATTATGGCAAGTTGGTCCATTTGGAATGACTTGAATGAGTAAAGAATCATTGTCGCAATCTTCTTTTATAGAAACTACTTTTAGAAAATTACCCGAAGTTTCGCCTTTGGTC
Source organism: Flavobacterium anseongense (assembly GCF_021608185.1). Classification (GTDB taxonomy): domain Bacteria; phylum Bacteroidota; class Bacteroidia; order Flavobacteriales; family Flavobacteriaceae; genus Flavobacterium; species Flavobacterium anseongense. Next base: position 71,941 of record NZ_JAKIHN010000005.1, on the reverse strand, counting down.
CATAACCTGTTTTTGCTTCGGCTGAAAAAAGTTACTACATTTTCTTCTTCTGTTTTTTGTAGCGCTTCTTGGTTCATATAACCCAACATCAACACTTGTTGCGTCTCGTTGTTTTGAATAACTACTGGAATTAATCCGTTATTTTTTGAAAAATCTAAAGTCATCTGATGGGAATTTTTTGTGTTTTTAAAACGTTTTTTAAAGTAGAAATCGGCACTTCATTAAAATGAAAAATACTGGCAGCTAATCCGGCGCTGATTTCTGTTTTTTGGAATAATTCTGTAAAATGATCTGCAGTTCCTGCACCGCCGGAAGCAATTACAGGAATGCAGACCGCTTGACTTATAGCATTTGTAATTTCTAAAGCAAATCCGTTTTTCGAACCATCGTTATTCATAGAAGTGACTAATAATTCTCCGGCGCCTAATGCTTCTGCTTTTTTGGCCCAATCAATCGCTAAAATTCCGGTGGATTCGCTTCCGCCTTTGATAAAAACATACCAATCGTTGCCTGTTTTTTTGATGTCGATGGCAACTACCAAACTTTGACTTCCGAAAGCGTCAGATATTTGGGCAATCAAATTTGGATTCAAAACAGCAGCCGAATTAATACTCACTTTATCCGCGCCAGATTGCAACAATAATTTTGCGTCTTCAACGGATTGAATGCCGCCGCCAACAGTAAACGGAATGTTGATTTCTTTGGATAATTGCGTTACCATTTCGGCTAAGGTTTTCCGTTTTTCTAAGGTTGCGCTGATGTCTAAGAATACCAATTCATCAGCGCCGTTTTTTGAATAAAACGAGGCCAATTCAACAGGATTTCCGGCGTCTTTGAGTTCCAAAAACTGAACTCCTTTTACGACGCGACCATCTTTAATATCCAAACACGGAATGATTCTTTTCTTTAACATAATTCACGTAGATTTTCGATTTTGATTGTACCTTCATACAAAGCTTTTCCAATGATGGCACCTTCACAACCAATGTTTTTCAGCAATTCTAAATCGGATAAAGTCGTTACTCCGCCACTCGCAATTAGATTCACTTTTGTCTTTGTTAAAATATCAATATACAATTCGTTGGAAGTTCCCTGCAGCATTCCGTCTTTTGAAATATCTGTACAGATTACGGTCGAAATTCCTTTGGAAACATAGTCAGAGATGTAATCAATCACATCAAGTCCTGACGTTTCTAACCAACCATGAGTGGCAATTTTTCGATTCAGACAATCAGCACCTAAAATGATTTTGTCGTTTCCGAATTCGTTTAACCATGCTAAAAATTCAATTGGATTTTTTGCTGCTATACTTCCGCCGGTAACTTGATTGGCGCCGTTTTCAAAGGCAATTTCCAAGTCTTTACGTTGTTTTAATCCACCACCAAAATCTATTTTCAAATTGGTTTTTGATGCAATTTGATACAAGACTTTGTGATTAACAATCTGGTTTGATTTTGCGCCATCCAAATCCACTAAATGTAAATATTGTATGCCATTGTCTTCAAAATATTTAGCTATTTCCAATGGGTTTTCATTGTAAATTTTTTGTGTAGCATAATCGCCTTTGGTCAATCGGACACATTTTCCGTTGATGAGGTCTATGGCTGGAATGATTCTCATAATTTCAAAAAGTTAAGTAATAGTTGTTCCCCTAAACTCGATGATTTTTCGGGGTGAAATTGAGTTGCGAAAAAATTATCCTTTTCCATCGATGCGCTAAACGGAACTATATAGTTACAAATGGCTGTCGTTTCTTTACCTATTTCGGCATAATAACTGTGCACAAAATAGAAATCATCTTGGTCTGAAATGCCATTATATAATACTGAATTTAAATCTGAAATGTTGTTCCAACCCATATGCGGGACTTTCAATTTTGGTTCAAATCTTTTTACTGTTGCATCGAAAATCCCTAAACATTCAGTGTTTCCTTCTTCCGAAAATTGACACAATAATTGTTGTCCGAGACAAATGCCTAAAACAGGCTGTGTCAGATTTTTGATTACCTCGTCCAATCCTTTTTCTTTTAAATAATTCATGGCCGTACTCGCCTCACCAACACCGGGAAAAATAACTTTATCGGCTTGTTTTAAAAGGGTTTCGTCATCGGTTACTACGCATGAATAACCCAATCGTTCAACCGCATTTTTAACCGAAGTGATGTTGCCTGCGTTATATTTTACAATCGCTATCATAAGATTCCTTTAGTGCTTGGGATGCCGTTAGTTCCGTCTTTTTGAACTGCCATTTTTATAGCTTTGGCAAAGGCTTTGAAAATTGATTCTATTTTGTGGTGTTCGTTTTCGCCTTCCGCTTTGATGTTCAAATTGCATTTGGCACCATCACAAAAGGATTTAAAAAAGTGAGAGAACATTTCAGTTGGCATTTCACCAATTTTTTCTCTGCTAAATTTAGCTTCCCAAACTAACCAGGAACGACCTCCAAAATCTAAGGCCACTTGTGATAAACAATCATCCATTGGCAATAAAAAACCATAACGATTAATTCCTTTTTTAGAACCTAATGCCTGCGAAAAAACTTCTCCCAAAGCAATACCAACATCTTCTATTGTGTGGTGTTCATCGACATATAAATCGCCATTGACATTGACGTTTAAATCGATGTTTCCGTGTTTGGCAATTTGGTCGAGCATGTGGTCAAAAAAGCCTAAGCCGGTGTTGATGTTACTTTTGCCGTTTCCATCCAAATTAATTTCAACGAAAATTTCAGTTTCTTTTGTGGCTCTAATAAGTTGACCAACTCGAGGTTGTTCCTTTAAAAATTGGTAAATGGTTTCCCAAGAAGTTGATGATAAAACCGCTCGCTCATCGGCTACAGCCGAAATAAAGATGGCTTGACTTCCTAAATTTTCGGCCAATTGAATATCGGTTATTCTGTCTCCAATGACGAAGGAGTTTTTCAAATCATAATTCCCTTTTAAATACTGTTGCAGTAACGCTGTCCCCGGTTTTCTGGTAGGCAGATTTTGCTCCGGAAAAGACACATCAATAATCACATCTGAAAACTGAATTCCTTCGTTTTCGAAAGCTTTTATCATTTTGTTTTGAGCAGGCCAAAATGTATCTTCGGGAAAGGAATCCGTTCCCATTCCGTCTTGATTGGTCACCATGACTAACTCGTAATCCAATTCTTTGGCGATGCTTGATAAATATTGAAAAACCTGTGGATAAAACTCCAGTTTTTCTAAACTATCGACTTGAAAATCGATAGGAGGCTCGATGATTAAAGTGCCATCTCTATCTATAAATAATACTTTTTTCATGACATGACTAATTGAAGTGCATTAATTAATTGTTGGTTTTCCTGTGGTGTTCCAATGGTAATTCGAATGGTATTTTCAACCACTGAACTTCGGTTTCTGGTGATGATTTGTTGTTCAATTAAACGGTTGTAAATGGCGATTGCATTTTCCATTTTGACTAGCAAAAAATTGGCATCTGATGGATAAATTTTCTTGACAAAATCTAATGTTAAAAGTGATTTTTTTAGCAATTCACGTTCTGATTTTATCAATTGAATGTTGGATTTGAAATTATTTTCATCAGCAAGTGATTGCATTGCCGCTTGTTGATTTAATTCGCTCACATTATACGGTGGTTTTACTTTATTCATAACCGAAATAATGTTTTCATTGGCATAGGCAATTCCAATTCGAACTGCTGCCAAACCACGTGCTTTACTAAAGGTTTGCGAAACAATTAAGTTGGGATATTCTTTGATTTTAGAAACCAAAGAAGGCGTATCACTAAAATCGATATAGGCTTCATCCAAAAAGACAATTCCACTGAAGTTTTCTATAATATATTCTAGATTTTCTAATGAATTTCCTGTCGGATTATTTGGAGAACACAAGTATAAAATTTTGGCATTTTGTTTTAAAATTTCATTTGCATTCAACTGAAAATTTTTGGTTAAGGGAACCGAAATTACTTCTAGATTATTGATGTTGGCATAAACTTCATACATGCCGTATGTCGGGGGACAAATGATGATTTTGTCTTCCTTCGGTTCACAAAAAACACGTTGCACCAAGTCGATAATTTCATCGCTTCCGTTTCCGATTAAGATGTTTTTAATTTCCACATTATTTTGAATGCTTAAGATTTTTTTCAATCGCCATTGATACGGATCGGGATAACGGTTTAAACTCCCAAACGGATTTTCATTAGCATCCAGAAAGATACCCTGATTGCTTTTATACTCGTCACGTGCACTTGAATAGGGCGTAAGCGAACGAATGTTTTTTCTAATTAAATTATTGATATTATCCATTTTGCAATTTTTTTAATCGGATGGAAACTGCGTTTTTGTGCGCCTCTAATTGTTCGGCAGCTGCCATTAATTCTATTGTTGGTCCAAGGTTTTGAATGCCTTGTGAAGTCAGTTTTTGAAATGTAATTTTCTTTACAAAACTGTCTAACGAAACGCCACTGTAATTCTTGGCATAACCGTTTGTTGGCAAGGTGTGATTTGTTCCGCTAGCGTAATCACCGGCGCTTTCGCAACTGTAATTACCAATAAAAACCGACCCGGCATTTTCTATTAAATCGATTTTATTTTCAGCATCTTTTGTGGCTAAAATCAAATGTTCCGGAGCATAAAAATTACTGAATTCAATGGCAGTTTGAATACTTTCAAAAACCAAAGCGCGACTGTTTTTCAAAGCCTCTTCAACTACATTTTGTCTTGGTAAAAGAGCTTTTAGATTTTCGATAGCCAAACCAACTTTGGTGACAATTGCTTTTGAAGTAGCCACCAAGATTACCTGACTATCGCCACCGTGTTCTGCTTGTGAAAGTAAATCGGAAGCAACAAATTCTGGGTCGCAAGTCGCATCCGCAATCACCAATAATTCACTTGGTCCGGCAGGCAAATCGATTGCCAAACCTAATTGCTGCGCATATTGTTTGGCTGCGGTTACATATTGATTTCCGGGACCAAATAGCTTGGACACTTTCGGGATTTCATCCGTTCCAAAAGTCATTGCAGCAACAGCTTGAATACCGCCTACTTTATAAATTTGAGTTACGCCCGTCAATTGTGCAGCATATAGAATGGCAGGATTGATGTTGCCATTTTTATCTGGTGGCGAACATAAAATGATATTTTGGCAACCTGCTATTTTAGCCGGAATAGCCAACATTAAAACCGTTGAAAAAAGCGGTGCTGTTCCACCCGGAATATAAATCCCGATGGTATCAATAGCACGGCTTTCTCTCCAGCAAAACACACCAGTTGTCGTTTCGATTTTAGTTGGAATTTCCTTTTGGGATAAGTGAAAAGTTTTGATATTATCGGCTGCTATTTGAATGGCATTTTTTAAATCAGACGGAATTGTCGCAACTGCTTTCTCAATATCAGAAGTCGTTACGACAACATTTTCTATCGACACACCATCAAAAAAACCGGTATATTTTTTTACGGCTTTACTTCCGTTTTTCCGAATATCATTAAAAATGGTTTTTACGGCTTCGTTCAAATCGGCTGTAGCGACAGTATTGCGTTTAGCCAGTTCAGGCCATTGTTCAGGGTTTGGATTTATGTATGTTTTCATGGTTTCTATTTAAATTATCGAATCATTTTTTCTATCGGAATGATAAGAATGCCTTCAGCGCCAAGTGATTTCAGTTGTTCAACTACATCCCAATAGTCATTTTCTTTCACCACCGAGTGCAGACTGCTCCAGCCTTCTTCAACCAAAGGCAAAATGGTTGGCGATTTCATTCCGGGCAAGATTTCACAAATGGGTTTTATAGCTGTATTCGGAGCGTTGAGAAGAATGTATTTGTTTTCTTTTCCGTTGCGATACGATTCTATTCTGAATAATAATGTACTCAAAATTTGTTGCTTTTCTTTAGATAAATCAGTGTTAGAAATCAGAACGGCCTGGCTTTTAGAGATTACTTCAACTTCTTTTAATCCGTTCATAATTAGGGTGCTTCCTGAACTTACTATATCGAAAATTGCATCAGCAAGACCAATTCCGGTTGCGATTTCAACACTTCCACTTATTTCTTCAATGATTACAGGGATGTTTTTAGTGTTAAAAAAATCGGATAAAATTTTGGGATAACTTGTTGCAATTTTTTTGTTTTTGAAATAATTCAAATCTGTATAAACTTCATCTTTTGGAATGGCCAATGATAGTTTGCAGGAAGCAAATCCGAGTTGAGAAATTATAGTGACATTTTTGTCTTTTTCCCAAACTTCATTTTCTCCCAGAATGCCAATATCGGCAACACCTTGTTCGACATATTGCGGGATATCGTCGTCGCGCAAATACAAAATTTCGATAGGGAAATTATTGGCAACGGCTTTTAGTTTTCGCTCTCCGTTAGAGATTTGAATGCCACACGATTCTAATAATTGAAGTGATTTTTCACTAAGGCGACCGCTTTTTTGAATCGCAATTTTTAAAGTACTCATTTTTTTAATTGGTATAAAAATCTGAATGTACTGTGATGGAATGAAAAACAAAAAACCCGTCTAAGTACACTCAGACGGGTTTTTATTTAGGGATATATTCAATACATCATTAACTCGCCTGGCTGCAAGAATGATGATGATGGATTTGTGAAATTAAGTTTTTCATTTTCTAATGGTAACTGAGACAAATCTATGTAAAACTTTTTAAATCAGCGTTGTTTTTGTAAAAATTATTTATTTTTTGTGCAATTATTAGGTAATTCTACTGAATAAGGCTTTAATAAAAAGCCCTTTTGGGCATTTCCAAATTACTTGTAAATCTTCCCAAAACGTGGTTTCTTCATCGAGGAATTTTAAGATTAAAGATGGATTTCCTTTTTTGAAAAGTGCTGAAAAAACTTCGGAACCTTTGTCGTTTCTTCGATTCAAAACATCCAAAAACAATAAATCATAAAACCAGAATTTATCTTTTTTATGAAATTTTCTAAAGTCATTTTTTGTTTGTAGAAATCGTACTAACTCTTTAGATTTCTTAGTGGTGCTTTTAAAAGTATAACCTGTACTTGCTTTTGTCCAACCACCGGAAGAGCCAATATTGATGATGTTTTTCGAATTGTGGTTCCAAAATTTATAGGAAGTCATCGGAATATTTCCAAGTTCTTTTTCACGTAATTCGTAATTCGTAATTCCTAATTGATTAATGTAGTTTTTGATTTCGTTTTCGTATTCTGTTTTCGGCAATAAATCTTTGGAGAATAAAGTATATTCAATCAAAGCTTCGGTTTCAGAAGTTGGTAAAACATACATAAACCGAGTGTTGCCTTTTTGTTCAACAGAAAAATCCATGAAAGTGGCACAATCCGGATTGAAAACAGCTTCATTACTTTTGATAAACCAACCAATAAAGTGTTGGTGCAGAAAAGGATATTTGGTTTGATTTTTTACAATTTCAGGATTGAAAATAGAATTGAAAATTTTATTGCAGGTATAACTTTCCACATCAGTTTTTACCACACAATGATTTCCTAATTCCTGAAAATCGATTACTTTTTGATTGACAAAATGTATGTTATTTTGTTTGGAAATTGTATCGAAAACCAAATTATAAAAATCCAAACCTTTGACCATTTTGTATTGATATGGATCCAGATTCAATTCTCTTTTGAATTTTTTATCAGCAAAAAGTGCTGAGTTCCATTTTTTTGAAACGATTTTTTCAAACAAGTTGTTTTCATCCCAAAAACACCAGGTTCTGTCATTGGTTTTTTTAGAATCTTCATCAATCAGCAAAATCGATTTATCCTGAAATTTTCCGGAAAGCGCCATTTCATAAACGGTCACCAAAGCCGATAAACCCGAACCAGTGAAAATGTAATGGTAGTGTTTCATTTATATCCGGAACGAACAACCGAGCGCCAAATAATAGTCGGGCGCATTCTCGGTGATACCAACTCCTGAAGACAAATCTACCATAAAATTGTTGTTTATCAAATAGGTAAATCCGCCATCAAAACTGTGGTCTGCTTTATTTTTTTCGGGTGCAAAGCCGAACAATTCGGCATAAAAACCGAGTTTTTTATTTATAGAATATCCTGTTGTCAGTGTATAAATGAAAGTTGTTTCGGGCGTCATTCCATCCCATTCACAGCCTAAGTTATAGCTTAAAGAAAACTTTTCGGAAAGCGTATGCTGCATCGTAAACCTAAATTCAGGAGCGACAAAATCGTTTTTGTATTTTGACGAAGCCACATTTGGCAAGCCAAGATGACCAATAAAAGATGTTTTCGGAACGATTCCTTTTTCCTCACAAAGTTTAACTTTAAAACCAATCAGAACTGGAGTAAAACCGTTTGTTTTTTCATCAAAATTTTTTTCAGAAACAAATTCGGTAATCAAACGCAATTCAAAATTTTCGTTCACACCATATTTCCATAATACGGTTGGTAAACTATTCGAATTGCTGCTTTCATCATTTTTTTGAAATGTAAATCCCGTTTCTACTTGAAACATTCCTCTCGGAACAATCGCAGGAGTTTCGGTTTGGTCAGGTCGGTCAGCCTGAATTGGTTCGGTTTGCGCCTGAATTGTTGTGAATCCAAATACACAAAGCAACAGCAGTTTATTTTTCATAAATTATTTTTAGACAAAACTAAAAAAATATTTACTCTAATCAAATTATTTTTATATTTGTGAAAATATTTTTAAAATGGGAAAGTCATTAGAAGAAGTAAATCAGTCGGTTGCCACCGAAAACAAAAAAACTGGTTTTAGAAAAATATTGGCATTTCTTGGTCCGGCCTACTTAATAAGTGTTGGTTATATGGATCCCGGAAACTGGGCAACTGATATTGCCGGCGGAAGCCAATTTGGCTATGCTTTGCTTTGGGTTTTATTGATGAGCAACATTATGGCGTTGCTTTTACAAAGTTTGAGCGCACGATTAGGAATAGTTACACAGCGCGATTTGGCACAGGCATCACGAGAAACGTATTCAAAATTCATAAACTATATTTTATATTTTCTTGCCGAAATTGCCATCGCAGCCTGTGATTTGGCCGAAGTCCTCGGAATGGCAATTGGACTGAATTTATTATTCGGAATTCCGCTGCTCGAAGGTGTACTCATTACTGTTTTAGACACTTTTTTATTGCTGTTTCTAATTAATAAAGGCATTAGAAAAATGGAAGCTTTTATCATCGCATTGGTAGCTATCATTGGATTTTCATTTGTTTTTGAAATGATTTTTGCTCAGCCCGAAGTAGGAAGCGTTCTTAAAGGATTAATTCCGAGTATGCCAAGCAAAGAAGCTCTTTATATTGCTATTGGAATCATTGGTGCTACTGTAATGCCACACAATTTATACCTGCATTCGTCCTTAGTTCAAACTCGAAAATTCGACCGAAGCAAAACCGGAATAAAGCAAGCGTTGAAGTATAATTTTATAGATTCGACAATTGCCCTGAACTTGGCATTTTTTGTAAATGCAGCCATTTTAATTTTAGCTGCGGCTACTTTTTACAATAACGGATTATTTGAAGTTGCCGAGATTCAGGATGCACATCGACTCTTAGAACCTATGTTGGGAACACAATGGGCACCAATTTTATTTGCAGTTGCTCTGATTGCAGCTGGGCAAAGTTCAACAATTACAGGAACATTGGCGGGTCAAATTATCATGGAAGGTTATTTAAATTTACGAATTCAACCTTGGGTCCGACGCATCATTACCAGATTAATTGCGATTGTTCCGGCTGTAATTGTTATTTCAATTTTTGGCGAAAGCGTAACTGGAAAAATGCTGATTTTGAGTCAGGTGATTTTGAGTTTACAATTGGGTTTTGCTATCATTCCATTGATACATTTTGTGAGCGATAAGAATAAAATGAAAGGATTTCAAATCAGTACAGCTACACAAATTGCCTCATGGATTATTGCCGTAATTATTGTTTCATTGAATGCCAAATTGGTTTTTAACGAAATTCAAGGCTGGCTCCAAACTTCAGAAAATCCGATTGTTTTGTGGCTCACAGTTGTTCCGTTAGCGTTTGGGTTTTTGCTTTTGCTTTTATATATCATATTCAAACCATTTGTCACCGAGGCAAAAGGCGTAATCTCAAATCATTCGCCTCACAACATGATTGTAAAGCTTAGTCCGGAACGGAATTATGACAAGAAAAGCATAGCTATTTCGGTAGATTTTTCAGATGCCGATGAAAAAGCGCTAAACCATGCGTTCGACATAGGAAGTAAAGAAACAAAATATACATTGATACATGTGGTTGAAACTGTAGGAGCCATGATTTACGGCAGCAAGACTAGTGACCTCGAGACAACGATAGATGAAAAATTATTAATGGATTATAAAAGATTATTAGAAGAAAAAGGATTTCAAATAGAAGTCAAATTAGGATTTGGGAAGCCTGGAAAAGTCATCCCGAAAATTATTAACGAAGGCAATTACGATTTGCTAATTATGGGAACACATGGGCACACCGGTTTCAAAGACTTGATATTCGGAACCACGGTTGACAACGTTCGTCATAAAATAAACATACCTTTGTTTATTGTTAAAAATTAATTTTAGAATTTATCCTGAATTTATTTCAGGAGCTATTTCCACTGCTTTCGGGGCTAAATCAGATTATCAAGCACTATGACTTTTTCAGAAGAGAATTATCTAAAAACCATTTACCATATTACTGCCGCTTCCGGTGTCGAAGTAAGCACCAATGCCATAGCCGAAAAAATGGAAACCAAAGCGTCTTCAGTAACAGATATGCTAAAGAAATTGGCTGAAAAAGAATTAATCGTTTACAAAAAATACCAAGGTGTTTTATTGACCGAAAAAGGAAGCCATTTGGCAAAAATGATTGTCAGAAAGCATCGTTTATGGGAAGTTTTTTTAGTAGATAAATTGCAATTCTCCTGGGATGAAGTTCACGATATTGCCGAACAATTGGAACACATAAAATCGGAAAAACTAATTAATAAACTGGATAACTTTTTAGGCAATCCAACCGAAGATCCACATGGTGATCCAATTCCCGATGCGAACGGAAAAATCAATAAAGTAGAGAAATTAGTATTGGCCGAACTCAAAGAAAACCAAACCGGAATTTGTATAGGTGTCAAAGATTCGTCAGCGCAATTTTTGAAATATCTGGATAAAAATCAAATTACATTAGGATCTAAAATTGTCGTTATAGCCAAAGAAGAATTTGATTTGTCGTTGCGGATAAAAGTCGAAGAAAATGCCGTTACGGTTTCCAATATAATCGCTAATAATCTTTACGTAAAAATTATTTAGTGACAACCACAATCATCATCACCACAGTTTTTTTTTGCTTTTTTCTTCCAAAAGAACTTTCGGATTATAAAAACCAAAGCTACTGCAACCGTTAGATAAACTAAGATTTCCTGTGTGTTCATTATTTTAAGATTTGATAGGCAATCAATGCGGCGATATAGGCAAATCCGCTCATAAAAATTAACTGAACCATCGGCCATTTCCAGGAATTGGTTTCCTTCTTGGTTATCGCAAGTGTACTGGCGCACTGCATCGCAAACGCGTAAAATAACAGCAAGGAAACGCCAGTAGCAAAGTTGAATACTTTGGTTCCGTCATCATGAACTTCAGATTCCATACGGTTTTTGATGGTTAAGTCATCATCACTTTTACTTCCAACGCTGTAAATTGTCGCCAGTGTTCCAACAAAGACTTCCCTTGCCGCAAAAGAGGTAACCACAGCAATACCAATTTTCCAGTCATAACCCAAAGGTCGAATTACCGGTTCTATAGATTTTCCGATGATTCCAATATAAGAATGTTCTAATTTATACTCAGAAACTCTATCCGGAATCACGGATGGATTTATTTTGAGCGGAGAAGTATAAACTTCTTTTTCGACTATTTGCTGCGCATTTTTAAAATCTTTTCCCGGACCATGTGAACCCAAAAACCATAAGATTATTGAGATTGCCAAAATGATTTTCCCTGCACCAAAAACAAAGGATTTTGTTTTTTCGATTACATTAATCGCCACATTTTTAAAAAGTGGTAATTTGTAATTAGGCATTTCAACAACGAAATAGGATTTGGTTTTAACTTTCAAAACTTTATTTAAAATATAGGCCGAAAAAATCGCCATTCCAAAACCCAAAAGATACAGTATCATCAAAGTTGCACCTTGCAGACTAAAGAGTCCAAACAAACGATTATTCGGAATTATCAGTGCAATTAAAATGGCATAAACCGGTAAACGTGCCGAACAGGTTATAAAAGGTGTAACTAAAATTGTGATTAATCGTTCCTTCCAGTTTTCAATATTCCTAGCACTCATAATCGCCGGAATTGCACAGGCTGTTCCGGAAATTAAAGGTACAACACTTTTGCCCGAAAGTCCGTAACGGCGCATAATTTTATCCATCAAAAAGACAACGCGACTCATATAACCACTTTCTTCGAGCACCGAAATAAAGAGAAAAAGAAACGCAATTTGAGGAATAAAAATCACGATACCGCCAATTCCCGGAATGATTCCTTCGCTTATTAAATTAGTAAATTCTCCTGTAGGAAGATAGTTTTTTGTATAATTTGCCAAATCGGCAAAAGTGGCATCAATAAAATCCATAGGATAACTCGACCAATCAAATATCGATTGAAAGATCAGCAATAAAATTCCAAAGAAAATAGCGTAACCAAATATTTTATGCGTCAGTACTTTGTCTAATTTGGAACGTAAATCGGTGGCGTTTGTTTTATCAATAGTTTGTCCAATTTTCAAAGTGTCGTTGATAAATTGGTAACGTTTAATAGTTTCTTTTTGCTGCAAACGCTTTAAATCGGAATGCGATTTTGTGAAAGTATTTCGGATTTCATTTCGTTCCAAATTCAAAAAATTCACATCCTGTGTAATCACCAACCAAAGTTTGTATAACAATTGATTCGGGAAAGCTTTTCGGAGTTTATCGAAATACTCTTCATCAATACTCGAAGCATTCATGCAAGGTTCGGTTGACAATGATTTGTAATCTATGATTTGATTTTTCAAGTCATCAATTCCAAATCCTTTTCGTGTACTCACCAAAACAACTTTGGTTTTTAATTGTTCTTCAAGATGAGGGATATCGAGTGAAATTCCCTTTGGTTTCATTCTGTCTGCCATATTAATGACCAGAATAGTCGGAATTTCTAAATCTTTTATTTGGGTAAAAAGTAAAAGGTTTCGCTTTAAATTTTCAACATCAGTAATGACAACCGCAACATCAGGAAAGAGTTTGTCGTTTTTATTGAGCAATAATTCGATAACTACATTTTCATCAATCGAACTTGCGTTCAGACTATAAGTTCCCGGTAAATCTAGAATATTGGCTTTGATTGTATTGGTTAATTTGCAAAAACCTAATTTTTTTTCAACGGTAATTCCGGGATAATTTCCAACCTGTTGCTTCAATCCGGTCAATTGGTTAAACACCGAAGTTTTTCCGGTATTTGGATTTCCAATTAAGGCAACATTGATGTTTTGGATGCTCATGTTTACTTATTTCTGCTGTATTTCAACTTCAATTTCACGAGCGGTTTCCTTTCTGATAGCCAAATGAGAACCATTGTTTACATTCAGATAAATCGGATCACCAAGCGGAGCAATTTGGATGATTTCCAAAGTGTTGTTTGGGAAGCAACCCATTTCCAAAAGCTTTAGCGGGATTTTGTCCAAATCAACATTCGTGATTGTGGCAATGTCTCCAATTTGTAATAAATCAACGGTGGTTTTCAATGCTTATTTAGATTGAATTAAGATTACAAAAGTAAGCATAAATTGAGAATATTAAATGATAAATGTCAGTTTACTGCTTTTTATCATTTTCGCAAAGCCAATTGATGTCGTCAATCAGGCGATTGATTTCTTCTTTTTTGGTTCCGTCATAAAAGCCGCGAACTCTTTTTTGTGCATCGACCAAAACAAAATTTTCGGTATGAACCATATCATACAATTCGTTTGGTTTGCCCAATTTTACAGCTAAATAGGATTTCCTAGCCATGCTGTAAATGTCCTTTTTGTCACCGGTAACCAAGTTCCATTTGCTGTCAACAACCCCTTTTTCGAGCGCATATTTTTTCAGAATAGGAACACTGTCAATATCCGGAGTTACCGTGTGCGAAAGCAACATCACTTTCGGATTATTTAAAATTGCTTTTTGAACATCAATCATATTAGTAGTCATAATTGGACAAATAGATTGACAGGACGTGAAGAAAAAATCAGCCACATAAATTTTGCCTTCGTAGTCTTTTTGGGTAATTGTTTTTCCGTTTTGATTGATAAAAGAAAAGTCGGCAATTTTGTGTTCACGGGCAATATACTGCACAGTCGAATCTACTAATTCCGGATTAACATCAGCGGGATTATAAATTGGTAACTTTTTGCCTGATTTCAAAACATTGTAAAACAAGGATATGGTTATTATAGAAAAGACCAAAAAAGTTCCGATGAAAATCCTATATTTCTTTATGGTTTCGAGCATTCTTTTTTTTGCAAAAGTACAAAAGCAAGGTGTTATTTGTAACATTTCAAAAACAATTGATACATATAAATCTGTTAAAAAAAATTTTCTTTCGCCAGAAAGAATAAATTTGTACCAACAAAAAATAAATCAACTATTTATGAAGTTTACTACTACTACAAAAACATTAATGACAGCAATTGTGTTTACAAGTGCTTTTCAAGTTAATGCACAGCAAAAAACACCAGGAATTAATTTGTCTTTGATGGACAAAACGGTAAGCCCGAAAAACGACTTTTTTAAATTCGTTAACGGAACATGGTTAAAAAACACCGAAATTCCTGCAGATAAAACACGTTGGGGAAGCTTTGATGAATTGCGTCAAAACACCGATAAAGATGCATTGGCTATCTTAAAAGAAGCGGCTAAAAATCCAAAGTATGGTTCAAATACCGATCAAGGGAAAGCCATAAATATGTATAAAACTGCCATGGATACTGTGGCAAGAAGCAAACACGGAATTGACCCAATACTACCGTATTTAGCAAGAATCGATGCGGTTAAAAACATGGTCGATTTGCAAAAACTGATGATGTATGAAGAATCTAAAGGTGGAGGCGTTGGATTCTTTGGCGTTGGAATTGGAGCAGATGACAAAAACAGTAACCGTAATGTAGTGAGTCTTGGCGTTGGCGGATTAGGTTTGCCTGATAGAGATTATTATGTTGCTGATGATAAAGATTCTAAAGAAAAAAGAGAAAAATATGTGCTTCACGTAGCCAGAATGTTGCAGTTTTTAGGTGAAAAACCAGAGCAAGCGAAAGTAAATGCAGCTAAAATATTAGCTTTGGAAACAGCAATGTCTAGTCCAAGATTAGACAGAGTTGAAAGAAGAGATGCCAGAAAGCAATACAATCCAACAGCAATTACTGATTTACAAAAAATGGTTCCGGCAATTGATTGGAATACGTATTTAACCGAAGTTGGATTCAAAAAATTAGACACCATTATCGTAAGTCAGCCTCGTTATATGGCTGCATTGCAAACCATTTTTACTGATAATAAAGTTGAAGATTGGAAAGCATACATGCGTTGGATGTTGTTAAGAGGTGCTGCGTCGACATTGTCAACTGACATTGAAACAGCAAACTGGGAGTTTTACGGAAAAACATTAACCGGTGCATTGAAACAAAGACCGCGTCATGAAAAAGCACTTCAAATAGTTAACGGAACTGTTGGAGAAGCTTTAGGAAAATTATATGTTGAGCAAAAGTTCCCGGCTGAAGCAAAAGGAAAAGCGGCCAGAATGATTAAAAATGTTATGCGTGCTTACGAAAACAGAATCAACAATTTGACCTGGATGTCGGCCGAAACCAAAACCAAAGCAATTCAAAAATTAAACAGCTTAACCATTAAAATTGGATATCCTGACCAATGGAAAGATTATTCAGCTTTAGTGATTAAAAGTCCGGAAGAAGGCGGAAGTTATTTTGATAACTTAAGAAGTTTTGGAGAGTGGAGATGGAAAAAAGATTTAGAAAAACAAGGTAAGCCGGTTGATAAAACCGAATGGGGAATGTCACCACAAACTGTTAATGCCTATTACAATCCGTCGTATAATGAGATTGTTTTCCCGGCAGCGATTTTACAACCGCCTTTTTATAATTATCAGGCAGACGAAGCTGTAAATTATGGAGGAATCGGAGCCGTTATTGGCCACGAAATTTCACATGGCTTTGACGATGAAGGTTCAAGATACAATGCCGAAGGAAATCTTGTAGATTGGTGGACAGAAGCAGATTTGACCCAGTTTACAGCATTAGGCGGAGCTTTAGCAGACCAATATTCAGCTTTAGAGCCATTGCCTGGATCTCATGTTGACGGAAAATTTACTTTAGGTGAAAACATTGGAGATTTAGGTGGAATTAACGCAGCATATGATGGATTACAGTTGTATTTAAAAGAAAACGGAAACCCGGGATTAATAGATGGATACACGCCAGAACAACGTTTGTTCATTTCCTGGGCGACAATCTGGAGAAGCAAAATGCGTGATGAAGCATTGAAAAATCAACTAAAAACTGATCCGCATTCACCAGGAATGTATAGAGCTTATGTGCCGTTGTTAAACTTGGATACGTTCTACAAAGCGTTTGATATCAAACCGGGAGACGGAATGTATATTGAGCCAAACAAAAGAGTTAAAATTTGGTAATCTAATTCAAATTATAAATAAAAACCTCAAGTTATGCTTGAGGTTTTTTTATGCTTTTTAGCAGACCAATTACGCTGACTATCGCCCACGTTCCTTCTAGAATTACAAACGGAAAATAATTGATTAAATAAGAAGTGAAACAGGCAATGCTTGCGCCAACTATATTCATTGTATAAAACAAAACACCATCTTTTTTTATCCAGGAAAAGATATTCAAAAAATAGGCAAGGAGAATTATTCCAACTCCAATTGTTCCTATGATGTTATTTGTATTCACAAGGTTGTATTTTGAAATTTATATTCTAACGTGTTTTCCAATTTATCACTCAAAATGGTTTTCCCAATAGAGATTTTTGTTTGGTCAAACTCAGGTAAAGGTAAATTTAATTCTACAGCTTTTTGAGTATAATATTCTCTTCTCGTCGGATGAAATGGAGTTACTGCATTGAATGTTTGACTCCATGAATCCAGCTCGATTATTTTTTCAATAATTCTGATGCAATCAATTTGATGAATTAAATTAATTGGTGCTTCGGGATTTTCGAGATTTTTCCGCCCAGATAAAAAGCGAATCGGATGTCTGTCTTCGCCAATCAATCCGCCAAAGCGAACAACCGTTGTTTTGAAATTTGCATTGCTTTGCAACAGTTTTTCTGCTTCCAGTAATTGCTTCCCGCTTTCAGTATCTGGATTTGGATTTGTTGTTTCTGTAATAGTAGAATTGTCTTCGGCATAAACCGAAGTTGAGCTTACAAAAACAACTTTTTCAATCTTCGATTTCTCGATAAACGGAATCAGATTTTGAATTTTTTTGATAAAGTTTTCGCTGCCAGCACTTCGCAATTTAGGTGGAATATCAATAATCAGAATTTCAGAAGTCGCAAGAAACGAATCGATTTCTCCTTTGATTTCATGTTCTGACAATTCAATTTGAAAAGGATGAATTCCATAACGTTCTAGTACAGAAATTTTCTCTGTAGAAGTTGTTGAACCATTTACCGAAAATCCGTTTTCAAGTACTGATTTTGCTAATGGCAAACCCAACCAGCCACAGCCTAAAATAGAAATTTGATTATTGTTTTTTGAAGCCAATTTGTTTTCGTTCTTTTTGATTCTTTCCTGTCTCTTCTTTTTGAAGAAGATAATTTAATGCTTCGTAAATATCGCCAAATTTTTTGTCATACTTGGTTTCTAAAACATTCAGTTTTTCATTGAAATCTTTATGCTCAATTGCGTGTTTTCTTATTATTACAAACGTTCGCATAATAGCAATGTTTACATTTATAGCAACATCAGAATTTAAAATTCCGCTTAACATAGCAACACCTTGCTCGGTAAAGGCGTAAGGAATAGTTCTAATATTTCTTTTCCCTTGGGATGCGGTCACAAATTGTGACCGCATAGTTGTCCATTCGTCATGACTTAATTGAAACATAAAATCTATAGGGAATCTTTTGTAATTACGTTTAACAGCTTGATTGAGAACTTTAGTCTGAATTTCATATAATGCTGCAAGGTCAAAATCCAGCATTACTTTTAGATTTCGTATTTCGTATATTTTAGATTGTAAAGTAGCAACTTTCATTATCCAACTTTTATTAGTTGCTAATGTACGAATATATTTATAAATAATTAATTGAAAATTTACCTCAAGCTGTCAACAGCAACAGTCAAACTATCTCTTTGAGTTTGATATTTTCTGAAAACTGGTTTTGCTCCCGTTGTTTTTGGAGATGGTTTTAGCTTCTGTTTGATAATCACGGCATCGTTCAAAACAAAAGGTGTCGGAATCATTCCCGGTTTTCTCTGACTCATTTTCAGCAAACGATTTGCCAGTAAATCAAATGAGCTTTCCACTAAATCTAAATCTAGTTTTTGTGAATCTGAAATGGAGAATTCTAACACCAAAGGGAGATTATCCACAACATAATACGTCAACAATTTCCCCGAAGTTTTCGAAGCAATATTGCTTTTAAAGTCTATAGATTGAACACCATTCGCTTTCAGGTTATTGATTTGAATATTGTTATTCACAAAAATATCATAACGGTTAACGCCACGATTCGGCGTGATTTTTATTCGGTACAAATGCTGATTTCCTTTTACTGTATCGCGAAGAAATTCAATCGTTGGTTTGGCAAAATCCTTCAACGGTGCATCAGCCATAAAAGTATATTGTGAACCATATTTGCTATACAATTTGTTTGAATTTAAAGCTGTTGCTGCTTTTGGTTTTTCGCCCAAATAGATTTTTGTCCATTCGTCAAGATTGGCGTCATAAGTTGCCCAATTAGCTTTGTTGATGTCAGCATTAAGAACATAAACCAAACTGTTTGGTTTTGCTTTGTCATTAGTATAATCTGAAGCTTGATGCGCTTTGATAAAGAATCCAATCGAAATTAAAATAAAAATAACTGCCCAAATTTCTTTTTTCACAAACGACCCAAAAATCGGTAACAATAACGTAAAACTCAAAACAGTTAAAACCGAACTTCCCACCAGGATTTTCAATCCCAAACCAATAGGAAACATTTGAATAAATGGTGCCAAAATGATTAGTGTTGGAATCGCTAAAAGACAATTTAATACCCAATTCGACTTCTGCGTAAGCACAAAAAACCCAAGCATCAATGAACTCGCAATCACCGGAATAATCAAAAATCCGGCACCTTGTAATTTCAAAGCAATACCAAGATTGATAAGCAGCCAAACAAATAAAGGCGCTACCATTTGACCCATTTCCGGATTTCGTTTGCCGTTATTTTGATAGAACAAAAAGCAAATCGCTATGGTAAAACTGATAAAGGCATAGATGTAATCGTGTCCGTTATAAGTAAATCCCTGAAGAATGTCGTTGTATTGCGGATAAAAATTCAGCAGTAATTTCCAACCTACATAAGTCACTAAACCTGCCGCAGTAAGTGAACCAAGCAATGGTAAAAACCCTTTAATAATTTCATCCAAACGCATGGCGCGTTTTCCTAAACCAACAAAAACAAACAACAAAAACAAGCCAAAAGCCACAATCAACATCGGGAAAATCCATCCAAAAGGATAACTCATAAAACTAAACGGAACGTTGAAATATATTTTGTTATCGGGTGAATTAAAATCAGTTAAATCAACATTCGAAAAATGATTCAGCAACGGAAACAAGTAACTTCCCTGATGAGCCAAGGTTTTCGGGTCAAGATTATCGTATTTATCCTGAGCCGTATGATAGTTAAAATGACTATCGATAAACGCAAAATTAAAACCCTGAATTTTTCCTTCTTCTCTAAAAACAGTCAAATCAGTATCATTCGGCAACATCTTATAAATGCTGTACATCAACGAATTCGAAACAGGATAACTCGCATTTCCTGCTTTGAACGCATCAACCATTTTGGCATTGCCGTCATTGGTTTCCATCAGCATATAACTTGGTCCCGAACTTCCACGCGCTTCAAAATTCAATACCAAACCGACTTCTTTTGCCAGTTTATGTTGCGTCACAAAAAGCGCAGCGCCATTCAAACCTAATTCTTCGGCATCGGTAAAAAGTATAATGATGTCGTTTTTATGTGGAGTTTTATTATGCAAAAAAGCACGAATACTTTCCAAAATTGTAGCAATGCCCGAAGCATCATCGCTCGCACCTTTCGAGTACGAATGCGGCGCCGAATCATAATGAGAAAGCAACAACAGAGCTTTGGTATTTTTGGAACCTTTTATTGTTGCAATAATATTTTTCGATTTTACCAAGGTTCCTTTTTCGGTCATGGTGAAACCTTCCTGAACCGAGGTTTCTAAACCTAAATTCTGTAGTTCTTTTTGAAGATAATTGCCCACAACTTCGTGGTTTTTCGAACCGACAAAATGAGGTTTTTTAGAAATTTCCTTTACGATCGACAAAGCTCTTTTGGTAGAAAACTCCGATAGCGGTGCCTCAGTTTGGTCATAACTTTGTGGCATCATAAAAAAGAAAATACCGAATAGCAGGGCTACAAGAACTAGTAGGGAATAAATGGAAGTATTGTTTTTTCTCATTAAAATAAAATTAATGTTCTCTTTTTACTAACATATAAAAATCGCTATCCAACAAGCGATAACCTTGGTCATACACAAAAAAATATGTGTTGCCCGTTCCAGTATTTAGTATGTTGGTAAAAAAATCAAAATCAAAACCCTTACTCAACAGCTTGGTTTTGGTGGTTTTCGATTTTCCTTCCGTATTGAGGTTTGACAAAATTCGGTAATTTTTGCGTAACTTGTTATTGATGTTACGCATATAATTTGTGCTGTCTTTATTTATTTTGTTGTTAAAAGCATTGCGGCAACCATCGCTGCAGAACTTTTTGTCCTCGCGACCCACAATTTTTTCACCACATTCTAAACAGACTTTACTCATTTTTTTAATATTAGTAGCACAACAGTTGCTTTTTTAAGATAATCCCTCCCGCTTTCCGCACTACGCGGTAGTTGCTGCAATCGGGGCTAAATACACGTTCATTGGTTTTCAGAAGAATAAAATACCTGACAGTCATTGACAGTCCTCCTCTTACTATAACACGAGCAAAGTTACTGCTGAAGGAAATTATGTGACATTTCCCGTATGTATTTGTCATCCTTTTCTCAATCAAATATAATAAAAATTTTCCGTTTACAAACGGGTACAAACAATTACAACCGAAAGTAAACGTATAACTACCGAATAAATTTCACCAACCATCACAACTTTGCAACGTCGGAAATGAGAAACCAAAAACTCACAACCGACAGCGAAAAGTAAAAAATAACAATAACATTTAAATTTTAAACGCCATGAATGCAATGAGAAACAAAGTACAATTAATCGGTCACGTAGGACAAGAACCTGAAATCAAAAACTTCGACGGAGGGAAAAAAGTAGCCAACATCACTATTGCTACTAATGAAAATTACACCAATGATAAAGGTGAAAAAGTAGAACAAACCGAATGGCATCGTGTGTCTGCATGGGGTAAATTAGCCGAAATCATCGAAAAGTATGTCGACAAAGGCAAAGAAATTGCCATCGAAGGAAAACTAACACACAGAAGTTTTGACGACAAAGACGGTAACAAAAGATATGTTACGGAAGTAGTTGCTAATGATATTCTTTTATTAGGGAAATAAAACCATCAACTCGAATTCCCGGTTTTGATTAGTTAGAATCGGGATTGTCGAGAGGTTTAAATCAACTGGTCATGAATATCAAAGTATTTAATATCAGACTGAGCAAAGAGCATTGCCAACAAGACCAAACCCGAATGAATGAGTTTTTAGATGCGGTTGAGGTAAAGCTAAGCTCGACGAATTTTGTAACAACCGGAACTTTAGATTATTGGTCAGCGGTGGTTTTCTTCGAGCCAAAAATCAGCAAAAATGAAAAACAAGTAAGTAAGTTTTCAGAAGAAGAATTATCGCCGATTGAGCTCAAAACTTTCAAAGCACTACAAAGTTGGAGAAACGATTTAGCAAAAAAGTTAGACTGGTCGGCCTTCAGGATTTGCCATAATTCTCATTTAGTTGCTGTTGTCAAAGCAAACCCTCAAACGCTATCTGAATTAGAAAATATTTCTGGTTTCGGAAAGAAGAGAACGGAGAAATACGGCGATGATATAATGTCGGTTTTAAACGCTTTATAAATCAAAATGATCTTTAACTAAAAACGGCAAATTAAAGTTTAGCCGTTTTTTTATTGCAAAAATCGTAATCTTTTAACGCAAAAAACACAAAGTTGTCAACACGCAAACGTTTTCGCTATCGATTTTAAAATAGTTAAGTAATATTTATTCAACAATTTAGTTACATTTAAATTGTCAAATTCAACAAACCATGGAAAAATTAAAATTAACACCAATTTTAATTGCGGTCTTTTTGGCTTCAAATTATGGTAGAGCACAGGTTGGTATAAATACAACAGCACCCTTAAGCACATTGGATATTAATGGTAATTTAAGTGTAAGGGAGATAGGGATTGCCAATGCTTTGGTTGCTGGTTCGGCTGCTTTTTATGGAGGACCTCCGAGTAGTGCTACAGCTATTAATGATGGTGTTTATATTTCGTTAACCCCGTTATCCGGGAGTCAGGAGTTTATCTTGCCAAATGCAGCAAGTTTCCCAGGTAGAATCTACATCTTGAGAAATATTTCTAATTCTATTACAGCCCAAATTTATACTTATGGTGGTCAGTTTTTTGCGAAAGATTCCAATTCTGCTACTGCAGCACCTTTAAACATGCCCGGAAATGGTACACTAAAAACGGTAATAGTCATAAGTGATGGTGTAAATTGGACTTATATTTTCTAAAGGTTTACAGCAAAATCTCCAAAACATCCGATATCTTTTCCAAGGTTCTAAAATTAGGATGACTTACTTTATGGCTAATTTTTTCATGTTCCCAAGTCGTGTGAAACGGAATATGAACAGCATAACCACCAATATTTAATACAGGTAAAACGTCCGACTTCAATGAATTTCCAATCATAAAAAATTCTTTTGACTCAATTTCCAACCGCTTTAAAAGTTTCTCATAATTCAATTCCTGTTTGTCAGACATCACTTCAATATGATGAAAATAAGGACCAAGACCGGAGTCGTGAAGCTTTCTTTGTTGGTCTTTTAAATCGCCTTTGGTTGCCACAATCAGTTTGTATTTTCCCTGAAGTGCTTTTAGCGTTTCTTCAACGCCATCTAAAAGTTCGATAGGTCTTTGTAATAATGCTTTCCCCAATTCAATAATTTCCCCAATAACTTCTACAGACAAAGTATTGTCAGAGATTTTCATTGCCGCTTCAATCATTGATAATGTATAGCCTTTAATGCCATAACCATACAAGTCGAGATTGTCGATTTCGGTTTTAAATAATTGTTGCGATAATCCTTGATGCGATAAATAATCGCTCATCAAAGCACAGAATTTTTGCTCCGTTTCCTGAAAATAAGGCTCATTGACAAACAAAGTGTCGTCAGCATCGAAGGCAATAACTTTTAGATTCATAATTCTATAATTTAGCTAATCAAAGCACCATTATCAACACCGTCAGCATCAGGATTTACAAAAACTAATTTGCCTTCAGCGTTATTGGTCATCAAAATCATGCCTTCACTTTCTACGCCACGCAAAGCTCTTGGAGCTAAATTAATCAAAACCGTAACACGCTTACCAACAACTTCTTCCGGTGAAAAATGCTCGGCAATTCCGGAAACTATGGTTCTAACATCCAAACCGGTATCGACTTTTAAAACCAAAAGTTTATTTGCTTTTGGCATTTTCTCAGCTTCAACAATGGTCCCAACTCGCAAATCTAATTTGGCAAAATCTTCGAATGTTGCTATTGGTTTTTGAGGTTCGGTAATTTTATTTTCCATCGCGTTTGATGTTTTAGTAGCTTCCAGCTTGTCTATTTGTTTTTGGATTTCGGCATCTTCAATTTGGGCAAATAAAATTTGGGCTTCACCTATTTGATGTCCTGAAGGAAGTAAATCGGATGTTTCTGAAACCGAATTCCAACTTAGATTTTTACTATTTAAAATGGTTGCTAATTTGCTTGCAGTAAACGGTAAAAATGGTTCACATAAAACTTGTAATGCTGCCGCAATCTGAAGCGCCACATACATTTGTGTCTCTACTCGTTCCGGATTGGTCTTTACCATTTTCCATGGTTCTTCGTCAGCAAGATATTTATTTCCCAAACGCGCCACATTCATCAATTCGCCTTGCGCTTCTCTAAATCGGTAGCGTTCAATCGAGTTTGAAATTACAGCAGGATATGCTTTTAATTCGGCTAAGGTTTGCGTGTCAACTTCATTAAACTCATTTGGAGTTGGTACAATTCCGTTGTAATATTTATTGGTTAAAACCACGACACGATTGATGAAATTTCCAAAAACCGCAGCCAGTTCATTATTATTTCTCGCCTGAAAATCCTTCCAGGTAAAGTCATTGTCTTTGGTTTCAGGAGCATTTGCAGTCAAAGCATAACGCAATACATCTTGCTTTTCGGGGAAATCCTGTAAATATTCGTGCAACCAAACCGCCCAATTTTTAGAAGTCGAAAGTTTGTTTCCCTCCAAATTCAAAAATTCATTCGCCGGAACGTTATCAGGTAAAATATAAGTTCCTTCTGCTTTTAACATCGCAGGGAAAATAATACAGTGAAAAACAATGTTGTCTTTCCCAATAAAATGAATCAGTTTTGTATCCTCTTTTTTCCAGTAATCTTCCCAATTTTTGCCTTCTCTTGCTGCCCATTCTTTGGTTGAAGAAATGTAACCAATCGGCGCATCAAACCAAACGTATAATTTCTTTCCTTCGGCACCTTCAACCGGAACGTCAATCCCCCAATCTAAATCTCGGGTTACTGCGCGAGGTTTCAAACCATCATCCAACCATGATTTTACCTGACCCAAAACATTTACTTTCCAGTCTTTCGCATGGTCTTGTAAAATCCATTTCTGTAAAAAATCCTGATATCTGTCCAATGGCAAAAACCAGTGTTTAGTCGATTTCAAAATTGGAGTTTCTCCGGTAATCGTTGATTTTGGATTAATCAAATCGGTAGCATTCAAAGTCGAGCCACAACGTTCGCATTGGTCGCCATAAGCTTCCGGATTGTCACATTTCGGACAAGTTCCGGTTACGAATCTGTCGGCCAAAAATTGATCCGCTTTGGCATCATACAATTGCTCGGTAACTTCTTCAACGAAGTCATTATTATCATATAATTTTCTGAAAAACTCTTGCGCAGTATCGTGATGAATTTTGGATGATGTTCTCGAATAGTTATCAAACGAAATTCCAAAATCGATAAACGACTGACGAATAATTCCGTCGTATTTATCAATAACCTGTTGCGGTGTGATACCTTCTTTTTTGGCTTTCATTGAAATAGCAACACCATGTTCATCGCTTCCGCAGATGAAGGCAACATCTTTCCCTTGCAATCTTAAGTAACGGGCATATATATCTGATGGCACATAAACGCCCGCCAAATGGCCAATATGAATTGGACCATTGGTGTAAGGCAACGCGGCTGTGATGGTATATCTTTTTGGATTTTCTAACATATGTATAATTAAAAGATTCTGAACTTGATTCAGAATGAAGTGCAAAAATAAGTATTTTTAAGCCAAGATTTAACTAATTAATTTTGGGATTTGTTTACTTTTGAAATGGCTATTTTTCAAACCAAATCTATTAATGCGAACGCTTATACTTTTACTATCTATAATTTCAATTTCTTCTTATTCACAAAAAAAGATGATTACACCACCTTACCTGCAAAAAGGCGACACCGTTGCCATCGTTTCTACCGCAAGAAAAAATATTGATGACAATTTAAAACCAACCATTGATTTACTCGAAGGTTGGGGATTGAATGTAAAAATCGGGAATACAATTGGTTTAGATTATTATCAATTGGCAGGAACGGATGACCAACGTGCAGCAGATTTTCAGGAGCAAATGGACAATCAAAACATCAAAGCAATTTGGTGCGTTCGTGGTGGTTATGGAACGGTGAAAATTATAGATAAATTGGATTTTGCCAAATTCAAACAAAATCCAAAATGGATTATTGGTTTTAGCGATGTGACCGTTTTGCACAGTCATTTGAACCGAATGGGAATAGAATCTTTACACGCAACCATGCCGGTTGCTATTCCAAGAGCGACAGACGAAGCTAAGAATTCGTTGTGTGCTGCTTTGTTTGGAGATAAATTGCAATACACTTTAGATTGCGATGCCTTAAATCATAACGGCAAAGCTAAAGGCGAATTGGTTGGTGGAAATCTGTCTATTTTATACAGTTTGTTAGGTTCGGAATCGGCGATTGACTGCCATGATAAAATATTGTTTATCGAAGATTTGGATGAATATTTATACCATGTCGACCGAATGATGATGAACTTAAAACGCAACGGCTGTTTGAGTAGTTTAAAAGGAATCATCGTTGGCGCAATGACAGAAATGAAAGACAACGACATTCCATGGGGAAGAAACGCTTTAGAGATTATAGAAGATACAGTGAAAGGATTAAACATACCAATCATATACAATTTCCCCGCCGGACATATCAGAGATAATCGGGCACTGATTTTCGGAAGACAGGTTTCGATGGAAGTAACAGCTGAAAAAAGTAAAGTCACCTTTGAGTAATTTTTAACATTAAGCATTACAACTGAACACTGCTCCCGAAGCTTCGGGATGAATACTGAAAATTACTTATATGGCAGAACACAATGAGCTTGGTAAATTTGGCGAAGAATTAGCTGTAGAGTTTCTGCAAAAAAACGGCTATGCTATTATGGAAACTAATTGGACATTTCAAAAAGCGGAGATTGATATCATCGCTCAAAAAGATAACATAGTTGCCGCTGTTGAAGTCAAAACCCGTTCGAGGATTGACTTTGGTCTGCCTCAGGATTTTGTAAAACCAAAGAAAATCCAATTGCTGGTCAAAGCCGTAAATGAATACATAGTTTCTAATGATTTAGATGCTGAAGTTCGATTTGATATTATTGCGATATACAAGGAAGAAAAGACATATAAAATAGAACATATTGAGGATGCTTTTTATCATTTTTGAATAAACAAATCTTAAAATCATCTAACAAAATTTGTTTTACACTGAATTTCAATAACTTTACAAAAAAATATCTTCACGCTATGAAAAAACACCTACTAGTAACTGCATTATTTTGTTTGACAAGCTTGTTCGCGCAAAACAAAGTTGCCGAAAGAGTATCTGAATTACAGAGCTTAAAGGCCAGCTTCAGACCAATTTCTGTTTTGTCTGCAACTCAAAACACTATTGACAGTGATGTAAACAAAGTTGTTAACGATGCTACTTTAGCAACAATTAATTTTGAAAAAATAAATGAAATTGTTGCCAACCGATATGAAACTATTGAATTAGAAATACCATATCAAAATCAGAATATTGCTGTGCTTTTGTATAAAGTAAATCCATTTGCAGAAGGTTTTCATGTCGATACGGATAAATCAAAAAACATCAGCTATCAAAAAGGAGTTTACTACCGCGGAATTATAAATGGAGAAACGAATTCGGTTTCGGCATTCAATTTTTTTAATGGCGAGTTTAACGGAATCATTTCAAGTTCTGAATTAGGAAACCTTGTTGTTGGCAAGCTAGATAAAGTAAACAATCAAACAGATTATATCGTTTATTCGGATGCTAAAATGAAAGTGTTGAATGACTTTGATTGTCATACAAAAGATGGAGATAGCTCGACTGAAAGTAATGGTGACTTTAACAGAGACATCACTAGTACCAAATGTGTTTCAATGTATTTTGAAGTTGATAATAATTTGTTTGTTCTAAACGGGAATGACATCACTGCTACAACCAACTGGATGACGTCCGTTTTTAATGGGGTTCAAACATTATACAACAATGATGGAATTACAGTTAGTTTAAAATCAATGTATATTTGGACAACTCCTGATCCATATGAAGGAATCGGAACAAGTTCGGGAGCTTATTTAAATGCATTTAATGATAACAGACCTGTTTTTGATGGAGATGTTGGTCAATTAGTAGGGATTGACCCCGATGGACTAGGCGGAGTTGCCGCCACCATAAATGGAATTTGTACCCAAAATAATTATAGTTATTCCGATGTCAATTTTAGTTATAGTTCTGTACCATCCTTTTCTTGGACTGTTCAGGTTATCACACATGAATTTGGACACCTTTTAGGCTCAAGACATACGCATGCTTGTGTATGGAATGGGAATAGTACATCTATAGATGGTTGTGGAACGCAAGCAGGATTTACAGAGGGAAGTTGTGCATTGGGACCAATTCCATCATCATCAGTGAAAGGAACAATAATGAGTTATTGCCATTTGGTATCAGGAGTTGGAATAAGCTTTAATAATGGTTTTGGACCACAACCAACAACAGTAATTTTAAATACTGTTAATAACAAGTCATGTTTAAGTACAGACTGTGTAACCAGTTGCCCAAATACGGTTACCAATATAACCACTTCAAATATTACTTCAGATTCGGTACAAATAGCATGGACAGATATCGGTTCTGCAACTTCCTGGCAGGTTTCGGTTAGACCAGTTGGTTCAAATTCTGTTTGGAATACGGCCACAACCAATTCATATACAGCAACCGGGTTAAATCCAAATGTTTATTATAATGTAAGAGTTAGACCTTTATGTACCGGTTTACAGCCAGCTTCAAGGGAGAAAATAGCTGCCACTGCCGCAGTTAATTACTGTTTAGACACGCCGTTTACAGATACAGGTGGTACAACCGGAAATTATACCGATATGCAATCCTGGACAAGAACCATGACACCATATAATCCTGGGTTAAAACTAAGGGTTACTTTCACAAGTTTTGAGCTTGAAGATAATTGGGACTTTTTATCCATCTATGATGGACCAGATTTACTTTCACCTGATTTGACATTTGGTGGTTTAACAGGGAGTACAAATCCAGGAACTTTTGATTCAACAGCTGCCGATGGTTCATTGACTTTTAAGTTTACTTCTGATCAAAATACGGTTGCTGCCGGATGGGATGCTACTATAACATGCACAGGAACCTTAGGTGAAGTAAGTAATGATTTCTTAGACTATAGTTATTATCCAAATCCAACTACGGGAAAAGTAACCATTAGTTCTAAAGATTCCATTTCTGAAGTTACCGTTTATAACGTTCAAGGACAATTGTTGTATAACCAAAAAGGGAATGAATTGATTACCAATGTAGATATTTCACAATTTGCAATTGGAACGTATTTCTTTAAATTGAAAATCAACGATAAAGAAGTGAATTTCAAAATTTTGAAAATGTAGTGATTGAACCATATAAGTTTCATACAAGTGAAAGGCGTTCAAATTAGTGAACGCCTTTTATTTTTCCTTCTATTTTCTTATATGACTTATATGGTTCAATATTAAAACTTATTCCTTCATCATTTCCATAAACTCCAGAGCCTTGTTTATGGATTTTACATTTTCAAAAGTGATGAGCAAACGAAGCCCGTTTTTGGTTTCTTTCTCTTTCATTTTACAAATGTTTCCGTGTTGCTGTACAAATTGCAACATACGTCTGAATTGTTTCGAATTATAATAATCCGATTGCTGGTCGCCCACAAAATAACCAATCAGTTTGCCTTGCTTCATAATGATTTTTTCAATTCCCATTTGCGTTGCAATCCATTTGATTCGGATACTGTTCAAGAGTGCTTTTGCTTCTTTTGGTAACGCTCCAAAACGATCAATCAGTTTGGTTTCATAAGTTAATAAACCTTCTTCATCTTTTATAGTTCCAAGTTCGTTATACAAATTCAAACGTTCTGTAATATTGTTGATGTATTCATCAGGAAATAACAATTCGAAGTCGGTATCAATCTGCAATTCTTTTACATATTCTTTGGTATCGACATCATTTTCTGATTCGTAAAGCTCTTTGAATTCGTTTTCCTTCAACTCTTCAATGGCTTCGTTCATGATTTTCTGATAGGTTTCAAAACCAATTTCGTTGATGAAACCACTTTGTTCTCCACCCAATAAATCTCCGGCGCCACGAATTTCCAAATCTTTCATTGCAATGTTGAAACCGCTTCCTAATTCGCTGAATTGTTCCAAAGCCTGAATACGTTTTCTTGCATCATCTGTCATAACAGAATATGGCGGACAGATAAAATAGCAAAACGCTTTCTTATTGCTTCGACCAACTCTTCCACGCATTTGATGTAAATCGGAAAGGCCAAAATTATTAGCGTTATTAATGAAAATCGTATTCGCATTTGGCACATCCAAACCACTTTCGATAATTGTGGTTGCCACCAAAACATCGAATTCGCCGTTCATAAAACCAAGCATCAACTCTTCCAGTTTGTTGCCCTCCATTTGGCCGTGACCGATACCAACACGCGCATCGGGAACTAATCGTTGAATCATTCCGGCAATTTCCTTGATGTTTTCAATTCGGTTATTGATAAAGAAAACCTGTCCGTTTCTTTGAATTTCATACGAAATCGCATCGCGAATTAACTCTTCGCTAAAACCAACAACCTTTGATTCGATTGGATAACGATTTGGCGGAGCTGTTGTAATTACGGATAAATCTCTCGCAGCCATCAATGAAAACTGCAAAGTTCTCGGAATTGGAGTAGCAGTTAAAGTCAATGTATCAACATTGGCAGCAATCGTTTTTAGTTTGTCTTTTACGTTGACGCCAAACTTTTGTTCTTCATCAACAATCAGCAAACCTAAATCTTTAAACACTACATTTTTATTGACCAACTGATGCGTTCCAATAAGAATGTCCAATTTTCCCGAAGCTAAATCTTCTATAGTTTTTGCTTTTTCTTTGGCAGTTCTAAAACGGTTGAGGTAACCAATATTAACCGGCATGTCTTTTAATCGTTCAGTAAAAGTTCGGTAATGTTGATAGGCCAGAATCGTGGTAGGAACTAAAACCGCAACTTGTTTGCTGTTATCAACCGCTTTGAAAGCCGCGCGAATAGCAACTTCGGTTTTCCCGAAACCAACATCGCCACAAACCAATCGGTCCATTGGGCGGTCTTTTTCCATATCGGCTTTGACGTCTTGCGTGGCCGTAATTTGATCTGGTGTATCTTCGTAAATGAACGAACTTTCCAATTCTTTTTGCAGATAACTATCAGGTGAGCAGGCAAAACCTTTTTCCAAACGGCGTTTTGCATACAGTTGAATTAAGTTAAACGCAATGTGTTTGACACGCGCTTTTGTTTTTTGTTTTAAGGTTTTCCAGGCATTCGAACCAAGCTTATAAATCTTTGGTGGTGTTCCGTCTTTTCCGGTGTATTTTGAAATTTTATGTAATGAATGAATGCTAACATACACAATATCGTTATCGGCGTAAGCCAACTTAATTGCTTCTTGGGTTTTGCCTTCGACCTGAATTTTTTGCAAACCGCCAAACTTTCCGATTCCGTGATCGATGTGCGTAACGTAATCGCCAACCGACAAAGAATTTAATTCTTTTAGCGTAAGCGTTTGCTTTTTAGAATAACCATTTTTGATGTTGAATTTATGATAACGCTCAAAAATCTGGTGGTCTGTATAGCATGCAATTTGGTTTTCTTCATCAATGAAACCTTGGTACAAAGAAGCTACTATCGTGTGATATTGTTTGCGTATGTTCTCATGATTCTCTTCATCAATACTTTCAAAAATATCATGAAAACGATTGGCTTGCCCTTCATTTGAACAGAACAAATAATTGGTGTAACCATTAAAATGATTGTCGCTCAAATTGTTCAATAACAAATCAAATTGCTTGTTGAATGAAGGCTGAGGTTGTATGTGGAATTCAAAAGACTTTGTAGTTTTGAAAAACGGTTTGTTCGATAATTCGATGATCGAAAAATCCAAAGCTTTGCGTAAAAATCCTTCCTGATTGAGGAATAAATGTTTGGGTTCAGCGTGTTTGACATCTTTGGAAAGTTTGTCAAATGTTTCGATGGCTTTGCCAATAAGCTTGTCCAATTGGAAAGTTAGAAACTCAGTGTTTTCAATGCACAAAACGGTTTTGTCGCTGATATAATCTAAAAAGCTTTCGCGATTTTCCTGAACGAATTTATTTTCCAGATTTGGGATAATGGTAATTTTGGTTTGTTTTTCCAGCGAAAGCTGCGTTTCAACATCAAAGGTTCGGATGCTTTCGACTTCATTACCAAAAAACTCAATACGATACGGATTGTCATTCGAAAATGAAAATACATCTAGTATTCCGCCACGAACTGAAAATTCTCCTGGTTCTGTAATAAAATCGACACGTTTGAATTCATATTCAAACAAAACTTCGTTTATAAAATCGATAGTAACCGTTTCACCAACAGCAATTTTCAAGGTGTTTTTTTCGAGTTCTTTTCGGGTAACTACTTTTTCAAAAAGTGCTTCGGGATAAGTAACAATAACGGCAGGTTTCTTTCTCGAATTGATTCGGTTTAAAACTTCGGAACGCAATAAAACATTGGCGTTATCGGTTTCTTCAATTTGGTATGGACGACGATACGAACTTGGATAAAACAACACATCATTGGCACCAATCATTTGTTCCAAATCGTTTAGATAATAGGCAGCTTCTTCTTTTTCGTTGAAAATTAACAGAAACGGTTTGTCGCTTTGCTTAAAAATTGCCTGAAATACGAATGAGAATGACGACCCCAAAAGTCCTTTTAACTGAATTTTGGTCAAAGGATTTTCGAGTACATCCGTTATTTGTCTGACTTTCGTCGATTGGAGATAACCGTTGTATAATGAGTTTTGACTCAACTAATTATTGTTTTATAAATTTTTTATAAATGGATTTTTTATTATCATCTTGAAGCTCTAAATAGTAAATCCCCGATTTTAATTGAGATACGTCAATAGTATTTTTATAGTTTTTCTTAATGATAGTTTTTCCTAAAGTATCGTAAATGATATATGTTTTAATGTTGGAGGTTTCGCTGATAATATTTAGTTGATTTGAAACCGGATTTGGGAACAAGACAGGGTCAAATAAATCATAGTCAGATGTTGCTAACGAATCGGGACCAACTTTCACTACCCAATAATCATTATAGCCATGATTTCCACTTACATCACCATCAAAGGAAGCAGTAAGTCCTGCCATAATATAACCATCATCCGGGGTGGCACACAAACTATAAGCGCAATCATTTGAAGAGCCACCATACGTTTTTTGCCATAATATGGAACCTGTGTTACTCAGTCGAAGCAACCAAGAATCCTGTCCGCCATGGTTTGCTGTCACATCGCCATTAGTTGATGTTGTAATACCTACGATAGCATAATCATCATTGGCAAGCTGCACGATGCAATTCCGTCCAACACCTTCATTCCCTGTTCCGCCAAGACATTTTTGCCATTGTATAGTCCCTATATTATTTATTTTGACAACCCAAATGTCGTACCCTCCGTGGGTTCCTGATACATCGCCACCGTTTACTGTAGTATCTCCTACAAAAATAAATCCTCCATCAGATGCCTTAATAATTGTATTAGCTCGGTCATACCCTTGTGATCCATATGTTTTTTGCCATAAAATGTCACCCGTACTGTTGATTTTTATTACGTAGGCATCGCTAAAACCGTGGTTTGAAGTGAAATCTCCATTGTTTGATTCGGTATAACCGCATAAAATATAACCTCCATCGGGAGTTAGTTGTATACTTCTAGGGTCATCGTAACCTGTCCCACCATAAGTCTTTTGCCATTGAATATCTCCGATGCTGTTTAATTTTATTACCCAAATATCGGAATTCCCATGATTTTCCGTTACATCGCCATCATTGGAACTAGAATTGCAAATAACGATAAAACCATCATCTGCAGTTTGTTCGAAGCTGCTCCAAAAGCCATCAGTGTTTGTGCCGCCATAAGTTTTTTGCCAAACAATATTGCCTGCGCCGTTTAACTTTACGATCCAAAGATCATAAACACCGCCGTGATTTCCTGTTACATCTCCGTCGTAGGAACCTGAGTAGCCACAAACAAGGTAACCATTGTCTGTAGTCTGCTTTACATTAAATGTTCCTTCGCTATTGCTACCACCTAAAGCTTTTTGCCATTCTATGTTACCATTACCGTCTGTTTTAACAACCCATATATCACCACCTGTTCCAGTGTGAAAATTTGTAACATCACCATCGTTAGAAGTGGCTAAATTGGCAACGATATAACCACCATCATTAGTTCTTTGAATGCTTTGTGCCTGATCATCATTGGTGCCACCATAACATTTCTGCCACTCTATTATTGGTGCTTGAGCATAAGTAGTCAAACCTAAAAGAAAAAGAAAAAGCAGATTAAATTTTTTCATGAATAGCTGTAAAGAATTTGATTAAACTATTTCGTAGGTTTTAGATTTGGGGTGTTGGGGATTGCTCTGGCAGTATCTAACATTCGTAACATGTCGTCTTCGCCATCTTCTGTTTTGATTTCGCTTTTACGCTTGATTTCGTCTAATTGCCATTGCATCGAAGCTACTTCGGCATTAATTTCCTGTACTAATTGGACAATCTTTTTATCCGGAATTTGATTCAGATGAATGTATAAGTTTACCGCATTGACTTTGGTCGCTATAACTGAAATTCGGCTTTTTATTTCAGGAATATTATATTTTATTGGAATGTTGTTATTTAACTCACCCGCTCTTTTAGAAAGCGTTTTCGCTTTTTGCTGAAAAGCACCAATGCTGCTTTTTGGTTTTTGACCTAACTCGTTAAGAAACACGCGCCATTCAGCCCAAAAGGTTCTCAATTCACTCGAAGTTTGGTTTAAAGGTTGCGAATTAAAGTTCCAACCTTTATTGATACTTGCAAATATGACTTCTCTTTTTCGTGTTTCTTTTTCCTGCTCTAAGGCGCGAGCTTTTGGGTCTTCCTGGCACGAAGAAAGAAAGACCAACAATAGTAATGCTGAAAAATATAATTTCATGGATAAATAGTAAAGAGACAAAGGTACAAAGGTAAAAGGAAACTTTAGTATGATGTAGTTAAAGCGATTATAATTTTATGAAAAAGAAAACGGTTTTTTTAAGTAAGTTATTTTTCTTAAAAAAGTATCTTTGTTGAGCAAATAAACAACACTACTACATGAGCACAAAAATCCTAATCATTGGCGCTTGCGGGCAAATCGGAACCGAGCTTACGCAAAAATTAAGAAGCATTTACGGCAACGATAATGTTATAGCTTCCGATATCAGAAAACTAAATAATGACATAGTTAACAACGGTATTTTCGAAGTTGTCAATGCTTTAGATTACAATCAAATTGAGCATTTGATTGAGGAATATCAAATTACAGATGTGTATCTGATGGCAGCTTTGTTATCGGCTACAGCCGAAAAAAATCCGGCATTTGCTTGGGATTTGAATATGAATTCGCTTTTCCACGTTTTAAATCTGGCGAAAGCCAAAAAGATAAAAAAGATATTTTGGCCATCGAGTATTGCAGTTTTCGGACCAACAACACCAAGAGACAATACACCGCAATATACCATAATGGAACCAACAACGGTTTATGGAATTAGTAAACAGACCGGCGAAAGATGGTGTGAATATTATCATAATGTTTATGGTGTTGATGTGCGAAGCATTCGCTATCCGGGATTAATCAGTTGGTCAACCGAA
Source organism: Flavobacterium anseongense (assembly GCF_021608185.1). Taxonomy (GTDB): domain Bacteria; phylum Bacteroidota; class Bacteroidia; order Flavobacteriales; family Flavobacteriaceae; genus Flavobacterium; species Flavobacterium anseongense. The sequence continues at coordinate 36,096 of NZ_JAKIHN010000005.1, read as the reverse complement.
CCAGGTGGGGGGACGACAGATTATGCCGTTGACATTTATCACAAAGCATTAAAAGATGGGAAGTATGAATGTTTTCTTTCGGAAGAAACGGCTTTACCAATGATGTATATGGATGATGCGATTAGGGCAACAATAGAAATCATGCAGGCATCGAGTGAGCAAATTAAGATTCGTTCTTCTTATAATTTATCGGGGATTAGTTTTACTCCGGCTGAAATTGCAACTGAAATTAAAAAGCATATTCCCGATTTTACGATTTCATACAAGCCAGATTTCCGTCAGAAGATAGCGGATAGTTGGCCGGCATCTATTGATGATAGCTCAGCAAGAGAAGATTGGAACTGGAAACACAAATTTGATTTAGCTACGATGACAGAAGAAATGTTAGCTCATTTAAAATAAATCTACAAAAAACGCTACCCAAAAAAGATTGGTGTAGCGTTTTTCACTAAACAAAACAAAAACCTTATTATTGAACTATAGGATCTCTTAATGATTCTAATACGGCAACTATGTCGGCATAAAGTTGGGTGTTGGCGGCAACACCATTTTGTACGGCAGCGGCACCAACATAGCCTTCAAATTTAGTGTAGTCAGCATTAGTTGAAGTGGTTCCCATTCTTGGATTCATAGCCGGATTGTGAGCGGATACCATATCCAAACCTGAATAAGTATTTACAGCATTTGTTCCTCCGGTGTTAAAGGAGAAAAAGTCGGTTAAATTATCGACCAATATTGCTAAATTGGTAGTATTTCCTGCGGTAACTTCTCCCAATATCGGAGCAAAATGAGCTCCTAAATTACCAGAAGCACCTGCTTGTACGTCAGCTACGATTAACCCAACGGTTGAGTTTACCACTTTACGATAGCTTAAACGCCCTTGTTCTATCATTTGTCCGGGATTATCAGGATCTGCAACTAATGTTGTTCCTCCCAATCTTTCATAGATTGATGCCGGTGCCGGAGCCGAATCATCATCGTCACTACAAGAGGCGAATGCGAATGCCCCAATTACTAATGCACATAGTGCAAATTTTGAATACTTTTTCATAGTTTTTTATATTTAAGATTTATTGAAAATTCCTTGTATGAACTTGGTGAACTTATAGCTCAGGCCATCTTTCTTTATCACCGGGCAAACTTGTTTATTGGCCAGACCTTCAGGTAATACAAATCGTTCTGCTTTGTAATTTCCTTTAGTCATTAATTCATTGTAAACTTTTTTAGAGTCGGCAATGCGGTTGTCGTGAAAATAAACAACCACGTTTCTTTTTACGATGATGTCACTTTTAACGCCGGCAATACTGTGTAATTTTTGTTTGATTTCAATTGTGCTTAACGAATCAAAAGGTTTGTCGAAATCTATCCGGCTGACTTGTATTGTTGCATTTTCGATAGGTTTTGCGTTAGCAATGTGATATACCAATATCACAAACATCAAAAGGGAAAATCCTAGTATGCTTAGTAATGCGATTTTAATTTTCTTATTAATTTTCATGATGTTTTTTTTTGTTTGTAAATTGATTTACGTGAAAAGAACAGTTTTGGTTTTTTAAAGTGAAAAAAAATAGAAAAGAAGAATGTTTTGAATCGAAAAGCGCTGCCTTTGACACGAAACAGCGCTTTTCTTTCCAACCAAAACTAACCAAAACATCTTAAGTAATTTAAGCACAAGCATTTGTTTTAAACCGGAGCAAACAGGGTTAAATAAAAAACAAGAAATAACACCGCAAGCATTGCTATAAAAGCAGTGGTTCCAAATAATTTATTAATTTTTTTGTTGATATCCATAATCATTGAATTTGGGGTTCTTAGACTCAATTACGAGAAAAGAAAGATTATGGTTTTCGGGAAGTAAAAGTTTTACTTTTTTTTGTTTTTCAAATCGCTAATTAAAGCGTCTTCTATTGGAGTTTTTGTTTTTATGACTTCGTCGATGTTGTCATTTGGAATAGTCATAGAAAGTACATAATGCTTTATTTTCCATTGGTTATTTATAAAGACAAGCACTCCGGAACCACGACAGATTTTCATTTGTGTATCGAGTAATTCATCAAACCAAGCTGTTTTTTTGTCTTGACTAAAATAAATATGTCTTTCTAATGCGGTAAAACTCCATGCCTTTCCTTTATCAAAATAAGGTTTGGCAAATGCTTCGAAAGCAGGTTTAGCCCAGTTTTCTGTTGCATCAGTTCCGATAAAAACAGCATCATCTGTTAAGGCATCAAAATAGTTTTTATAATTGGCTTCGGCAGCAGCTTTGTGCCAGGCATCGAGTGAATTGTTGATTTGTGCTTTGCTTTCATTTTGAGCATCAACATTGATAACAAAGAAATGGAATAGTATGAAAAGAAGTGTTTTTTTCATAAGGGTTACATGTTTGATTTAGTTTATCATTGTAATTAGAAACGGTGATGTAAATATACTATTTGCGATTGTCAAACTATGCTATTAGTTTTTGTATTTTTATAAACTGAATAAACAAAAGTAAATGAACAAGGCGAGGTTATACGCATTTTTACTAATGCTTTTTGTAGCGAGTATTTGTTTGACGAGTTGGTATTGTGCTAACAATGAAAGCAAAGAAATTGCCATGGTCAAAAAGAAGCAGGAATCATTTTCCTTGTCTTTTGACAGCACTTTGGTGGAAACCTTTTATGCCAAATATCCCAAATTGATTTTATATAAAAAGCAAGTGCTTTCCTTGTATCAAAAAAACAACTTCGATTTTATTTGGTATGACAAAAAAGGCAGAAAAGAAACCGCCGATGTCATCTACAATAAAATAAACAACTTGTTCGAAGATGGCGTAATTACAAAAGTGCCTTATAAAGAAACGCTTGATGCCTTGTTTCAAAAGACTTCTGCAAAACCCGATATTGATGTAGAGTTATTTTTATCTAACTATTATTTCTACTATACCAATAAAGTGCTTCAGGGAATTGATGATTCAAAATCAAATGAATTAGAATGGTATTTGCCTCGTGAAAAGCAATCTTATGTAACCTATTTAGATTCTTTGTTGGTTGACCCAAAACTCATCGACAAAAAGGAACAGCACATTGAGCAATATTATAAACTCAAAACGGTACTAAAAAAGTACAGAGATTTAGAGCAAAAAGGCGGTTGGGACTCTATAACTGTTCCTAAAGATTTTGTATCAATAAAACCCGGTGACAGTTCCGATGTTGTAGCCAAAATTAGAACCCGATTGTTTTTAACCGGAGATATTGATGTTGATTCGGGCCGAAAATTATACGGATTTGCACTTCAGCAAGCGGTTTTGAAATACAAAAAACGCAATGGTTTTAAATTAGACAAAATCATTTTGCCAAAGCATATCGATGAGATGAATGTGCCTATTAGCAGTCGTATTAAAACCATTATCGTCAATATGGAACGTTGCCGATGGATTGCTACCGATGTGGCAAAAGCCAAGGAATTTATCGTAGTTAATATTCCGTCATATCATTTGAGATATTTCAAAGATGGGCAGCCGGTTTTGAATTCGAAAGTTGTGGTGGGAAGCATGATGAACAAGACGGTTATTTTTAGCGGAATGATGAGTTATATTGTATTTAGTCCGTATTGGAATGTGCCTACAAGTATAAAAGAAAAAGAAATTCTGCCAGGAATTGCGAAGAATAAAAACTATTTGGCAAAACATAATATGGAATGGAACGGAGCAAACATCAGACAAAAACCCGGAAAAAATAATTCCTTGGGTTTGGTTAAGTTCTTGTTTCCAAATTCGAATAATATTTATTTGCACGACTCACCAGCCAAAGAATTGTTTAATCAGGAGAAAAGAGCCTTTAGCCATGGTTGCATTAGAGTGGAAAAACCAAAGGAATTGGCTAATTTAATTTTGGAAGATGATGAAAATTGGACACCGGAAAAAATAGATGCTGCAATGAATAAAGGAAAAGAATCCTGGTACACACTAAAAAACAAAATTCCGGTTTACATAGGTTATTTCACCGCTTGGGTTGATGCTGATGGCACTATCAATTTCTATAAAGATATTTATGAAAGAGATGAGCGGTTAGCCGCTATGTTGGTTGAAGAATAGTTGTTTTACTTTTTCTGAAGCGCTTTCTGCAACTCTTTCAAATCGCTCGATTTAAAGTTGGAAGCCGAACCCGAATACTCTGAATAAACAATCTCACCAGTTTTAGAATTGGTTACCGTGATAAATTTATCGTTAATGGTTTTGATGAACAGCAAGTAGTATATTGGCGTCGGATTGTTCAGGATTTTATCATTGAGTTCCTCCAAAGAAAGTAATTTGTATGTCAGATTGTAGCCGTCAAAGATTTCTTTTGTATCAAATTTTTTGCTTTCGTCATCTGCATTTTTCGAAAACTTAGTCATTACATAATCGGGAATAAACAGCGTTTCGGAGGCTAGTTTTTTGAATTCATCTTTGTTGTAAAAAGTTGTTTTGGCTTCATGGATTTCACCTTTATTGAGCAAGATTGTCAGTTGTTGAATATAATTGGCAAGGATGCCGGAACTCCAATTTTCAAGATGGCCATCAGCACCATAGTCCATTTTGTATAAACTGCTTGGATAATTTTGCGCGGTGAAATCGCCAAAAAGTTCTAAAGTGGCTATTGAAATTTTATCCGCTTGATTGAAGTGTTTTCTCTTTTTTGGATCATAAGTATACTTTCCGTTAGTCGTCCAGAGTTCTAAATAAATATGGGTTTCTGTGCTAGCAGTTGTACTATTGGAACTGGTCATATTCGCAGTAATGGTAACAAAGCTATTATTAGGCGCAATGTTTTTTTCTACCTCTGTATATTTTATGCACTCTACTTTTGAAAGTGTCCAGTTTTTTTTGATAGCTTCTACATAAGCAGCTGCTTTTGGAGATGCCGGATTACTCATAGCGAAGAACGTAGTGCCGTTTTTTATTTTAGCTATTTCACCAACATTTGTAATAGCGATTTGCCCGAAGCTAATTACCGGGAGTATGATTAGCATGAAATGTAAAAAAGTAGTTTTTAGTTTCATTTTTTGGAAGTTATTGTTTGGTATTTCAAACTTACTAAAAAACCCAATCTCTTTTTTGAACGAGACTGGGTTTTTATTATAATTCGAAAGAATGCAAGTGGTTTTCTACCAGAAAACAGTATACAATGCAGCTAAAATAGCCGTGATAATCAACATTCCAACTGTGAAGCCCGGCGACATTTTGAACATCGTTTTATCTACTTCTAAACCGTTTGGCTGAACGCCTTTTTTGTTTTCATAGCTACTGATGAAATACATACCAATCACGCAAATCAGGAATACAAATCCCATACGGTCAATAAACGGAATTTCATAAAGGCCATCTGCATTTGGCACAGCAAATCCCATCGGATTCAGGAATGATAAATCGACAAAAGCAGGCATGAATTTGAAAATAATCGAGAATAGGAATCCGCCAATCGTTGCAAACAAAGCGGCATTTGAAGTTGTTTTTTTCCAGAAGAATCCAAGAATAAACATCGCGAAAACTCCCGGACTCACAAAACCTGTATATTCCTGAATGTATTGAAATCCACCTTTTTTATCGATACCTAAAAATGGAGCCACAACCACAGCTACAATCATAGCGGTTATAATAGTTGTTTTCCCGATTTTTACTAATTTCTTTTCATCTGCTTCGACATTTAATTTGGTTTTATAAATGTCTAGGGTGAAAATAGTCGCAATACTATTGGCTTTTCCGGCTAAAGAGGCTACTATCGCCGCAGTTAACGCAGCAAACGACAATCCTTTTAATCCAACAGGTAATAAGTTCAATAAGATTGGATAAGCTCGGTCAGGATTTACGCTTCCATCCTGCAACATCTCGGTTTGAAAATGACCGTTTTGGTATAAAACAAAAGCCGCAATTCCCGGTAAAACCACGATGACAGGCATTAGTAATTTTAAGAAAGCTGCAAATAAGATTCCGCTACGTGCCGTTTTTAAATCAGCGCCCAAAGCTCTTTGCGTGATGTATTGGTTGCAACCCCAATAATTCAAATTAATGATTAACATACCACCAATCAAAACGGATAATCCGGGTAAGTCCATATAATTGGGATTCGATTTATCAAATATCATGTGGAAATGATCACCTGCTTTCTCCTGCATCAGATTAAATCCATTGATAACTCCGGTTGAACCAAATTCGGTTGCGACTAAATTCAGAGCCAAATAAGTGGTTACCAATCCACCCAAAATCAAAAAGAACACCTGAATCACATCGGTATAACCAATAACTTTCATTCCGCCAAGCGTAATCATCACAGCAAAAAACGCCAAGAATATCATGCAAAAAGTAATGTTTAATCCCGAAATACTGCTAATCGCCAAAGCGCCCAAATATAAAATAGAAGTCAGATTCACCAAGACATAAAGCAGGAGCCAAAATACCGCCATAATCATTGCCACGTTGCTGTTGTAACGTTTGTTGAGGTATTGTGGCATCGTAAAAATTTTATTCTTCAGATAAACCGGCATAAAGAAAACCGCAACTATGACTAACGTAGCCGCTGCCATCCATTCATAAGTGGCAATTGCTAAACCCATTTTGAAACCACTGCCACTCATTCCGATAAATTGTTCGGCACTGATGTTACTCGCAATTAAGGACGCACCAATCGCCCACCAAGTCAGTGAACCTTCGGCCAGAAAATAGTCATTACTGCTGGCTTGTGCTTTCTTTTTTCGGTTGTAAATCCAGAATCCGTAGCCTACGATAATGACGAAATACAGGAAGAAAACAATATAATCTTGGGTGGCTAAGGTTTGCATATCAATTGGTTTTGGTTTTATAATGTTGGTTTGGTAAGTCTCTTAAAATTTTAGCACTTTGTTCAGGCGAAATATCGCGTTGTGCTTCACCCAGCATTTCGTATCCTACCATGAATTTTTTCACAGTTGCGCTTCGCAATAATGGTGGATAAAAATGCATGTGAAAATGCCATTCGGGATGCGAAACCCTGTCGGTTGGCGCTTGATGAATTCCGGCTGAATACGGAAAAGAAGTTTCAAAAAGGTTGTCGTATTTCACGGTAATTCCTTTGATGATTTCGGCAAATGCTGAAGTTTCTGCTGCCGTCATCGCGATGATATTGCCAAAATGCCTCTTGCTGATAATCATCGTTTCGTATGGCCAGATTGCCCAAAACGGGACCACGACCGCAAAATGATTGTTTTCTAAAACAATGCGTTCTTCCTTTTTTAATTCGGCTTCTAAATAATCTTTTAATAAGCTCGAATTGTTTTTTTCGAAATAGGCGCGAAGGCTTTTTTGAGTTTTTTCAACCTGTGTTGGCAAAGATGATTGTGCCCAAATTTGTCCGTGCGGATGCGGATTGCTGCAACCCATCACGCTGCCTTTGTTTTCAAAAATCTGAACGTAGTTGATATAGTCGTGACTTCCCAATTCGATGTATTGTTCGGCCCAGGTTTGCACCACTTTTTCAATATCAGAAACTTCCATTTCCGGCAAAGTGATATTGTGTTTTGGCGAAAAACAAACGACTTTATTGATGCCTCTTTCGGGTTTTAATTGGAATAAGGAATTGTTTTTATTTTCATAATTGACTTCCTCTCTTAGTAAAGCCGAAAAATCATTTTCGAATACATAACAATCCGTGTAATCAGGATTTTTTATACCATTTGCACGAACATTTCCGGCGCATAAATAACAGTTTTCATCGTGTTCGGGGCGATTGTCTTCGTGTAGTTTTTCATTTTGCCCCTGCCAGGGACGCTTATTACGATGTGGCGAAACCAATATCCATTCGTCAAGCAAAGGATTGTATCTTCTATGTGGATGTTCGTTATTGTTGAATTGTGTCATTTTTGATTTTGTAAAGCGTTGTGCCTTTTGAAATTTTTACTTTATAAGCTTTTAATTCTATGCCAAAAGCGTTTAAGTAACTTTTGGAAATGGTTTTAATAAGTACTTCTTCGGTTCCTTTTTCAACTAAGTTGATAGAGCAACCTCCAAACCCGCCACCCATCATTCGGGATCCTAAAACAGTTTTATCCTGTTGAACAGCATCGACTAAAAAGTCAATTTCGTCACAACTCACTTCGTATTCTTTGGACAAACCATTATGTGTTTCCGACATCAATTTGCCTAATGTTGCAAAATCAGAATTATTCAAAGCAGTTGCAGCATCACGAACACGTTGAATCTCTTTCACAACAAAATGACAGCGTTTAAAAATTGTTCTTCCTAATTGTTCGTTTAGTTCCAAAACCATTTCTTCAGTGCAATCTCTGAATGTTTTTACATTTGGGAAGTTCTTTTTTATAATAGCCAATCCTTTTTCGACTTCCTTTCTTCTCACATTATAACCCGAAGTTAAGTGCGTGTGTTTTACATTGCTGTCCAATAAAAGTAACGAATATTTCCTGAAGTCGGCATTGTAATATTCATATTCCAAAGTATTGCAATCGAGTTTGATGACTTTATCCTTTTTGCCAAAAACCGAAGCAAACTGATCCATGATACCACAATTCACGCCCACAAAAGTATGTTCTGATTTTTGTCCGATGAGTGCGATTTGTTCTTTGGTTAAACCCAAATCAAACAAGGTATTCATAGCATAGCCAATGCCGCATTCGAGAGCTGCTGAAGAAGAAAGTCCGGCGCCCATCGGAATCGTACTGCTGAAAACAATATTGAAACCTTGTGCCAATCCGTGTTTGTCTTTTAACTGACTCAACACACCCAAAATATAATTCACCCACATTTTGTCGACTGGTTTTAACTCATCGTTTAAATCAAATTTGTAGGCTTCGTTTAAATCTTTGGCAATAAGAGCGCACTCGCTGTTTTCATTTTTTGAAATCGCAAAACAAATGTATTTATTGATGGCGGCCGGCATTACAAAACCGTCGTTATAGTCAACATGTTCTCCGATAATATTGATTCTTCCCGGAGACAGAAAAATGTATTCCGGCTTGTTGTGAAACAACTTTTCAAAATGTTCCGTTGTATGTTGGATTAATTTCTTCATTTGATTTGTATTGTTGTTGAAGCGGAAACCAATCCGTTGGATTTGGCTTCCAATATTACTGAACCGGCAGTTTTCCCAGCTTGAATAATGACTTGGCATTTTCCGTTGAAAGCGCTTCGTTGCCACATGCCACCCGCACATTTATCTGCTTCATGCGAACTTGGATCGCCATTGCCAACACCAATAATTTTGGCATCGCCTGAAATAGAAAAGTAAATCATATTGTTTGCATCGGGAACTTCTTTGCCATTTGTATCGACGAAAGAAACATTGATAACCGTTCCGTCTTTACCATCGGCAAGCATCACAGTTTTGTCTGGGGAAACAATAACTTTTGATGCCTGACCTGTGGTTTCTACTTTAGTAGTTAATTTTTTTCCTTTTTTATATGCAATGGCTTCCAATGTTCCTGGCTCGTAATTGACTTGCCATTGCAGATGGGAATTCCGTGGCATTACTTTTTTACCCAAGCTTTTTCCGTTTAAAAATAATTCAACATCATCGGCATTGGTGTTTACCCAAACATCAATTGGCTTTCCAATTTTATCCTGCCAATTCCAATGTGGAGAAATATGAAGGATATCTTCGTTGGTCCACCAACTTTTATAGTAGTAATAAATGTTTTTCGGGAAACCGCAAACATCTAAAATTCCGAAATGCGAATTGATATTTGGCCATTTATAAGGCGTTGGTTCACCACGATAATCAAAACCTGTCCATACAAAACCACCTAACCAATACTTATTTTCGGCGGCTAATTTCCACCAATCTTCGGCTTTGCTTGCCCACCATGGAGCGGTAATATCTTGGTCGGGAACATAGGCCTTGATTTCATCTTTTTCATAAATGCCACGAGTGGTTACGGTACTTCCCATTTCGGTTCCAAGCAAAGGCTGATTTGGATGATCGCGATGATAATCGGCTACAGCAAATTGGCGGTAATTGAATCCTCGAATCGGAATCACTTCGTTTACACCTTTAAAATCATTGCCCATATCGGCAGCATACGTACTCGTTCGCGAAGGATCTAATTTCTTTTGAATAGCCAATAACGATTGCGCAATTCGTTTGCCGTATTCATTCCCCTGAATGTTTTGTTCTTCGTTTCCAATCGACCATAAAAATACGGAAGGATGATTTCGGTCACGACGAAGTAATCGCTGGAATTGGTCAACATATTCAGGGCTACTATTCAATAATCGCTGTTCATCTAAAACCAACATTCCCAAACTGTCACAGGCTTCTAAAAGTTCCGGAGTCGGAGCATTATGACTTGTTCTGTAAGCATTAGAACCCATTTCTTTTAATAGTTTTATGCGGTAATATTGCATAAAATCGGGCAATGCACTTCCAAGACCAGCGTGATCCTGATGATTATTTGTGCCTTGAATTTTGATATGTTTTCCGTTAAGGAAGAAACCTTCATTGGCATCAAATCGCACCGTTTTGATTCCGAAATTGACTTTCTTTTTATCGACAATCTGATTGTCTTGCTTTACAACAGAAACGACTTTGTACAAATACGGATTTTCTAATGACCATAAATTGGCATTATTTAAAGTAATTTTTTGCTTGACAGTAGTTTTTCCATTGACTGAAAGTGTGAAATTTTGTTCCGAAGTTTTGGCAATTTGTTTTCCATTTCTATCGGTTACATAAGAATAAATAGTTCCTTTTGAAGAAGTCAAATTTTTGTTTTCGACTTCTGTTTCAATCGTTACGGAAGCATTTTTACCATTTACAGTTGAATAAACAAAAACACCATCTTCCGGAATATGAACATTGTTGCGAATGTTTAACCAAACGTGACGATAAATTCCGGCGCCTTCATAAAACCAACCTTCGCTTTGCGTTGCATCTACACGAACAACGATTACATTTTCATTTTCAAAATTCATATAATCAGTGATGTCGTAGGATTTGCCAACATAACCACTAAAATTGGTGCCAACGTAAAAACCATTTACCCAAACAGCAGCATTTCTATAAACGCCATCAAATTGGATTTCGAAACGTTTTCCTTCGTCTTTTTTATCTACAGAAAAATGCTTTCTGTACCAACCAATACTCGTTTCAGGATACAATCCGCCAACAGGTTTGTAACCATGACTATCCATTTCATGTGTTGCTGATTTTACAAAAGGAAGTGCCACAACCCAATCGTGAGGGACGTCAACCTTTGTCCAGGTAGAATCAACAAATTTTGGACTGATAATCGTTGTTTCAAAGACATTTGATTTGTGTAATAGCAACTTATTTCCGTAATCGAAATCCTTATCAGGATTGGCCGAATTTCCGAGATGGAATTTCCAACCTTCATCTAAGTTTATCTTCTTTTGCGCATTTGTGATGGCAAAGAAAAAGAGTAGTAGTAGGAGTAGTGTTTTTTTTAGCATTGTTTTATTCTTTAAAAGCATCTAAAGCAGGTGACGGTTTCCCATCGGCTTGCCAGGCGCTTAAGTTGTAATGACTCCAGCTTCTTGCACCTTGCGGTTCCCAATATAAAACGCCAAGACCTTTGTTATTAGGAATGTTTTTCACGGCTTTAATGGCTGTGGCCAATAGTTGGTATGTGTTTTCAACCTTATCGTCTTCGCCACCAATTTCAACTATCATCACTTCTTTACCGTAACGTTTTACCATATCATTCAGATTGAATTCTAAATCGGCTATGACTTCGGTGTAATCTTTCTTAATCCAAAACGGATAATAGGATAAACCGATTACGTCATAACGTACTTTTTGTTTGGTAGCATTATCAAAAAAAATTCTGAATTTAGCATTGTTATTTCCTTCATCCACATGCACAATGACCTTGATGTTTTTGTCAACAGCTTTAACCGCATCGTAACCTTTATTTAATAATTGTCCAAGTTGATCCCAGTGATTCGTACTGCCATCAGGCCAAAGCATTCCGCCTGGAATTTCGTTTCCAATTTGCACCCATTCCGGAGTAACACCGGCAACTTTCAGCGCATTGATTACATCAAAAGTATGATTGTAAACATCGTTTAATAATTCCGGGAACGAATGGTTTTCCCATGCTTTTGGTTTGAATTGCTTTGCCGGATCAGCCCAGGAATCAGAATAATGGAAATCAATCATGATGCGAAACCCCATTTTTTGTGCGCGTAAAGCCATAATGATGGTCTCTTCTTTACTGCAATGTCCACTGGCTTTATCATCAGATGGATTTACCCAAACACGTAGGCGAATGGAGTTCATTCCACGGTCTTTTAGCAATTGCAGACAGTCTTTTTCTTTGCCATCGGTATCGTAAAATTTATAACCTGTGGCTTCCATTTGAGGCAACCAACCTACATCGGCGCCTTTTGCAAAGGGTTTGTTTTGGCTAAAGCCAATTGTCGAAATAAGTAATATTAAAAATAGTTTTTTCATGATTATAAATTTTCAAATTTGAATGTTGTCTTATGATTATACAGCTCTCCTTTTTTCAAAACAGAATTTGGAAAATGAGCGTGATTTGGTGCGTCAGGGAAGTTTTGTGTTTCAAAGCAAATCCCGCTTTTTGGATGATAATCGGCATTTTCTTTTCCTTTGATTTTACCGAAACAGTTTCCGCCAACATAAATGTGAACCGCAGGTTGATTGGTTATAACCGATAGTTGCAGTTTGTTCTTTTCACTGATAAGAGTGACTGCATTTTGCTCCGCCAGTTCGCTTACGCTTGTATCATTCTCCAATAGAAAAGTGTTGTCGATGGAAGTTGGACAATCTTTAGCTTCATTAAAATCAAATGGGTGATTTTTTAAAGGAACAAAATTCCCGGTCGGAATAAGTTCATCATTCGTTTCCAGTATTTTTTCTGAATTAATTATAAGTTTTTGATTCGAAACAGCATTCGAATGTCCGTCTAAATTAAAGTAACTGTGTTGGGTTAAATTAACAATCGTATCTTCAGATGTTGTGGCCGTATAACTTACCTTGAGTTCGTTTGCTGAAGTCAAAGTATAAGTCACCTGAACGGTCAATTCTCCCGGAAAATTCTCTTCATTATTTTTACTAATATATTCTAAAGTAATGGATGGATTTTCTTCAGAAGTTGATGCTATAACTTTCCAAAGCTTTCTGCTAAATCCTAAAATTCCACCATGCAGATTGTGTTCGCCATGATTTTTGTTTAGAAAATTTCGCTCCCCATTTAGTGAAAACTCGGCATTGTTTATTCGACCTGCAAACCGTCCAACGGTTGTTCCAAAATAAGGCGGACTTGGTAAATAATAAGAATTGATATACTCTTCCAACGAATCAAAACCCAAAGCAACATCGATTTTTTGGCCATTACCAATCGGAATTTTTAAGGATGTAATCGTTGCGCCATAAGTCATTATACTCACTTCAGTTCCTTTTGTATTGGTTATCGTATAGCAAAAAACCTCATTACCATCGGGAGTAAAACCGAATGATTTCGTATTTATCGAAGAGGTAATTTGAGAAATGTTATTTTTTATCATGGGTTTTTTATAAATCCGGCAATAAAAGTATAAAACAATCCTATTTAACCATACCAGTACCTACCGGTTTTTTAGTATCTTGCCACCAGTTATTGATGTTATGAAATTAATTACGATAGAAAACCAGTCGGGAACACCCAAATACAAACAAATAGTTTGGTCGATAGAAGTTGCTATTGCGGAAAACAGATTAAAGAAAGGCGATAAATTACCTTCGGTAAACAAAGTCAGTTTGGAGTTTTCGATTTCAAGAGATACGGTTTTATTGGCTTATGATGAACTGAAAAAAAGAGGTATTGTCTTCGCTATTTTGGGCAAAGGCTATTATATAAAAAGTGTAGAGTTTAGTTTTGAACAAAGAATTTTTTTGTTGTTTGATGAATTGAATTCTTTTAAGGAAGACATTTATAATTCCTTTATGGAAGCCATGAATAATGTTGCTCAGATTGATATTTTCTTTCATCATTTCAATATCGAGATGTTCAAAAAACTTATTTCTGAAAGCAATGGAAATTATTCGAAGTATATCGTAATGCCTACTAATTTGAATGGCGTAGCTTCGATAATTAAAACATTGCCCAAACAAGATGTTTACATTTTAGACCAGACGAACAATGATTTGGCTAATTTCCCATCAGTACATCAAAACTTTTCAAAAGATATTTATGCTGGCTTAGAGAAAGGCAAATCACTTTTGTCAAAATACAAAAAACTGATATTGATATTTCCGGGAAACAAAGAGCCTTTAGGAATGGTTGAGGGGTTTAATAAATTTTGCAACGATAACTTATTTGAAAAAGAAATTATAACGGGTTTTGAAGAAAACACTATAAATCAAGGTGATGTTTTTATCATTCCAACAGACAGGCATTTGGTCAACGTAATTGAGCAGGCTAAATGGCAGGATTTAATTATTGGGAAAGATTTCGGAATTATATCTTATAACGACACACCATTAAAAAAGGTTGTTGAAAATGGGATAACAACCATTTCAACCGATTTCAAAGTAATGGGAAAAACGCTGGCTTCAATGGTGCTAAATTCAGGAAAAGAGCAAATTGAAAATCAATCCGATTTAATAATCAGAAACTCGCTTTAAATAAAAAAACCCAATCTCGTTTTAGAACGAGACTGGGCTTTTAATTTATTTCTAAAAAATATTACCAAATCTTAACCCGCTTTTCAGGAGCAAGATATAATGAATCCGTTGGTTTTATTTTGAATGCTTCATAGAATTCAGGGACATTTCTAACAACACCATTAATTCTGAATTTTGCAGGTGAATGTGGGTCGCCGGCAATTTGACTTCTCAAAGCTTCATCGCGTATTTTTTCTCCCCAAACTTGTCCCCAGCCTAAGAACACACGCTGCATACCTGTGAAACCATCCATAACCGGAGCTTCTTTTCCGCCAAGGCTTGCTTTATAAGCTTTGATAGCAATGCTCAATCCGCCAAGGTCACCAATGTTTTCTCCCAAAGTAAAGGCACCATTCACATTTAAATCAGGGAATGCTTTGAAGCTGTTATATTGTGTTTCCAGCGCAGCAGTTTTTGCCTTGAATGCCTTTAAATCGGCATCAGTCCACCAGTTTTTCATTACTCCATCGCCATCATAAGCGCTTCCCTGGTCGTCAAATCCGTGACCAATTTCGTGACCGATTACAGCTCCAATTCCACCATAATTTACAGCATCATCAGCATTTAAATCAAAGAAAGGCGGTTGCAAAATAGCAGCTGGGAAAACAATTTCGTTAAGCGTTGGGTTATAGTAAGCATTCACCGTTTGTGGTGTCATGCCCCATTCAGTTCTGTCAACAGGTTTTCCTAATTTGTTTAAGTTTCTTTGGTATTCAAATTCGTTGGCTCTCGAGGAGTTTCCATACAAGTCGTTTTTGGCAATTTTCAACGAAGAGTAATCTCTCCAGTTATCAGGATAACCAATTTTAATCATGAATTTATCAACCTTAGCTAACGCTTGTTTTTTGGTTTCAGCTCCCATCCAATCTAACTTTTTGATACTTTCAGCGTAAGCTTTCAATAGGTTTTTAACCAAAGTCACCATGCGCTCTTTGGCTTCAGGAGAGAAGTGTTTCTTAACATAAACCTTTCCTACCATTTCGCCCATGGCACCATTAACAGCATTAACGCCACGTTTCCAATCTTCTTGTTGCTTCTCTGTTCCGTAAAGCGTTTTGCTGTAAAACTCAAAGTTTTGATTGTCCAATGCAGAGTTCAGTCTACCGGCATTTCTGTTTATTAAACCCCATTTAAGATACATTTTCCACGTATCAAGAGGCGTGCTTTTAATAATGTTGTTTAGGCTTTTTGTATAGTCAACTTGTGAAATGATAATTGATTTTTCTTTGTCCATACCTGCAGTCTTAAGCAGGGCAGTCCAATCAAAATCAGGCATTAAGGTTTTTAAATCAGCCGTATTGTATTTATTGTAGAGTTTTACAACATCGCGGGTATCTTCTTTTTTCATATGACTTGAAGCGATAGTTGTTTCAAGAGCCATGATTTTAGCTGCGCTTTCAGTTGCGTTTTCAACACCACTCAATTGTAGCATCTTTTCAACATGGGCAACATATTTTTTGCGAATATCAGCCATCTTTGCATCGGTTGATGTATAGTATTCTCTTTCCGGAAGTCCAATTCCTCCCTGCCATGTGGTTAAGGCATATTCATTTGGATTTTTAGAATCTTGGCCAACGAATATATTAAAAGGATTAGTTACACCAGTTCTAATTGCTTTACCAAAATAACCTGCCAAATCGGAATAAGTAGCAATGCCATCGATAGCTTTTATCTCTGGTTGAATAGGTTTAACTCCTTTAGCATCTCTGTCTTTTCTATTCATAAAAGAAGCAAAGTAATCGCCAATTTTTTGTTCGTCACTACCATCAGCATTAGTGCCTTTTGCAGCATCTTCAATAATGGCTCTTACATCTACTAATGATTGATCATAAAGCATATCAAACGCACCATAAGAAGCTTTATCAGCCGGAATTTTGGTGTTTTTATACCAAGTTCCGTTTACATAATCGGCAAAATTATCGCCCGGATTTACTTTGGTATCCATATTTTTTTTATTGATACCCGAAGTAAGTTCTTCTTTTTTAGCGCAGGAAGCTACCAGAACAACCGCGGCAAGAAGAGTTAGTTTTAAGTTTTTCATTGATTGGTTGGTTTAATTTATCTGCTAAAGGTAATAAATATTAAAATAGCTGATTTAAGTTAATAGAATCGTTAGACATAAGGATGAGCGCTTTGTTACAAATAAGAATGTTTTTCATATTGATTAGGAGCACTACGTCATTGCACCTTTACAACCTTACTCCCGCTATCCGCTATATCTCGCTTCGCGAGGATGCCGCTCCTATCGGGGCTAGAGAGGGGAATTGCCTTTCTTTTAACTTATAAAAAAGATGGTAAAGATTTGTGCGATAGCGAGTAATTTTCTCCAAATGTTAATTTCGATAAACGACCTGTTTTTTTAACAGTTAAGACATGGCTTTTAACATTATTTATAAAAACGTTTGGATACCTTTACAGTCCCAAAACTAAACAATGCCTACTTATGCCTTTTGCTACTATTTTTGAGTATACTCAAAGCATCGATAACCCACTACTCATAGAGTATTTTTACAATGGAGAAAAGATAGATGACCCTGTCCTGTTTTTTGAATTGAATCCGGGAGCATTTGAACTTTTTTTCCCATCAGAAGAGGAGATTATTGACATGATTAATAAAAAGAAGCTCTTCTTTCAAACGCACAAACTAATCATTTCAGAATATGGGTTTCATTTAATACAACTTTAAAGCAAGTTTTTTGGATAATCTTTTACCAGAAGGTACGCGAATCCCTTCTGGTGATGTTACACCTCTAATAATTACAGAATGTCTATTGAACATTCTCCCCCAATATCAAATTCACAAGGCAATAATTAAACTGCTTACTACGACTATCCGAAACTTTTCATCCCCTAAACCCCCTAAACTTCATAAACCTTTTATATATTTGTCTGTTCGAGTCGATTTTGAAATTAATCGATTGACTCAGATTTTAACGAAACTTATAAATGAAACAGATAGATTTTTCAAATTCCCCACGCATTGATCAGGTTGGAATTGAGGATAGAATAGCCCGGATTACTGCCCGAAGTATAAAGAAAGAATCAAAAATGCAAGGCTTACTTATGGCTTTAAATATGATTGATTTGACTACGCTTGAAGGTGCTGATACTGAAGAAAAAGTAAAACAACTTTGCTTTAAAGCACATCATTTGCATGATGATATTCCGGGATTACCAACCACAGCTGCCGTTTGTGTGTATCCAAATTTTGTCAAACTTGCGGTTAACGAACTCAAAGGAACAGGCGTAAAAGTAGCTGCAGTTGCCACAGCCTTTCCAAGCGGACAATCCAGTGCTGAAATCAAATTATTAGATACTAAAATGGCTGTCGATAATGGTGCCGATGAAGTTGATATGGTAATCAGCAGAGGAAAATTCCACAGCGGTGACTACAATTTTGTTTTCGATGAAATTGCGATGATAAAAGAAGCTTGCGGTAAAAATGTACGACTAAAAGTTATCCTTGAAACAGGCGAAATCGGAACGCTTGACAAAGTACGTCAGGCAAGTGACATTGCAATGTATGCCGGAGCCGACTTCATCAAAACTTCTACCGGGAAAATAAAACCGGCAGCAACTTTACCCGTAACTTTGGTAATGCTTGAAGCAATCCGCGACTATTATTATAAAACCGGAATCATGATTGGAATGAAACCTGCAGGCGGAATTTCAACATCCAAACTAGCCCTGCAGTATTTATTAATGGTAAAAGAAACCCTTGGCGGAAAATGGTTAACCAACGAATATTTCCGTTTCGGAGCCAGTAGTTTGGCAAACGATGTTTTGTTGCAAATCGCCAAACAACAATCAGGTATTTACCAATCAAATGATTATTTTTCTAAAGTTTAATTCCAATGAAGAAAACACATAAAATAGATTTTAGTTCTGACTGGAATTTAGCACCAGCACCGGAAAGTACAACGCATTTCAAATTAAAGGATACTTACGATTTATTTATCAATGGCAAATTTGTCGCACCTAAATCAGGAAAGTATTTTGATACTATAAATCCGGCAAACGAAAAAGTTTTAGCTAAAGTAGCCGAAGCAAATGAAGCCGATATTGACTCGGCTGTAAAGGCTGCAAGAAAAGCATACGATACCGTTTGGTCAAAATTATCCGGAAAAGAACGCGGAAAATACATTTACCGAATTGCGAGAATTATTCAGGAACGCGCACGTGAATTTGCAGTGGTGGAAACCCTAAACGGTGGCAAAGCCATTCGCGAATCTCGTGATGTTGATGTTCCTTTGGCAGCAGCACATTTCTTTTATTATGCCGGATGGGCAGATAAATTAGAGTATGCTTTCCCAAACAGAAAACCAAAAGCATTAGGCGTTGCCGGACAAATCATTCCATGGAATTTCCCGTTATTAATGGCGGCATGGAAAATCGCTCCGGCTTTAGCGGCAGGAAATACAGTCGTAATTAAATCTTCAGAAACTACGCCGCTAACCGCTTATCTTTTAGCAGAAGTAATTCAGGAAGCGGGCTTACCTGCCGGAGTGGTGAACATCGTTTCAGGCGCAGGACTAACAGGTTCTTTTATCGTAAATCATCCTGATGTAGATAAAATTGCCTTCACAGGTTCAACTGCGGTTGGTAAGATTATCATGAAAGCGATAGCCGGAACTCCAAAAAAATCTACTATGGAATTGGGAGGAAAAGCAGCCAACATCATTTTTGAAGATGCCGCTCTAGACCAAGCCGTAGAAGGAATCGTAAACGGAATCTTCTTTAACCAGGGACACGTTTGCTGTGCTGGTTCAAGATTGTATGTTCAGGAATCGGTATTCGATGTTGTCGTTCAGAAATTAAAAGACAGAATGAATTCCCTAAACGTTGGCGATCCATTAGATAAGAATACAGACATTGGAGCCATCAATTCTAAAAAACAATTGGAAACAATTGCTAAATATATCGAAATCGGAAAAAATGAAGGTGCCGAAATGTATCAGCCTTCGTGCGATTTACCATCAAAAGGATTCTGGTGCCGACCAACAATTTTCACAAAAGTGAGCCAATCCAATAGAATCGCACAGGAAGAAATATTCGGGCCGGTTTTAGCCATTCAAACCTTCAGAACGGTTGACGAAGTTATCGAAAAAGCAAACAACACACCTTACGGCTTGTCGGCTGGAGTGTGGACAGATAAAGGTTCCAAAATCTTCAACATGACATCGCAAATGCGTGCCGGAGTTGTTTGGGCAAACACATTTAACAAGTTCGATCCTGCTTCGCCATTCGGCGGATACAAAGAAAGCGGCTTCGGAAGAGAAGGCGGCGTTCACGGATTGGAAGCGTATTTAAAATTTGAATAAAAAGTAGCAACATGTCAAGAATAGAAGTTTTGAAAACCTATAAAATATACATCGGTGGAAGTTTTCCAAGAACCGAATCAGGACGTTATTATCCGCTTATTGCGAATAAAAAAACGGTGGCAAACATGTGTTTGTCTTCTGTAAAAGATTTTAGAAATGCTGTAGTAGCAGCTCGTGGCGCTCAAGGCGGCTGGTCACACAAAACAGCCTATAACCGTTGCCAGATTCTATATCGAATTGCCGAAGTGCTCGAAGGAAGAAAAGCACAATTCGTAGAAGAATTAGAATTGCAGGGAAGCACCAAAGCCAAAGCACAACAAGAAGTCGATTTAAGCATTGACCGATTGATTTATTATGCTGGTTGGTGCGATAAATACACCCAATTATATAGCACCGTAAATCCGGTTTCGGGAAGTTTCTTTAACTTTTCAGTTCCTGAACCAACGGGAGTTGTATCGGTGTTCGCCCCGCAAAAAAGTGGCTTGCTCGGATTAGTAACTCAAATAGCTTCCATCATTGCCGGTGGAAATACCTGTGTAGTTTTAGCTGCTGAACAATTGGCGTTGTGTGCGGTTACTTTTGCCGAAGTATTAGCAACTTCAGATGTTCCTGGAGGCGTGGTTAATATCCTTACGGGAAATCAAACCGAATTGCTAACGCAATTTGCTGCTCACAAAGATGTGAATGCGATTTTATATTGCGGAAAAGATGCAGAAATGATTGCCAAAATTCAGGATTTAGCTATCGAGAATTTAAAGCGCGTTGTCATCCGCGAAGACGGCGATTATTTTGATGAAAAACACGAATCGCCTTATTTGATTTTTGACTTTCAGGAAACCAAAACAACCTGGCATCCAATCGAAGTGATTGCTGGTGCCGGTGCTGGTTATTAAAAGGATTGTTATTCCCTCGAAGGTGGGAATCCAAACAATTATTATAGATTCCCGCTTTCAAGGGAATGACAAAAAACCCGAGGAGAAATTCTCGGGTTTTTTGTCTGAATCAGAATCCAAAATTATCAGTATTCAATTTTTTAAAAAGCATATTGCTAATTTATAGGTGTAAAAATTATCAAAAATGAAAGCAAACTGCATTTTTAACAAAAAAAGTAAAAAATAATTTTTTTTATTACAATTAATTAATCAAATTAGATGTTCCGAATTTTTTAAAATAACAAAACAAGATAAAAATAAATGAAATATTCAGCAATTCAGAATTACATCGGAGGCAAATTTGTAGATGCGTCGACCTCAAAAAAAATGGATGTAATTTCACCTTTAGACGGAACTTATTTATCAACCGTTCCAATGTCAACTGCAAAAGATTTAGACGATGCGGTAAAAGCAGCAGCAGCAGCATTTCCGGCATGGAGCAAAACACCAATTAAGGAAAGAGTTCAGGTATTTTTCAGATACAAGACCTTATTGGAAAAAAACTTAAAAGAACTAGCTGAACTATGTAGCGAAGAAAACGGAAAGACATACGGCGAATCAGTAGCCGAAATAGAAAAATGTATTGAGCTTACCGAGTTTGCCACTTCATTACCACAATTAGTTCAAGGCGAATTATTAGAAGTAAGTAAAGGTGTAGAATGCAGAACCGAGCACGTACCACTTGGCGTTGTAGCATCAATCGTTCCGTTTAACTTTCCATCAATGGTTCCAAACTGGACAATTCCAAACGCTATTGCATTAGGAAATTGCATGATTATAAAACCTTCTGAAAAAGTGCCTTTGAGCTGCGGAAGATTAGCCGAACTTTTAAAAGAAGCTGGTTTGCCTGATGGCGTTTTCAACGTAGTTCATGGTGATGTAGATATCGTAAACGCAATCTGCGATCATCCAAAAATTGAAGCAGTTTCATTTGTCGGCTCAACCAAAGTGGCAAAAATCGTGTATCAAAGAGCAACACAAAATCTGAAAAGATGCCTGTCTCTGGGAGGTGCAAAAAATCATTTAATGGTTTTGCCTGATGCCATTCCGGATATGACCGCTCAAAACGTAGCGGCTTCAATGTCGGGTTGCGCAGGTCAGCGTTGTATGGCAGCTTCTGCTATGGTCGGCGTTGGTGATGTTGATCACATTGTTTCTAAAATCTGCGACGAAGCTCGTAAAATAGTTCCGGGTCAAAATCTGGGTGCCGTTATCAATAAAGAATCACAGGACAGAATCGAAAGTTATATCAGTCAGGCTGAAAAAGACGGCGCTAAAATCTTAGTCGATGGCAGAAATACTAAGGTTGCCGGAAAAGAAAAAGGTACGTATGTCGGGCCAACCGTTATCGATTATGTTACACCTGATATGAGTGTAGCTCGCGAAGAAATCTTCGGCCCGGTTATCTCAATTATCAGAACCAAAACCGTTGACGAAGCTCTAGCCATCGAAAATAAAAATCCATACGGGAATGCCGCAAGTGTCTTCACCCAAAATGGTGGAATGGCACGTTACATCATCGACAAGGCAAGTGCCGGAATGATTGGTGTGAACGTTGGAGTTCCTGTTCCGAGAGAACCTTTCAGCTTTGGTGGCTGGAACGATAGTAAGTTTGGTGTTGGTGATATCACAGGAAAAAGCTCAATCGAGTTTTGGACCAAATTAAAGAAAAGCACCATCAAGTGGAATGCCGAAGCAGGAGTTAACTGGATGAGTTAATAATTTTTAGAAGCTAATCCCGCTATCCGCAGTATCTTTTTTGTTTACCACGATTGTCATTCCGACGAAGGAGGAATCTCAACAAAAAAGGATACTTGCTCCTATCGGGGCTAGGGCAATTACTTAATTAAGAAATTTCAAATAGAAAAGAATATTATGATTACGAAAGAACAAGAAATGACGAAAGAACAAATCATCAAAGACAGCAAAGAGTACAGTTTGTTTTCATGGTCAGCACAAGCTCCCGTGAACCCAATTGCCATAGAAAGAGCCGAAGGCGTTTACTTATACGATTATGACGGCAACCGAATAATCGATTTTTCTTCGGGTTTGATGTCGGTAAATATTGGTCATGGTGACCAACGTGTGACCGATGCAGTTGTTGAACAAATGCAAAAAGTGAGCTATGTAACACCATCTTGTACGACAGAAATCAGAGCGAAATTATCTAAAAAGTTAGCTGAAATCTGTCCGGGTGATTTGAACAAAGCATTCTACACGTTATGTGGAACTTCATCAATTGATAACGCTATCAAACTGGCAAGATTGTATACAGGAAGACACAAAATCATAGGAAGATACAGAGCTTTTCACGGAGGTTCAATCGGTGGAATGACCGTTGGTGGAGATCCAAGAAAATTAGCAAATGATTCGCAACAAATGCCCAATGCGGTTCATTTAGACGATCCCTACTATTTCTTCGGGATGAAAGATTTAGACAATGCTACCAAGTTGAGTTTGAGTTTGGAATATGTCGAAAGAGTAATTCATTTAGAAGGGAAAACCAATATTGCAGCTTTCATTTTTGAAGGCGAAAGCGGTTCTTCAGGTTGTCTTCATTATCCAAAAGGATATTTAAAAGGAGTAAAAGCACTTTGTGAAAAGTACGGAATCTTATTCATAGCCGATGAAGTTATGAGTGGTTTCGGTCGCACCGGAAAATGGTTCGGTTTCGAAAACCATGACATCGTTCCCGATATGGTTTGTATGGCAAAAGGATTGACTTCATCCTATCTTCCATTAGGCTGTTTGATGGTTTCGGATAGGATTGCGGAAAAATTTGAAAACACACCAATGATGATTGGCTTGACCTATAACGGTCATCCGGTTGCATTAGCTGCGGCTTTGGCAGTAATCAACATCTACGAAAGTGACAAACTGATTGAGAATACTCGTGAAATGTCGACCTATTTAGAGTCCAGAATCGAGGAAATGAGAAGTCATCATCCAAGTATGGGAGCATTCAGAAACACTGGCCTTTTGGGCTGTTTAGACGTTTTAAAAAACAAAGCTACAGGCGAATTAATGGCACCTTATAACGCAACTGCTGATGATATGAAAGTATCCAATCAAATAGCAGCTAAGATTAGACAATTAGGAATGTACACCTTTGTGCGTTGGGGTTATATTTTCATTGCGCCACCATTGTGTGTAACCAAAGATCAAATTGACGAAGGATTAGCGATTATCAGCGAAGCCTTAAAAATTTCAGACGAAGCTTTAGTATAAAATTCAACCAATCAGAAGACCGATGAATACAAATTCCTCTTTGTATAGTGAAGACCTGGCTCCAATTTCGAACGAAAAGCGAACTTGGACAACATGGAATTACGCAGCACTTTGGATAAGCATGAGTCTTTGTATTCCAACGTATATGCTTTCGAGTTCTTTGATAGAAGGCGGAATGAATTGGTGGCAGGCAATACTAACCATATTTTTAGGAAACACCGTTGTTTTGATTCCCATGATTTTAAACGGTCACGCCGGAGCTAAATACGGAATTCCGTTTCCAGTTTTTGCCAGAGCAAGTTTCGGAACAGCGGGTGCTAATATTCCGGCTTTGCTTCGGGCGATTGTAGCCTGCGGATGGTTCGGAATTCAAACCTGGATTGGCGGATTTGCCCTATTCCAAATGGCGCGTTTATGGATTCCATCAATAGAAACCTTACCACAAATCTTCCCTGATTCGTGGGGATTACAAACCGGACCGGCAATTTGTTTCATCTTGTTTTGGCTACTGAATATGTATGTAGTGTATTTAGGCGTTGACAGCATCCGAAAATTATTGGTTTTCAAAGCCATCTTTTTACCGGTCGCAGCACTTGCCTTATTATTCTGGGCATTAAGTGCAGCACACGGTTTGGGACCAATTTTAGACACACCATCAAAATTTACCAATACTACCGATTTCTTCACTTTCTTCTTTCCGGCCTTAACCGGAATGGTGGGATTTTGGGCAACGTTGTCGTTAAATATTCCCGATTTTACAAGATATGCAACATCGCAACAAGCACAGATAAAAGGACAGATTTATGGTTTGCCAACATCGATGACTTTATTTGCTTTTGTTGGAGTTGTGGTAACTTCAGCAACAACAATTGTCTTCGGAACCATGATTTGGGATCCTGTAGTTTTAGCAGGAAAATTTGATAGTAAACTATTAGTAAGCGTTGCAATGATAGCAGTTGCGATTTCAACATTGGCTACAAACATAGCCGCAAATATTGTTAGTCCGGCAAATGATTTTGCGAATCTTTCTCC
This sequence comes from Flavobacterium anseongense, assembly GCF_021608185.1. Classification (GTDB taxonomy): domain Bacteria; phylum Bacteroidota; class Bacteroidia; order Flavobacteriales; family Flavobacteriaceae; genus Flavobacterium; species Flavobacterium anseongense. The sequence continues at coordinate 10,953 of NZ_JAKIHN010000005.1, read as the reverse complement.
ATCAAAAATCGATTTCAGAAAAGGCGGTTATATCACAGGAATTATCGGAATTCTAATATTTCCATGGAAATTAATCGCTGACCCAACAGGCTATATTTTCACTTGGTTAGTCGGCTATTCAAGCCTACTTGGACCAGTTGGCGGAATCATGATAGTCGATTACTATTTTGTTCGAAAACAAACCTTAGTAGTTGATGATTTGTACAATACAAATGGAATTTATTCCTTTTCAAAAGGGTTTAATTTCAGTGCAATTATCGCATTGATAATTGGAATTATACCAAACGTTCCCGGATTTTTCACAACCATAAAAGTATTTCCAGCAGATATGTTTCCAGGTTGGTTAATCGGATTATACAGTTATGCCTGGTTCGTTGGCTTTGCCTTAAGTGGATTTGTTTACTGGTTATTAATGAAAAACAGAGTGGCTAAGTAGCTGATTGACTGAGTAGCTAAGTAAATAGCTCGGAAACTCAGGAACTCAGGAACTCAGTGACTCAGAAACTAAATAAAATGAGTATTTTAATTAAAAACGGAAGAATTATAACCGCTACCGATGATTATGTAGCGGATATTTATATTGAAGGCGAAACGATTTCAGCCATCGGTAAAAACTTAAATGTGACTGCAGATACGGTTATCGACGCTTCAGGGAAATTAGTAATGCCAGGCGGAATTGACCCTCACGTGCATTTAGACATGCCGTTTATGGGAACGTATTCCAGTGACAATTACGAAACAGGAACACGTGCCGCCCTTTTTGGCGGAACGACAACGGTTATCGATTTCATTTTACAAACACAAGGAAAAAGTTTGAACTCGGCTTTGCAGGAATGGAAAGGGAGAAGCGATAACAATGCAGTTGGAGATTATAGTTTCCACATGGCAGTAACCGATTTCAACGAGGAAACCAAAAAAGAAATCCAGCATTTTATAGAAGTCGAAGGAATCACCTCTTTCAAAACATTTATGGCTTATAAAGGAGCACTAATGATTGATGACCGCCAAATGGTTGGACTAATGCAGGAAGTAAAAAAGCACGGAGGATTAATCAACGTTCACGCAACCAATGGCGATATGATCGATTTTTTAATAGCCAAACACAAATCAGAAGGTAAATTATCTCCATTATATCATTATCTATCACAACCCGAAGTTACCGAAGCTGAAGCGAGCAGTCGTTTTGCAGATATGGCAGATTATACAGGCTGTCCGGGTTATATTGTTCACTTAACTTGTGAAGGAGCATTAAATGCAGTGCGTTTTGCAACACGAAGAAATCAACATGTATTTGTAGAAACCTGTATTCAGTATCTGGTTTTGGATGCTAGTTTGTACGAACAAAATTTTGAAGGAGCCAAATGGGTAATGTCGCCACCATTGCGAGAAAAGAAGGATCAGGAAACCCTTTGGGCTGGATTGAATCAAGGCTTAGTGCAAGTAGTTGCTACCGACCATTGTCCGTTTATGTGGGAACAAAAACTCATGGGAAAAGACGATTTCTCTAAAATTCCAAATGGTCATCCGGCAATCGAAAACAGAATGGAATTGCTTTTCAGCGAAGGTGTAAACAAAGGCAGAATTACTTTAAATAAATATGTAGAAGTCGCTTCAACAAATGCAGCAAAAATATTCGGGATGTTCCCTAAAAAAGGAACAATTGCCATTGGTAGTGATGCTGATATTATATTGTTTGATGCGAATGAAAAACATACGCTTTCGGCAAAGACGCATCACATGAATGTAGATTACAGCGGTTACGAAGGCTGGGAATTAACCGGAAAAGTAAAAACCGTCTTGCTTCGAGGCAAAGTAGTAATTGATAATAATGAATGTAAAGTGCAAAAAGGCTATGGCCAATTTGTAAAACGAAATAAAGTAGAAGGGAAAATATAATTAGGTTGTTGGTTGAAAGTTGTTTGTTGTCGGAAAGACAAAATAACCATCAACCGTCAACTATCAACTAGCAACAAAAATGGCAAGAATAGTAAAATCAGGCTTGATACAATTGAGTTTAGCTAAAACAGAAGGCGAAGGAACCATTCCCGAAATCATGGAAGCAATGCTGCAAAAGCATATTCCATATATCGAAGAAGCCGGAAAGCAAGGCGTTCAGATTTTGTGCTTTCAGGAAATTTTCAACACACCTTATTTCTGTCCCGGACAAGACAGCGCTTGGTATGCTTCGGCAGAAAGTGTTCCCGGTCCAACTACAGAAAGAATGCAGGAATACGCCAAAAAATACAACATGGTAATCATCGTTCCGGTGTATGAAAAAGATCAAGCCGGAGTCTTATACAACACCGCCGCAGTAATTGATGCAGATGGAACCTATCTGGGCAAATACCGTAAAAACCATATCCCGCAAACAGGTGGTTTCTGGGAGAAATATTTCTTCAAACCAGGTAATTTAGGCTATCCAGTTTTTCAGACTAAATACGCCAAAGTCGGCGTTTACATTTGTTACGACCGTCATTTCCCTGACGGAGCAAGATGCTTGGGATTAAATGGTGCCGAAATCGTTTACAATCCATCAGCCACAACCGTTGGACAATCCCAATATTTATGGAAACTTGAACAACCTGCACATGCCGTAGCCAATGGCTATTTTATGGGGTGCATCAACCGTGTCGGAATTGAAAAACCATGGAACTTAGGCCGCTTTTATGGAACGTCTTATTTTGTGAATCCGTTAGGAGAAATCTTCGCCTGCGCTTCCGAAGATAAAGATGAATTATTGGTTGCCGAATTTGATTTGGATTTAATAGAGCAAATTCGAGGCAAATGGCAATTCTATCGAGACCGTCGACCGGAAACCTATGGCGAAATTACACAGTTATAAAATATTAATATAAAACCAACCAACCAAAATATGAGTATTAAAAATAACCGATTAACAGCGTCTGAATATCAGGAGAACTTTGCCGATATTCATCCGCCGTTTGAAACCAAAGATGCAGCTTTGACAGAAGCAAACCGTTGCCTGTTCTGTTACGATCCGCCTTGTATGAAATCATGTCCGACATCGATTAACGTACCAAAATTCATCAAACAAATCGCCACAGAAAACCTTAAAGGTTCAGCACATACCATTTTTGCTTCTAATATTATGGGAGCTGGATGCAGTAAAGTGTGTCCGGTAGAAAAATTATGTGAAGGCGCTTGTGTGTACAATATGATGCACGAAGAGCCAATCAACATTGCCCGTTTGCAACGCTATTCTACCGAAAAAGCTATGGCTAACAACTGGCAGTTATTTGACAGAAAACCTTCCAAAGGAAAGAAAGTTGCGATTGTTGGTGCCGGCCCAGCCGGATTGAGCTGCGCACACACCCTAAGCCGTGAAGGAATAGATGTAACGATTTACGAAAAAGAAGCCAAAGGTGGCGGACTAATGACCTACGGAATTGCAGCCTACAAAGTAACACCAGAGTTCTGTGAAGATGAGGTGAATTATATCACATCTATTGGCGGAATCGAAATCAAATACAATCAGGAATTTGGGAAAGATGTAACGCTCGATTATTTACAGAAAAACTACGATGCCGTTTATATGGCATTTGGAGTGGGATTGGCACGTCAGTTAGATATTCCGGGTGAACATTTAGAAGGTGTTGAAGACGCCATCAAATTCATTTACGAATTACGCGATAACGATTATTCTAAAATTGCAGTCGGTGATAAAGTAGCCGTAATCGGAATGGGGATGACCGCTATCGATGCAGCAACCCAAGCCAAAAGATTAGGAGCTTCCGATGTGACTTTAGTATATAGAAGAACACAAGCCGAAATGCCATGTACCCAAAAAGAATTAGACATTGCCAAATTAGACGGTTGTAAAATAACCTGGCTGGCCGCTCCAAAAGAAATCAAAGGCGAAAACGGAAAAGTAACCCAATTGGTTTGCGATGTAATGAAACTCGGAGAACCAGATGCCAGCGGAAGAAGAAGTCCGGTTGTTTCAGGCGAAACTTTTACACTCGATGTTGATATGGTTATCAAGGCAGCAGGGCAAATGCCTTTCAGTTCTTTGGTCAACTCAAATAATATCGAAAACAATAATGGAAAAATTACGGTTAGCGGAAAATCAGCTACCAAATTGGCTGGAGTATTCGCCGGGGGCGATTGTGTTAACGGTGGTAAGGAAGTCGTAGACGCTGTTCAGGCAGGAAAAGACGGAGCCGCAGCAATTTTGAAAAGCATTATTTCACCGGATTACATCATCGAATCCGAATTAAAACCAACTTTTAACAACTAGAATTATGGCAGATATATCAACCGATTTTTTAGGAATAAAATCTCCAAATCCATTTTGGCTGGCGAGTGCGCCACCAACAGATAAAAAAATAAACGTTGTCCGTGCCTTCGAAGCAGGCTGGGGCGGTGTAGTTTGGAAAACTTTAGGCTCACAGGTTAAGAACGTTTCTTCGCGTTATTCATCAGTCAATTATGGCGGAAAACGTATGATGGGTTTCAACAATATTGAGTTAATCAGCGACCGACCATTAGAAATCAATCTAAAAGAAATCTATGAAGTCGTAAAAATGTTCCCGGACAGAGCGATGATTGTTTCGCTTATGGCGGATAACGACAGAAAATCGTGGCACGAACTTATCATGAAAGCAGAAGATGCCGGAGCAATGGGCTTCGAATTAAACTTTGGCTGTCCTCACGGAATGACGGAGCGTGGAATGGGAGCAGCCGTTGGACAAGACCCTGAAATTGCCAAAATGGTAGTCGAATGGGTAATGGAAAAAGCTACAATTCCCGTAATCACAAAGCTTACGCCAAATGTACATTCGGTTGTGCCAACGGCGCAGGCAGCAGTTCAAGGTGGAACAAGTGCGTTGAGTTTAATCAACACCATTCAAAGCGTTACTGGAATTGACTTAGATACTTTGGTACCAAATCCGTATGTTGCCGGACAAAGTGTTTTTGGTGGTTATTGCGGACCGGCCGTAAAACCAATCGCCTTGAAAATGTTAACGACAGTGGCACAAGATCCAATTGCTTCAAGAGTTCCGATTTCCGGAATAGGTGGTGTAAGCACCTGGAAAGATGCTGTCGAATTCATGCTTTTGGGAGCTACTTCAGTCCAAGTTTGTACCGCAGCTATGAACCACGGTTTCCGAATCGTCGAAGATATGTGCGAAGGCTTAAACAATTGGATGGACGAAAAAGGCTTCCAAAAAACCACCGATTTCATTGGAAAATCAGTAGAAAAAATCACGCATTGGGAAGATTTAGACATCAACTATCACCATATCGCCAACATCGATCAGGACAAATGCATCCACTGCGGACTGTGTTTCATCGCCTGCGAAGACACATCACACCAATCTATCAATATAGAAAGAGGCAATCCATACAACAATTATACGGTAAACGAGAAAGAATGCGTGGGCTGTAATTTGTGCAAACTGGTTTGTCCGGTGGACGATTGCATCACAATGGTCGAACACCGCGTGGCTCCCGAGTATGTAAACTGGAAAGACTGGCAAAGAGAAGGTCGTCCGTTAAACGATCATTAATTTTTTGGGCGTGCCCCTTCGGGTCGGGCTTTCCGTTACAATCTTTTTTAATTGCCACGGGTTTAAACCCGTGGCAATTAAAAAAGGATTTCCACTGCAATCCCTCACGCAAACAATAATAATTTAGAAATTGAGATAAATTAAGAACGTAAAATACCTGACAGCCACTGGCTGTCCTCCTCTTAATATCAAATCTCACGCAAACACTTTAAAATAGAAACTATAAATGAATATAAACCCAACTCGTCTTCAATCTTACTTTGAAGCAATGTCTGAAATAGGTAAAATAGGAGAAACCGGAACTTGTCGTCCTGCGCACACAGCATTGGAAAAACAAGGATTTGAAATTGCCGCGTCTTGGATGAAAGAAGCCGGAATGTCAACACGCATAGATAATTTCGGAAACCTTATCGGAAGATTAGAAGGGGAAAATCCGGACATGCCCGTTTTAATGATGGGTTCTCATCTCGATTCACAACCTTATGGAGGAAGATTCGACGGGGTTGCCGGAGTGTTATGTGCCATCGAAGTCGTAAGAACATTGCATGACAACGGTATCGTTCCCGAAAGACCAATCGAAGTCATTTCATTTGCCGATGAAGAAGGCTGGCGTTTCAACAAAGGACTTTTTGGCTCACGCGGAATCTTAGGAAAACTAGAAGAAGGCGAATTGCAAAGAAATGACCAGGACGGAATCACACGTGAACAAGCCTTAAAGGATTTTGGTTGCGATATCACCAAATTCAAAGAATCAGAATACAAACCGGGAAGCATTTTTTGTTTCTTAGAATTACACATAGAGCAAGGTCCGGTCTTAGATATAGCGAACAAACCAATTGGAGTCGTTTCCGGAATTTCCGGACCATTGTGGTGGACCGTTAAACTCAAAGGAATGGCCGGTCACACAGGTTCTGTTCCGATGCCGATTCGTAAAGATGCTTTGGTAGGCGCCGCCGAAATCATTGTTGCTGTTAACGAAATTGCTACTCAGGTTCCGGGAAACCCAACCGTTGGAACCGTTGGAACACTTAACATTTTTCCGGCATCAAGAAATATTATTCCGGAAGAAGTAACCTTTACCGTTGATTTGCGTGACATCGATTTGGAAAGAAGAAATCGCTACGAAAAACAATTGCGCTACCGAATAGAATCTATTACCAAAAAACATCAATTGACTTACTCCATTTCGGAAGATACCAAAAGCGATCCGCGTTACTGTGCCGATTGGATTAAAGAAATCATCCATGCCGAATGTCAAAAACTAAAATTGGATGAAATTGAATTAATGAGCGGACCATTCCACGATGCATTAGCATTGTCGTATGCCTGCGATTACGGAATGATATTCGTGCGTTGCAAAGACGGCATCAGCCACAATCCATTGGAATATTCTTCATACGAAGATTTAGCCATTGGTGCCAATGTTTTATTAGGTACAGTAACTCAAGTGTTGAAAAAATAAAGACCAAAAATTATTGCACGCCATACAACCTCAACTTTAGCCATCAGAGAAATTTGGTGGCTTTTTTTTACGCTGAACTCGTTTCAGTGTCTTTCAATAAATGTTATCTTTACTTTTTCAACACAAAACTATGTCCAATAAAGACGTCAAAATACTTCACATCGACAGCAATCATCCTTTGTTGTGGGAACAATTGGAAAGCGCCGGTTTTCAAAACGAAGCCGATTTTACTTCATCCAAATCAGAAATAGAAGCCAAAAGTCATAACTATCACGGAGTCGTTATCCGCAGCCGATTTAAAATCGACAAAGATTTTATCGATAAAGCAACCAATCTTAAATTCATTGCCCGGGTTGGTGCCGGTTTGGAAAGCATAGATTGTGATTATGCAAAAGCAAAAAACATCCATCTGATTGCCGCTCCTGAAGGAAATAGAAATGCCGTTGGGGAACATGCATTAGGAATGCTTTTGTCATTGATGAACAAACTAAACCGAGCCGATAAATTAGTTCGCGATGGACATTGGATTCGGGAAGGAAACAGAGGTTATGAACTCGAAGGCAAAACCGTCGGGCTTATTGGTTATGGGAATATGGGAAAATCATTTGCCAAAAAACTCCGGGGATTTGATGTTGAAGCTTTGTGCTATGATATTCTACCAAATATAGGCGACGATAATGCCAAGCAAGTTTCATTATCAGAATTACAAGCTAAAGCCGATGTGTTGAGTCTGCATATTCCATGGACACCGGAAACGGATAAGATGATTAATACCAATTTCATTAATGCCTTTGCCAAACCATTTTGGTTTATCAATACGTCAAGAGGGAAAAATGTGGTGACGGATGATTTGGTGACTGCTTTAGAATCAGGAAAAATTCTTGGAGCCGGATTAGATGTTTTAGAATATGAAAAATTATCTTTCGAAAATCTTTTTATCGACAGTGAAAAACCTAAAGCATTTGAATATTTACTTAAATCAGAAAACGTTTTACTAACACCACATGTCGCGGGCTGGACATTTGAAAGTCATCAAAAACTGGCACAAACTATCGTGGATAAAATCATTAAATTATATGAACAAGATTAGTTATTATTTGGTTTCGATAGTTGGAGTAATTGCCTGCTTAAGCTTTATTCCACATGCTTTTTTTGGATTTCCGGCAGTATTGGAACACATCCAAAAAGGAGAAATAAACGGAGCGGCAATCAACGGTATGCAAATGATTTGGCTGTATTCATCAATCATGATGTTACTTTCCGGAGTTTGGATGCTGTTTTTGGCAAAACCGATAAAAAGCGGCGATACTAAATCGCGAATTCAAGTGCTTTTGTTAGGTATTGGATTGAGTGTTTTCGGAGTTTTATGTACATCTATTTCAGGTCATATTGACGGAATGGTTTCTTTTACTATAGAAGGGATTTTGTTATTATTAGCCGCAACAATCTTTTTTAAAAGAGCAACTAATGAGCAGTAAAGACATCAAAAGGGTAACAGGTTTGGGTGGCTTTTTCTTCAAATGCGAAGACCCAAATGCCATTAAGGAATGGTACAAAACGCATCTCGGTATTCCGGTCGATTCTTATGGCTGGACATTCTGGTGGAAAGACAAAGACGGAAACGAATGTTCTACACAATGGTCACCGTTTGAAGCGAAGACGAATTATTTCGCGCCAAGCGAAAAACCATTCATGATGAATTATAGAGTGCACGATTTAGAAGCCTTGCTAAAAGTTTTAAAAGAAGAAGGAGTAACCATTGTAGGCGAAATGGAATCGTATGACTACGGAAAGTTCGGCTGGATTTTAGACCCGGAAGGAAATAAAATTGAACTTTGGGAACCAATTGATAGCGCTTTCTTATAATTTTTTATATTTTAGTCAAATAAAAAAACAAAACATAACTCTTAAAAAACCAAACGTATTATGGACGCACAAAAAGTTGACATGTTTATGATGACCAATGCAAAGTATTTTGAAGCACATCATTTAAACGCAATCAGAGAGAAATTATTAAGTTTAGACGAATCAAAATGGGGATTAGTTCAGACTATGCAATTTAAGGAACCAACAACATCATTAATTGTATCACTATTAGGAGGACAATTAGGGATTGACCGTTTTATGATTGGAGATACCGGAATGGGAGTTGGAAAATTATTGACTTGCGGTGGTTTAGGAATCTGGGCAATCATTGACTGGTTCTTAATCATGGGCGCTACCCGTGAAAAAAACATGGAAACTTTCCAAAATGCATTCTATTAATAAATGACCAGAAATAAGTTATATTCCTTGTTGCTTATAGCTTGTTTAGCTGGATTTATTTATCTTTTTTACAACATTCATATATTACAAAGTCAAACATTCCGAGTTTGTATCATTAAAAATGTGACAGGTTATCCTTGTCCATCTTGTGGAACAACTCGGGCTGTAACTTTGCTTTTAGAAGGGAAAATTATAGAATCGTTGCTTCTAAATCCGTTTGGAATACTAGTTGCTATAGCGATGATACTCTTCCCTTTTTGGGTATTGATAGATATCATTCTCAAGAAAGAAAGTTTTTTTAGAACTTATAAAAAAGCAGAAACTATTATCAGAAAACCTTGGCTTGCCTCGATTTTGATACTACTGGTACTTTTCAATTGGATTTGGAATATATACAAACATTTATGATACAAGAGACTATTTTTGCCTACAAACCAAGCGAGCACGAATGCGAAAAAGCATCCAACAGTTATTTGATGTCTTTGGTTGCACTTATCGCCGGACTGCCTTTGCCGATTATTAATTTATTAGCAACGTTCTTTTTCTTTTTAGCCAATAGGAAAGGCACTTATTTTGTGCGTTGGCATTGTACCCAATCTTTGTTTTCACAATTAGCTTTGTTAGGAATTAACAGTGCTAGTTTTTGGTGGACCATGTCAATTCTCTTTACCGATGAAAGAGTGAGCAATCAATACTTCGCCTATATTTTTGCTGTGATTTTATTTAATCTTTTAGAGATTTTTTCTACGATTTATGCCGCTGTCCAAGTCCGTAAAGGGAAACATGTTCAGTTTTTATTCTTCGGAAATCTTACTAACTTAATTTGCAGAAAATGATTCAGAAAACCTTTCTACAGGCATTACTCATAGTATCAGCATTTTTCCTGATATGGTTTGGATTCTCCCAAATTGATTTTATGAAGTTGTTCAAAGTAAAAGAACGAACTACAACTTTGGAACATAAACTTGGCGATATGATTTGGAATCAAATAGAAGATACCGAAGATATTGTTTACAACGATACCATTACAAAATCACTGGATAAATTGCTTAAACCTCTTTGCGACGCGAATGATATTGAACAGGATTCATTAAAAGTTCATATTATAAAAAACGATGAAATCAATGCTTTTGCTTTGCCAAATAATCATTTGGTAGTCTACACAGGATTGATTGAAGATTGCAAAAGACAGGAAGCTTTGCAAGGAGTTTTAGGGCACGAGATTGCACACATCGAAAAAAATCATGTGATGAAAAAATTATCCAAAGAAATTGGTTATTCGGTATTGTTAACAGCTGCAGGCGGTTCAAAAGGCGGGCAAATGGCAAGAGAAATCCTGAAAACACTTAGCTCTTCTGCTTATGACAGATCTCTCGAAAAAGAAGCGGATATTAGCAGTGTGAAGTATATGATGGAAGCCGATATCAACCCGAAACCAATGGCTGATTTTATGTATCAAATGGCACAAGACAGCACTATTGATAAAGCGATGTATTGGATTGCCGATCATCCGGAATCGGAAGAGCGAGCAAAATATATTTTGGACTATATCAAAGGCAAGAAACTAAAAAACAAACAAACGCTTTCAGAAAAAGACTGGAAAAATTTTCAGGAACAAGTTGGGAAATAAGACAGGAGTTTATTTATTCAATCTTTTTATTCTCAAATACTTTTACGTCTTTAACATAAATCTAT
>NZ_JAKIHN010000047.1 GCF_021608185.1 Flavobacterium anseongense | reverse complement strand
CCATCATTAACAACATAATTGGTGTCGTTTATAATTGGTAAGGTACCCTGCTCCGCTAATAACTCCGTAGTGTAATACTCCACGGTATAATCTGTGGCTGCACCTGTTTGTTGCGCTAAAACAGCGGCGGTCATCTGGGTCAAATCAACAGTTGTTCTGGCATTCTGTGGAATGCTGTCCTGATCACATACCGTTATTGGGTCCAGATTTACCGGAGCTATCGGACT
>NZ_JAKIHN010000046.1 GCF_021608185.1 Flavobacterium anseongense | reverse complement strand
TCTGCCGACAGCAAGTATTAGTTATGCAACGCCGTTTTGTTCTTCTGTGGCTACGGCACAATCCGTGACACTAACCGGAACTGGAGCCTATACCGGTGGAGTGTATTCTTCTACTGCCGGACTGACTATCAATCCTGCAACGGGAGCCATTACGCCTTCGACTTCTACTGCAGGAACCTATACCGTTACTTATACCATTGCGGCTGGTGGTGGATGTGCTGCCGTAACAGC
>NZ_JAKIHN010000045.1 GCF_021608185.1 Flavobacterium anseongense | reverse complement strand
ACCATAAGTAACCTGCATCGTTGAAGGAATACCCACAATATTGGTCAATCTGAAATAAGGTGCTGTTGTAGCAACGCTTACCGTTTGTTCAACTGTAGCACCATTCATTCGCTCTACCAAAAACTCATAGCGATTAGCGCCATAAGTAGTGCTGTTATTTGCATAAATATAAGAATTTATTGTGGCTAGAGTGTATTCACATGTAGGAGAACCTACAGGACCTGTCTGCGTTGGT
>NZ_JAKIHN010000044.1 GCF_021608185.1 Flavobacterium anseongense | reverse complement strand
GGTGTTGTTGTATCTACACCTTGTACAGTTATTTCACCTGTACAGTTATCAGTAGCTGTAAGTGAAACCATTGCAGGAACATCAGTTGCACAAGCAACAGTTATTGCAGCTGGAGCTTCAGGCGCTACCGGAGCAACGTCATCTACCACATTGATAGTTTGTGATACAGATGAAGTATTGTTACACGCATCAGTGAATGTCCATGTTCTTGTTACAGTGAACGAGTTAGGACAGTT
>NZ_JAKIHN010000043.1 GCF_021608185.1 Flavobacterium anseongense | reverse complement strand
TGGAAACTGTCCTAACTCGTTCACTGTAACAAGAACATGGACATTCACTGATGCGTGTAACAACACTTCATCTGTATCACAAACTATCAATGTGGTAGATGACGTTGCTCCGGTAGCGCCTGAAGCCCCAGCTACAATAACTGTTGCTTGTGCAAGTGATGTTCCTGCAATGGTTTCACTTACTGCTACTGATAACTGTACAGGTGAAATAACTGCACAAGGTGTAGATACTACAACACCAGGT
>NZ_JAKIHN010000042.1 GCF_021608185.1 Flavobacterium anseongense | reverse complement strand
GCAACGTTTACTATCGAAGATACTACTGCTCCAACTATCAACACTGCTGCAACTGACTTAGTTGTACAATGTGATGGTGGTGGAAACACTGAAGCTTTACAACAATGGATTGCCAATAATGGTGGTGCTTCAGCTTCTGATATCTGTTCAAATGTAACTTGGACTAATGATTTCAATGCTTTAGCTAATGATTGTTCAGCTGCTGTAACAGTAACGTTTACTGCTACCGATGATTGTGGTAATGCTACA
>NZ_JAKIHN010000041.1 GCF_021608185.1 Flavobacterium anseongense | reverse complement strand
GCAATTACAGCTGGGCATCCGCCACTAGCCGCAATGGTATAAGTAACGGTATAGGTTCCTGCAGTTGAAGAGGAAGGCGTAATGGCTCCGGTAGCCGGATTGATAGTCATTCCGGCAGTAGAAGAATACACTCCACCGGTATAAGCCCCTGTTCCTGTTAAAGTCACAGATTGTGCCGTAGCCACAGAAGAGCAGAACGGCGTTGCATAACTAATACTTGCCGTCGGCAGAGCCGTAATGGTTACTGAAGTTGTAGCTGTAACGGCAGC
>NZ_JAKIHN010000040.1 GCF_021608185.1 Flavobacterium anseongense | reverse complement strand
GTAGCCGGATTGATAGTCAGTCCGGCAGTAGAAGAATAGACTCCACCGGTATAAGCTCCTGTTCCTGTTAAAGTCACGGATTGTGCCGTAGCCACAGAAGAACAAAACGGCGTTGCATAACTAATACTTGCTGTCGGCAGAGCCGTAATGGTTACTGAAGTTGTAGCAATTACAGCTGGGCATCCGCCACCAGCCGCAATGGTATAAGTAACAGTATAAGTTCCAGCAGTTGAAGAGGAAGGCGCAATGGCTCCGGTAGCCGGATTGATAGTCAGC
>NZ_JAKIHN010000004.1 GCF_021608185.1 Flavobacterium anseongense | reverse complement strand
TGTTGCCGGTTGCGTGATTGTTACACTTACGTTTGAAGTACATCCACGAGCATCTGTGATAACTGCGGTATAAGTACCAGCTGTTAAATTGTTTGCTGTAAATGTAGTGCCACCATTAGACCATAAAATAGTATATGGAGCTGTTCCACCTGTAGCCGTTACTGTTACACTTCCGTTGGTTCCTGCAAAACAAGAAACATTTGTAGTCGTGTTTGTAGAAGCTAAAGCCGTTGCCGGTTGCGTGATTGTTACACTTACGTTTGCAGTACATCCACGAGCATCTGTTACAACTGCAGTATACGTTCCGGCTAACAAATTGTTAACTGTGAATGTAGTACTTCCATTAGACCATAAAATGGTATATGGAGCAGTTCCACCTGTAGCTGTAGCCGTTACACTTCCATTATTTCCTGCAAAGCAGTTTACATTGGTGGAAGTAGCTGAAGCTACTAAAACCGGAATAGTTGTAATAGTTACCGTTCCGTTAGCTTGACATCCATTAGCATCTGTAACAACATAAGTATATGTTCCTGCTGCTAAATTGTTAACTGTAAATGTAGTACTTCCGTTAGACCATAAAATAGTGTAAGGCATCGTTCCCCCAGTAGCAGTTACGGTTACTGAAGCATCATTCCCAGCGCAAGTTGCCGGAGTTGTTACCAATGTACTTACTAACATAGGTACTGCACGAATAATTACTGAACCACTAGTTGTACATCCATTATCATCCGTTACTACATAAGTATAGGTTCCCGCAACTAGATCATTAAGTAAAAAAGCAGTACTGCCATTAGACCATAAAATAGTATATGGAGCAGTTCCTCCAATAGGAGTCACATTAGCAACACCATTATTACCGGTACAACACGTAGCGTTAACATAGGTATTCGTAGAAGATAAAACAGTTGCTGGCTGAGTTACTGTAGCACTTACGTTTGCAGTACATCCGTTAGCATCTGTTACAACTGCAGTATACGTTCCTGCTGCTAAATTATTAACTGTAAATGTAGTTGCGCCATTTGACCATAAAATGGTATAAGGAGCTGTTCCTAGTGTAGCAGTTGCTGTTGCACTTCCTGTAGTTCCTCCAAAGCAGGTTACATTTGAAGAATTAGCTGACGCAACTAAAGTCTGAAGACTCGTAATAGTTACTGTTCCTTGAATTTGACATCCATTTGCATCTGTAACGGTATAAGTATATGTCCCTGCGGCTAACTCTCCTATTGTAAAGGTGGTACTACCATCAGACCACAAAATAGTATACGGTAGAGCTCCCCCGGCTACGGTTACTGTTATGGTAGCATCATTACCGGCACAAGTAGCCAAAGTAGTCACATAAGTACTTACTAATGTTGGTGCCAATGGTACCAAATTGACCGTTTGATTAGTTTGACATCCGTTAGCATCTGTAATGGTATACGAATAAGTACCATTGGTTAAGTTTGTCAATGCAAAAGCAGTGCTTCCATTAGACCATAAAATAGTATAAGGTGAAGTTCCGCCTGTAGCCGTTACGGTTATAGTACCATTGTTATTATTACAAGTAGCGGAAGTTGCTACAAAAGTACTTCCTAAAGTAGGTACTGCACGAATAAGGACTGAACCGTTTGTGGAACAACCGTTAGCATCAGTGACTACATAAGTGTAGGTTCCTGCAACTAAATTATCCAAAGAAAAGGTAGTAGCCCCGTTAGACCATAAAATAGTATAAGGTGCTGTTCCGCCTGCCGGCGTCACTAATATAGTACCGTTATTTCCGGTACAACAAGTGGCATTGGCAAAAACATATGTGTTAGAAAATAACAAGGGCTGAGTTACTGTTGCAGAGATATTCACCGTACAACCAAGAGCTCCAGTAATAACTGCAGTATAAGTCCCCGGCGCTAAGTTATTCATTGAAAAATTAGTACTTCCATTAGACCAAAGTATTGTATGTGGCAATGTTCCTCCCGTAGTAGTAACTGTCACACTTCCATTATTCAATCCAAAACAAGAGATATTAGTAGTTACTACAGTTGGAATTATTGGATTAGGCAATGCGATGGTGAATGAGTCTGTCCCTGTTGACATTGCTCCCAAAGCATCTGTTACTGTAACTGAATACGTTCCGGCAGTTAAGCCTGTAAAAATAACGGTTTGAAATGAGCTAACTAAAGTTGCTCCATTTGAGAGTGAAAACGTATAAGGTGCTGTTCCACCACTAACAGTGATACTTTCTTGTCCACCTGAAGGATTGCTATTACATAGATGTGTCAGAACAAGTGTCAGTGGTTCAAGCAATATTGTATCACAAGTTAAATAACCATTATCTACAGTCCCGTTATCAAAATTAAGATTGATAGCTGAAGCGGCTACATTCAACTCTGAAAAAGAGTATCCCGTTACAGTTCCTCCAATTGTTGCATTGGCTATTACCAAAAACTCTCCAACAGTCATGCCCGCAAAGGTGCCGCTGGCAATTTCTAAACTGGCTAATGATTGAGTGTTTGTAGAAAAATTAGCATCATAGGCGTCAAATCCAATGGATAACGTCAAAGCGACCAATTGTCCGGCTAATACATTTTTATAGGTATTACCTGGGTCTACTAAAGTTCCTGCATCCAAAGCCCTTGCAGTTGTACCCGAGGGAAGGAAACTCTTAACTGCTGCTGAAGAGGTTAAAGTAATTGAATTGGTTTCACTCCCAATCCGGATTCCATCTAAAAAGGCTGCATCGAAATTAGCATCCCGATAACAGCCTGCATTGCCGCCGTGGCATTGGCCTCCCCATCCGCCCACTGAATAGGTTGTAAAACCTGTACAATTTTGAGCTGAATTTTGAAACATTCCCAAAAACATACTTACGAATAAGCAGTAAATTAATTTTGTTTTCATAATTAAACATTTAAAATTAAACATACTATTGACCTTCAATAGTTGCATTTGTAATTTCTTTTTTAAGGGAAGTGATCCGTATTATCGTTTAAATACGGTAAAATCAGTTAATCAACATGTTTTTAAAAAATCAATGTTTTTTGGTGTATAAAACATGCCTTTAAGAAGGATACGGGACAAAAGTAGATGTATATACTTTTAAAATTAATTGAAATTATTCCATAATTCCCATATTGTAAAACACTCTATTTCAATTATTTAAATATTTTATAAAACTGTGAATTATATAAATAAATGATAACATTATACAAGGTCTGTTCCTGAAAAAAGACTAACCTTTGGAGTTAGATTATTTAACAATTGTTTGACCACCTAAATCAATAGAAATGAACATTAAAAGAATTTTTGGAGCTTTACTTACCGTATTAGGAATCGTGAGTCTTATATATGCAGCACAGGTATTTCTATCAGCTACCGAAAGCACAAGAGATATTAAAACACTTATTATCTATGGTGTACTTGGCATTATATTTTTTGCATCAGGCATCAGTTTAGTTCGCGCCACAAAAGATGAATCATGAATTTAAAAATGATTTATCCGAATATACAACACCAATCGTTTTAAAGGTTCTACCTTTACAGATATTTATTATCATAAATAAAACCATTTTTATGAAATAATTATTTAATATCTAAACAAAAATCATGGATACTTCGGAACTTGAAAAATCTAAATCGCACATTATTGTTGAAATCATTCAATACATACCCAACGCAGTGGTAAGCAAAACGATTATCAAAAAAACAACTGGTAATATTACAGCATCATCATTTGATGCCGGTGAAGAATTAGCTGAAAAAACATCACCATTTGATAATTACATTCAAATTATCGACGGAGTAGCCGAGGTTATCATCAGAAACAAGGTCCATAAACTAGGCTTAGGTGAAGGTATTATCATCCCGGCGCATGCCCAGCATAGCTTTAACGCTAACCAACAATTTAAAATGATTTCCACCATAATCAAAAGTGGTTATGAAGATTAAATAAAAACTTCATAATACTATTTATTTCTTAAAAAAAAAAAGTCGTTGTTATTGAAAGATAAAGTAAAAAACTGAGTTTACTGTTGAAAGCACACTTAAGTGCTTTTCAAATAAACTACAAAAAATGAAGCTCTACATCAAATATATGGTCAGTTTGCGTTGCAAAATGGTAGTCAAAGATGAACTAAAAAACCTAGGGCTGCATTATACTACAGTTGAACTTGGTGTGGTTGATATCATGGAGAATATTACACTCGAAAAGCGTGAAAAATTAAAAACTGCTTTACTGGGGTCGGGTTTAGAATTGATGGATGATAAAAGAGCAGTGCTTATTGAAAAAATAAAAATTGTCATTACCGAAATGATCCATTACAGCGACGAATTACCCAAAGTAAATTTTTCCGAATACATCAGCCAAACTATGGGCTACGATTACACCTATTTGGCCAATATTTTCTCTGAAGTTAAAGGAATTACCATCGAACACTACATCATTGCCCACAAAATCGAAAAGGTCAAAGAACTGCTGCTCTATGATGAACTAAACCTTACTGAGATATCCTATAAAATGAATTACAGCAGTGTTTCCCATTTATCTACACAATTTAAAAAAGTGACCGGTCTGACCCCCACTTTTTTCAAAAACCTCAAAGACAAAAAACGCAATAACCTTGATGATGTGTGAATTATACAATTTAATTCGAGTATTATACAATGGCAATTTGATTTAAAGGAGCACCTTTGACCGAATGCCTAAATACGTTCCTTTGAAACTTTACATAAAATATATGGTCAGCAACCGCTGCAAAATGATGGTGAAAGGCGAATTAAAAAAACTGGGACTCCATTTTATAATAATCGACTTGGGCGTTGTTGATATTATGGAAGACATCACTCCCGAAAAAAGACAACTGCTCAAAACTGGATTATTAGAATCAGGATTGGAATTAATGGATGATAAGAAATCCATACTCATAGAAAAGATAAAAACTGCAATAATTGAAATGGTACATCATCTTGATGAACCGCTCAAAAAAAATTTTTCAGAATACCTGAGTGAAAAATTAGATCAAAATTATACCTACCTCGCTAACTTATTTTCTGAAGTACAAGGCATTACTATCGAACAATTCCTGATTTTACATAAAATTGAGCGCATCAAAGAGTTAATAATATATGACGAGCTGAATATCACTGAAATAGCTTGGAAAATGAACTACAGTAGCGTAGCTCATTTATCAACCCAGTTTAAAAAAGTAACCGGCTTGTCACCTTCGCATTTCAAATTGCTAAAAAATAAAAGACGAAGCCCAATAGAAGAAGTGGGAAATTTATCTTAATTCAAAAAAAAATGAGTTTATCCCAACTAACGGAAGACAGGAAGAACAAATCCAACGATTTGTTTTTTGACATGTTTGAAAACAGTGCTATCGGTATGATTTTTATTGATACTAAAACAACTCAGTTTCTACATGTAAATAAATCATTCCTAAAATATTTTGGCTATACCAAAAAAGAAATTATTGGCAAAAAATCAGCTGAATTGTACATCATCAATCCGGAGTTTAGGAAGAAAATGGAATTACAATTAAAAAACAAAGATGTTGTTAACACAATAGAAATTGTTTTGAAAAATAAAAAAGGGAAACCGTTCTGGTTTTTAGTTTCCATTCAGGATATGAAATATCAGGAAAAAAATTGTTCTTTAATCTCTTTTATAAACATCACCGTACAAAAGAAAACCACAGCCGAATTGGTTGCAGCAAACAAAGCATTGGCTTTTCAGAATCAGGAAAAAGAAAAAAGGGTCTTTGAAAACAAAGAACTCGAGGCCTATAATTACTCTCTTAAACTAGCTTCCCACTATTCCTTAAGCCTTATAGAGGCTAGTCGTGACCCTCTGTTTACCATTAGTCCTAAAGGAAAGATTACCGATACCAA
Source organism: Flavobacterium anseongense (assembly GCF_021608185.1). Taxonomy (GTDB): domain Bacteria; phylum Bacteroidota; class Bacteroidia; order Flavobacteriales; family Flavobacteriaceae; genus Flavobacterium; species Flavobacterium anseongense. Next base: position 257,157 of record NZ_JAKIHN010000004.1, on the reverse strand, counting down.
CCAAGCTTCTGTTCAGGTAACCGGAGTTTCAAAAGAAGAACTAATTGGGTCTGACTTTTTTAATTATTTTACCGAACCCAAACAAGCCAAAAAAATTTATGAAGAGGTTTTTGAAAAAGGATTCGTAATTGATTATCCTTTAGTAATTACTGATGGTGAATTGGTTCAGGTGCTGTTTAACGGTTCTGTTTATAAAGATCAAAATGATAATGTGATTGGAGCTGTGGTCGTTGCCAGAGATATTACCGAACAAAAAAAAGCTGAAAAAGAATTAATTGAAGCCAAAACATATGCTGAACAGGCTTCCTCTATGGCAGAAGAAGCTAAAATAATAGCCGAAACAGCTACAATAAAAGCCAACGAAGCTTTAAAATCAAAACAACAGTTCCTGTCAAATATGAGTCACGAAATCAGAACTCCTATGAATGCTATCATAGGATTTACAAAAGTAGTACTCAAAACCGAATTGACAGCCAAGCAAAAGGAATACCTGACTGCTATTAAAATAAGCGGTGACGCCTTAATTGTACTTATCAACGACATACTCGATTTGGCCAAAGTAGATGCGGGAAAAATGACTTTTGAAAAAACACCTTTCAAACTAAAATTGTCTATCAAAGCCATGCTTCACCTTTTTGAAGCCAAAATACATGAGAAAAACTTAAAACTGCTAACCCATTATGATAATGAAATTCCCGATGTATTAGTTGGAGATCCGGTTCGTTTGCATCAAATCATTCTTAATTTAGTGAGCAATGCTGTTAAATTTACCAACGATGGAAAAATCACGGTCAGCGTAAAATTAGTTTCGGAAACCGATGAAGATGTAGCTGTAAAATTCTCAATTGCAGATACAGGAATAGGAATAAGTAATACCAAAACCGAAAAAATATTCGAGAATTTTCAACAAGCTACCAGCAGCACCTCACGTTTATTTGGCGGTACGGGTTTAGGGTTAGCTATTGTAAAGCAATTGGTAGAAGCCCAAAACGGAACAATTGATGTGGAAAGTGCCATTAACATTGGTTCTACTTTCAGTTTTGTTTTATACTTTGAAAAAACCAATGCTCAAGCAGTACTAGAGCCCGAAATTCTGGAAATCGATGCTGAAATAAAAGACGCCAAAATATTGGTGGTGGAAGACATGGAACTGAATCAGTTATTAATGAAAACACTTCTGGATGATTTTGGCTTTGAATGTGAAATCGCGGTTAATGGTAAAATCGCCATTGAAAAACTGGAAAAAAACACCTATGACATTATTTTAATGGATTTACAAATGCCTGAAATGAATGGCTTTGATGCTACAGAACACATTAGAAAAACCATGAAACTGACTATTCCAATTATAGCCCTGACTGCCGATGTCACTACAGTAGATGTGACCAAATGCAAAGCAGTCGGCATGAACGATTACATCTCTAAGCCTATTGACGAGCGTTTGTTATACAGCAAATTAATAAGTTTTATAAAAAAACCGGTGGCAATCATTGAAAACGAAATCAAGGGAAACAAACAAACCCAGACTATAAAATATGTCGATTTGAGTTATTTGAATCAGCTCACCAAAGCCAACCCAAAATTAATGACCGAAATGATTCAGGTATATCTTAAACAAACACCGCCGTTATTAATTTCGATGAAGCAAAGTTTCAAGGATAAGGATTGGCAGTTATTAAAAGCCACAGCCCACAAGTTAATCCCTTCTTTTGCCATAATGGGAATTCATATGCAATATACCGAACTGGTTCATAAAATTCAGGAATATGCAGAAAAATTAGAGCTTTCCATTGAGTTGAATGATTTGGTAATACAACTTGAAAATGTTTGTCTTCAATCGTTTATAGAATTAGAAAATGAATTAATTAAATTAAAAAATAAGTTATGAAAACTGAACAAAAGATTAAACTTTTTCTTGTTGATGATGATGCTGTTTTTTTAAAATCACTTGAAGTACAGTTTCTCAACCATGCCGATTTTGAAATAGAAACCTTCTCTACAGGAGAATTGTGCATTCGGAATTTGGACAAAAAACCGGATGTTATTGTATTGGATTATCATCTGGATGGTATTGTCAAAAATGCCATCAACGGTATGCAAACATTAGATAAAATAAAAGAAACCAATACCGGCATTCCGGTAATCATGCTTTCCAGTCAGGATAAAATAGAAGTAGCAATAAGTTGCATGCATCACAAAGCTTATGATTATGTTGTAAAAAGCGAAACCGCTTTTGTGCGTCTGCAAAAAGTTATTTCAAACATTTTTAAATTCCAAAAAATGGAAAAAGAACTCAATTGGTATATGGACCGAATGTAACGTAAAAGCCCAGTATAACTGATAATGTGTGAATTATTAAAATAAATAAATAAATTTTATAAGCTGTTATCCCTCCCGTAATGCCACCTTTGTTATACTAAAATAAATTTATGATAACCTATATTATAAATTAGTAAAACCAAAACATATGGCAGCAATTAGAAAAAAAATTGGAATCTGGATGGATCATTCTATGGCGCACCTGATGGAATATTCTAACAATGGAGTTGAAGTAAAAACCATTGAATCTAATTTTACACAACAGCAAAAAGTGAACAGCCTTCAGAAAGGAGAGCTTCACCTGCACAACGTTGAGCTACAGAAACAAGCCAAATATTATAAAAAACTAATAGACATAATTAAAAAATACAATCAGGTGATTCTTTTTGGACCAACCAATGCCAAAGAAGAACTATTCAATGTACTTTCTGCTGACAAGCGGTTTGAAAATATCAAAATTAATGTTGAACCAACTGATAAAATGACTCCAAACGAACGACATGCTTTTGTACTAGATTTTTTTTTAAATAAATAAATTCAAAAAACGAAAAGAAGATGAAGAACAGAGTTAATAATTATCACACCAAGGCTTCCCTTAACCAGACTAAAAGAATGGTAGATAACACAAAACATCCAATCTCTGAAACTTTACATAATGAAGCTATGAATGAATTAAAAAAAATCTATTGGTACGAAAAAGAACTTTTAATTGTCGTTCCAATCTTGATGAGAAGTGCTACGACATTTGAATTAGTGGAATCGCTTACCCTACTTTCAAACTATGCAAAAGAACATGTCGAATTACTGGAAAACAAATTTCCTGAAATTGCACATATTCAAGTGCCTGAAAAAAAATACAATGCCGTCACTAATAAAAATATAGTGTGACTTTAAAATACTTCGATGAATACTACATGCCATACAGTGTAAATATTTAAAATGTTTAGGTTGATTTTTTGGTTAGTTGATAGTAAGTGGGAAACACTTATTGTCCAGCCCTGTCGCACTTAACGGCAGGGTTTTTTTTTGTCAATTTTAAAAAAGTGTGAATAACACAAACTATAATAATAGTTGTATAACACTATGGCAACCAATGTAAGCAACCTTTGCCTTAAATAATAAAACACACAAAACATGAAAAAATTACTACTCTTATGTATATGCCTGGCATCTACACTTACAACAAAAGCGCAAACTGAAGACAAGAAATGGAACGTTGGTCTTCATGGCGGAATCATTCAATACAATGGAGATTTAGGCAGAGATTGGTACAAAACTGATAAAACCATGTATGGCTTTGCCGGTCTAAGTGTTTCCAGGTATTTATGGAAATATTTGGATTTGAATTTTTTATATACCCGAGGAACATTAGGCTATGACAGTGGTGTTACCGGATTTAAAAGTGATTACAGTTCAGCTTCCATTAATTTAAGATTTAACCTTATTGGACCAGAATTTGCCGTTAGACCTTATGTATTTGGTGGTTGGGGTGGTATTCTTTTTGACAGACAACTTAACTTTCATAAACCAAAAATCGACACTACTTTTCCTGTAGTCGGTGGAGGTATTAATTTCAGATTATCGCCTGTAGTTTCACTTAATCTTCAGGAAACATTTGTATTTACCAATAACGATAGTCGTGACGGAATCGTAAATGGTAAAAAAGACGACTATTTAATGCACATGGCCGGATTGACATTTAATTTCGGAAGTAAGAAAGATGCTGATAATGACGGGGTTTCTGATAGTAGAGATAAATGTCCGGATACTCCGGCTGGTGTTTCCGTTGATAAAAAAGGATGTCCATTAGACCGTGATGGTGATGGTGTATATGATTATTTAGATTCTTGTCCCGATGTTGCCGGAAATGCACTTATGAATGGTTGCCCTGATAGAGATAATGACGGAGTTACAGATGCAGAAGATCGTTGCCCTGATACCAGAGGAACAGTTGCGCTAAAAGGTTGCCCGGATGCTGATAATGATGGCGTAGCTGATTTAGATGATAAATGTCCAGACTCAACTCCCGGAAGTAAAGTTGATGCAACAGGATGTGCTATGGATAATGATAAAGATGGTGTTAATAACGACGAAGATCGTTGTCCTGATACTTATGGGCCGGTTAGTTTAAAAGGCTGCCCTGATACTGATGGTGATGGAATAGCCGATATTGATGACCGTTGTCCAAATGCAAAAGGAACAGCAGAAAACAAAGGTTGTCCGGAAATTGCCAAAAAAGACGTAGTGAGAATCACTTATATCGGAAGTAAAATTTTCTTTGAAAACAATAGTGATAAATTAAAAGTTGCCTCGTTAGTTTTATTAGATGAATTAGTTGCAATCCTTAACAAATACGATGCTGCCAATCTAACTATAGATGGCCATACCGATAGTAATGGTTCAGATGAATTTAATATGGTCTTATCTCAAAAACGTACCAATTCTGTTCGAACTTATTTGATAAGCAAAGGAGTTTCTGACTCTAATTTAACAGCAACCGGTTTTGGAGAAAGCAAACCAATTGCAGATAACAAAACTTCATTAGGACGTTCAAAAAACCGTAGAGTGGAATTGAAAATTGCTTATTAAGACATAAAAATATTTTGCCCCAATTTATTTTTAAAAGGCTGCCACATAAAGGCAGCCTTTTTTTATTGATAACATATTGATTGGCAATTTAATGAAAGTGTGAATAATGCAATTTATTGACAGATTTGTATAACTGTCTTAATCTGAAATAGTGCGAAATTTATCCTTATAAACAAATCCTTTTTACTAACCAAAAAAGCAAAAGGGAATTTTAATTAATCCTTAAAATTTTAAATTATGAAAACAATTTCAAAACTCAGAATGGCAGTTGTAGCGCTAGCATTGGCTTGTACAGTACCAACGTTTGCCAGCCCTGTAACGCCGGAACCTACATCTATCAGTAACAAAGCTGCAGAAGATGCTAAAACAGAAGTATTACTCAACCGATTAAAAGAAATCAAAGACATGGATAAATCGAATTTATCCAGAGCCGAGAAAAAAGAACTTCGCAAAGAAGTTAAAGAAATCAAAGCAACTATGAAAGCCAGCAACAATGGTGTTTATCTTTCTGTTGGAGCCATAATCATTATCATCTTATTATTGATTTTAATTTTATAAAAGGCTTCAGAAATTACCATGATAACAGTAAATAAAGAGGGCATTGTTTTAGAAAAAACTACATTAGGTTTTGAAATAGAAGGTGTACTGAATCCGGCTGTTATTCGAAATGGAGAATTCATTCATATGTTTTACAGAGCTGTAGCCAAAGGAAATTATTCCACTATTGGTTATTGCAAACTTAAAAATCATCTGTTGATTGAAGAACGATTAGACACTCCGGTTTTGTTTTCACAATTAGAATATGAAAGTCATGGTCTTGAAGATCCCCGCATTGTTAAAATTGATGAACTTTTTTATCTCACTTATACTGCCTTCGATGGCGTTAATGCTCTTGCGGCACTAGCCACTTCAACCGATTTAATTAGTTGGGAAAAGAAAGGGTTAATCGTGCCGCAAATAGCATTTAAAGAGTTTCACCGACTCGCACAAACCAAGGCAAAAATCAATGAGAAATACCTTCGGTATAACGAACACGAAAGTCTTCTTGAAAAGAAAGGCAAAAAAGTATTTGTTTGGGATAAGAATGTTGTTTTCTTTCCCAGAAGAATTAATGGAAAATTATATTTTCTACACCGCATAAAACCTGATATTCAAATCGTTTGCTTTGATGAATTGTCTGATCTTACTACCGAATTTTGGCAAAACTACTTGCTGCATTTCAATGATACTATTGTACTTTCTCCCAGATACAAACATGAAGTAAGTTTTATGGGAAGCGGCTGCCCTCCAATCGAAACCGAACAAGGCTGGCTTGTAATTTACCATAGCGTCAGCGATACTGTCAAAGGCTATGTTTATAGTGCCTGCGCTGCTTTATTAGACTTAGGAAATCCACAAAAAGAAATTGCACGATTGCCTTATCCATTATTTAAGCCCGAGAAAGAATGGGAGCTAAATGGCGAAGTGAACAATGTTTGCTTCCCTACCGGCACTGTAATCGAAAACGAAACACTATACATTTACTATGGTGCTGCCGATGAAAGAATAGCCTGCGCCTCAATGAGTTTATCCGAATTGTTAAAAGAATTAATTATAAATAGTATTCCAAATGAAAAATAAAAGCCCCTTTACCAAAGAAAACCTACCGGAAATACTATGCATTTCCTCCTACCCACCTCGTGAATGCGGCATTGCTACCTACTCACAAGATTTAATGGATGCGCTAAAAAACAAGTTTGGAAACTCATTCAAACTGAGCATTTGTGCTTTGGAACGCCAAAATGAAAATCTTGTTTATCCAAAAGAAGTCAACTATGTTTTAGAAACAGACAATTCGGCATCGTATAGCATTATTGCCAATACTATCAATGAAAATAATAGTATTCAAATAGTATTGGTGCAGCACGAATTTGGGCTGTTCAGAAATAACGAAACTGATTTCATTTCTTTTTTACAAAACCTAAACAAACCTATAATAATAGCTTTTCATACTGTTTTACCTAAACCGAATGAAGTGCTAAAAAACCTGATTATCAGCATCGACGATATCGCAAAATCAATCATTGTGATGACCAAAAGCTCTTCCAAAATACTAACCAACGATTACGGAATTACTGCCGATAAAATTGCTGTCATTCCACACGGAACACATCTTGTTGAGCATTTGGATAAATCCGTTTTAAAAGAAAAATACGAATTAACCGACAGAAAAGTTTTAGCCACTTTTGGCTTACTAAGCTCCGGAAAATGTATAGAAACCACGATTAGTGCGCTGCGCATAATCGTAAAAAGATATCCTGACATACTCTTTTTGGTCATTGGAAAAACACATCCTACTGTAATAAAAGAAGAAGGCGAACGCTATCGAGATACGCTTGAGGCCAAAATTAAAACGCTGAATTTACAACGCAATGTAAAATTCATTAATCAATATATACCGCTTCCTGATTTGTTGGAATATTTACAGTTAACAGACATATATTTGTTTACTTCCAAAGATAGAAATCAGGCTGTTAGTGGCACTTTCTCGTATGCTTTGAGTTGTGGATGTCCAATAATCTCCACACCTATTCCACATGCTACTGAAGTGTTACAGCACGAAACCGGCATAATCGTCGATTTCGAAAATCCAAAACAACTTGCCCGAAAAGTCATTGAACTAATTGAAGATGATGCGTTATGCGCAACTATTTCAGCTAACGGAATACACAAATTAGCGCCAAGTGCCTGGGAAAACTCGGCTATTGCACATGCTTTCCTTTTTGATATGCTTTCAGAAAATGCCTTCGAATTAAAATTTAAAATTCCAAAAATTAATCTCAATCATATAAAAAACCTGACTACCGATTTTGGAATGATTCAATTCTCTGTCATCAACCAACCTGATTTAGAATCAGGCTATACCCTGGATGACAATGCACGTGCTTTGGTTGCGATATGCAAGCAGTATGAAAGTACTAAAGAAGAAACTGATTTAGGTTATATAAAACTGTATTTCAGTTTCATCAAGTACTGTTTGCACGATGGTGGTTATTTTTTGAATTATGTGGACAAAAACGGAAAGTTTACCAAACAAAATAGTGAAACCAATCTCTCTGATTCAAACGGAAGAGCTATCTGGGCATTGGGATATTTGATTTCCAATAGTGACATTTTGCCCGAAGAACTGATTGAAGATGCTAAAGCAGTAATGAAACTATCCTTGTCTAATGTGTCAAGCATACATTCTCCCAGAGCAATGGCATTTATCATAAAAGGAATTTTTTACAGCAATGCCAATAACCAAACAGCATCCGATATGCTCATTACAAAACATTTAGCCGATAAGTTGGTGCAAATGTACAAACATGAAGCCAACGAAAAATGGCAATGGTTTGAAAGCTATCTTACTTATGGCAACAGCATTTTATCAGAAGCTATGTTGTGTGCTTATTTAACTTTAGGCACTTCAATTTACAAGGAAATTGCTATCATGTCTTTTGATTTTTTATTGACAAAAATATTTACTGAGGACAGCATCAAAGTCATATCCAATAAAGGCTGGATGCATAATGGTGACGAATCGTATAAACAAAAAATTGGAGGAGAACAACCCATAGATGTGGCTTATACCATTTTGGCTTTAAGCCAATTCTATGATGCCTTTGGAGATGAGGAGTATTTGAAAAAAATGAAGATTGCTTTCAATTGGTTTTTAGGCAAGAATCATCTTAATCAGATTGTTTATAATCCTTGCACTGGTGGCTGTTATGATGGTTTAGAAGAAGATTATGTCAATTTAAATCAGGGTGCGGAATCAACAGTAAGCTATTTGATGGCGCGTTTGACCTTAGAGAAGTATGCTAAGAAAATGGACAAAACGTTTCCAAAAAAGGATAAAGCGCCACTTAAAAAAAACCTAAAATCGAACAAACAATTGCAAAAGTTTCCACTATAAATCATATAAACAATGACTTACTTTAAAAAACATAAAGCAACGAACAAAAAGGCTGCGGCAACTAAAAATACAATGGCAGCGGAAACCAGTAATAAATCACCTTACTCCAAACAAAATATCAAAAAGAAGCTCAATGAATTTGGCGATAATGATGCACTTTAACAAAATCTATAAAATTAAATATCATGATAATGACACCCAAAATAGGAATATCTGAAAGTAACCTGAAGAAAAGTGCTTCACTACTTACAACTGTATTATCAGACGAGATGACATTGTACATCAAAACCCGAAAATTCCATTGGAACATCACCGGCAACAGTTTCATGGAATTGCACAAATTGTTCGAAGCGCAGTATGCCGAATTAGAAGAAGCTATTGACGAAATAGCAGAACGCATCAATAAATTAGGAAGTAAAACTATCGGAACCATGAAAGAATTTAGCAATCTGTCTCGCCTTGAAGAGAAAGAAAACAACTATCCGGAACAAAATGAAATGATTTCGGACCTATTAAAAGATCACCAAATCCTTATAACCGAAATCAGAAAAGATATTGACGCATGCTCCAACGAAAATCATGATGCCGGAACCGCCGATTTATTGACCAAAATATTACAGCAGCACGAGACTATGGCCTGGATTTTAAGACGCTATTTGAACTAGACTAGAAATATATGATAGCAGGACTAAAAAATATTTTCACAGATACCGGTAACATTACGGTATTTACCGCAAGGTTTTTTAAAGAAGTCTTTAGACCACCTTTTCAAATTAATGAGTTCCTAAGACAAAGTTATGCAGTAGGTTATAAATCATTGCCTTTGGTAACTATTACGGGATTTATCATGGGTCTGGTGCTCACCATACAATCGCGACCAACGATGGCAAAGTTTGGTGCCGAATCCTGGTTGCCGAGTATGGTTTCACTTTCGCTGATACGGGAAATTGCTCCGGTAATTACTGCGCTAATCTGTGCCGGAAAAATTGCTTCGGGCATTGGTGCCGAATTAGGTTCGATGAAAGTAACCGAGCAAATTGATGCGATGGAAGTTTCGGCTATCAATCCATATAAATACTTAGTTGTAACGCGAATCTTAGCCACTACTTTAATGATACCCATTTTGGTAATTTATGCCGATTTAGTTGGGATCTTTGGTGGTTACGTTGGCTATAATGTACACGGAAGCATGGGATTGTATCGTTATTTTACCGGCGTTTTTGAACATTTAGAATTTCTGGATGTTGTGCCGGCCACGATTAAAACCTTCTTCTTTGGTTTTTTTATCGGACTGATTGGTTGTTACAAAGGATTCAATGCTTCTAACGGAACCGCAAGTGTTGGTGTTGCTGCCAATTCGGCTGTAGTAACCGCTTCGCTTTCAATTTTTATTATCGATATGTTGGCTGTACAAATAACTGATTTATTTTTCTAATGGAAAAAAATGCACCACTCATAGCCATTACAAATCTACACAAAACCTTTGGCGAGAATACTGTGCTAAATGGCGTGGATATTAATGTAAACAAAGGAGAATACGTTGTCATTCTTGGACGTTCCGGTTCGGGAAAATCGGTCACTATTAAATGCCTGGTTGGCTTAGAAAAAGCAGACAAAGGCGTGATAAAAGTATTTGACACCGACATTACTAACCTTAATGAGAACGACTTAAATGCTATTAGAGTACGAATCGGTTTTATGTTTCAGAATGGAGCATTATACGACTCGATGTCGATTAGACAAAACCTTACGTTTACCTTAAAGCATCATAATAAAAACATCTCTAACGAAGACATAGAAACTAAAATAACCGAGGCGCTCGATAATGTGGGTTTATTGGAAGCTATAGATAAAATGCCCTCAGAACTTTCGGGCGGTATGCGCAAAAGAATTGGTATGGCCAGAGCCTTAATCATTCAGCCGGAAATCATCTTATACGACGAACCTACATCAGGTTTAGATACTATAACAGCAAGAGAAATCAGCGAATTAATGGTTTCTATTCAAAAAAAATACAAAACAACATCGCTCATAATCACACACGATATGGCTTGCGCCAAATTAACAGGCAATAGGATTCTGATTTTAAACAATGGTGTCATCCATGCGGAAGGCACTTATGCCGAATTGGAAAAAAGTAAAGATTCCTGGGTTAAATCATTTTTTATATAATTTAAAAATAACAGCTATGATAAAAAAATCAGGGTATATATGGAAATTAGGCTTATTTGTAATCATTGGTATGGCGCTCTTTATGGTTGCCATTTATCTTATTGGTAGTAACAAAAACCTGTTTGGTGAAACCTTTCATTTAAAAGCAAATTTTAGTAACGTCAGTGGACTTAAAGTAGGGAATAATGTGCGCTTTTCCGGCATCAACATAGGTTCTGTAGAAGCCATCGAATTTGTTTCTGACACAGCTGTAGTCGTGCAAGTCATAATCAAAGAAGAAGTGCACAAATTCATCAAGACCGATGCCATGGCTAGCATAGGCTCAGACGGATTGATGGGTGATAAAGTATTGACCATCTCTCCTGGAATGAACTCAAAAACAATTGTGAAAGATAATGCTATGATAGCATCTACCAAAGCCGTTGAAATGGAAGACATCATGCAAAGCGTAAAAGTAAGCGTTGATAATGCCCAGATAATTACCTATGAATTAGCAGAATTCACCTCTAAGATGAATAATAAAAATAGCATACTTTCTAAATTGGTGAACGATGACAAAATGGGCAAATCGCTTGATGCTACGCTTAACAATATGCAAAATGCGACCAAAGGATTAAACGAAAACATGGAAGCCGCTAAACACAACTTCTTGTTAAAAGGGTACTTCAACAAAAAGAAAAAAGCAGAAGAAAAAAAGAAAGAAGAAGCAAAAGAAAAAGCTGAAGACGCTAAAAAGAAAAAAGAAGCCGAAGCAAAAAAGAAACTTGAAAGCCAGAAAAAATAAGTTGATTCTACTATTGGATGTGAATCTTGAAACTTTCGATGGATATTTTGTAACGAAATAGCCTTTAAGATTAATGAACTTTGTAATGTACTTAATAACAACTTAAATCTTTAAAAAATGAAAAAGATAATTCTAATGCCGTTAATGATTGCCTTTGCAATTACATTAAACTCTTGTAGCAATGATAATTCTTCTTCAGAAAATTATCCATACAAAGTTCGTATGACTGATGATCCCGGACCTTACAGTGAAGTAAATGTTGACATTCGAAGTGTTCAGGTTATTGGAGCCGGCGGTGAAACCGTTTCTCTTAATACAAATGCCGGAATCTACAATTTGTTAGATTTTGCAAACGGTGCCGATACACTTATTGCATCCAGCACATTACACGATGCTGCTGTAAGTCAAATTAGATTGATTTTAGGATCTAACAACTCTATAGTACTAGATGGTGTAACTTATCCGCTAAGTACTCCAAGTGCCGAACAATCAGGTTTAAAACTGCAGGTAAATCAAACCTTGCAGGCCGATATTGACAACAGTATCCTTATCGATTTTGATGCTAATAGTTCAGTAGTGCAAACCGGAAATGGAACCTTTAAACTGAAACCGGTATTGAGAACAGTAGTAGCTGCCATTTCAGGAAACATTGAAGGAAGCATTACTCCGATTGGTACATTAGCCATGGTAAGTGCTGTTTCATCAACCGGTATAGAATATGGCAGTAATGTAGATTTTAACGGAGATTTTAGAATCACCGGATTGCCACCGGGAACTTATACGCTTACAATAACACCGGTATTGCCCTTACTTCCGGTTATACAAACAGATGTTGTAGTACAAGCCGGTGTTACTACCGATATTGGAGTGGTTGTTTTTTAGAAATTACCAACGCAAAGAATACAAATTTTGCTTTTGAATGTTGTAAAAAGAGATTGTCAGATATATTTGGCACTAAGAGGAAAGGAAGTTTATAACTCAATATCGTCCTCAAAGATTAAACTGGTTATAGGCTGTAATAAGAATTAGCTGTTAACTATTACTGTCACAATCTCTTTTTTTCTCAAATCCAACATTCAAAAATAAATATGCTGTTTGCCTCAAATGACAATAGCAGTAAAAAGCACCATAGTCTTGGTGCTTTTTTTAACCCTTAAAATCAATTATTATGACCTTAGAAAACAACCTTAATGAAGCTATTCTGAATATCACTATGAAAATCAGAAAAGAGTATCCCGAATTGTCAAAGTATTTAAATGAAATGGAAGTAACTATCCCCTATGTGGATACCCCGGAAATGACAAAAAAGCTAATGCTTGATTACTATAACACATTAGATTCGATGCTTAAAAAATACGATGCTACTCATAAAGCGGCAACAAACTAATTTAGTGTTCTTATGCTTTTATTTGAAAACTATGAAGAAGACCTGGTTGATTCAGATTCACAAAATAAAGAGTAATTCAGTAAGTGTGAATAATACAATCTTAATGACTAATTGTGTAAAACGCAACGACTTATAAGATAGTACCTTTATGGTATATTAAATTTAATTAATAATACCTAAAAAAGAATATCATGAACAATTTACTTTACACTATTGCCGTAATTCTCCTCATTTTGTGGGCCATTGGATATTTTGCTTACAGTGCCGGAGGGCTTATACACATACTGCTGCTTATTGCAGTTATTGCCGTAATATTAAGAATCATTCAAGGAAGAAGACTTTAAAAATAATTAAAAACAAATAAAATTATGAAGAATAGCAATGTTATATTAGGTGTTTTAGGTGGCGTGGCCGTTGGAGCCATAGCCGGAATCCTCTTTGCTCCGGCAAAAGGAACTAAAACAAGAAAAAGAATTATGAAAAAAGGAAATGATTACACCAAAAACCTTAAAAACAAATTTGGTAAATTATATGATGAAGCAAACGCCAAATATGAAAATATTGTAAAAGATGCCAAAGAATTTGCTACTGATCATCAAGGGAAATAAGCCCTTTCAGCTTAACTTTTTTTAACTAATTATGGGAAATAGCACCGCTACGATTGAGAAGCTCTTCGAAAGAATAGAACAGTACAGCAAGACTTCGTTTGAACTCTACAAGTACTCAGCCATTTATGAAACAGCAACGCTATTTTCTTCTTTAGCTGTAAAACTAGTAATGACAATGATTGTTTTCATTGTTGTTTTACTCTTTACAGTAGCCTTATCTCTTTGGATAGGTGGCATGTTGCAAAATACAGTTTATGGATTTTTAATTATGGGAACATTCTATATAGTTCTTGGCATTATCATCTTTACTTTCCGAAAACCATGGATTCAAACACAGATTAGTAATTCAATTATCAATAGTTTTGATATCGAAAAAAACTTAAAAAATACAGATGAAAACTATTGATAAAAAGAATATGTTGAAAGAACGTATTACAGCATTAGAAATCCAACAAACTGAGGAATTAAGAATACTCAAACTTGAATTTCATAGTTTGGCAGAAAAGTTAAATCCGTTATACTTAATAAAAAATACTTTTAAAAACCTAACAGCAGATCCTGAAATAAAATCAAATTTACTCGATAGTGCTATTTCAATGACCTCACAATTCATAGCCGGAAACACTTTCTTAAATAGGTTTCAAACTCCCATTAAAAATATAATCGGAAACGTATTTAAAACTATTTTGAATAAAATAAGCCCAACAAGTCCAAGAATATCTTAAGCTTCAAGAATCATGTTACACTCCAAAAAGTTTATATGGAATACAGAAAAAGACCAACAAAATAAACTGGATTTATTCTATTGCATCGTCTTTCTCATTTCCTATCTTTCTTTAAAAGCCATAATCGATGGCAACCATTTCATATGGGCAGCATTCACTCAGAAGACAAATACCACTATATAAAAACTCCCCAGCAATAGGGAGTTTTTTTTTTGTCTGATAAAAGAGGGATTAGTAGTAATAATACTACTTTCCTCTTCCCTCTTCCCTCATCCCTTTCTTCTGTGAATTATACAAACCTTGCACATTATTGTAGAACATTAAAAAAAACAATAGCATCACCTTTGTAGTGTTGTGAAACCTAATTCACGGCATTAAATATATAATATGAAAAAGACACTTTTAATTGCATCGATTATTGTTTTCGGAATTACATTAAATTCCTGTAGTAAAGATTCTGACGACTCGGGACAATATGCGTACAAGGTACGTATGACAGATGCTCCAGGACCTTATGACGAAGTAAACATTGATTTACAAGCTGTAGAAGTAATTGGAAGTAACGGACAAACCATTACCCTCAACACTACCGCAGGTATTTATAATCTTTTGGATTTATCCAATGGGATAAGTACCATCATTGCCAGTAGTGATTTAGGAGATGTTAAAGCATCGCAAATAAGATTGTTATTGGGTACCAATAATACACTTAAATTAAATGGTATTTCTTATCCGTTAGCTACCCCAAGTGCTGACCAGACAGGTTTGAAAATTAATGTAACACAAACATTAAACGAAAATGTTGAGAATAACATCTTAATTGATTTTGATGCCAACACATCAATAGTAGAAACAGGAGTTGGAACTTACAAACTGAAACCAGTCTTGAGAACTATCGTGGCTACAACCACCGGAAATATTCAGGGAACCATCACTTCAGTAGGTTCAAAAGCTACGGTAACGGCTACTTCAACTTCAAACGTAGTTTACTCAAGCACAGTAAATGCAGCAGGTCAGTTTCAAATTTCAGGACTCCCAGCCGGAAACTACACGTTTACTGCAACACCAAAATTACCGGCCCTTCCGGTAACTCAAGTGAATGTAACTGTAGCAGTTGGTGTAACTACTGATGTTGGTGTTATCAGTCTATAATGAGTTTCTGTTCTGTGGCCTAGTGCACTAGGGGTACCCAATCCCGGAACGAAGGAGAAGCTGTCTGTGAAGCAATTTACAGGCAGTTTTCTTTTAAGAAGAATGAGGGATTAGGGATTAGGGATAAGGGATAAGTTTTTTTTAGCACATACTTTATTTTCCCTCTTTCCTTTTCCTTTTCCCTTCAATATCTGTGAATTATGCAATACCAATCTAGAATATTATAAACGAAATGGTTAGCCCTTTTGTAAATTTACAGAAACAATAGAGATTATGAATCCTGAAACTTTACCGCCATTACGCACCCTTAGTGAAGCAATGGAGACTGAACCGCTTACGGCCATTCCTTTAGACGAGACTACTGATACTTTACCTTGCGATCAGGAAATCGATTACGAAACGCTTCGTATATTTTACGGAGCAGGATTTTAAGATAAACTATATATATGATATTACTAATACTCCTAACCGCTGCTTTTGCCGCCACTGCCCTAAAAACTATCTTTAGCTATGCTACCGCACAGCTGTTCCGTCAACCCTATCAAGAACCTTATCTTTTGGCCGCTTTGGTCAGCCATTTTAATGTTAGCGATACCAAAACGAACCGATATATAGGGATAAGCATACAATATTTCCTGGGGCTATTATGTGTCATTGGCTTTCAGGCGCTGCTCAGCAACGGATTGATGACACTTACCTATGACAGCATACTGATCTACGGATCATTAATTGGAATTCTCAGCATGATAGGCTGGCTGTTTATATTTATGCAGGCCCGAAGCAAGCCACAGATGAATGTTTATGGCTATTACACCCAACTTTTTATGGCAAATATCGTCTTTGCTTTTGCCATGGCGGGGTGTTATATCATTATTTGAAAAGGAAAAAAGAGTATAGAAAAATAGAATAAAGAACATTGATAAATGAGTATTTTTTTTTTAGGGCGTAAACCTATTTTTAATTTTCTATACTCTAATATAAAACCGTCTGTGAAGTAATCTACAGTCGGTTTTTTTTAGATGAAATATATGAGAATCTTTTTCCCATAATCACAATATTAACCCAAAAAAAGCTATTTACTTTACGGATGGCTTACCTTTAAGAAAAAGTAAAACTATGTCAGAGAAAATCAAAAAGCAGTTTGGTGTGTGGATGGATTCGCACAATGCAACAATCGTAGGAAAAGAAGGGACTGAAGGGGGAGAATTTATTGTTCTTGGTCACGTAAACAACCCTGGTCCGGATAACAATTCAAATGAAAAGACTTCCAACAATCAGGAAATTGGATTAACACAAAAGTTCTTTAAGGAAATTGCAGCGATAATGCCTAACATCGATGAAATTCATCTAACCGGAACCGGACAAGCACAAGAACAGTTTATGAAGTTTCTTGCTGAAACACCGCAATATAAAAATGCCGTTTCAACCGAAAGTACTTCCAATAAAATGAGCGACGAAAACCTTGCTATTTTTATAATGAAACATTTTAATTAGAAATTTATAAGCAAAAGACCTTTACCAAATAAAGGTCTTTTTTTTAATTAAAAACAAAATACAACACTTAAATGAAAGAGAAAATATTAACCTATGCCCTAATCAGCTTTGTGTTGCTAAACATTTGGAGCTTGTACCTGTTCTTTGACTATTTCACCGAAAAGGATGAGATAATGCACAGTTTGGGCTTATTCCTCAATTTTGTCTATACCGCAGTGGCGTCAGTGGTGCTTGGTGGCATTCTGTTACTTATCCGATTGATTGTTCACTTTAGGAAGAGAGCAAATCCGTTAGAGGGTAATTTCTTTTATATACTTTCGGGCATCTTCAACGCAAACATCTTTATCATTTGGTTGATTAGTCTGTCGTTACATATTCTTCAAATCGGAAGCGGAAGATTACAAGTATGTGCTTTTTTCTCCTTACTTTTAGCTGTCATTATCCTTTCAGACACCTACAAATCGTATAAAAAAAGATAAAGACTCAACCAACATAACAATGTAACTGAATATAAAAGCTATGCTTAACTATTTTTTACTTTGGTTCCCCATGCTTATTCTCGCTATTATTAATGGCGCTGCAAGGGATTTATGGTATAAAAAATATACTACTGAATTGCTGGCTCATCAGATATCTACAATAACACTATTGCTGTTTTTAGGAACTTATATCGCTTTCGTCATTAAAAAATACCCTCCACAATCAGAAACTGAATCCTTAGGTATTGGATTATTATGGATGGTGTTAACCTTAGGATTTGAATTTGGTTTTGGTCTTTACAGAGGGAATACCTGGCCTCAATTATTGGATGCTTACACTATCACCAAAGGACATCTATGGGTATTGATTCCAATTTGGCTTGTTTTGGCTCCTTATCTATTCTTTAAACTAATGAAAACATAGAAGTTCAACTTTAAAAGAACTGTCTATTATCCATTTGTCTATTATCTTTTTTCTCTTTCACTAATAAATTTAACATAATACTATGCGTGCATAATATTTTTTTCATATCTTTGTTTTTCGAAACTATAACGTTTTAGTATTTTTAGGTATGAAAGATAAAACTATAGATTACATACTCCGCGCTACCTGGCAAGCCGTTGCCAGAATGTATAATGAAGAAGCTTCAAAGTTTGAAGGCTCGATGGCCATTGGGTTTGCACTTTTAAGCATTGATAAAGAAGACGGAACCCCTTCAACAGCCATTAGCACCAGAATGGGAATGGAACCTACAAGTTTGACAAGAACACTAAAAACTCTAGAAGAAAAAGGCTTAATCATCAGAAAGAAAAACCCCGATGACGGTCGCGGAGTCTTAATATACTTAACCGATTTTGGAAAAGAAATGAGAGCAAAATCAAAAGAAACTGTATTAAAGTTCAATGATACTATCCGAAAAAATATTTCAGAAGATAAACTTCAGAATTTCATGGAAGTAGCCGATGTGATTAATGAGTTGATTGCTGAGAAGAAGATATTTTAAAATACATACAATTAAAAATACGATTGTCACACTGAGCTTGTCGAAGTGCTTTCGTTATTAATAAGTCTTGGACAAGCTCAGACTGACAT
Source organism: Flavobacterium anseongense (assembly GCF_021608185.1). Classification (GTDB taxonomy): domain Bacteria; phylum Bacteroidota; class Bacteroidia; order Flavobacteriales; family Flavobacteriaceae; genus Flavobacterium; species Flavobacterium anseongense. The sequence goes on along the minus strand of NZ_JAKIHN010000004.1, from coordinate 238,418 downwards.
AATTATAAAGAATAAACACAAATGAAACGTACAATCAAAAAAGTGGCAGTAGTAGGCTCCGGAATCATGGGTTCTGGCATTGCCTGTCATTTTGCTAACATTGGTTTGGAAGTGCTGCTTTTGGATATCGTTCCGAATGCCTTAACTGAAACCGAAGAAAAAAAGGGATTAACGCTCGAAAGTAAAGCCGTTAGAAACCGAATTGTGAATGAACATTTAACGAATGCATTAAAGTCGAACCCTTCTCCCATTTACAGTCAAAAATTCGCAAGCCGTATTACTACAGGAAATACTACGGATGACATGGCTAAAATAGTCAACTACGATTGGATTATAGAAGTTGTAGTAGAGCGTTTAGACATCAAGAAATTAGTATTCGAACAGATTGACAAATTCCGTAAATCAGGAACTTTAGTAACATCGAATACATCTGGCATTCCAATAAAGTTTATGAGCGAAGGCCGCAGCGAGGATTTCCAAAAGCATTTCTGCGGAACACACTTCTTCAACCCTGCTCGTTATTTAAAGTTATTCGAAATCATTCCGGGACCGCAAACTTCTCAGGAAGTATTGGACTTTTTGTTTGAGTATGGTTCAAAATATTTGGGTAAGACTTCGGTCGTAGCCAAAGACACTCCTGCTTTTATTGGTAACCGAATCGGAATCTTCGGAATCCAGAGTTTGTTTCACTTGGTAAAACAAATGGATTTAACCATTGAAGAAGTGGATAAGTTAACCGGACCGGTTATCGGCCGACCAAAATCGGCCACGTTCAGAACAGTTGATGTTGTTGGTTTGGATACTTTGGTTCATGTAGCGAACGGTTTGTATGAAAACTGCCCAAATGACGAAGCACACGACTTATTCAAACTACCGGATTTTATCAACAAAATGGTTGAAAATAAATGGCTTGGCAGCAAAACGGGACAAGGATTCTATAAAAAAGTAGATAAAGACATCTTGTCTTTAGATTTAAATACGATGGAATACCGCGCGGCTAAGAAAGCTTCATTTGCTACATTGGAATTGACCAAAACCATAGACAAACCTATCGACCGATTTAAAGTTTTAGTAAAAGGAAAAGACAAAGCGGGCGTTTTCTACAGAAAGAACTTCGCTGCAATGTTTGCCTATTGCTCAAACCGTGTTCCTGAAATCACAGATGATTTTTATAAAATTGACGATGCAATGAAAGCTGGTTTCGGTTGGGAAAACGGACCGTTTGAAATTTGGGATGCTATCGGAGTTCAAAAAGGAATTGAGTTAATGGAAGCCGAAGGTTTAAAACCCGCAGCCTGGGTAAATGAAATGATAGCTTCAGGTAATGCAAGTTTTTATACTGTAAAAGAAGGAAATACATATTACTATGCGATTCCATCTAAATCACAAACTAAAGTTCCCGGTCAAGATAGTTTCATTATATTGAATAATATCCGCGAAAGCAAAAAAGTATGGAGCAACAGCGGTGCTGTACTGCACGATTTAGGTGATGGAATATTGAATTTAGAATTCCAGTCTAAAATGAATACTATTGGCGGAGACGTTTTAGTCGGAATCAACAAAGCTATCGACCTTGCCGAAAAAGAATACAACGGTTTGGTTATCGGGAATCAGGGAGCCAATTTCTCTGTCGGTGCCAATATCGGAATGATATTCATGATGGCGGTTGAACAGGAATACGACGAACTGAACATGGCAATCAAGATGTTCCAGGATACGATGATGCGTGTACGTTACTCTTCAATTCCGGTTATCGTTGCGCCTCACGGAATGACCTTAGGTGGCGGTTGCGAAATGACCTTACACGCTGATAAAGTTGTCGCTGCAGCCGAAAGTTATATCGGTTTGGTTGAGTTTGGTGTTGGTGTAATTCCAGGTGGTGGCGGTTCTAAAGAAATGGCATTACGTGCTTCCGATTTGTTCCGTAAGAATGATGTGGAGCTGAATGTACTACAGGAATATTTCTTAGCCGTAGCTATGGCAAAAGTATCGACTTCAGCTTATGAAGCCTTTGATACCGGAGTATTACAAAAAGGAAAAGACATAGTCGTAGTCAACAAAGACAGACAAATTGCCGAAGCTAAGAAACACGCATTACTAATAGCTGAAGCGGGTTATACGCAACCAATCAGAAGAACGGATGTAAAAGTTCTTGGGAAACAGGCATTGGGAATGTTCTTAGTCGGAACCGACCAAATGGTAGCCGGAAAATACATTTCAGAACACGATCAAAAGATTGCTAATAAGTTAGCTTATGTGATGGCTGGTGGCGATTTATCAGAACCAACATTAGTAAGTGAGCAATATTTATTGGATATCGAAAGAGAAGCCTTCTTATCGCTTTGCACCGAAAGAAAAACTCTTGAGAGAATTCAGTTTATGTTAACCAAAGGAAAGCCTCTAAGAAACTAAGTCTCGTAGGGACAACATCCGGGTAGAAAAAATAAATTATGATAAATAAAGTTCCGTAGGAACGACATAAAATAATACAATGAAAAATACAACAGCATATATTGTTTCTGCCTACCGCACCGCAGTAGGTAAAGCTCCAAAAGGAGTATTCAGATTCAAACGTCCCGACGAATTGGCTGCAGAAACCATACAATTCATGATGAATGAGCTACCCAATTTTGACAAAACCAGAATCGACGACGTCATGGTTGGGAATGCCATGCCTGAAGCCGAACAAGGATTAAACGTTGCACGTTTGATTTCATTAATGGGATTAAAAGTAACCGATGTTCCCGGCGTAACCGTAAATCGCTATTGCGCTTCCGGATTAGAAACGATTGCTATGGCAACGGCTAAAATCCAAAGCGGCATGGCCGATTGCATTATTGCAGGTGGAGCCGAAAGCATGAGTTTTATTCCGATGGGTGGTTACAAGCCTACTCCTGATTATGCAGTAGCCAAAGAAGGTCACGAAGATTATTACTGGGGAATGGGTTTAACAGCAGAAGCTGTCGCTAAACAATTTAATGTATCACGTGAAGACCAAGATGCGTTTGCACTGAACTCGCATCTCAAAGCCATTAAAGCACAAGCGGAAGGTAAATTTGACAAGCAGATTGTTCCGATTACGATAGAACAAACCTTCATCAACGAAAACGGAAAGAAAGAAACCAAATCCTATACGGTAACCAAAGACGAAGGTCCAAGAGCAGACACCAATTTACAAGCTTTAGCAAAGCTAAAACCGGTTTTCGCTGCTGATGGTAGTGTCACAGCAGGAACTTCATCACAAATGAGTGACGGAGCAGCTTTTGTATTAGTCATGAGTGAAGACATGGTAAAAGAATTAAACCTCACTCCTATTGCCCGAATGGTTAGCTATGCGGCTGCGGGTGTTGAACCAAGAATCATGGGAATCGGTCCGGTAAAAGCCATTCCGAAAGCTTTAAAACAAGCTGGTTTGACTTTGAACAATATCAACCTAATTGAGCTTAATGAAGCTTTTGCTTCTCAGGCTTTAGCAGTTACAAGAGAATTAGAATTAAATCCTGAAATCGTAAACGTAAACGGTGGCGCGATTGCGCTAGGTCATCCACTAGGCTGTACCGGAGCAAAATTATCAGTTCAACTATTTGACGAAATGAAACGCCGAGGCGATAAATATGGAATCGTTTCTATGTGCGTCGGAACCGGTCAAGGTGCGGCAGGGGTTTTTGAATTAGTATAAACCAAAATCAAACGATATGAGAAAAGCTATTATCACAACTGCAATTGCGCTCTGTTCATTTACAGGAAGGGCACAGGAATCAACCGGTAAATTAAAAATGCATGCTGTCAATTTGGGCTTTGGTGTTTTTAATGCACACAAAAATGCTACTGATGCCAGCGGCCTGACTTTCCTTGCTGATGCCACTTTTGCGTTAGATAAGAATTTATTCTCTGTATCTTATTTAGGTGGTCAGGAAGAAGCCATACTAGCAGATACAAAATACAATTTCAATGAGTTAAGCCTGCTATATGGAAGGGAATGGAGAGCGGCAAAATGGTTCAGCCTCGAGGGATTTGCCGGTGTTGGTTACTACAACCAGAAAATTGAAGACGAAGCTACTGATGAAACCGAAAAGAAAAATACGGTCTCAATACCCTTGAGAGTAAATCCAAAATTCTATATCACCAAAAAATTCGGGCTAGGATTTTGCATTAATTACAGTATCAATAGTAGAGCAAATAATTTATCGGAAAATTTAATTTTCCATTACAGATTCAATTAAAAAAATTTAAAATATAAAGAAATGAGCGATATAACTCGTGGAGGACAATTCCTCGTAAAAGAAACAAAATGTGAAGACGTTTTCACACCGGAAGATTTCTCAGAAGAGCAAATCATGATGCGTGATTCTGTTAAGGAATTCGTTGACAAAGAAATCTGGCCAAACAAAAATCGCTTTGAAGCTAAAGATTATGCATTCACAGAAGAAGTAATGAAGAAAGCAGGAGAAATGGGATTCTTAAGCGTAGCCGTTCCTGAAGCTTATGGCGGAATGGGAATGGGATTTGTTGATACCTGTTTGGTCTGCGACTATATTTCGGGAGCAACGGGTTCGTTTTCAACAGCTTTTGGAGCACATACCGGAATCGGAACTATGCCAATTACGTTATACGGAACCGAAGAGCAAAAGCAAAAATTCGTACCTAAATTAGCTTCTGGTGAATGGTTTGGTGCATACTGTTTGACTGAACCAGGGGCAGGTTCAGATGCTAACTCAGGAAAAACTAAAGCAGTGCTTTCTGCTGATGGAAAATATTACAGCATCACCGGAGGAAAAATGTGGATATCTAATGCAGGTTTCTGTTCTTTATTTATTGTGTTTGCCAGAATCGAAGATGATAAAAACATTACCGGTTTCATAGTAGAAAACGATCCGAGCAACGGAATTACAATGAACGAAGAAGAACATAAACTCGGAATTCGCGCCTCTTCTACACGTCAGGTTTTCTTTGCTGACACAAAAGTTCCGGTTGAGAATATGTTGGCCGGTCGTGGTGAAGGTTTTAAAATTGCCATGAATGCCTTGAATGTTGGTCGTATCAAATTGGCCGCTGCTTGTTTAGATGCGCAACGTCGTGTGACTTCAAATGCTGTGAATTATGCTAATGAAAGAATTCAGTTCAATGTTCCAATTTCAAGTTTTGGAGCTATTAGATATAAATTAGCCGAAATGGCAACTTCTGCTTATGCCGGAGAAAGCGCTACATATCGTGCTGCAAAAGATATTGAAACCCGAATTAAATTACGCGAAGCAGAAGGCACTTCACACCAAGAAGCCGAACTAAAAGGTGTTGAAGAATTTGCAATTGAATGCTCGATTCTTAAAGTTGCTGTTTCAGAAGATGTTCAAAACGCTGCCGATGAAGGGATTCAAATCTATGGCGGAATGGGATTCTCTGAAGATACACCAATGGAAAGTGCCTGGCGCGATGCACGTATTGCACGAATCTATGAAGGAACCAACGAAATCAACCGAATGTTATCTGTTGGAATGCTAATCAAAAAAGCCATGAAAGGTCATGTTGATTTACTTGGACCGGCATCAAAAGTGCAAGAAGAACTAATGGGCATTCCTTCATTTGACACTCCGGATTACTCTGAATTATTCTCTGAAGAAAAAGAACTAATCGGCAAATTGAAAAAAGCATTCTTAATGGTTGCTGGTGGTGCCGTTCAAAAATACGGCCCTGATTTAGATGCTCACCAACAATTATTAACCGCTGCTGCCGATATTTTAATCGAAATCTATATGGCTGAAAGCACAGTTTTGCGCACAGAAAAGCTAGCAAAAAAACAAGGTGAAGCTAACGTAAAAGAGCAAATAGCGATGGCTAAATTATACCTATACAAAGCCGTAGATGTAGTTACCCAAAAAGGAAAAGAAAGCATTATCTCTTTTGCCGAAGGCGATGAACAACGCATGATGCTAATGGGATTACGCCGTTTTACAAAATACACCAACATGCCTAATATTGTGGGATTGAGAGAAACAATCACAACAAAATTAGTAGCCGAAAATAGTTATTGTTTTTAGTTTAATTAAGTTAATTGTTTGAAAATGCCATTCGTTAATTCGGGTGGCTTTTTTTTGTACATTAGCTTCGCTTTTTTGATGCAACTATTTAATTCAACTATTTTATGAAGTCAATACCAAAGATTGCCACTTTACTGCTATTCGTTTTTTGTTTGTTAGGAAGCAGATCTACTGCTCAAATGAAATCGATAACTCTAATGAAAGACAAAAAGAATACGCTTAACCAACTCTTTGAAAACTACTATCAGGATCGATTAAAACTATTCCCATTAGAAGCTACTTCGGCGGGAGATAACCGATACAACAATTTACTTTATAATGAAGGCAGTCGGGATTTTTTAAACAGGAAACACGATTTTTATGTGAAATACAAACGTGGTTTAGTTAAATTCAAACCCGAAACCCTGACTTCGGAAGATAAAATCTCTTATTATATTTTAAAAGAAATAATCGACAGAGAATTAGAAGCCGAAAAATTTCAAACTGAAAAAATGCCTTTCGCACAGTTCTTTGCCTTACCTCTTACCATGGGGCAATTAGGTAACGGCAAAGGAAACCAACCTTTCAAAACTGTAAAGGATTATGAAAATTGGCTCGAGCGTATTGAAGCTTTTACTGTTTATGCCGATACTACGATAGCCAACTTCAGAAAAGGAATCAAATCCGGTATTGTATTGCCTAAAGCTTTGGTGCTTAAGATGATTCCACAATATGCGAGTTTGGCACAAAAAGATCCTGCAAAAAGTGTCTTTTACGGTCCAATAAATAATTTCCCTGATTCGTTTTCAAAAGAAGATAAACTTCGGCTGACCGCAGCTTATAAAGATGCCATAACTAAAAAACTGATTCCAGCCTACGAAAGAATGGGAGCCTTTTTTGGTGGTGAATACCTCGATGCTGCCCGAACGAGCAGCGGCATTTCGGCTTTGCCAAACGGAGATGCTTTTTATCGCTATAACATCTATTATTTTACCACACTACGAACAAACCCGGAGGACATTCACCAAACCGGTTTGAATGAAGTAAAAAGAATAACAGCAGAAATGGAATCCCTAAAAAACAAAATGGGGTTCAAAGGAACGCTAAAAGAACTCTTCAACTTTATGCAGACGGACAAACAATTCATGCCTTTTAAAACCAATCAGGAAGTATTGGATGCCAATGGTGCCATACTTAATAAAGTCAAGCCCTATTTGAGTAAGTATTTTAGCATGGAGCCAAAAACACCTTTTGAAATGAGAGAAGTTGAGGCGTTTAGAGCTGCCGCAGCTGCACCTCAATACAACCGCAGTTCTGCCGATGGAAAACGTCCCGGAATTTATTATATCCCAATCGTTGATCCTACTAAAATTAACGTGACCAACTTTGCTATTGAGGCAACTTTCATACACGAAGCCATTCCTGGACATCATTATCAAGCTTCTTTAGCACAGGAAAATCAGTCCTTACCATCGTTTAGACGCTTTGCCAACTTCCCTGTTTTCTCAGAAGGTTGGGCATTGTATGTTGAATCATTGGGAGATATACTGGGTTGTTATAAGGATCCTTATCAAAAAATGGGCGCTTATGGCAATGAAATACACAGAGCCATTCGATTGGTTGTTGACACCGGATTGCACATGGGTAAAATGAACCGAGAAGAAGCCATCAAATACATGATGGATAATGAAGCTATAGCCGAAAGTACTGCAACCGCAGAAATTGAGCGCTATATGGCTATGCCCGGACAAGCATTAGCATACAAAACCGGTGAATTAAAAATCAAAGAACTTCGTGATAAATATCAAAAAAAATTGGGTAATAAATTCAGTTTAAAAGCTTTTCACGACGCGCTGCTTCAAGGTGGAAGTATGCCGCTCAACATATTAGAAATGTATATAGATGATTGGGCAAAAAAACAATAATTTTCTGAAACTGAAAATTGTTTGAAAAAACCATTTGTATATCCGAATGGTTTTTTTATTCTTATATTTATAGGGAATTTATAAACACTATCTTTATATGAATAAAAGAATATCCTTCCTACTCACACTAACCTTTATTTCCGTTAGCATAACTGCACAGGAAGAAAGCAAAGAACCGAAAGAACCAAAATGGGATGTTGCCAAACCCGGTGACAGCTTTAACTACAAAAAACAAAACTTTACTACTACCGAAGGCACCTGGATGAACCTTGATGTAAGTCCGGATGGGAAAACTATAGTTTTTGATATGTTGGGAGATATCTACAGTATGCCAATAACTGGCGGAAAAGCCACTCTACTCCGTTCCGGAATTCCATTCGAAATACAGCCACGTTTTAGTCCTGATGGGAAGCACATTTCGTTTACCAGTGATGCTGGCGGCGGTGATAACATTTGGGTAATGAAAGCCGATGGTACTGATGCAAAACAAGTAACTAAAGAAGATTTCAGATTAGTGAACAATGCTTGTTGGATGCCTGACGGGAATTATTTGGTAGCCAAAAAACACTTTACTTCACAACGTTCTTTAGGTGCCGGAGAAATGTGGCAATACCATATTTCGGGTGGTAGTGGAGTACAATTAACCAAGCGTAAAAATGACCAACAGGATGTAAACGAACCGGTAATTTCTCCTGACGGAAAATATATGTATTACAGCGAAGATATGTATCCGGGTGGTTTTTTTCAATACAATAAAGACCCAAATAATGAAATTTTTGTAATCAACCGTTATGATTTTGAAACCGGAAAAACAGACCGATTAACCGGAGGTCCGGGTGGTGCAGCTCGTCCTCAGATTTCTCGTGATGGTAAACTACTGGCTTTTGTAAAACGAGTGCGTGCAACAACGGTTTTATACATACAGGATTTAGAAACAGGTGAAGAATGGCCGGTTTATGATAAACTAGATAAAGACCAACAAACAGCATGGACATTGTTTGGTGTTTATCCTAATTTTAGTTGGATGCCTTCTAATGATGCTATCGTGTTTTGGGCTGGCGGACATATTCAAAAGATTGACATCAAAACTTTAGCGGTTACTCCTATTCCGTTTACAATCGATGTTGCTATTGATGTTGCTGACCGAGTGCATTTTGACACCCCAATTTCAGATAATGATTTTACGGTGAAAATGATACGCGATGCCGTGACTTCTCCTGATGGAAAAACAGTAGTTTTCAGAGCTTTGGGATATTTGTGGACAAAGGCTTTGCCAAATGGAACTCCAAAACGTTTAACTACCGGAACCGACTTTGAAGCGGAGCCAACATTTTCGGCAAACGGAAAGGAAATTGTTTATGTCACATGGAATGATGCAAATCTTGGTGCCATCAGAAAAGTAGGCATCGATGGAAAAAACTCCGTAAAACTAACTACCGAAAAAGGAATTTTCAGAACGCCTAATCTTTCACCCGATGGCAAAATGATAACTTATCTTAAAGAAGACGGAAACATTGATCAAGGTTATGCTTTTTGCAAAAAACCCGGTATTTATACTATGAATGCCACAGGTGGAAATGTAAAATTTGTTTCTGCAAGTGGCGAATATCCTTTATTTACTAAGGATGGAAAACGTATTTTCTTCCAAACTGGCGGTGTGTTTTTTGGTGAATTAACTAAAGAGTTAAAAAGTGTTGACCTAAACGGAAAAGACGAGCGCAGTCATATCAAATCAAAATATGCCAATCGATTAGTACCAAGTCCGGATAACGGATGGATTGCTTTTACACTGTTGCATAAAGGTTATGTTGCGCCTTTAAACATCAATGGTCAAACGGTTGATTTAGATGATAAATCGACAGCAGTTCCGGTTTCGCAATTGACAAAAGATGCAGGTATCAGCTTGCACTGGTCGCCGGATAGTAAAAATGTTATGTATACTTTGGGAGAAACCTATTATAGCTCGGCTTTGAAAGATCGTTTCACCTTTCTGGAAGGTTCGCCTGCAAAAGTTGAGCAACCAAAAGACAGCGGAATCAAAATTGGCTTAACATCAAAAGTAGATAAACCAAAAGGTCGAATCGCTTTGACTAACGCACTAATCATCACAATGGAAGGCGACAAAGTAATAGAAAAAGGAACACTAATCATCAACCAAAATCGTATTGAAGCCGTTGGTAAAACTGGTGAAGTAATAGTTCCGGCTGATGCTCGTGTTTATGATATGACAAATAAAACTTTAATGCCCGGAATGGTTGATGCACACGCACATATCGGTGCCTTCCGATACGGTTTGACAACACAGCAAAACTGGCAACTTTATGCCAACTTAGCTTTTGGCGTGACCACTTCTCACGATCCATCATCTAACACCGAATCTATTTTCACCCTTTCAGAAATGGTAAAAAGCGGTGGTTTAGTTGGTCCGAGAATCTCCTCAACCGGTTATATTTTATATGGTGCTGATGGCGATTTTAAAGCCGTGATTAATAAACTGGATGATGCCCGTTCTTCTATTAAACGTACCAAAGCTTTTGGTGCATTATCGGTTAAAAGTTATAATCAGCCACGTCGTGAACAACGCCAACAAGTGTTACAAGCTGCACGTGAAGAAGGTATTAATGTAGTACCTGAAGGTGGTAGTACATTTTTTACCAACATAAGCATGGTCATTGACGGTCACACCGGAGTTGAACACAACATTCCCATCACGCCTGTTTATAAAGATGTATTGGAATTGTGGGGTAAAAGTGGTGTGGGCTATACTCCAACTCTTATCGTTAACTACGGTGGTTTGAATGCTGAATACTATTGGTATCAAAAAACCAATGTTTGGGAAAACAAAAAACTGTTGCGATTCACTCCAAGAGGTATCATTGATTCTCGTTCACGTTACCGTATTATGGCTCCGGAAGAAGATTATCAAAACGATCATATCTTAACTTCAAAAACAGCAAAATCATTGGCTGACAGTGGTGTAAAAGTAAACATGGGCGCTCACGGACAATTACAGGGAATGGGAGCTCAATGGGAATTATGGAGCATTGCTCAAGGCGGAATGAGTAATATCGAAGCACTTAAAACTGCAACTATCAACTCAGCAAATTACATCGGTGCAGGGAAAGATATCGGTTCGCTGGAAGTAGGCAAATTGGCTGATGTTTTAGTATTAGACAAAAATCCATTAGACAACATTCAAAACTCAAATACCATAATTTATACTATTGCCAACGGTAGAATGTATGATACTGAAACTATGAACGAAGTTGGTAACGAACCTAAAAAACGCAACAACTTCTATTGGGAAAATTCTAAATACAATGCAGCTTTTCCTTGGCATGAAGAAAGCGATAGCTTTATGCACCAACATTGTTGTGGTGCCATTCATGAGAAGAATTAAAATTCTGTTATAAAAATCCCTTGTTTAAGCAAGGGATTTTTATTTCCGATATATTCATAATCTGTAATTGGCTATATTTGCCCAACTAAATCGATATAGTTTTATGGAAGAATGCATCTCCGTATTTGATATGCTTAAAATTGGTGTTGGACCATCAAGTTCTCACACACTTGGACCTTGGCGTGCCGCCGAACGCTTTTTATCCGAATTACAAACAGAAAACATACTCGATAAAGTAACCCGAGTTAAAGTTGATTTATATGGTTCACTTTCCTTAACGGGAAAAGGACACGCAACAGATCTAGCTATTATGCTTGGACTCAGTGGACAAGATCCAGAGTATATTCCGGTTCAAAATATTGACGGTATTATCAAAAATATCGAGAATAAGAACGAAATCAATTTAGCTGACAAAATAGTTATTCCATTCTATTTTTTGCAGGACATTGTTTTCAACAAAAACTTTCTTCCTTTTCATGCCAATGGCTTGACTTTTACTGCCTTTTTAGAAGATGATACCGAATATGTTTCTACCTTCTACTCTATCGGTGGCGGATTTGTGGTTAAAGAAGAACGTGTAAACGCCAAAAAGAAAATGGAAATCAAATGTGCTTTTCCGTTTCCGATTCAGAATGCGGAAGAGTTGTTACAATACACCATTACCCAAAACAAATCGATTTCTGAAATTGTCTACGAGAATGAAAAATCGATGCGTCCCGAAGCCGAAATTCATCACGAATTAATCCGTATTTGGAACACTATGCTTGAATGCATGTACATTGGTTGCCATTCAGAAGGCATTTTGCCTGGAGGTTTAAATGTAAGACGTCGTGCTTTTGATATGCATCAAGGTCTTATTGGTTTAGCCAATTATAATTCACCACAAGAATGGTTAGAAACAATTAGAAAAACTGAAGTTAAATTTCGTCAAATATTAAAATGGGTTTCTTGTTTTGCTTTAGCTGTCAATGAAGTAAATGCAGCATTAGGAAGAGTTGTAACCGCGCCAACCAACGGAAGTGCGGGTGTAATTCCGTCCGTTTTAATGTATTATTTAGTTATCGAAAATCATCAGGCCGGAGAAAAAGAAATCAAACAATTCCTAATGGTTGCCGGAGAAATTGGAAGCATTTTCAAAAAAGGCTCAACTATTTCTGCAGCTATGGGCGGTTGTCAGGCAGAAATAGGCGTTTCATCAGCAATGGCCGCAGCAGCATTGTGTGAAGTGATGGGCGGAACTCCTGACCAAGTATTGATGGCTGCCGAAATCGCCATGGAGCATCATCTTGGTATGACCTGCGATCCAATCGGTGGTTTGGTTCAGATTCCGTGTATTGAACGCAATACTATGGGTGCAATTAAAGCCATCAACGCAGCCGAATTAGCGATGGAAACCGATGCCAAAAACGCTAAAGTTCCATTAGACAAAGTAATCGAAACCATGTGGAAAACTGCCAAAGACATGAACTCTAAATACAAGGAAACTTCCGAAGGTGGTTTGGCTGTAGCCGTAAATATGGCCGATTGTTAGGAATCATATAACTTTTAAAGATAATTATATAAAGGTTTTACGCAATAAAACTTCCATCTTTGATGTGAATAAGTGTAAAACAAACCTACTTGTTTTGAATTAAATATTTGATTTGAAAAAGTACTTTATAAGAGGGTCAAAAGTTATCTTATGGATTCTACTATCTCTCATAGGATTGGTCCTGTTACTTATTATTGCCTTTCAAATTCCAGCCGTTCAACGATTTTCCAAAAACAAAGCTGTCACTTATCTCGAAGGAAAATTAAAAACCAAAGTTGTCATTGATAAAATTCAAATCGGGTTTCCTAATGATGTAATTCTGGAAGGAGTTTACTTTGAAGACCAGAAAAAGGATACGCTTTTATCCGGCAAAAAAATCACGGCAAACCTCAATATGTATGGATTGTTTACTAACAAAATTGAAATCACTTCGATTGAATTAGAGGGTATCGTTGCACACATCAACAGAAATAAAGAAAATAAATTCAATTTTGATTATATAGTCGAGGCTTTTAAATCGCCCGAAAAACAAGATGACGATTCTCCTCCAATGGAGTTTTTACTGGATAAAATTGAACTGAATAATGTTAGTTTTCAATTTCATGATATTTATAACAATAATGATTTACGAATCAGTTTAAATCATCTGAAAACCCGAATCAAAACATTTGATTTAGAGCAGATGAATTTTGAAGTTCCGAAGTTAACCTTGGATGGAATGCGCTTTTCATATAAACAAGGGTTAGTCGAAAATTTTGGAAATACCAAATCAGAAACCTCAAAAAGCCCCGATTTAAAACTGAAATTAGGCACACTCGATTTATCCAAAATCAAAGCTTCGTATCAAGATGAGAATTCAAAGATTGTTATGAACATGGATTTTGATAAATTTTTGGTAAAAGTCAAAACTTTTGATTTAGAAAATAACGTAATCGACTTAGACCAAATAGCCATTTCTGATGCAACCTATAATTTGACTATGGGTAAAATCCCAAAAGAAAACAGCAAATCTTCTTCCTCAAAATCAAATGATTGGATAGTAAAATCGAATGAAGTGGCTTTCAAAAAAGTAAACTTCAGTTATAACAATGATAATTCGGCTCCAATCGAAAGAGGAATGGATTACCAGCATTTAAACTTAAAAAGCGTAAGTATTGATGCCAATAATTTTGCTTACAATTCGGAGTCAATTTCAGGAAAAATCAACTCCATGAAAGGCGAAGAGAAAAAAGGCTTAAAAGTAGAATCTCTAAAAACAAACTTTTATTACGGCCCGAAATCGGCGTATTTTAAGAATTTATATTTAAAAACAACGCAAACAACCTTGCGAAATGAGATTATAATTGGTTATCCGTCAATTGAGTCGCTGGATGAAAATCCGGGGGAACTTAGTGTTAATGCACATCTCAATCAAAGCACAATTGCATTCAAAGACCTCTTGCTTATTGCGCCTCAGCTATATGAAACAGATCTTTTCAATTCCAATCCAACTGCGATTGTATATGTCAACGCTACCATTTCAGGGAAACTGAACAACCTGAATATTCCAAATCTTCAGCTTACGGGTTTTGGAAATACAAAAGTGAACGCCAGCGGAAGAATTATTGGTTTACCTGATTCTGAAAAAGCTTATTATGATTTGAACATCAAAAACTTTGAATCGGATGCAAAAGATTTCTACAGTTTTCTGCCTAGAAATACGATTCCGAATAACATTCAATTGCCTACGCAACTTGCTGCCAATGGAACTTTCAAAGGAACCATGCAGAATTTTATTACCAATATGATTTTTGCAACGAGTTCCGGAAACGGCAAAATAAAAGGAACTTTAGATCGAAGAATTAAAGACAAAGAAAAATACAATCTTGATGCATCGCTTGCTGATTTTGATTTAGGCAGATTCATGAAAAACGATTCCATTAGAAAAATAACATTGAAAACAACTATAAAAGGAACAGGTTTTAATCCGAAAACTGCGAAAGCCATTTTCAACGCCGAAGTAATCAAAGCAACTTACAATCGATACACGTATCAGAATGTGGTTTTTGATGGAAAAATAAACCATAGTCTTTTTGATGTTACTGCATTCACAAAAGACCCAAATTTAAAATTTGATTTGGTTTCCAGCGGAAGTTTTAAGGATAAATATCCTTCCGGAAAAATCCATTTGAATGTTGATATTGTCGATTTAGACAAACTCAATCTGCATGCCGGGCCATTAAAACTAAAAGGTGTTTTGGATGCTGATATTCAATCGGCAAATGTGGATTATCTCAACGGGAATGCAACTGTTCATCATTTGATTATTGCCAATGACAAAGAACAATATGCGACTGATTCTATCAGTGTAGTTGCCGTTTCCACATCGGAAAAAAATTCGATTGTGTTGAGTTCTCAATTTTTAGATGCTGAAATCATTGGAAAATATAGATTGTCAACCATAGCCAATTCGGTAAAAAAAAGCATATCCAATTACTATAATTTAAAATCCAAATCCAAAAATGTTCCTTATGGCAACCAACACTTAGCCTTTATAGTAAATGTTAAGCCCACTCCTATTCTGCTAAAAATGGTTCCTGATTTAAAAAACATCGAACCCATTTTAATCACCGGAAGATATAATTCGGTGAATGATACCATAGTTGTTAATGGCTTAATCCCCAAATTAGTTTACGGCACAAATATTATTACCAATGCCAATCTAAAAGTGGATACAAAGGACAAGGCGTTGCTTTTTAATTTTAATGTTGACGAAATTAAAGATAGTCAGTTTCAGCTTCTTCGAACAAGTATTAGTGGGCAAGCCAAAGACGATGTTGTGGATTATACGCTGCTGCTAAAAGACTTTAAAAATAAAGACCGTTATCTTATTGCAGGTAATTTAAAATCTAAAAACGGTGGTGATGAAATTTCGCTAGATCCTAAAAAATTGATGTTGAATTATGATTTCTGGAACATTTCTGAGGATAATAAAATTCGCTTTGCTAACGACGCAATCTATTTTGACAATTTTGAATTGAGTAACGATAAAAGCAGCATTAGTCTTCAATCACAGACAAATAGATATAATCCGCCATTGGCTGTTGAATTTAAAGATTTCAAAATACAAACCCTTACCAATATAGTTCAGATGGAAAATATTGAAATGGACGGAAACATTAATGGAAAAGCAGTATTTAAAGATTTGATGTCAAAAGTGCTTTTCACTGCTGATGCTACGATTGATAATTTCACTTTCAAAAAAGAAGCGGTTGGAACAATCTATATAAATATTGATAATTACACCGCGAACACTTACACAGCCCGAATTGAGCTAACGGGACAGGAAAATCAAATGAATCTTGACGGAACGTATCGAGCCAGCGATGATCATCTGAATATGAATTTAGATATTCAGAAACTAAACCTAAAAAGCGTTCAGGGTTTTTCTATGGATAATATTACCGATGGAAAGGGCTATTTCTCAGGAAAGTTCAAGGTTTCAGGAAATACAGGCAATCCAAAATTACTTGGTGATTTACAGTTTAATGACATCGGATTTAAAGCCACAAAGCTGAACGCCAAATTCAAATCGATGAATGATAAAATGGTTTTTACGGATAACGCTATCCTTCTTGACAACTTCACCGTCTATGACGAAAAGAACAATGATTTGATCATTAATGGAAAACTCAATAAAGCGAATTATGCCAATTTGGGATTTGATTTGACTCTAGATGCCAATAACTTCAAAGCCGTAAATTCAAAAGCTAAAGACAATGATACTTTTTATGGCGAATTGTTTTTAGACAATCATTTGATAGTGAGAGGAACTATAGAGAGTCCAAAAGTGGAAGGAAATATCAAAGTCAATAAAGACACTAAATTCACAATCGTTTTACCGCAAGATGATCCATCAATAGCTGACAGAGAAGGAATCGTCGAATTTATTGACCAAGATCAACCCTCATTATTCACGAGACTTGCAGATGAAAATATAAGCGAAACCGAAATAAAAGGAATTGATGCCTCGGTAAATATTGAAGTTGATAAAGATGCCGAATTATCGTTGGTCATTGACAAAGCCAATGGTGATTTTTTAAAATTAAAAGGGGAAGCCCAACTTACTGGCGGGATTGATCCATCCGGAAAAACAACATTAGTTGGACGATATGAATTGGAAGAAGGAACTTATGAAATGAGTTTTAATTTGGTTAAAAGGAAATTTAATATCAAAAAAGGAAGCTATATTCTTTGGACTGGCGAACCAACAACCGCAGACATCAGTATTACTGCCTTATATAAAACAGAAGCCGCACCATTAGATTTGCTAGACAATCAATTAACAAGCCTTACGCCTGAAGAAAGAAATACATACAAACAAAAAATTCCTTTTGAAGCCGAATTGAAAATGAAAGGTGATTTGATGAAGCCAAGCATCTCATTTGATATTATTCTGCCTCCTGGAAACAATTCCGTTTCCGGTGATATCATTGCCAAAACAGAAGCAAAATTGGCGCAATTGCGACAAGAACCGGATGAATTAAACAAACAGGTTTTTGCTTTGCTTTTGTTGAATCGTTTCGTTGGTGAAAATCCTTTTTCAAGTGAAAGCGGCATTAGGTCGGCTTCCACATTTGCAAGAGAAAGTGCCAGCAAAATACTGTCACAGCAACTTAATAATCTCGCAGGTGATTTGATTAAAGGTTTTGAATTAAATTTCGATTTAGACTCATCTGAAGATTACACCACAGGTCAAAAAGAAAATAAAACCGATTTGAACGTTGGGCTTTCTAAAAAACTGTTGAATGATCGATTAAAAGTCACAGTTGGAAGTACATTCGGAATTGAAGGGCCGGAACAGAAAAACAAAGAAACGAATACCATTGCCGGAGATATTTCAGGTGAATACCAACTTTCAAAAGATGGACGATACAAACTTCGGGCTTATAGAAAAAACCTGTATCAAGTAGCATTACAGGGACAAGTTATTGAAACCGGAGTCGGATTTATTATCACCTTGGATTATAACAAATTCAAAGAATTATTTCATTCAAAAAAAGAAACTGCTACCCCAAAAACTAAAAAAACCCGAGGCGCAGCCGAACGGAGTAAAACTAAATCTAATGATTAAGAACTTAGTTATAGTATTCTTTCTTGCTGTATTGGCAGCAGCCTGTAGCGGAACACAGAAATTGTCCGAAGGCGAACTATTGTACGTTGGCGGAAAAGTTACTGTTAAAGACACGAGTATTTCCCGAAAAGAACGCAAGGCATTGCAATCAAAATTGAAGGAAATAATTCGGCCGCTTCCAAACAAAAAACTTTTGGGAATGCGCCCAAGATTATTCTTCTACAACCTTGCCGGTGATGTTAAAAAAGAAAAAGGATTTCGCCATTGGTTAAAATATACTGTTGGTGAAGCACCTGTTTTATTTAGTCAAGTCGATTTGGAATACAACCGAAGTCTGTTGCAGAATTTCTCCGAAAACAATGGTTACTTTACTACAAGAACAAGTGCAGATTCTACCAGAAATGGCAAAAAAGCTACTGCTGACTACATAGTAACTCCGGGAAAACAATATAAAATTAAGTCGATTCAATATCCAACAGATTCCTCTGCCGTTGGTTCAGCCGTCAGACGAACAAAACGACGAAGTTTATTGAAAGTCGGTGCAGGCTATAATTTGGATGTAATAAAAGAAGAAAGAGTCAGAATTGATGCTCGTTTGAAAGAGAAAGGCTTTTATTATTTCAATGCCGATTATTTAAAGGTTCAGGTTGATAGTACTGTTGGGAAATATGATGTTGATTTAATCTTAAAAGTAAAAGACGAAACTCCTGTTGCAGCAAAAACAGTTTACAGAATCAATAAAATTGTCATTTACCCCAATTATTCGATTAATAACGACACCATTAAAACATTCGAAAAATACCATGATTTTACAATTATCGGAAATGATAATTTATTTAAGCCTCGCATTTTTGACCGAACCTTATACTTTAAAAAAGACGATTTATATAATAGGACTGACCATAATTTGTCGTTAAACAGATTGGTAAATCTGGGAACTTTCAAGTTTGTGAAAAATCAGTTTCGGGTTTCTGATACGATTGGGAATTATTTGGATGCCTATTACTATCTAACGCCTTTGACACAAAAATCTATTCGTGTTGAAGTATTGGCAAAAACCAATTCGGCTAATTATACCGGAACCGAATTAAAAATAAACTGGAGCAATCGTAATACGTTTCATGGCGCCGAATTATTAAGTATTTCAGCTTTTGGTGGACTCGAAGTACAATTAGGTGGAAAAAATAATGGCTTCAATGTGTATCGTGTTGGTGGGGAAGCCAGTTTGGTATGGCCAAGGTTTATCGCACCATTCAAACTTAGATCAGCTAGTGGCTTTGTTCCTAGGACAAATACAACCATTGGCTACGAATTTCAAAACAGGCAAAAACTTTATTCGTTGCAAACCTTCAAAGCTTCATTTGGATATGCCTGGAAAGAAAACGTTCGCAAGGAACACCTGCTGAACCTTACCGAAATTACATTTGCAAGTCCTGAAAACGTGACCGATTTATATCAGGAACAAGTGGCTTTAAATCCATCGTTAAAAAATGTAATAGAAAAGCAACTTATCTTTGGTCCAACCTACAGCTACACTTACACCAATGAGGTAAATCAAAGAAAAAAAAATACTTTCTACTACAAAGGAGGCATTGACTTATCCGGAACAATTGCCGGTTTGATTACCGGTGCGGATATCAATAAAAAAGATCCTATTGAAATTTTAGGGATTCCGTTCAGCCAATTTGTAAAACTTCAAAGTGAGTTCAAACACACTTATAAATTCAGTAAACAATCACTTTTAAAAAGCCGAATAATAGCTGGAACCGCTTTCGCTTATGGCAATTCTGATGAAATTCCGTTTAGCAAACAATTTTTTATCGGTGGAACCAATAGCTTACGTGCTTTCCGTTCGAGAGCTTTAGGTCCGGGAACGTATGATGGATCGAATGAAGTAAGTCAGTTTATTCCTGATCAATCAGGTGATGTTAAGTTAGAATTCAATACAGAGTTGCGAACCAATATTTATCGCTTTATAAATGGTGCTCTATTTATGGATGCCGGAAACATTTGGCTTTTAAACAAGGATGAAAACAAACCCGGCTCTCAATTCACCAAAGACTTTATGAATGAAATCGCTGTTGGTGTTGGCGCCGGGCTTCGATTTGACTTCAGTTTTTTAGTACTACGAACCGATTTGGCATTTCCAATTCGAAAACCTTATTTGCCAAATGGACAGCGATGGGTTATAGACGAAGTTAATTTTGCCAGCGGTCCTTGGCGAAGTAGCAATCTTATATTCAATTTGGCTATTGGCTATCCGTTTTAGAATTATATCCTAAAGAATACTGAAAACATCTGACTATCTTAAAATTCAAAAGACAAACTTGTTGTAATACAAAAGTTGTCATTTATTAAAGAAGTCTCTTTTATAAATACTTTTTCCTCACTGTTCAGATATCTTGCTTCTGTTCTGAACTTGACTTTATCATTAATCAGATAATCTATATTAAATGACGTGCCAATGGTTTTAAACTCATCATTTGCAGCAATTATCACATTATTCTTATCCTGATAATATTCGACTCTGAAAGCAGTTTTCCATTTTGGTGCCAATACATATTGTGCCAATAAAACCGGACTCATCCATACCAATTGTTTATCGCTGCTACTTTTATCTGTTTGCATTCCAACATCAAAACCGAATATGGTGCGCCATTTCGAACTCCATTGTTTGTCCCAATACAAATTACTGAAATAGCGGATTCCCCATTCATTCAAATACAACTCTTTTCCTATAAACGTACTCCAATTAAACAATGATTTGTCAGAAGGTTTATAAATCGTTTGCGAACCCAAAGCCGGTGAAACATTTTTATCGGGTTTGTTGATACGTTGCCAACCATTGGTTAGTAAACCCGATAATTGCCATTTATCGTTCGGTTTATATGTATACTTCACACCCGACATAAAGTAAGGAGAATTCTCAGCCAGAATAGAACGTGTCAGTGTTAAATTAGAAGCGGAATTAGCTGTTTCAAATCCGATATAGCTTGGTAAAATTCCAACCTCAAGCGTTGATTTTTTTCCCTTATCAAGATACAACCCTACATAAGCTTCACTAATTATTTTAGTTGATTCACTAACATAATTATCCTCAACATAAGTTCCGGAATGCAGCGCAATGATAGCGTAAGCATTGTCATATTCAACTTTGGCTCTTAACAAACCAACGTTAACGCTGAACTCATTATGACGATTGTAATTATACATGAACGGTAGTTTTGCATTCTCTTCAGGTCGATTAAAATCATAGGCATAATAGTTTTCCATATAGCCTGAAAAAGACAACTTTAGCGATTTGTTTTCTTGGGCAAAGCCAAAATTAGCAACCAACAATACCATGCTCAATTTTACTCCACTTTTCATCCTAAACTGATTTTTGTTTTCGACATAACTCTAAATTATTGACTGGCGAATACACCATCGGGTATTCTTCAATTTCTACATCGCTTCGGTCTAATCCAAAGGCTTTTTCATCGGATAGCGATAATTTTTTGAGCCAGAAATAGGAAGTCAACAGCCAACCTTCTTTCAAAGCAAATTCATTTTCAACAGAGATAAACTTCTCGATGATAACAAATTTATAATCAGGCTCAGCATTGTATTTTGTCGAACCATCAGGGCGGATATGCAGGTTAAGTTCTTTGCGTTCTACCAATTCCTGCACTATCTTTTTGAAGTATAATTCAACTTTTGGTTGCACACGGAAACCAACATTAAGCACAACTTTAATGACTTTATCATCTAATAATTCGACTACTTCATAGTTGAGCGTAAACGGTTCGTTGGTGCGATTGATGTGAAGAAACCAATAAACATCAGCTCGTTTTGGTTTTTTGGCAAAGATGGATTTGATGATTTTTTCTTCAATCTCATAAGTTTTGTTGGCTTTGGATAAATAGATTAAATGCGTGGCATATTTTGGAATACCATCGTCATTACTTAATTCATTTAGCATCGGAGTTTGCTCAACCAAATTGGTAAACTTCAGAAAACGATTGTTGATTTTTCGGGAATAATACCACACATACATCACCATAAAAATGAACAGCTCAAAGAATAAGAACATCCATCGTTCTTTGATTTTGACAATATTGGCCACAAAAAATGACACTTCAATGACAGAGAAAACTATTAGCATAAGGACTACCCAACTCATTTTTACTTTCTTGATAAATATCAAATAGTAAGACAATAAAACCGTAGTCATCATCATGGCAATAGTGATTGAGAAACCATAAGCTGCTTCCATGTGTGCAGAATTTTTGAAGTATAAAATCATTAGAATACAACCTATCCAAAGTATCGTATTAACCGATGGAATATAGATTTGTCCTTTTAAATTGGTTGGGTTTTTCAAGGCAACACGAGGCCAAAAATTCAATGAAATGGCTTCATTAATCAAAGTAAATGAACCGCTAATCAAAGCCTGAGAAGCAATAATCGCTGCCAAAGTCGCTATCACAATACCTATTAGTAAAAACCATTGTGGCATAATTGTGTAAAACGGATTTTGACCGTTTAAAAATTCATTTCCTTGGTGCATCAACCATGCTCCTTGTCCCAAATAATTAATCAGCAATGCTGATTTTACAAAAATCCATGTGATTCGAATGTTTTCTCTTCCGCAATGTCCAAGGTCAGAATATAATGCTTCGGCACCTGTTGTACAAAGGAAAACTGCACCAAGCAACCAAAAACCATGAGGATATTCAACCAATAAACGATAAGCATAAACCGGATTTAAAGCTTTTAAAATATCAGGATGATGAATAATTTGCAATAAGCCTAAAATCATCAGCATTGAAAACCAAACAACCATTGCAGGCCCGAAGATATAACCAACTTTTTGAGTCCCAAAACGTTGAAAAATAAATAAACCTGAGAGAATTGCTATTACAATTGGTATTGTAGGTAAATTGGGAACTACCGCTTCCAAACCTTCAACAGCAGATGCTACAGAAATTGGCGGCGTAATAATTCCGTCTGCTAATAAAGTGGTCGCTCCGAGAATTGTTGGAATAACTAATTTTCCTTTTCCGAATCTTTTGACTAAAGCGTATAAAGAAAATACTCCGCCTTCGCCATGATTATCGGCTGATAGTGTCAGTAGTACATATTTTAAAGTGGTTTGAAAAGTCAGTGTCCAAAAGACACACGAGATTCCACCATAGACTAATAATTCGGAAATGCTTCTGTCTCCGATGATAGATTTCATTACATATAAAGGACTCGTTCCGATGTCTCCATATATGATTCCGAGTGCGACTAATAATGTTGCAGCAGTTACTTTTTGTTTTACAGTTGTATTCATTTTACTATCGATTTTTTAGTTAAATTTTGACATGAGAATGCCCGGGCGAAGACCAAAAGTGGTTTTCGCAAAATATGTTTCAGAAATTTTTAATTAAATTATTTAGCCAGAATTAAAGCGATAACCAACTCCCGATTCCGTGATGATGAATTTGGGGCGATTGGCATCTTCTTCTATTTTTTTTCGAAGCTGTGCAACAAAAACGCGTAGGTATTGGGTTTGGTCGGCGTAGCTTTGGCCCCAGATTTCTTTTAAAATATATTGATGTGTTAACACACGTCCATCGTTTTTAATTAATAGCGCCAGTAAATTATATTCGGTTGCAGTGAGTTTGACGATTTCTCCATTGACTTTAACAATTCGCGAAGCAAAATCAACTAAGCAGTTCCCAAAAGCAATAGTCAATTCGTTATTTACAGTAGTTTTATTTCGCAAAGCGGTTCGGATTCGGGCTAATAATTCCTGGGTGCGAAATGGTTTTGTCAGATAATCGTTGGCTCCGTTGTCTAATGCTTTTACGATTTCTTCTTCGGTACTTTTTACCGATAGAATGATAATAGGGTTTTGATACCATTCGCGCAATTTTTTCAGTATCAGTTGTCCGTCTTCATCGGGTAAACCCAAATCCAATAAAATTAAATCCGGTTGGTGACTGGCTGACATAGTAATACCTTCTTTTCCATTGACTGCAAAAAGAACCTTATAATCATTCGCTTCCAAAGCAATTTCGAGCAGTTTTCTGATTTGTGCTTCATCATCGATAACCAATATGGAGAAACTATTATTCATTATCTAAAGAGTTTATCGGTAAGCAATCAACGTTAAAAGTCAGTTCGAAAACAGCACCGCCTTCATCTGCATTTTGCAAAGTTATTTTCCCGTTTTGGGCTTCGGTAAAACCTTTCACGATAGAAAGTCCTAATCCTGTTCCACCAGTTTTAGATTCTTTAAATCGGTAGAATTTATCAAACGCTTTATCGATCTCTTCGGGCGGAAAACCATAACCATCATCGGAAATTGTAATGATGCATTTTTTGATTAAATCGATGTGAGAATCATAGTCGGCATCGACTTCATATTTGGCACTTATGGTAATATTGGCGCCAATTGGCGTATGCTGAGTAGCATTGTAAACCAAGTTGTAAATAATTTGCTCCATCAAACCATAATCGAGTTTAAACAAAGGCAAATTATCTTCTATTTTGAAATGAATTTGATGGTTTTTGGTTTCTTCGGTGAGACGATTGCATACATTATAAATGATTTCTTTAACATCACACCAATCTAATTTGGGATGAATATAACCTGATTCCAAGCGCGACATATTCAATAAATTTTCGACTTGGTAATTCAACTTCATTGAAGCTTTTTCTATCTCATTTTGCAGTTTTTGTTGAGTTTCATCAGATAAATGAACATTCTTTTGTTGCAACGTATCGATTGAACCAATAATCGCTGCAATTGGTGTTCGAAGTTCGTGCGAAAGCGAATCGAGTAAAGTATTGTAAAGTTTTAAAGTATTGGTTCGTGTTTCTCTGATTTGAATGGCGCGCTGCATGATTCGGAATTTATTGGTCAGCACTGCATTGATTAAGGCAATAATAAAAAACAGAATCAACAGCAAAGCATCTTCAGCACTGTCAATATGCAAAGTGTAATATGGACTAATAAAGAAATAATCCAAAGCCAAAACACTCAAAAAAGCACCTAACAAAACGGCTTTGATTTCTAAAAAAATTGCCAATAACGAAACGATAACCAGCAACAAATAACCAACTACTTTATAATCGATAATATCCCTAACCAATAAGCACAAAAGAGAAACCAGTGCGACTGATAGGAAACTGATAAGAAATTGGTTTTTAGTACTCTTGAGTGACAACTTAGTCATCGGTATTAATTTTTGACAAAGTTACGGCATTACTTATAAGTAAGATATAAGGTAAACTCTTTAAAGCATAAAGATTTTATAAAGATTATACTAATACTTAAGCCACTTTATCAACTCTCTCCAGGTTGGTTTTTTGCCATACATCAAAATTCCGACACGGTAAATTTTGGCTGCAAACCAAACCACTCCAAGAAAAGTTCCGAATAAGAGCAGCATCGAAACTATAATCTGCCACATCGGAACTCCAAACGGAATACGCATCATCATAACTATTGGTGATGTTAGCGGAATCATTGAGAATACCGTTGCTACTGTTCCGTGTGGATCATTCATAACGGTAAAAAATCCAATATAAACACCCAATATCAAAGGCATAATAATAGGTAATAAGAATTGTTGTGAATCGGTTTCGTTATCAACAGCCGCTCCAATTGAAGCATAAAATGAACTGTATAAAAAGTAACCCCCAATAAAATAAATAATAAATGAAATTAAGATGGTTGCAATTGGCAGATTCCATAATTCTTTGATGTACATTCCAATATTACTACCTGCTGCTTGTTGTGCGGTCTCCATTGCCTGTGCCTGTGCTCCTGCTGAAGCTCCCATTTGAACCCCAAACATGCTTGAAACAATAAACATGGCAGAAAGACCTAATATTGCCCAAATAAGAAACTGTAAAATTCCGGCTAAAGATGTTCCTATGATTTTTCCCATCATCAATTGGAATGGTTTTACAGATGAAATAATCACTTCTATAATTCGGGATGTTTTTTCTTCGATAACACTTCGCATTACCATGTTTCCGTATAAAACGATGAACATCATAATAAGATAGCCGAAAGCGCCACCAATAATGATTTTAATTTCGTTTAAGCCTTTGAGTGCTTCTTCGCCCGAAGCTTTTTCCAAATTAATAGCAACAGTAGCTTTGGCATTATTGATTTTTAAGGTATCTAAACCGGCCTTCTGAAAATTTTCGGCAGTGATTTTTTTGGCGATAATATCTTCTAAATCTTCCGTAAAAGAGACACTTGGACTGTCATTGGAAATATATTGAATTCCATTTTGAAGTTGGGCATTGTCATCCGTATTCGGAATGATTAACAATCCTTCGTAGCTTTTGCTCACAATGCTGTCTTTAAGAACTTTTAAATCGACTTTGGATAAGTCAACATATTTGTATTCTTCATCGCTTTTAAATTCATTTACAAATCTTCCTGTTTCATCATGAACGGCGATGGTTTTTAATTCCGCTTTCATTGTGCTTAAATAGCCCACAAAAACACCAATTCCGACAAACAATAACGGACTTAAAAAAGTCATTACGATAAATGATTTATTGCGCACTTTGGCAATAAATTCTCTTTTTATTATAAGTACTAATTTGCTCATATTTCTTTTTAAATTCCAATATTAGAAATCCCAAATTCCAAATAAAACTCAATTTTCAAATTCAAAATATTTCAATGATTCACAGTTTGAAATTTGATTTTTAGTTTTTGATATTTGTTTGTCTTTTGGAATTTTATTTTTGTTATTTTATTTAGTTACTGTTTGGATAAAAATATCATTCATACTTGGAATTTTTTCCACAAAATGAGTTACTTGACCTCTTTTAATTAAAGTATTCAGTAAATCATTTGGCGTAGCATTTCCCAGATTAATTTCTAATTTCAATTCGTCATTTAATGATTTGAAATCCGTTTGAGACAAGGTGAATTTTTGTGACAAATCATACATCAAACCCTCGATGTTATCGCTTAGAATTCCTACTTCATAGCTGTTAGTTCTGAATTGTTTTTTAACATCCGAAAGTCTTCCTTCAATCAGTTTATTCGATTTGTGAATTAAGGCAATGTAATCACACATTTCTTCTACGCTTTCCATTCGGTGAGTTGAGAAAATTACGGATGTTCCCTGTTTGTTCAGCTCGATGATTTCATCTTTAATCAGATTGGCATTTACCGGATCAAATCCGGAAAACGGCTCGTCAAGAATAAGCAATTTTGGCTTATGCAAAACGGTAACCACAAACTGGATTTTTTGAGCCATCCCTTTAGAAAGCTCCTGAATTTTCTTGTTCCACCAACCCTGAATTTCAAGACGTTCAAACCAATAATCCAATTGTTGTTTGGCCTCTTGTTTTGACAATCCCTTGAGTTGTGCCAAATACAAACACTGCTCGCCTACTTTCATAGTTTTGTACAAACCTCTCTCTTCAGGCATATAACCAATTACAGCAACGTGTTCAGGCTTTAGTCTTTCACCATCCAAAGTCACACTACCGCCATCGGGCATTGTGATTTGATTGATAATACGGATAAGGGAAGTTTTTCCGGCACCATTCGGACCGAGAAGTCCGTAAATGCTGCCTTTGGGAACGGTTAAAGAAACTTCGTTAAGCGCGGTATAATCTCCATATTGCTTAACTACTTTGTTTACTTCAAGTATATTGCTCATACTTTGTATTTTTATTACGCTGCGCTCCATAACAGTTCGGCGACGCCACGGGTGTTTTTTTGTAAAAGTACTCAATAAGTAATCAATCGTAAATATTTGTTACAAAAAAAACCCACCCTAATTTTTACAAAAGGATGGGAAAAATTGCTATGAAAAAGAAGTCACTTGTTTCCAAGTAACATTCAAATATAAAACTATTTTTTAAACTATGAAAACATATCCTTTACTTTTTCAAAAAAAGATTTATCTCCTTTTTCAGGTTGTGGAATAAAGTTTTCATCAGTCAACGATTTTTCAAAAAACTGACGCTGTTCTTTACTTAGATTTTTTGGTGTCCATACATTGATATGTACCAATAAATCACCATTACCATAACTATTGAGGCTTGGAATTCCTTTGCCTTTCAGCCTTAAAATTTTTCCGGACTGAATACCGTCTTCAAGTTTAATTCTTACTTTACCATTAACCGCTTCAATGTCTTTGGAAACGCCTAGTGCTGCTTCGGCAAAGCTGATGTATAAATCATAATGAAGATTTTCGCCTTCACGTTTTAAAAATTCGTGTTCCAGTTCTTCTATGGCAACAATTAAATCGCCAGGAACACCATTTCCGGGAGCATCATTTCCTTTGCCTGAAACCTTTAATTGCATTCCGTCAACAACTCCGGCCGGAATTTTAATCGAAACCGTTTCGTCTTCCAAAATCATTCCATGTGCATCAGCATTGTTTGGTTTGCTTTCGATAGTTTGACCGGAACCGCCACAAACATGACAGGTTGTTGCCGATTGCATTCTGCCCAAAATGGTATTAGTAACTCTCAAAACCTGACCTTGCCCGTTACAGGTTGAACAGGTTCTATATTTTACGCCAGCCGCTTGAACTTTACGCTTTACTTTTACTTTTTTCTCAACACCATTGGCAATTTCTTCCAAAGTCAATTTAACTTTGATACGAAGATTGCTTCCTTTCACTCTGCGTTGTCCTCCGGAATTTCCACCGAATCCGCCAAATCCGCTGCCACCAAATGCACCGCCAAAAATATCTCCAAACTGACTGAAGATATCATCCATATTCATATGATGTCCGCCACCAAAACCTCCGGCACCATCAAAAGCAGCATGACCGTATTGATCGTATTTTGCTTTTTTATCGGCATCACTTAAAACTTCATAAGCTTCGGCTGCTGTTTTGAAGTTTTCTTCCGCTTCTTTGTTTCCCGGATTTTTATCAGGGTGGAATTCAATCGCTTTCTTTCGGTATGCCTTCTTAATTTCCTCAGCAGAAGCGTTTTTTGACACGCCTAATATTTCGTAAAAATCTTTTTTGCTCATACTATTTTTCTAAAAATTTAGACCTAAATTATTGTCCGATTACAACCTTTGGAAAACGGATAATTTTGTCTCCCAGTTTATATCCTTTTTCAATTACATCCACGATTTTACCCTTCAAATCCGTTGTTGGTGCCGGAATTTGTGTGATTGCTTCGGCATAATCGGCATTAAAAGCATCACCAGCTCTTACTTCAACTTGTTCCAAACCTTTCGAAACCAATGTACTTTTTAATTTCTCGTGAATCAATTCAACGCCTTTCAATAAAACATCATCGTCTGATTTTGCAATTTCTACCATTGCTCTGTCAAAATCATCTAATACAGGCAACATGGCTTGCAAAACATCCTGATTGGCTGTTTTAAACAAATCAATTCTTTCTTTAGCAGTTCTTCTTTTGAAGTTTTCAAATTCAGCAAAAAGGCGTAGAAATTTATCTTTTTCATTCGCTAAATCTTCCTGGAGCTTTTCCTCAGCGGTTAATTCAGTTGCAGATTCAATTTCATTTACAGTATTATCGGATGCATTTTCATCAATAATTGTTTCTTTTTCTGTATTTTCAGTATTCATCGAGTTTTTATTTTTAAAAATATTTTTCATATTCATTCTTTGTCGCTTCACTCCGATTAATTAATTTTTCTTAATATCAAATGCCTCGAGTGATGATTTTCGGTTTGCAAAAGTACTGCCATTTCTTTAAAAATGTCAAATTGTCATTCAATTTTGTTTGATAAAAAGTTTTCAAACAAAAGATAGTTACCTAATTTTAATAAAAATTTAATAAAATTTTAAGACTATTACGATTTCGTTTAGATTAAATTTGTGTCAATAAAATAAACAAGTATTCAATTCAGGTTAGCTTATCGCTGTAAAAAATTATTAATTCAAGAATCTTTATAGTAAAAAAAGTGCTGTTGAAAAACAGCACTTTTTTTATGAATATAAATCAGCAATGGCTTGCTTTATCTCGGGAAATTGAAATTGGAAACCGTTATCCATAATTTTTTGAGCAGATAGATTTTTACTGGAAAATAGTAGGTAACTCATTTCACCAAGCAGTAGCTTCATAACAAACTGTGGAATATTGGGTAGAAAAAGTGGTTTCTTTAGCGTTTTTGCAATAACAGTCGTTAATTCCTGGTTGCTTATCGGATTTGGAGTTACCGCATTATAAATACCTTCTAATTGGTTTTCTATTGCAAAACAATACATAGCAACCAAATCTGTGATATGTATCCACGATTGAACTTGTTCTCCATTTCCCATTGCTGCACCAAAACCCATTTTTATAGGTTTCACCATTTCCGGTAAAGCGCCACCGGCATTTGAAAGTACAATTCCTGTTCTTAATTTACAGACTTTTAGACCTAAAACTTGAAATCGGCTGGCACTTTCCTCCCATTTTTTAACCACATTAGAAAGAAAGCTATCTTCTGTTTCTGTTGCAGCTTCATCATAAACCATATCAAAACTTTCAGGATAGATAGCCGTTCCGGATGCGGAAATAAATTGTTTTACCTGGTTTGGATTTTTTTTAACCAAATTATAAAGTAGTTCACTCGACAATGTTCGGCTTTCTATTATCTCCTGTTTGTATGCATTCGTCCAACGTTTAGCAATATTGGCTCCCGCCAAATGAACAATAACATCGACTTCATAAATACAATTTTCATCAATTTTACTTTGCTCCGGATTCCAGTAAAAGCCCTGGTAGTTAGTTTTGCTTTCAATCTTTGAAAGCGAAGTAGTTAAATAATGCACAGAATGATTTTTGGCTAACAATAGCTTTACCAACTCATTCCCTATTAAACCTGTTGCACCAGTTATTAGAATCCTCATTTTTGAAGTATTTTATTCCGCTATGCTCCATACAATTCGTCTTCGCCTCGGGTTCATCAAAGTTACAATCAACATCTCATAAATAATAGCCAATTGTAATAGGTTTAACTTTTGTTTACGACTTCAATTTGATGCTCCACTCAAAGTTCATTTCAGAAACTTGTTCCCCTTTTTCATTTTGTCCAATAGATTTCATCCAAATGGTTTGACCTTCACCTGTAGTTATTGTTTTTTGGATAGCTTCATTCAGTAAATGACCATCATTACAAGTGAATGTTATTCTTCCTGTGGCTTTTTTTGAATAATTTCCATTGTTATTGGCAACCAACATTGAAATATTTCTGCCACTATTTTTGATTTGCATCATCACTAATGCGCCAGTTGTCAATTCTGCAGCCATGGCTTGTACCGCAAAATACATCGAATTAAAAGGATTTTGATTAAACCATCTGTGCTTCACAGTAACAACACATTGCTCCTTTGAAATCGACTTTACTCTAACACCACTCCAAAAAGCAGACGGTAATTTTAAAAATAAAAAGGTATTTAATTTTGCTGGTGAAAATTCCATAAGCACTCGATTTTACTGTAAAAGTACAATAAAAAACATGGATTTCGCTTTTTAAGTAAATGTTAATTTTTTGTTAAATTTAAGTACTTTGTATTGCATAATACCTTTTTTTGATTGTATCTTTGTATAAGAAATTAATGGTCTATCTATAGTATTAAAAGTTTCGGTCATCAATCAACAACTTAAAAAACAAAATCATGACAACAACTAATGACAAAAACATCGCTACCGTTTTGCACCTTAGTGCATTGGCACAATATATCATTCCGCTTGGGAATTTTATTTTTCCGATTGTCATCTGGAGTTCAAAAAAAGAAGAATCAGAATTTATTGATTACAACGGGAAGCAGGTGTTGAATTTTCAATTGAGCATCTTTATATATACTGTTGTGCTATGCTTAATCGCCATACCAATATTTATATATACTATTTTTCAAAATATTCCTTTAGATGCTTGTTTTCATGACCACGATATTGTTATCAATAATATAAAATCAGTTCACCTAAGCGGAGCAGTATTAATTGGAATTGCTGCCGTGCTCCTTTTCATCTTTATAAAAGTTGCAGAATTTGTACTAATCATCCATGCTGCGGTTAAAGCGTCAAACGGAGAAGAATATAAGTATCCTTTAAGTATTCCGTTTTTTAAATAAATCATCAAATCAATCATCATCAATCAAAAATCAATCATCATGAAACAATTAATCTTAATCGCAGCAATGTTAATGAGCATGACCGCAAAATTGGTAGCTCAGGAAAACAAAGGTATCGAAGTTAATCACTTCCAAATGCAAAACACTGAGTTACAAAAAGAAAATCATCAATTCGAAATTGTAGCCCATGATAACGTAGATGTTAATTTAAAATTCAGCCTAAAAACCGAAGATAACATTAACGTAATTGTAACAGACAAAAAAAGCAACATCGTTTTGTCTGAAAAATATAAAAAAGGTGGGCAAAACAAACTAACCTTCACTATGGAAGAAAATGAAAAATACCTAGTGAAGCTTATCGGAGAAAAGCAATCTAATCTAATTGTTCAGGTTTCCGAAGATTAAAAATTCATCAATCAATATCATTAATCAAATCAATCAAAATCACCAGTTTCAATCATCGATCAAAAAACGAATTAGTAATCAGAAAAAATTAAATCATGTATTATGAATATTGAAAACACAAAAGCCCAGATGCGTAAAGGTGTTTTAGAATTTTGTATCTTGTGTGTCTTAAGAGACAAAGAAGCATACACTTCTGAAATATTAGACACTTTAAAAAACGCTAAATTGCTAGTGGTAGAGGGAACCGTTTATCCGCTATTGACAAGACTAAAAAATGACGGTTTACTCAACTACCGTTGGGAAGAATCAACTTCTGGACCACCGAGAAAATATTACGGTTTGACAGAAATAGGAAAAACATTTTTAACTGAATTAAGTGGCACTTGGACGGAATTGTCTGATGCCGTGAACATCATCACAACTAACAAATCAAAGAAATCATGAACAAAACAGTAAATATTAATATAGGTGGTTTAGTTTTTCACATAGATGAAGATGCATTCCAAAAATTGACTCGATATTTCGAAGCAATAAAAAGATCCCTCTCTAATTCTTCCGGTCAGGATGAAATTATGAAAGATATAGAAATGCGTGTAGCCGAATTGTTAACTGAAAAACAAAAAAGCGACAAACACGTAATCAACAATAAAGATGTTGATGAAGTAATCGTAATTATGGGACAGCCTGAAGATTACCGAATTGACGACGATTCAGACGATAAAGCTGCACCGGAACCATTTTATCCATATACTAAATCTAAAAAATTGTATCGCGATAAAGACAGAGGAACAATTGCCGGTGTTTGTACAGGTCTAGGCCACTATTTCGGAATCGACGCTGTTTGGTTTAAAATCCTTTTCCTGATATTGTTATTTGGATTCGGAACGGGTGTACTGGCTTACCTAATCCTTTGGGTGGCGATGCCAAAAGCAGTAACTACTTCCGAAAAACTGGAAATGACTGGCGAACCGGTTACTATTTCTAATATCGAAAAAAAAGTAAGAGAAGAATTTGAAAGCGTTTCCAACAAGTTTAAAAATGCTGATTACGACAAAATGGGAAACGAAGCAAAAGCCGGAGCTACAAAAGTAGCTGATGGAATTGGCGAGATTTTCATGAGTATTTTCAAAGTATTTGCAAAGATATTAGGTGCAATCATTGTAGTTTTCTCTTCATTTGCCTTATTGGGAATTTGCTTTGCCTCTATCTTTATGATCTTTTCGTCATCAATGCCGGATAATTACATACTGAATCATGTTAGTACTCCTATTGGTTTAGAAACACCTATTTGGGCTCAGGGAGTATTATTCCTTCTGGCTTTTGGAATACCAGCGTTTTTCTTCTTAATACTTGGATTAAAATTATTGGTAACCAATTTGAAATCTCTTGGAAACATAGTTAAATTCAGCTTATTAGGTATTTGGATAATTGCTGTTGGAATCTTAATTTCATTAGGAATTAACGAAGCTACACAAATAGCTTATGATGGAAAAACTGTTAATAAAGAAACGATTAACATAGCTCCTACTGATACATTATATATAAAGTTTAAAAACAATGATTTTTATTCAAAAGATATTTATCACAACACCGATTTCAGATTAACACAAGACGAGAAAAACAAGGAAATAATCTATTCAAATAATGTGACTATCCAAATTATGAAAACGGATGAAACTACTCCATATCTTCAAATTGAAAGATTAGCAGTTGGAAAATCAGCCGTTGAAGCTAGAAATCGTGCTGAAAAAATAAAATATGGCTATAAAATTGAAGGAAATAAATTAATTTTAGACAATTATTTATTGACCGATGTTGCCAACAAATTCAGAGGTCAGGAAGTAGAATTGTTCTTGTATTTACCAAAAGGAACCATTTTCAAAGCCGACGAAACGGTTCAGAATTATGACACAACCGAGAATGACTTTTTCAATTTGCACTTTAGCTCAAGTGACTATATTTATAAAGTGGAAGAGTCTCAGGTAAAATGCTTGAATTGCCCTGCGGATGAAAATGAATATGGTGATGTTGAAGGTGAAGAAGTAAATATTACAAGTGAAAATGACTCCACAAACGTGGTTACTGTAAAAGTAAATGGTAAGATAGTTACCGAAACTAAAACAGGAAAAAAAGATTCTGATAATAACAAAAAAACAACCCTTACGGTTGATGAAAACGGAATAATAGTTAAAACAAAATAATCATGGTAAAGTTCGTAGTATTTTGCACCAAAGTAATTGCCGTAACTGCAGCAGCAGCCTTATTTAGTTCTTGTCATGTAAGAGATATTGAATTCGGATCAGGTATAGACGGTAACGGAAATGTGACAACCCAAAAACGCAACGTTGAAGGTAACTATACAAAAGTAGATGTTAGTCGCGGTTTAAATGTAACATTGGAACAAGCGGACACCTATTTTGTAGAAGTAGAAGCCGATGATAATTTGCAGGAACACATCACTACCAAAGTGGAAAACGGGACTCTTTACATCACTTCAGATGAAAATATTGATGAAGCAACAGCTAAAAACATTCGCGTTAAACTGCCTTCATTAACGGCACTTGAAACTACAAGTGGCTCATCAGTTTCAACAAAGAATACCTTTAACGGAACCGATATTGATATAAAATCCAGCAGTGGTAGCGAAGCCAATTTGAGCTTAGAATATGAAACAATAAAATGTAAAAGTTCTAGCGGAAGTAGTATCGCTGTTAATGGAAAAGCATTACAATTAAATACTAAATCTTCCAGCGGAAGTGAAATTAATGCTCGAGGTTTATTGGTTAATGATGTCGTTTCAGAATCATCAAGCGGCAGTTCAACAGATGTAAACCCAATAGTAAGTTTAAACGCCAAAGCATCAAGCGGAAGCTCAATCGATTATCACGGTTCTCCCAAAACGGTAAGTAAAGAAGAAAGTTCCGGCGGAAGTGTTTCCAAAGAATAAGTTAATTAAACATCTCAATGAAAATTGGGATGTTTTTTTTTCTATTTTTGACACTTGAGTATCGTTCTGAATACGAGACGAATTGTACAAAGTAAAACTAACCATTGCCCAACTTTAGATGAAAAAAATAATTACACTAAGCTTCCTACTTCTTACTGTTCTCACCTTTGCGCAAAAGAAAGAAAAAGTAAAAGGTTCCAAAATTGTCAAATTGGAACAAAAACAAGTAGATAACTTTGAGTCGCTTGAAGTAGAAGACAATCTGGAAGTATTTTTAATTAAAGGAAATGAATGTGGCATCGAAATAGAAGCAGATGACAACTTAATAGGATTTGTCGAGTACAAGCTGACAGGTAAAAACCTCAGAATTTCAACATCCAAAGATATATCGAGCTATAAAAAACTAAGCGTTCGTGTTACCTATACAGACAAATTTAATTTGGTCAGCGCCAAAGACGAAACTAATGTAACTGCTTTATCCGATGTCGTTTTAGACAACATAACCTTTAAGAGTTATGATTATGCCAAATTGTTTCTAAACGCAAAAACCAAAAACTTTACTTTAATGGCAAACGACAGATCAAAAGTAGAACTCAATTTAAAATCTGAAAAAACTGCCATTGACCTGAGTAAAAGTGCTTATGTAAAAGCGCTTATTTCTTCCGGTGAAATGAAATTTGATATGTACCAAAAAGCATCAGCCGAAGTCGAAGGCGATGTATTAGATTTAAAACTTCGATTAGACAACAACACCGATTTCATAGGTAAAAAACTAACCGCAAAAAACGCTTTAGTAGAAGTTAGTGGTTATGCCAACAGTAGCATTGGCATAAGTAACATTGCTACTATCGATGCTTCAGGAAATAGTGAAATTGCTTTGTATGGTGAACCTGTCAAAATTGAAATCAAACACTTAGTAGATAGTGCCGTTCTCAGAAAAAAACCAACAACAAAATAAAAAAATCCCGTCTCAAAAAGACGGGATTTTTAATAACTATAATACTTAAATTAAAATTCAACCTAATAAGTCAAATTCATAATTCATAATTCATAATTCATAATTCATAATTACTCCAAAGAAGCCAAATAACGTTCCGCATCCAAAGCTGCCATACAACCGGTTCCTGCAGCAGTTACCGCTTGTCGATATACATGATCTGCAGCATCGCCACCAACAAAAACACCTTTCACATTGGTTTTAGAAGTGCCCGGTTCATTAATGATATAACCTGTTTCATCCAAATTTAAATAATCTGCAAAAATATCCGTGTTAGGTTTGTGACCAATAGCTACAAAGAAACCTGTTGCCGGAATCTCTATGATTTCTCCTGTAGTTTTATTTTTAGCTGTTACTGCAGTAACCACTTGCCCATCACCCAATACTTCAACAGTATCATGGTTCATCAATATGGTAATATTCTCCGTTTTGCGAACACGCTCTTCCATGATTTTAGAAGCTCTGAATTTCTCACTTCTAACCAACATCGTAACTTTTTTACAAAGCTTTGATAAGTAATGTGCTTCTTCACAAGCCGAATCTCCTGCTCCAACAATCACAACTTCCTGATTTCTATAAAAGAAACCATCACAAACCGCACAGGCAGAAACGCCACCACCCATATTCAAATAATGTTGCTCCGAAGGCAATCCCAAATACTTAGCCGATGCACCGGTAGAAATAATCACGGTTTCAGCATGAATTTCCTTAGTATCGTTAATCCAAACTTTATGAATGCTTCCCGAAAAATCAACTTTGGTTGCCCAACCGTCTCGAACATCTGTACCAAAACGTTGCGCCTGTGCTTGTAGCTGCACCATCATTTCCGGACCGGTAACACCATCAGGATAACCCGGGAAATTTTCTACTTCATTCGTCGTAGTTAATTGCCCACCTGGCTGCGTTCCTTGGTACAAAACCGGATTCATATTAGCTCTGGCAGCATATATAGCTGCGGTATAACCCGCTGGTCCCGAACCTATAATTAAGCATTTTATTTTTTCAATTGTATCTGACATGATTTGAATTTATTTGGTTGCAAATGTAAACTTTTCAATGTAAAATAAATTCAGAAACCAATCGCTAAACGCAATTTGTGAATAAGATTTGATTATTGTTGAAAACGCAATTTAGGAGCACAGCATTTTCTTATTTCAGGATGTCCAGTCCCGCTGTCCGCGCTACATGGTAGCTCGCTCCCATCGGGGCTAGCGATAACGTTTTGTTTTCAGAAGACAATTAGAAAAGCATTGTCACACTGAGCTTGTCGAAGTGACGTCCAATAATTAGTATAGTTTAAAAGCAGGATTGTTACGTGATCCTGAATATAGGCTCTATCACTAGTAAATCCATTCGTGCTTTCAGCGCGATGTATTTTTTATTTAGAAAAAAAGCTCAAGCAAGCTTGGCTATTTTTTCTAAATAAAAAATCCTTTCTGCAATTGCAGAAAGGATTTACCGGTCGGGGTGGCAGGATTCGAACCTGCGGCCTCCTGCTCCCAAAGCAGGCGCGATAACCGGGCTACGCTACACCCCGAAAGCGAGTGCAAATATAGAATTATTAATTAGGATACAAAAGATTTTTATTTTTTTTCGCATACATATATTACATCAACTTAATCACTTTCTCTTTTCTACTACCTAATTTCTCTATTTTCTTTTATCTATTTTCTTTTATCTATTTTCTTTTCTCTAAAAACTTCCGATATAATTTCTATTTTTGTTGAAACTAAAAACAACTCAACTAAATATGCTGATTATAGGAATTGCTGGCGGTACCGGAAGTGGAAAAACAACTGTTGTCCAACAGATTATTAATGAATTACCGGAAGCCGAAGTGGGCGTAATCTCTCAAGACTCTTATTACAGGGTGAATGATAATCTGAGTTTTGAAGAAAGAGGTCTCATCAATTTTGACCATCCACGTGCCATTGATTTCGAATTGTTAGTCCAACATCTTACCGCATTAAAAAAAGGTGAGATTATAGAACAGCCTGTCTATTCCTTTGTAACACACAACCGTACCGAGGATACAGTCATAACACATCCACGAAAAGTAATGATTGTGGAAGGAATTTTAATTTTGGCAAACCCGGAACTTCGAGATATGTTTGATGTCAAAATATTTGTCCATGCCGATTCTGATGAACGTTTGATTCGTCGTTTAAAAAGAGATATTGCCGAGCGCGGTCGCGATATGGAAGAAGTTTTGAATCGCTATCAAACGACTTTAAAACCAATGCACCAACAATTTATTGAACCTACCAAAGCCTTTGCCGATATTATCATTCCAAATGATAAATACAATACCGTGGCTATCGATGTGGTAAGAGCCGTTATCAACCAAAGAATTACCTAAAATGAGCTTCTTTAAAAATCTAACTAATGCCTATCCTATCCTGAAAGTCCTCGGGAACAGATACGTTATTGTGTTAGTTTTTTTTACCGTTTGGATGTTATTTCTGGACAACACTTCCTATATGGAACACCGAGTTCTAAACAAACAACTAGACGAACTCGAAGACAATAAAAAATACTATCAGGACGAAATCAGAAAAGATAGCGAGAATATTAAACAACTGAAAAATCCTGACCAGATAGAAAAATACGCCCGAGAAAAATACTATATGAAACGCGACAGCGAAGATATCTATATCATCGAATTTGAAGGCGATTCTATCAAGGACGAAAAAACAGATTCAAAATCTCTATAAGTATGTCTGAAAATTTATTTGATGCTTTCGAACCCGTTTCTTCCAAACAATGGAAGCAGCAAATTCAGTATGAACTAAAAGGTGCCGATTATAACGATACTTTAGTTTGGGAGAGTCTGGAAGGCATCAAAGTAAGACCGTTTTATCATGAAGATGAATCGGAAATTAAGTATTCATCAACAATAAATTCTGAACCTTTTAAAGTACTTCAGAATATCTTTGTTCATGATGTTGCACTATCCAACAAAAGAGCTTTAGATAGTTTAAATCGTGGCGCAGAAAGTATTCGTTTTACTGTTGAAAATGAGAATGTTGCGATAGATAACTTAATGCAAAATCTACCTTTAGAAAACGTTGCTTATTTTTTTTATTTGCCTTTTCTTTCAATCGATTTCGTAACTAAAATCAATGACTTTGCTGTTAAAAATAACGCAAAGTGTTCCATTCAAATTGACCCAATCGGTCAACTGAGCAGAGATGGAAACTGGTTCGAAAATTTAGACAAAGACTTCGAAAAACTGATTGCAATTAGTGCTAAAACCACTACTCCTTTTATTGCTGTACAATCGGGCATTTACCAAAACGCCGGAGCGAATATGGTACAACAGTTAGCCTATACTTTGGCACATGTCAACGAATATTTCAACCGAATTAAAAGTATAAATCAACCCATAACTATTGAAGTTGCTGTTGGTACCAATTACTTTTTCGAAATAGCAAAATTGAGAGCATTGCGTTTATTGTTCAACACTTTAGCTGCCGAATACGATCACACTTTTGATTGCCACATAGTTGTTACACCAACAAAACGCAACAAAACTTTATACGATTACAACGTAAACATGCTACGCACCACAACCGAATGTATGTCTGCAATTTTAGGCGGAGCCAATAGCATTGCCAATCTGCCTTATGATGCATTGTATCACAAAGACAACGAATTTGGAGATAGAATTGCGCGTAACCAATTATTGGTCTTAAAGTACGAAAGCTATTTTGATAAAGTCAGCAATCCGGCTGATGGTGCTTATTATATCGAAACCTTGACCGAACAACTAGCCGAAAAAGCCTTACTGCTTTTCAAAGAAATAGAAGAAAAAGGTGGTTTCATTACCCAACTCATCGAAGGCAGCATCCAAAAGAAAATCAGCGAAAGCGCTGCCAAAGAGCAGGTACTTTTTGATACAGGAAAAGAAGTTTTATTGGGCACCAACAAATACCCAAACAAAAATGACAAAATGAAACACGATTTGGAACTATATCCATTCGTAAAACAAAATCCACGTAAAACGTTAATCACACCAATTATCGAAAAGCGTTTAGCCGAAAAATTAGAGCAGGAACGTTTAGCTCAGGAAGAATAATGAGAAAGAACATCCAACATATAAAATTAGGGATAAGGGATAAGGGAAAAGTTGATGCCAACAACCAACAACCAACAACTGACAACTTTCTCACCGCCGAAGGAATTGGAGTCAAGTCGTCATACACACATGCTGATATTGAAGACTTAGAACACATCGGTTTCGGAGCAGGCTTCGCCCCTAACCTTCGTGGTCCTTATGCTACGATGTATGTGCGTCGCCCTTGGACAATCCGTCAATATGCTGGTTTCTCTACTGCCGAAGAAAGCAATGCTTTTTACAGAAGAAATTTAGCAGCAGGTCAAAAAGGTTTATCAGTGGCTTTTGATTTAGCCACGCATCGCGGTTATGATTCCGACCATGAAAGAGTTGTTGGTGATGTGGGTAAAGCCGGAGTTGCGATTGAC
The DNA here is from genome assembly GCF_021608185.1 of Flavobacterium anseongense. Lineage (GTDB taxonomy): Bacteria > Bacteroidota > Bacteroidia > Flavobacteriales > Flavobacteriaceae > Flavobacterium > Flavobacterium anseongense. The sequence goes on along the minus strand of NZ_JAKIHN010000004.1, from coordinate 197,538 downwards.
AGTGTTGAAGACATGAAAATCTTATTCGACCAGATTCCGTTGGATGAAATGTCGGTTTCGATGACGATGAACGGAGCTGTTTTACCAATCATGGCTTTCTACATAGTCGCTGCCGAAGAACAAGGTGTTGTTGCCGAACTGCTTTCGGGAACCATCCAAAATGACATACTAAAAGAGTTTATGGTTCGTAATACCTATATCTATCCACCAACACCATCGATGAAAATCATTGCCGATATTTTTGAATACACCAGCAAAAAAATGCCAAAGTTCAACTCGATATCAATTTCAGGTTATCACATGCAGGAAGCCGGTGCCACTGCCGATATTGAATTGGCCTACACTTTAGCTGATGGTTTAGAATACATCCGAACCGGTATAGCTGCAGGAATGAAAATCGATGAGTTCGCTCCACGCCTTTCGTTCTTTTGGGCGATTGGAATGAATCATTTTATGGAAATTGCCAAGATGAGAGCAGCTCGTATGCTTTGGGCAAAACTCTTAAAACAATTCAATCCAAAAGATGAAAAGTCTTTAGCGTTGCGTACACACTGCCAAACTTCGGGCTGGAGTCTAACCGAACAAGACCCGTTTAATAATGTAGCCCGAACAACTATCGAAGCGGCAGCCGCTGCCTTTGGCGGAACGCAATCCTTACACACCAATGCCTTAGACGAAGCCATTGCCTTACCAACCGATTTCTCCGCACGTATTGCACGAAACACTCAGATATTCCTGCAGGAAGAAACCAAAATCTGCAAAACCGTCGACCCTTGGGCAGGCAGTTATTATGTAGAAAAACTAACCGCCGAAATCACCGAAAAAGCCTGGGCGTTGATTGAAGAAGTAGAATCCTTAGGCGGAATGACCAAAGCTATAGAAGCCGGGATTCCGAAACTTCGTATCGAGGAAGCCGCAGCACGCAAGCAGGCACGTATCGACAGCAGTCAGGATATTATTGTAGGTGTAAATAAATACCGTTTAGATAAAGAAGATCCGTTGCATATTTTAGATGTGGATAACCAAATGGTGCGCAGGCAACAAATTGAGCGATTAGAAAGTATTAAGGCAACCCGTGATACCGAAAAGGTAAATACCTGTTTAGCAAAATTAACGGACTGTGCTAAGGCATGGGCAGAAAATACAACAGATCCTGATATGCATCAGGATAAAAATTTATTATCTTTAGCCGTAGAAGCTGCCCGAAACAGAGCCACATTAGGAGAAATCAGTGATGCACTCGAAACAGTTTTTGGCAGGTATAAAGCACAAATCAGATCATTCAGCGGCGTGTACAGCAAAGAAATAAAAAACGACGAAAGCTTTGAAAAAGCAAAACAATTAGCCGACGCTTTCGCTAAGAAAGAAGGACGTCGCCCGCGTATTATGATTGCTAAAATGGGACAAGACGGTCACGACCGCGGTGCCAAAGTAGTAGCAACAGGTTATGCCGATGTGGGCTTTGATGTAGATATCGGTCCCCTATTCCAAACACCACAGGAAGCCGCTAAACAAGCGGTTGAAAATGACGTACACATACTCGGAGTTTCCTCACTCGCTGCCGGACATAAAACATTAGTTCCACAAGTTATCGAAGAACTCAAAAAATACGGTCGCGAAGACATTATGGTCATCGTAGGCGGAGTAATCCCTGCACAGGACTACCAATTCCTTTTTGATGCCGGAGCTGTTGCGGTCTTTGGACCAGGAACTAAGATTAGCGAAGCAGCTATAAATATTTTGGAGGTTTTGTTGGAGGATTAAAATCTTTCATAAAAGATGAAAATCCAATCCTTCCCTTCCATCTCCGATACCAATGCAAAAATCCTAATTCTTGGAACGATGCCAGGAGCACAATCATTGGCATTAAATGAATATTATGGCAATCGCCGAAATCATTTTTGGCAACTGTTGTTTACTATCTTTAACGAACCTTACACTATCGATTATCCGGAAAAGAAAAACCTCATACTAAAAAATCATATCGCCTTGTGGGATGTGTTGCAGGATTGTGTTCGCGAAGGCAGCCTCGATAGTGCCATACTACAGGAAGTTCCCAATGACTTTAACGATTTTCTAAAAGCCCATCCGAATATTACCCATATCTTTTTTAATGGACAACAGGCAGCCAAGTTTTTTAAAAAGTATGTTGCTATTGACACTAATTATACTTTAGTGACTTTACCTTCAACCAGCCCTGCGAATGCAGGAATTTCGTTTGAAGGAAAATTGACTGCGTGGAGACAAATCTTGAGATAACTCATAAGGTTTAAATAAGTACACAAAAAGTGTAACTCTGTTTAAAATTTCATTGCTATTTTCGCTAGACCTGACAGGTTTAAAAATCCCGTAGGGACGATATATTGTTAAATATACAATCATAATATTTTATAAGCCATATAGATTATATCATCCCTAAAGGGATTTTTCTATACACCAGTTTTGCTCTCTTATTTTATTAGCCATAATTGTTGCCAATACGGTGGATAAAATGTCGAGGCTGCGTGGACAATATGTTCAGGCTGCGTCGACAAAGTGTCGAAGCCTTATCAATAAAATGTCGAAGCCTTATCAATAAAATGTCGAAGCCTTGTCGACAAAATGTTAAAGCCTTATCAACAAAAACCTGAGGCTGCCTCGAGAGACGCAGGAGCTATTGGAGGTTTAGTACCCAGCATCAATGTAAGCGGTGCGGCGAGTAGTATTTTTGAGGTTCTGGTTCAAGAGTAAAACATTCTCGACAATCTTGTCATGCTGACGAAGGAAGCATCTCATCATCTTTTATGATAACAAGCACTCACTTTTTAATGGGTATTTTTTTTATAAAATAAGTTAACACAGAATGTTGAAAAAAGAGGTAAAGAATTAGTTATCACCTCTATTTTATTAATACAAAATTCACGAACTTGCAACTCAACAAATTGCTACTTATTATAAAATGAAAGAGAAAATATCAATAGATGAGTTTGATGATAAAAAATTCAATGCACGTTTTGCAGATGAAAATGACAACCGTAAGGCTGTAATAACTCATTATTTGCATAATTATCATAATGGTGTTAAAGACTATTTCCAAGAGGAAGCAACTGAATATATAAAACAAATTGTCGATTATAAAAACGAGGAAGAAAAACTCAATGTAGTTGAGGAAGACGCACTACAACAATTACTGTTTGAAGTAGAAGATGTTCCTTTCCGGACACCGGAAAATTATTCTTTTCAATTTATTGACTTATTCGCAGGAATTGGTGGATTCAGATTGGCGATGCAAAATCTTGGAGGCAAATGTGTTTTCACTAGTGAATGGGATAAAAGCGCTCAAAAAACATACAGAGCTAACTTTGGAGAAGTTCCCTTTGGCGATATCACTAAGAAAGCAACAAAAAACCAAATTCCAAAAGGATTTGATGTTCTTTGTGCAGGTTTCCCATGTCAGGCTTTTTCTATTGCGGGTAAACGAGGTGGATTTGAAGATACAAGAGGCACACTGTTTTTTGATGTCGCTGAAATAATAAAAGAAAAGCAACCGAAAGCTATTTTCCTTGAAAATGTAAAAGGATTGAGAAATCATGACCAAGGGAGAACGTTAGCTACCATACTAAACGTTTTAAGAAATGATTTAGGATATTATGTACCTGAACCACAAATTATTAATGCTAAAGATTATGGAGTTCCTCAAAACAGAGAGCGCATTTATATTGTTGGATTCAGAAATGATTTGGGAATAAATGAATTTGAATATCCTGAACCTACCAATCAAAATGTAGTTTTAGAAGATATTTTAGAACAAAATGAAGTTTCTGTTAAATACTATTTATCCAATCAATATTTAAGTACACTTAAAGCTCACAAGTCTCGACATGAAGGAAAAGGAAATGGTTTCGGATATCAAATCATCCCTAATGATGGAATTTCAAATGCAATAGTTTGTGGTGGTATGGGTAGAGAAAGAAATTTGGTTTATGATGACAGATTAACAAATTTTAATCCGGTTACTAAGATAAAAGGAGATGTTAATCGTGAAAGTATTCGCAAAATGACTCCAAGAGAATGGGCAAGGCTTCAAGGATTTCCAGATAATTATATAATTCCTGTTGCTGATGCCTCAGCCTACAAACAATTTGGTAATTCCGTTGCCGTTCCTGCAATTCAAGCTACTGCAGAAAAAATAATCAATCTTTTAGATTTATAAATATGCTGACAGGAAACGTTGGAGAATGGAGTGAAATATACACATTACTTAAACTTTTAAGCGATGGACAGTTAACACCTGGTGATGAAAATATCGAAAAAATAAAAGGCGTTTTCTTCCCTATTGTAAAGATTCTAAGAACCGAATCCAATGGCACTTTTGAATATAGTATTGATCAAGATATAGTAATCTCATCAGGAGGTAACGAATTGCTTCGAATACCAATGGCAATATTCAAAGAGAAAGCAACTTTTTTACTCGAAAAAATAAAAGCCAATACGGACCGAACTTTTCCTGTTCCCGAAATAGAAGCTTTCATGCTTGATATTAAATGTATTTCCTTGAAAGCAGGTTCAGGAGTCAAAAGCGATATCAATATTGTTATACATGATTTAAGAACTAATCAAATGCCATTACTTGGATTTAGTATTAAGTCTCAGATTGGAAACCCATCAACGCTCTTAAACGCAGGTAAAACAACTAATTTTGTCTACAAGATTGAGGGAGTAAATTTGACAGATGAGGAAATCAACTCAATCAATTCGATAGATAGCAAAAATAAAATCAGAGACAGAATTGTTGCCGTTCTGAATAAAGGTGGACAATTCAGTTTCGCAGGAACAGAACAGAAAATATTTTCCAATAACCTGACACTAATAGACAGTCTTCTACCGAAAATAGTAAGTGATATTACTTTTGCTTTCTATACCGAAAAAGACTCAACAGTGAAAAGTTTGGTTGATAACATTCAAGCTAAAAACCCTTTGGGGTTTGATACTTCAAATGACCACAAATTCTATAGTTACAAAATAAAAAGATTCCTAACTGATATTGCTTTAGGTATGATGCCTTCTAAAGTATGGACTGGCGAATATGATGCTACCGGAGGCTATTTGATTGTTAAAGAAGATGGAGAAGTGCTGTGTTATCACATTTACAACAAAAACGAGTTTGAAAATTACCTTTTAAACAACACCAAATTAGACACTGCAAGTAGCACCCGTCATGAGTTTGGAACTGTGTATAAAATAAATAACGAATTATTCTTTAAACTGAACTTACAAATACGATTTATAAAATGAGCGATGAATTAAAATTTAGGATAAGTTCAGGACTTAAAAATATTATAGGCCGTGACTTAATTACCGACGAATACATTGCTGTATTTGAGTTGGTAAAAAACTCCTTTGATGCTCATGCAACTGAAGTTGAAATCATATTTGAAAATATTTTTTCAGAAAACGGAAAAATTATCATTATGGACAATGGTAAAGGAATGAACTATGATGACTTGATAAATAAATGGCTATTCGTAGCATATTCTGCAAAAAAAGACGGCACTGAGGATTTAGATTATAGAGATAAAATTAACTCCCGCTTTTATTATGCTGGAGCTAAAGGCATCGGAAGATTTTCATGTGACAAATTAGGTACTAACCTTAGGTTAATCTCGAAAAAAGATGGAACCAATTCTAAAATTGAAGAGATAAAGGTTGACTGGACAAAATTTGAGGAGAATGCTAAAGCTGAATTTGTAAATATATCAGTTGATCATCAGGTCCTAGAAATCAACCCTTCAAAATTTAAAACTGGAACCTATCTTGAAATTACCGGATTAAGACCAGATGCAAATTGGGGTGGGAATAAAATAATTAAGCTAAAGCATTCTTTATCTAAACTAATAAACCCTTTTGAAGCAGACAACAATAGAAATTTTAACATCAATGTTGTCGCTGAAGAGTTTAAAAGATATGATGAAGGATTAGCTAACCCATATTGGAGAATAAATGGTTATGTAGTAAATAATCTTTTATCAGTTTTAAAAAACAAAACTATTCATATCAAGTCTGAAATATCAGCTGATGGTCATACTATCTCAACCGAATTTTCAAAAGATGGGGAATCATTATATAAAATAGTAGAACGTAATATTGAGTATAGAAGATTGTCTTCTATACTTATTGAATTATATTATTTAGACAAGAGGGCAAGATATAATTTTACAAGAGCAATGGGTATCAGGGCTCATGATTATGGGTCTGTATTTCTTTATAAAAACAACATTCGTATCTATCCTTATGGAGAACCTGGAGAAAATTCTTTCTCCCTCGACACCAGACAACAAAAAAGAATTGGTCAGTATGTTGGTACGAGGGAATTAATTGGTAGAGTAGAAATTTCAGGAGATAATGAAGAATTCAAAGAAACTACCAGTCGAGGAGACGGCTTGGTTAAAAATGAAAGTTACTTCCAATTAGAGTCTTATTTAATTAACTCTGTTATTTCTAAACTTGAAAACTATGTAATGAAGTTTTTGAAATATGGTATTGAGTTCAAAAGATTCGAAGGATATAATGATAACCTTGAAGGTATTATAAATTATATCTCTGGCGTCCAAAACAGCAATGTAATTTCAATTGATTTTAATTCAAACTTATTAGAGATAATCGGTTTAAATCAGGAAGAAAATAAAAGTGCGTTTGCAGTATTAAATTCAATTGAAAATATAGCTCGTAATTCAGGAAATAATGAGTTATTAGAAAATGTTCAAAGCATTAAACAGAGATTAGAAGACGCTTTAACTACAGCTCAAATAGCTGAAGAGGAAATAAGGGAAAAAGATAAAATAATTTCTGAGAGAACCTCCGAAAATTTATTTCTGAAATCTGTGAAATCTCAAGACCTTGATGAAGTAGTTAGTTTTTTGCATCATATAGGAATTGGTTCAAAAAATATAGATAATGAACTAAAATTATTTGTAAAGCAACTTAGAAAAGGAAAAGAAATTGATCGTGATCAATTATTGAAAACTCTTGATTACGTTTTATTAGAAAACAGAAAAATATTAACTATTTCAAAATTTGCTTCAAAAGCAAATTTCAAATTATTCACTTCATCAGTTGAAATTGATGTAATAGAATATATTTCAGAATATATTGAAAATATTTTGGGTCTTGTTTCAAGTCAAAAACCAGTCATCTTAATTTCTAAAATTAAAGGTGAGCGTTTCATTAAAAATGTTAAGCCAATTGAACTTAATATTATTATTGACAATTTAATTAGCAATTCAAGAAGAGCTAAAGCAGAAACTATTGAAATTATTTTCAACACCAAAAAAACTAACCTTGAAATAAGGTTCATTGATGATGGCATAGGTATAAATCGAGAATATTTCGAAAAAGTATTTGAAATCGGTTTCACAACCACTTCAGGATCAGGGATAGGTTTATACCATATTCGAAAAATTTTAGAAGACATGAATGGTTCAATCAAATTAAATTTGAACAATGATAAAAAAACAGAATTTATAATAACAATTTAAAACAAGAACATGGAACTACACAATGTCCTTTGGATAGAAGATGATGAAATCATAGTAGAAGGAATATTAAAAAACTTTAGCGAAGATAAAGAAGAGCGAGGTTACAACATTATGCCGAGTCATTTTATTAGTCAGGAAGAACTCTTAAATGATAAAGACTTTGAGATAAGTAGTATTTCAATGAAAGTTGTTTGTGTAGATAATAATTTACCAGGAGGAGTCAATGGTAACGAAATTATCAAACTAATTAGAAGCTACGATGCAAATAAAATTGTTCCAATAATTTTTTATTCATCAGCTAAAAACGAAAATGAATTAAGAGAATTATTGTTAGAAACAATTGATGATATTTCGAATGTATATTTTTCTCATCAAGACGACCTAGAAGATAGGTTAATTATGCTTTTAGAACAGTAATTATGGACCGCCATACTCCCGAACAACGCTCGAAAAACATGCGTGCTGTAAAAAGCAAAGGAAGTAAAGAAGAAATAACTCTTAGTAAAGCCCTTTGGCACCTAGGTCACCGCTATCGCAAAAACAACAAAACAGTTTACGGCAAACCTGATTTAACTTTCAAAAGACAAAAGATAGCCATATTTATAGACTCTGAATTCTTTCATGGTAAGGATTGGGAAACCAGAAAGAAACCTCAAACCAATGTGGAGTTCTGGGAAAAGAAAATCCTTCGCAATATTGAACGCGATAAAGAAGTAAACGAATTTCTTCAACAATCCGGTTGGCTCGTATTCCGCTTCTGGTCAACCCAAATCCACAAAAACCTCACCGAAGTAATCTCCACCATCGAAACCTCATTAGCCGCCGCGAAAAACAAAACCACAATACAATAACGGGTACATTGGAGAAAATAAAAAGAAATACGTTTGAAATTATGTACTGATTTTGTTTAGAGCATGAAACCCAATCTACCTTTCCTTCCTTACTCTTCTTTTTTTGAAGCCCTCGGAAACTGTAAATAAAGGGATATCAGTAGAAAATACAAATAGTAATTTGGGCATATAAGTCGCTAATTTGTTGAGCTGCATCGCCATTTGTTTGTCAGGAACACTAATAGTAATAAGTTCCCATCCCTTCATAATTGCAAGATTATCCAGACTCTGAGGTATCCCTAACGCTTCAAACAAAACAACCAGCTTACGTTCATTGGCATGATATAGTAATCCATCCAACTCTTCCAACTGTTTAATATAATAAGGGTCTATGATAACTTTTGCCATAATGTGTTTGGTATTAGCTGCAATCTAAATGCATTTTTTGGCAACAATTTTCATACCATTATAACACCATGTCTTGCATAACTATAATAGGATTGATTTAATAAACTGTATCGTTATTTAGGACGGGTACTAGTAATACCTAAGAAGTAGATACGCTGTATATACGTCATATATACTCCATATTTACGTCATATATACGTCATATATACTCCATATTAATGGGTCAGATTGCACTAAATTCATCGATGAACAACATAAAAAAACCGACCAGTGAATAAGTAGTTTAAGCTGGCACTATCTATTTTTATTTCGTTTATGTAATCATCAACAAAACATAAACCCTAAAGTTCAAAATTCTATTCCCAAACCCCATTCGTTTCCCTATTTTTTCCGTACCTTAGTATTCACTAAAACTCCTCGTAATGATTACTCCAAAAAATACCGAGCCTATTATCCTCATCATCGTGACGAGTGTCGTTCTGTATTCTATCATCCGCAGTAAAAAACTTAATTATTTGGGGCATAACTGGAGACATCACATCATTTCCCCTTCCATGAAAGCACTTAAGATGAAGTCAAAAATGGAACGGGAAGTAAAAAGAACCTTGTCGCATTCGTAATTAATAATTCGTAATTACTTCTTCAACCATCCCGCAATACTCATTCGCCTCCCATTCGTAACCAGAACTTCATGTTCGAGCACACTGCTTTTAAAAAAAACGTTTAACCTCAACTAAAAACCAAACATAATTATATAAAACCCTTATATAATAGTATAATGAAAGGAAACTCAGCATGTTTAACTTTATATAAATTTTAAATACTGCTAAGATGGTAACCAAAAAAAATAATGAGCAAACAGAGGAAGGTACTAATTTCCAAAACCTTAATAAAGAATACCCGGGCTATGCACCCGATCCGCAAAGCGGAGCTACTAACGATACGTTTACTGACGGTGGAACACAAGACGAAGATTCTGCCGCACGCTTGGCAGCCAAAGGTCCTGTACGTAATTCCAATTACCACGAACTAGATGACAAAAGCCATCCCGAAAATTACATAAACAAAGGCGCAAGCGCCAGTCATAAGACACTGGAAGATTACAATAAGACCGATCCAAAAAGGGACATCAATACCACAATTGTGGAAGATAAAAGCAGGCCATCAGGTATTGCTAAATAAAAAACACGCTAATGGTTTTGTATTTGTGATTACCTCTTCAACCACCCCGCAATACTCATTCGCCGTCCGTTCGTAACCAATACTTCATGTTCAAGCACACTGCTTTTAAAGAAAACAGTTTTGCCCTGAGTAGGTGCAATCATTTGGTTGGCATCGGTTTGGTAAACGAGTAGTTCTCCTCCATCCTTTCCAACCCAATCCGGATTTAAATAAGAAATCATCGAGTATTGCCGACTGGCGTTGTCCTTAAACTGGTCAAGGTGCTTTACATAAAAATCGCCCGCTTCATAAAGTGAATAATGAAATTCATAACTTCGAATGTTAGCGTAACAAGTGGCGTTTAAGTAAGCCACAAAAGCATCCATCTTTTCAAAGAATAAGTTTTCATAAGGGTCATTGTGTTCTTTATCCAACCAATAAATTCGGTCTTTGCGTATCAATTGACTGTGCTGTAGCAAACTGTCATTACCTACTCCTGCAGGTTTGAGTTCATTATCCTCATACAGCAGCAATAAATTAGATGCCAGGTGCTCACACAAACCATCGCTTAAAAAGTGTTCAGAGACACCAATGCCATTTGCCAAAAATCCTGCAATCAAGTCTTCAAAATCCGCCTCCATACTGCTACACCTGAATTGACAAGTTGTGGCAAGGTAAGCCAATTAAAATTGGAAGACTCACAATAAACTAACAAAAAACGTTCTACCTCTAACTCATAATTCATAACTCATAACTAAAAGCTAAACTGTTAAATAACAATATACTATCCAAAAAATCGTATATTTGAAGAACTCAATTTGTTAGAAAACTGAGTATACTTTACCCAAATAGAACAGCTGGTTTCCCCATGAAGAGATTGTTTAACATTCCCGTTTTATTAATCGTATTGCTATTTCCTCTAATTGGATTTGGGTTCAACTTAACGGTTACCCCAACACACGAAACTTGTCAGGGAAATGCCTCTTTAAGTTTTGTAGTTACCAATACAATTCCGGGAAGTTCTATTGTATTTGTTGTTTATAAACTCCCCGACATAACGACTCCTTTTGCATCGGGAACAGAGACTGTCGTTAACGGACTTACAGCCGGAAATTACCGGGTTATTGCGAGAGAAACTGTCGGTAGCAACACCACAACACAACAACAGGATGTTACAATAACGTCTTCGTTTATTGCCCTAAACTATACCGTTGAATCACTCAATCAGGCGTGTTCAAATACAAGTAGTATTTCGGTTATAGTCAATTCGGGAACAGCTGTTAGTTATGCCATAATCTCTGGACCTATGACCTTTCCAACTCAGGCAGGCAACACCTTTTCGGGTTTAACAAATGGAATTTACAGAATAAAAGTAACAGACAGCTGCGGAAACTCAATGGTTCAGGCATTTACTGTAACACTCAATCCAACACTTCTCACAGTAAATAATCCCAGTTTTACTGATACAGTGCCTCCATCATGCAATGAGGTTGTTGCCAATAATACAATAACACCGGCAGCAGGAACTGTAATAGGATATCCGCTAAACATTGATTACGTTTTACATTTGCCTACTGGAATTACCCATATTTTGGTAGTTTTAAATTCAGGTAATCCAACATCCCAAGACATTTCACAAATAGTTCCGTATCCGAACAGTGTGGACTATCTTTACGATGTCATAATAACAGATGCCTGTGGTACAACCTATCCCGGCAATAGTTTTTATGTAAACAAACCCATTTCATTATCTTCAACAATTCATACGCTGCCTTGCAATCAATATTATTTTACTCTTAATGCCGACAACTTTATCGGTTCCTATACACTTCATTTTGACAGTGCTCCGGCAGGATTTAATCCTACTGTGTTTAACAGTACTTATCCGGGTCCTTATACCCAATCTAATGCCGATTTTGGCAGTGATTCTCAACCCGTCCCTATCGGAGATTATCAAGTCACCATTACCGACACCTGTGGCAAAACCAAAACCATAATCGTTAAAGTCATAGATAAGCCACCACTGCCAAATATTCTGGGAATTAGCAATGGCTGTCTGAACAATAGTGGAAGAATAGTGCTAAGCCTTGCAGATTATGAAATTGTAACTGCAGTGGTAACCTCTGCTCCTGCCGACTATCCATTCACATTGCCACACGATGTCTCTGCTTTAATAAACAGTGATGGCAGTATTTTGACTTTAGATCCTGTCCCATTGGGTGATTATACCATTCAAATTACAGATGACTGTGGTGACAGTATAAGTCCATTAACGGTAACAGTTCCTCCTTTTGAAGCTCCTGCAATCTTAAGCGAAATATTGCAAGGATGTGATATTGGTATGGCATCCATAAAAATAACAAGCAGTGAACCTGTTTCGGTAAAAATTACTGTCGCGCCCGCTAGTTATCCTTTTCCACTTCCTCATGATGTTTCCAATAATATTATCAGTAGTGGCGAAATATATCTGACAAGTTTACCCACAGGAGAATACACTTTCAGTATCGTTAATAGTTGTGGAGCTACTTCAAATGAAACAATGCAAATTAATGGATACGCCATAACAAACAGTTCTTTTTCCCTTGTACCCGATTGTGGTGCGTTTAATATCCCACTCGATTTTGTTGACAATGTAACTGGCGGTGAAACCTTTTGGCTTCAAAAGTTATTGAACTCAACGACCAACACTTGGGGTAATCCGGTTACTGATGCCGTTTATACTGATGGAACTGTACCTGACGAAACCAATTCATTAAAACTTCAAAATAATGCTACCACTTATAATCTCACCATTAATGGAGTGTTCCGTATCGTACATCATTTCACTTCCTATAACAATGGCAGCGACATCAATAACAATTTAGTCACTTCCCCAACTAAAGACTGCATTGAAATTTTAGCACCCAACCTGAGCTTCAACAGTGCTTTAATCATTAATGATGTCTATCGCATACCTTGTTCCACAAGTGGCAACTTTGATGTTTTCTTATTAGCCAGTGGTATTCCACCATTACACTATGGCATTGTCGAAAAAGATGGAATCCCTTTTGTTGTAGACAACGGAACTTCAGATGTATTCTTAAACCTTACGCCCGGAATTTATAAATTTGAAGTAGAAGACAGTTGTGGCAACAGTGTTAACCGAACTTTTGATGCTTCCGATTTGACTTCACTGGTTATAATCTATCCTACATGCCCAATATTTAGTTGTGTCAATACTGTAACCGGCAACGAAACCTTTGACTTGTCAGCTCAAAATGATGTTATACTTGGTATTCAATCACCAAGTTCCTATACTTTGTCCTATCATACTTCACAATCAGATGCTGATGACAATTTGAATCCGATAACCAATCTAACCACTTTCAATCCGACAACCAACCCACAAACCATTTACATCAGACTAATTTTTAATCAATTCCCCAACTGTTATCAGACAAGTAGTTTTGATTTAATTACGGGACAAATACCAAAAATCAATCTGGCTCCTGATTATGTTGATTGTGACGGACTACCTGTATTGCTTGATGCTTCGACAGGCAACTTACCAACAACCGGCTATATGTGGTCAAACGGATTAAGCACTCCAACTATTACCATTAGTGACATTGGCACTACTATGTTAAGCGTTACAGCCAGTAATAATTATAGCAGTTGCAATGCTTTGGCGCTTAGTTGCACTACTTCAAAAGACATAATAGTAAATATTGCTGACGTCCCTGAAATAGACCATATAGATACAAACGATTGGACCGATAATGAAAATAGTATTAGTGTTGTGACCACACATGAGGGGGCTTTTGAATATTCGCTTGATGGAGTACACTTCCAGACAAATCCTGTTTTCTCTCATTTAATACCCGGACTTTATACGGTTTATGTTCGCGATACCGGCGGATGCAGAACCCTGACAGAAGTCGTATGGTTACTCAATTATCCCAAATTTTTTACACCAAACGGAGATGGCTACAATGAAACCTGGTATGTGGTAAACTCAAATAATGAACCTGAATTTAAAGTATATATCTATGATCGCTACGGTAAGCTTATTACCGATATTCTCTCAAATGGTCCGGGCTGGGATGGCAAACTAAACGGAAAGCTTTTGTTTGCTGACGATTATTGGTTTGTGGCTTACCGACAGGATGGAAGAATCCACAGAGGGCATTTTACTTTGAAACGATAACCTTTCTCATTTTCAGACTGTTAAACTTGTTAGGTTCAAGATTCTTTTTTATCTTTAGTACAAATTGTAATAAGATGAAAAGCCTTATTTACTTTAGTTTATTTTTTATCGTCAGCAACATACATGCTCAATTAGGGTTTGGATTCTCCTACACCCATAAGGAAATTGAAGAATACGAGGGTGATTACAGAAATGAATACTTTATACAATATGTGTTTAAAAAGAGTCCGGCAGAAAAGGCAGGCTTAAAAGCCGGAGATAAAATTATTAAGTTTCATGATTCCATCGTACAGTTTAATAATACTCTCGCATTTAGCAATAATCTTAAAGATTCGCCGGCTACAGTCAACATTATTATATCACGTAATGGCGTCGAAAAAACCTTTACCATTACCAAAGCAGACCGTTCAACTTATTTAAATATCTGCCTCGAAGGCAATTGTACCAATGGAACCGGAACTTTCATCGATGCCAACGGAACAACCTATAAAGGACCATTTAAAAATAAGAAAAAAGAAGGCAGAGGAGAATCGGTTGGAGTTAATGGCGATAGTTATGTTGGTGACTGGAAAAATGACAAACGCGAAGGCAAAGGCACATACATTTCAAAACTCGACCCAAATCATATTGTAAGCACCGGCTGGAGTTATACAGGTGATTGGAAAGAGGACGCCATGACGGGCAAAGGAAAAATGACTTATAATGGAGGATTTTATGAGGGCGATATGCTTAATAACCTAAAAAGTGGGCAGGGAAAATTAGTAACCGCTGATAAAACGGTTTATGAAGGTAACTGGAATAATGACAAACTTAATGGTAAAGGGACAATGACACAGCCTAATGGTGATAACTTGAGTGGTAACTTTGTTAGCGGCAAGCTTGAAGGAGAAGTTACTGTATACACTAAGGCAACGAACTCGACAACCACTGCTACTTACAAGTATGGAATAAAGATATAAAACAAAAACTCCCAAGCTTTCACTTGGGAGTTTTTAAAGAAATATTGAGGCGAACTAAAGTTCGCATACCTGACTGCCACTGGCAGTCCTCCACTTAATATCAAATATACATCTTCTTTCTCATTTCCTGAATCTTCTCATCATCAAGATATTCATCAAAGGTCATATAGCGGTCGATTACTCCGTTTGGAGTGATTTCTAAAACACGATTCGCAACGGTTTGTGCAAACTCATGGTCATGCGTAGTAAACAATACCGAACCTTTAAAGTTTTTAAGTGAATTATTGAATGCCGTAATCGATTCCAAATCCAAGTGATTGGTTGGCTCATCTAACATCAAAACATTGGCACGTATCATCATCATTCTTGATAGCATACAACGTACTTTTTCTCCACCGGATAATACTGTGCACTTTTTCAAAGCTTCTTCTCCTGAGAAAATCATCTTACCAAGAAAGCCTCGAACATATACTTCATCACGTTCTTCTTCTGTTTTCACAAACTGACGTAACCAATCTACAAGATTCAAACTTCCGTCAGTAAAAAACGAACTGTTATCATTTGGAAGATATGATTGCGTGGTTGTTATTCCCCAGTCAAAAGTTCCGGAATCTGCTTTTAAGTTTCCGTTTAGTATTTCATAGAATGCTGTCGTAGCACGCGAGTCTTTAGAAAACACCACTACTTTATCCCCTTTGGCCATATTCAAATCGACATTCTTAAATAGCAATTCACCATCAATACTAGCGGAAAGATTTTGAACATGCAGAATCTGATCACCGGCTTCTCTTTCAACATCAAAAATAATCGCAGGATAACGACGGCTTGATGGTTTGATTTCCTCTAAATTCAATTTGTCAATCATCTTTTTACGAGATGTAGCCTGTTTAGATTTCGCTACGTTGGCACTAAAACGACGGATAAATTCTTCAAGCTCAGCTTTCTTCTCTTCCGCTTTCTTATTCTGCTGTGCTTTTTGTCTTGCCGCTAACTGACTCGATTCATACCAAAAAGTATAATTGCCTGAATAATGATTGATTTTAGAAAAATCAATATCCGATATATGTGTACAAACTGCATCCAAAAAGTGACGGTCGTGAGAAACAACAATCACAGTATTTTCATAATTTGCTAAGAAGTTTTCTAACCAGGAGATTGTTTCAAAATCCAAGTCATTCGTAGGCTCATCCATTACCAATACATCAGGATTCCCGAAAAGAGCCTGAGCCAAAAGCACACGTACTTTCATCTTTCCTTCCATATCAGCCATCAAAGTATAATGCATGTCTGATTGAATTCCCAAGTTCGATAACATAGCACCAGCATCCGATTCGGCATTCCAACCGTTCATTTCTTCAAACTGTACTTGCAATTCCCCTATTCTATCGGCATTAGCATCATCATAATCGGCATACAAAGCATCCATTTCTGATTTTACTGCAAACAAAACCTTGTTTCCCATCATAACAGTTTCCAAAACTGTATGCTCATCAAACATATTATGATTTTGATTTAAAACCGACATACGTTTTCCGGGCTCAAGAAAAACTCTTCCCGATGTTGGTTCGATATCGCCTGCTAAAATTTTAAGAAAAGTAGATTTCCCCGCTCCGTTAGCACCAATAACACCATAGCAGTTCCCTTGTGTAAACGTAGTGTTTACTTCGTCAAACAATATTCTTTTACCAAACTGAACCGATAAATTATTTACAGTTAACATGAATTGTATTTATTAAATTTCGGTGCAAAAGTAGTTAAAATAAAGCATAAAATAATTAAAAAATTGTTGTGCAATTAATGATAAAACAGCATATTTACTCCGATTTAACTTTAACGATAGATTAACAGTAAAATCCATTATATAGAAATATTTTTGTTTATTAGTTTCGAATGATGCACAGCTTAAGAAATATAAGGATTTTTGGTTTAGTTCTCCCATTGATGGCACTTTTGAGTTCATGTAAAAACGAATTTAAAGGTTGCGAATATGTCGCTTATTTTGGTGGCGAAGTGGTAAATCCGAATAATCCCTACGTACTTTTCTGCAAAGACAATGAAGTTATAGACACCTTAAAACTTGACGAAAACAATCGTTTCTTCACACAATTCGACTCATTGGCTCCCGGACTTTATTCATTTAAACACGAACCTGAATATCAATATGTATATTTTGATAAGAATGACAGCATTATGGTTCGCGTCAATTCAAAAGATTTTGATGAGTCGATAGTTTTTTGTGGTCGTGGAGGAGAAAAAAACAATTTCCTAATGGAAATGTATCTGAAAAACGAAAAAGACAAATACAAAATGTTTGACTATTTCGATGATAACTTTGAAGATTTTTCCAAAGAAATTGACTTAACTTATTCAAAGCAAACTGCATTTTATAACACCCGAAAATCAGAAATCAAATGGAACGACGATTTCGATCTTTTTGCCAAAGCCTCATTAGATTTTAGTTATTACTCTAAAAAAGAATTGTATCCTCTTATTCACAAAATCAGAACCGGAGAAGATATGATTGAAAAACTACCGGCAAATTATTACGATTACCGAAAAACCATTGATTTCAACAATGCAGCGCTTTCAGATTATGCTCCATATGTAATGTATTTGTCGCACATGCTAAACAATATGGGAACCATAAATTATCACAATCATTTTAGTGAAAAGGATTTGGCGCTGAAAACCAATATCAATAAAATGAACATTGCTGATACGCTGATTAAAAATGAAAAGGTAAAAAACAACATTCTCGATAATATCGCTTTTACCTATCTACTCGAAGATCAGAACATGACCAACAACAATACCTTTCTGGATACTTATAAAAGACTTTCTACAGATAAAAGTAAGAAGAATGAAATTGCAACTATCTGTAACGCAATTCAGATGCTGAAAGTTGGCAACACATTAAGCGAAGTTCCTTTAGTAGACACAAACCACAATAAAGTTGCTTTAACAAGTTTAACAAAACCAAATACGGTGTTTTTCTTTTGGACAGAAAAAGCCAAATCGCATTTAGAAGCAGTTCATATAAAAGTAATGGCACTGAAATCTAAATTTCCACAATATAATTTTGTGGCAATAAATATAAATGACAGTGAAGAAGATTGGAAAGCAACCTTAAACAAATATAAATTCAAAGGCATAACCGAATTGCATTGTCCCGATTTTGAAACCATAAAAAACAAATGGGCCATCAACAAAATTCACCGCACGATAATTCTAGATAACAAAGGATTAATTAAGAATGCTTTTGCGAATATATTCGATTCACAGTTTGAGGAGAATTTGAAGTAGCCATCAGAAGTTAGCCTTTAGCTATTAGCTGACAGCTTTTTAAAAATAGAAATCCCGATTCAAATTGAGCCGGGATTTTTTTGTATAATATTAAATAAATTTTGCTAAAAGCTAATTGCTAAAAGCTGACAGCATTACTGATTTCCTTTAGCATAATCCGCTAAGAACTGTGCCAAACCTATATCTGTTAATGGATGTTTTAGTAATCCTGTAATAGATGATAATGGTCCGGTCATTACGTCAGCACCAATTTTAGCACAATTTACAACGTGCATCGTATGTCGAATTGAAGCCGCCAAAATCTCAGTTTCAAAAGCGTAGTTATCATAAATATCTCTGATTTCCTGAATCAAAGCCAAACCATCTGTCGAAATATCATCTAATCTTCCTAAGAACGGAGAAACATAAGTTGCACCTGCTTTAGCAGCTAACAAAGCTTGTCCTGCAGAAAAAACTAAAGTCACATTAGTCTTAACACCTTTATCCGAAAAATACTTACAAGCCTTCACTCCTTCTTTAGTCATTGGTAATTTTACCACAATCTGCGGATGCAAATCAGCCAATTCTTCGCCTTCTTTAATCATTCCGTCATAATCAACCGCAATAACTTCGGCACTAACATCACCATCCACAATATTGCAAATGTCTACGTAGTGTTTTAGGATATTGTTTTTCCCTGTGATTCCTTCTTTTGCCATCAACGAAGGATTAGTTGTAACACCATCAAGTACGCCAAGTGCCTGTGCTTCTCTGATGTCATTTAAATTGGCAGTGTCAATAAAAAATTTCATAAAATTTATTTTAAAATGTTGTGTGTTTAACTATTTGGGCGTGCCCCTTCGGGTCGGGCTTTCCGTTGCAATCTTTTTTGAAAAACAAAAAAGGATTTCCACTGCACACGAGCGAAGCGACTGCCGAAGGAATCCCTCACGCAAAACTTGTGCAAAAGTACAACACAAATCCGAAATAGGAAACTTATTTTCTTATCCCTTTTGACTTATCTCTTATCACTCAACTTATAATGATTCATCAACATACTTTCGTAGATTCTGTCTGGTAAAATTCGTTTTAAAACAATGGAGAACTTTTGCATAAAAGCACCAATTTTATAATGCAGCTTTGGATTTTTATCCTGAATGATATGATATACTTCTTTGGCAAAATCATTTGGATCATCGCCACTATGCATATGTGAATTCATCATTCCCAAGGTGTTTTCATAAGCAGTTTTATAAACCGAACCTTCTATTATAGGCGCATGATAACGATGCGAAGCAATATCAGTAGCAAATTCGCCCGGTGCAATGTTGACCACATTAATTCCGAAAGGTTTCACCTCAATGCTTATCGCTTCCGAAACTAATTCGAGTGCTCCTTTTGAAGCCGAATAAATTCCGCGATAAGGCAATCCCATATAACCTGCGATGGAAGTAACATTGATAATCAATCCCGAATTCTGCTCACGCATTTGTGGCAAGACCGCTTTGATAACTTCTATCGGACCAAAGAAATTGGTTTCAAAATTATTTCGCATTTCATCCGTTGGCGTTTCTTCAATTGGTCCGGTAATGCCAACTCCGGCATTATTGATAACTACATCAATTCTTTTGGAAATGGAAATCACATTTGCCACAGCGTGTTTGATACTTTCTGCACTTCGTACATCCAAAGCAATTAACGGAAATACTGAATTGACAACTTTCTCGGGATTGCGACTTGTGCCATAAACCGTAAATCCTTTGTGAAATAAAAACTCGCCAATGGCTTTCCCAATTCCGGATGAACCGCCTGTGATTAATACTACTTTACTCATTGTATAATAATTTATCGTTAAAGATAATTAGTTTATTTTGATACCCAAACCGTGATTTTCACTCAGATGAATTTTACCATTTAGAATTTCGCTTCCTTTGGCAATATCATTTGCAATTAAATTGGCTCCGTCCAAATCGGCATAATCACAAAAGGGGGCTAAAACCGCACCGGCCGAAATTCCGATAGTAGATTCAGTCATACAGCCAATCATGATTTTATAATTCAATTCTTTGGCAACGGAAATCATCTCCAAAGCCGGAGTCAATCCACCACATTTTACTAATTTGATATTGATACTGCTATAATGTTGCTGCAAATCTTTTAAAACAGTTGAGTCCTGACAATCCTCATCGGCCATCCAATTCGCAAATTTATTGGCATTTAAAACTTCATAATTCTCCGAGCCATTTTTCATTGGTTGTTCCAGATAAGCAAACTTTGAAATAGCTTCGTGATTTTCGAGCCAAATACAATTTTCCTTGGTAAAACTTCCGTTAGAATCTAGTGCCAGAGTTGCATCTAGCTGCAATAATTCAGCTATATCATTTTCATTAAAATGATTGCACTTCACTTTGAATTTTGACCATAAAGATTGTTGAATTTTTTTGATTTGGTTTTCGACAGTATCAACGCTAATCGTAATTGAAGACTCGGGAAGTGTATTTAGGTCGATGTTGTTTAATTCTACAAAGCTTTTCTTTTCTAGTTTGCCAAACAAATCCCAGTAGGCACAATCTAAAGCCGATCGAAGGAAACTTGGCAGCTCTAATTTCAACATGAAAGTATAGAATTCAGACGGATATATTATGTTTTGGTTTTCAATCTGCGTTTTTATTTTGGCTAAAACAACTTCAAAATCATCAAGACTGATATGGTAATAATCGATAGCTGTGCATTCGCCATAACCTTTCATCCGATTCTTTTCGAGTGTTATGATTAGAGCTTCTCTGTGCGTATAATTCCCATAGGCAATGGCAAAGGTTTCCTTGAGTTGAAATCGCACTATTTGCCATGATAAAACCATAGGGTAAAAATAAAAAATCCGAATCAATGTTCGGACAATATTATAAAATTTACGGGAAGATTCTAAAACAAGTTCAGAATAAAAAATGGCAAGCGACCTACATCGCACCGCTCAACCACATACCTTTGCTATGTTCCCATCCTGGAGGATTTTGCAGGAGCTGGTCGTGTAGGACTTGCCGGTGCAAATATACAATCTTTTTATTTTTTTGCAAGAATTTAAGAGCATTATAAATATATTTGCGAGTGAAAAATTAATTGCAAAAAATGAAACTCCGTAAACCTTTAATTACCATTTTATTAGGCTTATTCTGCGTTAGCTTTTTAGGCGTAAACATTATTAGTTGTGGCGATAGTCAACGTGATAAAGAAAACTATTTTAGCTTTGATGAAGGTAATTTAAAACCGTTGTATCAGGCAACAGACAAAGTAGATTTGACTTTATTAAATATCAAAAACAAAACCATTGACAGCGTTGCCTATTTTGTAAATGACAAAAGAGTTTCATCCGTAAAGGGAAATGGTCAGTTCACTTTAGATTTGAATGGCAAAAAATTAGGCTACCAAAATGTGAAAGCTTTGGTTTATTTTGAAGGCGATACAGTTTCAACCAAAACCCGTATTGAAGTGGCTTCGGGGATTGTTCCCAAACTATTAAAATATACCATTGTAAACACCTACAATCACGATATTAATGCATTTAATGAAGGCTTCGAATTCTATCGTGACACTTTAATAGAAAGCACCGGACAAAACGGAAAATCCTACTTTGCCAAAATCGATTATAAAACCGGAAAAGCTTATAAAAAAGTTGACCTTGATCAGCAATATTTTGGTGAAGGAATTACAGTTATCAACGACAAAATCTATCAATTAACCTGGCAAAATGGAGAAGGTTTTATTTATGATGCCAATACCTTGAAAAAACTAAAGACCTTTACCTATGACAAAAAAGTAGAAGGTTGGGGAATGACGAATGACGGTAAAAATATTTATCATTCTGACGGAACAGAAAAAATTTGGACAATGAATCCTGAAACCCAAAAACTAACCGATTTTGTAAACGTATATACCAACGACAGCAAGATTAAAGCGGTTAACGAATTGGAATGGATAAACGGAAAAATCTACGGAAACATTTGGCAAAAAGACGCCATTGCTGTGATTAATCCGAAAACAGGCGCAGTTGAACAAGTGTTAGATTTATCAGCATTACGCGCTAAAGTAACCAATCCGGAAGCCGAAGTTTTAAACGGAATTGCCTACAACAAAAAGACAAATACCATATTCGTAACCGGTAAAAACTGGAATAAAACTTTTGAGCTAAAGGTTTCGGAATAAATTATCTTCCTTTTTAAAACTGAAAATAGATAAACGAACTGCCGCTTTCCTGTGCCCAAATAAGCAATAACAACATTCCCGACCAAACAATGCTCAGCCAAACCCAAGAAAGTTTGTAAGCAACATCGAGGACTTTGGTGTTTCGTAAAAACCAATGAAATATTACTATGAATGGGACAATAATAGCCACTTTCAAAATGGCTAAAGTGGTTAACAATGGTTTTCCATCTGCCATTCCAAACATAGATTGCAACAACGCCCACGAACCTGCAAACGTTTCCGAACGAAAGAAAACCCATGTAATATTGACCAACATAAAGGTTAACACCGC
Source organism: Flavobacterium anseongense (assembly GCF_021608185.1). Classification (GTDB taxonomy): domain Bacteria; phylum Bacteroidota; class Bacteroidia; order Flavobacteriales; family Flavobacteriaceae; genus Flavobacterium; species Flavobacterium anseongense. The sequence continues at coordinate 174,667 of NZ_JAKIHN010000004.1, read as the reverse complement.
ATAACAAAAGTTAGTTACTGTATTAGCTGAAGTATTACTTTCAGACTTCACTCCTCTTCTGTCTTTAAAGAATTTTTCCACCCAAAGATACAAACCGTGTAATCCGCCCCAAGCCACAAATGTCCAATTAGCACCATGCCATAAACCTCCCAAAAGCATCGTCATCATTAAAGCAAAATACATCTTAGCTTTTCCGTTTCGGCTTCCTCCTAACGGAATGTATAAATAATCTCTTAGCCAACTGGATAAGGTAATATGCCAACGACGCCAAAAGTCTGTAAATCCTATTGCTGCATAGGGATAGTTAAAGTTCTGAGGCAATACAAATCCAAGACATAAGGCCACACCAATAGCGCAGGTAGAATAGCCAGCAAAGTCTAAAAAGATTTGTCCGGAAAAAGCGAGAACGCCAATCCATGCATCCAACATCGGTAATTTATCATGGCTATCAAAAACCGAATCGGCTGTAGATGACAACATGCTATCGGCTAAAACTACTTTCATAAACAAGCCTAAAGTCAAAAGTAGCAATCCATCCATCATTTGCTTGCGCGAAGCTACTCTCGGACTTTCAAATTGTGGAACTAATTGTGGTGGTCTGACAATCGGACCGGCAACCAAGTGCGGAAAGAAGGTCACAAACAAAGAGAAATCCAATAGTGATTTGACTGGCTTGCTTTCCTTTTTATACATATCTATGGTGTAACACAAAGTTGTGAATGTGTAAAACGAAATTCCGGCCGGAAGGATAATATTTGGTTTAGCCGGATTAAAATCAAATCCGACAACGTGACTCAAAGCTACAAAGTTGTCTAACAAAAATGTTCCGTATTTGAAAAAGCAAAGCATTCCCAAATTACCGATCAAACTAACGACTAGTAAAAGTTTCTTTTTATGTGGATTTTCTTCATTATATAACGCCCGACCTACATAAAAATCGATAACAGTCGACATCCATAACAGCAGTATAAACGGCGGATTCCAGGCAGCATAGAAAATATAACTAGCCAATAACAGGTTTACTTTTTTGGTTTTCCACGGAATTGGTAAGTTGTGCAGAAAAAGTATCAGTATAAAGAAAGCGACGAATGTATAGGAATTGAATACCATAATTGCTTGGGATTAGTTGGTTTGTGGTTTGTTAGATTGCAAATCGGTAAAGCCTTTTTGTTTACTCAATTCATTAAAAAATGATTTGGTAAACAGTACGGCATCTGAAAGCTTCAAATGTGAAAATTCAGGACAATCAAAATGATTCATTTCCGGATAATCCATAAAATGAATTCCGGGACAATCCGTTTCTTTTAACAATCTTTCCCAATACTTTTCTCTGGGAAAACCCATAGTTTCTCCTTTATAGTAATCACCGCTCGATGGCGTTCTCACAAATACTACTTCACCTCCACGTGCCTTTATTTTGTTGACGTTTTCTTTTACCGATTTGAAGATTGCCTCAAAAGCTTGCGGAGGCGTTGGCGGTCCGCTCTTCGCCATTTTGGCAAAGAAAACCCAATTGCTTTTTACCTGATTAACTTCAGCTGTATTCGCCACAAACTCATCGGTCATATAATGTTGTCTTCCAAAAGTAATCATCGAAAAATTTCTTGGAAAATAAGGCATCATAAAAACTCCCGGTCTGCTTTGTATTCCTAAGCCGTCAAGTTGTGCATTTAAAGAAAAGTAATCCTTGTTCAAAAAAACAAACTGTGATTCAAGAACTCTGTTTAATTCAAAACTGACGCGTTGAGCAGGTGTTCGGTCATGAAAGTATTTTATACGTTCAATTGCGGTTTCCAAATTAGGTGGCGCCATAGAAAAGAATAATCCTTCAGTCACATCAATAACCAGCTTTCCTTTAAAGTTTGGGTCGTTGGCCAAATCTTCTAAAATAGGTCGCGGACAACTTCCTTCAATAGCCAATTGTATCGGATGAAAAGGAGTCAGACTATTCCATGTGGCTTGATCAAGATCATACTTGATGCGTGATGAACCAATAAAAACAACGGCTTTATCTGAAGGTTCATAAACCATTGCCCGTTTATCTGACCAAAGCGGCGCTCCATCGTCATAATCTATGACAACGCCTTTAGACCGTAAATAAATTTCAAAGCTTAATACAACAGTGACTACAATAACTAAGGTTAAAATAGCCGATTTGAAAAGGGATTTTTCGTTCATAATGTTACAGTTGAGGTAATGAAGTCTTATAAAATCTAATCAAGTGGGGAAATGATTAGTAATGATTTTATTGCTATAAGTCTCAAATTTAATAAATTAATTAGTTGAGACACGAGCAGCTAACTTTATTTATGAACCATTTTCTTGTTAATAAGTTAATCGAAGCACTAACGTATTTGAAAACAAAAAAAAACCGAAACCATCTTTTAAAACAGTTTCGGTTTTAGCGTTTACTCCGCAGTAACCGGATTAATTATATTCTTGACTTCAGCAATGTTATTGGCTGGAAAGCCACCCTGCTTAGCATGCTCTTTTATCAATTCTTCGTTAGGTGCTATATAAACACAATAAATTTTGTCACCGGTAACAAAACTTTCCACCCATTGGATTTCTGATCCTAATTTGCTTAAAACACCACAAGAGGTTTGTGAAATTCCTTTTAATTGCTCTTGAGTTAAATTACCCGCTCCGGGAATTTCTCGTTCAATAACATACTTTGGCATAATTTTCTATTTTAAATTAATATTTGAATTATTGTTCTACACTTTCTCACCATAAATTACCAATGCACTGGAATCAATCTGTACATTTCCGTCGGGATATCTTTCATTGATAAGCTGATATACTTCTCTTCTTATTTTTTCTTTCATCGCATCATCAGCCTTGCTCAATGCTGCTACAAAAGGTGCTGCAACTTCAGTCATCATATTCCAATAAACATCTGTAGTCTTGCATTTTAGTTTTCCTGCTACTTCCCGTTGGGAAACATTGGCAAATCCTGCCTGTTGAAATAATTCGACAATAAAATTGTCTTTGGCACAGCGAAACATTCCGGGAGAACCAGGCGGTGGTGCCGGTAATTCCATATTACGGTTTATGGTTCCCATGGATGCCGTTACCCAAAAGTTCTTTTCCGGACCATTCCAAACCGAAGTAGCTATCCTTCCACCCGGTTTCAAAACACGCTGCATTTCCTTGGCAGCTAGAAGCATATCGGGAAAAAACATAAAACCAAACCGGCAACTTATTGCATCAAAGGTGTTGTTTTCAAAAGGCAATTCACAAACATCACAAGCCTGCGTTTCAATATTCTTTATACCTTTAAGCATTGCGTTTTCACGTGCTATTTCAAGCATATCATCTGATAAATCGGTGATTACTACTTTTCCATTGGTAACGATTTTGGCTATTGTCAATCCGGGTTCGCCTGTTCCGGCAGCAATATCCAAAACATTATCGGTTTCTTTTAACCTCAATAATTTAATGATTTCATCGCCCATTGGCTGCAGAAAATCCATCATCAGGTCGTCCCATTTTTTCCATCCTGGAGAAAATTTGTTCCATGAAGCTTTTTGTTGTTCACGGATTTCTTCTAATTGTTGTTCCATACTATTGGTATTTTAATTTGTTAGTAAAACCAGCAGTGTAGTTAAATTTGTATGGCAATTTGATTTGGCAGATAGACCAAGAACAGAGGCGTATTTTATTCTAAACGTAAAGATACTAAATATTTAAATTGAAAATTACAGTTTACAATTGTTTGTTTTGTTTGTTATCTTTGGAATGCAGAAACAACTATTTTGTCTGCATTATTTTATGCTTCAAAAACAATTAGAATTAACCCACGAACAAACTTCTCCACTCTTTCGGATTATGTGGACACAAAATATCAATGACTTTCAAAGAAGACATTTTGACAATAACATTTGTGCATTTCACATTGGCAGTGGTTATATATTATCAGTAGCCCATAACTTAAAAACAGAAGCCAAGTATTTCAGATGGATTGAAAATGGAATTTATCTAACCAATATTTTTCCTTATCTGAATTCCGAGCAAGTACAACTATTTGAAACCTGCTATCCATTAGATATTGCTACAGGAAAAAGATATTGGAATAGTAATAATCCAAGTGAATTTCAATTAGTGGTTGATACACTCAAGCAAATTAATTTTGATACGCGATGGATTACAATGATGGATCGTTCGATTTGCAAACCTTTTTTGGTAGTACAATTCAAGGAAAATCAGTTTTATAATAATCCTGCATTGACCGTTCATTTTAATACTGCTACTTCATTTGCAGAGTCAGGCATCAATCGACACACTTTTTTAGTTGAAGTCGCATTAGTAGAAGCTTTTTATAATGAAGATATTGCTTTGTATAAAATCGTGAATACCCCTCAGGAAATCATCGATGCAATGCCAAGTCTTGATGTGGATTATAGTATTTTAGATGACAATCAGGAAAATTATTATTGCCTGCAAAGTTCACCTATGAGTGAGATTGGGAAGCTACTTAACAAGGCCAAAATAGAAGGTTTTACAGAACATTTTGCTATCTATCAAGACCGTGTTGGCGGAAACTATAATCTCGAAGGTTTACGCTACTTAATCAAAGGTTATTTTAGATTTGGTTCTTCGGGCGCGCCTTATGTTCTTTATGATTCGAAAACAAATACATTTAAAGTAAACGCTATTCAAAGCGAAGCTTGTCCGATACAGCTTTCTATCAACAACCAACGTGACGGCAATTTTCAATACATTAATGCGATTGCTTCACCGTTGCAGATTATTCAGGAACGATTAAAGAAGCATTTGAAAGCATAAAGCAAAGTTTTATATGGATGTAAAAAAACCTGTCAGAGAAATTATCCCTAACAGGTTATACTAAAATTCAGAACTGATTATATCCCAAAAAATTAATAATTATAGGCAACTGCCTCATAATCTCCATTTGTTTTTTTAGTAACGGTAATAAAAGGATAACCTTTTGCGGCTGCTTTTTGCTTTATGCTTTGAATGGTTTGTTCAAACTGTTCTGATGATGATATTCCTTTAGTTTTATTGAGTATTCCGGTATAAGTAGCAACTTGATTCAATCCGGCTGTTTGATCTTTCCGACTTAAAACAGTGACTTTATCAAAATCACATTTTGCAGCTATAGCAACTTTTGCAGAAACTGTTTGAACATCTGATGTTTTTAGATTTTTCAAAGAAGCCACTGCATAGGCACTTACTTTTTGTTGTTCATAGCTTTCCGGATTCGAATAATATAGTATGCCATTTTCATTTTTAATAAAATTTACTGCATGTTCAGATCCGTCGTGTTTAACTAATTGATGTGTTTGTGCAAAAGCATTACTTCCCAAAATCACTAATAATGTTAAAAAGGTAGTTTTCATAAGATTAGAATTTAAAATATATTCAAATAAATAATGTGATTAAGAATGAATATAAAAGTCATTTTTAATCACATCAAAAATATAAATTATCACTTTTGCTTTGTGTTAAGGATGCGTTAAACGAACACTTAATTTGGATAAACTAAGCTAAAACTAACCTCTTTCTAATAAGCTAAAAGCTCTAACAAATGGTTTTCGAATCGCTCCTTAGGCAAATACTGATCTTCTAAGGCTTTCACGAATGGAATGGCGCTTTCCAAACTACCAACTCTTCTAACCGGTCCATCTAAATGTTCGAAGCATTGCTCCATAATCATAGCCGAAATATCGCTGGCAACTCCTCCAAAAAGCGTGTCTTCCTGTAGAATGATTACTTTGTTTGTTTTCTTTACGGAGGCAAAAATAGCATCAGTATCCAAAGGTTGTAACGTTCTTAAATCCAATAAATCAGCACTGATTTCAGGATGTTTATTTAGTGTTTCCAAAGCCCAATGCACTCCGGCTCCAAACGAAATGATGGTTACCTGTGTCCCTTCTTTCAACAAAGCAGCTTTTCCAAACGGAATGGTGTAATAATCGGAAGGCACATCCTGATAAACCGAACGGTATAATTGTTTGTGCTCAAAGAACATTACCGGATTTGGGTCGTTGATTGCCGTATTCAACAATCCTTTTGCGTCATATGGAAAAGCAGGATAAACGACTTTCAATCCCGGCGTTTTAGTAAACCAGGCTTCATTGGTTTGTGAATGAAAAGGTCCGGCTTGTGTTCCGCCACCACAAGGCATACGCACTACAACATCGGCTTTTTCATTCCAACGATAGTGTTGTTTTGCTAAAAGATTTACAATCGGATTAAAACCTGTTGAAACGAAATCGGCAAACTGCATTTCGACAACTGCTTTGTGACCGTTTATAGATAATCCCATTCCGGCAGAAACCACAGCGCTTTCGCAGATTGGTGTATTGCGAACTCTTTCTTTTCCAAACTGATCGACAAAACCATCCGTAATTTTAAAAGCACCACCATATTCAGCAATGTCCTGACCCATAATAACCAAGTTATCATGACGCTCCATCGATTGACGCAAGGCATTTGAAATTGCATCTACAACTCTAATGTTTTCTACTTTATCCGAATGATTAACTTCTTCAAAATCATACGGTTTGTAAACATCACCTAATTCTTCTTCTAAACTTGCCGTAATGTCCGGCTCAGCTTGAGTAATTGCCCAATGTTCATCAATTTCTTTCTTGATGGCTTTGGTTATCTTAGCATCTTCTTCATCCGAAAGCACACTAATTCGTTGCAGATATTCTTTATAATTTGAAATCGGATCTTTGATTGCCCACATATCCATCAATTCCTGCGGAACATATTTTGTACCACTTGCTTCTTCGTGACCTCGCATTCTGAAGGTTTTAAACTCTAATAAAACTGGTCTAGGGTTCTCAGCCAAAGACGCTTTAAGTTCAGCTATTTTAGAATAAACTTCTAATATATTATTCCCGTCAAGTATATGACTTTCCATGCCGTAGCCTATTCCCTTATCAGCAAGGTTTTCACAACGGTATTGCTCGTTAGTTGGTGTCGAAAGTCCATAACCATTATTTTCAATCACAAATAAAACCGGCAAATCCCATACCGATGCTATGTTTAATGCCTCGTGAAAATCTCCTTCTGATGTTGCACCTTCTCCGGTAAAAACTGCAGTAACTTTTCCGTTCTTCTTTAATTTGTTGGCTAATGCAATTCCATCTGCTACACCCAATTGTGGACCCAAATGCGATATCATTCCGATGATATTAAACTCTTGGGTTCCAAAGTGAAAACTTCTGTCTCTGCCTTTGGTAAATCCGGTTTTCTTTCCCTGCCATTGTGAAAATAATCGCTGCAACGGAATATCACGACCTGTGAAAACTCCTAAATTTCTATGCATCGGCAGAATGTATTCGTCTTTATCTAAAGCAGCGGTTATTCCGACAGAAATTGCTTCCTGACCAATTCCAGAAAACCATTTAGACACTTTTCCCTGACGCAGTAGAATCAGCATCTTTTCTTCAATAAGTCTTGGTTTTAGTAATTTTTTATATAAATCCAATAATTGAACATTGGATAACTCTTTTCTGTCGAAATTCATTTGGTCGTATTTAAAGCCCTGCAAAAATATCACTTTTTTTGTTCCTAAAAAAGATGAAACTGTTTGAATTCTCCCTTTTTACCAGCTGTTACAGTTTTTTGGGCAATCACTTCTTTCGGATTGATAAATAAAAAATTGCTAACAATTGTCGGTTAATAAGATTATGAAATATGTTAAAAATTAACATTTAAATTTCATAATTAATTATTACTTTAACGAAAAATTATAATTATGAAAGTTAAAAAAGGTTTCTTTAGAGCATTAAGAGTGTTTTTTTTATTTGTAGTTGGAGCGCTGGTTCTAGGATATGTATATGACAATATTCAGCTTGGGGCTACTATAGGAGTTGGTCTGGGAATACTCTGGATGGGAGTTGCTTATTTTAATGCTGAAGACGGAGAAGAAGAATAAATAAATAATTAATCTATTTATCGGATGAAATATGCAGTGACTATTTTAGTTGCCTTCTTTTTTATTTGTTGCAGTAAATCAACTTTTAATGCTGATTGGACAAAAGAAACCGCTCCTCCTAATTACACCGCACGTTTTGAAACATCGAAAGGAAATTTCGATATAGAAGTAACCCGAGAATGGTCTCCACAAGCAGCTGATCGTCTGCACCAATTACTGACACATCATTTTTATGACAATCAACTTTTTTATAGAGTTGTGCCCAATTTTGTCGTGCAGTTCGGAAATATCGATACTATCGTCTACAAGAAATGGGAAAAATTTAAGGTTCCGGATGAGCCTGTGCTTAAAAGCAACCTAAAAGGTTATGTGAGTTTTGCCCGGGATGGCAAGGAAACACGCGGAAATGACTTGTTTATCAACCTAAAAGACAATGTGAGGTTAGACACCGTTTCTCCTAAAGATGTAAGAGGTTATCCGGTGTTGGGCTATGTGATTAATGGCATGGATGTAGTAGAAAAACTTTATTCCGGCTATGGCAATAAAACTATGGATGTATATGACTCCTTAAGTGCCAACCGAAAAAAGTACTTGCAACTATTTCCAAAACTAGACTCCATTAAGAAAGCGTATATAATTAAAAATAAATAATAAGCACCAAAATATAGAATCCCAAATTCCAAAATCTTTAAGTTATTGGAATTTGGGATTTGTTTTTTTGTAATTTTACCAGCTATGGATTTACAAGATCAACTTAAAAAATTATTTCCCGAGCACCAACCTTCAAACGAACCTGAAGTAGTTGAAGAAGCATCTCATATTCTTTTTATCCAAAAAGAACCCATGATTTGCAAATATGAAAGACGAAAAGGAAAAGCCACAACTATCATTGAAGGCTACGAAGGCAGCGATGAGGATTTTAAGATTTTAGCAAAGGAACTTAAAACTAAACTTAGCGTTGGAGGCACTTTTAAAGACAGCGCTATCATCATTCAAGGTGATTATCGTGATAAAATAATGAACCTGCTTAAAGACAAAGGCTTTAAAGTAAAGCGTGTAGGCGGATAATTTAAAGTACGAAATACGAAGAACAAAGTACGAAGTGAAAAAATAAATTAACAAATAACCACCCGAGGCGAAGCCGAATTGTATGGAGCGCAGCGGAATAAAATTAACGAATAACCAAATGATCAAGTCATCAGAATTAATACTAAACCCAGACGGAAGTGTTTATCACTTAAACCTAAAACCGGAACATATTGCTACAGATATCATCTTTGTGGGCGACCAAAATAGAGTTGAAAAAATAACACAGTTTTTTGACAGCATCGAATTTTCTACACAAAAACGCGAATTCAAAACGCAAACAGGATATTACAAAGGCAAAAAAATCACTGTAATGTCAACAGGAATTGGTCCGGACAATATCGATATTACCATCAACGAATTGGATGCTTTGGTGAATATCGATTTAGAAACACGTAAACCAAAGGAGACATTGACTTCATTGAATATTGTTCGTATCGGAACTTCAGGCTCGTTACAGGAAGATATTCCTGTAGACAGTTTTGTGATGGGTGAATTTGGTCTTGGCTTAGACAACATGCTTCGCTCCTACGTGATTGATGACATCTGCGAAAAAGACATGGAAGATGCCTTTATCAAACACACCAATTGGGATTTGAGAAAAGGAAAACCATACATCATTGGATGCTCGGAAACACTAAAAAACAAATTCGACAGTAGCCAAATTCATAAAGGAATTACCGGAACTGCAGGTGGCTTTTACGGACCACAAGGAAGAGTTTTGCGTTTGGCAATTCAGGATCCTGAATTGAACAGCAAAATGGATAATTTCAAATTCGGCGATGTCCGAATGGCAAATCTTGAAATGGAAACGTCAGCTATTTATGGTTTAGGAAAACTTTTGGGACACAATTGCTTATCGCTAAATGCTATCATTGCCAATCGTGCCAACGGAACTTTCAGCACTGATCCTTATAAAGCTGTTGATGCTTTGATTCAGTATACTTTAGGAAAGCTTGCAGAGTAAATGTCATCCTGAGCTTGTCGAAGGAAGGAGCTATTTCCCGCTATACATTGCAATCTTTTTAACTTGTTTTGAAAACAAGCTAAAAAGGATTTCCATTGCTATCGGGGCTAAAAAACATTTACTATGAACCTAATCCTCGAAACAGAACGCCTCATACTCCGCCCATTAGAACTTGCTGATGCAGCAGCTATGTTTGCTATGGATAGCAATCCGGAAGTGCATAAATACCTTTGGCAGAAACCATTTCAGGATATCGGAGAAAGTATCAAAATAATTGAGAACGTCAGACAACAATATAAAACAAACAATATAGGTCGATTTGCCACCATAATAAAAGAAACCGGAGAATTTATTGGTTGGACTGGAATCAAGTTTGTCGATAATCATGTCGAAAATGGCAACACTAATTTCTTTGATTATGGCTATCGCCTAAATGAAAAATTCTGGGGAAAAGGCTATGCAACCGAAGCCACAAAATTATGGCTGGATTATGGTTTAAACCAGATGAATATTGATAAAATACACGCTTACACCCACAGCGAAAACATTGCTTCAAATAAAGTTCTGGAAAAGACTGGAATGAAATTCATGCAGGAATACATCGCCGAAGATGGTGTCAAGTGGAATTGGTGGTTAATAGAAAATCCCAATTCAGATACGCTTCGATCCACTCCGCTATAGAAACGCCCTTCGTACTCTTAGAAGCGCTTCGCTTTTAGATTGTTAGAATTTAATATATCCTAAAATCTAAGAAGTCTAACAAGTGTAGCCGTATCTAAGAAAAAAAGCAATAATTTTGAAAATCTAAAGGCGAAGCCGTATCTAACTGTCTAAAAATCTAACTATCTAAATGAAAACAATAAAAATAGCCGGCGTTCCCGAGCATTTCAACTTACCTTGGCAACTATGCATCGAAAATGGTGAGTTTGAGGAAATAGGTATCGATTTACAATGGACAGACATTCCGGAAGGCACAGGCAAAATGTGTCAAATGCTTCGTAACGGAGAAACCGATATGGCTGTTATTTTAACCGAAGGAATTGTAAAAGATATTGTTGCCGGAAATGACTGTTCTATTGTACAGGTTTATGTAGAAAGTCCTTTGATATGGGGAATTCACGTTGCTGCTGCTTCAAAATACCATTCATTAGCAGATTTGAAAAATACCAAAGTTGCCATTTCCCGTTATGGTTCCGGTTCGCATTTGATGGCTTATGTCAACGCACAAAATCAGAATTGGAATACCGATAAACTGCAATTTGAAATCGTAAACACTATCGATGGCGCAGTTGAAGCCTTGACAAATGGCAATGCCGATTACTTTATGTGGGAACGCTTTATGACAAAACCTTTAGTTGATACAGGTGTTTTTCGACGTGTAGATGATTGTCCAACACCCTGGCCCTGCTTTGTTATTGCTGTTAGAAATGAATTTTTGGAAGCCAACAAACAATCTATTGCCCTGATTTTAGAAACGATAAACAATACCACTATCGAATTCAAAGATATTCCTAGTATCGACAGAACGTTGGCATCAAAATACAATCAAAAAACAGCAGATATTCAGGAATGGTTATCGCTTACTAAATGGTCACAAAAACCATTAGAAGAAAAAGTGTTAAACAATATCCAAAATCAATTATTTGACCTAAAGATTATAGATAAAAAAGGTACTTTTGCTGAAATAGTGAAAGCCGTTTAGCTTTTGCCATTGGCACTATGATAAAATTAGGAAGTCTTACTTATCAGCAACTTAAAGAAAAATTCAGGATAAAAAGTCCGTGGGATTTAATTATCATTTTTGTACTAAACATCCTTATTACCATTCCCATTTTTATCATCGCACATCACAATTTTATTACACTCGATTGGGCACATCACGTAGACAGAGTTTTATTGTTTCTTTTTATTCTTATAATAATTCAGTTCATTTTAAGAGCAATGAGAAGAGTAACTCTAATTTCGGTGATACTCTATTTAATTTTTTTACTTTTCGGAACATTTTCAGGTACATACAATTTTAAAACCGTGTTTGAAGATTACCGTTCGATGATGTACACAATGAGTGAAGATCCATATCCACAAGATATTATCATTTCCAAATTGCTTCCTTTTCCCAACAAATCAAAAATTTTAGCCGCAGTCGAATATCAAAATCCCAAAATAAGAAACTTTGCTATTAGCGCCATCAACAAGCATTTTAAAGATGTAAAAGGTTATTATGACTATTTTACCATCATTCAGTCATTTGCTATTTTTAAAGAAATAAACAGCCGTTGGAATTACGTCAGCGACCCAAAAGGACATGATTATATTGCCAAAGCCACCGAATCGCTTCAATACCTTTCGGGAGATTGCGACGATCATTCTATTTTTATGGTAGCCTGCATCAAATCTATTGGTGGCACAACACGATTGATTCACACCAAAGGACATATTTATCCCGAACTATTAATCGGCAATAAAAATGATTTGGAACATATAAATTATGCTATCAAAAAAGTACTTTTTACAAAAGAAAGCAAAAACAAACCAATTAATTATCATATCGATGAACGAGGAAACATTTGGCTAAATCTCGATTACACAGCAAAATATCCAGGTGGTCCATTTATGAATGAAGAAATTCTCGGAGCATTGACACTTGATTAATTTGGTTATTTGGTTATTTGGTTATTTGGTTATTTGAAACTCATAATTTATTTCTATCTTCGTTTCTAAATAAAGCAACCCATAATGAAAAAGTTATTTTGTCTGTTTCTCCTAGTATCATTGGCTTCACAAGCACAAGAAAACACCGTGCTTGCCAATAAAAAAAATGAATTTCGTGTAGATGTTTTGGCTGCAATTGTTTATACAAAAGCAAGTTTTAGTTACGAACGCTTTTTTGGCAAGGATTGGTCAACAGGTTTTAATGTGAATTTTTCAAACAGTAAAAAACTAAATGAAGACTTTGACAATGGCTACAGAAATAATGTCCCTAAGTTTGAGTTCAATCCGTATTTGAGGTATGCTTTGTCAAAAAGTAAATCAAGATATTACTTCGCCGAAGTATTTGGTTCGTATAATGGCGGTGATTACAAAGAAATAATCCGAATCGGTGGTATGGCTATGCCTGATTACTACACTACCAAAAAGTCAAAATATACCGATTTTGGTTTAGGCGGAAGCTTGGGCTACAAAATGTATTTTAAGGAAAAGATTGCTTTGGAGTTCATTGTTGGATTTGGTTCAAACCTCACCAATCGCGATAAAAGTCCCGATGTTATTTCGAGAGTTGGTTTAAATTTAGGGTACAGATTTTAATAAAAAGAAAGATGAAAAAATTACACTATATACTATTAATAGCTACTGCGTTCCTGGTTTCAAATTGTGATACCAACGACGATGGTTTTTACAATAATGTTTTTGTTGATATTCCAAATTTAGTTTCCATCGAGTCACATTCTCCAACTTATACTGTCGGTGAAAAGTTATACATCGATGCTGATTTCCCAAGGTATTTAAGTGATGGTGCTCTTTTAGATATTTATCAAACGACAGGCGCAACTCAATTTGCTTTTTCTTATGTAATCGAAAAACAAATCAATGCAACCGAATGGGAAGTCGTATCTGTAAATGACAGCCAATTAGACATCGTTAAAGGCGATGCTCAAAACGGCTCTTATGTTTACGGAATATGTGAATACAATACAACCGACGAAACTTATGAATATCGTGTTGGGTTTCCGTTATTGACGGCAGGAACTTATCGTATGAGTTTTGGCTATAATAGCGATTCTTTGAATAGTGTGGAATTGCGTTCGTTAAGTCCGGCTACCCGTTTGGTTCTAAACATCAATTCTGTAGTTACCGGATTAAATTCGAGTGGTTATTATACCTTCTCAGTAAATTAAACTTACCATTCAATCGGTTCTTTTCCTAAACTTTGCAGGTAAGCATTGGTTTTACTAAAATGCCTGTTTCCAAACCATAAGCCACGATTGGCGCTCAATGGTGATGGATGTCCGGTTTCTAAAACATGATGTTTGTTTCGGTCGATTTTGGCGCCTTTTTTTTTGGCAAATCCGCCCCAAAGCAGAAATACAACATTCTCTTTTTCGTCTGATATTTTCTGAATAATTGCATCGGTAAACGTTTCCCATCCTTTATTCTGATGACTTCCTGCTTCACTTTCTCTAACTGTTAAAGTAGCGTTGAGCAACAAAACACCTTGGTCAGCCCATCGTTCTAAATTTCCGGATTTTGGAAAAGAAACATGAATATCAGTTTGAATTTCTTTAAAAATATTAATCAACGAAGGCGGAAAAGCAATGCCATCATTGACCGAAAAACACAATCCATTGGCTTGACCAAATCCGTGATAGGGATCCTGACCAATAATGACAACCTTTACTTTATCAAACGGACAATGGTCAAATGCTGCAAAGATTTCAGTTCCTTTTGGAAAGCATCTATTTGTATTGTACTCGTTTTTGACAAAGGATATCAACTGTTCAAAATAAGGTTTTTCAAACTCGTTAGTAAGTTTCTCTTGCCAAGATGGATGAATTTTGACTAACATTAATTTTTTTTTACAAATATATGTACTTTAAAACTTTGTAACTTTGACGTTTTACAACTTTTATGATATCCATCACCGATAAAACATTACAAGATTTAGAATTCAATACCGTTTTGCAAACCATTTCAGAAAGATGTAACACTGAAATTGGAAAGCAGAAAGCACTCGAAATTGTGCCATTCAAAGACAAAGAAATTTTAATGAATGTATTATTGCAAACGTCTGAATATTTATCATCTTTTTCAAATAACAATGCGATTCCAAATCACGGATTTGATAATCTGACCAACGATTTAAAATTCCTCGCTATCGAAGATAGTTTCCTTGAAGTGGGTAGTTTCAGAAAAATTGCCACGCTTTCAGAAACCGTAAATGTGTTGTTGCTGTTCTTTAAGAAGTTCCATGATTATTATCCAAAGCTAAACGACAAAGCTGCACAAGTTGAATACACTAAATTCATCATTCAAAAAATAGATGAAATCGTTGATAAATATGGAGAAATAAAAGATAATGCTTCGCCCAATTTAATCAATATCAGAAGAGATATGAATTTGGTTCGTGGTAAAGTCAATCAGAGTTTCGGACAAGCGATGACACAGTATAATTCTTTAGGTTATTTAGATGAAATCAAAGAAAGTTTTGTTGAAAACCGCAGAGTTTTAGCGGTTTTAGCGATGTATCGCCGAAAAGTAAAAGGTTCAATTTTAGGAAGTTCTAAAACAGGAAGCATTGCTTATATCGAACCCGAAGCAACGCTTCGTTATTCAAGAGAATTGAGCAATTTGGAATATGAAGAGCGCGAGGAAATCACTCGAATTTTAAAGAAATTATCCAGCGATATTCGTCCGTTTTTAGAGTTGCTAAATCAGTACCAGGAGTTTCTTAGCGACATTGATGTTATTTCGGCGAAAGCCAAATATGCCAATAAAATCAACGCCATTTTACCAACAATTACCACTGAAAAACAATTATATTTCAGAGATGCCTTCCATCCTATTTTGTTTTTAAGCAATTTGGAAAAGAAAGAAAAAACATTTCCGCAAACTATTGAATTAAATAATGAAAGTAGGATTATTGTCATCTCGGGACCAAATGCCGGTGGAAAAACCATATCGCTAAAAACTGTCGGATTATTGCAACTTATGCTTCAAAGTGGTATTTTAATTCCGGTTCACGAACGCAGCAAAACGTTTTTATTTGATAGAATTCTGACTGATATTGGCGACAATCAATCGATAGAAAATCATTTAAGCACCTATAGTTATAGGTTAAAAAACATGAACTATTTTCTGAAGAAATGCAATAACAAGACTTTGTTTTTGATTGATGAATTTGGAACAGGTTCTGACCCCGAACTGGGCGGTGCTTTGGCAGAAATATTTTTAGAAGAGTTTTATCATCGTGAAGCATTCGGAATTATCACCACGCATTATTCTAATTTGAAGATTTTGGCAAACGAATTGCCTTTTGCATCAAATGCCAATATGCTTTTTGATGAAAAGTCTTTGGAACCAATGTACAAATTGATTTTAGGACAAGCCGGAAGTTCTTTTACCTTTGAAGTTGCTCAGAAAAATGGAATTCCATTTGGCTTAATCAATCGGGCCAAAAAGAAAATCGAAGGTGGAAAAGTGCGCTTTGACAAAACCATTGCGACACTTCAAAAAGAGCGTTCTAAACTAGAAAAGACTTCTCAAAACTTAAAAGAAGAAGAAACAAAAACTCGGGAAGAAAGCAGGAAAATGGAATCTATAAATGCTAAAATTCAGGAGAAATTAGAACGGTATCAGGAACTGTATGATGCCAATCAACGCCTGATTTATATCGGACAAAAAGTAGATGACATTTCGGAGAAATACTTTAATAACAAAGACAAAAAAGTCTTGATTGGTGAGTTTTTAAAAATGGTAGAAATCGAAAACTCCAAACGTAAAAAAGCAACCGTAAAAGAAAAAGCGGCAAAGGAAATCATTCAAAAAATAGTTATTGAAGAAGTCAAAGTTAAAGTAGAAGAAATTCGAGCCAAAAAGAAAGAAAAAAAGTTAAAAGTACTTCCGGTAGAAAAACCAAAAGTTATACTTAAAGTCGGCAACAGAGTCCGAATGATCGACGGCAAAGCCATTGGAACTATAGATAAAATTGAGAAGAATAAAGCAGTTGTCAATTATGGCGTTTTTACTTCAAAAGTAAACTTGGAGCAATTAGAATACGTTCAGGATAAATAATTACTGACACGAGCATAGCGACACTGATACAGTAAATAAATTCAGTGATAAATTATGGATATTTCAGAACTACCAAAAGATAAGAAAATAATCCTTTTTGATGGGGTTTGCAATCTCTGTGATTCGTCTGTTCAATTTGTGATTAAACATGATAAAAAAGATATTTTCAGATTTATTCCGCTTCAATCAGAATTGGGACAAAAAATGATCAATCACATTGGGATTTCAGCTTCAGCTATTGATAGCACAATTCTATACGAAAATGACAATGCATATTACAAAGCTCAAGCTGCTTTTAGAATTTTGAAAGATCTAAATTCTCCTTACAGATTTCTACTTATATTTTCAATTTTACCAAATTCTGTTTCGAATTTTATTTATGATTATATTGCCAAAAACAGATACAAATGGTTTGGTAAAAAGGTAAGTTGTATGATTCCAACACCTGAACTAAAATCTAAATTTTTAGCATAAAAAAAGACCTTCATTTCTGAAGGTCTTTTTTATATAATTTATTAAAGACTATTGTTTAACAATTTTCTTAACAGCAACACCTTGGTCAGTTGTGATTTTCATCATATACATTCCTGTTGCTAAATCGCTAACTGAAATTTGACCTTCAGTAGCATTTACTTTTGATGATTTAACTACTCTTCCATTCAAATCAGCTAATTCAACTGTACTAACAACCGCATTTTGATCGTTAGAGAAATTGATAACATTATTTGTAGGATTAGGGAAAACAGAGAATTTAGATGATAAGAAATCATTTGTTCCTAAAACTGAAGTAAAGTTAGTAGTATCGATACGTAATGTTGCAACGGCAGCAGCAGCAGAAATATCGTTAAATGCAAAATAATAAATACCCGCAGTCGGAGCTGTCCAAGCCGGAGCAGTTTGTTGTGCATAAGTAGTAGCTAATAAAGCCGGGTTAGCCCAAATCTGTGTTGTTTGAGCAGTAGTTGTGTTTGCATTACCAACCGTTAATCTCAAACTTCTTGAAGTAGCACAACGTGTCCAAAAAGAAACGGTAACCTGCTCACCAGCTTGTAAATTAAAAGGTGGTGAAAATAACCAGTTGTTTGAAGCAGCTGTTGCGTTAGTATTAAAAATCCAATATTGAGTTGGAGACTGAGCATTAGCAGCAGTAGTTCCTAATCCAAATGATGCGCCATTACCAGCTGTTGTCCATCCTTGTAGTTGAGCTGTAGTGTCAAAACCACTAGCGTAAGGACAAACTTTTGCCAAAACTAAATTATTTACTTCAGTCCAAGCACTTTGTGAAGATACTGAGCAAACGCTTCTTATATAATAATCATAAACAACAGAAGCATTTAAACCTGATAATGCAATTGAATTTGTACTAGTAGTAGCAACTGTTCCAGTTCCTGGCGTAAACCCTGTCAATCCATACTCTACTTCGTAACCTGACGGAGCTGAAACAGAAGCATCCCAGTTTAGTGTTGCAGAAGTAGCTGTTAAATTTGTTACAGCATTGATATAATATGGTTTAATACAAGTATTTGCTGTGAAATTAAAAGTAAAATCAAAACCATTACCATCCCAATAGTTGTCCCATTGAATGTAATAGGTTGTACCACCAACTACCGGAAATGTTAGGGTTGATAAAAAGTTTGTAGCATTATCGTCATTTACATCATAACAAGTTAATGCAGAACAGTCTCCAGTGAATATAGACACCTTTGTATCAACACTGTTAGGCACAACGTTTACAGGCAAATTTGCATCAATTGTAACTTCTCCGTTAGCTGCCGGAGTGTATTTATACCATATACCATAAACTGGTCCAGCTGCATCTGTGGTAGTGTGAGTATAACAGCTGTTTGAAAATACACCTGTTACTGCAGGTGCAGTTATTGTTCCATTTGCTGTGATATTGATAGCAGAAGCGCAATCCCCTTGAGCAAAGGAATTTAATGAACCTAACAGGATCAATGAAAGTAAAAGTTTTTTCATAAAATATTTTTTTAAGTTAAGTGACAAATTTAATAAAGTATTTTAAAGAATTTAATTTTTTTAACTTTCTTTTTCCCATTTACCTACAACTGATGTGGCTAAGGCGTTTCCAAGCACATTTGTTGCACTTCTGAACATGTCACAAAAATGGTCAATTGGCAGGATTAGAGCGATACCTTCGACCGGAATTTTAAACATTCCGCAAGTGGCAGCTACCACAACTAAACTTGCTCTTGGAACTCCGGCAATTCCTTTACTGGTAAGCATTAAGACCAAAAGCATGGTCATTTGCGTACCAAAATCGAGAGGAACACCATAAGTCTGAGCTATAAAAATACTGGCAAACGTCATATACATCATACTGCCGTCTAGATTGAATGAATATCCTAAGGGTAACATGAATGAAACTATTCTGTCTTTTACTCCAAATCGCTCTAACTCTTCTGTTAATTTAGGAAAAACAGCTTCGGAACTTGTAGTTCCAAAGGCAATTATCAATGGGCTAACAATATGTTTTAATAAAGTAGTCATTCTGGTTTTTAGAAAAATATAGCCAACCAATAACAACACAAACCAAAGTGTTGATATTCCGACCATAAAAGAACCGAAGAATTTGGCATAAGTAAGCAGTAACTCGTTTAAATCGCGAATAGCAAAAACTCCGGCTATAGCTCCAAAAACACCAAGTGGCGCAAACTTCATTACATAGTTCACCATTTTTAGAATGATGTGTGAGGTTTTGTCTAAAGCATTTACGACCGGTTTTGCGTGTGAGCCTATCGAAGCTGCAGCCAATCCGAAGAAAATAGAAAAAATTACGATTTGCAATATTTCATTAGTAGCCATTGCTTCCACGATACTTTTCGGAATAATATGTTCTATAAAATTCTGAGCCGAAAAGCCGTCTGTTTTTTCTACGACATCAGTTACTGTTGACACATCAACATTTCCTAATTTCAAACCAACTCCGGGTTGTAGGGTATTCACCCAGAACATTCCTATTAATAAGGATATAAACGAAGCCGTAAAAAACCAGCCTAATGCCTTTCCTCCTATTCTTCCAACGGCTTTTATGTCGCCCAGCTTAGCTATACCAACAACGAGCGTAGTAAATACCAAAGGTGAAATAATCATTTGCACCAATCGGATAAAAATAGTAGCTAGCATTTTTATGTAACCACTAAAGTCTTTGGCAACTTCTTCAGTATAATTATTATGTACAAAAATTCCCAGTAAAGCACCGGCAATCATTGCAATTAGAATCTGAACAGTAAGATTAGAAAAGAAGGACTTTTTTTGAATTTGAGTTGTATCCATTTTTGGTTAGTTCAAGTCGCAGTCGCAGTCACAGTTTTCGGGCATAGTTCACTGCCAACTGAGACTGAATACTGAGCACTACTTTTGATAGGTTTTGTTTAATAAATAAAAATCAGCCAAAACAATTGCTGCCATGGCTTCTACAATTGGCACTGCACGTGGCACCACACAAGGATCATGTCGGCCTTTGCCTTGTTGTTCGACCAAAGTATTTTCGTTAGTCAGCACTTCCTGTTTCTGAATTAATGTTGCTACGGGTTTGAATGCTACTCTGAAATAAATATCCATTCCGTTTGAAATACCACCTTGAATTCCGCCCGAAAGGTTGGTTTTTGTAGTTCCGTCTTCGTTGTATAAATCGTTATGTTCACTACCTTTCATTTTGGCACCACAAAATCCGCTGCCAAATTCAAAGCCTTTTACCGCGTTGATGGATAACATCGCTTTACCTAACTCGGCGTGAAGTTTGTCAAAAACCGGTTCACCCAATCCGATTGGCACATTTTGGATAACACAGGTTACAGTTCCACCAACAGTGTCACCTTGCTTGCGGATTTCCTTAATGTAGTTTTCCATTTTTTCAGCAGTCGCTAAATCAGGACAACGAACAGCATTGGTTTCAATTAAAGAAAAATCTAAATCTTGATATGGTTTATCAATGAAAATTTCTCCCACAGAAGATACAAAAGCATTGATTTTAATATTGGATAAAACTTGTTTGGCAATGGCACCAGCTACAACTCTGCTAGCTGTTTCACGAGCCGAACTTCTTCCGCCGCCGCGATAATCTCGGATTCCGTATTTCTTTTCGTAAACGTAATCGGCGTGACTTGGACGATAACTGTCTTTGATATGTGAATAATCATCCGACTTCTGATTGGTATTCGGAATGATAAAACCGATTGGCGTTCCGGTCGTTTTACCTTCAAAAATCCCTGAAAGTAACTGCACTTCGTCTTCTTCTTTACGTTGTGTAACTATAGAAGACTGACCCGGTTTTCTGCGCTGCATTTCGTTTTGAATGGCAGATAAATCGATTGTAATTCCTGCAGGACAACCGTCAATAATCCCACCTAAAGCTTCTCCGTGCGATTCACCAAAAGTGGTAAGTTTAAAAAGTGTTCCGTAACTATTTCCTGCCATGAGTCTTGTTTTAAAACAAATATAACATTAATGATACAAAGTCAAAAGTTATTATTTAAAATTAATAGCATAAAGATTTCTTCATTACATTCGCAATACAAACTAATTATAATAAAAATGAAAACTAAATTATTCTTTATTGCCATTGCCTTTACGCTTTTGGCCGGATGTTCAAGTGATGATTCATCAGGAAGTGCTAATTCTGGAGTTTATTTGCCTTTGGAAGTTGGAAATTACTGGACTTATGATGTTACAGCTGATGGTCTGGCCATCACCAATCGGGACTCTTTATATATATCGAATGATACTGTTATCAATACCAAAACCTATAAAAAATTTAAAACCCTTAATATTCCGTTTGGTTTTTATTCCAATTCACTACGTAATAATGGAGTCCGTAAACAGAACGATGCCCTTTATATGTCAGGGAATGCCGGATTGAATTTAGGAGCTGTACTGCCAATTGATTTAAGTGTTACTGATTTAATGATTTTTAAGGAAAGCGCTGCTGCAAATCAGGAATTAGGTTCAGTTTCCGGAGTTATCAATCAGGATTTTCAAGGGTATCCACTTGTGATAAACTATACCCTGAAAACAACAGCATTAGAAACCTTACCCACTTTTAGTATTGATGAGAACCACTCTTATACAGATGTAAAAAAAGTAAAAACTACTTTAAATCTGAAAGTTGCAACAACAGTAACAGTTCCGGGGATTCCTATTCCGCTATCTGTTACGTTATTAAACACTCAGGATGTTGTTTCGTCAACTCAATATTATGCAAAAAATATTGGAATGGTATATGCCAATACCATTATCAGCTATGAGCTTCAGGATTTCTCCTCATTTGGAATTTCATTGCCAATACCGCAAAGCGGTTCACAAACCCAAAATGAATTGCTAGATAATCATTTTGTTAACAACTAGTAAAGTTGCAAAGTCTGCCTTATCGGAACGAAATATGTGAATTTGATAACATTAATTTTTAATTCAATTAATGTAAGGGTCTTTAATTTGCTAAACTCTAAATTCATTCATTTTGAAAAAAAGAAAATTAGATGTAGTAGTGATTTCAGACGTTCATTTAGGAACCTTTGGTTCACATGCTCACGAATTGAGCTATTACTTATCCTCTATCAAGCCAAAGGTTTTAGTTTTAAACGGAGACATTATCGATATTTGGCAATTCCGAAAATCCTACTTTCCGAAAGCCCATTTAAAAGTCATCAAGAAGATTGTCGACTTGGCTTCGAAAGGAACAAAAGTGTATTACATAACCGGAAACCATGACGAAATGCTTCGAAAATTTAGCGATTCAACCATTGGTAATATCGCTATAGTAGATAAACTTGTTCTCGATTTAGATTATAAAAAGGCCTGGATATTTCATGGTGATGTATTCGATGCTTCGGTACAGCACTCTAAATGGATTGCCAAATTAGGCGGTTTGGGTTATGATTATTTGATACTTATAAATAGGTTTGTCAATTGGTGCTTGAAAAAACTAGGCAAAGAACCTTATTCCTTCTCAAAGAAAATAAAAGCCGGTGTAAAATCGGCAGTTAAACACATTTCTGATTTTGAAACTACAGCGACAGATTTGGCTATCGAAAAAAAATATGATTATGTAATTTGCGGTCACATCCATGAGCCAAAAATCCTAAAAAAGGAAAACAAGCAAGGGGCAACTACCTACTTAAACTCTGGCGATTGGGTTGAAAACCTTACGGCTTTAGAATATAGTAACCGCCGTTGGAAGCTTTACCGCTATGAAGAACATACGGAACGCGAAGAAGAAGACCTATTCGAAATGGAAGATTTTTTAAGCCAGCAACTTATCGCCTCTGTGATTTATTCAAAGGAAAAATAATTCACAACTGATTAGTTTAGTCAGAAATTGTATAATAAATTTGTAATATTATATAAAGGCGTTGGCATTGTTTTTGTCGACCTTTGTCAAAACTAATTAAAAATTAAACAATGAAAAAAATCATTTTATCTGCTTTTATGCTAATGGGGTTAGCATTTAGCGCACAGGCTCAGGACATTTCAAAGAATGCGTTAGGATTACGTTTAGGAGACAACGATGGTTTTGGTGGAGAAGTTTCATACCAAAGAGGTTTGTCTAAAAACAATCGTTTAGAATTGGATTTAGGATGGAGAAACAGCAATGATGTTGATGCATGGAAACTTGTTGGTTTATACCAATGGGTTTGGGACATTGACAAAGGATTCAATTGGTATGCTGGAGTTGGTGCCGGATTAGGAAGCTGGAGTTATAATAAAGGTGGTGCAAGCGAAAGCGGTACTATCATTCTTGCTGCCGGAGATATTGGTATAGAATATAACTTTCAGGAAGCTCCAATTCAGTTATCTTTAGACTTTAGACCTGAATTCTATTTGAATAATAGTGGTGATAACAAGTTTAGAGAAGACAATTTCGGTCCGGATATTGCGCTTGGAATTCGTTACAGATTTTAATCAAAATCTACATAAACAAAAATCCCGTCTGAATTAAGACGGGATTTTTTATTTGATAACAATTGGTTTCTTCGAATTGATTTTTATAACCGTATAAGGATACAAAGTTTCATCGTTTGTCTGAACAGCTTCAATATTTTTTTGATCGTCCTTAATGTAAACTTCTATTTGAGTTGGTGTCTCAATGACATTTTCAATGGTGACTTTATTACTCTTTTCCTCAGTTGGTCCTGTATTTAGGATAACAAAATTACTCTCGGTTATATCATTTGCACTTATTTTTTTACGCAGCGTTTCATCTCCCAAAAGCATTTTGATTTCTTTTGATTCTGTGAATATTTCATAAAACTTAATATTTGCACCACCATCATTTTTGACCAACAGCACTTCATATAACTGTTTGTTGGCTGTATTCTTTGTTGGCGAACAAGAATACAATAAGGCAATTACTAGTATAGAAATTATTTTTCTCATTTGGAATTGTTAATGGCTTTATGATACAATGCTTCATACAATGGAAGTATATTTTTGATGTCAAATTGTTGCGCAACATTTAACGCTTTTTTTCGAAACTCAGCTAAAGTAGCATCATCAGAAAGAATTTTTAAGGCATTCTCTGCCATGCTGTCAATGTCGCCAACATCGCTGAGATATCCTGAAACTCCATCAAAGTTTACTTCGGGCAAACCGCCTGAATTACTTGATATTATAGGAACACTCCATGCCATAGCTTCGAGTGCAGCCAAACCAAAACTTTCGGTTTCTGATGGCAATAAAAACAAGTCGGAATACGAAAGAATCTGATCTATTTCGTTGCTGTTTCCAAAGAAAATAACTTTGTCTTCAATACCAAGTTCTTTACAAAGTTGTACCGCTCTTGATTTTTCAGGACCATCACCAACCATCATTAGCTTAGCCGGAATCTTCTGTTGAATTTTATAAAATATCTTAATAATATCCGGAATTCGTTTTACTCTGCGGAAATTACTGATATGCGTTACTATTCGCTCTTCTTTTTTTGCCATAACAGAACGATGACAGGAAATCTGACTTTCATTACGTATTTTATCCAACTCTATAAAATTCGGAATTACATGAATCTCTTTTTTAACATTAAAAAGTCGCAAAGTATCATCCTTCAAACTCTGCGAAACAGAAGTCACAATATCTGATTTATTGATGCTGAACGTAACGGCAGGTTTATAAACAGGATGGTTTCCAACCAAAGTGATGTCAGTTCCGTGTAGTGTTGTAACCATCGGAATCTTAATTCCTTCAGCTTTCAACATCTGCTTTGCCATATAACCGGCATAAGCATGTGGAATAGCATAATGCACGTGCATCAATTCGATTTTATAGAGTTTCACCATATCGACCAATTTACTCGACAACGCTAACTCATAAGGCTGATAATGAAATAAAGGATATTCAGGAACATTAACTTCATGATAATGCACATTTGAATTTAGAAGTGCCAACCGAACCGGCTGACGATAAGTAATAAAATGAATTTCGTGTCCGCGATGGGCAAGCTCTAAACCTAATTCAGTGGCTACCACACCACTACCACCAAAAGTTGGATAGCATACAATGGCAATTTTCATGTGTCTTTTTTAGTGTTACGAATTTACATAAAATTGACTTGTCATTTTGTTAGTTTTTGTTAAAAATGATTATATGATTGAATTTTATTACTTTAGTATCCATTAACCAAAACCAACTTATTATGAATATTTTAAAAAACATTTTAGCAGTAGTTCTTGGGCTTGTTATCGGAGGCATAGTAAATATGTCAATCATTATGGCTAGTGGTTCTATTATTCCACCGCCAGTTGGTAGCGACTTAACAACAATGGAAGGATTACAAGCTGCCATGCCACTAATGGAACCAAAACATTTTCTTTTACCTTTTGTTGCGCATGCGCTTGGTACATTTGTTGGCGCATTAATAGCTGCCGGTATAGCCGCCAATAATAAAATGCGGTTTGCTATTGCAATCGGTGTTGTCAATTTGATAGGTGGAATCACGAACATTTTTATGCTTCCATCACCACTTTGGTTTACCGTTATTGATTTGGTATTAGCTTATATTCCGATGGCTTATTTAGGAGGAAAACTTGTTTTGAGAAAGAAGAATTAAAGACTATAACAGGCCGTTATACTTTCTGATAAACCATTCGGAAGCTAAAGAAATAGCTATTAAAACCAATAGCCAAACCCAATCAATTAATGGTGATTTTTTTACCAATGTTTTTTGGATGGCTTTATAACTGTCGTCTGCAAGTAATTGTTTGATAAGCAAATCGGCTTGATTTGACAAGAATGCCTTGCCTTTAGTTTGGGTTGCTAATTGATTCAGTTTGTTCCAATCCGGATTTACAAATTGCTTTTCAATATCAAAATCTAATACCTCAAATCGACTTGAATAAACAGAATTAGAATTCAATTCTTTGACAGTAAATGCATAATTCCCTGCTGATAATCCATCCAAATTAGCCTGAAAAGCGTTTGTAGTTCGAAGCAAATCATAATTCTTGACTTGCTTGGTTTTGGTATTTGTAACTGCTATAGTTAATCGGGCTTTTTCGTCGAGTTCATAATTTTTATTGAAATATTGAGCCGTTATTTCAATGCCTTCGCCCGAATTATAAAAGCGTTCATGAGTAACAACTAAAGACTTTCTGGCGTTGTTTGATGCTAAATATTGTATGGTTTTATCCAGAAAAATATCAAAATCGGTAAAGCTTTTTTTGTCAATATAATTATTGGCACGCCATTTCCAGATGTTTTCTCCAAACAAAAAGGCTCTTCGTTTTCCCTGATTTTCGGCAAAAGCCATTAAAGGTTGATTGGTTTGAATGTTACGAATGGTTGACGATAACAAAATAGTATTATTACCGCTAGCCGTAATTGCTCCAAACGGATTTTCCAGTGGCGGGAATTGTTCGAAGCCAATATTATCCAATGCAAAAAGATTGAACTGACTGTCAAATGAAGCCAAATAATCTTCCTTGCTGCTGCTCATTTTGAAAGTATAATTGTCCTGATTCTGATTCAAAAAATTAAAATCGGTGTCGTTTCCTGTGATAATCCAAGTGTTGATTTTGGCATTTTCGTTTTGATCAAAGATGGTTCTAAACTCAGCATTTGGCTGATACAATATCAAAACATTATAATTTGTTAACGAACTGACTTGGTTTGGTTTAAGAATTGTTACTTTTCGTTGAGCATTAGTTTCGATGCTTCGCTTAATTGCTCCCAAATCAGGATGTGAAATGGATGAAATCAAAGCAACTTCTGTCTTTTGATCGATAACTTCTACAGCAAAATTCTTGATATTGTTATACGTGTTTTTTTCCTGTTCTTTTGATAAAACAGTAGCTTTCAGAATCTGCAAACCAACCTTGTCCGCAGGCAATAAAACATTTAGTGTTGCCGATTTTTTTGATGGAGAAAAAGCAACCGTTTGTTCGTTCAGAATACTATTTCCTTGCGAGATTTTAAATGTGGCGTTGATACTTTTGGTTCCGGCATAATTCAGAAAAACTTCAACCGGAAATTTGTTTTTGTGGAATGCATATTTATTGACATTCAGTTGGGTAATTCTCAAATCCAAATAAGTCGCCGTATCGCCAACAACCAATGGATAAACCTTATTATCAGAATTAAATCCGAAAACATAATCTTCGCCCGATGTCTGGTTTCCGTCCGAAATTAAAACCGTTGGATACTGCTGATTTTTATAGATGTTCTTCAGATTTTTGGCAGCAACATCAATGTTAGACTGAGTTCCTTTGAAATCGATAGTGTCAGCCGGAAGAAAATCGGTATCAAACTGATAGTTTTGAACATCAAATTTATCGGCTAAATCTTTGTTTTCTGAGAGCTTTTGAAAAACTTCCATAGCCGATTTATCCGCTTTTAAATCTTTAATCGAAGCCGAATTATCTATAACAATTGGCAAAGGTGTTTTAACTGTTTCTACAGTTTTTCGTGTAATTATCGGATTAATCAATAAAAGTAATAATCCAAAAATCGAAAAGAAACGCAAAAAAGCCAAAAGCAAATTGATATTCGACTTGCTTTTGACTTTATATAAATATTGGTAAAATGATAAACCAGCAGCAATAAGTATTGATACGAGTAATAACAGGATTGTTGTGGTTGTCATATTTTAGATTGGTATTCTGTTTAAAAATTAGTCGCAGTCGCAGTCACAGTTGACAGTTATCTCTGTTTATTGAGACTGTAAACTGAATACTAGGTTAACATTCCTCCACAAACATTCAACACTTGTCCCGAAACATAGGCGCTCATATCGGAAGCAAAGAATAGACAAGCATTAGCAACATCTTCAGGAGTTCCACCACGTTTTAACGGGATAGAATCTCTCCAGCCTTGTACAACATCTTCGTTTAACTTTGCAGTCATTTCAGTTTCAATAAAGCCAGGTGCAATAGCATTACAGCGAATATTTCTTGAACCCAATTCCAAAGCTATTGATTTAGTAAATCCAATCATTCCCGCTTTTGAAGCGGCATAATTAGCTTGTCCGGCATTTCCTTTTACACCAACAACCGAACTCATATTCACGATAGAACCTTTGCGGTTTTTAAGCATGATTTTTTGCACTGCTTTGGTCATATTGAAAACGGATTTCAAGTTGATTTCGATTACTTTGTCAAAATCTTCTTCGCTCATCCGCATCAAAAGATTGTCTTTTGTGATACCGGCGTTGTTGATTAATACATCAACATTCCCGAACTCCGCTAACACATCATCAACCAGTTTTTGTGCTTCGTTGAAATCGGCTGCATTCGATTTATATCCTTTGGCTTTGATTCCCATTGCCGATAATTCGTTTTCTAAAACCTGCGCTGATTCGGCAGATGAACTATAGGTAAACGCAACATTTGCTCCGTGTTCAGCAAAAACTTTAGCAATTCCGCTTCCAATTCCTCTACTTGCTCCGGTTATGATGGCTACTTTTCCTTCTAATAATTTCATGTTATAAAGATTAGTTTCGATTTATTCCGCAGCGCTCCATATAATTTGGCTCCGCCACGAGTGTTTAATTTGATAGCCCAAATATAGAATAATTTATACTTCTAAAAAATCATTTATCTTTAAACCTTTAGTAACATTGTAAGTCGAAAGTTCACAACCTTACCAAATGATTCAAAACCAATTTCATTTTGAAAAATTGTATCACGAGTATAAAACTCTAGTGTACAATGTGGCGTTGAATTATCTGCAAAACATTGAAGATGCTGAGGAAATTACACAAGATGTGTTTGTAAAAGTCTATAATTCTTTAGGCGGCTTCAATCAAAAATCCTCTTATAAAACCTGGATTTACCGCATTACCATTAATCAGTGCTTGGATTTTATCAAGCGAAAAAATAGTCAGAAACGCTTTTTTATTTTTGGAAAGAAAAGCCAGAATGAGCAGGAATACCTAAACAAAGCCAACTTTGAACATCCCGGAATTTTGATGGAAAACAAAGAAGATGCGGCAATTCTTTTTGAAGTTATTAATTCGTTAACCGAAAATCAAAAGACTGCTTTTTTGCTTTCAAAGCTTGATGGTTTGAGTAATCCAGAAATTTCGGAGATTATGCAGCTCAGCATTTCATCGGTAGAATCGCTTGTATTTAGGGCAAAAGTTTCGCTTCAAGATAAATTATCTGATAAATTCAATAATTCGCGCAAGAAAAAATAATAACATTCGTCAAAGAAAATAGAAACATTAATATTCAGGATTGAAAGATTCTGAAGCAAGTTCAGAATAAATGGAAAGAAATAATTGGATAGAAAACATTTTAAAAAGCACTGATGGAATTACATCTGTAGTGCCAAGTGACGATTTATTTTCCAAAATTCAGCAAAGAATTCAGTTAGAAAGCAAGGTGTCATCAAAAACAGTTTGGCTAGTTGCCGCTTCGATTGCTGTTTTGGTTTTACTAAACTTTTCGGCACTTAACTCCAAATCAAAACGAACTCACGATTCAACTACAGCTTATTTAGAAATGACTGTGAATCAAAGTAACCAGTTATATAAATAACAATGGAAAAGACAAAACTATTAACGATTGCCGTTATCGGATTATTGCTAATCAACTTTGGAACTTTAGGCTTTTTACTTTTAGGACCAAAAGGTCATAGACCACCACATGGAAATGGTCAGCAGCCAAAAGAAATCATCATAGAAAAACTTCATTTTGATGCCAATCAGCAAAAAGAATATGCCAAATTAATTGAATGGCATCGTAGTGAAATCAATAAACTTGACAGAAATATTCGCGAAGCAAAACAGCAATTGTATGCAGAATTAAATCAAGCAGAAACAGATGCGAAAACAAAAGACAGTTTGATTGCCGTGATAAATTCAAATCAGAAACAAATCGAAGCAACGCATTTCAAACACTTTGAAGACATCAAAAAACTATGTAATAATGATCAGTTAGCAGACTTTAATGAACTAACCGAAGAATTGTCCAAAATATTTGCGCCAAAACCTCGCGGACCAAGACATGATTAAGAAAGGAATACATAGTGTTTTCCTTTTTTTATTTTGCTTTCAGACTTTTTCTCAAAGTAAAAATGATTCGCTTGCAGTAAATTTTCATTTAGAATTTAATAAGCTTCCATTCGAGTTGAATAAGAAATATGTTTCGGCGAACAATGATACTTTGGTTGTTGAAACTTTTAGATGTTATATTTCTAATATTCAAATTCAGTACGAAGACAAATCGGTTTTTATTCAAAAAAACAGCTATCATCTACTCGATTCTGACAATCCAAAATCCTTTCAAATTCCGATAACCAAGAAAAGCTACAAACTAATTTCTAAAATTATTTTCAATATTGGCATTGATAGTTTAACCAATACTTCCGGTGCATTGTCAGGCGATTTAGATCCAATCAAAGGAATGTATTGGGCTTGGCAAAGTGGTTATATTAATATGAAAATAGAAGGCAGAAGCTCGAGTTGCATTACTAGAAAAAATGAATTTCAGTTTCATATTGGTGGTTATCTTCAACCTTATTATGCTATGCGTAAGATGAAATTTGATTGGGACAAAAAAGCTGACGATGACATTTACATTGGCATCGATTTGTATCCGTTTTTCTCTAATTTGGAGTTGAAAGAAACCAACAGCGTAATGATTCCGGGAAAGGATGCAATGAAATTGGCAAATTACATCACTAAAATGTTTTATTCACAATGAAATTCAATTGGAAACATATTTTGGCAATTGGGATTGTCTTAGTTGGTTTTGGATTTTCAAATCAAACTACAACGCCATTATATCTTGATGTACCAAAAGGCTGGCCAAAACCAAAATATGATTTCGAAAAAAATCCATTGACTGAAGAAGGATTTCAATTGGGCAGAAACTTATTTTATGATCCCATTTTATCAAGAGACAATACTATTTCCTGTCAGAGTTGCCATTTGCAGCAAACCGGATTTACACATGTTGACCATCAATTGAGTCATGGTATCGAAGGAAAGATTGGTACACGAAATTCGATGGCGCTAATCAACCTGGCCTGGAAAAAAGATTTTATGTGGGATGGTGGTGTAAACAATCTCGAAGTACAGCCTATCAATCCAATTACAAATCCATTAGAAATGGATGAAAAACTTGAAAATGTTATTGCCAAACTACAAGCCAGTGAAAAATACAGAACTCTTTTTTCAAAAGCTTTTGGCGATGAAAAAGTTACAAGCCAACGATTATTCAAAGCCTTAGCTCAATTTACTGTTATGCTGAAATCATCAAATTCTAAATATGATAGAGTAATGCGAAATGAAGAACAATACAATGAAAGAGAACAGCGTGGTTACAATTTATTTAAAACGAATTGTGCTTCTTGTCATAAAGAACCGCTTTTTACTGATGATAAATTTGAGAAAAACGGATTAACCGTCGATGAAACCTTAAATGATTTGGGAAGAATGAAAATTTCCAATAAAAAAGAAGATTACCTTCGTTTCAAAATACCAACTTTGAGAAATATTCAATTCACATTTCCCTACATGCATGACGGAAGATTTAAAACTTTAACAGAAGTGGTGAAACATTATAATTCTTTAGACCATAATAAAAGTTTACCAAAAGAATTAGCCAAGCCCATGAACTTATCCGATAATGACAGAGTGGATTTAGTTTTGTTTTTAACAACTTTAACGGATAAGGAATTTTTATTTGATAAGCGATTTAGCCATCCAAGAGAATAAATTTTTACAAGTAGTACAAGAAATTTATAGAAACAACGTCTAAAAATATATTACAAAAAAATACAAACCATAAAGTATGAGAAAGTTAATTAAACTTATTACCTTAATTGTAGCATTTATTACTAATGCACAAACTAATCCTGCAATAACGGGATGGTTAATCAACACAACCGGAATTACAGGGCGTCATTATGTTGCCGGGAACTCAACACCCATAAACGATGCCGTATTAGCCAATGTTCAAACTGTGCAATACAATACAACGTATTCTTATATCTCAGCAACTGGAATTCCTGCTTATATTACAGGGCCTTTTCTAGATGGGAATCCATCGTTAGCTACAGCTCAAAATAAAATTTTCAGAATTCCTTTAAATCCTGTTCAAGGCACCGGGACAACAGCAACAACCGGGGGAAATATAGGTGTTTTTAAAAATGGTGTCGCCTTATTTGATTACCGTGATGGTGTAGCTTGGAATAATACTACCGGAGCATTATGTGGCGGACCGGGAAATCCTCCCTGTTCCGGAACGACTAATTGGACAAGAGATGCTATTCCTGCTGAAAGAGCAGGTTTTGATTGTGCCAAAGCACATCCGGCTATGGGAAATTACCACCATCACCAAAACCCAAGTGCTTTCAATTTAGATTTGGTTGTTCTTTCTAATGTTTGCAATACTTACCCTGCTGATGGTTTATATGTAATTAATCCATCGCAACATTCGCCTTTGTTGGGATTTGCCTATGATGGTTTTCCAATTTACGGTGCTTATGCGTATACCAACACAGATGGAACCGGAGCAATAACCCGAATGAAATCGAGTTATCAATTAAAATCATATCCAACCGGATTAAGAACTAATGGCCCAGCTATTAATCAAGTTGTTGGAACACAAACTTTTTTTAATGGTTATTTCAGAGAGGATTATGAATACATTGCTCATCCTGGTGATCCAACGTATTTAGATTCACATAATGGCAGAATTTGCAATACCCCTGAATATCCCGCCTCGTTATATCCCAACGGAATTTATTGTTATTTTACTACCGTAGATGCCAATCATAATTCGGCTTATCCTTATGTAGTTGGACCAACGTTTTATGGCAATATTACGGTTACAACTCCAACATCTGTTCCCGGTGGAACAACGACTTTAACCACTAATTTAATTGAAAACCCTGATTTTAAAGTTACAATAGCACCAAATCCAGCATCAGAATTCATTGCTATTCAGACTCCAATGGCTACAAATGATATGGATGTTTATTTGATAAATGAATTAGGTCAAATTGTAAAAACCAATAAAATTTTGCAAGGAAGTACATTAAGTATTATTGAAACTGATACAATTTATAACGGTATTTATTTTGTAAAAGTTACTGACGGAAAGAATGATAAAACGGTTAAAGTTATAATTAACAAATAAAAAATATTCTAATTAAACCAAACTCTATTCTTAGTGTCAAAAAATCTAAATTTTACGTTATGAACAGAGCTGTATACTTTATTTTACTTCTTACTTGCTGTACTTCCGGCATTGATGCACAAACAAATCCAGCCATCACAGCTTGGCTGCAAAATCCAACAGGAATTACCGGTTATGAAGGAATCCCCATAAATGTGCAACAAGTACAATATTCCACCAATTTTGTTTATATCAGTTGCACTGACATTCCAGGTTGGTTGCCTTTAACCAGTACTGATGGTGTTTCGGCAGGTCCAGATGATTATTGGCCAAACAATCCATGGGAACCATTGAACAAAAATTATTTATTCAAAATCAGATTAAACCCAATACAAAATACCGGAACTCCAACCGTTGCTCCCTATGGTCATATTGGCATTTTTACTAACGGGATGTCGTTGTATAATCCTTTGGATGCTAAAAGTTGGGAAGAAGAAAATGTTTGGTTTCAAAACGCTTTTTATTTTGAACATATTGATTTGCAAACATTTGATATTTGTATGGGACATCCAAACGGAAACTTTGAATACCATTCTCATGTTAGTCCAAAATGCCATTGGGACGAAACCAATTCAAGTGTTCATGCTCCTCTAATAGGTTTTGCTTTTGACGGATTTCCAATTTATGGTTCTTATGGTTATTCAAATACCAATGGAACTGGTCCTATACGAAAAATTAATTCCAGTTATAGACTTCGTAATATCACTGAACGAACTACTTTACCGGACGGAACTGTTTTAACTCCAAACTTTTTTGGACCGCCGCTTTCAACTTATCCATTAGGTGCTTATGCACAAGATTATGAATATGTAGCCGGACTTGGTGATTTAGATGAACACAATGGCAGATTTTGTGTAACACCTGAATATCCTAGCGGCATTTACTGTTACTTTGCAACACTGGATGATAATTTAGTGCCGGCTTATCCTTATCTAATCGGACCAACATTTTACGGTGTAGTTACCTCTTCCAATATGGGACCAAATGGTGGATTAAATACAACAATTACTGAGCCTGTAACTGTTTATTTGAGCATCAATGAAGTTGATAATGTATTAGTGTTACTTTGTTATCCAAATCCGGCAAGTGACACTGTTAATTTTTATATTCCAGCTTCATTTAATAGCAATATGACTTTTTCGATATTTGATATAACGGGTAAAAAAATAAAAGAGGTAAGCAACATACAAACCGCTGTTTCCTATTCAATAGATGTTAGCGAGCTACAATCAGGACAATATATTGTTACTTTAGATAATGGTACAACAAAAACATCAGAAAAAATAATCATCAAATAGTATGAAAAAACTATACTTACCTATACTATTCGTTTTCATTACAAATTCCTTTTCTCAAACCATTGGATTAATTCAACACGATACAGGTTCGTTAGATAATGGATATGTTTTATTTGCTCCGATAAACAGCACTACAACTTATTTGATTGACAAATGTGGAAAGGAAGTCAAAACCTGGCCTAGTACCTATAGACCGGGACAATCAGTTTACATTCTTCCGGATGGAAATTTACTTCGAACCGGAAATGCAAATAATACCACTTTCAATGCTGGCGGAAGAGGTGGAATTATTGAGAAAATTGATTGGAATGGTAATGTAACTTGGAGTTATACTGTATCGGATGCTACAAAATGCCAGCACCACGATGTAAAAGCATTACCAAATGGAAATGTACTCATTATTGCATGGGAAGCTAAAACCAATACACAAGCTATTGCTGCCGGTAGAAATCCATCATTAGTTCCAACTACTTTATGGAGCGAACAAATAATTGAAGTGCAGCCTAATGGTTTAAG
Source organism: Flavobacterium anseongense (assembly GCF_021608185.1). Classification (GTDB taxonomy): domain Bacteria; phylum Bacteroidota; class Bacteroidia; order Flavobacteriales; family Flavobacteriaceae; genus Flavobacterium; species Flavobacterium anseongense. Next base: position 139,465 of record NZ_JAKIHN010000004.1, on the reverse strand, counting down.
CGGTGGCATCATAGTTTGGGAATGGCATCTTTGGGATCATTTGATTCAGGATTATGATAACGCTAAACCAAACTTTGGAAGCATTGCTACTAATCCACAGTTACTTAACCTTAATTTTAATGCAAGTGCAACCGAACCAGATTGGATACATTTAAATTCGATTGACTATAATCCTACCCTTGACCAAATTTTGATTAGTTCACACAATATGAACGAAATATGGATTATTGACCACAGTACAACCACAGCTCAAGCGGCAAGTCATACTGGTGGAAATTCAGGAAAAGGAGGAGATTTATTATACCGTTGGGGGAATCCCGCTGCCTATAATAATGGAACAATTGCAAATAAAAAATTTTTTGGACAACATAATGCCAATTGGATTGTCAGCGGTCTTCCTTTTGAAAATCAAATCATGATCTATAATAATGGTTTAGCGAGAACAGGAGGAAACTACACAACTGTAGAAATTATTAATCCGCCAGTTATTGGATATACTTATACAAATACACTCCCCTATTTGCCAACGACATATTCATGGATTTATAATAATGGAAATCCCAATAGTTATTATGCACAAAATATATCAGGAGCACAACAGCTTTCTAATGGAAATGTATTGCTTTGCAATGGTCCGGCTGGTATGTTTACTGAAGTCAATTCAACTGGAACTACTGTTTGGAAATATATAAATCCAATAGCTCAAAGTGGTGTAATGACCCAAGGAACAACACCTGCACAAAATTTAGTGTTTAGATGTAGTTTTTACCCAAATGATTTTATTGGATTTGCTGGTCATTCACTACCTTCAGGCAATACAATTGAAAATACCAATGCAGTTTCTGCCTCTTGTAATTTAACATTATCTATTCCAGAAAATAATCTGTCAGATGCCATTAAAGTGTATCCCAATCCTGCAGAAGATTACCTTACAATTGATTGGAGCAATTTAGAAATAAACTTTGTTTCTGTCTCTTTGATAAATAATTTAGGGCAAATTATATTTAAAAAATCGATTGATTCAAATAGAAATACGATTTCTGTTGACGATTTAGTGAAAGGGATGTATTATTTAAAAATAGAATCCAGTGAGGGTCAACTTATCAAGAAAGTGACTATCAAATAAAGAAACTCAACATAATTAAATCTTAATAATTAGCCTTTATAAACTTATCAGTCGAAGTTCCTTTGTCGCTAAGAATCTTGATAAAGTAAATTCCTGCTTTCAATCCCGAAACATCTATCGTATCATTTGGATTAGTCGTAACCTGAATCAATTGCCCAAGTTCATTATAAATGCTTACAGAACTAATGGTCACATTTTGTTTGGTTGTAATCGTTAAACTGTTCTTCGCCGGTACAGGAGACAAAGTAAACATATTACTAAACTCAAAATCCTGTGTTCCTAAAGCGGCAATTGTCGTTGTAGCCGTATTGGTAACAATTGGGAAATTATAATCAAAATAAATGCTTGCAGAATTACTAAAAGTATTTCCAACCACCAATGTTGACTTGGTTTTAATTTTAAATACCACATAACCATCGTTGTTTGCATCATCAAATGGCAGGTTAATATTTTCAAAGATAAACTCTACTCTATTGGTATATGTAATCTTTGTTAAAAAAGAATGACTGGCACTCAAAGCTACTAAAGTGGCAATATCAAACTTTGCGGTATCAATAATATCTTTGACAACAACATTTTCAGCAGCAGCGGTTCCGGTGTTTTCAAAGCGTATCATATAATGTACATAGTCCCCAACCTTTTCTACTCCAACTACATTTCCTTCCAGACAATTTTTATCATTTGGATCAAATGAACCAACAACCACTTGCTGTAAGCGATGTGAATTATCGGTCTGGGTTTCGTCTCCAGCCAATGGAAATATGGTTGATTCAAATTTAATTATACTGCCAATGTTAAGCGGAAGAGACTCCGATGGCGTATTCATATTAAGCGTGACTTCTATCTCACGTATTTCAAAAGGAAGCAGATTCACATAATTCCATGTCAGCAAACTAAAGTTTATACTTTCCGGTGTTGGTGTCGCTGAGACAAAATCCATATAATCATCATCAAAACCAAATGTCAATGTTCCTGACATAGTTTGGTTGCCTTTGTTTTTGTATACAATTTTATATCTTGCATCAAATCCGGGTCTTGCTCGGGTTAATGGAAAAATCCATGATTCAACATCATTGTGAATTCCATTGGCAGAAATACAAAAGTCTTGTGTATACGGACTACTTTGAGTTGGGAAATTCACAACTGTCGAAGTAGGAGAAACTATAAAGTAACTTGGATTTTCTAAAACAGGAGTAATGGTATGAGTTCCAGCTGACACAGGAATTGAATAATTACCGGACGTATTTGCAAACATACTCCCGGTAGTCACTCCTGAAAAGTTTAATTTTAAGTATGGATAAGATATGTCCAATAAATCACATCCATTATTATTACTATCAAATTTACTGTTACCTTGGATTGTATAATAATTTCCTCCGGGTGTAAATGAGCAATAAGTTCCAATATTACAATTGGTCATTGAAAATACATCTAAAAGATTTTGAATACTATTTAACTGACCTTCATCAGCACATATATATCTTAAAGTGGGATTACTTCCGAAACCTGTGTTTGCTTCATTTTTACCATTTTTTAAATTCAACCAAACCAATTGATTACTGGCACAATAAACATTATTCAAATTTATGCAAGAACTAAAATCTAAAGTGGTTAATTGATTTGTATCAAACCAAGCAGTCGTGAGGTTTACCAATCCATTTACATTTACAGAAGTAAGTTGATTTTGCCATGCCGTAATACCTGTTACATTAGTAAGCCCCGTAAAATCAAGAGAAGTTATTTGATTTGACTGACAAAAGAAAGCCTGAAGATTTGTAAATGGAGCGAGATTAATAGCGGCAAGACTATTATATGCAACATTTAATCTTACCAGATTTGTAAAATTTTCTATTCCGGTAACATTTGAAATTAAAACTGAAGCTGCTGCATTTTGATTATTGACATCTAACCATGCTATTTGTTGGGCTTCACTTACTTCGATTTCTCCGTTATTATTGGCATCAATTTTTATATAATTCCCGGCTAAATCTTTACCAATTTGATTAGTCGTACTCGCCGCCAACAACTTCGTCTTAAAATTAATATCAGGAATTGTAACTATCTGTGCATTAGAAATAAAAACATTGATTGTAAGAAGTAAAAAAAAGTACAGTTTTTTCATAAATAAGGTTTGATATTCAAAGATAAGAAAAATAAGAAATAAAAAAAGCCTCACGAATGTGAAGCTTTAAATTTAATATATTGATAATGAGATTAACCCATTACTTCTTTTACTTTTTTACCAATCTCAGCAGGAGAATCCACTACGTGAATACCGCATTCTCTCATGATGCGTTTTTTAGCTTCAGCTGTATCATCAGCTCCACCAACAATTGCACCTGCATGTCCCATTGTTCTTCCTTTTGGAGCAGTCTCTCCGGCAATAAAACCAACAACCGGTTTGCGGTTACCATCAGCTTTTATCCATTTGGCAGCATCTGCTTCCAATTGACCTCCGATTTCACCTATCATTACGATGCATTTGGTTTCGGGATCATTCATTAATAATTCAACTGCTTCTTTAGTTGTTGTTCCGATGATTGGGTCACCGCCAATTCCGATAGCTGTTGTAATTCCCATTCCTTGTTTTACAACCTGGTCAGCCGCTTCATAAGTCAATGTTCCCGATTTAGAAACGATGCCAACACCTCCCTTTTTGAAAACAAAGCCCGGCATGATACCAACTTTAGCTTCCTCAGGAGTAATTACTCCCGGACAGTTTGGCCCAATTAATCTGCAATCTCTATCTTTAATATATGCATACGCCTTAATCATGTCCGCTACTGGAATACCTTCTGTGATAGCAATAATCACTTTGATTCCGGCATCTGCAGCTTCCATAATAGCATCAGCTGCGAAAGCAGGCGGAACAAAAATAATAGAAGTATCAGCTCCTGCTTTTTCAACAGCATCTTTTACCGTATTGAATACCGGTTTGTCTAAATGGGTTGTACCACCTTTTCCCGGTGTTACTCCACCAACAACATTGGTCCCATACTCAATCATTTGTGAAGCATGGAAAGTCCCTTCGCTTCCTGTAAATCCCTGAACTATTATTTTTGAATTTTTATTAACTAAAACGCTCATGTTTTTGTTTGTTTTAAACTGAATTTATTTCAGATTCTGTTAGTTTATATTAATTGTTGCTTGTTTATTTTTTGGTGCTACAAAAGTAGAAAATAGTAATTAGTAATTAGTGATTAGTAATTAGTTTTTTTACCCTTTATAATTGACTCATTTGATAACCTCTGTAAAGCTTGTTGTTTTTTAATTCCCATATAACCATGAAATGTGCTAAGAGCATTTCTTCTCTTGGGTTTTCAATAGTTTTTACATAATGTGAATAACGAACAGAAACGGTATTGCCGTCTTCTAAAATATGGGTTATCCTGGCTTTCGAACGAACATATGCTTTTCCCAATTCTGTTGTTAAATCTATTATTTCCTGACGATTTAGTTTTAGAAAACCTTTGGAACTATGCCATTCTAAAACTATATCATCATGCAAAAGTTTGGAAACAGTTTCGGTTTCCAGCAAGGCATCAGATTTATAAAACTCCTGAACGATTTCTTTAGCGCTCATCTTTATTTAGTTTGTTTAAAATTTCCGGTATTTTCTTTAAGTTGGCAAACTGCTTCATCTTCTCTCTCGCTTCATCGATTGGAGTTCCGTAATAGGTCTTCGCTCCTTCTACAGATTTACTTACTCCGGTTTGTCCCATAATCACTGCTTTGGCACCAATAGTAATTCCGCTTGTAGTACCAGATTGTCCCCACATGGTAACTTCATCTTCAAGTACTACACAACCTGCAATTCCAACTTGTCCGGCAATCAGACATTTTTTCCCAATTATGGTATCGTGTCCAACATGCACCTGATTATCTAACTTAGATCCGGCACCAATAGTAGTATCTCCGGTCACGCCTTTATCAATAGTACACAACGCTCCTATTCCAACATTGTCTTCAATAACAACTCTTCCGCAGGAAAGCAATTGATCAAAACCTTCAGGTCGCTTTTTGTAATAAAAAGCATCTGCTCCCAAAATTGTGCCCGAATGAATAATCACATTATCTCCAATCACCGTGTTATCATAGACAATTACATTCGCATGAAGCAAACAGTTTTTACCAATAGTTACATTGTGTCCGATAAAACAATTCGGTTGAATAACTGTCCCTTCTCCAATTGTTGCCGATTCTGAAATACTCACATTTGCTGCCATAAAAGGACTAAAATGCTTTGTCAGTTTGTTGAAATCTCTAAAAGGGTCATCCGAAATCAATAATGCTTTTCCTTTTGGACATTCAACTTCCTTGTTAATCAAAACAATAGTCGCTGCCGATTGTAGCGCTTTATCGTAGTACTTTGGATGGTCAACAAAAACAATATCTCCGGGTGTAACTACATGAATTTCGTTCATGCCTTCCACAGGAAAATCATCAGCACCAACATATTGGCTACCGATAATGGCCGCAATTTCTTTTAAAGTATGTGTTTTTGGGAATTTCATTTTTTTAGTATTCAGTCGCAGTCGCAGTATTCAGAGCCACACAACTGTGACTGTAAACTGTGACTGTAAACTATTCCTTAACGCGTTCCATATAAGAACCCGTCGCAGTATCTATTTTGATTTTGTCACCTTCATTGATAAATAACGGAACATTTACTGAAGCTCCGGTTTCAACTTTAGCAGGCTTTGTTGCATTTGTTGCTGTGTTCCCTTTTACGCCTGGTTCAGCATAAGTAACTTCTAAAACGATAGAAGCCGGCATATCAACAGAAAGTGGTAAGTCCGTTTCAGTATTAATCTGAACCATTACGTTAGTTCCTTCTTTCAATAAATCCGGAGCATCAAGAATATTTTTATCTAAAGTGATTTGCTCATACGTTTCAACATTCATGAAATGAAATTGATTTCCTTCTGCATATAAATATTGGAAATTTTGAGTTTCCACACGAACCGTATCGATTTTGTGTCCGGCAGAAAACGTATTATCCAATACTTTTCCGTTAGTTAAACTTTTTAATTTGGTTCTCACGAAAGCCGGGCCTTTTCCTGGTTTAACATGAAGGAATTCAATAATTTTATAAATATCGTGATTGAACTTAATGCATAATCCGTTTCTAATATCTGATGTAGATGCCATTTTGATGTTTATTTGTTAATTCGGTTATTTGTTTATTTGTTGTGTTTAATTAAGAACCTGAGTATCCCTTCATGATTCCTCTTGATGAGTTTCTGATAAAATCTAAAATCTCGTCACGTTCCGGTGAAGCTGACATTTCGGCTTCGATAATGCCCATTGCCTGTGAGGTGTTATAATTTTTTTGATACAGAATTCTGTAAATATCCTGAATTTCCCTGATTTTTTCAGAAGAAAATCCTCTTCGTCTCAAGCCGACAGAATTAATTCCAACATAAGAAAGCGGCTCTTTTGCAGCTTTAGTATAAGGAGGAACATCTTTACGAACCAACGAACCGCCCGAAATCATAGCGTGATCACCTATTTGGATAAACTGATGAATGGCAGCTAATCCTCCGATGATAGCATAATTTCCAACGATTACGTGTCCGGCCAAAGCGACGCCGTTTACGATAATTGCGTTATCTCCAATATGACAATCGTGGGCAATGTGGGCAGTTGCCATAATAAGACAGTTGTTACCAATCTTGGTTTGCCCCGATGCGATTGTACCACGGTTAATCGTAACACACTCTCTAATAGTTACATTGTCACCAATTACTGCAAGTGATTCTTCTCCTCCGAATTTTAAATCCTGAGGTACGGCTGCAATTACAGCACCCGGAAAAATGTTACAATTTTTTCCTATTCGTGCGCCTTCCATTATGGTAACATTGGAGCCAATCCAGGTTCCGTCACCAATGACTACATTGTTGTGAATGGTTGTAAAAGGTTCGATTACTACATTTTTGGCAATCTTTGCTCCAGGATGTACGTATGCTAAAGGTTGATTCATAAGTTATCAGTTATTGTTTAATTAACTCTGGCAATTTGCGCCATCAATTCTGCTTCGGCAACTAATTTTCCGTTAGCATAAGCACTAGCCGACATGTGACAAATTCCTCTACGAATTGGTGAAATCAAATCACATTTAAATATCAATGTATCGCCCGGCAATACTTTATGTTTGAACTTCACATTGTCAATCTTCATGAAATAGGTTAAATAGTTTTCTGGATCGGGAACCGAACTCAGAATTAATATTCCACCGGTTTGTGCCATAGCTTCTACAATGATTACGCCAGGCATTACAGGCGCTCCCGGAAAATGCCCTACGAAGAACGTTTCATTCATCGTAACATTTTTCAAACCAACTACATGATTATCTGACATTTCGATGATTCTGTCGATAAATAAAAATGGTGGTCTGTGCGGCAGAATACTCATGATTTTATGAATATCCATTAAAGGCTCTAGGTTTAAGTTAAAAACCGGAACCTGATTTTTTTGCTCTATTTTAATCATCTTAGACAATTTTTTTGCAAACTGTGTGTTTACAAAATGCCCTGGTTTGTTGGCAATTACTTTTCCTTTAATTCTTGTTCCTACTAAAGCTAAATCACCTATAACATCAAGTAATTTGTGACGTGCCGCTTCATTTGGATAATGCAAAGTCAAGTTATCTAAAATACCATTTGGTTTAACCGATATTGAATCTTTACCAAATGCCACTTTCAGATTTTCGATAGTTTTTGGTGAAATTTCTTTATCCACATAAACGATGGCGTTATTCAAATCGCCTCCCTTTATCAAACCACTATCCAATAATGTTTCTAATTCATGAAGGAAACTAAAAGTTCTGGCATCGGCAATTTCAGTTTTAAATTCTGAAATGCTTTTCATAGTAGCATTTTGAGTTCCTAAAACTTTAGTACCAAAATCAACCATTGTCGTTACCTGATATTCATCTGAAGGCATTAAAAGAATTTCGCTTCCGGTAGCTTCATCTGTAAACGAAATTACTTCTTTTACAACATAATATTGGCGTTCTGCCTCCTGCTCAACTACTCCTACTTTCTCGATTGCTTCGACAAAAAACTTAGAAGAACCGTCCATAATTGGCGGCTCTGATTCGTTTAATTCAATAATTACATTATCAACATCACAACCTACAAAAGCTGCCAGCACATGTTCTGAAGTTTGGATTTTAACACCTAATTTTTCAAGGTTTGTTCCGCGTTGTGTATTCACTACATAATTCGCATCCGCTTCAATAACCGGAGAACCTTCTAAATCTACTCTGACAAAGGTAAAACCATTGTTCACAGGAGCAGGTTTAAAAGTCATTTTTACTTCTTTTCCAGTATGAAGTCCAACACCTGTTAGTGAAATTTCGTTTTGGATGGTTGTTTGTTTAACCATGGTAAGCTATTTAATTGTATTATTATTCTTTTTTAATTCTTCTATATCGGCAACAATCTTAGGCAAATTCCTAAAATGAACATATGATTTACTGTAATCAGCATAGCCAAAAGACGGACTGCCCTGCAGCACTTCTCCGTCATTTATATTTTTTCCAATACCCGATTGTGCCTGGACACGAACATTATTTCCGATAGTGATATGACCAGCAATACCAACTTGACCGCCAATCATACAATTGCTTCCAATTTTAGTTGAACCCGCAATACCAGTTTGAGCAGCAATTACTGTGTTTTCGCCAATTTCAACGTTATGAGCAACTTGAATGTGATTATCTAACTTTACTCCTTTTCGGATTAATGTTGTTCCTAAAGTAGCTCTGTCGATAGTCGTATTTGCTCCTACTTCGACATCATCTTCTATTATTACGTTACCAATTTGTGGAATTTTACTAAACGTTCCGTCTTCAGTTGGCGCAAAACCAAAACCATCCGAACCTACAACACATCCTGAATGAAAGTTACAATTGTTTCCAATTTCGGTTTCAGAATATATTTTTACACCTGCAAAAAAGATACAGTTATCACCAATGGTCACGTTATCTCCGATAAAACAGTTTGGATATATTTTTACATTGTTGCCAATAGTCACATTTTTTCCGATATAACTAAAGCTTCCCAAATAAAGTTGCTCGCCATAAGTCACATTTTCCGAAATCACAGATGGTTGTTCAATGCCCGATTTCATTAGCTTTACCTGATTGTAATATTCCAACAATTTTGAAAAAGACTGATAGGCATCTTCTACTTTAATCAACGTAGTTGTCAGCTCATTCTCGGGAACAAAATCATTATTAACAATGGTAATTGTTGCTTCGGTAGTGTATATAAAATTAACATACTTTGGGTTGGCTAAAAACGTTAGCGAACCTTGTGTTCCTTCTTCAATCTTGGCTAATTTAAAGACTTCGGCATCAGGGTTGCCTACCACTTCGCCTTCAAGAATTCCCGCTATTTGAGCTGCTGTAAATTTCATCGCCACAAAAGTATAAAAAAATCGATTTTAATGGTAGTTTTCGTCAAGTTGTTTTGGATAACAAATAAAATACTTAGTAACCGGTTTTGACAAGGCTTTTAAATTCAATTGGTCAGAAGCTTCCACTACATCTTCGATGGTTTTGTCTTTTTTTAAAATCCTAATCGGTTCAGCATCTTTGCTGTAGGCCTGATTTTTAATCTTTCCTTTGAAGATAAAATATTTGGCTTCCTGTTCAGTAATATTGTGCTCTTTAGCAAAGCGTGTAATCATTTCCACCAACACTTCTTTTGGAAACTTTTCGCTGTTGAGCTTTATTTTTGGCAAGTCTCTGTTGATAATCATTTTACTCAAACTACTCAAGATATAATCATTGTGATTTTGCCAATTTTTTAATGAACTAATTACATCAAAATCATCAAGTTGAGAAAAGTTATCTAAATCATTATTAGAAAAATTTTCAGAAGTTATTTTGTATTCCATGAAATGCTTCAACGGCTTGCTGCACTCTATTTCAATACCTTTGTGAAATAACTCTTTTGCTCTTTGCAATGCATTAGTTAATGTCAGTTCGGCCACTAAACTTGTTTTGTGCAGATAGGCTTGCCAGTACATCAATCGTCTTGCCATCAGGAACTTTTCGATAGAATAAATCCCTTTTTCTTCCATAACTAAAACATCATCCATGACATTCAGCATTTGGATTAGTCGGTCTGAATTAATATTTCCTTCGGCAACACCCGAGTAAAAACTATCGCGTTTTAAATAATCCATTCTATCCATATCCAATTGACTTGAAATCAACTGCAACATGAACTTCCTGTGATATTCTCCTTTAAAAATCTGGATTGCCAAACTCAATTGCCCATTAAACTCTTCGTTAAGTTTGTTCATGAACAACATTGAAATTTCCTCATGATGGACTTCCACAATGCTGTGTTCCAAAGTATGTGAAAACGGCCCATGTCCAATATCGTGCAACAGTATTGCAATGTATAAAGCATTTTCTTCTTCTTTGGAAATAGAAACTTCTTTGGAGCGCAAAACCTCAACGGCTTTTTGCATCATATGCATAGCGCCAATTGCGTGATGAAAACGAGTGTGATGTGCGCCGGGATAAACCAAATAAGACAAACCCATTTGGGTAATGCGACGCAAACGCTGAAAGTAAGGATGCTGAATTAAATCATAAATCAACGTATTCGGAATGGTGATAAAACCATAAATCGGGTCGTTGAATATTTTAAGTTTGTTAGTACTGCTCAAAACTGTTGATTTTCGTAAAGATATAAATTTATACCAAAGCTTTGAAATAGTTCAGCAATAGTTTGTCATTCTCGCGAGTTGGGGTGAAAACTTCAAGAATTATTGGCTTCTCATTTTGCTTGAAAAGTTTAGACAAACCTTTTTTTAATGACGCATCATCGCTTGCCGTGGCATAATCCAACTGATACATTTTAGCCAAATGCTCCGCTGTTAAACAATGCGAGGTTTCAAAATAAGTGTTGAAAGTTTCCGTTTCCTGATGTCCCGGTAATATTCTGAAAATACCGCCACCGCCATTATTTATTAGGATGATTTTAAAATTCTTTGGAATATAATTGTTCCAAAGTGCGTTGCTGTCGTAAAGAAAACCAATGTCGCCAGTAATTAAAACTGTTGGCTTTTTGCTTCCGACTGCGGCTCCAATAGCTGTTGAAGTGCTTCCGTCTATTCCGCTTGTTCCTCGGTTACAAAATACTTCTATCGATGTGTCGATATCGAATAATTGCGCATAGCGAATAGCCGAACTGTTACTAATTTGTAATTGGATATCCTTTGGCAAACTTGATAAAATACTTTCAAATGCTTTTAAATCACAAAACGGAACCTGAGAAAGATACTCGTTATGTTTTACTTTTCGATTTGAATGAATATTTTGAAAAGTCGCTTTATAATCACTTTCCATGTTTTTTACAAATGGTAAAAATTGTTTAAAAAACTGATTTGGATGAACTTTAAAATGTTTGGTCAACATACCAAATGTATCATAAGCTCTATGCTCATCAATGTGCCAATGGTGTTTTGGCTTATATTTTCGTAAAAATGCTTTTACTCTCTTCGATACAATCATGCCACCAAATGTGATTAGAATTCTCGGTTGCAGTTCTAAAAATTCTGATGGTGAAAATGGGGTGATTACAGTATCGATGTTATTGATAAAACTCGGATGATGCAAGTTTGATATCGTTTCGGTCATCACAACAACCGACGGAATAGATGCCAGTTGATCTAACCATTTTTGCTCAATAGAATTCGGAGTACATTCTCCAACCAAAATTAGAACTTTACGGCTGTGATTCCATAATGTAGAAAAAGCTATAATATCATCGACATCTAGTATTCTTTGAGGTAAAACCAAACCGGTTACATTAAAATCGACTGAAAGTTTGTTCGTAGTTTCGTATAGCGGTTCTTCAAAAGGAACGTTGATATGTACCGGTCCTTTTCGGGCAATAGCCACATTAATTGCTTCATTGATAAAAACATCATTTTCTTCTGAAGCTTCTTCGGTTAAATTGGCATTGTATAACGAATGATTGATAAAAACATTTTCCTGACGAATCGTTTGTCCGTCACCAATATCTATTTTATCAAAAGGCCTGTCGGCGGAAATAACAACAAACGGAATCTGACTGTAAAACGCTTCGGCAAAAGCCGGATAATAATTCAGCAATGCCGAACCAGATGTACAAACTACAGCAACCGGTTTCTTGGTCTGCTGTGCAATTCCCAAAGCAAAAAAAGCAGCACAACGCTCATCTGCAATACTATAACAGTTAAACTTTGGATTATTAGAAAATCCTATAGTTAATGGCGCATTTCTGGAACCTGGGGAAATTATAATATCGTGAATTCCTTTGGCGTGGCATATTTCAATAATGCTTTGTGCTAAAGGTATTTTAGGGTAAATCATTGTTGCTTATTAATGGAAACAAAGATACAAAGTTGATAAATCATATTTCTGAAAATTATCTTATTTTTAGCCTATGGAAATTAAAATCAGAAATTATCAACCAACCGATGCTGAAAAAATTGTTACTGCTCTCAATCATTATATTGCGACTTCTACTGCTTTGTATGATTATAATCCAAGAACTAGCGAACAGCAACAGTCCATTTTTGAGGAAAAACTACAGAAAGGATTTCCTGTAATTGTTGCCATAATTGATGATGAAGTTGTCGGCTTTGGCTATTACAGTGAATTTCGGTTTCGCGAAGCGTATAAATTTACAGTAGAACATTCGGTTTATGTAATGCCAAACGAACACGGAAAAGGTATTGGAAAAGTGATATTGCATAGCTTAATTGACTTAGCCAGAAATCAAAAACTACATACTATGATTGGTGTGATTGATGCAGAAAATGAAAGCAGTATTGCTTTTCATGAGCAGTTTGGCTTTATTACAGTCGGAATTATAAAGGAAAGTGGATTTAAGTTTAACCGATGGCTGCATAGTGTGATTATGCAATTGATGTTGGAGTAAATTCACTGTCTTTCATTCATTTAATAAATTATAAATCATGAAAAGAAGAAACTTTATCGCCAATACAGCACTTGCTGCTATCGGTATTACAGCAACTCTTGCAACATCTTGCAACACTAAATATGATACTGCAAAATCAGAAAGCAATGATGCTTCAACCGAAGATGATTTTGAATTAAATGAAATCACTATCGCTGAACTTCAGGAAAAAATGAAGTCCGGAAAATATACTTCTGAACAAATCACAAAACTATATCTAGACAGAATTGAAGCCATTGATAAAAATGGTCCAAAATTAAATGCTGTCATTGAACTAAATCCGGAAGCTTTAGAAATTGCAAAAGCGATGGACAAAGAGCGAAAAGAAGGTAAAATCAGAGGAAATCTTCATGGCATTCCAATATTGATTAAAGACAATATCGACACAGCAGATAAAATGATGACAACAGCCGGTTCATTGGCATTAGTTGGTAATATTGCTTCCAATGATGCTTTTATCGTAAAAAAATTACGAGATGCAGGTGCAGTATTACTCGGAAAAACAAACTTAAGCGAATGGGCAAACTTTCGTTCCAGTTCCTCATGTTCGGGTTGGAGCAGTCGAGGTGGACAAACCAAAAATCCTTATATACTTGACCATTCACCATGTGGTTCGAGTTCAGGTTCAGGTGCTGCTGTTGCTGCTAATCTTTGCGCTGTTGCTGTTGGAACAGAAACCGATGGTTCGGTTGTTTGTCCGGCATCGTCAAACGGAACGGTGGGCATAAAACCAACAGTTGGACTACTAAGCCGTTCTGGAATTATACCTATTTCGCATACACAAGATACAGCCGGACCAATAGCAAGAACGGTGACAGATGCTGTCATGCTTTTAGAAACTATGATTGGGGTTGATGATGCTGATATTGTAACTAAAGAAAGCATAGGGCAATCAAGACGGAATTACACTGAGTCTTTAAAAACGGATGGATTAAAAGGAAAAAGGATTGGTATTGAAAAAAAGAAATATACAAATCCTCTGCTGAACAAATTATTAGAAAAAGCCACCAGCCTTATGAAACAAAAAGGAGCTACTATAGTTGAAATAGAATACCTTGACAAAATTAACGCTAATGGAGATGCAGAATTTGAGGTTTTACAATTTGAATTCAAATATGGTGTAAACAAGTATTTGGCTTCTGCAAACTCCAAAATGAAATCCCTGGAAGATGTTATAGCTTTTAACAAAAAAAACGAAGCTAAAGCGATGCCGACTTTTAAGCAGGAAACACTTGAAATGTGTCAGAAAAAAGCAGGATTAGAAAGCAAAGAGTATCAAAAAGCCTTAACAAAAAGTCACGTTGATGTCAAAAACATGATTGATAAAGTAATGAAAGATAACAAGCTTGACGCTATTTCAGGATTAACGATGGGACCAGCTTGCAGCATTGATGTCATTTATGGTGACCGTTGGGGCGATGTTTTTCTGACTTCTCCTGCGGCAATGAGTGGCTATCCACATATTAGTGTTCCTTGCGGAAAAGTATATGATTTACCGGTTGGTCTTTCTTTTTTCAGTGGTGCTTATCAGGAAGGAGAGATAATAAGCATGGCGTATGCCTATGAACAAGCATCGAAAAACAGAATGAAACCTGAATTTAAAAAGGCATTTTTAGACTAATAAAAAAACCTGATGTTTGGGTCATCAGGTTTTTTGTTTTGCATGAATTGGGTTAAATTATATCTATTCCGTTTTCTTCCAGTATTCCCAAAAGATAACTACTTTGACTAGGATTGTATTTTTCGATTCCGCTTTGATACCATTTAGAAATAACATCAATCTGGAAAGCAGTATAATCGTCATCATTTATACTAATTCCAAGCATTCCTGCCAAAAGAAAATCTTCTAAAACTTTATTAGTTACAATTAATTTAGGAATGCCATGAATGATTTTACCATTCATTCGTTCATAATCTAATCTTCCCTGATTGAATCCAAAAACATAAGCATCGCTTTGATTTTCTTCTATTTTTAAATATGGATTTAAACCATTGGAAAAACCTTGTAAATAATCTTGTCTGTATACTGGGCTGAATATATTCTTCATAAGTAGAAGTGTTGTGGTATTGAAATTCTAATCAAACTTATAGAGAATAATTTAGTAATTATCTAAAAATCGTTTAAAGGAAAAAAAACTCTTCAAATCACAACACGAGTGACGTTAGTCGATAAAATAAAAGTAAAAAACCTGATGAAATTCACCAGGCTTTTATTTTGAAAATAACTTTTAGTTATTATTTCCCATTAATCCAACCTACGATTGCAGCGTCTGTTGGCAATACTCTTGGAGATAATACTTTTACTAATTCTCCTTGCTCATTGATTAGATATTTTTGGAAATTCCATTCTACTTCGCTGTCTTGTAAACCGTTTTTACTTTTTTGTGTTAAGAACTTATATACATCATCCATATCACTTCCTTTTACCGAAATTTTGCTCATCATTGGGAATGTAACTCCATAATTCATTTCACAGAATTTGGCAATTTGCTCATTACTTCCGGGTTCCTGTGCCCCAAAATTGTTCGCCGGAAAACCAACTATAACAAAATTAAGGTCTTTATACTTTTTATAAATGGCTTCTAAATCTTTGTACTGTGGCGTTAATCCACATTCTGACGCCGTATTGACAATCAAGATTTTCTTTCCTTTTAACGAAGCAAAGTCAAATTCTTTGCCATATAAATCTGTTACTTTAAATTGATAAATTGTCTCTGCCGAAACGGCTGCTTGTGTTTCCATTGTTTTAGTATTTGATTTAGTATTCTGTGCCTGATTTTGACAACTCCAAAGCAGCAATAAACTGCAACTTATTAGTAAAGATTTCTTCATAGCTTATTTTTTTTATAAAATTAGACAATATTTTTATAGCAGGTGTTATACAATTCCTAAAGTTTTATTAATACTAAAAAAGCTCAGTGTTGTAGGTGTCACCGAGCTTTCAACAAAAGCAATAGATTAATAATTTTAAAACTAAACTCCTATTGCAACCAAAACAATTTCATAGCAAATTCTTCCGTAACTTTATATTCGCTAAAAAGATGCATTTGGTTTTTTTTTCTTTTTTAAAACCAAAATATAAAACATCTCGTATGTAAAACTTTATATTACTATTTTTACAACTAAACAAACAAGACAATGACACAAGAAGAACTATTACCCTTATTATTAAGGAAGGAAGAAAGGGCTTTTACACTGCTGTATGACATGTATTCAAAAAGTCTTTTCAGCATCATTACCAATTTGATTAAAGATCGTGAAGAAGCAGAAGATGTGCTTCAGGAAGTGTTTGTCAAGATTTGGAAAAACATCGACACTTATAATCAAAGCAAAGGACGCTTGTATACTTGGATGCTTAATATCACCCGAAATACAGCTATCGACAAGCTCCGTTCTAAAGGTTTTAACAACAGCCAAAAAAACCTGTCTTCTGATAATTTCGTACATCTGTTGGATGACAGTAATAAATTAACGAATAAAATTGATAGCATTGGTCTAAGAGATTTTGTGAACAAACTCAAGCCGAAATGTATTCAGTTAATTGATTTATTGTTCTTCAAAGGATTTACACAACAAGAGGCTTCAGATGAATTGGCCATTCCTCTTGGAACTGTAAAAACCCAAAATCGAATGTGTATGAACGACCTACGAAATTTTTTAAAAGTATAAATGGAAACTAAAGAATATATAAACTCAGGAATTTTGGAGCTTTATGTTTATGGTTTGTTAAGCGAATCAGAAAACGATGAAGTTACTGCTATGGCATTCAAAAATGCAGAAGTTAAAGAAGAAATTGTATCAATAGAAAAGGCAATCATAAACCTTTCGAGCAGTTTTTCTCCTTTTATTTCGCATAGTCAGTTTGAAAAAATAAAAGCACAACTCGAGCTGAAACACGGCAAAGTTGTATCTATGAAATCCGGAAGCAGCCGTATAACTTATTTGGGCTGGGCAGCTTCTATCCTATTGCTGATTGGTATTGGTTTTCAATATTCAAAATTGAATCAAGCCAATAATCAAGTGGTAACTATCGAGAACGAAAAATTGAAACTACAAGAAACAGTAGTTGATTTAGAAACGAAAAACAAAGAAACAGAAACTGTTTTAAATGTAATTCGAGATGAAACCAATACAGTTATTTCTCTTGGCGGACAAGCAGCTGCACCGACAGCTAAAGCAAAAATCTACTGGAACAAACAAACTCAGGTTGTTTATGTAGATGCCAGTGGATTACCGGAACCCCCAAAAGGAAAGGAATACCAAATCTGGTCGCTTAAATTGCAACCGCAGTTAACACCAACCAGTATTGGTATGTTAAGTAATTTCAGCGCCAACAGAAGCAAAGTATTTGCTGTAGAGAAAACCGGAGACGCCGAAGCATTTGGGATAACATTAGAACCGGCAGGCGGAAGTGCATCGCCTACAATGGAACAATTATACACTTTGGGAAAAGTCTAAAAATCTATGTCAAATAAACAATAGTCAAAAAAGGTTCAACTTGCGTTGAACCTTTTTTATTTCTTTTCTCTTTCTTCTTTTGTCACCCTGAGCTTGTCGAAGGACTATTTTCTCTTATAATACTTACGATACTTAGGATACGTAACTATTCCAATCAAACTTATAGTTCCAATAGAATACCAAATCCAGCTTAATGATTTTGCTTCACCACTCGCATAAGAATGTAAACCTGTCAAGTGGAAATTCACTCCATAATACGTAAATAATATCGAAAGGAAAGCAAACATTGCCATCAGGTTAAACAACCATTTATTACGTAATGCCGGAACAAATCGGGCATGAATTACAAAAGCATACACCATAATACTAATCAAAGCCCAAGTCTCCTTTGGATCCCAACCCCAATATCTTCCCCAACTTTCATTCGCCCATTGTCCGCCAAGAAAGTTTCCTATTGAAAGCATTACCAATCCAACTGTCAACGCCATTTCATTAATGATGGTTATTTCTTTGATGTTCAGTTCCATTTTGGCTTTGTTCTTTTCGGTGGTGAAAAGCATCAATAACAAGGATACAAAACCTAATATCATTCCCAATGCAAATGGTCCGTAACTTGCCACAATAACCGCTACGTGTATCATCAGCCAATAGGAATTTAACACTGGTTGCAGATTTGCAATCTCTGGGTCAATCCAATTCGCGTAAGCTGCTGTTAATACCATTGCCGATACAAAAGCACAGGCAGCAACGGTAAGTTTAGAATTGCTCTTATAGTAAATTCCAAAAAGTGTATTCACTATATATTTACCTGAAAAAGTTGGTTTTCTCTTTTCCCATGCAAATGCCAATCCGAAGAACATGGTTGACCAGGCAACATAAACAATAGCTTCATAAGCATTACTCCACGGTGCATGTCCCGAAATATACCAACGGAAAATTAAGGCAGTGGTATGCAGTGTAAACATCAATGCGATAGCAATATGAGCACAGTTGATTAATATGTTCGTTACTCTTCTTTCCTTAAAAATATTGATAACAATAAACAAAAACATCAGTGCTGCAGCTGTCAGATACCAATAAGGTAATTTCTGCAGTACATCGTATTTGTTATACAGTATTTCATATTCTATCTTTTTGTCCGATGGGCGAACGGCTTTTCCAAATTTCTTTTGGTAGTTTTCCATGCCAACCAAATACGTATTTGCCATCGTATAATTGTTATCCTGTGCAGCTTTCAGTAATGCATCAAGATAAATTGGCAACGCATTTTTAATCGTGTCTAAAGCTGTCCCTGTCGGATGACTGGCTTCTAAAAACGAAACCCATTTATTATTGGTGTCTTTTGGTATTGGGAATATCCGCAATATTTTTCCGCTTAATGCTGCATTCAACAAATTGACTTTTTTATCTGTCTCTACAAAGTCTTTTTCAAACTGATTTGGATTTGCTGCTTTATAAGCTTCATCTAAATAAGGTGATAATTTATAATTGCCTCTTTCATCAAAACAAGAACGGAAGGTTGCATATTTTGCATCCGATTTAATTCCGAGAATTTTTCGGATACTGTCATTCCCGCTTTTAATATAAATTAAAGGAACTTCAAACCAAACGGCCGGAAACTGTGTCATCGAGATAAATGCCTGATCGGAATTCATTTCGCCATACTTGTTATTATGACTTACTTTTCGCAACAATTCGGAAGAAAAGGTATTGATGGGTTTCATTCTTCCACCGTCATCCTGAATAACCAATCGTCCAAATTGAGCGGCATGCTTTTCGGAGACTTTGTATTTATTCAATATAGAATCAAGTTGTTTTGACGAAGGCAACTCATTGTGAGCACCATGATTTTGAGCCAATCCATTAAAAGAAATCAGCAAAATTAGTACTGATAAAAGTTTGGCTTTCTTCTTTTTTACATTTTCCAGTTTTCGCTTCAAATCATCAAAACGGGTGTTTTTGGTAAATAATATGGCCATCAAACAAAAGAACAATATAAAATAACCGATATAAGTTATCGTTGTTCCCCAAAAATCATGATTTACAGAAAGTACCGTTCCTTTTTCGTCAGGATCAAACGAAGCCTGGAAGAAACGATATCCTTTGTGATCCAAAATATGATTCATATATATTCGGGCATCATACGTTTTGGTAGAATCCAGAACAGTAACTTTGCTTTCATAAGACGAATAGCTTTTCTCAGTTCCGGGATATTTTTGGGCTATAAAATCATTGAGTTTTATTTTGAATGGCAATTCATAAACTTTACTTCCAAAACTCAAAGTAAATTCAAGGTTTCCGAGTTTAACAATCTTTGGTTCGCCTTGTTTTCCTTTTGAACCTACAAGCGTAACTTCTTGTTCTTTACCATCGGTTTTTATCAGTAATGTAAGTGCATCATCTCCGTTTTTAGCTTTGAAATTTCCGCTGGCTTCATAGGTTTTGATTCCTTTTTTTGGTTGATCCGGAATAACAAATTGTGCGCCTCCAACGTTATATAACGAACGATACATCAACTGCTGAACAGAATCTTTGGTTACTTTTCCCTGTAATTTATCTGCCATTCGCATGAATTGACCATCAAACGGAGACGAAATTGTATTGGTTTTTGTATCAATATTAATCGCACCTTTTGTTGGCTTATTCAACGCAAAAAGCACATTGTGAATATCCTGAATTTCGCCTTCCTTCAGCATGTGTTCGTGACGCGTTCCTCCGCCCGATTCTACTAACCTCAGATAAATATCGCCAGTTGCTGATTCTTTGACAGTTTCTTTGGCATCGAGCACAAAGTTTTTATATTCGACTTCAAACGGAATTTGAGCAAAATTATCATCAATAGAAAAATGATTATTCGCAACCGGTGAAAGCAACAATGGTTTTTCAAAAATGCGACGCATCATTTTCCCTTCGTAGATACCATCCACATAAACAGTCAAATAATTTTTATCTGAATAAAACTGGTTGGAAGCTGCGCCTTCACGGATTGGCATCATTCCTTCAAAGCTGATATATCGGGTAATAAAAGCACCTGAAATAATAAAAATAAAAGACAAATGCAGTAATAAAGTGGCCCATTTTTCTTTTTTGTACAATTGGTAACGTTTGATATTTCCAATAAAATTAATCACAAAAAACAACATAATAGCTTCGAACCACCAGGCGTTATAAACCCAAATTCGTGCTGTGTCGGTATTGTATTTACTTTCTATGAATGTTCCGGCAGCCATCGCGACAGCAAAACCAAGAAACAAAAAAGCCATTAAACGTGTAGAGAATAAAATCGAGTATATTTTCTTTTCCATAGAATTGGAATAATATTTTTAAAAAAAGTGATACAAAAGTAGGCAAAAATGTTGATTGTATTTAGGGTTTAACAATTGATTAATCATATAAATTTCAGTTTTATTAAAGCCATAAAAAAAATCAGTATTTTTATTGATATTTTAGGAAGAAATCAACCATAAGTACCATTGTAGAAGCCAAAAAAGATAGTTTAATTTGTGTTATCAATATCATTTCTATGATTACCGTTTGCATCATCGAAGACATAAAAGAAATTCAACACGGATTGCAAAGCATTATTGAAAGTGACAATCGTTTTTCGCTGCTCAAGTGTTTTGACAACGCTGAAGATGCCATTATTGAACTTCCGCAACTGCAACCCGATGTTGTAATCACCGATATTAATTTGCCTCAAAAAAGCGGGATTGACTGCATCATACAGGTCAAATCGCAGCAGGAAGAAATGCAGTTCATTATGTTTACGATTTACGAAGATAATGATCAGGTTTTTGAAGCCTTAAAAGCCGGAGCAAATGGTTATATCTTAAAGAACACTTCACCCGAAAAAATCATTGAATCATTAATTGAATTACACGAAGGCGGAAGTCCGATGTCGCCCAAAATTGCCCGAAAAGTACTTTCTTCATTCAACATAAAAAACACAACGAATGATTTGATTTCAAAACGCGAACAGGAAGTATTAGAGTTATTAAGCAAAGGCTATTTGTATAAGGAAATTGCCGATAAACTCAATATAACACTGAGCACAGTTAAAAGGCATTTAAACCATATTTACCAAAAACTTCAGGTGCAAAACAAAACCGAAGCCATCAACAAAATGTATGGTCGCTAAAATGCAAAAAAGAATATTCTTCATATTACTACTCTTTGGAATTACTATAACAGTAAAGGCACAATCGAATGAATTTATATTCAAAAACTATGATATTCAGGATGGCTTATGTGATAATAATATCAATTCGATGATTGAAGATGACAAAGGCTTTATCTGGATTGGAACCAAAGAAGGATTGAGTCGTTTTGACGGAGCTGAGTTTCGCAATTTTTATTTTACTCCCAATGGCGGAAATACAGGAAGTTATTCTAGCTTACAGAATTTTGGAATCGACAGAATTTTACTTCTCTACAACTTCCGATTAGCTCTTTTAAATACTGCCAGTCAATCACTGAAAATCATACCCCAATTTAAAAATCAGCAAATCCTTGAAATTACACAACTGAACCGGAATCTCTTTGCACTAAATGCCTCAGACCATTTCATCCTCATTGACAACCAATTCAACATTGTTGGCAAAATTAAACCTAAAGGTAAAATTTACAGCTTCTTATTTATTAGAAAATTATCTCAAAATACCTTTCTTGTTGGGAATTGTTTTGACTATTATCAATATGATTTAGCTGCCAAAAAGCTTACCCCTTTTCCTCTTGATATGCACAAATTTCAAAAAGGCAACTTCGCGCAATTTGAATTAAAATTTATCGATGAAAAAGAACAAAAAATTTATATAGGAGACTATTTCAGTGGATTGTATGTCTTTGATTTTGAAGGTCAATTGATTAAAAATTATCAAATTGGAGCTAATGAACTGTCATCCACCAATTTTATTGCCTTTGCAAAGGATAAAGAAAATGCCCTTTGGATTGGAACACATAAAGGAATAAATCGGATTAAAAACAATAAAGTTCAAATCATTGAACACCGTGATGAAAATGATTTGTCCGTTAAAAGCGATGCTATTTCTGCATTTCTTCTAGATAAAAACAATAATATGTGGATTGGAACCAGCCAGGGAATCAGTGTTTATAAAAACAAGCTGAATCTCAAAATTGGATCTATCCCAATTGTCAGCAAAAATGAAGTTGTAATCAATTCGATTGCTTTTTGTGATAACATGATGTATGTTGGGAGCTATTTAGACAATGTCTATAAAGTAACACCTGAACAGAAAAAAGCGGATGTTTTAAAAACTGAAACACGAATTTGGGGTATAAGCAATTATGACGATATTCTTTACTTTACTGGAGCTAATCCAACTAATGAAGTTGAATCCTATGACCCAGCAAAAGGTAAATTTTCAAAAACTAATTTTTTAAAAGAGAAATATCCCTTAACCGATATTATTACCCTTGTCTACAAACATTCCAACGGTGATTTTTGGTATAGCGGCAATGCCGGTGGAGGGTTTGTCAGAAAGGAAGCAGCTACCGGAAAACTAATTTCCTATTATAAAGACAAAAATGGCAAACCTTTATTTTCATCTTCCTATTATTCAAACGTATGTGAAGATGCTGATAAAAATCTTTGGTTTGCTGTAAATCGTTCTAATTTGTTATTGCAATGGAATTACAAAACACAGCAGTTTAAGGAAATTAATTTCAATGATTTTAATGAAACCAAAAACCATTATTTTGGCGGAATCACCGGATTAAAAATAGACAAGCAAAATGCCATCTGGATATCTTTTGAAGGCGGTGGAATCATCAAATTTAATCCACAAACCAACACCATCAAAAGTTATGATATGGCGCGTGGATTAAACACCAATTACATCTCGGATATTGAGTTTGACAACAAGGAAAGACTTTGGTTGATTTCGAGTAAAGGGGTCGGTTGTCTTGATACAAAAACCGACACCTTTTATCCAATGGATATTTGGGATGGATTTACTGATATTCCTGAGCATTATAATGTGCTGGAAATGGATGAAAGTCGAAACACTATGTGGATTGGTGCGCTTCAAAAACTTTATTATTTTAATCCGGATCAAGTACTGCAAGGCAAAAAAGTTTTGACCAAAGTCTATTTAGAATACTTAAAAGTAAATCAGAAGCAAACTGACATTTCAAAACACAAAACAGAATTTAAACCCAATGAAAACAGTCTGGAATTCCGTTTGGTGGCTGTAGATATAGAAACCGGCAAAAATCTGGAATACAGTTATCAACTAAAAGGTTTAAGTGATCAATGGATTGATTTAGAATCAAATCGAACCGTTTCGTTTCAGAAACTCAAAGCCGGTAATTATAGTTTTAATGCCCGTGTCAGAACCAAAGGCAGTAGGGATTGGGTTTATTTAGCCCACCCTTATTCGTTCAGCATAGCCCATTACTGGTATGAAACCTGGTGGTTTATGTTGTTGGCTTTTGTCTTAGTTGCCTTTCTCATTTGGGCTGTCATTTACTATAATTTTAAAAAGAAACTGGAAAAGCAAAAAGCCGTTGAAGAAGAGCGCAACCGAATTGCTGCTGATATGCACGATGATTTAGGCAGCGGATTGACTAAAATCACCTACTTAAGTCAAATGGCTTTACAAAAAGAGAATAACGCAGCATTATTGTCCAATATCAAAAGTACATCAACCGAATTGGTGGAAAGCATGAGTGAAATCATTTGGGCGATGAAAGAAGAGAATAACAGTTGTGAAGAATTGCTGTCGTATATCAAATTATATGCTCAGGAGTATTGTCAAAATAATCATTTGAATATTAGTTTTGATTATCCTGAAGAGGAAATGAACTTCGAAATTATTGGTGAAGTCAGACGCAATATTTTCCTAGCTATTAAAGAATGCCTGCACAATATAGTCAAACATGCTGAGGCCAAAAATGTTACTATAATAATTAAAAAGAAAGCAACTATTGACATTACCATTCAAGATGACGGAAAGGGAATGACAGTCAATTCAGAAAAGCACATTGGCGGAAACGGTTTAAATAACATCCACAAACGAATGGAAAAAATCAATGCCCAATTTACTATTGTCAATGACAATGGCACCACTATCCTATTCAAAATCCCATATAAAAATCAACCGAAAGGTTGATTGAACAGTTTTACTTAATACCATAACTTCGTTGGGTACATAATACTTTACCACGGTAGTTATGAAAAACCTCTACATCCTTTTTTCAACTCTTGTTTGCCTCAATACCTCACAAGCCCAGGTGGGCATTGGAACCACAACACCCGAAGCTACTCTCGATATCAGCTCCATGAATCTTACTTATCCTTTCAACAATGAAGGGTTGCTAATTCCCAGAGTTTCTGCGTTCCCTTTGAGTTCACCTACTGCAGCTCAAAACAGCATGCTCGTTTATTTAACAGTGCAGTACGGGACGTATGAACCCGGATTCTATTTTTGGGAAGCCCCTAGTAATTCATGGCAAAGGGTTGACGGTGATAAGAGTTGGAAGCTTTCGGGAAATACCAACACAAATCCTTTAAATGACTTCATTGGTACACGTGATGCTGCAGATGTTATCTTTAAACGAAATCTAAACATTTCCGGCATTATTGACGAGTCCAATACTTCATTTGGACAAAATTCATTGCAATCACCAACCTCAGGCACCGAAAATTGTGCTTTTGGAGTAGGAGCTTTATATAGTAATAATTCCGGAAACAGCAATATTGCCATTGGATACAATTCATTGATTCAAAATTATTCAGGAAATTCCAATATCGGGATCGGTAAATATTCCTTGAATTCAAATTACTTTGGAAATGAAAATAGTGCTGTAGGCAGTTATTCATTGTACTCCAATTATGATGGCATTTTCAACACAGCTTTCGGATACAATGCTGCTAAAAACAATACTTTAGGCGATGGCAATGTGAGTCTAGGCAACGAATCCTTATTTAATAATTACGACGGAGGTTACAATACAGCAGTTGGATATCGATCATTATACAGCAATGGTGGTGGCACCGACAATACTGCTGTTGGTTCATTTGCTGATATTTCAGGTACTACATATACCAATGCAACTGCCATAGGTTCCAGAGCATCTGTCGGAGCGAGTAATTCAATGGTTTTGGGCAGTATCAATGGTGTGAATGGTGCGACCAGCGATATTAATGTTGGAATAGGAACTACAACCCCACTCGATAAATTGCATGTGGTAGGCAATATCCGTATGGTTGACGGCAATCAGGGGAACGGAAAAGTCCTTACCTCTGATGCCAATGGTAAAGCCTCATGGCAAAATCCAGCGGGAAATAGCGGGTGGGGTTTATCAGGAAATTCCGGAACAAACCCTTCAACCAATTTTATTGGAACCACAGACAACAACAATGTCATTTTTAAACGAAACAATGTCTTTTCGGGACAAATTGGATACAACAATACTTCCTTTGGAATAAACTCATTTGCTGAAAATTATGGTTGGGGAAATACTGCAATTGGCTATAATACGTTACAATACAGTTATAATGGAGAATTCAATACCGCACTTGGTGCTTCTGCATTACAAAATAATACATTTGGAGATAACAATACAGGATTAGGAGTTTATTCCTTGTCATCGAACACTGAAGGCAGCCAAAATACTGCGGTTGGAAAAGAATCATTATACACCAACACGTTCGGGTCCCGTAACACTGCTTTAGGTTTTAGGTCGTTATACAGCAATTCCACAGGCTATGAAAATACGGCGACAGGTTACAATGCGCTTAGAGATTGTGATAACGGTTTCGGAAATACTGTAAATGGCTACAATGCTGCTCAACACATTACCAATGGTAGTCATAACACAGCTGTTGGTTATCAAACTTTAGCAGGGAACTACACAGGCAATTACAACACTGCATTAGGGTATTATGCTACCGTTTCGGATAATATTAATAATGCCTCGGCGATTGGAGCTTTTTCGGTAGCTCAATACGATAACACATTAATTTTGGGAAGTATTGCCGGAATTAATACTGCCAGTAATACGGCAAAGGTTGGAATTGGAACAACTGATCCCCAAGAACGTTTACATGTAGCGGGAACTATCCGTTCGAGTGCATTGGCCGCAGGACCCTTATTTTCCTATGCTTTGATGGGAGATGAAGATGGAAATATTTTACCAATTGGCGGAGGAATGGGCGGACAAGTTCTGACCATGTCTAGTTATGGTCCGCAATGGCAAAACCCTGCTTCTCCTCCTACTACTTGGTGGAGTCTAACGGGGAATTCAGGAACTACAGCCGGAATCCATTTTATTGGCACTAATGATGATGTGGATTTACTTTTTAAAAGATCAGGAGTAGTTTCAGGAAGAATTGGCACCAGCAATACCTCTTTTGGAAATAATGCTGCCCTCGCAATCTCCTCAGGCACTAATAACAGTGCTTTTGGAGTTAGTGCCTTGCAAAGTAATAGTTCCGGAACACATAATACGGCTTTTGGAACCAACGTTCTTAAATCTAATACAACTGCCAGCTACAACACTGCCATTGGGTTCAATTCTTTATCTTCCAATTCAACAGGTATCCAAAATACAGCTACTGGCGCTTTTGCATTAGCTTATAGCTCTACTGCATCCTTTAATACGGCTAACGGCTACTATGCATTGTATGCCAATAGCACAGGAACTCTAAATACAGCTGTTGGAATCAATGCTCTTCAAAGTAACTCAACCGCAAGTTATAATACTGCCATTGGCGTCAATGCTTTAATTACCAATTCAACAGGGGAACAAAATACTGCTAACGGAGTGAATTCCTTATTCGGCAACACTACTGGCTATTACAACACTGCCACAGGAGTTAATGCACTTTATAAAAATACCACCGGTTATTACAATGTAGCAAATGGTCACAGTTCACTTTATAACAATACTACCGGATTTAGCAATACTGCTATTGGCATTAGCGCTTTATATAACAACAGTGCCGGCTGGGAAAATACGGCAGTTGGAATTAATGCGCTTTACAATAGTACCGGAAGTTACAATACAGCCGTTGGAAAAGGTGCTTTGAACAATGTTACTACGGGCTCTAACAACCTTGGTCTGGGTGATAATGCGGTTGTACCCAATGCGGCCGGCAATGATCAAATTCGTTTGGGCAATATTTTTATAGGATACTTGGGCTGTCAAGTGGCGCTAACCGTTACATCAGACAGACGCTGGAAGAGCGATATAGTTCCGTCTGATTTGGGTTTGGATTTTATTAAAAAATTGAATCCGGTTTCTTATTTCCGTACGCATGATAAGATGAAAAAACTGGAATATGGTTTTATTGCGCAGGAAGTAGAACAAGCGTTGGCCTTATCTGGAGCGAAAAATACCGGAATTTTGACCATAGATGATAATGGGTTTTATGGACTTCGCTACAATGATTTAATAGCACCAATGACCAAAGCCATTCAGGAGCAACAAAAGCTGATTGAAACACAAGAAGCCAAAATCCAATCACTGGAAGAACGACTAAAAGCGTTGGAAGAAAAAATAAACAAATAGTTTTTTCTGAATACGGTTTTGCTTGTCTGATAACTTCATTTTTTACTACTTTTACGGAATGATTTCAATCAGCATCATTGGTTCCGGAAATGTAGCGCAACACTTGATTACTGCTTTAAAAAAAGCAGAAGGAATCGAGTTAAAACAAGCAATGTCCCGCCAGGAAAATAGTCTGTCCCACCTACTCGATTCCAAAAAAATCATAACTGATTACAGCAAACTTCAAAAAGCAGATGTAATCATTATTGCGGTTTCTGACAATGCTATTTCTGAAGTTTCAAATCAAATTCAATTCGAAAATCAATTGATAGTTCATACTTCGGGAAGTATGAGTATTGATGCTTTAAACGACAAAAATCGCAAAGGTGTTTTTTATCCGCTGCAAACGTTTTCCAAATCAAAAGAAGTCGATTTTAAAATAATTCCGATTTGCCTCGAAGCGCAAAACGAAAATGACTTTCAAACTCTGGAAACCGTTGCTAAATCCATTTCAAACATTATTTACAAAGTCGATTCAGAACAGCGTAAAGCATTGCATATAGCCGCTATTTTTGTGTCTAATTTTGTCAATCATTTGTATCAGATTGGTAACGATATTTGCATCGAAAATGATTTATCATTTGACATTTTAAAGCCATTAATTCAGGAAACCGCTAACAAAATTTTAAGGCTTTCGCCAAATGAAGCGCAAACCGGACCAGCCAAGCGTAAAGACACTCAAATAATAAATGCACATTTGAACTTTTTGACTGATGATAATCAAAAGGAAATCTATAAATTGCTAACAAAATCTATTATCGATAATGGGAAAAAGCTATAAAGAAATACTGAACAACATCACGACTTTTATTTTTGATGTCGATGGCGTTTTGACGGATAGTTCCGTTCATGTTACTCCAACCGGTGAAATGCTTCGAATCATGAACATTCGCGATGGTTTTGCGATGAAGGCTGCTGTTGAAAGTGGTTATCATGTATGCATCATTTCGGGAGGAAATAATGAAGGTGTTCGCATCCGTTTGCAAAATTTAGGAATTACTGATATTCATTTGGCTTCACCTGATAAAGTAGCTACTTTTAATGAATACATTAAACAATACAATATAATTCCTGAACAAGTTTTATATATGGGTGATGATATCCCGGATTATCATGTGATGCAGCTAGTTGGGCTTCCTGTTTGTCCTCAAGATGCAAGCCAGGAAATAAAAGCTATCTGCAAATACATTTCACATAAAAAAGGCGGTAAAGGTGCTGTTCGTGAAATAATTGAACAAGTGATGAAAGTCCAAGGCAAATGGCATATGTACTATAATGGAAAACACGATTAAAGAGACAATTAGAAAATATAAATAAATGAAATACCTTAAACTAATACGTTACCAAAACCTACTGCTGCTTGCTTTTATGCAGTTACTTTTTCGTTATGGATTCTTAAAACTCAATACCTATTTATCATTAAGTGATTGGCAATACGGATTATTGGTTTTGGCAACCGTTTTAATTGCAGCCGCCGGATATGTTATCAATGATATTTTGGATCAGGCAACTGATTATGATAATGATAAAGTAATTGTTGGCAAATTCATTTCAGAAAAAGCAGCTTATAACTTATACTTTATACTAAATATAACTGGCGTTGGAATAGGATATTATTTAGCCAGCATAATTCAAAAACCCAGCTTTGCGGGAGCTTTTATAATAATTTCTGCTACATTGTATATGTATGCTACGAGTTTGAAACAAATGCTTTTGATAGGTAATATCATTGTCGCACTGCTCCTATCGTTTAGTGTGATTATCATTGGGCTTTTCGATTTATTGCCTGCTACTTATGAAGGCAACCAAAAACAAATGGGGCTAATTTTTTCGGTATTGATTGACTATGCAATTTTTGCTTTTATCATAAACCTGATTCGCGAAATAGTTAAAGACATGGAAGATGTTGAGGGTGATACAAATGCCGGAATGAGCACTTTACCGATTGCAGTTGGATTAAATAAAACTTCTAAAATAGTCGCAGTATTAGGTATAATTGCTACAGTAATTTTGCTTTGGTATTTGAATTCTAATTTAATGTCATCAAAGCTTTATTATGCTGTCATTTATGGCTTACTCTTTGTTGTGGCGCCAATGATTTTCTTTGTGGTTAAAATTTGGAATGCCAAAGAAAAGGAAGAGTTTCATTTGCTAAGCAATGTCTTGAAATGGATAATCTTTTTTGGAATACTCTCCATTTTAGTTATCAATTTAAACATAATGCAGAATGTTAAGGGATAAACTCAAAGCTTATAAAATAATCTTAGCTTCAGGTTCACCCAGAAGGCAACAGTTTTTCAAAGATTTAGATTTGGATTTCGAAATTCGGTTAAAAGATATTGAAGAAATTTATCCTGATAATTTGCAAGGTGTTGAAATTACAAACTATTTAGCCCAACTCAAAGCCAATGCTTTTAATGGTGAAATAGCAGCAAACGAACTTTTGGTCACCAGCGACACTATTGTTTGGTTAAATAACAAAGCATTGGGAAAACCCAAAGATTATGATGATGCCTTTGCTATTTTGAAATCATTATCTAATGAAACTCATGAAGTAATTACGTCCGTTTGCTTTAAATCCATTAAAAAAACAGAAACCATTTTTGACATAACCAAAGTGACTTTTAATCAACTTTCAGATGAGGCCATTCATTATTATCTTGAAAATTACAAACCTTTCGATAAAGCCGGAGCTTATGGCATTCAGGAATGGATTGGGTTGGTTGGCATTACCAGAATTGATGGCTCCTACACCAATGTTGTTGGACTACCAACCGAAAAAGTATATCATTATTTAAGTCAGTACGATGCGAATATGTAAAGATTAACTATCTTTAAAAAAAATACTATGTCAGAAACATTGAAATATCCTTTCTTTATAAGGCTCGCAGCAATACTACTTTGTCTGATAGGAATATTTGTTATTTTGTACTTTGGACAGGATATTATTTTTCCAATACTGCTCTCTTTGCTTTTTGCTATTATTTTGCGACCTGTAGTTTCTTTTCTGATAAAAAGACTGCGGTTTCCACATTTTATTGCGGTAATTTTTGCTATTCTTTTGTTCGTCTTTTTTTTTCTGGGAGTCTTTTATTTTATTTCGCTTCAGATTAGTGATATGGCTGATGATTGGGGAAAAATTCAAAAAAATTTCTACTATCATATAGAACATTTTCAGCAATTAATCAGGGATAATTTTCATTTGAGCAAACGTGAGCAAAATGAAATTATTGACAATGCTGCAAAAAGCGGACTCAAATCCGGTAACGAAATTGTTGGCAGCACCTTAATTTCTTTCAGTGATTTATTACTTGACTTAACACTAATTCCGATTTATACTTTTCTGTTTTTATTGTATCAAAACCTTTTTATCACTTTTTTAACCAAACTATACAAACCTGAAAATCATAAAAAACTACGTGAAATTCTATTTCAAATAAAAATTGCAGTACAAAGCTATGTGGTTGGATTATTATTCGAAATGATTGCGGTTTCCTTACTAACTACTATTGGTTTGTATTTTATAGGAGTTGAATATTTCATTTTACTCGGAATCATAACCGGAATTTTAAATTTGGTTCCATATATTGGAATATTATTTGCCGGAGCATTAAGCATCGTAGTTTCGCTTTCAGGCTCTACCGATTTATCTATAGTTTTAGGGGTAATCGTTGTTAATATTATTGTACAGCTTATTGATAACAACATTTTAGTTCCTATGTTTGTCAGTTCAAAAGTGCAGATCAACGCATTTGTTTCAATAGTTGGTATTATTGTCGGCAACGTTTTGGGAGGTATAACCGGAATGTTTTTAGCTATTCCAATAATTGCTATTATAAAAGTAATTTTTGACCGGATAGATTCGCTTGAACCCTGGGGCTATTTATTGGGTGATGATTTGCCAAAAACCTATGAATGGCATAAAATCAAATTTCCACATTATAGTTATCATATTACGTCAACAAACGCTGATGTTGATACTGATTCAACACCAGCGATTCTGACTGATGATAGTTTTAAAGAAGATGAAAATAGCCCAAATGATACCGTTGCTAAATAGTTTTATTTAAGTATTTTTACATAAAAAAATTATGTCATTCTTCTCTAATCTAACCATAGAAGTTATTGCAACAGGAATTGTTTTGGCCGCTATTATATTCTTAAGAGTAATTTCAGCCAAACTAATTCGCCGTTACGCCAAATTATCGTCCATCATGGAACACCGGACTAATTTGGTTATAAAATACATTCATCTGTTAATAAATATCTTGGCAATAATTAGCCTTATTGTTATTTGGGGTGTTCAAAAAAAAGATATCCTTTTTACTTTATCATCCGTAACCACTGTTGTTGGCGTGGCAATGTTTGCCCAATGGTCTATCCTGAGCAATATTACTTCGGGCATTATTTTGTTTTTCTTTTTTCCTTTTCGAATTGGAGATATTATTCAGGTACATGATAAAGACTTCCCCATTCAGGCCGAAATTGAAGATATAAAAGCGTTTCATATTTACCTTAAAACCGATAAAGGAGAAAGAATTACCTATCCAAATAACTTACTGCTGCAAAAGGGCATTTCCATTATCACATCTGAATTTGAAGATAAAGAGTTTACAGATTGATAATTATACAAGCTTATAATGAGATGTGAATTACATAACTTAAAGCGATTTATGTGTAACATCTTTTATTTGATTTAATTGCAATTTTACACCAGCAATAATGCTCATGTTTAAGAATAACTAAAATACTAAAATTATGAAAACAATTAAATTATTAATGCTTGCCGCTTTGTTAGTATTGGCATTTAATACTCAGGCTCAGATAGTAAAAGTAGATAGACAATATGGACCAACGGTAGCTCCAAAATGGGCACCAAAAGCTCCGGCTACAACTCGCTACTATTATCTTCCTGATATTCAAACCTATTATGATGCACCGGCTCAACGTTATATCTATCAAAGTAATGGTACTTGGGTTCGTAGCGCAAACCTTCCAACCCGTTACAGAGGTTATGACTTATACAAAGGTCAAACTGTTTACTTAACAGATTATAAAGGAAAAACTCCATATACCTATTATAGTAAACATAAAGTAAAATATGTTGGAAAACCTTGGAAAGCAAATGGTCATGACAATGGTAACCATTATGGACAACTAAAAGGAAAAGGAAAACCAGTTGGTAAACATAATGGAAACGGGAATGGAAATGGAAACGGTAACGGAAAAGCAAAAGGTAAAGGAAAGAAATAAAATACAACTACATTTATTAAAAGCAAAGACTAACCTCTTTGCTTTTTTTATTGTAAAATTGCAAATATAAACGCACTGATAATCAATAACATATATAATATTTTTCTTAAAAAAAATAAAATAAAGTGCATTTCATCGATTTTTTAAGTATTTTGACAGTTATTTGTAGAATAAGTTCTATATCTTTGTCCTAATAATTTTTTATGTTTTGTAAAATGATTGTATCGTTTTTGTGCCCCAAAACTTAAAAGCAAAATGTCAAAATCATGAAATCATTAAAAAAACTATCACTAGTATTGTTTCTTTTCACTTGCTATTTATCAAGTGCACAGGATTCTAAAAATGATGATGTGTCATCGTTACCAATTGATTCTAAAACGAACTGCTATGTTCGTTACTATTATTTTCCAAACCTTGAAGCCTATTTTGATAATCTTGAATTAGTATATCATTATAAGGTAAACGGAAAATGGGAAAAAGCAGAAAATTTACCGACGAATTATGGCGGTTATTCCTTATACAATAAAGTAAGAGTTGCCATAACCGATTTTGATGGAGATGAACCATACCAACTTCTCAAAACCCATAAAAAAATGTATCCATACAATGCCAAAGGCAGATTTACAAATCAAACAGCTTCTGCTTCTACTGAGTAAAACGTATACTTCATTACATTAAAAACCTCTTATTTTCTTAAGAGGTTTTTTTGTGGAAAAGAAAGACTAAAAAACTGTTAAACTGAATACCATTCTCTGAACTCTGAAAACTAAAATTACTATATTTGAGCAATGGCAAACCATTTTCAATGAAACACTTTATACTATTCTCATTACTTATACTAAGCCTAAAAGGCATAGCGCAACAACCGGCTAAACCCAACGCAGTAGAACTATACAGTCAAATTCAAAAACTAAACTTCCTAGGTTCTGTCTTATACATTGCAGCGCATCCTGATGATGAAAACACAAGATTGATTGCTTATTTGTCTAATGATGTTAAAGCACAAACCGGATATTTATCATTAACTCGTGGAGATGGCGGACAAAACCTAATAGGTCCGGAACTGCGTGAACAACTTGGCGTAATCAGAACACAAGAACTTATTGAAGCCCGAAAAATCGATGGCGGCGTTCAATTCTTTTCGCGTGCCAATGACTTTGGTTTTTCTAAAAATCCGGATGAAACATTGCAAATTTGGGATAAAGAGCAAGTGCTGAGTGACATCATTTGGGTCATTCGTAAATTCCAACCCGATGTAATTATTAATCGTTTTGATCACCGATCACCGGGAACAACTCATGGTCATCATACATCCTCTGCTATGCTGAGTTATGAAGCTTTTGACAAAGTTAATGATGCGACTGTTTTTCCAAATCAATTACAAAGTACAACCACTTGGCAGCCTAAACGTTTGTTTTTTAATACATCTTGGTGGTTTTATGGCAGCAAAGAAAAGTTTGAAGCTGCCGATAAAAGCAATTTAAGCAAACTACAAATCGGAACCTATTACCAATCGCTTGGTAAATCTAATCAGGAAATTGCAGCGCTGAGTCGAAGTCGTCATCAGTCACAAGGCTTTGGTTCTACCGGAACTCGTGGCGAAGAAGATGAGTATTTGGAATTTCTAAAGGGCGATGCTCTCAAAGATAAAACCAACATTTTTGACGGAATTGATACAAGTTGGAACCGTGTGAAAGGCGGAAAAGCAATCGGAGACATTCTGTCTAATACAGAAAAGAATTTTGACTTTAAAAATCCGGCTGCTTCTATTCCGGAATTAGTTAAAGCTTACGATTTAATCCAAAAACTGGATGATGACCATTGGAAAGCTATCAAATCGGAAGAAATAAAAAAGATAGTTGCCGGTTGCGCTGGTTTATACCTTGAAGCGGTTACCGAGAATCAAGAAGCAACTCCGGGAAGTGCCATAAAAATAAAACTGGAAGCAATCAACAGAAGTACTGTCAAAATGAACCTGAATACTGTTCAGACATTTCCAAGTTCAATGACAATACAATCCGTAACCGAATTGACCAACAACAAATCCATTACCCGAAATATTGATGTTGAATTGCCAAATGATGAGCAATTCACGAATGCTTATTGGTTAAACCAAAAAGGAACCGAAGGCATGTATCGTGTAGACAATCAAGAAAATATTGGTAAAGCTGATGTATTGCGAAATGTCAAAGTTATTTTTATGATTGAAATAAACGGAGTAACAATTCCGTTTGAAAGAAATGTGGTTTACAAATACAACGATGACGTTAAAGGCGAAGTCTATCAACCGTTGGATATTATTCCAGCTGTGACATCAGCTTTCGCGGAGAAAGTTTATATTTTCAACAGCGATAGAGATAAGACTGTTACCGTAAAAGTAAAAGCCGGTAAAGACGCTGTTAACGGTAACATTAAATTAGATGTACCTGAAAGTTGGGAAGTTTCCCCAACTGAAATTCCTTTTTCCATAGATAAAAAAGGACAAGAAGTAGTAGCTGTTTTCAGTATTTCTCCATCTGAGGAAGCCAGTGAAATAAGCATCAAAAGTATTGTAAGCGTTGACGGTAAAACATTTGACCAAAACAAAATCGACATCAATTATCCGCATATCTATAAGCAAATGGTTTTGAAACCGGCGGAAGCAAAAGCCATTCGTCTGAAAATTAAAACCAAGAGTGAAAAGATTGCTTATATCATGGGTGCCGGAGATGAAGTTTCGAAAAGCTTAACGCAAATGGGTTATGAAGTTGACATCATCAAACCAGAGGAAATTTCAACTGAAAAACTCGTAAGCTATGATGTTGTTATGACCGGAATTCGAGCTTATAATACAGTAAACGCTTTAGCTTTTAAACAAAACATTTTATTGGATTTTGTAAAAAACGGCAAAACGATGATTGTACAATACAACACAACAGACGATTTGGTAACCAAAGACATGTCACCTTTCCCATTAAAAATTTCACGAGACAGAGTCACCGAAGAGAATGCTGAAGTTCGCTTTTTAGCTGCGAATCATAGAGTTTTAAACTATCCAAACAAAATTACTACTGAAGATTTCAAAGGCTGGAAACAAGAACAGGGGTTGTATTATCCAAGTGAATGGGATGCTGCCTTTACTCCTATTCTTTCATCCAATGACAAAGGTGAAAAACCAAAAAATGGTGCGCTGTTGATTGCCAAATACGACAAAGGAAATTATGTTTACACAGGCTTAAGTTTCTTTAGAGAATTACCCGAAGGTGTTTCGGGCGCTTTTAGATTATTGGCAAACATCATCGCAATCGGAAAATAATATGGAAAATAAAAAAACAACCGTCTGGAAGAACAGTTACACTTGGGTATTAGTGATTAATGCTATTTACATTATTATCTTTTTCATACTAATGCAATTATTCTTTTAAGCCATGCAACAACTCGACTGGATTGTCTTATCGGTAACGCTTTTATTTATTGTTTTCTATGGTGTGTATAAAACAAAAGGAAGCAAAAATGTAGAAGATTACATTCTTGGCAACAAAGAAACACCTTGGTGGACAGTTGGTCTTTCGGTAATGGCGACACAAGCCAGCGCAATAACGTTCCTTTCAACTCCGGGACAAGCCTATCATGACGGAATGGGATTTGTGCAATTCTATTTTGGACTGCCAATAGCAATGGTAGTTATCTCTATGACTTTTATTCCGATTTATCACAAGCTGAAAGTATTCACAGCTTATGAATATCTCGAACAACGATTTGATTTAAAAACGCGATCTTTTACTGCTATATTATTTCTTATCCAGCGAGGTTTAGGAACCGGTTTGACCATTTATGCACCGTCTATTATTTTGTCATCCATCTTAGGCTGGAATTTAACGATGCTCAATATTATCATTGGAATATTGGTTATTATTTACACTTTTGCCGGTGGAACTAAAGCAGTGAATGTTACCCAAAAACAACAGATGTTTGTAATCATGTTAGGTATGTTTGCTACTTTCTTTTTGATATTGCATTTGTTACCTAACGACATGACATTTTCTAATGCCATGCATATTGCCGGCGCCAATGATAAAATGAACATACTCGACTTTTCATTCGATCCAGAAAACAGATATACTTTTTGGAGTGGAATTACGGGTGGTTTTTTCCTTATGCTTTCTTATTTCGGAACAGATCAGTCGCAGGTTGGAAGATATTTATCCGGGAAGTCAGACAGAGAAAGTCAAATGGGTTTAATCATGAACGGCTTTCTGAAAGTGCCGATGCAGTTCTTTATTTTATTAACCGGCGTAATGGTTTTTGTGTTTTTTCAGTTTAATCCTGTACCGCTTAACTTTAATCCGGTTAATAAAGCTGCGATTGAAAAATCTCAATATGCAGCTGAATATCATTCACTAGAAAAACAATTAGCCCAATTATCCGAAGAAAAGAAAGAGTTTAACCTAATTTATATTGACCATCTTAACCAAGGTTACGACAATAAAATCCTGAGACAAAAATTAATATCACTTTCCGGAAAAGAAAAAGATTTACATGACGAAGCCAAAGTAATCATTAGTAAAGTTGATGAAAAAGCCGAAACCAATGATAAAGATTATGTGTTTATTTATTTCATTCTGAATTACCTGCCTTCGGGTTTAATCGGACTTTTGTTGGCTGTTATTCTTTCTGCCGCAATGTCATCTTCCGCCTCAGGATTAACCGCTTTGGCTTCCACCACTGCTATTGACATCTACAAAAGAAATATCAAAAAAGAAAAATCTGAAAAGCATTTTGTGAATGCTACAAAGGCTTTCACTTTGCTTTGGGGCGTAATTGCGATAGGTTTTGCCTGTGTTGGCACCTTGTTTGAAAACCTAATTCAGTTGGTAAACATCGTAGGTTCTATATTCTACGGAACAGTTTTAGGAGTTTTCCTTGTTGGTTTCTATATCAAATTTGTAAAAGCAAATGCTATTTTTTACAGCGCTGTTGTCAGTCAAATCACGATATTTTTTATCTACTATTACACCATTCACATCTATCCGAATGGTCAGGAAAAATTGGGTTATTTATGGCTGAATTTTATTGGTGCGTCGCTAACTGTAATCTTATCTATACTTTCTCAATTTGTCATAAAGGGAAAACAAAAAGTAATGACATAAAAAAACCACGATATCTTATACGGAAATCGTGGTCAGTTTTATTGAAACGAGAAAAAACTATTTTTTACTCCACTCTTTTATACTATCGTTATTCATCTTAACATAATCATCGTTTTTTGCTTTTGTTGCTCCGGCTAACGATAAATTTGCTGTGGCAATAGCTCCGGCTTTATCACCCAATTTAGCTTGAATTAATGATTTTTGACGTAAGTACCAAAACGGTGTATCAGCACCAGGTTTAGTCATTGAAGTCGCTTTGTTTATATATTCAAGTGCCTTATTCAAATCGCCATTGGATTGAAAAAGGTATTGTGCCGAAGAAAAATAATCTCCTGCTGTTGGTCCGGCCAATACTTTTTCGATGCTTGCCAAAGCAGCTTTTTGTGTTGGCACATCAAACTTTACAGAAACCATGGTTTTTTCCCAAGCAATATCTATTGTTGCACTATCGTTTGTTAAATTTCCAACCGAAACAGTAAACGATTCTACAGCATTGTTGAGCGCTTTAGGATCAACATTAACTAAAACAGCTACTTTATTAGCATCCCAATTATCCGGTGTTCCCCAATTATCAGTATCGGTATAGAAAACAACTTCCCACATATCCGCTTTTGGCGTTGTGAATAAAGCATATTTTCCTTTTTTTAGCGTAGTACCATTAATTACTACATCTTCGCTAAAAGAAACTGTAGTATTTGCATTGGCACCAGTTCTCCATAACTTGCCAAACGGAACTAAATCTCCAAAAATTACTCTTCCTTTAGCACTCGGACGAGAATAATCTATGGTTACATCTGTCAAACCAACAACTTGTGTTAGCGTAGCATGTGGACTTGATTGTGGGGTTTTTACTTGAGCGTTAAGGACATAACTAGCAATTATGGTTGCTAAAACGAAAATAATTCTTTTCATGAGTTGATGGTTTAGAAGTTTCCCAAATTTATAAATACTATGAATTGATGTGTGTTAAGAATAACTTAAATATTTTGTTTAATTTTTTACGATAATAATTAAACAAAAATTATTACTTTTACAAGAAAATACAATGAAGATTTATACCTTACATACCAAACAAAATTTACCCATTTCATTGGATGAGGCTTGGAAATTTTTGTCAAGTCCAAAAAATCTAAAAATAATAACTCCTGATTATATGGGATTTAAAACCCTTTCAGGAGACGAAAGGGATATGTTTGCCGGGCAAATAATTCAATATATCGTTACGCCGGTTTTTGGAATTCCAATGAAATGGGTTACTGAAATTACTCATGTCGTAGATAAAAAATACTTTGTAGACGAACAACGTTTCGGACCATACGCACTTTGGCACCACAAACATTTTCTAAAAGAAATTCCGGGCGGTGTTGAAATGGAAGACATTGTTGATTATAAAGTTCCGATGGGAATTTTGGGGCAAATCGTGCATCCGTTTTTGGTAAAACCAAAACTCGAGGAAATATTTGCTTATCGCAGACAAAAATTAGTAGAACTTTTTGGAGAATATAAAGAACAATAAGATGAAAAACTTACTATTAATTGGTGGCTCTTATGGTATTGGATATGAGTTAGCTAAAGAATTACAAAACGAAAACAATGTTTTTGTTGCTTCTCGAACCAATGAAAACTTGGCTAATTTAAACGTTACACATATTTCATTTGATGCCACAACAGATACGCTAGATAGTTCTAAATTACCGACTGTTATTGACGGATTGGTATATTGTCCGGGAAGTATTAATTTACGACCTTTTCGTGGACTAAAATTAGAAACATTTGAGAGTGATATGCAACTTAATTTCTTTTCGATGGTAAAAGTTATCCAGAGCATTTTACCACAATTGACTGCTTCAGAACAATCGAGTATTGTTTTATTTAGCACGGTTGCTGTAAAAATGGGAATGCCTTTTCACACTAGTGTTAGTGCTTCAAAAGGAGCAATCGAAGGATTTGCAAAAGCATTAGCGGCAGAATATGCTCCAAAAATTAGAGTAAACGTAATAGCACCATCATTGACGGATACCCCATTAGCAGATAAATTTTTAAGCAGTGAAGAGAAAAGAGAAAAGTCTGCACAACGCCATCCATTAAAACGATTTGGTACAACGGAAGACATTGCGCAAATGGCAAGTTTTCTTTTAAACGAAAGGAGTTCCTGGATTTCAGGTCAAATTTTTCATGTAGATGGAGGTATGTCAACCTTATTAGTAAATTCATAAAAATATTATTTTGTTATCTGTTTTTAAAACTCATAACTTACAACACATAACTTATAACTAAAATGAACCTATTCTGGTTTCGTCGCGATTTGCGGTTAGATGATAATGTTGGACTTTTTCACGCTTTAAACAGCGGAGAAGAAGTGTTGCCGATATTCATATTCGATGAAACTATTCTTTCTCAATTACCCAAAGACGATGCGCGTTTAACCTTTATTCACCAACAGTTAGAAAAAATACAAAATCAACTTCAAGAAATTGGAAAATCATTGGC
This sequence comes from Flavobacterium anseongense, assembly GCF_021608185.1. Lineage (GTDB taxonomy): Bacteria > Bacteroidota > Bacteroidia > Flavobacteriales > Flavobacteriaceae > Flavobacterium > Flavobacterium anseongense. Next base: position 98,447 of record NZ_JAKIHN010000004.1, on the reverse strand, counting down.
AGTTTTTCACGGAAAACCAATTGATATTTTTAACAAACTCATTTCGGAAAATCAAGTTCAAATTGTTTTTACCAATCACGATTACGAACCTTATGCACGCAAAAGAGATTTAGAAATATACCATCTATTCAAAGATAATAACATCGAATTCAAAACGAGCAAAGACCAAGTCATCTTCGAAAAAAGTGAGGTCGTTAAGGATGACGGAACGCCATATGTTGTCTATACACCTTACTCTAATAAGTGGAAAGATAACTTTAGAAAAACTAAATTAATTCATTACAAATCAGAAGATTTACTAAATAAAATTACAGATCACTCCTATTCATTTTTGAGTTTGGAAGCTATTAGTTTTGAAACATCAAAAATCAAGGTTTCGTCCTATGATATTTCCGATACTTTAATCGATAATTATGAAGCAACGCGCAACTTTCCCGCACTGAATAAAACATCTTATCTTGGAATTTATCTACGATTTGGAGTAGTCTCGATTCGGAAGATGGTTGCCAAAGCAATCGAAAGTAAAAATGAAACCTTTCTAAAAGAATTGATTTGGCGTGAGTTCTTTATGCAAATTCTTTGGCATTTTCCACATACAGTTAATTCAAGTTTCCGTCCAAAATATGACGAAATCATTTGGGATAATAATGAAGAATTGTTTCAAAAATGGTGCGAAGGAAAAACCGGCTATCCTTTTGTAGATGCCGGAATGCGTGAACTCAACACAACCGGACACATGCACAATCGGGTTCGAATGATAGTGGCCAGTTTCCTTTGCAAACATTTATTAATCGATTGGCGTTGGGGCGAAACTTATTTTGCTTCAAAACTTTTAGATTACGAACAAGCAAGCAATGTGGGCAACTGGCAATGGGCAGCCGGAAGCGGTGTTGATGCTGCGCCCTACTTCAGAATATTCAATCCAACCGAACAAATCAAGAAGTTTGATAAAGATTTAGTCTACATCAAAAAATGGATTCCCGAATTGAATACTTTGGATTATCCAAATCCAATCGTAGATCACAAAGAAGCACGGGAAAAATGCCTGAGAGTTTATAAAATAGCCGTTGGATAAATTAATACTTTGAGAATAAATAGTTTATCCCTTTCTTTTAAACTACCTTTAGCATTCACTTAAAAAATATTACTATGAAAAAAATTGTCTTATGCATTGGATTGTTCTCGTTTTTAATGATAACATCTTGCGATAAAAAAGTAGAAAAAACGACCGAAACTATTGAAACCACAACTGTAGTTCAAGACACGGTTGTAAAAGAAGTTCCTGCTCAGGAAGAAGAGGAAGGAACATCTGTAAAAGTAAGCAATGACGGTGTTGACGTTGATAGTAAAGACGTAGATGTGGAAATCAAGAAATAAAACTTGACATCAAATCAAAAAAAAGCCAGTTCCTACTGGCTTTTTATATTTACAATCTTCTCAAAACTCAACTCCTTAAAATCACTAATTACCTTATCGGCAAGTGAATAATCCTGCATTTTAGAATGAAAACTATCGTAACCAATGCAATAAATTCCGGCTGCTTTGGCTGCCATTATTCCGTTGGTGCTATCTTCTATTACGATGCAATTTTCAACGAGCGTATTTGCTAGTTCAGCAGCTTTAAGAAAAATTGCAGGATGCGGTTTCGACTTTGGAAAATCTTCTCCGGAAACGATATGCGAGAAATACTTATACAGTCCAAAACGGTTGAAAATTCTATTAATAGTGACCTTTGCCGAAGATGAAGCTAATATCAATTGCATACCATTGCTGTGCAAATCTATTATCAAATCTTCAACGCCATCCAATAAATACAAATCTGTCTTACTGTCAAAAGCATCGTTAAACAAGTTCCGTTTGGTATCTACCAAAGTTTGCACATCTTCTGTCAAATTAAACTGGGCTTTTAAACGTTCGAAAATATTCTTGGTAGAATTGCCTGTAAACGAAGCATACATTTCGGGAGAAACATCAATATTTAGTTGCTTAAAGTGGGTGTTATAAGCATAATGGTGCACCGGTTCAGTGTCGACAATAACACCATCCATGTCGAAGATTACTGTTTTAATCATTAAAAGTTATGATTTATAAATTATGAGTTTTCTTATCCCTCAGATTTCTTTAATAAATATCGAATCACCGTCTCTGCAGCATACAAACCAAAAAGACAAGGCATATAACTGTTGGTTCCGTAAAAAGACCTTTTGTAATTGGTTCCGTCAGTCATTTTTAAGCTGCTGGAATCCTGTATTTCTGAAGAGTAGACAACTTTCAATTTATCGATATGAATCTTTTTTAAACGCTTTCTTATGGTCTTCGCCAAATGACAATGCGCTGTGTTTTTTATGTTAGCAACCTTTACCTTTGATGCATCCATCTTTCCTCCTGCTCCCATGCTCGAAATTACTTTGACGCGTTTTCTTTTGCAGGCAGCAATCAGATTTAGCTTTGGCGTTACACTATCAATACAGTCTAAAACATAATCAAAATCGGGAGTTACAATTTCTAAAGAACGTTCAGGAGAAAGAAACTCCTCTACTCGAGTTAAGTTCAGCTCGGGATTAATATCCATCAATCGATCACCAACAACATGAACTTTGGGCATGCCAACAGTTGAATGTAACGCAGGCAATTGTCGGTTGATATTTGTAATATCAACAACATCACCGTCAACAATGGTTAAATTTCCTACTCCGGCACGAGCCAAAAACTCAGCTGCAAACGAACCAACACCACCCAACCCAACGACCAAAACGTTAGCGTTTTTTAAATTGTTTAAACCTTCTGTTTTAAATAAAAGTTCAGCTCTTTCCTGCCACTTAGCCATCTTTAAGATTGTTAGATAATTAGATTTTTAAACATTTTTGAAGTGGCAAAAATAAGCAAAAATCATCAATCGTGTGATACAAACCATAGCCTTTTCGGAACTTATTGAAGCGACAGAAAGTTTTCATTAAAACCTTATAATCAGCAATTTGTTAACAACTTTCAATCGTCACTTTTATTTTTAGTAAGATAATTTGTAGATTTATTTTTCAAATTAATCAGACCTAACCAATCAATAAAATAAACAGCATGAAAATTAATTCTATTACTGATGCCCCAGTTTCGGAAAACGATCGAATCAAACTTATTGATGCCTTGCGTGGCGTTGCACTTTTGGGTATTTTATTGATGAATATTCCGGGATTTTCTATGCCTAATTATTCTTCAGAAGTCTATAAAAATGACCCGACCAACATCAACTTCTGGGTAAGCACCATTATTGGAGTTCTATTTGAAGGTAAGATGCGCGCCATGTTCAGTATGATTTTTGGAGCCGGCGTATTGCTTTTTATTGGCAAGAAAGTAAAAAACGGATTGTCAACTCATGGTTTGTTTTACCGCCGTATGTTTTGGCTGTTGCTGTTTGGATTAATTCATGCGCATTTAGTTTTATGGATTGGCGACATTCTATACCTCTATGCCGTTTGTGGAATGATTGTCTATTTGTTTCGAAACGTAAATCCAAAATACTTAGTGCTGGCAATTCCTTTAGTAGCTATAGTTGATTTTGGAATGGGAACTTATTTTTACCAAGGGCTTCGGGAAAAACGTCTCGATTATGTTGAAGCCAAAAAAGCACAGGACGAAAACAAAACGCTAACTGCCGAGCAAGAAAAAGCGCTGGTTACTTGGAGAGAAGTCGAGAAAAGCATGATTCCAAACCGTGAGGATGCTAAAGAAAATACCAAAAAAATGAAGTCCGATTACAGCACAGTAGCCAGCTATCTACGCCCAATGGCTTTTGATGGTCAGACGAAATACTTATTCTACGGAATCTGGGATTCCATCGCACTTATGCTGCTTGGTTTTGCGCTATATAAATGGGGATTCCTTACCGGAAATTGGTCCAATGACAACTACCGGAAAGTTATGCTAATCGGTTATGGCGTTGGACTTCCATTAGTAATATATAGTTCGTATCATTATTTTGTCACCTATTCTACTTTAGAAGCGAACCTCAAAAAAATGGAGACGGTTTCGATAGATTGGGTTAATTTAATTTATCCTTTTCAACGTATTTTATTGGTAATGGCGCATACCGCCGCAATCATTTTATTGTATAAATCAAAAGCAATACAAGGTGCTTTCCGTCGTCTTGAAGCCGTTGGACAAATGGCGTTTACCAATTACATCATGCACTCGATTATATGCACTTTGTTCTTCTTTGGTTATGGATTGAATTATTATGGCGTATTCGAATTTTATCAAATCTACTATGTCGCCTTTGCCATTTGGATTTTGCAATTGATTGTAAGTCCGATATGGTTGCGTCATTTTTATTTTGGACCACTGGAATGGCTTTGGCGTAGTTTAACGTATTGGAAATTACAACCTTTTAAAAGAGAAGAAAATTAGTATTTGACTTACTTTAGAATCGAATGTGTGATAGTTATCTATTAGATGTACGCAATTATTGGCGATTACATATAGGAACAAAATAAAAGTCCATACGGGAAATGCCGAAAACCGCATTTTTAAAAGATTAGGCAAATAAAATATTGTAAATATGAAATCAAAATTATTTTTATTATTTTTTATTTTTGAAAATTATTGTATTGCGCAAACACCTCAAGTCTATACAACATTTGACGGAGCAGTCCTTAATTTGTACAAGTATGAAGGAGTTAAAACAATGGTTTTGGCAAATTCTTCCTCCTTAAACCCTGCAACAATGAGTAACTGGGTTAATGCAATGGATGGTACCTATAATTTCTACATGTCATGTACCGGAAAGCAACCTTCTTTTCTTAATGCTACATACATCAATAACCGCTCAACAATTGCAAGAGTAAACTCTACCTGTGGTGCTGGTTGCGGATATCTTGGGGCAACTGGAATTGAATTACAGTCTGCTTACTTTGATGATTTTTATAATGATTTGCTAAACTATAATCAATACAGCCAAGAGCCTTTTTATGAATTTGGAAGGAACTTTTGGTTCTATACTAATAAACTACAATATACCTCAAATGATCCAATTGTTACAGGATATGCGGTATTTATGCGATTTATGGCAATGGAACATTTAGGATTACAAGGTTCAAATTTTGGAAGTTGGACATTTACCCAATTTCAAAACAATGTTAGGGGATTACTAGCCTCCTATATGGCTGATCCAAGTTTAAATTGGGCAAATACACTGGGAATAGGGCAAGGTGTTCCTGGCTCTTCTTTGGGTGGAACTGATTTGTTTGCATCTTTTTGTTGGTATTTGAAAGATACTTATGGTGAATGTTGGTTACAAAACGTATGGAAATATGCCGGAAAAAGAGTGGATAGGTTAACAACTCAAGATGCTGTGGATAACTTCATTATCGCTTCATCATTAGCTGCACGCACTAATTTAACCTCTTTATTTCAATTGTGGAGATGGCCGATTTCAAACAATGCAATAAATTATTTAAATTCATTTGACTACACAACAGCTTCTACTCCCATTGCAGCAACTTGTAACCCTTCCTCTATTAGCAATATAGGTAATGGTTTCGATATTGGTTTAAGAAATGTAACATTAGCAAATATGCTTTATAATTCCGCGGGATATACTGGTGATAACTATCAATATTATATAGACAATACCATATCTAGTACTAGTTGCCCAATGTATCCCCCAAAAGCAAATTTAAATGTCAACTCCTCCTATACCATTACTGTCACTACTGGTCCAGCTAACATTGAAAATGTACGAGGTTGGATTGATTTCAACAATAATGGGGTCTTTCAAAGTACAGAACTTGTAATAAACAGCGCAGGGACAACAAGTAATCAAACTCACACTGCTACCTTTTCCGTTCCTCTTTCTGCTGTGACTGACACCTCACTACGCATGAGATTGGCTTCTGATTATTATTCCGCTCAATTCCCGCTATCATGCGGTACTTTAGAATATGGGCAAACAGAAGATTTTATTATTTTTATTTCAAGTGCATTATCTACAATTGGTATAGAAAGTCCTTATTTAGAACTTTATCCTAACCCTGTAAAAAATGTGTTGGAGATTAAAACTGATGAGTTACCAAAATCTGTTAAATTTTATGATATGAGTGGGAGACTTTTAAAAAATTTGATAAATGTTTCAGCAGAAATAAATGTTTCAGACTTATCAGTAGGAACTTATATAATTGTTTTAGTAACAGGAAAAAATACTTATCGAAAAAAAATATTGAAAGAATAAATATGCCACAGCCGCGGTTTATAGTATCTATGAAGCCTTGGTACATTAAATTTAAAAACGTAAATTAAGTCCAATACCAAATGAAACACATAATCACTTTAATTTCTATACTTTACAGTATAAACTGTTTCTCCCAAACTCCAAATCCGGATTTATTCCAGACTTGGTATCTATACGATTACTACTCTACTGACGATAACATTCATCATCCGGTTTCAGTTATAACTCCTTCCATTTCACCCAATCTTACTTTTACAGAAGCATCATTGAGTTTTAGTGGGCAGGGAGCATGTAATTCATTTAACGGAAATTTTACTTCTCCATTTGATGATGTTGTGCAATTCAACAATTTTTCAGCTACGTTGCTTCTTTGCGGTTATTCTAGTCATACATCATTTGAAGGAGCTTATTTTTCCTTTTTGCAATCAGGGGGAGGACAGTATTTCATCTCAGGTGAAGGAGATAATATGTCGCTGGTTATTTCAACCCCAATATTTATGAATTATGTATTTGGAAATTCACAGCTTCACTCACCAAATTTTGAATTAGAACAAATAGCAATTTACCCAAACCCGGCTAAAGAGTTTGTTCATGTAAATGCCGGTCAATTAGCCATTTCCAAAATTCAAATCATCAATTCATTGGGGCAAAATATCAAAACTATAAACGATGATTTTGAAACTATAGCTACTGCTGATTTGACTACGGGAATTTACATTTTAAAAATGGACACCTCATTTGGAACGATAAACAAGAAAATTATTAAGGAGTGATAAAGCAGATAATGTGCATCAGGTCAAAAAACAATCTTCCAATTCCTTTCCACTTGCGCCTTCATTTCAGCTAAGGTCATGCCTTTATACTCAGCGGCTAAACTATAAACTTCTTCCAAAGTCTTTTCAACAGTATCAGTTTCAAGGAAGAATCTATCGTTTGGAATAGATTGAAAAACTTCTTTCATCTCTGGGTTTTGCAATAGGTATTTACCAAAAGATAAATAAAATCCGTTAGCAATAAGTTGTTTGGCGACTTGTTCATTTTTAGAAAACCCATGGATAACTATAGGCACAGAAATCTTCAAGCGTTTTTTGATTTCAAGAAGCTCATCAAAGGCAGCCACTAAATGCAACACCAGAGATTTTTGATACTTTTCAGCCAAAGCAATTTGCTTTTCAAAAACTTCAATTTGTAATCCCATCGGAACTTCAATACGTTTATCCAATCCACACTCGCCAAGAGCCAAACATTGTTTTAACCTAAGCTTCTCTTCTATGCAATTTAAATCACTTGCCAATCGATCCTCGCTTATATACCAAGGATGAATACCTATAGAATACTGTGGAATAGCGTTATCAAATTCCCATGGATATTGATTGACCAATTCCAAAACAGTAGCGTCGTTGGTAAATTTATGTGTATGTAAATTGTAAAATTGCATTAGTCATGAAACTTTTTGACACCAGCTAAAATTTCAATTTCCAAATCATTTTCAAGTGGCACAATCGGACAGGAATATTTATGATTGTAAGCACAATAAGGGTTGTATGCTTTATTAAAATCAATAGTTACCGTATCGCTTTTCGGAATTCTCATATCGATATAACGTCCGCCAATATAACTTTCTTTTCCACATGTTAAGTCTGAAAATGGCAGAAAAAGATAGTCGGCAAATCCTTCTTTTTTAATCAAATCAATATTCTGATACAGATTTAATTTAAATTCCTGACCGTCAAGGCTAAAAAACAATTGACCGTATTTCACATATTCCGGTGTACGCGTACCGGTAGTTTTCATCTTAAAGATTTTTTCATCGGGTGTACGGACAAATTTGGCTTCTACTATATACTTTTCATCTATTGGATAAAAATCCAAACCCTTGAAGGTCTTGAAATCTTCCTCAGTTAATGGACTTTCGTCCCTATCGCCATACTCTTTATTAAGTGTTTGTTGGAATTCTTTCGAAGATATTTCTTGGGCTGAAATCGTAACAATGTTCAGCAATAACAAAAGGAAAAGTATTTTTTTCATCGGACAGTTTTCAACAAAAATAGAATAAAAATTGTTTGCAAACTCAGAAACTTAGCGACACAGTAACTTTGTAACTTTGTAACTTTACCCTATCAACCAATCATCAATGCTCAAAACTGCCTTTCAACGCTACATCAATAACTTCAGAGGATTTAGGAGAGAAATTTGGATACTCGCGTTCATCACGTTTATCAATCGTGCCGGAACTATGGTGCTGCCATTTCTATCAAAATATTTAAAGGAAGATTTGCATTTTAGCTATAGTGAAGTCGGTTGGATAATGGTTTGTTTTGGAATCGGTTCTATTATTGGTTCGTGGCTTGGTGGCAAACTCTCTGACAAAATCGGATTTTATAAAATTATGATTTTTAGTTTGCTTACCAGCGGACTGATGTTTTTTGTGATACAATTCATTACCAGCTTTGTCGGTCTTTGCATTAGTATGTTTTTGATTATGGTCGTTGCCGATATGTATCGTCCTGCCATGTTTGTATCAATTGGTGCTTATGCCAAACCCGAAAATAGAACCCGGGCATTGACTTTAGTTCGACTGGCTATAAATCTTGGTTTTGCTGCAGGTCCGGCTCTAGCAGGATTAATTATTATGAGTATTGGCTATCGTGGCTTGTTTTGGGTTGATGGGGCAACTTGTATTATTGCCATTCTCATTTTTTGGATAAAAGTAAAAGAAAAGAAAAAAAGTGTTTTCACCGACAAAGAACATCCGAGTGAAGTGCTTACCCATTCTGTATTTAAAGACAAACCATTTTGGATTTTCCTCTTTACGTGTTTGGTTTCGGGTATTTTGTTTTTTCAGGTATTCACCACGATTCCGTTGTATCACAGAGAGCAATTTAATCTATCCGAGTTTCAAACAGGTTTGCTTTTGACCATGAATGGCCTGATGATTTTCTTCCTCGAAATGCCGCTTGTAAGTTATGTAGAACGGCATAAAATAAGTAAAGTCAAAGTAGTAACAATGGGCTGTTTCTTAATGGCAATCAGTTTATTTCTGATGCTAATCAATACTTGGGCTGGAGTTTTAGTCATAATGATGCTGTTTATGACTGTTGGCGAAATGTTTGCTTTTCCTTTTTCGAATTCGGTTGCTTTAAGTCGGGCACCAAAAGGCCATGAAGGAAGATACATGGCAATTTATACCATGAGTTATAGTTTGGCTCACATATTTAGCTCTAAAGTTGGTATGGAAATCATCGAATATTGGGGCTATCAAGTCAACTGGTTCGTTATGGGAATCCTTGGTTTACTTGGAGTCATTTCTGGTATTTGGGTTTTTCGTTTGATTCAGATGGAACATAAAATACTATAAATCAAATCCTTAAACAATAATTCCGCCTTTTAAACCTTAAAAAATAGTTAAATAACTATAAATATAGTTGTGTAACTAAAAAAATAGTTATAGTTTTGATTTCAAATTAAAGAACTATGCAAAAGTTAACCAACAAGGAAGAAGAAATCATGCAAATTTTATGGAAGCTGAAAAAAGCTTTTGTAAAAGAAGTTATGGCAGAAATCACCGAAGATCAACCTCATTACAATACACTTTCAACCATTATAAGAAATTTAGAAGACAAAGGTTTTGTTTCCCACAATGCTTTTGGAAACACACATCAGTATTTTCCAAAAGTAAAAATGGAAGACTACAGAAAACGCTTTATGAATACTGCTATTGACAATTATTTTAATAGTTCGTATAAAAATATGGTATCCTTTTTTGCGGAAGAAGAAAAGATTTCTGCTGAGGAATTACGAGAAATTTTAGCAATTATAGAAAATAAGAAGTAATATGGAATCAGTATTCATTTATCTTTTAAAATCCAGCGGACTGATTGCCGTTTTCTATTTGGCCTATCATTTTTTGGTTCGAAAGGAAACGTTTTTCAACAGCAATCGTTGGTTTTTATTAAGTGGTTTAGTCACTTCACTCCTATTGCCATTCTTTTTTATCAAGAAAATCATACTGGTTGAAAGACCTAAAATATCCATGGAAGATTTAGTTGCCTACTCGCAACAATCTACTAAAACAATACAAGATGTTCCTGTTGTTGAAGCATTTGATTGGATGCAACTTATTTGGGTTAGTTATGTCCTTATTGCCTGCGCATTAGTGATTAAAATTGTTTTCAATTTTACTTCGCTTTATCGAATGCTTTATCAACAGCAAGTCATTAGAAAAGAGAAGTTTAAGCTAGTTAATTTAAATGAAAATATAGCACCTTTTTCCTTCTTTAACTATATCGTTTACAACTCTGATTTGTATTCAAACGATGAGCTGCAAAGCATCTTATTACACGAAAAAATCCACAGCCAGGAAAAACATTCGATTGATGTTTTGGTTGTTAAATTGTTCTGTATAGTGTTTTGGTTTAATCCGTTTGTTTGGCTTTACAAAAAAGCAATAACTCAAAATTTAGAATACATCGCCGACCAAAAAGCCATCGAACAATTGGAAGACAAAAAGTCTTATCAAAGAGCTTTATTAAAAGTAGTTTCTCATCAAAGCTGCTTATCAATAACCAATAATTTTTATCAATCATTAATCAAAAAACGAATCGTTATGTTAAACAAAAATCAATCGCACAAAAGAAATTCATGGAAGTATGCCCTAATTATTCCGGCATTAATTGGCTTTGTCTTTTTATTCCAGATAAAAACCATTGCCCAGGAAAAAGAAGCGCAAACCTTTGCCAGAAGAATTCAGGACAGAAATGAAATCCGTCTCGTTGTTGACAAGAATTCTACTGACGCTGAATTGAAAAAAGAAGCTGCCTTATTAAAGGAAAAGCACGGTATTACACTAAAATGTTCTAAAATAAAAAGAAATAGTGCCGGCGAAATCACGGGAATAAAAGTAGAATATAAAGACAAAGAGGGTAACAAGGGCGTTTCTCAGGTTGACGGAAAAGAACCAATAAAACCAATTCAATTCTTCAAAAACAACAACAATATTGGTTTCGGAAGTCCAAAGCAAGTAAGAATCTTCACTAACGGAAGAAATGAAGACAGAATCATCGAACTCGCTACAGAAGACAGTGCCAGAGTTGCCGACAACTTCGATTTCAATTTTGATTTTGATATTGAGACACCGAAAGCACCAGAAGCACCAGAAGCAGCTGAAGCACCAGAGCCTGCTGAAGCACCGTTTCCTAAACATTTTTGGAATGACTCTGATACAGAAACCAAAATAATTGTCAAAAAGGATGGTTCAAAACCTTTAGTAATCCTGAATGGAAAAGTAATCGAAGGTGACGAAAGTGTTATCAGCAAAAAAGAATTAGACGAATTAATAAATTCCTCAAGTAAAAGCAGCGATAGCGATGCACGAATCATTATCAATGGAAAGGATGTGATGAAAATCAGAACTGACGCCATGGCAAATGCAAAAATTCAAATGAAAAGACTTAAACCAATGATGGAAAAGCAAATTAAAATTGCTAACGGTGATTGGAAAAAAGTGCAAGAAGCAATGGAAAAAGCTAAACCGGAAATAGAAAGAGCCAGACGTGAAATGGATGCTTCCAAACCAGAGATGGAAAAAGCAAAAGCCGAAATGCTAAAGGCCAAAGAAGAAATGCTAAAAGCAAAAGCCGAGATGGATGCGGCTAAAGTTGAACTCGAAAAAGCAAGAGCCGAACTCAAGAATCAGAAAAAATAGTTAAAAAATTGCAAAAGCTTTTTTTCAAAAAAATGAAACTTTTTAAGTTTGTTATCCAATAATTAGTAAACATTCATAAACCTTTTTTAATTTTTAATGTTATGAAAACCAGATTGTTTTATTCGCTGTTATTCATCGTAGTATTTCAATTTACATTACTTGCGCAGGACAAAAAATCAACTGATTCATCAGATAAAAAGTCCTTTGACAATATTTACATGACGTGGAATAAAGACACGCCTGAAAGTGAAATGAATGATGACATCAAGGCTTTAAAAGAACATGGTGTGACTATCTCCTATTCGGATATAAAACGCAACAGCAAAGGAGAAATCACTGCTATTAAAGTGGAATACGCTGACATCAACGGAAGCAACGGCAGTATGTCATTAAACAGTCCAAAACCTATTAACACTATAAAAATCTACAAGCAGGATGATGAAGTAGGATTTGGCGAGCCAAGCGGTTCTGATTTTATTAACGGAAACAACTTCGCTTATGGCTTTAATCCGAATGATATGATGAAGGGATTTCAGTTTAATGGCAATGAAGATGGTTTACCAGGGCAGCAATATCATTTTGAATTTCCAAACGGGAATGCCTTTGGAGAATCAAACTCTAAAATAATTATTAAAAAAGATGGTAAAAAGCCGTTGGTGATTGAGAACGGAAATGTTGTTGAAGGAGGCGATGATTATACCAAAGAAGAACTAGAGCAAATCAAGAAAGACAATAAAGTGGAGTCTTTCAGCAGCCATAGTAAAGCGTTTGGAAATATGGACATAGAAAAACAAATGAAAAAAATGCAGGAACAAATTGACCAAATGATGTCTCAGCAACCTTTTTCCAATTCACAAAAAGAAAAATCAGATGTTGAAAGCACTACTGAAGAAATGAAAAAAGCTACTGAAGAAATGAAAAAAGCAAAAGCCGAAATGGAAAAGGCTAAGAAAGAACTTCAGAATGCCAAATCAAGTTTAAAAACTCAAAAAGCATAAATAAAAAGGCCGCTAATTCAGCGGTCTTTTTTATTTTTACAAAAACTATTTATTGATGTACAAACTATTAGCCAAACTAAACAAACTCCTCTTACCCAGCTTTACCAAACAACAATTGGATTTAAGTAAAGCCAAAAAATGGCAAATGGCTATTATTGGCTGGCGTTATTATGTAACTACACGGGCATTAAAAACAAAATAAATTTCGGTATTCATTTGGGAATTTAATTGTATTACCTATATTTGCACCCACAAAAAAGGCCTCGTGGCGCAACTGAATAGCGCATCTGATTACGGCTCAGAAGGTTACAAGTTTGAATCTTGTCGAGGTCACTTTAAAAATAAAAAGCTCTCACAATTATGAGAGCTTTTTTATTTGTATCTACTGCTGTTTCCTATTCAGGATAACAATAAAAAATTATTAGTTTTACTTTCCAAAAAACACCATATGCACTCAGATTACCTAATTGACCAAAAATTTGAAGACATCTTCTTTCTCGAAGCCGATATCAAATACAAAGAATATGAAAACTGTACCTTTCATAACTGCGATTTCACCGATTGCACTTTTCAAAGTGTGGCTTTTATAGATTGTAATTTCTTTGATTGCAATTTTAACGATACCAAAATAAATTATGTTTCCTTACGTGGTGTGCAGTTTACCAAATGTAATTTCACCAATGTAAACTTCGCAATGACAGATCAGGTGATTTATGAATTCAACTTTAAAGATTGTTTGTTGGATTATGCCAAATTCTATGCACTTAAACTCAAGAAAATGCAGTTCATCAATTGCAGTATGATTTCGGTAGATTTTATGGCAAGCGATTTAACCGAAGCTGTGTTTGATAATTGTAATCTGAGAAGAGCTGTTTTTATTGACACCATTGCCAACAAAACGGATTTCTATACAAGTTATGATTATATCATTGACCCTGAAAAAAACAAACTAAAGAAAGCTGTTTTCTCAACAGATGGTTTAAAAGGTCTTTTAGAAAAGTATAATTTGGTTATTAAAGATTAAAAATTACTTCGTAAACACTCGGTTTTCCTGTTCTATAACTCTGATAAACGTAGTTCGTTTGGTTAGTTCTTTGAGTTTTGAAGCTCCGACATAAGTGCATGTGCTTCTAATTCCACCTAGAATATCATGTAGCGTATTAATTACATCGCCTTTGAATGGTACCTGAACTGTTTTTCCTTCGCTGGCGCGATATTCGGCCACACCGCCAACGTGTTTTTTCATAGCTGTTTCCGAACTCATTCCGTAAAACTGCTTAAACTTTTCACCATTTATTTCTAAAGTTTTTCCACCACTTTCGGTGTGACCAGCTAACATTCCGCCAAGCATCACAAAATCGGCACTGGCACCAAAAGCTTTGGCCACATCACCCGGAGTTGTGCATCCACCATCGCTGATGATATGTCCGCCAAGTCCGTGAGCCGCATCGGCACATTCAATAATAGCAGAAAGCTGCGGATAACCAACACCCGTTTTTACTCTTGTCGTACAAACAGAACCCGGACCAATGCCTACTTTAACTATATCGGCACCTTCTAAAAGTAGTTCTTCCACCATTTCACCGGTAACAACATTTCCTGCAATAATTACCTTGTTAGGATATTGTTTTCGCGCTTGACGCAGGAATTGAACAAAGTGTTCCGAATAACCATTGGCAACATCAATACAAATGAATTTTAGCTGTGGATTGTGTTCGAATATTTCGGCAATTTTCTTGAAATCATTCTTTCCGGTTCCTGTGCTTACCGCAATATAATCGCTTATATCGCTTGGAGCCGATTTTATAAAATCATTCCATTGTTGAACCGTATAATGTTTGTGAATGGCTGTAAACAGTTTTTCTTTGGCTAAAGCCATTGCCATTTCGAAAGTACCGACCGTATCCATATTGGCAGCCATAATCGGAACTCCTGTCCAGGTAATAGTACTGTGCAGAAACTTAAATTCGCGTTCCAGACTCACTTGTGCTCTACTATTTAAAGTGGAACGTTTCGGGCGAATCATCACATCTTTAAATCCCAGTTTTATATCCGTTTCAATTCTCATTTTGCTAAAATTCTATTGATTCAAATATAGAATTAAGATGCAAAAAGCGGGTGAATTTATTCAAAAAGTAATCAGTAATTTATCAACAGTAATTTGTTAAAAGTCAAGACTGTTTAAATAATTTTACCGTCTTCCATAGTAACAATCCTATTGGTTCTGTTGGCAAAATCATGGTCGTGAGTTACTATGAGTAAGGTTTGATTGTGTTCTTTGGTCAATTGGTTAAAAATATCAAAAACCATATCGCTGTTTTTTTTATCTAAATTTCCGGTTGGCTCGTCACCCATAATAATTAAAGGGTTGTTGATTAAAGCTCTGGCAATTGCGACACGCTGTTTTTGTCCGCCGCTTAATTGGTTGGGCATTTTCAGCGCCTGGTCTTCCATATCCAGGGTTTTCAGGTGCTCCATTGCATTGTGTTCGATTTCGGCATCAGACAGTTTACCCAATTTCATTCCGGGCAGCATAACATTCTTCAGCACATTGTATTCAGAAAGCAGGTAATGAAACTGAAACACAAAGCCTATCTTTTCATTTCGGATTACAGCTAACTCCTTATCAGACTTTCCCGTAATTAATTCTTCATGAATAAACAATTCCCCTTCATATTCGGTATCCATTGTAGATAACAAGTACAATAAAGTAGATTTTCCACAACCGGATTTTCCAACAATAGAAACAAATTCACCGTGATTTACAGACATGCTGATTTCCTTCAACACCTGAAATTTTATCGGGTCATAAAAGTATTTGGACAATCCCTTTGTTTCTAAAACTTTATTGCTCATATACTACTTACCTCTTATTATTTCCACAGGATCGACTTTACTGGCTTTAAGTGCCGGAAAAAGTCCGGCAACTGCTGTTGTAAGTAAAGCAAATGAAATTCCGATAACATAAAATATCGGATTATAATTTATGGGATACGTCTTGACTGTTGGTAAAGAAGCCGTATTAAAAGGAAGCGCATCAATAATCGACGAAAAGATATAACCAAAAAACAAACCGAAAACACCACCTGTAATTCCGATGATTAAGGATAACGAAATAAAAATCCACTTCACATCGCTGCCCGAGAAACCGGTAGCCTTTAGGATGGCAATACTATCCATTTTTTCAAATATCATCATGTTGAGGATGTTGTAAATTCCGAAACCTGCTACTATCAGCAAGACAATTCCAACGGCATACGAAATAATACTTCTAATGGTACTTCCGGTTTCAAATTGTGAGTTGGTAGTTTGGTAATCAATGGTGTCCAAATCAAATTTTGTTTTGAATTCTTTTGCCAAAGCAGGTGCTGTAGTAATGTCAAATAACTTCACTTGAATATCGGTAACGTAATTGGTTGATTCGCCCATTAATTTTTGAGCTGTATTTAAAGAAGTATAACTCGTTTTATCATCGATATCTGCAATTCCGACTTGAGAAATTCCGACAATTTTCAATGAAGCCAGATTCCCTTTGGCAGAAGTAATCTTGATAATATCACCCGGAATGAGTAACATTTTATCAGCCAAACCTTTTCCAATAATTATACTGTTATTTTGCTTTAAATCAGAAATTTTACCTTCGACTATATAATCGCTCAGTTGAAATAAATTTTCTTCAGCAGCAACATCAACTCCGTTTATGACTCCCGATATTTCTATCGTGCCTGAATTAAAAAAAACGGGTTCGGTAATTTTGGGAGCGACATCAATAACTCTGCTATCCGCTTTTAAATTTTTAATAATTACCTGACTGTTGTAAATAGCTTTTCCCCTGTCTTTTGGTTTTATAGAACTAATGAAATTGGTGTTGTTTTTATATTTTTCCGATAATGAAATGGGCTGTTCTTCTGAAGGTTTTATTTCATTGTACAACCGAACGTGTGGTGTTCTATTAAGCATTAATCCATCAAGCAAATCATTCATACCATTCATAAAGCTTACCAAAGTGATAAACATCGCGATGCCAAAAGTTACTCCGACAGCAGCTACAACAGTTTGTTTTAGTCGCGCCCGAAGTAAATGAACAGCAATATTGAGAATGAGTCGGAAGTTCATTATTTTGGCTTATAAATAGTTTCTCCGGCTTTCAGACCTTCGAGGATTTCTGCATTTTGATAATCGTTCAATCCTACTTTTACTTTTCGTTTCTCATCTTTATCTACCAAAACATGAGCTCCATCTACCAGATAACTTTTTGGAATAGTCAATACTTCATTTTTGGTTTGGATTACAATATTTGCTTCAGCAGTTAAATTTGGATATAATTGAGGTGGCGGATTTACAAAATGAGCTTCGATTTTAAATGTTCTGGAGCGCTCATCCATAATTGGATAAATTTTATCAACGGTGGCTTCAAAAACTTTCCCTTTGTAGCTATCCATGGTAACTTCAATAGTCTGTCCCAGTTTAACACGCACCATATCGTTTTCATCCACATCTAATTCGAGTAAATAAGAATTCTTTTTCCCGATAATTGCTAAAGGTGTTTGAGGTGTGACCATGGCTCCTTCTTTTAGATAAATATCAAATAACTCTCCTGAAAAAGCACTTTTAATTGTGAAATCGCTTTGTGATTTTTCGGCGATTTTTAAATTATTGCTGTTTCTGTTTTGCTCATTGCGAAGCTGTGCTTTTAACTGAGATAATTGCTTTAAAGCTGCTTGATAATTAGATTTTGAATTTTTATACGCCAATTCCACTCTTTCATATTCTACTTCTGAAATGACATTGTATTGTTTGATATTTTTATTGCGATTGTAAACCGATTGATCTAAATCCAGTTTGTCTTTGGCTATTTGCAGTTTCGTTTCCATTTCTGAAATCTTGTCTTGTGTGTAATGATTGCTTTCCTGACTTAGCTGATACGCCAAACGGGCATTTTCGGTAGTTAGATTGGCTTTTTCACTTTCAATTTCAAACAGAGGTTGTCCTTTAACAATAGTTTGACCAACAGCTGCATTTATCTTCTGCAAAACACCATTAACAGTCGAATAAACAGTATATTGATTTTCAGATTTTATAATTCCGGACGCATAGACGCTTTCGGTAATAATTCCTTTTTTAACTTGAAATTCATCATCGCTTTTTTTAGAACAGGAAACAATAAGAAGTATGGTGGAATAGAAAAAGATTTTAATTAGTTTCATAAACTACAATCAATTGAATTTAGTAATCAAATTTACGATAATTCGTTTCTAATTAATTGACAATTATCATAAAAAAATCCTTCTTTCGAAGGATTACCTTTAACCGTGAATGGTTTCTTTATTTCCGTAATTTGCAATGATTTGCGCTTCAAAAGCAATCCACTCGCGCCAGCGTTTTTCAACATCGATTCCGGTGCCATATTTGCGGGCATAGGTTATAAAAGTAGTATAGTGTCCGGCTTCGCTTTCCATTAGTTCTCTGTAGAATTTTGACAATTCCTCGTCCTGAATGTTTTCGGAAAGTACTTTAAAACGCTCGCAACTTCTGGCTTCAATCATGGCGGAAAAAAGCAATCGCTCAACCAAACCTGAAACTCTGCTTCCGTTGTTGCTTCGTTTCATGTATTGCGCCAATTCGTTTACATAATCGTCTTTGCGCTCGCGACCGAGTTTTAATCCGCGCTTTTTGATGATATCATGCACTTGCTCAAAATGGTCTAGCTCTTCTTTGGCCAAAGCCAATAAATCGGTAACCAAATCTTCGTGCTCCGAGTTATTAGTGATAATGGTTATCGCATTTGTAGCCGCTTTTTGTTCACACCAAGCGTGATCCGTTAGAATTTCTTCAATGTTTTTCTCAACGATGTTTACCCATCTTGGATCGGTGGGTAATTCTAAACGCAATACTCCCATAATTTTCTTTATTAAAAAAACCTTCAAAAGTAATTTTGAAGGTTTTGAGTAGTCTTATTTTATAAATTTAGTAAACAAAGATGGCTCTTTCGCTCATCATGTCATTTACTTCGTCTGCAATTTCTTCTAATAATTCGTCGTTAGTTGCATTTGAAAGCACTCTGTCGATTAAATCAACTATAACTTCCATATCACTTTCTACCATTCCACGCGTAGTAATAGCAGGTGTTCCCACACGAATTCCTGAAGTTACAAATGGTGACTTATCATCAAACGGAACCATATTTTTATTCACGGTGATTTCGGCTTTGCCTAAAGCAATTTCGGCATCTTTACCCGAAATTCCCTTGTTGCGCAAATCGATTAACATCATGTGATTATCCGTTCCACCAGAGATTAAATGATAACCTCTTTTAACGAAGGCTGCTGCCATAGCTTTGGCATTTTTTTGCACCTGCATCGCATAAGTGAAAAACTCATCTGATAAACATTCACCAAAAGCAACTGCTTTCGCTGCAATAATATGCTCTAACGGACCACCTTGATTTCCAGGGAAAACCGACATATCTAAAACATGAGACATCATTCTGATTTCGCCTTTTGGAGTCGTTAATCCCCATGGATTTTCAAAATCTTTACCCATCATAATGATTCCACCTCTTGGTCCACGCAAGGTTTTGTGTGTCGTAGTTGTTACGATATGACAATGTGGAATTGGATCACTCATCAAACCTTTAGCAATTAAACCTGCAGGATGCGAAATATCCGCTAATAAAAGTGCTCCAACGCTATCTGCAATTTCACGAAAACGTTTAAAATCCATATCACGTGAATAAGCCGATGCACCCGCAATAATCATTTTTGGCATTTCTCTTTTAGCTATTTCCTGAATTTTATCATAATTCAAAACACCTGTTTCCTGGTCAACACCATAAAAAACCGGTTGGTATAATTTTCCTGAAAAGTTGACCGGAGAACCATGAGTTAAATGGCCGCCATGTGATAAATCAAAACCAAGTATCTTATCACCAGGTTTCAAACAAGCTGCGTAAACTGCAGTATTTGCCTGTGAACCTGAATGTGGTTGTACGTTTACATATTCTGCTCCAAAAAGCTCTTTAGCTCTGTCGATAGCAATTTGCTCGATAACATCTACTACTTCGCAACCACCATAATATCTTCTGCCGGGATAACCTTCGGCATATTTATTTGTTAGTACCGAACCTGCAGCTTCCATTACCTGGTCGCTCACAAAGTTCTCTGATGCAATTAGTTCAATTCCGTGAATTTGTCTGTCTTGTTCCTCAAGGATAAGGTCAAAAATTTGTTTGTCGCGTTGCATTTGAAATTATTTCGATTAATTGTGCTCAAAATTACAAAAATGGTTTGGTAAATTAATAGGAAATGATATATTTGATTACTGAATTTTTCAACAATTTAAACAACACATCATGCCTTTAACTACAAATAATCCCAAACGAAAATCTTGGCTTACTGTCCCCAAAGACAGCGACTTCCCAATTCAGAATATTCCGTTTGGCGTTTTCTTAACCAAAGAAGACGTCATCACAATTGGAACAAGAATTGGTGATTACGCTATCGATTTGGGTGCATTACAGCAATTAAACTATTTCGATGGAATTGATTTGACCGATGATATGTTCATGCAGGACACTTTGAACGATTTTATCTCAGACGGAAAAAAAACATGGCGCTTAGTCAGAAATCGAATTAGTGATATTTTTGAGCAAAGCAATCCGCTACTTAGAGACAATCAGGAACACCGAGATATTGTCATATTTAAAATGGAAGATGTAGAGATGCAACTACCCGTTTTGATTGGAGATTACACCGATTTCTATTCGAGTAAAGAGCACGCTACCAACGTAGGTAAAATGTTCCGTGACCCGGCAAATGCGTTGTTGCCAAACTGGCTTCATATTCCTGTAGGTTATCATGGAAGAAGTTCGACCATAGTACCTTCCGGAATTCCGGTGCATCGTCCGATGGGACAAACATTGCCAAATGGCGAAAGCACACCGGTTTTTGGTCCGTCACGTTCTATCGATTTTGAATTGGAAACGGCTTTTATTACTACCGACGCTAATATTATGGGAGAAAATATTCCAATAAATGAAGCCGAAGATTATATTTTCGGAATGGTGTTATTAAACGATTGGAGCGCAAGAGATATCCAAAAATGGGAATATGTTCCGCTTGGTCCATTTTTAGCAAAAAACTTTGCCTCCTCAATTTCTCCATGGATAGTAACGATGGATGCTTTGGAGCCTTTCCGATGCAAAGGACCAAATCAGGAGCCAATGCCACTTCCCTATTTACAACAAAAAGGAAAAAACGCTTTCGATATTAATTTAGAAGTTTATATAGAACCCGAAAATGTGGAAGCATCCTTGGTTTCTAAATCCAATTTTAAATATATGTATTGGTCGATGTCGCAGCAATTGGCGCATCACACTTCTAACGGTTGCCGAATCAATTCAGGCGATATGATGGGTTCGGGAACTATTTCGGGTCCAACACCGGATAGTTTTGGATCGATGCTCGAATTAACATGGGGCGGAAAAAACCCAATTAAAATGAATGATGGTTCCGAGCGTAAATTCATCAACGATAACGACACGGTAATCATGAAAGGATATTGTAAAAACAGTTCGGTTCGAATTGGCTTTGGAGAAGTTTCAAGCAAATTATTACCGCCTTTCGTTAGAAAATAACTCTTCGACAAGCTCAGGACGACAAGTCGAAAAAATTAAATTACAATACAAACAACATACAAATTACAATGAAAAATACAGCGTTAACGCATGTTCACGAAAGTTTAGGAGCGAAAATGGTACCGTTTGCAGGTTACAATATGCCGGTACAATATGAAGGCGTAAATGCAGAACACGAAACAGTCAGAAATGGTGTCGGTGTTTTTGATGTATCGCATATGGGAGAGTTTTTGCTTAGTGGTGAAAATGCTTTGGCTTTAATTCAGAAAGTAACTTCTAATGACGCTTCTGTTTTGGAAATTGGTCGTGCACAATATTCCTGTCTGCCAAATAATGATGGTGGAATTGTAGATGATTTAATCGTTTACCGAATGAAGGAAGATCAATATTTATTGGTGGTAAACGCTTCCAATATTGATAAAGACTGGAATTGGATTTCGTCGCACAATGATTTAGGTGTCGATATGAAAAACATTTCTGAAGACTATTCTTTGCTTGCAATTCAAGGGCCAAAAGCAGTTGAAGCGATGCAATCTTTGACTTCAGTTGATTTGTCTGCGATAAAATACTACCATTTTGAAGTTGGACCTTTTGCCGGAATTGAGCATGTAATTATTTCTGCTACAGGTTACACCGGTTCGGGTGGATTTGAAATTTACTGCAAAAATTCAGATGTAGAGCATGTTTGGAATAAAGTTTTTGAAGCCGGAAAAGCTTTCGGAATCAAACCAGTTGGATTGGCGGCACGTGATACCTTGCGTTTGGAAATGGGTTTTTGTTTATACGGAAACGACATCAATGACACGACTTCACCATTAGAAGCCGGTTTGGGTTGGATTACCAAATTCACTAAAGACTTTACCAATTCTGAAAATCTGAAAAAACAAAAAGAAGCCGGAGTTACCAAAAAGCTTGTTGGTTTTGAATTAACAGAACGAGGCATTCCTCGTCACGACTATGAAATTGTTGATGCAAATGGAAATAACATTGGAATCGTAACTTCGGGAACAATGGCACCATCTTTGGGTAAGGGAATCGGAATGGGTTATGTAAAAACCGAATTCTCAGCGGTTGACAGTGATATTTTTATTCAAATCCGTAACAACAAAGTCGCTGCCAAAGTGGTAAAAATGCCTTTCTATAAAAAATAATGCTGTGTGAAAAATCTTTTGCAATTAATGCTGTTACTGCCTCTTTTGGCATCGAGCCAAAAAGAGAAAAATCCATGTGAGACTTTAGCAAGCATCAATGCATTAATTCAGGAGAATCATTATCGCCCGAAGCCAATCGACGATAGTTTATCGGTTTATGTTTTTAAAACTTTTCTGAGTCGGTTAGATGAAGAAAATCGATTGTTCATTGCACCGGAAATCAACAAACTAAAGAAACACGAATACCAAATTGATGATTATATCAATGGGCATGATTGTGCTTTTCTCCATGAATTTTATACTGCCTATTCTAAATCTATCAAGCGTTATTCTGAAATTATCGCTTCTATCAAAAGTGAAGATTTTCCTTTTTCCAGTGATGAAAAAGTAGTGTTTTCCAGAAAAGCATTTCCATATGCAGAAAATGAAGCCGATTTAAAACGCTTGTACAAAAAAAGAATGTTGTTTGCTGTACTGCGTGATGTTGCTGAATTGAGCACTAATAAAGATTCTTTGACGGCAAATTTTGAAACCCTAGCTGCTTCCGGAAAACTGAAAGTCTTTGACAAATACGAATGTAAAACGGAAAGTTATCAGATGTCAGAAGATGAGTTTAACACAGTCTTTTACTCGGTTTTTTGTTCCTATTTTGATCCACATACCGAATATTTTTCTGAAAACGATAAATCGGAATTTTTTTCAACGGTTAGTTCAGACAATCTGACTTTTGGACTTTATGTGTCCTTATCTGAAAAAGATGAATTGACAGTTGATGACATTCTTCCCGGAAGTTCAGCCTATTTTAGTGATAAAATAAATGTTGGTGATCAATTACTAAAAATCAAATACAAAGATGAAGAGTATGAAATTGCTTGTGCTTCGATGAAAAAAATTGAAGAAATCTTCACTTCCAAAGACTATAAAAGCGCCATTTTTACATTCAGAAAAAAAAGCGGTGAGATATATAAGGTTCGTTTGGTAAAAAAAATTCTGAAAGATTACCAGAACAATGTTTATAGTTTCAAACTAAAAACGGACAATGCAACTTTTGGTTATATCAAAATCCCAAGCTTTTATTCCACTTTTGAAAACGGAAAATCGAGTATCACAATTGATGTTGCTAATGAGATTTACAAATTAGAAGACGACCATATCAACGGATTAATTATCGATGTTGAGAATAATGGTGGTGGTTCAATGGAAGAAGCTGTGCGGCTTTCGGGCTTGTTTATAAACGATGGTCCGTTGGCAATCATGAACAATAATAAAAATAATAAAGAAGTTATCCCGGATTCGATTTATGGCACAATTTATAATGGTCCGATGGTGATAATGATTAATGGCTTTTCAGCTTCGGCAAGTGAATTTTTTGCCAATGCGATGCAGGATTACAATCGGGCGATTGTTATCGGAAACAAATCCTTAGGAAAAGCTACCATGCAACGCATCTTTCCGATAAATGAAAACAACGATGAGTTTCTGAAATTGACTTTGGAAAAATTTTACCGTTTAACCGGTAAAAGCAATCAATACGATGGCATCACTCCTGATGTTGAAATTCCGTTACTGTTTGACAAACAAATGCCCAGAGAAAACAGCAATGATACGGCACTTAAAAATGATGAAATACGTGGCGTTGGAAAATACAATTATATAGAAAACGCCATTTATGCCGATGCGATTGCAGCCAGTAAAAAAAGAATCACCGAAAGCACTGACGCGCAAGAGATAGAAAACCTGAACACTAAAATAAATCCGTTGTACGATGCTGATTTACCTCCGGTAACGCTTCAATTTAGTTATGTTTTTGATGATGTAAACCGAATTAATTCGCTTTGGAAAGAAATAAAAAAGGAAAACGAAAAAGTATATCCGATTACTGTTGAGTTAAACACAGCCGATGAAAAAAAGCAAAAAAAGGATGCGTTTATGAAAACTAACACGACGGAAAGAATAAAAAATATTAAGCAGAACTTTCACATACTAGAAGCTGCTCATATTTTATTTGATGTAAATAATCTAAAACCTTAAATCAACAATTAGGTTAACAAAATGAACTATTTAATCATTTGCAATAACCGAATAATACTTTATTTTTGCACTCAATTTTAGCAACAACAAACATTCTTAGCAATGGGAAGAGCATTCGAATTTAGAAAAGGAAGAAAAATGAAACGTTGGGCTGCCATGGCCAAAGCGTTTACACGTATTGGAAAAGATATTGTAATGGCGGTAAAGGAAGGCGGACCAAATCCGGAAGCCAATTCCCGTTTACGTGCCGTTATTCAAAATGCAAAATCGGCAAACATGCCGAAAGAAAACATTGAGCGTGCTATTAAAAAAGCAACCGATAAAGATACCGCAAATTATAAGGAAGTATTATTTGAAGGCTATGCTCCTCATGGAATTGCAATCTTAATCGAAACCGCAACCGATAACAACAACAGAACGGTTGCCAACATCAGAAGTTATTTCAACAAATGCAATGGTACAATGGGAACACAGGGTTCGGTTGAATTTATGTTTGACCACACTTGTAATTTCCGTATTCCGGCAGCCGGTCAGGATGTTGAAGAATTAGAATTGGAAATGATTGACTTTGGTGTTGAAGAAATTTTTGCTGATGAGGAAGACGGGATCTTAATGTATGCACCTTTTGAGAGTTTTGGAGCCATTCAAAAAGAATTGGAAAGTCGTGGTATCGAAATCTTATCTTCGGGATTTGAAAGAATTCCGCAAATCACCAAAGAACTTACAGAAGCGCAAATTGCAGACGTAGAAAAACTTTTGGAAAAAATTGAAGAAGACGATGATGTGATGAATGTATATCATACGATGCAGGAATAGTTTCCGAATCATACTATAGAAAAAGCGCCGTTATATCACGGCGCTTTTTTTGATTAACTAATTCAATCTTTGATTTTGCAATACCAGCATCTGAATCTGCGTGAGGTTGCTTAAGGATTCCTCTATTCTTTGGCTGTTTTTCCCAAATATAGAATTGTCTAGAGGAATCTTTTGTGATGCTGCTACTTTCGAATTATAATCCTCGATTTTACCTTTTAGCATAGCCGATTGATGTGGAGAAAGAAAATCACTCGTATAGGAATCACCAATAAGTGTGTTTTTGGCTTCGAAATCGGTGCCAATTTTATCCAATCCGGTTTCCTTTTTCAAAAGATAAGCTTTCAGTTCGCCACACAAAGCATAAATTTCATTACTTGATTTTGAAAAATCATCAGAAATAGAATTCTTTGTTAGTGCAGTGATTTTCTTTTCGTTTTCCAGAATCTGTTCATTTCGTACATAAGCACTTGTGATTTCAATATACCTGTTTTTTGTACCTTGTGGACTTCTGATCAATGTTAAAATCAATGTAGAGCCAACAACAATAAGCATAGAAGATACCATTGTATTAACTTTGGTTTCCGGATTCCTGATTCCTGATAAATAATAAATCGGTAAAAAAAGAAATACCATAATCAACAGTGAAATCATGCATAGCAAATTGGCAAATGGCCAGTGCATAATTTTAAACAAAACACCTAAACTTAAACACATAGCAGCAATAGCGCCAAGTGCAATAACAATTTTATCTTTACTTTCTTTTTTCTCTTTGGCTCTAAGGACAAATGATAGAGGCAGAAAAATAAAGCTCAAAACAAGAATACCGACAAAGATAAACATCATGGCACCAGGCCAATGCATAAATTTGAAGAGTATTCCCAAAGTCAGTAATGCAGTAGAAATTCCTCCACTGACTAACATTATTTTCTTCATAACGTAATAGTTTTTATGGATTAATAAATTGATGGTCTCCTCTTCTATTTCCTTTAAATCGCTCTTATAAAAATCCTTTATAGTCGCGACATAGAAGCTCTCGAAATCACCATCATCATCGAGATTATGCTCAATTATACAACAAATATGATCTAACAGGTCTTGCTGCAGGCCGACCATCTCAATGCCACGTGCACTAATGTCACTGAGAATAAAATTAATTTGTTCATCACTGATGCAATACATTTATACTGTCTGTGGATTTATGTCCAACAAAAATTTCATTGTATTCATAAAATCAGCCAATTCGCTAATCTTTTCGCCAATCTTAGTCTTTCCCTCCGGACTCAAACTATAATATTTCCTCACACGTTTCCCTATATATTCGGTTTCGGTAGTCACCAAACCTTCAGCTTCTAAGGAATGTAATGTTGGGTACAAAGCGCCTTCAGTAATCAAAATCCTTTCCAAAGACAACTCTTTTACTCGTTGCGTGATTTCATAACCATACATTCGTTTGTTGTTTTCCAGTTGTTTTAGGACAATGGTTTTTAATGTTCCTTTTATTAATTCTGATGAATAAATCATAATCAGTATTTTAGTTTAATAAGACAAATATACATAAGAATATTATGTATCTGACAATTATGTATTAAAAATTTAAAAAAAAATTATAAATTACTGTATTTCAGTTTGTTAAAATATTAAATGTATTGTATATTTATTTTAGTAATTTAGCATTATATTAAAAAAAATATCTATATAAAGACTTTAGAGAAGATTTTCAATTACAATCTATACT
The DNA here is from genome assembly GCF_021608185.1 of Flavobacterium anseongense. Taxonomy (GTDB): domain Bacteria; phylum Bacteroidota; class Bacteroidia; order Flavobacteriales; family Flavobacteriaceae; genus Flavobacterium; species Flavobacterium anseongense. The sequence goes on along the minus strand of NZ_JAKIHN010000004.1, from coordinate 71,157 downwards.
ATAAAATCATAAATTATGAAAAATCAAGTTTATTTAACGATACTATTTTTTGCAACATCTATACTATACGCTCAGGAAATCAAATTAAAGGACGATGTCGTTTATTCAGGTGATAAACCGACTTTTAGTTTTGCTAAAAAATCATTTAACAACGAATTGTATGTATATAAATTAAACACCAAAGAAGTATTGGTGCATATGCTGGTTGACACCAACGGTACCGAAATCAAACAGGATGATGGCAAGAAAATAATTTTTGAACAACAAAAAGTTACCATCCAATCAAAAGTCTTTCGCACCCGAAAATGGGATTTTATCATTGCTTTGCTAATCGAGGAAAAAGTAATTGACCTAAATGGTGACATTAACCTTGACAACCTAAACCGATTCAAGGCAAAATACGATGATAACGATGTAAACAAAACCATGCGATAAAACAAAAACCTCCGAGAATCTCGGAGGTTTTTTTATATCTGATAGTATGATTACTTAATAAACTCTACTTTCTGAACTTCTTCAGCGTTGATGCTGTCAAAGAAACCTTGTTCATTCATCCAGTCATCGCTAAATACTTTGCTCATATAACGAGAACCATGATCAGGGAAGATTGCAATAACATTACTTTCTTCTGTAAACTCTCCTTCTTCAGCATATTGCTTAATTGCCTGCATAACCGCACCTGAAGTGTAACCTACAAACAAACCTTCATTTTTGGCGATTTCTCTTGTAGTGTGAGCACTTTCTTCATCGGTAACTTTCATGAAATGATCAATCAAATCAAAGTCGGTTGCCGTTGGAATAAGATTTTTACCCAATCCTTCTATTCGGTATGGATAGATTTCATCAGCATCAAACTCTTTGGTTTCGTGGTATTTTTTCAATACCGAACCAAAAGCATCAACACCTAAAATTCTAATATTTGGATTTTTCTCTTTCAAATATTTGGCTGCGCCGGAGATTGTCCCTCCTGTTCCGCTACACGCAACTAAGTGTGTAATTTTTCCGTTAGTTTGTTCCCAAATTTCAGGGCCGGTTGTTTTATAATGCGCATCAATATTCAATTGGTTAAAATACTGATTGATATAAATAGAACCTTTAGTTTCTTCGTGCAAACGCTTAGCCACATTGTAGTAAGAACGCTCGTCATCAGCAGAAACGTGCGCTGGACAAACATAAACTTTTGCGCCTAAACTGCGCAACATATCTATTTTATCTTTAGATGATTTTGAACTAACTGCCAAGATACAGTTGTATCCTTTGATGATACTTACCATCGCCAAACTAAATCCGGTGTTTCCAGATGTTGTTTCAATGATAGTATCTCCGGGAGAAAGAATTCCTTGTCTTTCAGCTTCTTCTATAATATATAATGCAATTCTGTCTTTGGTGGAATGACCTGGATTGAAAGCTTCAACCTTAGCGTAAAAATTTCCTGGTAAAGATTCTGTGATTTTGTTAAGTCTAATTAATGGAGTATTTCCAATCAGACCTAATACATTATCGTGTGCTTTTATATCTTGTTTCATAAATAAACTAGTCAAGGCATATTATGAAGCCAATTTACGGACTTCTAAACTTTGCAAATTTAATAAAATATTTTAAACTATTTTTTTATTCCTTCTAAATCTAACAAAAAACTGTATTCTTTGGCGATTTCCTTGATGGCTTCAAACCTTCCCGAAGCACCACCATGTCCTGCATCCATGTTAGTATCCAAATATAATTGATTATTATTTGTTTTCAAAACGCGTAGTTTGGCAACCCATTTCGCTGGTTCCCAATACTGTACCTGTGAATCGTGCAAACCTGTTGAAATATATAAATTTGGGTACGCCTGAGAAACAACATTATCATAAGGCGAATACGAAAGCATATAATTATAATATTTTTTAATATTTGGATTTCCCCATTCGTCATATTCTCCGGTTGTTAACGGTATTGTTTCGTCTAACATCGTCGTAACAACATCAACAAACGGCACTTGTGCGACGACGCCGTTGTACAAATTTGGTGCCATATTGATAATCGCTCCCATCAAAAGTCCACCGGCAGAGCCACCTTCAGCATATAAATGTTCGGTTGATGTATACTTTTCATCAATCACAAATTGAGAACAATCGATAAAATCGGTAAACGTATTTTTCTTTTTTAACAGCTTCCCGTTTTCATACCATTCTCTTCCCAAATCTTCTCCACCTCGAATGTGAGCAATTGCATAAATAAACCCGCGGTCTAACAAACTCAATCGCACCGATGAAAAATGGCAATCCATAGTCACACCATACGAACCATAAGCATATAACAATAACGGATTTTTACCTTTTTTAGTATTCTCTTTTCGATAAACCATCGAGATTGGCACTTTGGTTCCGTCTTTGGCGGTTGCCCAAATACGTTCTTCTTTATAGTTGTTTTTATCGAATTTCCCACCCAAAACTTCCTGTTCTTTCAATACTGTTTTCTCTTTCGTTTTCATATTGAAATCAATCACAGAAGCCGGCGTTGCCAATGATTGATAACCATAACGAAGTATCTCAGTGTCAAAATCGAGATTGGTTGTCGTGTATGCCATATAAGTTTCGCTGTCAAAAGGCAGGTAATATTCCCCTTTCCCACTCCAAGGCATAATGCGAATGTGATTCAAACCGTTGAAACGTTCCGAAACTACCAAATAATCCTTAAAAATATCTATATCTTCAAGTAAAACATCCTCTCGATGCGCGATAACATCAACCCAATTTTCTTTTGAAGTCGAGCCTTCAGGCGTTTTCATCAACTTGAAATTGGTTGCCTTATCTTTATTGGTTACGATATAAAAATGGTCTCCAAAATGCGACATCGAATATTCTAATCCACGTGTTCTTTTCTGAAACACTTTGAATTTAGCATCCGGCGTTGCCGATAAAACCGTTTGGTATTCGGTTGTCAATGTGCTGCTCGAATTGATAATCAAATATTTCTTCGACTTCGATTTGTAAACCGAAACATCAAAAGTTTCGTCTTTTTCAAAATAAACTAAAGTGTCTTTATCGGCAGCAGTACCTATTTTATGCTTGTAAATTTTATCCGCACGAAGCGTTACTTCATCTTTTCGGGAATAAAACAACGTCTTATTATCACTTGCCCAAGTCGAACCACCGGTGGTGTTTTCTAATTTCACCGCAAGAATTTCTCCCGAAACCAAATTCTTAATCTGAATCGTATATTGTCTTCTCGAGACCGTATCAATTCCAAAAGCTGCCATCGTATTGTCTTCGCTAACGCTTAAGCCTGATAAATTGAAATAGGTGTGACCTTTAGCCATTTCATTACAATCAAAAAGAATTTCTTCCTTGGCTTCCAGACTTCCTTTTTTGCGCGAATAAATTGGATAATCTTTCCCTTTTTCAAAACGCGTAATATAATAATAACCGTTGTAGAAATACGGAACCGACTCGTCATCTTCCTTAATTCGGGCTTTCATTTCTTCAAACAAATCCTTTTGAAAATCCTTCGTATGCGCCGTCGATTGCTGGTAATAAGCATTCTCCTGATTAAGATAATCAATCACTTCGGGATTTTCCCTTTGGTTTAACCAATAATAATTATCGGTACGGACGTGTCCGTGTTTTTCCAAAGTATGTGGAATTATTTTGGCAATCGGTGGTTTAGGCATTTACAGGTTTTTTGTAGTTACAAAAATAAGTATTATGCCTGCATAAGTTTTGGATGCTAAAGGAAGTTATAAACCTAGAAATTAACAAGTTTTGAAACTTAGAAATTCATTTTCTCCAACGCTTCCAAAACATATTCATGCATCACTTGGCGGTAATCAAGATGCGTAACGATGCGAAGTTTTCCTTTGGCTAACAAACTGATAGCGATACCTTTTTGCTTTAGCTTATCAATAACTTCCTGATCCTTAATATGTGGTTGAGCCGAAAAGACAACAATATTGGTTTCTACAGGTTCAACAACAGCAACCCAAGAACATTGTTGCAATGCACTGCCTAATTCTTTTGCTCTGCGATGGTCTTCTTCTAACCTATTGATATTGTTTTGCAAGGCGTAAATACCGGCTGCTGCCAAATAACCTGACTGACGCAAATTGCCACCAAATATTTTTCGGATACGCAACGCACGATGCATCGTTTCAGTATCAGAAATTAATACGGAGCCAATTGGTGCACCTAATCCTTTAGAAAAACAAACAGAAATAGTATCGAATAGTTGTCCGAATTGTTTGGGTTGCTGCTTTTTAGCAATCATGGCATTCCACAAACGTGCACCATCTAAATGGTATTTCAAATTATGGTCAACACAAACCTGCTTTATTTTTTGGAGTTCTTCAATTTCATAACAAGCACCGCCACCTTTGTTCGTAGTGTTTTCAATGCCAACCATTTTTGATAAAGGTGCATGATAAAATTCAGGATCATTTATCCCTTCTTTTACTTGTCCGGCGGTTATCATTCCACGGTTTCCGTCCAATAAATTGAAATTCACACCACTATTGGCTGAGGCACCACCCGATTCATACAAATGAATATGCGACCATTTATCACAAATAATCTGGTCGCCCGGATTGGTATTCAATTTAATCGCGGTTTGGTTTGCCATCGTTCCGGTTGGAAAAAACAAAGCGGCTTCCATTCCGAATAAATCGGCTACCATTTTTTCAAAAGCATTTACGGTTGGATCTTGTTTGAACACATCGTCTCCTACATTGGCATTAAACATTGCCTGAAGCATTTCGGGTGTTGGTTTGGTAACGGTATCGCTGATTAAATTTATTTCCATTTAAAGAATATTAGTCTATTTTTGTAGTGAATTCCTAGCCCCGATAGTAGTGGAAATCCTTTTTATTGTTTGATAAAACAAGAAAAAGATTGGAACGTATAGCGGGAATAGCTTCAAATAATAAAAACACAAAACTACATTATTTATGACAAATACCGAACAAATTAAAGGTATTGTAGAACGCCTTGGTGCGTTGAGGAGGTATCTTTGACATTGATGCCAAACTTATAGAAATTACCAACGAAGAAGAAAAGACTTTTGCGCCCGATTTTTGGAACAATCCAAAGGAAGCCGAAGCCATAGTTCAAAACTTACGCTCAAAGAAAAAATGGGTCGAAGATTTTGAAAAAGGCAATGCCATGGCGGAAGAACTTCAGATTATCTACGAATTTTTCAAAGAAGGTGATGCAACCGAGGAAGAACTCGATGAACAGTACGAACTCACAAATACGCATATCGAGAATTTAGAATTCAGAAACATGCTTTCTGATGAAGGCGATAGTTTAAGTGCAGTGCTTCAGATTACGGCTGGTGCCGGTGGAACCGAAAGTTGTGATTGGGCTTCGATGCTGATGCGTATGTATATGATGTGGGGCGAAAAAGAAGGTTATAAAATTAAAGAGCTCAACTTTCAGGAAGGCGATGTTGCGGGAATAAAAACGGTGACTTTAGAATTTGAAGGCGAATACTCTTTTGGTTATTTAAAAGGCGAGAATGGAGTACATCGTTTGGTACGGATTTCACCTTTTGACAGCAATGCCAAACGTCATACGTCTTTTGCTTCGGTTTATGTGTATCCGCTGGTTGATGATAGTATCGAAATTGATATTAATCCGGCTGATATTGAAATCACAACTTCACGTTCTAGCGGTGCGGGTGGACAAAATGTAAATAAGGTTGAAACCAAAGTGCAATTGGTTCACAAGCCAACCGGAATTCAGATTCAGTGTTCGGAAACGCGCTCTCAACAAGATAACAGACAACGAGCCATGCAAATGTTGCGTTCGCAGTTGTATGAAATTGAGCTCAAAAAACAACAGGCACAACGCGCCGACATCGAAGCAGGAAAAATGAAAATCGAATGGGGTTCACAAATCCGAAACTATGTGATGCAACCTTATAAATTAGTCAAAGATGTTCGTACCGGTTATGAAACCAGCGATGTTGATGGTGTAATGAATGGCAATATTGATAAATTTTTGAAAGCCTATCTGATGATGATGGGACAGAAAGAAGAGTAATCAGCCTGCCTGACAGCAGACAGGTCATCAGCAGCAGTAGATAATTATTCTGTTTTGAATACAGAATTATAATTTTTTTAGGTTAATATTATAGGATTTTCAAATTCAATTGCCTTAATTTGAGAAATAATCAAAAGATATCCTAAATATGAGTTCTTATTCAATTCAAGAAATTAATAGCGTTTTGCAAGGCGAAATAGTTGGTACAACATCCTGTAAAATTACAGCACCGGAACAATTAGAAGCAGCGACCGAAACCGAGATTTCTTTTATCGGAAGTAAAAAATATGAAAAGTTTTGGGCTAATTCTAAAGCTTGTGTTGCGGTAGTGAATCAGGATATTGCTATTGAACCCGGAGAAAATCGAGCTTTTATAAAAGTTAAAAATGCCGATTTAGCGATGTCACAAGTCTTGGAACTCTTCGCTCCCGCTCCACCTGTTTTTGAAGTTGATATTCATCCGACAGCCATAATCGATAAATCGGCAACCATAGGAAACGGAACTAAAATTGGAGCCGGAAGTTATATAGGTCCAAATGTTTCAATAGGAGAAAATGTTACTATATATCCAAATGTTACCATTCTTGACGAATGCAGCATTGGAAAAAACACTACTATTTGGTCTGGAACTGTAATTCGTGAGCGTTGCCATGTTGGAGCGTATTGCATTCTACATCCAAACTGTACCATTGGTGCTGATGGTTTCGGATTTAGACCTTGTCCGGAAAGAGGTTTGGTAAAAATTCCACAAATCGGAAACGTAATCATTGGAAATGCGGTAGAAATTGGCGCCAACTCTTGTGTTGACAGAGGGAAATTCAGTTCGACTGTAGTTGGTGATGGCTGCAAGATTGATAATCTGGTGCAAATTGGACATAATTCTAAGCTTGGAAAATGCTGCATTATGGCAGGAAATTCAGGTTTGGCCGGTTCGGTAACTTTAGGAAACGGCGTAATGATTGGGGGAAGTGCTTCTATAAAAGACCACTTAACTATAGGCGATGGTGCCATTGTTGGTGCAGGTTCCGGAGTAGCAGCCGATGTCGAAGCCGGAAAAGTGGTTTTAGGTTATCCGGCAGTTGATGCTCGTGATGCACTTAAACAATGGGCAATCTTAAAAAGATTAGCAAACGAACCTAAAAAATAATTCGTAATTCGTAATTGATAATTAGTAATTAAGATATATATTTGCATCGAGGATTCCGAAAGGAAGTTACACCTCACCGCACTAGTCGATCGCTCCAGATCGACTTTTGTATTTTTATATCATCCCTAAAGGGATTCCGATTTATTTTTAAACGATTGTCTACCCGTATTAAATCCCTAACGGGATTTTTGATTTTGTAATTAGCGATACATAATTCCGTTAGGAATTATATATGAGTAGCAGATATTCAACAAACAACAAATTAAATCCTGTTAGGGATGATATTAATATCATAACATTTACAGCACTTCCTTTAAAAAGGTCAGCATCGCTTCCCAGGAACGTTTATCCGCTTTTTCATTATAAGCAGCTCCTTTTGAATTATCGTTTCCTGCATCTTTATGGGTAAAAGAATGAACTGAATTTGCATAATATACCATTTGCCAATCGGCTTTGGCAGTTCGCATTTCGTCTTGAAATTTATCTACTTCTTCTTTCGGAACAAAAAAATCATCAGCTCCGTGAAGCACTAAAACTTTTGGGTTAATCGTATCAATTGTTCTGGTATTATCGCGACCAAGACCACCATGAAAAGAAACTATTCCTTTGACTTTCATGTTAACTCTCGCAGCTTCTATAGCACCTGTTCCGCCAAAACAATAACCAATGACCACAATGTCATCAGGATTGGCACCTTGATTCACTAATTGTTCAAGTGCTAACTGAATTCTGGTTTGGTACTCTTTTATATTTTTTTTGAAATAACCGGCTTTGGCTCCGGCTTCTTTTGTGTTTGTTGGACGTTGGTCAACACCATATATATCAGCGATAAAAGATTGATATCCTAAATCTGCCAATTTGTAGGCAACTTCTTTTTCATGATTCTGAATTCCCATCCAAGCCGGAAGGATTAGAACTCCGGGCTTGTTCTTCAACTGTTTTGCCGGTACAATAGAAAGTCCACTTAAAACCTGATTTCCATCTTTATATTCAACAGCTTTTGGTTGGGCAATACTTTTTGAAATAATAAGTCCAAAAAATACTATATAGGCAATTTTACTTTTCATCTTGACTGTTTTAGAATTTAGATAAAAGTAAAGAATAAAGCGATAAACAATTGTTAAGTAAGCAAATAAATTATATGCCTATTTCGACCTGAAAACGCAGGTACCAATTATTTTTTGAGGTTCCGTCAAAATAATCTAAGGTATCATAGTTCAATTCCGCCTGAAGTTTAAAGGCATGTTCCCAAATGTATTTTGTTACACCAAAACTATATTCTTTAGTGTTTGGTGCCAAAGTCTGAATATCATCTCCTACTTTTTGAATAGAATATCTTCCTATTAATTCATAATTTGATTTTAAATTATAACTCAATTGATAATCAAAACCACTTCCAACAAAGACATAATTACTTTCAGTTATATCATCAGGATTTATAGTAATTGCGCTTTCATTAGTAGTTCTCGACATATAGCTCATCATCGCAGCCCAACCGTTATACTTAAACATAGCATCCAATAAAACGGATTTCATCGTTCTTCTTTCAAACAAATCATTACCCAACTGCCCTTGTGTACGCTGTGCGTGGTTGTTTTGTTGAAAAGCGCCCGATACCAATAATTTTGGTTTTTTCTCGCGCAGGATATCACCTTCAAAATATGTCCCGTCTTTGGTAAAAGCTCCAAGTGGAAACAACTCTACTTTTCCGGTAACGGCAATTCCATCATCGGCTTTACCGGTTTGATTTCTTCCTTCTCCGCCTGAAAGTGCGGTTTTGAAATTATACGAAAATTTATCTTTGTACTCATTCAAATGATGCACCTGAAAACCAAAATCCCTATCGATAGTAAACTTAGCGTTGTTGATTGTTCTGTCAGTTAATTGTAAACCTCCGGAAGAATTCACACGTTGACGGTTTCCGGGTAATTTGGTTTGACCAAAACTGATGTTCCAATGTTTATTCGGACGGTAAAACACTACCGCATCTCTAATAATATTAATATTTTCTCCATCTTTTATTTCGCCGACATCACCGGGCGCAAATGACAATTGCAAAGCATAAAGAAATTTTGGATTCCCAACATAACCATCAAAACGCAAACGCAAACGACGAACCTGCCCGTCATACGCTCCGTTTTCTCCATCATTTTCAATATAGGAAACTCGATTTTGCATTCTGAAACGAATGTTTAACTGAAACAAGCTATCAGGCGATGTAATTCCGATTCCTTTTCCGAAACTATAATAAGGCAAAGCCGATAGTTTAATATCGTTGTCGTGCTTGGTTTGCTCGATAGAGATTTGAGCAGTCATTGTAATTGATACGAGTAAAGTAACAATCAGTAGTAATTTTTTCATTTTTGGTTGTGTGTTGTTTTTACAATTATTTGATGTTATCAAAACGATTTAATAACAAGTAAGGATTAGCTATAAAAAAAGCCAACAATGCAGTTGGCTTCTGTGTATTTAAAAGTTTAGATAAATAATTTCAGTAAATAATATACTAAAGCAGCTAATAAAGCTGAAACCGGAATGGTCAAAACCCAAGCCCACAATAGTTTTACGGTTACGCCCCAACGAACAGCTGAAACTCTTTTAGTAACTCCTACACCAATTATAGAACCTGTAATCGTGTGTGTAGTCGATACCGGAATTTTAAAATGCTCCGTTGAAAACAAAGTTAAAGCACCGGCTGATTCGGCTACAACACCTTCAAAAGCAGTTACTTTAGTGATTTTAGAACCCATTGTTTTTACAATTTTCCATCCACCACTTAAGGTTCCTAAAGCGATTACAGTATAACAAGTTAGCGGAATCCAACCCGGCATTACGCCATCAACATGAACTCCATCTTTATCTGAAGGCAATACAACGTTTAAGTCTAACCAACCTGCAGACAAGTCAATATTTGGATTTGATTTAATATATACAGCAACCGCAGCTGCTATAATTCCCATTACTTTTTGCGAATCGTTTCCACCATGTCCTAAACTGAAGGCTGCTGAAGATAACAACTGCATTCTCTTTAAAACCTTCTCGGCTTTAGCAGTAGAAAAACTACTGAAAAACAAATTAAAAATCGCCAAGCTATAGAAAATTATCGCCACCAAAAACCATTTAATGTTAGACGGTTCGCTAACGATATACCAGAATTTATTATGAAACAACGCTTTTTCAGGCTCAACATCAAATTTTAAAACAGTGCTTAAAAACCATCCAACCAACACCATCAAAACACCTGTTAAAACTTTTGGCCATACATTTTTTCTCGAAGAATACATCAACCAAAGTGAAATGAAATAAGAGATCAACATTCCCAACAATGGTGCAAATACGATAAACAGAATAACAATGAATACACCTGAAGGCAATAGCTCACCTTCTTTAGCATCCTTCAACCAGTTTACAATTTTAAATCCGGCATGCTCAGGATCGGTTACATCACGGAAACCATGCGCAATCGCTGCTCCGGCAAATCCACCAATTAAAGTATGAGATGATGAAGATGGAATTCCTTTCCACCAGGTAACGAGGTTCCAAATAATGGCCGCGATGACTCCGGCTAAAATCACCGTTAAGTCAATACTGCTGGTATGAGCTGTTTTGGCAACCGTATCGGCAACTCCAAAACCAAAAACCCAATACGCCATAAAGTTGAAAAGCGCAGCCCAAAGCACAGCCTGAAAAGGGGTCAAAACCTTTGTCGCTACAATCGTTGCAATCGAATTGGCCGCATCGTGAAAACCATTGATGTAGTCAAATACTAAAGCAAGAAAGATAATAATTAATAATAAAGTAAAATCCATAAAAGCCTATTTTGATTAAAACTATTTATGAGTGTTTTACTGAAATTTGTTCCATTACATTCGAAACGCTTTTGCATTTGTCTGATGCCATTTCCAATGCCGAAAGTACTTCTTTATATTTAATAACATTTTTAGCGTCAGTTTCATTCTCAAAAATATCAGCAACCGCTTTATCAAAAACCGAATCTGCTTTGCTTTCTAATTTGTTGATTTTTTTGCAGGTGTCTTTTATCGCTTTGTGATTCATGTCTTTCAATTCCTTGATTCCAACACCAATTAATTGACAAGCTTCCAAATTAATTTCAGTTAATTTACGAATCGATTTTGTGATTTTCTCTACTTGGTACAAACGCATTCTACTGGTTGCACCATGCATATTATCGGCAACATTATCAATAGCTTTTATTAATGAGTGAATGTCTTCTCTGTCAAAAGGTGTAATAAAGTTTCTGCTTAATTCAAGATGTGTTTTATGGGTAATCTCTTCAATTACAGCTTCAAGCTCTTCTACTTTTCTGAAAGATTCTTCTCTTTCGGTTTTTGGTGCATTCACTAATTCGTGAACTGTTTCCGCTAATAAGATTAAATTTGTTGAGGCTTGTTCAAATAAAGGAAAGAATTTTTTATCCTTTGGAACTAAAAATTGGAAAATGTTATTTAAAGTCATTTTGTTTGTTTTTGATGCTGCAAAGGTATCTTTCTTATGTTAACTCAATATTAACTTATCGATTCAATAAAGTACCCAACTTTACAATTTGTTAACATTAATTTTTTCTCCATTAGTAGCACAGCATTATCTTTTTCAGGATGTAAAGTCCCGCTGTCCATTATATCTTTTATCCTGAAACAAGTTCAGGATAAAAGGATGCCATTACCATCGGGGCTAAAATTCACGACTTGCTGTTTTTAAGATAATTTTGAAAACGTTTTCGTATTTTAGCACACACTAAACGAAGCGCAAATATACAACCCATGGATATCGACTTCAATAAAAACATTTGAGATTAAGAGGAGGAAGCCCTGTGGGCTTCAGGTACACGAACTTTAGTTCGTTTCCTAAACTATAGTTAAGTATTTAGAATATTAATCAGGGAATATTAGATATAAATCATGGACATTAACTTCAATATAAACGAAGATCACAACAAACTTTTATTAACCAATTTAAAAAGTCAATTTGCTAAAGTAAAACTGGGTGGCGGTGTCAAACGCATCGAAAAACTCCACGCCGAAGGCAAAATGACAGCGCGTGAACGCATCGATTATTTGCTTGACGAAAAAGCCAAAAGCATCGAAATTGGCGCTTTTGTCGGCGACGGAATGTATGCCGAACACGGAGGCTGCCCTTCCGGCGGTGTTGTTGTAAAAATGGGTTATATCAAAGGAAAACAATGTATAGTAGTTGCCAATGATGCAACGGTTAAAGCCGGCGCATGGTTTCCAATTACTGGTAAAAAGAACCTTCGGGCACAGGAAATCGCGATGGAAAATCGCTTGCCTATAATTTATTTGGTTGATTCTGCCGGAGTCTATTTACCAATGCAGGATGAAATTTTTCCCGACAAAGAACATTTCGGACGCATATTCCGAAACAATGCTATCATGAGCAGTATGGGAATTACCCAAATTGCAGCTGTCATGGGAAGTTGTGTTGCCGGTGGTGCCTATCTTCCAATTATGAGCGATGAAGCAATGATAGTAGATAAAACCGGAAGTATTTTCCTTGCGGGAAGTTATTTGGTAAAAGCGGCGATTGGTGAAAATATCGATAACGAAACGCTTGGCGGAGCCACAACACACTGTGAAATTTCAGGCGTTACCGATTATAAAGCCAAAGACGACAAAGACGCTTTAGACCGAATTAAAAGCATCGTCGGAAAAATTGGCGATTATGAAAAAGCAGGTTTCAACAGAGAAAAACCCCAAAAGCCTCAGTTAAAAGAAGAAGACATTTACGGTCTTATTCCAAAATCAAGAAGCGACCAATACGACATGATGGAAATCATCAAACGCCTGGTTGACAATTCCGAAATGGATATGTACAAACCCGATTACGGAAAATCAATAATTACCTGTTATGCCCGAATTGACGGTTGGGCAGTCGGAATTGTAGCCAATCAGCGTACGGTTTCCAAAACCAAAAAAGGAGAAATTCAATTTGGCGGCGTAATTTATTCGGATTCAGCCGACAAGGCGACACGTTTTATTGCCAATTGCAACCAAAAGAAAATCCCGTTGGTATTTTTGCAGGACGTTACCGGATTTATGGTTGGTTCCAAAAGTGAACATGGCGGAATCATTAAAGACGGAGCCAAAATGGTCAATGCGGTTTCCAATTCGGTTGTGCCAAAATTCACTGTGATTGTTGGTAATTCGTATGGCGCAGGAAATTATGCCATGTGTGGAAAAGCATATGACCCAAGATTAATATTCGCCTGGCCAAGTGCTGAACTTGCCGTAATGGGTGGAACTCAAGCCGCAAAAGTATTAGCACAAATAGAAGCTTCATCCTTAAAAGCCAAAGGCGAAACCGTAGACGAAAAAGTAGAACAAGAACTTTTCGATAAAATCAAAGCGCGTTATGATGCACAGGTTTCTCCTTATTATGCCGCAGCGCGACTTTGGACAGACGCGATTATTGATCCGTTAGAAACGAGAACATGGATTTCAATGGGAATAGAAGCTGCTAACCACTCTCCTATTGAAAAGAAATTTAATTTGGGTGTGATTCAGGTTTAATAGTAACAAAACTAAAATCAGTCCTACTAATGTTTTAGATTTTCTATTCTTATTCCATGAAAAAAATACTTGCACTAAGTTTTATCATAAGCAGTTTGCAACTTCTTTCTGCCCAAGAAACAACAACCCGTAAAGACACGCTTCAAGGCGGATTGCGACCGGAACGAACTTGTTTTGATGTGTTGCACTATGATTTGAACATCAAGATTAATCTGGAAGAGAAATCAATAGTTGGCTATAACAACATTAGCTTTAAAGTAGTCAATGCTACTTCAAAAATACAATTGGATTTATTTGCAAACATGCAGGTAGATTCTATCGTTTTCAACACTAAAAAATTAAATTATAAAAGAGAATTCAATGCCGTTTTTATTGATTTCCCTTCCGCTTTAACTCCAAAATCTGAACAGAGTTTGAAGTTTTACTATTCCGGAAAACCAATCATTGCTAAAAATGCGCCTTGGGATGGCGGATTTACATATTCAAAAGACAGAAACGGAAAACCATGGGTTGCTGTTAGCTGTGAAGGCATCGGAGCCAGTTTATGGTATCCTGTAAAAGATTCTCAAAGCGATGAACCCGATTTTGGTGCAACAATAAAAGTAGCTGTTCCAAATGGGTTGATGAATGTGTCCAACGGAAGATTCATTGGTAGCGTCCCGCTAGAAGAAAACGGGATAAAAAATGGTTACACACGTTGGGATTGGGAAGTCAAAAACCCAATAAACACCTATTCGATAACCGTAAACATTGGTGACTATGTAAATATTCACGAAAACTACAAAGGCCTTGATTTAGATTACTATGTTTTACGTGACAACGAAACCGCTGCCCGAATGCATTTTGAAGAAGTAAAACCCATGATGGATTGTTTTCAAAGTAAGTTTGGTACTTATCCTTTTGCCGATGACGGATACAAATTGGTGGAAACTCCTTATTTAGGTATGGAACATCAAAGTGCAATATCTTATGGTAATAAATATGTAAACGGTTATTTAGGAGTCGATAGATCGGAAACCGGAATTGGGTTGCTTTTCGATTATATCACTATACACGAAAGTGGACACGAATGGTTTGGTAACAGCATTACATCTAAAGATACAGCCGATATGTGGATACACGAAGGATTTACAACCTACACCGAATCCGTTTATATCGAATGTCAATATGGTTATGATAAAGCGCAACAATACATCAATGGTTGTAAATTAAATATTGAAAATCTAAGTCCGATTATTGGTACTTATGGTGTGAATAAAGAAGGTTCAACCGATATGTATGAAAAAGGGGCTATACTATTAAACACGCTGAGACACATTGTAAACAACGATGATAAATGGTGGAAAATACTATTGAAATATTCCGAAACATTCCGTCATAAAATTATTGACACAGAAACAGTTGTCAACTTTTTTAATACCGAAACAGGAATGAATCTGACTCCTGTTTTTAATCAGTATTTGAGATATGCTGCCATTCCGAAACTTGAATTGAGAAAAAACAAAAGCAATTTAGAATTTCGCTGGAAAACAGATGAAGCTAAATTCAATATGCCGGTTGATGTCAAAATCAAAGGAAAAAAATACCGACTTTACCCATCAAATAATTGGAAAAAAACAAAATATAGTGTCAATAAAATTCAAGATGTCGAAATTCTGACTAATGATTTTTATATCAATGTTGAATAATACATCCATAACTTTATTGCTGTAATCTTTTATATCTAATTAAAAAATAGTAACTTAGATTAAATTTTAAACTTTGTTATTATGGATACTTCAGTAAAAGGTTTGAACAAATGGGCCAATGCACACTCTACATTTTGGTTTGATGCCATCAGAATTATTTTAGGTATTTTTTTAATTTACAAAGGCGGCTACTTCGTCAGTAACAGTAGAGATTTTGAAGATTTAATTGCTCCCGCAAGTAATTTTATGGGAGGTATGCTTACTTTCCACTACATCGCAGCAGCTCATATAATGGGTGGTATTATGATTGTTTTCGGATTGCTAACCCGTTGGGCTTTAATAGCACAATTGCCTATTCTTGTTGGTGCAGTTTTAATAAATTTCATCGGAGAGATGAATGTTGCCAACTTAATCATTTCATTAGTAACCTTAGCTGTTAGCTTTTTTTATACCGTATACGGCAGCGGAAAACATTCAGCCGATTATTATTTTAAAATGCAAAAATAATTTACTTAAAAATAAAAACGTCCCAAATAATTGGGACGTTTTTATTATTCCATTGTTTCTTTCCTCAAAATTTTTCCTGTTGTCGTTTCTTTAAACTTGGGAATAAAAACCACTTCTTTTGGCTTTTCATATTTGTCTAAAGATTCATAAATAGAACTATCAAGCTCGTATTTATCGCCTTCTATAACCAACACTACTTTTTCTCCTAATTCATTATCAGGTTTTGAAGCAATGAAAAAACGTTGTTGAATTTTACTGCCAAGCTTACCTTCTATTTGCTCCGGAATTAATTTGATTCCACCACTATTGATAACATTATCCATTCTGCCAAGAAAAATAAATTGATTCTCATTAACCAATTCAACAATATCATTAGTCACAATAACTTCAGGCGAAATTCTTGGTGCGTGAATAACCAGACAATTTCTGTCATCATACGAAATCGTAACATAAGGCAAAACCGTAAAGGCTTTTTCTCCCAGCTTTCTGGCTGCGATATGAGTAATAGTCTCAGTCATACCGTAGGTTTCATAAACTTCAGTAGGTAATTTTAATAGTTGCTTTTCCAATGCTTTATTTACTGCCGCACCACCAACAATCATCTTTTTCACTTTCTTCAATTCAGCTATTGAATTTTGAGCCTGCAATGGCACCATTGCTACAAAATCAAAATCAATTTCGTTGTTTGCTAATGGATGTGCGCTTGGAGCCACAAACTCTAAATCGAGTCCCAATATCATAGCGCGAACCAACATCATTTTTCCGGCTACGTATTTTACAGGCAAACATTGCAGTGCTTTATTACCTGGTTGCAATTCAAAAAAATCACCAGTTGCCAATGCCGAATCTACCATGGCTTGCTTACTGACAGAAATTGTTTTTGGTGCTCCGGTTGTTCCCGAAGTTTCCATTTCAATAAAACTTTTACTATCAAACCAGTCTAATAAAAAATCCCCAACCGGTTTTTCAAAATCTTCGCCTTCTTTGATAAAACTGTACGCCACACGACATAGGTCTTCTCTATCGAGATGAAATCCATTCAACTTGAATAAATTATGCACATTTTCATAGGTTGGACTACTCATTATTTTCTGTATTTTGGATTGGTTCTATAACTTCAATTCTAATCGTTCCGGTCAGTTTTTCTTTCCAATTGGTCCAATTATATTTTTTACTAAAGATAAATAATAGTAGTGGAAAAATAATAAAGATAGGTACCAAAATTTCAAATCCTGCTGACGGTTCAGAAACATCTTTAAAAATCGAATTCGTTTGAAAAGCCGACCAATCGGAAGTAATCAATAAAGCACCAACTAGGTTATTCGCTGCATGAAAACCAAGCGCTAATTCCATTCCTTCATCCATCAAAGTTATAATGCCAAGAAAAAAACCTGTTCCTATATAATATACCAAAACAATATAACCCATTTTTTCCACTTCCGGATTGGCAATATGCATAGTTCCAAAAATAACCGAAGTCATTACCAACGGAAACCATCTGTTTTTTGTCAAAACGGCAAATCCCTGCATCAAATAACCTCTAAAAACATATTCTTCTGTACTGGTTTGAATCGGAATTAAAGCAATTCCGATAATGGCCAAAATTAAAAACGGAATAGGTTTAAAATTATAAACAAAATCAGCCGGACTCAAATAAACCATGAGCAATGTTGAAGCAACGGTAAAAATTGCCCAAAGTGAAAACGAAAAAAAGACTCTTTTCCAATCCACTTTTTCCCGGGAAGTAGTGACCGACAAGACGGTTTGCTTGTGGAAATATTTAATCACTAAAACTATGGCAACAAAGGCAACCGCAAATGAAAACAATAACAGAAATAAAGTTGTGTTTAATGATAAAAAAGTCATTACATCAGTTTCTGTCCTTGGAAAAGGCTTTCCTGTTTTGAATGATTTAATCAGAATGCCAATAACTAAAGGCAATTGACCTATCGTTGAAGCAACAAAAATTATAAGTGAACCAACTAAATACATCCAAAATTTATTTGTTGGTAAAAATCCCTTTTCTAAAAACATAGCTTTTTTGTTTCGCCTAAATTAACTTTTTTCTTTTAAAATATATTACTTTGTAAAAAAAATATGTTGCAAATACTTCATAATCCAAGATGCGGAAAATCGAGAAACTGTTTGGCCTTTGTGACCGAAACTAACACTGCTTTTGAAATCATCAATTATCTTGAAAACACTTTATCTGTTAATGAACTTAAAGCATTGATTAAGAAACTGAAAATAAAGCCTATCGAATTAGTTCGTCAAAAAGAAACGATATGGATTGAAAACTACAAAGGCAAATCGCTAACAGATACTGCAATTATAAAAGCATTAGCCAAACATCCTATTTTGATAGAAAGACCAATAGTTATTAATGGAGATAAAGCTATAATTGGCAGAGAAATTGACAAGCTCGAGAATTTTCTGAAATAAGTTTTAACAAAGATTTGTGAAAAGTGGTTTAAACCGCTCCGTATTTTTGCAGTCTTTAAGCTAGTTAAAAATATTTTCATGAAAAAAAATCAGTTCATTTTATCAGTTCTTGTACTACTTATATCAATAACCGTCTTCGGGCAAGAAAAGCCTGCACGTGCCAAAGTCACAATCACTGGAAAAATTGTCGAAAAGACTAGTAAACTACAACTTGAATACGCTACAGTAACTTTTAAAAACACTAAAAACCCAAAGTTAATCTTTGGTGGAATTACCGATAACAAAGGCGATTATGCTATTGATGTTGTACCTGGAGTTTATGACATCACTTTAGAATTTATTTCGTTCAAACCAACTACCATTAGTCAAAAACTACTGAATCAAGCCACGAATTTGGGAACTACGGCTTTGGAAGAAGATGCTACCCAACTTAACGAAGTGGTTGTTCGTGCCGAAAAATCTACCGTTGAAATAAAACTGGATAAAAAAGTATATAACGTTGGTCAGGATATGATTGTAAAAGGAGGAACTGCCAGCGATGTATTAGACAACGTCCCATCTGTTACCGTTGACGCAGAAGGAAATGTAGCTTTACGTGGTAATGATAATGTGAAAGTACTTATCGACGGAAGACCATCAAATGCTATTAGCATTGCTGATGCACTTAAATCTATTCCGGCTGATGCTTTGGATAAAGTAGAAGTAATCACCAATCCATCGGCACGCTATGATGCTGAAGGTGGCGGTGGAATCATAAATATTGTACTGAGAAAAGGTAAAAATCTCGGTCTAAACGGAACTGCCATAGCAACCGCAGGCGATCCTGAAACCTACGGATTAACCGGAACCATAAATTACAAAACAAAAGAATTTAACTTGTTTACTACACAAGGTTATAATTATCGTAATAACCCCGGAAATGCATTCACTGATTCAAGATATTTGAACTCCGATAATACTACCAGAGATTATATGAATGAAACAAGAGAGAATGAAAGATTGAACAAATCTTATAATGCTAATTTTGGAATGGATTGGTTCTTAAGCGAGTCGACTACTTGGACCAATATATTTAATTACAGAAGAAGCAGTGGTGATAACCTCGACAATGTTCTCCAAAATTATTATGACGTAAATTATGATTATACTTATACAAGAAACCGAATAAACGAAGAGGATAGTAAAAGTAGAAATGTAGAATTCAATACAACCTTAACTAAGAACTTCAAAAAAGACGGGCATAAATTAACCATCGATGGTTCTTTTTCTACTAATATCGACAAAAATTTAGCTAAAATTACAGATACGTCAACAGCTAACAGCACAATTGGTATCGATGAAACGCTAAACAATCAAGTACAAAGCAGAAATACCATTCAGGCAGATTATGTGCTGCCAATCGGAAAAGGAAGCCAGTTTGAAGCAGGTTATCGCGGTAATTTTATGGCAAATACAACTGATTATGCCGTTGATGAAAATGGCATTCCGGTTCCAAACTTCACAAACACATTACAATACAAAGAAAAAGTAAATGCGCTTTATACGCAGTACGGTTTCAAAATCAAAAAATTCTCAACGCTATTAGGACTTCGTTGGGAAGATTCAAATATCGATGTAAACCAATTGGTAACAAACGATTTCAACAATAAAAAGTACAACAACTTTTTCCCAAGCGCTTTCTTCACTTACGAAATCGACGATAAAAGCAGTACTTCTTTAAGTTACAGCCGAAGAATCCAAAGACCAAGAGGAAGACAGTTGAATCCGTTTAACAACTTATCAAGCAACGTAAATATTTTTGTTGGAAATCCCGATTTAGATCCTGCCTTTACTGATGCAATTGATTTGGGTTATCTAAAACGTTGGGACAAAGTTACATTCAACACGTCATTGTATGTAAATAAAACAACCGATGTTTTCCAGTTTGTGAGAAGAGAAACAGGAACTTTCGAAAACGGAATTCCGGTTATTATTTCATCGCCAATTAACTTAGCAACAGAGTATAGAAGCGGATTTGAATTCACCTTAAATTATTCTCCATACAAATGGTGGAAATTAAACGGAAATTTTAATTATTTCTACATCGAAACGGATGGTGACTATAATTACACCGACTTTAACAATAATTTGGTTAATCAAAACTTTGATTTTAAAACAAGCTCATGGTTTACGAGACTTTCTTCTAAAGTATCGTTGCCATACAAAATCGATTGGCAAACCAACATGACTTATAACGGAGAACAAAAAAATGCACAGGGAAGTTCACTTGGTGTGTTTAGCATGAATTTGGCTTTCAGTAAAGATGTCCTTAAAGACAAAGGAACAGTTGCCCTTAATATCAGCGATGTATTCAATTCGAGAAAAAGAATTATGGACACTTATCTTGCCGGAGTTGTAGAATCACATAGTGAAATGCAATGGAGAGTAAGACAAATCAATCTGTCATTTACCTACAGATTCAATGTTCAGAAAAATGAAAAAGACAAAAGACCAAAAGGTGGTCAACAACAAGATGACAACGGGGATTTCCCCGGATAATCAAAAGAAAAAAGCCCCGAAATTCGGGGCTTTTTCATAAACAAAAACTTAAAATTAAGCTTGTTCTGCGTCTCTTTTTGCTTTTCTTTCCTGCAATAATTCTTTAACACCTCCGTAGATCCAAAAAGGAACAACGAAAGTTACCAAGAACATCATCAACCAAAAACCAATGGTTAAAATGGTTAAGAAAGCTAAGAAACCTAAATACTGTTGAAATTCAAACATGTTTTCCGGAATTTTTTTGAATTATACGCAAATGTAAGCTGAATATTTAAGCTAACCAAAAACAAAATCAATTTTTATTAACTACTTTTTATCACTAATTTTGCAATGCTTTTTTAGGAGCTGTTTCCCGCTTTCCGCGCTACATGGTAGCTAGCTGCAATCGGGGCTAGTTTCAAAACTACTTTATTAACAACATAATCATTACAAAATGGAATACAGAATAGAAAAAGATACTATGGGCGAAGTTAAAGTTCCAGCCGATAAATATTGGGGAGCACAGACCGAACGTTCCAGAAATAATTTTAAAATTGGGCCATCAGCATCAATGCCAAAAGAAATCATAGAAGGTTTTGCTTATCTAAAAAAAGCTGCCGCTTACGCCAACTGCGATTTGGGGGTTTTATCTACCGAGAAACGCGATGCCATAGCTGCCGTTTGCGACGAAATCCTAGCCGGAAAATTAGCTGATGAATTTCCATTGGTAATATGGCAAACCGGTTCAGGAACACAAAGCAATATGAACGTGAATGAGGTCATTGCAAATCGCGCTCAGGTTTTAGCCGGATTCAAAATTGGCGAAGGCGAACAAGTAGTAAAAGCCAATGACGACGTAAACAAATCACAATCCTCAAACGATACATTCCCAACAGGAATGCACATTGCCTGCTATAAAGCGGTTGTAGAAACTACAATTCCCGGAGTTGAAAAACTTCGCGACACGTTAGACGCAAAAGCAAAGGAATACATGAACGTAGTGAAAATTGGAAGAACGCACCTTATGGATGCAACTCCATTAACACTTGGTCAGGAAATTTCGGGTTATGTTGCTCAATTAAACTACGGAATCAAAGCCTTAAAAAATACACTTTCACATTTATCAGAAGTTGCCCTTGGTGGAACTGCAGTTGGAACAGGATTAAATACGCCAGCTGGTTATGATGTAAAAGTAGCCGAATATATTGCCAAATTTACCGGACATCCTTTTGTAACAGCTCCAAATAAATTCGAAGCATTGGCTTCACATGACGCAATTGTCGAAGCTCACGGTGCATTAAAACAATTAGCCGTTTCTTTAAATAAAATAGCAAATGATGTTAGAATGTTGGCTTCGGGTCCACGTTCTGGAATTGGGGAAATCCTAATTCCGGAAAACGAACCAGGTTCATCTATTATGCCCGGAAAAGTAAATCCAACACAATGCGAAGCTTTGACTATGGTTTGCGCTCAGGTTATTGGTAATGATGTTGCAATTGCTGTTGGTGGCATGCAAGGTCATTATGAACTGAATGTTTTCAAACCGGTAATGGCAGCCAACTTTTTACAATCGGCTCGTTTACTTGGTGATGCTTGTATTTCTTTTGACGAACATTGTGCAAGCGGAATCGAACCAAATCACAAACGAATCAAAGAATTAGTTGATAATTCATTAATGCTCGTAACCGCTTTAAATACTAAAATTGGCTATTACAAATCGGCCGAAATTGCACAAACAGCGCATAAAAACGGAACAACTTTAAAAGAGGAAGCCGTTCGATTAGGTTATGTTTCTGCTGAAGATTTTGATGCCTGGGTAAAACCGGAAGATATGGTTGGCAGTTTGAAATAGTTCAACTTCGACATAATTAAATAAAAAAAATCCCGATTTACATCGGGATTTTTCGATCTGTCAAAATCAAACAAAACAATAATCAAACTATTTTTTCTTCATAAACATATTGGTGTAATATTTTCTTCCGGTTGTTTCATCAACTGTTACGGATATACCCAAATGAGTGTAATTACCTTCGATGTTGTCTTTGTGAGCCGGGCTGTTTAACCAGGCACTCATAGCGCTTTCTGCGGTTTGGTAGTTGTAAGCAATGTTCTCGCCTACTGTTGCAGCTCCTAATACTTGGATTAGGTTGTTAGATCTTTGTTGAAAATAATCGTGGTTTACAACCGAATTATCGATCATATAAATATTGTGCTCTTGTGATTTGTAAGAGATGTGATTGATAACTTCAAGTCGGTTCAATCCAATACTTGCACGATAATCATTGATAAGTGTTACAAGTCTCAACTCGGTGTCATTGTAATTGTAGGTAGTTACAATTTTGTTGTCTGTTGAAGTTTCTTCTGAAGCGTCAGAAGAACAAGATACCATAGTGAACACGATTGCTAACGGCAACAATGCTCTAAACATTTTTGCTTTCATAGTAGTAGGTTAAGTTTTTAATAAAGTAGATGTGGGGCAAACACTTTATTTCGATTAATATTGACAGTTTTTAATAAAGTAGATGTGGGGCAAACACTTTATATATTTTATTTTTAAGAACGTATTGTTTGTTTTCGTTAGACAATTCTACAACTTTTGCCGTTTAAAGTACAAATAAAATCGATAAAATACATCTTTTTTAATTTACTAAAGGTATTTTTCCTACTTTAATGCATTTCATCGATAGTTATTTTAACTGTTCACAAAACTAAAAAACCACTCCAAAGAGTGGTTTATATAATTTAGCGTAATAGTTATACAATTTAAGGGGAAAGTCGGTCAATCTTCCAACCGAAATCGTCCTGAAGTTGGTATCTAATCCTATCGTGCAATCGATTTGGTCTTCCCTGCCAGAATTCTACTGCTATTGGTCGAACTAAAAAACCACCCCAATATTCCGGTCGTGGAATTTCTTTCCCTTCATAAGCCGATTCTAATTCCTTTAGCTTATCATCCAAATAATCTCTTGACGGAATGACTTCACTTTGCGGAGAAACTATGGCTCCTAATTTACTTCCATCTGGCCTTGAGCCAAAATAATTATCTGAAATGGTTTCCGAAGTTTTCTCAGCTATTCCTTTAATAATAACTTGTCTTTCCATACTATGCCAAAAGAATGATAAGCAAATATTAGGATTGTTTAGAATGGCTTTTCCTTTCTCTGAATTATAATTGGTATAAAATATAAAGCCTTCCTCATTGAACTGTTTAAGTAAAACCACTCTCGATTTTGGAAAACCATCCAAGCCAATGGTTGCAACAGTCATAGCATTGACCTCATCCACTCCACCACACTCTTTGGTTTCATGAAACCATCGGTGAAATAAATTGATTGGATCTTCCGGAATAGCATTTTCCAGAAGCTGGCTTTTCTCGTAGGACTTTCTGTAATTGCTTAAGTCTTCCATTTTACTTTTTATTTATCAATACAAAATTAATTTAAAATTCAAATGTTTTGCCATCATCGGCAAGTAATACATCTGAATAAATTGTTTCTGCTTCTTGTCGGAACAAATCAATCGTATCGTATCGAGTGCTGTAGTGTCCTAAAATTAATTGCTTAACATTTGCTTTTGCTGCAATAGCCGCTGCTTGTTTTGCAGTACTGTGCATCGTTTTCTCGGCTTTGTCAGCTTCCGATTCTAAAAATGTTGTTTCGTGATACAACATATCACAATTTTCAATTATCGGAATTATCGATTCGTCGTACATCGTATCGCTACAAAACGCATAGCTTTTAGGTTGGATTGGATCAAAGGTTAATTCGTCATTTGGAATTACAGTTCCATCATCCAGCGTGATATCTCTTCCGTTTTTAATTTTTTGATAATAACAAGTATCAATTTTATATTCCTGAACAGCATCGACATTCAGTTTTCTGTCGCCAACTTTTTCCTGAAACAGAAATCCATTAGTATATATTCTGTGTTTTAACGGAATTGTTTTAACGACAACCTTTTCATCTTCATAAACTATCTCGCTCTCTTTAGAATCCAATTCATGAAAATATAAATTATAGCCAGTATAGGAATTCGAATAGCGCAACTGAAGCAATACAATTTCCTTTATGCCTTTTGGTCCATATACATGCAAATCAGTTTGGCGGTTGAGTAACATAAAAGTCGATATCAATCCAACCAATCCATAAAAATGATCGCCGTGTAAATGCGAGATAAAAATATGATTGATTTTGGAAAACTTGAGTTTGTTTTTGCGCAACTGCACTTGAGTTCCTTCTCCGCAATCTATTAAGAACATTCGGCTTCTAATTTCCAGGACTTGCGAAGTCGGATTAGTTATGGTTCGTGGAGTTGCTGCATAACAGCCAAGAATGGTTAGCTTCATTATATCTATTAAAATCCTAAATCGCGTTCTATCTCATCCATTTCTATGATGTCATGAGCTTCTAAAATTGTGGGAACAAGCGTAATGTTTTTTGGAACAGCATTAAAATTTACATTATTAGATACGAGTACAAACGACTTCTTTGCTTTGGTATGCGTTTTACTCAAGTCGGAAAAAAGCTTTATATCGTCCATAGTCAATGCTTTATCATGCGATAAATCAACTATTAAGTTTTGTGATTTAAAGCTATTGTATTCGTGGTGCAACTTCTGATAAAACTCGGCTGTATTGCCTTGGGTGTTTCTAATAATTGTGGTATGTCCTTTTTGTTCAACTTTCATTTTGAGAGCAAAATTATATTATGATGCTAATTTACTAAGATTTTGTCACTAATCCTTGCTTTGTTGCTCCGATAATCAATTTGATGATGTAGTTCATGGAAAATTATGGTTTTTCATCGATGAAATACCTGTTTTTTTAACATTTTATAGACGAACTGCATAAAAAAAACGTTGAAAACCCTTGAATTCATTGATTTTGTCGATTAAACGACTTTTAAGGTTAGTTATCGAAAATATTTTCAGTCGGAGAAGTGTTGGTGTAGTTTTGAATCAGAAATAACAACGAAACCAAATCACCATGAAAACAACTACTAACAACAGAACTCAAACAAACATCAAATTATTTGTTGCTTTTGTATTATTAGTTTTATCATCAACTGGAGCTTTTGCTCAAACAAACACTGCTAGTGTTGTTGCAACTACTTCAACTGAGGTTTCTGTTTCTAACGAAGTAAAAACGGTTATCGCTACTGATAAAGCTGTTGCTTCTACTTCAATGGATTTCGCAGTTTGGTTTATGGGTTCTAAAAAAACTACAAATGATGCATCAAACGGAACATTCAGCAAAAAACAATTAATTAACTCTGGTATCAATACCAACAGTGTATTAATCAGATCTTTCTTGAAAAAAGTAAGCACTCAAGGAAACGCAGTCGCATAATTATTTTTTAATATATTTTGGTTAGTTTAGGAAATAAAAAGTCCCGATTAAAATCGGGACTTTTTTATGCTTTTATTTGAAATGCTATTACTTTGCTTTTAAAGCTTTGTATTTATCAGTCATTTCGAGTGCATTGTAAACACTTAATAAAGTTTTCTTTGCTGCATCATTATCGGGTTTCAATTCAAATGCTTTTTCAAGATAAGGAAGCATTGATTTAAAATTTTTATTTCTTTCTGCTTTGATTACTTCATATCTTTTATTGTCTTTTTCAGAAGTTCCTAATTTGTTCATTTCTGTGACAAATTTTTCATCAGCTCTTAATAGCAATTCCGATAAATTAAGTAATGCATTAAAATAATTTGGGTCTAATTCAATTGCTCTTCTATAATATTTTTCGGCGTCTTCAAGCTTATTTGCATTACCACTAACTACTCCAAGGTTATAAACCAAATCTACATTATTTGGATTTTTTTGCAATGCTTCATTCACTAAACGGGTATAATTATCATAATCTTTAATCTGCAAATACAATTCAGCTTCAGTTATAATCAAACCGTTGTCTTCAGGATTGGCTTTTCTTGCTTCAGCAACTGCTGCTCTGGCTTCATCAACTTTCCCTTTTTCAACAAGAATCAATGCAATGTTTTTATAAACTGTTCCTGCTTTAGAAGGTATTTTTTCTTCTCTTGGCTTTGTATGTGAACCGGCTTTTATGGCTAAATCACGTAAGTCTTTGTTACCACCAAAATTTTCTTCCACTTTAGAAGTTGTATTGAAAGCAAAATAAATACTTCTTTCTCCTGTATATTTAAGTCTTTTTAACTCATTGTAATATTCCAATGCTTTATCTAAATCCTCAGCATTAGCAGCATAACTTGCAGCGTAAAATAAATTGTCCTGGTCATTTTTATCTAATTGATAAGATGCATAAAGAACTTCTGAAGCTTGCTTGTATTGCTTTGCATCTGCAAGTGCAATAGCAACTTCTATAATTATAGGTTTCACAAAAGCTACATTTTTTGCTATATCATCTGAGTAAACTCTTTTCCCTATCTTCCTTTCATAATCTAAAGTAGCATTGTAAACGTTAGCTAATTCGGTAATAGATTTCGGGGTAAAAAATTTAGCAAATTGAACTTGATTTGCAGTTGGTCCAAGCAATGCCATTTCAATCTTAGGTTCACTTACCTTATAGTAGTTATAAGAAATCTTATCACCTTCTTCTGTTGCAAGTGAAGCCAGCTTATCTAAATTGGCTTTATAATCCGACAAATCACTAGCTGAAGGTGATTCTTTTTCATAAATCTTTTTTAATTTTTTTAACTCATCTTTTTGGGCAAAAGATGAAACTGAAACTAATACTGCCGAAGCAAGTATAATGCGTTGTAATCTCATTTTTTTTTATTTTTAATTTATAAATAAAATCACCAATTAAAATAAGCTAATTGGTGATTTTTGGTTTTTATTCATCATCCTCAGAATCGTCTTCAGCATCATCATCTTCTACGATATCGTCGTCATCTTCTTCATCTTCATCAACAGCCGAGCCGTCATCTTCAAGTACTTCCATTACCGGTTTTACTCTTTCAATAGTATCGTCAACAATTACATTTCCGTCTTCATCGAGTTCTTGTTCTTCATCTTTCATTACTTTGGTTACCGCCGCAATAGAATCGCCTCCTTTAAGATTAATTAATTTAACCCCTTGTGTAGCACGTCCCATTACACGCAAATCTTCAATAGCCATTCTGATTGTTAAACCAGACTTGTTGATAATCATTAAATCATCAGCATCGGTTACAGCACTAATAGAAATTAGTTTTCCTGTTTTTTCTGTAATGTTAAGCGTTTTTACTCCTTTTCCACCACGGTTTGTAATTCTGTAAACATCTTCACCATCATCATCAACCAATTTGGTACGCTTACCATATCCGTTTTCGGTCACCACTAAAATCTGTGAATCATTGATGTCCTCCTTGTCTACAGTAACCATGCCAATCACTTCATCGGTTTCATCTTTTAAGGTAATTCCACGTACTCCCGAAGCAGTTCTTCCCATCGGTCGCGTTTTAGTTTCCTCAAAACGAACTAGTTTTCCGGACTTAACAGCTAGTATAATTTGGCTTTCACCATTGGTTAATTGTGCTCCTAACAATTCATCGTCTTCTCTGATGGTGATTGCTGCAACTCCGTTAACTCTAGGTTTAGAATACTTATCTAAAGAGGTTTTCTTAACCTGACCTTTTTTGGTAACCATAATAAGGTTGTGGCTATTTGTATATTCTTTATCTTTTAAATCCTGTGTACAGATAAATGCTTTTACTTTATCATCAGATTCGATGTTGATAAGGTTTTGCAACGCTCTTCCTTTCGCGGTTTTGCTTCCTTCCGGAATTTCATACACACGCATCCAGAAACATTTTCCTTTTTGTGTAAAGAACATCATGTATTGATGGTTGGTTGCCACATACATATGCTCAAGGAAATCCTGATCTCTTGTTCCTGCGGATTTTTGTCCAACTCCACCTCTATTCTGTGTTTTGTATTCCGATAAGTTAGTACGTTTGATATAACCTGCATGCGAAATGGTGATTACTACATTTTCATCGGCAATTAAATCTTCGATACTTACATCTCCACCTGAATATTCAATTAGAGAACGACGTGCATCGCCATATTTATCTTTGATTTCTACTAACTCTTCTTTAATCAATTCCATTCTCAGGTCTTTGTTGGCTAACAAATCTTTCAAACGTTGAATTAATTTCATGATTTCTTCGTATTCCGCTCTTAATTTGTCTTGTTCAAGGCCGGTTAACTGACGAAGACGCATTTCAACAATAGCACGAGCCTGAATATCTGACAAATTAAATCTTTCGATTAATTTAGCTCTTGCTTCATCTCCGTCTTTAGAAGCTCGAATCAATGCGATTACTTCATCGATATTATCCGAAGCAATGATTAAACCTTCTAAAATGTGCGCTCTTTCTTCCGCCTTGCGCAATTCAAATTGCGTTCTTCTAACCACAACATCATGACGGTGCTCAACGAAATAGTGAATCAAATCTTTTACGTTCAACATTTGTGGTCTTCCTTTTACCAGCGCAATGTTATTAACGCTAAAAGAAGATTGCAATTGTGTAAACTTGTATAGGGTATTCAAAACTACGTTTGGAACTGCATCACGTTTCAATTCATAAACAATACGCATTCCGTTCCTATCCGATTCATCACGAATGTTTGAAATACCTTCGATTTTTTTCTCGTTAATAAGGTCAGCCGTTTTCTTAATCATTTCGGCTTTATTAACCTGATACGGAATTTCAGAAACTATGATACATTCTCTCCCGTTAGCTTCTTCAAAACTTACTTTGGCCCGAATAACGATTCTTCCTCTTCCTGTTTTGAATGCTTCGCGAACACCTTCCATTCCGTAGATGGTTCCTCCGGTTGGAAAATCAGGTGCTTTGATGTGTTGCATTAACTCATCAATTTCTATATCATTATTATCGATGTAGGCTAAAGTTCCGTCGATGACTTCAGTTAAGTTGTGTGGCGCCATGTTGGTAGCCATACCAACTGCAATTCCTGATGCTCCATTGATTAATAAATTTGGAACACGTGTTGGCATAACCGTTGGCTCTTGCAGCGTGTCATCAAAGTTTAATTGAAAGTCAACCGTTTCTTTATCGATATCTGCCATAATGTCTTCCGACATCTTTTTCATTCTGGCTTCCGTATAACGCATCGCTGCCGGACTATCACCATCAATCGAACCAAAGTTACCTTGGCCGTCAACCAATAAATAACGTAAACTCCATTCCTGTGCCATACGAACCATGGCATCATAAACCGAAGTATCTCCATGTGGGTGATACTTTCCTAAAACTTCTCCAACAATTCTTGCGGATTTTTTGTGAGCTCTATTTGAAAAAACTCCTAAATCATACATTCCGTATAACACTCTTCTGTGTACTGGTTTTAGACCGTCACGCACATCAGGTAATGCTCTTGAGACAATAACTGACATCGAATAATCGATGTAAGCTGATTTCATTTCATCTTCGATGTTAATCGGAATTAACCTTTCTCCGTCAGACATATTTTATAAATTATTTAATAAAAATTACTTTTAATTCGAAACGTGCTAATATAGGCTAATTAAAAAAATTTAGATGCATTTTTTGACCACAAATTTCAATGATTTATTAACAAAATAGGGACGATTTTTGGTTAATAAGTTAGTTGTAATACCACTTTTATTATTGGCTTTTTTTTTGTCAATTAGCTGACAGTACATTTAGTCGGAATAGTTTTTGTTAGAATGATTCTGAATAACTAAATTTACATCACCAATACTATATTTATGGATGATAATTTTTCACCTAGAGTTAAAGACGTGATTACCTACAGCAAAGAAGAAGCTTTGCGTTTAGGTCATGACTTTATTGGGACTGAGCATTTGATGCTTGGTATTTTA
The DNA here is from genome assembly GCF_021608185.1 of Flavobacterium anseongense. GTDB lineage: Bacteria > Bacteroidota > Bacteroidia > Flavobacteriales > Flavobacteriaceae > Flavobacterium > Flavobacterium anseongense. Next base: position 40,458 of record NZ_JAKIHN010000004.1, on the reverse strand, counting down.
AGAGACGGAAATGGTAAAGCAATTACTATTCTCAATAATCTTTCCATTGATTTGGAACATTTGCGAAAGAAGGTTGAAGTACTCAGCCCGGCGAATCCAAATGTGGAAATTAGTAACGAAAAGAAAAATCTACACTTGACTCGTCAAGCGGAACGTGCCTTGAAAACTACTTTTCTAGAAGCTAAAGTTTTTCAAAGTTCGTCTATCAGTACGGCACATCTATTATTGTGTATTTTAAGAAATGAGAATGATCCAACAACCAAACTACTGCATCGTCTGAAAATTGACTATAACGTAGTTAAAGAACAGTATTTAAATATGACACCAAACGAAGAAGATTTTAATGATAATTTGCCAACAAACGAATCGTCATACAATGATGACTCAGGACAAGATGACAGTTTGAAAGAAGGCAATTTTAATAATCCGGCGAACAAAACCAACAAAAAATCTAAAACGCCTGTTTTGGATAATTTTGGACGTGATTTGACCGAGATGGCAGAAGAAGGAAAACTCGATCCGGTAGTTGGTCGTGAAAAAGAAATAGAAAGAGTTTCTCAGATTCTTAGCCGAAGAAAGAAAAACAATCCATTATTGATTGGAGAACCTGGCGTTGGTAAATCTGCCATTGCCGAAGGTTTAGCGTTGCGTATCATCCAGAAGAAAGTATCCCGTATTTTGTTTAACAAAAGAGTCGTAACTTTAGATTTAGCATCTTTAGTTGCCGGAACGAAATACCGTGGACAGTTCGAGGAAAGAATGAAAGCCGTGATGAATGAGTTAGAGAAAAATGACGACATTATTCTTTTCATTGATGAAATCCATACTATCGTTGGTGCCGGTGGTGCAACAGGTTCGCTTGATGCTTCTAATATGTTTAAACCGGCGTTAGCAAGAGGCGAAATACAATGTATCGGTGCTACAACGCTAGACGAATACAGACAGTATATCGAGAAAGACGGTGCGTTAGAAAGACGTTTCCAAAAAGTAATTGTTGAACCAACTTCGGTGGAAGAAACCATTACGATTTTGAATAACATCAAAAACAAATACGAAGACCATCATAATGTTACTTATACTGACGAAGCTGTTGAAGCTTGTGTTAAGTTAACCAACAGATACATGTCAGAGCGTTTTCTTCCGGACAAAGCTATTGACGCGATGGATGAAGCAGGTTCACGTGTTCACATTACTAACATTGATGTTCCGAAACAAATTTTAGATTTAGAACGTCAATTGGAAGAAGTACGCGATTTGAAAAACTCTGTCGTTAAAAAACAGAAATATGAAGAAGCGGCCAAACTTCGTGATGATGAAAAACGTTTAGAAAAAGACCTTGCAATCGCCCAAGAACAATGGGAAGAAGATTCTAAAAGCAATCGTATCAAAGTTACCGAAGACAATGTTGCCGATGTGGTTTCGATGATGACCGGAATTCCGGTGAATAGAATCGCACAAACCGAAAGTAATAAATTGGCTCATCTTCCTGATTTAATTAAAGGAAAAGTAATTGGTCAGGACGAAGCCGTAATAAAAATCTCTCGTTCAATCCAAAGAAATCGTGCAGGTTTAAAAGATCCGAATCGTCCGATTGGTTCGTTTATTTTCTTAGGACAAACCGGAGTTGGGAAAACCCAGTTAGCCAAAGTTTTAGCCAAAGAATTATTCGATTCAGAAGATGCTTTAATCCGCATCGACATGAGCGAATACATGGAGAAATTCGCCATCTCACGTTTAATTGGCGCGCCTCCGGGCTATGTTGGTTATGAAGAAGGAGGACAATTAACAGAAAAAGTTCGTAGAAAACCATATTGTGTAGTGCTTTTAGACGAGATTGAAAAAGCACATCCGGATGTTTTCAATATGATGTTACAAGTTTTGGATGACGGTTATTTGACCGACAGTTTAGGTCGAAAAATCGATTTCAAAAATACGATTATCATCATGACTTCTAATGTTGGTGCACGTCAATTGAAAGATTTTGGTCAAGGTGTTGGATTTGGAACTGCAGCAAAAATTGCTTCCGCAGATGAGAATTCAAAAAGTGTTATCGAAAATGCTTTAAAGAAAACCTTCGCTCCTGAATTTTTAAACCGAATTGATGACGTAATTGTCTTCAATCCTTTAGAAAAACACGATATCGATTTGATTATCGAAATCGAATTAAAGAAACTATTTGGCAGAATCTCTGAATTAGGATATACTTTAAATCTTTCAGACAAAGCCAAAGCATTCATTGCCGAAAAAGGTTTTGACAAACAGTTTGGTGCACGTCCGCTTAAAAGAGCCATTCAAAAGTATGTTGAAGATGCTTTAGCTGAGGAAATTATCACTTCCAAAATTGCTACCGGAGATACCATATTTATGGATTTAGACGAGGCTTCTCAAGAGTTGACCGTTGCCATCCAAAAAGCTAAAAAATCTACGAGTTAAGAAATAATAAAGTAACTTTAAGCCACGAATTTTATTCGTGGCTTTTTAATTTTAAAACAATGATAAAAAACAAACATCTTTTAGTTCTCTTTTTTATAGCAATGATATTAGTTGTCATTGGCGCTTTATTCAAAATTATGCATTGGGAATTTGCTGGAATAACTGCTAACATTATGCTTTCTGTTGGATTATTATCCGAAGCCATAGTTATTGTGCTCTTGATACTCAAAATAACCAAAGATAATAAATCCGATTTTCTGAATAAATAATGAATGCTAGATAAATTATGAATAAAAACAGATTAGAAGCTTTTAGCGACGGCGTTTTAGCAATTATAATTACTATTATGGTTTTGGAATTCAAAGTTCCTGACAGCGTAAGTTATGAAGCCATTCGTCCATTATTGCATAAATTTCTGAGTTATATACTGAGCTTTATCTATGTAGGCATTTATTGGAACAACCATCATCACATGATGCACACGGTAAAAAGAGTTAATGGAAAAATTCTTTGGGCCAATTTGCATTTGTTGTTTTGGTTGTCACTGATTCCTTTCGCTACCGCATGGATTGGCGAGCACCACTTTGCTCCTTTCCCAATGATGTTTTACGGATTTGTCCTTTTGATGAATGGTCTGGCTTATTTTATTTTGCAAAATCTAATTATAAAACAACACGGTAATGATTCGCTATTGTCCAAAGCTCTAGGCAAAGATTACAAAGGAAAATCTTCTCCTATATTATATTTAATCGCCATTCTTTTTGCTTATAAATTTCCTGCAATCGCAGGCGGAATATACATATTCGTGGCTTTGATGTGGCTAATTCCCGATAGCAGAATTGAACGTATTTTCAATGAAGAATGATTTTCAAATAACCACCCGAGGCAAAGCCGAATTGTATGGAGCGCAGCGGAATAAAATAACCGAATAACCAAATGAACACACTTTCACAACTCATCATCGGATTTATTGCAGTCTTGCATCTTTACATTCTTTGGCTCGAAATGTTTGCGTGGACAACTCGCGGAAGAAAAGTTTTTAAAACCATACCCGAAGACCAATTTGAAAAAACAAAAGTCATGGCTGCAAACCAAGGCTTATACAACGGTTTTCTCGCTGCCGGATTGATTTGGTCGCTTTGCATTACTAATATTGATTGGAGTAAAAACATCGCTATCTTTTTCCTTTCCTGCGTATTGGCAGCCGGAATTTACGGCGCTATGACAGCTTCTAAAAGAATCTTTTTTGTACAGGCAGTTCCTGCTATTTTGGGATTGTTGAGTTTTATGCTGCATTTGAATTAATTCTTTATCAATAACATTCCTCCAAATTCTATGAATTATAAAACTTTTTTATTTTTTTTCACAACCTATAATTTAATCAGTTTGATGAACTTTGATTAAAAGATAAAATGCAATCAAAATCCCCAAAGTATTGTAAAATAGATGATGATAATGAATTACCAAAATCTAAGTCTCATATCATACTTGAAATAGTAGAATATGTTCCCGATACCATAGTTTGCAAAACTATTATAAAGAATACTGGTGGCAAAATGTCTGCCGTTGCTTTTGATAAAAAGGAAAAATTTTGTGAAAAAACAGCGGAATATGATACGTATGTTCAAATCATTGATGGGAAAGCGGAAGTGACTATTGGCAATAAAGACTTGAAACTTAATTTGGGAGATAGCATAATAATTCCGGTAAATGCAAAACATTGTTTTAAAGCCAACAGCGAATTCAAAATGATAACTACCATTATAAAACATACTGGTAAAACAAAGGCTGTTGCGATTAAAAGCAATTAAATTGCTAATCCTCCAACTCCACCATAAAGCTATTCAAAAACGCTACTGAATTCTCAATATCGTAATGCAGAATTCTGTCTTCTTTAACCAATGGCACTTCAGCTCTGTATGATTTCAAAAACGTTTCAATAAATTCACTCGATTTCAAAGGCTCTCTGAAAGCGATTGCCTGAGAAGCATTCATCAATTCAATCGCCAAGATTCTTTCCAGATTTTCCATAACCTTTAAGCACTTTGTAGCAGCGTTTGCTCCCATACTCACATGATCTTCCTGACCGTTTGAGGAAACAATGCTGTCAACACTGGCCGGAGTAGCTAATTGTTTGTTCTGGCTGGCAATGCTTGCCGCTGTGTATTGTGGAATCATAAAGCCTGAATTCAGTCCCGGATTGTCAACAAGGAATGCCGGTAAACCTCTTAAACCTGAAATCAGTTGGTAAGTCCTTCTTTCAGATATGCTTCCCAATTCGGATAAAGCAATCGCCAGAAAATCTAACGCTAAAGCTAACGGCTGTCCGTGGAAATTCCCGCCCGAAATGATAACATCTTCTCCAATAAAAATATTTGGGTTATCGGTAACCGAATTGATTTCGGTTTTAAACACTTTTTTTACATAATCAATTGCATCTTTCGAAGCACCATGCACTTGCGGAATACAACGGAAAGAATACGGATCCTGCACATGTTCTTTTGGTTGCGCTACAATCTTACTTCCTTCGAGAAGTTCTTTCATTCTTCTTGCTGTTATAATTTGTCCTTTGTGTGGACGAACCATGTGTATCAATTCATCAAACGGCTCGATTCTGCCATCAAATCCTTCTAATGAAATCGCTCCAATAACATCGGCAAAATAGGAATATTTAGCAGCTTTCATCAGGATATAACAACCATATGAACTCATGAATTGTGTTCCATTCAGCAACGCCAAACCTTCCTTAGATTGCAACACGATTGGCTGCCAACCCATTTTATCCAAAACCTTTTTAGCAGGCTGACGGAATCCATCATAATAAACTTCACCTTCTCCCAATAATGACAATGACAAATGGGCTAAAGGAGCTAAATCGCCACTCGCACCAAGCGAACCTTGCGTATAAATTACAGGAAGAATATCGTTATTGTAAAATTCAATCAAACGCTCAACAGTTACCAATTGCACACCGGAATGTCCGTAGCTTAATGACTGGATTTTAAGCAGCAACATGATTTTTACAATCTCAGCCGGAACTTCATCTCCAGTTCCACAAGCATGCGATTTTACAAGGTTTTCCTGAAGTTGGGATAAATCTTCATTAGAAATTTTTACATTACACAACGAACCAAAACCGGTATTAATACCATAAATTGGTTTGTCATTGCTTGCCATTTTTTTGTCTAAATATTCCCTACATTTTTGAATATTTATTCTGGCTTCTTCAGAAAGCGAAAGCGATTTATGTTGAGAGATAATTTCCTGTAAAGTCTCTAAAGTCAATACTTCCGAACTGATGTAATGCGTGTTTTCCATTTTTAGTTTGCAAATTGTCCCCAAAATTCAATAAACAAACGTTAAAAAACAAGTTTTGTTCATAGTATTTTATTGAGGATTTAATAATGAAAGCCTATCTAAACTGGAAAAAAGTTTATTTTTTTTTACGACTATCCATATTACTACGATTTTGATAAAAATGGCGCTAAAACTTTTTTACTATTCAAAAAGTAGTATTTTTGAAAATCATGTGGAATAATAAAAACATATTTACTTCAGCATCAGCAGCTAATTTATTGGCTGTAATTATTATTGCTACCACATCAACTACAACCCCGTTTGGGGTATAATCTTTCATATAATCCTTATTCATGGACTTTCGGTAGAGAGTAAGTAAGTTATGCAAATCACAAATGATAAAATACAAATAACAAATAAAACACAAAAGACAATTTTCCAAAATTCAAATACTAGCATAAAATGCTTTTTTGAACTCTTAGAGTTTGAAATTTAATTGGAATTTGGAATTTAATTCTTTGGAATTTAAATTTAAATTATGATAGTATTAAAATTTGGCGGAACATCAGTAGCCAATTCAGAAAATATTTCAAAAACAATAGCCATTGTAACCAATAAAAGCAAAGAAGATAAACTAGCCGTTGTGGTTTCTGCTTTCAGTGGTGTAACTGATATGTTAATCTTAGCCGGAAAAACGGCTTCTGCTAAAGACAAAAATTACAAAGACATTGTCAGTCAAATAGAGAAAAAACACAAGGATGCTATCGACGAGTTAATTCCGTTGAGCGAGCAAGGCAATCTTATCGATACGATTAATGGCAATATCAATCACTTAAAAACTTTACTTGATGGATGTTTTCTTTTAGGTGAATTGTCTAACAGAACAGCTGATATTGTGGCTGGATTTGGTGAATTATTATCGTCTCAAATCATTGCCGTTGCGTTGAAACAAAAAGTAAAAAGCTCAACGTTTAAAGACAGTCGCGAGCTAATCAAAACCGATTCTAACTTCGGAAAAGCGGCCGTTGATTTTACCGTAACCAATAAACTAATTGCCGATTATTTTAAGTCCGATACCAATCAAGTCGTATTATTTCCCGGTTTTATTGCTTCATCAATCGATGGCAATACAACAACGCTTGGTCGTGGCGGCTCTGATTATACTGCAGCAATTATCGCCGCAGCGGTAAAAGCTGATATTTTAGAAATCTGGACCGATGTAAATGGTATGTTTACTGCTAATCCAAGAATTGTAAAACAGTCACAACCTATAGAGACTATTTCGTATCAGGAAGCAATGGAGTTGTCGCATTTTGGTGCCAAAGTATTGTATCCGCCAACTATACAACCAGTGTTAAAAGACAGCATCCCTATTTTTATCAAAAATACATTTGAACCTGAAGTTTACGGAACACTGATTTCTGATACTCCAAAAGCTACAACGAATCCAATCAAGGGAATTTCGCATATCGATAACATCTCATTACTGACACTCGAAGGTTCGGGTATGATTGGTGTTGCAGGTTCATCCAAACGATTATTTGAAGTGCTTTCGCAAAATAACATCAATGTGATTTTTATTACGCAAGCTTCTTCGGAACACTCTATTTGCATTGGTATTCTGAATGCTGATGCTGACAGGGCTAAAGCAGCAATTGATAAAGCCTTTGAAATCGAAATTGCTCAAAACAGAGTTGACCCAACGATTGTGGAAAAAGATCTGTGCATCGTAGCACTTGTTGGCGAAAGCATGAAAAACCATCAAGGAATCAGCGGTAAAATGTTTAGCACTTTAGGTAAAAACAATGTGAATATCCGAGCGATTGCACAAGGTGCTTCCGAAAGAAACATCTCTGTGGTAATTAATGAAAAAGATGTTAAGAAAGCACTTAACACATTGCACGAGCGTTTCTTTGAAGACAATACCAAACAGTTGAATTTATTCGTAATGGGTGTTGGAAATGTGGGTGAGAAATTCATTGACCAAATTGCACAACAAAAGAAGTTCCTAAAAGAAAACCTAAAAATAAATCTTCGCGTTATTGCTATGTCGAATTCAAGAACAATGGTTTTTGATGAAGAAGGAATCAATTTAAAAGACTGGAAAACGGCCCTTGCCGAAGGTGAAAAAGCAAACGTTGAAAGCTTTATTACCAAAGTAAAAGACCTCAACTTACGCAACAGCATCTTTGTAGATATAACGGCAAATTATGACATTGCTGGCATTTATGATAAGTTCTTAAGTCAAAATATTGCCGTGGTAACGTGTAACAAAATTGCCTGTTCATCTGAATATGACAATTACAAAAACCTTAAAAATCTATCCCGAAAATATAATGCTCCTTTCCTTTTCGAAACAAATGTCGGTGCCGGATTACCAATCATCGATACACTAAAACATTTGATTGCTTCGGGTGATAAAGTGAATAAAATTCAGGCGGTTTTATCGGGAAGTTTGAACTTTATTTTTAATAATTTCAGTGAAACTTATAATTTTCATGATGTTGTAAAAGAAGCTGGTGTACAAGGATTTACAGAGCCAGATCCAAAAATAGATTTGAGCGGTGTAGATGTTGCCAGAAAGATATTAATTCTTATCCGCGAAAGCGGTTACAAAATGGATATTGAAGAAATCGAAAATAATTGTTTCCTGCCAAAAGAATGCATGGATACAACCAATAATGACGATTTCTTTAAATCATTAACGAAGCACGACGACCATTTCAACAAACTGTTAGCAGAAGCCAAATCAAAAGACAGTCGCATTAAATTTGTTGCCAAATTTGATAACGGAAAAGCGTCGGTTGGATTGCAATTCATTCCAAAAGAAAGTCCGTTTTACAATCTGGAAGGAAAAGATAATATCGTTGAGTTTTATACTGACCGTTATGTTGATCAACCTTTAATCATAAAAGGTGCCGGTGCCGGTGCTGCAGTAACAGCATCAGGAATTTTTGCTGACGTAATTAGAATTGGAAATGTATAACTAAGGTTCTAAGAGACTAAGGCGCTAAGGAACTAAGGAAAATGAAAAACCTCAGAACCTCAGAACCTCAAAACCTCAGAACCTCAGAACCTCAAAAAATGAACGAAATAAAAATATTCTGTCCTGCCACTATCGCCAATCTCAATTGCGGATTTGATGTTATGGGATTATGTCTGGATGGTATTGGTGACGAAATGGTTATTCGGAAAGTTGCTGAAAAAGGCATCAAAATAACCAAAATCACCGGAGCAGATTTACCTCTTGAAACAGAAAAGAATGTCGCTGGTGTTGCGGGTTTAGCATTATTAAATGCTACACAATCTGACTTTGGTTTTGAAATCGAAATCCATAAAAAAATAAAAGCCGGAAGTGGTATTGGAAGTTCTTCTGCCAGTGCGGCCGGAGCAGTTTTTGGCATCAACGAACTTTTGGGAAAACCATTTACCAAACATGAATTAGTTGATTTTGCCATGAAAGGCGAAGCAGTTGCCAGCGGAAGCGAACATGCTGATAATGTAGCACCTTGTATTCTTGGAGGCTTTACCTTGGTTCGCGGTTACAATCCGTTAGATGTGATTAAGATTGAAAGTCCAAGTGAAATTTATGCTGTTGTCTTGCATCCGCATATCGAAGTAAAGACTTCTGATGCACGTGCCGTTTTATCACCAACAGTTCCATTAAAATCTGCTATTACGCAATGGGGAAACCTTGGTGGATTAATTGCCGGTTTATATATCAAAGATTATGAACTAATTGGTCGTTCGTTGAACGATGTAATAGTTGAACCAGCAAGAAAACATTTAATTCCGAATTTTGATAAAGTCAAAAGTGCTGCACTCGACAACGGCGCTTTAGGTGCAGGAATTTCAGGTGCCGGACCATCAATTTTTGCATTGTGCAAAGGAAAAATCATTGCTGACACTGTTGCCAAAAGTATGAGTAACGCATACACAGATACAGGAATTGCCTTTGATATTCATATTTCAAAAGTGAATGATGAGGGAACTAAAATTATATAAAGTTAGAAGTACGAGGTACGATATACAAAGTTTATTTCGTACTTCCAACTTCGTAAATCGTACTTAATAATGAAATATTACAGTTTAAATAACAAATCGCATAAAGTTAGTTTTCAGGAAGCGGTCGTTGCAGGATTAGCACCTGATAAAGGTTTGTATTTTCCGGAAAGCATAACTGCACTACCCGACTCTTTCTTTTCCAATATTGAAAACTTGTCTCACGAAGAAATTGCTTATGAAGCTATTAAACAATTCGTAGGTGATGAGATACCGGAAACGGAACTTAAACGCATTATAGCGGAAACTCTTTGTTTTGACTTTCCATGTGTGCCTGTAGAAGACAATGTATTTTCTCTAGAGCTTTTTCACGGACCAACAATGGCGTTTAAAGATGTTGGCGGAAGATTTATGTCGAGATGTTTGGCGTATTTTAACAAAGATAAAGATATTAAAAATACCGTTTTAGTAGCAACTTCCGGTGATACTGGTGGTGCCGTTGCCAGTGGTTTTCTAGGTGTTAAAGGTGTAGAAGTTATTATTCTCTATCCATCCGGTAAAGTGAGCGATATACAGGAAAGACAATTGACAACTTTAGGTCAAAATATAAAAGCTCTCGAAGTTGAAGGTGTTTTTGATGATTGTCAGGACATGGTCAAAAAAGCTTTCCTTGATGACAGTTTGAAACACAAAAATCTAACCTCAGCCAATTCGATTAATATTGCACGTTGGTTGCCGCAAATGTTCTATATTTTCTTTGCGTACCAACAATTAAAGAAACACAACAAACCAATTATTCTGTCTTGTCCAAGTGGAAACTTTGGTAATATCTGCGCAGGTATCATGGCAAAACGATTAGGATTACCTATAGCTCATTTTGTGGCTTCTACTAATGCAAATGATACTGTTCCAAGATTTTTAGAAAAAGGAAATTACGATCCAAAGCCATCTATCGCTACTATTTCCAATGCAATGGATGTGGGGAATCCGAGTAATTTTGTCCGAATTCAGGAGTTATATCACAACAATTTATCTGAATTTGAAAAAGACTTTTCCTCTTATTCCTATACAGATGCTGAAACCGAAATTGCCATCAAAGACATTTACAACCAGACAAAATACATAGCCGAACCACATGGCGCTGTAGGTTATCTCGGTCTGAAAAAAGAAATGACAAAACAGCCAAACAGCGTTGGTGTGTTTTTAGAAACCGCACATCCAATTAAATTCTTAGATACGGTTGAGCCCTTATTAAATCTAAAGTTGCCAATTCCAACACAAATAGAAAGTGTTTTAGGCAAAGAAAAAGTACGCACTAAGATTAAGACTTATGAAGAGTTTAAAACGTTTTTAGGCTAATTATTATTAAACTATAAAAAATACCCGAAATGCAATTAGTATTTCGGGTATTTTCATTTTATAGATTTATGTTAATAACGACCAATGACGACTTTAGAAGTAGTAGTATAAAATTCGGTCTGTACGGTTAAAACATACAAACCAATACTCAAGCCTGCAGTATTTATTTGAATAGTATTATTTCCTTCCGGCATCAAACTCGTTAATGAATAGACTATTTGCCCATAACTATCTCGCAATACAAGAGATACATTCGATGCCTTAGGTAACCAAAAAGATACATTTACGTACCCAGTGGCTGGATTTGGATATACACTTACTGATGTTGTTACAAAAGTAGCTGTTGCTGAAAATGCACTTAACCCTCCCACTGTAGTCGAACAAACTGCCTGAACCTGCCAGATATAATTAGAACCAGCTAACAAATTGTTAAGAGCAATCGAGTTCGTATTAGAAGTAACCGAAATAAAATCAAGAGTTGTATTATTGGCTCTTCTATAACGAACAATATAAGCAACTGCGCCAGGGACAGGATTCCAATGAAGCATAGCACTTGTCGGATTGATATTTGTTGTTCTCAATTCTATCGGAACGCCACATGCTGTTGCTGTACAAGGCAAAGTCGTAAACACTCCTCCAACTGACCATGGACTAACTGTTGATAAAGGTGCGCCTGTCAAAGGATCCATACAAATCAATTGTGTCTGCCATTCATAAGTGGTGCCACAAGTTAAATTGCCTAACTGATATGGTAAATTAACACGCTCAATTACTGACCATGTTGTGGCATTTGCAGCGTGATAACGAATATTAAAGATTCCTGTATTACCTGAAGTTGGAGATAAATATAAATAAGCACCGGTCTGACTAACATTAGTTGCTGCTAACCCTGTTGGGGCGTTACATGGAACTGTAGTACATGCTAATGTAGTAAACACTCCTGCTGTTGACCAATCACTCAACGTAGCTGTACCCGCTGAATTTGTACAAATTCGTCTTACCTGCCATTCATAAGCAGTTCCACAAGCCAAATTTCCTAATTGATAAGGTAAGGTTGTATGTTCAACTACTGTCCATGTGGTAGTATTGGCAGCATGATAACGAATAGTAAACATTCCCGTATTGCCTGAAGTTGGCGATAAATATAAATACGCTCCGGTTTGACTAACATTAGTTGCCGATAATCCGGTTGGGGCAATACATGATGCTGGTGTACAAGCTAATGTCGTAAATGTCCCGGCAGTTGACCAAGTACTAACTGCAGTTGTTCCTATTGCTGAATTTGTACAAACTTGTTGCACTTGCCATTCATAAGTTGTACCACAAGCCAAATTTCCTAATTGATAAGGTAAGGCAACACGTTCAACAGCCGTCCATGTTGTAACGTTTACAGCATGATAACGAATATTAAAAACACCCGTATTACCTGATGTTGGAGATAAATACAAATACGCTCCGGTTTGGCTAACATTAGTGGCTGATAATCCTGTTGGAGCATTACATGGTGATGAGCAAGCCAAAGTTGTAAATGTTCCTCCTGTTGACCAAGGACTAACTGTGGTAGTTGTTCCTGTTGGAGTATTTGTACAAATTTGCTGAGCCTGCCATTCATATGTAGTACCACAGCTTAAATTAGCTAACTGATAAGGCAGCGTAACATTTTCTACCACTCTCCAAGTCATAGTGCCTCCTCCGTTATAACGAATATTAAACCTACCCGTATTGCCTGATGTTGGAGATAAATACAAATACGCTCCTGTTTGACTAACATTAGTTGCAGATAATCCTGTTGGCGCATTACATGGTGCTGGTGTACAAGCTAATGTAGTAAACAACCCTCCTGCTGACCAAGGACTAGTTGTAGTTGTTGTTCCTGTAGTTCCCGGACAAATTAATCTTACCTGCCATTCATAAGTAGTACCGCAAGTTAAATTTCCAAGTTGATATGGTAAGGTAACATTTTCAAGAACTGTCCATGTGGTACTTGTACCAACATGATAACGAATAGTAAATAAACCTATATTATTTGATGTTGGAGTTAAATAGATATTCGCTCCGGTTTGACTAATGTTACCAACAGTTAAACCTATTGGTGCATTACATGGTGTTGGCGTACAAGCCAAAGTGGTAAACGCTGCTCCTGTTGACCAATCACTGAATGTAGTAGTTGCACCCGTTGCTGAATTTGTGCAAATTCGTTGCACCTGCCATTCATAAGTAGTACCGCATGTCAAATTCCCTAATTGATAAGGTAAAGTAACATTAGTAAGCGTTGTCCAAGTTGTTGTAGGTCCTCCAAGATAGCGAATATTAAATGTTCCTGTATTAGCTGAAGTTGGAGATAAATATAGATAAGCTCCGGTTTGACTAACATTAGTAACTGTTAATTCAGTTGGGGCATTACAAGGTGTTGAACAAGCTAAAGTCGTGAAAGTCCCTACCTCCGATATTGGACTAACAGTGGTTGCTGAACCGGCTGGACACACTAACCTCACTTGCCATTCGTAAGCTGTACCGCAAGTCAAATTACCCAATTGATAAGGCAGTGTAACATTCTCAAGAACTGTCCAAGTAGTAGTTCCGGATACGTGATAACGGATATGAAATGTACCCGTATTACCCGATGTTGGAGATAAATATAAAGATGCTCCTGTCTGACTTACATTAGTCGCCGATAATCCGGTTGGCGCATTACACGGTGGAATTGTACAAGCCAGAGTAGCAAATGTTGAAACAGATGACCAATCACTTAATGTTGTTCCTTCTGAATTTGTGCAAATTAATTGTGCCTGCCATTCATAAGTACTTCCACAAGTTAAATTTCCTAACTGATATGGTAAACCAACACGCTCCAATACCGTCCAGGTAGCAGTTCCGGAAACGTGATAACGAATATTATACAAAAGGGCATTTGCCGTTGTTGTATTCAGATGTAAATAAGCTGTTGTCTGACTTACATTAGCTGCCGATAATTCTACCGGTGCATTACATTGCGCTTCTAACTGTGTTGGTACTAGCAACTGAAGAGCAAATAACAAAATGGTTACAAGAGTGTAGCATTTTTTCATACGGTTTATATTGGTTTGTTTAACATGTAAATTTAGTTAATATTTACACTTTGAAATCATTTACATTCTTTTTTTTGTTAAAAAATAGCAAATAACTCAATGAATACGCGATATTCTTACATTTATACAATTTAAATTAAACAGACTAAAATTAGTTCCTACAGAACCATATTATCTTATAAACAATAAACAAAGTAAAGACTTATAGTTTAAAACGATTTTTCCTATTTTTGTCTCTAAACCAAGTATCCCATGAAAAAAATTACTTCTCTGCTAGCCTTATTACTTATTGTTACATCTTGTGGTGTTAGACAAACCCGTGAATTGTTAACTTCCGGTGATTATGATGCTGCCATCAGAAACGCAGTTGATGGTTTGCGTGGCAATAAAAATGCAAAAGGCAGACAAGACTATGTCTATATGCTTGAAGAAGCTTTTGCCAAAGCCAAAGAACGCGATTTGCGTGAAATTAATGCTTGGTTTAAAGATGCCAATCCACAGAACTTAGAAAAAATATACAACACTTATATTCAGTTGAATTATCGTCAGGAACAAATCCGACCTTTATTGCCATTAAAATTACTTAAAGAAGGTCGTGACGCTCAATTTCCTTTTGATGATTATACCGACCAAATTGTGAGTAGCAAAAACGCCTTGTCAAAATTCCTTTATGACAATTCTAAAGCGCTTTTGGTTACGAAAGACAAAATGACTATTCGCCGTGCTTATGATGATTTGGTTTATTTAGAAAGTATTAATCCCGGATTCAAAGATGTTGCCAAACTAACAGAAGAAGCCAAGTTCAAAGGAACCGATTTTGTTAGTGTTTATACCAAAAACGAAACCAATATGGTGATTCCGGTTCGTTTAGAAAATGATTTGTTGGACTTCAGCACTTATGGTTTGAATGATAAATGGACTGTCTATCACAGCAACCGTCAAAAAGGAATTGATTATGATTATGGATTGATTGTCAACTTCCGTCAAATCAATATCTCACCTGAGCAGGTAAAAGAAAAGCAATTTGACAAAGAGAAACTGATTAAAGATGGTGTCAAAAACCTTTTAGATGCTAATGGAAATATTGTAAAAGACAGTTTAGGAAATCCCATCAAAGTCGATAATATGAAAACAATTCGTATCAGTATTTATGAGTTTTCACAAATAAAATCATGTCAGGTAACCGCTAAAGTAGATTATATCAACTTTAAAAGTAATCAACTAATCGAAACCTTTCCGCTAGCAAGTGAATTTGTATTTACCAATATTTACTCTAGATATAAAGGCGACAAACGTGCTTGTGAAGAAACGTATTATCCTAACTTCGATAGAAAAGTCGTTCCGTTCCCAAGCAACGAGCAAATGGTTTTTGATACCGGAAACGATTTAAAAGCCAAACTAAAAGATATTATTTCCAGAAATAAATTTAGAAGATAGTAATCAATTATGCTTAATTCCGTCACATTAGCTAAAAGAAATACCGTTCTAACCAGAATGGCAGCACTTCTTGGGCAAGAAAGAGCCAACATCAAAGTTATTAATCAGGAAGATATTGCTAACTATTCCGGTGATGATTTGGCAATGAAAAAACGACTTTTGGTTGATGATCAAAAAATAGACGGTATGATTGCTTCCTTATTGGAATTAGTCGGTCAGGAAGATCCTGTTGGGAAAGTCCTATACAATTTTACTTCTGAAAATGGCATGAAAATTCAAAACAAAACAGCCGCTTTCGGAACTATTTTAATCATTTATGAATCAAGACCTGATGTAACAGTTGAAGCAACAGCTATAGCGTTTAAATCCGGAAACAGAATTCTATTGAAAGGCGGTAAAGAATCTCTGCTTTCTAATCTAAAGATTATGTCTTTATGGCATCAGGCTTTATCAGATAACGGCATCCCAAATAGTTGGATTAACTATTTAAATTTTGATAGAAAAGAAACCCAACAGTTCTTAGAAAAGCCTTCTCAAAAAGTAGATTTAATTGTTCCAAGAGGTGGAGAATCGCTAATAGAGTTTGTGAAAAAACACGCAACTTGCCCAGTAATTGTTAGCGGAAGAGGTAATAATTTTGTGTATGTAAGTCCGGAAGCTGATATAGAAAAAGCATTAGCAATCATCATTAATGGTAAAACATCTAATATTTCAGTTTGCAATGCGTTAGACAAAGTACTTATCGATATAAATCTTCCAAATTGGGAAGTATTTGCAAAAAATGTAGTGTCGGAATTACAGCAGCGAAATGTTACTGTTTTGGGCGATGCCACTATTTCAAAAGTAACCAACGTTCCTCAAATTGAATCGGATTCTATCTGGCATGAAGAGTTTTTAGATTATAAAATTGTCATTGGAACGGTTAACTCAAACCAGGAAGCCATTGATAAAATCAACACTTACTGTGGTGGACACTCGGCATCAATCATCACTTCAAATGATGCAATTGCACAAGATTTTATGGAAAATGTAGATGCAGCAGCAGTATATCAAAATGCTTCAACACGTTTTACAGATGGCGGACAATTTGGACTTGGAGGCGAATTAGCCATCAGTACCGATAAGCTTCACCAACGTGGACCATTAGGTTTGCAACATTTAGTGACTAATAAATGGTATATTTACGGCAATGGACAAATCAGGTAAAAAAAGAATACTTTTAAAAATAGGAAGCAATACCTTAACCAAAGAAACCAATCATATTTCGAGAGGAAAGATTGAAGATATTGGGATACAAATTGCTGCATTAAAAGACGACTACGAATTTGTAATCGTAAGTTCCGGCGCTATTGCTGCAGCCAAACAGTTTGTAAAATTAGAAAGTCAGGATAAGGAAGTCTTTGTAAAACAAGCCTTGGCTTCTATAGGACAACCTCATTTGATGCGCATTTATCAGGAAAACTTTAGCGATTTGGGTTTGCTCATTTCCCAATGCCTGTTATCCTATTCCGATTTTGAGAAAGAACAATCCAAAGTCAATATTGTAAACACCATAAACGTATTATTAAAGAATAATTATATTCCAATCATCAATGAAAATGATACGGTAGCTACTGATGAAATTCAATTTGGTGATAATGATAAGTTGGCGGCACTAACCGCTGTTTTATTGAATGTTGATATATTAATCATTGCCACTAATACTGATGGAATTTATACCAAAGCTTCCATCAACAATGAAATTCCGGAAACCATTTCTATAGTAACCGATTTAAAAGTATTGGAAAAAGAAATCGGTGATTCAAAGTCTTCACATGGCACAGGCGGAATGCAATCTAAAATTGAAGCGGCAACCATTGCCAAAGAAGGCAAAATAGAAACTTGGATTGTCAATGGATTAGAAGATAACTTTATCCTGAAAGCTTTAAATAATGAAAATAGGTTTACTAAAATAGTATAACTTAAATAAACTGCTCTAATTGTCCGGCATCTATACTTCCATGCGATTCATTGTAAACCGCAATTCCATCCCTGATAACAATTAGTTGTGGCGATTGATGAAATACGCCAAACCGACTGGCAATTTCGTTCGAGACATTTCTGTGTTCTAACAAGTCTAAGAAATAAGGTGTAATTTTTTCTTGTAAATCAAACTCGTTTTCAAATTGCTTCAAAACCATTCGGCTCACACCACAACGCGTACTGTGTTTAAAAATAATAACGGGCTTTTCTGCTGACTCGGTAATTATTTCATTCAGTTGACCTAAATCAGCCAACTGCCTCCATCCTACTTTTGAATCGGATTGGTTTTCTTCTGAAGAACTAAAAATGTTATTTAAAATACCCATAATTGTCTGTTTTTAAGACACTTTGTCTTGCTTATATGATAAAAATCATTTAAAAAAAGACATTCTGTCTGTAATTTTACATTGGAATACAAATTGACCAATCTACGGCAAAAGTAAACAACTTTTAAGCATAATCTATAAACAACACCCGAGGCGTAGCCAAATTGTATGGAGCGTAGCGGAATAAAACTACAAACAATAAAAAAATGAACATAAATAATTTAACAATCAAATCGCAAGAGGCTTTGCAACAAGCACAGCAGATTGCGCAAGGTTTTGGTCAGCAACAACTCGAGAACGAACATATTTTTAAAGGAATTCTGGAGGTTGACGAAAACGTAACACCATTCATTTTGAAAAAACTCAATGTGAATGTCGATTTATTTAAAAAGATTTTAGACAGCACTATTCAAAGCTTTCCAAAAGTTTCAGGAAGTGAACTCATGTTGTCTCGTGAGGCTAACAATGCTTTGAATGAAGCGAATAGCATTGCCAAAAAAATGAACGATGAATATGTTTCTATCGAACATTTAATTTTGGCCATATTCAAATCTAAAAGTAAGGTCGCCCAAATCTTAAAAGACCAAGGCGTTACAGAAAAAGGTTTAGAATCGGCTATTGCCGAAATCCGAAAAGGCGAACGCGTGACTTCTGCTTCTGCCGAAGAAACCTATAACGCTTTGAACAAATATGCAAAAAACCTCAACGAATTAGCAAGTCAGGGGAAACTGGATCCGGTAATCGGACGTGATGAGGAAATTCGAAGAGTGTTGCAAATACTAACGCGCCGTACTAAAAACAATCCGATGCTCGTTGGTGAACCTGGTGTTGGTAAAACAGCCATTGCCGAAGGTTTAGCACATAGAATCGTAGATGGCGACGTTCCCGAAAATCTTAAAGACAAAGTCGTTTATTCGCTTGATATGGGTTCGCTGATTGCCGGTGCCAAATACAAAGGTGAATTTGAAGAACGATTAAAAGCCGTAGTAAAAGAAGTTACTTCAGCTGAAGGCGATATTGTACTCTTCATTGATGAAATCCACACATTGGTTGGTGCCGGTGGTGGTGAAGGCGCCATGGATGCAGCTAATATTTTAAAACCGGCTTTGGCTCGTGGTGAATTGCGAGCAATCGGTGCCACAACTTTGGACGAATATCAAAAATACTTCGAAAAGGATAAAGCATTGGAACGTCGTTTTCAAAAAATTATGATTGACGAACCTGATACCGAAAGTGCAATTTCTATCCTTCGTGGTATTAAGGAAAAATATGAAACACATCATAAAGTTCAGATAAAAGACGAAGCTATTATTGCTGCTGTTGAATTGTCACAACGTTATATTACGAATCGTTTTCTGCCGGATAAAGCCATCGATTTAATTGACGAAGCGGCTTCAAAACTGCGCATGGAAATCAATTCAAAACCTGAAGAATTAGACGTTTTGGATAGAAAGATTATGCAATTGGAAATCGAATTAGAAGCCATCAAACGCGAAAATGATGAAAGCAAAATGAAAGGGCTGAAAATGGATTTGGCAAACCTCAAAGAAGACAGAAATGAGATTTTCACCAAATGGAAATCAGAGAAAGACGTTGTGGATAATATCCAATTAGTAAAAACCGAAATCGAAGACTTTAAATACGAAGCCGAACGTGCTGAACGTGATGGTGATTACGGTAAAGTAGCCGAAATTCGTTACGGAAAGATTAAAGAGGCACAGGAACGTTTAGATGTATTACTGAAACAATTACAGGAAAACCAAGCGGGAACATCCTTAATCAAAGAAGAAGTTACTCGTGAGGATATTGCCGAAGTCGTTGCCAAATGGACTGGGGTTCCGGTAATGAAAATGCTCCAAGGCGAAAGAGAAAAACTTTTAAAACTAGAAGATGAACTGCATAACAGAGTCGTAGGTCAGGAAGAAGCGATTGAAGCGATAAGCGATGCGGTTCGCAGAAGTCGAGCAGGATTACAGGACATGAAAAAACCAATCGGAACCTTCTTATTCTTGGGAACAACCGGAGTTGGGAAAACCGAATTAGCTAAAGCATTAGCAGAATATTTATTTGATGATGAAAACGCTCTGACACGTATTGACATGAGTGAATATCAGGAACGTCACAGCGTAAGCCGACTAGTAGGTGCACCTCCGGGCTATGTGGGTTATGACGAAGGCGGACAGTTGACTGAAGCAGTTCGTAGAAAACCGTATTCTGTAGTATTGTTAGACGAAATTGAAAAAGCGCATCCTGATACCTTCAACATCCTATTGCAGGTATTAGACGAAGGAAGATTAACCGATAACAAAGGACGTTTGGCTGATTTCAAAAACACGATAATTATTATGACTTCCAATATGGGAAGTGCTATTATACAGGATAAATTCGAGAACCTAAAGGGTTCTGTGGAAGCCGCAACCGAAGCTGCCAAAGCTGAAGTTTTAGGCTTATTAAAACAAACGGTTCGTCCGGAGTTTATCAATCGTATCGATGAGATTGTCATGTTCACACCTTTGACCAATGCCAATATCAAACAGATTGTAGGCTTGCAGTTAAAAAGCGTTATCAAAATGCTGGCGCATCAAAACATTACATTAGATGCTACGCCGGAAGCCATTGAGTATTTAGCAGAGAAAGGTTATGACCCACAGTTTGGAGCGCGTCCGGTAAAAAGAGTCATTCAAAGAGAAGTATTAAACCAACTTTCCAAAGAAATTCTGGCAGGGAAAATAACCACTGACAGCGTTGTACTTTTGGATAGTTTTGACGGACAATTGGTGTTTAGAAACCAAAGTGAATTGGTTTCATAATATTTATAAAAGATTAGTTGTTAGTAAAAAGCCTATTCAAATTGAATAGGCTTTTTTATTATACTTTTCCATCTTTAATTTCATCCACAATTTCAGGATTCAGTAAAGTTGATGTATCTCCAAAGTTACTAAAGTCGCCTTCTGCTATCTTTCGCAAAATTCGACGCATGATTTTCCCGGATCGTGTTTTAGGTAAACTCGATACAAATTGGATTTTATCCAACTTGGCAATCGGACCAATTTGGTTAGAAATAATCTGATTTATCTCCTTGGCTAAATTATCTTGATTTCTGGTTTCTCCAACTTCTTTGAGTATAACAAAACCATACAAAGCATTTCCTTTAACATCATGTGGAAAACCAACAATAGCACTTTCAGCAATAGCAGGATGCTCATTGATAGCATCTTCAATAGGAGCTGTACCAAGATTGTGTCCCGAAACAATAATCACATCATCCACTCTACCCGTGATTCTGTAATACCCTACTTCATCTCGCAAAGCGCCATCTCCGGTAAAATACTTACCAGGGAAAGCCTTAAAATAGGTGTCTTTATAACGTTGGTGATCGCCCCAAATAGTTCGAGCTATTGATGGCCATGGAAACTTAACGCACAATGCTCCTGTAACCTGATTACCTTCTATTTCGTTTCGTAATTCATCCATCAAAACAGGTTGAATTCCAGGTAACGGTAATGATGCATAAGTTGGTTTGGTTGGCGTTACAAACGGAATTGGCGAAATCATAACGCCTCCGGTTTCGGTTTGCCACCAAGTATCTACAAGCGGACAACGTTTACCTCCAACATGATCGTTATACCAATGCCAGGCTTCTTCATTTATTGGTTCACCAACAGAGCCAATAACTTTTAACGATTTCATCGGAAAACGTTGTACATAATCTAAACTTTCTTTTGCCAACGAACGAATAGCTGTTGGCGCAGTATAGAATTGGGTAACTTTATGTCTTTCGATTACTTCCCAAAAACGGCTGAAATCAGGATAAGAAGGAACACCTTCAAAAATCACCGTTGTGGCTCCGTTTAATAATGGTCCGTAAAGAATATAAGAATGTCCGGTAATCCAACCAATATCAGCAGTACACCAAAAAATATCATTCTCTTCGTAAGCAAAAACATTTTTAAAAGTATAGGCCGTATAAACCATATAACCGGCTGTGGTATGCACCATTCCTTTTGGTTTTCCGGTTGAACCCGAAGTATAAAGTATAAACAACGGATCTTCAGCATCCATGATTTCGGCAACATTATTCGGAATTGCATCATCCAGTAATGGCTGTAACCAAAGATCTCTTCCCTCTTTCATAGTTACTTCGGTATTGGTTCTTTTCACCACCAATACTTTTTCCACACAAGTTACTTTTTCTAAAGCTTCATCTATAATCCCTTTTAAATCTATGGTTTTATCTCCACGATAACTTCCATCAGATGTAATAACCATTTTACATTCACAGTCATTAATACGAGCTGCTACCGCCGATGCAGAAAATCCGGCAAACACTACTGAATGTATGGCTCCAATTCGGGCACAAGCCAATGTAGCAACCGCTAATTCGGGAATCATTGGCAAATAAATACAAACTCTGTCTCCTTTTTGTATGCCCTGTTCACGAAGCACATTAGCCATTCTGGCAACTCGTTCATACAATTCGTTATAACTAATATGAAGTGCCTCTTCATCAGGATTATTTGGTTCAAAGATGATAGCCGTTTTATCGCCACGTCTCGCTAAATGCCTGTCAATACAGTTTTTGGTAATATTAACTTTGGCATCAACAAACCATTTGAAACTGGCTTCAGAAAAATTAACATCGAAAACCTTCTCCCATTTTTGATACCAAGTAAAGTTTTCTTCGGCAATCTTATCCCAAAACTTTCTAGGTTCACGGACAGATTTTTTATACATCTTGAAATAATGCTCTAAATTGAGAATTTTATAGTAGCTCATAGTATTGGAATAATATTTTTATAAAAATACTACTTTATTGTAATTTAAAAAGAAATTCATTCTCAAAATACTTGCAATATTTTACTAAAACGATATAGTACTTGCCTATTTTTTATTTAATTTGTAGTAAAGAAACAACACCATGCAATTTGACCCAAACGAATTAGACCATACTGCCGTTTATAAACTTTTAACAGGCTCCGTAATTCCAAGACCAATCGGTTGGATTTCAAGTATTAGCGAGCATGGAGTCAATAACCTAGCACCCTTTTCTTATTTTAATGCTGTCGGAGATGATCCTCCACATGTCATGTTTTCTACAGGCAGAGGAAATAATACCAATAAAGACACACTCAATAACGTTTTGGCAACCAAACAATTTGTAGTGAATATGGTAACCGAAGAACTGACAGAACAAATGAATTCTACCGCACAGGCAGTTCATTCTGATATTGACGAATTTGAATTAGCCGGAGTAACTCCGATTCCGTCTTTAAAAATAAAATCAATGCGTGTCAAAGAAAGCCCAATCACTTTTGAATGTGAGTTGGTTCATCATTACTTTCTCGAAGACCACAAAAATGGCGGCGCTTGTGTTATAATTGGCCGTATTGTAATGATGCATTTTGCAGATGATGTCTTGATGGATAATTACAAAATAAACCTTGAAAATTATAAGCCTGTGGCACGTTTAGCAGGTTCGGGTTATGCAAAAATCGGAGAAATTTTCGCTGTCAAAAGAAACTAATTATGAAACCAGACGTTTTAGAAATAAATGTGGCAATGCAAATTTCAAAACCAATAAACGAGGTCTTTGAAGCGATTGTAAATCCGGAAAAAATGTGCCATTATTTCATTTCACAAAGCACCGGAAGAATGGAAGAAGGCAAAGAGCTAATTTGGAAATTTCCCGAATTTGACATTGAAGTTCCTGTAAAGATTGTCAAAGCTGAGCCAAATTTGATTTCGTATTACTGGGAGAACAGCGGTGAAAATCTTTTGGTCGAAATAAAGCTTTCCACCGTTGACAACAATTTTACTTTGGTAAAAATATCTGAAAAAAGTATGGAAAACAATGAAGCCGGACTCAAATGGCTTTCAGGAAATTCATTCGGCTGGTCCAATTTCCTGGCTTGTTTAAAAGCCTATCTCGAATTCGGAATCAATCTCAGAAAAGGTTCTTTTGATTTTATGAAAAAATAATATGAAGATATCAGTAATAGGTGGCGGTCCTGGCGGATTATACTTTTCGATACTAACCAAAAAAGCAATGCCCGATTGCCAAATTGATGTTTACGAACGCAACAAAGCCGATGATAGTTTCGGATTTGGAGTCGTATTTTCGGATGAAACTCTAGGCGAATTCCTTTCCAGAGATTTAAAATCCTATGAGTTAATCAGGAGCAATTTTGCTTATTGGGATGACATCATCATTGCCCGAGACGGTCAAACCGTAAGCATCGCCGGAAACGGATTCTGTGGTTGTTCCCGAAAAAAACTACTGCAATTATTACAACAACGATGCACCGAAGAAGGTGTAAATCTTCACTTCGAGCAAAACATAGAAGACATAACTCAATTCAAAGCTGCTGATATAATTGTGGCTTGCGACGGAATTGGAAGCGCAATCCGAACGCAATTTGCCAATGACTTCGGAACCAAAATTTCATTAAAGAAAAACCGCTTCGTCTGGCTTGGATCAACCAAACCTTTAGATGCTTTTACCTATTTCTTTAGAACAACGCCACACGGAACTATAGTTGCTCATACTTATCAATACCAACCTGGAATGAGTACATGGATTTTTGAATGTAGCGATGAAACCTGGCAAAAGCTTGGATTTGAAGTTACTAATGAAGAAGATACTATTGCCAAAATATCTGAAATATTCAAGCAAGAATTAGACGGTCACGGCTTAATTACAAACAAATCACATTGGCGCCAGTTTCCGCATGTTACCAACGAAAAATGGTATCACAACAACATCGTGCTGCTTGGCGATGCCAAAGCTACAGCGCACTACTCCATCGGTTCGGGAACTAAATTGGCTATGGATTCTGCTATTGGTTTGTCAGATGCTGTAATTGCCAATCCAACCAATGTACAAGATGCTTTTGAACAGTATGACAAAACCCGAAGAAATACAGTCGAAATGATTCAGCACGCCGCTCTGGTTTCATTAGACTGGTTTGAAAATATGGACAGAAACAATCAGCATCCATTTTATCAGTTTGCTTTCGGATGCATGACAAGAGCGAAGAAAGTCACTTATGAAAACCTTCGCTTACGAGATAAATCATTTACAGATAAAGTACTTGCCGAATTCAATGACAATTTCAATAGCAATGGCAATAATCAAATTTTGCCTCCGGCTTTTACCAAATTCAAACTAAGAAATTTAGAATTGCCCAACCGAATTGTAATGTCACCAATGGGACAATATACTGCCGAAAACGGATTGGTAGACGATTGGCATTTGGTGCATTATGGAAGTCGGGCAACAGGCGGTGTCGGATTGATTATTGCCGAAATGACTGCTGTCTCAGAAACGGGACGTATTACTTTAGGTTGTACAGGAATATACACTCAAGAACAATTACTTAAGTGGAAATCAATTATAGATTTTATCCATAAAAATACCCAAACAAAAATCGGGATTCAGCTTGGTCATTCAGGTCGAAAAGGTGCCGCTAAAAAACCATGGGAAACCGAACCAATTAAAAATCCATGGGAATTAATCTCAGTATCACCAATAGCATTTGACGAAAATTATTCGGTGCCAAAAGAAATGACTTCAGCAGACATGGATTTGGTTACTTCCCAATTTGTTCAGGCAACAAAAAATGCTGACGAAGCCGGTTTTGACATGATAGAATTACAAGCACATCACGGATTTTTGTTAGCCTCTTTCCTATCGCCTTTGACGAATGTAAGAACGGATGAATTTGGCGGAAGCATCGAAAACCGATTAAAATTTCCGCTACTTGTTTTTAGCGAAATGCGAAATGCCTTTCCAAAAGAAAAACCAATGTCCGTTAGAATATCTGCAACTGATTGGGCAGAAAACGGCATTTCAGAAGAAGATGTTTTGACAATCGCAAACGCATTCAAAAATGCCGGTGCCGATATCATAAATGTTTCAACCGGAAATACGGTAGCAAATCAGAAACCACAAACAGGAAGAATGTGGCAAACACCGTTCTCCGATTTGGTTCGAAATATAGTTCATATTCCAACTATTACAACGGGTTACATTCAGGACATTGATCAAATCAATACCATCATTCTTAACGGAAGAGCCGATTTGGTGGCACTTGGCCGACCATTATTGGCCGATGCAAACTTTGTTCGAAATGCTCAGGCCTACGAACAATTTCAAACAGATGATATTCCAAATCAATACAAAATGGGAAGTTCTCATTTGTATCCGTTAAAAGCAGCCGAAAGAAAGCAAACGGAAAGCATGAAAATAGCATTGAAACCAAAGAGCAATAAAAAAGATTAAATAACGAAAAACAAATCCCAAATTCCAAAACAGATATTAATTGGGATTTGGAATTTAAATATTGGAATTTTATAATGAAGCATTACGCAGACAATTTCGCTCACGAACATTTACCAAACCCAGACTTGCAGCCTGATTATGTTTTTCTGGATTTACCTCAGTTCAATCGTCCGGAAATGCTGAATTGTGTGGAAAAATTATTAGACAATCACATCAAAGATGGTCGAGGCAATAATCCTTGCATCCGAACATTTGAAATGACTTGGACATACAGCGATTTATACGAAAAAGCCAATCAGATTGCCCATGTTTTAGTGGATGATTTGGGTTTGGTTTCCGGAAATCGTGTATTGATTCGCTCTGCTAACAACCCAATGATGGTGGCCTGTTGGTTTGCTATTTTAAAAGCTGGTGGAATTGTCGTTGCGACTATGCCTTTGCTTCGTTCTAAAGAATTAACAACGATTATTGATTGCGCCGAAATCTCACACGCTTTGTGCGATAAGACTTTGCAGGATGAAATGAATTTAGTCAAATCCGATTTCCTAAAAAGTACTTGCTTTTATGACGAACTGGAAAATTTGATGGCATCCAAACCAAAGACTTTCTCTAATTTTCACTCAAAATCCGATAGCATTGCCTTGATTGGCTTTACTTCGGGAACAACTGGTTTGCCAAAAATGACCTCGCATTATCACAAAGACATTTTAAATATTTGCGAGGCATTTCCACCCTATTCATTACAACCAACAGAAAACGATATTTTTACCGGAAGTCCGCCATTAGGATTTACTTTCGGTTTAGGCGGCTTGGTTTTATTTCCGATGTATTTTGGAGCATCTACTTTCCTGATAGAAAAGCCAACACCGGAAATGCTTTTACAAGCCATTCAGGAACATAAAATCACCATTTGCTTTACCGCACCAACCGCTTGGCGTGTCATCACTTCTAAAGTAAAAGAATTCAATATTTCAAGCTTACGCAAATGTGTCTCTGCCGGAGAAACGCTACCGTTAAAGGTTTGGCAGGATTGGTACGATGCCACCAGATTAAAAATAATTGACGGAATCGGTGCTACCGAAATGCTCCACATTTTCATTTCATCTAACACCGAAAACATGAAACCAGGGGCAACCGGACTTGCTATTACTGGCTATGAAGCAAAAATTATAGATGCCAACGGAAATGAATTACCAAGGAATGAACCGGGAAGATTGGTTGTTCGTGGCATCACTGGCTGCAAATATTTAAACCGAATTGAAAAGCAAAAACAATACGTCGAAAACGGTTGGAATATTACCGGAGATATTTTCCGTCAGGATGAAGATGGCTATTTTTGGTTTGTAGCTCGTGGCGATGACATGATCATTTCTTCGGGCTATAACATAGCTGCTATTGAAGTAGAAAGCGTACTTTTAACTCACGAAGATATCCTGGAATGTGCTGTAGTTGGTCTGCCCGATGAAGAACGTGGAATGTTGGTTTGTGCACATATTGTACTTAAAGAAAAAAGTAAAGCTACAGATAATATGAGAAACCATATTCAACACTGGTTCAAGGAAGTAGCTGCACCATATAAATATCCGAGAGTAATTTATTTTACTGAAACATTGCCCAAAACCGAAACCGGAAAAATACAACGATTTAAACTCAAATAATACCGAAAGTATTTTTGTACTTTTGAAGAAAGCTTTAATAGATAAAATTTAAATTGTCAAACTGAGCCTGTCGAAGTTTAGGAGCTATTTCCCGCTATCCGTTGCAATCTTTTTACTGTTTTGTCATACTGAGCTTGTCGAAGTACAAAACAGTAAAAAGGATTTCCACTGCTATCGGGGCTAAAAAAAAAGATAAATGAACAACTATTTTACAAAACAGGAAAAAATACGTTTCAAACATGTTGATTATGCCGGCATAGTGTTTTATCCGCGTTTTCTGGAAATGCTAAACGACTTAGTCGAAGATTGGTTTGAAGAAGCGTTAGAAAGACCATTTTCAAAAATTCACGAGACGAACGGAATTCCGACAGTAGATTTAAAAGTGCAATTCAAAAAAGCGGCACGCTTAGGAGAAACGCTGACGAAGAAACTTTGGGTTATCAATCTCGGTGGCGCTTCGGTAAACTGCGGCTTCCGTTTTGAAGACGAACAAGGAAAAACCTGTTTAGAAGGTGATGTTACTCTGGTAAACGTTGCTATTGCAGAGGACCGAAACAACATTAAAGCGGAACCTTTCAAGGATGAAATGAAAGCAAAGATTTCAAAATATATAGTTCAAAATTCATAATTTATTCCGCTGCGCTCCATACAATTCGGCTGCGCCTCGGGTCATAATTCGTAATTATTTATGGAATTTAAAAAATTCAAAGCCGCAGCAGTACAAACATCACCCGTTTTTCTTAACGTAGAAAAAACGATTGACAAAGCGATTTCATTCGTAAAAGAAGCCACTGCAAACGGAGCTAATTTGGTTGCTTTTCCTGAAGTTTTTGTCACTGGCTATCCATATTGGAATTGGATCATGACGCCGGTTCAGGGAAGCAAAT
This sequence comes from Flavobacterium anseongense, assembly GCF_021608185.1. Classification (GTDB taxonomy): domain Bacteria; phylum Bacteroidota; class Bacteroidia; order Flavobacteriales; family Flavobacteriaceae; genus Flavobacterium; species Flavobacterium anseongense. Next base: position 11,688 of record NZ_JAKIHN010000004.1, on the reverse strand, counting down.
GGTACGAACAATTGTATAAATCAGCTGTAAAAGTCGATGATGCCCTAATGCAGCCTTTATTTCAGGCAGCTAAAAACCACAATTGCCATATCGTTATCGGAATCAATGAACGCGGCGATAGCTATGGCGAAATTTACAACACCAATTTAATCATTGACAACACCGGAAAACTAATTGGCAAACACCGAAAACTGGTTCCAACATGGGCAGAAAAACTAACCTGGACAAGCGGTGATGGCTCTTCTCTAAAAGTATATAATACCGAAATTGGTCCAATAGGAACATTAGCTTGTGGCGAAAACACAAATACATTAGCGCGTTTCACTTTGTTATCGCAAGGCGAATTGATTCACATTGCCAATTATATTTCGCTTCCCGTTGCGCCACCAGATTACGATATGGCTGAAGCTATTAAGATCAGAGCGGCCGCACATTCATTCGAAGGGAAATTGTTTACAATCGTTTCGTGTTCTACTATTTCACAGGAAATCAAGGATGCGTTGCGAGAAGATGTGCCAAATGTGGATGAATTGCTTACGCGAAAAAACTCTGCTTTCTCCGGTATCATTGGGCCAAATGGCGCTGTCGTTGGAAAACCTTTAATTGACGACGAGGGAGTTGTTTACGCTGATATCGATTTGGAAAAATGCATTCAGCCAAAACAAATGCACGACATTCTTGGGCATTACAACCGCTTTGATATTTTTGATTTAAGAGTAAATACAGCTCCAACCAGAAAAATTACGTTTATAGATAATCACGAAGAATTTAATAAAAAATAGCATGGAAACAAATAGCTATTCAGACGACCAAATTGGAAGAGCAAGAGTTCAGGATTCACCCGAATTACAAGCATATTATAAAGAGTTAGAAACGCTTGGTGCCGGTGCCTTATGGACCGTTGCCAACGATATCGAACCATGGGAACCAAGAAGTTCATCGGTTCCTATGTTGTGGAAATATGAAAGCTTACGCGACTTAGTTTTAAAATCATCCGAATTGGTTACGCCGGAACAAGCCGGAAGAAGAGTTGTGTATTTGGTAAACGACAAAAGAAAAGATGTTTCAGCGGCAGTTGGTTGGCTCTACACCGGAATTCAAGTAACACGTCCGGGCGAAAGTACATCGGCACATCGACACAAAGCTTCGGCTCTGCGTTTTATCATGGAAGGTGACAAAGGTTACACTGTCGTGGATGGCAATAAAATAATGCTCGAAGTCAATGATTTTGTGATTACACCCAATTCAACCTGGCACGAACACGGTGTTGAAGAAGGCGGAAAAACCTGTATCTGGCAGGATGGTTTGGATATTCCGTTAGTGAATGCTTTAGAGGCTAATGATTATGCGGTTTACGATGGTAAGCAGGCACATATTTCACCCGTAAATCATTTGCCCTTATCGTTTGACGGAAACGGATTGGTTCCGGCTGATTTGGTTTGGGACAAACCCTATTCGCCTTTATTCAAATATTCCTGGAAAAAAGTTTATCCGGCTTTGCTTGAAGCTGCAAAAGTAAATCAACCAAATCCTTTCGATGGAATCCTGATGAAATACACCAACCCAATGACTGGCGGTCACGTAATGCAAACCATGGGTGCATCAATCCAATTATTACCGGCCGGATTTAAAGGAAAAGCACACAAACATACTGGTTCATTTGTCTATCAATGTGCAAAAGGGAAAGGCTATTCCATAATCAACGGAAAGCGTTTTGACTGGAAAGAAAGAGATATTTTCTGCGTTCCGTCCTGGGCTTGGCATGAACATCACAATGCTTCGGATACTGAAGATGCGTGTTTGTTTTCGTTCAACGATTTACCGGTAATTGAAAAACTGGGATTGTATCAAGGGAAAGAATTTACAGAGAACAACGGACATCAAACAATAACAAACTAAAACCTCAGAACCTTAGCTCCTCAGAGCCTTAGTACCTTAAAACAAATGAAACTACTAACATATACAATAAAAGAAAACTACGAACCACGTCTCGGATTTATACACAACAATCAAATTATCGATATGGAAGATTTTGGTGAAATATCCAATTTTCCATTGCCGTCAACTATGTTGGAATTAATTGATATGGGATTTGAATTAGTGGAAGAACTCAACGATATGATTGCCGATACTGAACCGGCATTCTTTGCAGAAATCGCCTATGAAATGGACGAAGTCATCTTCCTTGCTCCAATTCCGAAACCAAGAAAAAACATTATTGGAATTGGTTTGAATTACACCGAACACGTTGCCGAAAGCGCCCGAACACTAGATACAACAGGTAAACTTCCTCAAAAACCAATCATCTTTTCGAAGCCACCAACAACAGTTACGGCTACAAATACTGATATCATTAAAAACACCAAACTGACTTCGCAATTAGACTGGGAAGTTGAATTGGCTGTCGTTATTGGTAAAAAAGGAAAATATGTTCCAAAAGCTGATGCGATTGATTATGTCTTTGGTTACACCGTTATCAATGATATTTCGGCGCGTGATTGTCGTCGTGAAGGCCAATGGATTGTTTCCAAAGGACAAGATACGTTTGCACCAATGGGACCTATTTTGGTTACCAAAGATGAAATCAAAAATCCTCATGATTTGAATTTGTCTTTAAGTGTAAATGGTATTGAAAAGCAAAACTCAAATACCAAATTCATGCTATTTAATATAAATGATTTGATTGAAGATTTAAGCACAGTGTTCACTTTGGAACCCGGTGATATTATTGCAACCGGAACGCCATCCGGAGTTGGCGCAGGAAGAGATCCACAAGAATGGTTATACGATGGCGATGTGATTGAAGCCACAGTGGAAGGAATTGGAACAATAATTAATACGGTTAAGGAAATTTAGATTGCTTCGTGCCTCGCAATGACAATGGATCAGACAAAAATAGCAATCGAAGTATTTAATAAACTTGCCAATGTGTATCAGGACAAGTTTATGGATGTTTCCATGTACCATGATTCGCTCGATGTGTTTTGCAATTCGATAAAAAAAGGGAACCCGGAAATTTTAGAATTGGCTTGCGGACCCGGAAATATTACAAAATACCTACTGGAAAAACGTCCTGATTTTAAAATTCTAAGTTCTGATTTGGCTCCGAATATGATTGAATTGGCAAAAATCAATAATCCAACAGCCCATTTTGAATTGATGGATTGCAGAGCAATAAAAAATCTTACCCGTAAATATGACGGAATACTATGTGGTTTTGGTTTCCCTTATTTGTCCAAAGAGGAAGCTATTAAATTTATTAAAGATGCCAGTCAAAAATTAAATGAAAACGGAATCCTCTACATTAGTACAATGGAAGATAACAATTCCAAATCTGGATTTAAAACAGGAAGCACCGGTGACACAATGTTCCAGAACTTTCATCAAGCGGATTATTTGACAAAAGCCCTTGAAGAAAATAATTTTAGTATCATTTATCTTGATCGAAAAGAATATATTCACAACCAAGAAAGAACTACCGATTTAATTATTATTGCAACAAAATGAAATACAGCCCTTCGACTGCGCTCAGGGTGACAAAAACAAATTGATAAATGAAAAAATACAGAATTGGTCAAATTGTACCATCATCAAACGTAACAATGGAAACGGAAATCCCGGCGATTTTTCGTTCTAGAGAAACCATATTACCGGAACGTTTTACGTTTCATTCAAGCAGAATGCGAATGAAAAAAGTAACTAAAGAAGAACTTGAAGCCATGGATGCCATGAGTTTAAAATGCGCTCAGGAATTATCCGATGCTCATGTCGATGTCATGGGTTATGCGTGTTTGGTGGCGATTATGAGTATGGGAAGAGGTTATCACTGTGTTTCGGAAGTGAATTTACACCAGGAAACTATTGCCAATGATTTCCCTACACCTATTGTAACTTCAGCCGGAGCTTTGATTAATGGTTTGAAAGTTTTGGGAGCCAAACAAGTTTCGATTATTACTCCGTATATGCGTCCGTTAACCGATATGGTTGTCGATTATATAGAACATCAAGGCTTTAAAGTAAAAGAAAGTATTGCACTTGAAATTCCGGATAATCTGGAAGTCGCAGCTCAAAATCCGATGAATTTATTGGAAATTTATAAGCGCTTGGATTTAACCAATGTAGATGTTTTAGTAGTATCAGCTTGTGTACAAATGCCTTCTTTAGAGGCTATCGATTTAATCCAGGCAGAAATCGGAATTCCGGTAACTTCAGCCGCAGTTTGTACAACCTATGAAATGATGAAGAAACTCGGCATCGAAGCCAAATCAGCCATTGGTGGAGAATTGTTAAGCGGTAAATATTAAATCTAGCAATTATGTAATTTTATAAAAAGATTCCATAACACAACTAGTGATTGTTTTTAGAATTTTGTAACTACATTAAACTTATAACTTCACTAGCATGAACGGAATCTTTAAAACATTAATTGCCGGAGTTACAGCCAAAAAACTTGGTGGAGGTTGCTTATCAACGATTATAATTTTTATAATTATTTACTGGTTACTTGGTAAATTTTAATCTAATAGACTACTTTTGCGGAACAATTTTTGATAACTCAAAAATTCACTTGGGGTCGACTGGTTTTGACAGCAAGTCGAATTGAATTGTAAGCACGTCGAGCATTGTGTTTTTTGCTCGTAAATCCAAATTCACAAAAACATAAACGGCGAAGGAAACTACGCTCTTGCTGCATAATCTGAATTAAAGTAAGATTAGCCTCGTCCTACAAGGTAGGAAAGCAGGATTCATCTCGATAGCTTTGGTTTGTGGCGGTCGGTACAGGTGAATCGTAAAAATAAACCTAAGAACAGTGAAGCTTCGGGGCTGTTACGAAAATTTAAGAAGATAAGTATGGTGTGGCTGTTTCTGGCCTATCACTATATCGAAAATCCAATCAGAAAATAAGCGTGTAGAAAACTCTTTAGTTGCTTGTTTGGACCCGAGTTCGATTCTCGGCGACTCCACAGAAATCCTGTCATTGGCAGGATTTTTTATTTTTAGGAGCAGAAACTTTGTGCTTCTTTACACCACTGCTCCCGCTATCCGTTTCAATCTTTTTTGTTTGTCTCCCTGAGCGCAATCGAAGGGCTTTACTTTAAAAACAAAAAAGGATTTCCACTGCACACGAGTGGAGCGACTGCCGAAGGAATCGGGGCTATAATCACGAACTTCTATTGCATTTTTCACAAATAATCATTAAATAATTATCAATACCCCATCAAAAACATATGCAAAATAATGAAAATACAATTTTTATAAAATGAACCCCTGATTTTACACGAGCATATTAAAAAAATTATAATTTTATCTATTAATGCTTTGTTTAAAATCAAATTAATTTTCAATTCATAAATGCACCTTACCCCAAAAGAAATAGAAAAATTACTGCTTCATACAGCCGGAGAATTGGCTCAAAAAAGAAGAAAAAGAGGTTTAAAATTAAACTATCCCGAAGCTATTGCCCTAATCAGTTCCGAATTATTAGAAGCCATCCGGGATGGAAAAACCGTAGCAGAATTAATGCATTACGGTACAACCATTCTTACTCGTGATGACGTAATGGAAGGCATTCCTGAAATGATTCACGACATTCAAATAGAAGGCACTTTCCCTGACGGAACTAAATTAGTAACTGTTCACAATCCAATCAAATGATACCAGGCGAATACATTTTAAAAAGCGACCCAATTGAAATCAATTCTGATAAAAAAACAATTTTTATCGAAGTAACCAATGTTGGAGACCGACCAGTACAAATTGGCTCACACTTTCATTTTTTTGAAGTCAATAAGAAAATGAATTTTGACCGAATGAAAGCTCTGGGAATGCGATTAAATATTGCTGCAGGAACAGCCGTTCGTTTTGAACCCGGCGAAGAAAAAAAGATAGAATTAGTCGAAATTGGCGGAACAAAAACACTTGTGGGATTTAATAATTTGGTTGACGGAACTATTGATACTGCGAATTTGGATTCTATTGAAGAAAAATTGAATGCGTTTTTGAAAGAGTAAATTATGAGTACACACATAAATAGAATAAAATACACCAACATGTTGGGACCAACCGTTGGTGATAAAGTACGTTTGGGCGACACAGAATTATTTATCGAAATAGAAAAGGATTATAACGTTTATGGAGAAGAAGCCAAATTCGGAGGCGGGAAAACCATTCGTGATGGTATGGCACAATCAGCAAGAGCAACCAGAAATGAAGGTGTTTTAGATTTTGTAATTACAAATGTAATAGTCATTGATCATTGGGGAATTGTTAAAGGTGATATCGGAATCAAAGACGGCAAAATTGTCGGTATTGGAAAAGCAGGCAATCCGGATACTATGGATGGAGTTTCCCCTAATATGATTATCGGAGCTTCTACAGAAGTACACGGTGGCGCAGGATTAATCGCTACTGCTGGTGGAATTGACACTCATATTCATTTTATTTGTCCGCAACAAATTGACCATGCTTTATACAGTGGAGTGACAACTATGATAGGCGGAGGAACAGGACCGGCAGACGGAACCAATGCAACTACAGTAACACCTGGCGCTTGGAATATTCAAAAAATGTTAGAATCTGCTGAAGCCTTTCCAATGAATTTAGGCTTTTTTGGTAAAGGAAATTGCGCCACAATTGAACCTCTTATAGAACAAATTGAAGCAGGAGCTTTGGGTTTAAAAATACATGAAGATTGGGGAGCGACACCTGCAACGATTGACGCTTCTCTTACTGTCGCAGATAAATTAGACATTCAAGTAGCAATCCATACAGATACTTTGAACGAAAGTGGTTTTTTAGAAGATACCATCAAAGCCATAAACGGTCGCGTAATTCACACTTTCCACACTGAAGGAGCCGGAGGTGGTCATGCACCGGATATTATAAAATCAGCCATGTATCCTAATGTCCTGCCTTCAAGTACAAACCCAACAAGACCGTATACGATTAATACTATTGACGAACATTTAGACATGTTAATGGTTTGTCATCATTTGGATAAAACGGTTCCTGAAGATGTTTCTTTTGCCGATTCCAGAATTCGTCCTGAAACCATTGCTGCCGAAGACATCCTGCAGGACATGGGTGTTTTTAGTATGATGAGCAGCGATTCTCAAGCTATGGGAAGAGTTTCAGAAGTCATTACCCGCACATGGCAAACAGCACATAAAATGAAGGTGCAACGTGGATTTTTAGCAGAAGACGAATCCAATAATAATGACAATTTCAGAGTAAAAAGATATATTGCCAAGTACACTATCAACCCGGCAATTTCTCATGGAATTTCCAAATATGTTGGCTCACTGGAAGAAGGTAAATTTGCCGATATTATCCTCTGGAAACCTGCGCTATTTGGAGTAAAACCTGAATTAATCATCAAAGGCGGAATGATTATAGCCGGAAGAATGGGCGATCCAAATGCTTCTATTCCAACGCCGCAACCTGTAATTTACAGACCAATGTTTGGAGCCTACGGAAAAGCACTGCATAAAACCTGCATCACCTTTGTTTCCAAAATCTCTATTGAAAATAAAACCATTGCCAAATACGAATTAAACAAAATCATTTTACCTGTTGAAAACTGTCGAAACATTGGTAAAAAGGATTTAATTCACAACGATAAAACCCCAAATATTGAAGTAAATCCAGAAACCTATGAAGTAAAAGTAGACGGAGAGAAAATTACTTGCGAGCCGGCAAAAGAATTACCATTAACACAACGCTATTTTTTATTTTAATGCTGATTACACAAAAACCACAAACCATCTTAAATCCTAATTCCGAAACTATTTGGATTGACTTGGAATGGTTTGAAATCAACAAACGAATTCAACATAAAACCGCTGGTGACGGAAAAGATTTCCGATTCAAATTTTTACAGGAAAACCCGAATTTACAGCAAGGAGAAATTATACATCAAGAAAATGGGAAAGACTATATAATTCGAATTCTTCCTTGCGATTGCCTAGTAATCAAACCCAAAAGTAATTTTGAAACGGCTTCAATATGTTACGAAATAGGCAACAAACACCTGCCTTTATTTTATGAACTGGAAGAGTTGCTGGTGCCTTTTGAAAAACCACTTTTCCGACAACTTACTGCAATGGGATTTGAAGTGTATCAAGAAAAAAGAGCGCTGTTGCATCCGCTAAAAACAAGTGTTGCCCCTCATGGAGAAAGCGGAACCTTATTTTCCAAAATCATGAATTTAACACAAAAAGAAGTATGAGTTCCCAATTACATCTGCTGCATTTGTGCGACCCAACCTTACCTATTGGAGGATTTTCACATTCATCCGGACTGGAAACCTACACGCAAAAAGAAATCGTCAATTCGCCAGAAACGATGAAGATATATTTAACCCAAATACTGTCAAATAGTATTCTATACAACGAAGCAGCCTTTGTCAGTTTAGTATATGAGGCTTGTAAGAATCAAAATTGGAACAGAATAATCGAATTGGATTCGATTTGTAATGCTTCAAAATTGCCTAAAGAAATCCGAAATGCAAGCCAGAAACTTGGAACGCGGCTAATGAAAATATTCAATCCGAGGATACAATCTCCACTTACTTTTCAGATTGAAGAAGCTGTTATGAACAAAGAACTATTTGGACATTATTGCATTTTATTCGGAATCTATGCTCACGAACTAAAGATTCCAAAGAAGGAAGCCTTAGAAGGATTTTTCTATAATACTGCAATAGGTTATATTACAAATGCAGTGAAATTAATTCCATTAAGCCAGGATTCAGGACAAAAATTGTTGTTTGAAATAACGCCTTTATTGGAACAGTTAACTGAAAAAGCATTGATTCCTAACGAAGCATTATTAGGAAAAAGTTCAGTAGGCTTTGACATTCGTTCGATGCAACACGAAAATTTATATTCTCGATTATACATGTCTTAGAATTTTATCAATTAGAAACAGTTGAGTTTAATTAATCGAAAAATACATTATTTGCTAAATATAAAAGTTAACCACATAGAAGCATAGAAAAAAAGAGTTTGATAGACCAATTCTTGGTTTCATATAACTATGATTTTCTCAAAATAAAGTGAAACGTCTTTCAGAGTTTTTAAAAACTATGTTCCTATGTGGTTAAAAAATATCACATTGAACTACACCCAAGGAGATAATTAAAAATTAAAATGAATAGAAAATACATTAAAATTGGAATTGCAGGACCTGTAGGTTCCGGTAAAACAGCCTTAATTGAAAAACTAACCCGCGAATTGGCCAGTACCTATTCTATCGGAGTGATTACAAATGATATTTATACACAGGAAGACGCCGAATTTCTAACAAAAAACAGTTTGCTACCAGCCGAACGAATCATAGGTGTAGAAACCGGAGGCTGCCCACACACAGCCATTCGCGAAGATGCCAGTATGAATCTGGAAGCGGTGGAAGAATTAGCAGAGCGCTTTCCGGAAATGGAATTAGTATTTATAGAAAGTGGTGGCGATAATCTTTCGGCGACTTTTAGCCCTGATTTGGCCGACATCACCATTTTTGTAATTGATGTTGCCGAAGGAGATAAAATTCCACGAAAAGGAGGTCCCGGAATTACCCGTAGCGATTTGCTAATGATAAATAAAATTGACCTGGCGCCTTATGTAAATGCCGACTTAGGTGTCATGGAACGCGATGCCAGAAAAATGCGAAACGGAAAACCATTTGTTTTTACCAATCTAATGAAAAGTGAAGGATTATTCGATGTCATTGGATGGATAAAAAAATATGCTTTAATGGAAGAAGTTCCTGAACCAAAACTCTGGAGATGATTGCAACAGTTAAAATTGACACCTTTTTACGAAATGAAATTACCTATTTAAAATCGGCTTATCATACGGCACCTTTTAAAGTCGCCGAAATCCGTGAAGATAAAAACCAAGCTATTTTAGAACTGATGCTTATGAGTTCTTCACCGGGGATTTTAGATGGAGATTGTTATGACTTTGAAATTAAGGTTCAGGAAAATTGTCAATTGGAATTTTCAACGCAATCGTTTCAACGCATTTTTACTATGGAAGGATGTGCTTCTCAAAATATGAAAGTTGAAGTCGGTAAAAACGGCTTTTTCAAATACCTTCCACATCCTACAGTTCCTCATAAAAATTCTAATTACAAAGCAATCAACACTATTAACTTAGAGGAAAATGCCACTTTAATTTGGGGAGAAATACTTACTTGCGGAAGAAAATTAAACGCCGAACAGTTTGAATTTACCGAGTTTCAAAACAAAACATCCATTTATAAAAAAGGCAAATTAGTGCTTTTTGAAAACTTATATATGAATCCATCAGAAATTAATCCATTAGAATTAGGGCAATTAGAAGGATTTACACATCAGGCCAGTTTGATTTATTTTAATGAAAACATGGAATTGAAATCAGTCAAACAACAAATAGATGATTTTCTGTCAGCAGAAGAAAATTTGCTTTTTGGAACATCCGAGACAAATGGCAATGGCTTAATTATTAAAATTTTACACCACAATTCCGAAAAATTGTTTTTGTTGTTAAAAGAATTGATTCAAAGTTTTATTAGTGAAGTTCAACCTTTAACTACTAATTTCTAACTTAAATGTCTGAATTCGCATTACTAATTATAACCGTTTTATCCATTAGTGCGGTGCATACTTTTAGCGGACCAGACCATTACCTGCCATTTATTGTACTCTCCCGCTCCAAAAAATGGAGTCTAAAGAAAACTTTATTCTGGACGGCTTTATGTGGAATTGCACATGTAGTAAGTTCTGTTATTTTAGGAATTTTAGGGATTTTTTTAGGATGGTCCATAAAAAAAATATTCCATATCGAAGCCATTCGCGGTGGCTTTGCTGCTTGGATGTTACTTGGTTTTGGAATTTTATATTTGCTATATGCGCTATATAACCTGAATAAAAATAAAATACACAAACATTTTGATGCTTCTGAAAATGGAGATATTTTTGTTTTCGAACATCAGCATAACCAAAACACAAAAGCCAATAAACGTTATAAAGTGACACCTTGGGTGCTGTTTTTTATATTTGCTTCAGGACCAAGTGAACCCATGATTCCGCTCATTATTTATCCATCTATCAATTATTCTTTGAGTAAAGTCGGAATTTTAATTGCCTTTTACACATTCTCGACAGTCATTACCATGCTGGCAATGGTGGTAGTAGGCTATTATAGCGCTCACTTATTTACCTTTAAAAATTCCGAAAAATACCTCGAAACAATTAGCGCCGCCATTATAGTAATTTGTGGCATCGGAATGGTTTTTTTAGAGTGGTAAAAGTTTTTAGAAGCAGACGTTTTAGATTTCTCTACAACCCTGCTCCCGCTATCCGTTACAATCTTTTTTACCGTTTTGTCATGCTGAGCCTGTCGAAGTACAAAACGGTAAAAAAGGATTTCCACTCCTACAAGCCTGCCGATAGGCAGGTCGGGGCTATCATCGCGTTTGATTTTTCTTTCTCATAAAAAAAACCCTGACTTAATCAGGGCTTTCATTTATAATTTATTGATGCAATTCTATCGCTTCATCGCAAAGTGTGACTTAAACTGTTTCATCACACCGCCTTCTGCAAAGTCAACCGTAAACCAATAATCATCCGATGGTAACAGATGTCCGTTATACGTACCATCCCAACCCGCTCCTGTCGGACTGATTTGTTTAAGCAGTTTGCCATAACGA
>NZ_JAKIHN010000039.1 GCF_021608185.1 Flavobacterium anseongense | reverse complement strand
TGGATTCACATCCAATTCAATAGGTGTAATACTAACACAGTGAGTAATATTATCTTCAGCTCTTACATAGATAATCTGCGTAAAGGCGATTATGTTACCATAAGCTGAAGGAGTCGGAATGGTAGTTCCATTATTCTCTGCATCAGTAACTGTTTCGTGAAAACTTATCGTATACGTTGTTACTCCGTTTAATAATCCCGGCAGTAAAGTCGTTAAATCAAAAGTGGTATAACCATCCTGATTCTCATCACAAAGTGTATAAGGTGCTGTCGGCGGAATTAATGTCGGTAGT
>NZ_JAKIHN010000038.1 GCF_021608185.1 Flavobacterium anseongense | reverse complement strand
CTTAGATGGTAATACAACTGTTTGCGAAACCAGCACTACTGCGATTAATTTGTTTAGTTTAATTTCTGGCGAACAAACAGGGGGTGTTTGGACAAGAACAGGACCGGGAACAGGTGGAACTTTTGATGCAACGGCGGGAACATTTACTCCAGCTGTCGGAGCTACCACTTCAACCTTCACCTATACTTTATCTGGAGTAGCTCCATGTATTACTGATACAAGTGTGGCTACAATAAATATTATTCCACAACCAATAGCTGGTTCAGATGGAGGAATTGTAATTTGTGCCTCTAGTGCTACACCAATA
>NZ_JAKIHN010000037.1 GCF_021608185.1 Flavobacterium anseongense | reverse complement strand
CGGACTGACGTTTAACTCTATCACAAGGATGCTGTAACAATGGGTTATCGGATCCTCGGCTCTTACATACAACAACTGTACAAACGGATTGATATTGCAATAAGGTTGTGTCGGGTCGATATCCGTAACCGTATTGCCGGTTTGCGCATCAGTCAGTGTCTCATAGAAACTCAAAATATAATTGGCTGAACCCGATGCTCCACCTAACATATCGGCCTGTAAACTCAACAAATCAAAATCACAGCTAAAACCATCCTGATTATCATCACAAAGTGTATAAGGTGCTGTCGGCGGAATTAATGTCGGTAGC
>NZ_JAKIHN010000036.1 GCF_021608185.1 Flavobacterium anseongense | reverse complement strand
TACTCCTAAAGTTTGTACCGGTGGATTCTGAATTAAATAAGCAGTTGGTGTAGTGATAACATTGGTATTGTTTTGAGCATCGACCAAACTCGGATAATACGTTACCATGTAACCCGTTGCCTGATTTATTTCAGTATTCTTTATAGTTAAATCAAATACATGCAACTGATCATTTGGAATAGTATCGGCATCGCAAACATTCAATGGTATTGGTGTACTGAGTAATAACGGTGTATTAATTTCAAGTTGAAATGAACCAACGTTATAACAACCTGTTGTATTATGCTCTACTCTAACCCATATAGTGTCT
>NZ_JAKIHN010000035.1 GCF_021608185.1 Flavobacterium anseongense | reverse complement strand
AACACCTAAAGTCTGTACTCCCGGATGGGCAGGAACGTTCTGATAAGCGGTTGGTGTCGTAATAACATTGGTATCATTACGGGCATCAAGTAAACTCGGGTAATAGGTTACCGCAAATCCTGTTCCCTGATTGATTTCAGTATTCTTTACAGTCAAATCAAACACATGGAACTGATTGTTTGGAGCTGTATCATCATCACACATATTCAGTGGTGTCGGTGTAGTGAGCAGCAGCGGTGTATTAATGGCTATTTGGAACGAACCAATATTATAACAATTCGTCGTTTTATGCTCTACTCTAACCCATATCGTGTCA
>NZ_JAKIHN010000034.1 GCF_021608185.1 Flavobacterium anseongense | reverse complement strand
TGGTTATACGGTAACCGGCGCCTTTAGCGATACACAGGTTATTACGGTGACAGTAGAAGGTTATGGAGCACCGGATTATCAGTACAGTTTGGATGACGGACCAAGACAGGATAGTAATGTTTTTGAGGGCGTTAGCATGGGTACGCACGTTATCCATGTTTGGGATGCCAAAGGCAATATTGCCTACAGTTGTGAGGAGTTAGTTATAAATGAGGTTTATATTATTGATTATCCGCATTACTTTACTCCGAATGGAGACGGCATTCATGATACTTGGAATGTTGTTGGATTAGATGAGGCAAAAATCTTCATCTTTGA
>NZ_JAKIHN010000033.1 GCF_021608185.1 Flavobacterium anseongense | reverse complement strand
TCTGTTACGGCAGCACATCCACCACCAGCCGCAATGGTATAAGTAACGTTATAGGTTCCTGCAGTAGAAGTCGAAGGCGTAATGGCTCCCGTTGCAGGATTGATAGTCAGTCCGGCAGTAGAAGAATACACTCCACCGGTATAAGCCCCTGTTCCTGTTAAAGTCACGGATTGGGCAGTAGCCACAGAAGAACAAAACGGCGTTGTATAACTAATACTTGCCGTCGGCAGAGCCGTAATGGTTACTGAAGTTGTAGCTGTTACGGCAGCACATCCACCACCAGCCACAATGGTATAAGTAACGTTATAGGTTCCTGCAGTTGAAGAGGAAGGCGTAATGGCTCCG
>NZ_JAKIHN010000032.1 GCF_021608185.1 Flavobacterium anseongense | reverse complement strand
CCGGCAGTTGAGGAATAAACTCCACCGGTATAAGCCCCTGTTCCGGTTAAAGTCACAGATTGTGCCGTAACCACAGAAGAACAAAACGGCGTTGCATAACTAATACTTGCCGTCGGCAGAGCCGTAATGGTTACTGAAGTTGTAGCAATTACGGCAGCACATCCACCACCAGCCGCAATGGTATAAGTAACGTTATAGGTTCCTGCAGTAGAAGTCGAAGGCGTTATAGCACCCGTAGCCGGATTAATAGTCAGTCCGGCAGTAGAAGAATAGACTCCACCGGTATAGGCTCCAGTTCCGGTTAAAGTCACGGATTGTGCCGTAGCCACAGAAGAACAAAACGGCGTTGCATAACTAATACTTGTCGTCGGCAGG
>NZ_JAKIHN010000031.1 GCF_021608185.1 Flavobacterium anseongense | reverse complement strand
GGATTTGGCAATGTTGGTGCCGCAGGGGTACTATAACTCTGTGTGTTACCGTTATATGGCTGCTCTTCTCCGTTAACAACAGCAGTAGCCTGTACATCATAAGTAGAAGAATGTGCCGCATTGGAAGCTGAAGAAAAAGTAAAACTTGTTGTATTACTACTCACATAAGCAACAGAGGTTGGTGCATTAGTCTTACTTACTTTAAATTTATACGTTACTGAAGCTCCGGAATATGGAGTGGTATTGGTAGCCGTTGAGCTAGTGATAGTATCCGTCATCGTTGCTAAAGCACCACTTGCAGTTGTAACATCTACAACTACAGGGGCGTGACCTTCGAATTTGGAACCATCACAGTTATCATCAATATCGTTGAAATTAATTTCT
>NZ_JAKIHN010000030.1 GCF_021608185.1 Flavobacterium anseongense | reverse complement strand
TTAGGAGCTATCAACCCGCTTACGCACACGGTCACTTTTTACACCACTCAGACAGCGGCAGAATCGGGAACAGGCAGTATCATTAATCCGACAAGTTATATCAGTGATACCCAAACAATTTATGTCAGAGTAGAGACTACCGCTACGGGTTGTTATGATATTGTGCCATTGCAGTTAATCGTAAATCCGCTGCCAAATGCTACCCAGCCGAACTATCCTCAATATTCACTTTGTGATACCACCGGAGCAGTAGGCTTTGAGACGTTTGATTTAGCTTCACAGGTAAGTTCAATACTATTGGGACAAACGGGTATGGATGTTACTTTTTATCCGAGTTTGTCAGATGCACAGAGTGGCAGTAATGCCATTACCAATCTGCAGTATACCAACACACAGATTTATGTTCAGACGTTAGGAATCCGAATAACGAATCAGGATACAGACTGTTATGTAATCTCTACGATGGATATCAGGGTAGAGCC
>NZ_JAKIHN010000003.1 GCF_021608185.1 Flavobacterium anseongense | reverse complement strand
CCCTAAATCGGGTAATGTTGGATAAATAGTATTAAAATCGATTTTGTGCATTGTTGCACCGGCTTTTAAACCAAAGGCTAGTCTATGCTCTCCACCCAAATTAAGCGTATAAGAGAAATCAGCATAAATATTAGTCTCTTCTACCGGTCCAATCTTATCGTTGATTACAGAGAGTCCTAAACCTACGTTTCTGCCAACCGGGCTGTGGATAAAGAATGTTCCGGTTGTAGGAGCATCTTCAATTTCAACCCATTGTTTTCTGTAGAGGAATCCACCTGATACACTTTCTTTTGAACCAGCATACGCTGGATTCATCACACTCATATTGTACATATATTGTGTGTAATGCGGGTCTTGCTGTGCTCTTAACTCTGTAATTGCTAAAGCCAATATCGCAATGAAATATACTTTCTTCATTTTGTTTTTGTTTTATTTTGATGTGATTTGTTAGTGTTCTGTTATTTTTTGTTAGCGTAATTTAATGCCATATTTATTCTTGTTACTTATTATCTTTTTAACGAAAAGTGTGCTTTGAAAATTTTTCGGACACCATTTTCAGGGTATTCAACGGAAAACCAATAATCATCTGAAAACATGAGATTTCCGTTATAAGTGCCGTCCCATCCTTCACCATTTGGACTTATTTGTTTCAGTATTTTACCATATCGGTCAAATATTAAGATTTTAGAATTTAAATCGATGTTTTTAATATTCCAAGTCTCATGTATTCCGTCACCATTTGGTGTAAAATAATGAGGATAATTTATGATGGTTGCCGTAGCAGTTAAATTAGTACAAGCATTTTCATCAATAACATTGATAGTATGTAATCCGGGTGTTACAGATTGAAAGACATTAGATAATTGGAATTCGGAATCATCCAATTGGTACAAAAACGGTCCGTTACCACCAACTACAGTAACTGTAATTGTAGGATTGTCACTAAAAGCAGCTGATTGGGTTATCACTAAACTTTCACCTCGAGCGGCTTGGCTTACCACAGCAGTAAAAGGAGAAGAAACACAACCGGTAACGGTATTTGTTGCGACCACAGTATAAGTTCCTATTTGATAAGCATTATAACTGTTTCCAAAAGCAGTTGGAATAGGATTCCCTTGAAAAGTCCAAGCAAAACTATGATCTGTTGCACTTAGACCTGTAAACAAAACATAGGCATCAGTTGCAGTATTGTTTGAATTTATTACACAAATGGTTCCGTCTTTAATATCCGGTACTGGCAATGCATGAACTTCTAAATTGACTGTAATGGGAAGTCCGATACAGCCATTATAGGAAGGAGTCACAACATAGTTTGCGGTTCCGTCAGTATCGTCAAGAGTAGTAAGCGTTTGATTAATTAGATTTCCACTTCCCGATGTTGCTCCGACAGTTCCGTTTTGACTAGAAATCCAGGAAAAAGTAGTTCCGGGAATATCAGCATTTAATGTTATTGCCGTTGTTTCGTCGGAACAGTAATTCAAAGCTCCAGTATAGCTTGCTACAGGTGTTGGATTAATTGAAACAGTAACTGTATCAGAAAGTGACTGACTACAATTAACCATTCCCAAAAGCGATATGTCTGATAATTGATAAGTTGTATTTGCAGTTAAACTTGTTGTTGTAACTGAAGCTTGTCCGGCAGCGTTTAAAGTTATGGTTTGATTAGTTCCGCCAGTTACTGTATAGCTAATAGTTGCGTTTGGGGTTCCTGTAAAATTCAATGTGCTGGTTTGATTTCCGCATATTGTTAAAGGACTGGCACTAATTGCTGCAGTTAGTTGTGCTAATGGAGTTACTGTAAAAGTTTGAGATAAAGATTGGGTACAAGGATTTGCTCCTGCTGAAGTTACACTAACAAGCGTAAAAACAGTAGTTGAAGTCACATTCGGAATAGTAATAGAAGCTGTTCCGCTGCTGTTTAAAGTGATATTCTGATTAGAACTGCTATTTACAGTATAAGTAATCGAAGCATTGGGCGTTCCGGTGAAGTCAACAGTTGCATTACCTCCAAAACAAACCGAAGTATTTCCTGAAATCACAGCTGTAGGGGATGTATTCACGCTGATTACAGCCGATCCGTTTATAACTGCTGAGCAAGTATTTAAAGTGACAGAAACCAAACTATAAGTACTGTTTAAAGTTAAGGCCGGAGTTGTAATGCTAGCCACACCACTTGAATTTAAAGTAATGGTTTGGTTTGAACCACTATCAACAGTATACGTTACATTAGCGTTAGGTGTTCCGTTGAAAGTAATGTTTGCCGTGTTGCCCGAGCATATAGAAGTTGACCCTGATATGGTTACTGTTGGCTGAGCAATGATGGTAAGGCTTACAGGAGTTCTCGTACTATTTATACAGTTTGAAGTTGTATCATAAGTTTCCGCGTAATATGTTCCCGGATTCAATGGTGTGTATGATGTTGAATTCGCTAACAATAAGTTTCCTCCTGAGGGAGCATCATACCAATTAACACTTGTTCCCGGGCTGGCGGTAGTACTCAATGCCGGAATAGCCTCATTACTACAAATAGTTTTATCTCCATCACTGATACTGTTAGTTGGAGGTGGTAAGAAAGATACTGTAAAAAGATTAGATACGGTTGAACAGTAAGGATTGCTTAAATTGGCAGCGTCTTGCGCTACTTTAGTTCTGAAATAGGTTAAAGAACTTAAATTAGTTGCTGTATAAGTAGGAGAGTTTGCTCCGACTATATCATCCCAAATCCCACCATTTGAACTCGTTTGCCATTGGTAAAAATAAGTACCTGTTCCGGCGGTAGTAGCCTGTAGTACAATTGAAACCGGACTTTGACAAGTTACAAAGGTCGTTCCCGTCACAGAAGGACTGCTGATGGTTGTCAAATCGCCACAGGCTCTAAATTCAATGTCATCTATGGCTAAGTCATTTCCGCAACCTCCCAAACCATTATTTTTCATTTTTAAAACAACAGAAGTTTCACTTCCTGTGGTAAAAACAAGTGCGAATTGACGCCAGATGGGTGTGGCTGTTCCTATAATATTTCCGGTATTCCCCGAACCTAAAAGGGTTGTTTCGGTGTCGTTCCAAATTTCAAAGCGAACATTTATTGGGATTTCATTTGCTCCACAAAAGCCGGAGCCTGGATTGTAAACATTCATTAACCAAGAGGAGAACTCAAAAGTAGTATTGACACATAATCCGGTAACCGTTCTTTTATAAAAGTCACCCGAAGTACTTGCGTTGGCATTAACAATTAAAGATTTACCGTTTGTTCCGTTTGTTGCATCCGGAGTATGGTCTAATGAATAGTGCCAAGTGCTGTAAAGATTTGTTCTGTAATAAAGAGTATAACTTCCGTCATTTGGATTACCGGTAACAAAAGTATAATTGGTTGTACCGGCAGGTAAAGCAGGACCATAATTGGTTCCATTACCAAAATTTTCACTAAAAACAGGCTCACCTTTACTTCCGCTGCAGAATCCCAATTGGGAATAACTATTGGCAGAAAGAAGCAAAAGCAAAAGAGTAACTATTTTTTTGTAGTGATTCATTTTCAGTACAAACCAAAGCTTTGGTCTTTATTTAATTTTTTAATCCAATTGATCAAATAGTTTGCTATTGTACTCGGTTTAAATAAATCCAACCCGTTTTAGTTTTTAAATCATCAAAATCAATTACATAATAGTAAGTGCCGTCCGGTAATTCATCATTATTGTTACTTTGCCCAAACCATTCATTTTGATAATCAGCTTTTGAGTACACAACAAGACCATAACGATTGAAGATTTTCAACTGCTTCACATTATAGCCTTCCAAATCGAAACTATCATTCAAACCATCATCGTTTGCCGAAATTCCTTTTTGTATTCCGCAAAATGGTGACAACACATTTATGGTTTCCTGATTGCTGCATCCGTTTTGGGTTATTACTAATTCATAAACTCCCGGAGTTGAAACAACTACTGAAGCATCACTCCCAATTTGAACTCCTGCAGGATTGTGCCAAACATAAGTTGGATTATCAGGATTCGTCTCGATAGCTGTTAAAGTATAACTTGCCCCATTACAACCTTCTGATAATGTAAAATCGGGAGAAGCATTTACTGTAATTGTAAGGTTTGAAGGGAGCGCACATTGTCCGGCCGTTGGTGTAAATGTATAAGTTGTTGTAGCCGTATTATTTAAAGCAGGTAACCAAGTTCCGGTGAATCCATTGTTTGAAGTTGTTGGTAATGCATTTAATGCACTGCCCGAACAAATAGGATTAACAGCGTTAAAGCTAGCAGCAACATTTTGGTTTACTGTTATGGTAAGAGTCGTGTTTGATACACATTGTTGTCCTGCTGTTGGTGTGAACGTATAAGTTGTGGTTGCAGTATTATTTATTGCCGGAGACCATGTTCCAGTAATAGAATTGTTTGAAGTTGTTGGTAAAGCA
Source organism: Flavobacterium anseongense (assembly GCF_021608185.1). Classification (GTDB taxonomy): domain Bacteria; phylum Bacteroidota; class Bacteroidia; order Flavobacteriales; family Flavobacteriaceae; genus Flavobacterium; species Flavobacterium anseongense. Next base: position 403,727 of record NZ_JAKIHN010000003.1, on the reverse strand, counting down.
TTTAAAGGTGCTCCTGAACAAATTGGATTAATAGGGGTGAATGTTGGTGTAGTTGTCGGGTTTACGGTTACGGTTACTGTTTTTTGATAAAAACAAGTCACAGTTTCTTTCAAAGCAATATCATCCAAGGCAAAATCGTTTCCATAGTCTACAAAATTTCTATTATAAATCGCGATGTTTGCGGTAGTGTTTGAACCCGAATTCCAATTGTATGAAACCTGAGTCCATAAACAAGGTGCTCCGGGAGCAGTTCGAGGAGTACCTTGAGAAACACCGTTTATTGTTACCTCTAATCTCGCAAGGTTATCCGGTGACACTGAAGCTACATAATAGGAAAAAGTATAATTTGTATTTGGAACTACAGTAACAGGGTTTTGATTGCTCCATGCTATGATGTTTCCGGTTGGGTCAGTAGCACCATCAAATACCATCAAATTACCAGTTCCCGATGTGTGATCACCACATGAAGCAAAAGGATTGAACCAAGCGTTTGGATTGGTAACAATATTATAAGATGATTGCACACCAAAAGGATTTGGATTTAATACCTGAGTATATTCGGTAAAGAATAAAGTGTTTCCTTGTGAAAAATCGCCATTTTCAATCAAATTGACAGGTGAAGATAAAGACCCTGAAGTAACGGTATAGACTGTGGTCGCTGTTGGACTAACGGTTTGTGTAGCACTGTTTGGATTGGTAATGGAAGCGTCCGCAGGATTGGCAGTCCAGGTATAAGAACCAGCTCCTCCTGTTGCTGTTAGTGTTGTTGAGTCTCCTGAACAGATAGTTACCGGAGCACTCAATTGTAAATCGTTTGGAGCGGTTAAAACTATATTAGATTGGCTGTATTGTTCTCCGTTTGAATCGGAAACAGTTACATTGTATGTGCCAATACCTAATCCTGTAAATATACCGTTATTGTTTGTCATTGTTGCAGAACCTGTCAAAGAATAGGTACTGTAGGGTAAAATACCACCAGTTAAGTTTACGGTAATCGAACCATCATTCACGTTTGGACATGTTGGGTTTACAAACGAATACGATCCTACCAATGGAAGACCTCCTTCTGTAATGGAAAAATCATCTACTGCAAAGTCATTTCCTATAGGTCCGGCGGTGTTTGTTTTTAAGCGTACCATTACATTGTTGGCAGTGGCTACAAATGAATAAGCGACTCTTACCCAACCCTCACTAGGTAATGGCGCAAGCGTGTTTTGATTGGCTGGATTGATACTATTGGCATTTACAAAAAAGATACCGATGCTGGCTCTGGTAGTTTCATCTGATGTAACTGCATTAGAAACCGATTTAATCCAAAAACTAAAAGTATAGGTTGTGCCAGCTGTAAATCCTCCAATGGCACCTCCGGTGCTTCCTGTTGTCCAGAAAAATCTATTGGCAATTGTAGCACCGTCAAAGACCAACATGTTCCCGGTGCCAGTTGTGTGGTCACCACCTGTGATGTAGGAAGAGTTCATTAGCGCAGGATTTGTAGTTCTTGCGTAAGAACCAGGATTACTTGTGCCGGTAAGTGGATTGATTAAAGTGTAATCGTGGACTAAAAAACCATTTCCACTTCCGCCAGATTCAAAATTACCATTGGTTAATATTTGTGCACTTAAACTATAATTTCCTATTATTAACCAAAAAAATAGTAGGGATGATTTTTTTAAAAAGGATAGAAATTCTTTTTTCATGATGTATAAAATTTGCATTTTCTAAGATAAAACATGTTTTTTTACACATATCTAAATTTTATGATATTAAAACTATACAATTCTTAATTTTCAATCTGAACTACGGTGCTATTGAATGCTATTGTTTTAAAGAATACGCAGCGGTTTCTTATTTTTATGGCCTTTGTTGTAGTAATGTTAAGTTATTTAAAACTTTTCTGTTGCGAATTTTTCGGATTGTCGCACTGAAATTCGCCACATAGCTTCTTAAAGTAAATTTTCTCGAGTGAAATGTATAGGAGAAAGGTAAGCAGTTCCTCTAACTTCAATTGTGTTTTTATAGAAAGGAGGTGAGAAAACGTTGTTGAGACTGAGGTTTATTTATAAAACTTTTTATCTCAAACACTTTTTATAATATAAGTAACAATTCCCCAAACTATGAGTTCATTTTCTTCGGTGATTTTTATAGGTTGAAAAGCGTCGTTTTCGGGCATTAGATAAACACAATCCTTTTCTTTTTTGATGCGCTTTACGGTAAACTCACCATCAATATAGCATACGGCAATTTTGTTGTCTGTAGGTTCCAAACTTCTGTCAATAACCATAATGTCGCCATCATCAATACCGGCACCAATCATAGAAGTGCCATTTGCTTTGGCATAAAAAGTGGCCAAATGATTTTTTACCAAAACTTTGTCCAAACTTATAGTATCGCCTTCAAAATCGGCTGCAGGTGAAGGAAAACCTGCTTTAATACCACCAACAAAAGGAAGCTCTATTGCATTTTCCGAGTCGGGAACGAAAAAGGAAATTTTATTTTTTACTTGCATTTGACTTTTAGTATTTCTTTAAAATCGGTTGTGTATTTTGGTGACAGATGTTCCTGCTTCATTTTCCAGGTATGCTGTAAATCCTGACTGCCTAAACGTATTTTTCGCTCTCCGGTTTTTGCATGAAATTCATCAATCACTTTCATCAATTTTAAATGTTTTGGATTTTCTTCTTCGAAAAGATGAAACTGCTTTTGATTTTCGGGAATGATTCCGGTAACGATGACACCTGCTTTTGAATAGCGTTCGCCTTCTTGATAAACTTTTTTCAAAATAGAAATGGCAGTGCTACTTATAGTCAAACTTGAATTGCTGGAAAAAGGCAAAGTTTCCATCTGGCTGAAATAAATTCGGCTTCCATCGTTTTTATGATGTCTGTCTTTTACAAGCATCACAATGATACTGTGACAGCAGGAATGTTGCTTCCGTAGTTTTTCGGCGCAGACCGCGGCAAATGTAGAAACGCGTTCTTTGATTTCATCAAAATCGGTAAGTTTGGTTTTGAACATTCTGGTAATGGCAATGCTCTTTTTGTCTTCGGTTGGATCGTCGAGTGTGAGTACCGATTTACCTTCCAATTCGCTTTTTAATCGAAGTCCGGTTACACCCATTACGGTTTTTATAAAACTTTCATACTGTGGTAAAGTGAAATCGTAAGCCGTGTTAATACCTTTGGCTATCATTTTCTTTTTTAATCGGAAACCAATGCCCCAAACGTCTTCAATCTTTGTCCATTTAAGCGCTTTGATTCGTTTTTCTTCGGTATCAATAACATAGACACCTTTGGTTTGATTTGGAAACTTTCGGGCGATTTTATTGGCGACTTTGGATAAGGCTTTGGTTTCGGCAAAACCGATAGAAACCGGAATGCTGAGCCATTTCAGAATGCGGCTTTTCATTTGAAGCCCATAATCAGTAAAGTCAAAATCACTTTTAAAACCGTCAAAGTTCAGGAACGCTTCATCAATACTGTATGGTTCTACATGAGGTGTGAATCCTTCCAATATTTTCATCACGCGGTTACTCAAGTCGCCATACAAAGGATAATTGGAGGAAAAGACAAGAATGTTTTTTTCTTTTAATTCCTGCCGCACTTTAAATTCGGGTGCGCCCATCGGAATGCCGAAGGCTTTGGCTTCATCACTGCGCGAAATAATGCAACCGTCGTTATTGGATAAAATAACAATCGGTTTTCCGTTGAGCTGTGGCTGGAAAACACGTTCGCAGGAAGCGTAAAAGTTATTGCAATCGACTAAAGCATACATAATGTAAATTTACACAATAGCCGACTATTTTTTGTCGCTGTTGATAACTAAAAGTCAAAATAAAGGATGCGGGCAGATGATTAAAAGGGAAAAACCACAACTGGTTTTTTTATTAGTGTTTGTGGAACATAGAGGCTCAATATGTGAATATTGAAATTTTAAAATATAATTTCACAACGCTTTCATTTCTACAATGTTCAATTTTGTATGACAACAATTAAGTTGTAAACAAACTCAAATTAGTATGGAAAAAGATCAAAAAAGCACTGCTCATCCAAAAAGTGATAGCAAGTCAAAAGGAACAACAAACACAGATTCAAACAACACCAAAAAAAGTGAAGCTTAAAATGACAAATCCGGGGACAAAAAGAAAACTGTAACCGCAAAACATTAAGTAAATGAATCGGTGAGTGAAAAGTCAACCAAAGCTTTATAAAAGTTTTGGTTTTCTTTCCCCTAATAAATCAATAATAATTAAATAATAGACAAAATGAAAGATACTTCAAACACCACAAAAGAGAAAAAAACTCATCCTCCAATGAAATCATCACAACTAATGAAATTGTTTATAGATGAATTAAAGGATATTTATTGGGCAGAAAACGCGTTGACAAAAGCCATTCCTGAAATGATTGAAAATGCATCCTCATTAGAATTAATTAACGCTTTAACTCTCCATCTCGATGAGACACATGGGCATGTAGAAAGACTGAAAAAAGTCTTTGAACTCCTGGGTAAAAAACCCGAAGCAAAGCCATGCAAAGCTATGCAGGGTTTAATAGCCGAAGCCAGTGAAATAATGAAATCATGTGAAGAGGGGCCGATGCGGGATGCCGGGATAATTTCGGCCGCACAAAAAGTAGAGCATTACGAAATGGCAACCTATGGAACGCTGCGTCAGTTTAGTGAAACCTTAAATTTAACAGATGCGGTTCTGCTATTAGCGGCAACGCTTCAAGAAGAAAAGGCGGCTGACGAAAAATTATCCAGTGTAGCTATAGGGGCAGTGAATATTGAAGCCGCTTCGGAAGCTATTTAAAACTTCAAAGCTCAAATAAAGTTTAGCTTCATTAGCGTTCTTTTAAGAAGATGACTAAAATATGTGAATACCATAAGTTTATCTAAAATTAATATAACAAATGAATATATAAATAGGCTCAACTTTGTAGAATAAGAAGTACAGTTCAAAATATAATAATAACAATTAAATAAAAAGATTATGAGTACAGGGAAAGTAGTATTAGGAACAATGGCAGGTCTTGCCGTTGGTGCAGTTTTGGGAATTTTGTTTGCTCCGGAAAAGGGTTCGGTAACCCGCAAGAAAATCATGGATAAAGGAAATGATTATGCAGATGAATTAAAATCAAAGTATCATGAATTTGCAGATTCTATATCGGAAAAGTTTCAAAGCGTTAAAGAAGACGTACAAGAATTAGCTGAGAATGGGAAAGCTAAATATGATGAAGTTAAAAAAGACACTAATAATGCAATTTCTAGTTATAAATCATAACTGAGGCTGGTTTAGCTGACAATTCAACACTGTTAGTGCATCAACAACTCATGCCAGCAGTTACAAAAAGGCACACTATTTAGTGTGCCTTTTTTAATTATATCTATAGTAAAGTAGCTATTAAAGATTCTTTAGTTTAGCAAATTCATTACTAATGACGGATAAATTCCTATTACTATGTTTAGTAAAATAGCAACAACAGCTACGGCATGATATACAAAAGGAACAGCTTTTTTATCTTCGGCAGCTTCTTTGGTGTACATCGCCAAAATCAGTTTGAAGTAATAACCCACACTTATGATAGAGTTTATTACAGCCGCAATCACTACAACTAAATAGCCAGTTGTTATGGTTTGGGTAAATAATATGAATTTGGCAAAGAACCCTGAAAAAATAGGAATTCCGGCCATGGATAAAAGCGATGCGGTTAGTATAGCGGCCATTAATGGATTCGTTTTTCCTAAACCATTGAAATTGACGATGTCTTCGTTTTCTTTGTCTCTGGTCACATAAATAATTACGGCAAACGAAGCGATACCGGCTAAAGCATAAGCTGCAGTATAATACAATAAAGTAGAAGCAGCTGTTGCCATGCTAAGCAAAGCCATAAGCATAAAACCGGCATGTGAAATACCCGAAAATGCCAACATACGTTTTACATTATTCTGACGCAAGGCCATAATGTTTCCGACCGTCATAGAAAGAACAGAAACTATTGCCAAAACGATTTGAAATTTATAGTCAATATCAGCGTTTAATACATCCAATAATTTGAATAAAGTAGCCATCGCAACTACTTTAGCCAACGTACTCATTGTCGCTGTTGTCATTGATGGAGATCCTTCATAAACATCCGGTGCCCAAAAATGAAATGGTACTGCAGCAATTTTGAAAAGCATACCAATAAGTAACAATATTACTCCGATAGTATACCAGATAGGCAATTCGGCAGAGCGTGAAAGGCTTTTAATATACTCAACATCAAAACTAGTCATGGCGCCATAAATCAAACAAATTCCAAACAGGATAATTCCTGATGCGAAGGAACCCATTAGGAAATATTTCATTCCGGCTTCATTACTTTTTAAATCTAATCGTTTGCTTCCGGCCAAAATATATAAGGATATAGAAAGCACTTCGATTCCTAAGAAGAACATAGATAAGTTTCCAAATGAAATCATGGCAACAGCACCTGCTAAAAGGAAAATCTTGATAGCAATAAAATCTGAAATCTTGGTTAGATGCTCTTTATAAAAATCGCCACTTAAAGCGACTAGGAATATTGTCAATATAATAAACAGACTTGAAAACGCAACTGAAAATTTGCTAACTACAATCATGTTGTTATACATTGGATTGTTGAAAAGCTCAGGCGTATTAAACTCAGATATGGTAAGTCCAAGAATAACTAAAAGCCCAAGAATGGTAACAGGGACCAGCAGCTTTCTTAAATTGAAGATTTCAGCGATAAGGCAAAAAACACCTAAACCTGATATGGCAATTAATGTATTCATTTTTGGACTTTTATCTATTTATAGTTTCTAAAATTTGATGTAAACTCGGCGTTACCAAATCCACTATCGGTTTTGGATACAATCCGAAGAATAATAAAAAGCCAATGATAACGACTAATGTTATCGCTTCATTGGTAGTAACGTCTGCAAAAACTTTGGTATTGGTTTCGCCCAACATCGTATTTTGGAACATCTTCAGCATATAGTAACCACCCAAAATAATGGTCGTTCCACCTAAGATTACAAACCAAATATTAATTTGGATTAAACTGTATAAAACGGTAAACTCTCCAACAAAGTTGAATGTTCCCGGCAATGCTACTGATGCTAAAACCAAAATCATAAACATTGAAGTGAATCTTGGTGTTTGAGCTCTGATTCCGCCCATTTCAGCAATAGTTCTGGTTTCGTATCTTCTGTAGATGATTTCAGCTGCGAAGAACAAACCAACGATAACAAAACCGTGGGCAATCATTTGCAATACCGCTCCGCGTAATCCGTCAATTGTTAATGTGTAACAACCTGCAGCGATTAAGCCAACGTGTGCTAACGACGAATAAGCCAATAATTTTTTCAAATCTTTTTGACGTAAGGCTACGATTGAACCATAAATTACTCCGGCAATGCTTAATCCGATAAGCACCGGCATATACGTTTTTGCTGCTAAAGGTGCAATTGGTAACTGCCAACGAATAACGCTGTACAATCCCATTTTCAGCATGATACCTGATAAAAGCATTGTTCCAACAGTTGGTGCTTTTTGATATACTTTTGCCTGCCATGTATGGAAAGGAATAATCGGAATTTTGATAGCATAGGCTAAGAAGAAAGCAAAGAAAATATAACACTGCTCTGTAGCCGATAAATTTAATTTGTATAAATCTTCTAAAAGGAAGCTATCAGCTTTAGTATATAAATAAGCAAAACCAATTAACATGAATAATGAACCGGCAAGTGTGTAGATGAAGAATTTCACTACTGCTTTTTTACGATCTTCGGCATCACCATTACCCCAAATTAAAGCAATAAAGTAAATCGGAATCAATGCCAATTCCCAGAAGATATAGTATAGTAAACCATCAGCTGCCAAGAAAGTTCCGGTCATAGCAAATGCCATGAATAAAACTAAAGCGTAGAAATTTTTACTGTTATTAAAGCTGTTTCCAAATGATGAAAAAATAATCAATGGTGTTAAAGCAGTTGTCAATAAAACCATTGCCAAAGAAAGTCCGTCTGCTTTGAAAGCTAAGGCTACTTTTGGAGCATCAATCCAATTGGCATAGAAACTTAAATCACTTAATTGTGCACTAGAGTTTAATAAATACAAAGTAACAGCCATTGTTCCCAAGCTAAAAACCAGCGCCACTTTGGAAGCTAATTTATCTCCGGAAAAATAGGTGACTAAAGCACCAACCAACAGTAATAATAATATAGTAGTTACATCCATTATGTAAAAATTATTTTGCTATAAATAAATAAGTTATGATGGCTCCAATACCAATCACAAAGGCGAATAAATACAATCCGACACTACCGGTTTGTAATTTTTTACCTTGTGTTCCAATGCCATTGGCAACCGTTCCAAAACTGAAAACCACTTTTCCTAAAGCAGGTTCTAAAGTCGTTCTAAAGAAATTAGACAAACTGTTCAAAGGTCTTACAATTAGGAAAGTATAGAATTCGTCAACATAATATTTGTTGTAAATTGTTTTAGAAAAGCCAACAATTTCGGCATCTTCTTTCGGAACAAAAGCTTGTTTAATGTATTTTGAATAAGCCCAAAGGATTCCAAAAACAGCACCAGCTAAAGCAATTCCCATCAACATATATTCGTGTGCACCTAAAGTGTGTTCTTCATGTTTTGTAACTAAAACCGGTTCCAGAAAATAGTTTAACCAAGTGTTTCCAGGTAAGTTAATTGCTCCACCAATAGCGGCCAAAACAGCTAATATCACTAACGGAATTGTTATTAAACTCGGACTTTCGTGTAAATGATGTTTTTGTTCTTCTGTGCCTCTGAAGTCTTTGAAGAACGTCAAATACATCAATCTAAACATATAGAAAGCGGTCATGATAGAAGCTATAGAAGCGACAACCCACAATACTTTATTGTGTTCAAAAGCTACCATTAAGATTTCGTCTTTTGACCAGAAACCTGCAAATGGAAATATTCCGGCAATCGCTAATGTGGAAATCATCATTGTCCAAAACGTGATTGGCATCGCTTTGCGTAAACCACCCATTTTACGCATGTCTTGTTCGCCGTGTAATCCGTGAATTACCGAACCAGAACCTAGGAACAAACACGCCTTGAAGAAAGCATGTGTAATTACGTGGAATACGGCAACATTATAAGCTCCCAAACCTAAAGCCAGAAACATTAATCCCAATTGAGAAACCGTAGAATATGCCAATACTTTTTTGATATCGTTTTGCAGTAAACCAATTGAAGCAGCAACTAAAGCGGTTGCAGCACCAACAATGGCAATTATATTTTGAATATACGGAGTCAAATCAAACAAGAAGTTCATTCGGGTAACCATAAAGATACCAGCCGTTACCATGGTTGCCGCGTGGATTAAGGCAGAAACCGGAGTTGGACCAGCCATCGCATCAGGTAACCAAGTATATAATGGCAGCTGTGCTGATTTTCCACAAGCTCCAATGAATAAGGCTAAAGCAGCTGCGCCTAATATCAAGGTGTTTTCATTTCCGGCGCTTAATGCTTGTTTCATTTCGACAAAATTTAATGTCGAAAACATCATTCCTAAAATAAAAATTCCAATTAAGAAACCTAAATCACCAATTCTGTTCATGATGAATGCTTTCTTCGCAGCATCATTATACGATTGATTTTTATACCAAAATCCGATTAGTAAATACGAGCACAATCCAACGCCTTCCCAACCGATAAACATTACCAATAAGTTGCTTCCGATTACAAGTGTAATCATGAAGAAAACGAACAGATTCAAGTAGGCAAAAAACTTGTGCATGTTCTCGTCATCGTGCATATAGCTGATGGAATACAAGTGAATTAATGAACCAATTCCGGTAACGAACAACAACCAAAGCAAAGACAATTGGTCTAACAGCAATCCGAAATCTAATTTGAAATTATGAACCGAAATCCAATCAAATAATGAAATTTCAAATGGTTTTCCGTTTTGATTTAACTGTGCAAAAAAGCAAATGCTCAATAAGAAGGAAACCAAAACAGTAATCGTTCCGATGGCACCTGAAATTCCTTTGCTTACTTTTTTTCCAAAGAAAACATTGAAAAGAAATCCAGCGAATGGAGATAAGAGTAATACTAAAGCTAAAGTTTTGTCCATTTTAGATTATCCTTTTAAGTTCTTTAAATTAGCGATATCAATCGAGCCAACATTTCTATAAACCGAAACTAAAATTGCCAAACCAACGGCAACTTCGGCAGCGGCAACCGCCATCGAGAAGAATACAAATACTTGTCCTTCGGCATCCTGGCGAAAAGTTGAAAAAGCGACAAACAATAAGTTTACAGCATTCAGCATAATTTCAATCGACATGAATACGATAATAGCATTTCTTCTGTACAACACTCCAAAAACTCCAATACAAAATAGCAATGACGCAAGGAAAATGTAGTTTTCGATACCTATTTCATTTATAACATTATTCATCTTACTTCTCTGTTTTTTCTTTTTTAGACAATAAAACCACACCAATCATAGCTACTAACAATAGGATAGAAGCAAATTCAAAAGGCACCATATATTCGTTTAACAATAAGGTTCCCAATTTTTTTATGGATTGATAATCTTCAGTTGAAGGTAATTCATCACCCACAATAGGATTCGAGTTAATGAAAATAGTTACCAAAACCACACTCATCAAAATACAGATAGTAATGGCACCAAGTCTTGTAATTCGGGGTTTGTGTACTTCGTCTTCTTTATTTAAATTCATTAACATGATGGTAAATAGGAAGAGGACCATAATGGCACCGGAGTAAACAATAATGTGTACTATCGCTAAGAACTGAGAATTAAATAATAAATAATGACCCGCAATGGTGAAAAAGCAAATCACCAGATAAATAGCACTGTGAATTGGGTTTTTACTATAAATCGTTAAAAACGCCGAAGCCAACGTAATGGCTGATAAAAAGTAGAATGTAATTAATATAGGCGACATTAGTTAGCGTTTTTAAGTTGAGCATTTTTCATTGCCATTTCCAAAGGCATTACCAATTTGTCTTTTCCAAAAATGAAATCTTCTCTGTCGTAATTGGCAGGAACTAACTCTTTTGAAATTGTCAAATAAATAGCGTCTTTTGGACAGGCTTCTTCACATAAACCGCAGAAAATACAACGCAGCATATTGATTTCATAAATCGAAGCGTATTTTTCTTCGCGGTACAAATGTTCTTCTCCCGGTTTTCTTTCTTCGGCTTTCATAGTGATGGCTTCAGCCGGACAGGATAAAGCACACAAACCACAAGCGGTGCAGTTTTCTCTGCCAAGTTCATCGCGTTTCAACATATGTTGTCCACGATAAACCGGACTGAATTCACGCGTTTGTTCCGGATAATGAATGGTTGCTTTTTTTCTAAAAAAGTGTTTGATGGTAATAAGCAATCCTTTGACGATGGCTATTAGATATAGACTTTCCCAAAAAGTCATTTCCTTGTTGGAAACTTGTTTTTTTCTGCCGGAAAGCGATATACTTTGTATTGATGCTGACATAATTCTTTTCTTATTTAAAAGCTAGAATGCAAATTCCTGTTATTACTATATTGATGATAGAAAGCGGAATTAAAATCTTCCAGCCTAGATTCATCAATTGATCGTATCTAAAACGTGGTATTGTCCAACGAACCCACATGTAGAAGAAAATGAAGAAGCATATTTTAATAAATAAAACTCCGATTCCTAAAATGTTAGCGGTGTTAACGCCTACATTGTCCACCATCCATTGCATTCCCGGGTAATTGTAACCTCCAAAATAAAGGACAGCCAAGATGGTTGATGAGATAAACATATTCGCATATTCGGCAAACAAATAGAATCCCATTTTCATGGATGAGTATTCGGTGTGATATCCACCAATTAATTCTGATTCACATTCGGCTAAGTCGAAAGGCGTTCTGTTTGTTTCTGCGAAAGCACAGATTAGGAAGATTAAAAATCCAACCGGTTGATAGAAAACATTCCAGTTCATTCCGGATTGTTGTATTGAAATTTCTTTTAAGCTCAAGGTTCCGGTCATCATGATTAAAGCGATAACAGATAATCCCATCGCCACTTCATAAGAAACCATTTGAGAAGCTGCACGAACAGCACCCATTAAGGAAAACTTATTGTTCGATGCCCAGCCACCAATCATAATTCCGTAAACGCCAATAGAAACTATGGCAAAAATGTATAGTAATGAACCGTCAATATCGGTTGCCTGTAAAACAACATCACGTCCAAAAATGTGCAGTTTATCGCCCCACGGAATTACGGCACTGGTCATCAAAGCGGTGCTCATCGCGATTGCCGGTCCAACAAAGAATAAGAATCTGTTTTTGGTATCTGGTTCAAATTCTTCTTTGGCAAACAATTTCATTCCATCGGCAAGCGGTTGCAATAATCCGCCCCAACCGGCACGATTTGGACCAACTCGGTCTTGAAGAAAAGCAGCCACTTTACGTTCAGCCCAAGTAGAATACATTGCCATAACCATAGTTATCGCAAACACTACTACAATCAGAACGCTTTTTTCTATAATAAAGGCACTATCCATTTTTCTTTGAATTTACTGGGTTACCATCTATTTTTTCGTTGTAATCAATCTCGGCCATACTGATTTTTTTACGGTCGATATCTCTACCTTGTAAAATTCCTTTTTCAGTTTCGATAACTACTTTTTCTAATTTTCGTGTGTAATTATTTTGATTGATAACCGAATCTTTTTCGAATTTACGTGGTCCTTCAATTACCCAATCAGCAACATCTTTTTTGTCGAAACGACACGTATTACAAATAAATTCTTCTACTTCATGGAATTCATCTTTACGGGCAGTTACTCTTTGAATTTCATTACCAAACATCCAAACAGTCGTTTTACCGCAGCATTTATCGCAATCTCTGTGTGCATTAAAAGGTTTGTTGAACCAAACTCTCGATTTGAATCGGAATGTCTTATCGGTCAGAGCACCTACCGGACAAACATCAATCATATTTCCTGAAAATTCATTGTCAATCGCTGCCGAAACGCAAGTTGAAATTTGTGAATGATCGCCACGATTTAAAACACCGTGAACTCTTCCGTCTGTCAATTGGTCAGCCACTTCAACACAACGTTGGCAAACTATGCAACGGTTCATGTGTAATTGAATTTTATCACCAATATTTTCAGGCTCAAAAGTTCTTTTCTCTTCAACGAAACGTTGTTGTAATTTTCCGTGTTCGAAGCTTAAATTCTGCAAATCACATTCGCCTGCCTGGTCACAAACCGGACAATCTAAAGGGTGATTGATTAAAAGGAATTCGGTTACGGCATTTCTTGCTTCTTTAACTCTGTCCGAAGATTTGCTGGCTACTTCCATTCCGTCCTGACAACCAGTTACGCAGGATGCCATTAATTTTGGCATTGGTCTTGGGTCGGCATCACTTCCTTTGGTAACATCCACCAAACAACAACGGCATTTTCCTCCGGTTCCTTTTAGTTTAGAATAATAACACATGGCTGGCGGAACAACTTCTCCACCAATCATACGAGCTGCCTGCAGGATGGTTGTTCCCGGAGCTACTTCAATTTCGTGACCGTCTATAGTTACTTTCATAATATTAGTTGTTGGTTGTTGGTTGTCGGTTGTCAGTCGTTGGATATTCCATAAACTATCAACTATCAACCATCAACTTTATACTTCTTGCTTTGCGATTAAATGCTTTACTTTTTCAAAAGGTTCAGCCACAAAGTGATCTCTGTTTTTTATTTTTTCCGGGAAACGGATATGGTATTCAAATTCATCTTTAAAATGGCGAATGGCTGCGGCAACTGGCCATGCAGCAGCATCACCTAATGGGCAAATGGTATTTCCTTCAATTTTTGCCTGAATGCTCCATAACAATTCGATGTCTTCTTCGCGTCCTTGTCCGTTTTCGATTCTCCATAATACTTTTTCCATCCAACCTGTTCCTTCACGGCATGGTGTACATTGACCGCAACTTTCGTGGTGGTAAAATCTTGAGAAATTCCAAGTATTACGAACGATACAAGCTCGGTCATCATACACTATGAATCCACCTGAACCTAACATCGAACCCGATGCAAATCCACCATCAGCCAAACTTTCGTAAGTCATCAAACGATCTTCACCTGCAGCAGTTTTATAGATTAAATGAGCTGGTAAAACAGGAACTGAACTTCCTCCGGGAACCAATGCTTTCAATGGTCTGTCGGTTTGCATTCCGCCACAATATTCATCCGAATTGATGAATTCGTATACTGACAATCCTAAATCTATTTCGAAAACGCCTTGATTTTTTATATTTCCGGAAGCCGAAATTAATTTGGTCCCTGTAGAACGACCAATTCCAATCGCAGCATAATCAGCACCTGAATTATTTACAATCCAAGGCACAGCTGCAATGGTTTCAACGTTATTTACTACGGTTGGATTTTGCCAAAGTCCCATAACTGCCGGGAATGGTGGTTTAATTCTAGGATTTCCACGTTTCCCTTCAAGGCTTTCAATCAACGCTGTTTCTTCTCCACAGATGTAAGCTCCGGCACCAATTTGAACATATAAATCCAAATCATAACCCGAACCTAATATATTTTTTCCTAACCAACCGGCAGCTTTTGCTTCGGCGATAGCGTTTTCTAAAATTTTGTAAACCCACATGTATTCTCCACGAATGTAGATGTAGGATAGGTTGGCACCCAATGCGTAACTCGAGGTTATCATTCCTTCAATCAATAAATGAGGAATAAATTCCATCAAATATCTGTCCTTGAAAGTTCCCGGTTCAGATTCGTCAGCATTGCAAACCAAATGTCTTGGTTTACCTGATTTTTTATCGATAAAACTCCATTTCATTCCGGCAGGGAAACCTGCACCACCACGTCCACGAAGGCCTGAAGTTTTTACTTCTTCCACCACTTCATCCGGAGTCATTTTTTTCAGGGCTTTTTCCACCGAAGCATAACCGCCTTCTTTACGGTATACTTCATAGGTTCTGATTCCCGGAACGTTTATTTTGTCTAATAATATTTTTCTTCCCATGATATTATTTATCGTGTAAAGTGATTTTTCCGTCTTTGCAATCAGCAATAAGCTGATCGATTTTTGCTTCTGTCAAATGTTCCTGAAAGAAATCACCCAACTGCATCATTGGCGCATAACCACAAGCACCAAGACATTCAACGCCACGTACTTCGAAAAGGCCGTCCGCTGTTGGTTCGCCTACGCCAACACCTAATTTGTTACAGGTGTAATCCATCAAATTTTCCACGCCATTTAAACAACAGGCAGAAGTTTGGCAGAATTCAAACATATATTTTCCAATTGGTCTTTGATTGTACATCGTGTAAAATGTCACGACTTCATAGACTTCAATTGGTTGTATTTCTAAAATCTCGGCAACTTTGTTTTGCAATTCAATGCTTAACCAATTGTCGTGAGCATCCTGAACTTCGTGCAAAACCGGCAATAAAGCCGATTTCTTTTTGTCTGCAGGATAATGACTGATTAACTCATTGATGCGGTTCATCAAAGTGTCAGTGATATTTATTTCTTGTTTAATGTGTGATCTTTCCATAATAATTAAGCGTCTAATTCGCCGGCAATTACATTTAAACTTGATAATATTACGATAGCATCGGATAACATTCCGCCTTTAATCATTTCAGTATAGGCTTGATAATAGATATAACAAGGTCTTCTGAATTTCAATCGGTATGGCGTTCTGCTTCCGTCTGTTATTAGATAAAATCCTAATTCTCCGTTTCCGCCTTCCACAGCATGATAAATTTCATCTACAGGAACCGGAACTTCACCCATCACAATTTTGAAGTGATAGATTAACGCTTCCATATTGGTGTAAACATCTTCTTTTGGAGGCAAATAATAATCGGGAACATCAGCGTGGATTGGGCCTTCCGGTAATTTAGCCAAGGCTTGTCTGATGATGCTCAAACTTTCCCAAACTTCGGCATTACGAACGCAGAAACGGTCATAAGTATCACCTGATTTTCCGACCGGAACGGTGAATTCAAAATCTTCATAAGAAGAATAAGGCTGGGCAACACGGACATCATAATCAATTCCGGCCGCACGTAAATTTGGACCGGTTAATCCGTATTGCATTGCTTTTTCGGCTGTAATCGGACCAACGTTAACGGTTCTGTCTATAAAGATTCTGTTTCTTTCAAAAAGATTTTCGAATTCTTTCCAGGCAACCGGAAATTCTACAAGAAAAGTGTTTAGCAATTCAAAAGCTTTTGGTGACCATTCTCTTTCGAAACCGCCTATTCTTCCCATATTGGTTGTTAAACGCGCACCACAAATTTCCTCGTAGATTTCATATACTTTTTCTCTGAATTGGAATACGTAAAGGAAACCGGTGTAAGCTCCGGTATCAACTCCAAGGATGGAATTACAGATTAAATGGTCTGTAATTCGGGCTAATTCCATTACGATAACTCTCAAATATTGCGCGCGTTTCGGCACTTCAATATTCAACAATTTTTCAACAGTCATCCACCAGGCCATGTTATTGATTGGCGATGAACAATAGTTCATACGGTCTGTCAATACATTGATTTGGTAAAACGGACGGTTTTCGGCAATTTTTTCAAATGCTCTGTGAATGTAGCCAACGGTTGGCTCAGCATCTAAAATACGCTCACCATCCATTAATAAAATATTCTGAAAAATCCCGTGAGTAGCCGGATGCGTTGGGCCAAGATTTAAGATAGAAAATTCACTTCCGTCTTCATTTCGGCTTTGTTCTATGATTTTAGCATAGCGATGCTCTGGTGGTAATAATAAATCTGACATTTATAATGTTGAGTTATTTATTTTTAATTATTTGAAACTGTTCTTCCAAAAAATCTATCGTCTTTATCTGTTCTTCCGCTGTCTTCCATTGGGAATTCTTTGCGCATTGGATGAGAAATCATTTCATCCATATTTAAAATTCGTTTCAATTGAGGATGACCTTTGAAATTGATTCCGAAGAAATCCCAGGCTTCTCTTTCCATCCAATTGGCGCATAAGAACAAATCAGTAATTGTATCTACTTCTGCCGGATCAGGCAAAAATGTTTTAACGCGGATTCTAACATTTTCAACCCAATTGTGCAATTGATACACCACGGCAAACTGATGATTTTCATCATTGTCAGGAAAATGAATTCCGGTCAAATCGGTTAAAAAATGGAAGTTTAAGCTTTCGTCTTCTTTCAGTGTTTGAATTACTTCATGAATAGTTTCTGAAGTAGCTTCGAAGGAAAAAATATCTCTTTTCATTTCAAAATTCAGCACATTGTTGCCAAATTTTTTAGATAGATTTTCTTGTATGTATGCAGTTTCTAAAGCCATATTATAGGTTATAAGAAGCTAATAATTCTTTATATTCAGGTGAATTTCTTCTGCGGACAGATTCATTTTTGACTAATTCCTGTAATTGCATTACGCCGTCCACAATTTGTTCAGGTCTTGGAGGACAACCCGGAACGTAAACGTCTACCGGAATTACTTTGTCAATTCCTTGAAGTACTGAATAAGTATCAAAAACACCACCTGATGAAGCACATGCTCCAACGGCAATTACCCAACGAGGTTCTGACATTTGTTCGTAAACCTGACGTAATATTGGTGCCATTTTTTTGGAAATTGTTCCCATTACCATTAGCATATCCGCTTGACGGGGAGAAAAACTAACTCTTTCCGAACCAAAACGCGCTAAGTCATAATGAGAAGCCATTGTTGCCATAAATTCGATTCCGCAACAAGAAGTAGCGAAAGGCAAAGGCCAAAGTGAATTGGCACGTGCCAAACCAACAACATCGTTTAGTTTTGTAGCAAAGAAACCTTCGCCAACAACTCCTTCGGGCGGAGCAACCATATTTGTTTTTGTATCGCTCATTGCAATTATTTTATTATTCCCATTCTAGCGCTTTCTTCTTAATGATATAGAAGAACCCAACCAGAAGTAACATCATAAAAATTACCATTTTAATCATACCTTCAATTCCCAATGCTTTGAAATTGATTGCCCATGGATATAAGAAAATCACTTCGACATCAAACAAAACAAATAAAATCGCCACGAGGAAATATTTTACAGAAAAAGGAATCCTTGCATTACCAACAGATTCTATTCCGCATTCGAAGTTTTTGTCTTTGTTTTTAGAGTGTCTTTTTGGCCCTAAATAGCCAGAACCGATGATGGTCATAACCACAAATCCTATTGCTAAACCTGCCTGCATAAGGATTGGTAAATAATCTAATTGATTAGATTGCATAATGGGTAAAATTTGAAGTAAATTAAATAGGCACAAATATACATCGCATTATTTAATTCGCAAAAATCAAGCGTTAAACGTTTGGTTTTTACGTCTTAAAAAACACTATTTAAATTCATTTTAAATAACGGGTTTTAAAACATAAAAAAAACGTCCCGAATTACTCGGGACGTCATTTAAATCTAGGTAATCAAAAAATACTATATATTACTCTTCGATAGTTACTACTTGAGCCGCTACTTTACCTTTTCTACCTTCCTCTTCTTCGTAAGATACTTTATCTCCTTCGTTTAAACCTTCAGATTTAACTCCGGTAGCATGTACGAAAATGTCTTTTCCAGTTTCATCGTCAGTGATAAAACCGTAACCTTTTGATTCGTTGAAAAATTTTACTGTTCCTGTGCGCATTTTGTATTGTAAAAATAATTAATAATGCTCAAAGATAATTTTTATTGCGACATAACAAGCATTTCAATGTTAAATAATTAAAAATTTGTTAAAATTTCATTCTTTATTTAAAAACTTGATAGAGAAATACTTGAGACATTTTAAATTAAAGTATAAAAAAAGCAACTGTTTTTAATTATTTGAACAGTTGCTTCTTAAAATTCTGTGAATTTGATATAAATTACTACAAATCAAGTTTTATGCATAATTCTTTTAACTGAGTATCATCAATTGCAGCTGGCGCATCAATCATAACATCTCTTCCCGAATTGTTTTTTGGGAAAGCAATAAAGTCCCGAATTGTTTCCTGTCCGCCCAAAATGGCTACCAATCTGTCCAATCCAAAAGCTAATCCACCATGTGGTGGCGCGCCAAATTGGAACGCATTCATTAGGAAACCAAATTGTTCTTCAGCTTGTTCCGGAGTGAATCCTAAAAGTGAGAACATTCTGCTTTGCAAGTCTTTATCATGGATTCTGATGGAACCACCACCGATTTCATTTCCGTTCAAAACCATATCATAAGCATTGGCGCGAACTTTTCCAGGTTCGGTTTCAATCAGTTTCATATCTTCAGGTTTTGGAGACGTAAACGGATGATGCATCGCATGATAACGGCCGCTTTCTTCATCGAATTCTAACAAAGGAAAATCAACAACCCAAAGCGGAGCAAAAACTTCAGGATTTCTTAATCCCAAACGTGTTGCCAATTCCATACGAAGTGCCGAAAGTTGCCCGCGTGTTTTATCAGCCGGACCGGAAAGCACAAAAATCATGTCGCCGGCTTTGGCATTGGTTGCTTCTGCCCATTTTTTCAAATCGCCCTGATCGTAGAACTTATCTACAGATGATTTAAAAGTTCCGTCTTCTTCACATTTTACATATACCATTCCGGATGCGCCAACCTGAGGACGTTTTACCCAGTCAATCAAAGCGTCAATTTCTTTTCTTGTAAAGGATGCGCAATTTGGAGCGGCAATTCCAACTACTAATTCAGCCGAATTGAAAACACCAAAATCTTTATGTTGGGCTACCGAATTTAACTCGCCAAACTTCATGTCAAAACGAATATCCGGCTTGTCATTTCCGTAGGTTTTCATGGCATAATCGTAGGTGATTCTCGGGAATTTATCTACTTCAATGCCTTTTAATTCTTTTAGCAAATGACGTGTCAATCCTTCGAAAACATTTAAAATATCTTCTTGTTCTACAAATGCCATTTCGCAATCGATTTGGGTGAATTCAGGTTGCCTGTCGGCACGCAAATCTTCATCACGGAAACATTTCACAATTTGGAAATACTTATCCATTCCGCCAACCATCAATAATTGTTTGAATGTTTGTGGCGATTGTGGTAAAGCATAAAATTGGCCTTCATTCATTCGGCTTGGCACCACAAAATCTCTTGCGCCTTCCGGAGTAGATTTGATTAAATACGGTGTTTCTACTTCACAAAAATCCAAATCGGATAAATATTTTCGAACTTCCATAGCCACTTTGTGACGGAAAAGCAGTGAATTTTTAACCGGATTTCTACGAATATCCAAGTAACGGTATTTCATTCGGATATCTTCGCCGCCATCAGTTTCGTCTTCAATGGTGAAAGGCGGAGTTATCGCTGAGTTTAAAATATTTAATTCAGAAACCAGAATTTCAACATCGCCGGTTGCCATAGTAGCATTTTTTGACTCACGCTCAATTACAGTTCCTTTTACCTGAATTACAAATTCTCTTCCGAGCGATTTTGCTTTTTCAAAAACGGCTTTGTCTGTTCTTTGTTCATCAAAAATTAATTGTGTAATTCCGTAACGGTCGCGCAAATCAACCCAAATCATGAATCCTTTATCACGAGATTTTTGAACCCAACCGGCAAGCGTTACTTCTTTGTTAATATGTGTGG
This sequence comes from Flavobacterium anseongense, assembly GCF_021608185.1. GTDB lineage: Bacteria > Bacteroidota > Bacteroidia > Flavobacteriales > Flavobacteriaceae > Flavobacterium > Flavobacterium anseongense. The sequence continues at coordinate 383,085 of NZ_JAKIHN010000003.1, read as the reverse complement.
CGTTTAATTCACCATTATTATGACTTCTGTACATTACAATAAATTTTTACTTCGTAACTATTCGACCTAACGGTCTTGAGTCTGCAAAAGTAAAAAACAAATATCAATTAGCTATGGTAAACTTTGAAACATGTTTTGTTAAAGCATTAGGCGTATATTTCAGAAAAAACTATATTTGACTTCACTTAAAATTAAAATTTATTTTATGAAAAAATTGTATTTCATTTTAGTTGCGTTTGTGTTCTCAAGCATTGGTTTTGCTCAAAAAAACACAATGACTTTTCAGGCTGATATTGCCAATAGAAATGGTGATGTTATTTATATTAAAGAAAATAAAAACACTATTCAGGAGATAAAAATTGATAAAGACAATCTTTTCAAAGCTACTTTTGAAGTTAAAGAAGGATTGTATTTGATGTTTGACGGTGTAGAATATACTCAGTTGTTTTTGAAAAACGGATATAATTTGAAGTTAAAAATGGATGCTAAAAACTTTGATGCATCTATCAAATATACTGGTAAAGGTGAAGCGGAAAACAATTTTTTAGCCCAATCAACAATTGAAGAAAGCACCTTTAATTATAATGAATTGCTTGCTGCGGATGAGGCCAGTTTCAATAAAATGATTGATGCTAAAAGGAATTCAGATTTCCAAAAATTAGATTCAGCCAAATTGGATTCAAACTTTGTTGCTTTGCAAAAACAAAATATTGATGAGGAATTGTTTGGCTTGAGACAATATTACAATCAAAAGCTTGCTGGCAAAAAAATGAACAATTCAAAAGCGCCAAACTTTGATTATGAAAATCACGCCGGTGGGAAAACTACATTAGAAAGTTTAAAAGGGAAATATGTTTACATTGATCTTTGGGCAACCTGGTGCGGACCATGTCGTGCTGAAATTCCGTTTTTGAAAGAATTGGAAAAAAGTCTGCATGATAAAAACATCGCTTTCGTAAGTATCTCTACGGATTCTGAAAAAGACCACGAAAAATGGAGAACATTTGTAAAAGAAAAAGAGCTTACCGGAATTCAATTGTATGCAGACAGAGCGAATATGGATTTTATCAAAGCATTTAATGTAAATACAATCCCAAGGTTTATTTTGATTGATCCAACAGGAACTGTTGTAGATGCCGATGCGGCAAGACCATCAGACCCAAAACTAAAAGAACAGTTAGCGGGTTTACTTCAATAAAACTAAATAAAAAAAGCCTCGAATCTCGAGGCTTTTTTTATTTATAATTCTTCTCTTTTCGTTCAAGTTCCGCCTGAAATTCTTCCATTACAGGTTTTACAGTGCTTTCGGGTAAATCAGCAATTCGAATATACATTAAGCCGTCAACTGCGTTGTTAAACAAGGGGTCAACATTGAAAGCCACAACACGAGCGTTTTGCTTTATGTATTTTTTAATTAAAACAGGTAAACGCAAGCTGCCAGGTTCGACTTCATCAATAATTTTATCAAATTTATTTAAATCGGCTTCCGTTTCGCTAAAGACAAAATCTTTGTCTGCATCTTTTAGTTTTACTTTGAATTCTTTTTTCGGATGGATATACTGTGCCACATAAGGATCATAATAATGCGACTTCATAAACTCAATCATCAGTGATTTTGAGAATTCGGTAAATTGATTGCTGATACTCACACCACCAATCAGGAATTTATGTTCCGGATAACGCAAAGTTGTGTGTACAATACCTTTCCAAAGCAGGAATAATGGCATTGGTTTTTGTTGGTATTCATTGATAATAAATGCCCTTCCCATTTCGATAGATTGTTCCATCATGCCATATAATTCGGGCTCAAATCGGAATAAATCCTGAAGATAAAAACCTTCGATACCGTATTTAGGAAAAATCTCTGAGCCAAATCCCATTCGGTAAGCACCGGCAATGAGCTGTGCATCATCATCCCACAAAAACATGTGTTGGTAATAAGAATCGAAACGATCTAAATCGATAGGCTCATTGGTTCCTTCCCCAACTGACCTAAAAGTGATTTCGCGTAAGCGGCCAATTTCATGTAAAATATTCGGAATATGATCAGCCGGAACTAAAAAAACCATATAGTTTTTGCTTTGCAGCAAACGATAATCACTGTCACGCAACGCTGCAATTTCTTCCAGGATTTTATCGTGATTCGCAGGTTTTACAATCTGTTTCGGACTTTTAGGCGTTTTTAAATTCAGATCAATATTACGCGGGTCAAAAATATTATTTTCCTTATTGAAGGAATTAGACAGCATATAGGTCTTTCTTCTAAGGAATTCCGAGTATTCTTCGATACTTTTATGTTCGTTTTGTTCGGCAACCGAAATGGCTTTACCAATACGAACTTTAATCACCCGGTCTTTTTGTGTTAATAGTTCAGAAGGTAATTTTGCGGTTCTGAGTGTTGGATTTATTTTGGATAACAAATAGAAAAAGCGGCTGTTTTTAGCATGAAAATAAATAGGAACTACCGGGACCTGCGCTTTTCGAATTACTTTTATGGCGCCTTCTTCCCATACTTTATCAACTACTAATTGTCCGTCTTTATAGGTAGAAACTTCACCGGCAGGAAACATTCCCAAAGGTTTTCCATCGCTCAAATGACGCAAAGTTTCCTTAATTCCAATTACGCTCGACTTAGCATCCTTGTGGTTTTCAAAAGGATTTACCGGCATGATATATTGTTTCATTGGCTCAATACGATGCAAAAGGAAGTTGGCTATAATCCTAAAATCAGGTTCTCTTTCTAGCATTAGTTTTAATAACAAAATGCCATCAATTCCGCCAAGAGGATGATTGGAAATGGTAATATATGCTCCTTCTTTTGGTAAACGTTTAAAATCTTCTTCCGGAATTTCAAACTTGATTTGGAATTCATCTAAAATAGCATTCAGGAATTCTACTTCGCTTAAGTGTTTATTTCGATCGTAGATTTTATTTAAGGTCGAAATTTTTAAAGCTTTCATCAATAACCAACCGCAAAAAGTTCCGAAAACTCCGTACTTATCTGCTTTTATTGCTTTTGCAACCTCTTTGGCGGTAACTAAACCCATGTATAGTTTTGATTTTTTTGAGTGAAAAACAAAGATAACAATTCTACTGAAATAGGAGAATGAAATTGAAGATTGTTGATTAACGATTTGTGATTTTTGAAGAGGAAAAAATCTTATATCGTTAATCTTAAATCACAAATCAATTTTATTTACTTTTGGGAAAACTCTTAACAACATTTGATGAGAATTATTTCTTATAACGTTAATGGCATTCGAGCAGCCATCACCAAAGGATTTTTGGATTGGTTGCAACATGCCAATCCTGATGTGATTTGTCTTCAGGAAATAAAAGCTACCGAAGATCAAATTCCAACAGAAGCTATTACTGCTTCAGGTTATCCGTATCAATATTATTTTTCGGCACAAAAAAAAGGATATAGCGGCGTAGCTATTTTATCCAAGATAAAACCCAACAGAGTGGTTCATGGAACCGAAGTGACTCACATGGATTTTGAAGGAAGAAATCTCAGAGCTGATTTTGATGATATTTCGGTAATGAGTTTGTATTTGCCTTCAGGCACTAACTTAGACCGTTTGGAGCACAAGTTTAAATACATGGATGATTTTCAGAATTATATTGATGCTTTGAAAAAGCAAATTCCAAATTTAATTATTTGTGGTGATTATAATATTTGCCACGAGGCAATTGACATTCACGACCCAATTCGAAACCAGACTGTATCCGGATTTTTGCCCGAAGAAAGAGCGTGGTTGGATAAATTTATGAAAAGCGGTTTCATTGATAGCTTCCGTCATTTTAATAAAGAACCTCACAATTACAGTTGGTGGAGTTATCGCGCCGGAGCACGAGGCAATAATAAAGGTTGGCGTATTGATTATAATTTGGTTAGTGAAAATTTAAAAGACAGAATGAGCAGAGCCGTAATTTTACCCGAAGCTAAACATTCTGATCATTGCCCGATTTTAGTAGAGATAGATTAAAATCAATTTCAATAAAAATAACAATTTCAATAAAAATGATAAAAAAAATCACTTTAGCAATAGTAACATTGAGTTTGATGAGTTCGTGTGTTTCCAAAAAAATCTATAATGATTTGGAAAACAAATACACCGATTTGAAAAAAGAAAACCGATTTATTTCGGATGAAAATGATGAACTTCACAAAGCTAATGCCGAATTTGATTCGGTGAACAGAGCATTGACAGCAGAACGTGACCAACTTAAAGCCGACAGAGATAAACTGCAGGCAGATTATACGGCAGCAAGTAACAACCTGAAAGCCTTACAGGATTCTTACGCAGCATTAGAAAAAAACAGCAACGATGCTTTGGAAACCAATATGGCAAAAAACCGAGATTTGTTAGCACAGCTTGACGCTAAAGAAAAAACATTGGCTGCAGAGCAAGACCGATTGAATAAATTAAGCAGTGAATTAGCATCAAATACCAAACGATTAAACGAATTAGAAAGCATGATTGCAGCGAAAGATGCAGCGATGAAAAAACTAAAAGATACTTTGTCAAAAGCGCTGAATGCCTTTGAAGGAAGGGGCTTGACGGTTCAAATGAAAAACGGAAAAGTATATGTTTCTATGGAAAACAAATTGCTTTTCCAAACCGGAAGTTGGGCGGTTGGTTCTGAAGGAAGAAGCGCCGTAGTTGAAGTTGGAAAAGTATTGGCTCAAAATCCGGATATTACGGTCTTGATTGAAGGTCATACGGATAACGATAAAATTTTAGGAAATATTGGTGGCGGAATAGAAAACAACTGGGATTTGTCAACCAAAAGAGCCACAGCTATTGTGAATATTTTATCTGAAAACAGCGGCATCAGAAAACAAAACTTAACGGCTGCCGGCCGTGGCGAATTTGCTCCAATAATGAGTAATGACACTAACGAAGGCAAAGCTAAAAACCGTAGGATTGAAGTTATCCTGACGCCAAAATTAGACGAGATTTCTAAAATGCTGAATGAGTTTTAAAAGATAGGCACTAAGGTGCTTAGATACTAAGGTTCTGAGATTTCTTGGAACCTTTTTTTATCGTAAACGTTTCCAAATAATCTGTTAATCGGACAAAATAAACGATTCTAATATTTTACTTTTGTGCAGCGAAAATGCAATCAAAATGAACTACACAATCTTACCCAATACCAATATAAAAGTCAGCAAAGTTTGCCTTGGCACGATGACTTTTGGCGAACAAAATTCTGAAAGCGATGCACATTCCCAATTGGATTATGCTGTTGAAAAAGGCATTAATTTTATTGATACTGCCGAAATGTATCCGATTGCTGCCCGCGAAGCCACTCTTGGACTTACCGAAAAATATATTGGAACCTGGTTAAAGAAATCGGGGAAAAGAGAAAGTTTGGTTGTTGCTACAAAAATTTCCGGGCCAAACCGAGGCATGGGTTATATTAGAAATCCATTAGATTTTTCAAAGAAAAGTATTCACGAAGCAGTTCATTTGAGTTTAAAAAACCTTCAGACCGATTATATCGATTTGTATCAAATGCACTGGCCGGAAAGAGTAATGAATATGTTTGGGCAACGAGGCATTTCTAAAATCGATACTCAATGGCAGGAAAATTTCTTTGAAGTGTTGAGCGTTTTTGACGGTTTAATCAAAGAAGGGAAAATAAAACATATTGGTGTTTCTAATGAAAACCCGTATGGTGTAATGAAATTTATCAGCGAAAGCGAAAAACATAATTTACCCAGAATCGTTACAATTCAAAATCCGTATTCGTTGTTGAACCGTTTGTATGAAGTTGGACTATCCGAAATTGGAATGCGCGAAAACGTTGGTTTATTGGCTTATTCTCCGTTGGGATTCAGCTTTTTGACAGGCAAACACCTCAATGGAATTTTACCAACATCACGCTTAGGATTGTTTCCGCAGTTTTCCCGCTATTCGAATGCCAATTGTATCAGAGCCACAAAATTATACAAAGAGCTAGCCGAATCAAACGGACTATCATTAACCCAAATGGCTTTGGCTTTTGTTAACCAACAGGATTTTGTGACATCAACGATTATTGGTGCGACAAGTATGGAACAACTTCAGGAAAACATCGCGGCTTTTGAAACAGTTTTAAGTCCGGAAGTTATAAATGAAATCAATAAAATTCAGGAATCAATTCCGAATCCAGCGCCTTAATTATTCGACTATTAACTTAGACTGATATAGATTTCCGGTCAAATCTTCAACAGCAACCATATACAATCCACTAGATAATGTAGCAATATTTACAGCAGGCGTTGTTTCGTTATTCTCAACGGTTTTGGTCAGAACTAATTTCCCTGTTAAATCAAATACTTTCACATTTGAAAGTGCTGTTTCAGAACTGTTTTTAATAAAAATTTGGGTCTTCGCCGGATTTGGATATAAGCTTAATCCGTTTTTAGTAAAGTTATTTAAGCCAAGTGAAGAATCTATGATTTTATAAACGATACCATTCGAAATACCTGCAACATATAATTCTCCGTTGATATCTTCACCAAATGTGGTAAATCCTCCTGTGAATGAAGCGGTAGTCGTAACTACATTTGAGGAGTTTACGGTTCGGATTTTGTTATCGCAATAATCGGAGTAAAAGTACTTATCTGCAAAATTCGGATACATACTTCCGGTATAAAAATAACCACCGGTTATTGAACATCCTGTTGCATGATTATACTGAGCTACAGGAAAAACCATAGTAGACATTGCCGGGCAACCTGCAGTATTATAGACTGAATTTCCTTCATAACAACGCCATCCAAAATTTAAACCTGTTGGCAAAGGGGCGACTACTTTATTTACTTCTTCAATATTAACTTGTCCAACATCACCAATCCATAAATCACCATTTAATCTATTGAATGAAAACTTCCACGGATTACGCAAACCATAAGCCCAAATTTCTCTAATACCAGCAGTTGTGGCATACGGATTACTAGGAGGAATACCATAATTCAAAGAACCATCAGTGGTGTCAACATCTATTCGCAACATTTTACCTAAAAACACACGAGTTGGATTGGCATTATCTACCGTAAGATTTTGAGCATAATTATTAGGATCACCACCACTTCCACCATCACCCATACCAATATACAAATACCCATCAGGACCAAATCTCAGACAACCACCATTATGATTAGAATAAGGTTGGTCAATTGTCATTAAAATAGTAGCAGTTGTATTAGCTATATTTGGGTTGGCAGAAACGGTATATTTAGCAATAACAGTGTCGCCTGCTGTATTAGTGTAGTTGATAAAAAATGTTCCATTACTTGCATAATTTGGGTGAAAAGCCAACCCCAATAAACCTTGCTCACTTCCTCCACTTAATCCGTTTACAGTTAAAAATGGAGTTGCATTTATGGTTCCGTTTGAATTAAGAATTCTGATGAGTCCACCTTTTTGAACAACAAAAAGACGAGAATCATTAGCCGGATGTGCAATATCAACAGGAGAAGAAAAACCGGTGGCAAAACTTTGCAAAGCAATAGTTTGGGCGTTTGCAGAAAATGTAAAAAAGGAGATTAATAGTAGCAACTTTTTCATAGCATTATTTTTTTAGGTTGCGTAAAAATAGAAATAAAAAATTACTATTCACAGTGTTATATAAAAAACGCAATCGGTTAGGATTGCGTTTCTTAATTTCGATTTTATCTAAAATTCAAATTCTTCTATCGAAGTGCTGTCGGTTTCAACAGTTGGAAGTTTTTGTTTCAGAAAAAATTTGGCCGGACCTGAAATTTCCAAAGGAAAATTTCCAATCGTATCATTAGCCGTCAGTATATTGCGTTTGAACATGAGGTTAGTAAGGAATTTTTCGGTTTGCTTTGCTGCCGGTTTTAATTTGTTGTTAGCATCAAACTTGGCCATAAACCTTTTTGGACTCGGAATTATGGTTGCTAAAAACAAACATTGGTTTACGTTTAAATCATACGGCCTTTTTTGAAAATAAAATTGTGAAGCTTCGGCAATTCCGTATACGTTTGGTCCCCATTCTATAATATTGAAATACACTTCGAGCATTCTGTCTTTGGTACTGATACGGTTGTTTTCCAAAATATATACCAGCAGAATTTCTTCCAGTTTTCTCGACAATGTTTTTTCGCGTGTCAGAAAAACATTTTTCACCAACTGCATGCTTATTGTACTGGCGCCACGCGAGAATTTTTTGGTTCGGATATTTTTGGTAATCGATTCTCTAAAAGCCTCATTAATAAACCCGCGATGCGTCATGAAAGAGGGGTCTTCGCTGGTCAGCACACATTTTTTCAGATAAGGAGACATCATAGCTAAAGGCGTATAGTTTCCGTTTCCAGAACCAACTATAATTGGGCGCTGTAAGACACCGTTGTCAATAGCACGATAGACAAAATCGCCATTGATTTTGTTCAGATCGGCTTCGCCATATTTTGTGATTTTTATGCCTTCGGGTTTGAGTTTACTTTCGAAAATAACATCCTTTGGTTTGTGATTGTTGTATTCAAAATTCAACGCATAACTAAAATTTCCCTGAGCTTCCATACCTTCAAAATGGCGGAATAATCCTTTTGGCAAAGACGAAATAAAATCCTGCGCTTTCATTTTTGGAATCTTCAGTTTTAGCGCATAAACTTTATCTTTTTCGTTGGTGTAGGAAAGATATGGCTTGCATTTAATGGCATTCAATTGAATTGTCGAAGTACTGTCTAAAGCAATAAAATGTTCACCAACAATCCATCGATAATCAAAACGCGCATTTCTTATTACCACATCTTTACTGGCAATTTTTGGATTGTTTACAACCAAATCCTGAATCGAAGAATAGCCATCAATGTGCAATTCACCACTATTCATAGCCAAATTTTCTAAGTTGAAATGAATGGATTTAAAGCCGGTTTTTAGGTTGAATTTTTTATCAATATATGGAATTCTGATGGTGTCATTTTTAGTATTGGCAAACGTCAAATCAGCCTTTCTGTCTCTTGGATCGGCAAAACCGTTGATGCTCCACTGTTGTGAAAATTTATCAGATGTTACCTGAATTATAGTAGCCAGTTTTTTATCGGCCAAAGCCAATTGATTAAAATCAAAAACCACTTTGTTGCCTTTGTCATCAATTTTGAATGCAAAGCCTTTAACCTGCATATCAGTCGGAACCAAATCCAATAATTTGGAGGAAATCCGGTTTAGAAGCTTGGCATAATTCACTTCTGCTTTTTCATCTTTTTCTTTTTTAGAACGCAGAAAAGCATCAAAATTACTGCCGTTTTTGGTTTTTACCAATTGGATAAACCCTTTGTTGATTTCGAGTTTTCCCAACTGAATATCGCCTACTAATAGTTTCCAGAAACTAACGCTGGTTTTCAATTCGTCTATGCTTAACAAAGTGTCCTTTTCTTTCGGAACCAAAGTAATATGATGAAATTCCAAATTAGTCAAGCCATGAAATTCGGCTTTTTGGATGGTAAAATTGCATTGGTATTCGCGTTCCAATTTGGCATCAATGCGATGAATGACCTTGTCTAAAATCGTATTCCGAAAAGCAAAAAGCAACACCAAACCCAACAGCAAAAAAATGCCAATTATTTTGAGAGAAAGAATTACTTTTTGTCTTGTCCTTTTCATTTTACTGCTTCAACACTCAATCCGACTCCGAGTACATTGGGTAGATATGGTCCTTCAAAACTATGCGAAATAGTGACTTTATATATTCCTTTTTGAAGTTTTGTTTTTTCTTTAATGATATAATTTAAATCGCAAATATCGCCGGCACATTCCCCTAATTCTTTGCCATTACTGTCTTTAATGGCTAAATCAACAGAAAATTTTTCGGTTTCACCAGATGGATTTTCGATGCTGAAATTTATGGGAATTGAGGCAAACTGATAATCATAAACATGACTAAACAGGAGTGTCATAGTATATAATTGATTGTCATCGGTTACATCAACGTTGAAGACTTTTGCATCTGAGATGTCAAATTCAAAGGTTTTTGCATCTGCTTTTTGCCAACGGTTTTCTCTTCCAAAATCAACAAATTCGCTATATTCATTATGTTTGGAACAAGAAATTAAAATCGTAAATAAAGATAATAAGAGTAATATTTTTGTTTTCATAATAGAATGGTTTAATCTATATAAAACGATTTTTTTTGGCTTTTATTGTATGGATAGAGATTAGCCAAACAACTGCTCAACCACTTCTTCAATTTTAGAAACCAAAACGATTTTTATTCCGGGAAACTTGGTGGCAATCTTATTATATTTAGAAACGAAAATGGTTGAAAATCCTAATTTTTCAGCTTCCTGAATGCGCTGCTCAACTCTGTTTATCGGACGAATTTCACCCGAAAGTCCAACTTCGCCGGCAAAGCAAACATCTTTGCCAACAGCGATATCTTCATTAGAAGACAAAATTGCGGCAACAACGGCCAAGTCAATCGCCGGATCATCAACGGAAATTCCACCAGTTACATTTAAGAAAACATCTTTTGTTCCCAAACGGAAACCGGCGCGCTTTTCTAATACCGCCAAAATCATATTCAATCGTTTGGCGTTGTAACCTGTGGTGCTTCGCTGCGGCGTTCCATAAACTGCTGTTGAAACCAAAGCCTGAATTTCTATCATCAAAGGTCGCATTCCTTCAAGCGTTGATGCAATAGCAGTTCCCGAAAGTTCTTCTTCGCGATGTGAAATTAAGATTTCGGAAGGATTGGAAACTTCACGCAAACCTGAGCCTTGCATTTCATAAATTCCCAATTCGGCAGTAGAACCAAAACGATTTTTTAACGAGCGCAGAATTCGATATACATGATTCCTGTCGCCTTCAAATTGCAAAACCGTATCAACCATGTGCTCCAAAATTTTTGGTCCGGCAATGTTTCCGTCTTTGGTGATATGGCCAATAAGTATAACCGGAATATTGGTTTCTTTGGCGAATTTTATCAGCTCGGCTGTCGTTTCCCTAATCTGAGAAATGCTTCCGGCTGTGGATTCGATGTAATCGGTATGTAGTGTTTGTATCGAATCGATGATGACGATATCGGGTTCGGTTTCTACAATATGCCGAAAGATATTTTGGGTTTTGGTTTCGGTCAAAATGTAGCAGTTGTCACTATTCGGATTAATCCTTTCGGCGCGCATTTTTATTTGCTTCTGACTTTCTTCGCCCGAAACATATAAGGTTTTATAAGGCAATTTTAAAGAAATCTGTAACAGCAAGGTGCTTTTTCCAATACCTGGTTCTCCGCCTAATAGGATTAGTGAACCCGGAACAATGCCACCGCCAAGCACTCGGTTTAATTCGCCATCAGTACTGTCCATTCGAACTTCCTGAGTGGAATCAATTTCTTTTATTCGGAGTGGTTTAGAAACTCTTTTAGAATCGGTACTCGAAGGTTTCCAACTTGTTTTTTCTTCTTTTTGAATAATCTCTTCGGCTATAGTATTCCATTCTTTGCATGAATTACATTGGCCTTGCCATCTGGCATATTGTGCGCCGCAATTTTGACAAAAAAAAGTAGTTTTTACTTTAGACATTATTCTTTCTTTTTCTCTTCGGTTGCCGGTGCATCAGTTGGAGGTGTATCCGTTGGAGCTGCTTCTGTTGGCGCATCGGTTGGAGGCGTTTCTTCTACAACAGGTTCTTCTACAGCAGCTTCTTTCTTTCCGGGTTTTCCTTTTTTAGGCAATGATTTTTTTAATTCATCAGCTCTTTCAATCATCATGTCTTTTGTCAAATCGCCAATTTCTTCTCGTTGAAACGCTGTCATATAGGATTTAACCGCTTTGGCGTTTTCTCCTGTTTTTTCATACATCTGCCCCATTTGATAATCGGCAAGCATTGATTTTGGATAATTCTTTTTGGCTAATTGCGCCAATTTTTCAAATTCAGGATAAGCTTTGTTTTTAAGAATTGCAGCTTCTATTGCTTTAAAATCATTCAAACGAATCGGTAATTTTAGAGCCAAAGACTTTTCAATCACATCGTATTTTTGAGATAGATAATCTACATATCCTGATGGAAGTACAGCTATTTTTTCATTAAATTCTGTGGTTGAAATAGGTTGGTAAACTGAAAATATCTGATACAAAGCACTTGGGATAGAATTCAGAACCAACGAATAATGTGATGCTCCTTTGAAATCGTCAAATCTATAATTGAGTGTTGGTTTGTTTATTTTTTTGGCGACTTCATCTAAGGCTATAATTCGGTTGCGCATTTTTTTCATGTCGCCATCCCCTGAGGAATGATAGTAAAAAATAGGTTTTTCAATGAGAGCCAATCTTTCGGGAATTTGTTCTTCCATTCCGGTTGGAAGTTCCGGGCTCATTGAAATATAGGCATCAAAAAGAGGAATGTCTTTGTACAGATAGCAGTTCAAAAAGCCAGCCGTTGTGTCTAATCCTGCAATCATTTTAAACGGTGCGGTTCTATACTGTTTTTGTATATAAGGCAATAACTCCAATCCGATAAACTCAAAAAAAGCTTCTCCTTTTTCAGTTGGCAGGCCATTTTCAGCATCCACTGCACAATCTGCTTCACGTTCGTTATTTTTATTTTGAGAAATCCCAACGATGATAACTTCAGGCAAATCGTCCCAATAGTTTCCATAACTCAATGCGCCCTGAAAAGCATCAAAAAGAAAATCACCATCCAATAATATTAAAACAGGATATTTTTGGTTTTGATGTCTTTCGTATGATGGTGGTAAACCAATCGTAATTTCACGGTCTTCGTTTAGTCTTTTAGACGAAATCGTATCGGTGATTTTTTGGGAAAAAGCAACATTGGAACAAATGAAAAATAAAAACAGGATGTATTTTTTCATGATAGTAGGATGTTTTTATTACGCTGCGCTCCATGCAATTCGGCAACGCCTCGAGTTAATAGCAGTTTGTTAAATTGATTAGCAATATAACAAAATTATTTATTTCTATTTAAAACAGGGAGCAAAACATAGGAAATCAATCCGAGAAGAATTGCCAAAACAGTTTGTGAGGTCCAAACCAACCAACCAAAAGCGGTACCGACATCTTTTGTAATTCCGTAAAGGGAAAAAATTAATGCAATAGAAAAAGGATAAGCGCCTAATCCGCCGTTTGAAAAACCTACAGCCAGACTGCCAAAAATGAAGCCCATGATTACGATATCGAAACTGATTTCTGAGGTTTCCGGTAGTGCAAAGATGGCGACATAAAACATCATTAAATAGGAGAACCATATAAAAAATGAATGAAAAAGGTATTTCCATTTGTCTTTCATTTTATAGACTGTAGTAATGCCTTCGACCAATCCGGATAATTTTTTCTTTAGTTTTAAGATTATTTTCCATTCGGCGTATATCCAAATCAAAATAAAAACAACAAATAAGATTAGTCCAACAACTGCCGTTATAATCAGTGATTGAAATGATACATTTTCACTTTTAAGGAAAGCATAAATTTCATCAAACTGAGAAACAAATCCAATAAAAACAAAAAGAAAAAAGATTAGCAAATCGACTATTCTTTCGGCTACTATGGTTCCGAATGCCTTGTCAAAAGGGACTTCTTCGTATTTTTTTAATAAGGCAGCCCGAGAAATTTCTCCAGACCTCGGAACTGTCAAATTAACCAAATAAGAAACACAAACGGTAAAGAAATTGTTAGAGAATTTCGTATGATACCCCAAATGATTTAAGGCAAATTTCCAGCGGTAAGCTCTTGACCAATAACCCACACAGGCGATTACTAACGATAATAAAATATAGTAGTAATTCGCTTTTTCAAAACTGATTTTTATTTTCTGAATTTCATCGGAAGTCAGAGTGGTATATTGATAGTATATAATTCCGATTCCTATTAAAAGAGGAATGAGAATTGTCAACCATTTACCGATTTGATTTTTCAAGAGATTTTAGGTCAGGGAATTATTAGTTTCGTTTGGAAAGACCAACCAAGGTTTAAATTCTTTTGCTTCTTCAAAATCCATTAAAGCATATGACATAATGATGATGATGTCGCCTTTGTGAACTTTTCTTGCAGCCGGTCCGTTAAGTGTAATATCGCCCGAATTTTTTGTGCCTTTGATGACATAAGTATCAAAACGCTCTCCGTTGTTGACATTTACAATGGAAACTTTTTCGCCTTCAATCAAATTTGCGGCATCCATTAAGGTTTCGTCAATGGTGATGCTGCCAATATAATTTAAATCGGCACCAGTCACTTTTACCCTGTGAATTTTAGATTTTACTACTTCAATTTGCATGGCGCAAAAATAAATTAATTTAATGAAATCGTATCAATCAATCTGATTTTGTTAACAAAAACTGCGATGAAAGCACGATATTTTTTGGATTTACTTTTTCGGATACAAGGCAGTAAGGTTGCTTCGTCGGCAATTTGAAAATATTCTAATTCGAAACGACTTTGCTTCCCGAATGTTTTTATGACATATTCGGTTACTGCTGAAGCCGATTTTGTTTTGAATAAATTTTTGGCTTGCGAAATAGTTTTATAAATGATGGCTGCTTCTTTACGTTCAGTATCTGATAATCTTTCGTTGCGCGAACTCATGGCTAATCCATTGGACTCTCTATGAATTGGGCAACCAATAACATGGACGTTCAGCTTGGCTTTTTCAACCATTTTTTTTACAATCTGCAATTGCTGAAAATCTTTTTCGCCAAAGTAAGCACTGGTCGGTTTTACGATTTCGAAAAGGCGTTTTACGACAGTTCCAACACCGTCAAAATGTCCGGGACGAAACTTACCTTCCATCTGATTTTCTAATCCGTCAAAGTCAAAATGTTGTGAAACCGTTTTTCCTTTATAAATATCATCGACGCTTGGGGCAAATATGATAACATCATCGGAAACCGATTTTATTTTTTCGATGTCTTTGTTCAATGTTTTTGGGTATTTTTCCAAATCTTCGGCATTGTTAAACTGTGTTGGATTGACAAAAATACTTACAACAACCAGTGAGTTATGTTGAAGAGCTTCGGACAATAATGAAAGATGTCCTTCGTGAAGCGCGCCCATTGTAGGGACAAAGCCAATTGAAGTTTCTTTGTTTGAAACAGAATTAAGATGTGATATTAATTCGTTTTGAGTGTTAAAAAGGAGCATTGGCTTTCGGTAAATGAGTTGCAAACTTACCATTTTCATAAATAACTGCATAAAATTTTGTACTTTTGCCTGTTTTTTATTGCCAATAAATAAAGTAGATTAGATTATGGAAGATAAGAGGATATTGTATGTATCATCTGAAGTGGTGCCGTATTTGGCTGAAAATGAGGTTTCTTTACTGTCTTATGATGTTCCCAAAATGATAAATGATCAAGGAGGACAGATTAGAATTTTTATGCCGAGATATGGCAATATTAATGAAAGAAGGCATCAATTACACGAGGTAATTCGTTTGTCGGGAATGAATTTAGTGGTTAACGATTTGGACATGCCTTTGATAATCAAAGTAGCATCCATACCAAAAGAAAGAATTCAGGTTTATTTTATAGATAATGATGAGTATTTCAAGAGAAAAGCCACTTTTAGTGATGAAGATGGTGTGCTGTATCCTGATAACGATGAAAGAGCCATTTTCTTTGCCAAAGGTGTTGTAGAAACGGTTAAAAAATTAAATTGGGTTCCGGATATTATTCACGTTCACGGTTGGATGGCGAGTTTGTTGCCCATTTACATGAAGCATTATTATAAAGACGAAGCGTTATTTTCTGAAACAAAGATTGTGACTTCGGTTTACAGCCAGTCTTTTGATGGTAGTTTAGACACCGAAATGATAAACAAAATAAAGTTTGACGGCGTACCTCAAGATGCTATTCAGGAATTAGAATTACCTAATTATGAAAACCTTATCAAAGTGGCGGTTACGCATTCGGATGGTGTGGTAATTGCCTCTGAAAACGTATCGGCAAGTTTAACAAAATTTATAGAATCTTCAGGGAAACCTTTTTTACCTTTCGCCTCAAAAGATAAATTTGCAGAAGCATACACAAACTTTTATAAGACAATGCTTCCTTAAAAAAAACAGATAATTTTTATGTACAAAAAATCATTTCTACGCCCAATTTTAATTGTTGGATTAATAACTATAATTTTCGCATCCTGCGATAAAGATTTTAATGAATTAGGAACAGACATTGTAGGAGATAACCACTTCGGTTTTGAAGTTGATAGTACTTTGACCGTTAAAGCATACAATCAGAAACTGGGTGCAATTGCCTCAAATAATTTACCTATAAATCCACTTGGGTTTTATTCGAATCCTGCTTTTGGAACTACACAAGCCAACTTTGTAACGCAGGTAGAACTATCATCTATTAATCCTGTTTTTAACAATACCGATACAACACTTTATGAAGATCTTCCGGTTATTGATAGTGTAATTTTGGATATTCCCTATTTCAAAACTTTAGAAAAAGCTAATTCTAATGGCATAAATGATTATGTGTTAGATTCCATTTATGGTGCGAAACCTTATGATCAAACTCCGGCAACGGCGAATTCGAAGTTTAAGTTGAGCGTTTACCAGTCTAATTATTTTTTAAGAGATTTAGATCCAGCTCAATCTTTAACAGAACAACAGTTGTTTTATACCGATCAAAATAGTTTGATTGACAACAATAAAATTCCGGTTTTGTTGAATAATGCACCGCTTACTGATCCGCCTACAGGAACAGAAGGTACTCATAATGCCGATGGTCGTGAAAACGAGAACTTTTATTTCGATAAAAGAGAGCACAAATTAACAACCTATGAAACAGATGGTGTTACTAAAAAATATACAAGATACGCACCGTCAATGCGATTGCATTTGAGAACCGATGTTTTTTATGATAAAATTTTAAACGCTCCATCGGGACAATTGGCTAACAATACGCTATTTAAAAATTATTTCAGAGGTATTTATTTTAAAACTGAAAACGCTAATCCAGGTAACATGGCTATGATTAATTTCAAAGCCGGCAAAATCACGATATATTACAAAGAAGACAAAATTACTCCTGATAATGTAACCACAACAGATGTAAATGAATACAGAAAAGAAAGGTTAAGTAAAACTTTCGCTTTAAACCTCAGCGGAAATACGATTAGTTTATTAGAAAATTCTAATGAAAATATTGATTATTTGAATGCTGCCAATAGTACTCAGGAAGCATCAAGAATATATTTAAAAGGTGGACAAGGAGCAATGGCTGTCATCGATTTATTTGGTTCAACCGATTTGAAAGGATATGTGCTTAATGATAATTATAACGAGAACCTTCCGATTAGTTCGACCAATCAAAAGTATATCCTCACAGGACCAAATGGCGTTTCAGATGAAATAGATGATATTAAATTTAACGGTTGGTTAATTAATGAAGCCAATCTAATTTTTTATGTAGATAAATCAGCCATGTCGAACTTTCCTATTACAGGAGACCAACCCGTTGAACCGAATCGTATTTTCTTATATGACCTAACAAATAAAAATGTCTTAGTCGATTATTCTTATGATTATACAAGCAATGGAGTTACTCCAAAATTTAGTAAATTCATACATGACGGAATTATTAGTACCGAAGATGTAAATGACGGAAGAGGAGAAAGAGGCAAAAGATATAGAATAAGAATAACGAACTATGTTAGAAATTTAATCAAAAATGACTCTACTAATGTTCGTTTGGGATTATCAGTTACCGAAAATATTAATAGCATTGGTCTTTCTAAATTAAGAACTCCAAATGCCAACTTTGATAGCGCACCATCGATGTCGGTGTTGAGTCAGTTGGGAACTGTTTTATACGGAACAAGCCCTGTAGTTCCGGATGATAAAAAATTGAAGCTAAAAATTTATTATACAAAACCTAATTAATAGTTGTTGTTATGTGTGGAATTGTTGGTTATATCGGATTTAGAGAAGCCTACCCAATTGTAATAAAAGGGTTAAAAAGATTAGAATATAGAGGTTATGACAGCGCCGGAGTCATGTTATGTGATGGCAGTGACCTTAAAATTGCTAAAACCAAAGGAAAGGTTTCCGATCTCGAAGAAAAGTCGAAGACCATTGCTTCTTCTAAAGCAACCATTGGAATGGGACACACCCGCTGGGCAACTCACGGTGTTCCGAATGATATTAATTCCCATCCGCACGTATCCAATTCAGGAAACATAGTAATCATTCACAATGGAATCATCGAAAATTATGAGCCATTAAAAAAAGAATTACTAAAAAGAGGCTACACTTTTACTTCAGATACTGATACCGAGGTTTTGGTTAACTTAATTGAAGACGTAAAAAAGAAAGAAAAAATTAAACTCGGAAAAGCAGTTCAAATTGCCTTAAACCAAGTTGTCGGAGCTTATGCCATCTGTGTTTTTGACAGAGAAAATCCAGACGAAATTATCGTGGCAAGATTGGGAAGTCCGATTGCAATTGGTGTTGGTGAAGATGAATTTTTTATTGCTTCTGATGCTTCTCCGTTTATAGAATATACTTCCAATGCCATTTATTTAGAGGATGAAGAAATGGCTATCGTAAGATTGCACAAGCCATTGAAGATTAGAAAAATCAAAGATGACTCGTTGGTTGACCCATACATTCAAGAACTTCAAATGAATTTGGAGCAAATTGAAAAAGGAGGTTATGACCATTTCATGTTAAAAGAAATCTACGAGCAACCTAATGTTATAAAGGATACTTACAGAGGAAGACTTTTGGCAAATCAAGGCATTATTCAAATGGCTGGTGTAGAAGATAATTTAGAAAAATTTCTTCATGCCGACAGAATTCTAATAGTAGCCTGCGGGACTTCATGGCACGCCGGATTAGTTGCCGAATATGTAATTGAAGAATTCGCAAGAATACCGGTTGAGGTCGAATATGCTTCGGAGTTCAGGTATAGAAATCCAATAATCAATAAAAATGATGTTGTGATTGCTATATCACAATCCGGAGAAACCGCCGATACTTTAGCGGCTATTAAGTTAGCCAAAGAAAAAGGTGCTTTTGTATTTGGAGTTTGTAATGTTGTTGGTTCTTCTATTTCCAGAGAAACTAATGCTGGCGCTTATACTCATGCCGGACCAGAAATCGGAGTGGCATCAACCAAAGCTTTTACAACACAAATTACAGTGTTGACAATGATAGCTTTGCGTTTGGCAAAAGCCAAAGGAACACTTTCAAATTCTGATTTCCATCGTTATTTGCAGGAATTAGAAGTTATCCCTGAAAAAGTAGCTGAAGCATTAACATCAACTAACGAAAAAGCAAAAGAAATAGCAACTAAATTTAAAGCTGCCAGTAACTGCCTATATTTAGGCAGAGGTTACAATTTCCCGGTTGCATTAGAAGGTGCCTTGAAACTCAAAGAGATATCATACATTCACGCCGAAGGGTATCCTGCAGCCGAAATGAAACACGGTCCTATTGCCTTAATTGATGAGCAAATGCCGGTAATTGTTATTGCACCTAAACAAGGGCATTATGACAAAGTGGTAAGTAATATACAAGAGATAAAATCAAGAAGTGGTAAAATAATTGCTGTAGTCACAAAAGGCGATACGCAAGTAAAAGGTTTAGCCGATCACGTTATCGAAATACCCGAAACTTCGGATGCACTATCACCACTAATCACTACAATTCCGTTGCAACTATTATCGTATCATATTGCAGTAATGAGAGGATGTAATGTAGATCAACCAAGAAACTTGGCAAAATCAGTTACAGTAGAATAGTTATCAACAGAAAACAACTAGAAAGCGAGACATTGTCTCGCTTTTTTTTGCTCAAAATTTTATGATTAATTTATTAAAAGTTTCATTTTGTATGTGCGCATAGTATTTTTTTTAGTAATAATGCCAAATCCTTAATAAAAACTTAAAAAACGCCCAAATGCCATATTATCACTAAGAAAACTAAAAAATAAATTATTGATAAAAATACACAGTGTTTTTTAATAATGTAAAAAAAATATTTGTACTTTGGCTTTATAAACCAACAAAATTATAACCAAATGAAGATCTATTTATTTATCGTTTCATTGTTTTTTTGCGGCATAACCTATGCGCAAACTTCAATATCGGGTTCGGTAAAAGACAGTAAGAACCAACCAGTTCCCGGAGCTAATGTTAAGGTGGCTGGCGAAAGTGCCGGAACAGTAACAGACAGTGATGGAAATTTTAAGTTAACTACCACTAAAAAACCTCCTTTTGACGTCGAAATTTCGAGTGTAGGCTACGGAGCCAAAAAGGTTAGCGTCACATCAAATAATCAAAATGTTAGTGTTGCTTTAAGCGATGAAGAAAATAAATTAGATGAAATCGTTGTCTCAGCATCAAGAACTCCGGAAAGAGTTTTAGAATCTCCGGTGACTATCGAAAGAATGAGTTTGAAAGACATCAAAGCAACTACAGCAGCGACTTACTATGATGGCCTTGAAAATCTAAAAGAAGTTCATTTCAACACGAGTAGTCTTGGATTTAAATCAATCAACACGAGAGGATTTGCAACAGTTGCTAATACAAGATTTTTGCAATTGGTTGACGGTATGGATAATTCATCACCGGCCTTGAACTTTGTACTAGGAAATTTGATAGGAGTTTCTGAATTAGATGTTGCCAATGTAGAGCTTCTTCCCGGAGCATCTTCAGCATTATATGGTGCAAATGCTTTCAACGGAATTATGTTTATGAATAGCAAAAGCCCGTTTACAAACCAAGGATTGAGTTTCTATTTTAAATACGGTCAAACCACACAGGAAGTAGCAGGAACCAATGATTATTGGGATTTTGGAATTAGAGCAGCGCATGCTTTTACCAAACATTTTGCTGCAAAAGCCAACTTCACTTTCCTAAAAGCTACCGAATGGATTGCTGATGACAGAAAAGATTTAACGGTTAATAATGTAGGTTCAGATCCAAATCCAAATTATGATGGATTAAACGTATATGGTGATGAAGTTTCTACTAATATTAAAAGTGTTGGACAAAGTTTATTTAATTTGGGATTAATACCTAGTCAATCATTAGTTAACTTATTGCCAAACTATAATGTAGCCAGAACGGGATATGCGGAAAAAGATTTAAATGATAATACAGTTAAAAGTGTTAAAGCTGATTTCTCATTACATTTCAAACCATGGGATGATGATAATGAAATTATTTTCCAACATAAGTTAGGTCTAGGAAATACTATTTATCAGGGAGCTAACAGATATGCGTTGAAAAACTTCTTTATCAACCAAACAAAACTTGAATTTAAAGGGAAAAATTATTTTGTTAGAGGTTATATGACGGATGAAAATGCTGGAGATTCGTATGATATGCGTTTTGCCGCTTGGAATCTTAACAATGCATGGAAAGACAACCAAACTTGGTTTGGACAATATGCAGGAGCATATATCCAATCTACTTTAGGTGGCGCAACTCCACAACAGGCACATGCCATTGCAAGATCAACTGCAGATACAGGAAGATTTTTACCAGGCTCACCTGAGTATGCAAGTGCATTAGCTTCTGTAACAGCAGACCCGGATTTAGTTACCGGATCTAAATTTAAAGACCAATCTAAATTGTATCATGCCGATGTGAATTACAATTTTAAAGACATAATCAAAGTAGCTGAAATTCAATTAGGAGGTTCTTACAGACAATACGAGATGAATTCAGGAGGAACTATTTTTACAGATTATGATGGTCCGTTAAGATATGACGAATATGGTGCGTATGCTCAATTACAAAAGAAATTAATGAAAGATGGACGTTTGAAATTTACAGGTTCTGTGCGATATGATAAATCACAAAACTTTGATGGTTTTTTCTCTCCGAGACTTTCTTTTGTGTATTCTGCCGGAGCGAACAAACAACATAATTTCAGAGCATCATATCAAACCGGATTTAGAAATCCAACCACACAAGATCAGTATATTGGTTTGAATTTAGGGCCATTTGCTTTAATTGGATCTGCACCTGACAACTTATCAAGATTTGTAGAAACATTTGATGTGAGTACAGCTGGACAACTAATCAATGGAGGTAATGCTACCAGAACATTAGATGGTAACGATGCGTACAATAACTCTTATACTTTAACCTCTTTTCAAACATTTGCCGCAACAGGAAATACAGCCGACTTGCAGGTTGCCGATATTGATTTGGTAAAACCGGAAAAAGTTCAGGCATTCGATATTGGTTATCGTTCAGTTGTTAATAACGACCTAACAGTTGATATTAGCGGATATTACAACATTTATAATGACTTCTTAAATCAATCAAGAGTTGTTACTCCATTTTATGGAACCGTTGGTACTGATTCTTCAAATTTAGCTGTACAGCAAACCTATGGAGCTCTTGCTAACGGAGACAGAAGAATTTACCAGGTTTACAATAACTCTAAAGCAGAAGTTACTTCATTAGGTTTCGGAATTGGATTATCTAAAAAAGTATACAAAGATTTTGAGTTAAGTGCTAATTATAACTACGCTGAATATACTTTTGATCAGGCAGATGACCCAAGTTTCATCCCAAGTTTTAATACACCTAAACACAGGGTAAAAGCATCTTTAGGAAATCAAAAATTATTCAAAAACTTTGGATTCAATACAAACGTAAGATGGAATACAGAATATTTATGGCAGGCATCTTTTGCCGATGGTATGGTTCCTGAAAATGTGGTTTTTGATGCTCAAATTAATTATGCTATTCCAAAATTGAAATCAGTGTTAAAAGTTGGAGCTAACAACCTATTCGGAGAAGACTATATTCAGGTAATCGGAGCAGGATCTATCGGGCAACAATGGTTTGCTTCTATAACAATTAATCCATAATAATCAATAACAATATATAATTTAAAAGTTATGATAAAAAATTTCAAATGGCTATTATTGGTTTCGTTAACCTTTGTAGCATGTAGCAGTGATGATGAAACGGTTGTTAATCCAAATTCATCTGACGGTTTACCTCTTACGGCCGGTTCAGCAGATTTTTCTAAATATGTTGCTTTAGGGGATTCGTTTGCGGCAGGTTTTTCCGATAACGCTTTGTTCATTGCCGGACAGCAAAATTCGTATCCTAATATCTTATCGCAACAATTTGCTTTAGTTGGCGGAGGTGAATTTGTAATTCCGTTTATGAATGATAATGTTGGTGGTTTTTCAATGGGAGGATCTCAAATTCCACAATTTGGACCGCGATTTTATTTTAATGTGGCTACCAGTTCTCCGGCACCGGTTACAGGAACTTCTTCAACCGATATTACCACCCATTTAACTGGACCATTTAATAATTTCGGAATTCCGGGAGCAAAAGCTATTCATTTAGATTTTGCAGGTTATGGAAGTTCAGCCGGGAACCCATACTTTGCCCGAATGGCTTCTTCTCCAACAGCTACTGTAGTAGATGACGCCGTAGCTACAAATCCTACTTTCTTTTCCTTATGGATTGGAGGAAATGACGTACTGGGTTATGCAACCTCAGGAGGTGTAAGCACCAGCCCAATTACGCCACCGGCTACTTTTGAACTGGCTTATAACGGTTTGATTGCAAAATTAACTGCCGGAGGCAGAAAAGGAGTTATAGCTAATTTACCATACGTAAGTACATTACCTTATTTTACAACAGTTCCTTATAACCCGGTTCCTTTAGACGCAGCAACAGCTTCTTTATTGAATTCAGGTTTTACCGCCTATAACAACGGATTATTATTCGCTCAGTCAAACGGATTGTTATCAGCAGCCGAAGTAGCTCAAAGAACAATATCATTCTCGGCCTCAGCTACAAACAGAGTAGTTATCGTTGACGAATATTTAACCAATTTAACAGGTTTTGGAATCCCATCTTACCGTCAGGCAACTAGTGAAGATTTAATCATTTTGCCTGCAAGAACCTTTATTGGAACCACCGTAGGCGGAAATCCAACACAGGTAAATGGCGTTTCTGTTCCATTGGCTGACAATTGGGTTTTGTCTAAAAACGAAATCGCCGAAGTTAAAGCAGCAACAGATGCTTACAATACAACTATCCAAAATGCAGCAACTGCAAACGATTTAGCTTTTGTGGATGCTAAAGCAGTTATGACTTTATTAAGCGGTATGGGTATTGTTCAAAATGGTTATACTATGACTTCAGCTTATGTAACCGGAAACACCTTTTCATTAGACGGTGTTCACCCAAGTCCGAAAGGCTATGCATTAATCGCTAATAAATTTTTAGAAGCGATTAATGAAAAATTCGGATCTAATTTTAAAGGAGTGAATTTGGGTCAGTATCAAATATTGTATCCGTCAACTTTGCCATAAGAAATTTTATTTCAAATACGAAAACCACCCTGATTATTTAGGGTGGTTTTTTGTTTATAGTAGTGAAGAAAAAAATCTTCTTTTTTTATAAAATAATTATTGATTATTCGATTTATAAAAATTATCTTTGCGCTCTGAAAAAAGAATGTTTTATTCAAACCTAAATAGCTATTTAATAAATACATAAACAATGTCAAAAGCAATAGGAAAAGTTTCCCAAATCATTGGCCCGGTAGTAGACGTAGTATTTGATACTAAAGATGTTGAACTTCCAAAAATCTATGACTCGTTAGAAATCGTTAACAAAAATGGTTCAAAATTAATCCTTGAAGTACAGTCTCACATCGGTGAGAATACAGTTCGTA
The DNA here is from genome assembly GCF_021608185.1 of Flavobacterium anseongense. Lineage (GTDB taxonomy): Bacteria > Bacteroidota > Bacteroidia > Flavobacteriales > Flavobacteriaceae > Flavobacterium > Flavobacterium anseongense. The sequence goes on along the minus strand of NZ_JAKIHN010000003.1, from coordinate 358,444 downwards.
CTATCTCTATGGAAGCCACAGATGGTTTAAGCAGAGGAACAGCTGTAACCGCTACAGGTGCACCAATTCAAATGCCAATCGGAGCAGATGTTTACGGACGTTTGTTCAACGTAATTGGAGATGCTATCGATGGTTTAGGAGATTTGCCAAAAGAAGGAGATAACGGAATTTCTATTCACCGTCCAGCTCCAAAATTCGAAGATTTATCAACTTCTACAGAAGTATTATTCACAGGTATCAAAGTAATCGATTTGATCGAGCCTTACGCAAAAGGAGGAAAAATTGGATTGTTCGGTGGTGCCGGAGTTGGTAAAACAGTATTGATTCAGGAATTGATTAACAACATCGCTAAAGGTCACGGTGGACTTTCAGTATTCGCAGGAGTAGGTGAAAGAACTCGTGAAGGAAACGATTTACTTCGTGAGATGTTGGAATCTGGAATTATAAAATATGGAGAAGATTTCATGCACTCTATGGAAAATGGAGGATGGGATTTATCTAAAGTGGATAAACCCGGAATGAGAGAGTCTAAAGCTACTTTCGTTTTCGGACAAATGAATGAGCCACCTGGAGCAAGAGCACGTGTTGCCCTTTCAGGATTATCTATCGCTGAGTATTTCCGTGATGGTGCTGGTTCAGATCAAGGTAAAGACGTACTTTTCTTCGTTGATAACATCTTCCGTTTTACACAGGCAGGTTCTGAGGTTTCGGCTCTTTTAGGTCGTATGCCTTCTGCGGTAGGTTACCAACCAACATTGGCAACTGAGATGGGTGCGATGCAAGAGCGTATTACTTCAACAAACAAAGGTTCTATTACATCGGTACAAGCGGTTTACGTTCCTGCGGATGACTTAACTGACCCTGCTCCTGCAACAACCTTTGCTCACTTAGATGCAACAACAGTATTGTCTCGTAAAATTGCTGAGCTTGGTATCTATCCTGCGGTTGATCCACTAGATTCAACTTCAAGAATTTTGACAGCTTCTATCTTAGGTGACGATCACTATAACTGTGCTCAAAGAGTAAAAGAGATTCTTCAAAAATACAAACAACTTCAGGATATCATCGCCATCTTAGGTATGGAAGAACTATCAGAAGAAGATAAATTAGCCGTATCAAGAGCACGTAGAGTTCAACGTTTCTTGTCTCAACCATTCCACGTAGCGGAACAATTTACAGGTATTCCTGGAGTATTGGTTGATATTAAAGACACCATCAAAGGATTCAACATGATTATTGATGGTGAATTAGACCACTTGCCGGAAGCAGCCTTCAACCTTAAAGGAACCATCGAAGATGCTATCGAAGCAGGACAAAAAATGTTAGCAGAAGCGTAATTGGTTGTCGGTTGTCAGTTGTCGGTTGATAGAAATTCAACCATCAACCATCAACCATCAACTATTAACTAAATAAATATGATTTTAGAAATAGTATCACCCGAAGCTACATTATTCAAAGGCGAAGTTACTTCGGTTTCTTTACCTGGCGTTAGTGGTTCGTTCCAAATTTTGGATAACCACGCACCAATAGTTTCTATTTTAAAACACGGCGTTGTAAAAATCGAAGCCAAAAGTTTTAAATTTGATAAACAAGTAGAAGACAAGTTTACCAAAGTAAACGACCAAAACTACCTTCTTGAAATCAATTCAGGAACTATCGAAATGCAGGACAATAAAGTAATTGTATTAGCTGACTAATATGATTGTAAATAAAAGAGAAAAGCCCAACATTATTGTTGGGCTTTTTTTTATTGGGAGCAGTTTCCCGCTTTCCACTATATCTTTTTATTATTTCAAGAAATAATAAAAAGGATGCCGTTCCAAATGAAATTCACCGAACACCAAAACAAATATTATCTCGGTGAGGTAATCGGGGCTAAAAAAGATTCAGCTTTCCTATATTTGTAATGATGAAACTTCCAAAATCACTCCAACAAAAACTCGAGCAACGTAAAGCCAAGAACGCCTTGCGTCAATTGCCTGTTGCCAATGGTTTAATCGATTTTGCATCAAATGATTATATCGGCTTTGCCCAAAATGAAGCTATCTTCCACGAATCACATCAGTTTCTTTTAGATAAAAATATAAAGATAAACGGAGCAACAGGTTCACGTTTGCTTTCCGGCAATCACACTTTATATAATGAAGCCGAAGAATTTATTTCACAATTCCATCAGGCGGAAGCTGCATTGATTTTCAATTCGGGTTACGATGCTAACGTAGGATTCTTTAGCTCAGTTCCACAACGGAATGATATTATTTTATACGACGAATTCTGTCACGCATCAATAAGAGATGGCATCAGATTGTCTTATGCCAAAGCCTATAAATTCCAGCATAATGATTTGGAAGATTTGGAAAAACTAATCGCAAAGTTCGAACCGACAACCGACAACCGACAACCAACAACCATTTACATCGTCACCGAAAGTGTTTTCTCTATGGACGGCGATTCACCAAATCTGGAAGAACTGACAACTCTATCCAAAAAATATGAAGCTTATTTAGTCGTAGATGAAGCACATGCACTCGGAGTTTTTGGCGAAAGCGGCGAAGGATTAGTGCAAAGTTTAGGATTAGAAGACAAATTTTTTGCCCGAATCATGACTTTCGGAAAAGGATTAGGCTGTCATGGCGCAGCTGTACTTGGAAGCAAAGAACTAAAGAGTTATTTGATCAACTTTACCCGTAGTTTTGTTTATACAACAGGACTTTCTCCGCATAACGTCGCAACAATTCTGCAATCCTATAAACATTTAACCAAAGAAAAGAAATTAATCGAAAAGTTGAAATCCAACATCATTTTCTTCAATCAGGAAAAAATGCGATTAGGCTTAAAACCAATGTTTGTCTATAGTAAATCAGCCATTCAATGCGCTATCATTCCCGGAAATGAAAATGTAAAAAAGATTGCAAACCAACTGCAACAAAATGGGTTTGATGTCCGACCAATCCTTTCGCCAACAGTTCCCGAAGGTCAGGAACGTCTGCGTTTTTGCCTGCACAGCTTTAATTCGGAAACCGAAATTATCAATGTGTTGGAATTGTTAGCTACCTTTGTTTTTTAAGTTATGGAAGAAGAAAAATTTACATTACTCCGCCGCTTTCAATACTCAAGCGAAGCTATTATCTATCAAGGCAAATTAGAAAGTCAGGGCATCGAAGTATTTATGCGGGATAACAATATAGTTGACTCGAATCCGTTATACAGCAATGCCGTTGGTGGTGTAAAAATGTTTGTTAAAACAGAAGATTTTGAGAAGGCAAATGAAATACTTGGCGAAGTGAGTTTATACTCTGTTGATGATGACAATCAACCTTTAAAATGTCCCGAATGTGGTGCTGAACAAGTTGAAATGGAGACTTCAATTGATGGCGTAAAATCTTTTTTTCAGGTTGCTATTTTAGGTGCGTTCGCCCAGTTCTTTTCAAAGTACAAATACAAATGTCAAAACTGTAAATTCGAATTTGATTAATGAAAATCATCAAAATGAAAAATATCTGTATAGTAATTGCCGTAACCATTTCCAGCATTTCATTTGCTCAGGATTATAAATCCGAATTTGGAAAATATTTCCGGGAAAAAGACACCATAAAACAAAAAGAAACCTTGGAAGCATGGGGAAAAGCCAAGCCAACAGATGCTGAATTATTTACTTCTTATTTCAATTACTATTTTCAAAAATCAAAGAAGGAAATACTAAGCTTAACTAGGAATGAACCCGAAGGTGAAGCCTTGATTTTGAAAGATAGTCTCAATCAAACAGCAGGCTATTTGGGCAGTACTATAAACTATGGTGACACAGATTTAAAAAATGCCTTTACTAAAATCGATAAGGGAATTAGTCTTTATCCGGATCGGCTCGACATGAGATTTGGAAAAATCTATGCTCTTGGAAAAATTCAGGATTGGGAAAAATTCACTTCAGAAATTATAAAAGCGGTTGATTATTCTGCGAAAAATAACAACAACTGGACTTGGACAAATAATGAAAAAAAAGAGGATGGCAAACAGTTCTTTCTGGCATCTTTACAGAGTTATCAGGTACAGCTTTATGATACCGAAAATGATAATCTATTGACTAACATGCGGGAAATTGCGTCGGCAATTTTAAAATATTATCCTGATAGTATTGAGAGTTTGTCCAATGTTTCTGTCACCTATTTTCTAACCGGAAAATATAATGAAGGTCTTGAAGCGCTTTTTAAAGCAGAAAAACTTAACCCGAAAGATTATATTGTTTTGTCCAATATTGCACAAGGTTATAAACTATCTGGTAATAAAGCTAAGGCTATTGAATATTACGAGAAAACCATTCAATATGGTGATGAAGAAACTAAAACTTTTGCCATAAATCAGATTTCAGAATTAAAAAAATGAAACTATTCATCACAGGAATCGGCACCGATGTCGGTAAAACCATTGCCTCCTCAATAGTGGTCGAAGCCTTGCAGGCCGATTATTGGAAACCTATACAAGCCGGAGATTTAGATAATTCAGATAGTCATAAGGTAAGGGGATTAGGGATTAGGGATAAGGGAAAAGTTTTTCCAAATTCCTACGCATTGAATACTCCGGCAAGTCCGCATTTAGCTGCACAGCTTGACGGAATCACTATCGATTTAAAAAAAATAACAGAGCCAATAACCGATAATCATCTGGTAATTGAAGGCGCAGGCGGCGTTCTCGTTCCACTAAACGACAACGATTGTGTGGTTGATTTAATCAAAAAAGACTATAAAGTGATTGTCGTTTCGCGTCATTATTTGGGAAGTATCAATCATACATTACTAACAATTGAAGGGCTGAAAAACAGAAAAATCAACGTTGCCGGAATCATCTTTTCAGGCGATGAAAACAAAGCAACCGAAGAAATTATCCTAAAGAAAACCGAAGTAAAATGCATCGGCAGAATCGACAACGAACCTTATTTTGATGCAAATGTAATTAGCTATTATGCTGATAAATTTCGTGATAATCTTTTGAAATTATAAAATAAATGAACCTTTCCGAAAGAGACAAACTATACAACTGGCATCCTTATACGCAGCACAAAACAGCGACTGATTTTCCGGCTATTATCAAAGGCGAAGGCGCTTTGCTTTGGGATGAAAACGGCAAGGAATACGTTGATGCGATTGCTTCCTGGTGGGTAAATCCATACGGACATTCCAATAAAATTATCGCCGATGCTATTTACGAACAGTTGACGACTTTAGAGCACGTTTTGTTTGGTGGATTTACTCATGACAAAGCCGTTTTATTAGCCGAAAAACTGATGACTATTTTGCCTAAAAATCAAAAGAAAATCTTCTATTCCGATAATGGTTCGACTGCTGTTGAAGTTGCTTTGAAATGTGCGCTGCAGTACAATTATAACAAGGGAATTAAAAAGACAAAAATCCTTGCTTTCGAGGATGCCTTTCATGGCGATACTTTTGGTGCGATGGCAAGTAGCGGCATTTCCTTTTTTACCGAAGCATTCAAAGGTTCGTTACTCGAAGTAATCCGAATTCCGGTGCCGACAAAAAGTAACGAAGAACAAAGTTTAAAAGCATTGAAAGATTTGGCTGTAACCAATCAATATGCAGCGTTTATTTTTGAACCTTTAGTACAAGGTGCGGCGGGAATGGTAATGTATTCGCCCAAAGTTTTAGATCAAATGATTGCCATTTGTAATCAGCATAATATCTTCACCATTGCCGATGAAGTAATGACAGGTTTTGGAAAAACAGGCAAAACATTTGCAACCGATTATCTGGCCAACAAACCCGATATGATGTGCTTGTCAAAAGCATTAACAGGCGGAACAATCCCGATGGCGATAACAACTTTTACCCAAGAAGTTTTTGATGGGTTTTATGATGAAGATACGAATAAAGCACTCTTTCACGGACATACATTCACGGCAAATCCAACAGGTTGTTCGGCAGCTTTAGCAAGTATCAATTTGTTGCAGACGGAAGTAATGCAGGAAAATATCGCCCGAATAAACCAATCGCATTTGGCTTTTGAATCTAAAATAAAAGTACATCCAAAAGTAAAAACAACGCGAGTGTTAGGCGTCATATTCGCTCTGGAAATTAAGACCGAAAGCCAGGAAAGTTACTATGGCACAATGCGCAACAAACTCTATAATTTCTTTATTGAAAACGGAATCATATTGCGTCCGGTTGGCAATATCATATACATTTTACCGCCTTATATTATTACCAATTCCCAACTGGAAAAAGTATATGCTACTGTCGAAAAAGCGCTCGAAATAGTGTAGTTTTGCACTACTAACTCCATTACAACTATTCTTTTGAAAAAGCCTATTGCCATAACTTCCATAGCTTCCTTTTCAGCTTTAGGCAAAACCACAGCCGAGGTTTGGAATGAATATCTGAATCCAAAATCGCTGATTGTTGAAAAACAGATTGGAAATAGTACTGCTTTGGTTGCTCCATTATCCGAAGCTTTGGCTAAAGAAGTCCAGGCATTGCGTGACTCGGATGTGAAATATAAATCCCTTGATAACTCAGTGCTTTATGCAATTTTTGCATCAAGAGCGGCAATAAAAAATGCCGGATGGTATGACGCAAAATTTGGCGTTAACATCGGTTCTTCGCGTGGCGCTACCCAACTTTTTGAAAAGCATCATCAGGAATTTTTAGCGACCGGAAAGACACCAACTCTGGCGTCACCAACAACAACTTTAGGAAACATTTCTACTTGGGTGGCGCATGATTTAAAATCAAATGGCCCCGAATTGTCACATTCTATAACGTGCTCTACAGCACTTCATGCTTTGTTAAACGGAATAGCTTGGCTGCAAGCAGACATGGCAGATAAGTTTTTAGTTGGTGGAAGTGAAGCACCGTTAACACCGTTTACGATTGCTCAAATGCAGGCATTGAAGATATATTCTAAATCGAATGAAGCCTTTCCTTGCCGCGCATTGGATTTAGATAAAACCAAAAATTCAATGGTATTAGGCGAAGGCGCAGCGATGGCGTGTCTGGAAATTGGTAAGCAAAAAAATGCCTTGGGTTACGTTACCGGATTTGGTTATGCCACAGACGATTTGCAACACAGTATTTCCATCACCGATGAAGCAGAATGTTTCCAGAAATCGATGAAAATGGCCCTGCAAAATGTGTCTTTGGATGAAGTCGATGTGATTGTAATGCACGCGCCTGGAACTATAAAAGGGGATAAAACAGAATATAAAGCAATACAAAAAGTATTCGGCAAAAACCTTCCAATGCTTACGACTAATAAATGGAAAGTTGGTCACACATTTGGTGCTTCGGGTATGCTTAATCTCGAAATGGCGCTTTTGATGATGCAACACCAACAGTTCATAGGAGTGCCATTTGTCACCGAACAAAATCCGCGAAAAGCGATTCGGAATGTATTGATAAATGCAGTTGGATTTGGAGGTAATGCGGTGAGTATTTTGCTAAGTAAGTTATGAGTTGGGTTTTATCGAAAACTACAACTTAATAAATGGAGATATGATTTTATAAGGCTTTTAACTCATAATTCATAACTTATAACTCATAATTATTTCTCAAACTCCTTCAACTTCTCATAAACCAAATTACTTTCCCAGCCTTTGCGCAATAAGTAATCGCAAAACTTCTTTTTCTTTTTCTGAACATTGGTTTCTCTGATGGTTTCCCAATGTCTTTCAGCTAATTTGTCGAGTGTTTCTATGTATTCTTCTTCAGTGATTTCGGTTAAAGCGCATTTGATATTAGGTGCCGAAATTTGTCGCTGTTTGAGTTCGTTGACAATGCGGTTTTTACCCCACCCTTTGATGCGGTGTTTCCCCCGGGCAAAACTTCGGGCGAAGCGTTCTTCGTTTAGAAAATTATGTTGGATTAAGTGAACAACAATAGCATCCGTTTCATGGGATTTCATTCCCAAATCATGGGCTTTCTGAACCACTTCCTGATGGCATCGCTCCTGGTAAGAACAATAATATTCTAACTTGAGTTGTGCTTCTTTTAACGTCAGTGCTTCGTTCATTTTTGGATACCAATTTCAAAAACAAAGTTAGGCAATTGACCTGAATACTTTCAAACCAAAATAGTCTTTAAGATTAAACGCACGAAAACAGACAGAGAAAAACTCCAATTACCCCTGAAAACACACATAAAAACACTATTTTTTAAGTAATTAACAGAGAATGTTCATAAACATAGCATTTTATTGATAATTTAGTAACTCAAACTGCTTGTATTTTAGTAATTTAGATGTAGTTTTGTTGTCCCATTTTCTACTAGCTAAAACTTAGCCCTTTTTTGTGTGTACAAAAGAGACGCTATCACTTTGGAAATTAATACTATAATTCATTTTAAATGAAACTAAAAATACTTTTTATTGCGCTTTTTGTTAGTGCTTTTTCCTGGGGGCAAACCAACTTAGCGGCTGGAGGAACTTTCACAGAAAATTTCAATGGTTTAGGTGCCAGTTCTACGGCAACATTGCCTACGAATTGGAAAGCACAAAAGACAACTAATGTTCGAGATGCAGCACTAACGTATTCAACAGCAGTTACAGCGGTTGAGTTGGCAGGCGGAAACAGTATGTCAACAACTGCAGGGAATGGAATTTACAGATATAATGCAAACAATGTTACAACTGAAAGCGCCGTTGGAGGATTGTCATCTTCATCAGCAAGTAAGACAGTTGCATTCATGTCGTATTTTAATAATAATGCCGCCACAGCTATTAGCAGTTTTACAATATCGTATGATGTCGAAAAGTATAGAAAGGGTTCTAACGCAGCAGGTTTTACAGTCGATTTATTATATTCTACTGATGGAACAACCTGGACAGTTTGTGGAGGAACACTAACAACAAGTATTGCTGCAGATGCTGATAATACGGGTTATACAACAGCTCCGGGGACAACAACAGCAGTTACAGGAACTTATACACCGGCAGCCAGTCTTGCTTTAAATGATAAGTTTTATTTTGCTTGGCGTTATTCGGTAACTTCGGGAACTACCACATCAAATGCGCAAGCTCTTGGTTTTGACAATGTTTCCATAACGGCAAATTCATCAACTCCACCCGCAGTAACGATAGCCGATAACGGTACACAAATAGCGGCGGCCAATGTTGCTCAAGGGACAACTAATCATATTCTTTCAACGTTTCAAACTACAGTTGCCAATTCAAATGCAACCTTAACTGCGGCATCATTTGCAACAAGCGGCACGTATCAGGCGTCAGATATTGTGGCAAGTGGTTTAAAACTATGGTACAACACGGCAAATGATTTTGCTACCGCTACACAACTAGGTTCCGGTTTTACTGCAACAGCAACCGGTACCGGCGAAACCATAACTTTTTCGTCATTGTCTCAAAGTGTTACTGTCGGCACTAGGTATTTTTGGGTAACGGCTTCTATAGATGCTGCAGCAACAACAGGCAGAACCATAAGTCTGAATGCTATTGCTACTACAAATTTAACCTTTAGTTCGGGTACCAAATCGGGCAGCGCAACGGCAGGAGGAACACAAACCATTACGTTAACCGCGCCAGCTGTGCCGGGAAGCATAACCAAGGGTTGTACGACGAATACCACTCAGGTTTTAAACTGGTCTGCACCGGCAACGGGTACTTATGATGGTTATCTATTAGTAGTCAGACAAGGCGGAGTGCCTAATGCGGTTACCACCATTTACGTTCCGTCGCAAACTACAAATTTAGATTACAGCTTAGCGCCAACTTACAATGCAACAACATCGAGAGTTTTATATAAAACAACCGCTGCTGCAACAGTTAGTGTAACCGTGACAGGGCTTACCGCTGGTTTATCCTATACTTTTGCCGTGTATGCTTATAAAAATAATGGAGCTTCTACTTTGTATTCGGCTACGGCAACTACTACAACGCAAACCATTGGTCTTCCAAATGTGACCAGTGCTACAGCAACAGCAGGAAATACATCAGCATCGCTAACTTGGGCTAATCCAACAGCGGCATGTTTTGACCAGGTGTTGGTAGTAGTAACAGCAGCATCGGGAATTACCTTTGCCCCAACAGGAAGTACAGGTACTGCATATACGGCCAATACGGTATTTGCCGCCTTTAACCAAGCGGTTTATTATTCAAGTGGTAACACAGTAAGCATTACAGGATTGACCAATGGGACAACGTATTACTTAGAAATATTTGTTAGAAATGGCAGCGAGTGGAGCAGTGGAGTCGAAGTATCGGTAACACCGACTAATGTTAATCCAACCGTATTAAAGACCGGAGAATTGATTTTGATTGCTTATGATAATGCTTACGGTAGCGCCAATGATGCTATCAGGCTGTTGACTTTTGTTGATATTAATCCGGGAACCAAGTTCCTGTGGACGAATGGAACTTATGAGACAGGAGGATTACCGGCAAGTAATGTTAGAACAGACAAATGGTTCGAATGTGTAACGCCATCACCAACAGGAAATATTCCTTATTTAGAATTTACTTATAATGGTTCTTCGGTTATTCCGGCAGCATCAACATTTTGTATTGAAACGGTTTCGGGCACTGGCACAACATCAACGGTAACAGCAGTATCTCCTTCGGGAACTGTTTTCCCTAATACATCTTTTACTATAGTCTGTAAAAGTGCAGATGGCTCAACAGGTTTAGGCCATGGTATTGTTAATGTTTCTACTTCCCAACCGGATTCGATGTTCCTGTTACAAGGAAGTTTTGTTTATGATGCAGCAGGTTCTACTTTTGTCGGAACAGTACTTTCGGGTGTTCAGGATGGTGGACTTTGGTATGATTTATCAGATGATTTGTCGGCTGTATCCGGGGACAATTTAAGAAGATCCAGAAAGCATCCTGATTTATTGTGTGCTTCCATACAGGCAAATTCTTCACCGGCTTCTTATGAAGTTAGTTACGATGTTTCCGTTACACCCGGGAATACTACAGGAACTAAACCCTATTTATTGGGACAAATATTAAGCTATAGTACTAACTGGATTTCCAGTTTTGGTTCTTGTCCGGCAACTTCTCCTTTTGTTATCAATGCTTCAGATGCTTTTAACAGATGGATAGGAGCTTTGAGTACCAATTGGTTTGATTGTAACAATTGGGCACAATTAACCGTTCCTGATGAACTAACCGATGTAGTATTATTTTCTAGTGCGGCCAGAGATGCTGTTATCGATTATACTGCAGCTTATTCGGATCAATTTTCGGATGTTGCCAAATGTAAAAACTTAACCATTTCGGGAAGGAAAGTACAGTTAGAAGCAAGTGCCAGCAACAAGCTCGAAGTTTATGGAGATTTGTTGATAAACACTACCGGAGTACTTGATATGGATGACAGTAATAGCGGTACTGCTGATGGTAATTTGTATTTGTATAAAAATTTCACCAACAGTTTAACAACGGCTAGCTTTTTAGAAGGAAACGGAACCGTTTCTTTTGTTGGAAGTTCACCCCAAATTATTAACAGTAACGTGCACACCAATCCAGAAGATTTTTATAATGTTATTTTAGATAATGATTTCAATACTACAATAAGCAACAATCTTATTGCCACAGGAAACCTTGAAGTTAAAGTAAATAAATATGTTACGATAGGTTCTGCTGCATATCCTGATGATTATATCAGAGTTCATAACAAACTAACCAGCAATGGAGATGTTACAATTGAAAACGGTGGACAGTTGATACAGGTGAATGATACTGATACCAATGATGGTGATTATTCGGGGACAAAGTTTACCGTAAAAAGAAATTACACCGCCAGAGATATTGATTATGTATATTGGAGTGCACCAACCAAGTTGTTTGCCGTTGCCAATATACCAAACGGATATCGATATGAATGGAATCCGGTTTACAGTAATTTAAATGGAACTACCGGGACATGGAGAACGCCTTCTACCACAAATATGACAGCCGGGAAAGGATATATAGCCCGAACTTTTAACGGTTCGAGTACTTTGGTTACAAATTCTTTTTCTTTTACCGGTCAGCCAAATAATGGAGCTATAACAATCCCAATTTCGAGAGGGAATTATTATGGTGATGGTATTACGACAGGACTAGACTATACGGTTCCAACAACACCAACGCCGGCTACAGTAACGCGCTGGGATGATAACTGGAATTTAGTAGGGAATCCATATCCTTCAGCTATCAATTCCTTAACGTTTTTATCTGCGGCCAACAATCCCGATATTGAGGGTTTTGTCTATCTATGGTCACACAATACAGCACCAAGTACAGCTACAATAGATCCGTTTTATAATGATTTTTACAGTAATTATACCACTGCTGATTATATCGTTTACAATGGTTCAGGTACTATCAGTGGTCCATCAGGATTTAATGGTAAGATTGCTTCCGGACAAGGATTTTTTGTATTGATGAAAGATGGCGCAGCGGGAAGCAGTGTAGTTAACTTTAACAATAGCATGAGAAGAAATACGTCTACTAATGCTTCTTATAGTAATACACAATTTTACAAGAATGCAACAGTTGAAAATACGGTTGTCGGTGAAGAAGAGAAAAGTCGTATCTGGTTAGATATTATATCGCCTCAAAATACAGTAAAAAGAACATTAGTTGCCTATGTTGAATCAGCAACGAATCAAAAAGATAGGTTGTATGATGCGGTAACCAAGCCAAATAGTTTGGATATCTATTCATACGTCGATAATGATTTGCTTCAGGCATATTGTATACAGGGAAGAGCTATGCCTTTCGTAGATTCGGATACCGTTACTTTAGGAATAAAAGTTTCTTCGGCAGGAAATTACAAGATAGCCATTGCAGCTGTTGACGGATTGTTTCAGGAAGGACAACCAATCTATTTAGAAGACAGAGAACTTAATATAATTCATGATTTAAGAGCAGCACCTTATACTTTTGCTGCTAATGCAGGAGCTTTCAATAATCGATTTGTATTGCGATACACCAACGCAGCGCTTGGCAATCCTGATTTTGGAACTATTGATAACAATGTTATTGTAGCTTCCAATCATGGTGAAATGAGCATTAAGTCTTATATTGAAAACATAAAAGAAGTAACAGTGTATGATGTGTTAGGAAGACAATTGTATTTTGCAAAAGCAATAAACAATACAAGCTTTGCGACTTCAAATATTTCAATGAGTCATCAAACATTGATTGTCAAAATTAAATTGGAAAATGGAGTGACCATTTCAAGAAAAATTATTCTTTAGAAAAGAACAGTTTATAGTTAGTTAACTATAGATTAAAAGCAGAGTGAAAATGAAACTATTGAATAAATATTGTTTATCACTTTTTAAAATAATGCCATTGCTATTTTTAGTCAATGGCAGTATTGCTTTTGCACAAAACCCATACTTCAAAACAAACAGCGGTATTGGTCAATATGGGTATCTTGAAAAAGATGTTACAACAACTATGTTGCCCAATTCTAATACACACAGCAACATCTACCAACTTTTTGCCCGAACTTGGTTAAACGGGAACAATCTGTTTACCTACGGATTTGCATTAAATGACTGTACTGCTGCAACAAATTTAGATCAAAACCTCAACAATTATAATTTTGGCGCCAATGCTATAGCAGGTTTAATTGCTTACACTTCTGTTCATGCTGATTATTGTGGCGGAAGTAATTCTTATGGTGGTAATCCCAACCAAACAGGATACAATGAAAGACAGCACTATATTTTTGATATATCTGACAGACCTTCTGATGTAACATCGAGCGTTATTCAGTTAAATCCCGGAGCTATAACATCTCCTTATAATGTGGTGATGTCTGTAAAGATAGACTTTGGCTCCGTTTCATCAAGAGTATTGCAACGATTTTGGATACAAAACACAGGGACATTAGCTGAAAACAGTGAGATTGCTAATGATGGTTTTAAAATCTATTACGAACCGGCAACAGGCTCTGAAACTTTTAACGGAACCGAAAGCAACGCCACAATTTATGGTGACTATAACAGTAATCCAACCAATAATAATTTATACGGGCATGATGCTTTAAATATTGCCATTCCTGCAGGCGGCTTACGAGTTTATGTGGTATTAGATAAGTTTGCGGCTTGTTTATCAACGGCCAAAACAGTGCAGGTAAGTTTAATAAATGACGGATTGAGTTTTAGTCCGGCTATGGATACTTCCTATACATTAGCTCGAGTAGGACAAACCCCGGCAGCGCCAACTGCTTTAAATGTTGCTTTTGCGGCAGCCACAACAGGAGCATTAAACGGAACCTATTACATACCTTCTGCCTGTTTTCCAACGGTGGCAACAGCGGTTACAGCCTTAAACACTTATGGAGTTTCCGGGCCGGTAATATTTAATGTTTTAGCGGGTTACACAGAAACTACACCGAGTGGCGGTTTTAATATAACCGGTACAGGAATAGCTGCAAATACAATAACTTTTCAAAAGTTCAGTACAGGCACCAATCCTACATTTACGGCATTTACACCACAGACGGCAGGAATTTTATCAGATGGTATTTTTAAAATTGTTGGTGGCGATTATATTACGCTTGATGGCTTTACATTATTAGAAAATGGTTCTAATTCCACCACTGGTGCGAGTAATAACATGACTGAATTTGGTGTCGGACTATTTTATGCAACAACTACAAATGGAGCACAAAATATTACTATAAAAAACTGCACAATTGATTTAGACCGAACCTATACCAATACTATGGGTATTTATAGTAATTCAAGCCATACTTCTACTAATATGACTTCAGGTGCTAATGCCTCTGCGGGAGGATCAAATAATAATTTAACTATTACCGGCAATGCTGTTACTGATGTAAATTATGGTATTGTAGTGATTGGTTCTGCCACAGCCACAGCATTCAATGATGGATTAGTAATAGGAGGATCTTTAGCTAATGCGAATACAATAACCAACTATGGTACATCAAGCAGTAGCTCAACTTTTAGTTTAAGAACGGGTACTGTTAATGGAATTGTTGTTAAAAATACTAAAAACTATAATGTATCTTATAACAATATCACTAGTTCAACGGCAACAACAGTAACTAGCGTTAGAGGTATCTCTGTTGAGGATTATTCTGCAGCTCCAACAGGAACAATCACTAATAGCGTCACTTATAACAATATATCTGTTAGAAGTGCTAACACAAGCGGAGCTATATTTGGGATTCAATTAGACGGAACTAATGGTAGTAATAATACAACCACTAATTCAATCAGTAATAATAACTTCTCAAATTTCGGCTACACGGCAAATTCGTCAGGAGCAGTTACTTTCATATACTATAATCAGACAGCATTAAATTTAAACATCAACAGTAATACCTTTACCAATAACACTGTTAATACTTCCGGAACTATAGTGTTTATAAGAAATTATAGTTCTGCACTTTCCGGTGGTACTGAAAATGTGAATAGTAACAGTATCGTTACTGGTTTTACTAAATCGGTTGCGGGTGGTGGAGTTTGGTTTTATGATTGCGGTACAAATAATCCACATATAGCAGCAGTAATCAATCATAACAGTAATAATTTTTCAAATGTAACCGTTACCGGAGCCACATCAATTACGGGTTGGTATAATGTGGGTGCAGCAGGTACCGGTACTTCAAAAACATATCAATATAATACGTTTTCAAATATTACCGGAGGTTCAAGTGCAGTGATTGTAATGGATATTGATAAAGGCAATAATAATATAGATACGAATACAATAAGTAATGTTTCCGGAGGTAGTACTGTTATTGGAATAAATTGTGGCTCTAACTCAGGAGCAAAAAAGGTTAATGCAAATATAATTTCAGGACTATCCAGTACAACAACTACTTCTGATGTAGTAGCAATATGGGTCGCTGGTGGTGCAACACAAACGATTACCAATAATGTTATTTCCACACTGACGTCTTCTACGAATGCGGGTTCGTTTAAAGGAATTTACATGGCTATTCCGGGATCATCATCCAATTCGATAACCGGTAATACAATTAGCGGACTGACAAATAGTAGCACTGGGACTTCTTCTGCTATCAGGGGTATTCACGTTGCTCCGGCTTCAGCTTCTAATCCTGTTACCATTTCATCAAATGTTATTTATGATTTAAATGGAGCTACAACGAATACAGGCACCGGAATTTCATCTGCGATTGTTGGGATTTTGATTTCAGCTTCTACCTCAAATTCCTATACCGTTAACTTAAATACAATTTATAACCTAAATGCAACTACAACTGCAAATGCTAATATAGGTGTAGCTGCTATTGCTGCCGGAGGAGTATCATCTGGTGGGACAATGATCAGAAATAGAATTTATGGTCTTACAAACACAGCCACAGGAACCAGTCCATATATTGTAGGTTTTTGGCCTGTTGGCGGTAGCTGGACTTTTGCAAACAACATGATATCCTTAAGTAATGGTTCCAATACCAATGGGATGCAATGTTTGGGAGTCTATGATCCGGGAGGAACAAATACAAGAAATTATTATTATAATAGTATTACAATTGGAGGAAGTTCAACCGGGACACAAAATAGCGTAGCCTTGCAATTTAATACGGCGACCAGCCCTGTTGCTACCGCCAATATTTATAATAACATTTTAAATATGACAAGAACCGGGAATGGTAAGAATTATGCGTTAGCTAATTTAACTTCCGGATTGCCTAATATGAATAGTAATTACAACATCCTAAATGCAACTAATGCAGCCACAATAGTCGCGACAAATGGAATTACAGATAATAGCTTTACAACGTGGCAGGCAACAGGTAAAGATGCAAACAGCCTTACGGAAGCCGTGGTATCTTTTGTAGATATTCCAACCGCAGATTTACACATAAATAACGCTACTTGTAATAGTGGTGAAGGTGGTGCATTAGTATTAGCGTCACCCAACATAATAGATTATGACAATGACGCAAGAGATGCAACAGCACCTGATATTGGCGCCGATGAATTTTCTACCCGTACTTCTATATGGGACGGAACAGCATGGTCAACATGGAATGGTGTTAGTTTTTCCTCAGCAATACCAACCGGAAATACCAACTTAGAATTTATTGGAAGCTATTCTTCACCTGCAAGTTTAGAAGGCTGCGCTTGTACAGTGACCAGCGGAAATGTAGTGTTCAATTCTTCACATACTTTAACTTTATTAAAGAAACTAACAGTAGCAGCAGCACCTACAGCTACCATGACTTTTGAAAATAATTCCAGTTTAGTTCAGATCAATAATAATGTCACTAATTCCGGGAATATTACTTATAAAAGAACTACAACACCTTATGAGCGTTATGATTATTTTTATTGGTCAAGACCTGTAGCAGATACAAGAGCTCTATCGGCTATATTCAGCGGTTGGCGAACCGATTATTCGTTTACTTTCAATACACAAAATTTTGCAGATTTAGTCACTGCTGCAACCGGTAATGCTCCGGCAGATAGTTTTGATGATAATGGTGATGCATGGGTTTATGCAGGGTCAGGCTCGACAATGACAACGGGCAAAGGCTATGCTGTCATGGCGCCAACTTCAGTAGCATTTGGGCCACAGGCATTGCCTACAACAGTATCCTTTTTAGGTGTGCCAAACAATGGTGTTATTTCTACAAGAATATATGAAAGCGCAAATGCAGCGAGTACTACTGATGATTTTAATTTGGTAGGGAATCCTTATCCGTCAGCAATTTTTGCAGATAAATTCATAACGGATAATGGCACAAAAACATCAGGTACACTTTATTTTTGGACACATGTTGCAGATGTATCTGTTTCTAATCCGGGTCCGAGTGCATCAAATTTTGTTACAGCTGACTATGCCTATTACAACCTTTCCGGAGGAACAGCCAGTGGAACAGGAAGTACAATACCTACGGGTAAAGTAGCTTCGGGACAAGGATTTTTTATTGAAGCACAGTCCAATAATGTTGACATTGTTTTTAATAATTCGATGCGTGACAAAACGTATTTAAATAATGATTTTTTTAAAAACAACAACACTACTTCTGAAATCGAAAGAGATAGACTTTGGTTAAACCTTCAAAACCCGGACGGATTGTTTAGCCAACTTCTTATTGGATACTTTGAGCAAACTACATTAGGATTTGATTGGGCATATGACGGTAGGGTAAACACTACCAATTCACAGGTTAGTTTTTATTCGCTTGCTCAAAATGAAAAATACAAGATTCAGGCAAGGCCTTCATTTACAGATGCAGACAAGGTGCCTCTGGGTTATTTCAGTATAGCAAATGGTCAGTTTACGATTAGTTTAGATGAAAAAGAAGGAATATTCAATACAGATCAAAATATTTATTTAGAAGACAGAGACATGAATATTATTCATGATTTAAAACAATCTTCATATACTTTTACTACGAATTACGGCAGGTATGAAGATAGGTTTATACTAAGATACACCAATGAAGCTCTTGGAACTCCTGATTTTGAAACTCTTGACAATGGCGTTGTCGTAGCGACTAATCATGGCGAAATGACCATCAAGTCTTTTATGGAAGACATACAGGAAGTAACGGTATACGATGTGTTAGGCAGACAATTGTTCTTTGCCAAAGCAATAAGTAATAAAACTTTTTCAACATCAAATATTACGATGAGTCATCAAACCTTAATCGTAAAGATTAAGTTGAAAAATGGTGTTACGATTTCAAGAAAAATTATTCTGTAAACGAGCAAAAGGTAAAGTATAAAGCGGTCTGGTTATTTTTAACTGGACCGCTTTTATTTAATGTGTTTCTGTATTGGTAATAGCTTTTCGATTTTTGTAATCAATCCATTGCTGTCCTTTCCATTTTCGCATCATATTGTCTAAGTTTCTCATGATGAAAACATTGTAAGCTGCTTTCGATAAATTAGTAATACTTCTCGGGAAAGCTCTCAAACTCATCGAGAATCCGGGAGTGACATATTTCATATAATGCCAATAGCCTTCCGGCATGTATAGCATTTCACCATGTTTTAATTCGGTGACCAACCCTTTGGCTTTTTTTAATGCAGGCCATTTTTCAAAATCAGGATAGTCAAAATCTATGTCTTCTCTTGAAATTAAAGAGTGTGGTACTTTGTATAGGTATTGACTTTGATCGGGAGCAAACAAAACGCATCTTTTTGTGCCGTGAAAATGAAAATGTAAAATATTAGAATAATCAATGTCATAATGCATGAATACCTTGGAGTTTTCTCCACCAAAAAACAACATTGGCAATTGTTTTACCAATCGTAATCCAATATCAGGCCATTTAAAATCCTCCTTTAAAACAGGAACTTCCTTTATTAGATTATAGAGAAAAATGCGATAGTTGGTTGGCTTTGATTGAAGTAAATCAATATAATCAGCCATTTTCATTTTGGCATGAGCTTCATTAAAACCGTCTTCATGTGAAACGGGTCTATCATCATAAAGTGGTACTGTTTTATCTCCCGCTACCTTTTTGATGTAATTTAAATTCCATTTTTCGTGCGCTGGCCAATCTGTAATTAATTGCTCAACAACCAGTGGTTTTTGCTTTTTAACATAATTGTTATAGAAATCCTTTTTGCTAATGGTCTTTACGCGTTCAATTTCTGTTAATGCTAACGTCATATAAAGTCTTTTATAAAAAATGCTCTAAGTCACGAGACAAAGAGCAAATTTATAAAAGCTTTTGAAAAAAGAAATACAAGAAAAGTTAAAAATCTTATTTCCCTTTTGTGGAGGACTGCAAGTTTCTTTCGATTGTATGTCCGGGACGTGACCATTTTGGTTTTTCTCCTAACGACTGGAATTGAGAATCGGCAGCTTCAACAGTTGTAGGCTGCATTGCTTTAATAAATGGTTTTTGAGCAACTAATCCAAGTGTTTCAAACATTTTCATGTCTTCATTTACGTCCGGATTTGGAGTGGTTAATAATTTATCACCGGCAAAAATCGAATTCGCTCCGGCAAAGAAACACATAGCCTGACCTTCGCGTGACATTTCTGTTCTTCCGGCAGAAAGACGAACCTGAGTTTCCGGCATTACAATTCGGGTAGTAGCTACCATTCGAATCATTTCCCAAATCTCGACTGGTTTTTCATTTTCCATCGGAGTTCCTTCAACCGCTACCAAAGCATTAATCGGGACTGATTCCGGTTGTGGGTTTAAAGTAGAAAGAGCGACTAACATTCCGGCTCTGTCTTCTATGCTTTCTCCCATTCCGATAATACCACCGCTACAAACCGTAACATTGGTTTTACGGACATTCTCGATAGTTTCCAATCGGTCTTCAAAACCGCGTGTAGAAATTACTTCTTTATAATAATCTTCAGATGTGTCTAAGTTGTGATTGTAGGCATACAAACCTGCTTCGGCTAATCGCTGTGCTTGGTTTTCGGTTAACATTCCCAAGGTGCAACACACTTCCATATCCAGTTTGTTAATAGTACGAACCATTTCTAACACTTGGTCAAATTCTTCACCGTCTTTTACATTACGCCACGCAGCTCCCATACAAACACGAGATGATCCATTTGATTTAGCACGTAAAGCCTGAGCTTTTACTTGGCTTACCGACATTAAATCATTGCCCTCAATATCGGTATGATAACGGGCAGCTTGTGGACAATAGCCACAATCTTCAGGGCAACCACCGGTTTTTATAGATAATAAAGTAGAAACCTGAACAACATTTGGGTCGTGATGTTGTCTATGTATTGTTGCTGCTTCATACAGCAAATCCATCATAGGTTTGTTATAAATAGCAATAATTTCTTCCTTGGTCCAATTGTGTTTTGTGATGCTCATAGGTGCAATTTTATCGTGCACCAAAAGTAGTTAAATTGTATGTAAGTTACAATTTTGTTAAACTTTAATAAAGGATTTAAGAATCTTGAGTCGATGTTTTATTTCTCCAGAGTTGCATGGTTACAAAAACTACAATTACGGCTGAAGCAAGTCCTTCAAACAAAACGCCTATGCAATACTCATTTGCCGTAGGGTTTCCTCCAAATAAAAAATCTTCTGACAGTGTATTAATATAGCTGTCGCCACCTCTTAAATAAATGTAGGAAAGCAAACCACCAACACTAAGTAAAACACCTAATACAGCCGTTACTCCGGCAGAAAGTAAGTTAGAAACATAGCCTGCTTTACCTTCAGCAAAATTAGCTTTCAAGGTTCGGTTTACGCCATAAAATACAATTAATGCATTAAGCATTCTCAAATAAAGTATGTGGGATAATCCTAAAAATTCTATTACCAGAAAGTAAACCGCGATTAGGGCAAAGATTATGATTCCGTTTGAAAGTTCTCTAGCTATTTTCATCTTAAATGGATTTGAGTGAATAATCGAAGCACGCTATCAAATTTAAGAAAATATCTTTAAAAATTTAATTATTTAACAGAAAAAGGAAAGAGAATAAAATATAAATCAAGAATAATAATATTACTACAATTGGCTGATGTAGTTTTCTGCCATCGCTTTATCGATACTCAACTGGTTTCTTAACGCGTCTAAAGATTCGAATTTTTGTTCAGAGCGCATTCGGTGTAAAAGAGAAACCGTGATTTTTTGTCCGTATAAATCCTGTTTGAAATCAAAAAAATTAATTTCTATGGTTTGGGTTGTCCCGTCTACAGTTGGTCTTGTGCCAATGTTCATCATGCCAAAAACAATTTGTCCGTTTAGGATACTTTTAGCAACGTAAACACCATTTAGCGGAATGAGCTTGTAGTCTTCTTCTATTTTGATATTAGCTGTTGGATAGCCAATAGTTCTTCCTAATTGTTTGCCTTTGGAAATGATTCCGGATAGCGAATAATTATACCCTAAGTAAGTAGTAGTCAATTCGATATTCCCTTCTAAAAGCGCATTTCTTATTTTGGTTGAACTGATAGAAACCTCGTCAATTTCTTCAGCCGAAATTTGTTCTACTTCAAAACCATAAGTTTCGCCAAAACTGATTAAATCATCAATATTGGCGGTTCTGTTTCTGCCAAAACGATGATCGTGTCCAATAATTATTTTTTTGATTTTGAAACCATCAACTAAAACCTCTTTGACAAATTCTTCGGCAGTTAGTCTGGAAAATTCTTTGTCAAACGGATGAACAACAAGATTGTCAATTCCTAAATTATTGAGTAGTTCAATTTTTTCATTTAAGGTGTTGAGTTGTTTCATCTCGGTGCCTTCCTGAAGCACCATTCTGGGATGCGGAAAAAAGGTAAGCACCAAACTTTCACAATTTAAATCATGAGCGCTTTTGGTAATCTGTGCCAGGATTTTTTTGTGCCCAAGATGTACACCATCAAAAGTACCAATAGTTACAATTGTTGGGCTAATAGCATTAAATGACTTTATGGAATTGAATATTTTCAATGATAAAATGTATTCCGCAAAAATATGTTTTAGAATTTTAATATAATAATTTTCATCGAAAAAACACGAATAAAATAGAATTTGTTAAAGTTTAGAGTTATTAATCTAAAAAACAGCATCGTTACTTGTAAATAATTAAAAGATAATTATCTTTGGACGCTTATAACAAACCTAAAAACATTATGAAAAAAACACTACTGTTTACATTTATTACTGTCTTATTTTTCGCAAGCAGTAATGGGCAAAATTCACTTTGGGAAAAAGTCTCACCTAGCAAGATAAGTGGTTTGCCAAAAATGGAACGCGCTTCTGTTCCAAGTACTTACCAATTATATTCTTTGAATTTTAATGCCTTAAAAACACAGTTGCAAAATGCGCCTTTAGCATCGAACAACATACAGTCAAATGTAATTGTTGCTTTTCCAAATTCAAATGGAGAAATTCAAAACTACAGAATTTATGAAGCGCCGATTATGGAGGCTGGCTTGTCTGCAAAATTTCCGGATATAAAATCGTATTCAGGGACAGGTGTTGAAGACCCAACGGCTACTATCCGTTTCAGTACAACGATTTTTGGATTGCATGTAATGTCGCTTTCCGGTAATTCAGGCACTTTTTATATCGATACCTATACTAAAGATTTAAATAATTATATTGTTTACAACAGAAAAAATATTGCTGGTAGCAGAAGCTTTAGCTGTATGGTAGAAGATGATGCAGAAGCCGTTGCTTCTAAAACTACTCCAAATGTAACATTGGTTAACGACGGTTTGTTTAGAGTTTACAGATTAGCTATGGCTTGTACCATTGAATATGCTGCATATCATGTTAACGCTGCAGGTGTTGGCGCTGGGACATTAGCACAAAAGAAGGCAGCTGTACTTGCTGCAATGGCAGTAACAATGACCAGAGTAAATGGTTTGTATGAAAGAGACATGTCTTTGCGCATGAATTTAATTGCCAATAATGATTTGATTATTTTTATTACTTCAGATAATTTTAGTAATACCAATGCGGGTAGTTTGATAAATGAAAGTCAAAGCGAAATTGATAGCTACATTGGTTCTGCCAATTATGATATTGGTCATACTGTAAGCACAGGTGGCGGTGGATTAGCAGGTCTAGGGGTTGTTTGTTCATCAAGTAAAGCAAGAGGTATAACCGGTTCTCCGGCACCTGTTGGAGATCCTTATGATATTGATTTTGTTGCTCACGAAATGGGCCATCAATTTGGAGGACAACATACTTTTAATAATTCTTGTAACAATAATATAGCAACGTCTTCTTCAGTAGAACCGGGAAGTGGTACTACTATTATGGGTTATGCCGGAATTTGTGCTCCGGATATTCAATCAAACAGTGACGCTTATTTTCATGCAATCAGCATTGCTCAAATGACAACCGTAGTTACTACTTCGGCAACTTGTTCTGCAAATACTTCTAGTGGAAATACGGCACCGGTTGTTGATGCAGGACTAAATTATACCATTCCAAACGGAACAGCCTTTATTTTAAAAGGAACAGCTTCTGATGCTAATGGAGATGCATTAACCTATTGCTGGGAACAAACAAACACTCAGGTTTCTACACAACCACCAACTCAAACAGCAACTACAGGACCAAACTTCAGATCACTTCCGCCATCAACTTCTCCAAATCGTTACATGCCTGTTTTCTCAGAAGTGTTAGCAGGGAACTTGGCTCCAACCTGGGAAGTGATTCCAACTGTTGCAAGATCATTCACTTTTGCCTTAACAGTTAGAGATAACAGAACGCCAAACGGAGGTCAAACTAATAGAGACAATATGATTGTAACATGTGCTGCTGTTGGACCATTTACGATTACAAATCCAAGTGTTGAGAATGTTTCATGGGGCTTAGGCTCTTCACAAACGATTACTTGGAATGTTGCCGGTACTACAGCAAATAACATCAATACAGCGAACGTAAATATCTTATTGTCAACTGACGGCGGAGCTACTTTTCCAACAGTTTTAGCTGCAAATACTCCTAATGATGGTTCAGAAACTATAACAATGCCAACTACCGCTGCTCCTTATTGTCGTATCATGATTGAAGCAGTTGGTAACATATTTTATGCGGTTTCTAAAAGTGTAGCACTTGGTTATTCAATAACTACAGCATGTAACACATATACAAATACAACCCCATTGGCGATTCCTGACGGAGTTGGAGCTAATTCACCTGGAACTGTTGTTGGAAATACAATAAATGTGCCTATAAGCGGTACAATATCTGATGTTAATATTGGATTAAACGTATCACACACTTACCCACAGGATTTAGTAATTGCAATAAACAATCCCGGAAATACAACTCAGGTTCCTGTTTGGAGTAGAGCGTGTGCTGGGAATGATAATTTTAATGTTACTTTAAGTGATGGTGCTGCAGCATTTAGTTGCGCAGCCAATATGACAGGAACCTTCGCTCCTTCATCACCTTTAGCTCCTTTCAATGGCGGCAACACCCTTGGGAACTGGTCTTTAGTAGCCGCAGATTTTTATAATGATGATATAGGAACGATAAATTCTTGGTCGATTGAAGTATGTGCCCAAACGCTAACTTTACTTAACGAAGACTTTGGTTTGGATCAGTTTGTCCTTTATCCAAATCCGGGTAACGGAAATTTCAATATCCGATTTAATTCTTCATCAAGTAATGAAATTGGTGTAGTTGTTCATGACATCAGAGGTAGAGAAATTTTCAGTAGAAACTACCAAAACACCGGGACATTTGAACAAAACGTTCAGTTGACTTCTGTTCAAGCCGGAGTATATCTTGTAACGGTTAAAGACGGAAACAGAAAAGAAGTAAAGAAACTTATAATAGAGTAATCAATTATAAGATAAATATAAAAATGTCCTCTTGAATAAAGAGGGCATTTTTTATTTTACGGTAGCCTTAATCGAGTTGATAAGCTGAGGTACCTGACTGACTTTAAAACTTAAATCAAATTGAACAGTATCACCGTTTAGTTCCAAATTTAAGCTTCCTTCCTGCACTTTATAGCTTCCGGTTTGGCCTTTGCAAAAGCAAAAACGACCAAAAAGCATTTTGCTTTGCTGTAAATCTTTTCCGCTAAGGCTTAAGGTTTGCGTTTTATTATTGATTTCGAAAATAATTTCCTCTCTGTAATTGGCATCCTGAAGGTCTTTAGGAACATCTTTATCATATCTGTAAATCAATACAGAAGTTTCATTAGACTCTAAGATTTGATAATAGATGCTTCCAAATTCATCAACTTTGACATTCAGACTTTTATTTCTAAGTAGTTCTACTGTACATTTTCCATCTTCCGGACAAACAGATTCTATTGCACTTTTATCAGACTTTGAAATTGCAGCCTGTGGACATTTACAAAATGATAACATAAAAGTTAGCGGGATAAAAAAAAGTCTTTTCATTTCTATAAAATTTATTTTTTACAAGACACTCAAAAAGAATACCGTTTTATTTACCGTTAAAACTATTCATGGTTTCATTTAATCCGGCTAATGCAAAAGATTCAATAATTTGTTTTGCTACTTCAAATCTTTCGGGAAGTTTTTCTTTTTCAACATCATTCCATTCGCCAAGCACATAATCTACTTGTTGCCCTTTTTTGAATTCATCACTTATGCCAAAACGAAACCTAGGATATTCCGAAGTGTTTAAAATAAGCTGAATGTTTTTCAAACCATTGTGTCCTCCATCAGAACCTTTAGATTTTATGCGAATGGTTCCAAATGGGAGATTCAAATCATCGGTAATGACCAATATATTTTCCTTGGCAATGTTTTCTTTTTGCATCCAATACTGAACTGCTTTGCCACTTAGATTCATATAAGTGTTGGGTTTTAGCAGTATCAGTTTTCTTCCTTTGATACTAAACTCTGTTACAGCACCAAGTTTGGCTGTTTCAAAAGAAGCATCGTGTTTTGAAGCCACATAATCGACAACTTTAAAACCTATATTATGACGTGTATTTACATATTCGGAACCGATGTTGCCAAGCCCAACGATAAGGAACTTCTTCATTGTGTCTGAGTTTTCAGTGATTGATTTTGTTTTAAACAAATTCGTAATCCAATTCATTTTGTAAATGTAAACTAATTTGATTTCATAAAAAAAGCACCAGTAAAACTGATGCTTTTATATTTTGAGATTGAAAAAAGATTATTTTTTCTTTCCTCCTTTTGCACTTTTCTCTGCTTTTGCAGCTTCCTGAGCAGCTTTCATAGCAGCACGTGAAATCTTCACTTGAGCTACAACAGTGTTGTCCGGGTGCATTAATTTGAAACCTGGAGTAGGTAACTTGGTTACATACAATTTGTTACCCATTTGCAATTCAGAAATGTTTGCTTCAACATAATCAGGAAGATTTTTTGGTAAAGCTTTCACTTTTAATCTTCTTTGGTTCAAGTTCAAAACACCTCCTAAAAGTACACCTGGAGAAGTTCCTGTTACTTTAACCGGTACTTCCATAATGATTTCTTTGTTTTCATCCAATTGAAAGAAGTCAATGTGGTTGATTCTGTCTGAAATTGGGTGAAACTGAATGTCCTGCAATACTGCATTGGTAGTTTTTCCATCCAAATCTATCACAACTGTGTGTGCGTTTGGAGTGTAAACCAAGCTTTTGAATGCTTTTTCTTCTGCTGCAAAATGCACTGGTTGACTTCCTCCGTAAATAACGCAAGGAACCATTCCAGCATTACGTACCGCCTTAGTCGCAACTTTGCCCACGCTTTCTCTTTGTGATCCTTTAATCGTAATCGATTTCATTGTAAAATATATTAATTAATAAAAAAATTCTTTTTTGCTTTAAGCTGTCAGCCATTAGCTGTTAGCTTTTTTGGCGTTTCCCTATCGGGTCGGGCTTTCCGCAGTACACGGTACTTTGCTTCACCCGAGGCCAACGGCCGAACTGACCGAAGGTAATCCCTAACGCAATCTTCTGCAAAACTTCAAATTTAAATTTTCATTGAAGTTTTTATTCCTTCCTCGGCCAACGCGCCGCCTTGCCCCTTCACTAAAACAGTCCACAGGACTGTTTTTTAACGCTCGGTCACATCAAAAACTTCCCGCTGATGGAATTGTTGTGTTGCACCATGTGCATTACTTCTGCAAAAAGAGGCGCACAACTCACCACTTTTATTTTATTTGATTCCTTCTTTAACGGAATAGAATCGGTAACTATCAATTCCAACAATTGAGATTTCTCAATTTTCTCATAAGCTTCGCCCGAAAGGATAGGATGTGTACAGATTGCTCTTACGCTCAATGCACCTTTTTCCATCATCAAATCGGCCGCTTTGGCTAACGTTCCTCCGGTATCAATCATGTCATCAACCAGAATTACATTTCTTCCTTTTACTTCTCCAATCAACTCCATTGTATCAATCACGTTGGCTGCTTTTCTTTGTTTGTAACAAATTACCACATCTGATTCTAAAAACTTAGAATACGCATACGCTCTTTTTGAGCCACCCATATCCGGAGATGCGATTGTTAAATTATCTAACTGCAGACTTTTAACATAGGGCAAAAAGATAGTCGATGCAAACAAATGATCCACCGGTTTTTCAAAGAAACCCTGAATCTGATCGGCGTGTAAATCCATCGTCATGATTCGGGTTGCTCCTGCAGTTTCCAATAGTTTTGCTATCAGTTTTGCTCCAATCGGAACTCTTGGTTTGTCTTTTCTGTCTTGTCTTGCATAACCGAAATACGGAATTACGGGAGTAATGTGTCGGGCTGATGCTCTTTTTGCAGCATCAATCATTAACAAAAGTTCCATTAAATTGTCGGCGCTGGGAAAAGTAGAGCAGACAATAAAAACACGCAATCCTCTTATTGATTCTTCAAAAGAAGGTTGAAATTCACCATCACTAAATTTAGAGAACGTTACTTTACCAAGCGGAACACCATAGTTTTCGGCTATTTGTTCTGCAAGATAGACGCTTTGCGAACACGCAAATATCTTTGCTTCTGGTTCTAAATGCGACATTATAATTTGTTGTTTTTGTCCGATTTGTTCCTTGCGGAAGTGCCTCGAATGTAGTTAGTTAGTTGTTGTTCGTTTTACCGAGGTGCAAATTTAGAAATTAAATCCAACTCTGAAAGGATATTTTAGAGTATTTTTTTTAGAATATGATATTTTATTTTTTACATTTGCACCGTGTTTAAAAGCAAGCAGTCATTTTGGCTTTTGTTTTTCGCGATAAACCAACTGTTGTTGGTTTTGTCTGTCAAGCCCGGATGGCGGAATTGGTAGACGCGCTGGTCTCAAACACCTGTGGGAAACCGTGCCGGTTCGACTCCGGCTCCGGGTACTTAAAAAATCCTTAGATAGCTATAATTCAGCATTCTAAGGATTTTTGTTTTTTAAATCTGTACAGTATTTGTATTGTTAGGTTATTTTTTCTTTTTTGGTATTATTAATCCAATTATTTTAAAGAGGATTAAAATAGGTAATGCTATCTGTCCTACTCTCATAAATCCCATGAAACTTGCTTGCCATTTATTGAATACAACATAATGGTTTTCCTTTTCCAAGTCTTTAAGTTCATCATAATAAGCAAGTGCTTTCCAACATAAGACAATAATTACTATTGTAATGATATAAAATTTAAGTTTAGCTCTATTTTGCTTATCCTTTAATGAGGTAGCAAATGCAATAGTTTTATTTTTTAGGTCTATAGCTTTGCTTTTTATTTGCGTATCTGTTGTGTAGAAAAAAGCTATAACGGATATTAAAATTAAAGCAAAACAAACTGCTATTGAACTTTCAAAATTATACTCATTGCCAAGAAGTATTATTTTAGAGGTTGTTGTAATTGCCTCATTCCCATCAATTATTTCTGTAAGCTCTGTATTGACTTTTATAATGCTAAAGAATATTATAAAGATAAGAGCAATAATTGTGGTTAAGATTGAGATTTTTTTGTTTTCAATATTTGTCATCGCCATGGTGTTATCAATTTGATAGGTTATTTGTAGTTTTTAATTGTTTGAATTTCAATTATGTTTTCTTATAGTTTAATTCACACTTGCCATATATGGCATTAACTAAAGCGAATTTAACCTCTTTTTTTGACTTGTCAAATATGTCAAGTATGGAAAAGTCAGAATTGCTCAAAAATATTGGTAAGAACATACAAGACATAAGAAAAAGTAAAGGCTTATCTCAGGTAGATTTAGTCGGAAAAATGGAAGGTAACATTGATACAACTAATATTTCAAGGATTGAATCTGGAAGAACAAATCCAACACTTTACACTTTATATAGAATCAGTGTGGCTTTAGAGGTAGATATTTCAGATTTTCTAAAGTCAAGTAATAGCAGCCAGTAATAGCAGAAATTTAACAAAAACGCTATTATAATAATGATTAAAAAATCGCAGAACTTTATTTAAGCATAAAACAAGCCTCTTTGTTCACGTTCACTCTCACCTTATATATCCATAATCCGAGAAACTGTAAAAACCGTTTTTTGTAATTATTAGGTGGTCAAGCAGTTTTATATCAAGAATATCAGAGCCCGATTTAATCTTTTTTGTAATTTCCAAGTCTGCATCACTTGGTTTTAATTTTCCGGAGGGATGATTATGAGCTAATATAATTCCGGTAGCATTGCATTTTAAAGCTACTGCAAAAATTAACCTTACATCGACAACTGTTCCTGTAATTCCACCCTTAGACATTGAGTAAATCCCTAAAACTTCATTAGAATTATTAAGTATCATAACTTTAAATTCTTCTTGAAGCTCTATAGTTTTCTTTGACCAAGAATTAAAGAATAAATTATATGCTTTATCACTTGAAGTGATTTTTTCTTTCTGATTATTCTTAGTAGAATAAGACACTTTTATTTCAGATACTATATTCATTTGGATATGGTTTAAAATTTAAAAATAAGCCTGTACTCTTTCAAGTAACAGGCTTATCAATTACTCTTGGTCAACTAAATGTCCATTAGTTGAGAAAGCATTTCCTGTTGGGGTGCTACTCATAAATTGTTCAATTGTAGCATTGCTTTTTTCCACCCTATTATTAATGGCGGTTTCTTCAATGTACTCATATCGATGTGATAGAGTAATGATTTCTCCTGTGTCTTTAACGGTGTACTCATAAGGTTCACATTGCACTTTTTGAACATTGCCGGGTAATTCAGTCCCAACCAATGCAATACAGGTTTGTTCATCAAAAGTTGATGAAATAGATACCTTTCTTGCTGTGACATAAAATTTACCAGTTTGTTGGGATTTAATCATTTCAATTCCACCTTGCAACTCGAGAGTAAAGAATTCTTTGCCTTCTTCTGTTTGTCTTTTTTGATAGTTTACAATTCTTACCATCTTTCTATGTTTTAAATTAAACACTAAGTTTTAGCAAGCAAACCAAGTATCGAAAGAAGTTGAATAACTATCACCTTATCTTTTCTCCCGGATAAATTTTTGCAATGCTAATAATGAGTGGGGGTATTGTGATGAGTTTTTATTGGCGGGGGTGGTTTCTGATGGTAGTTTATGCTCAACATAAGCCGGTCAAAAAAATATTACAAAAAAATAAATATCTTTACTAAAAAGAAAGAATGATGAAGGTTAATAAAAACTCAGATTGTCCTTGTGGAAGTGGAAAGATTTTTAAAAAATGTTGCGCTAACAAAAAAAAAGAAGATAGAGTATTTGAGGATGAATTTGTTAATTTTATAAAAAGTTCAAATGCTATAAAGTTGTTAGAGTTTGTGTCTTACCTTCAATTAATTCCTGAAAACAGCTCGAAAATAGTTCGATTAGAGAATATCCAGCACAAGATTATTGAGAACATTCACGACAAAAACACCAATGTCAAAAATAACTATGTATACTTTAAAAAAATTATTGATAAGTATTATGCTTATGATCGCAATGAAGACCCGTCTGAAAGTTGCTTTTCTGAGAATTTAATGTTTTTCAATGGCAATAATGTAGTTTTTCCGGGATTAGTAAATAACGTGACAGAAGTTAATCAATTAATTTTGAATTCTATTTTTCATTATCAAAACAAAATTTCTGAAAAATGTAAAAAGGAAATTAATCTTAGCAGTAGTTTTATCCTTCAAACCCATAATAAAATAGCAAGAAATCTTAAAATCAAAAGATTAGAATTTGTTGATGACTACAGAGGTAAGATAACTTTCCCAAAAAATGAATATATTAATCAATACGAAAATCTATTTACCTTTTCAAAAAAAGAAATTGAACAAACTGTTTCAGAGAAAAAATTGGAACTTAATCCTATATCTGATTTTACTATTGATTACCAACAAGTAAAACATCTTAAGCCCGACGACCCAGAGTTTTTAAAACATCCTTTTGTTGAATATAATGAAAACTACTATTTAGCTTTACCTTCCTGCCAAATGTATAGTCTAAATGTTCTGTTGAAAAATAAGATTGAGGAGCATAATGAAACAATTGAATTTAATGATGTTTTTCTAAAAACAAGTAAAATGGAGTGTAATATAGCTTTTACAAAAATGGGGTGGAAGTCAGATTCCGTTTATCAAGAGCTAATAGATTTTGATGTTGATATTTGGAAATTTGACAATGATAAATATGCGATAGTTAATTATGTTTTAGGTCCATCAGATAGTAATGATTTAAGTAAAAAAATAGCAACCTTTATTAAGCAAAAGGGAGGAAGTAATCAATTTATATTCATAACTATACTTTCAGTCTTTGATTTAGAACATCTTCAAAGAGTAAGTCAAAATCATATTAAGAATGCGAGTTATCAAATGATAACAGGTTTAAATGACCTAAAAAGAGCAATTGCAATTTGGGAATTAAAAAAACTTGATATATGGAAATATTTAAAAGCAAAAGATAGGGCAGAAAAGAGAAATTTAAATCTCTCCCCTTTTTTCTCAATATTAACATATTTCTCATATTATAAAAAAAATGAAGACTCTTTTTTCCATAGTGATAACAAAACACCAGAGTTCATACATTTTACATTCGATATTCAAGGGAATAGAGTTATTGAATCCCTTCAAAAGGAAGATAGACATTTAGCTCCAGCAATTAACGGCGAAGAGGGTTATGGATACTTTCCAGTAACTAAGTATGATGAATTACGACATGCCCCTGTTTATTTAGCAGACACAGTTGTGAATGGAGAATTAAAATTAATCTTAGAAATATTTACTTTCCCAATTTGGGTGGCAAATCAAACAGCATACGACTGGGAAAGTAAAAACTTTATCGACGCCATTGCATATTGGATTAATGAATTTTCACCAACACTTAAAAATTTATTTAAGGATGTCCCAAACATCCCAGTAACTATTGAGATTTCTTTAGCCAAAGAATTTAATAACTATACGACTGAAGATTTTTCAAAAAATAAAGATGCTCAAGTTGTCTTTGAATACTCTATAAATCAGCGGCTAAATAAAATTTCAATCACTATTCCTGCAACTATCAATAATGCTATAAAGAGAAACAACAACTATGGAGAAAGAATATTAATGGATACTATTCTCAAAGGGTTGATAGAATTATTTAAAGTAAATTTTGAAATCAATATAAGTCCTGATATCACTCCTGATATTATTGACAGACACATGCCTTTGAGTATGGCAAAAATGATTATTGTTGGAGATACATCAGAGGATATTAAATTAGATAATAGATTTATTTCAAGTAGAATTAAACATCTTAGTAAAGCTGACACTTCTATTGTTTTAGAAGACATGATAAATTGGATGGGAATTGATATACCACCGAGTATTGAAACCAGGGAGGAGAAAATCAGTATCTGTATATTGGGAATTGACACACTGATAAATAAAGCAAGGGAAACATTATCGAAATTTAACTGTATTGAATTATTAAGATTTGTAATATTGAGGA
The DNA here is from genome assembly GCF_021608185.1 of Flavobacterium anseongense. Lineage (GTDB taxonomy): Bacteria > Bacteroidota > Bacteroidia > Flavobacteriales > Flavobacteriaceae > Flavobacterium > Flavobacterium anseongense. The sequence goes on along the minus strand of NZ_JAKIHN010000003.1, from coordinate 325,212 downwards.
ATGAAGCAGTATTGAATAGTATGTCATTTAAAAAGACAAGAGCTGTTACTTTCTACGAATGTTTTAAAAACTATAAAGATACTTTAAAAGAATTTTTTGATGAAGATTCAAAAAACATTAGAACTGGATTAAGTTTGAGATGCTTGACAGAATTCATAGTTGCGGAACCCTACTATAGTGATAAAGTACCTAACGATGATGATGTGGATTTATTGGTAGCCCTAATAGATGAGATTATTTTTTTAGGGACAACTAAAGATTTATTAAATTTTGAAGTTGACAACCCTGAAATGGGTAGATTGCCTTCTGGAAGATTGGGGATTAAAAAAGATTATTTTGATAAATTAAATGCATTTTCAATTGAACACAAAAAAGATGAACATTTTGAATATGTAGAGTCATTCTCGACATTGAGAAAGAAAACAAAGGATAATGAAAATGATAGTTATTATGATAAAATAGGTTTAATATTTGACGAAGAATTTGGCATTGATTTTTTTAAAATTAAAGGGCTCATGGATGAACTTGCCAGATATTGTTTTGAAGAAAAGAGTTCTTGTTTAATATTGGACGAAAATGATTTTATAAAACTTTTGAATGTTGAGTTCAAACTAACAGAAAGAGAAATAGAATCTTTTCTAAATCATTTTACGTTGAGTTCAAGAGGGGATATCAATAGCCCTCCTACTGGATATGAATATCCAGATATTTTTCCTTGGAGATATAATAGAGCTTTGTCTTATTTATTGAGACCATTTATCAAAATTAAAGATGAAAAAAACATTTATAAATACATTTTTAGCCCGAGACATTTAGCATCATCTTCTGACAATTTTATGGCAGTGTTCTTTGATGGAAGCCTAAAAGTAAAATCATCTCTAAAGAAAATCAATTCATTATTAGCTGAAAGAAATAATTTTAAAGGGAAGCACTTTAGAAATGAAGTGTACAAATGGATGAAAGATTACACTTCATTAGAAGTAGTGCCATTTGAATTTAAGATACCAGTTAAAGGTAACGAGAAAAATTTTGGTGATGTGGATATTTTAGCTTTTGATAAGTCTAAAAAGATTATCTATTCAATAGAATGCAAAAATACCAAACAAGCAAAAATCATATATGAATTTCAAAGAGACGCCAATAATTATATAACTAAGCAATTACCTAAACATAGGGAGAGAAGTAAATGGCTTAAAGATAATTTAATTTTTTTAGGAGCAAGATTTAAGTATGATTTTGCAGGATTTAAAGTAGAATCCTTATTGATATCCTCTTATCAACTACCTATAAAAATAACGCAAAAAATCAGTGATATAAATATTAGTTCCTTCAATGAGATTAAAAGAAATGGTTATTTCTAATTTCATATAATATTAACTTTCCGACAGTATCATTAAATAAAATCTTGTTAAAAATTAAAAAATAATTACATTTGATGTAATCTCTAATCTTTACAAATGAATCAAAAGAAAACGACAAGGGAAATTATCATTGAGTCATCAGTTATAATTAGTTCTTTAATTATTTTTTTTGGCTTTTTAAAACAATATTGGTATTACGCTGTTTTTGGAATAAAAATCCAACAATTTTTATCTCTTGATGAAGTGCTAATTTTATTTTTTGGGGAAGTTCCTTTTATAATAAAATTACTGTCATGGGCTATACTATATTATTTGCTAATATTTTTTTTAATAAAAATGTATTGTTATTTTAAGGACCGGAAGAATAATAATTCAAATGAAACCGAAGATAAAATAAAAACCACATTAGATGATTTTGTTGACGATAAAGCAAATTTGAAAATAATTTTTGCTATTTCGATTATTGGAAATGTTGGATTGATATATGCATTTAATTATTTTCATTCTGAACTTTCAATAATTTTTTTGACATTAATGTCATGTCAATCTGTTTTAGTCCTATTAGATATTATAGATATCGGAATAGAAGATATTCTAAAAAACACAACCATCATAATTTGCGGTCTCTCAATTATGCTTTATTGTAAAAATATAATTGATATTGAGTATGTTTTTAAGGAACATAAAAAAGTTGAATTTTCATTAATTGAAAAGGGGAAAAACATTAAAACAAGCAAGAACCTGCTATTTATAGGTAAGACCAAAAATTATATTTTCTTATTTGATAATTTTAAAAAAGAAACAAAAATTATAAAAACTGAAAATATAAATCAATTTAAGATAAGTTTAAATTGATTTATATAATGACTAATATTTAATAAATGACAATAAGATTTTTAAAAGCATTTAAGGGCGACTCTATCTTGATAACTTATGAGGATTCGAAGAGTAGGAAAAGAAACATTCTTATTGATGGTGGCACTGGTCCAACATATTATGAAAGTAAGTCAAGAAAAAAAGGAGAACTAAATGATGTCATAGATCTAATTAAAGAAATTGATGAGAAAATAGATTTGTTAATATTGACACACATTGATGACGATCATATTGGAGGAATTTTAAAATGGTTCTCAACAGATAAAGAAGCGCATGAATTGATTACAAATATTTGGTTTAATTCTGGCAAAACAATTGCAAACTATTTTGAAAGTGAGGAAAACAATGAGTTAGAAATAGATTCAGAAATATTTGGGGATAATTATACAGGCATAGGTCAATCAAAAACATTTGAAACGTATATTGAAGATAATAATATTTGGGAGAAAAAAATAATCCTCAAAGGCTGCAAAGTAGAAATTGATAACATCCAAATTGAAATACTGTCCCCCACAAAAGAGAAATTATATAAATTATTAAAAGAGTTTAAAAGACCGAAACATGACTATTTTTCAAGTGCAGGTGACTCAGATTGGAATATTGCACTTTCCGAGCTAATAAATGACGAAAAGCGAAATGACTTTTCTTTTGATGAAGACAAGAGTGTTGCCAATGGCAGTTCAATAGCATTTATATTAACCTATGAGGAAAGAAAATTTATCTTCTTGGCAGATTCACATCCAAGTGTTATTATAGAAGCCTTAAATGATTTAGGATATAGCAAAGAAAACCCAATTATTAGTGAATTATTGAAGATATCTCATCATGCAAGTTCTCGAAATACAAATAGGGAACTACTCGAAATCATTGAAACAAAAAATTATGTTATTTCAAGCGATGGAACATGTGATGGCTTGCCTAATAAAAGAACTATTTCTCGAATTACCACTCAAAACTCTGAAGCAAACATTTACTTTAATTATGGAAATTTAATAGAATATATTATTTCCGACCAAGATAGAAAATCATACCCAGACTTAAATTTTTGCTCCATATCAGAATATAAATCAGAATAACATGCAGAATTTTAAACAATATAGTGTAATTATTGATGGTGGCACTGGCGTATTATTTCAACCCATGACGGAAGAATATTTTTATATTTTAACTGCTAAACATAATCTACAAATCAAACCCGACCAAGCTTATATAGATAAGGAAGACAATACAGATATAAATATTTTGCGTTTTATTTTTGAAGATGGGACATATACAACAGAGAAAATTCCGTTTACGTTACTAAAAAATCAAAATTACTTTCCTCATATAAATCCTGCTGTTGATTCAGCAATTCTAAAAATCCGATTTGATGAATATAAAATTTTTGAAATTAAAAACCTGTACGTATATGAAGATACATCCATCGATAATAATACTTGTGTATGCGGTTTCCCTGATGATAAAAGAAAAGCGAATGCCGAAAACCCTCATGAACAATTTACTAATTATAAAATTTCCCAAAGTTCAAATGATACTCAGTATAAGAAATCTGTAAGATTAACAGAGAATCAAAGTCAAGAAACGATATCGGGGATGTCAGGAGGAGGAATAGTTAAATTAGGTAAGGATCATTATTTATTGATAGGTATTCAAAGTCAAATGACAAGAACAATATCCCCACAAAATGAAATTGATTTTATACCGATTAGATTTTTTACTGAGATAATAGAGCATTATCGTGATTCTTTATCTCCTTTACTTCCTCCATATTTAGCGAACTTTAGTTTTTTACGAGACAATGCATTTAATATAAACGCTGGGCCCGATGATTCGGACATTCAATATTTAAGAAATTTTTTAAAAGCCAAAACTACTAACGTTATTGAGAGTGACATAACACCAATAGCCATTAAGGAATATTTTAAGGAGAGACTATTATTAGATAAAAATGACACGAAGAATCTAAGTGACGAATCAATTTATTGTTGTTGGTTAGAATATTTAGTAATTATGAACATTGCAAAAGAAAAAAATCATAGTCTAAATGAATTAGAAGAATTATTTGATAAAGTTAGATTAATTTACAAAAACACTAACACAGAATGGCATAGCGAGAATTTCTTGAAAGAATGCATGAACTGCGATTTCAGTAATTTGGCTGTTGATGGAACAATACTAATAAACACAAGTATCCTCCCTCATAAGACAACTCAAGTCCACCATTATAAAATTAATAAAGGAAGTTTAGTTCCAAATATCGATTTTTTAAGAAAAGAGCATTTAAATGGAGAATTTGGAAATGTGTTTATCGACAATGGATCTGGCGAGACTCAGGAGTTTGTTTTTGATAGATTCACGTTTATTCATTTTGCGTTCTTAAAACAATATATGTTAGTAGAAAATTCTCATGACTTTAGAGAGTACAACGCTAATAACTCACCGGAGTTAGTAACTAAATTAAAAACACTATATGGAGAATTATTTAATTTATAAGGAAGATCTTTTAAAAGATTTGTCTTCGAGATTTGATACATTAAATTTCAAATTTGTTATCGAAAAAATAGGGATCAATATTAGCGTTTTATTTGTTCATGGAACAAGCAAAAGCTTTCAAGAAAGTGATACATGGGAAAAAATATCTGGGGAAATTGCTCTTAAATACCAAAGCAAAATAGACAACATAGTAGATAAGTGGAATATTTATATAATTTATGTTGCGGTTGACCATGTTTCAAAAGAACTAAAGAATAAGATAGAAAATAATAGATTTTCAAGCAGAAAAATAGTTGAAGATAATTTTGATGGTGTTTTAACTAACGGGAAACTGAATGCATTAATTATTAAGCACATCTCAAACACCGATTTGATAAAGGTTATTGAAGAAACTAATATTATCACACAAAAAAAATATTCGCCCGTAAATGAAAAATTATGGAAATTGATACCAGATGATGAATCCATAATAGGGGATCCTATGAGGCAGAAACAAATTATTGAATCTATAAAGAAGCTATAATATGAAAGTTAAAAAAGTGGAAATATCTGGATTTAGAGCTTTTAAGAATGTTGAAGATTCTACATTTGACTTTATGTTGCCGAACAACAATATTGCAAATTTTATTTCAATTTATGCCCCAAATGGATTTGGGAAAACCTCATTTTATGACGCCGTTGAATGGGGAGTTACACATCAAATTCAGCGGTTTGACAGGATGATCGATTTTACAAAAATTAGGAAAGAAAATGATGGCGCAATTTTATTAAATAATGAATCAAAAAAAGGTGAGGTGAATATTGAAACTTCTGTTCAAGAATTTAAAGGCACTATCAATCCGAAAAAAAAATATAACCCAAAAGGAATTCCGGAAAATAAATACTTTAAAGAAGTAATTTTAAGCCAAGACCTAATCGACACATTTATTAAAGAAGAAAAGGCAGATGACAGATACAATAAATTTGTTGAATTTAATCCAGATATTAAATCATACAATAACTCTTTAAAAAACATATCGAAACTATTAGACAATATTGAACTTAGCATAAAAAACATAAAATCTGATATAGATGAAAAACAAAAAAATCAGCTGAAAATAGATTATGATGAAGAGAGTAAAAAATTTGATGAAATCAATAAAGCTATTGAGTTTTTAAAACTTTATGAAGACGAATTAGATATTATTGAGAAAGATACTTTCACCCAAAGTAAATTTGAAGTTTTAGACCAAAAAGTAAAATCAAGAATTGTCAGTCTCAATATTGAAATTGAAACAATAAAATTAAGAATAGGAACTATTGATCTGGCATACAATGGATCTCCTTCTGATAATAATGAAACTGCAAATAACGGAATTGTTTCTTATTACAACAATCGCAAAAGAGTACAAGAAGTTGAAAAATCCAAGGTTGAGATAAACGAATTAATTAAATTATTAAGTGAAAAGGAAAGTTTAGAGACCAAAAGCATAAATTTATATAAGCAAGTTCAAGAAGAATTAAATATAGACAAATTACATTCAGAAATTAAGCTGAAATTCAAAACCTATTCAACAATTGATGCCGAGATAAATGCAAGAGGTAAAATTTTAAATAAATACGAAAAGGAAAAAATTTTTAATCAAAAAGCAATTGAAGAATTGTTAGAAATTAATTCTAAAAAGACTTCTGAGATAATTGCCCTCAGGGACGAACTGTCGAATAAACAAATCAAATTAAAGTATATACCTCTACAGATAGAAAAACTAAATCTGTCGAAAAAGAAAGCAGAAAAATATGGAAAAGAAATAAGTAATTTAACCGATCAGATTGCCGAAAAAGAGAGAACAATAGAAGCCATAAACCTTAAACTAAATCAATATTTATATTTCGAAGAAAAAGTTGAAAATGACATAGATATCCTTTTAGACTTTAAAGAACTAAAAAATCAACAAAAGCTTATTGAAAACATAATTAAAACTAAAAACGAGATTTTAAATAAAAATGGAGTTCTAATCGAAATTAATGATAAGATAAACCAGCAGAACGAACTTAGCAAAGAGGTAAAAGACTTTATTTCTAAAGGTTTAGAAATCATTTCAAAAAGCTATACTTCTGAATGTCCCTTATGTAATCAAGAGTACGATTCATTTATTCAGCTTTCAGATAAAATAACTGACAATAAACTGTTTGGAATAGTGCTTAAAAGAAGTATTGAAGATAAATTAAATGTTGAAAATCAACTAATTATTCTCGATGATGAACTTTTAAAAAACAAATTAAAACTGAAAAGAGAATTGAATAAAATTATTAATCCTTTTCAAGTAGATAAATTAAAAAATCAAAAGGAAGCTGAGAATTTAAGCTATCAAAAAAACTCAAAAACACAAGAATTAATAACAATAGAGAATGAAATCAAAGAAATAAATATATTCTTCGAAGGCAATATTGAAATTAATGAATTTGAAGAAAAAATAAAAAATGAAATAGTTAGGCTTGAGAATAAAATGTCAGAGGCGAAAAACAGCGTTGTAAATAATGAAAATGCTATAAAGAATAGCAATACCAAAATCAATAGCTCATTATCGAACACAGACAATCTTCTTAAAAGTATATCTGAATTAAAGGCTAATAAGGAATATAGAGAAGTAATAAATTTTTATTCGTCTATTTTCAAAACTAACCAAATAGATATAAACTTACTAAATGCTGCAGCTTCGGATAGTTCTAAAAAAATAGTAAAAATAAACGCTGAAATTGAAGAAAACACAAGACTTCAAAACATCGTTTATTCTAAATTACTAAAGAATGATTTAAGTAAGCAAGAATGTTTAACAAAGTTAGAAGAGATAGATAAAATTATATTACTTGTTAAAAAAGTAATTCAAAATTTTGAGCAATATATTAAAACCGAATTTGGAATTGATTTAAAAATTATCAATAAAACCCAAGCTGATAGTGAATTTGAAAAAGTAATAGCTACAGAAAAAGAGAATTTAAATTTAGCGTTCAAAAAATTTGAGAATTTTTCAATAGTTGAAAAGTTGAAGGACGACTGTTTAAAAGTCAATGAAACTGCAAAACTTCAAAAAGAAATTGACATTCTCAAAGACGAAGCAAAACATCTCAAAGATGTTGCTGATAAATTAAATAAAGAAAAAAATAATTTAATTGTGTTTTTAAAAGAGACAATTGATGGTTTTTTCTATAAAAAATTAATAAATAGCATATATAAAAAAATTGACCCGCATCCTGATTATAATGAGATAGAGTTTGAATGCGATTTTGACGAAAAAAATCCTCGTCTTCAAATTTATACTATAAAAGAAGTTAACGGCAAAAAAGAAAAGTCTGTTCCTTCGCTATATTTTAGTACTGCGCAAATTAACATTCTGAGTCTAAGCATTTTTTTGGCGAGAGCTTTAAAAACGAAAAATCCAGACAATGGAGAAATTATTGATTGTATTTTTATCGATGACCCTATACAGTCAATGGATAGTATTAACGTATTATCATTTATCGATTTATTCAGAAGCTTAATCTTATTCTTAAATAAGCAATTAATAGTTTCTACACATGAAGAGAACTTTCATTTATTGTTGCAGAAAAAAATACCCGTAAACTTATTTGATTCTAAATATATTGAATTTGAAACTTTTGGTAAGCTAAAAAGCTCAGCCCTGAAAAAGGGCTGAATTTTCAACTCAAAAACCAAGAATAGTTAGAATTACTATCACTTAGTGCTTTTGAAATGCCTTGAGTAAAATCAAAAGCATTTGCACCTCTATCAAGAAAAGTATCTAAATAAGAGGATTTGTTAGAACCTGTCAGAAGATTATAAAACTCCCATAGGTTAATTTCACCATTACTGTTTCTACAGAAGCTTTCGTCCTGATAATAATCCTTGGCAATTGTAGAAAAGTGACCATCATTTAAGAGTAATTCTGGCAGTAAAGATTTTTCTTTTTTAGGTAGATAATTGTAAAGCCTACCCTTACCTATAATCTGAGCAAAGTTTTTTTCGTTTAACGACTGTTCTGTTAAGGACTTCATTTTCTGTAAATGCAGACTGGCATCATAACCCTGCAGAACCTTAATCATTTTATCCTCCAAGTCTAAAGTAGTCATTGCTCTAATCTCACTTTGAAAACCATCTGTGCTGACACAGAGATTGCAACAAACCATGTTTTGAAAACCTATGAAAAACTTGAACTTTTCATAGGATTTTTTATTGTAAAGGTTCTCCAAATTATAAGCTCTTACTCCTCCAATTGTTAGTGAAAGCTTGTTACCATTTATAGTATCGCATATACTTGGAAGTTTAATAATGAATGCCATCCTTTCAAAATATGTAGTTCTTTGATGCTCCTCCAAGTCCTTAGCCGGAATATGTAAAGCATCCGGAGTTCTTCCTTTAATTTGGTGGCTTACCCTTATTTCAGGAGTCTCAGACATCACATTGCCAAAAACAGTTCTCAAGCTTGATAAAGCAGCTTCTATAAACTCTTGGTGTGAAATGGTTATCTCATTATCTTTAGTAAAAACAGGGATAACACATTGTTGTTTTAAATAAGAAAGGCTAACACTTTCTGTATTAGCCTCAATGAATGGCGATGTTTGATGAATTTTCTCGAGTGCAACAGTACCTACAGAAGTAAAATCACTTTTATTGGCTATAGGTACTTGAGCTTCCTGCTCAATCTTTACTGGTATGAGTTCCATTTCCATTTGTTGAAATATTTGAGGTTAATTGTTTTAGCAAATCTCTCTTGGCTACGAAGTCTTGTTCAATTGTTTTTGCCAAATCAAGATTATCATTGTACAGGTCTGTGAGTTCTTTTAGAGTGTTGCATTCCGAAACTTTATTTTGAAGCTCAACTTTTGTCATAGTGCTGTTACACCAATCCAAAATTTTCTTTCCAGTGAAAGAATTTATCATGAATTGTGGTTTGCCTTCAAAGAGTAAAGTCCTATCTTTAGAGGATACAGCAAAATGTTTACTGTCTATATCAAAAACTATAGTAAATTCATAACTTATTTCATCTCTTTGAATAGCTTTTAATCCAACTTTTTCAGGAACCATTTTACCATTTCTTTCACTTAACACATAGTCCTGTTTTACTCTCATTGTTGCTATAACGTGAATATCACTTTGAAGTATTTTGTCAACAAATGTCTTTTCTAAAGGTTTGATTTTTGCCCAATTGGTAAAAGAATTACCTTGCAATGAAGCATGATAATCTAATAAGAAATCCCAACAGTGACTTATACTGTCAAGTATCACGACTTCCATTCCGGCTTTTATGCAAACATCAATTGCCTCCACATACCTTTCTGGTGAATGTGGATTATCGAGTTTAAGCACATTATAGCCTCCTAAGTGAGAATAAAGGTTACTGCTACCACTCTCACTATCAATGATGGCTACTTTAGATAAGTTACCATTTGTCAATCCCTGTGCTATCAATAATCCACTCATGGTTTTCCCTGACCCTGAAGGTCCTTGTAAAGCCATCTTAATCTTGGCTTTTTTTCTTTCTGATTTTTTTAATTCCATCTTTAATTTATTTTAAGTTTTAATTTCGGTTTTGAAAACCATTGATGGGAATCCGCTGATAAAAGAGAAACATTATGAGCTATTATCTCTTTAGTAATTGAATATATTTTATTTACTGAGCTTATCAGGGGATTTCCATCGATGAAAAAAAGGGAGCCAAACTCCCTTTACTGCATTATATCTGAAATATTTTTTGGATTGTCATCATCTCCGGGCAAAGCTTCCTTTAGGTATTCTGAAATACCCTCTTTCACATTTTCGTGAAAAGGTTGTTTGAAGATAGTTGGAATTAACTCAATAATTTTTGACGCATTCAACCAATAATAAGTAATTTGTGAAGGTCTTCCATCTATTACAGAGGTTATTAATTCTGACCTTAAAAAACCCATTTTAATGAACTTTTTAACAATAGTGTGTGCTCTGTCAATATTTATTCCTAATTCCTTTAGAATTTCTGGATAGGAATAATAAAACTTTTGATAATTAAATCTGCGAAACTTGATAATTAGGGTCTCAAAAAAAGCCCTCTCATCACATTTAAAGGTTTTACTATTATATCTTTGAAAGGATAATAATCTCAATCCGAAAATTGAATCATAGTCTAAAACAAAATAGTTTAGCCCTTCACTATAATCATCCATGATTTTCTTCCTATTCATTATCACTTTAGCACCGGCATTAAGAAGAGGAGTAAAGTTTTCATCCTTGTTACCTTCTTTATAAATAGGTACAATGACATATTTTACATCAATACCATCTTCAAAATTTTCAATAAAAGTTTTGTTGTGATCATACAGTAAAATTTTATCAGTTTCCTCCTCACTATGTGATACGGAGGAAATATTGATGTTATCTGATTTGTTGTTTTTATTTATTGAAGTGTCTTTATTTTCTACAGGTCCCTCATCATCTGAGAAAAATCCGTAGCCTAAAATCTCTTCCATATTAGCTTTTTAATAAGGTTAGACATTCCAAAACTTCACTTTTTTTATAATACCTTCTATTACCAATAGCATAGCATTTGAGCTTTTCTGCTTTAGTCCAATACCATAAAGTCGTTGAATCAATTTTTAGAAACCGAAATGTTTCTTCTCTGGTTAAAAGAGTCTCATTTTTTTCTCTTTTAAGAGCATCAAAGACACCATCTAAGTTTTCCTTAACAGATGTGTCAATAATGTCTTTGAGCTCCTGTAAACTGACATTGTATAAGATTGTTGCTTCCGCCATAATCGAAAAATTAAATTATGGTGCAAGAAGTCTTAGGGTTTAATTAGGGGTTCCCTAAATAAATTTTACACAGAAATCCCCATCAAGTTTAGCTGCTTTTCTATCCTTTCAACTGATGTTTTTTTGCTTAAAGGATTATTTTTTTGGTCAACTTGAATACTATAAATTGGATTAAGGTAAGATTGAAGAGTCCTACTATTTTCTCCTGTTACAGCAGATAAAAACTTAGCAAGATTGTTGGTTGAATTATTAAAAGCAGTTTGTTTTCTTAAAAAATCTAAGACCCCTAATTTATGTAGGTAAATAACTTTCTCCATTGCTGATGAATCATCAAAGTCTAACAGTTCTTCTTTTTTATCTGGTAATAATTGATATTTTTTAAATTCCAATAGCCTTATTTTTTTCTCAATTGGATTAAATAAGTCAGGATGATAATTTGAATTGCTGAAATTCATCTTCAGATTGATTAACCAACCTATTTCACTCTCTACAAATTCAAGCTCATTGTGAATTTTGTTATTGTCATTGTCCAAAGCCTGTTTTAGTCTATCTTCATAAGTACTGTTATAAATTGCAATTGTACAATGACTCCAAAATAAATTCTCTTCCTTACTCGCTTGGAACACTTTCAATGATTGGTTGAAAATAAATGTGCTAATGGTTTCTAACTGCTCTTTCAAATTAGTGGATACCCGTTCACCTGAATTTAATTCCAATAAATCTATTTCAGCTTCTAATAAACTTTTATATAATTCTTCAAACTTCATGGTTTAAAATATTTTGATAATGATTTAGCTCTATCTGATTGACTTTTACCAATGTAATTTAAGAACATTTTTTCAGATTGATGCCCTGTTGCACCCATTATTAATGGTGTTGGGATTATGCCATAATAGTTGGTTGCAAAAGACCTCCTTCCAATGTGAGATGTAATTAGTTCATTTTTAGGATATACACTCTTAATTTTTCTGTTAATATCACTGTCTATTTTTGAACCATCTATTAAATCAATTATTCCTGCTTTTTTAGCTATCAATTTAATGTAAACATTATATTTTACATCAGATATAGGTCTTGGAAAGTCTCCATTTCTCTTTTTTAAAATTTCAATCACTTCGGGATGCAAAGGTAAAGCTATATTTTGTTTGGTCTTTTGTTGTGTGAATTCAATATAGGTAATTACATCCCCATCTTTATCAACTTCAGTTCTTATCATTTCTTTACTAAAAGACATAAAATCTGAAACTCTTTGTCCTGTGTAACAACTAATCATTAACCAATCCTTAGCATTGTCAAGAGAATCAGGCAGATTGCTTAGCTCTGATATTTTTTTAATTTCTTCAAAATCAAGATATACAATATTGATTTTTTCTTTTTTTAAAGACAAATTGAATATTTCATCATTTACTGTCAAAGAGCTTTTAGCATGTCTACAAATAGTTTTTATATTAACTAAGTCCCCCAAGATTGTATTGTGACTGTATTCGAGAGTTGTCAGATACCTTTTGAAAAGATTTAATTCTACGTTGTCTAAATCTTCAATAACTAACTTATTTTTTAGTTTGAACTCATATTTCAAAAGTTTATTTTTTGTTGTTACAAGTTTCTTTTTTGTGTTGTAATTATTAATTGAAAGCTCAATATAATAATCAAAATAATCAGTTAAAAAGATTGGTACTTTTGGCTTTAATTCTTTTGGGTTATGGAAGGTATCAATTTGGTATTGTAACCATTCCTTATTGATTAAACCTTTATCTGATTTCTGAAACTTCTCTAAAATATGAGCTGTTAAGTCATTCATTAGCTTTTTTAACCTTGTTTGCTCATTAATCAGATTTATATCTTTTAGGTTCTTTTGATTTAAGTGTTTCTTCCAAAAATCCTTTTCAATTTTAACTTTTGAATTAGCTCCAATTGTAATATCATCCCCCATACTTCTGAATAATAATCTAAGGCTTAATTCTGCACTATTTTTAGCAGACCTGTATAAAAAATTTATTGTTGCCATTTAAAATTGTATTTAAACAATGCAAATCTAAATTCTGTACAGTACTTGTATGGTATATGTAAAATCAGTTAAATCTAATTCAAAATGGAGATGAAAAATAAAGTTGCTTTTGACTCTTTAAACATTGAAAATATTGGTAGTTTCAACACTTTTAAAGAGTTTGCAAGATTTTTACTTTTGAATAGAATAGATTACGGCTCCGGGTACATAAAAGCCTCCGATTTAATCGGAGGCTTTTTTTATTTGTGGTTGGAGTCAAACTTTTTTAAGGTGATTCCGGGTATAAAAGCTCTAGAGAAAATCATAACGTCCCATTAGCCCCGATGGGAGCTGGCTACCTTGTAGCGCGGACAGCGGGAGGATAGTTTAGAGAAAGAAAATGTTCCGCTCCTAATTAAAAACCTAAAATTAATTTGGCTATTGAAAAGTAAATCAAAATACCACAGATATCGTTGCTTGTGGTGATAAATGGTCCGGTTGCTAAAGCCGGATCAATTTTAAATCGATGGAGCAATAATGGTATAAAAGTTCCGATAAGTGAAGCGATGATAATTACCGAAATCAGTGCTATGGTAACGATTTCACCTATGATGATTTCTACATTCAAAAGAAAATGGCTTCCGACAAATAAGATGGCGGCGAGAATAATTCCGTTGAGCAAACTCAAGGAAACTTCTTTAATCAAACGATTTAATAAAGAACCGCTGATGGATTGATTAGCCAAACCCTGCACAATAATCGCTGAGGATTGTACCCCTACATTTCCGGCCATCGCTGCAATTAGTGGTGTGAAGAAAAATAAATTACCGTGATTGGTCATTGCGCCTTCGAACAAACCTAAAACCCTTACGCTTATAAATCCGCCACAAAGAGCTAAAACCAACCAAGGCAAACGTGCTCGGGTTAAGTCTAAGATGCTGTCATCTGCTTCAACATCTTGCGAGATACCGGCCGCTAATTGGTAATCTTTGTCGGCTTCTTCTTTGATTACGTCTACGATATCGTCAATGGTAATCCTACCTACCAATCGGCCTAATTCATCTACAACCGGAATTGCCTCCAGATCATATTTTTGCATGATTCGGGCAACATCCGTATTTGGCGTGTCCACTTTTACAGAATCTACTTTTTTGATATAGACTTCGCTGATTGGTGTTTTGGTAGAAGTTGTCAATAAATCTTTTAGCGATAACCTGCCTTTCAAACGATTTTCGTCATCAACTACATAAATAGAATGTACTCGGGTAACGTGTTCAGCCTGAATTCGCATTTCTTTGACGCAGGTTAGCACGTTCCAGTTTTCGTTGACTTTTACTAACTCTTTTCCCATCAAACCTCCTGCGGTTGCTTCGCTGTAGCGTAACAAGTCGACGATATCTTTGGCGTGTTCAACGTCTTCGAGTTCCGAGATTACTTCTTCTTTTTTGCTTTGCGAAAGTTCGGCGATAATATCGGCAGCATCATCGGTGTCTAATTCATCAAGCTCTTCTGCAATTTCTTTGGCAGAAAGGCCTTTTAGGATTTTTTCACGAACGTCTTCTTCAAGTTCCGGAAGAATTTCAGCTGTAATTTCACTGTCTAAAATTTTGAAAATATAAGTAGCTTCCTCAATGTCTAATTCATCAAAAATCTCGGCAATATCGGCATGGTGCATATCATTCAGCAAAACAGCCAATTCCTGGTCGTTCTTTTGATGAATGAGTTGCTCGATTTGCTCTAAGAGTTCTTTGCTGATTTTAAACTGCATTGGCTTCTATTTTTTGAGTGAGTTCTATGAACTGTTCAACGCTTAATTGCTCCGGACGGAGGTCAAAGATAGTATCTTCTTTTAAATTATCCGAAAGGTTGAATGATTTTAAGCTATTTCGCAATGTTTTGCGACGTTGCTGGAAACCGGTTTTTACTACCGAAAAAAATAATTTTTCATTACAAGGTAAGCTGAAATTCTCTTTTCTGCGTAAGCGTAAAACACCAGAATTTACTTTTGGCGGCGGATTAAAAACATCGGGTGGAACCGTAAACAGGTATTCAGCATCATAAAAAGCCTGAACCAATACAGATAGAATTCCGTAGGTTTTGCTGCCTTTCTTTTCGCAAATGCGTTCGGCTACTTCTTTTTGAAACATACCCGAAAACTCCGGAACCTGATGGCGTAATTCCAAACATTTAAATACAATCTGTGACGAAATGTTATATGGGAAATTGCCAATGATGGCAAAAGGTTTGCCTTCAAAAACTTCGTTGATATTGTATTTCAGAAAATCCTTCGAGATGATTTTGCCGTGCAATTTTGGATAATGCGCATCCAAATACGTTACCGATTCGGTGTCGATTTCAATGACATAGGTTTCGGTTGGTTTTTCCAAAAGATATTTGGTCAAAACACCCATTCCCGGACCAATTTCCAAAGTAATGTCATAGCCTTCAAAATTTAAAGTTTCGGCTATATTTTGGGCAATAGATTCATCCGTTAGGAAATGTTGTCCGAGATGTTTTTTGGCTCTTACGTCCATATTAGATTTTTAGATTTTTGGATTTTTGGATTATCAGATTTTTTTAGACTTTCCAATAATCTAACTATCTAATAATCCAACAATCTGTTAATGTTCAGAGATCAACTCCAATTCTGTTCTGAAAGCCAGCATTTTGTCTCCAAATAAACGATGTCCTTCTTCGCGTAATCTTGGTGCATCTTCATCATAATATTTTTGCAATGTTTCTTTGCTGTCAGTTGTATATTGAATAGAATAGGTTGTTCCGCCCATTTCTTCTTCAACCAAAACCCTTACCATTCTTGCTGCCGAAAATTTTCCGGTTGCCAACACATCATTAATATGTTTTTCCTGCATCCAACGCATCCATTGGTCGTGAACGCTTTCGTGGATGTTTATGGTAACGTTGTATAAAATCATAATCTAAGTTAATTTTGGAATTTGGAATTTCTTTTTTGGAATTTACAAATTGGTGTCTCCTCTTAATTTTCGGTATTTATTCCTCGAATCGACATAATAAATACTGTCTTCGTGTTTGGTAAGCATTTCTTCATAAAGCGGTTTTGCTTTTTCTGTATCTTTCAGTTGAATATTATAAATTTCTGCCGAAAAATAAAGTGCTTCGTCAATATAAATGCAGTCTTTATGTTTTGTAATTATAGTATCATAGTTGGCTAAAGCATTAGTATAATCACCTAATTTTTCATAGATTTTTCCTATTCGTAAAAGCGTTATTGGTTCAATATCTTCGCCTTTATGTTCTTTTAAAATCAACTGAAATGCCGCCAACGATTCCTTCTTTTTATTCTGATATAACAGAAAATCAGCACGCGCAAATTTCTTCAGGGCAACCTGTAACGAATCTTCTACTGTGTTATCGCTGATAAGTAAAAACAAATCCAATGCATCGTTGGCAATCAGTTGTGATGAAGCCGATTTCAGGACTTTCAATTGGTGTGATGCCCATTCGAAATCGGTTTTGAAATAACTGGTTCTGGCGGTTTTCAGACTGGCTTCCTGACCAATTACGTCGCCACTCATATCTTCATCAATTTGGGAATAATAGATTAATGCCTGATTGAATTTTTCTTCAAATAAAAGAATGTCAGCCAACTCCATTTTTACTTCTGCCAATTGATATCTGTTTATTGGCATTTCCATAGCGCTTTTTAAAATTGCTTTGGCTTTTTCAACATTGTTTAAATGAAACGCATTAAAATCGGCTTGCAGTTTTAATAGCGAAAGGGTGTATGGGCTTACGCCAAATTCTTTAATCAACAAATTTAATTCGGCTGTTATTGCCGGATAATCTTTCTCGGTAGCGTGATCAATCTTCATTTCTATCAAATAGGAATGCGACTGAATAAGCAATTCTAAATCTTTGGTGTTTTCGAGTACAAAAGTCAAAATTTCGGTAGCCGAATCCTGGTCATTGTCTTCAATCGCCATTTGACCTAAATTCACAATATTGGCAAAAGAATCCGGGTTTCGTTTATAAATCGCTTTTTGCTGAATAAAGGCTTTGCCATATTCTTTTTGTTGTATGAAAAGCCAGCTTAAGAAATCGTTCCAAAAGACATCCTGTGTTTTTTGTGCTCTTAGCAATAGCGCTTTTTTCAACGAGTCGTTGAAACTGGTATCTACCTCTTCAGTCATAAATCGGGATAACTGATTTTGAATTAACGGCAGATTTTGTGGGTTTTGATAGGATTCCTGCAAAAACATCTCAATCATCAAATCGGTATTACCCTTTTGTCCGTAGAGCGTAGCCATTTGAAAATTGACGGGCAATTTAGGTTCTTTTTCGAGTGCAGTCTGATAGGCCAAAAGAGCATAATCTACCAATGCTTTTCTTTCAAAAACATAGGCAATTCCGTAAACTTCGTTAGCATTTTTCTTTATTTTATCAATTGCCTGATTGTAATATTTATTGGCTTTCTCTTGATTTTTCTGCAACTGATAATTGAATCCCAATTCGACCAAAAGATTACTTTGTTTGTATTTGTCGATTCGGTTTATCAACATTTTTTCCGCTTTCTCAAATTGTTGTAATTGCTGTAAACATTCAACGGTTCGTTGGAAGTAATTAAAAATTCCCTCATTCGATTTTAGCAATTCTTCATAACTCACTAATGCTTTTTCAAAATCGCCACGGTCAAAGTAATTATTCGCCAATTGCTCGTTTTGGGCTTGCGCCGAAAAGCAAAGGAATAGTATAAATATGATGAGAATTTTTTTCATGAATTTCAGTAGAAACGAACAATGCACTAAAGTAACGTTATTTATGTCAATTTAGTACATCGTTTTGTTAAAAAATTCTGCTATTCGACTTGCAGATTAACTTTGTTAATTTATAATGTCAAACCCAGTGTATTTGCGCAATACTTCAGGGATAACTATTCCTTCCGGAGTTTGGTAATTTTCTATGATTCCGGCTAAAACTCTTGGCAATGCTAATGAACTTCCGTTCAATGTGTGTGCTAATTGTGTTTTGCCTTCTTTTCCTTTAAAACGCAGTTTCAAACGATTGGCCTGGAACGTTTCAAAATTCGAAACCGAACTAATTTCCAACCATTTATCCTGAGCCGTAGAAAACACTTCAAAATCATAAGTTAATGCCGAAGCAAATCCCATATCTCCTCCACAAAGACGTAAAACACGGAAAGGTAATTTCAGTTCACGCATAATGGTTTTCACGTGCTCGACCATGCCATCTAAAGCTTCGTATGATTTATCAGGATGTTCGATGCGAACTATTTCTACTTTATCAAATTGATGCAAACGATTTAAACCGCGAACGTGTGCGCCATAAGAACCAGCTTCGCGACGGAAACATGGTGTGTAACCTGTACACAAAATCGGCAATTCGCTTTCCTGTAAAATCACATCGCGGAAAATATTCGTTACCGGAACTTCAGCAGTTGGAATTAAATATAAATCGTCGGTTGCATCGTGGTACATTTGGCCTTCTTTATCAGGCAATTGTCCTGTTCCGTAGGCAGAAGCTTCGTTTACCAAATGCGGAACCTGAAACTCCTGATAACCGGCTTCAGTATTTTTATCTAAGAAATATGAAATCAGTGCACGTTGTAATTTGGCTCCTTTTCCTTTATAAACAGGGAAACCTGCGCCGGTGATTTTTACGCCTAATTCAAAATCGATGATGTCGTATTTTTTTACCAATTCCCAGTGTGGCTGTGCGCCTTCGTGCAAAACGGGAATATCACCTTCCTGAAAAACGTTTAGGTTGTCATCCGGAGTTTTTCCAACCGGAACAATATCGGCAGGAAGGTTTGGCAACAGATACATTTTTTCTAAAAGGTCATTGGCTAAAGCATCGGCTTTATCACCAAGCTCTTTACTGGTTTCTTTTAACTGAACGGTTTTCAGTTTTAGTATTTCTGCTTTGGCTTTTTCTCCGTTTTTCATCAAATCGCCAATGTCTTTGGATAATTTGTTTGATTCTGCCAAAGTATTATCAAGCTCAACTTGTGCGCTTCTTCTGTTTTCATCTAATGCGATTACTTCTTCCACGAGTGTCTTCACATCCATGTTTCTCTTGGCCAAAGCCGCAATCACTTTTTCTTTATTATCTCTGATGTAACTAATCTGTAACATGATATTTTTATATATGGACGCAAATTTAATGAAATGTTTGATATAACCTTTCCGATATACAAAAACTTAGGCTTCGGGTTCTTCGTATTTAAAGTGTTATCAATATATTAGTTTATAGAATATTTAAGATTAATTCGTGTTGATTATTAGTATATTCGCAAAAATTTTCACAATGCTATGAAAAAAACCTACTTACTATTACTTTGTCTTTCGATAGCTTCTGTTTTTGCACAGCGCAACTTAAGCAAAACCAATTCTATTGCTGAAGCTGAAATGAAATCGGCTGAACAACAAATGAATATTGAAGTAAACCCAAATACGGCTAATTACAATGTTACCTATCACCGATTGGAGTTTACAGTTAATCCAACGGTGAAGTTTATCACAGGGAAAGTGTTTACTACCTATACAGCATTGGAAAACATGACTACGATAACATTTGATTTTGCCAATGAATTAACGGCGAGTTCGGTTAAAATGGGAGCAACCAATTTGACTTTTGTCGAAAACACCAACAATGAGTTGATTATTACTTTGCCTGCGACTCAAACTACTGGAACTTCTGCTACTGTTGAGATTAATTATTCGGGTGTTCCGCCGACCAATGGTTTTGATTCTTTTGTTCAAACAACGCATAGTGGCAGCCCGGTTATTTGGACACTTTCAGAACCATTTGGTGCCAGAGACTGGTGGCCTTGCAAGCAGGATTTGAATGATAAAATTGATGTGATAGATGTTTATGTTACTGCGCCATCACAGTATGTTGCAGTAGCCAACGGAGTTGAACCTGAAGCACCAGTAATCAATGGTGCTAACAAGACAACACATTTTCATCACGGTTACCCGATTCCGGCTTATTTAATTGCTATAGCGGTTACAAATTATCAAATTTACAACCAAACCGCAGGAACGGCACCAAATACATTTCCCGTTATAAATTATATTTATCCTGAAAATTATAGTTCTGCTGTTACGGATTTAAGTGAGACTATAGGAATAATGAATTTGTATGAAACATTGTTTGAGCCCTATCCTTTTCGCAACGAAAAATACGGTCATGCCCAGTTTAGTTGGGGCGGAGGGATGGAGCATACCACAGTTTCTTTTATGTATAATTTTGACAGGCAATTGATTGCTCACGAAATGGGGCACCAATGGTTTGGCGATAAAGTGACTTGCGGCACATGGAAAGACATTTGGTTAAATGAGGGATTTGCAACCTATTTGGCAACTTTAGTGATTGAAAATTTTGATGGCGCTGATGCTTTTGTAACTGAAAAAGGAGGTATGATAGATTATATTACTTCAAGTCCGACAGGGAATGTTTATTTAACTGATTTACAAGCCACCAATGTAAACAGAATTTTCAGCAGTCGATTGAGTTATAACAAAGGCGCTATGGTTTTGGAAATGCTGCGTTTTAAAATGGGGGATGCTGCATTTTTTCTTGGAATGAGAAATTATTTAGCCGATCCAAATCTCGCATATAAATATGCGGTAACCACAGATTTTAAAACCCATATGGAAGCGGTTTACGGACAAAGTTTAACCGAGTTCTTTAACGATTGGATTTACAACCAAGGCTATCCTACTTATACGATTACGGCTCAAAACTGGGGTGCAGGTCAGGCCAGATTTGTCATTAACCAAACCCAATCGGATGCTTCTGTTTCGTATTTTGAAATGCCGGTTCCGGTTAGAATTTTTGGTGCCGGCGGGCAACAAGCGGATATTGTTTTGAACAATACAGTTAACGGAGAGGTAATTATCACTAGTGTTCCATTTTCAATCACGAGTGTTGAATTTGATCCTAAACGACATCTAATTGCAGGAGCTTCTTCTTCGGTTACCCTAGGAAATCAAAACTTTGATTTAGACAATGCGGTTTCGATTTATCCTAATCCGGGTTCGGATTTAGTGCATATTCAAATGCCAATTACATCAACACTGGAAAAAGTAATTGTTTACAATAATCTGGGTCAAAAAGTTTTGGAAAATTCTAATTTAGATTTTTCGGTAAACAGCCTATCAACGGGTGTTCATTATGTGGATATTCAGACTACAGAAGGAACTTATCATAAAAAATTCATAAAAAAATAACCTTATACAAACTATTATGTGCAAGAGTAAGGTGGAAACCTTACTTTTGTGCGTTTAAAAGAAATCGATACATAAGAAATGGAAATTGCAATCAAATTATCACAATTTTTACTGAGTTTATCAATACTAATTATACTTCACGAATTAGGGCATTTTATTCCTGCCAAATTATTTAAAACACGAGTAGAAAAATTCTATTTATTTTTTGACATCAAATATTCTTTATTAAAAAAGAAAATCGGCGAAACCGAATACGGTATCGGCTGGCTGCCATTGGGAGGCTATGTAAAAATATCAGGAATGATAGATGAAAGCATGGATAAAGAGCAAATGGCATTGCCGCCGCAGCCATGGGAATTTCGTTCTAAACCAGCATGGCAGCGATTAATCATTATGCTTGGTGGAGTTACGGTGAATTTTATTTTGGCGTTTATCATTTATATTGGGATGACCTTCTTTTATGGCGAACAATATATCGCTAACAGTGAAGTGAAAGATGGTATTTGGGTTGCCAATCCGGTAGTGGAAAAAGCCGGATTAAAAACAGGAGATAAACTGATTTCAATTGATGGCGAAAAAGTGGAACGTTTTAGTGAAGCTAACGAAAAGGCACTTTTGTCTAAAGAAATAGTAGTCCTTCGTGATGGACAGGAAGTAAAAGTACATTTTCCGGTAAACTTTATCGACCAATTGATGCAGGGCAAAAGAGTATCGTTGTTAGAGCTGCGTCTTCCTTTTATTGTTAGAGAAGTTCAGGACGATTCACAAAACAAAGCGGTACTGAAACCAAAAGATATTATTACCAGCCTTGACGGAAAACCAATAAAATTCGCCGATGAGTTTTTGGCAGCTCTTGATACTTTGAAAGGGAAAACGGTTCCCGTACTTATCAAAAGAGATGGGAAAGAAGTTGCGGCTAATATAAAAGTCAACGATAGTGCCAAACTTGGAATTGCCTACGCTTCTAAAATACCGTATGACGATTTAGAAAAGTTAGGATTGTACAAAGTAAGCAAAGAAGAATTTGGTTTCTTTGCATCAATTCCGGTTGGGATTAACAAAGGTTTTGACCAACTCAGCAGTTATGGAAAGCAGCTAAAAGCTATTTTCACTCCAAGCACAGGTGCTTACAAAGGTGTTGGTGGTTTTGCGGCTATCTTCAATATATTTCCACATAGCTGGAGTTGGGAAGCGTTTTGGAGCATCACAGCATTGTTATCGATCATGCTTGGCGTTATGAATTTATTGCCTATTCCGGCATTGGATGGCGGTCATGTAATGTTTTTATTATACGAACTGATCAGCGGTAGAAAACCAAGCGATAAGTTCTTAGAAAACGCCCAAATGGTTGGCTTTGTTTTACTTATTTCGTTGTTGCTGTTTGCCAACGGGAATGATATTTATAAGGCAATTTTTAACAAATAATATTTTTTAAAATTTTCTTGATTATTTATTTGTAAAAAATAAAAATCGTTCTATATTTGCAACCGCTTAAAAGATAAACTATCTTCCTCCTTAGCTCAGTTGGTTAGAGCATCTGACTGTTAATCAGAGGGTCCTTGGTTCGAGCCCAAGAGGGGGAGCTTAAAAGAGCAACATGAAAGTGTTGCTCTTTTTTTATGCAATGGTTTTGGGCTAGTTCCGAAGCTTCGGAATGTCTCCAATTTTTATGGCAACCTTAAAATCAGTAGAAGTAGTCATTTTAATTCAGTTTCAGTTTTCAAAAAATCCTTTTAATTATTTACATTTGAATCCCAATTAAAGTTAACCCTGAATTTAGCTTTTTAACCATCCTCATGCTAAAAAAGTATCTTAAAATAATCCTACTATTGACGCTTTCTTATGCTACAATCGCACAAGAACTGAGCAGGAAGGATATAATACAGATAAGGGAAGTCCAGGCGCTGCTCATCAGTAATCCCGAAAAAGCACTTGCAGCGGCAACACGGATGACCACTTCCCAAAATGAAATATTCCGCCTCTGTGGGAAATACTATATAGCCAACTACCATTACAACCGCTCCGATTATAAAACCGCAAAACAAATTCTGATTGAACTGCTCGACACGCTCGAAAGTAAAAGCAGGTTGACATCAAATAAATCTTATGTCGATTTAAAGGGCATGTGTCTAAACAAGTTGTTCTACCTCCATAAAAATCTTGGGGAATACAGCCAGGCACTTTATTTTCTTGACAAATACAATGATGGCAATCCCACCGATCGTTTTGAAGAGCAATATGGTATTGCCAGAATTGCCCTGGGGGATTATGCTGAAGGCATCGCAATGCTAAAGCACGCTGCGGCAACATCTCCGCATTTACGGCTGGGCGAAGGCGAAAGCAAGACCATGAACGATAAATTGTTTGCTGACAAATATAATATGATTGGGGAAGCCTATCAGAAATACTACCTGCAGTCAAAAAAACCTATTTTGCTTGATTCTGCTGATTATTATTTTAATAAGGCTGCCAGGCTGATGCTTGATCACGATTTTGAAACCGCTTACACCACAGCACTTCTCTATATGCGACAGGCAGGTAATGCAGAAATGCGAGGTCAGTATAGAAAAGCACTTGCCTTATATCGTAAAGGAAAGCATGGCAATAACATTGAGCAAAACATACGTACCGTCCAGCAGTTCGATCTCGGTATGGCCAATTGTTTTTATCATCTGAAACAATATGATTCCGCTATTACTTATTCCCACCGCTACATTAAAAATTATGCAATAACCCGGATTTCAAAGGAAAACCTTTTGGTTATCTATAATATTCTGTCTAAAAGCTATAACGCCAAAAAAGATAATAAGGAGGCCTATCGTTATGCAAGGAAAAGTTTGATGCTGATAGACTCTATTGACGTTATCAAGAATAAATCATTGGGTTTTGTCCATAATTACGACCTCAAGAAAATTACTGCCGAGTCCGAAGAAATAATTAACCAGAAAACCTATTTTAAACTCGGGCTCTTTGGCGTGCTGTTTATTTTGACGATAACGGCTTTGGGCTTTTATTATTATTACCGGGAGCAAAAAAGCAAGCAGCGACGGTTTCTTGAGATTATCCGGAAACTTAAGGAAAAACCATTGTTACCGGATGATATAACTAATGATGAGAAAGAGGTGAAATATACTCTCGACGATGACTTTATCACAAAAACGGCTATGGGTCTGCGGAAGCTTGAGGAAAAAGAAGCTTTCCTTAAACCTAACTTCAGACTCGATTTTGTGGCCAAAAAGCTGAATACAAACACCACCTATCTCTCTCAGTATTTCAACCAAGTGATGGATAAGACGTTTTCAGAGTATACACAGGAACTTCGCATTGGGCATGTACTTCAAAAGCTGGATGAAAGCCCTGTTTTCAGGAACTACACCATGCAGGCCATTGCCGAAGAGGTAGGCTATAAGGACGCCGCTACTTTTGTTCGGGTATTCAAAAAACAGACTGGTCTGTCGCCGAGCTATTACATCGAACAGTTGAGGAAATAACCTTTTGTTTCCCATTGGTTTAGACTCGTTTTTTTATATTGTTTTTTATAAATAGTCACATACACTAATTGGCACTCCCGTTTTCAAGGCATAGATTTACGCTCTAAATTATTAAATCTACTCTATGAAAATTTTAAAAATTACAGTAATAGCCGTAATTGGTTTATTTAGTTCAATGATTTCCGCTGCCGATTTGCATGTTAGAAATCTAGGCGCCGGAGGTTCTTATTCTACCGTTTCCGCAGCCATTACCGCAGCGTCAAATGGAGACCGAATCATCATTCAGCCTAAAACGGATGGATCTGCCTATGTAGAAAACATTACTGTAAACAAATCACTAACATTCGTATCCGAAACTATTTATAACAAGTATTTTATAAGAGGAACAATAAACATTACGCCTTTGGCAGGCAGAGTCGTTACCTTTTGTAATTTGAGTTCAGGGAATTTTACGATTTATAATGTAACAGTTACAGCAGCAACTACGGGTGGAAGAACTACGGTAAACCTATATAACTGCTTTTTGAATAATGTTGATACCACTCAGGCAAACACGACCACCAATATGTCAGGATGTACCGTTAGTGGATATGTATTCTTCTCACACGGAAGGATGACCGGAAACAATGCGCAAAGAATAACCGCCTACAATACTTCTTCTGACACTTCCTTAGCAACTTACGATGTTGAAATTATAGGAAATGCAACCTCTTCTTTAATTGCGAATCAACAGAGCAGTTATAATTTTAAGTTCTACAATAACTTTACTTCAGGATTTGGCGTTTATGCGACCAAAGCAGGCGGATCTAACGAAATCATAAACAATACGGTGTATGAGCCTAATGGCGGAGATGTAGCGCCAATTTATATTACCGGAAATGGTAGTCCGGGCAGTGGCGGAAATATTGCCATCATGAACAATGCGATTTCTTTTGTAGTTGCCCAAACCAATGCCTGTATCCAAACCGATGGTATAGCAAATGTAACGGCAACCTATAACGTATCTACTAATGCCTTTGTAACCGAAGGGACAATTACACAAAGCAACAACACCGGAGCCGTTAATATGAACTTCAACAATACATACTATACCGTAACCGGTATGAATGTAAATGCCGGAAATCCTTCGGTATTGTACACCGATTTAGACTTAACCCGAAACGATGCCGGACACTATGGTGGCTCGAACAGCTGGGATAACTACTGGCCGGCTGATGGAGGTGGAATGCCACAAGTGAACTATTTACTTACTCCAAGAGCAATTTTAAACACCAGCACACTGAACGTTTCAGGATCTGGTTATTCTAAATAATTTTAAATACGACAATGATGAACAAATTTATATATAGTGTAGCGACATTTTTAATGGTAATTGTTGCTTCAGCACAATCTTCAGTAGTACAAGCAGAATATTTTTGGGATACCGATCCTGGATACGGACTTGCTACTCCGGTTTTAGCAACAGATGGCAGTTTCAACAGCACTTTTGAGCAACTTACAAAAACGGGAATCGTATTGCCTGCCGTTGGACTGCATGTTTTTAACATTCGTATAAAAGACAATACCGGAGTTTGGGGTCCGGTGTTCAGAAACGTAATTAGTGTACAAACCACTTTAGGAACAGCCGACTTCGATTTAAAGAACGTAGTTGTTTATCCAAATCCGGTAAAGGATATACTGAACATCAGTATCGATAGGAATATAACAGCGGTTGCACTTTATAACGTATTAGGGCAACAAGTACTAACGAAGTTTTTTAATAGTAACGAAGTAGCTTTTGACATCTCAAACCTTACCGCAGGAACCTATTTTGTAAAAGTGGCTTCTGATACCGAGGTGAAAACGATAAAGATTATTAAGCAGTAATAAATGGTTTGCTTATTTAAAAAGCCTGATATGAAAGTATCGGGCTTTTTGATTTAATATGATAATACTTTTTAAGTAAGGATTGCAAATCCGCGCTATCGGGGCAATGGCTATACTAGTCCGGTTAGTTGGAGTTTTATATTGTTTTTTTAAATTTATATCTGTTAGAATACCACACGAAAGGATTCGTGCGGCAGCGGGGTTTCAGCTAAAATAAGAAATATAAAAGAGGAGTGATATACATTTTGTTTACTTTTCAACAAAACCCCACCCAATCAACCATTTTTGCCCTCATAATTTACCCTGTATTCCTTAGCCGCGTATTGTGCATAATTTTTCGTTTTGATTTTTATGCTACATTTCGTTGTGCATAATTTTCGTTTTGATTTTTATGCTACATTTCGTTGTGCATAATTTTCGTTTTGATTTTTTATGCTACATTTCGTTGTGCATAATTTTCATTTTCATTTTTTATGCACAATCAGACAACAGATAGAATTAGGCTTTTTAATTCTACCTTTTCTCCTATAACAAACTAAATTGAGAGTAAAAAAGGCTTTAAGAAATAAGAGCCGCCTTTAACTTTCCTTTACCACTTTCCACAGCAAATAAGCCTTACTTTTGCCGCATGTCTGCAAAGAAATTCATAGGGTTTGGTTTACTACTGTCATTACTGTTGCTTTTTAGTTTTTCAGTAACTGCCCGTACCGCTATTGCTGCCAATGAATCTTCAGACAACCGAAAGGAAACCTTCCACAAGGCAGACCATTCCTTCCATAAAAACATGCTGCAGCCTCAGGTGATGCAGGTTACTGTGATGCCCGAGCATTCGGCGAAACCGTTAGCTGTTGCCTATAGTACGCTGTACTGCAGTGAAAGTATAAACCTGTCGTTACAACCCACAAGACAGGCCAATGTATTTATTCAGGATGTTAATCGCTGTGAAAGTGTTTCGCGACTACTTTTTCCCTTCCATTATTTTTGGTAAAGACTTCCTTTTTTAGCAACTAAAAATCGAATACCGTCGCATCCGTTCGGATAGCGGCACTAACTTTATTAAAAATAATTATCATGGATACACCAGTTATCATCATAGGCCTTGTGCTTTTAGCCATTGTGGCTTTCCCACTTTATTTTGTAGTGAGAGCAAACCAATTAGACAAGAACCAAATCAAGACCCTTTTTGCCCAAAATAGTCAGGATAATAAATACCAATTCGAGCTTATAGCAACTCACAATCGAAAGGCTTTAGGCATAGATTCGAAAAAGAAAGGCCTCCTTTTTATAGACTTTAACCTTAACGAACCGTATGTATCTTTTCAGGATTTAAAAGAAAGTGAAAGCTGTAAAGTGGCAACCTCAAGTCCACAGGGAAAATCAAATACACTGAAAAAGGTAGAATGGTTTTTTATGTCAAAAAAAGGCATACCGCAAAGCAACACCGTGCTTTTTCACGATGCCGACAATGATTATATTGTTCCCGTGTATGCGCATGAAGAACTCAAACTGGCACAGCAGTGGCAGGAAGTCATTCAGAAACATCTTTAAATAGACAAGTGAAAGTCCAAAAGTCTGATACTAAACTATCAGGCTTTTTGATTTAAAAAGATAAAGGAACTCTCTGAAAAGTATCGACAGGTGTTGTATCCTGAAGGTTATTTGGATTAACAGCGAACAACATAATAGTTTTATTTGTATGTTTACCACACACAATTTAATTTACTGAATGCTTCTGTTGGAAAATTCGCAGGACCATCCAGGGCTACTTTTTACCACAATGAAAAACTGCATCCGACTTAGTCTTGTACTTATCTTTTCCGTATTTGGCTCAGGCCAATTAAATGCTCAAATTACAATTCTTGACCAAAGCCTCCTTACTCAGGCAAGCTTTAATTCGTTTACACCAGTGAGTGTTATTGGTACTCAAAGCTGGTATTTTAGTTCTAGTTATGGTGCGGTTTGCACTGGCTATTCGAATGCACAAAACCACGAAAACGAAGATTGGCTTATTAGCCCGAATATGAATCTGGCACTAACAAACAATACAAAACTTACATTTAGCCATACCCGTGGGAGCACTCCGTTTGTTAATGTGGGTGTTGCCGAAGGTTGGTATAAAGTTTATGCAACGGCCAACTATAGTGGAGATCCTGCTACAACTTCATGGATAGAACTGACGGGCGTGAATCAAACTATTACTGTGGGATGGCAGTTTGTTTCTTCTGGGGATCTTATCATTCCGGAAGCGGCTAAGTCAGCAAATTCACGTATTGCTTTCCGCTATCAGAGTAGTGCTACCCAAAGTGCAACCTGGGAAATAAAGAATGTCAAGGTTACGGCGGATGCGCCTGTAAACCCCAATACGAGTGAATTCAAAATCACCAACTGGAACACCGAATGGCTTGGCTGTACGAATTTTGGTCCTACAGATGAAAACCTGCAGCTTAGTAATGTTGCGGCTGCCATGCTGGCGATGGACTCGGATATATATTGTATTCAGGAAGTTTCCAACTTGTTAACTAATCCCTCAATCCCGGCACTTGTGACTCTTATGGGCAGTGATGTTTGGGAAGGCAGAATTGTATATCCGAACGCTGTTGATTGCGAACAAAGACAAGGTATCATATATAAAAAAGCACGGGTGCAGTATGTTTATTCGGCTATGTTAAGTAGTGGCGGTCCGGCTCAAGGTAATTCCTATTATTTCAATTGGTCAAGTGGGCGCTATCCTGCACGATATGATGTAAACCTTGTTTCGGGTGCTAACCTCATCCCTTTGTCTATCATAAATATCCATGCCAAGGCGGAAGATGGCGATGCCGGGAGCTATACACGAAGGCTGGGTGGTTCGGAGGCACTGAAAACCATTCTTGACGGAACTAGTTACAACACCAGAAACCTCATTCTTATTGGAGATTTCAATGATTACCTTGTGGGAACAACAAGCACTAGCTGTGGCTGTACGGACTCGCCCTATAAAAACTTTATGGATGACGCAACAAATTATATTCCCACCACCCAGTATCTCAATGACTCGCATTGGAATCGTCCGCTTATTGAGAATATCATAGTATCTAATGAACTGTCACCAAACTACATTATGAACAGTAGTGCCCAGGAAGTAACCGCTGCCCAAAGCATAAGTGATTATTACAATACGACTTCCGATCATTTGCCTGTAAGCGCCCGTTTTCGGTTTTCAACATTGGCCACTCCTTCTTATTCCGTTCCAACTTCATTTACCATTTATCCCAACCCGGTTAAAGCCGAGTTAACATTTGAAGGAACTACGCCCGAGGATGATGCAACTATCATCTTATATGACTTAACCGGCAGGAAGATGCGTTTTGAAAAAACAAACGCGCATACGCTTAATGTTAGCACACTGCCTTCGGGAATTTACGTCTTAAAAGTAGGGGATAAGTTTGGACGTTTTGTGAAGAATTAGGGATTTTGTAATTGAGTACTTTCTGTAAAGTATGCGCAGGAAGTTATTCAGAAACATCTTTAAATAAACAAGCGGGCTTTTGGCCCGCTTGTTATAATGTTTTTTTTATTCATTAAGAAATTTCGATAAGCTTTGCCGGTTTCGGTAAGGCTTCTTCTTTTTTCGGAATGGTTAGATAAAGGATACCTTCAGTATACTGTGCATTAATCTTATCAACATCTACAATGTTTTCTGGCAGTGTAAAAGTTCTTCTTAACGACTCAAAGCTGAATTCTTTTCTGTGATAGTTATTCAAGTCGGTTTCTGATTGTGATTGTTTTTGGGCTGTAATAGTAAGTTGGTTTTTATCCACTTCTACTTTAAAATCTGCTTTAGTCAATCCCGGTGCAAGTAGTTCAATGGAAAAGGTTTCGTTGGTTTCTTTAATGTTTACCGCCGGAATTACCGCATTGTTTTGGTCAAAAAAATTAAGATTCCCTTCATTAAAAGAATCACGATTAAAAAGGTTGTTTAAAAGCATCGGCCAACTGTTGTTAATCAATGGCAATCTTTTTAAAGTTTCCATAATAATTTAGATTTAAAATTAGACAATAATTATTTTTTTCACTCAACGAACAAGTTATGTGCCGACACTATTTTTGGTGAAAAAATGACAGAATTCTGAAAAATGATAGTAATGAAAATGACATTTTTTCAGAAAATGAAGTGTAACGATGTGCTGATTTTTAGTTTGATTGCAGTCAAAAGGCTAATATGGAAGCATTTGATTTTTTATTTCCAATGTTAAATTTTCATCTAATGTTACCAAATTGTTAAGTAAAAGTTTTTTTAATGTAAAAAAATGTATACATTTGTTATGTAATTATGAATGTTTAAAACCTACTACGATGAAAAAGATATTAATTTTAGGTGCTTTAGCAATCTCGGCATTGACTTTTGCGCAAACTGAGAAACCATTTTTGGAACAAGAAGGGAATTTAGTAAAAGCTACTTACTACTATGATAATGGACAAATCCAACAACAAGGTCATTTTAAAGATGGCAAATTGGAAGGAAGTTGGGTTGCTTATGATACTAATGGGAATAAAAAATCAATGGGTGAATATACTAATGGAGAAAAAACCGGGAAATGGTTTTTCTGGAATGACAAATCACTTAGCGAAGTTGATTATTCAAACAGCAGAGTGGCCAAAGTAAAATCTTGGAAACAAGATGCTCTTGCTAAAAATTAAAAAGGTAATTGTTTATAATGCAAAAAGGGAACTCAAATTGAGTTCCCTTTTTTATTTATAGTTGTCGAAGATTAAGCTTCTTCCAATTCTCTTCCTGCATTTCTTTTGTCGCGTAACCAATATTTCACTCGTTTCACTAAATAGAACATTACCGGAACCATTACTAAAGTCAGTACAGTTGCATAAGTCAATCCGAAGATAATGGTCCATGCCAATGGCGACCAGAAGATAACATTATCACCACCCATATATAAGTGCGGATTCAAATCGGTTATCAATCCGAAGAAGTCAAAGTTTAATCCGATGGCTAACGGAATCAATCCCAAAACTGCCGTCAACGCCGTTAATAAAACCGGACGTAAACGCGATTTTCCACTTTCGATAATTATGGCTTTTATTTCGTCAAGCGATAAGTCGTTGTGCGATTCAACACCTTTGTCGGCAACTTTTTTATCTAAAAGCAATACAAAGAAATCCATTAATACAATTCCGTTTTTCACCACAATTCCAGCCAGGGAAATAATTCCCATCATGGTCATCAGGACAACGAAATCCATTCCGGCAATGACGTAGCCATAGAAAACACCACTAAAACTCAACAATACCGTAAATAAAATTACAATCGTCTTCGAAACCGAGTTGAACTGAAGTACAATTATAATCGTAATTCCGGCCATTGCCAGGAACAGGGCAAGCATCAAAAAGCTTTGGTTTTTCCCTTGTTCTTCCTGTACACCCGAGAACGAGTAAGTGATTCCCTTTGGCAATTCGTAACCTTTTAACTCAGAAGCAATTTGTTTAGTGATTTCATCCCCATTATAACCGGTTAAAACGTTAGAATAAATTGTCATTATTCGTTTGTAATCTTTTCGTTTAATTTGATTATAGGTATTTGTTTTCTCAGTATGGGAAACAGCCGAAATAGGCACTTGCATTATTTGACCATTTGCTTGATTTCTAAATGTCAACGATTGATTGAACAACACATTTTCATTTTTGCGTTGGTCTTCCTGCATACGAACCACAATGTTGTAATCGTCATCACCTTCCTTAAAAGTTGAGATTTCCTGACCATAGACAGAACGACGCAAATTGAATCCTAATTGTCCTGTAGAAACACCTAAACTTCCTGCGTTAACACGGTCAACTTTTACTTCCAATTCGGGACTTTCTTTATTTACATCAACATTAAGCCTTTCGATACCCGGAATTTTTTTAGAGTCAATATAGGCAATCATTTTGTCCGCCTCTTTCAGCATCACATCATAATTGGCACCCGGAGCACCAGTTAACTGAACGCTAATAGGATAACCGGCGGGTGGTCCGTTGGCATCTTTTTCGACGGTCACTTTAGCACCGGCTATTCCCTTCACACGACCTCGAATTTCTTCTAATACATCAGACGTATTAACCCCTCTTCTGAATTTAAATTCGGTGAAGTTTACTGTCACTTTTCCTTTGAATGGGGTTTCATTAGCAGAACCGGCATCTACATTTGGATTTCCGGCACCGACACCCACTTGAGATACAATACTCTCGGCTAAATAGTTTTCATTCGTTTTTGGGTCGATATACTTTTTCATGATATCGATGATTTGTTTCTCAACAAACAAAGTAGCCTTATTGGTTTTTTCGATATCGGTTCCCTGAGGATATTCAATATAAGTGATGACTTGTCTTGGCGTATTATCCGGGAAGAATAATACTTTTCTTGGGAAAACCCCCAAAAGTATAATTGATAAGAAAAGCATTCCAATTATCCCTACAAGTGCATACCAAGCTCTTTTTCCGGTTAAAATTTTTCCTAAAAAGAGCTTGTATTTTTCCTCTAATGCCGGAAAAAAACTGTGTTGAAAATCTTGCGTCCATTGGTACATTTTAACTCTGTACAACCACATTAGTCCTAGAGAGATAATGGCTAAATGTCCAATACCACGCAATAATTTATTGTCGTAAACGTGTGAGTTTCCGAGAACAGCAAACAAAATACCAACAACTGTAAAGATGATCGTGTATTTTTTGACAGATTTCTTAGAAACGTTTTTATCTTCAATGTCCATAGAACCACCGGTCATAGCAGCATTGATAACCATCGCTACAAATAAGGAAGCCGTCAAAGTAACCGTAAGCGTTATCGGGAAATAAATCATGAATTTTCCCATAGTTCCGGGCCATAAGGCAAAAGGTAAAAACGCCATCAAAGTAGTTGCAGTAGAAGAAATAACCGGCCATGCAATTTCACCAATACCAATTTTGGAAGCTTGTATTCGAGACATTCCTTTTTTCATGTTGGCAAATACGTTGTCAACCACCACAATTCCGTCATCAACTAACAATCCTAATCCCATTACCAATCCGAAAAGCACCATAGTATTTAATGTTTTTCCAAATGCTGCTAATAATGTAAAGGCAATCATCATCGATAGCGGAATGGCCGCGCCCACAAATAGCGAGTTACGCAATCCCATGGTAAACATCAATACAATCATTACCAGTACGATACCAAAAATGATGTGGTTGGATAATTCATCTACCTGATGTTCTACTCGAGAAGATTGGTCGTTAGTCAATTCTACTTTTAAATCTTTTGGCAAATAATTCTCGTGTGCGGCTTCAATTTTTTCTTTTACCTGATCAATAGCCGAAATCATGTTTTGACCCGAACGTTTTTTTACGTTGAGCATTACTACTTCATTTCCTTTTTCGCGGGCATAGGTTGTTTTTTCTTTTTCTTTAAATGATACTTTGGCAATATCTTTTAAATAAACAGTTCCACCATTGTGCTTTACAATGATGTTCTCCAGTTCCATTGGGTCTTTAATTTCTCCTATTACACGAATGTTATTTCTGGAACCTTGAGAAATTAAATTCCCACCCGAAATAGTCATGTTTTCATATTTTACGGCATTTTGAATGTCGTCAAACGAAACTTGAGCAGCGGTCATTTTGAAGATATCTACCGCGATTTCAACTTCTTTGTCATCAACACCCAGGATGTCTACTTTCTTTACTTCCGGAATTTCCTCTATGTCATCCTGCAGTTTTTTACCATAATCTTTTAGTTGCTGTGTGGTATAATTCCCTTTTAAATTGATATTCAAAATAGGCACTTCTTCCGAAATGTTTAATTCAAACACATTAGGTTCCACTTTACTTCCGTTGTCTAAGTTTGGCCAATCGGTATCGGCTTTAACAATGTCAACTTTATCTTTAATTTTAGTTTTGGCTTCTTCAATAGAAACATCATCCGAAAATTCGGCGATAATCATCCCGTAATCTTGATATGAATTAGCTGTAACTTTTTCAACACCACTTATGTTTTTGATTTCTTTTTCGAGTGGTTTGATGATTAACTTTTCAACGTCTTCTGATGAATTCCCTGGGAAAACTGATGAAATGTAGACTTTGTTTTCGATGATTTCCGGGAAATCTTCTCTTGGCATCGTGATATAGGAAATTAATCCGGTCACAACGATAAGCAGGGTAAAAATATAAACCGTAACGCGGTTTTCTATTGCCCAACTTGATATACTGAATTCTTTACTTTGATGGCTCATTTTTTATAGTTATGAGTTATAAGTTATGAGTTATAAGTTAAAGATTGGAAACAATCTGGAACTTAAAACCTAGAACTTACAACGGTTTTAGAAATTCAACTTCATTCCTTCAGAAATAGTATTCGCACCTTCTGTTACGATAATGTCATTGGCAGACAAACCGCTTAAAATTTCGGTAACGTTATCAGATGATTTACCAACCTTGACAACCACTTTTTTGGCTGTTCCGGTTTTGCCGTTACTTCCTTCAACCACATAAACATATTGGTCGCCTTTTCCGTCTTCCTGAATCACACCTGTTGGAACAACAATAGCATTTTTGCTTGTGTAATCTGTAATTTTAAGTTTGGCAACTTGGTTTGGACGCAACAAGTTTTCAGGGTTTGGAACGCTAACTTCGATACCAAAAGTTCGGTTGTTTGGATTGATATAACTTCCAACCTGACGCACTTTCCCTTTATAGGTTTTTCCTAGTGAACTGAGATAAACATCAACCTGATCACCAAGTCTCAATTTCCCGATATAAGTTTCAGGAACAGAAGTTGACACATACATATTTCCAAGGTTTACAATACGCATTAAACCCGTAGCGCTCGGGGCAACAACCTGACCTTTTTCAGCAAAAACTTCATCGATTGTTCCCGAAAAAGGAGCGCGAATAACCGTTCTTGCCAATTGTGCATTTATTTGAGCAACGGCTTTTTGAGCCGAAACCATTTGTGTTTGAGCTTGTAAATACTGAATTTCAGAACCGATTTTTTTATCCCAAAGATTCTTTTGTCTTTCGAAAGTTGTTTTGGCTAAACTGTATTGATTTTGGGCACTTGCCAATTGTTGACTCAACCCACCATCATCAACTCTACCCAGAATTTGTCCTCTCGAAACTCGGTCTCCGGCTTTGACTGTTAATGATGTCAATGTTCCGCTGAATTCAGGTTGAACCAAGATATTTTCTTTGGTGTTTACATTTCCCTGAATGTCAAGATAGTGATTAAAAATGGTGTCTTTTAATGTTAAAACAGAAACCAAAGCTTCTTCTTTTTTAACATCTAAAGTAGCTAAAGCGCTTTCAATTTTAGCAATATCAGCCTGTAGTGCTGTTTTCTTTTCGTTTAATGCTTTTACGTTTTTAGCGCTGATTAAATCGTCAATATTGTCTGTCTTTGCTGTATTTGAGCAGGAAAGAAGAACGATAGATAATACGGATAATATGATTATTTTCTTCATTTGTATAGGGTTAGTTTTTATTTAATAATTTTTCTAAAGTTGCTTTTTTGTTGATGACTTCTACCATTGATTTTAGGTAGTCCTGTTGTTTTGAATATAATTGTTGTTGGGCTTCGGTAAAATCAAAACTTGAAGAAAGTCCTTCACGGAATTTGATTTGCTGTTTGTTTTCGATGCGTTCTGCCAAACTCAAATTGTCTTTTGCAGTAGCATATTGATCCAAGCTATATTCATAGTCGCTTTTCGCACTTTCAAATTGAAGCTTTAATTTTTGCTCGGTTTCTTTTAGTTGTGTTTTCGATTGTTCCAAAGCAATTTTGGCTTGTTGTGTTTTGGCACTTCTTCCAAGACTGCTAAATATCGGCACATTTAAACTCACACCAAGATTTGAAAAGTTATTCCATTTTTGGTCTCCGTTGGCAAATGTAAATTCGTTGGCAAATGAATTGTAACCAAAGTTAAACGCAGCACCAAGTGATGGTAAGGCTTTGCTTTTTTCATACAGCATCATCAATCTTTTTGACTCCTGCACGTTTTGACCAATTTGATAATCAATGTTATTGGTAACATTAAAATCTTCTTTCAATAGCGCCAGGTCAAAATTGTTTTGAGTTAACGAGTTTAGATTATCGGTCAATATTAACTGTTCTTCTAAATCAATGCCTAAAACCAGTTTTAGCATATTAGTTGAAATGGTTTTCATTCGATTAGAATATTCCAAAGCACTTTTAACCGATGACAATGTTAACTGCAATTGTTCTACATTTTCTTCTTCAATAAGACCGTTTTTAAAAACTTCTTTGGTATCGTTTAGTGTTTTCTCTAAAATGGCTTTGTTCTTTTCCAGAATCAAAACACTTTCCTGTGCCAACAATACATTTCCATAGGAATTGGTTACAATTTCTTTTAATTCCTGATTGGTTTTTATTTTGGCGTTTTCAGAAATTTTCAAATAGGTTTTAGCCGATTGTAATCCAACCAAATAAGAACCGTCAAAAATTAATTGTGTAAGCGATGCTTTTCCAACCATGGTTTGTTTAGTTCCAAAGGCAAAGGTTGAAATTTCACCCGGAGTTCCTCCAAAAGGGCCGCCACCGCTAACGCCTTGTTTAGTGAATTCAAATGTGTTCAGATAATCTAAACCGGCATTGATTTGTGGCAAGCCTATTGTTGTAGTTTCCCATTTTTTCTTTTTGGCCGCTTCAATATCTCGATTGGCATTGATGGCCGAATAGTTATGCTCCAAGGCATGATTGATGGCTTGTTGCAGACTAAAAGAATAGGTTTCTTTTTTGTCCTGTGCTTGTAAAACAGTTACAAGCATTAAAAAGGTTAGTATAAATTTGTTTTTCATGGATGATAATTAAGTATGGTGAATTTTTATTTGTTTTTCTAGTTCTATAATTCCTTCCGGAGTTGCAATTGCTCGTGTATGGTATTCGAGTGCTTTGGCTTCGAGTTCGTATGCGTCTTTTTCCATCATCGTATTTTCGTTGATAGAAAAAATAAGTGTGTAATAAAATTTTACGGCAGCTTCAACATCGGTGTCTTTTCGGTATAAGCCTTCGGCAATTCCCTTTTCAATATTCTGACGAAACATCTGACTACAATCTTCTATTTTATTACAAGCCATCTTTTCGTAAATTTCAGGGTAATGCTTTTTAAGCTGATACGCCGGAGAATGGTCAAATGACTGAAACATTTGTTTGAACATTTCGCGCATTTGAAAATTCTCGGCAATAGCATTGTGATTTTGCGAAACCACTTCTTCCATCAAATCGTTAATTTTTTGGTGTATGACTTCGGTTCCTTCTTCAATCAACATTTCTTTGTTCCCAAAATATTTGTAAATTGTCTTTTTGGAAATACACATCTCACACGCAATGTCATCCATCGTAACGCTCTTAAAACCTAGCTTTAAGAACATGTCGGTAGCTTTTTTGATGATTTTATCTTTCATTTATTCTGAATTTATTTACTGCGTCAGTTCGCTTTGCTCGGGTCAGAATCTCTTCTCAGGATTCCTAAAAATTATGGGGCAAATGTAATATGGAAACTTTAAACACTAAAATAGTTTCCAAAGTATTAACGTAAATTTAACATTGGCAGGAATGACACTTTTGTAATGCGGAGAGAATAACCTAAATTAGCCGAAAATATTTTTATGTACGCGATATCGCATTATCAGGACATAGTCACAGCACATTTCAAATCGTTAGCTTTAAAGGAAGAACCTAAAAATCTTTATGAGCCAATCCGTTATATTCTTTCGCTTGGCGGAAAAAGATTGCGTCCGGTTTTAACATTAATGAGTGCTGAAGTTTTTGATGCTGACTGTCAAAAAGCATTGTCGGCGGCAACAGCTGTCGAGGTTTTTCATAATTTCTCTTTAATTCATGATGACATTATGGATGACGCACCACTGCGAAGAGGAAACGAAACCGTACACGAAAAATGGAACATCAATACCGGAATTCTTTCGGGCGATGCCATGCTGATTTTAGCGTATCAATATTTCGAAGAATACGAACCAACAATTTTTAGGGAATTAGCCAAGCTATTCAGTAAAACCGCTTTAGAAGTTTGTGAAGGACAACAATACGATGTCGATTTTGAAACACGCGATGATGTTACGATTCCCGAATATCTCAAAATGATAGAATATAAAACTGCCGTTTTAGTTGGTGCCGCTATGAAAATGGGAGCAATCGTAGCCCAAACTTCAACAGAAAATGCAAATGCTATTTATGATTTTGGTCTGAATTTAGGCATTGCGTTCCAACTGCAGGACGATTATCTTGATGCTTTTGGTAATCCGGAAACCTTCGGAAAGCAAGTTGGCGGCGATATCATCGAAAACAAAAAAACCTATTTATATCTGAAGGCAATCGAATTTGCATCGGCCAATGAGAAAGAACAATTACTGCATTTGTTTTCCATTCAGCCTAATGATAATACCGATAAAATCAATTCCGTAAAAGAGATTTTCAATCAAACCGGAGCTTCAGAAGCCACGCAAAAAGCCATTCAAAATTATACTTTCAAGGCGTTGGAAACTTTAGATAAAATGAATATTAGTGATGACAAAAAAGCAATTCTGAAAGCTTTTGGAGAAAAATTAATGAGTAGAAATGTCTAGTTTTATTGCACCATCAACTACTGAAGATTTACTTTCGGAAGCCGAAAAAGAAAACTTATATTCAAAACTAATTGACCAAATAAATAAGGATTTCAACTTTGCTAACGAAGGAATAGATTTCCCGCAAGGCACAACGCCGCATGAACTTAAAGTACAGCTACACGAAAAAATTTATCGTTTGATTCAGTATAAATACGCTGAATTACTCAACTTACTATACATCATTGATGTCCCTGAAGACAATGTCAAACAACTTGATGGTTCCGATACTGTCGAACTTTCGGAACAAATAGCTTTCCTGATTTTAAGAAGAGAATGGATGAAAGTGTGGTTTCGAAATAGGTTCTAAAAAAACACTCTGACAAACGGCATAAACGCACTGCCGTAAATGTCTTCTTTTTTGTCAAAAAGCAAGTTGAAACGAGCGCCAATAGTAACGCCGCCTTCCTGATAACCACCGCCAAAAAACAAACCGGTATTCCAAAAACTGCGTTTGTAATCGCCTCCTAATTCAATGTATTTGTTGTTAACACTCACTTCAGCTAACTCTAGTGAAAACTGAATTTCTTCAATCGGGCTGTATATTCCAATTAAATTTCCGCCGTAAACATTGGAAGAATAATAATGTTTTTGTTTCAAATTGCTGTATTGCAATCCGGCTCCAAAAGCAAAATGGTCATTAAAATTATAAATAGCACTTGGTGCAATAGTAATATCGGTGTAATCGCTGCCAAAGGAAGCACCAAAACCACCACCAAATTGAACATGCTCCCAAAAATCACCTGTTTTAGCTTTTGGCAAGGGTTTTTCCTGTGCATAAAATGAGCAAGTAAATGTTAAAAAAACAAATAGAAAAACGGTTTTTGTGCAATCGATTAACTTGAAGTAATACATGGTTTTTTTCGATTAAATTTTTACAAGATAAAAGTATCTAAAATAATTAATATTTTATCCATTTATCGTACTTTTGCCAAACTAATTTACAAATCAGGACATTCAATTATATTTTATGGATAGGTTTTCCTTTTTAAACGCAGCACATACCGAATTTTTCGCCGATTTATACGAACAATACCTTCAAAACCCAGATAGCGTTGAGCCAAGTTGGAGAGCCTTTTTTCAAGGCTTCGACTTTGGAATGGCGACTTTTAATGAAGAAAGCGCTGTAGCTGACTTGGCCAATTATGCTGCCAATGTTCCTCAGAACGGACAGGTTTCAGACAAACTTCAGAAAGAGTTTAACGTATTGAAATTAATCGACGGCTACAGAACTCGTGGACATCTTTTTACTGAAACCAATCCGGTTCGTACCCGAAGAACTTCTACGCCATCATTAGATATCGAAAATTTCGGGTTGTCTTCAGCCGATTTAAATACGGTTTTTGATGCCGCCAAAATTTTGGGACACAAACCGGCTACGCTTCAGGAAATCCTGAACCATCTGAAAAACGTCTATTGCCAACACATTGGTATCGAATACATGTACATGAGAAATCCAAAGATTATTCAATGGATTCAAGACAGAATAAACATTAACGACAATCAACCAAATTTTGATGCCGATCAAAAGAAACACATTTTAGGAAAACTAAATGAGGCAGTTTCTTTTGAGAACTTTTTGCACACAAAATATGTAGGTCAAAAACGATTCTCGCTCGAAGGTGGCGAAAGCATTATTCCGGCATTAGATGCGCTTATTGAAGCCGCTGCCGAAAAAGGTGTGGAGCAATTCGTAATGGGAATGGCTCACCGTGGAAGATTGAATATCCTTGCAAATATTTTCGGAAAAGCCACTCAGGATATCTTCTCAGAGTTTGACGGGAAAGATTACGATAAAGAATATTTCGATGGTGACGTTAAATACCATTTAGGGTTAACATCGGAAAGAAAAACAAAATCAGGGAAAAAAATCAATATCAATTTGGCACCAAATCCTTCCCACTTAGAAACGGTTGGAGCCGTTATTGAAGGAATTACCCGCGCCAAACAAGACAAATATTTCCCGGATGATTTCTCAAAAGTATTGCCAATTGCCGTTCACGGTGATGCCGCAGTTGCCGGACAAGGAATCGTTTACGAAATTGTGCAAATGGCACAACTTGACGGATACAAAACCGGAGGAACTATTCATATCGTTATCAATAACCAAGTTGGATTTACGACTAATTATCTAGACGCACGTTCGTCAACCTATTGTACGGATGTGGCCAAAGTAACTCTGTCACCTGTACTTCATGTGAATTCGGATGATGCGGAAGCTGTTGTTCATGCTATGCTTTTTGCGTTAGATTTCAGAATGCAGTTTGGCCGCGATGTGTTTATCGATTTGTTAGGCTATAGAAAATATGGTCACAACGAAGGTGATGAACCGCGTTTTACGCAACCGGTTTTATACAAAATCATTGCAAAACATAGAAATCCAAGAGATATTTACTCTGAAAAATTAATCACAGCCGGAATTATTGATGCCGCTTATGTGACCAAAATAGAGAACGATTACAAAGACAAATTAGATGAAAATCTGCAAGCGTCACGTAAAAAGAATTTGACTATCATCAAGCCCTTTTTGCAGGACGAATGGAAAGGCTATGTTCAGGTTTCGAATGATGAAATGCTGAAAAAAGTCGATACCACTTTTGACAAAAAGAAATTAGATGAAATCATCGTTTCGGTTTCCACCTTGCCATCTGATAAAAAATTTATCAGCAAAATTACCAAAATCGTTACCGACAGAAAAACAGGTTACGATAATGATACTATCGATTGGGGAACAGCAGAAACTTTGGCTTACGGTTCATTATTGACCGAAGGTTATGATGTTCGTGTTTCAGGACAAGACGTTGAAAGAGGAACATTCTCGCATCGTCATGCGGTTGTAAAAGTAGAAGACAGCGAGGAAGAAGTAGTGCTTTTGGATACTTTAAAAAATAAAAAAGGAAAGTTCAACATTTTCAATTCCTTCCTTTCAGAATATGGTGTTTTAGGATTTGATTACGGTTATGCCTTGACAAATCCAAATGCGTTGACGATTTGGGAAGCACAATTTGGGGATTTCTCTAACGGAGCTCAAATCATGATCGACCAATATATTTCATGTGGTGAAGACAAATGGAACAACCAAAACGGTATCGTTCTTTTGTTACCGCATGGATACGAAGGACAAGGAGCAGAGCACTCTTCGGCACGTATGGAACGTTATTTACAACTTTGTGCCCGTCACAATATGTATGTAGCCGATTGTACAACACCTGCGAATTTCTTCCACTTGTTGCGTCGTCAAATGAAGACCAAATTCCGTAAACCGCTTGTTGTGTTTACACCAAAAAGTTTGCTGCGTCATCCGATGTGCGTTTCCACTCGTGAGGAATTGTACAAAGGCAGTTTTCAGGAAACGATTGATGATAATTCGGTTGACAAGAAAAAAGTAAAAACAGTAGTTTTCTGCACAGGAAAATTCTATTACGAGATTCTTGCCGAAAGAGAAAATTTAGGCAGAAATGATGTAGCTTTGGTTCGTATAGAACAATTGTTCCCGTTGCCTGTAGAGCAGTTGAAAGCAATTATTGCAAGTTATCCAAATGCCGACGATTTCGTTTGGGCACAGGAAGAGCCAAAAAACATGGGAGCTTACAGTTATATGCTGATGAATTTCGATTTAGTGCCATGGCGATTGGCTTCGCTTAAAGCATATTCAGCGCCTGCAGCAGGAAGTCATACCAGAGACAGAAGACGTCATGCGGATGCTATCAGAATGGTATTTGATAAAAATTTATTTCGTTAGAAGCTAATCCGGCTTTCCACTGTATCTTTTGCTTCGCAAAAGGATGCCGTTCCAATCCGGGCTAGAAAAAATATAAAACAACACTATAAAATTATAAGAGATGATTTTAGAAATGAAAGTCCCTTCACCGGGAGAATCGATAAAAGAAGTTGAAATTGCAACTTGGTTAGTAAAAGACGGCGATTATGTAGAAAAAGACCAAGCGATTGCTGAGGTTGATTCCGATAAAGCAACATTAGAATTACCAGCAGAAGCGAGCGGAACAATCACACTTAAAGCAGAAGAAGGCGATGCAGTTGCCGTAGGTTCTGTTGTGTGCTTAATCGATACAAGCGCAGCAAAACCAAGTGGTTCTGCACCAGCAAAAGAGGAAACAAAAGCAGCACCAGTTGCAGAAGCACCAAAGAAAGAAGAAGTAAAGGCAGCTCCGGTTGCAGCAAAAACATATGCAGCTCAGGCACCATCACCGGCGGCTAAAAAGATATTAGACGAGAAAAGCATTCAACCATCTGATGTTATCGGAACAGGAAGAGACGGAAGAATCACCAAAGATGATGCTGTAAATGCTGTGCCATCAATGGGAACACCAACCGGTGGAAACCGTGGTTCAGAAAGAACAAAATTATCGATGTTGCGTCGTAAAGTAGCGGAAAGATTAGTTTCTGCGAAAAACGAAACTGCGATGTTGACAACGTTCAACGAAGTAGATATGACAGCAATCTACGCTTTACGTGAACAATACAAAGAAGAATTCAAAGCCAAACACGGTTTAGGATTGGGCTTCATGTCGTTCTTCACAAAAGCAGTAACCAGAGCGTTACAACTATATCCTGATGTAAACTCAATGATTGATGGTCAGGAGAAAATAGCATACAATTTCTGCGATATTTCTGTGGCGGTATCCGGTCCAAAAGGATTAATGGTTC
This sequence comes from Flavobacterium anseongense, assembly GCF_021608185.1. GTDB lineage: Bacteria > Bacteroidota > Bacteroidia > Flavobacteriales > Flavobacteriaceae > Flavobacterium > Flavobacterium anseongense. The sequence continues at coordinate 280,834 of NZ_JAKIHN010000003.1, read as the reverse complement.
CGGTAATGAGAAATGCAGAATTATTATCGTTCCGTGGTGTAGAAGCTGAAATCAAAAGATTGGCGATTCGTGCCCGTGACGGTCAAATCACTGTTGATGAAATGACAGGCGGAACATTCACCATTTCAAACGGAGGTGTTTTCGGAAGTATGTTGAGTACACCAATCATTAATCCACCACAATCAGGAATTCTTGGAATGCACAATGTAGTAGAAAGAGCGATTGTAAAAAATGGTCAAATCGTTATCGCACCGGTAATGTTCGTAGCACTTTCTTATGACCACAGAATCATCGACGGACGTGAGTCAGTTGGATTCTTGGTTGCTGTAAAAGAAGCATTAGAAAACCCGATAGAAATTTTAATGGATAACAATCCTAAAAAAGCGTTAGAGCTTTAGGATTTATTCCGCCTCGGATGAGGCGCCTATATATGTAAATCCCGCTTTATTTTGAAGCGGGATTTTTTTATTTTACCTATTGGCACTTAAGGAAAATATTCCTTCTGTTATAATTAAGTCTTCGCTATTGCTAGAACCTGTTATGCTTCCTGAAAAAGTTCCACTTGCTGAGTGCGAAGTCCTTGATGTCAAATTGGAAATGATTATGTAAGAGCCATTCACTTCGTCTGGTTTGCTGTAATAGAAATGCTCTATTGGATTTACATTTGAATCACTGGCAGGATAAATAGAAAGCTCTATTGATTCATTAGAGTTATCTGCCGTGCCATGACCAGTAACAAAAAGATATCCTGTATCCTCTTCGGTATTAACGTTAAAGTTTTTCTGAACACCGTTCACTTTGAAACTAACGGTATCACCGTTGCCACTGCCATCACTCGAACAGGAATTTAATGAAACAGCCAATGCAACTATCGAAATGAATAAAACTATTTTTTTCATAATTATTTCTAAGATTTCTCAAATATAAATAAAAATGTTGTTGATTATTGAAGCGGGATTTTTCGTTTATTTGCAATGCCAGTTCGCTACACTCGTGTGGATTCTGCGTTAGGTATTGGAGTCTCGTCTTTGGACGAGACAAAAGCCCGACCTCGTTTTTTGGAACGAGGTAACGCCCAAAAACTAAACTTATAGTGATACTAACTCGAGCAAAGCGAACTGACTAAGTAAATAAATTCAGCATAAATGAAGAAAAACCAAAAAGAAGCTGCGATAGGATTTATTTTTATCACGATGCTTATTGATATTACCGGTTGGGGAATTATCATTCCGGTAATCCCAAAGTTGATTGCCGAACTTATTCAAGGCGATATTAGTGAAGCGGCAAAATATGGTGGTTGGTTGACTTTTGCGTATGCGATTACACAGTTTGTTTGTGCGCCGTTAATTGGAAACCTGAGCGACAAATTTGGGAGACGACCAATTATCCTTATCTCGCTTTTTGCTTTTGCGCTGGATTATCTTTTGCTGGCTTTTTCACCAACAATTACATGGCTGTTTATCGGAAGAATTATTGCAGGTTTGACAGGAGCGAGTATTACAACGGCTTCGGCCTATATTGCTGATGTTAGTACACCCGAAAACAGAGCGAAAAATTTCGGAATGATTGGTGCCGCATTTGGTTTGGGCTTTATAATTGGGCCGGTAATTGGCGGATTACTCGGGCAATTTGGTTCGAGAGTTCCGTTTTATGCGGCTGCGATTTTGTGCCTGCTTAACTTTCTTTACGGCTATTTTATTTTGCCTGAATCCTTACCTAAAAAGAACAGAAGAGAATTCGAATGGAAACGCGCCAATCCGATTACGGCTTTGACAAGATTAAAAAAATATCCATCTTTAATTGGTTTGATTTTAGCCATTTTCCTTTTGTATGTTGGCTCGCATGCGGTTCACAGCAACTGGAGTTTCTTCACGATGTACCGTTTCAATTGGGATGAAAAAATGGTTGGAATTTCTCTTGGCGTCGTTGGACTTTTAGTTGGTCTTGTGCAAGGTGGATTAATTCGTTGGACAAGCCCGAAATTTGGAAACCAAAAAAGTATTTATATTGGGTTGAGTTTATACACAGCCGGAATGTTGCTCTTTGCTTTTGCAACACAAAGCTGGATGATGTTTGTGTTTTTAATTCCGTATTGTCTTGGCGGAATTGCCGGACCAGCTTTACAATCAGAAATATCGGGTCATATACCAGCGAATGAGCAAGGTGAAATTCAGGGAACCTTGGCAAGTTTGATGAGTGCTTCAGCTATTATTGGACCGCCAATGATGACTAATACTTTTTATTTCTTTACCCATAAAGAAGCACCATTTCAACTACCCGGAGCTCCATTTCTTTTAGGAGGATTTTTGATGTTATTGAGTACGATTATTGCTTTTTACACTTTACATTCAAACAAAAAAGTCATCAAGGTTGTTGATGACTTTAGTACTGAAAACTTAGAATAATTATTGCAATGCATTAATTATCGTTACCATTTCTGCAGTTGTTGCCGTTGCCATTTCGGAAGACTCAAAAGTAACCTGATGATTAGCTGTGAGAACGATATTCTGTTTGATGGCATATCTGATACTTCCATTTTCTTCAGCCACAAAAATTAAGCTGCATTCTAAACCTATTGGGTAAGTCCCGGATGTTTGTCCCAGAGAGTTTGGAAAATCCTTTGCCGCTAGAAACATCAAGCTGTTTCCGTTACCATATTCCTGAGGAACATATGCTGTTATTTTCGTTTTAGCACCAGGGTAATTCAAAAATCTATCACAATTAAACCAGCCAAATTCACCAACAAATGTGTTGTAGGTTTCAGCAGCTGCAGGACTTAAATTTGAAGCCCAAAATTCATTGCTTGTCGAGTTACTCCAAAAAATATTACCATTAGCATCTTCATCACCTGTAAAACCATTCATATTATTATCTGTCCCGCCTGTGATTGAAGTTGGGACATTTAAAAACATGCTGCATGTCATTGTAAGTTGCTCTCCACCTTGAGTAGCATTAATATAAAACTCACCACCAGAAGTCAATAAATGTTTTTCAGTGCCCACCAGCCCTAAAGTAGTTTTATTGGTCACTAACATAGTTCCCTTATCAAAAATTTCAATGTATTCGAAATCGACAATACCGGTAACAGCTGCTCCATTTTTTCTCAAACACGAACGGTCAATTGTCAAAGCAACGCCATTAGGCGATGTAAATACTATGGAATTATCTGAAGCATTCATGTGAAAAGTTTGAATCAAATTATCGGTATTTTGACTGAATAAATTTTTCAATTCTGTTGAAATTGTGTCTCCCACCACAACGTTTTCGTTTTCATTATCACTACAGGAAACAAATAAAAAAGAGGCTAGAAATAAGAATAAGGCTGATTTTTTCATGGTTTGTATATTTGTTAATATTGCTATGAGGACGTTGAAATTTGTAATTGGTTGCTTACGAATGCAATAAAAAAATATAATAGTTTACTTCAAATACAAACAGTGATTGTAATAATCAATAATCGCTTTGCCTTCTAATAAAATATCCGCACCAATAATGCCATGAACCGGTTTGGCTTTGTATTGTTGCAACGCCTCATTGACATGCGACAAATCAAAAATGACTAAATGTAACTCGGTAGTTTTCCAACGACCAATTTGTAGTGAATTGTTTTTTGCCAGTTGCGTAAACATTCCGGTTGCGCCCGCACCCGAAGCTTTAGTTTTTGATTTTCCTGCTTTGAGATTAAAACGGTCAATACTTTCAAAACCAACACAACTGTTGGAAGCACCGGTATCTAAAATAAAATTCCCTGAAACTCCGTTGATAGATGCCTTAACCAGCAAATGCTGGGTTTTAGAAACCTTAAAATTTATTTTCTTGTATTTTTCTTTTTTGAGTAAGTCCTGAAGATGTTTCATATAATCAAATGAATTTCAAATGTAATCTAAAATCTAACACCATAAAAATCTGTAGAAACTTAGTACCTTAGCGCCTTAGAACCTTAGTGCCTTTTACCCAATGATTTTAACCGATACACATACACATCTTTATTCTGAAGAATTTGAAAACGACAGAACCGAAATGATTCAACGTGCCATTGATGCCGGAGTTTCACGTTTTTTTGTTCCGTCGATTGATTCGGGTTATACACAAAAAATGTATGATTTAGAGAGTCAATTTCCTCAAAACATTTTTCTGATGATGGGTTTGCATCCTTGCTATGTTAAGCCTGAAACTTATAGAGAAGAATTGGCACATGTTGAAACCGAACTGGCAAAAAGAAAGTTTTATGCCATTGGTGAAATTGGTGTCGATATGTATTGGGACAAAACCACTTTGAAAATTCAGCAGGAAGCTTTTCAGTATCAAATTAGATTAGCCAAAAAATATAAATTAGCTATCAACATCCATTGCCGAGAGGCATTTGATGAAGTTTTTGAAGTGTTGGATAGTGAAAAAGCGACCGATTTATTTGGGATTTTCCATTGCTTTGCTGGTGATTTCGGTCAGGCCAAAAGAGCAATAGATTTGAATATGAAATTGGGAATAGGTGGAGTTGCAACATTTAAAAACGGAAAGATTGATCAGTTTTTAAATGAAATCGATTTGAAACACATTGTGCTCGAAACCGATTCGCCTTATTTAGCTCCGGTTCCATTTCGAGGCAAACGAAACGAGAGCAGTTATACCAAATTGGTTGCCGAAAAATTAGCGTCGATATACCGATTGCCAATTGAAGATATTGCCCGAATAACGACCGAAAACTCTAAAGCTATTTTTGGGATTTAACCTAGAAATTAACTCAAAATTGACTTTTTTTTTGTTCTTTTGTCTTTCAAAAATGTAAGCCAAGATGCAGAAATTTGACAATATCCGTCCTTTTTACGATGCCGAAGTCAATGAAGCCATTCGTTCCGCAGTAAATCATCCGATGATGAAGGCTTTGATGGGGTTTACATTTCCTGAATTGAGTGAAGAAGAATGGAGCAGCCAGTTAAGCAGAACGCATTCCATTCGTGATTTTCAATGCAATTTCATTTATAAATCCATTCAGAAAGTTTTGGAGAAAAGCTCCGAAGGATTGACTACTTCCGGTTTTGAAAAGTTGGAGCCACATACACCGTATCTTTTTATTTCCAATCATCGGGATATTATTTTAGATACTTCTTTATTGAATGTAGCCTTGTTTGATCATGGATTGGTGATGACTGCATCGGCAATTGGAGATAATTTGGTAAAAAAATCTTTCCTGAAAACCTTATCAAAACTCAACAGGAACTTTTTAGTACAACGTGGTTTACCACCAAGAGAATTGTTGGAAAGTTCTAAATTGATGTCGGAATACATCGGGCAATTATTGCTACGGGAAAATCGTTCGGTTTGGATTGCACAACGCGAAGGAAGAACCAAAGACGGGAACGACGCAACACATTCGGGCGTACTGAAAATGCTGGCAATGGGTTCAGACGAAGCAAATTTGATGGATTATTTTAAGAAAATAAAAATTGTTCCGGTTTCGATTTCGTATGAATATGATCCGACAGATGCTTTGAAAATGCCTCAGTTAATTGCTGAAGCCAATGATGAGATTTACATCAAGGAAAAAAATGAAGATTTTATTACGTTGTTAAGTGGAATAATTGGTCAAAAGAAACACATCCATATTCATGTTGGGGATATTTTGAATACGGAATTAGATAAAATTGCTGAAGAATTTGATAATTCGAATAAGCAAATTCAGGCATTAGCACAAGCCATTGATGACTCTATTTTACAGAGTTATAAACTGTGGCCAACCAATTATATTGCCCACGATTTGCTGAACAAATCCAATACATACAGCAATTTCTATACGGAAAACGAAAAGTCGTTGTTTGAAAGAAGATTGGAAATGCGAATCGATGAAAACAATCCACAAATGGTAGAAAGTTTTTTAGCGATGTATGCCAATCCGGTCGTGAATAAATCAAAATATCTGAATGCAAACTAAACCCAACATACTTTTAATTTATACCGGCGGAACTATTGGTATGATAAAAGATTTTGAAACGGGAGTTTTGAAAGCATTCAACTTTAAAAAGCTATTGCAAAAAATTCCGGAGCTCAAACATTTAGATTGCAATATCGAAACGATTTCCTTTAAAAAACCTATTGATTCTTCGAATATAAATCCCGAAAAATGGATTGAAATTGCAGAAATCATAGAAGGTAATTACGCTAACTTTGACGGATTTGTAGTACTTCATGGTTCAGATACGATGTCTTATTCAGCTTCAGCCTTGAGTTTTATGCTGGAAAATTTAAATAAACCAGTTGTCTTCACCGGTTCTCAATTACCAATCGGAGATTTAAGAACTGACGCCAAAGAAAACCTGATTACGGCTATTCAAATAGCATCGTTGCAACAAAAAGGCAAACCAGTAATACACGAAGTCTGTTTGTATTTTGAATACAAACTATATCGAGGAAACCGAACCACAAAAATAAACGCGGAACATTTTAATGCTTTCGCTTCCCCAAATTACCTGCATTTGGCAGAATCGGGTGTTCATTTAAATGTCAATTCTCATTTATTAATGCAAAAGCAAGCTGGGAAGAAATTGGTTGTCCATAAAAAAATGGAAGGCAATGTGGTGATTGTGAAAATGTTTCCGGGCATTAATGAATCGGTTTTATCAGCCATAATTTCGATTCCGAATTTAAAAGGAATAATTCTGGAAACCTATGGTTCGGGCAACGCACCAACAGAAGAATGGTTTATACAAACTTTGAAAAAAGCCATTAAGAGCGGATTGCACATCATAAATGTTACGCAATGTTCGGGCGGAAGTGTCAATATGGGACAATATGAAACCAGTTCACAACTAAAAAAAATTGGCGTAATTTCTGGAAAAGATATTACTACCGAAGCGGCGATTACAAAACTAATGTACCTGTTAGGGCAAAATGTGGCCCCGGCAGTTTTCAAAACTATTTTCGAAACATCATTGCGTGGCGAAATGCAGTAACAAATTCCAAAACAAGCTTTTTTTACTGAAAAAAAATGCGGTTCTTTGCAACCTCAAAATTAGAGAGGTGTCCGAGTGGTTGAAGGAGCAAGCCTGGAAAGTTTGTATGTGGGCAACTGCATCGTGGGTTCGAATCCCATCCTCTCTGCGATAAAAGCCGAAGCAATTGCTTCGGCTTTGTTTTTTCAAACGAAATGATGTACTTTCGCTTGAGATAATATTACTTCCATGCGAATCAAACTTTTCATCTTAGCATTCTTTATATCACTTGGCATTTCAGCCCAAGAAAAAGAAATTAAAGATGAAATCGATTTTGATGCTGTAGATTCGTTATATCGTGAAGACCAGTTTTATTTAAACATTACCTATAATGCTTTGCGAAAACGACCGGATGGAATTACCCAAAACAAACTTTCACCCGGAATTGCATTTGGCTTTTTGAGAGATATGCCAATTAATAAAAACAGAACCGTTTCTATAGCGGCTGGATTGGGATATACTATGGCTATTTACAATCAGAATTTAGGAATTAGAGATGTTGGCGGAGTAAACACCTATCAAATTTTTGACTCGGATGTTTCTTTTCCTAAAAACAAATTATCATTGCATTTTGTTGATTTACCTATTGAATTCAGATGGCGCGATTCTACGCCTGAAAGTCATATATTTTGGAGAGTTTACACAGGTGTGAAGTTGAGCTATTTGTTTTATGACGAATATAAATCAAAGGCATCAATTGGTGACTTTAGGCAATCGAATAATAAGGATTTAAATCAGTTTCATTATGGAGTCTACGTAGCTGCAGGATGGAATACATGGAATTTTTATGCTTATTACGGACTAAATCCTCTGTTTAAATCTTCCGCAAAAATTGGCAATCAATCCATTGATATGGGCACAATCAATTTTGGTTTGATGTTCTATATTTTATAACCAAAAATAGAGTAAAACACTTTGTGGAATTGCACCACACAAAAATCCAACTAACAATTCTTTATTCGAATGTGCATTCATAACTAAGCGTGAAGAAGCAACAAGTCCATTCATCAGTACAAAAAAAATAACAGTATTGATGGTGTTGATTTGGTTATGAATGCTTAATCCAATTATAAAAACGGTTAGTGAACTAATGCCAATCATGTGAATGCTCGCCTTGAACTTGGCATACAACAAAAGAAATGCAATAGCAGTGCTTAAAAATCCTCCAACAAAAAAGAAATACAAGTTTGGAAACCGGTCAACCGTAATGCTTTTTTCTATCAAAATTCCAAATAGCATTAACTGCAATAACAAAGGAATTTTACGTTGAGATTGATCAGAAAGCATGACACTTTCTATTTTTCCAAAGGTTCGTAACAGATAAAAAAACGCAATTGGTAAAAGGAAAGTAATGATGATAATTTGTAGAAAAAGAATCAGGTATTGTGGTAAAGTAAAATACCGGTCTTCGAGCAAAACATAAAAAACAGTTCCTAAAAACGGAATGAAAATAGGATGGAAGAGATACGAAAAAAAAGGAAGGATTTTTTTCAAAGTGTATTTTTATATTTTTTTCCTCATTCTGGCTACAGGAATATCAAGCAAATCTCTGTATTTCGCGATGGTTCTTCGGGCAATTGGATAGCCTTTTTCTTTTAAGATTTCGGCTAGCTGATCGTCAGGTAAAGGTTTGCTTTTGTCTTCTTCCTCAATAATGTTTTTCAGAATTTTTTTGATTTCCAAAGTTGAAACATCTTCACCCTGATCGTTTTTCATTGATTCTGAAAAATACTCTTTTATCAATTTGGTTCCGTATGGTGTTTCAACATATTTACTATTTGCTACACGCGAAACGGTTGAAATATCAAGACCAACCATATCGGCGATATCTTTCAAAATCATTGGTTTTAACTTGGTTTCTTCTCCATCAAGGAAATATTCTTGTTGAAAGTGCATAATGGCATTCATCGTCACAAAAAGCGTTTCCTGACGTTGTCGAATCGCATCGATAAACCATTTGGCCGAATCCAATTTTTGCTTAATAAACTGCACAGCATCTTTTTGCGCATGCGATTTGTCTTTGGAAACTTTATAGGTTTGCAGCATTTCCTGATAATCTTTGGAAACGTGAAGGGTAGGCGCATTTCGGCCGTTCAACGTAAGTTCTAATTCGCCATCAACAATTCGAATAGCAAAATCGGGAACAATTTGTTCTACCGTTCGGCTGTTACTGTCAAAAGAACCACCTGGTTTTGGGTTTAGTTTTTCAATTTCTTCAATCGCTTTTTTGAGTTGCTCTTTCGAAATTTCGTACGTTGCCTGAAGTTTCTCGTAGTGTTTTTTGGTAAAAGCCTCGAAATTATTTTCGATAATATTGATGGCTAAATCAACATATTCTGTCGGTGTTTTGTGGCGAAGTTGTAATAACAAACATTCGTGCAAATCGCGTGCACCAACACCGGAAGGCTCTAAATCATGAATGATATGCAGGATTTTTTCAACGGTTTTTTCATCCGTATAAATGCCTTGCGTAAACGCCATGTCGTCTACTATATCCGGGACGCTTCTGCGTAAATAACCATCATCGTCAATGCTTCCAACTAAAAATTCAGCAATATCGCGCTGTTCATCCGTTAAGATAAAAGTATTTAATTGATTGATTAAATCCTGATGGAAACTGGTTGATGCTGCAAACGGCATTTGGCGTTCCTCATCATCGTCACTATAATTATTGGCCTGAAGCTTGTAATCAGGCGTTTCGTCATTGCTTAAATATTCGTCGATATTGATTTCGTCTGCGTTAATGTTTTCATTATCATCATAATCATCGTATTCGTCATTGTTATCAAACTCATCTTTCTCGTACAATTCTTCTTCTTCTTTGCCACTTTCCAAAGCCGGATTTTCGACCATTTCTTCCTTGAGTCGTTGTTCAAAAGCCTGCGTAGGCAATTGTATCAACTTCATCAACTGAATTTGCTGAGGTGATAGTTTTTGTGATAATTTTAGATTTAGAAACTGCTTTAACATTTGGCTATTTGGTTATTTGTGGATTTGGTTATTTGTAAAGTTAACAACAAATAACCGAATTACCGAATCAACAAATTAACTTTAGAACTCTGCGTTTTGTGGTGTTCTAGGAAACGGAATTACGTCGCGGATGTTTGTCATTCCGGTTACAAATAATACCAATCTTTCAAATCCTAATCCGAAACCTGAATGCACAGCCGAACCAAATCTTCGGGTGTCTAAATACCACCAAAGTTCTTCTTCGTCAATGCCTAAGGCTTTCATTTTTTCAACCAAAACATCGTAACGCTCTTCTCTTTGCGAACCTCCAACGATTTCTCCGATTCCGGGGAAAAGGATATCCATCGCGCGAACGGTTTTTCCGTCTTCGTTCAAACGCATGTAGAATGCTTTTATGTTTGCCGGATAATCAAACAAAATTACCGGACATTTAAAGTGTTTTTCAACTAAATATCTTTCGTGTTCTGATTGTAAATCGGCACCCCATTCGTTGATGATATAGCTGAATTTTTTCTTTTTATTCGGAGTAGAATCTCTTAAAATATCAATCGCCTCGGTATAAGAGACACGTTTGAAATTGTTTTCTAAAACGAAGTTTAACTTCTCTAACAAACTCATTTCGCTTCTCTCAGCCTGTGGTTTTTGTTTTTCTTCTTCCAATAAACGGCCTTCCAAAAACTTTAAATCTTCAGCACATTTATCCATCGTATATTTGATTACATACTGAATAAAATCTTCAGCCAAATCCATATTGTCATTCAAATCATTGAAAGCAACTTCCGGTTCTATCATCCAGAATTCCGCCAAGTGACGAGAAGTATTTGAATTTTCAGCTCTGAATGTTGGTCCAAAAGTATAAATCTGTCCCAAAGCCATGGCGAAAGTTTCACCTTCCAATTGTCCGGAAACTGTTAAGTTCGTGTGTTTTCCGAAGAAATCTTTTTTGTAATCGATATTTCCTTCTTCATTTCTTGGCAAATTATCTAATGGCAATGAAGTTACCTGGAACATTTCGCCTGCTCCTTCTGCATCAGCACCCGTAATTACAGGTGTATTCACATACACAAAACCTTTTTCCTGAAAATATTGATGCACCGCAAAAGCCAAAACCGAACGCACTCTCATAATTGCTCCAAAAGCATTGGTTCTAACACGTAAATGTGCATTTTCACGCAGGAATTCCAACGAATGTTTCTTTGGCTGCATCGGGAATTTCTCAGCATCAGAATCTCCAAGTATTTCAAGTTTTGTAACTTGGATTTCGTATTTCTGACCAGCACCTTTGCTTTCTACCAATGCTCCGGTTACCGAAATCGCAGCTCCGGTTGTAATTCTTTTTAAAGTTTCTTCAGGTGTGTTTTCAAAGTCAACAACACACTGGATATTATTAATTGTCGAACCATCGTTCAACGCGATAAATTGATTGTTTCTAAAAGTTCTTACCCAACCTTTTGCATTTACTTCTGAGATCGTTTTTTCACTGTTTAGTAAGCTCTTAACTTTGGTATGTTTCATTATAAATTATTTTTGCAAATATAAATTATTTTTCCTCTTTTAATTCATCAATATCTTCGTCTGTCGGTTCCAAAATATTGATAATTGGTTCAGGTAATTCCTGTTGGTTAGCCAAAGTTTTATTTAAGGTTAAAACCAATGAAGGAAGCAAAACCAAATTAGACAACATCCCAAAAAACAAAGTCAATGCAACCAATCCGCCTAAAGCAACAGTTCCGCCAAAACTCGACAACATAAACACCGAGAATCCGAAAAATAAAATAATCGAAGTGTAGAACATGCTTATTCCGGCATCGTCAAAAGTAGCGAATACGGATTTCTTTATTTTCCAGTCGTTTCGTGACAATTCCAAACGGTATTGTGCCAAAAAGCGCAGGGTATCATCGACCGACATTCCGAATGCAATTCCGAAAACTAACAATGTTGATGGCTTTAACGGAATACCCAAAAAGCCCATCAATCCGGCAGTCATCAATAATGGCAATAGATTTGGAATTATCGAAACCAAAACCATTTTGAACGATCGGAACATAATAGCAACCAAAGCTCCGGTTAGGAAAAAGGCAAACAACAATGATGAAAGTAAATTGTCCAGTAAATATTTAGTTCCTTTTTGAAATACGGATGCTTTACCCGTTATGATAACTTCGTATCTTGGCGAAGGGAATAATTTATTCACTTTGTTCCGAATGTGTGCTTCGATGGCTTCCATTCTTTCACCATTCTCATCTTTGATAAAAGTGGTTATTCTCGCCACACTTCCATCAGAAGTAATATAACTTTTCAGTTGATTGTCTTTGGAATTTTTTAGCGAATTTTTGATGTATGGCAATAAAAAAATTTCCTCATTTTTGGAAGGCAAAGTATAAAAATCCGGATTTCCATTATAATACGCCTGATTGAAACTTTTGGCAATGTTTACAATAGACAATGGTTTTGAAAGCTCGGGAATATCGGTAATGGTATGTTCCAATTCTTCCATTCTTCTCAGATTGGAAAGTTTCATTGCACCGTTTTTTCTTTTGGTATCAATCATGATTTCCAAAGGCAGCACGCCGTCAAATTCCTTTTCGAAGAAACGGATGTCATCAAAAAACACTGTCTTTTTTGGCATGTCTTCAAGAATACTTCCTGAAACTTTGATTTTTCCAATTCCGATAATTCCAAAAATCAACAAACAAATCGAGGTAATATATACACCAAGACGGTTGTATTTTACAGTGCTGACAATCCATTTTAAAAAGGAAGTCAGAGATTCTCTTTCTAAATGTCCAAGATGTCTCGGAATTGGCGATGGGATATAACTAAAGAAGATTGGAATAATAAGTAAACTCAGTAAATAGATAGCCAAAATATTGATTGTTGTCACTACGCCAAATTCTCTCAACAATACATTATTAGTTGCAATAAACGTTGCAAAACCAACCGCAGTTGTGATGTTGGTCATCAATGTTGCCGTTCCGGTTTTGGTAATTACACGCTGTAATGCTTTGGCCTTATTGGAATGTTTGTGGTATTCCTGATGGTATTTATTGATAAAGAAAATACAATTTGGGATTCCGATTACGATAACCAGTGTTGGTACTAAAGCGGTTAATACAGTAATCTCGTAACCCAATGCACCAATGATTCCAAATGACCATACGACACCAACAATTACAACAATAAGTGACGCCATTGTTGCTCTGAACGAACGGAAAAAGTAAAAGAAAATCAGCGAAGTGATTAGCAATGCGGCGCCAATAAACAAGCCAATTTCATCAATAATGGTTTTGGCATTCAGCGTTCGGATATAAGGCATGCCCGAAGTGTGCAGTTCGATTCCGGTTGCTTTTTTAAATTTGGCCAGAGCCGGAATTAAATTGTTTAAAACGTATTCCTTTCGGGCTTTCGTATTGACAATCTTTTTGTCTAAGTAAATGGCAGATCGGATTGCACCTGTTTTTTTATTGAACAACAAACCTTCATAAAAAGGCAGTTTGGTGAATAATTCTTTTTGAATCTGTTTCAGATACTGTTCGCTCTGAATTTTGCTGTTATCAACCAAAGGTTTTAATTCGAATTTTTCAAGCGAATCATTTTTGGTAAGCTTTTGCAGATTATCTACCGAAACTACCAGACTCACTTCTTTACTCGACTTGATGGTATTCATCAAATCACGCCATTCTTTATAAACTTTTGGGGTAAATAGTTTTTTGTCTTTGGTCGCAATGACAATCAAATTGCCTTCTTCGCCAAAATGATTCAGGAATTTATCGTAATCTAAATTTACTTTGTCGTCGGCCGGAATTAAATTGGCTTCTGTTTGGGTAAACCGTATGTGTTTGAATTGCGTTATCAGCATTCCTGTGATGACAAGAATACCAATTATAACAGCTATACGATTTCTTAAGATTATCCGAGCGATAAATTCCCAAAAACCAATACCTAACAACTTTTTCATAAATCCTAAAATGGGTTGCAAAGGTAATCAAAACCTTAAAAAGAGTAGTCGTTTTGTATAAAGTTTTCCTTAATTTATAAGAGATTAAAAGTCTAGATTTAAATAATTGTTAATCTGATAAAAAAAACTAAAAAAATTAGCTTGTTTTTAGCATCTTTGTATGCACAAGCATAACTTTTTTGGATGAGAAATTTTAAAAACTCTTTATTTTATATTTTCATTACAGGCGGATTTACCTATTTGATGTATAGAATTGTTGAAGAAGGAAAACTACTTGAAGTTGGTAGAAAAATAGTTTCACCATCATCAGAAGATAGCCAATGGGTTCAGTTTCTTTCTTCATTATTTCACAATTTACAGCATCCATTAGCATTATTGTTATTCCAAATTATTACGATTGTTCTTGTTGCCAGGATTTTTGGTTGGATTTTTAGAAAGATTGGTCAGCCTTCTGTTATTGGAGAAATCATCGCCGGAATTGTTCTTGGTCCATCGCTTTTCGGACAGTATTTACCGGATATGAAAGAGGCGCTTTTCCCTATAGCTTCTCTGGGAAATCTTCAATTACTGAGTCAGATTGGGTTGATACTTTTCATGTTTGTTATCGGAATGGAATTAGACTTGAAAGTCTTAAAAAACAAAGCCAACGAAGCAGTTGTAATTAGTCATGCAAGTATTGTAATTCCGTTTGCTTTGGGTATCGGATTATCGTATTACATCTATCACCAATTTGCGCCTCCCGGCATAGAGTTTTTATCGTTTAGTTTATTTATGGGAATTGCCATGAGTATCACGGCATTTCCTGTTTTGGCTAGGATTGTTCAGGAGCGAGGCATTCATAAAACCAGATTGGGGACCATTGTTATTACTTGCGCCGCCGCCGATGATATCACCGCTTGGTGTTTATTGGCAGCCGTTATTGCCATTGTAAAAGCAGGAAGTTTTGTGAGTTCGCTGTATGTCATTGGGTTAGCAGTTGCTTATGTCCTAATGATGCTTTTTGTGGTTAAACCATTCCTAAAACGAATCGGGGAATTGTATGCTAAAAAAGAAAACATTAAGAAATCGGTTGTAGCCATATTTTTCCTAACACTTATTGTCTCGTCTTATTTGACCGAAATCATTGGCATTCACGCATTGTTTGGTGCTTTTATGACAGGAGTTATCATGCCTGATATATCAAAATTCAGAAATGTTTTTATTGAAAAAGTAGAAGATGTTTCCCTGATTTTATTATTACCATTATTCTTTGTTTTTACCGGATTGCGAACAGAAATTGGCTTAATAAATGAACCTTATTTATGGAAAGTTACCGGATTTATCATTTTAGTTGCTGTCGCTGGGAAGTTCTTTGGAAGCGCATTAGCCGCAAGATTTGTTGGGCAAAGCTGGCGCGATAGTTTAACCATTGGTGCTTTGATGAATACGCGAGGTTTGATGGAATTGGTTGTGTTGAACATTGGATACGAATTGGGTGTGCTTTCGCCAAAAGTGTTTACTATGATGGTTATCATGGCTTTGGTGACTACATTTATGACCGGACCGGCATTGGATATTATCAATTTTATTTTTAAAACCAAAGATGCTATTATTCCTTCCGAGGTTAAAAAGAGTTCCGATTATAATATTCTGATTTCTTTTGGGAACAATCAAAAGGGAAAATCACTGCTTCGTTTAGCAAACAGCCTTATCAAAAAGCAACCCGATTCAGCTAATATTACAGCTATGCATTTAACCGCAAGTGATGAAATGCACGCCTATAATTTGGAAGAATATGAAAAGGAAACATTTGAGCCTATTGTAAAAGAATCCCGAAAACTGGAACAACACATTACCACTATATTCAAAGCAACCAACGATATGGAAACCGATATTGCCGACATTGCCCATGAAGGGAAATACGATTTGGTATTGGTTGGCTTAGGGAAATCTATTTTTGAAGGAACAATATTGGGGAAGGTACTTGGATTTACAACAAGAATTATCAATCCGGATAGATTGTTAGATAAATTTAAAGGAAAAGAAGGATTGTTTGAAAACTCGCCTTTTGACGACAGAACGCGCTTGATTATTTCCAAAACTAAAACTCCTCTTGGCGTTTTGATTGATAAAGATTTGCATCAAATCGATAAAGTATTCGTTGGTATTTACAGCGTTGGTGATGTTTTCTTAATTGATTATGCCCAAAAATTAATATACAATAACAATTCTCATGTTACCATTTTGGACGATAACGGGCATACAAAAAACAACTTTATAGTTGAAAATGCATTAGCTGTTTTAGAACAAAACCATCCGGATAACATCGAAGTTCTTCATCCGGATAAACTCAACAAACCATTTTTGGCTCAGCAGGATTTAATCGTTTTTAGTTTAGAAACCTGGAAAAAATTGGTTGAAGAGGAAGCTTCATGGTTAACCGATATACCTTCGGTTTTGATTATTAAGCCGTAATTATCTCTTTCTAATAATCCAAACGTCTTGTGGAATCCAATTGCCTGTTTCCGGAATTGGTTCAGCATAATGCTCTAAAATTTCAGCATTATGGAATAGCTTTTTCATGAATTCAGTAGGATGAAATGCTGAAAACATTCGATGTCCTTCTTTCACTTTGTCACGAATAATTAATTCATTAGCGTCATATCGTGCAATTTCCGAAGGAATTAGTTTTACCCTGAAATTATCACCTTGAGTAGTCAGGAATAGTATGCCGTCCGGTTTCAATATTCGATGCAATTCAGTATACCAATCATAATGCAATTGCTCTGAAAGATGCGTAAAAATTGAAATTCCATATATAGCATCAAACGTATCGTCAGAATAAGGAAGTTTTGCTTCCAAAGTGTTACAATTAAAACTAATTCCGGGAAGATTTTTTGAACACCAGTCAATGGATTGCCTATTATAGTCGGTTCCATAATAGCTGCATCCATTGCCAACGACATTAGGCAAATGACGAATTACCCTGCCAGGACCACAACCCCAATCAAGTATCTTTTTGTTTTTTAAATCTAAATATTTGCTAAAATAATCGGCAACCCATTTTGCAGTATTAATGCTCTCCGTATAATATTTTGTGTAATCAATCTGAAATGATTCGTATATAAGATAATCGGGAGGTAATTTTACATCGGGATTATTCTTTTTAAAGGCCGAATTATTCTTCTGATTTTTATACCGCTCAACATAAAAATGTGCCCAGTCTGCCAAATAAATCAATCGAAGCTTTCTTAATATACTGGAAATTTGTCCTTTATTCATTAATATTTGCAGTTTTTTGTGGTAAATATATGCTTTATAATTCTTTGTGTGACTTAAAAGTTTAAAATCCAATATCAAGTACGAAACTCAATTTCACGGCTAAATTGTCTTCAAATCGGGGCAATTGATTTGGACCATATCTGTAAAATCCGGTTAATCCAAAACCTTTGTAAATTTGATTTAATTCAATTCCCGATTCGAAAAAGCCTCGATTTAGAGTTTTGTATTCAATCCCAATATGTCTTTCAGGATGCTGGATATTTCCCCAAGCCATTCGGGTTACCAAAACCAATGAAGGCTTTACGCTTTTGAACAATTCTACTCTTTTAAATCCGTGTTTGAATTGAAGCATAACAAACTCACTCGAAAAGAATTCGTTGAAATACATCGTCTCAAAACTGTTTTTTCCGGCAATGGTTATTCTTTGTAAAAGATTGTCTTTGGTCAGATTATTTGGCGAAGTATTGTACAAATGTGTTATCGGAAGTGCTCCAAAAGCATAACCTGCCTGAAGTAAAACAGCCGATTTTTGCCCGTTTAAGTATTTTTTTTCGTATTCAATTCGGGCATCAACTTTTCCAAAATCAAAATCATTGGCAAAGAAATTAGGGAGTGATTTAGTAAACTGAAAAGAGAATTTTGGAAACCGTTTTTCAAATTCAATCTTGCCAGTTGGTGTTTGCATATAATCGCTAAACGGATTCCACTGTATCGAAAACATTGCGGTCGACATCGTATAATCACGATACAAATGGCTGTCATATGCAAAAGTATAATTGAACAACGGACTTATTTCACTATGGGTAAATTGCCAAATGGTTTCTGTTTTCGGAATAATTTTGGTTTCAATATAACCGCGCCACGTTTTGTGGTTATAAAAAGTACTGATGTTAATTGGTCTTGGGTCATAGATTTTAAATACTCTTTTGTCTGTTGCAAAACTGGTACTCGCAATCTCCCGAACATCATCTGTATAAGAACCGCCAATCCAAGTGTTGGAAAAATTGCCAATTCTCACTGCTGTTCCTAAGTTGTATTTGATGGTTTCGTCTTTCAAACCATAAGCTGTATAACCTTCGAGACGAAGTTTTTTAGAAAAAGTATCATTGGTAATCCCGCCAAGACCAACGCGAAATCCTTCAAAATTGTTATAACTTAATAGATAGCGTAAATCAAAATCAAACGGACCAAAAGGCAAATAACCGTTGATTATTTTTCGTCCAAATTTAATTTTCCGCTCTATATTTTCTTTGGTGATGATGCTGTCTAAAACCACATAAGTTCTTTCGCTTCGCGTGTCCAAACTATCCGTTCTGTTTTGTTTCCAAAAAGTATCATCTCTTTTGTTGGCATTGTCTTTAACTTCGATAGCTACCGAGGATTTTTTGATTTTCAGATTGTTATTCACTACCAAATCAAACGCATGCATTTCGGAAGAAAGATAAGTGAAATCGGAAGCCGCTTTTTTCGAATCACTATCATCATTTTCGGCTGCAAACTCAATTCGTCCACCCAAAACAGCTGTTGGCTCTTTACTTTTTCCTTTTACAATTTTGAAGTTTTTGCGAATAGGAAACCAAACTTTTTCATTGGGCAAATAACTAAATTCATGAATTCCAGTAATGTCTAAAACGCCTCGAATCCGCATCACTGCTTTAGCAATTGCTTGGTTTTCATTATCAACATAAAGCAAGCCTTCCAAACCTTTCTTGTTTTTATTTTTGAAATATAAAACAACTAACTGCCGGTTATCTATGTAAGTTGTGTCGAGGATTTTATAGCGATATTCTTTAAGTGCTTCTCTGGAAATCGGACTTTTATACTTGGTTTCGAATAGCTCGTATTTTTCGTCATAAATAGAAAACGACTGCAAACTGAAACCCAAAAACTCATAGATTGGTTCTTTGAATCCCGCCATTTTAGTGCCTAAAATAGTTTCTTTCAGTATTGGTTTTTCAAACTGAAATTGAGAGACTTTTTCGGTCAGAAACAAATGTTGCTTGTCAATAATCTTTTTAAACTTGTAATCTGATGAATCTATTTTGGCGATTTTATCTTTTGAAACAGCATCCACAAAAACAGTATCGATTTTCCCGATAATCGAATCAGGATTGGCGGTTACGAGTAATTTGTTATACGATTTGAATTGAAAACTACTTAATTTTTTCTGTGGATTATTAGTGTCTTTTAGCTGAATGACTTTTGAAATAATAGCGTTGGCCGGATTTACATTTGAAATGGTCACTTCTTTCAGAGTATCAATTTTTGGCTGAAGATAAAGCGTAAAAAAAGTCTTTATTTCAAATAGTGAAATAGTTTTCGGTTCATAGCCAATATAGGAAATTGTCAGCGTTTCGGGTTGTGAAGCTAAGATAAAATTGAACTTTCCATCAACATCGGCAATGGTCGAAAAGCCGTTTTCGGTTTTTAGGGTTGCAAACGGAAGTGCTTTTTTGGTTTCGGAATCTTTTATAATTCCATTGACATGAAATTGTGCTTGGAGCGACAATGTGAAGAACATGAACAATAGAAATAGTCGCTTCATTTGAAAGTGATTGGCACAAAGGTTTGACAAAAATAGGAATAAAAAAATCCGTCTCGATACATCGAAACGGATTTTAATATTGAATTAACAAAGTTACACTTTCATAATTTCGGCTTCTTTTACTGCCAAGTGCTCGTCTATTTTTCGGATAAAACTATCCGTTAATTTTTGAATATCCTCTTCGGCACTTTTACAAACATCTTCTGAAGTACCTTCTTTTTCTAATTTTTTAATTTCGGTATTGGCATCTTTACGGGCATTTCGGATGCTGATTTTTGCATCTTCCGCTTCGGCTTTGGCTTGTTTTACCAAGTCACGTCTTCTTTCTTCGGTCAACGGCGGAACGCTGATGATTATAGTATCACCATTGTTCATCGGATTGAAACCAAGATTGGCTACCATAATAGCTTTCTCTATGGTTTGCAACATGCTTTTTTCATAAGGCTGAATGGTAATCGTTCTGGCATCCGGAGTATTCACATTGGAAACTTGAGACAGCGGTGTTTGCGAACCATAATAATCTACAAAAACACTTCCCAACATTTGCGGTGATGCTTTTCCGGCGCGTATGTTTAAAAATTCTTTTTCTAAATGTGCAATAGAACCAACCATCGATTCTTTTGTACTGTCTAAAATAAATTCAATTTCTTCCATATTTAAAAGTTTTCAGTCTCAGTCTCAGTTTTCAGTGCATTTTTTCTGCGACTGCCAACTGCGACTGTCAACTATATTTTCACAACGGTTCCAACATTTTCCCCGTTGCATATTTTCAATAAATTTCCTTTTGTATTCATATCAAAAACTACTATTGGCAAAGCATTTTCCTGACTTAAAGTAAATGCTGTCGAATCCATAACGTTTAATCCTTTTTTGATAACATCATCAAAAGTAATGCTTTCGAATTTTATTGCAGCTGCGTTTTTTTCAGGATCTGAATCATAAATTCCGTCAACACGCGTTCCTTTCAAAATTACGTCAGCGTGTACTTCAACGCCACGAAGCACCGCAGCAGTATCTGTAGTAAAATATGGATTTCCGGTTCCGGCACCAAAAATAACAATTCTTCCTTTTTCAAGATGACGCACCGCTCTTCTTTTGATATAAGGTTCGGCAATCGCTTCAATTTTCAAAGCCGTTTGCAAACGCGTCAACATTCCTTTATCTTCTAACGCACCTTGTAAAGCCATTCCGTTGATAACTGTTGCGAGCATTCCCATATAATCGCCCTGAACTCTGTCCATACCATTACTGGCTCCTGCAATTCCTCTAAAAATATTTCCGCCACCAATTACGATTGCTATTTCTACACCTTTATCGTGAATTTCCTTAATCTCATCAGCGTATTCGGCAAGACGTTTTGGGTCAATTCCGTATTGTCTTTCGCCCATTAATGCTTCGCCACTTAGTTTTAGAAGAATTCTTTTGTATTTCATTGGTACGTACTTATTTTAATTTCAAACTTGACTAAGACTATAAAGCCGAATGTCCACTGGACATTCTCCTCTTAATATCAAAAGTGATGCAAATATAAACATATTCTGTTTTTTTATAGTATTTGCTAAAAAGAATGTTAACCAACAATTATCATGTTTTTTGACTTGTTGGTTTTGTAACTTCGCAGCATCAAAAAGAAGTTATGAAATCTATTATAGAAAAAAGTCTTTCGCAAAGTTATAGTTATACCGACTACCGAAGTCGCATCCAATCCTTATTAAAAGAAGGTAAATCAACAGGTAATGAACAATCGGAAGCGCTGACACATTACAGCGAACTCAACGAAACCCGAATGAATCGTTTAGAGAAAACAATTACTATAGCTACAGAAAATGTACAAAAGCTACAAAGTTGTCAAAAAGAATATATCTGGTTAGTAATTTCCGAAGGCTGGTGTGGCGATGCAGCACAGATTCTTCCGGTGGTATATAAAATGACGCAGCTTTCAGACAAAATTGATTTGAAGATTGTTTTTCGCGATGAAAATGAAGCACTGATGAATTTATTTTTGACGAATGGAACCAAGTCAATTCCGAAGTTAATTGTTTTGGATAAAAACACCTTAGAAGTTTTAGGTGATTTTGGACCAAGACCAAATGGTGCGACACAATTAATTTTGGATTATAAAAAGCAACACGGTCTGATTGATGAAAAAGCGAAAACCGATTTACAACTTTGGTATTTGCACGATAAAGGAGTTTCTACTCAAAAAGAAATAATGGAGTTAATGACAAGACTTGAATTAGAATAAAAAACAGTTTATTCCTATACTAACACTTCCAATTCTCTCAGGACTATTTTTTGAAAAGCCGTATTGACACAATTCTATATAAAGTCCACCGCCACTTTTTTCGTCTTCTATGCCGAGGCTTATTTTTTTAAAATTACCCGATAATCTGTCGCCACTGATAGATAAGGCTCTGCCATAGCCAACTTCAGAAGTAATACGAATATCCTCTGCAATTCTCGGACTCAGGCGAACGGAACCAAAAATAGGAGCTACTACCAAGCAACGGCTGCCTTTCCAGTCTAGTCCAATATTCATCCCAACTCCAATCCATTTATCTAAATGGCCACCAATTCCGGCTCTGAGAGTTATTCCGTCAGGTAAAAACCAAAATTCTTTTTCGCCGGTATATGGGTTAATTTCTCCCGCATATTGATTTACTTTTAAGGGTACTGAAAGTTCAATTTTTTTATAAATCGGTTTTGGATCTTCGGGATATTTTCGAGGTTCAGGCTTTTCGTCTTGGGCAAAGCCAAATTGACTTATAAATAAAACGAAGAATAAAAATAGCTGCTTCATTTTAATTCTGTTTTTCAAATTCTTCGGGAGTAATTCCGTTTTCTACAGAGAAATCTCCAATTTTTGTTCGGCGTAAGACAGATAAGTGTGCGCCAGAATTTAGTGCTTTTCCAAAGTCAAAAGCTAACGAACGTATGTAAGTTCCCTTGCTGCAAACTACTCTGAATTCAATTTCGGGCAAATCAAATTTGGTGATTTCAAATTCATGGATGGTTGTTTTTCTCGAAGCAATTTCAACTTCCGAACCTTCTCGTGCATGTTCATACAATCGTTTCCCGTCTTTTTTTATGGCGGAGAAAACAGGTGGTTTTTGGTCTATTTCACCAATGAATTGTTTTACTGTTTCCTGAACCAATTCGGCTGTAATATGTTCGGTTGGAAAAGTGGCATCGACTTCGGTTTCTAAATCATAAGATGGCGTTGTAGCTCCAACAACAAAAGTCCCGGTATATTCTTTAGCCTGCCCTTGAATTTCGGTAATTCGTTTGGTGAATTTCCCGGTGCAAACAATCAGTAAGCCTGTTGCCAAAGGATCTAAAGTGCCGGCATGACCAATTTTGAATTTTTTAGGAAGATCGTATTTGCGTTTTAAAATGTACTTCAATTTGTTCACTGCCTGAAACGAAGACCACTTTAATGGTTTGTCAATCAAAAGGATTTGACCTTCTAAAAAGTCTTCGGCAGTCATCAGTTTATTTGTTTAAAGAGAAATAAGCCAGTAAAATAACTCCGGCTATAATTCGGTAATAACCCCAAGGCTTGAAACCGTATTTTTTTATGATTCCGATAAAGAATTTAATCGCGATTATGGCCACAATAAAAGCCACAATATTGCCAATCAAAAACAATTTAAGATTATCGGGAGATTGCGTCAACAATTCATATCCTTTGAGTTGTGACACTTCATATGTTTTCAAAAACAAAGAGTAAGTAGTAACCGCTAACATAGTTGGAACTGCCAAAAAGAAAGAGAATTCAGCAGCAGTTTCCCTAGTCAATCCTTGTTGCATACCACCAATAATGGAAGCTGCAGAACGGCTTGTACCAGGCATCATCGCTAAACATTGCCAAAATCCAATTGTAACGGCTTTTTTTATGGTAATGTCTTCTTCGTGTGCTATAGTCGGGCTGTGAAAACGGCCATCAATGAAAAGTAAAACGATTCCGCCAATAATTAGTACAATCGCAATGGGAATTGGATTTCCGAGTACAGCATCAATTTTATCGTCAAATATTTTTCCTAAAACTAAGGCCGGAATTACAGCAGAAGCCAATTTGATATAAAAGTTAATCTTACTGAAATCAAAAAACTTCCTCCAATATAAGAACACTACGGCTAAAATTGCCCCAAATTGTATCGAAACCTGAAACAATTTCACAAAATCATCTTCCTGAATTCCAAAAAATGAACTGGTGAAAATCATATGAGCCGTTGAAGAAACCGGTAAGTATTCGGTTAAGCCTTCAACAATGGCGATAAGTATCGCTTGAAAATAATCCATGGTTAGATTGTTAGATTGTTAGATTGTCAGAAAGTTAGATTTAATCGAATGCGGTCTAATAATCCAGCAATCCAATAATCTAATAATCCAAAAACTATTTGCTCTTTTTAAAAATAGAATATATAGTAATTCCAAACCCAATCAAAACAACAGTTGGCGCCAAACGAATTCTTCTGAAACTGAAAATATCTTCATTGAAAACCTTTGGGTCTTCGCTTCCGCCACCACTCATCAAAATAAATCCTAAAGCAATAACCGCAATACCGATTAATAGGATTTTGTAGTTTGCTTTTTCAAAAAGAAAATCAGGTTTTTGCTCGTTGTTTTTCATTTATGCTGAATTTATTTCAGCATCTCTGCTGAATATTATTTTTAATTTTTTATTGACTGAACACTAATAAAGATCGTCTGTTCTCAAATTCAAAAAGCGTTGCGTAGCAAAGAAAGTGCTTATCCAGGTAATCACAACACCCAAAATCAACACGCCTAAAAGCACAACGGTAATGGCTAATTTATCTTCCATAATTCCCAAATTCGGGAAAGTCGTTTGGATATAAACCAAGACGCCAATCAAAGCAAATACTGCTAATGCCGAACCTATTAATCCAAGTAAAACGCTGCGTTGAATAAATGGTTTTCTGATAAAGGATTTTGTAGCGCCAACCATCTGCATGGTTTTAATAATGAACCTATTGGCGTAAATTGATAAGCGCAACGAACTATTAATCAGCAATACCGAAACCAGTGCAAAAACACAACTGATAATCAAAATCCACATACTGATATTTTTGATATTGTCGTTTACCAAAGTCACGAGTTGCTTATCATAAACCACATCGGCAATCATTTCGTTTTTGCGCAGACGATTTTCAATTTTGGCAATACCGGCATTGGTAACATAATCGGCTTTTAAGTGAATGTCAAAAGAATTCTGCAGCGGATTCACACCCAAAAACTGCATAAAATCCTCACCAATTACTTTCATGTGTTTTTTTGCGGCTTCTTCTTTCGAAACATATTCAAAAGATTTTGCAAATGCTGCTGTTTTCAATTCACTCGTAAAAGCTGCTATTGTAGAATCGGTTGCTTCTGTTTTAAAGAAAACTGTCATGGCAATTTCTTCTTTGAAGTTGTCTGATAATCGCTTGGAATTGATGACAAACAACCCCAAAATCCCCAATAAAAACAACACTAAAAAGATACTCAAAACAACCGAAAAATAGGAAGTAATAACTCTGCGTTTCTGAAACTTTTCAAATGATGACGACATAAATTGTATTTTGATGTGGTAAAAATAATAAAGAAAATTGTTTTTCTTCTTTATAACGTACAAACTTTTAACTTTATTATAATAAACGTAAATTTGCCGCTTATTTTGAGTTGTCGGTTGTCGGTTGTCGGTTGTCAGTAATTATTCTGCAGCAGATTTTTAGCCGGAATTTGCAACTGTAAGCAGAAAACCAGCATAATGAAATATTTTCACGAAAAAGTAGAAGCCAAGTGGCAGAAATATTGGGCAGATCATCAAACATTCAAAGCCCGACAACCGACAACCGACAACCGACAACCGAAGTATTATGTGCTCGATATGTTTCCGTATCCTTCAGGAGCAGGCTTGCACGTTGGACATCCGCTGGGTTATATTGCTTCCGATATCGTGGCGCGTTTCAAACGTCATAAAGGATTTAATGTGTTGCATCCGCAAGGCTACGATTCTTTTGGGCTTCCGGCAGAGCAATACGCGATTCAAACCGGACAACATCCCGAAAAAACAACTCGTGAAAATATTGCACGTTACCGTGAGCAATTAGACAAAATTGGTTTTTCATTCGATTGGAGTAGAGAAGTACGCACTTCGAATGCCGATTATTACAAACATACACAGTGGATTTTTATTCAATTATTCAACTCTTGGTACAATAAGGATACGGATAAAGCCGAAGACATTTCGACTTTGGTATCTATTTTTGAAAATGCTGGAAATGCTACGGTTCATGCCGTTTGTGATGACAACGTCACACCATTTACCGCGACAGAATGGAATGCATTTTCTTCAGATGAACAACAAAAAATATTACTGCAATACCGGTTAACTTATTTGGCAGAAACCGAAGTAAACTGGTGCCCGGCATTGGGAACTGTTTTGGCAAATGACGAAATCGTAAACGGCGTTTCAGAGCGTGGCGGTCATCCTGTGATTCGTAAAAAAATGACCCAATGGTCGATGCGAATTTCAGCTTATGCCGAAAGACTATTACAAGGTTTAGACACGATTGACTGGAGCGAATCTATCAAAGAATCACAAAGAAACTGGATTGGAAAATCGGTTGGAGCAAGCGTAAAGTTTGAAGTACGAAATACGAAATACGAAATAGAAGTATTTACTACTAGACCTGATACGATTTTTGGAGTAACGTTTATGACTTTGGCTCCGGAACATGAATTGGTTTCTCAAATCACAAGTCCGGAACAAAAAGCTGCTGTTGATGCTTATGTTGAAGCTACAGCAAAACGTTCAGAGCGCGAAAGAATGGCAGATGTAAAAACCATATCCGGAGTTTTCACGGGTGCTTATGCCGAACATCCATTTACCAAAGAACCGATTCCGGTTTGGATTGGCGATTACGTTTTGGCTGGTTACGGGACAGGTGCAGTTATGGCAGTTCCTTGTGGCGATGAAAGAGATTATGCGTTTGCGAATTTCTTCAAAGGACAAAACGGAATGCCTGAAATCAAAAACATTTTCAATCAGGATATTTCGCAGGAAGCATTTGCTGCTAAAGAAGGTTTTGAATTGACAAATTCTGATTTCCTAAACGGTTTGGGTTACAAAGCTGCTACCAAAAAAATCATTGAAGAATTAGAAAATATCCACCACGGAAAAGGGAAAACCAATTACCGTTTGCGTGATGCTGTTTTCTCCCGACAAAGATATTGGGGCGAGCCATTTCCTGTTTATTATGTGAATGGAATGCCACAAATGATAGACTCAAAATATTTGCCAATTGTACTTCCGGAAGTAGAGAAATATTTACCAACAGAAGACGGGCAACCGCCTTTAGGGAATTCAACCAAATGGGCTTGGTCAATCGTTACCAATGAAGTGGTAGATAATGATAAAAATGACAACGAAACGGTATTCCCCTTAGAGTTAAATACTATGCCAGGCTGGGCAGGAAGTTCGTGGTACTGGATGCGTTATATGGATGCGCACAATGATGCCGAATTTGCTTCAGTTGATGCCTTGAAATATTGGGAAAGCGTTGATTTATACATAGGCGGAAGCGAGCATGCAACCGGACATTTATTATACTCTCGTTTTTGGAATAAATTTTTAAAAGATAAAGGATTTGCACCAACAGAAGAGCCATTCAAGAAGTTGATTAACCAGGGAATGATTTTGGGGATGAGTGCTATTGCTTATAGAAACTATTTTAAAGTAAATTTTAATAATTCAAATTTAGATGAAGTTATAAAAAAGGAAGTAGTTTCAAATCCAGTATTTGTTTCAAAATCAATTTTAGATAGTTTATTAAAAGAAAATGCCACTGAAGAAGTTTATGCTTTTATTTCAAAGTTAGAAGAGGATTTTAAATCTAATTTACTTGCAAAAGTTGGTGTTGAAGAGAATATTATTGTTGCTTTAGATTATAATTTCCAACCAATCCATGTTGATTTAGCTGTAATCAATGACATTACAAATGAATTAGATATTGAAGCTTTCAAAAAGCATCCATTATATGCTGATTATAAAGATGCTGAATTCATTTTGGAAAACGGCAAATACATTGTTGGTCGCGAAGTCGAAAAAATGTCGAAATCCAAATACAATGTTGTCAATCCGGATGATATTTGTAACGATTATGGTGCTGATACTTTAAGACTTTACGAAATGTTTCTTGGTCCCTTAGAGCAGGCAAAACCTTGGAATACTGCCGGAATCACCGGAGTTTCAGGCTTTCTGAAAAAACTATGGCGTTTGTATTTTGATGATAACACAGGTTTAAATATTTCTGATGCTGAACCAACAGCTGATATGTATAAATCGTTACATAAAACAATTAAAAAAGTAACCGAAGATATCGAGAACTTCTCGTTCAATACTTCGGTATCGCAGTTTATGATTTGTGTAAATGAATTGTCAACACTAAAATGCAATCACCGAAAAATATTGGAACCATTGGCAATCGTGATTTCGCCTTATGCACCACATATTGCAGAAGAACTTTGGTCACAATTAGGTCACGAAGGTTCTATTTCAACCGTTGCTTTTCCAATTTGTGAAGAGAAATATTTAGTAGAATCTGAAAAAGAATATCCGGTTTCGTTTAACGGAAAAATGCGTTTTACGATTAAGCTGCCTTTAGATTTAACGGTTCCGCAAATTCAGGAAATTGTTATGGCAGACGAAAGAACCATCAAACAATTGGATGGCAGAACTCCAAATAAAGTGATTATTGTTCCTGGGAAAGTTATTAACTTGGTTGGATAAAGAGCACAGAACTTTTTAAGGGATAAGAGAAAAGGGATTAGGGATAAGCTGGTATACTTATTCCTAGTCCCTTATCCCTTTTAACTCTTTTTGTAACCTTTTTTAAAATTCTCGTATAAGAGAAAAAACACCACCATGAAAAAACACGAAATCCACACCATTGTTGAAAAAGCTGGTTTTAGCAGCATGAAAGAAAAACTAACCGATAAAGTAGAGCAATTTCTGAATGAAAAAGCAAATGCAGGTTATGAAATTGTAAGTGTTAATTTCACTTATTACGAAGCTGCTGAACTAGTTGCTTTCATCACAATCTGCAGATAAATGACAAGCTGTCATCTTTAAAGTGTTGGCTTGCAATTTGATGAGGCCTTATAAATTAAAATTTAAAAATCATGTTAGGATACTATATTTTAATCGGCTTGATTGCCTTAGTCAGTTTTGCCGTTAGCTCTAAGTTAAAGAGCAAATTCGAAGAATACTCACGTGTTCATTTACGCAACGGTATGAGTGGTGCCGAAATCGCCACCCAAATGCTACACGACCACGGTATTTATGATGTTAAAGTCATATCAACTCCGGGACAATTAACAGATCATTACAATCCTGCCGATAAAACGGTCAACCTTAGCGAAGGAGTTTATAGTCAACGCAATGCTTCCGCAGCTGCTGTTGCTGCACACGAATGTGGTCACGCTGTCCAACATGCAACGGCATATAATATGTTGCAGTTACGCTCACAATTAGTGCCAATTGTAAACGTTTCATCCACACTTTCACAATGGCTGATTTTCGGAGGTTTAATTCTCGGAGCAGGAGCACATTTAGGTTTTGGGTTTTATGTGGCCGTTATCGGTTTGGTATTGATGACAGTTGCCACCGCTTTTAGTTTTATAACCTTGCCTGTTGAGTATGATGCCAGTAACAGAGCTTTGGCTTGGTTGAAAAATAAGAACATGTTAAGTCAGCAGGAATATGCCGGAGCTGAAGATGCTTTGAAATGGGCAGCCCGAACTTATGTAGTTGCCGCAATAGGCGCATTGGCCTCGCTCTTATATTGGGCGTTACAGGTTTTTGGAAGAAGAGATTAACAGAAAAATCCGTTACAAGTGTAGCGGATTTTTTATTTTTTACCTGGTTGCAGGCTGTTTTGGTAATCCGTTTCGTGCAGCTATGGTTAAAAGATGGGTAATGTTAAATTACTACTTATTTTTTTTATAAATTCGGGCAACAAATACCACAAAAGTTAATGATTAGACTATATGCCAACGAAGAATTTCGAGAAATCGAGTTAGAAACTCCATTGAAATATCGGTACGCTGTTTCAAACAAAGGAAGATTAATTAGTTTTACCGATAATTTTCGTAATGGAAATTTATTAAAAGGTTCGATGTGCGATGGATACAAAGTTTTTCGTTACAGCAAATCGGTGAACGGAAAAAGAACCTATAAATCCTTTTTTATCTATAAACTGGTAGCCGAATTTTTTATCCCAAAAACTTCAGAAGAACAAAAGCATGTGATTCACCTGGATTATGTTCGCGATAATGATACGGTTGAAAATTTGAGATGGGCAACCTATGAAGAAATGCAAAGTCATGTTAGGAAAAGTCCACATGTGATTAATGCCAAGGAAAAATTAATTGAGCATAATATCAAATCTGATGGCAGAAAACTTACGGTAACCAAGGTGATTCATTTGAAAAAGCTTTTGAATAAACCGGACCAAAAGAACCGAATCAAGATGTTAGCCAAACAATTTGGCATCAGCGAAATGCAGATACACCGAATTAAACGTGGCGAAAACTGGGCTCACATTAAAGTATAGTTTCCATTTTCAAATTATAATTGAATCTGTCTTTCGATTTGTTGTTCTAACGAAATAAAGGTTTCTGTTCTTGAAACACCATTAATAGGTTGTATTTTTTTGTTGAGTAGTTGCATCAGATGCTCGTTATCGCGGCAAATCATTTTGATTAAGATGCTCCAGTTTCCGGTTGTGTAATGACATTCGAGAACTTCGGGAATTTTTTTGAGTTCTTTAACCGCTTCCGCATTGCTCGATGCTTTGTCGAGATAAATTCCGATAAATGCCATGGTTTTATACCCCAAAACTTTAGTGTCAACCATTAGTTTGGAGCTGGCAATCACACCTGCATCTTCCAATTTTCTCAAACGTTGGTGAATGGCTGCACCGGAAATTCCGATTTTGTTGGCGATTTGCAATATTGGTTTTCGGGCATCTTCCATTAGGTTGCGGAGGATTTCCTTGTCTATACCATCAATTTCTATTTGTAGCTGATTTATTTTCATTGGCTTTGTGTTGTTTTAAGAACTATGAAACAAGCTAAAGCTTGTATACCTCAAGCCCACTGGGCTTGCTCCTCTTAATATCAAATCATCAATTTCTATTTGTAGTTGATTTATTTTCATAAGATTATATTTGAAATGTTATTGTTGGATAAAAATTTCGAATCATTTATATATCGCCCCGCTGGGGCTTTAAAAAAAAATGAAACAATCCTTTTCTACCGAACTTTCGCTCCTAAAGGAGCTTTTTTAGTCCCAGCGGGACTATATAATGGTATATAATTTATCAATCCAAAAGTCAGCCCCATCGGGGCGATATATAATTAAGTCAACAATTGGTTTGTAAGCGCTCTGTTAAAAACAACAGTTTATTTTAAAGTAAAAATATAAATTTTGTTATAAAGTATAAGCAAAATGTGTAATTAAGAATTGATTTAACAAAAGACCCTTCCTGAATAGCCCCGATTGGAGAGGTTACCTCGTAACCCGGAAAGCGGGAATTGCGATTACTGAAACTGCCCAAGCCATTCGCTTCAAAAACAATTAATTTCCAAGCAATTTATCAGGATTGTAGCCCACATATGGCATTTCGGTTTCGTGGAAAACGATGCCATGTGCTGCCAGTTCTTTTAGAATTGGGGCGTAAACTTCTTTTTTGATTGGTAATTGTACGCCGGGGGTTTTGATGTTGCCGTTTAGGATTTGCAAGGTGGCTATTGCAACGGGTAAGCCAACGGTTTTTGCCATGGCAGTGTAGATTTGGTCGTCGCCGATGCACACCATTTTGGAATCTATTTGTTTGCGCTCGCCGTTGAGTTCGTAACCAAATTTATGGTACATTACAATCATGTCTTTGTCTTCGGGCTGTAATGTCCATTTGTCATTTAGGATGCGCTCTAAAATTTGAGCAGGAGTTGCATTTTTTAGACCAACTATTTTCTTTGCATTAAAAATGTCGAGTTCCATTAATTTGTCCCACATGATGTCGTCTTGTTCGATTCCGAGTGACATTCTGGTTTTTAATTCGACCGAATCTGAGGCGTGAAATGGCAAAAATGAATTGATGAAATCGCGGTAACTCATGGTCTCTGAATTCTCCATTACATACGAATCATCGGTCATACCTAGTTGTACAAACATGTTCCAAGCTTTTGAAAACCCGACTCTGCGGATGGTTCCGCGGTATAACGTCAGAATATCATCAAGACCGTAAATGCTTCTGTATTTTAAGGAATCGCGGTTGGCATAACCTTCGAATTTTCCGTAACCTTCGACGTGGAAAAATTCGGTTCGACGGAACAATTTGTGATACGGAATGTATTTGTATTTTCCTTCCTGAATAAATTTAGCGGCGCCACCTTGACCAGCTAAAACTACGTTTCTTGGTGCCCAGGTGAATTTGTAATTCCAAAGATTATCATCTGATTCGGGAGCAACTAATCCGCCGCAAAACGATTCGAATAAAATCATTTTTCCGCCTTTGTCTTCAATTTCGTGAATCACTTTCATAGCACTCATATGGTCGATACCGGGATCGAGTCCAACTTCGTTCATAAAAATTAAATTGTTGGCTTTTACGGCTTCGTCCAAACTCTGCATTTCATCAGAAATATAGGAAGCTGTGACCATATTTTTTTTGAAAGTCACGCAGTCTTTTGCTACTTCAATGTGCATGTGCGCTGGTAACATAGAAATAACGATATCTGCTTTTTGAATTTCTGCTCGACGTTGTTCAACATCGTTTATGTCTAAAGCAATTGGGTTGGCATTGGGATGACTGTATGTTTTTCTTCTGGCTAATTCTATTGATAAATCACCTATGGTTACATTTAAGTTTTCCTGAGTAGACTTTCTTAAAAGATATTTTATTAGTGAAGATGCTGAACGTCCGGCACCAATGATTAAAATGTTTCTCATGCTATTGTTGTTATTCCAAATCCTTTTCTAAATCTTCGAGCTCTTTTTGGGCTTCTTTTTTGGTTTCGATTTTTTCTTTTTCAAACTGAGCGTCTTTCACGACTTCGTCTTTTATCAGCAGTGCTTTACCCAAAACAAATACGGAAGAAAGTACACATAAAAGTAGTAAAATATTAGGAAGTTTTTTTTGATTTGGCTCAGATTTTTTAAGTAATAATAAACAAAAAACCATAGCCAAGCCAATTGGTAGAAAAGCAATAGTATCTAAAGGTAATAAAGAAAAAGCGATTGCTAAAGCTGTAAATACTATTCCTAAAACTAAAAATAATTTTCTCATGATTAAATCCCGCTTGCTGAGGTTAAGGTCAATTGTCCGGTTCCAACCGGAATGCTAAACTTTAGTAAAGCCGGAACTTTTTTATTGTCAGCTGTAAGCCAAATAAGGTTTTTGTCTTTTCCTTTAAGTGCATCTGTTTTTGCTCCAATGGAAAGTTTGTAACATTCTTTACTGCCTAAATTACCGGCAGAAACAGTTTCTTTTCCCATAAATTTTAAGGTAACCGGAATTTGTTTTTCGTCAAAAACAATTATTAGGTTTTGTGTTTGTCCTACTTTAAATTTCGACAAATCCATAGTTCTTACTTTATACAAAAGCGAAATCACATCTTGTGTTGAATTGCCAATGGTAAAGGTACTTTGAGTTTCGGGATTCTTTCTTTTCTTGGAAGTACTTTTAACGGTGTTCCCTTTGAAAACGTATTTTTCTTTTTTGGTCCAACCGCCTTCGTCTATATTCCTTTTATACAATGCAGGTTTTAAAGTTATCGGATTTACATAAGATTCATATAAGTCTCTGATTTTGAAAAACGAATCCCATTTGCTATACGTTGATAATTCGCAACTCAAATGCAAGTAGGTGTTTTTTGAAGTAGTAACGTTTTCGGTCGACATCGTAACTTGTGCCAATTGCGTCATCAAACCACTCATATTATAGGAACCTGCAAAAACAAGTTTTTCGCCAGCCTTTATGGTTTGGCTGTTAGCTGTTGTAAAAGCAAAAATGGAACAAAGTATAAAAAGTAACTTTCTACTCATGCTTTTAATATTGTTTTTTCGGTATTCGTGAATCTTCGATTTCATGATTTCAAATTAATGCTGCAAAAATAAATTTTTAAAATGGTTCCTATACCAAAAGAAACGTGAAATTTCTTTAATAGTATTCAGATAACGAATAAATTTGTGTTTTCGTATAGACTTATAAAAAATGGAAAGAAAAATTACAAGTGTTGCCACTTTGATGGGAATGATAGCGATAATTTTAGGAGCATTTGGGGCCCATGCTTTAAAAAAACAATTGTCGGTTGAGCAACTCAACGCTTTTGAAACAGGTGTAAAATATCAAATGTATCACGCACTTTTTTTATTGTTTTTAGGACTCAATACTTTACTTAATGAAAAAGGCAAAAAAACTGTATTTCAATTGGTGATTTTTGGAGTACTTTTCTTCTCGGGGTCAATTTATTTGTTAACCACAAAACCCATAACAGGAGTCGATTTTAAATTTATTGGGATTGTTACTCCAATCGGTGGAGCCTTACTAATACTGGCTTGGAGCATTTTATTTTGGAATATTTGGAAAGCAAAGCGATAATATTTTGATAAAAAAAATAGTTTGTAAAATTTAATTTTTACCTTTGTCGTCTAATTTATAATGCAACACAAACTAATTTCTATGGAGAACTACGCTCAAATTACGAAATCGATTTCGTTAGAAAAATATGGGATTAAAAATGTTCACGAAATTATTCACAATCCTTCCTTCGAAAAGTTATACAATGATGAGTTAAATCCAAATTTGGAAGGTTTTGAAAAAGGCCAACTTACAGAACTTGGAGCGGTAAATGTTATGACAGGTGTTTTCACCGGTCGCTCACCAAAAGACAAATACATCGTTAAAGATAATATCACCGAAAATACCATTTGGTGGAATTCTGAAAATGCAGTTAACGACAACAAACCCATAAGTCAAAACACTTGGGCAGCGTTAAAAAACAATACTACTACACAATTATCCGGAAAGAAATTATATGTTGTTGATGCCTTTTGTGGTGCCAATGAAAACACGCGATTGAAAGTTCGTTTTATTATGGAAGTTGCCTGGCAGGCACATTTTGTAACCAACATGTTCATTCGCCCAACTGAATATGAACTGGAACATTTTGGCGAGCCGGATTTCATTGTAATGAATGGTTCTAAAACTTCTTTCAAAGATTATGCAGCCTACGGATTGAATTCTGAAGTTTATATCGCTTTTAATTTAACCGAGAAAATCCAAATTATTGGTGGAACTTGGTATGGTGGCGAAATGAAAAAAGGAATGTTTGCCATGATGAATTATTATTTGCCATTGCAGGGAATTGCCTCTATGCATTGTTCGGCAAATAAAGGGGAAGATGGAGATGTTGCAGTTTTCTTTGGTCTTTCGGGAACCGGAAAAACAACATTATCGACTGACCCAAAACGTGAATTAATTGGTGACGATGAACACGGTTGGGATAACGAAGGCGTTTTCAATTTTGAAGGTGGTTGTTATGCCAAAACCATAGATTTAAGCAGAGAAAACGAACCGGATATTTATAATGCTATCAAAAGAGATGCGTTGTTAGAAAATGTTACGGTTGATGCTGATGGAACCATTGATTTTAAAGACACTTCGGTAACGCAAAATACCAGAGTTTCTTATCCTATTTATCACATTCATAATATTGTTAAACCGGTTTCAAAGGCAGGTCATGCGAATAAAGTTATCTTCCTTACGGCAGATGCTTTTGGAGTAATGCCACCAGTTTCAAAATTAACACCGGAACAAACTCAATACTATTTTCTTTCCGGATTCACAGCTAAATTAGCAGGAACAGAACGCGGAATTACAGAACCAACACCTACATTCTCAGCTTGTTTCGGAAAAGCATTTTTGACCTTACATCCAACAAAATACGGAGAAGAATTGGTAAAGAAAATGGAACAAAACCAAGCCAAAGCGTATATGGTAAACACTGGTTGGAACGGAACAGGAAAACGTATTTCGATAAAAGATACGCGAGCTATTATTGATGCTATCTTAGATGGTTCAATTGAAAATGCGGCTACTAAAACGGTTCCGGTTTTCAATTTAGAAGTTCCGATGTCTTTGCATGATGTGAATTCATCAATTTTAGATCCAAGAGATACTTATGAAAACGCTTCAGATTGGAATTCAAAAGCCAACAACTTAGCATTGCTTTTCATTAAAAATTTCGAACAATACACCGATAATGAAAAAGGAACAAGCTTGGTGAAAGCCGGACCACAATTATAATTAACCAACCTAACCAAAGAAAAAAGCCATTCCCTTAATTGAGAATGGCTTTTTTTATGATGATAATTTTGTTTTATTTTCCTTTGTTGGCGTCGGCGATATATCTTTCCAAAGCCATTGTCATGGATGGTGTTTCCGGTGTTGGTGCCAAAATATCGATACGTAATCCGTGCTCTAAAGCTTCTTTTTGAGTAGTGCTGCCGAAAACAGCAATACGGGTATTGTTTTGTTTAAAATCAGGGAAGTTTTTGAATAATGACTTTATTCCGGTTGGACTAAAGAAAGCCAAAACATCATAATAAACATCTGCCAAATCAGACAAGTCGCTCATTACCGTTTTATAGAAAGTTGCTTGTGTCCAATCTACTTTTAAAGCATTCAATGTTTGCGGAACATCAAAATTTAATTGGTCAGAAGCCGGTAAAAGAAATTTTTCGTCTTTGTATTTTTTGATTAGTGGAGACAAATCAACAAAGTCTTTTTGACCAACATAGATTTTACGTTTTCTGTAAACCACATATTTTTGCAGGTAGAAAGCAATCGCTTCTGATTGGCAAAAATATTTTAAATCTTCGGGAACTTTATAACGCATTTCTTCGGCCACTCTAAAAAAATGATCCACAGAATTTCTGCTGTTTAAAATGATTGCCGTAAAGTTATTTAGGTCAATTTTTTGAGCTCTGACATCCTTTGCACTTACACCTTCTACATGTATAAACGGTCGAAAATCAATCTTTACCTTATGCTTTTGTTGTAATTCAAAATAAGGCGAATTCTCTACTTTTGGTTCTGGCTGTGATACCAAAATTGTTTTCACTTTCAAATTTGACATTCTAATGTGCTAAATTTTTTGTAATCAAATAATATATGAAATAGTAGGGCGCTATTTCAAGTGCGCAAAGATACAAAATAAAATAAAACAACTTGCCGATGAGTAAGTTTTGATAAATCTTCAACGAAACTAGATAAGAAAACAAATTTATTATTAAAATCACAGCAATTGTGCAATAAATCAGAATATTTGATGGAGTATTGTTATAAAACAAGTAAATGTTTATCGGAAGTAAAATCAATCCGATAAAAGTTCGGTAACTAACCTTTTGCAAATTGAATTGTTCGGCAAATTCTTCGATATTAAAAATGGTAGCTACAATCTTTTCTATCAGGAATTTTGAAAGCACAAAAATTCCGAAAAAAGTAAAAATCCGAAGGAAAATAATCCAATCCGATTTAGAAACATAACCAAGATAATTCAGTACTAATTGAATGAAAAAAGAAAACGAAATAATTTGAACGATAAATAATAGTATAGTGAAACCACTCATTAAATGTGAAGTGTCTTTGTAAACTTTAATGTATTTATCAGAAATCAAAATCCGTAGAAATTCGCTAAACCGAGTTTCAAATGCGGTCTTGGTAATTGCAATCAAAACAAAAGACAAAACGAACAAATAAGTTGCCCAATCTTTAGGTTCTAAAATTCTCGGCTGTAAAAGAGTTTCTATCATAATCCCGACAAAATTACTAATTTTTTATTTCTTAAAATTATTATATAATTATTAAGATAGTGCTCTGATAAAAAGTTTATTTTTGCAACGAAGTTTGACTGGACTTACTATGAATGACGGTATTGTAATTATTCCAACCTATAACGAAATTGAAAACATCGAAAGCATTATTCGAGCTGTATTTTCGTTACAAAAAAAGTTTCATATTCTAATTGTTGATGATAATTCGCCTGATAAAACCGCTGAAAAGGTAATGGAGTTGCAGCCTGAATTCGAAGGCAGATTATTTTTATCTGTCAGAAAGAAAAAGTCAGGTTTAGGAACAGCTTATGTTCACGGATTCAAATGGGCATTAAAGCATAATTATGAATACATTTTCGAAATGGATGCCGATTTTTCACATAACCCAAATGACTTGGAAAGATTATATGATGCCTGTCATTTCAATGGAGCAGATTTGGCAATAGGTTCTCGTTATGTTACCGGCGTAAATGTGGTCAATTGGCCTTTGAGTCGAGTGTTGCTTTCCTATTTTGCTTCGGTTTATGTGCGAATGATTACCGGGATGAAGATTATGGATGCAACGGCTGGTTTTATTTGTTACCACCGAGAAGTTTTGGAAAAGATAAATCTGGATAAAATTAAATTCATTGGCTATGCCTTTCAAATAGAAATGAAATACAGAGCATTCGCCAAAAATTTCAACATACAGGAAGTTCCGGTTATTTTTACCGACAGAACAAAAGGGCAATCCAAAATGAGCGGTTCTATTATTAAGGAAGCTATTTTTGGAGTTATATCATTGCGATTTAAGAAGTTTCTAAATCAGTTATAAAATGAATACCGTTTTAATTAAAAATGCCAAAATTGTAAACGAAGGAACCGTTTTTGAAGGCGATGTTTTGATTGAAAACGAGTTTATTGTTGAAATCGCCCAAAGCATTAGTCCAAAATCATCCAGCTGTAAAATAATTGATGCAGAAGGAAGTTATCTCATTCCCGGAGCTATTGATGATCAGGTGCATTTTCGCGAACCGGGTTTGACTCACAAAGGTGATATCGCTTCTGAAAGTCGCGCTGCTGTTGCCGGTGGAATCACTTCCTTTATTGAGCAACCCAACACTGTTCCGAATGCGGTTACTCAGGAAATTTTAGAAGAGAAATATCAAATAGCCGCTAAAACATCTTTTGCCAATTATTCTTTTATGATGGGCGGAACGAACGATAATTTGGAAGAAGTTCTTAAAACAAATCCAAAAAACGTTGCCGGAATTAAACTTTTTTTAGGGTCATCAACCGGGAATATGTTGGTGGATAATCAGGAAACGTTGGAGAAAATATTTTCTTCTACCAAGATGCTGATTGCAGTGCATTGCGAAGATGAAACGACCATTAAAAACAATTTAGAAAGATACAAACTACAGTTTGGCGAAGACATTCCGGTCGAATGTCATCATTTAATTCGAAGTACGGAAGCTTGTTATATCTCATCTTCCAAAGCGATTGAGTTGGCTAAAAAAACAGGAGCAAGATTGCATGTTTTTCATCTTTCGACGGCGAAAGAAATGGAGTTGTTTACCAATAAAATTCCGTTAGAGGAAAAGCAGATTACTGCTGAAGTTTGTGTGCATCATCTCTGGTTTTCGGATGAAGATTATAAAACCAAAGGCAATTTCATTAAATGGAATCCGGCGGTAAAAACAGCAACTGACCGAACCGCTTTGTGGGAAGCATTGCTCGATGACCGAATTGACGTTATTGCAACAGACCACGCGCCACATACGTTAGAAGAAAAGCAGCAATCGTATTTAAAAGCGCC
Organism: Flavobacterium anseongense; assembly: GCF_021608185.1. Lineage (GTDB taxonomy): Bacteria > Bacteroidota > Bacteroidia > Flavobacteriales > Flavobacteriaceae > Flavobacterium > Flavobacterium anseongense. The sequence goes on along the minus strand of NZ_JAKIHN010000003.1, from coordinate 241,411 downwards.
ATCAGGCGGACCATTGGTGCAACATGCCGTGGTGGCTATGTTTGAAGCTAATCATCAGGGAAAGATTTCGGTAGAAAAGATTGTAGAGAAAATGTGTCACAATCCGGCGAAAATTTTTAAAATTGAAAAAAGAGGTTTTATCAAAGAAGGATTTTATGCCGATTTGGTTATCGTAGATCCAAGTTTACCATGGAATGTCAAGAAAGAAAACATACTCGCCAAATGTGGTTGGTCGCCATTTGAAGGCTACACTTTTAAATCAAGAATTACGCATACCTTTGTGAATGGCGAATTGGTTTATCACAATTTTAAAGTAAGAGATATTCCTATTGGAAAGCGTTTACTTTTTGACAGATAAAATTTTTAATATGAGAAATAGTATCTTTTTAGGTTTAATGGTTCTGTTTTTTGGCTGCAACAGCAATTCAGTTGAGAAGCCTAAAAACCTTATTGGCAAAGACAAAATGGTCGATATATTATACGACATATCCTTATTGGAAGCCATCAAAATGCAGAATATAAATGGCGGTATGACAGCGAAAATGGGCAACGATTATATTTATAAAAAATACAAAATCGACAGTATTCAATTTGCGAACAGCAATAAATATTATGCTTCCGATATAGCGGAATACAAAAAAATGTTTGAAAGAGTTAAAGAAAGACTGAGTGCAGAAACAGTAAAAGTTGAAGCCGATATGAAGAAAAATGGTCAGCCTGTTTCGCCGAATCCAAACAGTACTTTAAATTCGGATACACCACAAGTGCAATAATTATTTTTGCCGGGAAATTATTTCTTCAATTACACTATCAATGCTTTGAAATTCAAAATTCAGAGCATTTTTTATTTTATGGTTATCGTATTTGTCTAACGTATGAATAGTTGTTGCGGCATGTTTAGACAGTTTTCTTTTGGTTCTGAAAAAAGTATTTGCAAACCAATCTATTTTCCATAAAATAGCTGTCATCCATGGTTTTGCATAGATGTTAGGTTTTGGGATGTTTAGATTTTGAGCTATAGTATTGATTATTTTTTGATAGCTTAAATTTTCTGAAACAAGACAAAAACGCTCGCCAGCAATGTCGCTTTTCATCAGTTGAATCATAATCGAAACCACATCTTTTACACCAACATATCCGGTTTCGCCTAGTGTGTAGAACTTTAGTCTGTTTTTGACTTTAGTAAAAATAGCTCCACTTCCTTCAATCCAAATTGTTGAGCCTAAAATCACGCCCGGATTTACCATTACTACTTGCAAGCCTTCTTGTTGTGCCCGCCAAACTTCCATTTCGGCACCATATTTTGAGATGGCGTAATCGCTGTGAAATACTTCGGGATTCCATTCGGCTTCTTCATGAATTTTGCCTGATGTAACATTTCCAAAAGCGGCTATAGAACTTACGTGGCATAGTTTTTTGATTTGGTATGCAAGGCAGAAATTGACAATATTGGCGGTTCCTTCTATGTTTATTTTTCTCAGTTTTTCTTCGTCGTCAGGGTCAAATGAAATGAATCCGGCACAGTGATAAACATAATCAATATTTTGAAAAGCGATTTCTAACGAAGGGACATCAGTAATATCGGCTTCAATCCAATCAATTTTGGAAAATAAATGGTCTTTTTGATGTAACTGAAAAAGGGATTTTGTTTTTTCTATAGTATTAGCTTGTCTGTATGTTGCCCGAATTGAATCTCCATTTTCAACCAAATGAAGAAGCAAATGTGCTCCGACTAAACCAGTTCCGCCTGTTACTAATATCATAATGCGAATTTACAAATTATTGATGCCAAATAACCAAATAACCGAATAACCAAATCAACAATTATTTTATCTTTGCGCAAATTATTTTAGAATGAAGAATCTTGTCGAAGAATTAAAATGGCGTGGACTTTACCACGACAGCATGCCCGGAACAGAAGAACAACTGCTTAAGGAAGCCACGACCGCTTATATTGGTTTTGATCCGACGGCCGATTCGTTGCATATTGGAAGCATGGTGCAAATCATTTTACTCTTGCATTTGAAAAATTTTGGACACAAACCGATTGCTTTGGTTGGTGGTGCTACGGGTATGATTGGTGATCCTTCGGGGAAATCGGATGAGCGTAATTTGCTTACCGAAGAGCAGTTGGCGAAAAATGTTGCCGGAATTAAAAGTGTCTTGTCCCGTTTTTTAGATTTTAATTCGACCGGAGCAAATGCTCCGATTATGGTGAATAATTATGATTGGATGAAATCCTTTTCGTTTATCGATTTTGCACGTGAAGTTGGAAAACGAATCACCGTTAATTATATGATGGCGAAAGATTCGGTAAAGAAGCGTTTATCGGGTGAAGCCGGTGACGGAATGTCGTTTACGGAGTTTACGTATCAATTGATTCAGGGTTACGATTTTTATCATTTGCATAAGGAATACAATTGTTTACTTCAAATGGGCGGTTCTGACCAATGGGGAAATATCACGACAGGAACAGAATTGGTTCGCAGAATGAATCCGAATACCGAAGCTAAGGCTTTTGCTTTGACTACGCCTTTGATTACCAAAGCGGATGGTTCTAAATTTGGAAAATCAGAAGGAGGGAATATTTGGCTGGATGCCGATAAGACTTCGGTTTATAAATTCTACCAGTTTTGGCTGAATACTTCGGATGAAGATTCGGAGAAATATATCAAGATTTTTACATTTTTGGATAAAGATGCGATTGATACTTTGATTGCACAGCATAAAGAAGCGGCGCATTTGCGTGTATTGCAAAGAAAGTTGGCTGAAGAAGTTACGATTTTGGTTCACGGTCAAGCCGAATTGGATAAAGCGATTCAGGCATCGAATATTTTGTTTGGAAATGCTACGGCTGACGATTTGAAACAATTGGATGAAGCAACTTTTTTGGAGGTTTTTGATGGAGTTCCGCAAGCGGAAATTTCAAAAAATGACATTGATGCCGGAATCAACATTGTGGATGTGCTGAATGAGAAATCGGGATTTTTGAAATCAAATGGTGAAGCAAGACGTGCTTTGGCAGAGAATTCGATTTCGGTAAACAAAGAAAAAGTAACTGAGGAGTTTCAACTGACTTCAAAGGATTTGATTAACAATCAGTTTGTGTTGCTGCAACGCGGAAAGAAAAATTATTTTGTGATTAGGGTTAGATAACCATCAAATTACAACCCCGAATATCAGAATTATCAAAACGTCCCAATACTTCGAAAGAATTGTTGGGATATTTTTTGCCTAAATCTTGCGTAGCAATAAACGAGCATGAATTGATGTTTGCTAAATCGATTACGTTTATACCGCCGGTCTTTCCATAATCTACATAAGTTAAAGCATCTTCGGTATCGCGGATTTGGATTTGCATCCAAGCCGGACATTCGAAAATTCCGTTGCCCAAAGAATAGGCTTGTGATAAAAGTTCGGTCATGCCATATTCGGAATGAATGCTTTGAACGCCGAAACCGTTGCATAGAATTTCGTGTAATTCTTCGCGTATCATTTCTTTACGTTTGCCTTTCATGCCACCGGTTTCCATGATGATGGTATTTTTTAGTTGGAATTTTTGTTTTTTTGACACACTTTCAGTTTTTTGCCTAAGGTTGTCAAGAATCTTCTTTTCTTCAAAGGATTGATTTTTGTTTTGGAAGATTTCAACTAAATCCAATAAAGCATAAGTAACTCCAAACAGAATTACATTTTGACCAGAATTATCTAACTCAATAAGCTTTGTAATTAGTTCATCATAATTATGTAAATAAAAGCCGCTGTTTTCATTGTTTGAAAGTTCAATCAAATCTTTCACCATATAAATTAAGGAGGAACCGCTTCGTTCTAAATAGGATGGAAGCAAGGCCAAGACAGCATAATCTTCGATGTTGCCGTAAAACTCTGAAAAAGCTTTTCGGTAGCTTTGTTCATATAAAGTAACGTCTGTCACCAAGTGTTTGCTGGTAATCATTCCGGTTGTTCCGCTGCTTGTAAATGTTTCCTGAACGGCAACAGTATTAGAAACTACATCACGGTTTTTAAAAAACTGAATAGGCAGAAACGGAATTTGCTGTAATGATTTTACGGATTGCTTATCTACTTTCAGAAAATTGCAAAACTCTTGATAGACTAAGTTGTTTTCGTATTGAAAACGAAAAACTTTTAGCGCTATTTTTTCAAATTGCTTTTGAGAAGAAATTGTAAATATGTCTTGGTCAGAAATCATTGGTTGAGATTCTGAAACAAGTTCAGAATGAATGCAAAAGTAATGAAAATAAAAAAGCCCTAATCTCGTTTTTTGGAACGAGATTAGAGCTTTGTATTGAATAATTAGTAATTATCTAATAACTAATTTTCTTGAAGCTGTTTTTCCTTCTTCAGTGATATTTACAATGTAAACACCAGTGTGTAGTGCACTTACATTTACAGTATTGTCAGAAGTAGTTGTGTTTAAAACTTGTTTTCCTAAAACGTCAAAAACAGTAACTGTTTTTTCAGCATTAGCAGCAGTTTCGATGAATAATGTTCCGTTAGATACCGGGTTTGGATATACTCTTAAACCAGTTATATTGTTATTTTTTACACCTAAAGTAAAGTTAGGAGTTACATCAATTCTCAATTCGTCAACTATAACTGTTGGGGTAGTATTTGATAAATCCTGTCTAAACATAAACCCGCCTAAATTAGAATAAGGAGAAGTTGGTGTTACTGCAAGTGTTGGAGCTGCACTTCCGCCAATTGTAGGGTTGATAAATAATGACAATGTATTACCTGTAAAATCGTAAGAAAGAACAACATACTGAACGCTGTTAACATCATATAGAGTAGAATCCCAATCAGTCGGAGAAGAACCTGTTCCTAAACCATATTGATATTGAGTTCCATTTTTTCTAATCCAAACTCTAGCGTTTGTAGTACTTCCTGTAGCGTCTGTAAACAAGGCAAAATAAGTATTGGCCAAATCAGTTGTAACGTTAGCTAAATCACTTATATTAACAATGAATGATGAGTATACATATCCTGTGTTAGTACTAGTGAATAATGTTCTTGATTCTCCACCTGTTCCAACAAAAGTAATTGAATTTCCTGAAGCAGTAATTCCAGGATAAGCTAAGCTTCCTGATGCAATTGTAATATTGTCTCCGGTGTTCACAAGTGACCATTTTTGCTCTGCATTCAGAGAAGCACCAACAGTATATGGGAATGATTCCTGGTATGGTAATGTATTAATCGGTTTGCATTCAGGTGAAGCCACAGTTTTAGTAAAACCACAAGTTCCGGAAACAGTTAAAGTTACACTAGTTCCTTCCGGAACTCCGGAAATGATGATATCGCCGGTAGCATTAGTTGTTGGACTTGCGCCTCCAAGTGTACCTGCATTAACTGATAAATTATAGGTTCCTGATGCACCTCCTGTAAAAGGAATGTTTACTGTGTACGTATCTACATTTAATGTAATATTATCACAAGTTGCACTTTCAGTTCCAAGACTCAAACTACATGGGGCAGCACCAAACCAAGTTGTGTATATTTTTACTTCATCAAGTGTCATGATTAAACCAGCGTTATACTGACGTAAATAATAAGCATTAACACTAGCTGTTCCACCACCGGTAGTAGAATATTCAGGTGCACCTGCTGCTGCTTCTGTTGCAGGAACTCCGGATGATTTAATCCAGATACTGGCGGCACCTGAAGCAGATACGTCATATTTTACGATGATTAGATAGGTAGTGTTTAAGTCGAAATCGGTAGGTGTTGCGGCATATGCTGCTGTTCCTGAATTAGAAAGTCCAAAATTTATTTTTCCAGCGTTAGCAGATGGTTTTACAAATACTCTCGCGGCATAGGGAGAAGTTACAGCTCCACCAGGTCCAAGGTGAGTAAAATATCCTTCAACAGCAGCTGATACATTAACTAGAAAAGAAAAATATAAAGTACCGCTCGTAATAGGTCCTCCGGTAAATAATTTATTAACGTCTTCACCGGTATTGTCAACTAAAGCTGCATTTCCGGCAGTCGTAGTATATCCTGCGTAATTCAGACCATTAGAAGCACCAACATCAATAGCATTTGTTCCTGCGGCACTGTGGGCAGTCCAACCGTTGGCTGTCAATAAGGCACTGTCAGGGTAGTTAAAATCATCAGTAAATACTTGCCCAAAAGAGAAAGTAGTAACCACCAAAAGTAATAAAGAGTAGATTTTTTTCATTTTTTTAAAATTTAATTAGCTTACAAATATAAGCACAAATTTTCTTTGCAGAAAATAAGACTGTAAAAAAATGATTAAAAAAAGATTAATTTTTAGAAAGACAACTATCTGACAATTAGTTTTCTGGTAGCGGTAGTATCGCCTTCTGTAATTTTAATAATATAAACACCGGGAGGAATAGAAGCAATATTTAGCTCGCGAGATGAAATAGTAGTTTGTAAAACTTTTTTTCCTAAAACATCAAATATTGAAATTTCTTTATCCAATGAAGTTTTTGAAGTAATGTATATCTTTCCATTACTTACCGGATTTGGATAAAAACCAAGGGATTCACTAGGCTGCTTTCCATCTTGCGCAAAGCTAACAAGAGAAAACATAAGGAATACTATTAGTATAAAGTAATTTTTTTTCATGACTTCAATTTGGTTATTACAAATGTATAAAATTTATTTTAAACAGATTACCAATATTGTGCCAAAAAAAAATCCCGAAAAATTAATTTCGGGATTTATATATTTTTAATTATGATTAAGGAATCAAAGTAGTTCCGTTAACAGTAGCCCAAATCCCCGAAGAAATGCTGGCTCCAGTGGCACTATCACTTGTAGTGTATTGTCCGCTTGGAAAAACAACGCTTAAACTCCCGGCTCCTGAAAATTGTGAAGTTCCATCATTAATTTTTACAGCAGTAAGTTTTATTTTGTTTCCGTTAACTTGATCCGTATTAGTTCCGGCATCTTGAATTCTAACGGCTGTAGAATTGGCAGTAGTGTATCCTGAAATTACGATGTTTGAAAAATCACCATTCCCTTGTTTTTTGAATTGGATAGCGTCATATTCTGCAGCTGAAGATCCGCCTTCAGTAACAGTTCCTGCTGCTCTTACTAAAGTAATATTTGAAATTACCGGCCAAAAAGCGTTGTTGTTGTTTGAAGCTTCTATTTCCATTCCAAAATTACCTGTTCCTGTTTGGTAAGCATACCAGTTAGAATTGTTTTGACCTTTCCATCCATCTTGCCAGTCGAAAGAATCGTCATAATTTCCATAAGAAATCAAATTTGTAGCACTAACAGTTCCGCCATAAAACTCATAACCATCATCAGCACCTTTGTAGGAAACTAAATGGTCTAAAGTAGTTCCTGATCCAACAGAATAAAATGAAAAACCATTCATTTCACTTGTTCCGTCAGTAATCTTTTTACCTGCGTATTCCACTCTTACATAACGTAAAGTTCCGCCATTGTGTGTTGGATTTGTTCCACCATAAGTTAGATTTAACCCATCTTCAGAGGTTTTTGTTGTAACACCACCAGCACCATTGATTGGAGCATCTCCATAAATGATAATTCCACCCCAAGAACCCGGAGTTGCTGTAGGTTCTGTCAATACAATTGGTTGAGCAGCTGTTCCGTTCATGATTAATTTTCCGCCATTTTTAACCACTATAGCATCTACGCCATTAGCAGCATTAGCAGTGATAGTCGAACCTGCATCAAAAGTTACTGTAACCCCATTTTCAATTGTTACGATTCCGTTCAAAGTATAATTACCAAAAGCATATGTTTTATTAGTAGTTATTGCTCCGGTTAATTCTCCTTCTACCGGTAGAATAGTTCCTTCATCGTCATCAGTTGAACAGCCAACAAATAATGTTGATAAAATAGTAAGACTTAAGAATAAATTTTTCATGTTTAATTGTGTTTTAAATTGTTTTGACAAAACTAATTCGGGTGTGTTTTTTAAACGTTTTGTTATCATTATTTAAAAGTTATCGGTTAATTATTTAATTGTAAAACCAATGTTTCCTTATTATGAATAAAAAAGAACTCCTAAGAGCTCTTTTCATTTTTAGAATGTGTAAGACAGACTTGTTGAAAACCCAACACCTCTTTTGTAGCTTTCCAAAAGGAGTGAAGATTCGTCAATACTAATCTTGCTGTTGTCTCCTAATTCTCTTTTATAAGTTGGATTCAAAATATTGTCAATCGAGAACTTAATATCCCATTTTTTATTGATAGTACTTCCCCAAACAAAATCCAGTTTGTGAAACGGTTTCTCATAAATATGATCGTTTCCTGCAACTCCAACAGCATAAATCCTTTCGCCATATACATTGTATACCAATGAAGCTGTGTTTTTCCATTTCGGGTTCAAAAGGAACTCATATTTCAAATCGGAATTAACCAACCAACCGGAAGCACCTTGTAATTTTCTTTTTTCAAAAGTGTCAAAATAGCCATCACGATTTTTGTTAACTGTCGCTTCTGTAATCATCAATGAAGTATTGGTTCCAAATGAAAAACCTTCAAGATTTTTGTTTATTCGACTTAGTTGAACAAGAAATTCGAATTCAGCACCAAACAGTGTTGCACTTTTATTGTTGAAATAAGTTATGGTTTGTCCGCTTCCTGTAGCACTTGCCTGAACGGTTCTTTCTATCTGATTGTCTATGTATTTAGTGAATAATGTAGCGGCAAATAATTCGTTTTTGGTAGGGAACAATTCAAATTTCAAATCAACATTGTAATTTTCACTGTTCTCAATGTCAGAATTACCTCTTTCAGTTGTACCATCTGCGTTGATTAAGTTGATGTCCAAACTTTCAAAAAGCACTGGTTTGGTGTAGGTTTTTGAGGCTGCCAAACGAAGATTACTTTTATCATTAAGAGCATACTTAACATTGATAGAAGGTAAAATGTATAAATTCTCGTTGGTCTTTTTTCTATACGGATTGTTGATTGGATCTACAATCGATTTGTATTTGTATTCACGTAAAGTGTTCTCGGCTCTAAGACCAATATTTAACTCCAGTTTTTCGGAAAAATGATATAGAAATTTGGTGTACAAAGCATCGGCTCTTTGCAATACTTTGGTTTTCCATTCGGCAGAAGATTGTTCGGTAAACGAAAGAAAGTTGGCAGTAATATCATCCTGAATCGCTTGGTCAATTTCATTTACAACCACATTATATGGTGTCGCACCTGAATTTGGCACACCAAAAGTAAATCGGAATTTTGACACCATGTATTCGGCAAAACCATTATACCCAAAAGAGAATTTGTGTTTTAGGTCTTCGCTTTTCCCGAATTTATAGTTGTATTCTAAATTGCCCGACATATGGTAATTGTTGTCGATGTTGAAAAACTGACGCAACAAGTTATTACTTCCGTATTGGGTGTTGATTTCAGTTTCGCTGATTTTCGTTCCGGTAATAAATTTTCTGTCAGGTTGACTGTATTTGGTTCGGGTGAAAGACAAACCACCTTTTACAGAATGCTTGTCATCACTAGTGATTTTGTAGTTTCCAAAAAATTGATTGGCAAAATAATCCGATTGCTCGTATTGGTTTAATCGAATAAATTCATTCGGATTGTCAACTGCAGTTCTGGTGTAGCCAACCTGGTCTTGTATAAGATTTTCGGTTGACTTTAAGTATAAAGTATTGTATAATAACTTCATACGGTCTGTTTTATATTGCAATCCAACCAATACAGAAGATTGTGTCTGAAATTTGTATTCTTCTTTTACAAGATTATTGTCGTAAATACCCTGACCTTGTGAAAATGTTCTGTCAACTCCTCTTCGAATTTGATATGTGTTATCAAAATTGGTAGCGAATACATAGTTTAACTTGTTCTTTTCCTTACCCAAATAAAATTTTCCTGAATGACTGACACCGAAACTAGTATTCAAAGGCGCTGATGTTTTTTTAACATTCCAACTCGATTTATAGTCGTTATCAATTCTCCCGTTAGGAATAGCACCATAACCCGCAGGCAATTGACGTTCTTGTCCGCCAAAACCAAAAAAGCTTTTGGTGTTATCAGCATCTGTAGAAAGTAAAAAATCACTTCCGTTATTGTTAGTCGTATAACCTACGCCATAACTTAACTTGGTCTGGCTTTCCTGAGTTTGACTTGTAATAACATCAATAGTAGCACCGGCAAAGTCGCCATAAATATCAGGATTGAAGGTTTTATAAACATCCATATAACCCACAACATCTGTTGGAAATTGGTCTAATGGAATTATTTTTTTGAATGGACTGTTAGAAGGAACAGCCAATCCATTAATTAGTAAACTATTATACCGATCTTCTAACCCACGGATGAATAAGCCTTTTGATTCTACTTTGGTAATTCCTGAAATCTTAGTCAATCCTTCTTCTACAGTTGAAACCCCTTTTCTCGACATTTCCTGAGCACCAATACTTTGTTTAATTTCGACTGCTTTTTTCTGCTCCAATAACAAAGCAGTTTCTTTTTCACGGCTAGTTGTGTTCTGAATTACCACATCTTTTAATTGATAACTTCCCGAACCAAGAGCTTTGTTAAGGGTAAGAGTTTCTCCGGCTTTAACTTCCACTTTTTCTTCGATGGTTTCATAACCCAAAAAGCTAAACTGGATTGTATAACTTCCGGCTTCAACAGCAATAGTATATTTTCCGGTTTCATCTGTCGTTACTCCAATGGTAGTTCCTTTTAGCACCACATTGGCAAAAGGCAAACTTTCATTATTTAAATCTTTATCAGTCAATGTTCCTGTAATGGTTCCTTTGTTTTGAGCGAAACCAAGAACCGTTATAAGTAAAAAAGTAACAATTAATTTAAATTTCATTTCAGTTGTGTTTAATTTTGGTGCAAAGAAACCACCGTAATGTAAAGGTCGTGTTACTCCATTATTACCATTTTGTTCTTTAACTATTACCAAATTGTTAACATATTAAATTACGGTTAACTCCCGCTTCATTTATCAATTCATTTTGTATTATCTTTACATTTACATCCACAAAAACAATTGTGTCCACATATGAAAAAAAAAGACATCAAGATTTTATTAGTAGATGACGAGCAGGATATCCTAGAGATTGTAGGATATAATCTTTCTCAGGAAGGTTATCAAATTGTAACCGCTACCAACGGGAAAGAAGCCATAACCAAAGCCAAGAAAGAATTGCCACAACTCATCATTATGGATGTGATGATGCCCGAAATGGACGGAATGGAAGCCTGCGAAAACATTAGGAAACTACCAGAATTGAGTAACGTTATTATTACGTTTTTAACCGCTAGAAGCGAAGATTACTCTCAAGTTGCCGGATTTGACGCTGGTGCTGATGATTATATCACCAAACCAATCAAACCAAAATTATTGGTAAGCAAAGTCAAAGCCTTACTCCGTCGTTTAAAAAGTGACGAGCATACTTCAGAAACACTCAATGTTGGTGGCATTGAAATCAACAGAGAAGAATATAAAATCATCAAGGACAACAAAGAAATTGTGTTGCCGAGAAAAGAATTCGAGCTGTTTTATCTCTTGGCTTCAAAACCTGGGAAAGTATTCAAACGCGAAGAAATTCTGGATAAAGTTTGGGGCAATGAAGTCATCGTTGGAGGAAGAACTATCGATGTTCACATTAGAAAACTCCGCGAAAAAATTGGCGAAGATTTATTCAAAACCATCAAAGGTGTTGGCTATAAATTAGAAGTGTAAATGAAAATAAATTTCAAGAAAACCTATACGTTTGCTTTAATTTCAACAGCATATATTACTGCTTTTTCTACAGGTTTTCTTGCGATTTTGTTGTGGTTTTTCCATGAATTTTCATTGCCAATTATACTCGTATTTGCCGTTTCGATTGCTACTTTCTCCTTTTTTGTTATCCAATATCGTGTCGAAAGATTCATCTATCGAAGAGTTAAAAAAATCTATGACGATGTTTCGCTTTTAGAATCGACTTCTTTCCGAAATCAGCCTATCACAACCGATATGGAAACCTTGACTAAACAGGTTAAAAAGTTTGCCACCGATAAAAAACTCGAAATCGAAACCTTAAAAGTACGTGAAGAATACCGAAGAGAATTTCTTGGTAATGTTTCACATGAATTAAAAACACCTTTGTTTACAGTACAAGGTTATCTTTCAACATTGCTTGATGGCGCTATGGATGACAAAAAAATCCGAAAGAAATATTTGGAAAGAGCCGAAAAAGGAGTAGAGAGATTGGTCTATATCGTTGAAGATTTAGACATGATATCCAAACTCGAAATGGGCGATGTTAACCTCGAATTAAAAAAGTTTAACATTGTTGATTTGGTGCAAAGTGTTTTCGATTTACTCGAAATGACTGCCGATAAAAAGAACATCATTCTCATGTTTGACAGAAAGTACAACAAAGCCATAAACGTTTTTGCCGATCAGGAAAAAATTCAACAAGTGCTTTCCAATCTGATAATGAATTCGATAAAATACGGAAAAGAAAACGGCACAACCGAAGTTACCATCGAAGATTTGGTTAACGAAAAAATAATTGTTCGCATTCGAGATAATGGCGAAGGAATAGAAAAGCAATATATTCCAAGACTATTCGAACGTTTTTTCAGAGTAGATAAAAGCGGTGCAAGAAGCGAAGGCGGTTCCGGACTTGGACTTTCAATCGTAAAACACATCATCGAAGCACACGGCGAAAAAATCTATGTAGAAAGCGAATACGGTAAAGGTTCTGAATTTTCATTCACGCTTGAAAAGCACCAATAATTGTTTCCAGTCGATTTGCTTTTTTAACTGTGGCAAACCTCCGTATAGTTTAACTTCCAGTAAATTTTCTATTATAAAATTGTCTTGTTTAGCATAAGGAATAAAGCCATTTCGCTTTAATCTTTTTGCCAGATATTCTTGCTCAAATTGCCCAGGCGTTGGTATAAAAAATGCCTTCTTCTGCAGCTTTGCCAAATCCATAACAGTAGTATAACCCGAACGACAAAGCACAGTTTCACTTTCGTTAAAAGCGGTTTCAATTTCAGAGGAAGTCATAAAATTGTAATAGGTCACATTTTTGTCTTTAGTTGTTTTTTGTTCAGATTCAATTATTCCTTTGATAAAAAGCACTTTCCCTTTAAATGATTGAACTTCCTTTATGAGTTTTTCTTCCAAAAAAGTACGCTGCGGTTCAGGTCCGGAAAGTATAACCATCAAATCATATTTAATCGGCAAGTCTTTTTTTTCTAATCGACTTAACGGACCAAGATATTTCAGATTTAGTGAGCTGTTTTTTAAATGTCCCAGTTTTCCGGTTAGGTTTGGGTTTTCCTTTATATCCGGAATCCAGCATTCTGTAAACTTTTTGATAAAATGTTGGTGCAGTTTGCTCGAAATCCATGTCGTTTTTCCGGACAAAACATTGAGCTGATGCGTCATAAAAACACTCGGAATCTTTTTGCTGTAAACGCCCAATCGATTATCCGAAATAATGCCTTGCAAATTAAATTCGGCAATCCATTTTTTGACAATTTTCTTTTCCGTAAAAATAGCATCAATCATTTTTGGACTGTTCTTAATCAATTTCCATTTGAAATCAGCACCGTTTTTGGCATATTCAATTTCATAAGAAGGCAATTCCAACGATTGCAAATGCGGAAACTCTTTCTGAAGCAGTTGCAACGCTACGCCATCGGAAGCAAGAATCGGTGTAAAACCATTTTTTTCCAATTCACGAATAATAGGAATACAGCGTGTCGCGTGACCCAAACCCCAATTTAAAGGGGCAACCAGAATATTTTTTGTCGAATTTTTCAAGTAGTGAAATTACGGTTTTAACATTGCAAAGTAAAAAAGATTTTGAATAGTTTATATTTCCTTAATTTTACCAAAAAATTAAGTTTGTGGGAAGTAAGAATAAATTAAAACGGTTTAAGGAAAACGAAACATTTGAAAACGTTTTTCAACCAACAAGGGAAGAAGTTGTAGGCGGAGAATTTGCATTAAAAGGAAAATGGAATTCGGATTTTTTTAAAAATGGCAATCCAATAATTATTGAATTGGGTTGCGGTAAAGGCGAATATTCTGTTGGCTTGGCCGAACGTTATCCCGATAAAAATTTTGTCGGAATCGATATAAAAGGAGCAAGGTTCTGGCGTGGAGCCAAAACAGCTGTCGATGGTGGAATGCACAATGTGGCTTTTGTCCGAACTCAAATTGAATTAATCAATTTCATTTTTGCCGAGAATGAAGTCGATGAAATCTGGATTACTTTCCCGGATCCGCAAATCAAATACAAACGCACCAAACACCGAATGACTAATTCGGAATTTTTACAGTTGTACAAGAAAATCCTGAAGCCAAACGGCGTTGTAAATCTCAAAACCGATAGCGAATTCATGCACGGTTACACGCTTGGATTATTGCATGGCGAAGGGCACGAAGTCTTGTATGCGAATCACAATGTGTACAAAAACGAAGGTGCACCGGAAGTGGTAACAGCAATCCAAACATTCTACGAAAAGCAATATTTGGAAATCAACAAGGCAATTACGTATATTCGTTTCAAAATCAAATAAATGCAGTTTTTTTTACCACTTGTCTTAGGTTTTTGCATTGCTTTTTTGGCGGTTATTCTTCCGGGTTTAATCAATATGACAGCAGCAAAAATCAGTACGCAGGAAGGTAAAAACGAAGCTTTAAGTTTTGCAGCTGGCGCATCGGTAATCATATTTTTTCAAACTTTCATTGCCGTATTATTTGCCCGATTTATAAGCATACACGAGGAAATTGTTTCTACACTTCAGGAAATTGGCATTTTTGTTTTTTCGTTACTGAGTATTTATTTTTTCTGGATTGCCAAACAACCAAAGAAAATCAAAACCGATAGCAAAGTCAAAGGAAAATCGAACCGTTTCTTTTTGGGAATGTTGTTGTCGACTTTAAATTTATTGCCCATTCCATTTTATGTTTTTGCGAGCATGAGTTTGTCGGCTTCGGGCTATTTTAGTTTTGATAAAATTCCGGTTTCTTCTTTTGTAATCGGAGTTGTGAGTGGTTCGTTTACCGTTTTTTATATTTACATCGTTGCCTTTAAAAAAATTGAAAAGAAAACCGAATTTTTAATGCGAAACATCAATACCATCATTGGTTCGGTAACTACTTTTATGGCGGTTATAACGCTTTTTAAATTGTTATATAAATAATGGAAGAAGCTAATTTTTTTGAAAGAGTTTACGAAATCGCAAGACAAATTCCGGAAGGAAAAGTAACCTCTTATGGCGCTATTGCCAAAGCATTAGGAACCGCTCGTTCTGCGCGTATGGTTGGCTGGGCAATGAATGCATCGCACAATATGGAAGACATTCCGGCACACAGAGTTGTCAACAGAAAAGGATTACTTTCAGGAAAGCATCATTTCGACGGAACCAATTTAATGCAGCAACTATTGGAAAACGAAGGTATTAAAGTTATCGATAACCAGATTGTTGATTTTGAAAAGCATTTTTGGCAGCCTGTGATTAGCGATCAGCCTGCCTACCGGCAACCAGATAAGCAGTAGCAGTAGGCAGCTATAAATTGTAATTATCAAACCATCAAAAACTTTTCCCTTTTCCCTTTTCCCTTTTAACTATTTTCAAACTATCTTTGCAATCTGTATTCAGTCTTAATAAAAGATTGTAAATCATTAATAAAGAAATGAAATTAGATAGAAAAGAAATCCTTTCAGCATTGGAAACCATTACCATTGCCGGCGAAGGAAAAAATATGGTTGAAAGCGGCGCGGTAAAAAACGTCCTGACTTTTGGCAACGAAGTGGTGGTTGAATTAGTCATTGCAACTCCTGCTATGCACATTAAAAAACGTGCAGAAGAGGATATCAAAAAGCTAATCCACGAAAAATTTTCACCTGACGCTGTGGTGAAAGTGAATATCAAAGTGGAAACCCCAACCCAAAATCCGAACGAAATCAAAGGAAAAGCAATACCGGGAATCAGCAATATTATTGCCGTAGCTTCAGGAAAAGGTGGCGTTGGGAAATCTACAGTAACTGCAAATCTAGCCGTGACTTTAGCCAAAATGGGATTCAAAGTCGGAGTTTTAGATGCCGATATTTACGGTCCAAGTATGCCGATTATGTTTGATGTGGAAAACGAAAAACCAATTTCGGTTGAGGTTGACGGCAAATCCAAAATGAAACCAATCGAAAGCTACGAAATAAAAATTCTTTCCATCGGATTCTTTACGGCGCCAAGCCAGGCGGTTATTTGGCGTGGGCCAATGGCATCCAAAGCCTTAAACCAAATGATTTTTGACGCCGATTGGGGACAACTGGATTTCATGCTAATCGATTTACCACCAGGAACAGGCGATATTCATTTGTCAATCATGCAATCGTTGCCAATTACGGGAGCTGTTGTTGTGAGTACGCCGCAAGCCGTAGCTTTGGCGGATGCCAAAAAAGGAGTTTCGATGTTCTTATCAGACAGCATAAACGTTCCTGTTCTCGGAATTATAGAAAATATGGCCTACTTCACTCCGGAAGAATTGCCAAACAACAAATATTACATCTTCGGAAAAGAAGGAGCCAAAAACCTGGCGGAAGATTTACAAGTGCCATTTTTAGGTGAAGTTCCGTTAGTGCAAAGTATACGCGAAGCCGGAGATTACGGTCGTCCTGCAGCCTTGCAAACCGCATCGGTAATTGAAAGAGTTTTTGAAGAAATTACAAGAAATGTGGTTCAGGAAACGGTAAACAGAAACGAAAGTTTGCCACCAACAGAAGCTATCAAAATAACAACTATGGCTGGTTGCTCAGCCGTTAAAGGAAAATAAGATGACACACGAAGAATTGACTTTAAACATCGAAAAAGCATTGGATGAAATCAGACCTTTTCTGAACTCTGATGGCGGTGACATTAGCTTGGTTTCCATTGAAGATGAAAAGCACGTAAAAGTGCGTTTGCAAGGAGCGTGTACTTCATGTAGTTTGAGTATCAGTACGATGAAAGCAGGAGTAGAAACTACGATTAAAAAGTACGCACCACAAATAGAAACGGTTGTAAATATTGCCTAACGTCATCCTGAGTTTGTCGAAGGATTGGGCGTTACCCTGCGGGTCGGGCTTTCCGTTGCAATCTTTTTATAAATTCCCACGGGTTTTAACCCGCGGTAATTTATAAAAAGGATTTCCACTGCAATCCCTAACGCATTTTTTATAACAATGATAAAAATCATAAAATAAGTGTTCCGGTTAAAAGACCTTTGTGCCTCAGAACCTCAGAACCTCAGAA
Organism: Flavobacterium anseongense; assembly: GCF_021608185.1. Taxonomy (GTDB): domain Bacteria; phylum Bacteroidota; class Bacteroidia; order Flavobacteriales; family Flavobacteriaceae; genus Flavobacterium; species Flavobacterium anseongense. The sequence continues at coordinate 224,164 of NZ_JAKIHN010000003.1, read as the reverse complement.
CCTCAAAAAATGATCGAAACAGATATACTAATAATCGGTGCCGGACCAACCGGACTTTTCGCTGTTTTCGAAGCGGGATTATTAAAACTTAAATGCCATCTTATTGATGCACTGCCACAAATTGGCGGGCAGCTTTCTGAATTGTATCCAAAAAAACCTATCTACGATATTCCGGGTTTCCCCGAAGTATTAGCCGGCGATTTGGTTTCCAATTTAATGGAGCAAATCAAACAATTCCAACCCGGATTCACCTTAGGCGAAACCGCCGAAACCATCGAAAAATTAGAAGACGGAACTTTTATAGTTACCACAAATCAGGGAACAAAACATCACGCTAAAGCTGTTGCTATTGCCGGTGGGTTGGGAACTTTTGAACCTAGAAAACCTATCCTTAAAGATCTGGAATTCTACGAACAAAACGATAGAGGTGTAGATTATTTTATAAAAGATCCTGAAAAATACAGAGGGAAAAATGTTGTGATTTCAGGTGGAGGAGATTCTGCTTTAGACTGGAGTATTTTCCTAACCGATGTAGCAGCTTCAGTTACTTTAGTTCACCGAAGAAATGAATTTCGTGGCGCTTTAGATTCGGTTGAAAAAGTGCAGGAATTAAAAAATTCAGGAAAAATTAAATTAGTAACACCTGCCGAAGTTATTGGTTTCAAAGGTTCGGAACGAATTGAATCAGTTGACATCGAAATTAATGGTGCCCGTATGAACGTGGCGACCGACTACTTTATTCCGCTTTTCGGATTAACACCAAAACTTGGCGCTATTGCCAATTGGGGTTTAGAAATAGAAAAAAATGCTATCAAAGTCAATAACGCTTTAGATTATCAAACCAACATTGACGGGATTTATGCTATAGGTGATGTCAATACCTATCCCGGAAAATTAAAACTAATTTTGTGTGGTTTCCACGAAGCTACTTTAATGTGTCAAAGTGTTTACAACCGGATTAATCCCGGAAAAAAATATGTATTAAAATACACCACAGTTTCCGGAGTTGACGGATTTGACGGAACAAGAAAAGAAGCTGAAAAAGCCGTAGTAAAATCAATCGAATAAATGTCACAAGACGTTACTATAAAAATTACCGACCGCCAAGGCGTAACTCACGAAGTACAGGCACCAACGGATATGAACATGAACGTCATGGAGCTCATTCGTGCCTACGAACTAGCCGAAGAAGGAACTATTGGGATTTGTGGTGGCATGGCAATGTGCGCTTCTTGTCAGTGTTATGTCTTGAACGATGTTATTTCGTTAGAAAGAAATCCCGATGAAGAAGCCATGCTTTGGGAAGCTTATCATGTAAAAGAAAACAGCCGGCTTGGTTGTCAAATCTCAATTACGGAAGCCATAGATGGATTGGAAATAGAAATTGCACCAGAGCAATAAAAAACCAGTTCCAAGCTTAATTTTTAATAAACTGTAATGTTTCAGAGGTAGTTTCTTTCTTTATTTGGATGAAATAAAGGCCATTTAATAATGAAGAAGTATCAACCGTTAAATCATTTGATGTAGAAATGTTAGCCTGAATTACTCGTTGTCCCAAGGTATTATAAATGCTAAAGGAATCAGGCAAATCTTGTTCGTTAGACAAATTGATAACAACAAAATCGGTCGCCGGATTTGGATAAACGGTAATAATTTGGTCATACTGATTTTGAGCTGTCGACAGTGAAGAGCAGTCGAAGTTAGATGTGAAAGGCGAAAACCAGCGCAGCGCATCGGTCAATATGGAACTGCTTTCCGAGCTTGATGCATCCCTGCAAACCCAAGCACTTACCGTATTGCCCGAAGGACAATTTTCCGTGATAGCAAATCCTTCAATATTGGTATTTCCGGATGGCGTAGGAAGAAAATACTCGGTATTCATATTTAATTTTCGTTCTGAGCTGACTATTGTAGAAGCTAATGTTACAGCTTCAAGTGTATTGTCGCCGGTGTTATGCAAAATATACAATAGTCCGGTTGAACCATCAAATGATAAATCACAACTTTCGGTTCTGTTTGTTTTGTATTTTCCAACAAAGGCAAAATCATTAGTAACATTCGGATTTACATCAAAAACCCAAACATAGCCTCCGTTTTGATGTGCAATAAATAATAATCCACCCATTCCTTTTTGTGAAATATAAGGTAAACCGGTTGTCTGACTGATAAAATTTGCCTGTGTCAAAAAAGCGTCGGCAATAAAACAAATGCCTTCCGGTCCTGTATTTCCAGTGTCAGTCATTGTTGACGGAGATTGTAATAAGTCCCAGCTTTTGGCTTGAGTAACTGTTCCAAAATCACTTGTATGGGTATACTTTCTGATTTCATAATTATTTTCATCAATAGTATAAAATGCACTTTCAGCTGTATTTGCCATTGTAATGCCTTCCGGTCCGCCGGAAATAGATTTATTGCCAATTTGCGAAAAGGAATTTGTCCCCGAATTATACTGTAATACTCTAACGCGACCACTATTCTGAACCAGATACAAACGATTCGTATCTTTATTCCAATATAATCCACTGGCTTCATCAATTCCTGATGAACTCATTGTAGCTGTTAAATTAATGCCGGAACTCCAAGCTGCAGCAGGCCAATTATTTTGCGAAAATACAGGCTGTATTATAGCTAATAATAGAATTATTCGGATGGTTTTCATCTATGATGATTTATTGGTTAAATAAACTTACTTCAACCAAATATAAAAAGAATATCTTTTAATGAAATAATAAATGAGATGAACTAGAATTAATTGAAGGTTAATCAGCAATTTTAGTTCTGGCCACAGGCAAAAGGCGCTCGACAAATTTTGCATACGCTACCGACGAAGGATGTAAGCCATCAGTAGCTACTAATTCTGGCTGAACTAATCCCAATCGGGTAATATCAGTAATAGTGATAAAGGTTATGTTGTTTGCATTACAGTAATTTTCGGCAAACGCATTATAGTTGTCAATCTCTGTCGAAATGGTTGTGTTTCCATTTCCAAAAGGCGTAAAAGCATAATCAGGAATCGAAACTACAATTACATTATTTTTATCACCTTTAGCTTTTTGAATCGCAGTGTTTACCAACTCCGGGAATTCCTGTTCATAAAGACTAAAAGGTTGATGCTGGTATTGATTATTTACACCAATTAAAAGAGTCACTAAATCATAATCATTGGTTGGATTTTCAGCAGCAATTGCCGATTTTAAATTAGTTGTTGTCCAGCCTGTTGTCGCAATAATTTTGACCTGAAAAGTGTCGTTTGCATTTAAGTATTTCCCAATACTGTCTTTAAGTTGAACCGGAAAACGACAGGTTTCACAAACACTTTCTCCAATAGTATAACTGTCGCCAAGTGCCAGATATTTGTAGTTTTTAGTTGCGATTATGGCAGCACTATCAGTGCTGCAATTTTGAAAAAAAAGTCCAATTATGCTGAAAAACACTATTTTCCAAATGATTTTCATAAGTTAGGCTAACTCTAAATTAGCAGTAATTTTTTCTTCTATAGCATCCCAAAGCCCGATTCTTTTTTCGAGCGCCAAAATGGAGACTTCCTCAACGTCTTTCCATTTGTGTTCGTCTTCCTGACAAAGTTCTGTAATCATTTGCATTGCCATCGGACCATGCTCGTCAGCATCTAATTCGATATGTCTTTCAAAATAATAAATCAGTTTTGACAAATCAGTTTCAGGGAAATTCTGCTGGAAACTCTTTAGAATTTCAGTAAACATATTCGGAATCAAATCTTCTCTTCCAAAGGTAAAAGCAGCGGCTATTTTATGTGTTTTCCCTTCTTCGATAACACGAAATGTAAAGTCTAAAAAAGCTTTCGTTTTTGGATGTAAATCACTTTGTTTGATTGCTACAAATATATTGTTGGTCTCTATAACTTTTTGCAAAAATGTTTCTAATTGTATTGTTTGTGCGCCGCAATCTTTCATAGCATCTACATACATTTCAAAATGACTTAAGCGCTTTCCGTCCAAAGTCAAATCACTTTCTTCAGCCAAGACAATTTCGTTTATTAAATAACGTGTATCCGGATTTTGAGAAGCAAACCAAGGTGTTGTTGTACAAGTTAATTTGCTTTGTAAAGCTTTGAGTAGCGACATAAAATCCCAAACGGCATAGACATGACCTTCCAAAAACTGATGCAAATCATCCAATGTTTTTACTTTTTCGTAAAGTGGATGTTGCAGTAAAATGTCTTTCTGTAATTGGATTTTTTGGTTGATGATAGAAATGTTCATAGCTTAATTTTTTAATATATACGGTTACAATTCACCAAAGGATTTACCTTCTGTCAGTTTGACCTAAAGCTTCTTGTGAAAACAACGTAAAAGTAAAAATGCTTCCCGTAAATGAGAAGCATTTTGTATCAATTTTATCTATTGTTTAATCTTATTTAAAAGCCGGAATTCCGGTAATATCAGCGCCGGTAATCAACAAATGAATGTCGTGCGTGCCTTCATAAGTTATAACTGATTCGAGGTTCATGCTGTGACGCATGATTGAATATTCTCCTGTAATTCCCATTCCACCAAGAATCTGACGTGCTTCACGAGCAATATGAATTGCCATGTCAACGTTATTTCTTTTTGCCATCGAGATTTGAGCAGTGGTCGCTTTTCCTTCGTTTCTTAAAACACCAAGTCTCCAGGTTAGTAATTGTGCTTTAGTGATTTCGGTAATCATTTCGGCTAATTTCTTTTGTTGTAATTGTGTTCCGGCGATTGGTTTGTCAAACTGAATTCTTTCTTTAGCATATCGTAAAGCGGTATCATAACAATCCATTGCAGCGCCAATAGCACCCCAGGCGATTCCGTAACGAGCTGAATCCAAACACATCATTGGCGCTCCTAATCCCGATTTTCCGGGCATAAGGTTTTCTTTCGGAACCTTTACGTTATCAAAAATCAATTCACCTGTTGCCGAAGCACGAAGTGACCATTTATTATGCGTTTCAGGAGTTGTAAATCCTTCCATTCCTCTTTCTACAATCAATCCGTGAATTCTTCCTTCTTCATTTTTCGCCCAAACTACTGCAACGTCCGCAAACGGAGCATTCGAAATCCACATTTTGGCACCATTCAACAAATAATGGTCGCCCATGTCTTTGAAGTTGGTAGTCATGCCGCTCGGATTTGAACCATGATCAGGTTCTGTCAATCCAAAACAACCCATAAATTCTCCGGTGGCTAATTTTGGTAAGTATTTTTGACGCTGTTCTTCGGTTCCGAATTTCCAAATCGGATACATCACCAATGAAGATTGTACTGATGAAGTCGAACGAACGCCGGAATCTCCACGCTCAATTTCCTGCATGATCAAACCATACGAAATTTGGTCTAAACCGGCACCGCCATATTCCTCAGGAATGTAAGGTCCAAATCCACCAATTTCACCCAAACCTTTGATGATTTGCTTCGGAAATTCAGCACGCTGAGCATACTCTTCAATAATAGGAGAAACTTCACGTTTTACCCAAGCGCGAGCCGAATCACGCACTAATTTGTGTTCTTCCGTTAGTAAATCATCTAAATTGTAGTAATCCGGAGCTTGAAATAAATCTGGTTTCATTTTATAAAATGTTGGTTTACGAAAACGTTTGCAAAGCTACATAATCTTAATTAAAATCTCAATCAACAATTGTTATAATTTTGAAGTAATCTCCAGCTGTCAGTTATATCTTTTTAAATTCGGTTTTTTTGGTAAGCAGGAATTCCAAAATAGCCAATTCATCTTTTTCGATTACTGTTTTTGATTGTGGATCAGCATCACAATAGTTTAGAAACTTCGGAACTTCTTCATTTTTTAATTCCAGCGTTTTAGAAAAGAAGGTTTCGTCAAAGTTTGCTTTAGCATATTCCTTAAAGCTTATTTTTTCTTCAGGAGTTTTAGGTTTTGGATTTTTGCTTTTAAATAATTTTCCAATCATTTTTCCAATCTGAATAAAATCCATTCCAAGTGGAATTTCTCCGGTATAAATATCCTTATTTACCGGGTTTGATTGCTGGTTTTCGAGTTGCGCCATCTTTATGCCATTATAGGAAGTGGATTCAAGTTTTATGGCTTTAACCTGTCGTATCACAACTTCTTCCAAAGGGAACGGTTTCTCGATGAGTTTAATAAACACCGAGTTTTTCTCAAAATCTTTAGCGGTCAGTGTATATTGCTGATCGGCAAAATTATCAGACATAAAAATTAGGATGTCGTTGACTTTAGCTTCAATTTTAAACTCGCCTGAAGTATTGGTTTGAGTGAGTTTTCGGGTGGTAAAATTGATTACTTCTACGTTTTTCTGATAACTATCCTGATAGGAAACTTTACCATGAATGAGTTTTTGTTCTTGAGAAAAGCATACAAAGGAAATCGATAAAAATAATATGGAAATAAATTTTGACATGGCATTTAAATAAGGGTTTGACATTAAATATAAAGTTAGTCAAATCCCGTCACTTAAATTCAGAATGGTTTGTTAAAGTTGAACTTACATCTTCAGATAAAAATCCTTTGTCAAAGCGATGTAGTCTTCGGTATATTGATGACGTGCGGTTTCAATAATCAATTCGTCAACAGCAATGTCTTTTTTAATTCTGGAAAAAGCGAGCAAACTTCTTTTGATTTCGGTAGATGGTGTTCCTTTTACGCGGGTAATTTTAAAAGGATGTAATTCGAAATCCTTGGTTAAGGAAATGAATTTTTCTTCTTCTTTAAACGGAATGATAACCGAGAAGATACCGTTTTCCGAAAGTAATAAATGAGCAGCTTCAACCAAATCTTCAAAAGGTAAAGCATCAGCAAATCGGGCTAAATCCCGTTGCTCATTTTCGGTTTTGTAATCTTCAGTATAAAACGGCGGGTTTGAAATGATAATGTCGTACTCGTCTTCGGGTTCATCCATAAATTCGTCCAACCCGGCATGAAAGCAAAACAATCTGTCACTCCAAGGTGAATTTTCAAAATTTTCGACGCATTGTTCAAAGGCATTTTCGTCTATTTCGATGGCATCAATTTGTTCAGCGTGGCTTCTTTGAGCTAACATCAACGATAAAATCCCGGTTCCGGAACCAATATCCAAAACGGAAAAAGGATTATTTTCAATTGGACACCATGCTCCAAGCAAAACACCATCGGTGCCGACTTTCATAGCGCAACGATCTTGATTAACGGTAAAATTTTTAAATGAAAATTTAGCCAAAATTCCAATATTTAAAATTCCAAATTCCAAAAATTTGAAATCAGGTTTAATTAGGATGTTTTTGAAATTATAGTCGAAAGTATCTTTCTCAATTCTTCAACTTCATAAATTAAATTTTCAGAAAGAAATATAAACTCAGGATTTAACTCTTGAAGTAATTGAAGCCAATATTTTGATTCTTTAGCTTCTTTTCTTGCAATTTTCAATCGAAAAGATAAATCTTTTTCACCAAGTTTTTCATTTGCCTCAATATAATTTGCTCCAACAGAACCTGATGATCTAATTAATTGCTTTCCGTCTTCAATATTTGATATAGTCTTGGGTAATTTTTGAATATATAGTCTACACTCTTTAGCAAACAAAAAAGTTCTTTCTTCTAAATCATACGGTTTGTCCATATTATTGGAATTTGGAATTTTAAATATTGGAATTTAGCTAAAGATACATTTCAACTAAACCTTCCGGCAAATCCATGATAACCTTTTTGTTTTCTCGGTCGATTTTTACCAAAAACTGGTCAATCATCGGAACAAGAATTTCTACACTTCCGTTAGTAACTTCAAATAAAGGCTGAGCTGTTGTGTCATTTATGGAAACAATTTTTCCGAAAACGCCTAAACGCTTGTCTTCGATTTCGAACCCAATGACTTCGTGAAAATAAAATTTATTGCCTTCGAGTTTTGGCAACATATTTAAGGGAAGATAAATTCCGCATCCGAGAAGCGTGTCGGCTTCAGCTTCGGTATCCACATCTTCAAATTGCACGCGAAGGAAATCATTTTTGTGCAATGAACTGTTTTCAATAAAAAATGGAACCAGATTATTGTTGAATTCAACAAATACTGATTCCATGTTTTCATATAATTCGGGTTCGTCTGTATCTAAATAGATGAGTACTTCCCCTTTGAAACTAAATTTTTTAGCAATTTTACCTAAATAGAAACAATCCTCTTTACGCATAATTGCTTGAAGTATTATGCTTCAGTTTCTTCGCTAGCTTCTTCAGCAGCAGGAGCTTCCTCAACAGCAGGAGCTTCTTCAGCTACAACTTCCGGAGATTCTTCTACAGCTACTTCAGCAACAACTTCTTCTGTAGCAACTTCAGCAGCAGTTTCTTCAACGGCAACTTCAGTTACAGCTTCAGGAGCTTCGTCAGCAACAGCTTCAACAGCAGTTTCTTCAGCAACTTCTTCTTCTACTACTTTTGCAGCTTCAATAGCGGCATTAGCACGTTTCTCATTAGCTTCTTTTTCAGCTTTTAAAGCTTTCGCTTTAGCAGCAGCTTGTGCTTTTGATAAACCTTCTTTTTTAGAATCAACTTTTCCGGCTTTTTCTTCCAACCATTTAGCTAATTTAGCATCAGCTTGTTCTTGAGTTAAAGCTCCTTTGCGAACGCCACCATCAAGGTGATGTTTCATCAAAGCACCTTTATAAGAAAGGATTGCTCTAGCTGTATCAGTTGGTTGTGCTCCATTGTGTAACCATTGAACCGCTTGGTCAAGGTTTAAATCAATAGTTGCAGGATTGGTGTTTGGATTGTAAGTTCCTAATTTTTCAAGGTATTTACCATCTCTTTTTGATCTAGCATCTGCGGCTACGATCCAATAAAAAGGCTTTTGCTTTTTACCGTGTCTTTGTAATCTAATTTTTACTGACATAATCTTTTTGATTAATTTGAGGTACTCGACCTCGTTATTTTTAAGGGTGCAAAGATAACTTTTTTTTGAAAACAAACTAATCGAATCGCATCTTTTTAAATATTAACTTGCTGCAACATCTCACTTTAACATTATTTTTTTAAAATTTAGTTAGCATTTTTACTTTAAAAAGTTATTTTTGTGGAGTAATACTTTAAAAATGAAAAGATTTTTGTCCCTATTTATCGCTGTTGTGGCTTTTTCTTCCTGCCAGGAAGATGTGAAATTTAATAATCCTGGTTTTCAAGGGTTAAAAGACGACGTTTTTTGGAGAGCCAATGACGCAAGAGCTTATGTTGATGCATCGGGTAAATTAAGTATCGAAGCACTCACAACATATGAAACAGTTACTTTGAACACAAGTAGTGCTAACGTTGGTACGTATGTTTTAGGTACTACAAATATCAATAACTCGGCAACTTATTCTTCTAATCTTAATGATATAGAATTAGAATATGCTACCATTGCTGTTCCGGGTCCAACGGGAAGCATAAGTTTAACTAATGGAGGAACCGGTTATAGCAGTGGTACTGCTGTTGCTACAACTGGCGGAACAGGAAGCGGATTAACAGTTAATACTACTGTCAATGCCTCTGGAGTTGTTACTGCCGTAACGATTGCTACTCGTGGTAGTGGCTATTTAGCGGGAGATTTAATTACTGTTGCCGGAGGAAATGTTAATTGCAGAATTAGAGTTACCAATGTTCAAAACAGTAATGGTGAAATTAAAATCACAGAATATGATCAGGTGAATTTCACGATTACAGGTAAATTTAAATTCAATGCAGCCAATTCAAACGGAAATCCTTTTGGCAATCCCATATTAAATTTCCAGTACGGGGAATTCTATAAAATACCGATTTATCCATCAATATAATTTTGAGTAACAAATAAAACTAAAACCTTTGATATTAAGGAAATGTCCAGTGGACATTCGGTTTTTATTTTGGTTAGGCTTTAGGTATTTTTCAATTACAATAAAAGAGGCATTTCGATGCCTCTTTTTTGTTTTTCTGTTAATTAAATAATAAAGTCCAAATTAATAGCAGTTTACGCTTTTTTTAAACTACATTTGTAAACGAATTTTAAATATATAATATGAATATTTTTGTTGGAAGCCTTCCGTTCAGTATTGACGAAGCAGATTTAAGAGAGTCTTTTGAGGCTTATGGAACAGTTGACTCTGTTAAAATTATTACTGATAAATTTACTGGAAGAAGTAAAGGATTTGGTTTTGTTGAAATGTCTAATGATGCAGAAGCTCAAAAAGCTATTGATGAATTAAACGGAGCAACAGTTGAAGGGCGTACTATCGTAGTTAACAAATCGGAACCAAAACCGGAAGGAGAAAGAAGATCTTTTAACAATAACCGTTCAGGTGGTAGTTACAGCGGTGGAGGAAACTCTCGCGGTGGAGGAGACAGAGGAAGATACTAGTTTACACACTATAATAAATAATGAAGCCATCTCAATTGAGGTGGCTTTTTTGTTTTTTGTTGATAACTAAAATTCATTTTTTGACGGCTAAAATGTATTTTTGTTTTTATCATAACACTTGCTTTTGGCTAATGCCTTTTGCCTAATCCCTTGCTTGCATGTATTTAATTTTCGATACCGAAACTACCGGTTTGCCAAGAAGTTGGTCGGCTCCAATTACCGATACCAATAATTGGCCAAGATGCATCCAGATTGCCTGGCAGTTGCACGATGAGTTGGGAAATCTTATTGAGCATCAGGATTATTTAGTCAAACCCGAAGGTTTTAATATTCCTTTTGATGCAGAAAGAATTCACGGAATTTCAACCGAATTAGCCGAAGCCCAAGGAATAGAATTAAGAGAAGTTTTAGAAAAATTCAATACCGCTTTATCAAAATCAAAATTCATCGTCGGACAAAATGTTGGCTTTGATGTCAATATTATGGGATGCGAATTTTACCGAATGGGAGTGCAATCTCAAATGAGTTCGATGCCGGTTTTAGATACCTGTACCGAAGTTACAGCCTCGCTTTTAAAACTGCCCGGTGGTCGTGGCGGGAAATTCAAATTGCCAACTTTAACCGAGTTACATCAATATCTTTTCGGAACGCCATTTGCGGAAGCACATAATGCAACTGCCGATGTTGAGGCAACCACACGTTGCTTTCTGGAATTGATCAAAAGAGAAATTTTTACCAAAGAAGAGTTAGATGTTCCTGCCGATTATTTTGAAAGATTCAGTAAAAATAATCCAAAGGAAATTCAACTAATCGGATTGAAACACATCAATCTGAAACAAGCTTCAGAAGAAATTCGCAAACAGTTTCAAAAGAAAGAAGAAGTTGTAACGCCAACACAGGAAGAAAAGGGAGTTCATCACAGTTTAGCTGATGTTGATTTTGTTCATCTGCACAATCACACCCAGTTTTCAGTGTTGCAATCCACAATCAGCGTAGCCGATTTGGTAAAAGCGGCTGTTGCCAATAAAATGCCTGCTGTTGCCATGACGGATCATGCTAATTTGATGGGTGCTTTTCATTTCGTTCGTGATATTTTATACCATAATAAATCGGCCGCAGCCAAAAATAAAGCTTCGGAAGAAGCCGGAGAAGCACCAACGGAAACTATTATCAAACCTATTGTAGGTTGTGAGTTTTACGTTTGTGATGACTTAAAAGACAAATCACGAAAAGACAATGGTTACCAAATTGTCTTCTTAGCTAAAACTAAAAAAGGTTATCACAATTTGGCCAAATTATCGTCCATAGCTTATACCGAGGGGTTTTATTATGTACCAAGAATTGATAGAAAAACCATTCAGCAATACAAAGAAGATATTATTGTTTTGTCCGGAAATTTATATGGAGAAATTCCAAGTAAGATTTTAAACATCGGTGAAAACCAAGCCGAAGAAGCGTTGCTTTGGTGGAAAGAACAGTTTGGAGACGACTTCTATCTCGAATTGATGCGTCACAAACAAGAAGACGAAAATCGGGTAAATACTTCGCTGATTGCATTAGCAAAAAAACACAATGTAAAAACCGTTGCAACGAATAACGTTTTCTATATCAATAAAGAAGATGCGAATGCTCATGATATTTTATTGTGCGTTCGAGATGGCGAAAAACAATCAACGCCAATTGGTCGAGGTCGAGGTTATCGCTACGGATTAGACAATCAGGAATATTATTTTAAGTCGGGAGAAGAAATGAAAAAGCTCTTCCATGATTTACCTGAGGCGATTACCAATACACAAGAAATCGTAAATAAAATTGAAATCTACGATTTGTCACGCGATGTTTTGCTTCCAAAATTTGAGATTCCAGATGAATTTTTAGTAGAAGAAGATAAAGCAGATGGCGGCAAACGTGGAGAAAATAAATACCTGCATCATTTAACGTATGAAGGCGCGAAAAGAAGATACGCCGAAATCACACCTGAAATTAAAGAACGCATTGATTTTGAATTATTGACAATCGAAAATTCAGGTTATCCGGGGTATTTCCTAATCGTGCAGGATTTCATCGCCGAAGCCCGAAATATGGGAGTTTCTGTAGGCCCGGGTCGTGGTTCTGCCGCTGGTTCTGTTGTAGCGTATTGTCTCGGAATTACCAATATCGATCCCTTGCTATACAACCTGCTTTTTGAGCGTTTCCTTAATCCGGATAGGGTTTCACTTCCCGATATTGATATCGATTTTGATGACGAAGGAAGAAGCAAAGTAATGGATTATGTAATCCAGAAATACGGTTCCAAACAAGTGGCACAAATCATCACATACGGAACAATGGCAACCAAATCAAGTATTCGTGACACCGCAAGAGTTATGGATTTACCGCTTTTTGAAGCCGATAAAGTAGCCAAGTTAATTCCGGGAATGATGCCGTCAAAATGGAATTTAGCCCGACTTTTATCCGAAGACGAAGCCTTAATCAAAAAGACATTAAGACCTGAAGAGTTTGACAGAGTAAGAGAATTAATTTCACTTTCCAAAGAAGGAAGTTTGTGTTCCGATACTATAAATCAGGCAAAACATTTAGAAGGGAATCTAAGAAACACCGGAATTCACGCCTGCGGTGTTATCATCACACCAAGTGATATTACCAATTTCGTGCCGGTTGCAACCGCCAAAGATTCGGATTTATTTGTTACCCAATTTGACAACTCAGTAGTAGAAAGTGCCGGATTATTAAAGATGGACTTCTTGGGACTGAAAACCCTAACGCTGATTAAAGACACTGTAAAACTGGTAAAATACAGAACAGGAAAAGATTTAAATCCAGATGAATTTCCGATAGATGATGTGAAGACATATGAGCTTTTCCAGCGTGGTGAAACAGTGGGGATTTTCCAATACGAAAGTGCCGGAATGCAGAAATACATGAAGGAATTAAAGCCTACAGTTTTCGGCGATTTGATTGCGATGAATGCGCTCTATCGTCCGGGACCAATTGCTTACATTCCGAGTTTTATCAAAAGAAAAAATGGGGAAGAACCAATCGAATATGATTTAGAAGCATGCGAAGAATTACTTAGTGATACCTACGGAATTACCGTATACCAAGAGCAGGTAATGCTTCTGTCCCAAAAATTGGCAGGATTCTCTAAAGGTGATGCCGATGTTTTGCGTAAGGCTATGGGAAAAAAACAGAAAGATGTTTTGGATAAAATGAAACCAAAATTTATCGCACAAGCCGAAGCCAATGGACATCCGGCAGAAAAACTGGAAAAAATCTGGAAAGACTGGGAAGCGTTTGCCGAATATGCTTTCAACAAATCACACTCAACTTGTTATGCCTGGATTGCCTATCAAACGGCGTATTTAAAAGCCAATTATCCGGCTGAATATATGGCGGCGGTTTTATCCAACAACATGAGCGACATCAAGCAGGTTTCGTTCTTTATGGAGGAATGCAAACGAATGGGATTGCAGGTTCTTGGACCTGATGTGAATGAGTCGTTTTATAAATTCACAGTAAACGATAATTACGCCGTTCGTTTCGGAATGGGCGCTGTTAAAGGCGTTGGTGCGAATGCTGTAGATACAATTGTTCAAAATAGAAAAGACGAGCCTTATAAATCAATTTTCGATTTAGCTAAAAAAATTGATTTGCGTGCCGCCAATAAAAAAGCATTTGAAAGTTTGGCATTAGCCGGCGGATTTGACTGTTTTCAAAACACACATCGTGCGCAATATTTCCATATTGAAGGCGAAGGAATTACATTTTTAGAAAAAGCAATTCGATATGGTTCTAAATTTCAGGAAAATGAAAATTCATCTCAGGTAAGTTTGTTCGGTGAAAGCAGCGATGTTCAAATTGCAGAACCTATTGTTCCGCCATGCGAGGAATGGAACACGATGGAAAAATTAGCCAAAGAGAAAGAAGTGGTTGGAATTTACATATCGGGACATCCGTTAGATGATTACCGATTTGAAATGAAATATTTCTGTAACAGTAAGCTGGAGAATTTAAAAGACCTCGGGAATTACATTGGCAAAACACTAACTTTTGCCGGAATTGTAACCAACGTTCAATACCGAACAGCCAAAAACGGGAAAGATTGGGCGATGTTCACTTTAGAAGGTTACGATGAAAGCCACGAGTTTCGAATTTTTGATGAAGAGTATTTAAAGTACCGCCATTTCTTGGTCAACAACCAATTTGTTTACTTTAAAGTAACCATAAAAGACGGTTGGGTAAATCGGGAAACCGGAAAAAAATCAGAGCCAAGAATTCAATTTACAGATGTAAAACAATTGCAGGATGTACTGCCACAGTTTGCCAAAAAACTGAGTATTCAAATGGATATTAATGAGCTACATAAAAATGCAATTGAACAATTAAATAAGGTTTTCCAATCAAATAAAGGTGATAACTCTGTAACTTTTGAAATCGTCGAGTTTGATAAAGCAAAAGCAGTTCCTGAAATTCTTCCGAAAGTTGAAGCGGTTGATGAAGAAAATTTTGAAGTTGAAAGCCTTGAAGAAATTGATATTGAAATTCCGGTTGTTGAAGAAGAAATTCAAGTCGTGACTAAAGTTTCATTACCAAGCCGAAAATTGAAAATTAAAATATCCAACGAATTACTGATTGAGTTGGAGAAAATGCAGGTAAAATTTAGGTTGAATTAAAATCAGAAAATCAGATTGAACACATCTATTTGGACTTCTAAAAACCTCGTGATTTTCAGATTATTTATCTAATTTTAATTATTGTTTTTCTTTTTTTATCTTTCAAAAATTAGTATGTTTGAAGCAATTCGTTCAAAAAAAAGGATTTAACCTTTAAAAATTTGAACTAAAATCTCTATAAAAATGAAGTCGATTAAAGTAGTATTAATTGGTTTTGTACTATCATTCTCAGTTTCAATGATTGCACAAGACGCTTGTTCTTCTATTGGTTGGGCAAATTATGATGGTCAAACTTATGTGGGTCCTCCAACTGGCGGTGGGAATGAAACTCCTATTGAAGTAACTACTTTTGCCGATTTAAAAACTGCAGCAGAATCTATAGGACCAAAAGTTATTTATATTGTGAATGATGTTGGTGCGGGCTATGTAGGTAATACAGGAGATGTCCTTTATATAAAGTCAGATAAAACAATAATTGGATATGGGGGTGTAACAGTTCGTTGTTCTTGGCAAATGAATGGTGTAAATAATATAATTATTCGGAATTTAACAATAACAGGACCTGGTAATACTAATGGAAACCAGAATTGGGATGCTGTTAATATTACTGGCTCTAAAAGAATTTGGGTAGATCATTGTAAAATTATGGATGGTGAGGATGGGAATTTTGATGTAGTTAGAGGCTCTGATAATG
Source organism: Flavobacterium anseongense (assembly GCF_021608185.1). Taxonomy (GTDB): domain Bacteria; phylum Bacteroidota; class Bacteroidia; order Flavobacteriales; family Flavobacteriaceae; genus Flavobacterium; species Flavobacterium anseongense. Next base: position 208,471 of record NZ_JAKIHN010000003.1, on the reverse strand, counting down.
TTTCTGTTACTTGGTGTATATTTACTTATTCGGCTGCTGGAATTCATAATTTTTCTAATCTTATTGGATCGAGTGATACTGAGCCTGAAAGTTGGGGAAAACTGAATGTCACTTTTGCCAATTGCTGGTGGAAAGATGTTGATTCCCGTACACCTCGAACCAGATACGGAAAGATACATGTATTGAATTGTTATTATTCGAATTCTAGCGGTGCAAGAGCAGGATTTATGTCTAATGTCAGAGAAGAAGGTAGTTATTTTGAAGGGATAAACACTCCTGTTGACCTTATTACTCCGGGAGCGGAAGCTGGTATTTTTACAATAGGTTGTAGATTTGTTTCATGCACAGGAAATACAGGCGATGTAAGTGTTGGTGGATATACCGCATTCATCCCTCCTTATGCCTATACTATTAATCCCGTTGATGATGTAAAATCGTTAGTTACAAATTCAGAATGTGGAGCAGGACCAACGATGGATAATCCAACGCAATGCAGTTGTGCGACTTCTTTACCAGTTTCGGTAACGGGCATTTCTGTATCGCCAACTACCGGATCAATACGCGAAGGCGATACTATTCAATTAGCAGCATCGGTAAGTCCTTCAAATGCTACAAATACAGCAGTAACATGGTCTTCTGGTAATACTGCTATTGCTACAGTAAGTGCCACAGGTTTAGTTACCGGAATAGTTCCAGGTGTTGTTTCTATCACAGCAACCACAATGGATGGTGGACTTACAGCTAGCAGTACTATTACGGTTACTATTTTGTGTCCACATACAGAATATCAAGCCGAAGCCGGTACCATAAGTCCGGGAGGAACTATTGATAGCAATCATGTTGGGTATACAGGAACCGGATTTGTAAACACATCAAATGCTATTGGTGCATGGTGCGAAATTACCGTTAACGTACCTTCTGCAGGTTTATATGATTGTAGTTTTAGATACGGTAATGGGGCTGCAATAGACCGTACACAAAGTGTCGTTGTTAATGGAGTTACTCAAATAAATAACTTAAGCTTTCCCTATACCGGAGCATGGACAACTTGGGATAAATCAAATTTTAGTTTGAATTTAAACGCAGGAGATAATACCGTGAGATTTGTATCGCTAACCAGTTCCGGTGCAGCAAATTTAGATCGTCTGGATGTTTTTGACTGTACATTGTTAGGCACGGAAACTGTAAATCAGGCATTTAAATTTGATTTGTATCCTAATCCAATTACCAATTTACTAACTATTGAAATAGCTCCAGAATTTGTACAAGAATCAATAGTACAATTATATGATATAACCGGGAAATTAATATTGAAAAATAAGATTGAGGGAAGTATTCATACTTTGAATTTAAAAAATTTAAACGCTGGTGTATATTTAGTCAGCGTTACCAATGGTATTAACAATGTTGTGAAACGTATTATTAAACATTAGAAAGCAAAATACATAAGGGAACAATTATAAAATGAAGTTGATATGAAAAAAACAGTGCTGTTTTTAATTTTTACTGGAGTATTATCTATTCCGGGTTTAATAACTGCCCAGGTTAATTTTGATTTGGTTGGCTTTGCAACCCAAAACGGAGGAACTACCGGAGGACAAGCAGGTTCAGTAGTAAGTGTAAGCAATTATGCCGATTTAAAATCCTATGCTGAAAGCACTACGGCTTATACCATTATGGTTAACGGCACCATCTCAAACGGAGCAAATGGAGGGACAATTGTTGTAGGTTCCAATAAATCAATAATTGGTGTCGGAAATACGGCCTATTTGTTTGGTGTGGGTTTAGATATTAATAACCACAGTAATATTATTATTCAGAATTTAAAAATATCAATGACAGGAGTAACAACTCGAGTAGATACGCCCGGAGTTTATTCGGCTACCGGAGATAATGGATTACCTCAAATTTTGGTGAATGGAGGCGATTGTATCGGAATAAGAGGTGCAAGTACCAATATTTGGATTGACCACTGTGAATTATTTTCTATAGATCCGGATATTCAGCCTAATATAGACTTATATGATGGCTTGATTGATATTAAAGGACAGTCCGGTTTTATAACCGTTTCATGGTGTTATATGCATGATCATCATAAATCGAATTTGGTTGGTGCTAGTGAAACTGACCTATGGGCTGACAGAAAAATAACGTACCACCATAATTATTATAACAAAGTTCACTATCGTATTCCAATGTATAGAGGAGCGACAGGGCATTTTTTTAATAATTATGTAGTAGGAGCAGTTGATGCTTCCGAGATTAGAAATGGTAGTTGTGTTCGTGTTGAAAAAAATTATTATGAACCTTTGCACTATTCAATTTATACACCTAATGATTATCCTGGATTTACAGAAAGAATAGATAATATTGAAATAGCACGAACCGCAAGAGCATATCCGGGTAATTGTATTGCCACTATTCCTTATGATTATTCAACTGTCTTAACTAGTGTTACCGAAGACGTAAAAACTGTTGTACCTCTTTATGCAGGAGTTGGAAGAATTGGTAATGATTGTAATGGAGACAATATGGGAACAGCGTATCTTGATGCATGCGGAATATGTGTAGGAGGAAATACTGGTTTGCAACCTTGTGTCATAGATTGTAATGGTGTTCAGAATGGAACAGCTTTTATTGATGGTTGCAACATTTGCGTTGGAGGAAATACCGGAAATACAGCCTGTGATGCTGATTGTACCTGGACAGAATACCAAGCCGAAACAGGAACTATGATTGCAGGAGGAACTATTGATAGTAATAATGCCGGATTTACAGGAACCGGATTTGTAAATACACCAAACGCTGTTGGTGCATGGTACGAAATTGTCGTAAATGTTTCTACAGCAGGAGTACACAATCTTAAATTCCGTCATGCAAACGGTAGTGCCGTTGATCGCACAGTAAGTGTATTGGTTAACGGAAGTGAACAAATAAGCAGTTTGAGTTTTCCAAATACAGGGTCATTTACCACTTGGAATTCAGTTGTTTTTAGTTTAAGTCTAATAGAGGGAAATAACACGATTAGGTTTGTAGCTCTAACCAGTTCCGGAGCAGCAAATCTGGATCGACTTGATGTTTGTCAAAGCGCACCTCTTGGTTTTCCTGAAACAAATTTTGAAGCTTTTCGGGTATATCCTAACCCAGTTACCAATTTACTGACTATTGAATTAGGAAAAGAATTCACTACTAATACCTTTATTAGGTTATATGATATTTCAGGAAAATTGATCAGTACAAAAAAGGTAAAAGAAACTACGCAAACTCTGAACATGCAACATTTACAAGCCGGAGTTTACCTGGTTAAAGTTTCTAATGGTACAAAAAATGTTGTAAAACGCATTGTTAAAGAATAAGAGCCATAGTTGGACAAGTTCCCAAACTAAGTATCAGTTCTGACAATAATTTCATAATCAAAACTGATTTTTTTATAACATTCATGCCAAATAAAATGCCTAATTTTGGCATCAAATAATTACACTAATTTAAAAATATAAAATATGGCTTTAGCAATAACAGATGCTACTTTTGATGAAGTAGTATTAAAATCAAATAAACCGGTAGTAGTGGATTTTTGGGCAGCTTGGTGTGGTCCATGCAGAATGGTTGGACCGGTTATCGACGAAATCGCAACAGAATATGAAGGAAAGGCAACAGTAGGAAAAGTTGATGTTGATGCCAATCAGGAGTTCGCTGCAAAATACGGAGTTCGTAACATTCCAACGGTTTTAGTTTTCCAAAACGGAGAAGTAGTTGGACGTCAGGTTGGCGTTGCTCCAAAGAAAACCTACACAGATGCTATTGACGCACTTTTGTAATCAATAATCACACAATACTTTAAAAGCTCAACGAAAGTTGGGCTTTTTTTATTAGGAGCATCACATTTTCTTTCATAGGAAATGCACACCCGCTTTCCGCACTACACGGTAGTTTGCTCCAATCGGGGCTAAAATTCACATTTTGTATTTTTCATCATAAATATTTCCAAATTTTCAAATTTTAAAATTTCCAAATCCCTATATTTGGGTTATGAAGATCGAAGAACAAAAAGAACTAGTATCAGGCTTTAAACATCTCGAATTACTTGCAAATCAAGTTGTGGAAGGATTTATTTCAGGAATGCATAAAAGTCCGTTTCATGGTTTTTCTGCCGAATTTGCCGAACATAAAGTCTATAATTCCGGTGAAAGCACCAAGCATATCGACTGGAAATTATTCGCCAAAACCGACAGGTTGTACACCAAAAAATATGAAGAAGAAACCAATCTTCGTTGTCATTTGATTATTGATAATTCTTCGTCGATGCATTATCCAAAGCTAAAAAATGAGGAACCTTTTTATCATAACAAAATTGGTTTTTCAGTTTTAGCTTCAGCCGTTTTAATGAATTTATTAAAAAAACAACGCGATGCTGTTGGCTTAAGCGTCTATTCAGATACTTTTGAATATTATGCCCCGGAAAAAGGAAGCGATCGTCATCACCGCATGATTTTGAATAAACTGGAAGAGCTTTTAGAAAAGCCAAAAAATTCTAAAAGCACTGATACAGTTACCTTTTTGCATCAAATTGCTGAAAAAATTCATCGCCGTTCGATGATTATATTGTTTACCGATATGTTTCAAACAGGTAATAATGAGGCGCTTTTCAATGCTTTACAGCATTTGAAACACAACAAACACAAAGTCGTTGTTTTTCATGTTATCGATAAAAAAACCGAAATCAATTTCAATTTTGATAACGCTCCGCGAAAGTTCATCGACTTAGAAACGGGAGAAACCATTAATATTTTTGCCGATAGTGTCAAAGATGCCTATGAAGAAAAGGTGAATGATTACTTCAAAACATTGGCCATGACTTGCGCACAAAACAGAATTAAGTATGTTCCTGTGGCTGTGGAAGAAAGTTTCGAGAAGATTCTGACTACTTATTTGGTTGAAAAACAAATGTTTGGTTAGAATTGTTTTTTACACATTTTATTTTTTAAAAAAATAGTTGCAGATTTGAAAAACGATTGTATATTTGCAACCGCAATAACGCAGAGGTTTGGTAGTTCAGTTGGTTAGAATACATGCCTGTCACGCATGGGGTCGCGGGTTCGAGTCCCGTCCAGACCGCGAAATTGGGAAGAGCACTTTGGAAACAAAGTGCTTTTTTGCCCAAAAAAGCAAATGAAATGCATTCACAAATTTAGTGAGTCATTCAAAATTAGTTGTGTTGTTTGCTACGACTTTGTAACTCGTAGCGCGGTTTAGTAGTTAGACCAATGAAAAGCTTTCCACTTTATTGTGGATGGCTTTTTTGCTTTATATTGCACTATGTTTTATACTTATATCCTTTTTTCGAAATCTTTGAACATATATTACAAAGGATTTTCTATAAACATTGAAACACGATTAATTTACCATAATTCTGGTAAAAGCCCATATACTTCTAAAGCTAATGATTGGGAATTATTATATTATCTTAGCCATGAGACTAAGAGAGAAGCATTGATAGAAGAGAAAAGATTGAAGAAATTAAATAGAGCTTCAATAGAATATCTGATTTCAAAATTCAACAAGTAATGTAGCGCGGTTTAGTAGTCTCGTCATTCTGACGAGATGAAAAGCTTTCTCTCGTCTTATTGACGAGATGGATGGCTTTTTTGCTTTTAGGAACTTTCATTTTTTTTATTACTTTTGAGCATATGAAGAAAATAACCCAAATAGCCTTTTTTACTTTTTTACTTTTGGTTGCAACAAATAACGTAGTTGCACAGGAGAAAGCAACTAATGACCCAGATGCTCAACTCAAAGAAGACCTTTATAAGAAGTATAAAAAAGAAGTGCGATCCTATGATAAAAACGATTTTGACGCTTTGTTTTTCGAATTCTTTAAAAAGCAGAAAGACACTTCGTTGACACTTACTCAGGAAGAGTTTTATACCTATACAATCAAAATAGCCATCTATTCCGAAAAGCTTGGACTTTTGTATAAAGACCAAAAAGAAGATGCACAACGCACCAAAAAAGAGTGGTTTGATAAAAGTTATTCCGATTATTTAAATTCCAAAAAGTAAAAACTTGAAAAAACTTTTACCAATAGTAGCGTTGTTACTTCTTCAATCGTGTCAATACTTTGAAAAGAAAGTACCGAATGAAAAAGAGCTACTCGACAAGCAATTGAAGGAAATCAATTGGAACGAAGTGGATGAATATCCATCGGTGGCCGATTGTGAAAAACTAACAGATGCAACCCTACGCAAGCAATGTTTTTTCGAGTTTTTAACAGCAACCATTCAACAAAAACTGGCAGTTGATACACTATCAACTATGTTCCCAAAACTCGACACGATTGAAGTCAAAGTGACCGTTTTGCCTAATGCAGATATGGAATTCGAACCACAATTCCCAAAAGATTCGGTGGCCTACGACACCATAAAAATCGACAGCATTCTACGTGTCCGCTTAGTCGATTTTCCAAAAGTGAATCCGGCGATTAAAAGAGGAATTCCGGTAAAAACACAATTTGTGCTTCCGGTGATAATTAAATCGGAGTAAAATAATTAGGAGCTATTTCCCGCTTTCCGCGCTACATGGTAGCTTGCTGCAATCGGGGCTAGTTGGAAAACTTTCTTCCTTTCCATCTAAAGCTTCCAAACAACGAATAAATTCCAACCAAACTTGAAAAGAAAGGATAAATTACACTACTCGCTATCGGTACAAAAAACTTACCGTTTCTGAGATAAGAATTCGATTTATAAAGTAAAGTGTAATCAATAATATACTTCACGCCAAAAACAAAAAGAACTACTCTCCAGTCTATTTTGCCAACAACCAACAACCAACAACCAACAACCAAACTAAAGTTCATTAGCAAAACAACAACCGCCAAAAATTTAGCATAACTACTTTTATAACCAGTTGATTTTCCTGCCCAGCGAACACGCTGCATAAAGAGTTTGAACAAATCGTTTTCTGGTCTGGTTTTTACAATCGAATCCGTGTTTTTTAAATAATGAACTTTATCAGGATTTGTATTGACCGCTTTTTGTAACAGGAATACATCATCGCCACTTGCGGTATCACTTATGCCTCCAAAGCCACCAATTTCATAGAAGAATTTCTTTGTGTACCCAAAGTTCGCTCCGTTGCACATAAAGGGTTTTCCAATACCAAAGCTTCCGATAGTTACACCTTGCAAACTCATCAAATCCAATTGCTGAAAATGGTGAAACCAATTGTTTTTAGCTTTGTACATTACGGTTCCAACAATCATTTCAGGATTGTTATTTTGGATGTAATTGTCAAATGTCAGCAGCCAATTTTTATTCAAAATACAATCAGCGTCAGTCGTAACAACCCAATCGTGTTTTGCAATAGGCATCGCCCGACCGATAGCGTCTTTTTTGGGCGAATAGGAAAGATGAAGGTTTTCCAATAATGTTGTATCCAAATGCTCGTATTTCATTCGCCATTGAATGCAAATGCGTTCCGAATTATCGGTTGAGAAATCATCGACCAGGATAATTTCAATCATTTTATGCGGATAATTCAAATTGGAAATCGATTCTAAAAGCGTTGGTAAATTTTTAGCTTCATTCCGAAAAGGAACAACAATAGTAAAAGCAGTTTTCGGAGTCAAATCGGTTACTTCAAAAGATTTCACTTTGTTGAATCCAAAAATTAATTGAACAATAAGAGCAACATAAATTAATAAAATCGCGCAAAAAAGAAGTGCTATCATAACTTTTAAATTTTGGAATTTGGAATTTTATTATTGGAATTTAAGCGAAAGCTCATTACATAATAACTTCCGATAACGACAGGCAACACCACATTTAAAAACCACATCAAAGTGGAAATAAAAATAACAATCCATTCGTTTATGTCCAATTTTCCGAAGAAAAAAACCGCCATGCTTCCTTTTACAGCAAAGTCCAGAAACTGAAAACTCGGCAATGACGAAGCCAAAAAATACACTGACGCTATGGTTGCCATCATCGTTAGATAAGGTAAATCTACATCAAAAGCGAGAAATAAAAAATAGTATTGGTGCGAAAAAACCAAATAACGGCAAAGTGCCAACAGATTGTTTTTAGTGTGAATTCGTTTCGGAATTTCGTTGATTTTGTGAAGGAGTTTTTCAATGGAATAGCCTTTAATCTTAATGGTTTTTGAGAGAAAAGAAGCAAGAAGCAAGAGAAAAGAAATTCCAATAATTGCAAATCCCCATTTCCAATAACCTAGAATAAATAATCCAATAGTTCCAAAAATCACAGTTAAAATCATTTGAACTCCATTACAGATAAGGTTTAGAAAAATAATTTTTTTGGTTTTCTTTTTGTCAAAATACAATGCTTTTCCGGCATACTCTCCGAGGCCATTTGGCGTAAAAATTCCGGCTGTCAATGCTCCGAGAACCTGCTTGGTCGATTCGCCAAGTGAAATGGGTTTTAAAAAAGAAACCAGATTTTGCCATTTTAAAATTTCAAGAAAGCGATTGGCAATGCTGAATGCAAGTAAAAATAGAATTCCCCAAACGCTTGCTTTTTCTTTGACTAAACTTGTGAATTTCTCCCAGTCGAGTTTGTCATTATTCGCTAATTGATCGTAAATGAAATAAAAAGCAGCAGTTACAATCAAAACTTTGATTAGAAAAACGATGAATTGCTTAGCTTTGTGTGGAATTGTAATCATTGTTGCAAAAGTAGTCAATTTGAAGATTTGAAGATTTGAAAATTTGAATTAAACGAACATCCACCAACTGACAACCGACAACTGACAACCAAAATGGCAAACGAACGCATCATATTAGGAATTGACCCGGGAACTACTATTATGGGTTTTGGGTTGATCAAAGTCGTTAATAAAAAAATGGAATTCATTCAGTTGAACGAATTGATTTTGAGCAAATATGATGATCATTATACCAAACTGAAAGTCATTTTCGAACGTACGATTGAACTGATTGAAACACATCATCCCGACGAAATTGCTATTGAAGCGCCATTTTTCGGAAAGAATGTACAATCTATGCTAAAACTCGGAAGAGCACAAGGCGTTGCCATGGCTGCGGGTTTGTCACGCCAAATTCCCATTACCGAATACGAACCAAAGAAAATTAAAATGGCCATCACTGGCAATGGAAATGCAAGCAAAGAGCAAGTTGCCAAAATGCTCCAACAACTTTTAGGATTAAAGGAATTACCCAAAAATCTGGATTCAACAGATGGTTTGGCAGCAGCGGTTTGTCATTTTTTCAATTCAGGGAAAGTTACCGGAACAAAAAGTTACACCGGCTGGGATGCGTTTGTAAAACAGAATGAAGAACGAATTAAAAAATAGTTTACAGTCACAGTCGCAGTTTTCAGTTCTGCCGACTGAGACTGAGACTGAAAACTAATATATGTCAGGCATCTACATCCATATTCCTTTCTGCAAACAAGCTTGCCATTACTGCGATTTTCATTTTTCGACTTCATTAAAGAAGAAAGATGAAATGGTTTTGGCTTTAACCAAAGAAATAGCATTGCGCAAAAATGAATTCAAAGATGAGGTTGTCGAAACGATTTACTTTGGCGGTGGAACGCCTTCGATATTGGAGATTCAAGATTTAAGATTGTTGATTGACTCGGTTTATCAAAACTATAAGGTTATTGAAAATCCCGAAATCACTGTTGAAGCCAATCCGGATGACTTAACGGAAACCCGAATAACCGAATTATCCAATAACCAAATTAACAGATTAAGCATCGGAATCCAGTCTTTTTTTGAAGATGATTTAAAGTTGATGAACCGCGCTCACAATTCGCAAGAAGCAAAGAAATGTTTAGAAATTGCTACACAATATTTTGATAATATTTCTATTGATTTGATTTATGGAGTGCCAAATATGTCAAACGAGAAATGGAGGCAAAATATAGAAATCGCTTTGTTCTTTAACGTGCCGCATATTTCGAGCTACGCTTTGACTGTTGAACCCCAAACAGCTTTGGATAAATTCATCAAAAAAGGAATTATTCCAATGCCTGATGATGAAGTAGCACAGGAACATTTTCATTTGCTGGTTGACAAATTGGAAGAAAACGGATTCATTCATTATGAACTGTCGAATTTTGGAAAGGAGAATTATTTTTCCAAAAACAACTCGAGTTATTGGTTGGGCAAAAAATATATCGGAATTGGTCCTTCGGCGCACAGTTATGACGGTGTTTCCAGAAGTTGGAATGTGTCGAATAATACGCAATACCTGAAATCAATTGCCGAAAATCAATTGCCATCAGAAACCGAAGTCTTAACCAAAACAGACCGTTATAACGAATATGTAATGACTGGTTTGCGAACTATTTGGGGCATTTCTTTAGACAGGATTGAGCGTGAATTTGGTAAAACTTATTTGGATTATCTAAACCAGCAAGCCGCCAAATATATTGAAGACCATTTGCTTTTTGTGGATGAAAATATTTTGCGAACAACTAAAAGTGGCAAGTTTTTAAGTGACGGAATTGCGTCCGACTTGTTTATGCTGAACTAGTTTCAGCATCTTTTGAATTAACAGCGATTATGATAAAAGGATTTACATATATTTTGACGAACAAGAATTTCACTGTCATTTATGTTGGAGCTACAAAAGATTTGAAATCTAGAATTGATTGTCATAGAAATGGTACTGGAGCAGTTTTTACCAAAAAGTATAATACTACAATTTTAATTTATTTTGAAGAGTTTGATGATTTTCATGATGCGTTTGCTAGAGAAAAACAATTTAAAAATTGGCACAATGAATGGAAATGGAATTTAGTAAAAGTTTCCAATCCAGAATTAAAAGATTTATATTTGGAGTTGTAAATGCATCTTAAGGATGAGATGCTGAAACAAGTTCAGCATAAATGAAAGCACTAATCAACAACACCTTCGAAATCGACTTGTCAAAACCTATTGATATTTCTATTCCGTTAACCAATACAGATGCCAATCCGATTGCATGGTATATTGAAAAACCTCAAATTGAACCGGTTCGTTTTGGTGACTGGATTGGACAAGTTTCTGAAGGAAGTTCGACTAATTTCAACAATATTTTCTTTAATCCACACGGACACGGAACGCACACCGAATGTCTCGGACACATTACACGCGAGTTTTACAGCATCAATCAATGCCTGAAACAGTTTTTCTTTACGGCAGAATTGATTTCTATTGAACCTGAAAGTATTGGAAACGATTTGGCAATTACCAAAAATCAAATCGAAAAAGCGTTGAAGGGTAAAACTCCTGAAGCTATCATCATCAGAACATTACCAAATTTAGAATCCAAAAAACATAAAAATTATTCGAATACGAATCCACCATACTTACTGGAAGAAGTAGCGACATTCATCCGCGAAAGCGGGATTAAGCATTTGCTGATTGATTTACCAAGTGTTGACAGGGAAGAAGATGAAGGAAGATTATTAGCGCACAAAGCCTTTTGGAATGTTAAAGATGTAAATAATCTCAATGCTGACGCTCGATTGGATTGTACAATTACAGAAATGATTTTTGTAGATGATGAAGTCAAAGACGGGAGTTATATTTTGAATTTGCAAATCGCTTCTTTTGAAAATGATGCTTCACCAAGTAAACCGATTTTGTACCAGATATGATTGTAGTTTCTACAGATAAAAGCAAACTAAATGTTCCGTTTATTCAAAACTTTTTGAAGGATATTTATTGGGCAGCAGGAAGAACAATTGATGAAGTGCAAACGACAATTGATGCTTCTTTTTGTTTCGGAATTTATTTGGATGATGAGCAAATTGGTTTTGCCAGAGTGGTTACCGATTATGTGGTTTTTGCCTATCTGATGGATGTTTTTATTGATGAAACCCATCGCGGAAAAGGCTACTCTTCTATTTTGATTGATGCCATGATGAAAGAACCTCAATTACAACAAGTCAAAATCTGGCGATTGGCAACTTCTGACGCTCATTTTTTATATGAGAAATTTGGATTTACACCATTGGCGCATCCTGAAAAGATGATGGAGAAAATTAAATAGTTTTCAGTTTTCAGTCGCAGTTGACAGCCACTGCGACTGAAAACTGTGACTAAAAACTAAAATACATGAACATTCAACAATTATATGAATTCTGCCTATCCAAAAAAGCAGTGACTGAACATTTTCCATTTGATGAAGATACGTTAGTGTTTAAAGTTGGAGGAAAAATGTTTTGCCTGACTTCGCTTAAAGAATGGGAAAAAGGAACTCCGGCTTTGAACCTCAAAGGAGAACCGGAAAATAATGCGGAACTTAGTGCGCAATATGAAGCGATAAATCCAGGATATCATATGAGTAAAATTCACTGGATAACAGTTGACTTTAACGGTGATGTTTCGGATAAGATGATTTCTCAACTAATCAATCAATCCTATGATTTGGTTTATAAAGGTTTGACTAAAAAGTTACGTGACGAAATAGAGAAAAGTTAAAAGGGATAAGGGACAAGGCAAAAGTCTTATCCCTTACTCCTTATCCCTAATCCCTTAATATTTACATGGATTTCTTCTGCTTCTCTACAAAACCATCCGCCTGAAGTTTAAGTAATTCGGTTGCGCCTTTCCTTTTGTAGTAGTATAGTTCTTTATCTTCCCGAATGTCGGCATAGACTTTATCATAAATCTCAGCATCGGTTTTCTTTTGCAATTCACTTTGATAGCGATTTTGTGATATTACATTTTTGATGCCCATTTCTAAATCTTCCTGCTTGAAATCGTATTCCCCTTTTGGCGATAATAATTTAGCTATGATTGGCGATGTTTCTATCGCTAAAAACAGCAGCATAATGAATAATGATGGAAGTAAAGGCAGTTTTCCTAAAGCATTAATTCGAGCCATTAAGCCATCAAAGCCATCAATGATAGGTTGGGTTTCTGTAACTTTTTTATCCAAATCTGTTTGCAACGTTTTGGCTCTAGCTTCTTTATCAGCAATGATTTTAGCGTTATTTATTTTCAATGAATCCAATTGTTTGACAGCCAAATCATGAGCGATTCTTTTCTCTTTATAAATTGGACCTTTTCCCATTTTCTTTGTTCCGGCTGAACCTTCTGCTTCAGTAATATAGGATTGATACAAGCTGGCGACTTCTTTTTCTTTTTTGGCAATGCCCGATTTTAAACTGTCCATTTCGGCTTTGTTTTTATCGACATCGGTTTTGAAATAATTGGCAACCTGATTTTTATTAGCAATCGCCATTTCGTTTTTCTGTTTCAATATAACAGTGCTGATTTCTTTCTCAAAAATTTTGATTTCCAATGGTTTTGAAATCACGATAGCAATAATAATTGCCAATACAATTCGCGGTGAAGCCTGAATTAATTCATCCAGAAAACTATCTCTTTTCTTGATGGTTGAAACAATAAATCGGTCGAGATTGAAAATTAAAAATCCCCAAACTATTCCGAATGCAATAGCAATATAGGGATTGTCAAAAACGGTGTAAAGAGCATAACTACTGGCAATAAATGCCATAACTGCTGTAAAGAAAACGGTGGCGCCAATGCCGGCATACTTATTTTGTTCGCCGTTGGAACAAGAGTTCACGATGTCACTATCGGCACCTGAACATAGGAGGAAAAAACGTTTTAACATGATGATTAATTTTGATTGATGATGATTATACAAATATAACGCCAAAAGTTGAAGTTTATTGTAAGGTGCTGTTTTTTAAATTCTAAAAACCGATTTTAGTAGTATTACATTTCGATTTCTGAAACCAATTCGCCTTTTTTGTAGTTTTTAATGCCAATGATTTTACCACTATCATCAAAAAAAATCCAATCGCCGGTCAGATACCAACGTGTACCATCGGATTCTTCCGAAATAACCGATTTTCCTATTGAATTTATACGTCCTTTATTGTCAAAGGTTTTGATATGGCAAATAGTATCCTGATATTTCTCAGTTTTAACAAGCTTGCGGTCTTCGTAATATTTCCAGGTTTTAATTTCAGTACTCTTTTTGTACCTTCCTTTTGATTTGTATAGAATTCCGTTGACAGTGTCTTTATATACCCATTTTCCCTCACGATGATGATTGATGGTTCTATTGGTTTTACACGAGGCAAAAACCAATGTCATTAGAAAAGAGATGAAAATCTTTTTGAAATCCAAAGATTATTTTTTTTTAAAAATAAAAAATCCGCTTATTTCTAAACGGATTCGTGTGTTTTATTTTGATAGTTCTACAAAATATTTATAAAATAATGGAATGGTTTCAATTCCTTTTAGGTAATTAAAAATTCCGAAATGCTCATTTGGTGAATGAATTGCATCCGAGTCCAAACCGAATCCCATTAAGATAGTTTTGCTTTTTAATTCTTTCTCAAACAACGCTACAATCGGAATACTTCCGCCGGAACGAACCGGAATAGCCGGAACGCCAAAAGTCTCCGTATAAGCTTTATTTGCTGCTTTGTATCCAATGCTGTCAATAGGCGTTACATAACCTTGTCCGCCATGATGTGGCGTAACTTTAACTTTAACCGATTTTGGTGCAAGACTCACAAAATGGTTGGAGAACAATTCAGTTACTTCTTCCCAATCCTGATTTGGAACCAAACGCATCGAAATTTTCGCATAAGCTTTGCTGGCAATTACAGTTTTGGCACCTTCACCAGTGTAACCACCCCAAATTCCGTTTACGTCTAAGGTTGGGCGAATAGAGTTTCTTTCATTGGTTACATAACCTGTTTCTCCGTATATGTCTTCAATATCCAATGCTTTTTTATAATTGTCTAAATTGAATGGAGCTTTTGCCATTTCGGCTCTTTCAGCAGCAGTCAATTCTTCCACTTTATCATAAAATCCCGGAATGGTAATATGATTGTTTTCATCGTGAAGTGAAGCAATCATTTTGGTCAACACATTAATCGGATTGGCTACTGCGCCACCATATAATCCGGAATGTAAATCGCGATTTGGACCGGTAACTTCTACTTCAACATAACTCAAACCACGCAAACCTGTAGTAATACTTGGCTGTTGGTTAGATATCATTCCGGTATCCGAAATTAAAATTACATCACAGCTTAATTTTTCCTGATTTCTTTCTACAAACCAACTCAGACTTTTCGACCCAACTTCTTCTTCACCTTCAATCATAAATTTTACGTTGCAAGGCAAACAATTGTTAGCTATCATATATTCAAAGGCTTTCACATGCATATACATCTGACCCTTATCATCGCAGGAACCACGAGCAAAAATGGCACCTTCAGGATGAATTTCGGTAACTTTAATTACAGGTTCAAATGGAGGTGATGTCCACAAATCCATCGGATCTGGTGGCTGTACATCATAATGTCCGTAAACTAAAACGGTTGGTAGGTTTTTGTCGATGATATGTTCACCAAAAACAATTGGATAGCCGGGAGTTTCGCAAATTTCAACATGCTTGCAACCTGCTTTTTCAAGCGAAGCTTTTACCGCTTCGGCAGTAGCTATGACATCATGAGCATAAGCGCTATCGGCACTTACAGAAGGAATTTTTAATAATTCGATTAATTCATTGATAAAACGTTCTTTATTTTGCTGAACGTAGTTTTTTATGTTGTCCATTGTAGTTGTTAATTAATACCGTCAAAGATACGAATAGAAATTCCAATATTTAAAATTCCAAATTCCAAATTAAGGCAGCTAAATATGTTTTTTGGAATTTGGGATTTCAGTTTTGGTATTTACAAAGTAATGTCTATATTTGCACTCACAATTTTGCGGGTATGGTGAAATTGGTAGACATGCCAGACTTAGGATCTGGTGCCGCAAGGCGTGTAGGTTCGAGTCCTATTACCCGCACTTAAAAAGCCTCAACATTTTTGTTGAGGCTTTTTTAATATAGTCACAAGTCGCGAACCGTTATCCACAAAGAGGTTGCCTATCTGGGGAGTGTTGTTTTTTCTTAGGTTTTTTTGTTATTAATTGGTTAATAATATGTTTACACTTTATTGTTTTGGAGTGTTTTAATTTTTGTAAATTGATTTATTTTTACAACATAAAAATCTTTTTGATTTAAATCTATAATCCTAATGAAAGGTAGAAAGCTTATGATAACCGCTATTTTAGCATTTTTCGGTTTTGTTTTATTAGCGTTTTCTGTATACTTACTTTATAAGAACACAAGCAATTCTATTGCCGCTCAAAAGCAGAAAGAACTAGATGAAGCTATCAAACAAATCGAGGTATTACATGCTGAAATTGTAGAGAAAGACAAAATTGTTGAAGAAGCAGAAGAAAGAACTAAAAGACTAGAGTCGAGTTCCTTTGGTCAGTCTTTTGGTCAAAACCTACCCATCATAGAAATAGTGGATAATGATTTGAGTGAAGGCAATTCCACAGGGAAAAACGGAAAAAAAGTCCACAAATTAATGTATCACCATCAGCTACGATTTTATTTATTAAACGTTGGAAAAAACTCCTTAAAGGATGTAATCTTCTCGATAAAAGATATTTATAACGACCCAAAAGAGAATGGTAAAAAAACCAAGTCCAGCGGAAAATATGATTATATGGGCCATTCTGTCGATGGCGATGAGATCGGAACTTACGAAAACATCGAGCTGCAGACACTTAATCTTAAATCAAAAAAGTTAATCTACACTAGTAATCTGCCTGGGAGTTTTGGAGTTGGAGACTACACTTATAATGTGGTTGTCGAATGGAATCAAGGTTTCTATCAAATGAAAATAAACATTGAAGAAATAGACGGTGTCCTCAAATACAAATATGATTTTTATGATGTATCCGGAAATCCGATAAATTATAAAAGTCTTGACCTGAATGTTAAAAACTAAAAAGTCCCGATGAATCGGGACTTTTTTAATTAGTTACTGGTTTCTATCCAACTGTTTATTTTCTTTTCCAAAAGTGCTAAAGGCAACACACCCGATTCCAATACTTTTTGATGGAAAACTTTGATGTCAAATTTATCTTTCATCTTGTCTTGCGCTTTTTTGCGTAATTCTAAAATTTTCAGCTGCCCCATTTTATAAGACAATGCTTGTCCCGGAATAGCCATATAACGCTCAATTTCTGCAATAATTGAGGCTTCGCTTTCGGCTTCGTTATCTAACGAATATTTGATTGCCTGCTCTCGTGTCCATCCTTTTGAATGTATTCCGGTATCAACAACTAATCTCACAGCTCTGTGCATTTCATTTCCTAACATTCCAAAGTATTGATACGGATCAGTATATAATCCCAATTCTTTTCCTAAACTTTCAGTATATAATGCCCAGCCTTCACCATAAGCACCAAACCAAGCAAACTTTCTGAAATCCGGTAATTCCTTATTTTCTTGTTGCAATGAAATCTGGAAGTGATGTCCCGGAATAGCTTCGTGCAGGAACAAATCTTCATCACCATAGAAATTGTATGTTTTTACATCCGGAATCGGCACGTAAAAAACACCTGGTCTAGAACCATCAGCTGAACCTTGATTGTATTCTGCACTTGCAGTTTTTTCTCTAAAAGCTTCTGTTCTTTTTATTTCGAAAGGACATTTTGGCTGCAGTGAAAACAATTTGTCAACATTAGGTTTGATGGTTTTATGAATTTTCTCGAAGTTAGCAATTACCTCTTCAGGTGTTTTGAACGACATCAATTCAGGCTTCGTTCTAACATGCTCAAAAAATTCATTTATAGTTCCTTTAAAACCAACTTGGTCTTTTACTTTTTCCATTTCGGCTTTTATTCTGGCTACTTCTTTTAAACCAAGTGCGTGAATTTCTTCCGGAGTTTTGGTTGTGGTTGTCCATTGTTTTGCATAGACTTTGTATAGCGCAGCGCCATTAGGTAAACTGCCAATTCCACTAGTGCTTCTTGAAGCCGGAAGGTATTCATCTTTCAAAAAAGCTGTAATTTTTTTGAATTGCGGTTCTAATTTTTCTTTGATAGTTGCAGCATATTCTTTTTTCAAAGCATCCTGTTGTTCAGGTGTAATTTCTTTTGGAAATGCTTTTAAAGCCGAATAAAAAAGATTGTCTTCCACATTTGGTGTCACCATACTTTCGAATTGTGGTATCACTTTAACGGTTAAAGATTTTGGCAAAACAATTCCTTTGTCAATTCCTTTTTTCATATAAACCATCGCTGAATCCATCCAAACCGAAAATAAATCCATTCTCTTTAAGAAGTTTTTATAATCTTTCTCCGTTTTAAAAGGCTGAGCACTTGAACCACTGGCAAATTGTCCTATGGTTAAGTTTGTTCCCCAAAATTGGTGAATAGGCATTAGATTGGTGTCATATTTTAATAAATCCTTCCCAATAGCAATTTCCCATTTGATGACATCATAACTGGTCTTTTCTTCAGCTGATAAAGCAGTGGTGTCAACAGTTGTCAACTCATTTTCGAATTTATCAAAAAATGCAGCTTGCTTTTTACGATACGAATCAGTCATTTCAAATACCAATTGGTCGTTGTATTCGTTTTGACCATTTTGTGTAGCACCAAGCGGATCTAATTCGTTTTTGCCATCAAAATAGGCATCGGTTATTGCTTTAAAATCTTGCTCTTTCTTTTCTGATTTGCAGTTTACTAAAAGCAATGAAAGGAAAATCATTACTGATATTGTGTTTAAGTTTTTCATGTTGAAGTAATTAGTTTGGTAAAACTATTGGTTTCTACCGAATTGTTTTGTTAATGAAATGATAAAATTAGCCGTGATAAACTCTCGAAGCTATGATTTTTCCGTCTTTGATTTCCAATACTTCAGCTACGAGCAAAGTGTCTTCATTGTCAATATTTCTAACGTATTCCATAAAGACTCTGTCCGTATTCGAAGTCAATGAAGTCACTTTATAATGCAAACTCGGCAATCGGTCAAAAGCATCTTTCCACCAGGTTCTAAGCGCTTCTTTTCCGGAAACCAAACCGTTAGTTTCGGGATGCCGGATTTTTAGTTTTGGACTAAAATGCTGCGCTTCGTCATCATATAATGATAATAATTTTTCAAGATTATGAGCATTAAATGCTTCAAACCAAAGCATAGCAATCGATAAGTTTTTTTCTGCTGACATAGTTTTGTTAAATGAAAAATCCTCCCGTAAAACGAGAGGATTTTCGTTTGGTTAAAAATATACTTTTCTAAACGTTTTTCAAATTGATAATTTCCTGTTCAGTAAGGAAACGCCAGTTGCCACGTGGCAAATTCTTTTTGGTCAAACCGGCAAAAGAAACACGGTCAATTTTTATCACATTGTATTTATAGCTTTCAAAAATAGCACGGACAACTTTTACGTTTGCCGTTCTCAATTTCAAACCAATTTCGGTTTTGGGTTCGTTTTCAACATAGGTGATTTCGTCAACATATAATTTGTGTCCGTCAAGCGTAACGCCGTTGGAGATTTTTTCCAAATCTTCGAACTTCAGATTTTTGTCTAAAGTAACCTGATAAATCTTTGTCGATTTTTGATTAGGCAGACTAAATTTTCTAATCATATCGGTATCATTGGTAAAAACTAACAAACCGGTGGTGTTTTTATCCATTCTCCCAATAGGCTGAATTTTGGCATTGGTTGCTGCTCGAACTAATTCCAATACATTTCTGTGATCGGCATCATCTTCGTTTGAAGTAGTAAAGTTTTTTGGCTTGTTCAACAAAATGTATTCTTTGCGCTCCGGAGTTAAAGTGGCACCGTCAAAGTTCACAACATCTCCGGGTTTTACTTTATAACCCATTTCGGTAATTACTTCGCCATTCACTTTCACATTGCCCGACTGAATATAAATATCAGCATCACGACGTGAGCACACACCTGAGTTAGCAATATACTTATTCAAACGAATATCGTCCGACTTTAATGGCTTTGCCACATTATTTTGTGCCGATTTTGGAGCTCTTTTTGGAGCAGCATCAGAAGTTGGCTTAGCCTTTTTTGGTCCCTGAGCGCGTTTCGGCATAGCAGGTTTTGGCTTATTCGAATTTGGTCGCGAACTGTTTGGTCGCGAGCTGTTTCGTTTGTTATTGCCTTCCTTATTATTCATAATTCTTTAATTTGCAGCAAAGATACGTATTTCAGATGCTTTTTTAGGAGCTATTTCCAGCTATCCACTATATCTTTTGTCTCGTTTTAGAAACGAGACAAAAGGATGCCGTTCCTATCTGGGCTGGAATAAAGCTAAAATCGAAGCAATCTTCTACCGTGAACCAAGACTTCAGGATTGATTAAAACAATACAAAAAACACCCGAAACGACTAGGAATTTGAGGATGTTGTGCAGTTTTAAATAATCGGGTTTGGAGTCAGATTTCCAGAGTTTTTGCAGAAAGAAAATCAAGATAATTAAACTAACATAAAAGTAAATATCCATATAACCAACTTCAAAAATTTCGACTAGGAAATAAATCGGAACTATGGTCAAAACGGTTAGCAGTGTTATTATTTTTTTTGCAGTGCTTTCGCCGAACATTACCGGAATAGTTTGATAATCGTTGGCAATATCACCTTTTATATTTTCCAAATCTTTTATTATTTCACGGATTAGCAGCAAAAGAAAAAGAAAAGAAGCATGTGCAAAAATTTGCGGATAGACGTTTTTGTAATAAAGTAAAATGGCGAAAAAAGGTAAAACGGCCAGAAAAGCCGAAGTCAAATTTCCGACAACCAGCATTTTTTTGAGTTTGTGAGAGTAAAACCAAATTAGAAATATGTAGGCTGAGAAAAATAAAACAGCGCGAATCGAAACTAAAAAGGATAACAGAAAAACAATAAAATTGACGGTAAAATAAACGTTAAGTTTTGTTTTCTGACTTACTAATCTATCAAGTTGCGATTTGTTAGGGCGATTGATTAAATCTTTCTCACTGTCGTAAAAATTATTGATGATATAACCCGAAGCAATCGTCAAACTGGAAACGATGACAATCATAAATAAATTAAAATCGAGGATAACATCGAGTGCGCGTTTTTTTTCAGGCGCTAAAATAAAAATGGCTGATAAATATTGAGCCAAAACAATAATGGCAATGTTGTAGCCACGAACTACCGAAAGCATACTGACAATTTTCAGCAGCAAATGTTTGGTTTTTCGGCTTAGCATTTTGAGAAAATTAAAACTGGTAAACCACTTCTAATTTATAATCTTTCAAGGATTTTTTTGCTTTTTCTAAGTCTTCAGTAAAACCTAAAATATAGCCACCACCACCAGAGCCACAAAGTTTTAAGTAGTAATCGTTAGTGTCTATTCCGTGTTGCCAAATTCCGTGAAAAGCTTCCGGAATCATAGGCTTAAAGTGATTCAAAACAACTTTAGACAATTGTTTGGTGTTTGCAAAAAGTGATTTCATATCGCCGCCAAGGAAATTTTCCACGCAGGCATCGGTATATTTCACGAATTGATTTTTAAGCATTTTACGAAAGCCTTCTTCTTTTAGGTTTTCCATGAAAATGTTTACCATCGGAGCTGTTTCGCCAACGATTCCTGAATCTAACAAAAACACAGCACCCTTTCCGGTTGTGCTTTGTGACGGAATTCCGGTAGCTTCGATATTATCTTTTGAATTAATAAGAATTGGAATACTCAAATAACTGTTTAATGGGTCAAGTCCGGAACTTTTCCCGTGAAAAAAGGATTCCATTTGAGAAAAAATAGCTTTGAGTTGCAACAACTTTTCTCTGGTAAGATTTTCTAAAACAGTGATTTTGTTGTTGGCATATTTGTCATAAATAGCAGCAACTAATGCACCGCTACTTCCAACTCCATAGCCTTGTGGAATGCTCGAATCGAAATACATGCCACGTTCAACATCGGCCTTTAAGGCATCTAAGTTGAAAGTTACTAATTCAGCTTGTTCGTTTTGAAGTTGCTCCAAATAAGTGACAAATCGTCTCAAACTTGCATTGGATTTAATAGCTTCCTGTGATGGATTCTCATCCACTTTCAAAGCGCCATTGTAAAAATTATAAGGAATAGATAAACCTTTTGAATCTTTTATAATTCCGTATTCTCCGAAGAGAAGAATTTTTGAGTAAAAAAGTGGTCCTTTCATATTTTAATTGCTCCTGTTCCAATTTCATCACAAATATAGTTACCATTTTGACAATAGCCAACTAATTCGGCTGCAATAAATTGCAATACTTCCTCTCTAACGTTTTCGGGATACAAAACATGGACATTTGCTCCTGCATCAAGCGTAAAACATATAGGAATATTCGTTTGATTTCTAAACTTCCAGATTTTATTGATAATTTCCAAAGTGTTTGGTTTCATCAAAATAAAGTACGGTAACGATGTCATCATCATCGCGTGTAATGTCAAGGCCTCGCTTTCTACTATTTCGATAAACGAATCTAAATTTCCGTTTACTAAAACAGTTTTTATGGCTGATAAATTGTGATGCGCTTGCGCGAAACGTTGCTCGGCAAATGGATGATTGTGCATCAAATCATGACCAACTGTTGACGAAACTTGTTTTTCACCTTTGTCAACCAACAAAATCGTATCCTGATAATTCTTGAAATTAGGATGTATATTTGATGGGAATTCGACGCCAAATAAATCAGAACTGCCATTAATTTCAGCATGATTTCCCCAAACAACAACACTTCCTTTTATGCTTCTACACGCACTTCCCGAACCCAATCGTGCGAGGAAAGAAGCTTTTTTGTAAAAGTATTCTTCGGTCATGTTTGGATTTAATGCTTTTTCCAAACTCATAATATTCATAGACAATGCCGCCATGCCTGATGCTGAAGAAGCAATGCCCGAACTGTGTGGAAATGTATTTTCGGTATCAATCGTAAAATGATAGTCTTTTAGAAAAGGGCAATAGATTTCAATACGCTCGAAAAACTTTTGAATCTTGGGTTTGAAATCTTCTTTGGGTTTGCCTTCAAATAATAAGTCAAATGAAAACCCATTATTTGTCACACTGAGCTTGTCGATGTGTTTGGCGAAAGCCAATTTGGTAATCGTTTTACAGTTATTCAAAGTAAAACTAATAGAAGGATTTGCCGGAATCTGATTTTCTTTTTTGCCCCAATATTTTACCAAAGCAATATTACTTGGTGCGCTCCATTGAAAACTTCCGTTTTCGATTGTAGATGAAAATGGTTTTGAAATAAAATCCTTTTCGGACATACGTTTGAAATTTAACTTCGTTCAGTTCGACCTAAAAAAGGTCTCGAGTGAGCAAAGATACTTTTTTTGTAAAAAGATTTACCAGTTTGTTTATTATATTTGAATAAAATTCAAACAAAACAAAAATGCAAAAGATTTTAAAAATAGTTTCGGTTGTTGTAGTGTGTGTAACAGTTGGTTATTTATCAGGAATGGTGACAAGAGATAGTATTACCACTTGGTATCCAACTTTGATAAAACCTGTTTTTAATCCACCGAACTGGATTTTTGCACCCGTTTGGACTTTGTTGTATATCATGATGGGAATTGCCGCTGGCTTAGTCTGGACAAAAGGTTCTGATGAACAAACAACTAAAAAAGCACTTGGCTTTTTTGCTATACAGTTTGGTTTGAATGCGCTTTGGTCGTACATTTTCTTTGGTTTGCATAATCCATTTTTAGCTCTAATCGAAATCATTTTGCTTTGGTTAATGATTATAGAAACCTATAATTTGTTCAAAAAGATTGACAAAACAGCCGGACTTTTATTACTTCCTTATTTGGCATGGGTAAGCTTTGCCACCATATTAAACGGAAGTATTTGGTGGTTGAATAAATAAAAAACCCCGTCTTTTTTAACGAGACGGGACTTTTATATTTACTTATAAATTATTGAATAATAAGTTTTTTAGTCAGTTTCAGATTGTTATCCAATCCTATTTCTACTAGGTAAACTCCTTTTGCCAAATCCGAAACATCAACAGTCACACTTTCCGTAACGATAGAAGAAACTGTTTTAATCACTTTCCCCAACACATCATAAAAAACTAGCTTGTTTATCTGTTCATTACTATTCATTAATCCAATTTGAACCGCATGTTTTGCCGGATTTGGATATAAAACCAGGCTGTTAGCATCAAAATCAGCTATACTTAATGGTACGGTAAATTTAGAAGAGAACGTATTGGTTACAATCGCCGGATTGCTGTCAAAAAATATTGAGGCGTTGTTCGGAATTATTGTGCCCGCTTGAAACCCCGGATTGAGCTGTACTTTAAACTGAATATAACCGATACTGCCTGTTGGGTTAACACTTGAAGGTGGTAAATGAATATTTTTAAAATTCCAAACGAGTTGATTGTTAATTCTTTTCATGGTATAGTTATGACTTGAACTCACCATTCTTACAGTCTCTTCATCTATCTGTGAATTGAGCACATCTTCAACTCTGACATCAAGAGCATCTGCTGTTCCGTTGTTTTGGAATCTAATGGTGTAAAAGAAGTAATCATCTTCAGCGAACGAGCTAATCGGAATGTTTTTACCACGGGATTCCATTTTATCATTAGGGTCATAAGAATTAACCACAATTTGAGAATTGGTATTTGCGTTGTTTGTCAAATCAATATCATTGGCCGGAGCCGAAATGGTAACACTATCTGTAAGCAAGTCTCCCAAACTTACCGTTGGTGTAGTTGGCACAGTCATAGTAACATAGAAAATCCTGGTTTCACCTGGTAAAAGATTGGTAAATGCATAAGTAAAACCCGTTCCATTCGTTACTGTTCCGGTTTGGGTAGTTCCAAAAACAGTAATTTCAGGTGGTTTTACAAAAGCTATTGTTCCGCCGGTAGCTGCTACTCCCAGGTTTTTATAGGTGATTTGGTTTAAATAACTTAATCCAGGTCTCGGCGGACTTATTGGAGCAATTGATATGGTTACATCATTATAAGGATTTGTTAGCGTAATTGGAAAATATAAAAATTGTGTAGCGCTTCCAACAGGAATACTAATGTTGTTATAAGTTGTTGTTCCCGAATCATAATAGCCAGCATATTCAGGCTGGATTTGATAACTAAAAGCATATGTATTTGCAGGATTGGAATCATACAAAGCAAATTGACCTGTTGGAGAATAACCATTTACATTTATTCCGTCACTGTTTTGCTGATAAATAAACGAACCATTAGGAAATAGCGGTTCTCCGGTATCACGAATGCCATTACTATTTTGATCTACAAAAGCCACCAAAAGTATTTTATCAGCATCGGGTGCACAGGTAACATTGGCAACCCAACCAGGATAAGTAACGCTGCCATCACTTCTAAATCTGAAAGTCAAACAACCATCAGGACTTGTTGAAGAAAAAGGCCCAGGAATTGTAGTTCCCCAAAATCCGCCTGCTAATCCACCGGGAACATTCCCTGCAGGATTCATACCTGCAATTTGTGGTGATGTTATTGAGTTTCCGTCAAAAACATATAAAGCATCCCAATTGGTTTCAGTATTAAATGAACTAAATGTTACAGTTACAATTTCTCCGGGTATTGTTGGGCAAATGGTATTGATACTATCAGAATTATTAGCATAATTACCGTTACCACCATTGTCAAAAAATTGACCTCCACAAGCGGGTGGAGCCGGAATCGTCGTAACAGGATTAAAAGGAACCCAAGGACAAACTACTAAAGGTGAAGTCGAACAAACAGCTCTAAGATAAATAGCATAACAGGTCGTTGGATTTAATCCTGTAATTGTAAAAGGGTTTGTTGCTACTTCAAAAAAGCCTGTCGAACTAGGCGATGGTTCAAGTCCACAAGGTAATAATAAAGCTTGCCAAGCAGAGGCAACGCTCGAATCAGGGTTTGGAGGTTGTGTCCAGTTTATTGTAACAGAATCAGAAGTAACATTGTTAATGGTTAATGCTGTTGGAAGACTACAAGCTGGTGGTGGTGCACAAGTGACATTGGCAACCCATCCGGCTCTGTTAATAGAAGTGTCACTTCTGAATCTGAAAGTCAAACAACCATCCGCACTAGTTGAAGTAAATGGGCCAGGAATAGTGGTTCCCCAATATCCTCCGGCTAATCCACCCGGAACATTTCCTCCCGTATTTGAACTTGCAATTTGTGCTGATGCTAATGAGTTTCCGTTAAAGACATATAAAGCGTCGTAACCGGTTTCGATGTTAAATGATGTAAAGGTTACTGTGACCACATCGCCGGTAATGGTTGGACAAATAGTAGTAGTGTTATCAGAACTATTAGTATAATTTCCGGCTAAACCGCCATTGTCAATAAATTGTCCACCGCAAATAGGAGGAAGAGTAGCTGTAGTTACAGGATTAAAAACACACAAAGTACTGTTGTCCGTTGGAGAACAAATAGCCCTAACATAAAAATTATAACATGTTCCTGGGGTTAACCCTGTTATTACATATGGATTAACAGAAACAACTTGTCCAACACTTGAGGCAGTTGGAGGAGCAGAACCACAAGCTAGTGCAAATACTTCCCATGAAGTAGCTCCACTAGTATCTGTCCATCCTAAAACAGCACTCGTTGCAGTTATTGATGTTACGATTGGGTTTACGGGAGAAGGACATGTCGTTGGCGGTCCGCAAGATACCTCGGCAATCCATCCGGCTTTGTTAATGATATTATCACTTCTGAATCTAAAAGTCAAACAACCATCCGCACTCGTTGAAGTAAATGGACCAGGAATTGCAGTTCCCCAATACCCACCAGCAAAGCCTCCCGGAACACCCGCTGCCGGATTTGCGCTTGAAATTTGAGGAGATGCTATTGATGGCCCATCAAAAACATATAGGGCGTCCCATTCAGCTTCTATATCAAATAATGTAAAAGTCACTGTTACTACATCGCCCGGATTTTCAGGACAAAAGGTAACGGTGTAATCGCTGTTAAATGCATAATTAGCAGTAGGACCTGCAGGATCGGTAAAAGTACCTCCACATCCCTGCGAATGAACAGCAGTTAGTGTTCCTAAAAAAAGGGAAAAAGTTAGGAGTAGAATTTTCTTCATGCTTGTTTGGTTTTTTGACATTCAAATATAGTGAACTATTTCAATAATAGCTTCTTAGTGATTTTAGTATTGTCCTCAGAAATTAATTCTACTAAATACAATCCTCTGGCAAAATGAGATACATCAATGCTAATATTGCTAAGTGTATTTTTATTTAGAGTATAAACTCTTTTTCCGGATACTTCATAAATCACAACAGTCGCTATTTTGTCATTGCTGTTAGAATTTGAAATGGTAACGCTATCATTTGCCGGATTTGGATATAAAGAAATTGTATTGGCATTGAAAGTCGGATTGCCTAATGTTTCTACAAATTCGGTGTCAAATGTATTCGTTACTATTGGTGGATTATAATCAAAATAAATAGAAGCCGTGTTTGGAATAATGTCACCAATCGCATAACCTGTTTTAGGTTTTATTTTAAATGTAATATAACCGTGACTTCCACTTGGGTTTGATGAAGTTGGTGGTAAATCGATGTTATAAAAATGCCATGTCAATTGACTGCCGATACGTTTTGTATTTACAGTATGGCTGGCATTGAGCATTTCAAAAGTGCTCTCATCTAATTGGCTGTCTAGCGCGTCTTCAACTCTTATGAATTCGGCGCTGGCACTTCCGGTATTTTCAAACTGAATGGTATAATACAGATAATCATTAGATGTAAAATCAGCATAAACAATTTTTCCGCCATGCGATTCCATTTTATCATTTGGATCATATGAACCAATAATTGTCTGAGTCATTGTTGCAGTGTTATTGGAAACATTGGTATCATTGGCAATTTGAACAGAAACGCTGTTGGTTACTAAATCACCAAGACTGACAGTAGGAATAGTGGGTACAGTCAAGTAAATTGTAATAAATCTTGATTCTAAAGGAGCTAGATTCGTAAAATCATAGGTAAACCCAGTACTTGTTGCAGTTGTTCCGGGTTGAGATATAGACGTGATACTCAAAGTTGGGTGTTTGGTAAATGTAATTGTTCCGTTAGTGATGTTTTGTGAACCAAGATTTTGATACCATATCGTATTGCTATAAGTAAATCCCGGTCTGGGTTGCCCTGTTGGATTAAGATAAACAGCAGCATCTACAAAAGGAGCAATTTCCAATATTGGGAAATCTAAATATTGGGCACCGCTACCGGTTGGAAGTGTTATATTAGTATATGTAGTTGATGAACTGTAATAAAGATTCCAACTGCCATTTATTGAAAAACTAATGTCATAAGAATTTCCCGGATTTGCATCATATATGTAGTATGAACCATTATTAGAGGCCCCGTATAGATTATTTCCAGAATCATTTATTTGGTATACAAAAGAACCATTATTAAAATTAACTTCGCCTGAATCTTTTATACCATTACCGTTACTGTCTAAAAAAGCATTCAAAACCAATGCCTGTGTACAGGCGCCGGCACTAGCACAATTTGGCATGCAGATATCTAATGGTTCCGACCAGTTACTATAACCTGAGCTACCGCAAAAACCTTTCATGTAAATCGAATAGCAGCTCTCAGACACCAAGCTGTTAATTGTAAAGGTATTTCCTATTGATGTAACGGTAATGGTACCTTCATACGAAGCGGGAGGAGGTGATCCATAAGGAACCGCTGCAATCAGACTTGCCTGTGTTCCCATTCCGAAGGTGGTTTGCCAGTTTAACGTCAATGTAGTATCCGTGATGTTGGAAGCACTCAAATTCGTAGGGGCAGAGCTCGTACACGGAGCACAATTATGAGTATTCAAAGTAAGGGTTGTAATACTGCGACAACCTGTTGTCGGATTTACAACATTAGCATAAAGTGTTTGTATTGGTTGATTTATTGGGATATAACCCGGACCAACCGGATTAGCCCCTATTTCAGCATCGGTCAACGTTTCATGATACGTAATGGTAAACCCGGTCGCTCCTCCGGTAATTTGAGTATTAGCATCGGACAAATTATAGATTGGCAACTCCATCATATCACAAAAAGCCAATTCTGCCGGATTAGCAGGGGGTGATGGCATTACTGTAAGATTGTAGGTTGAATAATAAATCTGACCATCAGTAGTGTCTAAAATGCGTAAGTGAATAAATTGACCTTGAAAAAGGTTTACATAACTGGTCGGATTGACTATAGGATTGGTCTGGTTCTCGGCGTCAGTAGGAGTGGTGTAATAAGTCACAACAAGTGCCGCAGGATTTGGTAGACCAATCGTTGGGATTATTGAGGTCAAATCAAAAACTGCAAAGCCATCATTATTATCATCGCAAGCCAATAATGGTGGAGGAACAGCAGGTGTTTGGGCATTAATACAAATACTGAAAAAAATCAACAATAGAAGTAATGGTTTTTTCATGATTTAGTTTTAAGGAAACCAAATTTAACTGATTTTGAACAAACTACAACATTAAATTATAGGAAATCTTCTGTAATTCTTTGCGCTACTATAAAACCCGAAGTCCAGGCATTTTGAAAATTAAATCCACCCGTAATCGCATCGATATTTACAATTTCTCCAGCAAAAAAAAGATTTTCATGCAGTTTACTTTCCATGGTTTTGAAATTGATTTCTTTTAAATCAATACCGCCAGCGGTAACAAATTCTTCCTTGAAAGTGCTTTTGCCATTTACCTGAAATTCACCATTGGTAAGTTGGTTGGCTAAATTGTTTAATTCTTTTTTGGATAAATCTGCCCATTTTCTTTCACTGTCTATTTCTGAAGCTAGTACCAAACTTTCCCACAAACGATTGGGAAACTCAAATGGGGATTTTTTGCTTACAGCTTTTTTAGCATGTTCTTGTTTGAGTTCTTTTAAAGAATCTATAGCTTCTTCGAAAGTGACTTCGTTAAGCCAATTCACCTGAATTATAAATTGATAATGTTTATCAAATAATTCTCTGGCACCCCAAGCAGATAATCTCAAAATTCCTGGACCTGACATTCCCCAATGCGTTATTAATAATGGCCCCGAAGCTTCAAGTTTACTGCCTTTTACTTTTACTTTGGCGAAAGCCGAAACGCCCATCAAATCTTTTATGCGGGCATCTTTTATATTAAATGTGAATAGGGAAGGAACTGGCGAAACAATATTGTGTCCAAGTTGCGTAAGCATATCCCAAATCTTAGGATTGCTTCCGGTAGTCATAATCAGTTTTTGACAAACAAAGGTTTGGTGATTGGTTTCCACTTTCCAATACGCATCAGCATGGAATATTGATTGTACGCTTTGACCTGTCAATACTTGGATTCCCAATTTTTGTGTTGCCGAAAGAAAACAATCAATTATGGTTTGAGAATTATCCGAAACAGGAAACATACGTCCATCATCTTCGATTTTTAATTCCACACCATGCTTCTCAAACCACTCAATAGTATCGCCAGAGCAAAACTGATGAAAAGGCCCACGTAATTCTTTTTCGCCACGCGGATAAAACTTCACTAAATCATTCGGAACAAAACAGGCATGCGTAACATTACATCGTCCACCGCCCGAAATACGTACTTTCTCCAAAACAGTTTTGCCTCTTTCAAGTATAGCAACTTTAAGCTTCGGATTATTTTCGACGATATTAATTGCCGTGAAAAAACCAGCTGCGCCACCACCAACAATTATAATATCGAAGTTTGAGTTCATATTCTATCCGGAAAATCTGTAATGATACCGTCAACGTTTAACGATTTAACAAAGATAATATCTTCTTGCTCATTGATGGTCCAAGGATAGACTTTAAAATTTTTGGATTGCATCTGGCTAACATTTTCTGCAGTCAGCAAATGATAATACGGATGAACCGAATAGGCTTTTATGAATTTGGCGAAAGCCAATGCTAAATCTAAATCAGTATCTGTCAAAACACCAATTCGGATTTTATCATTCAGAAAATGAACCTGCTGCAAGGCATTCCAATCGAAACTCGAAACGATAAAGTCTTCGTATTTCCAATGCTTTTCTGAAATATAACGTTCGATTAGTACAGCAACTTTATCGGCAGTTTCAAAGGTTTTGAGTTCGATATTGATAAAGCATTTTTTATTAACTAGTTCAAAGACAGTTTCCAGAGTTGGTATGCCAAACTCCTTTAATTCTTTGGCACTGAAATCTTTTACCAAACCTTTTGCTGAAGTTGTTCGGTCAACAGTATCATCGTGAATCACCATTACTTTTCCATCCAAACTTAAATGGACATCGAGTTCAATTCCGTCAACGTTTAAGTCAATCGCTTTTTGGAAAGAAGCCAAAGTGTTTTCGGCAACATGTCCTTTCGCACCGCGATGACCAATTTTGTGCATCTTATAGTTTTTCTAATAACAAAATTCCAAAATCAGTATTCAGAGAAACCATTCCTTTAACAACCGTTGCTGTTTTCCCCGAATAAGCATCTTTTACTTTGCTTCCGTTTGGAAAAACAGTTCCAATTGAAATAGTTTTTTCGCCTTTGGCTAAATCCAATCCAACCACAACTTTATCCGAATATTTCCCTTTGGTAAATGTTCTGCTGAACACATAAGGAGAAGCCGAAATTTGAGTGTGAATTCCGCCACCAACAGCAGGATGTTTTTTTCTGAACTTGCCTAATTTCTGCCAATGCAATAAAACTTCTTTAGTTGTTGCGTTGTTTGCAATGTCGTCCCAATTCATATTCGAGCGCAAAGTGGCATCGCCTTGAGTTCCTTCGATATCTAGCGAACGTGCGCTTTCGTCACCATAATAAACCTGCGAAATTCCCGGAGCCAATAATAATTTGGTGCCGCTTTCAAAGGTCTTTTCTCTTTTCTTATCAAAGGGATAACCATCATCATGAGAGGAAACATAGTTCATCACCGTGTTGCCTTTCAAGTCATTTTGCAAGATGCCGGAGTATTTGGAAAACAATTCCTCATAGTTCATTTTGGCTTCGTTTCTAAAATCAAAATTGATTAAACCTGTAAACCCATTTTCGAAATAATTGACTTTTTTATCGCCGAAGTCATAGAATTTTTTGTTACCAATGTTATATCCATAAACTTCTCCAACGGTAAAAAACGGATTGTTATCCAAGACTTTTTTTGGATTATTTTTTTTGTATTCGGCGAAAGCCCTGTCACATACTTTTTTGAAATCAGCCCAAACATCTTCAGTTGTGTGCTTGGCTGTGTCTACTCGATAACCATCAATTCCGAATTCAGTTATGTAATCCGCCAGCCATTTCATGATATAATATTTCGGTGCTCTTGGATAACCCGTTTTTTTGAAAAAAGCGTCAAGCGAAGCTACTTCTTTATCATAACGGCCTTCTTTTTTCCATTTGTTGGCTAAAAAAGTTGGCAATTCAACATTGTCATTGCTTTCTGTTTTCACATCGGGAAGATTGTCAACCAACGTACAATTGATATAAGTATCGTATGATTTATAAGTGCATTTTGGCGAAGTACGAACCCAATCATTCGGATAAACAGAATCTTCCGGAGTTACCGGTCCGGTGTGATTAATAACAGCATCAAGCATAATTCTGATGCCACGGGCATGTGCTTTCTGAACCAATTCTGCTAAATCTTTTTTGGTGCCGACACTTGGGTCAAGCGCAGTCCAATCACGTGTCCAATAACCGTGAAAGGCATACGTAAATCCGGTTCCTTCATCAACGCCATCATGGACTTGCTCTACAATTGGCGTCATCCAAATGACATTGATTCCAAGATTAGTGAAATACCCTTCGTCCAGTTTTTGAATAATACCCCGAATATCGCCGCCATCAAAACCGCGCAGTTTTCCGGTTGGTTTGTTTCTGTTGAAAGTATGATCGTTGGTTTTGTCACCGTTGTTAAATCTGTCGGTTACAATGAAATAGACATTGGCGGCTTCCCAAACAAAAGGGGTTTTTGGAGTTTCGATTTTTTTCTTTTGGCTGAATGTCGCTCCGCTGAAAAGAATAGTAATTATTATTAGAAGGCTTGTCTTTCTCATGATTTTAATATTCAATTTTAACTTCTGAAGTTGTTCCTTTGGTGATGGAAACGTTTACCTGTAAAGGTTCGTGAAAGGTTTTGTAAACGCGCTCCTGACCATTAACAAAAATCCGTTTGGCTTTGATGTTGTGGATTAATACCGATACATTTTTATCAGTTGATGTATAGTTTTTTCCTGTGACAGTAGCCAATTTAATAACTAATGATTTGTTATTGTTAGTGCTGTTGAAATTAATTATTTCATATTGACCTTTTTCAAAAGCATTAGGTGTTGCGCCGTCATCGTTATACAATTTGCCCGAAGAACTTTTAACACTTTCATCAAAATAATAATGAAGCTTAAAATTGGCCAACGAATATTTCGATGTGTTCTGAATGGTTTCAATCATTGGGATAAAACTTCCGCCACGAACAAAGGTTGGAATATAATCTTCGTTGATATTTATGCTTTCGGTTGTTCCTGCTGTGTGTTTTTCGTTGGTATAAAAATCAAACCAATTGCTGCTTTTTGGAAAATACACTTCCGTGGATGTTACTCCTGCTTTTGTAATTGGCGTAACCAAAAAGTCATTACCCCAAAAATAAGTTCCGGCTACAGATGTCAGGGTTTTATTATCCCATTCTTCGAAAAACAGCGGACGCATTAATGGCGTTCCTTTTTGATTGTTATCGAAAGACAAAGTGTAATTGTAAGGCATTAATTGATAACGCAAATCTACCAGCTTCTTGGCTTTTGCCATTGTGGCAACATCTTTTCGGGCAACTTCCGAAGCAACATCTTCCTGTGCATGCGGACGGAATATTGGATTAAAGACACCATATTGAAGCCAACGCAAATACAATTCGTTGTCAAAATAATCGCCGGCAAATCCGCCAAGGTCTGAGTGCATATAACCTAAACCCTGCATTCCCATTTGAAGTGCAATTTCCATTTGGCTTTGCAATCCGCCCCAACTTCTGCTTACGTCACCGCTCCAAGGCACCATTCCGAAACGCTGCGAACCCGAATATCCGGCACGCATTAATATAAATGGTCGTTGGGCTGGAAAATCTTTTTTATAACCTTCAGCGATTAGTTTGGCCCAATTGTGTCCGTAAATATTATGCACTTCATCAGCTTTTCCGCCAGCAGTTATGACTTTTGATGGAAAAACTTCAGGTTCACCTAAATCGCCCCACATGCCGCCAACGCCTTGGTTGATTAATCGTTTGTAAACATTCCAAAACCAATCTTTTCCTTCCGGTTTGAAAATATCTACAACGCTCGTATTTCCGAAATAGAAATCCCAGGTTGCCGGTTTTCCGGATTTGTCTTTTACCAATACATTTTTATCGACAGTTTCCTGCCATTTTGATGAGGTTGTCAGGATAAAAGGCTCGGTAATCAGAATTGTTTTTACACCTTTGGCATTCAAATCAGTTATCATTTTATCAGGATTTGGGAAATTGTCTTTGTCCCAATCGAGATTTCCCATCGTGTTTTTTATTCCTTTTCCAAACCAATATAAATCGAGAATAATAGCATCAACCGGAATGTTATTTTGCTCAAATTTCTTAATCGTATTTTCAACTTCTTCCTGCGAATGATAGCCAAAGCGGCTCGAGAAATTACCCAAAGCCCAACGTGGCAACAGTGGTTGTTTTCCCGTTAAATCAGTGTAATTCGAAACTAAATCGGTCCAAGTATTGCCAACGATAACCTGATAAGTCTTTCTTCCCGAAATGGTTTCGTAGGTTAAGGTATTGTCTTTTTTGCTATCCAAATCCAGATAACCAATGGCTGAATTATCAAAATGTACGGCATACAATTTTGATGACATTACTAAAGGAATACAAAAATTCATCAGCTCGGCTTTGGTTTCATAACCATAATGAGCACGATTGTATAATTGCAGTCGATTGCCACGACGGTTCATGCCAAGAGCTCTAGCGCCACCGCCATAAAGTGCTTCTGAGTTGTCGAGATTGAAAGATAAAGTTTGAGTGGAATCGTTGATCTTGGTGTAGCCTGATTTTTCGGATAACAGCACTTTTCCAAGATTGGAGTAAGTAATTTTAAAAGGCGATTTGTTTACAACAACTGTAATTCCTTTTGTTATCAGCGATAGCGAATTGTCATTTTTTGAAAAACTTCCCCAGCCTTTTTCAGGTGTCTTAACTACAGCATGCGAATTAGGATTGAAATTTTCCCCATTTGGAATGAATGAAGTTTCGACAATCTTATCCGAATACGGTTTTATCAAATACAAACCATCCGATGTTTTAATTTCAAGGATGTTGTTTTTCCAGGAATGGGAGATGTATTTTCTATTTGCGTTTTGGGCAAATGAAACCGTGGTTATCAGTAAAAGTATAAATAGTTTTTTCATTATTTTATTTCAATTCTAGAATCAAAGTTGATTTTCCATCGACTGTAATATCGTTTTTTAAATCGATTGTTTTTCCGGAAAGAATATCATTTCCGGTTTGATAGTTTTGGATGCTTTCGGCAAATCGTTTGGTTTTGAAAGTTTGACTTTCATTGCTGTTATTGATAATCACCATAACGCTTTCTTTTTCGTTATAACGGAAATAAACATACACATTATTTTCGGGAACATAGTGTTTCATTTTCCCGAAATGAATCACATCTTTTGATTTTCTCCAGTTGAATAATTTGGCTGTGAAATTGTAGAATTTCTCTTGTTCTTCTGTTCTTCCGGCTTTGGTGAAAGCGTTATTTCTATCACCACTCCAGCCACCTGGAAAATCTCTTCTAATATCACCATCACCTTTGCCTTTATCGCCATCCATACCAATTTCGGAACCATAATACAATTGTGGAATTCCACGAATAGTAGCCAATAAAGCCATTGCCATCTGATACTTTTTAAAGTCTTTTTTATATGCCTGATTAAAACGATTGGTGTCGTGATTTTCGGCAAAAACCATTATATTATTGATGTTTGGATACAGAAAATCGTTTGTGAAATTGTCATAGATTTTTATCATTCCTTTATCCCATTCACTTTTATCTTCATTAAAAACAGAGCCAAAAGCATCGTGTAACGTAAAATCCATTACGCTTGGCAGATTGGAATTATAACTTTGAATGGCGCCAATTTTACTGTCTTTTTGCCAAAAAGCCATTTGTGCCTGGTCGTGCATCCAGACTTCGCCTACGATATTAAAATTAGGATATTCATCAGTAATGGCTTTTGTCCATTTTGAAATGCCTTCTTTGTCATTGTATGAATAGGTATCCACTCTAAATCCATCCAAATCGGCGTATTCAATCCACCAAATCGCATTTTGAGTCAGATAGTTCAGCACTAAAGGATTTGATTGATTTAAATCGGGCATCGAAGGGACAAACCAACCATCCATACAATTTTCAGCATCAATAGCCGAAGCGTTTGTGTCGAATTGAGTTGTCATTCTGTAGTTAGAGTTTGTAAAGGTTGGGAATTGATGCACCCAATCATACGTTGGTAAATCTTTGTACATCCAATGCTGCCAACCCCAATGATTGGTTACATAATCCATAATGTTTTTCATGCCTCGCTTGTGTAATTCGGCACTCAATCGCAAGTAATCTTCATTAGTTCCGAAACGTGGATCGATTTTATAAACATCGGATTGCCCGTAAGTATGATAGGAACCTTTGGCATCGTTGTCTTCGCAAAGTGGCGTTGGCCAAACGGCAGTTGCGCCAAGTTCTTTTATGTAATCTAAATTTTTGATAATGCCTTCGATATCGCCGCCATGTCTCCCGTTAGGATTGCTTCTGTCGAATTTTTCAGTTACTGATTTGTCGCTGTCATTGTTTGGATTTCCATTAGCAAATCGGTCGGACATTATCAAATAAATCATATCTGATGAGTCATAACTTTTTCTGAATTTGGAATTTTCTCTTCTCGATTTCAGCTCATATTTCTTGGTAAAAGCTACTTTGTTTTTGCTTTTGAAGCTAAACGTTAATTCAGAAGCAGCTACATTTTTAGTGTCAATAGTTACAAAAACATAATTTGGATTTTCTGTTTTTTTGATATTTTCGATAACGATGTTATTTGAAATAGTAACATCATATTGCGCAATGTTTTTACCATAAAACATGATCTGAACGCTTGACAAATTCATTCCGGAATACCAAAAGGGCGGTTCAACACGGTCAATCTGCGCGAATGCAGAAGCGGAAAGCAGTAAAAGGAGAATTATTTTTTTCATAATGCAATTGTTTTTAAACCATATAAGGCATATAAATCAGATAAGAATAACTTAAATGGACTTATATGCCTTATATGGTTCAATTAATTATTTTTTTATACTGTTACCAAACTATTAGGTTCAACCAAGACTTCTTTTCCGTTTACGAAAACTGAAATCGCTGTTTCTCCTTCAAGAACAAATTTGGTTTCATTTTGATGAACAGAAACTTTTAGAATTTGGTTTCTGAAATTGATCTTAAATGAATAGCCATTCCAGTCTTTTGGAATTCTTGGTTCAAAATGGAGTGCATCATTTTTGATACGCATTCCGCCAAAACCTTCGACGATACTCATCCAGGTTCCTGCCATCGAAGTAATGTGTAAACCTTCTTCGACTTCTTTGTTATAGTCATCTAAATCCAAACGCGAAGTTCTTAAATAGAAAGTATAGGCTTGTTCCATTCGGCCTAAAGTGGCTGCCTGAATGGAGTGAACGCAAGGCGAAAGTGAACTTTCATGAACGGTAAACGGTTCATAGAAATCGAAATGTTTTTCTAATTGTTCTTTGCTGAAATGATCTTCGAAGAAATAGAAACCTTGTAATGTGTCTGCTTGTTTGATATAAGGCGAACGCAGGATTCTGTCCCAAGACCATTTTTGATTAATTGGTCGTTGTGATTTGTCTAAATCGTGCACTTTTACTAATTCCTTATCTAAGAAGCCATCTTGTTGCAAATACACATCATGTTCTTCCGAAAACGGGAAGTACATGTGGTCAGCTACTTTTTTCCAATGTCCGATTTCAGTTTTATCTAATTTTACTTTGCTCATGATTCGGGCAAAATCGGAGCTGTATTCTTTTTCTACTTTTTCTATTTGTTCGATAGTATAATCGATACACCATTTGGCCAGATAGTTAGTGTAGAAATTATTATTTACGTTGTTTTCGTACTCATTTGGACCGGTAACACCCAAAATCACATACTGATTTTTATGAGTTGAGAAAGTCGCTCTTTGATGCCAAAAACGGGCAATGCCGATTAACACTTCTAAACCTTTTTCAGGAATGTATGAGTAATCGCCGGTGTATCTGTAATAGTTGAAAATCGCAAAAGCAATCGCACCATTTCTATGGATTTCTTCAAAGGTAATTTCCCATTCGTTATGACATTCTTCGCCATTCATCGTCACCATTGGATACAAAGCAGCGCCGTTTGTAAAACCTAATTTACCTGCGTTTTCAATGGCTTTATCCAATTGATTGTAGCGATACGCCAAAAGATTTCGAGCCACGTGCTGGTCTTTTGTAGCCATATAAAACGGAATGCAATACGCTTCGGTATCCCAATACGTAGAGCCACCATATTTTTCGCCTGTAAATCCTTTCGGGCCGATATTCAAACGCGAATCTTTACCTAAATACGTTTGATTTAAATGGAAAATATTGAAACGAATTCCCTGTTGCGCTTTTACATCGCCTTCGATAGTAATATCGCTCATTTCCCATATTTTTGCCCAGGCATCGATTTGATTATTTAGTAATTGGTCGTAGCCAAATGACAATGCTTTCGCGATGACATTCTGCGCTGCCACTTGAGTATTGTCATGGTTCATGGATACAGTATAGCCACCTAATTTTTGTATTGAAGCTGTTTGACCTTTTGCGGCAGCAACTTCATAAGTGAACTGAACTTTCTCATTTGAAGCTTCAATGTTTGATGGAGAAACATTCTGGTTTTCGCCATTTAACAGAATACTATTTTGCATGAAAGTTGTAGCTGTAAAATGCGTTTTGAACGTTCTTGCTGTTACAAAAGCCTCGTTACCCGAATTTTTCACATCCAATGGTTCCCAGAATTTCTCTTCCCAGTTGGCATCTTCGTTGTGAACTCCGGCGTCAACATAAGGTTTGAAAACGATTTTAGCGTCATTATTTATTGGGGTAACTTCATAATTGATGACGCCAACTTCATCCAAATCTAACGAAAGAAAACGGCGAACGTTTACTGAGATTTGAGTTCCGTTTTGCAAAGTAGCTTCAAAAGAACGGTTGTAGATTCCTTCTTTCATATTCAATTCGCGGCGGAAGTTTTTTACTTCTTTGCATGTTGCCAAATCAAGGTTTTCTCCGTTGATTTCTATATTGATTCCAATCCAATTTGGGGCATTTAAAACTTTGGCAAAATATTCGGGATATCCGTTTTTCCACCAACCCACTTTGGTTTTATCCGGATAATATATTCCGGCAATATAACTTCCTTGGAATGTTTCCCCGGAATAGTGTTCTTCAAAATTGGCGCGTTGTCCCAT
Source organism: Flavobacterium anseongense (assembly GCF_021608185.1). GTDB lineage: Bacteria > Bacteroidota > Bacteroidia > Flavobacteriales > Flavobacteriaceae > Flavobacterium > Flavobacterium anseongense. The sequence continues at coordinate 169,131 of NZ_JAKIHN010000003.1, read as the reverse complement.
GGCACCGTTTCCGATACTGAATAGACTTTCGGAGGATTTCACTTGGTCTAAGTCAAAACCTTCTTCTATGATAGACCAGTTGTCTGGTTTGATATAATCTTGATTCATTTTCTTTTTCCTTTTATCATTCAATTTTAGTTTATGAACGCTTCTATGAAAGATGTATCCATAAAAGTAAAATCTTTAAAATTGTATTTTGCTTCATGTAAAATTTTCTCATCGCCAATTCCGATGCTTGTCATATTGGCAATATTAGCAGCCTGAATTCCGGCTACCGAGTCTTCAAAAACCATGGAATTCTCGTTGGTTGCATTTAATAATTTTGCAGCTCTGAGAAAAACTTCAGGATCTGGTTTTGCATTGGTTACGTCATTTCCGTCAACAATGGCATCAAACAAATGCAAAATTTTCACTTTTTCTAAAATTGGTCGGGCATTTTTACTAGCCGAACCTAATCCGATTAGTTGATTTTTTTCTTTAATAAATTCTAAAATATTAAGAACACCGGGAAGGATTTCTGTTTCATCCATGTGTTCAATATATGCCAGATAATCTTCATTTTTTTGCTTCAGCCATTTGTTTTTATTCTCTTCGGACGCTTGAATATTTCCAAGTTTTAGAATAATATCCAAAGAACGAACACGGCTAACTCCTTTTAATTCTTCGTTGTGTTCTGGTGTAAATTCGACGCCTAATTCGGCAGCTATTTTTTGCCATGCCAAAAAATGATATCTGGCCGTGTCAACAATAACGCCATCAAGGTCGAAGATGAATGCTTTTTTACTCATTAATGTCAATCTTTTTATTTGTTGATACTGTCAGCGTTAAAAATCCTGCAAATATCATTGATAATCCTCCAATAATTAGAGCATATATCGGTTCGTCATTGAAAAAAGTGTTTACTAGAAATCCTAAAATGGTTCCGGCTACAATTTGCGGAATTACAATAAAGAAGTTGAAAACTCCCATATAATAACCCATTTTGCTGGATGGTAATGCTCCTGAAAGCATGGCATAAGGAATAGATAAAATACTTGCCCAGGCAATTCCAACACCTATCATTGCTAACAATAATCCAACCTTATCAGATAGAAAATAGATAGAAATCAATCCTAGTCCTCCGGCAATTAGTGCAAGCATATGAGTGAATTTGTTGCTGGTTCTTTTGGCTAAAACCGGTAAAAGAAAAGCTACTGCAGCAGCCACACCATTGTAAACTGTAAACATTACTGATACCCAGTCAGCCGCATCATTATAAAGTTTTGACTTTGTATCTGTGGTTCCAAACACATGACCTGTAACAGCGTTAGTGGTATAAATCCACATAGAAAATAATGCAAACCATGAGAAAAACTGAACCCATGCCAATTGTTTCATTGTTTTTGGCATATTCAATAAATCCGTTACAATAATAGTAAATCCGTTACGAACATTTCTTTTTCTCAATTGAGAAACCACAGCAAATAAGACACCAGCAACTAATATTCCTATAGAAAGAATATATAGTTCTTTGTGGCTGCTTTTACTCGTTGTATTGATGTCGTAAACCCAATAAGAAAGTAATAATCCTATAACAGATAGAACTAAGCCAATATTAAATTGTCTTTTTTCGGTACAACCACTTTCGGAATCATCAGTGTTTGATGAGGTAGATTCTTTTTTAGTATTTTCAAAAGCCTCTAATTCTTCGGGGGAGTATTCTTTTGATTTAACTACTGTCCAAATCACAGCTAAGAGAAATACAAAACCGCCAACGTAAAAAGACCATTTTACTGATGGAGGAATTATTCCTTCCGGTGCGGTATTTTCAATATTAAACCAATTGGTAAAAACGTATGGAAGTGCTGAGCCTGCAACAGCGCCAAGTCCGATAAAAAAACTTTGCATGGCAAAACCTAAAGTTCTTTGTTTTTCGGATAAATTATCGCCAACAAATGCGCGGAATGGTTCCATTGAAATATTGATGGAAGAATCCATAATCCATAAAGTACCAATAGCTATCCATAGTGATGGAGAATTTGGCATGAAGATTAATGCAATGGACGATAAAATAGCGCCGACAAGAAAGTAAGGTCTTCTTCGTCCTAATCTAGTCCAGGTTCTATCTGAAAAATAGCCAACAATTGGTTGGACTATCAGACCAGTTAGTGGTGCTGCTAACCAATAGAGTCCTATTTTGTCAACTTCTGCGCCAAGTGTATCGAAGATTCTAGAAGTGTTTGCGTTCTGCAAGGCAAAACCAAACTGTATTCCTAAGAAACCGAAACTCATGTTCCAAATTTCCCAGAAACCTAATTTACGCTTTTCCATTATCGTAATTTAATGATTTATAATACGATAAGCGCGAGGCTTATCAAAACTTATTTTAGTTCGAAGTAAAAGTACAAGCTTTGATAATTGTCGTAAAGATAATAAAGAATTTAAATTTTGTAGGTTTTAAGTAAAAAAAATGCAGGCATGGAGTTACGCAAACGTTTTTTTGTTGATAAAATTATATGGTGGATTCTCTTTCTACTAATTCGGTTTCTATGACTTCGGTGCTGTATTGTTCGTCTTCTTCGTCTTCTGCTTCCAGTCTTTCAATGAGCATTTTTGCAGCTTTTCCTCCCATTTTGATTCCGTTTTGACTAACCGTTGATATGCTTGGAGTAGAATATTTTGAAATAATCCCGTCGGTAAAACCAATTATCGAAAGTTCTTCCGGGACTTTGATGTTTAGTTTTCGGGCTAATTTAATGGCGGTTACGGCAAAAATTTCATTTACTGCAAAAACAGCATCCAAATCGTTATTAGTCAGTAAGTCTTCGATTAAAGTTTCAAAATTTTCGGTGTCTTCAATTCTAAGAATTAGACTTTCATCGACATTCATGTCATTGTTTTTTAATGCCTTGATATAGCCTTGAGTTCTTAGTTTTCCTACGCTTACATAGTCAACGGTTGTTATCAATGCTATTTTTTTAAACCCCTTGTCTATAAGAAACTGAGTGGCGTTGAAAGCAGCTAAATTGTCGTCAATAATTACTTTGTCGCATAAAATATCATTGGTAACACGATCAAACATTACAACCGGCATTCCCTGATTGATGACTTCAACGATATGGTGAAAATCTTTCTTTTGTTGGGTTTCTTTTGATAGCGACATGATGAAACCATCAATGCTTCCGTTGGCTAACATTTCCATATTAATTACTTCTTTATCAAATGATTCATCAGATAAGCAGACTAACACATTATAACCATTTTCATTGGCTACTTGTTCAACGCCACTAATTACAGTTGCAAAAAAATGATGAATAATTTCAGGAATAATAATACAAATTGTTTTTGTTTTTCTGTTTTTTAAACTCAGGGCTATATTGTTTGGTTTGTAGTTGTATAATTTGGCAAATGCCTGAATTTTTTGTCTGGTGTCTTCGCTGATTTCTAAACTGTTTTTTAGCGATTTAGATACAGTAGATATTGATACGTCTAATTCTTTGGCAATTTGTTTTAGTGTTACTTTTCTTTTCATGTTATGAATTTGATAAATACTAATTTCTGAATAAAGGTATATGATATTTTTTATTCTATCAATTTTAGCGTTAATTAATTGTAAAAAGCAAAAAGTTTTCAACACGCAAACGTTTTCGAAGCATATTTAACAGCCCTGAATTCTGTTGATTGAATTTTTTACATAAATTTAACATTCGAAGTCTAAGTACAAGCACAAAATTATTTTTTAACCTAAACAAAATGTATGAAAACAATTTACAAAAAGTTGTTATTTTTATTCTTATTACTGCCTTTTAGCGTATTGGCTCAAAGCAGTTTAAGTGGAGTTGTAATTGATAAAAAATCAAATCAGCCACTTCCGGGAGTAAATGTAAACGTTCAAGGTGCCAGCACAGGTACAACAACAGATTTTGATGGGAAATTCCAGTTAGCGGGTCTAAAAAGCGGAGACAAAGTAGTCTTTTCGTTTATTGGCTACAATAACGAAACCATCACCTTTACAGGACAAAAATCGGTTTCAATCAGCTTAGCTGAAAGCGCAAACGAATTACAGGAGGTTGTAGTTCAGGTAGGTTATGGTTCTGTTAGAAAGAAAGATGCCACCGGATCAGTTTCTGTAGTATCGGCTAAAGATTTTAACAAAGGAGCTATAGTTTCTGCCGATCAGTTACTTGTTGGTAAAGTGGCTGGAGTTAGAATCACTAATGATGGAGGTCAGCCAGACACTCCTCCTAATATTAGAATTAGAGGAGGTGCTTCGTTAAGTGCGCAATCAAGTCCGTTAATCATTATTGATAATGTTCAGATTGATAACAAATTGGCTGCCGGGCAATCAAATCCATTGTCTTTGGTAAATCCAAATGATATTGAGTCTTTCACTATTTTGAAAGACGCTTCTGCAACAGCTATCTATGGTTCAAGAGCTTCGAATGGTGTTATCATTATAACAACCAAAAGAGGTTCTTCATCAGGAGCTCCAAAGTTTAGTTATTCTAATGTATTCTCTTTTGGGAAGGTTGGAAAAACAATTGATGTTATGAATGCTAGTGAATTCACATCTTTTATCGAAACAAATTATCCTCAGTATACCAATAGATTAGGTATTGATGATCCTAATTTGCCTGATACTACTGTTGATGATCCTTCAACACTTGGAATTATTGAAGGTAGAATTTTGTCTAATACCAATTGGCAAGATGCTGTTTTCAGAACTTCATTCAGTCAGGACCATAATTTTAGTGTTAGAGCTGCGATATTTGGAGACGTTCCGTTTAGAGCTTCTGTAGGATATAATAAAACAGAGGGATTAATTCAGACTAATGACTATTCTAGAATTTCTGCTGGTTTCAACGTATCTCCAACGTATCTTGATGGGAACTTAAAAGTTAACCTTAATGCTAAAGGATTCAGTTCAAAGAAAAATGCTATTGACGTTGGCGCTGTTACGTATGCTTCATTAAATATGGATCCTACAAAACCAATATATGGAGATAGTCCGGACAATAGATTTGCAGGATATTTTCAAGAAACAAACAATCCTAGCAGTGCATCTTGGGATGGAAGATATTTACTTCAGGGTGCATATAATCCGGTAGCTAGATTGAATCAAAGATACAGACCTGAGACTATCGATAAATTCTTAGGTAATGTTGAGTTTGATTATAAAATGCCTTTCTTACCAGAATTGAGAGCTGTTGTTAACTTGGGTATGGAAGCATCACAATCTTATATTAAGGAAGAATTTAGCAATAATGCACTTGAAACTTATCAGACAAGGACTACTATTGGGTCAACTCCTTCTACCAATTATGTCTTTAACCCTGGGTTGAATTATCTGGAGAGACAAACCATAATGAATAAAACAGTGGATGCTTACTTAGCATACTCAAAAAAATTGACAGGTACTGTTACTAAATTTGAAGTGCAAGGTGGGCACAACTACCAAAGTTTTGTTTTAGACGGGAATAAAACAGAATACCGTTATAATGTTGATAGTGGTCTTAGAGAGATTAACCCTCCGGCCGCAAACAATCCAAATAGAAGATATTATGGGCAAATGGTCCTTGAGTCTTATTTTGGAAGAACAAATATAGACATACTAGATAAATACCTATTCAGTTTTTCAGTAAGAGCAGATGCTTCATCTTTATTTCCAAAAGACAACAGATGGGGTTATTTTCCATCTGCAGCCCTTGCATGGAAAATCAAGCAAGAAAGTTTCCTAGAAAATTCTTCCAGTGTTAATGATCTTAAATTAAGATTAGGTTATGGATTTACAGGTAACAGTGATTTTAGAGATGTTGCTTTTGCCGGATATTATTCATATATACCTACTTACACAATAGGTAGTGCACAAGGTCAATATTTACCTGGTATCGGAACATTTTCAATCGACCCATATAATCCAAATTTAACTTGGGAAAAAACGGCTACATATAATGTTGGATTAGATTTCGATATTCTTAAGAATAGCAAGTTGACAGGTAGCATTGATGCTTATTACAGTAAAACAACTGATTTGTTGGCATTAGTTAACTTTCCACCGGGACAGTTTTTGACTAACAGATTTGTTGATAATGCAGGAACGCTATCAAGAAAAGGAATTGAGGCTAATCTTACTGTGAAATTATTGTCAACAGATAATATGAACTGGAGTTTAAATGGTAACGTATCCTACAATATTGGAAATGTTGATGAGCTAAAAGGTACTTCCAGAATAGAGTTGAACAAATTACCTGGTATTGGTAGAACATTAACCTATCATGCTGTTGGTGAGCAGCCAAATTCTGCTTGGGTTTATGAGCAGGTATATGATAGCGCAGGACATCCGGTTCCAGACGTATTTGTTGATAGAAATGGCGATGGTCAAATTACTGATGACGGCGATAAGTATTATGTAGCTATGGCTCCAAACTGGACATTTGGTTTTGGTACTACATTCAACTACAAAAACTTCGATTTTAATGCAAGTTTCAGAGGTCAGTTAGGTGGAAACGTTTACAATAGCCCAGACTATCAATTTGGATTTAAAGAGAAAGTTTTGCCAGGTCAAAGTACAAACCTTAACAATGCTTTGAGTGGTTATTTACCATTTACTACAATACAAGATAATTCAGTTGTTTCTGATTATTTCATTCATGATGCAACTTTCCTACGTTGCGAAAGTATTTCGTTAGGATATAAATTTGATAAATTATATAAATCAAGTTCATTACGTTTGTCAGTTGGAGTTAACAACTTATTTATCTTAACAAAATATCCAGGTCAGGATCCGGAAAGTTTTTCCGGAATTCAGACAGATTTCTACCCAAGACCAAGAACATTTAACATGGGTGTAAACATCGATTTTTAAAAAACTATGAAAAATATGAAAACAAATTTTAGAAAATTAACTGTAGTTGCCATACTCTTTGTAATGGCTTCTTGTTCCAATGAGTTGGATCAAAAACCGTTGATTGGCGACACTTTGGACAATTTGCTTCAAAATAATCCGGGAGCAGCTAAAGGTCTTGTGTCAAAAATGTATGCAACTTTTGCATTAACCGGCCCTTCTGGTCCGGGAAGTTCGGATATCGTATCAAACGATGCCGGAGAAACAGGATTCTTAAGGGGGATTATTAACCTACAGGATTTTACAGCCGACGACATGAAAAACCGTTGGGGAGATGATGGTCTTGACCAATTGACAACGACCTCTAACTGGACACAAAACAATAAATTCTTCAGATATTTATTTGATAGAGTTTATTATACAGTGCCTCAAACAACTAACTTAATAGTTGCTCTTAATAATACTAGTGGTCCGGATAAGGAATTGTATATAAGTGAATTACGTTTTTTACGATCGTTGGCTTATTATTATATGATAGACTGTTTTGGGAAAGGTGTATTAATTACAACGGAAAATTATGGAGCAACAGAATCTTTACCTGAAGCATCCAGAACAGAACTATTCAATTATGTAGAGTCAGAATTATTAGCTGTTGAAAGCAGTTTGCCAGACCAAAATGAGTACGGAAGAGCAAATAAGTCAGCTGCCAGAATGCTATTAGCAAGATTATATCTAAATGCTGAGGTATATACAGGAACAGCCAGATACAATGATGCACTTACTTACGCTAATAAGGTAATAACTGAGGGAGGATATACTTTAGCTCCAAACTTCGTTCAAAACTTCTCAGCAGATAACAATACTTCACCGGAGATTATTTTCCCATTGATTGCTGATGCGATTTCAAGTCAAAGTTATGGTAATACTACTTATTTAGTGAATGGTAATTTAAATTCTGAAACAATGCCATTGAGCTTTTATGGAGCTACTGATGGATGGGGCGGACACAGAGCAACGAAAGCTTGGTACAACCTGTACGGAGATATAACAACAACTTCTGACGCAAGAGGTCAACTTTTCTGGACAGCGGGTCACACTTTCGAAATGACTGATTACAAAGTATGGACAAATGGATATCCAAGTGTTAAATTTAGAAATTCAAATGCTAACGGGCCATCAACTCCTACAAGTTTTTCAAATACCGATTTCCCGTTATTCCGTTTAGCAGATGCTTACTTAATGTATGCTGAATGTGTACTTAGAGGAGCAACAGGAGGTTCGGCTTCACAAGCCTTAACTTATGTTAATAATGTAAGAAGCAGAAGTAATGCAAGCTCAATTGCACAGGCTGATTTAACACTAGACTTCATTTTAGATGAAAGAGGAAGAGAGTTAAATTTTGAAGGAGTAAGAAGAACAGACTTAATCCGTTTTGGTAAGTTTACCGGAGGTTCCTACTTATGGCCATGGAAAGGAAACACATTAAACGGAACTTCAATTCCGGATTATTACAATGTTTTCCCTATCCCTTTGACGGCGTTAGATGCGAATCCGAATTTGACGCAAAATCCTGGATATAATTAATTTAATAAAAAAATATAATTATGAAAAATATAATTAAAAAAGCATTTTTAGTCACCTTTGTAACTATTGGATTGTATTCTTGTTCAGAAGACAGTAAAGATCCTGTGGCTAAAGAAGCGGATGATTTTACAATGTCAGCTCCTGTAGATGGTACGTTTGTATTAACGGCTGCAACAGCGGGAGATGAAGCAGTAGTTGTACAATGGGAATCAGCAGATTTTGGTTACCAAGCAGCAACGAATTATAAACTGCAAATGGTTAAGTCTACCGATTCGTTTTCAGATGACCAAACGCTAAATCCTTCAATAAGTTTGGGTAACTATAGTTCAGTTCCAGGAGCATCTTTCGAAAAGTCACTTAAATCCAGAGACTTTAACAATTTAGTTCTTGCAGCAAATCCAAGCGGTATTGGGAATGCGGTAAGCTATAAAATTAGAATTTATGCATTGGTTAATAATCAATTAGCATCTTCTGATATTAATTTAAATGCCAAATCTCAGGAAGCAACAGTTACTGTGACTGCTTACGATGCATTTGATGAATTTGATAGACTTTATGTTCCGGGTAATTTTGGAGGAGCCAGTGGTTATGCCGATTGGACACCAAGTAATGCGCCTAAATTATTCTCTAAAGCAAATGATGGAAAATATGAAGGTTTTGTTTGGATGAATAATCCTAATCCTGAATTTAAATTTACACCTGTACCTGACTGGGTAGGTGATAAAGGTGATATCACTGAGTTTCCAAATTCATTTACAGATTTAGTTCAAGCTGGCGGTAAAAATATTAGACCTACAGATGGAGCTGGCACTTATTTTTTAACTGTTAATTGGAATACCGACAAGTATACGATTGCAAAAAGACAAATAGCTATGATTGGTCAAGCAACTCCAAACGGTTGGGGAACACCAACTTATATGACATTTGTCACTGATCCAGCTTCGCCATATTATAGAATGTTTACACTAGATTTAGCTCTGACTGCAGACGAGTTCCTTATTCGTTTAAAAGATGACTGGTCTGAAAAAATGGGAACATTGTCTGGAAATACGGAAACACTTGCTGCTACCAATGCTAATGGTATTAAAATAGGTGGAGGTAACATGAAAGTTCCAACTGCAGGGAACTATAAAATTGTATTAGATGTGAGAAATGCTGCAAACTATAATTTGCGTTTAATACCAAATTAATATAATACTAAATTGAATTTCAAAAATATTTCCCGTCATTACTTGGCGGGGAATGTTTTTTTTAAAAAAAACACTATGAAAAAAATATTCCTATTACTATTGTTTTCGACTTTTGCTTCTCAAGCTCAGGTTCAAACAATTACGCCTACGGTTACTCCAAATCCTTTTGAGAGAAACCAGAGTATTACCATTACTGTTCAGGGAAGCCAAATAAATGAGGCTACTTGGGGAGTTACCGGAAATGCCCTTTATCTATGGGCATGGATGCAGGATGTCAATGGAAATGCCCTTGGAGATTGTCCTACCAATGGAACTTGGACAGCTTCATCAGAAGCAAATAGACTAACGTACAACTCAGGAACAGATACTTATACGATAACCTTTATTCCTCAAACTTTTTACAACAATACAGTTTTTGGGAAAATGGGTTTTTTAGTAAAAGCTAAAGATGGTTCCGGAGATAAAAAAACAAATGATAATATTTTTAATGTGGGAGCATTTCAAATGACATTATCATCACCGGCTGAAAACAGCAATACAATAATTTCTACTAGTACCAACGCAAGTGTTGTAGCCTCTAACACCGGTGGAGCAGCAACCTATACTTTGAAAGCAAACGGCGTGACAGTTAGTGGTCCAACAACAACGACATTCTTCACTGCCGGGCCATTAGTAACACAAAATACCGTATTTACTTTAGAGTGTACACAAGGTGCAACAACAATTGTAAAAAGATTTAGCTATATATTCAATCCAGGTACAATTTCACAAGCATTACCAGTTGGGAAGCTAGATGGAATAAACTATGATTCTGCCGATGCTACAAGAGCAACATTGGTATTAAATGCACCTTATAAAGACTTTGTATATGTAGCAGGAAACTTCAACAATTGGCAGCCAACTGCTTCATATGCCATGAAGAAGGATCCAACGACAGGTAAATTTTGGTTAGAAATTACCGGACTAACTCCAGGGCAAGTATATGCTTACCAATATTGGGTTTGCGATGTGACAGGTCGTCCGGCAAATTCTCCTGCTGTTGTTAAAACTGCTGATCCATTTTCTACTTTAGTATTATCTCCTTTCGATGATCCACAAATCGTAACCTTAGGAGTATATCCGGGATTACCGGTTTATGCTACGATAGCACCAGGACAGGAAAGAGAAGTTACCGTTTTGCAAACTGGTCCAACAGCATGGTGGAATTATAACTGGAGCACAGCAACAACAAATTTTGTCAAACCAAAGAAAAAAGATTTAGTAATTTATGAAGCTTTGGTAAGAGATTTCGATGCCAATAGAACTTATCAGGATTTAATCAATAAAATTGATTATTTCAAAAATCTTAAAATAAATGCAATTCAGTTAATGCCGGTAATGGAGTTTGAAGGCAATGAAAGCTGGGGTTATAATACCGTTTTTCACATGGCGCCAGACAAAAGATATGGCTCTCCGGCTAAACTAAAAGAGTTTATCGATTTATGCCATCAAAATGGTATCGCCGTAATTCTTGACTTAGCGTTAAATCACGTTTTCGGTCGTTCACCACTAGAAAGAATGTGGATGTTAGATACCGATAATGACGGTTGGGCTAATGGAACCGGATATAGAGTTTCTTCAGAAAATCCGTATTGCAACCAGGATGCAATGCATTCTTATAGTGTTGGTACCGATTTAAATCACTTCAGAGAACCGGATAATTTGACCAATACATATTCAGTAAGAACGATTCAAACCTGGATACAGGATTATAAAATTGATGGTTTCAGATGGGATTTAACCAAAGGATTTACTAATCAATGCCCACCTTCAGTATCAGGCGGTCAGGAAACATGTACTAATGGATACCGCTCTGATAGAGTTGCCAAACTAAAATGGTATGCAGATAAACAATGGGAGTTTGATCCAAATTTCTTGGTTATTTTTGAGCATTTAGGAAATGGTGGTTCTTATGACGAGGAAGTAGAATGGTCTAACTATTTGCGTTCAGGTGACGTAAAAGGGATTATGCAATGGCGTAAAATAACCGATGGTTATGCCAATGTTTTAAAAGGTAATTTTGGTGATATTTCAGGTGTTACGGATCCTTCAAACCGTTTTGTTGGTTATGCAGAAAGCCACGATGAGGAAAGATTAGTATACAAAGCCGTACATGATGGTGGAGCCAACCAAACATTTGGAGATCTTACCAAAGCTTTGATAAGACTACCTGCACTTGGAGCTGTTCATCTATTAGTTCCGGGACCAAAAATGATATGGCATTTTGGTGAACTTGGTTGGGATGATTCACTTTGGACGTGTAATGCAGGAAATGTTTCATTCTCTGCTCCGGATTGTAAATTAGATACAAAACCACAACCTCAATGGGTCGAAAACTGGTTGGGAGATACAAACAGAGGCGCAGTTTATAACACTTGGTCTAAACTGATTGATTTAAAAATAAATGAAAATGTTTTCGAAAACGGTACCTATGCATGGAATTTAGCGACCATTGGTACTCCAAGATTAGATGTTTACACGAGTACTTCACAAACAGCAGCTTTGAGTTATGCTTTTGTCAGAACTAATTTTTCAAATAATACACTAGTAACATCTGGTGGATTCCCTTTTACAGGAACTTGGTATAACCTGATGGATAATTCAACAATTGATGTAACATCGACTACGCAAAGTATTTCTATTGAACCGGGAGGTTTCAGGCTTTATGGAAATAAACCGTCAACTTTAGCGAACAATAATTTCAATCTTATCAATACAGTAAGTCTATATCCAAATCCTGCCAAAGGAAGCTTCAGTATTAAAGGACAAGTTGCTAAAGTAGAAGTGTATTCTATCACAGGACAATTGGTAAAATCATTTGACAACATAATTTCTGAGGAACATCAGTTCGATGTAAATAATTTGACTAACGGAGTTTATTTAGTCAAAGCAATTGACAATAACAACAGTTCTAAAACCATGAAATTAATTAAACAATAAAGTTAGAGTTAGTAATAATTAGTTTGTTTTTAAGCCACACTTTTTTGTGTGGCTTTTTTGTGTAAAATAATACAAAATCATTTGCTGTAAAAGCTTAAGATTGGTAGTTTTGCAGTATGAAAAAAGTGATTGTCAGAATTTTAAAAATTACCGGAATTACATTCGGCGTTATTTTAGCATTGCTATTCATACTACCAATACTTTTCCCCGGTAAAATTGCCGAAGAAGTAAAAGCATTTGCCAATAAAAAACTAAACGGTGAATTAAATTTTAAAGAAGCCAATCTTTCCTTTTTTAATCACTTTCCGTCACTAACATTAACACTTACCGATTTCTCTCTAAAAGGTTCCGCACCCTATAAAAAAGAAACCTTACTTTCAGCCAACGAAGTGGCTTTCGGAATAAATCTAAGTTCATTATTGTTTGATAAAAAAGTTAACATCGACAAGATTTATGTTTCCAATGCATTGATAAATGTAAAAGTCAATGAAAAAGGAGAAGCCAATTATAATGTCTATAATTCGGATGATACTTCGACAAAAAAGGACAGCTCGAGTTCTTCGTTACGACTTGAGAAAATTGCTATTGAAGACAGTCATATCGTTTATGATGATAAATCCACAAAGATGCTCATCGATGCTAAAGGTTTTAATTATGTTGGAAATGGTGACCTAGACAAGGCTATTTTCGATTTATATACCGAAGCCGATATCGAAGATTTTGATTTTACGTATGCTGGTGAACAATACCTAAAAAACAAAAAAGTAAATGCCGATTTGATTACCAAAATCAACACGAATTCCTTGGCATTTGTCTTTGAACAAAATAATTTAAAAATCAATAAACTGCCGGTTGAGTTCAAAGGAAAGTTTGACTTCCTCAGCAATGGTTATGAAATGGATTTCAATATCAAATCGGAAGACAGTAAGCTTAAGGATTTCTTTACCGCTTTGCCACCACATTATGTCACCTGGCTTGACAAATCGAAAGTAAAAGGGAGCACCGATTTATCCTTGACGTTAAAAGGAAAATACATTGCTTCCAAAAATCAAAAACCCGATTTGGCTTTCAATATGAAAATCCGTGACGGCTATATCAATTATAATGATGCACCATTTCCGGCATCGAATATCTTTTTGAATTTTGATACCAAATTGCCTTCGCTTGATACTGAACAATTAAGGGTAAATCTCGATTCAATATTCTTCAATGTCGATAAAGATTATTTTAAAGCAATTGTCAAAACGGTTGGCTTATCAAAACCAAAAATCGCAGCTCGAATTCAATCTAAAATTGATTTGGCAAAAATGAATAAAGCGTTTGGTTTGCAAAATATGGATTTGCGTGGGGTTCTGAATATGGACATCAAATCGAACGGAGTTTATGATAAAATGCACAATAAAATTCCGGTAACGAATGGAAAAATAGCATTGAAAAACGGATACGTTAAAACCATTTATTATCCAAATCCAATAAAGAACATCAATCTTTTAGCGACTATTTTAGACACGGAAGGTTCGACCAAAGATTTAAAAATAAACATTACACCGGCATCATTTGAATTTGAAGGGAAACCAATTTTTGTCAATGCTAAATTGAAAAATTTCGATAACATCAACTACGATATTAAAGCCAAAGGTGAACTGGATTTAGGTAAAATCTATAAAGTCTTCTCTAAAAAAGGATTGGATTTAGAAGGTTATGTCAATGCCGATGTTTCTTTCAAAGGTTCTCAAAACGACGCGATGAAAGGCAATTATAAAAACCTTCGCAATAGTGGAACACTAAAACTGAGAAACATCAAAACCACATCGGAATATTTGCCAAAACCATTCATCATCAAAGAAGGAACTTTTGTGTTCAATCAGGACAAAATGAATTTCAATGATTTTGTTGCCAATTATGGGCAATCCGATTTCAAAATGAATGGTTATCTGCAAAACGTAATCGATTTTGTATTGACAGATAAAGCGATACTAAAAGGGAATTTTGCATTGCAATCGAGCTTTATAAATTGTGACGAATTTATGTCGGCTACATCAAATCAAACTGCCGTTCCGGATGTTCTTAAAGCTAATACTCAAGGACCAACGATGCCAACTGAAATAGGCGTAATTGTTATTCCGAGTAATTTCGATTTGCAGTTTCACGCTGTCGCAGATAAATTAAACTTTCAGGATTTAATTTTAGAGAAGCTAAACGGGAACATGCTTATCAATAATGGCAAGCTGATAATGAAAAATAACAGTTTTAATGTCGTTGGAAGCAATGTCAAAATGGATGTTGTTTATGAAAGTGAAACACCAAATAGAGCCAATTTTGATTTCAAGATTTTAGCCAAAGACTTTGATGTAAAACGCGCTTACAAAGAAGTGAAGCTATTCCGTGAAATGGCCTCGGCGGCCGAAAATGCAGAAGGAATTATTTCCTTAGACTACAAAGTTGCCGGAAAACTGGACGGAAATATGCAGCCTATTTATCCATCGCTTGTTGGTGGCGGAACACTTTCTGTGAAAAAAGTAAAAATGAAAGGCTTTAAAATGTTTGGTGCTGTTAGCAGAAAAACAGGAAAAGATGCTATGAAAAATCCAGATTTGTCTCAGGTTGACATCAAAACCAAAATCAAAAATAACATCATAAACATCGAACGGTTTAAATTCAAAGTGGCAGGCTTTCGCCCAAGAATTGAAGGACAAACCAGCTTTGACGGAGATTTAAATATCAAAATGCGATTGGGTTTACCGCCATTCGGACTTTTCGGAATTCCGATTAAGGTTACCGGAACAAAGGATAATCCAATAGTTAGATTGGGTAAACAAACCGAAGACTTAAAGGAAACGGAATATGAAGAAGGTCAGGCACCAGTTCCTGCGCCGGCAACAACACCTCAAACAACAAATTAATAATCTATATTTGTAGTTGATTAATTCACTTATTACTGACCATGAATAATTCGATTTCAGGTTTTTCAAAATTATCCAAAGAAGAAAAAATCAATTGGATTGCCAATGAATATTTTGCAAATCCATCGGAAGCCATTGCGACCATAAAGCAATATTGGAATAGCGATGCCAAGCTTCAGCAGCTGCATGATGAGTTTATAGAAAACACGATTTCCAATTTCTATTTGCCAATGGGAATTGCACCAAATTTTCTAATCAATGATAAGTATTATTCGGTGCCAATGGTTATTGAGGAAAGTTCGGTTGTGGCTGCAGCAGCCAAATCAGCTAAGTTTTGGAGTACTCGTGGCGGATTTAAAGCAACCGTTTTAAACACTGAAAAAATAGGGCAGGTGCATTTTCTGTTCAAAGGAGATTCATCTAAACTCGAGATTTTTTTCAATACGATAAAAGACAATTTGATTGCCTCTACAGAAAGCATTACCAAAAACATGCAAAAGCGTGGTGGCGGAATCACTTCTTTAGAACTTCGAAATAAAACTGCCGAATTAGAAAATTACTTTCAGCTTCATGCGACATTTGAAACCAAAGACAGCATGGGCGCGAATTTTATCAATTCATGTTTAGAACAATTAGCTAAATCTTTAAAAGAAGAAGCACAGAATTATTCTGATTTTAATGAAAATGAAAAAGAGATTGCGGTTGTAATGAGCATCCTTTCGAATTATGTTCCCAATTGTATTGTTCGCGCTGAAGTTTCCTGTAAAGTCGAAGATTTAGCCGAAAAGAAAATAGAAAACCCACAAGAGTTTGCCGAAAAATTTGTGCAGGCGGTTCGCATCGCCGAGATTGAACCTTTCCGTGCTGTTACGCATAACAAAGGAATTATGAATGGTGTTGATGCTGTTGTATTAGCAACAGGAAATGATTTCCGAGCTGTTGAAGCCGGAGTTCATGCTTATGCTTCACGCCATGGTCAGTATTCGAGTT
Organism: Flavobacterium anseongense; assembly: GCF_021608185.1. Lineage (GTDB taxonomy): Bacteria > Bacteroidota > Bacteroidia > Flavobacteriales > Flavobacteriaceae > Flavobacterium > Flavobacterium anseongense. The sequence continues at coordinate 152,662 of NZ_JAKIHN010000003.1, read as the reverse complement.
TGTCACATGCCAAAATTGAAAACGGAATCTTTACTTTTTGGACAGAAATTCCGTTAGCATTAGGAACTGTTGGTGGTTTGACCTCATTACATCCGTTGGTAAAAATGGCTTTTGAAATTCTGGGAAAGCCATCGGCTCAGGAATTAATGCAAATTGTTGCCGTAACAGGTTTGGCACAAAATTTTGCAGCCTTACGTTCACTAACAACAACCGGAATTCAGGAAGGTCACATGAAAATGCACATCAATAATATTCTCAATCAGTTTCAAACCACAGCCGAAGAACTGAAAATAATCAAAACTCATTTTGAAAATAATTCCATTTCGCATGCATCGGTGGTGGAATTCATTGAGAAATTAAGAAAATAATCCTTGAGCAAAACTTTTTACAGTAACGGAAAACTACTCATAACAGGAGAATATTTGGTACTCGATGGTGCCAAAGCTTTTGCGTTGCCTACAAAGTTTGGTCAAAATTTAATCATCGAAGAAGCCGAAGGACAAATCATCCATTGGAAAAGTTTTGACAGCGACGGAAGCATTTGGTTTGAGGATAACATTCCGTTTTCATCTATTATCAGAAAAGAGCGTTTTGATGATGCCAACAACATAAAGAACACTTTAATCGAAATTTTGCACGAAGCTTATTTAATGAATTCTGATTTTATAACCTCTTCAAAAGGATATACCATCAGAACCGAGTTAACCTTTCCGAAATTTTGGGGTTTAGGAACATCTTCTACTTTAATCAACAACATTGGACAATGGCTGCAAATCGATGCGTTTGAGCTGCTAAAAAGAAGTTTTGGAGGTAGCGGTTATGATATTGCCTGCGCTCAAAATAACAGTCCAATTGTATATCAGCTGGTCAATGAAAAACCAGTGGTAGAAAAAGTAAATTTCCAACCGGATTTTACAGATAAAATCTATTTTGTTTATCTGAATAAAAAGCAGAACAGTAAAGCTGCGATTGCGTCTTATTATGGACAACAAGGAAATATTCAAGATGCCTTGGAAACCATTAATTCGATTACAAAAGCTGTAATTGAAGCTGAAACTGTAAAAGATTTTAGCGTCGCCTTAGATAATCACGAGATAGAATTGAGTAATATTTTAGAATTGCCAACCGTTAAAGAAGCCTTTTTTGGTGATTTCGATGGTGTAATAAAAAGCCTTGGAGCTTGGGGCGGTGATTTTGTAATGAGCATTTCCAAAGAAAATCCAACGGATTACTTCAAAGCGAAAGGTTTTGAGATTGTTATTCCGTATGATGAAATGATACTATAAAAAAACCCATCTGGTTAAAACGAGATGGGTTTTTTATTTATGTTGAGATGCTACTAGTAAAAATTAGCTCTGTTATCCACGATATCAGCATCGTCTTTCAACGCTTGCATAAATCTTCCGGAATTTTGAACTGCTTGTTGTTTTACTTTAGCAATATAATCATCATATTTCTGAATTGCAGGTGCTTTGGTAACCACTTTAGTAGCAATTACAAATACTCCTGAATTTCCTTCAATTGGTTTTGAAACTACACCTACTTTAGAGGTAAATGCCTTACCAACTACTTTTGGCTCAAAACCTGCACCAGGAACATTTGGACTTTCAACAGTTAAATCAACAGCATTCATAACAGTAACTTTATTTGCTTGTGCAATAGCTGCTAAAGAACCTTTCATTTTTGCTGCAATCTTAGCTGCTTTCTTTTTGTTTTTTAAGATTGGTTCTACTTGTGGTCTTGCTTCTTCAACAGTCATTAATCCTTTTGGAGCAATGCTTTTTAATTTAGCAATAACGTGACCAACATTTACGATTTCAAATCGTTTTACACTTCCAATTTTGGTGTCATCTTCAAAAGCCCATTTAACAATTTGTCTTTGATTGCTCATTGAACCAAAGTTTTCGTCGATAGCTTTTACTCTTACCGCCGGATTTGCAGTTAGTTTTGCTTCTTTAACTAAAGCAGCAAAATCTTTGTTAGCAGCATCCATTTCAAACTTGGTTGCCTGAGTGTAGATTTTATCATTCGTAGCTTCAGATGGTTCAATTTTTTGAGCGATTGTTGCCAATTTTACAGCGTCTTGTTTGTCATCGATTTTGATAATGTGGTAACCGAATTCTGTTTCAGCCAAACCAATTTTACCAATCGGGTTTGAAAAAACGAAATCTTTATATCCTTTAGCAAAACTGTCTGCTTTTGAAATAAAAGGCATACCACCTCCATTTTGTTGAACCGATGGATCTTCAGAAGTTGTCATTGCCAACATTTGAAACATCGCGGGATTTGCCAATGCTTGCGCTAATACTCCTTCTGCTTTGATTTTAGCTTGTTCTTTAGTTCTTTTCTCTTTTGGTTGCGCTCTTTCAGCACCAACCCAACTGATTAAGATATGGCTCGATTTTACTTTTGCGCCAGCTTGTCTTCCTAATGATTTTGATAAACAGTAGTAGTCGTTACGCATGTATGGTCCGTAAATTTCTCCTGTAGGTAAGTTGAACAATTGTTCAGCGCTTTCAGCCGGTAAATCTTGTTTTGACACATAACTTGAATCAAACGGAATATCAGAATTTGCGTTTACAAAGTCAGCGATATCATTTACTGTTCTAAATCCTGGAATGGTATCGTTTTTACCTGTTTCTTTATTGTAACGAACACTTGGCAACAATAAAGCATCAACATTTTTCTTGATTTCAGCTTCGTCAGCAGCAGATGGTTTTTCTGCAATCAAAACATAATCCAATTCACGAGATTCTTCCGATTTGAATTTTTTCTCTTTCGTTTTCATGTAGGCAGTGATTTCTTCATCAGTCACTTTTACATCGCTGTCTTTTACAGATGAAAAAGGAACCATCACAAAATCAAAGTTTACTTTGTTTGATTCGGCTTCATATTTGAATTTTCCTTCTGTTTGAGTAGCATACATTCCACCTTTTATCAAAGAATAATAGATTTCATATTTTGCTCTCAACTCAGCATTTTTTTCCTGATCTTTCAACATTTGAATTCCGTTTGGAACTTGTTTGAAATAATCTTTAAACTTGTTTAAGTCAAATTTCCCTGCTGCATTTAAAAACATTTGGTTCTGACCAATATTTGGATCCGATTTGAATGCTTCGATAATATGTTTTTCGCCAACGCGGATTCCCAATTTTTCGAATTCAGCATTAAGCAGTGCCACTTGAACTTCCTGATTCCAAACTTGGTTTGAAGCTTGCATTGAAGTTATATTCTGACCTTGATTTTGTGCATTTTTTTCAGTGTTTGCAACCTTTAGTTTAAACTCGTCAAAAGAAATATCTTTTCCATTTACACTTCCTACGTCTGTAGACACACTATTAAAACCTTTTGTAAATACATCTTGTACAACAAAAGCCAATAAAGCAAAACCTATCGCTAATAAAAGTAAGCCCGAACGATTTCTAATTTTTGATAAAACTGCCATTTCTATTTTTGTTAATTTTTATTTCAGTTTGCGAAAATACAATTATATGTGAAATAATAATACTCACATAGTTATAATTTCATCTAATTTTTTGATTTTTTTTCAGAAATTAATCCAATACCGTCATTTTTACCAATTCGATTTTCTTATTCGTCGCTTCTTCGATGACAAATAGAAAGTTTCCGATGGTTATTTGAGTGCCTTTTAGCGGAATTTCTTTGGAAAAATCGACGATAAATCCACCCAAAGTTTCATACGAATCACTCTCAGGAATATTTAATTTATAGGTTTCGTTTAAATACTGAACATCCAAACGCGTTGAAAAAATATAGTTTGATTCATCTATTTTGTCTTCAATTAATTCTTCATCAGAATCATGTTCGTCTTCAATTTCTCCAAACAGTTCCTCGACTATATCTTCTATGGTTACTATGCCTGAAGTTCCACCGTATTCATCCAAAATTACGGCAACACTTTTTCGCTTTTTGGTCAACAGATTCATGGCGTCTTTTATCAATATGGTCTCAGGAACAAATTCCACCGAAATCATAATCGATTTGATGCTTCGAGGTTTTTTGAAAAGTTCAAACGAATGAACATAACCCACAATATCGTCGAGCGTGTTGATATAAACCAGTATTTTAGAATAACCGGTTTCTATAAAAAGTTCTCTCAAATCGGTTATAGAACTGTGCAAATCAACAGCAACTAATTCGGTTCTTGGCGTCATGATTTCCCGTGCTTTTACACCTGAAAACTCTAAAGCATTCTGAAAAATCTGAATTTCAGAATCTACCGTTTCGTGATCCTGCACGGCATTCATTTGTTCCGAAATATAATTTCCCAGTTCCACTTTGCTAAAAGACAAATTGATTTGATCGCCTTCGGTTTTGAAAAACTTTCGCAAAACAAAATCTGAAATCCAAATCAGAAATGATGAAATGTAATAAAAGAGCTTGTAGAAAAAATAAGCCGGTAAGGCAAAGAATTTGATAAAACTATTGGCGTAAATTTGAAAAAATACCTTTGGTAAAAACTCCGAAGTCATTAAAACGATAAGCGTTGAAAGTGTTGTTTGCAACAATAAATTGGAGAAATCGGTGAAGTTAAATCCAAGTGTTACAAACCAGCGCATCAATAATTCGCCCATAAAAAACCCATAGACAACCATAGCAATGTTGTTTCCCACAAGCATTGTGGCAATAAATTTGGATGGTTTTTGGGTAAGTTTGGTTAGGATTTTGGAGATAAAATCGTCTTGTTTTTTTTCAATTTCAAGATAGATTTTATTGGAAGAAACAAAAGCGATTTCCATTCCAGAGAAAAATGCGGAAAGTATCAAACACAGAATGATTATTCCGATTTCCATGAATTAGGGTTTTTTGTTGTGGTCGTCAAATTTTTTGGCAAACTTTCTTCTGAAGAAAAAAAGAAAAATACAAACAGCAGCAAATATCGCGCTGATGGTAAAGTTTTCTTTGCCCTGCCATTTTACAAAAGCATCAACGGCAAAAAGGATTCCGGCAAGTAAATAGGCGTATTGGGTAAATCTTAAATAGTTCATAGTCTTTATTCTGACTGGACTTCTCCAGATATTTTTTGTGAGTTAACTTTTTTGAAATCTTTGCTAAAATCAATTCCTTCGCCATAGGAAACTCCTTTAGGTGAAGTAAATTTAAACTTTTTTTCGGTAAAAAACCATTCGTTTTTTTGGTCGTAATACAATTGCTCTGTTTCGAGCATTTCGCCATTTTGATTGGATATTTTTACGTTATCCTGCAAATCTATAATGTTGGTAGCTTTATGAGATACTGCATACTTGGCGTCAATATAGGTTTCCTTTCCGTTTTTATCGTACAAGGTCAAATGAATCCCTTTTGGGAATTCGGTAAACGGAAATTCGACTGTAGCATAATCCAACATTTTTGGACTTATCAGGTTGGCAGTAATTCTTCCGGAGTCGGTATATTTTAGGTTAATACCATCGGCATCACCGCTTGGTGAAAATTCGGCAAAACCCATTTTTTGAACTTCCTTAAAATTACTTTCACAACCAATTATAAGAAAACAAAAGAGGATTGAGATGATAAATGGGATACTATTTCTAGTTGAATACATCATTTTTTGGCAGGAAAAGTAATGGTTTCATTAATCCAACAACCAATGCTTATCGATTTTTCATTCATTTTCGCTGTGGAAATTTCAGCAGCGGTTACCGATTTGGCTTCGAAATCGCTCACCATTTTATCTACGGTTGGCTTTAATTTAACCTCGGCAATTTCGGCTTTTTTCACAGTTTGTATTGCTAAATAATACACTGCTTTCTTTTCGAAATCAGTTTTGCCACAATCGTTAGCGCTGTTGGCATAAAGTTGGGCTAAAAACAAATAAGCTTTCCCCATTTTCGAATCAGCAGCCAAAGCTTTGTTTAGGCTTTCTTTAGCTTTTGGTAAATCGTTGGCCAATAAACCTGTAGCAAGTGTATAATATATTTTTGCTTTTTCTGTTGGATTTGTTTCTAATTCGGCCGATTCGTTATAAAATTTAATTGCTTCAGGGAATTTCTTTTGTTTAAGGTTTGCTAATGCCATGAACTTAGCCGACTGCGCTGTAGCTTTAATGGTATACAGTTTTTCGGCCAGGGTAACAAAAATTGGTTTAGTACTGCATTTTGCTGAAAGACTAATTAATGCAGACGTAATCCAATCGGTATTTTCCTGATTGTCCGGATAATTTTTGGTGTAAAAAGCATCTAAATTTTCACAGGTTGCCACGTCTTTTATCAAGTTGTCGATGGCTCTTTGTGCCGTTTTATATTCTTTACTTTGCTTCGCCTGTTCACTGTCGTTCGAGTCAGGTTTGGAAATTTGTAATTGATTAAGAAGAGAATTGACTAGTGTGTATTTTTCTAAAACGGAATTGGCCGTTATTTTTTTGTCGCCGTTATTGAATTTTTCGCAATACAAACTGAAGTAAGTATAGATTGCGTTGGCATCGGTTACGCTTTTTGAAGCTTTGGCAAAACCACTGTCTAATAAACTGAAAATTTCATCTTTAGCGTCAATTTTATTGGCTACCAAAGTCATGGCTTTGTTTACTTCGAAATCCGGAGTAGAAAGCGGATAATTTTTATTGTATTGGTCATACAATTTTAGAATATCGCGAACCAGTTTTTCTTTTTCTTCGGCTGAAGTTGCGGTGTCAGTTTTGTATTGAAGAATTTGAATTCCGTCAGTATAAACGGCTTCGCTTTCTTTTGGGCAATTTTTTATTACTTCACTCCAAATATCAAATGATTCAGCAATTTTAGTTGCTTTAAAAAGTGTTTGATATTCGGTAGTTTTCGAAGCACAATCAAATTTTTGAGCATTGCTGTTTGTTATAAACAAAACGCCAAGTATAAAAACAATTGCCTTCATAATTATTAGTTTTAGTCGAACTTACGCTTCACAAACCATTTATCGCTTAGTGATAAGCCAACACTTAAGTTAATATAATTTTCTTCTACTAAATTATAATACTTTGTACCTCTTTTACCAATTTCAAGTCCAATATTTATATTAGTAAAGGTACCACTTAATGGCATTCCCAAACCAATATTTGCAGCAAAATCGTTGATTGATTTGTTTTGAATAACTAAACCGGTATTTTCATAACGCAATCCGCCACGATATACGATTCTCTTATAATAACTAGAGTATGAATTGTAGTTTGGTATAAAAAATCCACCTAAACTATAGCGAACAGCGTTTTCAAAGGTAGCACCATTAATATCAGTAAAACGATTAGACATTACACTGTTGTTTAGTAGTGTAATTTCTCCACCTACTAACCACTTTTTCACTTGCCCAAAACCAGTTCCAAAAGAAAGTTTTGCAGGGAGTTTTATTTTAGTGTCCTGAACCGGTATTGTTTGTCTTTCAACAACTTGTACTGCGCTGCTGCTTAAAAGCTGAACAACATCAATGTCACGGGTATTAGCTAACGTTAATTCGGATTCGGGTGTATATGTTAAGCCACTAAAGAAAGAATATTTAGCATTTACTTTTGTTTGATAAGTTATTCCTAAATCAACGTTAACCCCTCTTACGTCAGAAACATTGGTTTCTCTAGAGCCGTATTGCAAATCGGTTTGATATTGCAAATCAGTAGTCTCAATAGTTCCGAAATTATATTGGACATTAGCACCAACATTTATTTTTTTAGTAAGCTGATAACCCAATCCTAAGAAAACTTTGTTTACACCGCCAATTCCATTGTATTTCGAGTAGATGCTTCTGACAGTGTCATTATTACTATTGGTAACGTAGCTTGTTTTTCCAATTTTATATCCTACAGAAGAATAAGGAATAAGTCCAAATCCGATACCGGCTTTACCAACCGGAATTCCGATAACCAAATAGTCTAAAGCTGTTCTTCGTGCTTTTCCTTCTTGAATTTCTGTTTTAGATTTTGTATTGGCATAGGTTGCCCCAATTGCAAGTCCGGTTAGTTTTAGACTGGCTAAATGTGCAGGGTTTTGAATATTTATGTGAATACTATCAGGAAAAACAGAAAGACTTCCCATAGAACGATTTTCGATAGATCCTTTAAATTTTATATCGCCGATTCCGTAAAAAGAATAAGGAGAAGATGTTCCTTCCTGGGCAAAAGTTGCCAGTGAAAAAAGTAAACATACGCTTACTATAATTTTTTTAATCATTTTTGATTGTATTGAAATGTTTGGTTCAAACTTTCTAAGAGGAAATTTGAATTGGCAAATATGGTATTTTTTAATTGTATAGCCAAAAATTCTGCGTCGCCACCCGTTAAAATTATGATAAATTTAGCGTATTGGGTTTTGTAAAGTTCAATAAACCCATCAATCTCGAGAGCAACTCCATTAATTACACCTGAATGAATAGATTCCTGAGTAGAATTTCCGATAAAACTTTTAGGATAGTTTTTAGTTAGCAAAGGTAATTTAGCGGTATGTTGATGCAATGATTCATAGCGTAAACGAATTCCCGGAGATATGGCACCACCAAGATAATTATCATTTTCATCAATAAAGTCATAGGTTATGCAAGTTCCCATATCTATTACTAATCGATTTTGATTGGGAAATTGTGTAACTGCTCCCGAAGCCAAAACCATACGATCGATTCCAAGTGTAGTTGGAGTACTGTATAAATTGGTAAAAGGGAATTTGCTTTCTCGGGTTATAAAATGAATTTCAGCTTTGTTTTTTAAAGACAAAAACAATTCTTTTTCAACATTTCCTACCGAAGCAACAACTAAACTTTTGATTTTTGGAAACTTATTTAGGATAAAATTCGTCTCGGTCAGAAACACTTCTTTGGTAAAAACAAAAAGTTCAACAAGTCTATTTTGTTCAAAGACAGCGGCTTTGATTCGGGTATTTCCAACATCGATGGTTAAAAGCATGACACTATTTTTGGTGTCCAAAGTTACGAATAGTTTTTTTTTAGTATTTGTTTTGGATAAATTAAAAATCGTACTATATTTGCACCCGCTACAACGCAAGGTACCTTAGCTCAGTTGGTAGAGCAATGGACTGAAAATCCATGTGTCCCTGGTTCGATTCCTGGAGGTACCACAAAACAAAAACCCATCACTACAAAGTGATGGGTTTTTTTGTGGTACGTCAGGAGAGATTCGATTCCTGGAGATTTCCTTCGGCAGTCACTTTGCTCGTGTGATATTAAGAGGAGGAAGCCCAGTGGGCTTCAGGTACGCAAGCTTTAGCTTGTTTTAGTTTATGTAAGGAAACATTACTTAAGTCAAAAAAAAAGAAAACGTCCAAATAGCCCCGATAGGAGCAACTACCGCGTAGTGCGGATAGCGGGAGCAGAAGTGAAAAAGAAGACAAACTGCCGCTTCTAAAAATCTAATTTTCAATCTTTTTCCCAAATCAGAATTTCACGAAATTGCATTTAACACAAAAAAGTACTGTTAATTGTAAATTTTTCACTAAAATTGACAGTTTTTATAAAGAAAATTAAACTATTCAAAACCAAACTAAAACAATAAAAAATGAGTGAAACAGCTGTAAAAACCGGACATCCAAAAGGACTTTGGGTATTATTTGGGACAGAAATGTGGGAAAGGTTCAACTTCTACGGAATGCGGGCAATCTTAACCTTATTCCTTGTTAATTCTTTGATGATGAAAGAAGAAGAAGCTTCTTTGATTTATGGAGGTTTCTTAGGACTATGCTATTTAACACCAATGTTAGGTGGATTTATTTCTGACCGTTTCTTCGGAAACAGAAATTGCATTATGATTGGAGGATTAATGATGGCTGTCGGACAATTTTTATTGTTTTTCAGTGCTTCTGTTTTTGGTTCAAATATTGGTTTAGCTAATACTTTAATGTGGTCAGCATTGGGAATTATTATTTTTGGAAACGGATTTTTTAAGCCAAATATTTCTAGTATGGTGGGAAGTTTGTATCCAAAGCAGGAAAAATCGAAACTAGATACTGCCTTTACCATTTTCTATATGGGAATTAATTTGGGTGCTTTCCTTGGACAATTAATTTGTCCAATTGTGGGAGATGTTAAAGATGCTAACGGAATTAGAGATATTCACGCATTCAAATGGGGATTTTTAGCTGCATCAACGGCAATGTTAATAGGAACAGCTGTTTTCTATTTCCTGAAAAATAAATATGTAGTTACGCCGGAAGGAAGACCTCTTGGTGGTTTGCCAAAACATAACGTATCGGATGATTATGAAGAAGGAGAATCTCAAAAAGCTGTTTTTTCTCAAAAAGCATTACTAGGAGCTGTCGTTTCTTTCTTCGTTTTGGGAGCTATTTTTCACTATGTAATTGATCAAAACTGGATATACACTGTTATTTATTCAAGTGGTATTACATTAGCGGGATTAATTATTTCCGATTCCTCTTTAACTAAAGTGGAAAGAGATAGAATTTTAGTTATTTATATCGTTGCCTTCTTTGTAATTTTCTTCTGGGCAGCCTTTGAACAGGCGGGTTCCTCTTTAACGTTTATTGCCGATAATCAAACCGACAGAAACTTCTTTGGCTACAATATGCCGCCATCGATGGTGCAAATTTTTAACGGATTATTTGTTGTTGCTTTTGCCGTTCCGTTTAGTATGCTTTGGGACTACTTAAGAAGCAAAGACAGAGAGCCAATTTCTCCGGTAAAGCAAGCGGTTGGTTTGGCGTTGATTGCCTTGAGTTATTTTATTATAGCTTACAATGTAAAAGATTTAGGGAACAGTGGGCTTTTAGCAATTAAATGGTTGATTCTTTTATATTTGATTCAGACATGTGCTGAATTGTGTTTGTCTCCAATCGGGTTGTCATTGGTTGGTAAATTATCTCCAAAACGTTTTTCTTCTTTATTATATGGAGTATTCTTTTTATCCAATGCTTCGGGTTATGCTTTGGCGGGAACTTTGGGTTCTATCTTACCTGCAACCGGAGATAAATTTAAAAAAGCTGAGGAATTAGGAATTGATTTGCAGGCAGTTTTAGATAAAAAAGTTACGCCAACTTCTGAACAATTAAAATTATTAGCTGATAATCAAATCTCTGATCATAATCCGGTTTTTGCAGGTTTTGAAATCCATAATCTGTTTGAATTCTTTATGGTTTTTGTGGTTCTTACCGGATTGGCAGCTGTTATTTTAATGGCATTAACACCTAAGTTGAAAAAAATGATGCACGGTGTGAGATAATCTCATATTCGAAAATAATTTTATATCTTTCAAACCTCCAAGGATTTCCTGGAGGTTTGTTTTTTTAAATCAAAAATTATGTGGAAAACCCATCCTAAAGCACTGCCTTATTTGTTTTTATCTGAGATGTGGGAACGCTTTGGTTACTATTTAATGATTGGGATTTTTACACTTTATCTTAAAGATGTAGAAGCCGGATTTGCCATGACCGAAAAAGAAGCGTCCGATTTGTATGGAACTTTCATTGCTTTGGTTTTCCTTACGCCTTTCATAGGAGGTTTGATAGCCGATAGGTATTTGGGCTATAAAAAGTCAATCATCATTGGAGGTTTAATGATGGGATTGGGTTATATGATGATAGGAATTCACAACCTGACAATGCTCTATGTTTCCATGACGTTGGTTATTATTGGAAACGGTTTTTTTAAACCTAATATTTCAACACTTTTAGGGAATTTCTATAATGATGATGAATACAAAGAAAAGAAAGATGAAGGTTATAACATCTTTTATATGGGAATCAACATCGGTGCTTTTATCTGTAATTTTTTTGGCGCAGCACTGAAAATTCTTTTCGGTTGGCAGGAAGCTTTTATGGCAGCCGGAGTCGGAATGTTTATCGGTGTAATTGTGTTTATGCTCGGAAGCAAGCATTACGGAGATAAAGCGGATAAAAAAGGAGTGCAGGAAGGCGATATGCCTTTCTATAAAATTGTATTATTCATCCTTTTACCATCAATTATTTTTGGAGTTATAGGATGGTTTTTAAAAGGAGTTCAATCGGATGCTAATCCTGATAGTGCCATATTTGGTTCTGACAGTACCGATGCGTTTATCTTTGCCTGCATACCGGTAATTTTCTTTTACGGAAGCCTTTATTTCAAAGCCAAAACAGAAGACAAAAGACCAATCGGAGCATTGTTAGCCATTTTTGGTGTGGTGATTTTGTTTTGGGCTGTATTCAAATTAAACGGTTCGGCGCTCAACAATTGGGGCGATAAATATACCGACAGAGAATTAACTGGAACCTCTCAAACAATTGCTTCGAAATTGGTGCTTGCCGATACTTTAACTTATAAGATAGATTCGGTAGCTCTATATGATCAAGCTTTCCGTATTCAGAAAAAGGATGGCGAAGTTATCAAGACAGTTGATTATCCTTTGTATTTCAGAAACGTTCACAAAGAAAAACTACCCGAAGAAAACAGTAAAGTATTTACCTGGTCAGCCAATTTGAGTCAGTCTATCAATCCGGGTTGGGTAATTATTCTCACACCATTGGTTGTAGCTTTTTTCACTTATTTGCGAAGCAGAAAAAAGGAGCCTTCAACACCGACAAAAATCGCATTTGGATTATTAATTTCAGCATTATCCGTTTTAGTCATGGTCGCAGCTGTTCACATTGGAAATAATGGTGCTGAAAAAGTTTCTGTTTGGTGGTTGGTGGCCAATTATGGTGTAATTACAATCGGAGAATTATTCCTCAGCCCGATGGGATTATCAGTTGTATCTAAATTATCTCCAAAGAATATCACAGCTTTAATGATGGGCGGATGGTTTTTATCTACTTCTATCGGAAACAAATTGAGTGGCGTTTTAGCCAGCATGTGGGATTCATATGACGATAAGGCTAACTTCTTTTGGGTAAATTTCGGATTGCTGATGTTTGCTACTTTACTGATGTTTGCTTTGGTGAAAAATTTAAATAAAGTAATGAAAGAAAAAGGAATAAACTAATATGGAAACAAATCAAACTTTAGAACAAATTCAGGACTTTAAAGGAAAATATCCAAAGCAGCTTTGGTATTTGTTTTTCTCAGAAATGTGGGAGCGTTTTTGTTTTTATGGCATGCGTGGTATGTTGGCTGTTTTTATGGTCAACGTATTGGTAATGGATGAAAAAACAGCTAATCTTCAATATGGCGCAACTCAGGCTTGGGTTTATGCATTCACATTCATTGGCGGATTGTTTGCAGATAAGATTTTAGGATTGAGAAAATCACTTTTTTGGGGTGGAATACTAATGATTGTTGGTAGTGTTATATTAGCAATTGACCCTAAGAATTTCTTCTTTATAGGTATTGGTTTTACCATTGTTGGGACAGGCTTTTTTAAACCTAATATTTCTTCAATGGTCGGACAATTATATAATGAGAATGACCCAAGAAGAGATGCCGGTTTTTCTTTCTTCTATATGGGTGTAAATCTTGGTGCTTTGATTGGAGGTTATATTTGTATTGCTGTGGCCGAAGGTTCTTTATGGCAATCATTGGTTCCGGAACATCTTCGATGGAATGTTGGATTCGGATTTGCAGCAGTAGTAATGATTATAAGTTTGCTGACTTTTACGCAGACACAAAAAAGTTTAGGCCCAATTGGACTTTCACCTTTAGTTACTATTGAAAATTCTAAGAAAAAAGTTTTAGAAATTGCAACCTATATCGGTTCGCTTTTAATTATTCCGGTGATAATTATAATGGTTGCTAATACGGTTTACACCGATTATTTTATGATGATAATTGGTCCTGCATCCATACTGTATTTGTTTTATGAAATGAAGAATTTCTCCGCTGTAGAAAATAAAAAATTGTTGGCGGCATTGGTTTTTATAATTTTCTCCATTTTCTTTTGGGCATTTTTTGAGCAAAGCGGAGGTTCATTAAGTTTGTTTGCAGCAAATAATTTAAATAATGAAATTTTAGGCGTTCAATTAAGCCCGAATGGCGTTAACAATTCAGCCAATTCATTTTTTGTGATAGGTTTTGCGGCATTGGTAGGATTAGTTTGGTTATGGATGGCAAAAAGAAAGATTGAGCCAAATACTGTTATCAAATTTGGATTAGCATTTATATTCCTCGCCGCTGGTTTCTGGATATTCTATTATACGAAGTTCTTTGCTGACTTAAACGGAAGAACTTCATTAGGGATTTTTACCTTTGGATGGTTCGTCATTACTTTTGGAGAGTTATGTTTATCGCCAATTGGGATGAGCGCCATGACCAAATTATCACCCCAAAAAACGCAGGCAGTTATTATGGGAATGTGGTTTTTGGCTAGTGCTTACGGACAATATTTCGCAGGATTGCTGGGTGCTAATATAGCTGAGGCTTCTGAAAATTCTTCAAACCTTGAAAAACTAAACACTTATGCCGATGGTTATCAGCAGCTAGCCATTTATGCTTTAATCGCCGGAGTGGTTTTAATACTAATTTCTCCGTTGGTTAAAAAACTAATGCAAGGCGTTAAATAAATCAATTTATATGAGTCAAAATTCAACAGACCAGTTTTTTAAAAGCACCGTTTTAGGGCATCCTTCAGGTTTATTCGTTTTATTTTTTACTGAAATGTGGGAGCGCTTTTCATTCTACGGAATGCGTTCTCTACTTATTATGTTTTTTACCGCTTCATTAGCAGATGGAGGTTGGGCTTGGTCAAGAGAAACTGCTTCAGCATTGTTTGGGTCTTATGTTGGTTTGGTTTATTTGTCTACCATGCTTGGAGGTTATTTTGCAGATAAGGTTATTGGTTTCCGATGGGCAGTAATTCTCGGTGCGTTCCTGATGACTTTGGGGCATGCCGCCATGGCTGTCGAAACGCATTTTTCTATTTATTTAGGATTGGTTTTACTGGTTTTTGGTAATGGATTTTTTAAGCCGAATATGGTTTCCATTATTTCTGAAATGTATAAAGACAGATCAGAGAAAAAAGACGGTGCTTATACTTTATTCTATATGGGCGTTAACGCAGGAGCTTTTTTCGGAATATTATTGTGTGGTTATTTAGGAGAAAAAGTAGGTTGGGCATATGGTTTCGGACTTGCAGGAGTTTTTATGTTTTTTGGAATGATTCAGTTCTGGTTGTCCCAAAGGATTTTTGGAGATATCGGACTTAAGCCAAATAAGGAAAGTAAAGCAAAAAATGCTGCTTCAGATGAGGATAAAAGGAATCCATTCACTGCCTGGCAACTTGTCATTATTGCAGTGTCTGTCGTTTTGGGACTGCTTTGGGTGATAAACGCACCTGCCTCAAAAATTTCTGAAGGAAAGCTTGATGTCTTCGGATTTTTGGGAAGTAACGGAAATACAATCGCTATTTTAACCGCTTTAGGATTATTCATTGTTTTATTGATTTATCGTTTTACACAGTACTCTAAAATCACTCGCGAAAAATTAATGGCGGTTACCTTTTTTGCGTTCATTGTAATTTTCTTTTGGGCCATATTTGAGCAGTCACCAAACAGTTTAACCATTTTTGCAAAAGATTATACCAACAGGGTTTTGGAAGGAAGCTGGAGTATGGTTTATTTGGTAGTCAATTCTCTAATGACTCTTGTTCCTTTGACTATTATTACATGGATAATGTTCAAAATGTTTGGGCAGACATTCAAAAATTATGCTGTTGCAAATGTAATCCTAAGCCTGAGTTTCGTTATTATTTGGGCGATTGCTATCTGGATATTGGCGAAAGATTATTACACAGCAGGAGTTTTATCACTTTCAGATGGTACACTTGAACTACTGAAAATAGACAAGGTTACAACACCTATAACCGAAGTTCCTGCCACTTGGTTTTCTACTTTGAATTCATTATTCATTATATCACTAGCACCATTATTTTCAAAATGGTGGGAAAGTAAATACAATCCAAGTGCGAATGTAAAATACGGAATGGGAATGCTATTGCTTGGCTTGGGAATGGCTTGTATTGCAATTGGCGCTACCGGAATCGAGCCAGGTGCAAAAACGGCATCTGTCAGCATGATTTGGCTGATTTTAGTGTATCTTTTTCATACTATGGGAGAATTGTGTATTTCTCCTGTCGGCTTGTCATACGTTAGTAAATTAGTGCCTGCCCGAATGATTGCCTTTATGTTTGGCGTATGGTATTTGGCCGTTGCCATCGGAATGAAAAGTGCTGGAATCTTCGGTGAAAACATAGACAAAATTGCCGATGAACACGGATTGAGTTATTTCTTTTGGTTATTGACAATAATTTCTGTAGCAATGGCACTCTTATCAATATTGATGTCGCCAGTCATTAAAAAATTAATGAATGGTGTCAGATAGTTAACGTTTATTTGGCATTCTTTTTGTTATATTTGGAAAAAAATTTTAAACAATGAAAAAAATAATAATCACTTTATTTCTAGTCTTGGGTTCGCTAACAATACAGGCGCAAGAGTTAAAATGGCAAACTGATATGAACGAGGCAATGAAGATTTCAAAAAAATCTAAAAAACCATTGTTTTTGTTTTTCACAGGAAGCGATTGGTGCGGATGGTGTATCCGTTTGCAAAAAGAAGTTTTCAAAACACCGGAATTTGAAAAATGGGCAAAAAAGAATGTGGTATTGGTTGAACTAGATTTCCCAAGAAGAACACCACAAAAACCGGAGATTCAAAAACAAAACGCTGAATTACAACAAACTTTTGCAGTTCAGGGATATCCAACAGTTTGGATTGTAAAAGCAAGCAAAAAAGACGGAAAAATTAATCTTGAAAAATTAGGAAGCACCGGTTATCTGGCTGGTGGACCAACTACTTGGTTAGCTAATGCAGATCAAATCCTAGGAAACAAGAAATCGTAATTTCAATTCGTTAAATCTTATAGAATCCCTTTTCATTAGTGTTATAAAAAGGGATTTTTTCTTTTCTACACGTTGCTTCCCAAAGTTGGATATAGCTTTTAAAGTTTGAACCATCAACAACAATTTCTTTGGGTTTATAGGTTTTTAGCAAGCGTTGCATATTCAGTTTTGGGGATTGAATAATAACTAAAATATCAGGTTGAATATCTTTTGTGTAAATACTCGAACTGTCTATGATTAGTATTTTCTGATGTTTGAAAAACAGTAAGTTTTGCAGTGGTTTTTTCGTTTTAGCTTCACTAAAATTTCCAATCAAGTAGGATTGGATAAGTAAATTGGAACTCAAGTTTTTCTGAATACTGTCGTTGCTGTAAATCGTTACAGCATTGCCAATTCTTTCGGTTATGATAGAGTTCTTTTTGCAATTGAAAATGATTAGTTCTTCCTTGTTTTGAGTTTCCGTTTTCTGAATAATAAAAATAATTTGTAACCAAAGAATACTTGTAAAAGCAATTGATAGTCTTCTAAAAGTTGGTTTTTTAATCCACAAAATGATTAGAATAATTGCCAAATAAGAACTCCACAACATCGCTGTTGAAAATGAAATATTTTTAAAAACAAACGCATCAAAGGAAGCAACCCAATGAATAATTGTATTCAGAAAGGCAATCAGGAACTCAATTGGTTTTGCAATAAATTCAGGAACTGTATGGAACGTAGCAATCAAAACAGCCAAAACTCCAACTGCCATAATTAAACCAAGTAAAGGCAGTATCAGCAAATTGGTTACAAAAAACAATCCGGGAAATTGATGAAAATAATAAATACTTAAAGGCATAGCTCCAATTTGCGCCGCAAATGAAACCGTGATAATATTCCAAAAGTAGATGATGATTTTGTTTTTTGGTTGCCAAATGTTTGATAAAATAGGTTGTAACCAAATGATAAAAAACAAAGCAATATAGCTCAACTGAAATCCAACATCAAACAAAAAGGAAGGTTTGAAAAGCAGAATCAGCAGCATTGAAACCAGCAGCGTATGGTAAATGTTTACGGTTCTTCTTAAATGAATTCCAATCGCAAGAAAAGAAAACATGGTAACCGAACGGACGATTGAAGGCGATAAACCAGCCAAAATGGCAAATGACCAAAGTGACAAAACAATGATAAGTAATTTCAACAGAGAACCTTTTCTCGAGTTGCTAATTGGTTTTAGCAAAAAGGTAATAAACAGCATAATAAAGCCAACATGCAAACCGGAAACTGACAAAACATGAACGGCACCGGCATATTGATAATCCTTCAAAACTTCGGGAGAAATATCTTGTTGTTGTCCTAGAATCAAGGCATTCAAAACATTTAATTCTTCCTTTGCAATAGCGGAATGTTCTAAATTTGAAATAATAGTTTCCCTAAAGTTTGAAAAACCTGACCACAAACTCGACTCATAATTTCCAATTTCTATTTGATTCGGTTTGGCATAAACCTGAGCATATATTTCCTGATTTTCAAGATACTTACCATAATTAAACACATTAGGATTTAAAGGATTTTTGTTTTTAAAAACAATTCCGATTACCTTTAAATGTGAGCCGATTTTAAGATTCCGGACTGTATCTTTTTTTGCAATATTGAGAATGATTTTCCCCAAACTTCTTTCGCCATCAAGCTCTTTTATATTGCCTATATATCGATAGTTTTTTTTAGTGTTTTTTAGCTTTTCCTCCAACAGCAAATCCATCTTATGAACTTTTTCATAATCAGTAATTTGATTGGTATAATGATAAGGGTTTGAATTTTCTTTATGAATGAGTGCTGTTGAAATACCAACAAATAATGATACTAGAAATACAAGACTTCCAAAAATGATTTTGTGAAAATGATTTTTTTGAATGTAAAGAGTAGAAATATATAAAGCAATTAATCCAAATGCCAAACCACAAACCACAAAAACCTGACTCAGACTTACTATTCGAAACAAAAGTAGTCCAAATAGAAATCCGATAAATATTCTTGCTAATGGGAATTGTAAGATTTTCACATCATAAATGTACGTAAAAATTCAATTCTTGAAAGAAAATTATTCTATAATTCTGTTGATTTGTTTAAAAGTTCTTTCGTAATACGATTCTTTTAAAGAGGAAATGATTACACCGCCATTTGTAGCAGAATGAATAAATTTAATCTCATCGCCATTTATTTCGACTATCATTCCAACGTGATTAATTCGTCTTTGACCTCTATTGATAAAGAAAATTAAATCACCTTTTTTGGCGTTTTGTGGATTAATTTGTTTTCCCACTTCTGCCATTTCGTGTGAAGAACGAGGAAGCGTAATGTCAAATTTTTTGAAAGTAGCATACATCAAACCTGAGCAATCAAAACCTGCTGAGGTTGTACCGCCGGCACGATAATTTACACCCAAATTATCCGAAGCACTGTTGATTAATTGCTCTGCCAAATAATTCGAATCTTCATTTGAAATTAGAATATCCGATTCATTTTGGTCATTTATTTTTGAAGCCTGCTTTTGTTTTGGTGCGGGATTAACATGTTTAGCGACTAACTCTCTTTTGTTTTTTTTATTATTGAGGGTATTATTTTTTACTAAAACAGGTTCAGTATAAATCCCTTTTTTTACAGCTACATCCTTTGAAGTTATGACGCTTGATGTTGGTTTACATGCAGTAAACACTAGGAAAATTGATGCTATGATTAAAAAACGTTTCAATAAAATAAATTTTTGCGAAGGTAAAACTTTGAAGCCGATTTAAAAAACTACTTTAAATCATTTAGGATTAATTTAGCAGTTTTTTCGCTGGCACCAATACCTCCAAGTTTGGACTCTAAATCGTCATATTTTTTCAATAACGCTTTTCTGTGGTTTTCTTCTAACAATTTAGAAAGTTCTAATTTTAGATTTTTAGAGTTGAATTTATCCTGAATAAGTTCGGTCACCACTTCTTCATCCATTATCAAATTGACTAATGAAATATACTTTAAAGTAATAATTCTTTTAGCGATTTGATAAGAAGCCCAACTTCCTTTATAGCAAACCACTTCGGGCACTTTGAACAAGGCAGTTTCCAAAGTTGCCGTTCCTGAAGTTACTAATGCTGCTGAAGCAATACTTAGTAAATCATAGGTTTTATTCGAAATAAACTTAACGTTTTTGGTCGTCAAAAACTGTTCGTAGAAATGATAGTCCTGACTTGGCGCACCGGCAATTACAAATTGATATTCGGGGAAATCGCTTACTATGCTTAACATAACGCTTAGCATTTTCGAGATTTCCTGTTTCCGGCTTCCGGGAAGAATGGCGATTATAGGTTTTTCGTCTAAATTATTTTCTCTTCTAAAGGAAACTTCATCTGTTTTAACGCGATTGTGAATGGCGTCAATCAAAGGATGACCGACAAACTGAACCGGAAAATGATGCTTTACTTCAAAAAAATCTTTTTCAAAAGGAAGAATAACAAACAGTTTGTCAAAATCTCTTTTTACGGCTTTGATTCGATTTTCTTTCCATGCCCAAATTTGTGGCGCAATATAGTAATGGGTTTTGATACCTTTTTGTTTCGCCCATTTGGCAATACGCATATTAAAACCCGGATAATCAATAAAAATAATCACATCAGGATTGAATTTTTCAATATCGGCTTTACAGATTTTGATATTATTGAGTATGGTTTTTAAATTCATCACCACTTCAGCAAAACCCATAAACGCCAATTCTCGGTAATGTTTTACCAAAGTTCCGCCAACATTTTGCATCAAATCACCGCCCCAAAAACGAATATCGGCAGAAGCATCTTCTTTATATAGTGCTTTCATTAAATTAGAACCGTGTAAATCGCCCGAAGCTTCGCCGGCAATGATGTAATATTTCATTTTATGCGTGTTTATTTTTATAGGTAAAAAATGCAGTCGCTAACGCTCGTGTCATAAATTCCAAGTGTTAAGTTGGGCAATTGTATGATGCGCCGTTAAATCAAATTGTACCGGAACTATCGAAATATAACCGTGTGCCAAAGCCCATTCATCAGTATCTTCACCTTTGTCCTGATTGACAAATTCACCTGTTAACCAATAATAATCTTTGCCATAAGGTGTTTGTCGCTTGTCAAATTTTTCCATCCAAATGGCTTTCGCCTGACGGCAAATTTTAATTCCTTTAATTTCGTTAGTTTTTAGTTTTGGAAAATTAACATTCAAAACAGTTCCTTCCGTTAGTTTTTTTGCCAAAACCTCTAAAGCAATTTTTTTGATGTAGGGTTTTATTTGTTCAAAATCAGCATTCCAATCATAATCCAACAAAGAGAAACCAATGGCGGGAATTCCTTCAATTCCGGCTTCAACAGCAGCACTCATCGTTCCGGAATAGATAACATTAATCGATGAATTTGAACCGTGATTAACGCCAGACACACACAAATCGGGTTTCTTTTTCAGGATTTCATTTACTGCCAATTTCACACAATCAACAGGAGTTCCTGAGCAACTGTATTCTGTAATGGCTGAATTTTCGGCAGAAATTTTATTCAAATAGATAGTGCTGTTGATGGTAATTGCATGTCCCATGGCGCTTTGCGGACTATCCGGAGCCACGACTATCACTTCGCCAATTTCTGCCATAACTGAAATTAAGGCACGAATTCCGGGAGCATTTATGCCGTCATCGTTGGTAACTAAAATGGTTGGTTTGTTGGTCATTTTTTGTAATTGTGTAACTAGCACAGTTTTTGTGCGACTTATGTTCAGCAAAATTAAACTATTTTTAAGATTAGTAAAGCTGCATTTTCATAACTTTGAACCTGCATGCGTTGCAAATCAATGAGAATAACAATTTTTAACAAAAAATTATCTAGTCTGGAAATGCTTGGCATAGTTTTTTGTTTACTTTAGATTAATAATTAATGAATAAAATAATTCAATTTATGAAAAGAAACTATAAAGTGCTTCTGGTAATTACGTTGTTATCAGTGGCGTTGTGGAGTTTTATGCCAAAAGAGAAATCTTCTGACCCCGAGAAAGATAAAATGTTGATAGAATTATTGACGTTCGTAATCGAAAAAGGGCATTACAATCCGGCAGCTATTGATGACACTTTTTCAAAAGGTGTTTATAAAGATTATTTGAATGCCTTAGATCCTTCTAAAAGATTCTTTTTGCAATCGGATATTGATGAGTTTGCCAAATACGAAACTCAAATTGACGACCAAATCAAAAACAAAGATTTGACTTTTTTTGATTTGACTTACAGTCGACTAATGAAGAGAATGGAAGAAAGTAAATCCTATTACAAGTTGGCTTTAGAAAAACCATTTGATTACAAAAAATTGGAATCTATAAATACTGATTACGAGAAATTACCATTCTGTAAAAATGAACAAGAACTAAAAGAAAGATGGCGTTTGCAGGTGAAATTATCTACTTTGTCCTCATTAGTTGAGAAACAAAAATTAGAAGAAGATTTAGCCAAAGATAAAAACAAGACTTTAGAGGAAAAGTTAAAAGACTTTAGAGCTAATCAAGGGGATAAACTTACACCCGAATCGGAAAAGAAATTTATTGCTGATGTTGAAAAAAGAAAAAATCAAGCGCCAAAAACGTATGAGCAACTTGAAAAAGAAACCAGAGAAAGTACACTTAATTCTTTAAATGATAACTTCAGTTTTATCAAAGATTTGGATAGAGAAGATTGGTTTTCTGTATATGTAAATGCAATTGCCTCCCGCTTTGATCCACATACTTCTTATTTTGGCGCAAGCGAAAAAGAAAAATTTGATGTGAGCATGAGCGGAAAATTAGAAGGAATTGGTGCTCGTTTGCAAAAGAAAAATGATTTTACAGAGATTACAGAATTAATTTCCGGTGGTCCTGCATGGAGAGGGAAAGAGCTTGAGGCGGGTGACATAGTACTTAAAGTAGCTCAAGCTGATGCCGAACCTGTAGATGTTGTTGGGATGCGTTTAGATGATGTTGTCAAAAAAATAAAAGGACCAAAAGGAACAGAAGTTCGTTTAACAGTGAAGAAAACAGATGGTTCTATAAAAGTGATTACCATTATTCGTGATCAGGTTGAAATTGAGGAAACATATGTAAAATCCAGCGTTGTTGAAAAAGATGGCTTTAAATATGGAATAATTTATTTGCCGAAATTCTATATCGATTTTGAAGACCAAAACAGCCGTGATGCCGGAAAAGATGTTGCGATAGAAGTAGAGCGATTAAAAAAAGAAGGTGTTCAGGGAATTGTAATGGATGTAAGAGATAATGGAGGAGGTTCTTTAAAAACGGTGGTTGATATTGCGGGATTATTTATTGAGCAAGGACCAATCGTTCAAATTAAATCTGCAGCCGGAAAAAAAGAAGTGCTCTATGACAGAGATTCGAAAGTACAATGGGATGGTCCGTTGGTAGTTATGATTAATGAATTTTCAGCTTCAGCTTCAGAGATTTTGGCGGCCGCTATTCAGGATTACAAACGCGGTGTAGTTATTGGAAGTAAGCAGTCTTACGGAAAAGGAACTGTTCAAAACGTAATCGATTTAAATCAGTTTGTTCGTGGAAGTACTTACGGAGATTTGGGAGCGCTAAAAACGACAACTCAAAAGTTCTACAGAATAAACGGTGGTTCTACTCAGTTAGAAGGAGTGAAAAGTGATATTGCTATTCCGGACAGATATTCTTATTTGAAAATGGGAGAAAGAGATATTGACAACGCTATGCCATGGGACAAAATTGATCCGGCAGATTATAAAATTTGGGATAAGCAAAACAATTTTGATTTAGCCATAGCAAAAAGCAGAGAAAGAATGAGCAACAATGCTCAATTGAAACTGATCGATGATAATGCAAAATGGCTTGACCAAAGAAATAAAGAAAACGTTTATAGCCTAAACATTGATAAATTCAAGGCAGAACAAAAAGCATTAGACGAAAAAAACAAAAAATACAAACCAATTGTTGATTACAAAAACGCGTTTGATTTTAACTCACTTCCTTATGAAGTAGAAGAAATGAATAAAGATTCTGTCTTAAAAGAGAAACGTGACAGATGGCATGAAAGTCTGTCAAAAGATATCTATATCGAAGAAGCAATTCATATTTTAAACGATTTGCAATCGGAGAATAATAAAGGATTGACAACGAAAATTAAGAAAGATAAATTAGTAAAATCATAATTTTATTTTATTGTAGAAAAGAAAAAGCCACCAATAATTGGTGGCTTTTTTATGATTAACCTCTTAATTTGTTGAGCTTCTTTTCTGTTTTATCAATGTCTTGTTGTAATTCTTGTATTTTTATTTGTTGTTTACTGATTTTGATATTCTCTTTTTCAATTTCTATTTCAGATAGTTTTCCTTTTCGTTTACTCTTTTCAAATTTGGATTGCATTTTTTCAAGCCTTTCCTTTTCTCTATTGAGTTTTTCCTTTGTCTTAATTAAATCCTTTTCAGAATCTGCAATTTTGTCTTGTCTTTTTTCGAAACGTCTTTGCTCTTTTTCTAATTTTCTTTGTTCTTTTTCTACAGCTTTGGCTTCTTTCTCTGCTTGTGCTTTAATTCTTTCAGCTTCTTTTTGTGTTTCTAATGTAGCTTTTTGGATTTCTAAAATTTGTTGATCCGTAAGAACCGGAGTTGTTTTTTCTTTGAGAGCAGCATCAACCTGTACTTGTTTTAAAGCAACAGTATCTACTGGTTTTACAGTTGTGTTATTTTCTTCCTGTGCCATTACAGGGACAAGTTTTAGAATAAAAAGGAAGGTGATAATTTTTAGTTTCATAATTATGAATTTAAATGAATACTAAAGGTAAGGAGAAACTATGCCTTATAAAAATGAGTTGAAATTTTTAAGCAAAACTTTAACGTAGTTACCACTCATTTACTTTATTGGCATCCATTTTTAGGAAGATAAAAAGTAAAATAGTAAAACCCCAAAGTCCGGAACCACCATAAGAAAAGAAAGGAAGCGGAACACCAATTGTTGGGAATATACCAGCCACCATAGCAATATTTACAAAAAAGTGAATAAACAATATTCCTGCGACACAATAGCCATATACTCGGCTAAACTTGGTTTTTTGCCTTTCGGCCAAATAGATAATACGGATGATTAAACAAAGGAAAAGACCAATTACAAAAAGACAACCTAAAAATCCCCATTCTTCACCAACGGTTGTAAAAATATAATCGGTGTGTTGTTCCGGTACGAAACCGCCTTTTGTTTGAGTGCCTTCAAGGTATCCTTTGCCAAACCAACCACCGGAACCGATAGCAATTTCAGATTGATTGGTGTTATAACCAATACCTTTCATATCGACTTCTTTTCCCAAAAGAATATTAAATCTATCTCGGTGATGCTGTTTGAAAACATTGTTAAAAACATAATCAACCGAAAAGACAAAGCCACCAACCATCACAAAAACCATTGTGCTCAATATCCAGTTTCTGTTTATGATACGGCTTCTGTAATATATAAAAAGGATTACGGCTAAAGCGATTCCGGTCAACACTATGGGTTTTATGACTAAAGCTAATACAAATAAAATTAATGCAATAAATCCTGTCCAAACATACCAGGAGGGCAATCCTTCACGGTATAAAACCAATATGAAAACGCTATAAATTAAGGCACTTCCGGGATCATGAGGGACAATTAATAATATGGGCAGAAAAAGAATTCCCAAGACTTGTATTTGCCTGTTTAAATCTTTTAAATTGACCTGAACATCGCTCAGATATTTTGCCAATGCCAAAGCAGTTGCGGCTTTTACAAACTCCGAAGGCTGTATTCCAAACGCCCCGAAAGAATACCAGTTGGCTTGACCTTTTATGGTTTTTCCGAAAACAAATAAACCTGCTAATGAAAAAAGGCCAATAACATAAATCACACTCGAGAACTTTTCATAAAACTTTCCGTCAACGGATAGCACAACAAATATTAACGGAATTGTAAGGATAATAAACATGAATTGTTTACCGTATATTTGAGTAAAGTCAAAAATCGAAGCTTCCTCTTCTATAGAAGATAATGAAGATGAATAGATATTCAGCCAACCCATTATCACTAAAGTGAAATAGATAACAATACTTATCCAGTCTAGATTATTGGTTACACTTTGATTTTTCATTTTCTTAGAAATTAATTTCTTTTGGCAGTATCAATTTTAACTTCTGGTTTTACTATAATTGGTTTAGCTACGATTGGTTTTACGGGACCATCAATTTTTGATTTAATCAATGTATCTACAATAGCATTTGGATAATATTTATTGTATTCACCTTGAAGACTTCCTTCCAACATTCGTTTTTCTAAATCGGTTCGGGTAATTTTTCTTTTGATATATTTTTCAATCATCAAACTCGTAATTGGCCCGGCCCAACGTGCTCCCCAATAGCCATTTTCAACAAAAACAGCAATTGCAATTTTGGGATTATCCTTAGGTGCAAAAGCCACAAAAATAGAGTGATCCTGAAGTTTTACCCTTTTGCCATTAATTTTCGCAAAATTTTCTGCGGTTCCGGTTTTCCCGCAAATCTCAATGCCTTCCACATTTAAACCGTGAGCTGTTCCCATATTATAAACATCAAATAAACCGTTAATCATTGGCTCGAAATACTTTTTGTTTACTGTAGTGACATGTTTGGTCGTGAACTTTTTATCAATTTTATGACCTTTGATTTTTTTAATGATATGAGGCGTATAATAATAACCACGATTAGCAACAATAGCAATCATGTTAGCCAATTGAATTGGAGTCATTAAAACTTCCCCTTGACCAATAGCATTAGAAACAATCGTCTTGCTTGACCAACCCCAACCCGGATACATTTTTTTATAGGTTTTAGATGTAGGAAGGTTACCCTTTTTTCCGGTTGGCAAATCATAACCCATAAACTGCCCTAAACCAAAACTTTTCAAATGGTTGCTCCATACATCAACACCTTTTGGCGGATTGCCATATTTATCTATAGTTCTCATGTATGAAGTCGAGAAGAAAGTATTGCAGGATTCATAAATTCCACGATGCAATTGTAAGGTACCACCGTGACAGTGACATTTCATAAATCGGCCGGGAGCATAACTGAATCCGTGATGGCAATTGACAGAAAAATTCTCGTCGATTACACCTTCCTGTAAAGCCACTAATCCTGTTAGAATCTTGAATGGTGAACCGGGTGTGTACTCTGCCAATAATCCTCTGTCGTACAAAGGTTTTGCAATCGAATCTTTGTATAAGGTAGTGTAGTTTTTAGAACGTTGTCTTCCCACCAAGATTGCAGGATCGTATGACGGCGCAGTTACTAAAGCTAAAATTTCACCGGTTTTTGGTTCGATGGCTACAATTCCACCTCGTTTGTTAATCATTAATTCTTCGCCATATTTTTGGAGTTCGGCATCAATACTCAAAGTAATATCGCTTCCCTGTACGGCAATTGTATCAAATCTTCCTTCTTTGTAGGAACCAATATCTCGGTTGTATTTGTCTTTTTGGATGTATTTCACTCCTTTTATTCCACGTAAAAAATCTTCGTAACTTTCTTCAACACCTTGTCTTCCGATTAAATCGCCGCTATTGTAATACTTGTTTTTTTGAATAATTTTATCATTCACCTGAGTGATAAATCCAAAAACATTAGCGCCAAAAGCCACTTGATAATCTCTTAAAGCACGTTTCTGAATATAAAATCCTGTAAAATTACGCTCTACTTCCTGAAAAGCAGCATACTCTTTTTTATTCAGTTGCGATAGAAAAACAGAAGGAAGTCTGGGACTGTATACTTTGGCTTTGGCAACCTTTTTAAGAAAATCTTCTTTAGTGATTTTTAGTAATGAACAGAATTCGGTTGTATCCAAATCTTTGATATCTTTTGGAATAACCATAATATCATACGAAGGCTGATTGGCAACTAAAAGTTTACCATTTCTATCATAAATATAACCACGTTCAGGATAATCATAACTGATTTTGATGGCGTTATTATCTGATTTTAATTTAAGAGTATCGTCAATTACTTGTAAATAAAAAAGGCGTAAAACAAGTAAAATTGTAGAAATAAAAATAATTGTGGGCAACAAAACCTTTCTCATCGCTTATTTGGCTTAATGATATAGATAATTATGATGCAAGTGATAATGGTGAAAACGGTACTCAGTACGGTTCGAACTAAAATATCCCAAAGGAAACTCATTTTGAAAACCTCTAAAACAAAAAGTACAAAGTGATGTAGTACAACGGCAATTAGTAAAAATGAAAATCGCTCAGGAGTTAATACATCATTGAGCTTAACGGTTTGATATTCATAACTCAAACCAAATGAAAATTTAAAAATGGCTGGTCTGTAGTATGCAAGAATTAAACATGCCGCGGCATGAACTCCACCCGAATTCCAAAACATATCCATCAGTAATCCTAAGAAAAAACTAGCTGCTAATAAACCGCTTTTGTTTCCGTTTACAGGATATAAAATAATGAAAAGCACGTAGGGAAACGGATTGATAAATCCAAAAAGATCAATTCGGTTGAATATCAAAACTTGTGCTGCAAGCAACAAAATGAAACGGGCTATATTTCCTAACAAAGCACTATTCATCTTTCTTACTTTGATTTTCTAAATTGGTAAT
This sequence comes from Flavobacterium anseongense, assembly GCF_021608185.1. GTDB lineage: Bacteria > Bacteroidota > Bacteroidia > Flavobacteriales > Flavobacteriaceae > Flavobacterium > Flavobacterium anseongense. Next base: position 124,287 of record NZ_JAKIHN010000003.1, on the reverse strand, counting down.
TTCTTCAGTGTCTTTGTTTTTAATAATATAAACATGTCCCAAATTGGTCATATCATTAAACAGCCTAATGTCTAAAGTATAGTAATTGGTTTCATCATCAATATACACTTTGTCGATGGTTCCGATTCCAATATTTTCAGGGAAGATAATTGATTGTCCGCCTGTTACAATGGTATCGCCTTTGCGAACTCCGGCTAATCTTGGGACATCGATTAACTGAACAAAACCGGTGCTTTTACCATTCCAAACCAAAGAGCCAAAGTGATTAGATTTTTTAATCTTGGCGTTAATTTTTGAATTCACATTCAAAACGCTAATGATGGTTGCGTAATTTTTAGAAGTCTTATCTACAATTCCAACAATTCCGGCGCTATTGATTACACCCATATTAGGTTTGATTCCAGAAGTGGCACCATTGTTAATAGTAAGATAGTTTTCCAAAGTGCTGTATGGATTTCGGATAACTTTAGAAACAATAATGTCGATTTTCTTAACGCCTTTTATAGAATCTATCTGCGGAAGTTTTGTGGTGTCTTTTTGGTTGAATAGGATTGATTTTAAACGAGCATTTTCTGCCGCTAATTCTTCATTTTGTTCTCTTAAACCAAAATATTCATCAACGTTATTTATCTTTTCATAAATACCGCCGGTAAAGAAATTGGCTGAACTTATGATTTTACTTTTATGATAAGAATGCGATTGAATTGTGAGCGAAAGCGATATTACCAAAAGCAGCAAAAACAGTAAGCGATTACTGTTTTTAAGTACAAAATTAAATATTTGCTGCATCGTAAAAAATTAAAAAATTTTTAAAATATCAAATTAAAAAATCCAAATCCCAAAAGCCTCATCTTAAAACCTAAATTGGAATTTGGAATTTATTTTATTTGGAATTTATTTAATGAGTATGCTTCTGAATTTCGGGATGTTTTTAAGTGCCATTCCCGTTCCTCGAACAACAGCTCTTAATGGATCTTCAGCAATATATACCGGTAAATCTGTTTTTTGAGAAATACGTTTGTCTAATCCTCTCAACATCGAACCTCCACCCGCAAGATAAATACCGGTGTTGTAAATATCGGCTGCTAATTCTGGTGGTGTTTGCGATAAAGTTTCCATAATAGCATCTTCAATACGTTGGATTGATTTATCTAATGCTTTTGAGATTTCTCTGTACGATACTTCAACCTGTTTTGGTTTACCGGTCAATAAATCTCTACCTTGAACTGACATATCATCCGGTGGTGTTTCTAAATCATCAGTCGCCGCACCAATTGTAATTTTGATTTTTTCTGCAGTGCTTTCACCCACAAATAAATTGTGTTGTGTTCTCATGTAATACACGATATCATTCGTGAAAACGTCACCTGCGATCTTAACTGATTTATCGCAAACAATTCCGCCCAAAGCGATAACTGCAATTTCAGTCGTTCCACCACCTATATCTACGATCATGTTTCCTTTAGGCTGCATAATATCGATACCAATACCAATTGCCGCAGCCATTGGTTCGTGGATTAAGTATACTTCTTTTCCGTTTACACGTTCACAACTTTCTTTTACCGCACGCATTTCTACTTCGGTTATTCCGGATGGAATACAAACGACCATTCGAAGTGCCGGAGTAAACATTTTTTTCTTTAAAGCAGGAATACTTTTGATAAACATCGAAATCATTTTTTCGGATGCATCAAAGTCGGCAATAACCCCATCTTTTAGCGGTCGTATGGTTTTTATGTTTTCATGTGTTTTTCCCTGCATCATGTTGGCTTCTTTTCCAACAGCGATAATTTTTCCCGATATTCGGTCTCTGGCAACAATTGAGGGGCTGTCAATTACAACTTTGTCGTTGTGTATTATCAGAGTGTTTGCGGTACCAAGGTCAATTGCAATATCCTCGGTCATGAAATCAAAAAATCCCATATAGTTTATTAGGGTTAATGTTTATAAAAATTTAACGCACAAAGTTAAACAAATTAATGTTTAAAATGACGTGTTCCGGTAAATACCATTGCAACTTTATTTTCGTTGCAAAAATTAATACTAAGCTCGTCTTTTATCGATCCACCAGGTTGAATAACTGCAGTAATTCCAGCGTTATGAGCGATTTCAACACAATCCGGGAAAGGAAAAAAAGCATCACTAGCCATTACTGCGCCATTCAAATCAAAGCCAAAAGTTGTCGCTTTTTCAATCGCTTGTTTCAACGCATCTACTCTCGAAGTCTGACCTGTTCCTGATGCTACTAATGTACTGTTTTTTGCAAATACAATCGTGTTTGATTTAGTATTTTTACAAATTTTTGATGCAAATAATAAATCATCTATTTCCTGCTGGGTTGGGGCTGAATTTGTAACGACTTTTAAGCCGTCTTTTGCATCAGTAATATTATTTCTGTCTTGAACCAATAACCCATTTAGACAAGTTCTTACCTGACGGTTTGGCAATTCCACATCATGCTGAATTAAAATAATTCTGTTTTTCTTTTCAGATAAAACGGCAATCGCTTCATCATCATAACTTGGTGCAATGACAACTTCACAAAAAAGTGAATTTATTTCATTAGCTGTAGCTAAATCTATTTTCCTGTTAGCAATCAAAACACCACCAAATGCTGAAGTTGGATCGCAAGCCAAAGCCGCCAGATAGGCATCTTTCATATTGTTTCTTGTAGCCAATCCGCAGGCATTGTTGTGTTTTAAAATGGCAAATGTTGGTTCGTTATTTTTGAATTCTAATATCAGATTCACAGCAGCATCAACATCTAACAAATTGTTATAAGATAATTCTTTGCCATGAACTTTGGTAAACATTTTATCAAATTCGCCAAAGAAGAAACCTTTCTGATGTGGGTTTTCACCATATCTCAAAACCTGACCTTCCGAAATGCTGGCCTTGAAAACTGTTTCGTCTTCATTAAAATAATTAAAGATTGCCGTGTCATAGTGAGAAGAAACATGGAATGCTTTCGATGCCAAAAGTTTCCTTTGCTCCAAAGAGGTAGCTCCGTTTTGAGTTGAAATAAAATCCAATAAAAGCGAATATTCATTTACCGAAGCGACTATAACAGTGTCTTTGAAGTTTTTGGCAGCAGCTCTTATTAGTGAAATTCCGCCAATGTCAATTTTTTCAATAATGTCCTGTTCACTTGCTCCTGAAGCAACCGTTTTTTCAAACGGATATAAATCGACAATCACCAAATCAATTTGTGGGATTTCAAAATCTTTCATTTGGGCAACATCGGTTTCGTTGTCCTGACGGTTTAGAATTCCGCCAAAGATTTTCGGATGCAAAGTCTTTACTCTTCCGCCAAGAATTTCAGGGAATGATGTAACTTCTTCAACAGGAACAACCGGAATTCCTAAATTGTTGATGAATTCTTCTGTTCCGCCTGTGGAATAAATCGTTACGTTTTGTTCGTGTAGTTTGCGAACTATCGGTTCTAATCCGTCTTTTGAAAAGACTGAAATCAGTGCCGATTGGATTGTTTTTGTAGTGCTCATGTTGTGTGTGTTGTGCCTGTCTGCCGACAGGTAGATTTAAGCCAACAAAAGTAGTTTTTTTACAGGCAAAATTCAAGCAAGAAGTGTAACAATATTTTATTTTTTGACACCAATACAGCAATCTTAAAAATAGCGCTGATTTTCGTTATTTTTATCGAAATTTACAACACTATAAACCAACCTAAATGTTACTTTACTTAAGATTACTCAAAGAAAGTTTTGCTTTTGCCATGAATGCGCTGCGCAACAACAAACTGCGAACCATGCTTTCTTTATTGGGTGTGACGATTGGGATATTTTCTATTATTGCGGTGCTTGCCGCTGTTGATTCTTTAGACAGAAAAATCAAAGCTGACTTAAGCACTCTGGATAAAAACACAATCTATTTAACAAGTCAGTCATTTGGGCCAACCGATGTTCCGCGTTGGAAAAGGGAACAGTTTCCTAATGTGAAGTATGAAGAATATCAATACCTGAAAGCTACGTTAAGCAATGTTGAGAATTCCTGTTTTCAATATTTTACCGGTAGTGAAAATGTCAAGTTTGAATCTAAAACGGTTTCTAATGTAAATATGGTTGCGGTTACTTATGAATTCGTTGATATACAGAGAATGGAGTTTGCAGAAGGGCGTTTTTTTAATGAATTGGAATCTAATTCGGGCAAGCAGGTTGTGGTTATAGGTCATGATATTGCAGAACAACTATTCGAAAATGGGAATCCAATTGGTAAAACAATCAGAATGTATGGACAGCGATTTACCGTTATTGGAGTTACCAAAAAGAAAGGTTCCGGAATGGAATTAGGTGGTGGTGATGATACTTCGGCTTTTTTCCCATCCAATTTCCTTCGAAGTTTATATGGCGATAACAACGAAAATGTGTTGAGCGTAGTAGTCATAAAACCTGAAAAAGGAGCTGATATAGATGCGTTAAAAGGTGAAATTTCACAAAAGCTACGCAATTACAGAGGTGTGAAGCAAGGAGAAATAGACAATTTCTTTGTCAATATACTTTCAGGTCTTACTGATATGATTGACGGAGTTATTTCAAGTCTAAAAATCGGAGGTTGGATCATATCCGGATTTTCACTTTTGGTTGGCGGTTTTGGTATAGCCAACATCATGTTTGTTTCAGTGAAAGAAAGAACCAACTTAATCGGAATTCAAAAATCATTGGGAGCCAAAAACAAGTTTATACTTTTCCAATTTCTTTTCGAAGCAATTATTCTGTGTGTTATTGGTGGAATAGTAGGGCTGCTGCTGGTCTGGTTTATTGCTGTAATAATGACAAATGTTTTAGATTTTGAATTCGTCCTCGGTTTAGGTAATATTATTCTCGGAACAAGTTTGGCTGCTATTATTGGATTAATGGCCGGAATTTTACCTGCTGTTTCAGCTTCGCGATTAGACCCTGTTGAAGCGATTAGAAGCGGAATGTAGAATTAATAAACAATAAAAAACCCTGAGCTTTAACTCAGGGTTTTTTATTATCTAATATTCTGATTTAAAATCAAATCGAGGTATAAATTAATCTTGTCTTTCAATTCTTTTCTTGGTGTGATAAAATCAAGGAAGCCATGATCTAATACAAACTCAGCCGTTTGAAAACCATCCGGTAAATCTTTTCCGGTGGTGTCACGAACAACTCTTGGTCCGGCAAAACCAATTAAAGCACCTGGTTCAGAAATGTTTACATCGCCAAGCATCGCGTAAGATGCGGTTGTTCCGCCCGTTGTAGGGTCAGTACAAAGTGAAATATATGGAATTTTAGCTTCGGCTAATTGCGCCAATTTTGCTGACGTTTTTGCCAATTGCATCAACGAATACGCGGCTTCCATCATACGTGCGCCACCCGATTTTGAAATCATCACAAACGGGATTTTATGTTTGATTGAATAATCAATTCCACGTGCTATTTTTTCACCAACAACTGCGCCCATCGAACCACCAATAAAAGCAAAATCCATACAGCAAACTACTAAATCTTTTCCTTTAGATTTTCCAACTGCAGTTCGAACAGCATCTTTCAATCCTGTTTTCTCGATAGCGTCTTTTAATCGGTCTGAATATTTTTTAGTATCTACAAAGTTTAATGGATCTTTTGAAGTCATTTTTGCATCCAATTCTTTGAATTTATTGTCATCAAATAAGATTTCAAAGTATTCTTTACTGCCAATTCTAACATGGAAATCATCTTCAGGACTCACCCAAAGATTTCTTGCCAATTCGTCCTGGTCAATAATTTTTCCTGTAGGCGATTTATACCAAAGCCCTTTTGGAACGTCTTTTTTGTCTTCGGTTGCGGTGGTAATCCCTTTTTCTGTTCTTTTAAACCAAGCCATAATTTTATAGTTATGAGTTAAAAGTTATAAGTTATGAGTTAAAAGCATCAACTTATAACTCATAATTCATAACTCATAATTTACAATGTGTTAACGTTGTTCAAGTCAGCAAATGCTTCTTCTAATCTTTTGTTGAAAGTCAGTTCGCCTTCGCGTATCCATTTTCTTGGATCGTAGTGTTTTTTATTTGGAGAATCTGCTCCGTCCGGATTTCCGATTTGAGTTCTTAGGTAATCAATGTTGTTTACCATATAATCTCGGATTCCTTCGGTAAACGCAAATTGTAAATCAGTATCGATATTCATTTTGATAACACCATAAGAAATTCCTTCTCTGATTTCTTCAAGAGTAGAACCAGAACCACCATGGAAAACAAAATCAACCGGATTGTGACCTGTGTTGAATTTATTCTGAACATAATCCTGGGAATTTTTCAAGATTTTCGGAGTCAGTTTCACATTTCCCGGTTTGTAAACTCCGTGAACATTTCCGAAAGCTGCCGCGATAGTAAATTTTGGAGAAACTTTCATCAACTCTTCATAAGCATAAGCTACTTCTTCCGGTTGTGTGTATAATTTTGAGCTGTCAACATCTGAATTGTCAACACCATCTTCTTCACCACCTGTAATTCCAAGTTCGATTTCTAAGGTCATTCCCATTTTGCTCATTCGTGCCAAATAGGTTTTACAGATTTCGATATTTTCTTCGATAGGTTCTTCTGATAAATCAATCATGTGTGAAGAATACAATGGTTTTCCGGTTTCGGCAAAATGCTTTTCAGAAGCATCTAACAAACCATCAATCCAAGGCAATAATTTTTTAGCGCAATGATCTGTATGAAGAATAACAGTAGCGCCATATGCTTCTGCTAAAGTATGAATGTGTTTTGCTCCTGCAATTCCACCTGCGATAGCTGCTTTTTCTCCGGCATTCGAAAGTCCTTTTCCTGCATTATAAGCGGCACCGCCATTAGAAAATTGAATAATAACGGGAGCATTTAATTTTGCTGCAGTTTCTAAAACACCATTAATTGTACTTGAACCAATTACGTTTACTGCAGGAAGTGCAAATCCTTTTTCTTTCGCGTAAGCAAAAATTGCTTGAACTTCATCTCCTGTTGCTACTCCAGGTTTTATATTGTGAGCCATTGTTTGTGTCGTTTTTAAGTTAAGTTTACAAAAATAATAATTTCTAATTTTAGAAAGGATAATTTATTCCAATATTTAAAACGGATTTATCAAAACGCATTTCTTTCAACCATTTTTCGTTTTCCGGATTAGCAGGATTGTAGGTTTTGAAACCCAAATCTATTCGGACTATAAAGAAATTGAAATCATATCTAAATCCGAAACCGGAACCAACAGCAATGTTTTCTAACGATTTTAAACCTGAAAAAATAGCATCTTTATTGTTATTGGTGGCAATATCACTGATATTCCAAATATTTCCGGTATCAACAAAAAAAGCACCATTTAACTTTTGGAAAATATTGAAACGGAATTCGGTGCTAAACAGCAATTTCATGTTGGCTTCGTTAAAATCATTAACCGAACCCGTTTTACCCGGACCTAAACCGTAGGATTGCCATGCTCTGATATCGTTTGTTCCACCGGCAAAATAACTTCGCGAAAACGGAACGCTATTCGAGTTGCCATAAGGAATCGCGACTCCTGCAAATGCTTTGGTGGCCAATACTTTTTTACGTCGTAAATCCCAGTGTTTTATATACTCAAACTCGGTTTTAATGTACTGCGAAAATTCAACGCCAAAAGCTGTTTTCGAATTGTTTTGAGTTTGATTTGAAGCACCGGCAATCAGTGACATTAAGTTTCCGGCTGATTCTACCTTTGCTTTGATGGCATAAAAAGTGTTATCGGATAAATCTTTTTGAGATGTTTTTGAAAAGGCAATACTCGAAGCAACAATTAAATTGTCTTCGGTTAATCTTCTTTTTTGTTCAACGATGCTATTGATGGCTTTAGTGTCATTGGCTGAAGGTACAATCACACCATTGTTAACATCGTTTAGGAAACCGTTGACTCCGTCATTAATTATTAAACCGTTAGCATAATCTCCACCTTGAAAATAAGCCGTATCTGCACCATAATTAATTGCAAATTGATTTAAAGCTTTATAAGAAGAACGATATACATTAAAATAGTTACCCGGATTTATATTCTTTACAAACTGCACATTAAACAAATCAAATCGGAAAGTTGTATTTTTTTTTGGCGTCCAATTATAAACCAGTGAACTGGTGAAGTTTTGTTTGTCTAATCCGATGTTGGTTTGTTTCGAGTAACCTACACTGATTGTAGTGTAAGGAATCATGGTTTTCGGAATGATTTTATCTGTTTTGAAAGGCAAAAACAATCGCGGGAAATTCAATCTGGCATCCGCTCCAATTTCTGAAATGTTGAAAAAATTATTGTTTGGATTGGCAAAATCTTTAGAGGCGCCAATACTTCCTCTGGTTCCAATTTCAAAAGTTTCAGCACCATTGAAAACGTTTCGGATACTCAAAAAAGTATTTCCGGATATTCCGAAATCCTGTATGTTGGAATGAATAAAATCGGTTGAAAAACCAAACGTATACTTTTTTCTTGGCGATAAATAAATATTCGCAATTAAGCCGTTTTTTTCATTTTTATCTTCAATATATTGAATCAATGGATAATTGAAAACTTTAAGATTGCTCAAATACTTTGATGTCAAGGTCGTTTTATTATCCGAAAAATAATTGCCTTTGGTTACAAAGACACCATCTGTAATTGCTTTTGGACGGTATTTCAATTTGTTAACACTATACAAAGTGAAATCTTTATAAACGGTGCTGTCTTTTATGGGAAGATTTTGATTGGCCGGACTATGATCGGTATAAATGTTAACCTTGCTGATTTTATACAATTCAAAAGGAACGCTGTACAAGCTGTCATCGACTCTTATTGATTCGTTTTCAATATTCAAATCTACATTGGCCAGATGCTTACTTTTTATAGAATCAATTACATAGGTCACATAGTTTTGTTGAAAGCGAAAGGCACCATTGTTTCTAAAATCTTCAGTGATTCTGGCTTTTTCAGCATCGAAATTAGAATAATCAACTCGTTTGCCCGATTTTATAAAGGAGTTTCTTTTTCTTAATTGATATATAGAATCTAACGGATTGCTCGAAATATGACTGTTGATACTGTCAATGATGTAAGGATTTCCTTTTATGATTTCGTAAGTTAGTTTTACTTTTTTCTTACTGACGCTGTCGATTTTATAATTAGCCGCTACATCAAAATAACCGCGTGTATAATAATAATATTTTAAACGGCGAAGCGACTTTTTAGTGCTTGTAGTATCCAAGATAACCGGAGCTTCACCTGTTTTTCTCAGGAAATTATGAACCCCCGAATACCAAAAAGATTCGCCTAATCTTTTGACCTGCTTTTTAGAAAGCCATTTTGCTTTTCGGAAATATTTTTTTGGATTTTTGGCAAACTTGGCTCTGTAAATCGAATCGGTTTTTTGCTTTGCCAAATTGTAAATATTCAATCTAAGTCGGTAACCAAGAATAGAAGTGTTTTGTTTTTGATATAACTGATTGAAGACATCTTCGCTATTGTCTTTTTTGCCATCGACAAAAATATCGTTTTTGGTTAGAAGACTTTTACCGTCAGGAACTCTTTTTGTGGTGTTGCAACCAAAGATAATTAGTCCGGTTATAATAAATAATGATATTTTTGTGATACTATTTTTCAAGTGTTGCGAAATATTTAATTCAAAAATACAGTATTTTATGGTTAGTAAAAACCAAATAAAATTAATTACGAGTCTTCAACATAAAAAATACCGAATCGAGCATCAATTATTTATTGCCGAAGGCGTAAAAGTAATACAGGAATTGTTAGCATCAAATTTTGTGCTGGAACATTTATTTGAAACCGAAGCTGTTTTTGAACAAGTATCCATTTCCAAAAAAACAATAGTAAAAGAGCAAGACATGAAACGAATTTCGGCTTTGAGTTCAGCAAGTTCCTGTTTGGCTATTTTTAAAATTCCGGCAGCGACCGAAATAGATACTAACGGATTGATTATCGCTTTAGATGACATTCGCGATCCGGGAAATTTAGGAACTATTATTCGGCTTTGCGATTGGTTTGGCGTCACACAATTGCTATGTTCGCCCGAAACTGTCGATGTTTATAATCCAAAAGTAATTCAGGCAACAATGGGTTCGATTACCAGAGTAAAGGTGAATTATGTTGATTTGAAAGATTATGTTTTACAAAGTGAACTTCCAGTTTTTGGTACTTTTATGGATGGCAAAAACATTTATAAAGAAACCTTACCCAAAGAAGGGATTTTAGTTTTAGGAAACGAAGCCAATGGAATTTCTGCGGCTTTAGAAAAAAATATAAAAAACAGAATAGCCATTCCAAGATTTGGTGACATCCAAAAAACGGAAAGTTTAAATGTCGCAACCGCAACTGCGATTTTCTTGAGCGAGTTTAGAAGAAAATCTTAATGGAATGTAAAATTGATAAGCACCGCACGGGTTTTCATCGATTCGATATTTCCTGTCCATGGACTATTTGGATCAACATCGCGAATTAATTCATCTTTCAATCCAAAGACTCCGCGAATAGAAGGCGAGAATTTAAAATATTCAAAATACAAATCAATTCCAAAACCAACGGTGTAATTCTGCGTCCAAGGTTTTACCCTGAATTTCTGTTGTAAATTATCGTCTTTAGATTTAGAATTGCTCGAAAGATTTAAGGTTGATGATAATCCGCCCAGAAGGTAAGGTCTAACATTTCCGGTTCTCAACGAAGAAAATTTCAGGATCAGAGGGAAATCAATATAAGTAGCTTTTACTTCTCTGACGCCATCTCTTTCGTTTGTAAATTGTGAATAAGTCAGCGTTCTGCTGGCATAATATAATCCCGGTTCAAATCGTAATTCTACATATTCATGCAGTCGAAGCACACCAACTAATCCGACGTTAAATCCGGAATGGCCTTTAACATCTATAAGTTTGTCCGGCGCCGGATTTGTTTTAAAATCGGTTTTAAAATCAAAAGTACTAAAACCCAAAAAGTAACCCCAATACACACGTTGTTTGTCAAAATTCTCCAAATTGATTATCGGATCTTTTGTGAATATACTTTTGCCTAATTGTGCATTGGCATATATAGAAAGTAGAAGAAACAGAACTACTATTTTTTTCATATTGTTACTGAAAAGTCAGTTTCATTTTTTGGTTGCGGTATAAATCGTAGCAACACCAAACGTTTGTGGCATAGCTTTACATTCTATAAACGAAATTTTGCGCAATATATTGTTTAAAGTTTCTCCAAAAGGAAAATTCGCTGCCGATTCTGATAAATAACCATAAGCATTATTGTCTTTAGAGAAAATTTTTCCAATAATAGGTAAAATAAATTTAGTGTAAAACGTATAGCCTTGTTTGACTGGGAATTTAGTTGGAACCGAAGTTTCTAATATTACAAAAATGCCATTTGGCTTTAAAACTCTGTAGATTTCGGCTAAGCCTTTTTCCAGATTTTCGAAATTTCTGATGCCAAAAGAGACCGTAATTGCGTCAAAATAATTGTCTGGATAAGGCATGTTTTCGCTGTCGCCCAAAACCATTTCTATTTTATTGGATAGTTTTTTGGCTTCAATTTTTTGTTTTCCAACTTCAAGCATTCCGGCCGAAATATCAAGGCCAATAATCTTTTTGGCAGAAGTAGTAGACATCATAATCACCAAATCGCCTGTTCCGGTAGCAATGTCGAGAATTGTTTCTGGTTTTTTTTCGGCAACTAAAGCAACCACTTTTTTACGCCATTTCATATCAATGCCAAGCGAAATGACTCGGTTCAAGCCATCATAGTTTCCCGATATGTTGTCAAACATTTGGGCAACCTGCTCTTTTTTGCCTAATGACGAATCTTTATATGGTGTGATAATCTTTGACATGCTTGATTTTTTGGCAAATATAAGCCAATATTTGAATTAAGAGTATTTTCTCAAATACGTTTCAAACGTAAAATCGAATTGGTTTTTTTCGTCTTTTGGATGGAATTCTGTTGAGGTTAATTTCCATTTATTCAAATCGATTTCAGGGAAAAAAGTATCTGCATCAAAAGAGTAATGTACTTTCGTGATATCTAATTTATCAGCAATTTCGATGGATTGAGTATAGATTTCTCCACCACCAATTATGAATACTTCTTCATCCTTCGGGCAAACAGAAATTGCAGCATTCAGCGAATCAACTATAATGCAATTTTCAGAAGAGTACTTTTTTTGACGTGTAATAATAACGTGGGTTCTGTTGGGTAATGGATTTGGAAAACTTTCAAAAGTCTTTCTTCCCATAATAATATAATGACCTGAAGTGACATTTTTAAATCTTTTGAAATCATCGGGTAAATGCCAAAGCAGTTGGTTGTCTTTGCCAAGCGCGTAGTTTTCGGCAACGGCGGCAATAAGAGTAATCATTCGGCTGCCGGTTTTGAATTTTCTAAATCGTTTTTTAGTTTTTCTATTTTGTTGGCTTGTCTTAGCATTAGTTTATCAATTTGCTCTCTTTCCCAATGCTTATTCATAAAGTTGTTAATCACAAAAACTCTTATAACATGAAGAATAAAAAGAAAAACCCAAACAGTGACAGCCCATGTCCACCAAGTTTTATCCGAATATAAGCCTAACCATTTATTCGCTATAATTAAAAAAATACTGCCGAGACAAAGCATTATAAAATGATAAAACAAGCCTTTTTTTTGCTTGATTCTATCTCGGGCATATTCATATAATTCGTGTTGTTCTGCTTCCATAAGACGAAAATGTGGCTTAAAGGTAAAATTTATTTTTAAAATGGCGAAATATGATTTTGTGATATTGTATTAAGAAAACGTTTTCTTAATCAGACATACAAAATTAAAAGCACTTTAAATTATACATCTTATTCAAAATTAGCTTAGTTTTTAGCAAATTCTTAAAAATGATTTGACGTGTAAAACATATTAAACTAATGCTTTACTTTGCCTCAGTAATCTATAAATGAATTAGTTATGGCTATTAAAAAACAAGTTATAAAAACAAAACCGGTTGTTAAAGTTACCTTTTCAATCGAAGCAAAAGAAGCAAATAAAGCATCAGTAGTTGGAGATTTCAATAATTGGAATCCGGTAGAAGGTGAATTATCAAAACTAAAAACAGGAACTTTTAAAGCGACTTTTGATTTACCAAAAGACAATTCTTTTGAGTTTAAATATTTAGTTGATGGTGCTTATTTAAACGATCCAGAGGCAGATAGTTATGCTTATAACGAATTTGCCGGTGCAGAAAATAGTGTTTTAGCACTATAATTTGGTTTAGGTTTATTGGTTAAAAATCCGTTCCGATTTATCGGGACGGATTTTTTGTTTTAATGCAACTAGAATAAAGTACAATAGTCGTAATTATTTTGGTTGAAAATTAATTTCCCGAATAAATAAAAACTTGTAACTCTTACCTAATAAATAAATCAATCCATGTGTAATAAAGATAGGTAGATAATTAAATTTTTTTAGATAAAAGTCGTAGGTTTTGTTGTGGTAGTTGGTTATTAAAAAAGGTACAGAGTTCGAAGAAAGATAAACATCCTTCACCCTTACAGGGTCTGTAAAATAGGTGGGTTCAATATTTTTAAAAATTACTTTCTTGTTTTCTTTTAGGGTATCAAAAAGTTCAAATACAGAAAGCGGAATATCGCTGTTGGTTTTGTAAAAGAAAATACATTTGTATGTGTCAATCAAAATCCATTTTTCTAATTCTTTGGAATAAAATTCATTAAATGAGTGTCCGCCTTGTATTCCCTTTTTTTTAGAAACACTTTTAAACCCCCATTCTTTGACTTTTACCTCATTGATTACGCATAAATTATTAAAAACCTGAGCAAAATCGCTACAAACGCCACCTTTTTCTTTGGTCATTGTTTTGACTGTGTCTTCCGATGATAAGCCCAAACCACGTCCTCTTTGAATATTAAGGATCATCCATCGGGCTATTGTTTCAACTTTTTCCAAATCATTAAATGTGGTACTGCTCTGAGAAAAAATTTTTGTGTTTATCTCAAAAAAACACTTTGGTATTTCTGAAATAGGATTGAGTTTATTATAATATAATTCACTTATACTTTCTTTTGTTTCAAATCTCGATAACAATTTAAAACGCAGTTTGTATAAAAAGGAATGTCTTCTTAAAAGGTGTTTAAGTTTTGTTTTGACAGACATAATTGGTTGATAATAACGATAAGTTTATAATTCAACTAACCTAGTTGTTAGCCAAATTAAATTATTTTTTTCAAAAAAACTACTATTATCTATTAATATGTAACAGTCAAAAAAGATGGTTAAACCGCAACCTGTCCTTTGATATGTGGATGCGGATCATAATCTGTCAAAGTGAAATCGTCAAAAGTGAAGTCGAAGATGTTTTTTACATTTGGATTTAAAATCATTTTTGGCAACGGTTTTGGCTCACGCGATAATTGCAATTCCAGTTGTTCAAAATGGTTGTTGTAAATATGTGCATCGCCAAAAGTGTGAATGAATTCGCCAACCTGCAAATCGCAAACCTGAGCAATCATCATAGTGAATAAAGCATAAGATGCAATGTTGAAAGGAACACCAAGAAAAATATCAGCACTTCGTTGGTACAATTGACAGGATAATTTTCCATCGGCAACATAAAACTGAAAGAAAGCATGACACGGAGGCAAAGCAGCTTTTCCGTTGGCAACATTTTCGGCAAAAGATTTAGAAGTATCGGGTAAAACAGAAGGATTCCAAGCAGAGACCAACATTCTTCTGCTGTTTGGGTTTTTCTTCAGCGTGTCGATAAGTTCAGTGATTTGGTCAATTTCTTCGCTGTTCCAGTTACGCCATTGATGGCCATAAACCGGACCTAAATCACCATTTTCGTCTGCCCATTCATCCCAAATCTTAACACCGTTTTCCTGAAGATAACTAATGTTCGTGTCGCCTTTCAGGAACCAAAGCAATTCATAGATAATCGATTTTAAATGCAGTTTTTTCGTCGTTACCATTGGGAAACCTTCATTTAAATCAAAACGCATTTGGTAACCAAAAACACTTTTAGTTCCTGTTCCTGTTCTGTCTCCTTTTTGGCAACCGTTTTCCAAAACGTGTCGCACTAAATCGTGGTACTGCTTCATTTTTTATGTGGATTTGGTTATGCGGTTATTTGGTTATTTGTATTCCGAATAACCGAATTAACTTTCTCTCTTTGAAATTTCGTCTCTTATCTTCGCTGCCTTTTCGTAATCTTCGTTTTGAACTGCTTTTTCTAAAGATTCGTGCAGTTCAGAAAGACTCATGCTTTTGTAGACATCTGTTGAAGCATTGCCTTCACTGTCTAATCCAAAAGTTTCCGGAGTAGAAAGCACACCTTCGTCATCGGGATTCTGATTTTCTAATTCGGTTGGACTGTTCAGATAAATTCCGGCCTTGTCCAATATGTTTTTATAGGTAAAAATTGGTGCCGAAAATCGCAATGCCAAAGCAATAGCATCCGAAGTTCGGGCGTCAATAATTTCTTCGATTTTATCTCTTTCGCAAATAATACTTGAATAAAATACGCCGTCAACCAACTTGTGAATGATTACCTGTTTAACTACAATATCGAATCGGTCAGCAAAACTTTTAAATAAATCATGTGTCAATGGACGTGGCGGTTTGATTTCTTTTTCCAAAGCAATTGCAATTGATTGTGCTTCGAAAGCTCCAATTACAATGGGTAATTTTCGTTCGCCATCTACTTCGTTTAAAATCAAGGCATACGCACCGTTTTGCGTCTGACTATAGGAAATTCCTTTTATAGTTAGTTTTACTAAACTCATTATTTGTAAGTATCAAGACTTGAGTATCAAGACTTTTATTCATTGTTTGTTAAGTGGACTGCAAAGTAACAAAAAGTTTTCAGAAGCGAAAACTTTTAAATCCCAAAAAAAAGAAATTCCAAATACCAATAACAAAGTATCAGTATTTGGAATTTGGGATTTTAAAATTTGGAATTTTATTGGTTGTGAGCTTTGAACTCTTTTAGTTTTTGTGTCAGTCTTGGAAGAATTTCCAGTGCATCTCCTACAATTCCGTAATCAGCAACTTTGAAGAATGGCGCATCCGCATCGGTATTGATAACCACTTTCACTTTAGATGAGTTGATTCCGGCGATATGCTGAATTGCTCCCGAAATTCCAACCGCAACATATAAATTAGCCGCTACAGGTTTTCCGGTTTGTCCAACGTGTTCGCTGTGAGGTCTCCAACCTAAATCAGAAACCGGTTTTGAACAAGCGGTTGCTGCTCCTAGAACTCCAGCTAAATCTTCTAAAATTCCCCAGTTTTCCGGACCTTTTAAACCACGACCACCCGAAACTACAACATCGGCATCTGCGATGGTTACTTTTCCGCTTGTTTTTTCTACGGATTCTACTTTTACATTAAAATCAGCATCGTTTAAACTTGGAGTGAAATCTTCTTCGCTTGCAGAGGAAGCGCTTTCAAAAACACCATAAGAGTTTTTGGCCAAACTCAATACTTTTACATCAGTGTTAATTTCGGTTATATTAAAAGCTTTGTTTGAAAAAGCATTTCTTTTTACCTGAAATGGCGAAGTGCCCAAAGGCAATCCAACTACATTCGAAGCAAATCCGGCATCTAAACCTACGGCAACTAATGGTGCCATATATAAACTGTCGGTTGTAGAAGACAATAAAATTACTTTGGCTCCTTCTTTTTGTGCTGCCTGCTTAACAACATCAGCAAAAGCTTTTGCATTGAAATTGTTCAATTTATCGTTAGACACTTTCAATACTTTATCTACTCCGTATTTTGATAAATCGGAAACGTTTCCTGCGTTTACAGTTACTGCCGTAACAGTTGTTCCTAAAGATTCGGCTACTTTTTTGGCATAAGAAGCTAATTCAAAAGCTACTTTTTTAAATTTTCCGTCTGCTGATTCAGCGTATATTAATAATGACATGTCGCGTGTTTTTAAATTAGATAACTTTTGCTTCGTTGTGTAAGGCATTGATTAATCCGTCCAAATCATCTGCAGCAAATAATTTCACCGCTGATTTTGGAGCTGGTTTTTCAAATTTCACCGCCTTCGTATTGTTGTTAGCAGCTACAGGTTCAAGAACGGTTAGCACTTTTGTTCTTGCCGTCATGATTCCTCTCATGTTTGGAATACGCAAATCTTTTTCTTCTACCAAACCTTTTTGTCCGCCAATTACTAACGGAAGCGATGCAGAGATGGTTTCTTTTCCACCATCAATTTCTCTGGCGGCTTTTGCTGAAGTTCCTTCGATTGTGATTTCGGTGCAAGAGTTTACAAAATTGTAATCTAATAATGAAGCTAACATTCCCGGAACCATTCCGCCATTATAATCCAATGATTCTTTTCCGCAGATAACTAAATCATAGCTCCCCAATTTTGCTACTTCGGCTAATTGTTTGGCAACAAAAAAACCGTCAGTAGGTGTTGCGTTTACTCTAATTGCCTCGTTAGCACCAATAGCCAACGCTTTTCTCAAAGTGGCTTCGGCATCTGCACCACCAACATTGACAACCGTTACATTAGCACCTTGTTGCTCTTGAAACCAAATGGCTCTGGTTAGACCAAATTCGTCGTTTGGATTGATTACATATTGAACACCATTCGTGTCAAATTCAGTATCACCATTGACAAAATTAATTTTTGAAGTAGTATCAGGTACATGACTGATGCAAACTAATATTTTCATAAGTATTATGTGTTTGTTGAAAATTTCGAAGCACAAAATTAGAATAATATTTTGAATAATGTACTATGCGCGCATAATATTTTTCAGTATTATATCGATTTCGTAAAGTAACAATTGTATAACACAAAAAAATAGTTGTATAAAGTTTAAAAAATTATGGTGAAGTATCTTTATAAAAATTAAATTCTAACAATTTACTAAAAAAAATTTAAATTCTTAAATCATGGAAACACATAACGAAACAACATTAGCAATTGTAGAAAGTCACAAAAATGCAGCACTGGAACATCAGGAAGCGGCAAAAGCACATTTGGAAGCCATGAAGTATCACGCAGGAGGAAAGGAACTTGAGGCTAACGAAAGTGCCAAAGCTGCAATTGAATTCAGCGAAAAAGCAGCTGTTTATGACAAGGAAGTTGCCAAGCATCACGGATTATAATAGGTAAATCTATCTCCACTTTTCTCTTTTCTTTTTTTTCTATTTTCTTTTCTCTTTTTCTATTTTCTTTTTTTTACTTTTGCTATCCAAAATTGATACAAAGTAATTTTTTATATGAGAACAATACAATTTAGAGAAGCGATTGCCGAAGCGATGAGCGAAGAAATGCGTCGTGATGAATCCGTTTATTTAATGGGTGAAGAAGTTGCCGAATACAATGGTGCTTACAAAGCTTCAAAAGGAATGCTTGACGAATTTGGACCAAAAAGAGTAATCGATACACCAATTGCCGAACTTGGTTTTGCCGGAATTGCTGTAGGTTCAGCCATGAACGGTTGTCGCCCGATTGTAGAATACATGACTTTCAATTTCTCATTAGTTGGTATTGATCAAATTATTAACAACGCTGCCAAAATGCGTCAAATGTCGGCCGGACAGTTTCCGATGCCAATGGTTTTTCGTGGACCAACAGCTTCGGCGGGACAATTAGGTGCAACACATTCACAAGCTTTTGAAAATTGGTTTGCCAATACGCCAGGTTTGAAAGTAGTTGTTCCATCGACAGTTTATGATGCAAAAGGCTTGTTGAAATCAGCAATCCGTGATAATGATCCTGTGATTTTCATGGAATCAGAGCAAATGTATGGTGACAAAGGCGAAGTGCCGGAAGGAGAATATACTATTCCGCTTGGTGTTGCCGATATCAAAAGAGAAGGAACAGACGTAACGATTGTTTCTTTTGGAAAAATTATCAAAGAAGCTTTCATTGCTGCTGACGAATTAGCGAAAGAAGGAATCTCCTGCGAAATAATCGATTTGAGAACGGTTCGCCCAATGGATTATGATGCCATCATTACTTCGGTTAAAAAAACAAACCGATTAGTAGTTTTGGAAGAAGCGTGGCCGTTTGCCAGCGTTGCTTCTGAAATTACCTATATGGTTCAGGAACGCGCTTTCGATTATTTGGATGCGCCAATTCAAAGAATTACGACGGCTGATACACCTGCGCCGTATTCACCAACTTTATTAAAAGAATGGTTGCCAAATGCTGAAGATGTAGTTAAAGCTGTTAAAAAAGTAACTTATAAATAGACAGTTAGATCGTTAGATTATTAGAAGGATAGAAAAAAATCTAAAAATCTAAGAAGTCTAAAAATCTAATTATCTAAATACTTATATTTGAAACTTCATCAATCATAGATTTGGTGGAGTTTTTTTATGCCTATGAAAAAGATTTATTTTAGTTTATTTTTATTTGTCTTCACTACAGTTTTGACGGCCCAAACCAAAGTGAGTGGCGTTATACTTGATAATTCCAAGCAGCCTATTCCTTACGCCAATGTTGTGTTTAAAGGCTCTAAAACCGGAGTCGTTTCAAACGAAGATGGTCGGTTTTATATAGAATCACCGGATAATTACACCGAATTAGTAGTGTCCTTTGTTGGCTTTCCGGATAAAACAGTAAAGTTGCCCGAAAAGGTAAATTATGATTTTAAGGTAATTCTAACCGAAGGGAATGCTTTGAAAGAAGTGAAGATTTTTGCCGGAAAAACATCCAAAAAGAACAATCCGGCTTTAGATATTCTTAGAAAAATTTGGGAACGAAGAAGAAAGAACGGACTAAAAATGTTCAAGCAATACGAATATGAAAAGTATGAAAAAGTAGAGTTTGACATGAACACTATCGATAGTGCTTTTATGAAAAAGAAACTTTTCAAAGGTATGGAATTCGTTTTCAAAAATATAGATACTTCCAGAGTAACCGGGAAAACTTATCTTCCTATTTTCATCAATGAATCGTTGTCTGATTTCTATGGAGATAACGAAAATAAAAGGAGTAGGGAAATCCTCAAAGCAAACAAAAATTCGGGCTTAGGAACCGGTGATGGCGTGAACATGTTTATCAAGGATTTGTATAATGACTATGATATTTACGACAACTATTTGCAGTTGTTTGATAAGAGTTTTACGAGTCCGTTATCACGAACAGGAATTGATGTTTACAACTATGTTTTGGCTGATACAGCAGTTATAGATAACAAATTGTGCTACAACATTGTCTTTTATCCAAGACGTAAAAACGAATTGACTTTTAAAGGAGATTTTTGGGTTAACGATACGACTTTTGCCATCAAGAAAATAAATATGGCCATTACCAAAAGTGCCAATATTAACTGGGTAAAAGATATTTATTTGGAGCAGGAATACGAAGTATTGAACGATTCAATTTTTCTCCCAACCAGAGATTATATGATGTCTGATTTTGCGTTGAGAAAGAAAGAAGAGTCAAAAGGAGTTTATGGAAAACGTACAACCTTGTATAGAAATTTCAAGTTTAATGAAAAGAAATCAGACAAATTCTATAAAGAAGAAGTCAACTATATAAACAATGAGGTTTACGCCAGATCGAATGAGTATTGGGAAGAAAACCGATTTGAAAAACTCAACAAAGACGAGAAGAAAATCTATGCCATGATTGACACGCTCAAAACGGTAAAACGATTCAAACAGTTGTATAGTTTGGTTTCCATTCTTGGAAGCGGTTATATCGAAATTCCGAAATATCATTTAGATTATGGACCAATATTCTCAACCATTGGAAACAATGAAGTGGAAGGTTGGAGAGTCAGAGCTGGAGTCAGAACTTATTTTGGGCCAAATGATTTATGGAGATTACAAGGATATACAGCCTATGGTTTTAGAGACAATAAAGTAAAATATGGAGTTTCCGGAAAATGGATGATTGACAAGAAAAACCGAATTATTATTTCGGGAGGAAATAGGCGAGATGTAGAGCAAATAGGCGCCAGTTTAACAACAACCAATGATGTTTTAGGTCGAAGTTATGCTTCTTCAGGATTATTTACTACTGGTTCTAACGGTAAGTTAACCAATATTAATCTCAGTACTTTGGCAGCAGAGATTGAGCCAATTAAAAATGTAACCTTCCAGCTTGGATTTTCCTACCGAACATTGAAGTCGGCTTCAGACACTTTCATGCTTGATTATTTTACAGATGACACACAGACATCTACAAACAGTAGTGTAACACAATCGGAATTGAACTTCCAGATTGAACTTACACCAAAGAAAAAAACAATTGGATATGGCGTTGAAAGACGTGATGTTGATAACCCGTATAGCCGTATTTTCCTGAATTACAGCCAAGGCTTTAAAGGATTTATCAATAGTGATTTCAGCTACCAAAAGATTCAATTGTATTACAAACAGCCTATTATTATTGGACCACTTGGACGTTCTACCGTTACTGTCGAAGTTGGAAAAACTTTTGGAAAGATTCCGTTGGGGTTATTAAGTGTAGTTCCGGGAAATCAGACACTTTTTATTATTGATAATACATTCAGCAACCTGAATTTCTACGAATTTGTAACCGATGAGTATGCCACATTAAAATGGGAACACAATTTCCAGGGGAAAATATTTGCCAGAATTCCGGGTTTAAGAAA
This sequence comes from Flavobacterium anseongense, assembly GCF_021608185.1. Lineage (GTDB taxonomy): Bacteria > Bacteroidota > Bacteroidia > Flavobacteriales > Flavobacteriaceae > Flavobacterium > Flavobacterium anseongense. The sequence continues at coordinate 102,725 of NZ_JAKIHN010000003.1, read as the reverse complement.
ACTCAATTTAAGAGAAATTGTAGGTATAAAAGGAGTTTACGGAACAGTTAGTGATGAAAACCGATTTATCAACGCTTCCAACCTAATTTATCAGGCTCCAGAAAAACCGTATTGGGAATACAATGCCGGAATTGGAAATATCTTTAAAGTATTCCGCCTCGATTTTGCCTGGAGAGCCAACTATAGAGACATTCCTGACACCAATAACTTTACTGTAAAAGGGTCATTCGGATTCTATTTTTAAGCTGACCCGAGCGTAGCGAATTGACGAAGTAATTCATTTCAGCTTGTAATTGTTATGAAAGAAGCCATTTCATTTTTGGTTGCCAAAGAGCCTGTTTTCAAAAACTTGCAGCAGCAATATGACACTTTTTTTATTCCGTCAAGACCATCCGGATTTGTTACACTTTGCAAATTAATCCTCGAACAGCAGGTTTCTATTGATTCGGCGAAAGCCTGTTTTTTAAAAATAGAAAATCTTTTAGGAACAGTTTCTCCCGAAACAATAATCAAGTGTCCTGATGAAGATTTGAAAAGTTGTGGCGTTAGCCGACAAAAAATAAGGTATCTGAAAATACTATCGGAAGCCGTTTCGTCCGAATTGGATTTAGAGAGCTTTACTTCAAAATCAGCTGATGAAGTTAGAAGTGAACTCATTAAAATCAAAGGAATTGGTCATTGGACCATCGATGTGTATTTGATGTTTGCCCTGCAATCACCTGATATTATTCCGCTAGGCGATATTGCTGTTGTAAATACAATCAAGGAATTGTTTGACATTCACACCAAAGAGGAAATGGAAAAGCTTTCAGAAAATTGGAAACCCTACAGAACCATGGCAACTTTTATGCTTTGGCATCATTATTTGGAGAAACGAAATCGTAAGCCTTTCGTATAGACTTACCTGAAAAGACCGTATCTCAGTATACAATAAATGGCATGAAAACCGTCTTTCCAGTTGATTTTTTTGCCTTCTTCAAATGTTCTTCCATAATAGCTTATGCCAACTTCATAAATTCTGATTTTTGGAATTCGGGCTACTTTTTGAGTCACTTCGGGTTCAAAACCAAAACGTTTTTCTTTTAGTTTAATGGATTTTAAAATTTCGGAATGGAACATTTTATAGCAGGTCTCCATATCGGTCAAATTCAAATTGGAAAACATATTGCTCAAAAAGGTCAGGAATTTGTTCCCAATGCTGTGCCAGAAGAACAAGATACGATGTGGATTTCCACCCATAAACCGGCTGCCATAAACGACATCGGCAACGCCATCAATTATTGGTTTTAATAAAATGTTGTATTCCTGCGGGTCATATTCTAAATCGGCATCCTGAATGACAATAACATCTCCACTAGCGATAGCTATTCCGGTATGAAGTGCCGCGCCTTTTCCCTTGTTTTTATCATGTTCAAGGAAAACTATATTTAGTGAAGAATTAATTGAAATGTAATTTTTTATGCTTTCCGTAGTAGTATCAGTGCTGCAATCATTCACGATGATGATTTCCTTTTCGATGTTATTCAGAAGAGAAACCGCTCTAATTTTGTCCAATATTTTATGAATAGTCGGACCTTCATTGAAGCATGGAATAATTATAGAAAGCTTTTTAATTTCCATTGGAAGATAAAATAATTTCAAAAATAGTTTTTTTGAATCAGTATACAAGGGTTTTCAATTTAAATAAAATCAATGCAATCGATTGCCCAATAACTGTGCAAACATTCACCAATTATATTGTTTTTATTTGTTAAAGTTTTGCTACTTTTGCCCCCGATAAAATTTAGAATAAAAATTATATTTATGGAATCATACATGATTTATGTGCCGATAGTTATGGCATTAATTGGATTGGCTTTTATGGCTATTAAAAGAAGTTGGGTTTTAAAGCAAGATGCTGGTGATGGAAAGATGAAAGAGATTTCAGATTACATCTACGAAGGAGCTTTAGCTTTCCTAAAAGCAGAATACAGATTATTAGCAATTTTCGTAGTTGTTGCGAGTGTTGTTTTAGCAGGAATTACTTTTTTACCTGGCGTTAAAACACATTTATTAATTGTTATTGCATTTGTATTTGGAGCGTTCTTTTCAGCTTTAGCTGGAAATATGGGAATGAAAATCGCAACAAAAACTAACGTAAGAACTACACAAGCAGCCCGTTCAAGTTTGCCACAAGCACTTAAAGTTTCTTTTGGTGGTGGAACTGTAATGGGATTAGGAGTTGCCGGTTTAGCCGTTTTAGGTTTGACAGGTTTCTTTATTATATTATTTCAAAATTTCATGGGTGGTGTTTGGACAAACACTGAAGACATGACCGTTGTATTGGAAACATTAGCTGGTTTTTCTCTTGGAGCTGAATCTATTGCATTGTTTGCTCGTGTTGGTGGTGGTATTTATACAAAAGCTGCTGACGTTGGAGCCGACTTAGTTGGTAAAGTTGAAGCCGGAATTCCGGAAGATGACCCAAGAAATCCTGCTACAATTGCAGATAACGTTGGTGATAATGTTGGTGACGTTGCCGGAATGGGAGCTGACTTATTCGGTTCGTATGTTGCAACAGTTTTAGCTGCTATGGTTTTGGGTAACTATGTTATCAAAGATATGGGCGGAAAAATCGAAGACGCCTTTGGTGGCATTGGTCCAATTTTGTTACCAATGGCAATCGCTGGTTTCGGAATCTTATTCTCTATCGTTGGAACTATGTTAGTTAAAATTTCCAGCGATGATGCTAAAGAAGCACAAGTACAAAAAGCATTGAATATTGGAAACTGGGTTTCTATTATTTTAACTGCAGTTTCATGTTTCTTCTTAGTACAATACATGTTGCCTGCAACAATGAAAATGGAATACTTCGGTGAAGGCTTACAAGATATTTCTTCAATGAGAGTTTTCTATGCAACATTGATCGGATTATTTGTTGGTGGAGCAATTTCATCAGTTACTGAATATTACACAGGATTAGGTACAAAACCGGTATTGGCAATTGTACAAAAATCTTCAACAGGTTCTGCTACAAACGTAATCGCCGGTTTGGCAACAGGAATGATCTCTACTTTCCCAACCGTATTATTGTTTGGTGGAGCTATCTGGGCAACTTATGCTTTAGCCGGTTTCTATGGTGTGGCTTTGGCGGCTTCTGCTATGATGGCTACAACCGCAATGCAATTAGCAATCGATGCTTTCGGACCAATCTCCGATAACGCTGGTGGAATTGCTGAAATGAGTGAATTACCAAAAGAAGTTCGTACTCGTACCGATATTTTAGATTCAGTTGGAAATACAACGGCTGCAACTGGAAAAGGTTTCGCTATTGCTTCTGCAGCCTTAACATCTTTAGCTTTATTTGCTGCTTATGTAACATTTACAGGAATTGATGGTATCAATATCTTCAAAGCGCCTGTATTGGCAATGTTGTTTATCGGAGGTATGATTCCGGTTGTATTCTCTGCATTAGCTATGAATTCAGTTGGAAAAGCTGCAATGGATATGGTGTACGAAGTACGTCGTCAGTTCAAAGAAATTCCTGGAATTATGGAAGGAACAGGAAAACCTGAATATGGTAAATGTGTTGAGATTTCTACAAGAGCAGCTTTACGCGAAATGATGTTGCCTGGAGTTTTAACTATTGGATTTCCAATTGCAATTGTATTGTTAGGAAAATTAGTTTATGGAGACAACAACCAATTAATTGCTGAAATGTTAGGTGGTTATATGGCAGGAGTTACTGTATCCGGAGTTCTTTGGGCAGTGTTCCAAAACAACGCAGGTGGCGCTTGGGATAACGCTAAAAAATCTTTTGAAGCCGGAGTTATGATTAACGGCGAAATGACATACAAAGGTTCTGATGCTCACAAAGCTGCTGTAACCGGAGATACTGTTGGAGATCCATTTAAAGATACTTCAGGACCTTCAATGAACATCTTAATCAAATTAACTTGTCTTATCGGATTAGTAATCGCTCCAATCTTAGGTGCCGGTCACGAAGGTGGATCTAAAGAAATTCAATGCACAGTTGAAATGAAATCTTGTGAAGCTGAAATGATGGGCAAATGTGATATGAGCAAATGCAAAGACATGACTAAAGAAGAATGTGCGGCAATGTGCGATTCTTTGAAATGTTCTCCAGAAGAAAAAGAAGCTTGTCTTTCTCATTATGATGCTGATGGAAAATTCATCGCTAAAAAAGACGACTGTTGTGCAGGAAAAGAAGGTGCAAAAGTTGAGAAAAATGTAAAAGTTGAAATTACTAACACTAACGGAAAAGCTAAAGCTACAGTTACTACAACCGAAAAAGGAAATGTAAATACACAAACTTTTGAAGGTTCGTTAGAAGAAGTAAAAGCTAAAGTTGAAGCTTTAAAATAATTTTCAAATCAATATAATAAACAAGCCTCATTTCGTTCCAAAACGAGATGGGGTTTTTTTATTTTGTGTGTGATGTTAATCATGTTAAACAATACTTTGAAATGTTAATTTCCATCACCAAAGCCACCAAAGTCCGGACCAAAATCCATGCTTGCAATTGCGATACCAATCACAGCAACAATAGGTATAATTACCAATATCCAAGTTGCGCTTCTTGATTTTGATTTATCATAAGGACGAATAGATACTATATCTGTTTCTTTTAAAGCAATGCGAGTCTCGTTTCCTTTAACTGTCTTCAGTCCATAATAAATACTATCTGTTTTTTCAATTCTATTAAACTTCAACTTACTGTTTGTAGTAGTTGTGACCAAAACCTTTTTACTGATTTGTGAAGCTTGTGAAATTGAGATAGGAGTGGTTTTGTATACAGTACAACTTTGAAACATCAAAAGTAGCGCTAGAAACAAACAAACGGATTTTGCTTTGTAAAGTTTTGATTTCATGATTACTTGAATTGGGTTACTATTCAGTGATTCATGGCAGAAGTATCATGTAGACTTGGATGTCCTTTTCAAAGCGTAAAGTAAAGATATAAAAAAAAGCTCTCAAATGGAGCTTTTATATTTAAAACAAACCGTTTATCTCGGCATTGATTCTATTGATGATATCCCCTAAATCTTCCGGATTATTTACAAAATCAATATTGTCAACGTCTATAATTAATAACTTGCCTTTGTCATAGGTGTGAATCCAGGCTTCATAACGCTCATTCAGTCGACTCAAATAATCAATAGAAATCGTATTTTCATAATCACGTCCGCGTTTGTGAATCTGAGCAACTAAATTCGGAATAGAACTTCTCAGATAAATCAACAAATCAGGTGCGCCAACCAATCCTTCCATCAATTCAAAAAGATCGGAGTAATTCTCAAAATCGCGATTCGTCATCAAACCCATAGCATGCAAGTTAGGAGCAAAGATGTGGGCATCTTCATAGATGGTTCTGTCCTGAATTATATTTTTACCACTTTCACGAATTTGCAATACCTGACGAAAACGACTGTTCAGGAAATAAATCTGCAGGTTAAAACTCCAACGTTCCATTTGGTGATAGAAATCATCCAAATACGGATTGTCAACTACATCTTCAAAATGTGGTTCCCATTTGAATTGCTTTGCCAAAAACCTTGTTAACGTTGTCTTTCCTGCTCCTATGTTTCCTGCTACTGCTATGTGCATTATGGTAATTTTATTTTATAATTCTTAATTTGTTGGTTGGTAAAAATAGCCAAAATTTGGTCTTTGTAATAATAATTTTGAAACGATTTCTCAACAATTTCTATTTCGTGAACAACTTTCGTTTGATTATTCAAACTATACAGAATATTGTCTCTCGAAAACAGTAGCTTTTCGTTATCAATTATCTGAATTTTTTCAAAAGGAGGAATATTAGCCAACAAAGTCACTTTGCCAAAAATATCGATTGCATACCAATTATTGATTTCATCTATCCAATAAAAATTATTGAAATCGGATTGGGTGTATTTTATGTTTTCCTGAATGGGATTTCCAATATTTTTGGAGGTGCTTTTCAAATAATCAAACAGCATAATTTGCTGTGTCAATGCATTGTAAATCCAGAATTGATTTTGTGATGCCATTCCAATTTTAGAAGCAAAAATAGTATTGTCAATGTCAAAAAGATTGAGTTTCTGAATTTCGTTAAGTTGATTGTCAAGTGTAATTATGGTATTAAAATCTTCATAAAAAATCACTATTTTCAACGGATTGACATAATCTACAGAAGTGATTTTCCCCAACGCTACGTTTTTATATTCCCAAGTCTGGCTCTCGTTTTGCTTGTTGAAAACATTATCTTTGATGTAATAGTTATTTCCCAAACCATCAAATCCAATATAGGTTTTGTTCTCAAGTTCTGTTGTACTTAATGCAGTGGTTTTCAGCTTTTGGCTTTGACAAAAACTTATCGAACAACATAAAAATAAAAATAAATAAATGGTCTTTTTCATCATAGTGCTAATTTACAGTAAACCAAATTAATTTCAGCAGGTAGAAAATGATATTTTAACAAAAGATTGGTAACAGAATTGATGAGGTTTCGTCATATTTGTTCTTTCAAAAATAAAAAACAATGCGAAACTTATTTTATACTTCATTATTTCTATTGGTATGTATTACCACAAATGCACAAAAAGACTTTCAGGGTATGGCTGTTTACGAATCAAAAACAAGCACTTCCGATTTCAAAACCCGTTTTGAAGGCAACAAAGAAATTTCTCCCGAAATGCAAAAAATGATTGAAGAACGAATGAAAAAGATGTTCGAAAAAACATTCATTCTTAATTTCGATAAATCAGCCTCCATTTATAAAGAAGAAGAAAAATTAGATGCTCCGGGCGGACAACAAGGCGGTTTCAGAATGATGAGCTCTATGATGGGCGGTGGCGGAACCTATTACAAAAATGTAAAAGACAAAACCTACACCGTTGACAAAGAATTTATGGGGAAAGAATTCCTAGTAAAAGATTCACTGCCAAAATTAAATTGGAAAATGGAAAGTGAAACCCGAATGATTGGCGGTTATAATTGTTTTAAAGCCACAGCAGTTCGTCCTGTAAGCAAATCAGATTTTAGAAATTTCAGACCTAAAAAACAAGAAGAAGCAAAAGAAGGAGAAGCTAAAAAAGAAGATAAAGAAAAGAAGACCAACTTTATGGATGATTTCGATATGCCAAAAGAAATTGTTATCACAGCTTGGTACACGCCTGAAATTCCTGTAAATCAAGGACCTGAAAGTTATTGGGGTTTACCTGGTTTAATCCTCGAAGTAAACGATGGAAAAACGGTTATTCTGTGTTCTAAAATTGTATTGAATTCTAAAGATAAAGTAGAAATAAAAGCGCCAACCAACGGAAAAGTAGTATCCCAAAAAGAGTATGATGAAACCGTTCTTAAAAAAATGGATGAATTAAAAGACATGAATCAAGGGCAAGGAAGAGGTGGAATGCAAATCAGAATGGGAAATTAAATCATCATTCCGTTTATGAAAAAACAATACACCTTACTTATTCTTTTTATATCGGCCATTTCCTTTTCTCAAAACATACGTTTTGAAGGAATTATTCAGGATACTAATAAAGCGCCACTCGAAATGGCGAATATCATGGCGATGAATCAGGCAACCAAAACCATGGATGCTTACGCGATTACGAACGACAAAGGTAAGTTTGTCCTCAACCTAAAAGCAAATTCATCTTACACTATTAAAATGAGTTACCTTGGAATGCAGAACAAGGAAATTACGATTACTACTCAAACTCAAAACATCACCCAAAACATCACTATGGAAAGTGGTGGAATTGAACTCGAAGGAGTCGAAATTGTCCGGGAAATGCCTGTTTCTATAAAAGGTGATACCATAGTTTACAATGCCGATTCGTTTAAAACCGGAACCGAAAGAAAACTGGAAGATGTCTTAAAAAAATTACCCGGAGTTGAAGTCAATGCCGATGGAGAAGTAGAAGTTGAGGGAAAAAAAGTTTCCAAATTAATGGTGGAAGGCAAAGATTTTTTTGATGGCGATACGAAACTTGGTGTAAAAAATATTCCGGCTGATGCGATTGATAAAGTGCAGGTGTTGCGTAACTACAACGAAAATTCGATACTAAAAGGTGTCGAGAACAATCAGGATAATGTGGCGATGAATATCAAACTGAAATCAGGAAAGAAAAATTTCTGGTTTGGGGATGTTACGGCTGCCGGTGGTTTTCGCCCCGAATCAAAATTCGACCGCTATAATGTAAATCCAAAACTGTTTTATTACAGCCCGAAATACAGCGTCAATATCATCACTAATTTTAATAATATAGGTGAATTGCCATTGACAATTCAGGATTATTTCAAATTCACCGGAGGTTTCAGAAGTATGATGGCTAAAGGCGGTTCGAGTTTTAATGTGTCATCAAATGATCTTGGAATTTCATTGTTGAGAAACAATCGCGCAAAAGAAATAGAAACCGATTTCGGAGCAACTAATTTCTCTTATAACCCAACCAAATCATGGTCATTGAGTGGTTTTGCTATTTTGTCTTCTTCGATTACCGATTTAGAAACGGTATCAACAACCAACTTTTTAGATCCAACATCAACTGAAGTGGCATCAACTGAAAACCGTGAAGAAATTGCACACCAGAAAAGTAATTTAGGCTTGTTTAAATTAAGTTCAAGTTACAAACCAAATGTCAATTTCCAGTTTGATTATGATATTTTGACCAAGTTTTCTAAACAGGACGAAAACAATTCGCTCCTGAGAGAAACCATCGATGAAAATAATGCTTCTGCGACTGAAGGAATTTTTACAGCCAAAAAACAAGATCCGGTTACCGTAAATCAGAACTTGAGTTTCTATTATACGGCAGCAGAAAAACACGTTTTTGCATTTGAAAGCCAACATTTATATCAGGACGAAAATCCGTTTTACAATGCCGATTTGGCTTCCGATCCTTTCACATCCACTTCGCCGGCAGTTAATATTTTAGGATATGATACTTCGCAAAACAGAACCAATCTGAACCAAAACCGTTTTGTTAAAACAAATAAACTGGATGCGAAGCTTGATTATTATTATATGGTTACGCCAAAAAGCAACATCAATGTTACTCTGGGAAACACAAATTCAAATCAGAATTTCAACTCATCGATGTATCAAATTTTAGATAATCAAAATGTTAACCAACTGGATAATACGACTAATACCAATGATGTGAAGTATCGTTTTAATGATGCCTTTTTAGGGTTGCATTACAAAGTGTTGACCGGCAAATTTACCTTTACACCCGGAGTTAGCCTTCACACTTATGCTCTTAACAATGAACAATTAGGAACAAGTTACAAGCAAAACTTCACCCGAATACTTCCCGATTTCTTAGCAGTTTACCAAATCAAAAAGGCAGAAACACTGACGTATAATTTTTCGTTTACCAATAATTTCACCGATATCAACCGTCAGGCGGAAGGTTACGTTTTAAATAGCTACAGTAGTTTGTCAACGGGAAACAGAACATTGGAGAATTCCATTCAGCAGTCACATTCTTTGCGTTATTTTAAATACAATATGTTCAATTTTGAAAACATTTCGGGAGCAATTAGCTATAATCGAACTGTTGACGCCATTAAAACAAGAGCGTTTTTTAATAATGTAAACCAAGTTTCATCACCGTTCAACTCAGAGTTTGCCGATGAAACACTGGTCTTTTTTGGTAATTATGGTCGTTCCTTTTTCAAATATTATAAAGCATCGTTTACGGCTAATGTCAATTGGTCAAAGTTCAATAACATTCAAATAGACCGAAATACGCTGCAGGATGTTTTGGTAACCAATGAAAGTATTAGCCAAAACTACACCTTAAGAGCTTCCACCAATTTTAAAAATTTACCGAATATCGAATTGGGTTACACTTTCTCGGTTAATGAATATCCAAACGATAAATTTTTTACAGACAAACCAACGGTTAGATTAGATTATTTCTTCCTGAAAAGCTTCTCATTTGTCAGTGAATATGAGTTTTATCACTATTACAACAGCGATAAATCGGTTGAAAACGAGTATGATTTTCTTTCAGCCAGTTTGATTTACCAAAAAACGAAAGACAGCAAATGGGAATACAAAATCTCGGCTACCAATTTGCTAAACACCACTTCGCTCAACGATGATAATTTTTCGCAATTCTCTACACGAACTTCACAATACAGAGTGCAGCCGCGTTATGTGATGTTGAGTTTGAAGTATAATTTGTAGCTATTTCCAGCTATCCACTATATCTTTTTATGATTTGAAAAATCATAAAAAGGATGCCGTTCCTATCTGGGCTAAAAAAACCTGACTTTCATTTGAGAGTCAGGTTTTTTTCTTTGCGTCCCGAAGTTTCGGGATTAGCATATTTCTTTGCAAACTTTGCGGTTAATTAAATCCCAAAAGCCGCTTTTACTTTATCTACAAAGTCTAATTTCTCCCAAGTAAATAACTCTACAGTTACCGTTTTTGGAGAACCATTAGGCAATTGGAAAGTTTTAGTAACCGTTTCCGGCTTTCTTCCCATGTGACCATAAGCAGCTGTTTCACTGTAAATAGGATTTCTCAATTTCAAACGTTGCTCAATAAAGTACGGACGCATATCAAATACGTTCTCCACCACTTTGCTGATTTCTCCGTCGGTCAATTTAACTTTTGAAGTTCCATAAGTCACCACGTTAATAGAAGTTGGTTTTGCCACTCCAATCGCATAAGAAACCTGAACTAAAACTTCGTCACACAATCCTGCAGCCACTAAGTTTTTAGCAATATGACGTGTAGCATAAGCAGCCGAACGATCCACTTTACTCGGGTCTTTTCCTGAGAAAGCACCACCACCGTGAGCTCCTTTTCCACCGTAAGTGTCAACGATGATTTTTCTTCCTGTCAAACCTGTATCTCCGTGCGGCCCACCGATTACAAATTTACCGGTTGGGTTGATGTGATAGGTTATTTGGTCATTAAATAAATGAGCATATTGAGGATATTTTGCCTTAATTCTCGGAATCAAAATCGAAATCAAATCGCTCTTGATTTTGGCTAACATTTCAGCTTCAGCAGCAAAATCATCATGTTGCGTAGAAATAACGATTGCGTCAATTCTTTGTGGTTTATTATCATCAGAATACTCTAAAGTTACCTGAGATTTCGCATCCGGGCGAAGGTATTTTATTTCGTTATTCTCTCTTCTTAAATTGGCTAATTCTCTCAACAAAGCATGAGATAAATCTAAAGCCAATGGCATATAGTTTTCAGTCTCATTGGTGGCATAACCAAACATCATTCCCTGATCACCTGCACCTTGCTCTTCTTTGCTGGCTCTGTCTACACCTTGATTAATATCGGCAGATTGTTCGTGAATGGCTGATAAGATTCCACAAGAATCTGCATCAAACATATACTCACTTTTAGTATATCCAATTTTTTTGATTACTTCTCTTGCAATTTGCTGTACATCAAGATAAGTGTTAGATTTTACTTCACCAGCCAAAATCACCTGACCAGTCGTAACCAATGTTTCGCAAGCCACTTTTGAATCAGCATCAAATGCCAAAAAGTTGTCAATTAACGCATCAGAAATTTGGTCTGCAACTTTGTCCGGATGTCCTTCACTTACTGACTCCGACGTAAATAAATAAGCCATAATTATGTTTAAATTTAATATTAATTGTAAACAGAGAAAAGTAGATTGCTCGTAAGGCTAAAGAAGAGTTTCTGCTTTAGCATTTTTTAACGAGGTTGCAATCAGTTCAAATTTTTCCTCTCATTTTTTCGAGTGCAAATGTATAAAGACTATTTAGAATAAGAAAAACTATTTTGCTTTTTTTAATTTTTTTATGATTTTCAAAAAATCTAAATACGTAGTATTTAAATATATAATAACTAGCTCAATGTAATTTTTTTTCGATTTTATTTTTTTTAATCAAATTTTGTTTACACATTTGCCAAATCGTAAAGCGACAAAACAAATGAATTTTATTATGCACAATATGTCAATGATGATGTGGAAATTTTCCGCAGAGGACACTATTGTATAATTTTAAAACTAAAATATACCAATTGAACCTCTGCAAACGCAGAGGTTTTTTTTTGCTCTGACCCAAGCGCAGCGAACTGACGCAGTAATTTATTTCAGAGTCTCATGAAAGTAAAAATATAGCAACACTAAAATACAAGTCACAATGCAACTAGAAACTTTATTAGCCAACATCACACAACATTCTCAAATCAAGGATGCTTATGGAGCAACTCACTTGCCAATTTACAATACGGCAACATTTGATTTAAAAAGACAATCGTCAGACGAACAGGTTTATGATTATTCCCGTTCGGATAATCCAACGCGAAATGCTCTAGAAACTGTTTTTGCCAAAGCAGAAAACGGTTTTGGCTGTGTGTGTACCAATACCGGAATTTCGGCTATTGCACTCGTTTTTGAAACCGTTTTAAAAACCAACGACCATGTTTTAATCGAAAAAGATTGCTACGGCGGAACGTATCGCTTACTAAATATTTTATTCGAAAAGAACAACATCACAGCGCATTACGCCGATTTCACCAACTTAACCGAAGTCGAAACAATATTGAAATCCAATGCCATCAAATTAGTTGTTTGTGAATCGCCAACGAATCCAAGCCTGAAAATTGTGGATATCCAGGGACTTGGTAAATTGGCCAAAAACTATAACGCTCTTTTTGCTGTTGACAATAGCATGGCAACATTTGCTTCACAGAAACCGTTAGAATTAGGAGCAGATTTCTCGGTTTTTTCGAGTACTAAATTCATTTCAGGACATGGAAGTGTAACTGCCGGAGCAATAGTTTCTAAAGATTCCTTTTGGGATGAAAAATTCAAATACATCGCCAATGCCCAAGGCAGAGCGCAAAGTCCGTTTGATGTTTTTTTAGTTTCTCTTGGATTGCCTACGTTGACATATCGAATGAAAGCACAAGAAGCCAGTGCATTGAAATTAGCTGAATTTCTGGAAACGCATCCGGAAGTTTTAGAAGTAAAATATCCGGGATTACCATCGCATCCGCAATATGAATTGGCTAAAAAGCAATTAAAAATCATTCCGGCTGTTTTAACCATCGAATTAAAATCAGCAGAAAAAGCGGAAGAGTTTATTAAAAAATGCCAACTCTTTGGCGAAAAAGTTTCATTTGGTTGTGCCGACTCGCGTTTGGAAATTCCGGCCAGAATGAGTCACGCAACCAACACCGAAGAAGATCTGGCTGCCAAAGGATTAAGTAACGCAACAGTCAGAATATCGGTTGGTTTAGAAGACACAGCCGATTTGATTCAGGATATTGCACAGGCATTAGAATGCGCTGATAGTTTTACAGAACAGCTTGCAGAAGTTTTAAATGCTAAATGATGAGTAACTATTTCGACACTATTCCGTTTGGTTTTTCATTGCCGTTGCAAAATCCGCATGCGGTTTCAGTGAGTATGCCATTGTTACAAAATGTAATTGATTATGAAGAAGGCGATGAAACGGCTATTGCTAAAATGCAATCAGGTTATCCAAGGTTTTTTCAAAATAAATTGGTTAAGAAACTTCTCGGTTTTGTTAAAGAAAAACACGCGATTTCCTCAGAAAAAATCATTTTGCCAATAGCTTCTTTAAAAGCCAAAAGTATTTTAGAATATCTTGTCGAAGTCGAATTTACCTGTGTTCAGGAAGAAGATTGTGTGTTTCTGATTTTAGATAATGAACCCGATTTTTTAAAAAAATGCAAAGATTATATCCGAAATATTGGATTGCTAATCAGTTCCCGAAAAGCTGAAGCGGTTTTGTACAAATTAGGACAAATACCATCTGTCTTCCCGGAAAATAAAGCAAACATTTCTTTAGCAGAAAAAACAATTAAAACTGTTTTATCAAAAGGGTATTCGCATGTTGACGAAGAAAATATTCTATTGACCAATTGCGGTATGAATGCCTTGTTTGCTGCCTATGAAACCATTCTAAAGCACAGAAAACCTGAAGGCAGAGATACCGTAATTCAATTAGGTTGGCTTTATGTGGATACAATGGAAATCATCGAAAAAAGAAGCACAGCGCAGTTGCAAATCAACATTCACCACAAACAACAACTAGAAAACTGGTTGGAAAACAATCACGAAAAAGTTGCCGTTTTAATCACGGAAGTGACTACAAATCCACTGATTCAATGTGTTGATTTGCCTTGGCTTTATGCACTTTGCCAAAAATATAATATCGTTTTACTGATTGATACAACAATAGCCACACCTTTCAATGTTGATGTTTTGCCTTATTGTGATATAGCTGTAGAAAGTTTGACAAAATTTGCTTGTGGCAACGGCGATTTGTTGCTTGGAGCGATTGTTTTAAACGATAAAAGTGAAATTGTAAATGCATTGAAAAATCAATTTGAACAGTTTGTTATTCCAGCCTTTGAAGGAGAAGTTCAACGATTGGCATTCCAAATTGAAGACTACGAAAACAGGGTAAAAAAGGTTTCCGAAAACACCAAAATCGTATATGAATATTTGAAAAATCAACCCTTTGTAAAAGAAATTTATTCGGTTTTTCATGAAGATTCTATAGCCAATTATCATAAAATCATAAAGTCAGAAACAGCTTTTCCGGGTTTGTTATCGGTAGTTTTCGATAAAGATTTAGCCTTTTATTACGATAAATTAAATCTTTCTAAAGGACCAAGTTTAGGCACAGAATTCACCATCGCAATGCCTTATGTCTATCTCGCACACTATGAAGATTTAAAAACCGTAGCCGGAGAACAAAAATTAAATGCACTCGGAATCAATCCAAACATATTACGCTTATCCATTGGAATTGAGCCAGTTGAAGAAATTATTTTAGCCTTCGAAAAATTAAAAATTTAAAACAAAGAGAATAAAAGAAACAACAATAAGCAACATGAAACAATTAGAAAAAATAGACCTTTTAAATTTTGATTTAGAAAATGGAAAGCAACTACCTTACACTCCATTGTTCTATCAAATTTTTGGTCAGTCAATAGGAGCAGCGCCAATAGTAGTTGTCAATCATGCATTGACAGGAAATTCTACAGTGACCGGAGAAAAAGGCTGGTGGAATGATTTGATTGGCGAGGGCAAAATTATCGACACCAATTATTTCACTGTAATTGCATTCAATATTCCCGGAAATGGATATGATGGCAATTCTGATAATTTGATTTCAAATTACCGGGATTTTACCGTTCGCGATATCGCCGGAATTTTTTGGAAAGGTTTGGATTTCCTAAAAGTAGAACAAGTTTTTGCCGTTATTGGCGGAAGTTTAGGTGGCGCAGTGGCTTGGGAAATGACAGCTTTGAAACCAAACAGTATTCAAAACCTAATTCCGATTGCGACCGATTGGAAAGCGACCGATTGGGTTATTGCCAATGTTTTAATTCAGGATCAAGTGCTGAACAATTCTGCTAATCCTATCGTCGATGCAAGATTGCACGCTATGTTGTTGTATAGAACACCTCAATCGATTAACCAACGTTTTCAAAGAAAGCTAGCAAAAGAATCTTCAATTTTTCAAATCGAAAATTGGTTGGCGAATCACGGTGTAAAACTCAAAAAACGCTTTCAATTATCAGCCTATAAATTAATGAACCATTTATTGAAAACGAATGACATTACACGTAACAGAAAAGATTTTTTGACAATACTTAAGGATATCAAAACCAATATACACATCGTTGCAGTCGATACCGATTATTTCTTTATTCCGGATGAAAATCGGGAAACGTATTACCAATTGAAATCCATTACAGACAACGTCTTTTATAACGAAATAAAATCCATTCATGGTCATGATGCTTTCTTGATTGAATTCGACCAATTGGCCCAAATTTTAGAACCTATTTTTAACAAACAAAAACAACAAACTTATGTCAGCGCTTAGAATAAACATCGTCCTTTTTGGTATCGGAAATGTGGGAAGCACATTAGTTAACCAAGTCATCGAAAGCCAAAAATTCTTCCTCGAAAAAAGAAATATCGATTTGCGATTTCCAATCATTACAAATTCGTCTTTAGCATTCTTCGAAAAAGACGGCATCAAAAATCAGTGGGAAGCCAACTTTGCACAGTCAGCGATTCCGTTCAGAATAGAAGATATAATTGAATACGCGCAGGAACAAGAATTAGAAAACCTAATCGCAGTTGATGCCACGGCAAGTCTAGACATTGTTAAAGATTATATTCCGTTAATTCAAAACGGATTTGATATCGTAGCTGCCAATAAAAAAGCGAATACACTTCATTTTGATTTCTACAAAGAACTGAGAAGAAATTTAAAAAAGTACGACAAGACCTATCTTTATGAAACCAATGTTGGTGCCGGATTACCAGTCGTACAAACCATAAACGACTTACACTTTTCGGGTGAAGAAATCACGAAAATCCGTGGCGTTTTTTCGGGTTCATTAAGCTATATTTTTAACAGATTCTCTGCCGAAGAAACTTCGTTTTCCAACATTCTTTTGGATGCCGAAAAAAAGGGCTACACCGAACCTGATTCCCGTGAAGATTTATCCGGGAATGATGTTGCCCGAAAATTATTAATTCTGGCACGTGAAATTGAACAGGAGTTTGAATTTTCAAACATCAAAATTTCATCCCTTTTGCTCCCAAATTTGAATGAAACGAATTCGAAAGCTGAATATTCAGTAAACAAACAGCTTTTTGACAAACCGTTTCATGTTGCCAAAATAACTCAGGCAGATAATCATGTTTTGCGTTACGTGGGTGAATTCGATGTAGTCAGGAAGGAATTGGAAGTCAAACTGATTTCAGTTCCTCAGAGTTCCGCATTAGGCCAACTCAAAGGTGCCGACAATCTGATTGAAATTTATACAAAATCGTATGGCGAAATTCCAATCGTTATTCAAGGAGCAGGCGCAGGAAAAGAAGTAACAGCTCGCGGCGTTTTGACCGACATTCTCAAGATTGCCGAAAAAACAAAAATAAAAGAAGCGGTTTGGCTCTAAAAAATAATTGGTAAACTCCGAAAACCCAATGCACGAAAACGTTATAGGGTTTTATTTTTTTAAAACCCTTGCAAAAACCAAATCTATGCCTTTACTTTGCGGTGTTCATAAACTTATTGTTCGTTATCACGAAAGCTGGAGGGAATAGACCCGTTGAAAGCTTAGCAACCCTTTGCCAAAAGAAGGTGCTACATTCTAGTCATTATGCTGAATTTATTTCAGCATCTCGACAAAGATAACCCCGAGAATTCTTCTCAACTTTCTGATAACATACTATAATTTAACAGAATTCCTAATTGTCATTCCGACGTTAGGAGGAATCTGGAGCGAATGGCTTGCGCATTGTTGCAGTCCATATTCCCGCTTTCCGTGCTACATGATAGCTACTGCAATCGGGGCTAAAAGTAAAATGTATTGATTTTTTGGTGTCAACTGTCCAAACCGACAACCGACAACCGATAACCGACAACAAAAAAATTATATGTCAAAAATTCAACAAGCAATACAAGAAAGAATCCTTGTCCTCGACGGAGCAATGGGAACGATGCTGCAACGCAACAACTTTTCCGAAGAAGACTTCCGTGGCGAACGTTTCAAAGACTTTCCACATCCATTAAAGGGAAACAACGATTTACTTTCCATCACCCAACCTGAAGCGGTGAAGCAAGTACATCGCTTGTATTTTCAAGCCGGAGCAGATATTGTAGAAACGAATACTTTTTCAGGAACGACTATCGGAATGGCCGATTACCATTTAGAAGATTTGGTTTACGAACTAAACTACGAATCCGCCAAAATTGCCCGTGAAGTTGCCGACGAATTCACCGACAGACCACGTTTTGTAGCAGGTTCCATCGGACCAACAAACAGAACAGCATCCATGTCGCCTGATGTAAACGATCCAGGTTTTAGAGCCGTAACGTTTGATGATTTACGCATCGCCTACAAACAACAGGTAGAAGCCTTAATTGACGGTGGTTGTGATGTACTTTTAGTAGAAACAATTTTCGATACACTAAACGCCAAAGCAGCACTTTTCGCCATCGAAGAAGTAAAAGAAGAACGCAATCTTGATATTCCCGTAATGGTTTCAGGTACAATTACCGATGCTTCAGGAAGAACACTTTCCGGACAAACTGTTGAAGCATTCCTGATTTCAATTGCCCATATCGATTTATTAAGTATCGGATTCAACTGTGCGCTTGGTGCCGACCAATTGAAACCGTATTTAAAAAGATTAGCTCACAATACACAATTAAATATTTCAGCGCATCCAAATGCCGGTTTGCCAAATGCTTTCGGGCAATACGACCAAACTCCCGAAGAAATGCAGGCATTGATAAAAGAATATTTACAGGATAATTTAATCAATATAATTGGTGGTTGCTGTGGCACAACTCCGGAGCATATCAAGGCGATTGCTGAGGTTGCAGCGGAATTCAAACCAAGACAAATTTTAGAATCGATATAATGGCGCAAGCACAAAAATATTTAAAGCTATCAGGATTAGAACCTTTGATAGTAACTCCCGAATCTAACTTCATTAACGTAGGTGAACGAACCAATGTAACAGGTTCACGTAAATTTTTGCGTTTAATCAAAGAAGAAAAATACGAAGAAGCATTAGACATTGCTCGTAACCAAGTAGAAGGCGGTGCGCAAATCATCGACATCAATATGGATGAAGGAATGCTCGACGGTGTTTATGCGATGACCAAATTCCTAAACCTAATTGCTGCCGAGCCCGATATTGCAAGAGTTCCGGTGATGGTTGATAGTTCCAAATGGGAAATCATTGAAGCTGGCTTGAAAGTAATTCAGGGAAAAGGTGTCGTGAATTCGATTTCACTTAAAGAAGGAAAAGAAGCATTCATTCATCACGCCAAGTTGATAAAAAGATACGGAGCAGCTGTAATCGTTATGGCTTTTGACGAAGCTGGTCAAGCCGATACCTACGAAAGACGTATCGAAATCTGCAAAAGAAGTTATGACATTTTGGTAAATGAAGTTCATTTTCCTGCTGAAGATATCATATTCGACCCCAATATTTTTCCGGTTGCCACCGGAATGGAAGAGCATAAATTAAACGCATTGGATTTTTTCAGAGCCACAAAATGGATTCGCGAAAATCTTCCGTATGCCGGAGTTTCAGGCGGAGTTAGTAACGTTTCGTTTTCGTTCCGTGGAAATGACAAAGTCCGTGAGGCTATGCACTCGGCATTCCTATATCACGCCATCAAGAATGGTATGACCATGGGAATCGTAAATCCGGAAATGCTGGAGATTTATGATGAAATTGATCCAATTTTATTGGAACATGTAGAAGATGTTTTATTGAATAGAAGGGAAGATGCCACCGAAAGACTGTTGGATTTAGCCGAGAGCTTCAAAGGCGAAAGCAAAACTAATGAAAAAGCAATTCAGGAATGGAGAAGTGGTTCAGTTCAGGATAGATTGACGCATTCGCTCGTAAAAGGAATTGATGAGTTTATCGAAATTGATGTAGAAGAAGCGAGATTAAGTGCCGATAAAGCAATAGAAGTTATAGAAGTCAATCTAATGGAAGGAATGAATGTTGTTGGTGATTTATTCGGAAGCGGAAAAATGTTCCTGCCTCAGGTAGTAAAATCGGCTCGTGTAATGAAGAAAGCTGTAGCTTATTTGTTGCCATTCATCGAAGCGCAAAAAGACGGAAAATCATCATCGGCAGGAAAAGTATTGATGGCAACGGTAAAAGGCGATGTGCACGATATCGGTAAAAATATTGTAGCCGTAGTTTTGGGCTGCAACAATTTCGAAATCATCGATTTGGGAGTCATGGTTCCGCCCGAAAAAATTATTGAAACTGCCGTAAAGGAAAATGTAGATATAATCGGTTTGAGCGGATTGATTACGCCATCACTTGACGAAATGGTTTATCTGGCCAAAGAAATGGATAAACTCAATATCAAAATTCCGATTATGATTGGTGGAGCAACAACTTCGCGTGCACATACTGCCGTGAAAATTGCACCTGAATATAAGGAAACTGTTGTCCACGTAAACGATGCTTCACGAGCAGTGACTGTAGCGAGTAATTTGCTCCAAACAGAAACCAAAGTTGAATACGCCAAAACCGTTCGTGCCGAATACGACAAATTGCGTGATGGCTATTTGAATAGAAGCAGAGACAAAAATTACTTGTCGATTGAAGATGCTAGAAAAAATAAACTTAAGTTAGATTGGGATAATTTTACTCCGGTTAAACCAAATTTCATCGGAACAAAAACCATTGAAGTAGAACTTTCTGAACTGGTTGATTTCATTGACTGGACACCATTTTTTAGTTCGTGGGAATTGTACGGAAAATATCCTGCGATTTTGACTGATGACGTTGTTGGTGAACAAGCCACCACTTTATTTGCCGATGCTCAAAAAATGCTAAGCCAAATCGTTTCCGAAAAGTGGTTAACTGCCAAAGGAATCCTTGGAATTTTTCCTGCGAATACTGTCAATGATGATGATATCGAAGTTCAGCCAACAACCGACAACCGACAACCGACAACTTTTCTAACTTTAAGACAACAATCACAAAAAACTGCCGGTGCGCCAAACATCGCGTTAGCTGATTTTGTTGCTCCAAAAGAAGCCAAGCAGGATTACATTGGATGTTTTTGTGTTACGACTGGTTTTGGTGTAGATGAAAAAGCAGCCGAATTTGAAAAGCAATTAGACGATTACAACTCTATTTTGGTAAAAGCCTTAGGCGACAGATTAGCCGAAGCTTTCGCAGAATATTTACACCTTAAAGTTCGTAATGAAATTTGGGGTTATGCATCGGATGAGAGTTTGTCAAATCAGGATTTGATTGACGAAGAGTACAAAGGAATTCGTCCCGCACCAGGTTATCCGGCTTGTCCTGACCATTTAGAAAAACCAACGATATGGAAACTTTTAAATGTAGAACAGGAAATCGGAGTAACACTAACCGAAAGTATGGCAATGTGGCCGGCTTCATCGGTTTCAGGATATTATTTTGGAAATCCGGAAAGTAAGTATTTCGGACTCGGAAAAATAAAAGAAGACCAGGTAATAGATTACGCAAAAAGAAGAGGAATAGCAACAGAAACAGCCACGAAATGGCTTTCGCCGAATATAGCAGATTAAAAAGTTCTAGGTTGTAAGTTTTAAGTTCTGGGTTTGGAACATACAACATACAACTCACAACATATAACAAGGAATTATGAAAGTAACCCAACACATAGAAAACGCCAACGGGAAGCCATTGTTTTCTTTCGAGATTTTACCGCCTTTAAAAGGACAAAACATCCAATCTATTTTTGACAGTATCGATCCGTTAATGGAGTTCAATCCGCCATTTATTGATGTGACGTATCACCGTGAGGAATACGAATTCAAGGAATTGCCAAGTGGACTTTTACAAAAGAAGATTGTAAAAAAACGCCCGGGAACGGTTGGTATTTGTGCCGCAATCCAGAATAAATACAATGTTGACGCGATTCCACATATTTTGTGTGGTGGTTTTACAAAAGAAGATACAGAAAATCTGTTGATTGATTTGGATTTCCTTGGCATTGACAATGTGGTGGCGCTTCGCGGCGATGCCTTAAAAACGGAAACCTATTTTCATCCTGAAAAAGAAGGTAATGAATTCGCAACCGATTTGGTGTTGCAAATCAGTAATCTGAATAACGGAATTTATTTGGATGAGGATTTGAAGAATTCGGCGCAGACCAATTTTTGTATCGGAGTTGCGGGCTATCCAGAAAAACACATGGAAGCACCAAGTTTGGACAGTGACATTCACTTTTTAAAACAAAAGATAAAAAACGGAGCAGATTATATCATTACGCAAATGTTTTTTGACAATAAAAAATTCTTTGATTTTGTAGATAAATGTCGAGCTTCGGGAATCACAATTCCAATTATTCCGGGTTTAAAACCTATTGCAACTAAAAAACAATTGAATTTAATTCCACACCGATTTAGTGTTGAATTGCCCGATGATTTGATTATGGCTGTAGTAAAAGCTAAAGATAACGACGCTGTAAAACAAATCGGAATCGAATGGTGTACGCAACAAAGTAAAGAATTAGTCGCTGCCGGAATTCCGGTGTTGCATTACTATTCGATGGGAAGAGCTGAAAATATTAAGGCGATTGCTAAAGAGATTTTTTAAGCTGATTTCACAAAAGACAAATCCTTTCTAGCCCCGATGGGAGAAGCTACCGTGTAGCTCGGACAGCGGGAAAATGGAAACCAAAAATGCCCGAACCTTCCGCTCCTGATACTCATTTGTATTCGGGATGACAATAGAAAACATTTTCTATATATTTGTGCGAATTAAATTTTAGATGAGGAAAATTTACCTACTGTTTTTACTATTTCCATTTTCTTTTTTTGCTCAAAAGAGTAATCCTTTTGCGGTTGAAGTTTCCACTTTAAGAGGAAATGCCTTGCCGCATACTGAAGACATGTACCATTTAGTCAATGGACATCCGGAAGGGTTGATGTTGAGTATACTCAAAAAAACCGATGGTTCTAAAGAGTGGCATCAGGCATATAATTATCCGGATTATGGAGGTTATTTTTTGTATCAGGATTTTAAAAGCCAGCCTTTAGGTCAAAACTATGCTGTCGGAGCCTTGTATAATTTTTATTTTTGGAAGCGGCATTTACAGTTCAGACTCGCACAGGGAATTGCTTATACAACCAATCCTTATGACAAGGCAAATAACAGCAAAAACAAAGCATTTGGAAGTCGCCTAATGGGAAATACCAATATAGGTTTGGCTTATGACAATCAGTCTCTTTTTAAAAATATTGGCTTTCATGCCGGAATTTTATTTACCCATTATTCCAATGGAAGAATGAAATCGCCCAACAGCGGAATCAATACATATCTGTTGAATTTGGGGTTGAATTACAATTTATCCGAAGATTTTAAACGCCAGCCAGATACTACCTTAGTCAAGAAATCGTATAAGGAGCCAATACACTATAATTTTGTTTTACGTACCGGAATTAATGAAAGCCCAATTATTAACAGCGGCCAATTTCCTTTTTATCACATAGGTTTTTATGCTGGTAAGCGTATCAATAGAAAATCGACATTGCAATTGGGAACCGAATTGTTTTTGACGAAATCCATTCAGGAATATATTAGATATTACTCGGTTGCCTATCCGGAGGAAAATATCAGTTCGAATACGGATTACAAGAGAATCGGAATTTTTGTTGGACATGAATTAATGATTAACCGCATTTCGCTGGAAACCCAAATAGGATATTATGCTTATGAGCCTTTTAAAAAGGACATTCCGGTTTATGACAGAGTCGGCATTAAATATTATTTCACCAATAAAATTTTTGGTGGATTTACGATAAAAACGCATTTGTTTTTAGCAGAAGCTTTGGAATTTGGAATTGGATACAGACTTTAAAAAACAGCTATGAAGAAGTTTTCATTATTGATGGTTTTATTTTTTGCACTCAATGCTTGTGAAAAACCAAGTGATTGTGTCGAAAGTTCAGGGACAACAATTACTAAGGAAGTTACTGTTCAGCCTTTCAAAAAAATAAAGGTTTATCGCGGGATTGAAGTAGTCATTACTCAGGGAAGCGAATATAAAGTAGAGATTGTTGCCGGTTCCAATTTTATTGGTAATGTAGAAGTGACACAAAATGGAGACCAACTGATATTTAAGGATGATGTGAGCTGTAATTGGGTTCGTGCTTATGGAACTACAAAGATTTTAGTTACCACACCAACCTTGGAGGAAGTCTATTCAAAAACCGACAGGAATATCAGTTCAAATGGTGTGTTGACGTTTCCTTATATAAGTTTTGTTGCAATGGACAAAGATGGTGATGGAGAAAGTGGTGCAGGAACAGGGGATTTTATTCTTAATGTAAACAATGATTATTTGAATATTGCTAACAATAATGTATCCCGATTTTTTCTTTCCGGACAGACCAATACAGCCAATTTTAATTTCTATTTTGGCGATGGAAGAATAGAGGCTCAGAATTTAATCGTTCAAAATATGAATGTTTACCATCGTGGTTCGAATGATATGATTGTAAAACCTATTCAAAGTGTTAGAGGCGTTTTAAACAGTACGGGAAATCTTGTTTTGAAAAATGTGCCTCCAATTGTTGATGTACAAACACTGTATCAGGGAAGAGTCGTTTATCCTTAAATTGTAGTTGACAGTCACAGTCGCAGTTTTCAGTTTTTTTATTGTAAACTGCGACTGCGACTGAACACTATTTCTTAGTTTTCTCCCTAAAAATCTGCTCCAGATTCTTGCTTTTCAAACTAAGCTGCAATGTTTTTAATCCGTTATCGTGAGCAAAATCAAACACCTTTGGACGCATATCTTCTTCGGTGTTGAAGGTTAATGTCCAAAGATTTGCACTAGTGTTTTTATAAGATTTTATATTAGGCAAACCAGCCAGTAAAGTTTCGGCAACCGTTTTGTCAAATTCAACTTCTATGATTTGCTCTTTTTCATCCGAAACTAATTTGTCCAGTTTTTTATCAGTCACAATTTTTCCGTTATCGATGATGATTACTCTGTCGCAAATGGCTTCTACTTCCTGCATGATGTGCGTTGACAGAAAAACGGTTTTGTCTTTCCCTACATTTTTAATTACGTTTCGAATTTCCACTAATTGATTTGGATCTAAACCTGTTGTTGGTTCATCCAAAATCAAAACATCAGGATTGTGAAGCAATGCTGTTGCCAAACCCACACGCTGACGATATCCTTTTGATAGTTGACTGATTTTTTTATGACTTTCGGGCGATAAACCGGTTAACTGAATAACTTCTTCAATACGGGATTTTGAAACTTTATAAACATCAGCATTGAAAGCCAAATATTCGCGAACGTACAAATCCAGATACAACGGATTGTGTTCAGGCAAATAGCCAATCGAAAGCTGCACTGCTTTTTGATTTTCGGTTACGTCATTTCCATTCACTGTTGCTACGCCTTCATCAGCAATAAGAAATGTAGTCAAAATTTTCATCAAGGTAGATTTTCCTGCGCCATTCGGACCAAGAAAACCAACGATTTCTCCTTTTTTGATGGAGAAAGAAACACTGTCCAAAGCCTTTTGGGCTCCGTAACTTTTGGAAATATTTTGAACTTCTATTGACATAATTGAAATGTTTATTGCAAATGTAAACAGAAAAGTTTTGGGTTTATTGTTTTTTAGATTTACTGTAACTTTTTTTTGAAACAGAACACTTACTTTTACAATTAACAAAACTACACGATGAAAAAAATTGCACTACTGTTCCTGTTATCTTGCTTTGCAGTTCAAGCTCAAAAGAAACCTCTTATTTCAAAAGACGAAGTAACCCGAATTGAAACCGAACTGGCTTCCGACAAAATGCAGGGAAGACAGGTTTTTACTCCCGGAATTGATTCCGCTTCCGCTTTTATTGAAAAAGAATTTGCTAAAATCGGACTGGCTTATTTTAAGGATTTAAAAAACTACCGACAGGAATTTACCAGAAAAGATAAAAACGCAAACAACGTAATCGGAGTGCTTCCGGGTAAATCAAAACCGAATGAATATGTGATTTTTTCGGCGCATTATGATCATTTAGGAACTGTAAGTGATGGAGAAGACAAAGTATATAACGGTGCGAATGACGATGCTTCGGGAACAACTGCTGTTATCGCTTTGGCAAAATATTTCAAGGAATTAAACAATAATGAGCGCACCATTATTTTCGTGGCATTTACAGCTGAAGAAATCGGAATTGTAGGATCAAGATATTTCTCTAGAAATATTAACCCCGATGAAGTAGTGGCTATGTTCAATATAGAAATGATTGGTACGGAAAGTAAATGGAATAAAAACTCAGCCTACATTACTGGTTTCGAAAGATCTGATTTTGGAACCATCCTTCAAAAGAATTTAAAGGGAAGCAACTTCAAGTTTTACGCAGATCCTTATCCGGAAATGCAATTATTTTATCGTTCTGATAATGCCGCTTTGGCTGCAGTGGGTGTTCCGGCACATACGATTTCAACTTCCAAAATGGATGATGAAAAAAATTACCACCAATTAACCGATGAGGTTTCGACTTTGGATTTAGATAATATGACCGAAATCATCAAAGCCATAGCCATCAGTTCAGAAAGTATCATCAGCGGAAAAGACACACCAACAAGAGTTGAAAAGCGATAAATAGGCGTTTTTACGAAAACGTTTCCGTAACTTTTTTTGTAAAGTCTTGTAAAACCTACGTTTTAATTTTTTACATTAGCCAAATAGAAATCAACAAATGAAAACATTTAACACCTTTTATAGCTATTTCTTTTATTTTTTCTTCGGACAAAAGAAGGGATTAGTATTGTGTTATGTAAAGAAGTAAAAAGTAAAACATACGATATATAAATCCCAACAAGAGTTGGGATTTTTTTTTGATTATATGGAAACAAAAATTGCAATACAAGGAATTAAAGGATCGTTTCATCATCAGGTGGCACTGGAATATTTTGCGCAGGAATATGATTTGGATGAATGCATGTCTTTTACATCTTTAGTAAAAAGCCTGATTGAAAACAAATCTCAGAAAGGAGTTATGGCGTTAGAAAACTCGATCGCGGGTTCTATAATTCCAAATTACGCTTTGATTGATAGAAATAATTTGCACATCATAGGTGAGCATTATTTAGACATTCACATGAATTTGATGGCGCTAAAAGGACAAAAACTAGATGATATTACCGAAGTGCATTCACATCCTATGGCATTGCTTCAATGCGCTGATTTCTTTCTTCAATATCCCAATATTAAATTGGTTGAAAGTGGCGATACGGCCGAAAGTGCCCGCAGAATTCATGATCAAAAAATAAAAGGGATTGCCGCTATAGCGTCGCCAATTGCTGCTAAAATGTATGATTTAGAAATTCTTTCTGCTGGAATTCACACGATTCAAAGTAATAAAACCCGATTTGTAATTGTAAAAACACAAAACAAAGAATTACCAAAAGAAGAAATTAATAAGGCATCAATAAAATTTGAATTAGACGATACACCGGGAAGTTTGGCAACGATTTTAAATGTAATGAACAACTCGAAACTCAATTTAACCAAAATACAATCGATGCCAATTATTGAAACACCTTTTCAATATTCCTTTTTTGTGGATGTGGTTTTTGAAAAATACAAGCATTATGATAAAGCCAAAAAGATTTTAGAATTAATGACGACACATTTCAAAGTGTTGGGTGAATATAAAAAAGGAATGCAATGATAACTACAGCCAAAAGATTAAATAGCGTTCAGGAATACTACTTCTCCCGAAAGTTGAGAGAAGTACGCCAACTTATAGCCGAAGGAAAACCGGTTATCAATATGGGAATTGGTAGTCCTGATTTGGCTCCGGACATCACTGTTATTGAAGCCATGCAAAAAGCTATGTTTGATGACAAAGCCCACGAATATCAAAGTTACCAAGGCTTGCCCGAATTGAGAAAAGGCATGGCTGATTTCTATAAAAACCACTTTAATGTCGACTTAGATTTCAATACAGAAATCCTTCCGTTGATGGGTTCTAAAGAAGGAATTATGCATATTTCGTTGGCGTTTTTAAACGAAGGCGATGCCGTTTTGATTCCAAATCCCGGCTATCCGACTTATGCTTCGGTAACCGAATTGGTTCAGGCAAAAGCAGTGTATTATGATTTGACAGCAGCTACCAACTGGCAACCTGATTTTGAAGCTTTAGAAAAAACTGATTTATCAAAAGTAAAACTGATGTGGGTTTCGTATCCGCACATGCCAACCGGTGCGAATGGCACTTTGGAGTTGTTTGAAAAACTAATTGCCTTTGGAAAAAAGCATAACATTTTAATAGTAAATGACAATCCGTACAGTTTTGTTTTGAATGGAAATCCGTTGTCAATATTGCAGGTTGAAGGTTCGTCAGCCATTGCATTAGAATTAAATTCGTTATCCAAAACCTATAATATGGCTGGTTGGCGCGTTGGAATGGTGATGGGAAATCCAACCTTAATTGATGCGATTCTAAAAGTAAAAAGCAATATGGACAGCGGGATGTTTTACGGAATTCAGAAAGGAGCGATTGAAGCTTTAAAACTGGGAAACGATTGGTTCGAAAAGCAAAATGAAATCTACACCAAAAGAAGAAATCTGATTTTTAAACTGGCCGAAAAACTGAATTGTGTTTTTGACAAAAACAGCGTTGGATTGTTCGTTTGGGCAAAGCTTCCGGACGGAATTTCATCCGAAGAATTTATTGATAAAGTATTGACAGAAAAACATATTTTCATCACGCCGGGAACTATTTTCGGCAGTAATGGCGAAGGCTATATTAGATTTTCGCTTTGCGTTACCGAAGAAAAAATAGCAGAAGCAATCTCAAGATTTTAATAATTGGAATTTGGAATTTTATGAAGGTATACGTAATAGGAATTGGTTTAATCGGAGGTTCAATGGCATTGGACATTCAGGCATTGGATAAAGATGCTGTCATCGTTGGTGTTGATGCCAATGAAGATCATTTGGAAGAAGCAATTGAACTCGGAATTATTCACCAGAAGTCAGAATTAAATGAAGTTATTGATGCGGATTTTGTGATTCTCGCAGTTCCCGTAGACATTGCTTTGGGGCTTTTGCCAAAAGTTTTGGATTTGGTTTCCGATGAAACTTTGGTTTTTGAAGTCGGTTCAACCAAAAGTCCAATATGCGAAGCCGTGGCAAATCATCCCAAAAGAAGAAATTTTTTAGCAACACACCCAATTGCCGGAACAGAATTTTCAGGGCCAAAAGCTGCGATTCGAAATTTATTTGTCGACAAAACCAACATCATTTGCGAAGTAGAAAAAACTACGTTTAAGTTGCAGGAAAAAGGGCTGAAATTATTCAAAGATTTGGGAATGCGAATTCGCTATATGGAACCAAAATCGCATGACAAACACATTGCTTATGTCTCGCATTTGTCGCATATCAGTTCATTCATGCTAGGGAAAACTGTTATCGAAAAGGAGAAAGACGAAAAAGATATTTTTGATATGGCAGGCAGCGGATTTGAAAGCACAGTCAGATTAGCCAAAAGCTCACCGGCAATGTGGACGCCAATTTTTAAACAAAATAAAAAGCAAGTCGTAAAATCATTAGAAGAATATATTGCCAATTTATCGCAATTCAAAGAGTTGTTAGAAAGCGGAAATTACGAACAGATTTTTAACGAAATGGAAAATACTAACAGAATAAAAGAAATATTAAACGGAAAATAATAGAAGCTATGAATATTACAACAGAAAACAAAAAATGGTTAGTCGATTTCAATCTATCACATCCATTAGTAATTGCCGGACCATGCAGCGCGGAAACAGAAGATCAGGTATTGAAAATTGCGCACGAATTAAAAAATTCAGACGTAAGCGTTTTCCGTGCCGGAATCTGGAAACCAAGAACACGTCCGGGTGGATTTGAAGGCGTTGGCGCCATCGGTTTAAAATGGCTGCAAAAAGCAAAAGCCGAAACAGGTTTGTTAATGGCAACCGAAGTGGCAAATGCAGCACACGTAAAATTGGCTTTAGAACACGATATTGATGTGCTTTGGATTGGTGCCAGAACAACGGTAAATCCGTTTGCAGTTCAGGAAATTGCCGATGCTTTGGCCGGAACGGATAAAATTGTTTTGGTAAAAAACCCTGTAAATCCTGATTTGGCTTTATGGATTGGTGGAGTAGAACGTTTGTATAATTCCGGAATTAAAAAACTGGGAGTAATCCACAGAGGATTTTCAACTTACGAAAAGACAAAATACAGAAACATTCCGGAATGGCAAATTGCTATCGAATTGCAAAGTCGTTTCCCGGATTTGCCTCTGATTTGCGATCCTTCGCATATTACAGGACAACGAAATATGATTCAGGAAGTATCGCAACAAGCATTAGATTTGAATTATGACGGATTAATAATCGAAACGCATATCGATCCTGATAATGCCTGGAGTGATGCAGCACAACAAGTTACACCAACGGTTTTGAAACAGATTTTCGAAGATTTGAAAGTCAAAAAAGTAACTACCGAAGACGACGATTTCAATACAAAAATGATAAAACTAAGAGCTAACATTGATATCGCCGACAGCAAATTACTGGAATTACTAGGAAACCGAATGAAAGTCGCAGAACAAATCGGTGCCTTGAAAAAAGAAAAGAATGTAGCTGTTTTGCAAAACAAACGATGGAATGAAATTTTAGGAAAAATGATTTTAGATGGCGAAGAGAAAGGATTGAGCGAAGAGTTTATTCTTAGAATTTTCAAAGCGATTCACCAGGAAAGTATCAGCCATCAAGAGAAGATAATTAACGGATAATCGGATAAATTGTGAGAATATCGGTTAAATAGGGTGGCAATAATTGTTTTTTTTATATTTGTTGATGTCTTAAATAATGTCTATTAATGCTAAAAATAAAGAATATGAAAAAAATTATTTTACTATTTGCATTGGTTTTTGGTTTTAACATAGCCAGCGCCCAAGTCGATGTGATAAAAAAACAAATTGGTGAAACACTTAGAGGAAGAATCATAAGTGTTGATGATAATGTTATCGTGTTTACATACGAAGGTCAGGATGTTCCATATACAATTGCTAAAAATGCAGTTGAAAAAATTACTTATGGCAGAACAGGTCAGGTTGTGCAAACATCTAACAAAATTACGGTTAACGGTCAAGCAGATTGGGCAAAAGTTGTCATCCTTGAAAACGTGGATAATACTAAAGGTTTAGAAGTAGGACCGCGAATTGGAGAAAGTGCTGACTTGTCAAACTATCAATCGGAGAATTCTGCGGTTGCCAGAAGACTAAAAACGGAGGCAGCCAGATTGGGTTATCAATTTGTTTTGATAACAACAGATGCTTCATCAAACAAAATAGCTTACGGTTATAAATATTAATCTGTTTTGAGAAAATAAATGAAAAGTTGTCAGTAATGGCAACTTTTTTTATTCCGATAAATATAAATTGGAAATGGTATCTTTGCGACATGACTGGACTAGTTTACAAATCTACCGGAAGTTGGTATACTGTGAAAACCGAAGACAATCAAGTTTTCGAGTGTCGCATTAAAGGTAAATTCCGAATGCAGGGCATTAAAAGCACCAACCCAATTGCAGTTGGTGATGTAGTAGATTTTGAGTTGGATGAAAGTTCAGATTCGGTAACCGGAAATATTCATAATATTCACGACCGAAAAAACTATATCATCAGAAAGTCGGTGAATTTATCCAAGCAAACTCATATCATTGCTTCTAATATTGATGTGGTTTTTCTTTTGATTACGATCAACAATCCACCAACAACGACGAGTTTTATTGATAGATTTTTGGTAACTGCTGAAGCTTATGGCATTGAAGCGGTTTTGATTTTCAACAAAATCGACACTTTTGATGAAGCCATGAAGGATGAGCAATTGTATCTGCAATACATCTATTCTGAAATTGGTTATAAATTTTTAAAAGTTTCGGCTATTGAAAAGAAAGGCTTGGAAGATTTAAAACAAATGATGATTGGAAAAGTATCTATGTTTTCCGGACATTCCGGAGTTGGAAAATCGACTTTAGTCAATGCTTTGGAACCGAGTTTAAATTTGAAAACCAAAACCATTTCCGAACAAAGCAAACAAGGACAACACACTACAACCTTTGCCGAAATGTATGATTTGTCATTTGATGCTAAAATCATAGACACACCTGGAATAAAAGGTTTTGGAGTAGTCGATTTGGAACCGGCAGAAATCAGCGGTTATTTTCCCGAGTTTTTCAAACTAAAAGACCAATGCAAATTCAACAATTGTCTGCATAAAGAAGAGCCACATTGCGCTGTCAAAAAAGCATTGGAAGAAAATAAAATAGCCTGGTCACGTTACAATAGTTACCTCAAAATTTTAGAAGGCGACGACGAACATTATCGTCAGGATGTGTATAATGACGACCGAATTGCCAGCGATGAAACGAGGAAATAGTTGGTAGTGTTCAGTCACAGTATTCAGTATTTTTAATTAAAATGAAAGCAGTAATTCAGCGTGTTTCCGAAGCTTCCGTAACTATTGATGGAAATAAAGTCGCCAATATCCAAAAAGGATTATTGGTTTTAGTTGGTTTTGAAGATGCGGATGATAAAGAAGATGTCAATTGGTTAACGGCAAAAATTGCCAATCTCCGAATTTTTGGTGATGAAAACGATGTGATGAATTTATCGCTGAAAGAGGTAAACGGCGATATGATAATCGTAAGTCAGTTTACCCTTCATGCTGCTACCAAAAAAGGCAATCGTCCATCATACTTAAAAGCATCAAAACCCGAAATTGCCATTCCGCTTTACGAGTCTTTTATACAGCAAATGGAAACAGAATTAGGCAAGAAAGTCCAAACCGGACAATTTGGAGCCGACATGAAAGTTGCTCTTTTAAATGATGGCCCGGTTACTATAATTATCGACACAAAAAATAAGGATTAATATTGTTAATTGTAAGTTAATTTTTTATATTTGGTAAAACTTAGTCCAAATGAAACTAAACATTTTACCATTCTTTCTTCTTTTATTTTCCGTTTTCTGCTTTGGTCAAAAATTAGAATATTCCACTTTAACTATTCCCGACAGCCTAAAGCAAAATGCAAATGCAGTCGTACGTTTGAGTAAATTGAATATTGACATTACTTCACAAAAATCGATGGTTTTTAAAACCATTCAGGTTACAACAGTTTTAAATGAATTGGGATTGAGAAACCTTGGTTTATATGAGAATTACGATAAAAACACAAGAATAAATAAAATTGAAGCAACTACATATAATGCTTTTGGAAACGAATTAAAAGTCTTTAAAAGGAAAGATTTTAAGGATATAAGTGTTGCTGATGGGATTTCTGTTTTTAATGACAATAGAGCATTGTATCTGGATTACACGCCAATTACGTATCCGTTTACGATGGTTTTTGAGGTTGAAACAGAAACGTCAAACACCGCTTTTATTCCAAGTTGGAGTCCAATGGATGATTACCTTGTAAGCACAGAAAGTACTTCGTTAACCATCAATTTTAAATCCGAGTTAAAGCTAAAGATAAAAGAAGCTAATTTCTCGGATAAATTCCACATCGAAAAACAGCAAACAGAAAATAGTGTAAGTTATAAGGCAAAGAACTTAATCGCAAAAAAAAGAGAAGAATTAAGTCCGGGTTTTTCAGATGTTTTTCCGATAGTATATTTTGCTTTAGAAAACTTTCATTTGGAAAATGTTGATGGAGAGGCAACAAATTGGGAAGAATTTGGGAAATGGTATTACAGTTCGCTTTTAGCCGATACTGAAGAAATTCCGGAAGAAACCCAAGTAAAGATTAAGCAGTTGGTTGGAAATGAAAAAGATCCAATTGAAATTGCCCGGATTATTTACAAATTTGTTCAGGATAAAACCCGTTATGTTAGTGTTCAGGTTGGTATTGGCGGATGGAAACCAATGTTGGCCAGAGATGTAGATAAACTGGGTTACGGAGATTGTAAAGCATTATCAAATTATACCCGTTCATTGCTTAAAGTGGTTGGCGTTCCCTCATATTATACTGTTGTTTATGCCGGAGACGATGAAACAAAAGATTTGCAAAATGACTTTGCTTCAATTCAGGGAAATCACGTTATTCTGACTTTACCTATAGATAAAAAAATGGTTTGGTTAGAATGTACAAGCCAAATTCAGCCGTTCGGTTTTCAGGGAGACTTTACAGATGACAGGAATGTTTTATTGATAAAACCGGAAGGTGGTGAAATAGTCAGAACAAAAATATTTGCTGAAACCGATAATGTGAAAACGACAAAAGGATACTATCAAATCACGGAGAGTGGTAATTTAACAGGCAAAGTAAAAATCATCTCTAAAGCGCTGCGTTACGACAGCGAATTCGGAAAAGAAAGAATGAGCAGAGAAGACCAAATCAAAAATTATAAAGAGGAATTTGACAATATCAATAATTTAACAATAAAGAAAATAAACTTTAATAATAATCCAAAAACCCTTGAATTTACAGAAGATTTAGAATTAGAAGCCGAAGGTTACGCTCAAAACACAGGTGGGAAATTGATGTTCGCTTTAAATGCTTTTGATCAAAGTTCATATGTCCCGAAGAAATACAGAACACGCGAATTTCCCTTTCAAATGGAGCGCGGCTATACCAACGAAGACGAAATAGAAATCACTATTCCTGATGGGTTTGTGGTAGAAGCAAAACCAAACGGAACAGAACAGGAAACAGAATTTGGTTATTATAAAATTGAATTCAATACCATAAGTTCAAACAAAATATTGTGCAAAAAAAAATTGGTAATCAAAAAAGGATTTTACGACAAATCCAAATACGAAAGCTATAGGAAATTCAGAGAAACCATTGCCAAAACCGACAACTCAAAAATAGTCATTACAAAAGCCTAACATTATGAAGAAATTATTTTTACTAGCTGTTTTATTTTTAAGCACATTGTGCCAATCCCAAAAATATGAATTAGGGAATGTAACCATTGAAGAACTAAAAGAAAAAGTCTGTCCATCAGATACTTCAGCAGTAGCGGCGGTTTTGTTTAATGTGGGAAAAACCTATTTTAGTTATGCTGCGCATGAAGGTTTTGTGTTAAAAACAGAAGTAATCGCTAAAATCAAAATATATAAAAAAGAGGGCTATGATTATGCAAATCAATCAATAAGTTACTATAGTTATGGCGGAGACGTTGAAAAAGTTTTTATTTCAAAAGCAATAACCTATAATTTGGTAAATGAAAAAGTTGAGAAAACGAAACTCAATAGTGAAGGAGAATTTGACGAAAAAGTTAATAAGTTTTACTCTCGAAAAAAAATCACTATGCCTAAAGTAAAAGAGGGTTCTGTTATTGAATATAAATTCGAAATAACTTCTCCCTTTTATTCCACTTTTCCTGAATGGCAATTTCAAAAACAAATACCGGTTAATTATACAGAATACGCAACGTATATTCCTGAATATTTTACCTATAATGTAAAGTTTAAAGGGTTTTTGACTCCAGTTGTAGAAAAGGAAGTGCAAAGAAAATCGTTTGACATTAACTCAAAGGAAAGAAACATCAGAGCTACAGTAACAAGTACTGAATTTTCTACTGAAACCAAAGAGTATAAAGAAACAAAATTAAAATATACTTTAAGCAATGTTACAGCTTTAAAAGAGGAATCGTTTGTAAATAATATAGAAAATTATACAGCAACAATTGAGCATGAATTAGCTGCGATACAATATCCTGGAGAAATGTATAATTCATATGCAACTACATGGGAATCTGTAACAAAAACTATTTATGAAAATGAAAATTTTGGCGGTGAATTAAATAAAGGTTCTTATTTTGAAGAGGATCTGAATGCTTTAAATATTGGTACAGTGTCGGATAATGAAACAATAGCAAAAGTTTTCGATTTTGTTAAATTAAGAATGAATTGGAATGAATATAACAGCGTTTATTGTGATGTTGGTGTAAGATCAGCTTATAAAAACAAGACAGGAAATACTGCTGAAATCAATTTGATACTTGTAGCTATGCTTAGAAAAGCAGGAGTAAATGCCAACCCGGTTTTAGTAAGTACACGCGCTAATGGAATTTCATTATTCCCAAGCAGAACAGCTTATAATTGCGTTATTGCGGGAGTAGAATCTAATGGGAAAATTATACTGTTGGATGCAACAAATAAATATGCCCAACCCAATATTTTACCCATTAAAGATTTAAACTGGTTTGGAAGATTAATTAAAAAAGATGGAACTTCTATTGATGTTGATTTGATGCCAAAATCAAATTCAAAAGATGTAGTTAGTATAATGGCAAGCATTAATGAAAAAGGCGAAGTAACAGGAAAAATAAGAGACCAATATTTTGATTATAATGCTTTTCTTTTTCGACAAAACAATAATATCATTTCTAAAGATAGTTATATTGAAAAATTGGAGAAGAAACATCAAGGACTTGAAATTGGAGAATATAATGTTCAAAACAGTAATGATTTGAGCTTACCAATTATTGAGAATTATGATTTTACATCAACTAATTCAGTTGAGATTATTGGCGACAAGATGTATATTTCACCATTTTTGTTTTTTGCAATAACTGAAAATCCATTCAAGCAGGAAAAGCGTGAATATCCAGTCGATTTTGTATTTCCGGATCAGGATAAATTCAGTATAAGTCTTACCATTCCTGAAGGCTATGTTGTAGAGACATTACCACAACCTAAAGCAGTAGCGATGCCTGAAAATATAGGAGGTTTTAAATACATTATTTCAAATACAGGAAGCCAAATTCAGTTACTTTACACTCAAGATACCAACCAAGCCATAATAGGTTCTGAATATTATGAGGCATTGAAAAATTTCTATAAAGAAATCGTGAATAAACAAACAGAAAAAATAGTACTCAAAAAAGCATAGCGTTTATTTTTATTTGAGTTGTATATTTGGCTAATGGAATTAACTCTCAACTAAAATGGATTTAAAAAACTCCCAACTAGAAGTAGACAATTGGATTAAAACTCATGGAGTTCGCTATTTCAATGAACTAACCAACATGGCGCAACTCACAGAAGAAGTAGGCGAAGTTGCCCGAATTATTGCCCGTCGTTACGGAGAACAATCCGAAAAAGAAAGTGATAAAAATAAAGACCTTGGCGAAGAATTAGCCGATGTGGTTTTTGTAGTCTTATGTTTGGCCAACCAAACCGGGATCGATTTACAAGCCGCTTTCGACAAAAAAATGGATTTAAAATCCAATCGCGATCACGACCGTCATCATAATAACGATAAACTAAAGTAGTATTAAGATTTACTCTGTATATCTTTGTGCTTCTCTGTGAATTTCTGTCTAATAATCTATGAACTTACTTCTAAAATCTTCAACTGTTAACTATCAATCTTCAATCTCAATAACCGGAAGCAAATCCGAAACCAACAGATTGTTATTGCTTCAGGCATTGTATCCAAATCTAACATTAGAAAACACGTCCAATTCAGATGATTCAGAAGTGATGGCGAAAGCGCTTTCTACAGATTGTCACACTGAGCTTGTCGATGTGTACCACGCAGGAACAGCCATGCGATTTCTAACCGCTTTTTTTTCAATTCAGGAAAATCGCGAAGTCGTGCTTACCGGTTCAACCCGAATGAAAGAAAGACCAATTAAAATTTTAGTTGATGCCTTAAAACAACTCGGAGCCGAAATAAGTTATGAAGAAAACGAAGGTTTCCCGCCAATTCGAATCAAAGGTAAAAAAGTTACACAGCACAAAGTTTCGCTTGCTGCGAATATCAGCAGTCAATATATCTCGGCATTGTTACTAATTGCTCCAAAACTCGAAAATGGTTTGGAACTTACACTGGAAGGCGAAATCACATCTATTCCTTACATCAAAATGACATTAAGCTTGCTTAACGAAATTGGAGTAGAAACGTCCTTCGTAGAAAATAAAATCACAGTAAAGCCCTTATCCCTTGTATCTTATCCTTTATCCCTAACAGTAGAATCCGACTGGTCTTCCGCTTCCTATTTCTATTCCATCGCAGCACTTTCAGCCATCGGAACCGAAATCACTTTATCAAGCTACAAACAAAACAGCCTGCAAGGAGATTCAGTTTTGACTCAGATTTATGAAGATTTTGGAGTTGAGACCATTTTTGACGGAAATTCAATTCATCTTATGAAAACTGACAACCGACAACCGACAACTGTTAACTATCAACTCAACAACTCACCAGACATCGCCCAAACCATAGCTGTAACTTGTTTCGGATTAGGAATAGGCTGTCATTTGACAGGATTACATACACTAAAAATAAAAGAAACAGATCGATTACAGGCTTTGAAAAATGAACTGGAAAAACTCGGCGCAACAGTTTCGATTACTGACGATAGCTTGACATTAGAACCATCAAGTACAATTCATTCCAATATCAAAATAAAAACCTACCAGGACCACCGAATGGCAATGGCTTTCGCACCTTTAGCACTAAAAACCGACATCATAATTGAAGAAGCTGAAGTAGTCTCCAAATCCTATCCTGCTTTTTGGAATGACTTAAAGAGTATTGGATTTTACATTACTGAACTTTTGTAAAATCTCAGAACCTAAGCAACTCAGTATCTCAGAATCTTTTCTAAAAATAAACAACAAAACACTTGACATTCGCTATCTCACGATAGTATATTTGCAGGCGTTTAAAAAGTATGACATAACTCATAACTTATAACTTATAACTCTTTCAAATGAAATTATCTCATTTCCAGTTCAATCTTCCAGCCGAATTATTAGCTGAATACCCGGCAGAAAACAGAGACGAAGCCAGATTAATGGTGGTCAACAGAAAAAACAAAACCATAGAACATAAAACATTCAAAGACATCATCGATTATTTTGACGATGGCGATGTAATGATTTTGAACAACACCAAAGTTTTTCCAGCCCGTATGTACGGAAACAAAGAAAAAACCGGTGCGCGTATTGAAGTTTTCCTGCTAAGAGAATTAAATGCAGAGCAACGTCTTTGGGATGTTTTAGTCGATCCGGCTCGTAAAATCAGAATTGGGAACAAACTTTATTTTGGTGATGACGATTCATTAGTAGCTGAGGTAATTGACAACACTACATCTCGCGGAAGAACATTGCGTTTCTTATATGACGGTTCGTATGAAGAATTCAGAAGAAAACTAACCGAACTTGGAGAAACTCCAATTCCAAAATACATCAACCGTGAAGTAACCGAAGAAGATGCAGAACGTTACCAAACGATTTATGCCAAAGAAGAGGGTGCGGTTGCCGCTCCAACTGCAGGTTTGCACTTCTCTAAACATCTTTTAAAAAGATTGGAAATCAAAGGAATTAACTTTGCCGAAGTAACACTACACGTAGGTTTAGGAACATTCAACCCAGTTGAAGTAGAAGATTTGTCAAAACACAAAATGGACTCGGAAGAGTTAATCATCACCCAAGAAGCCTGCGATATTGTAAATGCAGCAAAGGCAAGAAAGAGCAGAATATGTTGCATCGGAACGACTTCTATGCGCGCCATCGAAAGCTCAGTTTCATCGCAAAGAACCTTAAATCCGTATACAGGCTGGACCAATAAATTCATTTTTCCACCACACGATTTTAGCATTGCCGATTGTATGGTAACCAATTTCCACACACCAAAATCAACATTGCTAATGATGATTTCTGCGTTTTGTGGTCACGATTTGATGAAAAAAGCCTACGAAGAAGCCATCAAAGAAAAATACCGTTTCTATTCTTATGGCGACGCGATGCTTATAATATAAATGTCAGTCTGAGCTTGTCGAAGACCCTCAATAAAAATCCTAACAGCAATGTTGGGATTTTTTTTAGGAGCTATTTCCCGCTTTCCGTTCCAATCTTTTATAAATTGCCACGGGTTTAAACCCGTGGCAATTTATAAAAGGATTTCCACTGCAATCAGGGCTAGGGCTATCTGCAAATTAAAACTTATCCCTTATCCCTTTTTTCTTATCCCTTTTTTTTTACTTTTACGACACCAATTAAACAATACCAATGACTTTCCAAAATACACGCGAATTCGCGCAACAATTAGATTCACAAGACGAATTAAAACACTATCGCAACGAATTTCTGTTTCCGCAACACAACGGAAAAAACGTAATATACTTCACCGGAAATTCTTTAGGATTACAACCCAAAAGAACCAAACAATATGTTGATGAGGTAATGAACGATTGGGCAAGTCATGCCGTTGAAGGTCATTTCTACGTCGAAAAACCCTGGTGGGATTATCACGAACGATTTGCCAATCCGCTAAGTAAATTAGTTGGAGCAAAACCTTCGGAAGTTACAGTTATGAATACTTTGACAGTAAATCTACACTTGTTAATGGTGTCATTTTATCATCCAACAAAAATACGTTACAAAATCATTTGCGAAGAAAAAGCGTTTCCGTCTGACCAATATATGTTTCAAAGTCAGGTTCATTTTCACGGCTATAAACCCGAAGATGCCATTGTAGAAATTAAAAGAAGAGATGGTGAACACAATATCCGTTTAGAGGATATTTTAGCCAAAATTAATGAAGTAGGCGATGAGTTGGCTTTGGTCCTAATTGGTGGCGTAAACTATTACACGGGACAAGTTTTCGATATGAAAACCATCACCGAAGCCGGGCACAAAGCAGGAGCAAAGGTAGGTTTCGACTTAGCGCACGCAGCCGGAAATATCAAGTTAGAACTCCACGACTGGAATATCGATTTTGCTGCCTGGTGCTCTTATAAATACATGAATTCCGGTCCGGGAAATGCTTCAGGTTGTTTTATTCACGAAAAGCATCATACCAATAAAGACTTAGCCCGATTTGGGGGTTGGTGGGCACAAAACAAAGAAAGACGCTTTTTAATGGAACCAAAATTTGATCCAATCGTTGGTGCAAACGGTTGGCAGGTAAGTAATTTACCAATACTGTCTTTAGCACCATATCTAGCTTCCGTTGAAATGTTCGCCGAAGTCGGAATGGATAAACTAATCGCCAAAAGAAATGAGTTAACGGCTTATTTAGAATTCATTTTACACGAAATCGATGCTGCAATTGACGGCACTGAATTTGAAATTATAACTCCAACAAATCAAGAAGAAAGAGCATGCCAGCTTTCTGTTTTTCTTCACGGACAAGGTAAAAGTCTGTTCAATTATTTAATGAAAAATGGTGTGATTACCGATTGGCGTGAGCCAAATGTAATTCGTCTGGCACCGGTTCCTTTTTACTGTTCTTATGAAGATATGTATGATTTCGGACAAATACTAAAACAAGGAATTTTAACAGCAAATTAGTTTGTTTTTTGAAAAACAATTCGTTGATTTGCAAAGATTTATTAACAAATACCACTTAATTAACTATTAAAAAATGAAATTAAAATTACATTTCGCAACTTTAGCATTGACTGTAATATCATTCGCTGGTTTTGCCCAAGTTTCTGAGAACGAAAGTGCCGCAAGACAATGGATACAATCGCATGCAAGTGAATTAAAAATTAA
This sequence comes from Flavobacterium anseongense, assembly GCF_021608185.1. GTDB lineage: Bacteria > Bacteroidota > Bacteroidia > Flavobacteriales > Flavobacteriaceae > Flavobacterium > Flavobacterium anseongense. The sequence goes on along the minus strand of NZ_JAKIHN010000003.1, from coordinate 61,661 downwards.
ACCAACAGATACTTTTAGATTATCATTCGTTACAAAAAGTCTTGCCGGAGAAACGCTTCGTTTTCAACAAATGATGAATGATGTGCCGGTTTATCACTCTGAAATTGTAGTAAATTTCAATCCAAGTAACGAATTAGCTTTCACTTCAGATTCGTATGACAGTACAATAGAAAATATTAATACAACACCAAGTATTTCTAAAGAGGCTGCTTTGAACATATCAAAAGAAAGTTTAAAAATTACTGGTGACTATACAGTTGACGAAAACATTTTATTGGTTACTAAAGTTAATGACCAGACTAAATTAGTTTATAAAGTTGTTACCAATCCAAAAACAGGTGGTGCCAGTTGGGCAGTTTTAGTTGATGCACAAACAGGAACTGTTTTAAGTACATATGATGAGGCGATGTACCATGATAAAAAAGAAGTTGTAAGCAAAGGACCAAATCCAACAACTACCACGTCACCTTTAGGTTTTGTTTCGGGAACAGCAATGGTTTATTTATCTGATCCATTATCTTATGCCCGTGTAGCCTATGGAGCTACAGGTTATACTGACGGGAATGATGCCAATACAACACAATTAGCAGCAGCAAGAACATCGGTAACCTTACCGGAAATTGATTTAACAGCAGGAGTTTATACATTAAAAAGCTCTTATGCAGAGATTCAGGATTTCGAAGCACCAACTACTGGCTTGTTTACTCAGGCAACAAGTGCGTTTAATTTCACCAGAGATAACAATGCTTTTGAAGCGGTTAATGTTTTTTATCATCTTGATACAAGTATGAGATATATTAATGAAACATTAGGAATAACTTGTAGACCAGCTTTAAACGCAGGAGTGGTTAGATTTGATTCATCAGGATTAAATGGTGATGATAATTCCTATTATCTTCCATCTACAGATAGATTGGCTTTTGGTGAAGGTTGTGTAGATGATGCTGAAGATGCAGATGTTATTTGGCATGAATTAGGGCATGGTATTCACGATTGGTTGACCAATGGAAATACTTCTAATTTAATTGGTGAAGGAAATGGAGATTATTGGGCACAGTCATACAGCAGAAGTTTAGGTCAATGGTTATCCACTGATGCAGCTAATCAATACATGTTTAGTTGGGATGGACATAACACTTGTTGGTCGGGAAGATCAACTAACTATAGCGGTACCTATCCGGGTTCTCTAACTGGTTCAATTCATACTGATGGTCAAATTTGGGCAACTGCTTTAATGCAAATTTGGGATGTAATCGGAAGAACAAAAACCGACAAAGCATTTTTACAAGGTTTGATACTGACTAATAGTTCAACAAATCAACAAAATGCTGCAATTGCTGTGAGACAAGCTGCCATTAATATGAATTATCCTTGTGCAGACATTCAAGTAATGACTCAAAAATTTACAGGTAAAGGATATGTTCTGCCAACTTTAGGATTGACAATGGCTGCTATAGCTAATCAGACGGTTACTGCCGATGCTACGAATACTTATACATTACCAAGTTACGCTACTTTGGCAAATCCAATAACAGCCAATTGTAATGCAGGTTTAACGCAATCGCCAACTACAGGAACAGTATTGTCACCGGGAACTTATACAATTACCATGACAGCTACAAGTGGTGCTTCAACAGTTGTAAGAACATTCCAACTTACAATTACTCCATTCTTAGGAGTTGAAGATGTTGTGAAAAATAATTTCGTTTTGTATCCAAATCCGGCTTCTAATGTGTTAAATGTAAAAGGCGATTTTGATAGCAGTGAAAGCATAACCATCTACAATATGTTAGGACAAACCATTTTGACAAAAGCTGTAACTTCTAACGAAGAAAGTATCGATATTGCTTCTTTAGCTAAAGGTATTTACAATGTGTATTTCAATAAAGCCAAAGTAGCTTACAAATTCATAAAAGAATAACAGAAGCTTATTCAATTAATAAAACCATAATGCGAAAGTGTTGTGGTTTTCTTTTTTTATATCCATATCAAAAATACTTTGCAATCCCGAAGTTTAGGGATAACTTTGCCACCTTATAACTTTTGAATAATGACTAAACAACAAATCATAGCTACTTTCGATCCAAGTCAGCCGGGCTTAGCAGATGCAACTATCTTTGGATTGCCCTTTTCGGCAGAACAATCAGAAATCATTATTATTCCAGTACCATGGGAAGTAACGGTAAGTTATGGCGCCGGAGCTTCAGAAGGTCCGGAAGCGGTTTTAGATGCATCTTTCCAAGTCGATTTAAACCATCAGGATTTCCCGGAGTTATGGAAACTCGGGATATATTATGATGATGCACCGGAAGACTGGAAAATTAATTCAGACAGTTACAAAGCATTGGCACAACCCATAATTCAGGCACTTGAAAAAGGAGAAGATTTAAACAATCATCCAAGCTTACTATCAAATCTTGAAACCATCAATAAAGCGTGTCGCGATTTGCATACTGAAGTCAAAGAAAAAGTATTGTTTTGGACTAAGAAAGGCAAGAAAGTTGTGTTGCTTGGCGGCGATCATTCGACACCATTAGGTTATTACGAAGCATTGGCAAGCATTCATAACAATTTCGGAATTTTGCATTTAGATGCTCATATGGATTTGCGTATTGCTTATGAAGGATTTACTTATTCACACGCATCTATTATGTATAATGCTTTGCAGATTCCACAGATTTCAAAAATAGTTCAGGTTGGTATTCGCGATTTCTGTGAGCAGGAAGTCGAAGTAGTGCAACAGTCAAATGGAAGAGTTTTGGTAAACACCGATGCCGATTTGAAAGCCGAAACCTTTACAGGCAAAACCTGGGAAGAGCAATGTGATGCTATCATTTCAAGCTTGCCACAAAAAGTTTGTGTGTCTTTTGATATAGATGGAATGTATCCATGGTATTGTCCAAATACAGGAACACCGGTTCCGGGTGGATTTTCATTCGAGCAGGCAACCTATTTGTTCAACAAATTAACCGCAAGCGGAAAAGATATTATTGGATTTGATTTGGTAGAAGTTGCGCCGGGAGAAAATGATGATTGGGATGGCAACGTTGGTGCGCGCATGTTATTTCATATGTGTGGCATGTTAGCCAAAAACAACGGATTGCATGTTGGGCAGAAAATAAACTTCCAGAGAAAATAAATTATTAAAAAATAATATATTTTTATTGTTTATCAATAAATATTTATTATTTTTGTGACATAATTTAAGCTTTACTAATTATGTCAAAAACAAACAGCTTTGTATTTTGGGGTCTATATATTGTGGCCTGGTTAATTTTTGTCGGCTTGTCTATTGAAGCAGGAGGCTTACTGGTAAATTTCTTTTTCAGTCTGTATAACCCTGAATTTGTCTCAAATCTTTATCAAAAATTGGACTTAAGTGAAATGTATGCTAACAGTAGATTTGCTTTTTTTGGTGTGTATAGCTTTATTCTAATCATTTCAATTTTAAAAGCCTGCCTATTTTACACAGTCATTAAACTAATGCATAAAATGGATTTGTCAAAACCGTTTAGCAGCTTTGTCTCGGAACAAATTTCACAAATGAGTTATTATACAATTTCAATAGGATTTTTAAGTTATATAGCCAGACAGTTTGCTAAAAATTTAGAGCATCGAGGTTTTGCTACAGACAACTTAAACCCATTTTGGGCCGACAGTCAGGCGTTTATTTTAATGGGAGCTGTAATCTATATTATTGCTATTATTTTCAAAAAAGGAGTAGCTATTCAAAACGAAAACGAATTAACAATTTAAGCTATGTCAATTATTGTAAACTTAGATGTGATGATGGCAAAGCGGAAAATTTCCCTAAATGAACTTTCAGAAAGAGTTGATTTGACTTTGTCCAATCTTTCCATTTTAAAAACGGGAAAGGCTAAAGCAATTCGTTTTAGCACTTTAGAAGCAATTTGTGAAGCATTAGACTGCCAGCCAGGAGATATTTTGGAATTTGTAAATGAACAAAAAAGGACGACTGAAAGTTAACAGTAATTGATGCAAGATAGTGTTGTCGGATGGTACTATTTTAAACTATGAGATAAACCTATAAAAAATCCGTTGCTGTCGTGTGATGGATTTCGCTCTTCTCCTTTTGCATTTCCATTAGAGATATGTATGTGTCTAATACCAAACATTATTGCTGTTGATTTTGAAATGTTAACATCAGTGCCGACACCATATTTTGTTATTCCATTTAATTTTAATCCAAGTCTACTATCTTGATCAGTTGGTTTTGGAAATTCGGTTAATGTATAAATTAATCCACCACCAGATTCAAAGTAAAGTCTCCATTTTTCTTTGTTTATTGGATAGAATCTAGCAAAAGGCCTTAATGCAAATCCTGTAGTTGAGTTGAAGTTGTCTTTTGCAAAAACAATGTCAAATTCCATTCCTATGGACATAAATTTTCGAAGTTGATAATTAATTCCAGTGTTGTTTTGAGGCAAAAAAGTATTTGGATATTTATAGCCCCAAGATAGTCCAATTTCATTGTAAATAGAAATCTTTTGTTTTAGTGAAGGATTTTTCTTTGTAATCAATAGGCAAGTACCAACTGCCGCTGCAGGAATTATGAATCCCATTGAAGTGTGAAGTTTCAGAGGTTCAAACCCCAAAGGGTTGTTATACCATTTGTCACCATAAGAGAATTGTGCTTGTGATTGATTTGAGACTATTGCCATTATTACTAATGTCAATAATATTGTTTTCTTCATTTTTTGGGTTAGCTATTTTTAGTAATCTTTTTAATAGCAAACTTATATTTTTTTTCAGAACAAAAGTGTTAAAATCCTGAGTCTGCGCTTTACATTTCAATAATGTCTCACGGCTAAACCCAGAGCCCTATGAGTTTATAAAGATGCTTGTCATTTCTTAATATCCTCATTCTCTATAGGTAAAGGTGTTTGCGATGTTACTTTTTTCCATCTGAGAAATCTGATTTTCTTTCGCTGTAGCAAATGATTTACAACTTTATGTTCTACGTAATGATGTAGAGGTAAGAGTATGGCAATCAAAACGATTTTAATAGAGAGTATTTTCCATGGCTCACCATGAGTTAGTTTGTGAATGATATTGTCAAACAATAGAATCAGGAATTCAAAAAAGAAGATAAAAGCAAAAAAGCCCAATCCTCTAATAATTGCAGTGCTTGAACTAAATGCTCCTAATAGCACCAGTAAGATAAATATTGATGCCAATCCGGCTGTTATTCCCATATATTGAATAGTGTGACTAGCTCTTCTTTCGGCTTCCATTCGTTGGTTTTCGTTATCAATCTCCAATACTACCAAATCACCTTCTTTGGAGAGTGTTGCTGCACTGTCTTTGTATTGCATCCAAAGTGTTTTATAATGATATGATTTCTGATAGTTCCCTTTGCGTGAAAATAAGGTGTCAAGATTAGCATAGCGTTCAATACGTGCTTCAACATTGTTAGCAATACCGGTTCCTGAATCGGCTTTAGCATAATAAACAGCAGCACTATCGGGATTATTAATAAGTTTAAAGTAGTTACCCATTCGATCATAATACCTCCAATTATTGACTTCATATTTTGTAATAGAAGCTTTCATTTTTTTTAGGGAAATAAATGCCGAATCAGCCATGCCTAATTTCGTATAGGTATTTGCCAATTGATCATAATAATCGTAGCCTTTACTGCCATTTTTGAAGAAATTCTTTTTGACGTCATCCTTTTGTAAAAGCCGTAACACTTTTTTAAAATCTTTAGCATTGGTGTATATGTCCAATAGGTCGTCATCTTCTTTTACTAGAGAGTGATTTTTCTTCCGAATCTTATTAGTTTCATTATAATAGTGCTTGGCCGTTTCAAATTCCTTAACATTAGTATAATAGTGAGTCAGAAGGTGGTAACCGCCTTCAATCCAGTCTGGCCAATTTTTCTTCTTTCCGGTTTCTAATATTTTCAAGGCATTTTCCTTTGCCTTTGGATATTGTTTTAAATTGTTATAAAACCAAAACAGCTGCCAATAAGTGCGTAAAGCTGCCCTACCATCTTTTATTTTTTCTGCTAATGAAAGCTGTAACATGCATGATTTGTATTCCAGTAATCTTTCACCTTTTTCGGCATGAACACTGCCAATGAAACCGTTTACTTCAAAAGCAAGCGAATCGAGATCATTTTCCATTGCTATTTCATTTGCTTCTCGCGCCAATTCCAGGGCTTTAACTGTATTGTTTTTTAAATAATGTTGAACGGCACCACTACCTAAATAATACCATCCTTGGTATTCCTTGTTTTTTTTCTCTTTAGCCAAGGCATACATTTTGTCAAAATAATATTGTGCGGAGTCTTGTGATAGATTTGGTAAGAAAAAATAAGTGCGTAATTGTAGTTCGTTGTCTCCGCTTAGCTCAGCATTGAGAAGCATTCGGTTGATGTACTTACTTTTCGGTTCTTCTAAAATAGCTAATTGCTGATAAAGTTTGAATTTTACATTAGGGTCTTTTGTCTTATGTAATTTTTGGGTAAGACTGTCAATCTTCTTTTTATCCTGAGACTTTGCGTTGGATAAAGGAAACAGAATAATAAACAGAAATAGGAGTAAACGTAAATGCATAGAGTTGATTTTAAAACAAATATAATGATTTGATTTACAAATTCTTGAGTTCTCAGGCTTTTATGAGTCATCCCGAAAATTGTGACTAAGCCCAAAAATAAATTCGAAGTATGCATTGCAGGACACTAAAGTTTCTTGAAAAACAAATTGTTTTCCTGTTCAATCTTTTGAGGTGAGTCCGCAAAGTTAGATTGCAACGTTCAATATGATTAGTACGGAACCGTTTTACTTTGTGAATGCTTGTGCCAATTAGTGATTTATAGTGCCTTAGTCCATCTGTATAAATGGTTTTTGGTTGAGAAAGCAAAAGAGTGTTAATTACGTTTTGCAATGTTTTTTTTGTTCTTCTTCCGATGGCAAAACTTACTATTTTTTTGGTAGTTCTTTCCAAAGCGTAGACTATCCAAATTTGTTTTTTTTTGTTTCTGACAAAGCATCTCATCTCATCGACCTCATAAGTCTTACCCATATAAATAGGTTGGTTGGGTATTCGTTTTGCAATTGCAATGATTCGCTTTAATAATGTTGTTGGAGATATTTGCAAGACTCTTGCTGAACTTCTGATTCCTAATCCTTCTTTAGTTAATTGAATTATAATTTTATCGTCTACTCTATAGGAATTATTAGTATAAAAGTCGATAAAGCGTTTGTAACAACAATTGCAATAATATTGCTGTTTTCGGTTTTTAGTAAATCCATTTTTGATGATTTTTTTTGATTTGCAATTGGGGCATATTCCGGTATCACTAACTTTGAAACACGAGGTGTCATTTTTTATCATTTTGTTTGTTTTAAGACTTTGTCAAACATAAAAAGACGAGCTATACTGCCCGTCTTTTTGTTAAGTTTTTTTGAATTATTGCTGATTTTTAATTGGTTATGTGTTGAATGTTGAGTTGTCACTAACTTTGGAACGTTACCCTAAACCGCTGTTACCGGCTGGCGAGTTATTCTAAGTCCAACTCTTTTTTTATGATTTGAGTTTCATTTTTTCTGTCTAATTTTCTTCTTTCAGACTTTTGCTTTTGAACATACTTATTGATATTCCCAAGACACATTCCATATTCCGCAAGCCATGACCCTTGTTTAATCATTATGCCGTTCATTGGACAAGTTTCGTAACCGCAATTATGTTTTGAATATTCTCCAAAATTTTGATGTCTGATTCTTTTTTCACGCAATATTTTCTCTTGATTCTTTCTTATTTTCCGCCACATTTCTTCTTTATCTCCATTTGTAATTTCTAATCCTAAAGTTTCTACTTTTATATAAGTCCAAGGATCTTTTACTTGAAGGAAGTCAAACGTTTTCTGAAATATAGTATTGGCTAAATCTCTAACCTTTATTTTTTCCTCAATGCTTAAATTTTCATTCTCAGAAAGAGAACGGTATAGTCCTAAAGTATTGAAATCTGTATAGCTTTTATGGTTTTCAATATAGAATTGATATTCTTCAAAACTCAGGCTATTAAATTGTTTTCCGATTTCCATAGTTTCTTTTTAAGATAAACGTGATTTTCGCTTGCCGGTAACGTTCCGGCGCTTGGCGAGGTTGCGAACTTCGGAACCTATTATTTTCTATCAAAGATAAAATTTCTTGCGAAATGTAAACGTGAATTTACTACAAAATTCGCAATCTTGCCAAACGCCTGTTATGTGATGCTTTTTTTGTCTAAGTTTATTATCGACTTATTTATTAACTCTTCAAATAGATCTATTGAATTATCTACATATTTTCTTGGACTACCTGAACAAGTTACATAAAAAGCATTGAGTTTATTTAAAATTTCATTTTTCTTCAAATCAAAATCATCTGAATCTGTTGTGTCAATTAAAAGCTTGAACCAATTAATGTTTGAATGATGTATTTTTCCATATTTTAAAGGAACTTTGTAGTTGAAAAGACATTTTTCAAAGTATTTTAAACTTAATAAATCTTTATTGTTTTCAAGAATATATTTATCTACAGAATTATGTAAAACAATTCCAAAGTGGTTTAAATCTTCTTCTAATAAATATGCATCTATTATAGGTTGCCCAAAATAAATTTGTTCAGATTTGTTAACACTAACATCTCCATAAGCAATTCCTCCTTTTATAGGTATGCCATTTCCAATACATTTCCCAAATAAATAACGAACTGTTACCAAAAAATACTCAAAATTATGCAAATCATCATTTTTTGAAAATATTACAATTGAATCTGAAAAGTTTACTATATAGACTTCAGAATCAAAATAATACTCTGCAAGACTTACATTATTATTACTATTTTCAATTGTTTTTTTTATTTTATTAATTGAAGTTAATTTTGAATATATGTCTTCATGGCTATTTCTCATTACACTATCCTTAAATCCAAGAATATCTAAAAATGCTACAAATCTTTTATCTGTAGTTTTCCAGTTTGTTTTTTTTGTTTCAGCCATAAATTCTATTTTGCAGGGTTTATAAGTATCACATAACGTTCCGCCGCTTGTCGTCAGTGGCGGCAAGCTTAACGTTTAGTGGTAAAGGTATGAAAATTTCCGGCGCTCGATTTTCCATTTTTGGAAAATCGATACCAGCCATTGCGACAAACGGCTGTTAGCAGTAGTTCCTTATTCGATTAAATTATGCCAATCTTTTAAAGTTATAACATAAGAAGTTTGATAATCTGTGTCGAATATAAGTGCTTTTCCTTTCCGCTGTATAGTGTCTACATTATACCTTTTAAGCATTTTATTTTTATTAAATAGCTTCATGGTATAATGAGTTTTTAGACAACAACAGTAACCATGGTTTTTTAACGAGTCAAAAAAAGTATTAAAAGTCTTTAACTTATCTAAAGTGACTAAATTTGTTGTTGTTAAAACTTTTGTTGTGTCCTGCGTAGTTTTTCCACTCAATTTATAAGAGCAAACTTCTATACGATTTGTTTTCAATCTCAACTTTTTTAAGAAATTAGTATGATAATCAGAGATAAACTTCCTATGCTTTTGATACTCCATAATTGCTTTTTTTTCTGCTGGAATATTTTCTTTTTTGTTACAAGAGCTTAAAATTAATATCAAAAATATAGTCGAGATAATTTGGGCGAATCTTTTCATTGAAGGCGTTTTTGGGAATTACTGCTAACGTTCCGCCGCTTGTCGTCAGTGGCGGCAAGCTTAACGGTTAGGTGTAAAGATATGTAAATTTTCCGGCGCTCGATTTTCCGTTTACGGAAAATCGGTACCAGCCATTGCGACAAACGGCTGTTGTACGCAGGCTTACCTATATCTCTGATAATTCCTGTCTAATTTCGTTAACAAGTTTCTCTTTTAGCTCATTTGTCTGTTTAGCTAAATCTTCAAGATAATCTTTTTGAGTATTTAGAGCTGACAAGTCTTTAGCAATTATGTTTTTCCCCATATCTTTCATCATTTGTGCTGAAACATCAAATGATAATTGAGAAACTCTGTCCATTTCATTAAGGTAATACAAAACACTTTCACCAGCAATTAATTTTAATGCGTTGGTTTCATTTTTAAATTTATGATATCTTTCTTGAGATTTTAGCATCAATTTTTGAGTTGAGTTTGAAAATTCTGCTGCGGCACTCGCTTCTTTCTTTGTGTTACCAATGTTAGATAAATAATCAGTATTAAATTTTGCAATAATTGGAAGAAATTCTTCTTGCGCTTCTATATTTCCAATTTGAGATTGCTCATCTAAAAGATTGAAGTATTTCATATAAGCACTACTTTTTGTTTCGTATTGAATTTTACGTCGAGTACTATCTAAGTTGTATTTGGAAGTAACTTTTTCTCTTTCTTCTGTTAATTGTTGCGTGTCTTCAATTGCAGCTTTATTTTTTCCTTTCTCATTGAAATATGAAGTAAAGTAACCAATTAAAAAACCACCGATTATTGATAAGATTATTTCCATATTGCGTTTTTAAAGATAAAGTTCTAAAAGCTTGCGTACAACGTGCCGCCGCTTCTCGTCAGTTGCGAAGTTCGGAACGAATTATTTTCTGTTAAAGATAAAAATTCTTGCGAAACGTAAACGTGAACTTACCACAAAATTCGCAATTGCGAGAAACGGCTGTTATAGCTAGTTGCCTCACGTCAACTTGAGCACGCAAACTTTGCCAGTTTCTTTTTCAGATTCCAAATTCCGTAGCATTTCAGCTTGCTTTTTTTCAGCCTATTTTTCTGAGAAAGATTTCAACGCAAACTTTTCAAGTTATTTTTGATCAATCTTTAATACATCTTACAGACCATCCAGATTTTTTGCCATATGTTCCAAACGAGAGATTAGTAAAACCATAATATAAACCACGATATTTTGCTGATATATTATCATTTTGTGTTGAACTCCAAAAATTGGTTGTGTCGTTGGTATCTGTTGTATAGGTTCCATCACCAAATCTAAGACCTGCTGGAAGAGCTGTAAATCCACTTTCATTCAAGGAACCATTATTTGGGGTTCGCCACAAATTTCCTCCTTTCATTTTGCCTCCAGCAAAATTATCACCTCCTAAATAATTTGACAAAGACTGCCATTCAATATCACTTGGAATATGCCAGCCTTGAGGCGCTAAACCTCTTGGGTCATTTACAGCATACCAATTATATAATTTACCATAAACAGTTTCGTTAGCTGAATTATTTAAATAATAGCACCAAGCTCCTGTGGTTAAATTTGACCATTGTGTTTGATCTTGTACTTGCGGTATAATATCTCCGTTTCTATATTGGCATGTACTTAAATTTTTTTTCATCCATTCTTTATTATTTATTATTATACTTGGATATGAATTACCACATAAATCATTCACACCAGTTCCATTTAGGTAAGTTATATTACTTGTAGAAATTGATATTTCGTTAGTGAAAAAATTGTCCCCACTTAAAGATACTTTATAAGTATATAAAGTGTTAGGCATTAAACTGATATCACTGAATGTAGTAATTCCGGAACTTACATTGCCAACTATTGTATAACTATTAGTTGGTGATTTTCTATAAATGTCAAATGCAGCATTATTATTGGAATTATTTATCCAAGTTAAATTTATTTGTGTTGTGGAAATTGTATTACCAGTTAAATTACTTGGTGCTATTGATTCTGTAGAATTTGAGTTATCGCTGTTTGAGGAACAACTAAGGATTAAGATAACTATTAATAAAAAAAATAAATTCTTCATAATTAATGTTTTTTATAAGATTGAATATTATTTGTTAATACGAACAAAAAATAGAATGTATTATTGAAAGTTAAATGTCTAAATATATGTTAATTATTTTTATTTAATATAATTTTTAATCTTCTTAAATTGTTGAGCTTTTAAAAATAGGCTTATTAAGTGACCTCGACTGGATTCAAACCTGTAACCTTCTATTCCAAAGCATCTTTTCAACCGCTATATTTCTGAGTAAACTTGGAGAGGCAATTAGCTATAACGTTCCGCCGCTTGGCGTAGTAGCGGCAAGTTAAAGAAAAATGTAATAAGAAATACTGAAGTTCAGAGTATTTTCCAAGAAAGACAAACAAGCTATTACGCCAAACGGCTGTTAGCAGTAGTTGTTATCTCTTTTTCACTATTATTTTCCACTAATACTTTTATAAACTTCGGGAAATCTTCTGCTAATTTTCCAAAATCATCATCGTCAGGAAAAAAATTCTGTCTACTAATTTTATACTTAGTTTTATTTTTAAGACTTACAACTATACTATCAAGAGTTCTGAAACTTTCGAAATGGCATTTGTCGACAATATTCCATGGAATTTCTATATCCTTTTCCCAACTTAACACAAATCTCCTTTTCCAAATATGAAAAAAGGCTTCTTGGGTGAAAACAACCTTCACTGTTGCAATTGAAACAAGTCTTGCTAATAGGAGTGATGGTATTAACATTCCAATAAATAATAAAAATGAAAAGAAACCCTCTTGTTTTGGAAAGTTGTCTTTAAATAAAATCGTAAATGAGCATAGAAGTATAGCGCCAGCAATACAAAATCTACTTGTAGAATATATTGTTACGTAATATTCTTTTTTCATAACGTCCATTTTTGTGAGATGTTGGTAAACAATTACTGCTAACGTTCCGCCGCTTGGCGAAGCAGCGGCAATTTAAGAAAAATTATGTTAGAAAATCCATATTGGGAAATCCAGCGGATTTTCCAAAACGCACAAAACTAGCTGTTTCGCCAAACGGCTGTTGTGCGCAGTATTTAATACTTTCCGGCTCTTATTAAACTATCACGATATTTATAAGCATCATCTAAGTCTATAATCATAGTTTTTTTTCCACGTATTACATAAAGTGATTTGGATTTAGCTTGTTTTACTACCGAATCACCAACGTATATTTTTTTCCAAATTTTTTCTTCGTTTTGAAATATTTTATTTTTTGAATCTTTAAGGATTATGAAAGTATTGTTGCGGTTATCTCTGCCTTTGTTTACAACAATTCCAAAATACTTTTCCTCAAATTCGTTCTTTCGCCATTCCTTATTCTGTTCATACCAATTGAATTCCTTCACGATATTTTTTTGAAATACAAAAATGAAAATGCCAATAGCAAGAAGCACAAAAAGGATTCGATATCTCACTTGAGATTCTGTTAAATTTTCAAACCAGCTTTCATTTTGTCTCATATTAAACAATAGTGGTGAATATTGCGCACAACGTTCCGCCGCTTGTCGTCAGTGGCGACAAGCTAAACGGTTAGTGGTAAAGATATGAAAATTTCCGGCGCTCGATTTTCCATTTTTGGAAAATCGATACCAGCCATTGCGACAAACGGCTGTTACCAGTAGTTTATTTTTCTTTAGCTTCCCAATTTTTCAACCAATATTGGAAACCCAATGCATCTGTATCATTTCCTTTTGAAATTTCTCTAATTATTTTCAGGGCTTCTTTTTCAGCTTCCTTTTCGAGATTTAGTTTTTCAAGTAAATGAACTGAAGCCCAAACATTGGTTTTGTTTTCTTTTACCAACAATAACTTTTCAAATTCGACTAATCCATTTCCGCCAAACTTTTCCAGCAAACTATTTACTATTTCGTACATCTTTTTTACGGATTGATTATGCTTCTTGACGGAACTTTTGTCTGAGTAATCTGTTCCAGCACAGACTTCTGTCAAATACTTATATTTTTCAATTGTCTCGTTTAAATTCATACGTGTTTATAAATTACTGGTAACGTTCCGCCGCTTGGCGTAGTAGCGGCAAGTTAAAGAAAAATATGATAAGAAATGCTGAAGTTCAGAGTATTTTCCAAGAAAGACAAACGAGCTATTACGCCAAACGGCTGTTATGCGTTCGGTTTTCTTTCTCCACAACATTTTTTCACGCATTACTTTGCCGGTTTCTTTTGACGTCAACATATATTTCTCTGTTGGATGTAAATATTCTTGTGTTAGTATTCAATATTCTTCCAATCATACTCAATATTCTTCTGATTGTACTCAATATTCTTCTGTTGGTATTCAATATTCTTTCAATCATACTCGATATTCTTCTGATTATACTCAGTATTCTTCTGTTGGTATTTAATAATCTTCTGATGGAAGTTAATATTCTTCAAACATCTAATGATATTCTTCTGATAGTTTTCTGTTTTCGTCAATTCGACAACAGTAGTTCTAGGTTAGGGGAAAACTGACGCATAACGTTCCGCGGCTTCGCGTCAGTTGTGAAGCCAGCGAACGGATTATTTTCTGTTAAAGATAAACGTTTTTCGTGAACACGTAAAAACAAGAACCAACAATTGCGCGAAACCGCTGTTATAAGCAGGCTTTGTTAATCTTCTGGCAAGTAACCTGATTCAAATTTCTTTATCAATTCGATTGTTTTTTCACGAGCGTTTCTGCTAACATCAAGAATTACCACTTGTGTAATTTCTGTTTCTTCATTATGCGTTACATAAGTTCCAAACCAAATTCCATTTTCAAAATCTTCATCTCCAGTTGTCATAATAACATGTTTTGGCAAATAAAGATTTTCAACTTCACGAATTACAATTTCTTCGTCAGCTAAATCATGAATCAAATCATGCTGTTTGCCAACACTATGAATATAGCCAACGTTTCTGTCAATTGCTTTCCGGATTATCTCATCAAAATAATTTCTGTTTTCTTCTTCTGCAATAATGACTAAACACCAATTTCCTTTTGGAAAATCTGCAATCCAATTTTTGGAAGTGTCATACACTTCGAATTTTATTTCTCTGTCAAGAATTCGTCCTAGTATTTCCATTTAGTGTCTCGTTGGGAAAGCTTGCTTATAACGTTCCGCGGCTTCACGCAGTGGCGACGCCTTTAGTGATTAGTTGTAAATATATGTAAATTTCCTTTTCGATTTTCCGGCTGAGGAAAATCGGAACCAGGCATTGCGTGAAACCGCTGTTATGAGCAGTATTTATTCTATTACATCATCAACTTCTAATGTATTTGGATTTAAATCTTCAATTTTTATTAAAACCATTTTTTCAAATACAAGTTTAATTCTTCTATAAGCTCCATTTTCAACAACGCGGAACATATCGAATGTAGCACTTGTATCATCAATTTTTGTATTGTCTATTGTTTCATTTGCGCCATTGAGTATTAAGCTTTGAAATTCTTTGACAAATGCTTCTATTTCAGTTTTGTCTTCAAACTTAAAACCAATAAAACTTTTATAGAACTCTTTTTCTAAACCACTGTACCAAATCGGAGGCCCAAAAATTATCTTATTTTGAGATTTGTTGAATAGAATTAAACAATCAGAATCTAAGATATGTTGGTCGAGAAAATTTACAATATCTACAGTGTAAAGCTCATATCCAGTCAGCCCTTTTTCAATAATTGGTTTCTTGAGTTTTCTTGGTTCATTATCTTTCGGATAATATATCCAAATACCGTCTGCAACAAAAGATTCTTTAACAGGAAATCTTTCTGATAAGAGTTTTTTTAATTGAATGTTTTCTTGTGAAAAACTGTTCAATCCAATAATTAAAAAAGTTAAGAAAATTGTCTTTTTCAAAATATAGTTTGTGATATTGCTCATAACGTTCCGCCGCTTGGCGAAGCAGCGGCAATTTAAGAAAAATTATGTTAGAAAATCCAAATTGGAAAATCCAGCGGATTTTCCAAAGCGCACAGAACTAGCTGTTTCGCCAAACGGCTGTTAGCACCAGTTTGCTTACTTCAAAATTTTCTCCAACCACTTTTCTGTTTGGCTCCAAATTAGGTTGTCTTCTTTTGAGTAAATATAATCTTTAATTGGTTTTGCTTGAATGTAAGTGTCGTTGGAGTAAGTGTAAAGCGTATCTTTTGAATTGTAAACTTCTTTGATTAATTTCTTTTCAGCATCATTTCCAGTTACTTTTTTCAAAGCAATCAACTTCTCAAAAGTTACGGCTGCAAGATATTTTTCTGCTGGATTTTTTGACAACATCAACTTTTGAATTTCTTCGTATTTTTTGGCTTTGATTAGTTTGGAAACTTCAGTTACTACTTTTGAATTTTCATTTACGCAATAAAAGCAAATAACACTCTCTTTTACTTTCGATAGTTTTATCGCGTCTATATTTTGCGCTTTCACATTGGAAATAGAAAAGAAAAATAATATTGATAAAATTGTTTTCATCTTATGAATGTCGGTTCGGCAAATTGGTGCTAACGTTCCGCCGCTTCTCGTCAGTTGCGAATTGCGGAACTGCGTACTTTCTGCTAAGATAAAAATTATTGCGGAAACTGAACTTGAACTTACCGTAAATTTCGCAATTGCGAGAAACGGCTGTTAGTGGCTGCCTTTATTTTTTTCCAGTTTCTCTTCCAGTTTCTTTTCCAGTTTCTTTTCCAGTTTCTTTTCCAGTTTCTTTTCCAGTTTCTTTTCCAGTTTCTTTTCCAGTTTCTTTTCCAGTTTCTTTTCCAGTCAAATTGTCCAAGTCTGGTGTTGCGCTAACTTGAGAAACAAACCACATCGTTCCTTTAGTCTTCCATATTCTGTTTGCCCAAACTATTCCGATAAATAAGCCCAATAAAGCAACAATAATCGCAATAATCAGTCTTATTTCGGTTGGATTTGGAAAATATATAAAAGCTGCAATTCCTAAACCAATTAAAAGCGGCGAAGCAACAATTTGAAGCCATCCAATAATTTCCATTATGTATTCAAAAACTCTATGCATAATGTCTTTTTTAAGCGATTTCTGTGAAGGTTGCCACTAACGTTCCGCGGCTTCGCGCTGTAGCGGCAAGTTAATGAAAAATTTGGTAGAAAGTCGAAATAGGAGTGAACTGAGTATTTTCCAAGAAAAATAAAACTAGCTATAGCGCGAAACCGCTGTTATGCACAGTTATTGAGCAATTAAATTCCCATTTATATCATATTCTTTTCTCGATTTGAGTAAAGCGTATTTTTCATAAAAGGAAACTTCTTTAATTTTTCCGTTTTGATAAAACATTTTAAATTCTCCAATTGGAAATCCATTCTCAAACGTTCCCTCAAACTTTACTTTTCCATTTGAATATTTTCCAACTTTATAACCATTACAAACTATTCCACAATCTAGATAACGCTCTGACATTGACATTCGGATTTTTTGTTTCTCGGAATCACTTGTCTTTTTTGTAAATGAGGCGTTTGTTTGCTCAACAAATGTTTTGATTGATGGTAAATTTAAAGTGTCTGAATTTCTATTTTGTTTAATAACGATTTCATATTCCTCGCCAATTTCTGTAGCTGTAAGTTTGTAAATTCCAGCTGTCGGTAATGTAATAGGATTTTCGTCGAAGGAATTATATTTCTTTCCGTCTTTTTCTAATGTATAAAAAAGTGAAGTCTCAACATTTCCAGAACATTGATCTTTCAGATATAAGTTATATTTTATCCCTTGAGAAAAACAAGTTACCGAGATAAAAAGTGTTATAATTTGCAGTTTCGTCATAATAATTGTGCATAACGTTCCGCGGCTTCGCGACAGTTGCGATGCCAGCGAACTGATTATTTTCTGTTAAAGATAAATGTTTTTCGTGAACACATAAAAATAAAAACCAGCAATTGCGCGAAACCGCTGTTATGTGCAGTATTACCATTCTCGCCACGCTTCAGTTATATCTTCGTCCTTTGAGTTATAACCTTTTTTATTGCCTGCTAAAATGATTACTTCTGCTATTTGTTCCCTTTCGCCAGTTTCAATGAGTTGTTCACCGCAATTTTTATTGAGTTCATTTAACTCTTGGATTTTCGACTTGACAATTTCCATTCCATCGGCTTTTGAATTACTCTTTGCGAGTTCTAATATATAGTTATGTAAAATCGTTACGCATTGATTTACATCTTTTTCTGTATAGTCTGGATTCACTTCTTTCATATAATTAATCATGCCTATCCTAATAGTCTCAACTTTAATCAATAAGTCTTGATATTCTTTTGGAACATCTGACGATTTAAATTGATCTTTCTGTTTAGAATTCTGTGTACATGAATTCGCAAAAAATAATAGGAGTATAATAATCTTTATTTTCATTGTTTCTATTTAAGAAAAACGTGATTTAATATTGCACATAACGTTCCGCGGCTTTGCGCCGTAGCGGCAAGTTAAGGATAAATGTAATAAGAAATTCTGATGTTCAGTGTATTTTCCAAGAAAGATAAACTAGCTATGGCGCAAAACCGCTGTTAGCTGCCGTTTTGTTTCCTGAATTTACGCTTCATCTTTTTATACTCTTTGTACTGTTCTCTTGTCATTCCTCGGCAGATGCATGTAAGATTACAGGTCCAGCAACGAAACGGAATTTCATTTTGGAAAATTGCGCTTAACTTTTCAGAGTTGACGAGTGTATAAATTCTATTCACAAAGTTTTGGATTCTCACTGCTTCTTCCAAATTGTCTTGTGCTTTCGGTGTCCAATAGTTTTTGAAAGAATGCTGAATAGAGTCTTTATATTCGATGATATATGTTATTCCATCAAATCCTTGTTGCCACCTAGGAATATATTTGTCACTCGGAATGGAGTTTATTTTTAGACTATCGATGAGCTTAAAAATTCTTAAAGTTGTATCACTGTCGAAATTAAATTTTCTCTTAAATACGCTTGTTGAATCTTTGAATTCATCTATCTCTCTGGCGAAAAACTCAACTGTTCCTTTTATATTGCCTTTCGTTTTTGAAACCTCAATTGAAACACATGGAGTTTGTAATCTAAAGAAAATGTCATTTTCGTTAACTGCTTCATAAGTTTTATTTCTGTATTTCATCCAATAAGTTGTATCACTATCTTTTGTAAATGGAAGTTCTTTTCGCAATTGGGCGAATGAAGAGAATGAAATTAAAAGTGCTAAAAAAATGATTCGTGTCATAAAATGGCAGCTAACGTTCCGCCGCTTGGCGTAGTAGCGGCAAGTTAAAGAAAAATGTAATAAGAAATACTGAAGTTCAGAGTATTTTCCAAGAAAGACAAACTAGCTATTGCGCCAAACGGCTGTTAGCAGCAGGTTTTTATTTTACTATAGTATCATAATCCACAAACTGAGAGATTTCCATATTCTTTAAATCAACGATTTGAAAAAAGTCCATTTGGTTAGCCAAACCGCACCAAGTTGATGGTTGTTCGCGAAGCAAGAGTTTATCGTTTGAAATTTTATACGCTTGCCGGGATTCAAAGTCAAAATATAACTCGGATTTTCTGGAAAACATTTTGCCATAATAATTTATGACATTAAAATTCTTTCCTTTATAAAAATATACGTAATCATAAACGTTACCTTTTCTTTGTTCTCGTAGAACGTTTATCAGTAATGTGTCAGATATTTTAATCTCATATTCGCGAATGAATGATTCTTCATTTTCAAAATCATTTTCAGATAAGAATTTAGTTTTGCATTGCAATTCTTTAAGTTTATCAAATTTAAAATGTGTGGTTAAGCTATCATCTTTAACAGTCTCATTTTGTTTAGCATTTCGGAATCTTAATTCTGTTTTTGCATTTCCAGATACATTTACTTCTAAATTCTTTTCTTTATTCAATTCAGGAGATTGTCCTTTTTGACAAGATGCAATCAAAACAAATAATAAGAAGTAATATATTTTCATCTTTTTTAAGATAAGGTTGTCGAAACTTGCTGCTAACGTTTCGCCGCTTGGCGTAGTAGCGGCAAGTTAAAGAAAAATGTAATAAGAAATGCTGAAGTTCAGAGTATTTTCCAAGAACGACAAACAAGCTATTGCGCCAAACGGCTGTTACCAGTAGTATTTTTTTTAAGAACTTCCCAATATTCCATCAATAAATCCAATAACACTTCCTTTTATTTTCTGCGTAAAATTTGTTGGATTTTCACGGTTTGGATCTTCAATCCAAAATCCACAAACATTACAACTTATTTCATCCTTAATTGTAGCTTGTCCCGAAAAACCATCAAGTGCAGCAACTTCATCGTCGCCATTAAAAGGTTTGTCTATTGTGTTTGTCCACTCGACTTTTCTTTTGAGTAATTTTTGGCTTCCGCATCTTGGACAAGTTTCATTTTTAGAGATTTCACTTATTCCATTATTTTCTGCGATGAGTTTTTCAATTTTCTCTGCGCCCATACCTTTTCTCTCAATATACTTCTCTATTTCTCTTTGAGTTTCCGGCATATAAGTTTTCAACTTGAATTTGGCAAAATATGCTAATTCGGTTTCGTTCAATTCGGAAAGAAATTCGTGTACTTTATGCATGGTTGAAAATATTACTGGTAACGTTCCGCCGCTTGGCGAAGCAGCGGCAATTTAAGAAAAAATATGATAGAAAATCTAAATTGGAAAATCCAGCGGATTTTCCAAAACGCACAAAACTAGCTGTTTCGCCAAACGGCTGTTATAGGCAGTAACTTATCTTAATTAGCTCTCATTCCACTATCACGAGCTTTATAAATTTCTCTATAATCAACTTTGATGACTGTATCTTTTTTATAAATATTTAAAATTGGAGAATTAGTCTTGGAACTTAACGAATCACCGACTTCAATTTGTTTCCAAATTTCTAAATCTTCAGAATAAAGCTCCTTGCCTTTTAATTTAATAAATGGCGTGTTTCGATTAGAACTGTCTACTCCATGTTTCAACACAACTCCTTCAATATTGGTTTCTGTTTTGCGTTTTAACCATTCTTTATTTTGTAAAAATTCGTTTGACATATTTCCATAATTATAAAGCAAGAAAACAATCACCGGTAAAACAAGTAGTGATGTCCAAGGATTTATATTTTTATTTTCAAAGTCTATTTCAAAGCCATCTTTCCAAAATTTCTTCATCAATTGTAGTGTCTGGTTATTGCCTATAACGTTCCGCGGCTTCGCGACAGTTGCGATGCCAGCGAACGGATTATTTTCTGTTAAAGATAAACGTTTTTCGTGAACACGTAAAAACAAAAACCAGCAATTGCGCGAAACCGCTGTTAGTGGCTGGCTATTTTTTCATTTCAAAAACCATCATCTTTAAACTATAATCTTTCCGCTCTCTTTTCTTAAGCTTAAAACTTGGTTTGAAGAAGAAGTTTTTATCGGTAATTAAATGATAACAATATTGAGGTAAACTTTCGGTTGAAATTGCATCAGAGCAACTTTGAGTCATTATTGTATATTCTTGCTTTAAAATCTTATTTAGCTCACTCATGACCAATTCTTTCTTGTTGTTTCTCTTAGCAAACAAAATAAAGCCAACACATTTTAGAGTTCCATTCGGTGAACTTTGTAATTGTTCAATTTCGTTATCACTAATGATGGTTTCCAATTTTTGCACATCAACATATTGATGTTCACATAATTTATAAGCAATATATTCCTTGGCTTTATTCGTGTTCCGTATTTTAATTCCGGAAACTGAACTCTTAACAATCTTCTGAATTAGTTTCCCTTTTTCGGAAATAGAATCAGTAAGTATATCATTTTGTCCAAAGAATTGACTTGTCCAAATTATGCTTAAGAGAAATGTGATTAGGATTTTGTTCATTGTTTCTAACTTACGTTCTGATAGCTTGCCACTAACGTTCCGCGGCTTCGCGTCAGTTGCGACTTAAGGAAAGCTTTGCTTTCCACCACGAAGAACGAAGATAGAAAATAATTGCTTTATTTCCACAGGAAATGAAGCAATTGCGCGAAACCGCTGTTGTGTGCAGTTTTTAAGCTAAATATTGAAAATTCCAATTTATTGATTTATTGTTGGAGTATTTCTGTAAGATTTTTTCAATTATGGGTTTTCTATGTTCAGCTCCAACAAGAAACAAACCTTTTATATACTTTTTATCCTCACAAATTTTATAAATGTTTTTTAACATCTCAGTCTCACGCAAGTCATTCATTTCAGTCCATTTTCTGTAAGTTTCTACAGCCTCAAAATCATTACTCGAGGAAATAATTATATTTTCGATTGATTTTAATTTATCGCCGAAAATTGAACATTCATCGCTATTCAAGAAACGAAAACCATATCGCTGCGAAAGAATTTCTCTTTGAAAATTAATATTTTGATATTCAGTGTTACTTTGAAATGGATCAAAGACTTTTGCGAATTTATTCTGTAACTCACTACTCATCTTCCTCTCCAAATCTACTGGTAAATGTTCAATTTGTTTCCCTTGTGAAAAACGTTTTATACATAGTGTCTCAATAGTGTCATTCCGTTGTCCTAAATAAATTAATGTGTGATTTTGCGGTGATTGTTCTTCAAATATCACATCAGGATTTATTTCTTCAATAATTCTGTAAAGTTCAATTGGATTACAGTTACCTTTTGGACGATGAACCGTTGCTATTAGGATTATCTCAGTCATCAATGTTAATGATATAGTTCTATAAAATTGCACACAACGTTTCGCCGCTTGGCGTCAGTAGCGGCAATTTAAGAAAAAATATTATGCGGAAGCACAGGTTTTCGGAATCCGTTAGGATTCCGGCGCAACTCTTACTAGCTATTGCGCCAAACGGCTGTTACCAGTAGTAGCTTATTGAATAACTACAATTTTATGATTGAGAATATATTCTTTTTCAATGTATCTTATTTTTTTATCTGATCGTTTTGTATCAATCGTAACATGATCATTTAAAATTCCATTAATATAAAAGACTCCAAGTTCTTTAAAAATAATATTATCCAAGAGAATTGCATTGTTGTCAATCGCACCGAAAGTATCAAGTTTCATTTTTCGCAATGCAGCTATATTTTCATTTGGATGAGAACTTTTGGTAAGGCTGAAAATAATATATCTATCAATTCCATTCTTTTTCTCCATAACATTCTTTGTAATCGTATCAAAGATTCCAGAGTAATAAATTTTTCCTTTATAAGATATGTTTTTATGAATAGTATCAGGAAATTCGAAATTAATCTCAGGTAATTTTTTAAGTTCATTACTTTGGGCTGATTTCTTTTTCTCTGTGCAGGACAAAATAATGGTGGATATTAAAAAGGTAAGGCAAAGATTCTTCATTGAGTTAGGGTTTCGTGCTATTACTGGTAACGTTCCGCCGCTTGGCGTAGTAGCGGCAAGTTAAAGAAAAATGTAATAAGAAATACTGAAGTTCAGAGTATTTTCCAAGAAAGACAAAACCAGCTATTACGCCAAACGGCTGTTATGCACAGTGCTTACTTTTTCGCTACAAATGCTTTTCTTTTTTCAGGATTAATATTTCCTTTTAAAATTTCTTTAATGTCTAATTGAAGTTGTCCAAAGTCAATGTCTTCTTTATACGTATATGCATACAAGGTTCCACTTACTTCGTTTTTTGCAGTTTCAAGTCTTTTTGTCAACACATAATCAAAGCTGCTATTACTTGCATGAAACATTAAAACTTGAAACCTATACAACTGGTCTTTATCATTTCCATTTTCGTCTGTACTGTAAACATAGTAAACAACTTTAGAAAAGCTACTTCCAAATCGATCTTTTGGTAATTCATGAAACCATTCATAACCCCAAATGTTTTTCTTTTCGAAAGTGAAGTAGTCGAAATTGAAATATTGATCTATTCCTTCTGGAAGTTCATTGTTTATTTTTGCAGTATATAATTTTTCTTTCCATTTTTTAGCTTCTGAGAAATTTTCCAAACCAAAATTGGAAATGACAATATTCTTCATCATAAAGTATTTTCTTTTCTTAAACTCGGAATCAAAATACTGCAAACCTTTTTCAATGGCTTCAAATGCTTCTAACCCGAAGGCTAAAGACTTATCAAATTTTTCCTTTAAACGATTTTCTTTTTCAAGTTCGGTAGCAGTGACTGTATAATAAAAAAGAGAGTAAGAATATAAAGTGTCATTTTTTGGAAGGTTTCTTTCTAAACTTTTGAATTTAAAATATGCAGAATCAATATTATTCGTCTGAAGAAGAATTGTCGCCTTTTGATATTCTGAGAGTGAATTATTTTGAGACAGAGCTTTTGAAGAAAAAAATATTAGAATCAGGATTAGTGCTTTTTTCATGATAGTGTGTTTGGCATTGTGCATAACGTTTTGCGGCTTGTCGTCAGTTGCGACTGACGAAAGCCAGTTTTTCCGCTAAGGAAAAACTAAGATAGAAAAAAATTGCGTCCAATCCGCAGGATTGAAGCAATTGTGACAAACCGCTGTTATATGCAGTGCTATTCACGAACAAATTCCGAATCCTTCACATTAAATTTTACACTGTACATTTCTCCAACCCAAAACTTTTCAAGGTCATGCGGTTTCTCTTCGGGAGCAATTATTTTTACCACAATTATTTTCTGACCTAAACTATCAATATAACATGCAAATTGTTTATTAAGCCTTCTCATTTGTGATTGAATGCTTTTTACATATTTAATAATTTCTTTATCTTCTTTTCGATAATATTCTGGGTTTTTTAGAGAATCATAATTAAGCATCTTTTGACCTTCTCTAATAAATTTCACATAATCTTTTTCAAGTTTTTTATTTACCGCTATAATTTCAGTGACACTTGGTGAAATGGGAATTTTTTTGCTTCTGCCAACCATCCATTCTTTTGTTATACTATCACTGAAAACTACTGATTTTGAATTCTTAAATTCATATGTTGTCGAATACTTATTCAATTTGATTTTATAATCATAAGTCTCAGAAGATTTACATCCTGAAATTAATATTATAATTATAAAGATGCAGTTTCTCATAGCATTGCATATAACGTTCCGCGGCTTCGCGTCAGTTGCGACTTGAGGAAAGCTTTGCTTTCCACCACGAAGAACGAAGATAGAAAATAATTGCTTCATTTCCAGAGGAAATGAAGCAATTGCGCGAAACCGCTGTTAGTGGTAGTTTTAACCTTCCGGTTTTGTCGTTTCTGTTGTTGTAGACGGAACTATATTTTCAGTGACAGCTTCAATTTCTTCCTCCCCTTCATCAACAAAATCAGGAGGAATTCTATCTTTTATAGTTTTAATTACGGATTTAATGGATTTTCTTCCTTTACGCCACATAAGTATCATATATACTCCTAACAAGGTGCCAATTATTGTAACAAATAAGTATATGTTTTGTAAAAGCGGTGTGCCAAATGTACAAGTTGATAATGTAGAAATACCAGAAAATGCAATAGACAACAAAAAGATAGCAAAATTCAACTGTAAACTTGTTGTTTCTCCATTTTCTAAAATGTCTAATTCGTTTTCTTTCACTTCATAAAGATTGACAGAGTCCACTCTGCCTCTTTTTACCCTAAAGGATTTTTCTGAGTTAGTGTTCTTCCCCATTTTATAAGTGTTTTTTTAGCCAGTCTGAGTTTTCTGTAGCATATGTGTTTTTCCATGCTGCTACAGTCCCAGTTCTAATAACAAATATTCTATCTG
Organism: Flavobacterium anseongense; assembly: GCF_021608185.1. Taxonomy (GTDB): domain Bacteria; phylum Bacteroidota; class Bacteroidia; order Flavobacteriales; family Flavobacteriaceae; genus Flavobacterium; species Flavobacterium anseongense. Next base: position 36,296 of record NZ_JAKIHN010000003.1, on the reverse strand, counting down.
CAGCTGTCAATAAAGGTGAAATGAAATCTCTCACTTCTGTTGCTTTTTTGTCTGATTTTATTGCCCAAGCATTGTCATGAATTGGACAATATAAATTAAATTCTTTTAGCTTTTCTTTTACTTGTGCTCTCCGAGTAGGGTCGTTAATTTCAAATGTTACAATATATGTTGTCATTATTATTTAGTATTTTCTTTTTATTCGATTCGTCTATTAAAATTACCACTAACGTTCCGCCGCTTGGCGTAGTAGCGGCAAGTTAAAGAAAAATATAATAAGAAATGCTGAAGTTCAGAGTATTTTCCAAGAAAGACAAACGAGCTATTACGCCAAACGGCTGTTAGCAGAAGTTTTTATTTCCTAAAATACTTTTTGTTTAATTCTTCAACGCTAAAAATTCCATTGCTAATTGCAAAGTCATAATATTTTCGCCAGTATTTAAAATCTTTTTGAGTTCTGCAATTAATTTCGATTGATGGGAAAGACTTTCTTTCGTCATCTTCAATTACTATTTTTGGTAGATAAAATTTGTCAACACATTTAAAAATGTTTTCTTCCAAATTTTCGTCGATTGCCTTTTTGTTTTCGGATTCGAGCAAAGTTGATAAATTTATTTTTCCTCTTTCGGAAAATGTTGCTGGAAACATTTGGCTGAGAAAATATATACACTCGTTCAAATTATGGGTAACGTCTTTTCCTTTTATTCTGATGATTGTTTTTACTTTACTTTCTCCAAGTAAAAAACTGTCTCTCCAAATATCGTTTTGTTGATTATGATAAGCTTTTCCATCAAGCTCTATGACATATTCAATATTTCCTTTTCTAATTAGGAAGTCAACCCTAAAATTTCCAATCTTGGTTTTATACTCTCTCTGCGGCTCTATCTCGGTTCCAATTTCAAGATATTTTACAATTTCCTCAAGAAAGAAGCGTTCTATCGGGCTTTCCAAAACGTTATCATCGAAATAGTTGGATTTATCATTTATTGTGAATATCATTTTCCAGTGTGGTTATAAAAATTTCTGCTAACGTTCCGCCGCTTGGCGTAGTAGCGGCAAGTTAAGAAAAATAATGTTATGAAATCCAGATTGGAAAATCCGGAGGATTTTCCAAGAAAGACAAACCAGCTATTACGCCAAACGGCTGTTACCTGCTGTTTATTTTACTGAAATTTTTAAATACATATCCATTATATTCGATTATCGAATTATCTTCTTGACTTGCTCCAATAACTACCATGTAGCCAATATCATCATGAAAGTCAAAATTTATTTTTAGAGTGAAAAGCTCGGAAAAGGTTTTTGTCATTATTTCATTAAGCATTTTCGGCATTTCTTTGGTAAGCTTTTCAGCTTCAAAAGCAAAGAATAATTTATTCGAATCTTCAGCGTAAGCTATTGGAATGATTGAAGTATTTTCAGTTCTGTTATCTTTTTCTGCTATACAAGTAAAAATTTCTCCACAATCTAAGCGAAAAAATGGAACATTTAATTTTGCTAAACTTTGAAATTGATAATTACCTTCACTTAAATATAAAGCTTTTTCAAATGCCATTTGGTCACAATTTGGACATTTCAATTTTTCTCCGTCAAAGAAATATTCTTCTTTTTCACAATTTGGACAAATATAATGATTAGTCATTTTACGTGAGTTTGGGTTAAATAGCAGGTAACGTTCCGCCGCTTCTCGTCAGTTGCGAACTTCTGAACGAATTATTTTCTGTTAAAGATAAAAATTCTTGCGAAACGTAAACGTGAACTTACCACTAAATTCGCAATTGCGAGAAACGGCTGTTAGCGGCTGGACAGTTTACCAGTTAATCACAAAGATGCTTTCTCCTTCCACAAAATTGTCTACAAAGTTTTTCTGAAAATTTATTTCCAACTCAGCCTGACTTTCATCTTCTCTGGCATTCAAATATGACTTTGCTTTTTTAACATCATCTATTGAGAAATAAAGTTTATCATTTTCAAAAGCTTTTATAAAATCTTCGTTCATCCGTTTTCTTAAATATCCATTTTCAGAATAGTATATTTTCCCGTCAACGATAAGATGACCATATTTTTTTAAAAATTCCGGATTGTCTTTAAAATCTTCAACTTCTAAATAATCAATATTTACATCGCTTTTTATGTCTAATTTAATATGAAAAATATCTAATCCCATTTTTTAAGGTTGTGTGGTTGTCTTGCCGCTAACGTTCCGCCGCTTCTCGTCAGTTGCGAACTTCGGAACGAATTATTTTCTGTTAAAGATAAAAATTCTTGCGAAACGTAAACGTGAACTTACCACAAAATTCGCAATTGCGAGAAACGGCTGTTAGCGGTTCGGTTGCGTATTAACACTTGTCAGTATTATTTTCCGACTTCTAATTTTCCATTTCCATAATCTTCCACAACTTTTTTTGCCTTTTCAAAATCTTCATCATTGACTTGCAAAATCAGCGGTTTGAAACCTCCAGGACTTACAACCCAAGGCTCAATGCCTGACATATATTCATTAACCGCAAACACTTCAATATTTTCATTTTCTAATAAATTTCGAATGTTCATTGCTTCGATAAATTCTCCACTAAATATATTTGTCATGCTTTTGTTTTTTAAACGTGAACTTTCTCGTTTCTGGCGAGCAACTGACCGCTAACGTTCCGCGGCTTCGCGACAGTTGTGAAGCCAGCGAACTAATTATTTTCTGTTAAAGATAAACGTTTTTCGTGAACTCATAAAAATGAAACCAACAATTGCGCGAAACCGCTGTTAGGCGGCGTAATTCTCAGTAACCTTTGACTTTCAACTTATCTTTTTTCAAAATTCTGTTTTTCGAATAATATTCTACTTTCTGTTTTTTGATGTCAACTTTTACTAAATCGATATTTTCAAATAACTTAAAAGTTATACTTGGCCCAAGAATACTCAAACCAATTTCAACATTTAAGTTTTCCAACTTCAAATTTGCTTTTCCATCGAAATCTGTTTGAGTTTCTATTGTCGGATTTGAATTTTTTACTGCAATATTTGCGCCAGGCATTGGTTGATTTTTCTCTGCGTAAATTTCAAACGCAACAGTTTTTAGTTTCTGCTGAGAATAACAACTTGCTATTGTTGTAAATAAAAGAATTGCTAATATTTTTATGCTTAAGTTCTTCATTATACGAGGTCGAATTATGCCGCCTAACGTTCCGCCGCTTCTCGTCAGTTGCGAACTTCGGAACGAATTATTTTCTGTTAAAGATAAAAATTCTTGCGAAACGTAAACATGAACTTACCACAAAATTCGCAATTGCGAGAAACGGCTGTTATGAGCAGTAATTATTTCATCGTAACTGATTTCCATTCCATTACTAACTTTCCATTTGCAAATACGTCTGATATTTCCAAAAATTTAAATTTGCTTTTACCAGTTTTCTTATATAGTTTGTCAAAGTCTTTGAAAATGTCATATTTTCCATTTTCAACCATATGTGTGAAAGTGTTAATTTCTTTCCATTTTCCGTTCTTAAATGTCCAAAACCTTACTGCTTTATAACGACTTGTACAAGACGTTTTGTATTCTGCTAGTTCATTACCACCATCTTCATCAATATCTCCAATATTGAACAGATATTCAAGTTCACAGCAAAAGGAATCTGATTCTATTCTCGGAATGTTATTGTTTGTAAAATAATATGATTTTCCATGATTTTCTTCGCACCAATTTAACGGGTATAAAATGAAAACAGAATCGTTTTTTTCGTCTCCATTCAAATCCCCCAAATCCTTAAACCCGAAGTCTGCATAGCGTTCATAGACTTTTTTCTTTTTTTCAATTTCTGGATAGCAATCACCTCCTTTATAATCTTTTTGACCTTCATACATAGAGATGTCTAACTTGAATTTGCCTTTAAGAATAGAATCATTTATAAACTGAATATCGTTTGACAATACAGAATTTTTGGGCATAGTGTCTTTCATGATTTTTATTTGTTCATCGTAGGAAAGCTCTTTGGCTAAATTTGTATTAGAAACCTTTTTAATTTCTGTTTTTTCCGTTTCTTTTTTACAAGCTAACAAGCTAAAGAAAGTAATTAAAAAGATGAATTTTCTCATTTGCAGGATTTTATTATTGCTCATAACGTTCCGCGGCTTTGCGCCGTAGCGGCAAGTTAAGAATAAATGTAATAAGAAATTGTGATGTTCAGAGTATTTTCCAAGAAAGATAAAACCAGCTATGGTGCAAAACCGCTGTTGGCAGTAGGTGTTTATTTTTTAGTAATTTCGACTAAATTATATTCAAATTTTTCTTTTTGTGAAAGTGTATTCACTATTGTAGTTTTTGAAATAATTATATCGCAAATTTCTCCAACATGCAATTCTTTAATTACAGCAATAATCGAATTTGGGTATTTAACTCCGAAGCTATGATTATTACTTGTATCGATTACCTCGATTTTATTTTTCAAACTTAAAGTGATAATTTCTACCTCGAAACTCATAGTTTCAGGATCTAAAATTTCTATACTTTTAAAAGTATTATAGAACATAGATATCTTCTCAGTTGTACCGAACCATTTTTTTGTTTCATAAGTTGGACTTTCCCAACTTATTTCTACTTCTAAATTATCTTGAATTAATTCTTCTAAAAAATCTGAAAAATATTTAGAACTTCTAGTTCCTACTTTTTCAATATTATCTATCAATTCTGATTCATTATTGGATGAGAATAATTCAAAAGTATTTTCAAGTGAATTTTGAATTATACTATTGCCAAAAATATCAGGGCTTGTTTTTGCAGAAATATAAAATATTGTTGAGCCTACTCCTAAACCCTCTAATCGAATATCTAAATTATTCTTCAATAGTGATTCTATTTTTTTTCCGCCTTTTTTACCGTATTGTAAGAATTGAGAAGTCTTATAAATCGCATTTGAAAATGAGTCAGTAATTCCACCTACAGAACCTAATGGGAAAGTACCGTCTTTAGCAATATTTCCGATTAGTCTTAAGGCAATAATTTCTTTATTACGTTTTAAATTTTCATGATAAATGTAGCCTTGTAAGTTTTCAATTTCTGATTTGTAATTTTCGATTTGAATTTTTATTGCAAAATTCTCTGGCTCACTTAAAAGCACCAAATTAAGCTCTTCAATTTGAGATTGAAGATAAGCTATATTATCTCTTAAGTTATTAACTGTCGCCATAAGTAAATTTTGCTATACCTTTAGGTTGTTCACTTCTTGAATATCCGAACCAGCCACGCCAGTAGCTTCTATTGTTTACATCATCATCAGCACATATTAAAACGTCAATATTGTATCTTATCTTGGTCGCCGTTCTATTGCCTAACAGACTGTTAACTATAACTTTCTGGTCGTTAGGTAATAAGTTTAACTTATTCGCATTGTAAACAACCAAAATATCAATATCTTCAGGTTCTATTTTTAATGTTGTAAAAGAGCCATCCAACCAAATTTCAAAGTTAGTATTAATTTTAGATAACTCGTTTAGGAAGTTTCTTAATTGATTTACCAATGTTTGTCTTTTTGAATTATCTTCAAAATTTGTTACGAATAATTCATCTAATTGATTCAAATCAATCGTATGAAATCCTGGAGGGAATATAGGTTCGAACTCTGGTTTAGTCATTCTTTAAGGTTTGGTTTCTGACACTTACTGCCAACGTTCCGCCGCTTGGCGTAGTAGCGGCAAGTTAAAGAAAAATATAATAAGAAATGCTGAAGTTCAGAGTATTTTCCAAGAAAGACAAACCAGCTATTACGCCAAACGGCTGTTAGCGGTAGTGCGTTCTTTTTCTATCTCGGTTTTAAACTCTGCAACTTCGCTTCGGCTTTTTTCTCCAAGAACATTTGCTACTTCGTCAAATTCTATCTTTCCATTAAGATAGTAGCTAATTAATTCTTGTCGTACTTTCTGAAAATCATTACCGTTTATTTGCTCAAATTGATATCTTTTTGATTCGCCTGATTCAAAAAAGATTACTATAAAATTTCTAGTTCCATTTGAAAGTGCTGGACCAAGATTCCCTTTAGATGTATTTACTAATTTTCCACTATAGTCATCATTGGAGATTTTAATCGTTCTAATTTTTTCAATCGGATAAATTTCTTCACAAACGGTAATCTTTTCTTTTTCAAATATTAAATAGCCTTCAAATTTTCCGCGAATTGGTTCATATCTACCAATGTTGTAGAATTTTAAAATTACACCAAACATAAATGTACTAAGCACCAACCACATAAAGACTTTATCAATTAAATTTTCTTCAATATTGAGAACTTTTTGTTTAAAAAGCATTACTCCGAAACAAAAGAATATAATTGAATATGTTATGATTTCTGCGCTCCAGTAAAATTTATTAGGTTTTTTGTAAATTGAAAATTTCTGCATATTTTCTGCGTATGTTTTTGAGCATTACCGCTAACGTTTCGCCGCTTGGCGTAGTAGCGGCGTGCGTGATTGATTTGTTTCTGCTAAGATAGGATTTTCCAGCGGAAAATCCGTAACCGGCATAAGCAGCCGAGCTATTGCGCCAAACGGCTGTTATAGGCTGGGGCTTGAGTTACATATAGATTCTTTTCTCTTTCTTTTTATAAGTTTCTTTTGCTTTTCTAACAACATCCAATTTGGACTCAAATTCATAATAATCTTTTGAAAATGGCTTTACGTTGCCATTTAGGAATTTCTTCGACCAATTGATTTTCTCTGGCAAAAACTCTTGTTTACTTCTTTTGTATTTGAGCACAACATTTTCTTCTTCAGTTGTCTTTCTAACTCTGTAAAATGCTTCACTTTTAGTTTTTCTAAGTTCTTCTACTAAATTGTCAAAAGCTTTGCTTTTTAGGGTGTCTGTTTCGCTTGCTATACAAAATGAACCTCTAATGTTTTCTTCCGGAAACACTCCGAACAGAGAATTGTTGTCTTTCAAAAATGATACGAAATTTTCATTTTCAATGGCTACAAAATATTCCGGTTTTAGTCCAATGTAATTTGGAAAACCATATTTTGTTTCTTTTCCGTTAGAATTATAATTCCGTTCTGTTTGGTAGATATAAACTTTTTTAGAATCTAAAATGAAAACGATATCAAGATAGCATTTCATGTCTTCTGGAATTAATGGAGAAGGCACTTTGTTTGCTTTCATCCAAGCTTCCTGAATTGAATCTTCTTTTGAAATTATATATTCAACTTTCGGAGTTGGCTTTTCTGCATCTTTTTTACAGCTAGTAATTCCACAAGCAATTAAGAAAGAAAGCAAATATGTGAATTTTAATTTCATAGTTGTAAAGTAGGAAGCCCTTGCCTATAACGTGCCGCGGCTTGAAGCAGTAACGAAGCCAGCGAACGGATTAATTTCTGTTAAAGATAATTATTTTTCGTGAAGAAAGAATTTCCTTTTACAACTAAACTAGTTATTGCTTCAAACCGCTGTTGGCGGTAGTTGACTAATATTTACTTCATCCCTTTATCCTTTAATACTTCATCCATTAACTCATTATCGAAATACATAAAGAAAATTTCAGGTTTATTATTTTTAAGATTTTTGGTAAAGGTTACCGTTGAAAAACTTAAGTTATTGTTTGCTGTTAGATATCTTCGTGTATAAGACAACCTATTTGCAGGAATCGTGTCTTCTCGAGTCGTCACATCTTTTAATTCCTTGATAATCTCTTGTATTGGCTGAATATTTGTTGTCTCGACACGATCAAATTGAACTAGAAAAATTTTGCCATTTTTTGTTCTTACATATAGATCTTTGACATAACCAATTTCTTTGGACAAATGAAATTCTTTAGCGCTAAAATAGTCTGCTTCGAGTTTCCGGAATAATTTGAAATCTGGATTTTCACTGAATGTTGTTCCTGTTTTTAGATTTCCAAATCCGCGAAACGTTTCGTTTTTATTTTCAATATTTTGACATGATAAAATCAGAACTAAAAAACTTGCAAACATTAACTTTTCCATATTTTCTCTTTTAGTAGTAAGTTCGTTTCAATTACCGCCAACGTTCCGCCGCTTGGCGAAGCAGCGGCAATTTAAGAAAAATTATGTTAGAAAATCCATATTGGGAAATCCAGCGGATTTTCCAAAACGCAGAAAACTAGCTGTTTCGCCAAACGGCTGTTATAGGCAGTATGACTTACCTTATTTCTAAATAATAATTTTGGAAATCTCCATTGAAATTTCTCGGCTTAATTTTATTTTCTATAAATGGCCAACTTTCACTTTCAAATGCTCTTGAAGGATTAACTTTAATTTTAAAATAATTATTTGATGAATCTCTAACTAAATATTTCGGAGACTTTAAACCATTTTTATCAATTATGTAAAAACCTTTAATGTCATGTTTTTTTAGTTTAGTTTTCTCCCACTCATTTTTAAATTCCATTTCAGTGTTGTCATTCATTAGAACGTGTAAGTCATAAGAAAATTTGTTGTTTTGGTTTGTACTAATTTCAAAAGTTAAGTTTTTAGAATTTCCTTTTTTACTTTCTACGACTATCAATCTTTCTTTCTGAGGATAACTATTTAAAATTAAACTGTCATTCAAAATGTTATACTTTCCTTCTACAAGATATTCTGAGAAGTTTAAGTGACAACTGTAGATAAATGTATCGTCATTTTTTAATTCTATGCTTTCATAAAAGTGAGATGCGGAATATGAATATTTTCCTGTATTGAATAGATTCAAATTCTGAAATAGAAAAAATGTAAATATGAAGTATATTGTTCTCATCATAGTATGTCCGGAATATTGCCTATAACGTTCCGCCGCTTGGCGAAGCAGCGGCAATTTAAGAAAAAATATGATAGGAAATCTAAATTGGAAAATCCAGCGGATTTTCCAAAACGCACAGAACTAGCTGTTTCGCCAAACGGCTGTTACCAGCAGTTATTTACTTATAGTTCCATTAACACAGCTTTTTTTAGTACCTATTTCAATTATCCAAAACTCTTTTCCATTAATGTTTTTCTGTAACAATTCTTTATTTATGATTGGATATTCATGTTTATATTTTGGCATTATTTCAGTAAATTCCAAATCATAAATTTCGCCGTTGAATATCACATTTCCTGGATATTGTAAGCAAGGAAATATTCCATAAAACTTTTCTCCGTACAATGACTTGTCAGAGCTATCTATGACTTCAAAACCTATTACAATTCCAAATGTTTTTGAACTCAAGCATTTTTTAACTTCAAAGTCTGGCTTGATTGGTTTGACTCTTATAAATTGATTAGATTCTATAGAGTTAATTTGAGCTTCGCAAATCAAGCTAAATAAAGAAAACGTGATAATTAAGATATAGTTCTTCATAATTGCTGGTAACGTTCCGCGGCTTTGCGCCAGTGGCGGCGACGTGGAACGGATTAGTTGTAAAGATATGTAAATTTCCTTTTCGATTTTCCGGCGCCGGAAAATCGGAACCAGCTATTGCGCAAAACCGCTGTTATAAGTAGTAAGCGCTTCAAACTTGGTAACACTTAATAGATTACCAACCAATCATCAATAATTTCACCTCTACTGTCTACGTCCATTGCGTAATCTCCAATCGGAATAGTGAAATCATTGTTTTTATGTAAAGAATAAGTCGTTCTTAGAATGAAAGTTTTATTTCCATATTCCCAGAAAACTAATTCCTGCTTTTGTGATTTCAAACTAATTTCTTCGAATACTATTTCATTATTATCTTCTTCTTCTGCGTAATTTTTAATGCATTCCAAAGCAGATTTCTTTGTCAAATTCCACAAGTCATGCTCTTCGCTGAATGAATTAAGTATTTCTGTAATATTTTCCAATGGTTCTAAAGTTTCGTGCGCTTATTACTTATAACGTGCCGCCGCTTGGCGTTGTAGCGGCAATTTAAGAAAAAATATAATAAGAAAGCCAAATTGGAAAATCCAGCGGATTTTCCAAGATGCACAAAACCAGCTATAACGCCAAACGGCTGTTAGCACCAGTTATTTTATTTGTTTGAGAACAGCTAATAAATCTGGAATTTTATTTACCTGAGTTTCTGTCCAAAAATAATGTTGATAATCAGTAATTCCATTATCTTTTAAATAAATAGATATTCTTTTTCTGCTTTTTTCTATTAGGAAACTAAGAGTAATTTCTTTAGAATTGAAAATATAAGTTACTGATTGATTTACTTCGGTTTTGTTTTTGAGATTTGGTATTACATATTGTTCAATGAAATATATAAACTCATCAACTTCACTTAAATCTATCCAAGAAGACTTGAAGTAATTGCGATTATTTTCTGCAAGTACAGACATGTCCATTTGCAATGACTTTACTTTTTGATTTGATTTTAAATCAATTACTTCGATAGGAAAAAAATAGACAATTTCTCCAATTCCAGATTTAAAATCTGCGTTAACATCCCAGTTTCTATTAATCTGAGTCATTTCTGCATTGGCTATAAACTCTCTAGTGTCGGAATTTATTTTTTCTTTTTGTCCATAGCTTAAAGATAATGTCATCATAAACAAAAAGCTTCCGAGTAGTTTTTCGACTTTCATATGATTTGCTTTGTTTGGTTACGTCCTGAATAATTGGTGCTAACGTTCCGCGGCTTTGCGCCGTAGCGGCAAGTTAAGAATAAATGTAATAAGAAATTCTGAAGTTCAGAGTATTTTCCAAGAAAGATAAAACCAGCTATGGCGCAAAACCGCTGTTATACGCCGAATTTTGATAGCATGAAGTCTCTTATTTTTACTATTTCTAACATTTCTGGCTGCTCTGCGCCATAACTGTCAATAATTTTTTCTCCAAAGACTTTTAAGAAACTATTGTAAAACAATTTAATGTTACTCAATAAATATTCTTGGTCCGTTGAATCTTCAATTCTAGTTTCGACATTTATAATTAAGTCATGTAATGAAAGTAACATAAATTCATAATTTAAATACATGCTATATAGTTCATAATTTTGTCTATCATATTTTGTGCTTCCCGCTTTTCGAGCTACAAGTCTAGCTGTATATTCGTTTAAAGCATTTATTCCTTTATAAACTATTGGTGGATTAGGAGAGACAGTTTCTGCACTATAATCAGCCCAAAATCTTACCACAAATTCTAATTCTCTTAAAGTTTTTTTTATGTCTTCAAATTGAGAAATATATTTTTGATATATTCCTTCTGTTCTTGCTCTTTCTTTTTCGTCATTTAGAGCTTTCGCCTGAATTCTGTTAGCTTCTAATTGTGCTTGGAAAGAAATATAAACTAAATATGCACCAATCAAATTCAATATCGGCGCACTTATTCCGCCAATTGTATCGCCAACTTGACCAGTACTTGAAAAATCAAATGATGAGAGAAATGCAGGTCTTGTGAACAAATAAAGAGAAATGAATATTAGTAAAACTCCAATCGATAAAATAGTAATGTCCTGTTTTTTCATATTAGCAATTTTGTGTGAAATTTGGCGTATAACGTTTCGCCGCTTGGCGTTGTAGCGGCAATTTAAGAAAAAATATAAAAGAAAGCCAAATTGGAAAATCCAGCGGATTTTCCAAGATGCACAAAACCAGCTATGACGCCAAACGGCTGTTGTGAGACGTTCTTATACTATGGCAAATCTCTTGGTTTTTCACTTACTGGACTTTTTCTAATTTTAATTCCCAACCAAATAAAATATATGCCTACAGCAATGGCTAATAAAAAACCTAATGAGCGAACTTTTTCAACTGTTCGTATTGCCGTTTTAAATTCCGCATAACTTGAATAACTTTGATATATTTCTACAAACTTGGTTGAAAAAAAAATTATAAAAAAACCTCCGGCGAAGAAAGCTTTACTAGATTGATAAATTTTATTTTTTTTATCAACTCTTTTCCAAAATTCTTTCTCTTTTTTTTCTTCTGAATTCATCTATTATAAAAGGTTTTTCTAGAATGTCTCACAACGTTCCGCCGCTTGGCGAAGCAGCGGCAATTTAAGAAAAAATATGATAGAAAATCTAAATTGGAAAATCCAGCGGATTTTCCAAAATGCACAAAACTAGCTGTTTCGCCAAACGGCTGTTACCAGCTGGTTTTGCCACGTTTCTTAATTCAATCGCGCTATTACTTCACCAATAACCCAAATCAACACAACAGTTAAAACTCCGTTTACTGTTATACCAACAATTTGCTCCATGGAATTCGGTTCTTTCAGTCCTCGAATAGAATTTATTAAGCCAAATACTCCAACAAGTATTGCCACTATCTCAAGCATTCCAATTCCTAAATTCAAGGTTTCTGAATTAGAGGAAGCTCCAAAAAAGTTTACAATGAAAGCTAACACAAATAATAATAAAGCAATCATTGCAGAGTTAAAGCCTTTTTTTGATTTCGATTCTTCCATTGTGATTTGTTATCCTTTTTCGGTTAGGTAAACTTGCTGGTAACGTTCCGCGGCTTCACGCAGTGGCGACGCCTTTAGTGATTAGTTGTAAATATATGTAAATTTCCTTTTCGATTTTCCGGCTGAGGAAAATCGGAACCAGGCATTGCGTGAAACCGCTGTTATGAGCAGTATTTATTCTATTACATCATCAACTTCTAATGTATTTGGATTTAAATCTTCAATTTTTATTAAAACCATTTTTTCAAATACAAGTTTAATTCTTCTATAAGCTCCATTTTCAACAACGCGGAACATATCGAATGTAGCACTTGTATCATCAATTTTTGTATTGTCTATTGTTTCATTTGCGCCATTGAGTATTAAGCTTTGAAATTCTTTGACAAATGCTTCTATTTCAGTTTTGTCTTCAAACTTAAAACCAATAAAACTTTTATAGAACTCTTTTTCTAAACCACTGTACCAAATCGGAGGCCCAAAAATTATCTTATTTTGAGATTTGTTGAATAGAATTAAACAATCAGAATCTAAGATATGTTGGTCGAGAAAATTTACAATATCTACAGTGTAAAGCTCATATCCAGTCAGCCCTTTTTCAATAATTGGTTTCTTGAGTTTTCTTGGTTCATTATCTTTCGGATAATATATCCAAATACCGTCTGCAACAAAAGATTCTTTAACAGGAAATCTTTCTGATAAGAGTTTTTTTAATTGAATGTTTTCTTGTGAAAAACTGTTCAATCCAATAATTAAAAAAGTTAAGAAAATTGTCTTTTTCAAAATATAGTTTGTGATATTGCTCATAACGTTCCGCCGCTTGTCGTCAGTGGCGGCAAGCTTAACAGTTAGGTGTAAAGATATGTAAATTTCCGGCTTTCGATTTTCCATTTTTGGAAAATCGATACCAGCCATTGCGACAAACGGCTGTTATAACCAGTTTGCTTATCGTTCATATTCAATTTTGATTAAAACTATAAAACCACTTTCCGTTTTGTATTCTAAACTTAAATCATTCGGCTTATAATAATTCTCAAACACTTTTTTTTCCAATTTCTTGGATAATTTATTATATACAAGACATTTACCTCTTAAAAGTAGACTTTGAAAAGCTTCATTATTTAATCCCTCAAAATCCTCTTTAATACTTATATCTAAACTTGAGGATTTGTTTTTTTGAATATACTCTAAAAGTTCATCAAAAGGGCCAGCCGCATTATTCATATCTTTACATTGTTCAATGTATAATTTTCGAGTTGTTAATACGACAAACTTTTCGTTTTGGTTTAGGATTATGATTTTCGGGTTTCGCTTTATTAATAAAGAATCTGCTAATTTAAATTGATCAATTTGAGCATAACTTTTTAATGAAAGTAATGCTAGAATAGCGATTATAATATTTCTACTTTTCTTCTGCAAAGTGGTGTTGGCAAATTGGTTATAACTTGTATATACCCGCTACGAAGTAGCGTTTATGCACCCAAATTTGGGTGGCTTGGCGAAGGTATATACAGAATTGTCTATCAAAGATAATTGTTTTTTATAAATCATCAAACGGACTCTTAATTTGTTGTATGCTTTTCGTGCTAACGTGTGTATAAATCTCGGTGGTCTTGCTACTGTTGTGTCCTAATAACTCCTGTATGTATCTCAAATCGGTGCCGCTTTCTAACAAATGTGTGGCATAACTGTGACGAAGCCAATGAAGTGTTACGGGTTTGGTAATCCCCGTTTTTTCTAAAGCCAGTTTTAAAACCTGCTGCAAAGTTCTTGCATCATAAGGTTTACCCGGTTTATGCCCTTCAAACAAGTAGGTGGTGGGTTTATAAAAAGTGTAATAATCGCGCAGCATAGCCAAGACTTTTAGACTGAGTGGTGCAATCCTGTCCTTTTTGCCTTTGGCGTTTTTGAGTAAAACTATATTCCGTTTCGAATCTATATGAATGGGTTGCAAAGCAAGTAGCTCGCCACATCGTAATCCACAACTATAAATCATACATAACATCATTCGGTGTTTTATATTGCTGTGAGCGTCAAGAATCAACTTTACTTCTTCCTTACTCAATACATTAGGCAATACTTTTGCACGCTTTGGTCTATGTATTCTTTCGATATCTACCTTAGTGTCTTTTATTACCAAGAAAAATAACTTAATGGCATTTACGATTTGATTCTGGTATGAAGCCGACAAATCTTTCCGCAATATATAATCATTATTATATCGTATAACATCATCATTGTCAATTTCTCGGATAGGTTTAGTTCTGTAAAAAACTAAAAACGATTTCAGCGCCTCACTATACACTTTAATAGTGTTTTCGCTATAACGCTTTGATTTCATATAACGCTTAAATTGTGCTATGCCATCAATTCCTTCAGCTGAAGGCACGCTTTCTTCGGGTGACATAATACCAAATTGTTTACGATAATCATAAGTGTCGGGCAAATGCCAAACCTTTAAAGTCTGACTCCATAGCGAACCATCGAGTTTTTTTATTCGAGCAATCAACTCGGCATCTCTTTCAAAAAAAACTGCTATTCTGTCTTCGCCTTTGTGTTTAATAAGTTTGGCAGTCCAATTCATAACATCAAAAATAAAAATAAAAGTAAGAAAATTTTTTAAATTAATACTTGAAATAATATAAGTTTTGATTTAAATAATGTAAATCGTGTGTTTGCATTTTGCTGTTACTTTGTACCATAACCTTAAATTTTTATATTATGAAAAATCTAGTCATGATTATAGCAACAGTTGGAGTTTTAAGTTTAAGCTCATGCAAGAACACAGACAAGCAAGCAGTAATTGCTGATGAAGTACAACAAGCAACCATTGATTCAATGAAACAAGTTGCCGAAAAACAACGTATCATCGATTCAATGAAAATGGTAAATGCAAATGCTCAAAAGGAAAAAGAAGTTGTAGTTGTAAATAATCAGGCACCAGCAGCAGCGACTCCACAAAGAAAAAAATGGAGTGGAGCAGCTAAAGGAGCCGTAATCGGAGCCGGAGTTGGAGCGGTAACAGGAGCTGTTGTCAGCGAGAAAAAAGGCGAAGGTGCCCTAATTGGTGGTTTGGCCGGAGCTGCAGTAGGTGCAGGAACAGGAGCCATTATAGATGATAAGAAAAAATAATTTGCACCCTGTATATTAGTTAAAAAGGCTCGGTTTATATCGAGCCTTTTTTTATTTGTTGGGATATTTTGCCGTAATATAATTTATGGAAGCTCTAGTCAACTCTTCCAAAACAGACAAGTTTATGTCTTCGAGTTTCTTTACATAAACACAGGCTTTACCCGATTTATGTTTTCCCAATTGTTCTAATAATTCGGTTCTGTTTTCAAATTCTGCAAAATAAAATACGATAGCTTCCTTTCTTGGAGAAAAAGCAGCGACAGGCATATCGCCTTCGTGACCGCTTTCATATTTATAATGATAGTTACCAAAACCAATGATGGTTGGTCCCCACATTTTTGGGTCACAACCGGTAATGTTTTTAAAAATTTCGACCAACTGAAAACTATCTTTCCGCTTAACGTCATTAACTACTTTTTGGATAAATTCGGTAACATTTACTTCGGTTGCTGTAGTTTTAATTTTTGCCATTGCAGTTTAATTTTTTTAGTAGTACAATCTGCCCTAAGTGGTAATAGCTGTGTTCAATCATCGCATCAATATTCCGGCGATAGGTTCCGTATTTGGCATCAACAAATACAGCATCTAATTTCTCATCAGGCATCTGCTCAATCAAAGAAGCAAATTCTTCGGAGTCATTCCAAAATCTGGTCAAAAAAACGTCCCAATCCTTTTGAGACTGAATGGCGGGAAAATCAAAGCTGTACTTATCGCGTATGTCCAAACTTCCACCTTTAAAAACAGTATTTATGCCATTGATGTAATAGTGAATGTGCTGCGCCAAAACGGCAATCGTATTTAAAGAACCGACTTGTTTTGTGGCAGTTTCCCAATCCAAATCATCCAATTGATGTTTGTAATTAGTATTGGCAACCCAAGTTCCGTTAAATATAATTTCCCTGAACCGACTTGCGATTTCTTCTGTGCTTTTCATTTAGTATTATAATTATTATAGCTAAAATACAAATTTCTATTATTTGTCAATTACATCAAATAACCTAATAACCGAATAACCAAATCATTATATTTGTTTACCAAAAATTCCCGCCATGAAAATAATGAAGAAAATAGTTCTGGTCCTTGTAAGCCTTATTATCCTTATTGCTCTTGCCTCATTTGTCTATCTTCAAACCACAAAACCTAAATACGAAGGCGAAGAAAACTTAGCTAACATTTCCAAGCCAACAAATGTTTACTTTGACGAATATGGCGTTCCGCATATTTATGCCGATACACAAAAAGATGCGATGACAACCTTGGGTTATGTTCATGCGCAAGACCGATTATGGCAAATGGAACTGATGCGGCGGATTGCTCCGGGCAGACTTTCGGAAATCTTTGGAACACCGGTTTTAAAAACGGATAAGTTCTTTGCCGGAATTGGTATCGATGAAAACTCGAAACAAGCGGTTGCCAATCTTGATACCAATTCACAAACCTATATTTTGGCAAATGCTTATTTGGATGGAATCAATCAATATATAGAAGAAGGAATAACTCCGGTTGAAATTCGATTACTTGGCATCAAGCAGGAAAAGTTTACGTTGAAAGATGTTTATAATATCTTCGGATTTATGTCTTTCAGTTTTGCGATGGCTCAAAAAACAGATCCTTTATTAACAGATATTCGCGACCGTTTTGGAATGAATTATCTGCAGGATTTTGGCATTCAAGGCGAATTCGGAATCAAACAACTTAAATCCTATAAAGGCGATTATAAAAAATATGCTGAAATATCAAAATCGGTTGCGGGTTTGTTAGAAACATCGCCAATTCCGGCGTTTATCGGAAGCAACAGTTGGGTAATTGGCGGAGCCAAAACCAAAAACGGAAAAGTAATTTTGGCCAACGATCCGCACATCATGCATTCGCAACCCGGAACTTGGTACGAAGCGCATATAGTTTGTCCGGATTATGAAATTTATGGCTACTATATTGCAGGAACACCGTTTCCACTTTTGGGACACAATCATGATTATGCTTATGGCTTGACTATGTTTGAAAATGATGATGTCGATTTCTTTCAGGAAGAAGATAATCCAAATGATGACCATCAATATAAAACTCCTGATGGATTTAAAAACTATACTTATCAGCAAAAAATTATCAAGGTAAAAGACAGTGCTGATGTAAAGTTGAATGTAAAAACTTCCCAACACGGACCAATCATTACAGGTTTGTTAGATGGATTACAATCGGATAAACCGGTTGCCATGTCATGGATTTATACGCAACAAAAGAATCAAATTCTCGATGCTGTTTATCAATTGTCTCATGCTAAAAACCTGGAAAGCTTTCACAAAAGCATAGAACTTATCAAAGCACCGGGATTGAATATTATGTATGGCGATGCCAAAGGAAACATTGCCTGGATAACTTCGGGAAAATTATATGAAGTAGATAAATCGGTCAACACTAATTTCATTCTGAATGGAGCCAATGGAATTGATGATAAAAAGGAGTTTCTTCCATTTGATAAAAATCCGGCGGCTATAAATCCATCTTGGAATTATGTTTATTCAGCTAACAACCAACCCGAAGCTATTGACGGTTATTTGTATCCGGGTTATTATCTTCCAAAAGACAGAGCGATGCGAATTGACGGTTTGTTGGCTCCAAAAAATAATTGGACTAAAGAAGATGTGGGTAAAATGATTACCGATAATACATCGGCAACAGCCGAAACCATTGTGGCGAATATGACAAAACCATTAAACGGTTCAAAATTTTCTGAAAATGAAAAGAAAGCTTTAGCTGTATTGAAAGAATGGAAAGCAACGCATAATCTGAGTGACATCGCGCCAAGCATATACAACAAATGGATTTATTTTTATTTGAAAGATACTTTCGAAGATGAATATGGAGAGGAGAATTTCAAATTGTTGTTGAGTACACATATCATCAAGCAGGTAATTGAAAATCAAAGCAAAAATAGTGCTTCGCCTTGGTGGGATAATATCAATACAAAAGATAAAAAGGAAACCCAATCCGAAATCTTGATACAATCTTTTAAAGAAGCCATCGCTTCATTAGAAAATCAATTAGGTTCCGATGTAAATCAGTGGCAATGGGAAAAAGTGCATCAGGTTGAATTTCAGCATCCGATTGGGAAAGTGAAATTGTTCAGCAAGTTTTTCAATGTGGGAACATTTGGTATTGCAGGAACGAATGAAGTTATCAACAACCAGCTTTTTATTTATACAGATGATGCTCAGATTCCGGTAAAAGGCGGGCCTTCAACCAGACGCATTATTGATTTTTCGGATATCGAAAACAGTTGGAGCGTTTTGCCGACCGGACAATCAGGCAATCCGATGAGTAAACATTACGATGATCAAACCGATTTATTTGTCAATGGGAAATTCAGAAAAATGAAACTCAATAAAGCGGAAATTGCTAAAACATCAACTAAGTTGGTTTTCCGCCCGAAAGAATAAAAGCTAAGAATGCACGAATAAATTTTAAAAAAGCAATCGAGTATTCGTGGCAATACTTAAATTTGCAAAACCGTTTAGTAAAAATAAATGCAAACTCCACAAAAAATTGCTGTTGTAGGTTCTGGTCTTGTCGGAACTTTATTGGCAATCTATCTCAAGAAACAAGGTCACACGGTACACGTTTATGACAGAAGTCCGGATATACGAACTGTAGAATTTTCGGGTCGTTCTATTAATTTAGTGATGTCAAACCGCGGCTGGAAAGCGATGGAAGATGTTGGTTTGGATGATGAGATTCGGAAAATTGGAATTCCGGTAGATAAGCGTGCGATTCATTTGAAAGACGGTAAACTCAATTATCAATATTATGGCAAAGATGGCGAAGCTATTTTTTCGTTGTCGCGTGGTGTTTTAAACCGAAGAATGATTGATTTGGCGGAAGCCGAAGGCGTTGAGTTCTTTTTTAATCATAAAATTTGGGATATTACTTTGTCTGATGCGACTTTGCATATTGGAGATTCCGAAAGAGGCGAGTGGACGGAATTAAAATACGACAAATGTTTTGGTGCCGATGGTGCTTTTTCCAGAATTCGACACCGAATGCAGCGTCAGAGTATGTTTGATTACTCGCAGGAATTCATGAAAATGGGTTACAAGGAATTACATATTCCGGCCAATGCCGACGGCACGCATAAGATTGATAAAAACTCGCTTCACATTTGGCCAAGAGGGAATTTCATGCTGATGGCTTTGCCAAATTTGGATGGAACTTTTACTTGCACTTTGTTCATGCCTTTCGAAGGCGAAAATTCGTTTGAGCTTTTAAAAGATGAAGCCACTTTGGTTGATTTCTTTGCTACTTATTTTCCGGATACAAAGGAAGTGATTCCTGATTTAGTCGAAGATTTTTTCAAAAATCCAACCAGTTATTTGGTGATGATGAAATGTTTTCCGTGGACACATACCGATAAAGTTGCCCTGATTGGCGATTCGGCGCATGCGATTGTTCCGTTTTATGGTCATGGAATGAATGCTGGTTTTGAGGACATTACTATCTTAAGTGAAATGATTTCGAAGTATGGCGATGATTGGGAAACTGTTTTTAAGGAATACGAAACCTCAAGAAAGCCAAATGCCGATGCGATTGCTGAATTGTCATTTCGAAATTTCGTGGAAATGAGTTCTAAAACAGCCGATGAGAAATTTTTATTGCAAAAGAAAATAGAAAAATGGTTTTCGGATAAGCATCCTGATAAATGGATGCCGTTGTACAGCAGAGTAACTTTTAGTCTGCAACCTTATTCCGAAGCTTTGGCCATTGGCGATTTCCAAAATAAAATTATGGAAGAAGTGATGCAAATGCAAAACATTGAAGAAAAGTGGAATAGTGAAGAGGTTGAGCAAAAAATCATAGCGTTGTTAAATTCCAAATAATAAAAGACAAATAACAAATAAACTCCAAATTTCAATTTTCAAAGTTTGAGATTTGGAGTTTTTTATTTGTAATTTATTTGGATTTTGGAATTTCAGATTTGGAATTTCATTCCCGATGCACCTTATTAAAATCGAAAGCAGGTTTGCAAATGGCAATATATTCACAAGGTTCATCAAACGGATTGGAATATTGCACTCTGGTATTTTTTTCAATTTTTATGGATTGACCTGTTTCTAGAACTACTGTTTCTCCATCAATAATAAATTGCTTTTTCCCCGAAATTATATAAGTGTATTCGTCAAATTCAGGCGTTTGAAAAGGCTCGCTCCATTTTGGTGGCGCAATCATATGCGCAATCGAGATTTCTGAATTTCCTGTAGTTGGAATTCCGTGATGTTCTTCAATTAGTTTTCCATCGGTTGTTGGCACAACGAATGGTTCTTTCTGTATAAAATACTTTTTCATTGGTTAGCTATTTTTAATCCCAAACATATTTCCAGCTTCCGTCTTTTTGTCTTTTCCAAACGGTATGGAAACGGCCTTTAAAATCTTTTTTTGCACCCAAGGAATCAATCACAGTCCAAACATATTTTCCGTAAGTATAACCCAAAGTTCCATCAGCAGAAACATCCACAAAATCGGGTTCCCAGGTTACCGTTGCTTTTAGAAATTTCGGGTTTGAATAATAGTTTTTGATGTTTTCTTTTCCTTGAATTAAGGAGTCGTTTTCCCTTTTTATGACCGCATTCTCATCTGCGTAAGCGTAAAAAGCTTCGGCTATTCCCTTAGATTGGGAAAGATTTTTGAAATCGTCTTCGGCTTTAGCCACTTCAGCTTTCAACGCTTCGGGGGTTTCAGTTTTTTTGTTACAACAAATGAGTAAAAGCGTCAACAAACATAATAGTAATTTTTTCATATTCTTATTTTTTAAAAATGAAATAAACTGCCAATACTAAAAAACAAAATCCAATAGCATGATTCCATCGGAAGCTTTCGTTTTTAAAGAAAATCAGCGAGAAAATGACAAATACAACTAAGGTAATTACTTCCTGAATAACCTTGAGCTGCATCAAAGAAAAAGGTCCGCCATTACCTTCGTAACCAATTTTGTTGGCCGGAACCTGAAAGCAGTATTCAAACAATGCCAATCCCCAGCTTATTAAAACAACAGTTATCAATCCGGCGTTTTCAAACCATTTGAGTTCTTTGAATTTTAGGTGTCCATACCAAGCCAATGTCATAAAAACATTCGATAGTATAAGTAAACCAATGGTAATGTAGCTTTTCATTATTTTCGGAACAGTTTACCCAAAACGCCAAAAACGCCACGAATAAATGTTGCGCTTGTCACCACCTTCACAACTGATTTTCCGATTACCGAAGCGGTGCTTGGTTCATTGCTTTCGGGTTTAGATTCTTCTTGTGCCTGAGCTTGTTCTTCGGCTTGTTGAATGGCGCTTTCAATTTTTTTAGTCAGAATTTCATAGGCGCTTTCACGGTCAATTTCTTCTGAATATTTTCTAACCAATTTCGATTTGCCGTTGATTTCTGTAATTTCAGCATCGGTCAAAACGTCCATTCGGCTCATTGGTGCGCGCATCATGGTTGCGGCTAATGGTGTTGGAATTCCTTTTTCGTTTAAGGCCGTTACAAAGGCTTCGCCAATTCCTAAACTCGTTAATACTTCATCGGTTTTATAGTAAATAGAAGTTGGATAATTATCAGAAGTTTGTTTGATGGCTTGTCGGTCGTTGGCTGTGAAAGCACGTAATGCATGTTGAATTTTTAATCCCAATTGTGCCAAAACACTCGCAGGAACATCCATTGGATTTTGGGTTACAAAATAAACGCCAATGCCTTTCGAACGAATTAATTTGATGATAGTTTCGATTTGGTCTAACAACGCTTTACTGGCTTCGTTAAAAATCAGATGCGCTTCGTCAATAAAGATGACTAATTCTGGTTGTTCCGCATCGCCTTTTTCGGGCATTTGCTGATAGATTTCGGCTAACAAACTCAACATAAAAGTCGAGAATAACTTTGGTTTATCCTGAATGTCCGTCAAGCGGATGATGTTTACGTAACCTTTTCCGTTTTCGTCAATGCGCATCAAATCATCAATCTCAAATGACTTTTCACCAAAGAAAATATCGCCGCCTTGTTGTTCTAATTCGATAATCTTGCGCAGAATAATTCCGGTGGTTGCCGTTGAAATTTTTCCGTAGTTTTCTTCGATTTCGTCTTTGCCTTCTTCGGTGATATAATTCAGTACTTTTTTGATGTCTTTCAAATCCAGTAAAGGCATTTTCTGGTCATCGCAATATTTGAAAATAACCGAAACAACTCCGGCCTGCGTATCATTCAAATCTAAAATTCGGGAAAATAAAACCGGACCAAATTCGGAAACGGTTGCTCTGAGTCGAACGCCATTTTGTTGCGAAAGCGACATTAATTCAACAGGAAACGAAGCGGTAGAATAGGGTATGTTGATTTTAGCATGACGTTCAGTGATAAAAGGTTTTTCTTCTCCTTCTTTGGCAATGCCCGAAAAATCACCTTTGATATCCATCATCAAAACAGGAATCCCGAAGGAAGATAACTGTTCAGACAAAACCTGAATGGTTTTTGTTTTTCCAGTTCCGGTAGCACCGGCAATTAATCCGTGACGGTTTAATGTTTTTAGAGGCACTTTTACAAAAGTGTCGGCAACTGCTTCTCCATTTAAAATGGCACCGCCAAGTATGATACTTTCTCCTTTTGAAGCGTAGCCTTCATTAATATGTTTACTAAAATCTGATGCTGTGGCCATTTGTTATTTTTTAGATTATAAAGATATTGCAAAGTAATGTATTTTTCCAAAAGCAAGGAAATGTTAATTGTTTTCGAATCGGAATAAAAAACGCTTAATTTTATTGTTCAAAAAAAGTTTGTTTAAAAAATACAATTTCAACGCTTTTGGCGTTATACATAATAAATAAGCAGTAAAACTCTAAAAATCACGACAATTTTTATGTAATATTTAATGATTGTTTGCAATGACTGAATTGGTCGTGAATTGCGATTTAAATCGATGTAGTATTAAAATTAAAAAAAGTTTTTTTATTTGAAGTAAAAAATTAAATTTGCTCCTAATCAAGTTTATTAACAACTAAAACTTATAAAAATTATTTAAAAATTAAAAATTTAAAAAAATGGCAAACGTTAAAAAAGAAGGCAGTTCAAAAGGAGTAGGAATGGTTTCAGGAATCATTATCTTATTATGTATTTTCGTGGGTTGGATTATCTGGCAGTTTATCATGGGTAATGGTGCTAACTTTGAAGGTGGAGTAAACACAGGTCATCCACTTCCGGGGAATTATTTAGCGATGGTATACAAAGGAGGACCAATTGTACCTGTTTTGATGGGATTGTTATTAATGGTAGTTGTGTTTTCATTTGAGCGTTTTGCAGTTATTTCAAAAGCAGCCGGAAAAGGAAATTTGGATGTCTTTATGAAAACAATCCAAGGAGATATTAAACAAGGGAAAATTGATGAGGCTATTAATGCTTGTGACAAACAACAAGGGTCAGTAGCTAATGCAGTGAAATCGGCTTTAGTAAAATACCAAGAAGTTAAAAAAGAAGGATTTACAAGTGAAGAAGCATCTGAAACTATCCACAAAGAAATCGAAGAAGCAACAGCTCTTGAAATGCCAATGTTAGAGAAAAACCTGACTATCATTTCAACATTAGTTTCTCTTGGAACTCTTGCAGGATTATTAGGAACAGTAACCGGGATGATTAAAGCGTTTGGTGCGTTAGCTTCAACAGGAACTCCTGACCAGGCAGCCTTGGCAAATGGTATTTCTGAAGCACTTATCAATACGGCGACTGGAATTTCTACTTCTGCTTTAGCAATTGTAACTTACAACTTCTTTACTTCTAAAATAGATACTTTGACTTACTCAATTGATGAGGCGGGTTCAACTATTGTGAACACATACAGAAAATTCAGAGGAAGCTTAAAATCATAATGCAATTAATTTTTGTTAATTGTTATAAAACAAATAAATAATGGGTAAAGTAAAAATGTCCAAAAAGTCAACATCCATCGACATGACGGCGATGTGTGACGTAGCGTTCCTTTTGCTTACATTCTTTATCTTAACGGCAACGGCTAAAGTACCTGAGCCACTACCAGTAGATACACCTTCCTCAACCGTGCAGACAAAATTGCCGGAAACTGGTTTGGTAACTATTACGGTAGGGAAAAGCGAAGGAAAAGAGCAAGTGTTTTTTGGAATGAAGGATAGAGCAATACGATCAGGAGCACTTGAATATATGTCCAGTAAATATAAAGTTGACTTCACAGATAAAGAAAAGACCGAATTCGAACTTATGGATGAGTTTGGTGTTCCTGTTGAGGGACTGAAGCAATTACTGGCAATGAAAGGTTCAGACAGAGCTAAAAAAGGAGTACAGCCGGGAATGCCTTGCGACTCTATAAACAATCAATTACAAGATTGGATACAAGGCGCCAGAAAAGCAAATATTGAAAATGGAGGAACGAAAGAACTTCAATTTGCAATCAAAGGCGATGCTAAAGAAGAATATCCACAGATTAAAAGAGTGATGGATATTTTACAGGATCAAAAAATCAATAGCTTTAATTTAGTTACTGGTTTAAGAGGAAAAGACTATTAATATATTTAATAATATTATAAAATGGCTGAATTAAATACCGGCGAAGGTGGCGGCAAAAAAGGCAGTGGTAAGGTAAGAAGTAAGAAATCCAATGCAAAGGTAGATTTAACTGCCATGGTGGATTTAGCATTCTTATTGATTACGTTTTTTATGTTGACTACATCTTTATCAAAACCTCAATCTATGGATTTGGGTTTGCCTGATAAGGATGACAAAGACGAACCACAAAAAGACGTTAAAGTTGACCAAAGAAGAACCATGACAATTATCATGGGCGATAATGATAAAATTAAATGGTTTCATGGACTTTTGGAATCTCCAGAGCCTAATGGTAAACCAACTGATGCTGTGTATGGAAGAAATGGTCTTCGTAAAGAAATTTTAAAGAGAGTAGTTTCGGTACCACAAGTAACAGGCAATAAGGATAAAGGTCTGATTGTAATTATCAAGCCTAGTAAGAAATCAACTTATAGAAATTTGGTTGATGTTTTGGATGAAATGGCAATTTGTAAAGTTCCGACCTATGCCATTGTAAATGACATTACACCAGACGAGATGAAGTTAGTTGATGAAATGAATAAATAATCCAGTGTTAATCAAAAATATACTAAAAAATGAAATTAGACTTATTTAAAAGACAGTGGATAGACATCGTTTTTGAAGGGCGTAACAAAGCGTATGGAGCGTATGAGTTGCGTAAAGACGATTCAAAAACAACGTTTCGTGCCCTTTTAATTGGCGCATTTGTTTTTAGCCTTGCAGTAAGCGCACCGCTTATTATTAGCTTAATTCCGGATATGTCAAATGATGATGCTGCTCTGGATCAAAAAATTGTGACAATTAAGCTGCCTCCAAAGGAGCAGCCAAAAGATCTTCCGCCACCTCCGCCACCTCCGCCAAAAGTGGATCAGGTGAAATTTGTTAAGCCAGTAGTGGCTAAAACAGAAGAGATTACTGAAGAACCACCAAAAGTGGAAGAAATCAAAGATAAAAAGCTAGGCGATGAAACAATCAAAGGTGATCCGGATGCACCATTATCAGTTGAGCCAGTTGGAACAGGACCTAGTGTGGTTGAAGAAGATAACAATATCTACAGCACTGCAGGTATCGAAGTAAAACCGGATTTTCCAGGAGGATTGGATAAATTCTACAAATTCGTTGGTAAGAATTTCCAAGTTCCGGAAGAAGAAGGATTAAAAGGAAAAGTATTTGTAACGTTTGTAGTTGAAAAAGACGGTTCGCTTACAGATATTAAAGTACTTAGAGATATCGGTTACGGAACAGGAAAAGAAGCTATCAGAGTTTTAAAATCTTGTCCAAAATGGAATCCTGGTGAGCAAAACGGAAAGAAAGTGAGAGTACTGTATTCTTTACCGATTTCAATTCAATCAGCAGAATAAATGATTTCAAAATTCATCGAAAACTTTCAGAAGAAATCGCTCAAAGAGCGGTTTCTTCTCGTTATAGGCATTTTGTTTTTTTTGATTTATTTAACATTAGGCTTACTAATCATATTTTGGAAGTCACTACCTTTAACATTAGAATATAAATACAGAATTGTTTTTGGAATTTTACTGATTGTATATTCTTTTTTACGATTTTTGCGTTTCTTTAATAAAGAAGAATAAATTTTGAAATGAATAAATTAACCAAGACACTTGTAGGCTTTGCTTTATTAACCTTGCTTTTTGTTTTTTCCTGTCAGAAGAATAACAGTAAAGCAGAAGATACAATACTGGAAGGAAAAGCTACGGTATATGTTGATGAGTCAATATTGCCAATAGTAGAAGATGAGACAGCCGTATTTGAAACAGAATATAATGCCAAGTTAGAATTAGTTTCAAAATCAGAAAATGAAGTAATTAATGATTTGTTTAATGATAAAGCAAAAATTGTAATCTTAACACGAACACTTACGGCTAAAGAATTAAAAGCTTATAAAAGCAAAAAAATCACCCCAAGAATTACTCCTTTTGCAACCGATGCTGTTGCTTTTATCAAAAGCAAAACAACCAACGATACTCTAATAGCTTTACAAGACGTTGTTGATTTTGTTAACGGAAAAGCTGTTCCAAATATCAAAGGATTGGTTTTCGACAATGCGAATTCGAGTACAGCAAGGTATATTTCTGAAATTTCAGGAGTGTCTGTTAATAATCAGAAAAACGTTTTTTCATTCAAAACCAATGAAGAAGTTTTAAAATATGTTGCCAAAAATAATGGAATGGTTGGCGTTATTGGAATGAATTGGATTTTTCAACCGCCATTAGATTTACAGGAAACCGTAGATAATGTAAATGTGCTAGGCGTTAAAGGGATAAACGAATCGGAATATTTTTTTCCAACGCAGGATAATCTGGCACAAGGGAAATATCCTTTGGCACGCCGTTTGTATATCGTCAACTGTCAGGGATATTCCGGACTTGGAATGGGATTTGGTTCCTTCCTTACAGGAGAAAGAGGACAACGTATCATTTTAAAATCAGGTCTAGTTCCTGAGCAAATTCCAACTAGAAAAATCAGAATTAGAAACACAATTACAAAAGATAAAAATTAAATACAAGAAGATGAACAAGTTTAAAATTTTCAGCTTAGCGTTAGTAGCAACAACCATTGCGAAAGCACAAGATTTGGAGCCAGCGAAGAAAGCTATTGATGCTGAACAATTTGAAAAAGCAAAATCGTTGTTAAAATCAGTTATACAAGCAAAACCGTCAAACGGTAGAGCCGCATTTCTTTTAGGTAATATTTACCTAAGACAAAATATTTCCGATTCCGCTTCAATCTATTTTCAAAAAGGATTAGCAGCAAGTGAAGGTGCAAGATTAAATAATATTGGTTTAGGTCAATTAGATTTGGATGCCAATAACAAAGCTGCAGCACAAGCTAAATTTGATTTAGTTATCAAAGATTTGAAAAAGAAAGACACTGAAGAATATGTTTATATTGCCCGTGCTTTTATGAATGCTGATAAACCTGATTATAAAAGTGCCATTGCCATTTTGACAAAAGCTGCAACAGCAAATCCAAACGATGCTCAGGTACAATTAGCATTAGGTGATGCGTATTATGGAGATAAAAATCAAAATGATTCTTATGTAGCCTATAGAAATGCTTATCAATTTGATAATACATTGATTAGAGCCAAAATGCAATTGGGTGTTTTGTTAAAAGGCGCTAAAGCATACACAGAAGCTGTTAAAGCATACAACGAAGTAATTGCTATCAACCCAAATTATGGTCCGGTTTATCGTGAATTAGCGGAAACTCATTATTTATGGGGAAACAATATTCCAAAAACCTATACAGAAAATATTCAAAAAGCATTAAGCTTTTATGAAAAATACATGACTTTAACAGACTATTCAATCACTTCACGTATGCGTCATGCTGACTTTTTAATCTTGGCAAAAGATTATAAAGCGCTGGAATTGGAAGCAAACGAGATGAAAAAGTTGGATGGAGTAAATCCAAGAATTTTACGTTACTTAGGATATTCAGCCTATGAAAATGGAAATGTTGACTCGGCTCTCGAAGCTTTGCAAAATTATACTGCTAATCCGACTAACAAAATAATTCCGCGTGATTATTTGTATTTAGGTCAGGCCAAAATCAAAAAAGGTGCAAGTGCCGATGGAAAAACAATAGACCCAATACAGTTAGCATCCGGAATTGCAGATTTGAAAAAAGCAATTGAAATGGAGCCGTTAGCAGTAAATGAATTGAATGAAATTGGGAAAAAACTATACGACCAAAAAGCATTCGGTGCAGCTGCGGCAGTATTTGAATTAGCGGTTACCAATCCAAATTCAAAAAATTATTTGATTGACAATTTCTATCTTGGGAACTCAATTTATTATGACAATACAAGAAAAGACATTGTAAAACCGGATCCAATTGCGTTGCAAAAGGCAGATGCTGCTTTTGGAAATGTAATTACAGCTTCTCCAACAACACAAGATGCGTATCTTTTCAGAGCAAGAGCTAATAGATTATTGGAAAATGACGAAATGATGGCGACTTACTACCAACAATATATTGACGTAGTAACTGCAAAAGGTGAAGAAGAAGTTGCTAAAAATAAAGCTAAGTTTATTGAGTCATACAACAATATAGCATCAGCTTTAGCTAATACTGATAAAACAAAAGCAAAAGATATGCTAAACAAAACCTTAGCACTTGACCCAGCTAATTCGTATGCGCTTGAAGCAATGAAATTATTAAAGTAAAAAAGAATAGCATTTTTAAAAACCGTCTCGATACAAAATCGGGGCGGTTTTTTGTTTAAAAGGACTTATCTTTGCCCACTAGATTAAACAAAATGTTATCAAAAGAAACACAATTGGCCGTTGAAAAAGGAGAAATGCTTCCACTTATGGAAGAGTTTTATACGATTCAGGGCGAAGGATTTCATACGGGAACAGCCGCCTATTTTATTCGAATTGGTGGTTGCGATGTAGGCTGTCATTGGTGTGATGTAAAAGAAAGTTGGAATGCCGAACTGCATCCGCCAACAGCAACGGATATTATTGTTACCAATGCAAAGCAATATGCAGATACGGTTGTAGTAACCGGTGGAGAACCTTTGACTTGGGATATGACTTTGCTTACCCAAAAATTGAAAGACAAGAATCTAAAAGTGCATATCGAGACTTCGGGAGCTTATCCTGTAACAGGAACTTGGGATTGGTTTTGTCTTTCGCCAAAGAAAAATAAATTGCCCGTTGCCGATGCTTATGCTATTGCCAATGAGTTAAAAGTGATAGTTTACAACAAGCACGATTTTATTTTTGCTGAAGAACAAGCTGCCAAAGTAAACCCAAATGCTATTCTTTTCCTGCAGCCTGAATGGAGTAAAAAAGAAGAAATGACACCGCTAATTGTCGATTATGTAATGAACAATCCAAAGTGGAGAGTGTCGCTACAAACTCATAAATATTTGAATATCCCTTAAAGCATAATCCCATCTCGTTTTTTAGAACGAGATGGGATTTTTTATTTTTACCAAAAAATGCTATGCAATCACAATTCCTATTAGACCAAAATATCACGTTCTTAAATCACGGCTCTTTTGGTTCTTGCCCAAAACCTATTTTTGATGAATACCAACGCTTTCAAAGAGAAATTGAATCTGATCCGGTTGAGTTTATAGTCAAAAAGCAGCCTAAGTATTTAAAAATTGCACGTGAAAGTTTAGCCAAATTTGTGGGCTGCCAAGCCGGAGATTTGTTCTTTACTTCCAATCCAACGTATGCGATTAATGTTATTATGCGGAGCATAAAACTAAATCCGGGAGATGAAATTTTAGCCACCAATCACGAATATGGCGCCATGGACAGAACGTGGAATTTCTATTGCAAAAAATCAGGAGTCAAGTACATTCGACAAAACATAAGCTTACCGGTTGTGTCCAAAGAACAAGTCATAGAAGAATTCTGGAAAGGCTATAATCAAAACACCAAAGTAATTTTCCTGAACCAAATGTCGAGTGCCACGGCTTTGATTTTTCCGGTAAAGGAGATTTGCGACAGAGCTAAAGAATTGGGTTTGATTACGATTGTTGACGGAGCGCATGTTCCGGCGCATATTGATTTAGATATTTCTGAATTAAATCCGGATTATTATACCGGGACTTTACATAAATGGATGTTGGCGCCTAAGGGGAGTTCGTTCTTATATGTGAAACCCGAGCTGCAAAACGATTTAGAACCTTTGGTTGTCAGTTGGGGTTACGAAAGTGTGGCGCCGGGCGAAAGCCAATTCTTGGATTATCACGAATTGCAGGGAACTCGTGATGTATCGGCTTTTTTGTGTACACCAAAAGTGGTTGAATTTTTGGAGCAAAATAATTGGAAGGAAGTCTCAAAATCCTGTAAAGAAATTGTTTTGAATAACTACCAACGCTTTTGTGATTTATTAAATACCAAACCGCTTGCTCCGATTACTTCAGCATTTTTAGGTCAAATGGCAAGCATTCCGGTCAATACTAACAAGCCAACGGAACTAAAAGAAGTATTGTTTTCAAAATATAAAATCCAGGTTCCGGTGATGCCTTTGAATGATAAAATTTATATCCGATTTTCAATCAATGCTTATAATTCTCAGGAAGATTTAGACATTTTGTATCGTGCTTTGGAAGATATCATTAAAACAACGGATTTGATTCAAGTGTAGATTCCTAGCCCAGATGGAAGTGGCATCCTTTTGTTTTGTCATGCTGAGCTTGTCGAAGCACAAAACAAAAGATAGAGCGGATAGCTGGAAATAGCTCCTTATTCTACTTCCAGTTTTTTCTTTTCTTAAGTTCAGTAATATGCGCCAAATGATGGTTGCAATGCCATTCATAAAGACAAATCATTTCACGAAGCTGGAATTCCTTGTTGTGTTCAGGGTGTATATAAGCCATTTCCAAATCTAATTCGGACAGGCTTTTCATTACAAATGCCAATCGATAATGCAATCCTTCTAAAAATAGCAGGCTTGGCTCAATCGGCATGGTTTTGTTGTCAATGCCTTCTCCCCAAAGATTTTCATAATAGAATTTTATAGTCGGATTGTTTTCAGTCATCGTCCATTTTAGACGGATAAAACAATTCATATGGCTGTCGGCGCAATGATGCACGACTTGGCGAATCGTCCAACCCTCAGGTCGATACGGAGTTTCTAATTGTTGTTTTGATAAGTGCTGAACTTCGGCTTTTAATTTTTGAGGGAATGCTTCAATAGTTTGTATGGCTTTCGCCAATAGCTCGGAAGTATATACTTTTGGAGCTTCAAATATTCCAATCGGATAACGCAGTTTTTCGAGTTCAATATTTTTCATAACTAAATTGTGAGTTTTGCTAAATAATCAAAGTGTTTGCCTTCCTGAACCAATTCGCATTGCAAACCGTTGGCATGAGCGGCATTTTGTAAGGTGTTATAATCCATATAAAGCCAAGGAAAAGGTTCTTCGGTTTCGTTTTTGTAGTTAATGGTAAAAGTCAGTTCGCCATAATAACCGTCAGCCGGAACTAAATAGCTTCCGTCATCGGCTTCATCAAACATATAAATGATGTCAGAACTGTCAATTAAAATCTGACCATTCGGATTTAAAAGCGATTTCAGTTTTTGCAGAAATTTCGAAGTTTCCGAAAGCGTGCCGAAAATTCCGGTACCGTTCATTAACAATAAGATGGTGTCGAACTTTTCATCAATGTCTAATACATTCTGAACTCGGACATTTTTCAATCCGCGTAACTCACAAGCTTTGATAGCGTTTGCCGAAATATCAATTGAAATTACCTCAAATCCTTTTTCCTGCAAATACAAACTATGGCTTCCGGCACCGCAGCCAACATCGAGGATTTTTCCTTTGCAAAGTTGCAATGCTTTCTTTTCGAGCTTTGGCATTTCGTTATAACTTCTGAAAAGATAATCTACACTCATTTCATCGGCTTCTGAAATGTTGGTTTCGGTCACCAAATCTTGGGGCGAATTGTTAGTTTGAAAATCGAGTATGGCTTTGCCGAAAAGGTCTTTCATATGAGTTTATTCGGTTATTTGGTTATTCGGTTATTCGTTTTATGTAATTTTGCACCATGAGTTTGAAACCTTCCTTAAACGAGATTCAAAAGTTAGCCAAAGATAAGCATATCGAAAACAAAAAATATTTTGATAAGCTTAAAAAGAAAACACCCAAAAATTTGGATTATGTGATGCAGGAATTGCACGATGCCGAGTTCAAACGAACGGATTGTTTGAAATGCGCGAATTGCTGTAAAACTACTGGTCCGTTATTTACTTCAGCTGATATTGAACGGATTTCAAAACACTTAAAGCAAAAACCACAACAATTCATCGACCAATATCTTCGCATTGATGAAGACAATGATTATGTGTTGCAAAGTGTTCCGTGTACGTTTTTGGATGCTGAAAATTACTGCATGATTTATGATGTGCGTCCGAAAGCCTGTCGCGAGTTTCCACATACCGACAGAAAGAAGTTTCAACAAATATCTGATTTGACTTTGAAGAATGTTGCTATTTGTCCGGCAGCATATAATATTGTAGAAGAAATGAAGAAAAAATTACCGTTATAATGAAAATATATAAATCAAAAATAGATTGGTGGCTTGGATTAGTTTTACTTTATCCAATATTTAGAAGTGTAGTGAGTATTATTGAGGGAGAATGGATTGGTTATCTTGGAATTATACTTTGTACACTTTTTATTGTTTTTATCTCAAAATCTACCCGATATATCATAGCAGAAAATCAACTGATTGTTAAATGCATGTTTATTGTAAACGATAAAATCGAGATATCAAAAATCAGAAAAATAGAAAAAACCAATTCTATTCTAAGTTCTCCGGCCTTGTCTTTAGATAGGATAGCGATTAAGTTTAATAAGTTTGATGAAATTTATATTTCGCCAAAAGAAAGGCAAAACTTTCTCAATGATTTGCTTGCAATCAACCCTGATATAGAAGTCAAAGTATAATAAAGTTTTCTATTTTGCGTTATTACTAAAAGAAGATTATGAAGAACTTTCGATTTTTAATATACGTTTACATAGTTGCTCTTGCATTGGCTGTTTTTGGGTTTTTGATTGATTCAGATACTACGATCAACTCATTTGCCTATCAAATGTTTGAGGTTTTTATGTTGTCTCTTTTTTTGTTTGGAATCTTAGCAGTTATCAGCCTTTTGTTTTACTTGTTGTTTATTTCGGTTAAAGGTCTTCTTAATAGATAAGGTACTTTTTACGCATTTCCTTAAAATCCTTTAATCCCTTTTCCCAGGATTTTCTAATTTCAGTTTCCGATGTTCCGGCTTCAATTTGCTGTTGTAGCTTTTTGGTTCCGGCCAATTTGGTAAAAAACGGAATAAAGAATTTCGATTTATCTGAGGTTGAATTATAAGCCTTGATTAACCATTTCAATTCAAGTTGATGCACTTTTGGAGCTTGAGTCAAATCTTCTCCGTAACACAATTGGTTTTTATGCATTGGTTCTTTTGACCCAAAATTGGGAATTGGCGTAAAACTAAAATCACTTTTTGGCAGAAACGGCGAACCGTAAATTTGGAATTGCTTTTCGGTGCCACGACCAACGCTTACATTCGTTCCTTCAAATAAACACAAGCTTGCATATAAATTAATAGCTTGGTCATTTGGTAAGTTTGGCGAAGGTTTTACAGGTAAGCCATAAAACATTTCACGTTTGTAGTTCAAACACGGAATTACAGTTAAGTTACATTGCACTCCGTTTTTCAGCCATTTTTCTCCATTAATCATTTTGCCATATTCACCAATCGTCAAGCCGTGCAATAACGGAATTTGATGCATTCCCACAAAACTGATAAATTCTTTTTCCAAAATTGGTCCGTCAACAATGCCGCCATTCGGATTTGGTCGGTCTAAAACAATAAGCCGAATATTATTTTCGGCACAGGCTTCCATGATATAATGAAGCGACGAAATATAAGTGTAGAATCGCGCTCCAACATCCTGCAAATCAAAAAGCAAAACGTCAAGTCCGGCTAATTGTTCAGGCTTCGGTTTTTTGTTATCGCCATAAAGTGAAATAATCGGCAACCCGGTCTTGGAGTCTTTTCCATCAACTACATGCTCACCGGCATCGGCTGTGCCACGAAAGCCGTGTTCCGGAGCGAAGATTTTTATAAGGTTTATTTTTTTGTCTAAAAGGAAATCGACAACATGAGTTTTATTAGAAAGGATTCCGGTTTGATTGGTCACAATGCCAACTTTTTTGTCTTTCAATAAAGGTAAATAAGTGGTAGAATTATCAGCGCCGGTTTTTATTTCCGAATTCTGCGTTCTACTTTCTTTATTCTGCATTCCAACTTCTGCCTTATCCCTTATCCCTTGTCCCTTTTGACTACTGCACGCAAGCATTAGTAAAACCGAGAATAAAACTGTATTTTTGAACACCAAATTTGAAATCATACCATTGAAATTAGAATATTTTATAGCAAAAAGACTTATTACTGCTAAAGACCATAAAAGTAGTATATCTGCGCCAATAATAAAAATTGCCATCACTGCGATTGCACTTGGAATGATTATGATGATTGTTTCCATCGCAACCGGAATTGGGCTGCAACAAAAAATACGCCAAAAGGTTTCAGCTTTCAACGGACACATTATTATTTCGGGCTATAACGACAACAATTCAGATGTCAGCACAAAACCGATTTCTATTCATCAAAACTTTTATCCAAACTTCAAAAACGTAGAAGGTATAACTCATGTTCAGGCAGTTGCCAGCAAAGCCGGAATCATCAGAACCGAATCGGCTTTCGAAGGCATTATTTTCAAAGGCGTCGGTAAAGATTACCAAACCGATAATTTGAATGAATACTTAACTGAAGGCAGATTACCCAATTTTAAAGCCAATCTCAATGAAGAAGTTTTAATTTCACAGTATTTGTGTAATCGTTTAGGGTTAAAACTCGGAGACAAATTCGTGACCTACTTTATGAAAGAAGACAGCGAAGGCTACAACCTGCGCAATTTTAAAATAGTCGGAATTTACAATTCGGGTTTTCAGGAGTTCGATGCCAGTTATGTGATTGGCGATATTCGTCATGTGCAAAGAATCAATAAATGGAGTACAGAAGAAATAGGATCTTTCGAGGTTTTTGTTGATGATTTCACCCAAATAGAGAACAAAGGAGAACAAGTCTACGAGGAAATAGCATCAACACTCGATTCGCAAACCATTGTAGAGAAGTTCTATTATATCTTCGAATGGCTAAAACTTTTCGACTTTAATATCATCGTCATCCTGATTGTCATGATTGCCGTTTCTACTATTAATATGGTAGTCGCACTTTTGGTTCTAATTCTCGAAAGAACACAAATGATTGGAATTCTAAAATCTCTTGGAGCCAACAATTGGTCTGTCCGAAAAATATTTCTCTACAACGCAGCCTACTTAATTGGTCGTGGATTGCTATGGGGAAATCTAATCGGAATCGGATTGCTGTTACTCCAAAAATATTTCGGAATCATCAAACTCAACCCCGAAAGTTACTACGTCAACGTAGCGCCGGTCGATATTAACCTATTCTATATTTTGTTACTCAACATAGGAACGATAGTAATCTGTTTGTTGGTATTACTCATTCCATCTTTTATTATTACCAAAATCACCCCGTCAAAATCTATCCGATTTGAGTAGGACCGAAACGTAAAGAAACAGTCCGGTGGACTGTTTTAGTGAAGGAGCCAGATGGTGCGTTGGACGAAGCACACCATTTCCTT
>NZ_JAKIHN010000029.1 GCF_021608185.1 Flavobacterium anseongense | reverse complement strand
AGTTCCACCAACATAACCGTTGATAGGAGCAGCTGTATCATTCACAGCATCAATCACGGCAGCCTGAACTGTTATAGAAACTGTTGCCTGGTCGCAATTCGATGGATTTAAGATTTCACATATTTGGTATGTTAATGTATAAGATCCTGCAGGTGTTCCAGGAGCAACAAGTACGTTTGTTCCTGATAAAGTGATTCCTGCATTAGTTGAAGATACAAAAGTTGTATTCACCTGAGAAGGAATAACCGCAGCACCGTTAAGCGTATCGTTAGCTAAAACGTTAGTAAATGCCGTTCCACCAACATAGCCGTTGATAGGAGCAGCCGTATCGTTCACAGCATCAATTACCGCAGCCGTAACTGAAACAGAAACTACAGCCTGGTCGCAATTCGATGGATTTAAAACTTCACAGATTTGGTATGTTAATGTATATGAGCCGGCAGGTGTACCAGGAGCAACGATTACGTCAGTTCCTGTTAAAGTAATTCCGGCATTAGTCGATGATACAAAAGTTGTATTCACCTGAGAAGGTACAACCGGAGCACCGTTTAAGGTGTCATTTGAAAGTACATTAGTGTAAGCCGTTCCACCAACATAACCGTTGATAGGAGCAGCTGTATCATTCACA
>NZ_JAKIHN010000028.1 GCF_021608185.1 Flavobacterium anseongense | reverse complement strand
CCGGCAGTTGAGGAATAAACTCCACCGGTATAAGCCCCTGTTCCGGTTAGTGTCACGGATTGTGCCGTAGCCACAGAAGAACAGAAAGGCGTGGCATATGATATAGTAGCTGTAGGTAGTGCCGTAATGGTTACTGATGTAGTGACCACTACAGGAGCGCACCCTGCACTGGCAGCGATAGTATAGGAGACAGTATACGTATTGGGAGTTGAAGTACTAGGCGTTATAGCTCCCGTAGCAGGATTAATGGTAAGTCCAGCAGTTGAGGAATAAGTTCCACCAGTATAGGTACCTGTTCCGGTTAGTGTCACGGATTGAGCTGTTGCCAATGTAGAACAGAATGGTGTTGTATAACTGATGGAAGCAGTTGGTGGATTACAATTAGCGGCTGTACAAGTTGCTGTACTAAAAGCAAAGCAAGTTCCGGCACCTCCGGTTGGGGTTAGAGTGATTGTTACATTATCACCTGGGGTTAAACTATTTACCGTATAATTTAAAACATTGCCTATGGCTCCAACATTTACAACCGGATTAGCATTTACCTGATAGGAAACATTGTAACCGGTTGCTGCAGTAACTGCAGTCCAAGTGAATTGAACGGAAGTAGTAGTGGATACTCCACAATTTATAGTTGGTGTTACTATTGGGTTAATAGTTACCG
>NZ_JAKIHN010000027.1 GCF_021608185.1 Flavobacterium anseongense | reverse complement strand
CGTTGCCGGTTGTGTGATTGTTACACTTACGTTTGAAGTACATCCACGAGCATCTGTGATAACTGCGGTATACGTACCAGCTGTTAAATTGTTAGCTGTAAATGTAGTGCCACCATTAGACCATAAAATGGTATAAGGAGCTGTTCCACCTGTTGCTGTTACTGTTACACTTCCGTTGGTTCCTGCATAACAAGAAACATTAGTCGTAGTATTAGTAGAAGCTAAAGCCGTTGCCGGTTGCGTGATTGTCACACTTACGTTTGAAGTACATCCACGAGCATCTGTAATAACTGCGGTATAAGTACCAGCTGTTAAATTAGCTCTTGTAAATGTTGTAGCACCACCTGTCCATAAAATGGTATAAGGTGCTGTTCCACCAGTAGCTGTTACTGTTACACTTCCAGTTGTTCCTGCGAAACAAGAAACATTAGTAGTAGTATTAGTAGAAGCTAAAGCCGTTGCCGGTTGTGTGATTGTTACACTTACGTTTGAAGTACATCCACGAGCATCTGTGATAACTGCGGTATAAGTACCAGCTGCTAAATTGTTAGCTGTAAATGTAGTGCCGCCATTAGACCATAAAATAGTATATGGAGCCGTTCCACCTGTAGCGGTTACGGTTACACTTCCATTGGTTCCTGCAAAACAAGATACATTAGTAGTCGTGTTCGTAGAAGCTAAAGC
>NZ_JAKIHN010000026.1 GCF_021608185.1 Flavobacterium anseongense | reverse complement strand
TGGTGGAGTCTATTCCTCAACTGCCGGTCTTACCATTAATTCTGCTACCGGAGCCATTACGCCTTCTACTTCTACTGCAGGAACTTATACTGTTACTTATACCATTGCGGTTGGTGGTGGATGTGCTGCCGTAATTGCTACAACTTCAGTAACCATTACGGCTCTGCCGACAGCAAGTATTAGCTATGCAACGCCGTTTTGTTCTTCTGTGGCTACTGCACAATCCGTGACACTAACAGGAACAGGAGCTTATAACGGTGGAGTTTATTCCTCAACTGCCGGACTGACTATCAATCCTGCAACGGGAGCAATTACGCCTTCTACTTCTACTGCAGGAACTTATACTGTTACTTATACCATTGCGGCTAGTGGCGGATGCCCAGCTGTAATTGCTACAACTTCAGTAACCATTACGGCTCTGCCGACAGCAAGTATTAGTTATGCAACGCCGTTTTGTTCTTCTGTGGCTACGGCACAATCCGTGACACTAACAGGAACTGGAGCCTATACTGGTGGAGTCTATTCCTCAACTGCCGGACTGACTATCAATCCTGCTACCGGAGCCATTACGCATTCCTCTTCAACTGCAGGAACCTATACCGTTACTTATACCATTGCGGCTAGTGGTGGATGTACTGCCGTTACAGCTACAACTTCAGTAACCATTACGGCCCTGCCGACGGCAAGTATTAGTTATGCAACACCGTTTTGTTCTTCTGTGGCTACTGCTCAATCCGTGACACTAACCGGAACAGGGGCTTATACCGGTGGAGTGTATTCCTCAACTGCAGGACTGTCGATTAATCCGGCTACAGGAGCCATTACGCCTTCCACTTCTACTGCAGGAACTTATACTGTTACTTATACCATTGCGGCTGGA
>NZ_JAKIHN010000025.1 GCF_021608185.1 Flavobacterium anseongense | reverse complement strand
TCACTTTACGTGCTTCTATCAATCTGCCAATCATATCATAAACTTTTAACTCTACTGCTGACTGACTTCCTGATTTAACATTTATCATAAAGTTGTTCGCAAACGGATTAGGATAAGCCGTAGCATGGAATAATTCTGCAACATCTGCTTTTGCAGGTCCTGATGGTGGTGGTGTCGACTGTGGTGCAGTTATTGAACAATCCTTAGCCAAAGCAATATTTGGATACTCGCCATACAATTGTGCCACTACGGTTACCGAATAATCAACTCCGGCTATTAATCCAGGAAATTGATTTAGTTTCACATATTTACCCGGACTGTAAACAGTATAATCATATGGATTCTCCTCTGTGTATGGGAAGTCTACTGCATTATACAATCTAAATTGATACTGGGTAGCTCCGGCAACAGCATTTGCATAAACATATTCATTTACCGTACTTGGAACACCCTCTACTCCACATTGAGCTTCAACTATCTGTGTCTCCGGGAAATCAGGTGTGTGTATAGCACAGGCTGAACTCCAGCCTGAGAAGTGATCCATTCCATATGAAGTAACTCGATAACGAACTGATATCGAATATGTTTTCTGTAATCCAATTAATAAGTCACCTAACATCGTTAACTTAAAGTTTGGAACATTACGTATTTCTGTTTCCTCTGTTGTAGATCCTATTGGTAACTCTCCAGGCTGTTGGGCAGAAACTCGCGTAACTTTAAATTCAAACTGATTCGCTCCTCCTGCATAACCACTGGCATAAATATAAGCATTTATTGATGCCAAAGTACTATCACATGGAACACTCGCTAATGGCAAGGCCGGTGTAGATACCAAACATGGCGTTCCATAAGCTGTATAAATCTGGGAACCAAAACTCGTAGCGCCATAACCGTATCTAACACTGATTCTGTAAGTAGT
>NZ_JAKIHN010000024.1 GCF_021608185.1 Flavobacterium anseongense | reverse complement strand
ACTACTTCGGCTACATTTACTGTTCAGGATATTATAGCACCAAATATTGATACGGCTGCTGCTAATGCAACGGTTCAATGTGATGGTCAAGGAAATACTGAAGCGCTACAAGCTTGGTTATCATCTAATGGTGGTGCTGCCGCTTCTGATACTTGTTCCGGTGTAACATGGACTAACAACTTTGATGCGCTTAGCGATGGTTGTGGTAACACTGGTTCAGCAACTGTAATATTTACTGCTACTGATAGTTGTGGTAATACTTCAACAACTTCAGCTACATTTACTATTGAAGATACTACTGCTCCAACTATTGATACGGCTGCTGCTAATGCAACGGTTCAGTGTGACGGACAAGGAAATACTGAAGCGTTACAAGCTTGGTTATCATCTAATGGTGGTGCAACTGCTTCTGATGTTTGCTCTAACGTAACCTGGACTAACAGCTTTGATGCGCTCAGCGATGGCTGTGGTAACACTGGTTCGGCTACTGTTACCTTTACAGCTACTGATGATTGTGGAAATGCTACAACTACATCTGCAACATTCACTATCGAAGATACTACTGCTCCAACTATTGATACAGCTGCTGCTAATGCAACGGTTCAATGTGATGGACAAGGAAATAC
The DNA here is from genome assembly GCF_021608185.1 of Flavobacterium anseongense. Classification (GTDB taxonomy): domain Bacteria; phylum Bacteroidota; class Bacteroidia; order Flavobacteriales; family Flavobacteriaceae; genus Flavobacterium; species Flavobacterium anseongense. The sequence continues at coordinate 439 of NZ_JAKIHN010000024.1, read as the reverse complement.
TGAAGCGCTACAAGCTTGGTTATCATCTAATGGTGGTGCAACTGCTTCTGATGTTTGCTCTAACGTAACCTGGACCAACAGCTTTGATGCGCTTAGCGATGGTTGTGGTAACACCGGTTCGGCTACTGTAACCTTTACAGCTACTGATGATTGTGGAAATGCTACAACTACATCTGCAACATTCACTATCGAAGATACTACTGCTCCAACTATTGATACGGCTGCTGCTAATGCAACGGTTCAATGTGACGGACAAGGAAATACTGAAGCGCTACAAGCTTGGTTATCATCTAATGGTGGTGCAACTGCTTCTGATGTTTGCTCTAACGTAACCTGGACTAACAGCTTTGATGCCCTTAGCGATGGTTGTGGTAACACTGGTTCGGCTACTGTTACCTTTACAGCTACTGATGATTGTGGTAATGCTACAACTACATCA
>NZ_JAKIHN010000023.1 GCF_021608185.1 Flavobacterium anseongense | reverse complement strand
GATATCTGAGATGGTTGTCGTTAGATCAAAAGTCTCAAAGCCTGCTGCTCCGGTGTAATCGCATAACTCATAAGCATCAGGATCTGTGGCTTCTGGAGTTGGATCAACAATTAGCTGAAGGCTTACATAATTAGCACATCCTGTTAAAGTATAAAATACACGAACATAAATAGTCTGTGTGTTTACGGTAATATTATAATAAGGGCTTGGCTTAGGATTAGCTCCTGTTTGTGAATCCGTCAAAGTCTCATGGAAGGTAACAGAAACTCCCGGTATTGGGAAGGGACTTCCTGTTATTTCAGCAATGGTACTATCCAAATCAAATACACCAAAGCCGTCATTGTTCGGGTCACAGTAATGCAATGGTAATGGCGTATTTGCCACCGGTCCCTGAGTTACTCTAAGGAGTTGTGTTGTCGTAGCATAACATGTTGTGGCAACGTTTTCTACTCTTATATAAACTACTTCGTTATCCGTTCCTATATAAGCAGATGGATTTACAATAAATGGTGAACCGTTTTGCGCTGCTGCCAAAGTAGTGTAATACGTAACTGCTAAACCCGTAACACCATTGGTCACTGTGCCTTCGTTTACCGTTAGGTCAAACTCTGCAGTAGTTGACGAACCGATGCCGCATTCATTTAAGTCAGGTGCTACAGTTACTACTGGCAATGGATTAACTACCAAATTAAACGAACCTGTTGTATTACAACCTGTAGCATTATCTCTGATGTTTATCCATATCTGCTGTGGATTGCTCGTGTTTGAATAAAGGTTTGGCAAAGGACTAACTTGATTTTGAGCATCGGCTAAAGTAGCATAGTAACTTACCGTTACACCTGTCTGTCCATTTGCGATTTCTGAACTCTTTGTCCCTAAATTAAATACCTCAATACCATCAGGAGAATTGTTATAATCACACAACTCATAATCCGTGATTACCGGATTTGGCAGTGGAATTGGGTTGATGACAAGTTGCAAAGTGGTATTGGTATAACACGCAGATGAACCTGTAAAATGAGCTCTTACATAAAGGGTCTGCGTTCCCGGATTAAGATTGCAATACGGACTTGGCTTTGGATTAGCTCCTGTCTGTGAATCCGTCAAAGTCTCATGATACGTAATGACAACATTCGGATCTGTTGAAATCTCAGGGTTCTTACTCACTAAATTAAAGCAGTAAAAACCGTTATT
>NZ_JAKIHN010000022.1 GCF_021608185.1 Flavobacterium anseongense | reverse complement strand
ACAGTTCCTGCCGCTACAACAGCCTGTCCCGATTGTATCACCGAGAATGAATTTGATGTAGTCTGACATGCCTGCGGAGTAGCACTGGTTACTCTTACCGTATAGGTTCTGGTAGCTCCTGTAGCTTCTGCCGTATCAACAGTATACGTTGCTCCCGTTGCTCCAGGTATTGGTGTGGTAGATGTGCCTTCAAACCATTCAAAAGTATAGTTCCCCGGATTCACAACACCGCTGTTTAAGGTAAGTGGTCTTACCACCTGATTGGTAATATAATCAACACAAATAGTTGTGACGTCATTTGCCGTGCCTATAACCGGATTCGGATAACGCTCCACTTTAATATCTATCGTAGTAATGGCATAACATACCGGAGTAATAAGGTTAGAGCTGTTCTCTACCTTAACCCAAATCGTATCGATATCCGCATCGGTCTGATACGCCTGTGCCTGTGCCAAAGTTAAAGCATTGGTACCCGCTACGGCATCAGCCAAATTCGTATAATAACTCACTAAGAAGACAGCAGGGTCTTGTGTGCCTAATATCGCAGGGGCATAACCGGTTAAATCAATAAGAGCAACCCCATCATACGGATTCCCGTCATTATCACACTCATTAAACTCCTGTGGTCCTGTAGCCGTGGCATACGCCTCTACTGCCAGTGGTAATATGCCTGTATTAACACAACCTGTAGCATTGTTAACCACTCTGATGTAAATATCCTGTGCATTTGGAGTCACATTGGTATAGCTGTTTGGCAGTGACGGACTTCCCGCTGTGGCTGCCGCCTGCGACGGGTGATAGCTTATCGTAAAATCTGCCGGTAATTGGGTAGGTCCCAATATAGCCGTTGCCAGTTGTGGATTGGTCAAATCAAATACCGAGATGCCGTCCGTATTGTTATCACAGGCTCTGTAAGGTGCCTGTGGCTGAACAATAGTCGGCAGCGGATTTACCGTTAATCGTTGTTCTACCAGCACATAACAATGCTCACCTTGATAGTCTACTCCGTTGTTCTCTACTCTAATCCAGACGTTATCTCCTACTAAGGCTGCTGTAGCCGGGATTAATTCTCCTACGTTGGCTATGGCATCATTTCGGGTAGCAAAATAATGGAAGGTCAGATTAGGGTCGCCATTTCCGATATAACTCTCATTAACCGTTAAATCAAACACCTCAAGCATATCACCCGGATTGTTGTCATCACATTTCGGTGCTAGTGGTGTTGGGGTAGTATTTGGTGTCGGAATTGGCAATACTCTGATGTCTAAAGTTGTGATGCTCTTACAACCTGCCGCTGTGGTAACTAC
>NZ_JAKIHN010000021.1 GCF_021608185.1 Flavobacterium anseongense | reverse complement strand
TTTAGATGGTAATACAACTGTTTGTGAAACGAGTACCACTGCGATTAATTTATTTAGTTTAATAACCGGTGAGCAACCAGGGGGTGTTTGGACAAGAACCGGACCGGGAACAGGTGGAACTTTTGATGCAACGGCGGGAACATTTACACCTGCCGTCGGAGCTACCACTTCTACCTTTACTTATACTTTATCGGGAGTAGCCCCATGTATCACAGATACCAGCGTGGCTACAGTAAATATTGTTGCTCAACCTACTGCAGGTTTAGATGGTAATACGACTGTTTGTGAAACTAGTACAACCGCTATTGATTTGTTTAGTTTAATTACCGGAGAACAAACAGGAGGAGTATGGACTCAAACAGGACCGGGAACCGTGGGAACTTTTAATGCGGCAGCGGGAACATTTACACCAGCTGTTGGAGCTACTACTTCAACTTTTACCTATACTGTAACCGGAGCAGCTCCATGTACTACAGATAGTAGTATAGCGACTATAACTATTAATGCACAGCCAACCGCAGGGGTTGATGGAGGTACTACAATCTGTGAAACAAGTACAACTTTAATAAACTTATTCAGTTTAATTACCGGAGAACAAGCAGGAGGAGTATGGACTCGAACCGGATCAGGAACAGGAGGAACTTTCGATGCTACAGCGGGAACATTTACACCAGCTGTTGGAGCTACTACTTCAACTTTTACCTATACTGTAACCGGAGCAGCTCCATGTTCTACTGATGACAGTATAGCAACAATAACTATCAATGCACAGCCAACTGCCGGGACTGATGGAGGTACTGTTGTTTGTGAAACCAGTACGACCGTTATTGATTTATTCAGTTTAATTACTGGTGAACAAGCAGGTGGAGTATGGACACGAACAGGACCGGGAACAGGAGGAACTTTCGATGCAATAGCGGGAACTTATGCACCAGCTATTGGAGCAACTACTTCAACCTTTACCTATACTGTAACCGGAACTGCACCATGTATCAATGATAGTAGTGTAGCTACTGTAACTATCAATGCCCAGCCAACGGCTGGAACTGATGGAGGAACAACCATTTGTGAAAATAGCACTGCTGTGATTAATTTATTTAGTTTAATTACAGGGGAACAAGCAGGGGGAACATGGACAAGAACCGGAACAGGAACAGGAGGAACTTTTAATGCGGCAGCAGGAACTTTCACACCTGCTTTAGGGGTTACTACTTCAACTTTTAACTATACGGTAAATGGAACAGCACCATGTATCAATGATAGCAGTGAGGCTATAATAACTGTTAACCCACTACCGACTGCTACAATTTCGGGGACAGCTACAGTTTGTCAAAATTCCGTTTCTCCCCAAATTACTTTCACGGGTTCAAACGGCACAGCACCATATACATTTACGTATTCCATTAATACAGTAGTCCAGCCACCGGTTTCAACTGCTGCAGGGAATAGTATTTCGATTAATGCACCAACGGCTACAGCTGGAGTTTACACTTATGCTTTGGTAAGCGTTCAGGATGGTGCTTCTCCTTCCTGCTTGCAGTCTCAGAGTGGTTCGGCAGTAGTTACTGTAAACACGGCACCTACAATCAACACACCAACACCTTATGTGGTTTGTGATGACAGTTTAGAT
>NZ_JAKIHN010000020.1 GCF_021608185.1 Flavobacterium anseongense | reverse complement strand
AAATAAAAAACCGCCTCGTATAAAGGGCGGTTTTTATATTAAGAGGAAGTCTTTAAATTACTTTACAATTAAGAATTCTGAACGTCTGTTAAGAGCATGCTGCGCTTCTGTACAAGGTTTACAAACTTCTTTAGGTTCTGATTCTCCCATTCCTTTTCCGGAAATTCTGCTGGCATCAATTCCTTTAGAAATTATGTATTGAACAGTTGATTTTGCTCTTCTGTCAGACAGGGGTAAATTGTAGTTATCAGCTCCTCTGCTATCGGTATGCGATTTGGCAAGGATAACCATTTTGTCATTATTTTTCATTACCTGAACTAATTTGTCTAACTCAAAAGCACCTTCACGAGTGATATTGCTTTTGTCAAATTCAAAGTAAATAGGGTTCAGGATAATTTCTTTTTCAGTTACGATAACTTCTATTGGTTGTAATGGTGCATCCACTTTGGCTTTTGGTCCTTTGCTTTTAGCTACAGCAAACGTATTTCCTTCATAACCATCTTTAGAAGCCTGAACCACGTAAGCTCTGTCGCATTCCACTCTATAACTTACTTCACCTTTAGCATTTGACATTTCCGTAGCGATAACATTTTTCTTGTCATCAAGGATAGAAACACTTGCATTGGCTAAAATAGCGCCTGTTTTTGCATCGGTAACCACAATTAAAACATCAACACCACAAATAGGATTAACGATATAGATATCATCGTTTCCGCTTCGGTTACTGGATAAGAATCCGATTTTTTTGCTTTCATTAAATGTAAAGGCAAAATCATCTTTTTCGGAATTTACCGGTTTAGCTAAATTAGATGCTTCAGAACCATTTGACAAATCAATTTGGTAAACATCCAATCCACCAAGACCTTGTTTTCCTGCCGAAGCAAAATATAAGGTTTTGTTGTCATCAGCGATAAAAGGGAAACTTTCATTTCCTTCGGTATTTACTTTGTTGCCCAGGTTTTGAGGATCTCCGTAAGTTCCGTCAGCATTAACGGCCACTTTCCAGATATCAGTGGTTCCGCTGCCTAAACTTCCCGGTCTGTTAGAGGAGAAGTATAAGGTTTTACCATCTCTGCTCAAACTTGGATTACTGTTTGAAAATGCTTCATCATTAAAAGGTAACGAAGAAGGCGTTCCCCAGGAATCTCCATTTTTAGATACACTAAAAAGATACACCTGACTGAATTTGGCATTAGCCTTTTTATCTTTAGGAGTAGACTCTTTCTCTTTGTAGCTTTCACTGGCAAAATAAGCCGTTTTCCCGTCCGAACTAATAGTTATTGGACCATCATGCCATTTTGAATTTAATTCCGTTACAGTCGAAGCATTAGTAATCGTTCCGTCTGCGTTGTAATCCGCTTTATAAATGTCTAAGAAAGGTTCATCTGTCCAACCATAATTTTTACGGGCACCATTTCGGGCACTGGCAAAATACAAACTGTTGTCATATAAGACAGCACCAAAATCAGATTTATCACTACTGATGTCAGAAGATTTCACATCATACAGCTTGGCTTTATCTAATAATCTTGGAATGTAATTTGGATTTTCATTAAAAGCTTTGGCTCTTAAATCATTTGGCGCAGCCGCTGCAAATTTTCTCATTTGCTTGTTGGCATCTTCATATTTTCCTTCCGCTTTGAGCATTTGAGCATAACGGTAATAGGTTTCTGCATCCTGCTGTGTTTCGGTAGCTTTAGCATACCATTTAACTGCTTCTGCCGAATTAAACATATTATAATAGGCATCAGCTAATTGCTTATACACATAAGGATCTGCTTTTCCGTTTTCCACCAATTTCAGATATTCTTTGGCAGCATTAACATATTCAAATCGGGCGAATAGTTTATCGGCTGCCTTGGTGTTTTTATTTTGTGCCGACATGGTAAAGCTGATGGCTACAAAACTTAATACTATATATAAATTTTTCATTTTTAGAATTACTTTATAGGTTAGAAATATCTTGGTGAACGTGATACTTTTTTCGGGAAGTTCAAATCAAATAACAGCATAACTTCGTGAGAAGCCGGTGTTACAACATTTAAATCAGAAACAATGTGATCGTACGCATATCCTACTCTTAAGCTTGGTGTAATGGCAAAATTTACCATTGCTCCAAAAGAGTCTTCCAGTCTATAAGTTGCTCCTAATTCTAATTTATCATAAAGCATAAAGTTAGCGGAGAGATCTAAAGATGTTGGTGCATCTACCGATGATTTAATCATGGCAAAAGGTTTGAATTTTAAATTAGGGTTGATGTCAAATACATAACCTCCGGTTAAGAAATAATGGATTACATCCGTTCCGTATTGCCTCCCGTCGAAATCTAAATATTTAGATTTTAACATATTTGGCACCGAAAAAGCAACATAATATTTATCGGTATAATAGAATACCCCGGAACCAATATTTAAGAAGGTATTATTTGGATTTCCGGATCCAAAAACATCATC
>NZ_JAKIHN010000002.1 GCF_021608185.1 Flavobacterium anseongense | reverse complement strand
TATTGATGAAGGGTTCTTTTTTTTTATAATGATTTGCTAACTATTTACCGAAGCTGATTTTTTCTATAATATCTGAATATTGTTTTGTCTGATTGTTAAACTTTCTCACCTGTAAAGTATCACAATTAAATTTTAGATTGACTTGAATATTTCCAAACAACTCTTCAGCTATTTTCATATCCTTTCCATATAATTTTCTTCCAATGCTCATATGAGCATTGACATTTTTAGTATCAATTTTAAACCCCAGATACTCATTGATGCTTACAATTAAAGAATCAAGATAAACCTTAGAAACTGCATCAGGAGAAATAAAAAATGCGCCAGCATATTCAAATTTCCCCCAAGAATTAAATATCACTTTTTGTGACTTAACTGATTTGCAAAATTCCCTGATTTGGTTTATGTAAAGCATGAATTCTAGATGAGTTTTAAATTGTATGATAGTAATGTGTGCCTTTGCATTGGCACTTCCATATCCTTTTGGAATGTGACTTTTTAGCAATTGTTTATAGGATTTGACCAATTCAATTTGTTCTTGAGTTGGAAAAATGACTAATGAATAAAGCGGAATTTCTTTCATGACTATAAGATGCGTGAGGGATGGAAGTGGCATCCTTTTTACTGTTTAAGATAATTATCTGCTGTAAACGAAACTTGCTAAACAGTAAAAAGATAAAACTGACAGCCCGACCCGAAGGGACACGCCATAATTATTTAAATAGTTTTTAAAGGATATTGACAATGATTTTGGATAGGACAGTCTGGGCATTTTGGGTTGGTTGGCCTACAAGTTTCTCTTCCTAAAAAAGAGATGGCCATACCGATTTCACCCCAAATTTCTTTAGGTAAAGCCTTCAATAATAGCTTTTCGACTTTATTTCCGTCACTGGCTTCCGAAATGACCCCGATTCGTGGCGCCACACGAATAACATGTAAGTCGGCAATAATTCCTTCAGCGGGAGAATTCGTTTCCCGCATGATGACATTTGCTGATTTTCTTCCGATACCTTTTAGAGCAACCAATTCATCCATTGTTGTTGGAATGTTATTATCGGTTTTGAGTGTTTGTGCAATTTCGATAAGCCAACTTGCTTTTGTCCCGAAGTTTCTAACCTTTGAGATGTGCGGTATTAAGGCTTCAACATTGGAAACTGCTAAACTTTCCATGTTGGGATAGACCTCAAATAATGAGGGAGCAATTTTGTTGATATTCGCGTCTGAATCTTGCGCCGACAAAATAACCATTACTAAAAGTTGATAGGTATTTTGATAATCTAACGGATGTTTTTTGCCTTTGTATTTTTTTATTAATGGCTTTAGAATTTCTGCCCAGTTTGGTGTTTCGTTAAAAATATCCATGGTAGTTTTAATTTGAAATAAAGTTAAGCATAGTTTCGATTACTTTTTTATCACCTAAAATTTTTCGGTGACCCAATTTCTCGGTAATAAGAATTTCACCTTTCTTTAAATTGCGATGAATATTATGAGCTGCTTTAACTGCAATTTCATCATCATGTTCATCATGAATAATCAGTACAGGAATTTCTACCGATTTGGCTGCAAAACTTGCGGAATAACTTTCCATTTCTACTCCGTGCTTTTTCTCAAAATGGGCTTTCATCATTGAAGCCGTTTCTGGTTTTAATTCCAGTTTTGAAACAAAATCATCCAAAATATCCTGAATAAGATCGCCACTGCCAATAATCACTGCTTTTTTAACCGACAATCCTTCTTTTATAGCATTCAAAATTGACATGCCACCGAGTGAATGCCCAATAGCAAATTCAAATGGTCCGAATTGTTTTTCGATTTCTAAAATTGAAGAAATGAATTCGGGCATTAGTGTAGTTTTGCTTCCTGATTTTCCGTGAGCCGGAGCATCAAAACTGATAATCGAAAATCCGTTTTGAAGCAACTCATCAGCGATTTTAACCAATTGCGTTCCTCTCCCCGACCAACCGTGAACCAGCAGTATTTTATTTTTACTTTCACCGTAGTGATACACATTAATCTCTTTATTTATCTTAGGAATCCATAGTTTTTGCTGTTTACTATTTTGTTCCATGTGTAATTCCCGCTTTGGAATTTTATGTTTTATTGGCGTTGTAAATAGTTTTGCTGCAAAAAGTGTTGCTAATTTTGGAGAAATTGCTTGTAAAAATTTAGCCGTTCCCGTAATTACTTTCGGAATTTGCAATGATTGATTGGGTATATCACTTTTTTTTGTCATTTTAATAAAATTATGCTACAATTTATAACTTATTATATTTTTCTCTAAATTACAACTTCCTAAAATTACAATTAAAATGCAAAACCAAACCCGAATAATAATTGAAAATGTTTCTCCACAACTTGATGGTGGAGCTTTTTTTATCAAACGAATTATAGGTCAAAAAGTTGTAGTTACAGCTAATGTTTTCTCTGATGGTCACGATGTTGTGGCCTGCAGTGTAAAATTTAAACATGAAAAAGACAAGAAGTGGCAGGAAATCAGAATGACCGAAACCGGAAATGATGAATGGCGTGCCGAATTTAAAGTGGAAAAACAAGGTTTCTATTCTTATTTTGTAGAGGGTTGGGTAGATTATGCCTTGAACTGGCAACACGGAACACAGCGAAAAATAGAAGATAACCAACATGTAAAATCGGAATTGTTGGAAGGAGCTGAATACTGCCAGGCGATTTTAAAAGAAGTCTCTGCTGCTGAAAAAACGTATTTGACAGCAGCTATCAAAGCATTTCAGGACGCAAAACAATATGAAAAAGCGATTGCGATTGCTTTATCTCCCGAATTACATCATATTTTTAAACACTATCCAACACGGACTTTAGCCAATGCTTCAGCAGAATTAAAGGTTTATGTTGATAGAAAGAAAGCATTGTTCAGCACTTGGTATGAATTTTTCCCGCGTTCCGCATCTCAAGAAAAAGGAAAGCACGGAACGTTTAAAGATTGCGAGAAGCTGTTAACAAGAGTTGCAGCTATGGGTTTTGATACTTTATATTTCCCCCCAATTCATCCAATTGGAGAAGTAAACAGAAAGGGAAAAAACAATGCAACTAACGCTCAAAAAGGAGATGTTGGTTCACCTTGGGGAATTGGTTCCAAACATGGCGGACACAAAGCAACTCACCCTGAATTAGGTTCGATAGATGATTTTAAATCATTAGTAAAAGCTGCAAAAGCACTGGGAATTGAAGTCGCAATGGATTACGCATTACAAGCTGCACCCGATCATCCGTATGTAAAAGATTTTCCACAATGGTTCAAATGGAGACCAGATGGAACGGTACAATATGCTGAAAACCCACCAAAGAAATATCAGGATATTCAACCAATTTATTTCGAAAGTGGCGACTGGAAAAACCTTTGGAAAGAGCTGTTAGATGTAGCTTTATTCTGGGTGGAAGAGTGTGATATTAAAGTGTTCAGAGTTGATAATCCACATACCAAACCTTTTTATTTTTGGGGTTGGCTGATTTCTGAAATCAAGAAAAAGCATCCCGATGTATTGTTTTTGGCAGAAGCTTTTACACGTCCAAAAATTATGCACGAACTGGCGAAACAAGGTTTCACACAATCGTATACTTATTACACTTGGAGAAATACTAAAGCTGAACTCATTGAATATGTAGAGGAATTAACCAAAACAGAACAAAAAGAATTTTTCCGCCCGAACTTTTGGCCAAATACACCTGATATTTTGCCATATGCCTTGCAAAGCGGACATGAAAGCGTTTACCTTCACAAATACTTTTTGGCAGCCACATTGAGTTCGAGCATCGGAATTTACGGGCCGGTTTATGAATATATGGTTTCGGAAGCAATGCCAGGAAAAGAAGAATACCACAACTCTGAAAAATACGAATGCTACAATTGGGATTGGACAGTTCAGAACAAATTAATCACCGTTATTTCCAGATTGAACAGAATCAGACACGAACAACCATCATTGCAACAAACAAACAATATCCAGTTTTGTGCTACCGATAACGATCAGGTTTTGGCGTATTACAAATATGATGATGACAGATTGGATGAGACTTTAATGATTTGCAGCATCGATCCCTACTATGCCAAACAAGCATGGGTCCAATTGCCATTGCAGGCATTGGGAATTCACCCCGGACAACCAATTCGAGTAGTCGAGTTGATTACCGGAAACAGCTACATTTGGGACAAAGAATGGAATTTTGTCGAGCTAAATCCAGCGCTGCCTTTTCATTTGTTTAAGATTTTAAAATAGACCTAACTTAAAATACTAGTTATGGAAAATGCTAATCAAGATACTTTTACAACACCGTTTGTTTTTAAAACAGAGTGGAAAACAGCGTTTGAAGACGAGGAATTCATCAAAGTATTTTCTTCTGATATTTTAGAAAATTATATCATCAACAAACGTTGGTATGGTGGGAAAGCCAGCACTTTGAAGTATATCGAAGTGGTTGACCATTTCAAAATCACATCCAAAAAGAATAGCTATTACGGAGTGCTTTTGGAAGTAAACTTCAAGGAAGCATTTTACCAGCATTACTTTATGCCCTTGGCTTTTATGTCCGAAGAAGAGCTTGATACAAGCACTATCATTTCGCCCGTAAAAATGGGCAATCAGCAGGGTTTTTTGGTCGATGCTCTACATCAGGAAGATTTTAGAAAATTGCTGTTTGATAATATTGTTCAATCTAAAAATAATCCTGAATTAAAACTGGTTTTCCACAAAGGAACCAAGTTTGAAGACAAAGAATACAAGTCATCAAAATTTATGGGATTGGAGCAAAGCAACACTTCTATTATTTACAACGATGCTTTTGTACTAAAGATTTTCCGACGCATTTATGTAAGCACGAATCCCGATTATGAAATCAGCCGATTCCTTACCGAAAGAATGCATTTCAAAAGTTCACCGGCTTATACAGGAAGTATCAATTTAGCTTTATCAGAAGGAAATATTACACTGGGTTTAATGCAGGAATTGGTTCCGAATCAAGGCGACGCATGGAAATTTATGCTCGAAGAAATCGATGGTGTGTTCAGCAACCTGAAAACCAAAAAAATCAAAATAGATAAGCTACCGGATATTCCTTTATTCAAACGCGTGAAGATTAATGAGATTCCACCCGAAATTATTGATTGGGTTGGATTGAGTTTATTTCTTCGCCTGCAAACACTTGCAAAACGCACAGCCGAAATGCACATCGCGCTCGGTGGAGACATTCACGACACAGCTTTTACTCCAACAACTTATAACGGAGATTATACGGTTTGGCTCAAAAACAGAATGCTCTATCAGTTCCAGAACCGATTGAATATTATCGAAAACAGTCTACACAAATTAGATGGATTAGCATTAGATTTAGCGCATCAGTTTATGGAAAACAAAAAACTAGTCCGTAAACATTTTGTCGATTTCGATTGGACTAAAATGAAGTCAGAGCGCATCCGAATTCATGGCGATTATCATTTGGGACAAATTCTGGTCAACGGAGATGATTTCTATTTACTCGATTTCGAAGGCGAACCCGAAAGCACCATTCGTGACCGAAAAGTAAAACAGCCGCCATTAAAAGATGTTGCCGGTTTGTTTCGTTCGTTTCATTATGCGATTTACGCAACGATTTTCAACAACAAAGACAAATATCCATTTGAGCAGGAGCAGTTATTTAAAGCCGCCGAAGTTTTGTTCAATTACTTCGTAGGCTGCTTTTTGGAAACCTATGTCGAGAAAGCACAAGCCGGAAATTTAAATATTGGTTACAACCACGAAATAGATTTCCTTTTAAAATATTGTCTGATAGAAAAAGCAGTTTACGAATTGGGTTACGAACTGAATTCAAGACCTCGTTGGGCAGTGATTCCTTTAAGGGGAATTCAAAGTATAATGGGCTATTAGGAGGTAGGAGTTATGAAGTGGGAAGTACGATGTGAAAAATTAGGAGAGAAAGGTCAGAGCAATTGCTAAACCATATTCCCGCTTTACGCACTACATGGTAGTTGCTGCAATCGGGGCTAGATAGGATTTGAATTATAATAAAGATGATATAAAAATTATATTGCTAAAGTGCATTTAATGAAACAAAAAAAAAATCCACATCAGACTCCCCTCTCCTTTGGAGAGGGGTTGGGGGTGAGGCCAAATAAAAACAACAAAAATGAACCAAGTACAAGTACATTCGCTTTTCACCGATTTTGATATCGATTTATTCAAAGCAGGAAAGCATTTTAAATTATATGAAAAATTAGGCGCACATCTTACAGAAGTCAATGGCGTAAAAGGCGTTTACTTTGCCGTTTGGGCACCGGCCGCACGGTCAGTTTCTGTAGTTGGCGATTTCAATTATTGGATTCAGGGTGAACATCAACTGAATGTACGTTGGGATGGTTCAGGAATTTGGGAAGGATTTATTCCCGGTGTCGAAAAAGGCACAACCTATAAATATAAAATCCAATCCAATAACAACGGAATCATCACCGAAAAAGCAGATCCTTTTGCCTTATACTGTGAACATCCACCTCAAACAGCCTCTATCATTTGGGATTTAGATTATAAGTGGAAAGATAAAAAATGGATGGAAAACCGAAAAGACAAAAATGGTTTAGACAAACCTTTTTCGGTATATGAAGTGCATTTGGGTTCATGGCGAAGAAACAGCGAAGGCAAGTTTTTAACCTATCTTGAATTAGCAGACCTATTGGTTGATTACGTTAAAGAAACTGGCTTCACTCATGTTGAGTTCATGCCGGTAATGGAATATCCTTATGATCCATCCTGGGGTTATCAACTCGTAGGCTATTTTGCGCCAACATCACGCTTCGGAAAACCACAGGATTTCATGGTTTTAGTAGATAAATTGCACCAAGCCGGAATCGGAGTAATCCTCGATTGGGTTCCATCACATTTCCCGGAAGATGCACACGGGCTAGGTTTTTTTGACGGTTCAAATCTCTACGAACATCCAGACAGAAGAAAAGGTTTTCATCCGGATTGGAAAAGTTTGGTATTCAATTATGGAAGAAACGAAGTGCGTTCTTTCTTAATCAGCAATGCAATTTTTTGGTTAAGCCAATACCATGTTGACGGCTTGCGTGTTGATGCAGTTGCTTCGATGTTGTATTTAGATTATTCAAGAAATGACGGCGAATGGGAACCAAATATTTACGGTGGTAGAGAAAATTTGGACACTATCAGTTTCCTAAAAGATTTTAACGAAGCGGTATATTCGAACTTTCCTGACACACAAACAATCGCCGAAGAAAGTACCAGTTTCCCTATGGTTTCGCGACCAACATTCATAGGCGGATTAGGTTTCGGAATGAAATGGATGATGGGTTGGATGCATGACACTTTACAATACTTTAAGAAAGAAAGTGTCTATAGAAGGTATCACCAAAATGATTTGACTTTCTCAATGACATATGCATTTACCGAGAATTTTATGTTACCATTATCTCATGATGAAGTAGTTTATGGAAAAAATTCCATTTTAGGAAGAATGACCGGAGACGAATGGCAGCGTTTTGCGAATTTACGCTTGTTGTATGGTTATATGTTTACGCATCCTGGAGCAAATTTATTGTTTATGGGCGCTGAATTCGGGCAAAGTTCAGAATGGAATTTCGAAGGAAGTTTAGACTGGCATCTACTGCAATTTGGCTATCACAATGGTATCAAAAAATGTATCACCGATTTGAATGCGTTGTACAAAAACAATCCGGCTTTGTATGAAAAACAATTCCACGTAGATGGTTTCGAATGGATAAATTATTCCGATGCTGAAAACGCAGTGTTGAGTTACATCCGTAAAGGAAATAACGAAAAAGAAAATCTTGTGGTGGTTTGTAATTTCACGCCGGTTGTTAGAAGTAATTACAGAATTGGTCTTCCGACAAAAGGAAAGCTAACTCAAATTTTCAACTCTGACAGTACTGAATACGGAGGAAGCGGCGTTGTTGCAACCAAACCAATCAAGATTGATAAAACACCTTGGAACTACAAAGAATATTCAGCCGAAATAACGCTGCCACCATTAGGAGTTTCTGTTTATAAGATTTCTTAAAGGAGATAGTGATTTGACACGAATACACGAATAAATTGAATCAAATTTTCAAAAAAAAATATTCGTGCATTCGTGGCTCTTTTATTTATCACCAATCGCAAACGTTATAGTTAAAAACTACTCTAATAAGTTGCTGTGTTTTAGATTTCATCTTTGTAAATTTGGCAACACGACTTAAAAAATCATTATGATTACCAATCAAGAACTTGAACATAAAGGCGATCAATTCCCTTCCAAAATAATTAGTTTCGAACAGGATGTTGACAGTATTTATTTCAATACTGACAACAACGTAATTTTAAAAGTTACAATCCTTCGCGATAGTTTAATCCGTTTTCGTTATACTACCAAAGGTTATTTTAGTAATGACTTTTCGTATGCAATCGATAAAACACAATCGCACGGTTACAATCAACTCGAAGTTGTTGAAGAGAATACTTTTTATCTGATAAAAACCAGCAAAGTATTTTGTAAAATCAACAAGAAAAACCTAAAAATATCAATTCACGATATAGATGGCTTTACAATCTTGGAAGACGAAATCGGTTTTCATTGGGAAGAACATTACGAATACGGTGGCAACATCGTAAAGATGAGTAAAATGTCGAAAGACGGAGAAAGTTTCTACGGAATGGGTGACAAGCCAACACACTTAAACCTGAAAGGAAAACGTGTAGAAAACTGGGCAACAGACCAATACGCTTTTCATAAAGACCAGGAACCGTTATACAAAGTTGTTCCTTTTTACATAGGATTGCATCATAACAAAGCTTACGGTGTTTTCTTTGACAATACCTTCAGAACTTATTTTGATTTTTGTCATGAACGCCGAAACGTAACCAGTTTTTGGGCAGAAGGTGGTGAAATGAATTACTACTTTGTCTATGGCCCGAAAATGAGTGATGTCGTTACAACTTATACACATCTAACAGGAAAACCCGAATTGCCACCAATGTGGACATTGGGTTACCATCAATGCAAATGGAGCTATTATCCTGAAAGCAAAGTCAAAGAAGTTACCAACAGATTTAGAGAACTAAAAATTCCATGCGATGCTATTTATTTAGACATTGATTATATGGAAGGTTTCCGTTGCTTTACGTGGAGTAAAGAATATTTTCCCGAACCAAAAAGAATGGTAGCCGAATTAGCCAAAGATGGTTTCAAAACTGTTGTTATCATCGATCCGGGAATCAAAATAGATAAAGATTATTGGGTGTATCAGGAAGCTTTGGCTAAAAGCTATTTCTGCAAACGTGCCGATGGACCGTTTATGAAAGGAAAAGTTTGGCCGGGCGAATGTAATTTCCCCGATTATACAAATCCCGAAGTGCGTGAATGGTGGGCAGGATTATTCAAAGAATTAATTTCGGAAATAGGAGTAAAAGGGGTTTGGAATGATATGAACGAACCAGCAGTTATGGACGTTCCCGGAAAAACTTTTCCGTATGATGTACGTCATGATTATGATGGAAATCCGTGTAGTCACCGAAAAGCACATAACATCTACGGAACGCAAATGGCAAGAGCAACTTATGAAGGGGTGAAGCGATTTGCCTATCCAAAAAGACCATTTATCATCACACGTTCTGCTTATTCAGGGGCACAACGTTATACTTCATCATGGACAGGCGATAACGTCGCAAGTTGGGAACATTTGTGGATTGCCAATATTCAAATGCAAAGAATGTCGATTTCCGGAATGGGTTTCACAGGTTCTGATATTGGTGGATTTGCAGAGCAACCTTCTGGCGAATTGTATGCTCGTTGGATACAGTTAGGTGTTTTTCATCCTTTCTGCCGAACACATTCATCGGGCGATCACGGCGAACAGGAACCTTGGTCATTTGGAGAAGAGGTAATAGATATCACCCGAAAGTTTGTCGAATTGCGTTATCAATTGCTCCCTTATCTATACACTATGTTCTGGCAGTATGTAAACGAAGGAACGCCAATGTTAAAGCCGTTAGTGTATTTTGACCAGGACGATTTCCATACACATTACAGAACAGACGAATTTATTTTTGGTAATCAGATTTTGGTTTGCCCGATATTAGAGCCAAATGCGCAAGGAAGAAGAATGTATATCCCGAAAGGGAATTGGTACAACTACTGGACAAACGAATTGATCGAAGGCAAAAAAGAACTTTGGATAAAAACCGATTTTGATCAGATTCCGATTTTTATCAAAGAAGGAGCAATCATTCCGAAATATCCTGTACAGCAATATGTGGGTGAATTGCAATTTGATGAATTAGCATTAGATGTGTATTATAAATTAGGAAAAGAAAAATCAACCGTTTACGAAGATGCTCAGGATGGTTACGATTATAACAAAGGACGTTTTTCGTTAAGAACATTCACTTTAAACGGAAAAGAGAAAGAACTTATCATTCAGCAACATAAAGAAGGAACATTCGAAACGGGTTATTCAAACTTTAAGATTAATCTAAAAGCATTGCCTTTTAAAGTTAAGAAAGTAGAAGTTGATAACGAGAAAATTTCTTTGGATTCTCTAAAGTTAAACGGAGAAAACACATTGATATTATATAAAGATTTCACAGAATTACATATCATCGGCGCATAAATAATTCATAAATTTGTTACTCAATAAATAGAAACATTATGAAATCGAAGATTATTGCATCAGTTCGCCTTTCAGGCTCGGGTCACGAATTCCAAAAAAACAAAAATTCACGCATGAGTAAAAATAGAATTTTACTTTGTGGTGTCTTGGTGATAGCACTTATAGTATCCTGTGCCAAAAATCCGTTTACTGGAAAACAAACACTTGCTTTAGTTCCGAATAGCGAAATTTTGCCTTCGGCATTTGCTCAATATGGAACATTCTTAAAAGAAAATAAGGTTATCAAAGGAACTGCCGATGCCAATAAAGTGGTAACCGTTGGCACAAAAATAAAAAACGCAGCAGAGAAATGGCTGAATGCAAATGGGTATCAAGGCTATCTGAAAGATTATCAATGGGAATATAACTTAGTTGAAAACAAAGAAGTAAATGCCTGGTGTATGCCTGGTGGAAAAATTGTCGTGTATTCAGGAATTCTTCCTATCACAAAAGATGATGCTGGTTTGGCAACTGTTTTGGGACATGAAGTTTCACACGCTTTGGCGAATCATGGTCAACAAAGAATGAGCGCTGGAATGCTCCAACAACTTGGAGCCGTTGGTGTTGCGGCTGCTACAGGCACTAAAAGTGCCGAAACGCAACAAATCGCAATGACGGCGTACGGAGCAACAACACAAATTGGTGGAATGTTACCATTTAGCAGAAGCCACGAAACAGAAGCCGATCAAATTGGTTTAACCTTAATGGCCATTGCAGGATATAATCCGGAACAAGCTGTGGTTTTCTGGTCAAGAATGGCAACAGCTTCAGGAGGAAACAAACCACCGGAATTTATGAGTACGCATCCATCTGACGAAACAAGGATTGCCAATCTTAAAAAACTGGTTCCCATAGCAAAAGCCGAAGCATTGAAGTTTGGCGTAACGTTTAAATAACATATCTATTCCAAAAAAAGAGTATATTTGAATTCCGTCTCGTCCCACAAGCGAGACGGGATTTTTTATTTAAAAACATTTTATGCCAATACTTCCAAAAGGTCATCCAAAATTACTCAACGCCTGGGCTTTTTATGATTGGGCAAATTCGGTTTATAGTTTGGTAATTGCTTCGGCAGTTTTTCCAATTTTCTATAACGCTTTGTTTGACAAAGACAATCCTTATGTTACTCTTTTTGGATACAGTTTTAAAAATTCGGCATTGATTAGCTTTGTGACAGCAGCTGCCTTTCTTTGTGTTGCGCTTTTTTCACCATTACTTTCCGGTATTGCCGATTATATGGGAAACAAAAAGATTTTCATGCGCATTTTCAACTATATTGGCGCTTTGTCCTGTATTGGTTTATACTTTTTTGATTTAAATAATATTGGTCTTGGACTAACATTTTACTTTTTTGGTCTGATTGGTTTTTGGGGAAGTCTGGTTTTTTATAATTCCTACTTACCCGATATTGCTTTCCCTGAACAGCAGGATAAAATAAGCGCAAAAGGCTATTCATTAGGTTATATTGGCAGCGTTTTATTATTGATTGTCAATTTGGCAATGATAATGAAACCGACACTTTTTAATATTTCAGGAACACCCGGAGAAGCTTCAATGAAAGCAATGCGCTATTCGTTTATGACAGTAGGCATTTGGTGGATTGTCTTTAGTAAATACACTTATTTTTATCTGCCAAAAGGAAATTCCAATAATAAAGACGTTACTTTCTCTATTATATTTAAAGGATTTAGAGAATTGAAAAAAGTGTGGGGAATGCTGCAATCTGATATTCCGCTAAAAAGATACCTGTTGAGTTTCTTCGTTTTTAGCATGGCAGTGCAAACCGTGATGCTAATCGCAACATATTTTGGAGCACAGGAAATTCAATGGAGTAGTCCGGAAGAAAGCCAAGTCGGATTGATAACCTGTATTCTTTTAATACAGCTAATCGCCATCCTCGGAGCAATTTTAACATCAAAAGCTTCTGCAAAATTTGGGAATGTTAATGTGCTGATTGCCCTAAATGCTTTTTGGCTTTTATTGTGTGGCTTTGCTTATTTCATAACTACTCCAATGCATTTTTACATTATGGCAAGTTTGGTTGGATTAGTTATGGGTGGAATTCAGGCATTGGGAAGATCGACCTATTCTAAGTTTATTCCTAAAACCGAAGATACCACTTCCTTTTTTAGTTTTTACGATGTTTCCGAAAAAATAGGAATTGTTATCGGAATGATAGTTTATGGATTAATAGACCAAATTACGGGAAGTCCAAGATTTGCAATCGTATTTTTGGGCGTATTTTTCTTAGCCGGAATGTTATTGTTGTTTAGAATTCCAAAAAAAGTGTTGTCATAAATCCAAAAAAAATTATATTTGGAAAAATTTACTTTAATCATGAACAAAATAAAAATTATCGCAGGTCTTTTTCTGCTTGTCATTTCCTTTACATTCACAGCTTGTGAAGTTGAACCTATTGATTCGAGTATTGTTTTAGATGACGGTAGCACAGATGGTGGCGGTGGTACTGGCGGAGGTGGTACCGGAGGCGGTGGAGGAGGAACTTCAACCGGTGACTATTGGCCAACTGCTTTAAACAATCAATGGGTGTTTAAGAATAATGGTGTGGTTCAGGAACCTATGAAAATGATTTCTATTAATAGCATTGGCGGTAATACTTATTATACGTTCGATCAATTATTTGGAGCTTCAAGTGGTGGAACTTCGGCTGGAGTGGTAGCTCGATTGAGAAAAAATTCCGGAGACTACTATCTTAAAATTGAAGACTTTACTTTCGATACCGGATTAGGAATCACTGGAAATCTGACAGGATACCAAATGCTACTACTTAAAGATTACCTAAACGCAGGTCAAACCTGGTCGGGTAGTTTTACACAAACAGCAACTTTTACAGGCTTGCCATCCACAACTCAGGCTACAAGTTATACGGGACAAATTCTTGAGAGAGACGCAACTGTCACAGTAAATGGTGTAAGCTATACTAATGTAATCAAGTCGAAAATAACTCAAGTTGTTACTGTTATGGGTGCGCCCGCAAACAATGTAGTAACTGAATATTGGTTCTCTAAAAATATCGGCCCAATAAAATCTGTTACTGTTTCTACAGATGATGTAGGCTCAGAAACGACAACAAGTGAATTAGAATCTTATATTCTAAACTAAATAATATATTCACAAATAAAAAAACTGTCTCGTCCTTATGATGAGACAGTTTTTTTGTGGCATAATACTTGACTAAATACTGCACTAATCGATAATAGTAGTCTATATATCGATTTTAGCCAAATTCAACTGTAATACATCGATTTTAATTTATCAAATTGAAAAGATGTCCTACATTTGTTTAGCATTGAATAATTTCTAATGTCATTTTGACTTAAACACACACCATGTCAAACCGTAATATCATATCATTTGACAATTTGTCACTGCAGGAATTCGATACCGAAACCGATTTAATTCCGCTTTTAACTCCCGAAGACGAAGAAGAAATGAATAACGAAGAATTACCCAATTCTTTACCAATTTTACCTTTGCGTAATACCGTTCTTTTTCCGGGCGTTGTAATTCCGATTTCAGCAGGAAGAGATAAATCTATCAAACTTATAAACGATGCCAATGCCGGAAACAAAATCATTGGTGTTGTTGCCCAAAAAAATGAAGAAGACGAAGATCCAACTAAGAATGATATTTATACCGTTGGAACTGTAGCCCAAATTCTTCGTGTTTTGAAAATGCCTGACGGAAATATTACCGTGATTCTTCAAGGAAAAAAACGTTTTGCTATTGATGCCGTTACTACTGAAAAACCGTATCTGAAAGCTACGATAAAAGAAGTGGAAGAAAAGCGTCCGGGAAAGCACGATACCGAATTTCAGGCGATAATCGATTCTACCAGAGAGTTGGCTATCGAAATCATAAAGGAAAGTCCAAACATTCCGACCGAAGCTACTTTTGCTATAAAGAATATAGAAAGTCAGTCTTTCTTAGTCAATTTTGTTTCTTCTAATATGAACCTTACGGTTAAAGAAAAGCAAGATTTATTGATGACTAACGCTTTAAAAGAAAGAGCTTTAGAAACTTTGCGTTATATGAATGTTGAGTTGCAAAAACTGGAATTGAAAAATGATATTCAATCTAAAGTTCGTTTCGATTTAGACCAACAGCAACGTGAATATTTCCTGCACCAACAAATGAAAACCATTCAGGAAGAATTGGGTGGCGTTTCAAATGAACAGGAAATTGAAGAAATGCGCATGAAAGCCAAAACCAAAAGCTGGGACGAAAAAACAGCAAAACATTTTGAGAAAGAAATTTCCAAAATGCAACGCATGAATCCACAAGCTCCCGATTTTGGCATACAAAGAAATTACTTAGAGTTGTTTTTAGAATTGCCTTGGAATCATTATTCCAAAGATAATTTTGATTTGAAACGCGCACAAAAAATTATTGACCGTGATCATTTTGGCTTAGAAGATGTCAAGAAAAGAATCATAGAACATTTGGCAGTTTTGAAATTGCGAAACGATATGAAGTCGCCAATTATCTGTTTAACAGGTCCTCCGGGAGTTGGAAAAACTTCAATCGGAAAATCAATCGCAGAAGCATTAGGTAGAGAATATGTTCGTATTTCACTTGGCGGTTTACGTGACGAAGCTGAAATTCGGGGACACCGAAAAACCTATATCGGCGCAATGCCTGGTAGAATTATTCAAAGCTTGAAAAAAGCTGGAACTTCCAATCCGGTTTTTGTTTTGGATGAAATTGATAAACTTTCAAATTCACATCAGGGTGATCCATCATCAGCTTTGCTTGAAGTATTAGATCCGGAACAAAACAGCGATTTCTACGATAACTTTTTAGAAATGGGTTATGATTTATCCAAAGTTATGTTTATTGCAACTTCCAATAATATGGCAACCATTCAACCGGCATTAAAAGACAGAATGGAAGTCATTAAAATGACCGGTTATACTACCGAAGAAAAAGTTGAAATTGCACGTCAGCATTTGTTTCCGAAACAATTGAAAGAACATGGTTTGAAACCAAAAGATTTAACAATCGGTAAAAAACAATTAGAAAAAATTGTCGAAGGTTATACCCGTGAATCAGGAGTTAGAAGTCTGGAACAAAAGTTAGCGCAAGTTATCCGAAACGCTGCTAAATCGGTAGCGATGGAAGAAGAATACAACACTAAAGTTACCGATGAAGATATCGTAAAAATTTTGGGTGCACCAAAATTAGAACGCGATAAATCGGAAAGCAATGATGTAGCCGGAGTTGTTACAGGTTTAGCATGGACATCAGTTGGTGGCGATATTTTATTTATAGAATCATTGATTTCGGCCGGAAAAGGAACTTTAACTTTGACCGGAAATTTAGGAACTGTTATGAAAGAATCGGCAACGATTGCTTTAGAATACATAAAAGCGAACACCGAAATTTTTGGCTTAGATGCTGAAATGATTTCCAAATATAACATTCACTTACACGTTCCGGAAGGCGCAACACCAAAAGACGGACCAAGCGCCGGAATTGCAATGTTGACTTCTTTAGTGTCACTTCTGACACAACGAAAAGTAAAGAAAAATTTAGCCATGACAGGTGAAATTACCTTACGCGGAAAAGTGTTGCCAGTTGGCGGAATTAAAGAAAAAATTCTGGCTGCCAAAAGAGCGAACATCAAGGAAATTATTTTGTGTCATGAAAATAAAAGTGATATCGACGAAATTAAAGCAGAATACATCGAAGGCTTGACTTTTCATTATGTAAAAGAAATGAGCGAAGTTATAGATGTAGCCTTAACAAATCAGAAGGTAAAAAACGCTAAAAAATTGTAAACTATTTTTTTAGAATAGTAAGCAAAGGCATAAGTAAAATAACGCTTATGCCTTTTTCTTTTATCTTTTTTTCATACCATATAAAATAATATCTTCGCATTTCCGTTATAGTATATAGCATAAGTCATTTTTGATGTTAAAAAAAGCAATTTGTATTGGATTTTGTCTCGCTAATTTGGTCAGTTTTGGTCAAATTGGAGGAAAGTCAATTTACCAATTTCTGAATTTAGTGACTTCACCCAGGCAAGCGGCTTTAGGCGGAAAAGTAATTACCTTTTACGATAACGATGTCAATCAGGGCCATTTTAATCCGGCAAACATTAATGCTGAAATGGATAATAAATTGTCCTTAAATTACGGAAGTTTATTTGGCGAAGTAACTTATGGTACAGCTTCTTATGCTTACACTTATGACCGACATGTTCAAACCTTTTTTGGCGGTGTCAATTATGTGAATTACGGAAAATTTGATGGTTATGATGAAAATGGTCAGCAGACATCGAGTTTTACAGGAAGCGAAATGGCACTGACTTTTGGTTATGCTTATAATATTCCGGGCTCTGATTTTTATGTTGGAGCCAATGCCAAATTGATTTCATCTACTTTAGAAAGCTACAATTCCTTTGGCGCTGCTGTCGATATTGGTGCTTTGTTTATTGACACTCGCAACGATGTAAACTGGGCAATTTCTATTAGGAATGTTGGAACACAAATTACAACTTATGCAGATACGCGCGAAAAATTACCTTTAGAAGTGCTGATTGGTGTTTCACAACTGATGGAAAATGTGCCGATTCGTTGGCATTTGACATTAGAAAATATGCAGCAATGGCAATTGGCATTTTCCAATCCGAATAGGGCACAGGGTTCTTTAGATGGTGGCTCAACACCTGAAAAAGTTTCTGTTTTTGGAAACGCTTTACGTCACGTAATTGTTGGTGCCGAATTGTTTCCTGATAAAGGTTTTAACTTAAGACTCGGTTATAACTTTAGAAGAGCCGAAGAATTGCGTATCTTGGAGCAGCGAAATTTTTCCGGACTTTCAATCGGTTTGGGATTAAAAATGGGCAACATAAAATTCAATTATTCCTATTCAAGATATACATTAGCGGCCAATACAAGTCTTTTCGGCTTGACCATTGATTTTGCAAATGACAGCTATTAACTTGTTAAACTGAAGGTTTACGAACGCCAAAAAATAATTTTAAAATTGTGAGTAAAAAAATTACAATTGCCATAGATGGATTTTCGTCCACAGGAAAAAGTACATTAGCCAAACAATTAGCTAAACATTTAGGCTATGTATATGTTGACACCGGCGCTATGTATCGCGCGGTGACTTTTTTCGCAATGAAAAATGGTTATATCACTACTGATTTTTTTGATAAAGAAACTTTAATTAATAGCCTGCCTTCTATAAAATTGCATTTTGAATTTAATCCTGAATTGGGTTTTGCCGAAATGTATCTGAATGATGTCAATGTGGAAAAGGAAATCAGAACCCTTGAAGTTTCCAATTTTGTGAGTTTAGTGGCCGAAGTTTCTGAAGTGCGCGCCAAATTGGTTGAGCAACAACAGGAAATGGGAAAAGGAAAAGGCATAGTCATGGATGGTCGGGATATTGGTACCGTAGTTTTTCCGAAAGCTGAACTCAAAGTTTTTATGACAGCGAGTTCAGAAACGCGTGCGCAAAGACGTTTCGAAGAGTTACAGCAAAAAGGACAAACAGTTTCTTTTGATGAAGTCTTAAAAAATGTGGAACAGCGCGATTATATTGATACACATCGTGAAGATTCTCCTTTGGTAAAAGCTGATGACGCTATAGAAATTGATAATTCTTATCTTACCCGTGAAGAACAATTTAACGCCGTTTTGGAAATGGTGGAAGATGTGACGAAATCGTTGTAAATATTTGTTTATCTCGATTTAAATAGTAGATTTACGGGTTGTTATTTAACTAAAACCAAAACTATTATTTATGAGTATAAAATTGAGATTAACATTAATGAGTTTTCTCCAATTCTTTGTTTGGGGAGCGTGGCTGATAACCGTTGGTAATTATTGGTTTGCCACAAAACAATGGAGTGGTGCCGAATTTGGAGCCATTTTTTCCACACTTGGAATTTCTTCTATAATCATGCCTGCAATCACAGGTATTATTGCCGATAAATGGATAAACGCAGAAAAGCTTTATGGTATTCTTCATATTTTAGGAGGTTTGGCACTTTGCTATATTCCACTAGTGGAAGATCCGACTACTTTTTATTGGGTAATTTTCGCGGCGATGCTTTGTTATATGCCAACCATTTCGTTATCCAATTCGGTGGCTTACAACATTCTGAAAAACAACAATTTTGACGTGATAAAAGTGTTTCCACCAATAAGGGTTTGGGGAACCATTGGTTTTATCGCTGCTATGTGGTTAACCAATTTATCCGGAAATAAAGCGTCTGCGAATATGTTTTATATTTCTGCTGTTTCTGCTGTTATCTTGGGAATTTATTCATTTACGTTGCCAAAATGTCCACCACAAAAATTGATTGCTGAAAATGCTACGACCGCACAAAAATTAGGTTTAGATGCGTTTAAACTATTTGGAACCTACAAAATGGCGTTGTTCTTTTTGTTCTCAATGTTTTTGGGTGGCGCATTGCAATTAACCAATATGTATGGTGATGTTTTCTTGTCTGAATTTGGAAATAATCCCGAATATGCCAATAGTATTATTGTACAAAAATCAACATTAATCATGTCGATTTCTCAAGTATCTGAAACCTTATTTATCTTAGCAATTCCGTTCTTTTTAAAGCGATTCGGAATCAAACAAGTAATGTTAATCTCGATGTTAGCTTGGGTTTTACGTTTTGGATTATTTGCTTATGGTGATCCGGCTGATGGTTTATGGATGATTATTATGTCGTGTATCGTTTACGGAATGGCGTTTGATTTCTTTAATATTTCAGGTTCATTATTTGTTGAAACTACTACCGATTCAAAAATTCGTTCTTCAGCTCAAGGTTTGTTTATGATGATGTCAAACGGCTTTGGTGCTTTCTTTGGAGGTTTGCTAAGCGGAATTGTAATTGATAAATTCTTTACTCAAGATGGCGTTAGAGATTGGCATAGCATCTGGCTTTCGTTTGCCGGATATGCTTTAGTAATTGCTATTGCTTTTGCTGTTTTGTTTAAACACAAGCACAACCCGAATGATGTTGCGAATGTGAGTCACTAAAATATAAAGCCTTTCAAATTTTGAAGGGCTTTTTTTATGGAAATAAATTAATATATTTGATAATCAAATTGCTATGTTATGAAAAAATTATACTTTTCCCTGTGTTTTATTTTTATTGTTATCGGTTTAAAAGCACAAACAGTTAGCATTCCCGATCCTGTTTTTAAGCAGTTATTGGTGACATCAAATAGCAGTGGTAACATATGTGCTTTCGACCTTACCAACAATGCTTTTTCGGTTGATGCCAATAATGATGGCGAAATTCAGGTTTCTGAAGCACTTCAGGTTGGTTATCTTGATATTGATAATGGTTTGGGAGCTACATCTATTGGTAATTTGGAAGGAATTCAATCTTTTACAAATCTTATAGGTTTAAATTGTGCCAATAATATGCTTACTTCTTTGAATGTAAGTGGTCTTAGTCATTTGGTGGAACTGACTTGCACAAATAACCAGCTGACGTCACTAAATTTAAACGGTTGTGTCGAATTAATGACTATATATGCCTACCAGAATCAATTTACCAGCATGGATTTGGTTGATTTGCCCAGGGCTCATATTATGAACTTTAGTTTTAATCCGCTAACTTCTTTAAATATAAGCGGATGCCCACGTATTACACAATTAGCTTGTGACTATACTCAACTTATTACGCTTGATGTAAGCAGTTTGTCAATGCTAGCTTATATTTATGTAACCCATTGTCCACAACTGACATCAATATTTGCTAAAAACGGAAGCAATGAAAGCTATGCCTTTGATTTTAGTAATTCTCCAAATGTTACCTATATCTGCGCCGATGAAAGTCAGTTAACAACGTTACAAAATCTGGCAACAACTTATGGTAATACTAGCTGTACTGTAAACTCTTATTGTAGCTTTATTCCAGGAGGAAACTATTATACCACACAGGGAACAAGCACCTATGATGGTGACAACAACGGTTGTGGCGGAAGCGATGCAGCTTATCAGGGATTAAGAATGGCAATCAGCGGATCGGCAGTAGGAAGTGTGATAACCAATGCTTCCGGAAACTATGTTTTTGATGTTCCGGCTGGAACTTACACTGTAACTCCTTCTTTAGAAAATCCATCTTATTTTTTGGTTTCTCCAACCAATTTTACGGTTACCTTTCCAGGATCGGGGAATCCGAATGTTCAGAACTTCTGCATACGTCCAAACGGAACACATCGTGATGTAGATGTCACCATATTGCCAATGATAGTAGCCAGACCGGGTTTTGATGCCTACTATAAAATTATTTACAAAAATAAAGGAACTCATCCACAAACAGGCACCGTTACTTTGACATTTCAGGATGATATGATGGATTATGTTTCTTCTGTTCCTTCTTATAGCAGCCAATCTACAAATTTATTTGCGTGGGATTATTCGAATTTGCTTCCTTTCGAAACAAGAGAAATCCTTATAACTTTTAATGTTAATTCACCTGTAGAAACGCCACCTGTTAATATCGGTGACGAGTTGAGTTTTACTGCTGTAATTAATCCGGTTTCAGGAGATGACACTTATTGGGACAATACCAATCCTATCAAGCAAACTGTTGTAGGTTCTTTAGATCCGAATGATAAAGCTTGTGCGGAAGGAGCGCTTGTAACTACAAGTGTCATTGGTGAATATGTTCACTATTTGATTCGTTTTGAAAACACTGGAAACTATCCTGCAGAAAACGTAGTAATTAAAGATATTATTGATACCAATAAATTTACAGCAACTACTTTGTTGCCAATATCATCAAGTCATCCAGTGGTAACCAAATTTTCGTCGCCTAATAAAGTAGAGTTTATTTTTGAGAATATTAACCTGCCTTTTGACGATGCTAACAATGATGGTTATGTTGCTTTTAAAATAAGAACCAGACCTAGTCCAACTCTGTCAGTTGGTAGTACATTTAGCAACACCGCCAGTATTTATTTTGATTACAATGCGCCAATAATTACAAATACGTTTACATCGACGATTCAGGCGTTGGGGAATCAGGATTTTGAATTTTCGGATTATGTGAGTTTGTATCCGAATCCGGCGAGAGATATCTTGAATATTCAAACTAAAAATGATATTCAAATTTCTTCTGTAAACATTTACAATACTTTAGGACAATTGGTTTTGGTTCTCCCGGAAGTGAAAGATGCCGGTATTGATGTTTCCGATTTAGTGACAGGAACCTATTTCATAAAAATCAATTCTGATAAAGGCAGTGCAAGCACTAAGTTTATAAAAGACTAGAGAGCTCAATCTAATTCCATTGGGTTTTCAGGGTCAACGAATTCATTTTCGTTTTTAGAGATTACAATTGCGGCGACACCGTTTCCAATGAAATTGGTGATTGCCCGGGCTTCGCTCATGAATTTATCGACGCCTAAAAGAAAAGCCAAACCTTCAACAGGAATTTTATGTATGGCTGTAAGTGTTGAAGCCAAAACAATAAAACCACTTCCGGTTACTCCGGCTGCGCCTTTTGAGGTAATCATTAAAAGCCCGATTATGGTTAGGATTTCGCCAAACGAAAGCTGCACATTATACAATTGCGCCAGGAAAATAACCGCCATCGAAAGATAAATGGATGTTCCATCAAGGTTGAAGGAATAACCGGTTGGAACTACCAATCCCACTACCGATTTGCTACAGCCCATGCGTTCCAGTTTGTTCATTAAGTTAGGTAAGGCAGGTTCTGAAGAAGAAGTTCCTAGCACAATCAGCAATTCGGCTTTGAGGTATTTGATAAAATCCAGTATGTTTATTTTGTAATAACGGAGAATGCCTCCAAGAACTACAAATACGAAAATACCCATAGTGATGTAAACCGTAATCATTAATTTTCCAAGTGGAATGAGCGTTTCAAATCCAAATTTTCCAACGGTATAGGCCATGGCACCAAATGCACCAAGCGGCGCCAAATACATGACAAATTTTAATGCCCTGAAAACTACTTTAGACCAGTTGTATAAAACTGCTATTACAGTTTCTCTTTTTTTGTGATAGTTGAGTACAATTCCGAAGATGATGGCCACAACCAGAACCTGTAGCGTAAAATTGCTCATAAAGAAGTCAAGCCAACTAAAGTCTGTTTTAGCAGAAGTATATTTACTGGCATCTTCAATAGTTAATCCCGATTTGTCAATTTTACCGGGTTGAATAATATAAGCGGCAATAACACCAATTGCTAGGGCAAATGTGGTTACGATTTCAAAATAAATAAGTGATTTGATGCCGATTCGCCCGACTTTCTTTAAGTCGCCCATACCGGCAATTCCTAAAACAATGGTTAAGAAGATAATTGGCCCGATAAAAATCTTGACCAATTGGATGAATGAATCGCCAACGATTTTCATTTTCTGTCCGTTTTCGGGATTGAAATGCCCAAGCAGCACGCCGCAGATAATGGCAATCAACACCCAAAATGTTAGGTTGGTGGTGGTTTTGAATAAAAGTGATTCCTTATTCTTCATTTTAATTTTATTGGATTACAATGTACTATTTATTTTTTAGACCTGACATGTTTTCAAAACGGGTCAGGTCTATGCGATACAAATCCTAATTAGCCCCGATGGTAGAGGCTACCTTGTAGCCCGGACAGCGGGAATAGGGCTTCCTAAAATGCCCAGACCATTCGCTTCAATACACTAATTTGATTTACACGAACTAAAGTTCGATACCTGACTGCCACTGGCAGTCCTCCTCTTAATATCAAATGCTCCTAACAATCAACACTTTATTCTTTTTTATTTGCGCTATTTTCTTTCTGAAATTGTTTTGTAATTAAGAAATTATGCTTACTTTTGCCAACCTTTTGGCGAAGAAGAGTTTCCTTTAGGTATTAACTATTTAAAACTAACACTGTTGTGTTTTTATCGCATCAAGAAACTCGAAGAACATAACATACAAATTATTTTATCAGCATGGCTGTATTAAACAAAGAACAAGAAGCGTTTTTAAATGATTTTAACTGGCATAACTATGCAGAAGGAATTGACGCAGTAGATGAGAAAAACTTGCAAGAGTTTGAAAACTTAGTTACAAAAACTTTTATTTCAACTGACCAAGAAGAAGTTGTAGAAGGAGTAGTAGTAAGAATCACTGACAGAGACGCAATTGTTGACATCAACGCGAAATCAGAAGGTGTAATTTCACTTAATGAGTTCCGTTACAACCCAAACTTAAAAGTGGGTGACAAAGTAGAAGTATTAATTGACATCCGTGAGGACAAAACAGGTCAATTGGTATTGTCTCACAGAAAAGCAAGAACTATCAAATCATGGGATAGAGTTATTGCTGCTAACGAGACCGGAGAAATCGTTCAAGGTTTTGTTAAATGTAGAACTAAAGGAGGTATGATTGTAGATGTTTTCGGAATCGAAGCTTTCTTACCGGGTTCACAAATTGATGTGAAACCAATCCGTGATTACGATGTATACGTAAACAAAATGATGGAGTTCAAAGTAGTGAAAATCAACCACGAATTCAAAAACGTAGTTGTATCTCACAAAGCTCTTATCGAAGCTGATATCGAAGTTCAGAAAAAAGAAATCATTGGTCAATTAGAAAAAGGACAAGTATTAGAAGGTGTTGTTAAAAACATTACTTCTTATGGTGTGTTTATTGACTTAGGTGGTGTTGATGGATTAATCCACATTACTGACCTTTCTTGGTCAAGAATCAACCACCCAAGTGAAGTTCTTGAATTAGATCAAAAATTAAACGTTGTAATCCTTGATTTCGATGATGAGAAAACAAGAATTCAATTAGGTTTAAAACAATTAAACGCTCATCCATGGGATGCTCTTGATTCTAAATTAGAAATCGGAGATAAAGTAAAAGGTAAAGTAGTTGTAATCGCTGATTACGGTGCATTTATCGAAGTTGCTGAAGGTGTTGAAGGTTTAATCCACGTTTCTGAAATGTCATGGTCTACGCACTTGCGTTCGGCTCAGGATTTCGTAAAAGTTGGTGATACTGTTGAAGCAGTTATCTTGACTCTTGATAGAGATGACAGAAAAATGTCTTTAGGTATCAAACAATTGACACAAGATCCATGGACAGATATTACTTCTAAATATCCTGTAGGTTCTAAACACACAGGTATCGTTAGAAACTTTACAAACTTTGGTATTTTTGTTGAATTAGAAGAAGGTATTGATGGATTAGTTTATATCTCTGACTTATCTTGGACTAAGAAAATCAAACATCCATCAGAATTTGTTAACGTAGGTGATAAATTAGATGTAGTAGTATTAGAGTTAGATGTTGAAGGACGTAAATTATCTTTAGGTCACAAACAAACAACTGAAAACCCTTGGGACAAACATGAAGATGCTTACGCTGTTGGAACTATCCACAACGGAACTATCGCTGAGATTGTTGACAAAGGAGCTACTGTAGATTTCGGTGATGATGTAGTTGCGTTTATTCCAACCCGTCACTTAGAAAAAGAAGATGGTAAGAAATTGAAAAAAGGTGAAGCAGCTGACTTTAAAGTTATTGAATTCAATAAAGAATTCAAAAGAGTTGTAGCTTCTCACACGGCTATCTTTAGAGAAGAAGAAGAGAAAAATGCAAAAGCTGTTACTGAAACTGTAGCTGCTACAAATGCACCAGCTCAGACTCTTGGAGATAACAATGATATCCTTGCCGGATTAAAAGCAAAAATGGAAAAAACAGAGAAAAAGAAATAATTCTCTGATTCCTATAAATAGAAAGTCCCGAGCAATCGGGACTTTTTTGTTTTTAATTATTATAATATTTTCGCTGCCAAATTTCCTCATTGAAATTTTTCCCCATCATAAAAAAGTAATAGGCAAACACGGCAAAGATGGATTTAAATGTGAAAAGAAAGATAATAAAAGAAGCCAAAGGAACCGATTTGCTCAAATTATTTTCAGGAACTAATAATGCTACAACAATACTCAATACTATACTGGTTATTGTAAAGGTTCCTAAATTTTTGATTGGTAAAACCATTAATTTTCTTAACGGGTTTATTTCTGTTCCCCATTGGTGAATCAAATAATAATAATCGTTTCCAATCGGGACAAACAACAAAGGGTCATCGTAATTTAACAAATGAAAAGCTTTACTTGGCGCAATGATTTTGAAGCTTCCAAGAGTTGTATTGTGCTTTTTCTCAATCATCCTGATTTTAGATACTGCTTCTTCCGGAATTTCATTTTTAAAGATAGTACTGTCTAAAAACCGAAGCCGATAGTCAATACAAATTTTCCGTATTTGTTCTAAATGAAAGATC
Organism: Flavobacterium anseongense; assembly: GCF_021608185.1. Taxonomy (GTDB): domain Bacteria; phylum Bacteroidota; class Bacteroidia; order Flavobacteriales; family Flavobacteriaceae; genus Flavobacterium; species Flavobacterium anseongense. Next base: position 413,075 of record NZ_JAKIHN010000002.1, on the reverse strand, counting down.
TTATCGGTTTCCAATAAGTCAAACTGCAACTCATTTGTTTTTGTTGAACTTTGATGTTTAAGTTTGTGTGCAATCTCGTTTCTCCGAATCTCATTTTCTGCAAATATGGCTTTAACTTCAGCAATAATATCCACTTCCGATTTAAATTTTTTTCTTTGAGAAAGTAATTTTTTTTCGAGGTTTACCTTGTTTGCTAACATTTCTGCGGGCTTTTTAAATGTCTGACTGAATGTGAATTATAAACTTAAATTTATAAAATAAAATCTTAATTCAACTTCTATAAAGCCGCAATTTTTGTGTTGACAGTTGTTAAAGTTTTTAGAAAAAATAATAATAGCAAAACCATTAAAGATGTATTGGCGTAAATGGCTGTATAACTTTAAAAATAATATTATCATGAAAACTAAGAATCTATTGTCGATTGCCTTTTTTGCCTTAACGCTATTTGTAACCATTTCTGTTTTTGCACAGAAAGAAAAAACCGTAACCGTTGGTGGAGCTCCAATGTATCCATCAAAAAATATTGTGGAAAATGCTGTGAATTCTAAAGACCACACCACTTTAGTAGCAGCCGTAAAAGCAGCAGGACTTGTTGAAACACTACAATCAAAAGGACCTTTCACCGTGTTTGCCCCAACAAATGCTGCCTTTGACAAATTGCCTAAAGGAACCGTAGAAACCTTATTAAAACCGGAAAACCTTAAATTATTGCAAACCATTTTGACCTACCATGTTGTAGCAGGAAAAATGAATTCATCGGATATTGCTAAAGCGATAAAAGCAGGAAACGGAAAAGCTGCTCTGAAAACAGTAAGCGGCGGAACGTTAACCGCCTGGATGAAAGGCTCAGACCTTTATTTGACAGACGAAAACGGTAAAAGTGCCAAAGTTACGATTGCTGACGTCAACCAATCTAATGGAGTGATTCATGTTATTGATGCTGTAGTTACACCAAAATCATAAATTTATACTCGTACTTCGTGGTACTGGTTTTAAAAGAAAAGTCTCCCTTTTTGATTAGGGAGACTTTTTTTATTTTCTTAAACTCGCACCAACTTCAGATTCTAAATTCTTTTGAAGTTTACTCATGATTTTGTCAATCTGATCATCAGTCAGGGTTTTGGTAGTGTCCTGCAATGTGAAACTCACTGCATAAGACTTTTTGCCTTCCGGCAGATTTTTGCCTTCATACACATCAAACAAATTCACCTCTTTTAATAACGTTTTTTCCGTTTGACGTGCAATCGAATAAATAGCATCAAAGGCAACGGTATTGTCAACTAATAAAGCTAAATCTCTTCTTACTTCAGGATATTTCGGAATATCAGTAAACTTGATTCTATTATTAATAAGTTTCAAAATCAGATTCCAATTAAAATCGGCAAAGAATACTTCCTGCTTAATATCGAAATGTTTTAGGATTGATTTTTTAACTGTTCCAAATTCAACCAAAGTATCGTTACCATTAGCAATAGCTATTCCTTCTGCAAAAACATCAGAAGTCACAGGTTTGTTTTGAATTTTGCAAATGCCCAAACGATTTAAAACCGAATCTACATAACCTTTAAACAAAAAGAAATCAGATGGTTTTTCAGTAGTTGTCCAACTTTCCGCAACTCTATTTCCTGACACAAAAAGCGTTAAATGCTTTGGCTCATCATAACCCGATGGTAATTTGTGGTATGTTTTTCCAAATTCGAATAATTTCAAATCACCATTTCTTCTGTTAATATTATAAGACACAGCTTCTAAACCTGAGAACAATAACGATTGGCGCATAGCTGATAAATCATTACTCAACGGGTTTAACATCATTACATTAAATTCTTCTTTCAACATTTCAGATAAATTCACATAATCAGGCGATGTTAAAGAGTTGGCCATCATTTCGTGAAAGCCAAGTGAATTCAATTGCGTTGCAACAATATTCTGCACCTTATAATCTTCTGTTCTTGCCGAATTGGAAACTGTCGCGTTTAATTTTTTAGTAAAATTGATGTTGTTGTAACCATAAACCCTAAGGATTTCTTCGATAACATCCACTTCGCGTTGCACATCTACACGATATGACGGAATTATTAAACCTAAACCGGCATCGGTAACGCTGTTTACTTTAATATCTAAAGAAGCCAAAATTTTCTTGATGGTTTCTTTTGGCAATTCCTGTCCAATCAATTTGGCAGTTTTGTCAAAGTTTAAGAAAACCGGAAAATCTTCAATCTTTTTTGGATAAATATCAACGATGTCAGAAGTGATTTCACCACCGGCAACTTCCTTGATTAAAAGCGCAGCACGCTTCAAAGCAAATTCTGTAATGTTTGGATCAATTCCTCTTTCAAAACGGAAAGAAGCATCTGTATTTAACCCATGTCTTTTCGCTGATTTTCTAACACTTACCGGATTAAAATAAGCACTTTCCAGGAAAATTGCATTTGTAGTTTCGGTAACTCCGGAGCCTTTTCCACCAAAAACACCGGCAATACAAAGCGGTCCTTTTTCGTCGCAAATCATCAAATCTTCTTCGTGTAAGGTTCTTTCGGTATCGTCTAAAGTGACGAATTTTGTTCCGGCTGCCACTGTTTTCACAATGATTTTTCCACTGATTTTCGCAGCATCAAAAGCATGTAACGGTTGCCCTAAATCGTGCAATATATAATTGGTAACATCAACAATATTATTTTTTGGAGTCAGGCCAATCGCTTTTAAACGGTTTTGTAACCATTCAGGCGAAGGCTTTACTGTCAAGCCGGAAAGGGTAACACCACAATATCTTGGTGCTAACTTACTGTCTTTAACATCGACATCAATCTTAAGTGTTCTTTTGTCAATTCGGAATGTACTTACCGTTGGCGTGATTAACTCGATACTGCTGTTTTTTTGCAATAAGCTGGCACGCAAATCTCTTGCAACACCATAATGCGACATAGCATCGGCGCGATTTGGAGTTAAACCAATTTCGAAAACTTCATCATTTTCAACATTAAAAACTTTAGCTGCAGGAGTTCCGGTTTTTAGGGCAGCATCCAAAATCATAATGCCGTCATGACTTGTTCCTAAACCTAATTCGTCTTCTGCGCAAATCATTCCGTGACTTTCCTGTCCGCGGATTTTTCCTTTTTTGATTTCAAACTCAATACCATCTTTGTCAAACAATTTGGTTCCGATAGTCGCAACAGGTACTTTTTGTCCGGCAGCAACATTCGGCGCACCACAAACAATTTGTACCGGAGTTCCATCGCCTAAATCAACAGTCGTAATACTTAATCTATCAGCATCAGGATGCTTTTCACAAGTCAAAACATGACCAACAACAACACCTTCCAAACCACCACGAACCGATTGGTATTTTTCCACAACTTCCACTTCCAAACCTAAATCGGTCAGTAGGGTTGCTGTTTCTTCTGATTTTAAATCTATTTTGATAAATTGCTTTAACCAATTGTATGAAATCTTCATTTTAAAATTTTTAATAAGGTGCAAATATAATCATTGCTAACTGCAGGAAGAAAGTTTTTAAGGCGTTTTTGTTAGCATTTTTTAATTTAGGAGCACAGCAATAGTTGTCTTCAGGACAAATCTTCCCGCTGTCCGCGCTACACGGTAGCCAGCTCCCATCGGGGCTAGTGAGAACGTTCTCTTTTATCAGGAAGAAGTGCCTCCCCGCTATTCTTAAAGCAATTCCTCAACGTGTTTCTTAATGTTCTCCGAAATTTTCTTCGTTGGTAAATCATTGACATCACCACCAAACGGATCTTCGATTTCTTCAGCAATCAATTCCAAACTCGCCAAAACATAAAAGATAAAGACAATCACAGGTGCAGTATAATAACCCAAACTAAAAGAATAGCCAAAAGGTAAAGTCATCACATAAAAGAAAATAAATTTCTTGATAAATGCACTGTAAGAGTAGGGAATAGGAGTGTTTTTGATTCGCTCACAAGCTCCGCAAACATCGGTAAACGATTGGATTTCGGCATTCAGAATAATTAATTGGTCACCGGTTATTTTTTTGGCAACATACAATTCATTAATTTTTTGGAACATCAATTTTGCGACTTGATTGGGTTTGTGTTTGTGATGATCGATTTCTAAATCTAAATCTTCAAAAAGCTGTTTGCCTGTTTCTTCGTTTTTTAAATGTTTATACAATACATCGGCATAACTCGGAATGACTTTTCGGAAAAACTTTTTATCACTTTCATCATCCAAAATGGCAGACAACTTCATTGCAAAGTTACGGCTGTTATTAACCAAGCTTCCCCAAAGTTTTCGGCCTTCCCACCAACGGTCATAAGCGGTATTGGTTCTAAAAACCAACAATAATGAAATCACGAAACCTAACATTCCGTGCATAATCGTGATGTTTTTTACATAGCTGTTATCGGCTAACTTCCAATATTCAACTTCCATGTAACCTATGATTGCCGAATAAATTCCAATAGCAATCATTATAGGAAACAGTGTTCGGAAAGTATCTGCTTTGTGAAAACGGAAGATAAAGGTAAACCAGTCTTTGGTGTTGTATGATATCATTTTTGGTAGTAATTTGAATTCAAAAATACACTAAAAAGTCAAATTTCCGGCTAATTCTTTTAAGGTGATTTCATAAATTTTGGTCAAATACATTGCATTGCTGTAACGCACTTTGGCATCCAAAAAATTCTGCTGCGCGGTTCTGAATTCGATAGGTGTAATGGTTCCTATTTTGAATTTAGACAAAGTAATATCTAAATTTTGCTCGGCTATGTCTAAGTTTTTAGCTTCTACTTTGGTCAGTTCTAAATTAGTTAAATAACTTGTAAACGCTGAATTCAATTGGCTTTCCAAACTTAACTTTTGTTGTTCCAAAGTTACGGTTGCATTTTCCAACTGAACCTTTGCGATTTTTTCATTGCGATTTTGTTGGTTGCCGTTAAAAATAGGAACCGAAGCATTAATCCCATAAACTAAACCACGACCCGAAGATTGTGTTACAAATCCCAATGAAGCTTCCGAACGCGTCAAGTTGTAACCCGAAGTAATTCGAACTGTTGGATAACGACCGGCTTTGACTTGCTTTAATTGTTGTTCTGCACTGTTTTTGGTTAGTAATTGGACTTGTATTTGCGGATTCTGACTTTCGGCAGACGATTTTAATTCATCATATTTGAGCAGTTCATCCACCATAATTTTATCAGTTACAACAAAATCGGTTTGGACATCTCGGGCTAAAATTTCATTCAAACGAATCTTAGTCGTTTTGATTAATTCCAGTTGTTTAAGTTGCGAACTTTTATCCGAATTTAAATCGACTTGAGCGTTCAACACCTCCAGTTTTGAAGCTTTTCCAATGTTAAAACGGTTTTGTGCCGTATTGACTCTTTCCTGTGAAATAACAATTGCAGTATCAATCGCCGCCAATTGTTGTTGCTGTTGTACCAAGTCGAAATAGTTTAGATAAACATCACTTATTCTGGTTAGTATGGCTAATTTTAATTCGGCCTCGCCCTGTTTTTGCAAAATGTTAAGTTGCTCTTTTCGGGCAAACATTCTCATGCCGTCAAAAACCGTCCAGTCTAATCCAATGCCGTATGTCAAGTTCATATTTCGTGCGCCATCTAAAGTTCTTTCTGAACCGTCAGCTTGGGTTTGCGTGGTATTTAAAATGCTATTATTATTTACCACTGTAGCGTTAACGGTAGGCAACATTCCGGCATTTCCTATGGAGTTGCTGAGTTCGTCTACTTTCAGTTCGTTTTTAGCTAACTTGATTTCATAGTTATTTTCCAAAGCAATTTTCACAGCATCTTCTAGTTTTAATAATTCCTGCGCTTGAGTTTTTGAAACAAAAACCAACAGCACAACAATATATAGCGATTTCATTTTCATAATTTTTACTTTTCTAAAGCTTCTAAATTATCAAACTCCGGTCTGTGTTTCTTGGCTCGTGACCATAGCAAATAAATAGAAGGAATTACAAATAGTGTTAAAACTAAAGAGAAGATAGTTCCTCCAACAATCACAACTCCCATTCCGATTCTACTGGTTGAAGCTGCTCCAAGTGATAATGCAATCGGTAAAGCACCAAGAGCAATTGCCAAACTTGTCATTAAAATTGGACGCAATCTCGCTTCTGATGCCTGAACAATCGCATCGTATTTTGATAACCCTTGTTCCCGTAATTGATTCGCAAACTCGACTATTAGGATTCCGTTTTTCGTTACGAGACCAATAAGCATCACGGTTCCAATTTGGCTGAAAATGTTCCAGGTTTGCCCAAACAGCCAAAGCGAAAACAACGCTCCGGCAACCGCCATAGGCACGGTTAAAATGATAATAAATGGATCAATAAAACTTTCAAACTGTGCCGCCAAAATCAAATAAATCAACAGCAACGCCAAACCAAAAGCAAACATAGTATTCGAACTGCTTTCAACAAAATCACGTGATTCACCACCCAAATCGGTAGTAAAACTATCGTCGAGCACTTTGTTTTTAATTTCGTCCATAGCGTCAATTCCGTCACTTATGCTTTTTCCCGGAGCCAAACCGGCAGAGACTGTAGCCGACATATATCTGTTATTGTGATACAATTGCGGCGGATTACTTTGCTCGTCCACTTTTACTACGTTGTCTAACTGAATCAATTCTCCTTTATTATTTTTGACAAACATTGAAGTCAAATCTAATGGCTCGTCCCGATCTTTTTCATCAAATTGTCCGATGACTTGGTATTGTTTTCCGTTTCGCATAAAATAGCCAAAACGCTGACCGCTTAAGGATAATTGAAGTGTCTGTGCAACATCCAAAACCGAAATACCCAGACTTTCCGCTTTTTCCCTATCGATAGTCACATTGATTTCGGGTTTGTTGAATTTCAGATTCACATCCACATTGGAAAAGGTTTCATTCTGATTCGCTTCATCCATAAATTGCGGAATTTTTTCGCGCAATTTTTCAAAATTCGGTGCCTGAATTATATACTGAATCGGCAAACCTCCACGTTTGTTTACAGCAATAGTTGGTTGTTCGGAAATGGTGACTTTAGCCTGAGAATATTTTTTGGTCCATTTGGTAAACTTTTCGGCAATATCTTTTTGAGAACGCTCTCTTTCTTCCGGATCTTTTAGTGCCAAACGCACTCTACCGCTATTCACAGAAGCCGATGCAAAACCAGGAGCCGTTATGACTAAAGCTATTTTTTTCTCAGGAATAGAATCGTCAACCAATTGTGATAACTCCTGCATGAATCTGTCGGTGTAATCATAAGTTGCTCCTTCCGGAGTTGTAACACCAACGATAATAAGGTTTCTGTCATCATAAGGAGCTGTTTCTTTCGGAATGATTTTAAAAAACAATACAATCAATCCGATACAAACAATCAAGATTGGAAAACTAAGCCATTTCTTTTGGATAAAACTTTCCAAAGATTTTGCATATCCTTTGTTTAAACCTTCAAAATAAGGTTCTGTAAAGGTGTAAAATCGAGTTTTTTTCTGTTCGCCGCCTTTCATCAGATAAGCATTCAACATTGGGGTTAATGTTAAGGAAACAAAGGCTGATATTAAAACAGCAGAACCAATGACGACACCAAATTCCCTAAAAAGCCTTCCCACAAAACCATCTAAAAATATAATGGGTAAAAACACCGCAGCTAGTGTAATGGAAATAGAAATTACGGCAAAGAAAATTTCGTTCGAACCTTTGATAGCGGCTTCAATTGGAGACATGCCTTCTTCGACTTTTTTGAAGATGTTTTCGGTGACTACAATTCCATCATCCACAACTAATCCAGTGGCTAAAACGATTGCCAAAAGCGTCAATACATTAACCGAAAAACCACATAAATACATAATAAAAAATGTAGCAATCAAAGAAACAGGAATATCAATCAACGGCCTGAATGCAATGGCCCAATCCCTAAAGAACAAGAAAATAATCAGGATTACCAAAATCACCGAAATCAGCAAGGTTTCCGCGACTTCTACCACCGATTTTTTGATAAATAAAGTATTGTCAAGCGCGACATTAATTTTAACGTCTTTTGGTAAATCTTTTTTAAAGGAGTCGAATTGTTTGTAAAACTGTTCGGCAATATCGAGGTAATTTGTTCCCGGCTGTGGAATGATTCCCAAACCAACCATTGGTTGTCCGTTTGATTTTAGTTGGGTTTCCAGATTTTCAGGACCTAATTCGGCGCGACCGATATCGCTCAAACGGACAATTTTATCAGCATCGGCAACGATAATAATGTTATTAAATTCCTTTTCATCAGAAAGATTCCCCATGGTTTTTACGGTCAGTTCCGTATTGGCACCGGTTAGTTTCCCTGAGGGTAATTCTACGTTTTGTTTTTCCAAAGCAGTTCTTACATCTGAAACGGTAACACCATAGGAAGATAATTTTACCGGGTCAATCCAAATGCGCATTGAATAGCGTTTCTGTCCCCAAATTTGAACACTGCTCACACCCGGAATAGTTTGTAATCGTTCGGCAATTACATTTTCGGCATAATCACTTAGTTCTAGTGTATTTTTGGTGTCGCTCTGAACGGTCATTGTAATAATCGCATCAGAATCGGCATCGGCTTTAGAAACTACCGGCGGAGCATCAATATCCTTTGGTAAATTTCTAACAGCCTGTGATACTTTATCACGCACATCGTTAGCTGCTTCTTCTAAGTTTTTTTCGAGTTTGAATTCAATAGTAATATTGCTCGAGCCTTGATTACTCGAGGAAGTGATGTTTCGTATTCCATCAATGGAATTAATTGCTCTTTCTAAAGGTTCCGTTATTTGTGATTCAATGATATCAGCATTGGCACCAGTGTAATTAGTTCTTACTGAAATTTGCGCCGGATCAATCGAAGGAAATTCACGAACGCCCAAATAACTGTAACCAATAATTCCAAAAAGAATAATAGTCAGATTGATGACAATTGTAAAAACGGGTCGTTTAATACTTAAAGTGGATAAACTCATGTTTTAAGTTACTTGATTTTTACTTTGATATCGGCTTCATCTTTAAGCGACATCACTCCTGAAGTCAAAACAGTGTCGCCAATTTTTAATCCAGAGATAATAACAACGTCTTTATCAGTGCGGGTTAGTGTTTCTACTTTAACCACTTTGGCTTTTCCGTTATTGGCAATAAATACCGTTTTGCCATCCTGAACAGGAACAATCGTTTCGCTCGGAATGATGATAGCATCTTTGATATTGCGCAACGGTAAATCAATATTGGCAAAAGTGCCAGGTAATAATTTTCCACCAGAGTTTTCTGTTAGCGCACGGATTTTCATAGTGCGAGTTGCTAATTCAATTCCGGGTTCAGAAGCATATATTTTAGCTGTAAACTTCTCGGTCATGTTCGGAACTGTAAAGCTAATTTGTGAGCCTTTGGTAATTTCAGAAGCATATTTTTCAGGAATTGAAAATGTGATTTTTAGTGGATTGGTGTTCACTAAATTAGCAATCAAAGTTGTTGGAGTAACATAAGTTCCGGGAGAAATATTTCGCAATCCAATCTTTCCCGAAAATGGAGCTCTTATTGAGGTCTTTCCAATTTGTGCATTAATTAATTGCGTTTGCGATTTTGCAGTTCGATAATCAGCGCTGGCAATATCATATTCTTCCTGACTGATGGCTTCTTTTTGTAATAGCAGTTTGGCTCTTCGTTCGTTTTCGGAAGCTAAACTTTCTTTGGTCTTGGCTTGTGCTAATTGTGCTCTGAGTTCGATATCGTCCACTTTTAGCAAAACCTGTCCTTTACTAACTTGACTTCCTTCTGAAAAGGAAATACTTTTTACAAGACCGGAAACTTCGCTGTGGATTTCTATTTGTTCGTTGGCTTCAATAGAACCTGAAAGTGAAATTACATTCGAGAAATTTTGAGGTTCAACAACGATAGCACTAACACTAATAGCTGGTTTCTTGCCATTTTTATCGTTCCCTTTTTCGTTTTCGGATTTGTTTTTTGTGATTCTGTAAACAATCATTCCACCAAGAGCAAGGGCAATGATGGTTATGACAAGATATTTTATTTTCATTTAGAAATGTATTGTAGAGATTTCTCTACAAAGCTACTTCTTACGGATGGAAATGGCTGTACGGTTAATTTTTATTTAACATTTGTAGCAAGAGCTTTTTTAGCTGATGTAATTCCATATGTTTTTCTTTTTCGAGAGTTCTATAAAAACACTTCTCAAAGTTTGGTGTTCGGGCAAAGTCATTGACGGATCTTTTTTCAAAAGTTTCAAAGCTTCATTTCGGGCAACCATCAAAATATCTCTGTCTTTTACCAAATCAGCAATCTGAAGTTGTAAAACACCGCTTTGTTGTTTGCCCATAATATCGCCCGGACCACGAAGTTTTAAATCGACTTCGGCAATTTCGAAACCATCATTGGTTTTACACATAGTTTCCAAACGTATTTTACTATCGCTCGATAATTTAAATGAAGTCATCAAAATACAATAACTCTGTTCAGCACCACGACCTACACGACCACGCAATTGGTGAAGTTGCGACAAGCCAAAACGTTCGGCACTTTCAATAATCATTACACTTGCATTTGGGATATTTACGCCGACTTCAATTACAGTCGTTGCAACCATTATATTGGTTTTTCCTTCAGCAAAGCGTTTCATTTCAGCATCTTTATCGGCAGGTTTCATTTTGCCGTGAACTATAGAAATGCTGTATTGCGGCAACGGAAAATCTCTCGAAATACTTTCGTAACCATCCATCAAATCTTTATAATCCATCGTTTCACTTTCCTTTATCAATGGATAAACGATATAGATTTGTCTGCCTTTGGCGATTTCATCTTTAATGAATTTCCAAACCTTTAGTCGGTTGCTGTCATAACGATGAACGGTCTGAATTGGTTTTCTTCCAGGTGGCAATTCGTCAATCACCGAAATATCTAAATCGCCATACAAACTCATAGCTAATGTTCTTGGAATTGGAGTAGCAGTCATCACTAATATGTGAGGCGGAATAGAAGCCCCACCAACCTCCCCAGCGGGGAGGCTTTCCAATATTGCGCTGATTTTTTTTAGTACTTCAGAGTTATTTGCGATTACTTCTTCATTGGTAAACCTAATAACTTTGAAACCCAATTCATTTAAGATTTGTGTTCGCATTTCATCCGCTTCTTTTTGTTCGATAGTGTTATGATAGCCGCCATCAACTTCCACGATGAGTTTCTTTTCGATACAAACAAAGTCAACAATGAACATGTCAATTATGTGTTGTCTTCTGAATTTATAAGCCAAATTTCTATTTTGCAAACATTCCCATAAAATGGTTTCAGCTTGTGTGCTGTTCTTTTTATTTTGATTTTTAAGTTCCTTTAATAGATTATATGTTGATGGTCTGGCAGTTTTATATTTTTGAATCACCTTTTCAACTTCCCTCCTTTGGAGGGACAGAGGGAGGCTTCCTTTCTGCCAAAGTTTAGAGCGTTGTTCTACACCAAAACGATGTTGCTCGTCAATGATGGCTAAACCCAAATTATGAAACTGTACTTTGTCTTCGAGTAGCGCATGTGTGCCGATGAGAATATGTAAGCTTCCGTTTTCTAACTCTTCGTGAATGATTTTTCTATCGGCAGTTTTGGTTGAGCCAGTTAATATTTTTATGTTGATATTTAAGTGTTTAGCTAATTCTGTTAAACCATTAAAATGTTGATTAGCCAAAATTTCTGTTGGTGCCATCAGACAACTTTGGAAGCCATTATCTAAAGCGATCAGCATTGCCATCAGCGCCACAATAGTTTTTCCCGAACCAACATCGCCTTGTAAAAGTCGGTTCATTTGAGCATTCGTGCCCATGTCATTTCTGATTTCCTTTAGCACTTTTTTTTGTGCATTGGTCAGCTCGAAAGGCAAATGATTCTGAAAGAAATTATTAAAATTTTCACCAACAACAGTAAACGGATGTCCTTTGATTTTGTGTTTCCGAACCAGATTTTTGGTAATCAATTGCAATTGAATAAAAAACAATTCTTCAAACTTTAATCGGAATTGTGCTTTGGATAAAAGTTCCTGGCTTTTTGGAAAATGAATATTAAACAAAGCTGCATTTTTCGGAATCAATTTTAATTCGTCCAAAAGATAAGCCGGCAAGGTTTCTACGAACTTAGCTTGGGTTTCCAAGAATAATTGCTGCATCATTTTATTGATGACGCGATTCGAAATGCCACGATTGGTAAGTGTTTCCGTCGATGGATAAACAGGTTGCATAGCAGAACGCAGACTTTGCTCATGCTCAGCAAACAACTCCATTTCGGGATGCGCCATATTAAAAGTGTTTCCAAATGAAGTGACTTTTCCAAAAATCACATATGGAACATTGAGCTTCAAACTATCACGAATCCATTTGTGACCTTGAAACCAAACGAGTTCAATTTCGCCGGTTTCATCCACGTAAGTGGCAACCAATCGCTTTTTGGCTTTGCCAAATTCAACCGTTTTGATGTGAATGATTTTGCCAATGATTTGAACTTCGCTGTCGTTTTTTTGCAATTCGTTGATTTTGTAATAACGGGTTCTATCAATATATCGATTCGGATAAAAATTGACTAGATCCTCATAGCGATGAATCCCCAATTCCTTGCGCAGTAACTCACCACGTTGAGGTCCAACGCCTTTTAAGTATTCAATGGGAGTTTGCAAAAGATTATTCATTTTTAAGCCACGAATTCACGAATGATTTTTAGGTTTAGCGAAGATAGTTTTTTACGGAAAATTATAGTACACTTTTTATATACAAATTCATTTAGCTATATAGCTACTCGACTATTCATTTACTCCAAAGAGAAAAATGATTATATTCGTATCAGATATTGTATTTCAATGCGACATTTATTTTTGCTCCTTTTTACTGTTTTTTCTTTGGCTCAACAAACCCAAAAGGTAGATTTTAAAACTGCTTATGGGAACATCTCGATTAATCCTATTGAGAAGAAAGTTTCGGGTTCAGTTCGCTATGTTTTTGATGTTAAGCAAACTATCGATACCATTAAAATTGATGCCCAGAAGATGGGTATAACCAATGTAAAAATCAACAATAAAGCGGTAAAATCCACCAATACAGGAAAAACACTAAATCTTTTTGAAGGTTTTAGTACCGGGAAAAATACAGTCACTTTTAACTACGAAGCGACTCCAAAACAAACCATGTATTTTAATGGTGATTTTAGTAACGAAATCATCAGAAATCAGCAAGTTTGGACTCAAGGCCAGGGGAAATATACCAGCCATTGGTTTCCGAGTTTTGATGATGTGAATGAAAAAGTGGTCTTTAATATGAACATTAGTTTCGACAAAAAATATCAGGTTTTGTCAAATGGTGTTTTGCTCGATGAATTGCCCAATAAAAATGAAATGATTTGGAAGTATGAAATGAAAAGTCCAATGAGTTCTTATTTGTTGGCGGTTGCAATTGGCGATTTCAGACATCAGGTTGTGGCATCGAAATCGGGAATTCCGATTCAGCTTTTTATTCAGCCAAGAGACACTGCCAAATTTGAAGCAACCTATCGTTATTCAAAAAAAATATTTGATTATCTCGAAGAAGAAATTGGTGTGAAGTATCCGTGGAAAATCTACAAACAAATTCCGGTAGAAGATTTCCTCTATGCCGGAATGGAAAATACATCAGCGACAATTTTCTCAGAAGATTATGTTGTGGATGACATTGGATTTAACGACAGAAATTATGTCAATGTCAATGCGCATGAGCTGGCGCATCAATGGTTTGGCGATTTGGTTACAGCAAAATCCGGCAAGCATCACTGGTTGCAGGAAGGTTTTGCAACTTATTATGCTTTGTTAGCGGAACGACAAGTTTTTGGTGATGATTATTTTTACCATCAATTATACAGAACTTCTTTGCAACTTCGAAATGCTGCGAGAACGGATACAATTCCGGTGATGAATGAAAAAGCGAGCTCGTTCTCATTTTACCAAAAAGGCGCATGGTCACTGCACTTAATAAGGGAAACAATTGGACCAAAATTGTTTCAGAAAGCTGTAATCAATTATTTAAAAAAGTACCAATATCAAAGCGCTGAGACTAATGATTTCCTTGCTGAAGTTAGAAAAGTATCCGACTTTGATACCGAAACATTTAAGAAAGTTTGGTTAGAAGATTATCGTTTCCGAAGTGATGAAGCCAATGCATTGTTGAAGAAGAATGAGTTCATACGAACACTTTTTGAAACCCAAAAAATGCGTTTAAAACCATTTGTTGAGAATAAAGAAAGATTTGCGACATTATTGCAATCCAATGTTTTTTATCCCGTAAAAACCGAAATTTTGTATCAGATAAAAGACATTCCTTTTGAAGATAAAAGGGAATTACTGCTTTTGGCATTGCAAACAAATCACATCAAAGTGCGTCAGTCTGTGGCTGAGTTTACCGATGATATTCCGGTAGAATTCAAAGCTAATTATGAAACATTATTAGATGATGCTTCTTATGATACGAGAGAGATTGCCTTTATGAATTTGTGGAAAAACTTCCCGGAAAGTCGAAGTGCTTATCTCGCGAAAGCCCAGAATTGGATTGGCGGTAATGATAAAAGTTTACGATCTTTATTCCTAACTTTTTCAATCGAAAATCAAAGCCCTGAAAAGGATAAGTTTTACAATGAATTGGTTGATTATACTTCACCAAAGTATGAAAGTTCTGTTCGTCAAAATGCGATTATTAATGCCTTGGCCATCAATGAAAATGATCCAACAGTTTTGAAAAATTTGGTGAATGCAACGACTCATTACAAATGGCAGTTTACAAAATTTGCCCGGGATAAAATCAGAGAATTGTTGATTGGCGGAGCAAAGCCTCAGTTTCAGGCTATATATCAAAGCCTTTCTGAAAAGGAAAAATCGCAACTTGACAGACTTTTAGAAGAAAAAAAATGAGAGCATTAGTAATTTCCGGTGGAGGCAGTAAAGGTGCTTTTGGTGGCGGAGTTGCACAGTATTTACTTCAGGAAAAATACTGTAAATATGACATTCTTATCGGAAGCTCAACAGGAAGTTTGTTAATTCCGCATTTGGCTTTGGGTGAAGTAGACAAGATTCATGGCATTTATACGAATGTAGACATGAGCAAAATTTTCGACATCAATCCTTTTGTGGTAAAGCATAAGAATGATGTTGATGTGGTTTCTATCAATCATTTTAATGTGCTGCTACAATTTTTAAAAAGAAAAAGAACTTTTGGAGAAAGCCATAAACTTCGAAAATATATCAAGAAGAATTTTACTTTAAAAGAGTTTACCCAATTGAAATCTTCCGGTTGTGATATAGTTGTTACAGTTACTAATTTGTCTAAAAACGAAGTTGAATATAAGTCGATTCAAGATTTTGAATATGAAGCCTTTTGCGATTGGATTTGGATTTCCTGTAATTATATTCCGTTTATGAGTTTGGTGCAAAAGAATAATTTCGAATATGGCGATGGCGGATTTTCGAGTTTGGTTCCCATAAGAGAAGCGATTAATCGCGGTGCCACTGAAATAGATGTCGTGATACTAGAAACTGAGGTGCAAATTTCTCCCAGAAACATTGGAAAAAATCCATTTTCACTGATGATTGATTTGTTTCAGATACTTTTAAATCAAGTGGAAAAGCATGATATTACCATTGGAAAATTGGCGGCCAAAAATAAAAATGTAAAACTCAATTTATACTATACGCCGACACAACTGACCAGCAACGCTTTGATTTTTAACAAAGAAAAAATGAGACTTTGGTGGCAGCAAGGTTATGACTATGCTAAAAACAAAAGTGAATTAATGAGTGATAATTTGCAGTAATCAATCCTCGTTTTCCAAACTAAAAATTTCTTCTACCGGTTTTTCAAAAAACTTTGCCAGCTTGAGAGCTAGAACAGTTGAAGGCACGTATTTTCCTTTTTCCATAGCGTTTATGGTTTGTCTGCTGACGCTGATTTGTTTGGCCAATTCTTCTTGAGAAATATTCTTAATAGCTCTCAAAACTTTTAGATTATTCGTCATCGTTAGAAGTTTTATTGAGTTTGTAAATCAAATAATGAAAGCGTATGATAAAGAAAAGTAGCAATGTAAAAGTATTGAAAAACAATATGTTGAGATAAGAAAGCCCATAAACGAATATCGTAAAAAACAAAATCAATCCATAGTTTAAATAGGTTGCCCAAACCAGACTTTCGTATCTTATTTTGGAAGTAAATTCATCTTCAATTTTTAATTTGGAAAAGCCTATTAATAGACCACCAATAATCAAACTAAACAATAATACTTCATCAACTATACTATTCTTAATCACAATAAAACAATTATTTTCCCCTAAAATATCACCATCAGTAAATGAAAAAACGTTAACAATCCAATAATTGTCAATAGTAAGATCTGCAATAGAAATAATTAGCGAAGCAATAAAGGATGGAACAAACAATAACCAGCCTAACTTCTTGAATTTGTTCGGAAATAAAAAATGTGTTTTCATGTTATGAGTTTTTAAATTCATTTCAAAAGTAAATTATATTTTACTAATAGACAAATAAACTTTACAAAAAGTTTATTTTATTTTACATTTAGTTGGAAAAATGTACACTTTTTGCCTACTTTTTATTGACAGCTTTCCATTATTTTTAGTTTATAAATTGTAGAAATGTTAGTTAAAGTTTTTGGAAGTGCCGTTTTTGGAGTGGAAGCCACCACAATTACTGTAGAAGTTAATATAGATAAAGGTATTGGTTATCATTTGGTTGGTTTACCCGATAATGCTGTCAAGGAAAGCAGTTATCGTATAGCTGCTGCGTTAAAAAATAATGGTTACTATTTACCGGGAAAGAAAATTACGATAAACATGGCGCCAGCTGATTTACGTAAAGAAGGTTCTGCCTATGATTTGACTTTAGCCATTGGAATTCTGGCAGCATCCGGACAAATAAAAGCCGATGAAGTCGACAAGTATTTAATTATGGGTGAATTATCGCTCGATGGCGGTTTGCAGCCAATAAAAGGTGCACTTTCCATCGCCATCAAAGCCAAAGAAGAAGGTTTTAAAGGTTTTTTTCTCCCAATCCAAAACGTAAAAGAAGCCGCGATAGTTGTGGATTTGGATGTTTATGGTGTTGAAAATGTGCTACAGGTCATTGATTTTTTTGAAGGAAATAGAACATTAGAGCCTACGATAATAGATACCAGAGAAGAGTTTAATAAAACATTAGATTTCCCTGAGTTTGATTTTTCAGATGTCAAAGGACAGGAAAGTATCAAACGCTGTATGGAAATTGCGGCTGCGGGTGGGCACAATATTATTCTGATTGGTCCGCCAGGTTCAGGAAAAACTATGCTTGCCAAACGATTGCCGAGTATTTTACCACCAATGACAATGAACGAAGCATTAGAAACTACCAAAATTCACAGCGTTGCCGGAAAAGTAAAAGACAGTGGATTGATGAATCAGCGACCTTTTAGGAGTCCACACCATACTGCTTCATCTGTTTCCTTAGTTGGCGGCGGAAGTTATCCTCAACCCGGAGAAATTTCATTAGCACACAATGGTGTTTTGTTTCTGGATGAATTACCCGAGTTTAAGCGGGAAGTTCTCGAAGTAATGCGTCAACCTTTAGAAGATAGAGAAGTCACCATTTCTAGAGCAAAATTTACCATTACGTATCCATCATCTTTTATGTTGGTGGCGAGTATGAATCCGAGTCCGAGTGGTTTTTTTAATGATGTTGATTCGCCGTTAAATTCATCATCTGCAGAAATGCAGCGCTATTTGAGTAAAATTTCCGGACCATTGTTAGACCGAATTGACATTCACATCGAAGTTACTCCGGTTCCATTTGATAAACTTACCGAAACGCGAAAAGCGGAAAACAGCACTGAGATTAGAAAACGGGTAACAGCAGCCAGAGAAATTCAATCAAAACGTTTTTCCAACTTTGATAACATTCATTACAATGCGCAAATGAGCACTAAACAAATTAGGGAGTTTTGTGATTTGGATGAAAATTCATTACAACTTTTAAAAACTGCAATGGAGCGTTTAAATCTTTCGGCAAGAGCTTTTGACCGAATCCTGAAGGTGTCGAGAACAATTGCCGATTTAGAAGATTCCGAAATTGTGAATTCCAATCACATTGCTGAAGCTATTCAATATCGAAGTTTGGATAGAGATGGATGGTTGGGATGATCTAGTTTCAGTCACAGTCATAGTTGACAGAAAAAAACTGTAAACAGAATGCCGCGACTGTTAACTATACTTATAATATCTCGCACCAACCAATACCGGATTTTCCTTTTCAATACTATCCAAATAAAATTCATTTTTTGGAGTAATGACTGATTGCTTTACTTCTTTTTTATGCAATTTTTCATAAGTAATGAAATCAATGGCAATGCAGTTTTTCAAGGTTTCGAAGAGATTTACTTTTGCTATAGCAGCTTCCCAGTTTTCTGAAACTTCGGCTTCAAAAACTTTTGATTTGGAACCACTTCCATAAGCAATAAAACCAAACTTGGCATTGGTTAAATCCGATTTTTGTTGAAAATGATAACACAAAGTTGATAACAATCCCAAGAAAATGGATCCAGTATAAATGTTGCCAATTTGTCCTGAAGCGATTTCAGAAGGATATATTTTTTTATTCACAAGTGCTAAATATTCCGGGCTTTTGGCTAGCGCTTTGATTTTATCTTTGATAGTCTCACCAACTTGAGTTTCTAAAAGTTCTGAGTTTTCTTTGGCAAAAATCTCTATGAAAGTGCGTCGTCCCTGAAAGCAATAGGGAAGGTGCATTAGTATGTTTGTCCAATTTTCATAGGGTTTTCCGGTTTGATTGCTTTCCGATTTAAAATGTTCGTAAGCGGCGGTAATTCTATTGATATAACACTGATTAGAATACTGTCCGTCAAAAACAGGCTGCTCTTTATAAATAGCGATTTCGTTTTCTAAGACGCCATTCCATTCCGGATTATTTTCTAATTGTAGTGCTTCTTCTTTGGAGAAATATCGTCTCGGTTTAAAGAAGTCAAAAACGCCTTGAGTGGAAACACCAACTTCGTTTGAAAAACTTAGAATTCTTGGATTAGCTGTAATCAACATCGCAATCGAACCTGCGCCTTGCGTATATTCGCCAGTAGAATTTAAATCGTATTTGGCGTTGTCGGAAGCAATTACAATGGCTTTTTTTGTTGGGTTCAATCGAATATAATCCAAACAATTTTGCAATGCATCAATTGCACCAATGCAGGCAAAAGTCAAATCGACTACATCACAATTTCTGAAACTTGCTTCGCCAAAAATCATTTCCAAATTCGACAAAACATAGGAAGCAACAGGTTTAGAGCTATCGACACCGCTTTCTGTTCCGACATAAATTCTGTTGATTTCTGCCGGATTTAAATTTTCCTGTTGAATCAATTTTAGAGCAGCATTCGAAGCCATTGTCACGACATCCTGATGCACATCGAGAAAACTCATTTTGTGCAAACCCAAACCTTTGATAAGCTTGTCGGCTTCGATGTTTCGGTTTTCTGCTAAAGTTGTTATGGGTAAATATAGTTGTGGAATATCGAATGCTATACTATCAATGCCTACTTTCATTTTCTTAATTTTTGCTTGGCAAAATTATAAAAGGCAATTTCAATTTGTATTGAAATTACCTTTAAAATTAGACTGTTGAACACGATTTATGATAAATTCAACAAATGCTTTATAATTTTTTTGAATTATGATTTTTACTAAAATTTACTGCGATTTTTAATCCAAAAGTGCTGAAAAAGTATCTCCTTGTTTAATGTCGCCCGAGTTGTATCCTTTTTTAAACCATTCAATACGTTGTTTTGATGAGCCGTGCGTAAACGATTCCTGATTCACATGACCTTGCATTTTACTTTGAATAGCATCATCGCCAACCGCATTGGCAGCACTTAATGCTTCTTCTATGTCGCCTTCTTCGAGTAGATCTTTGTTATAGTGTGCCCAAACACCGGCATAAAAATCGGCTTGAAGTTCTAAACAAACAGATAGTTTATTAGCTTCGGCTTCACTTCTTCCTGACTGTAATTGACGCACTTTATCTGACGTTCCCATCAATTTTTGTATATGATGTCCTATCTCGTGTGCAATCACATAAGCAATCGCAAAGTCACCACCTTGTGCACCAAAGCGTGATTTTAGTTCTTCAAAAAAGCGCAAATCCATATATACTTTTTTATCAGCGGGACAATAAAAAGGTCCGGAAGCAGAAGACGCACTCCCGCAAGCTGTTTCTACACCATCATCAAATAAAACCATTCCGGGTTCTTCAAACGCCATATTGTTTTCATCAAAAATACTAGTCCATGTTTTGGTATTGTATACAAAACAAGATTCTGCAAAATCACCTAATTCTTTTTCTTCGGCTGATAATTCTCTTGTTTGCGTTTCTTCGGTTTGGGTTTGTGTTCCTTGTGTCTGCTCTATTATATTGCCAATAGTTTGACCGGTTTCACCTCCAAACATGTTAAGCAATAATACTATAATTCCAATAGCACCTCCGCCAAGTATGGCTTTTTTTCCGCCTGACATTCCTCTGCGGTCTTCAAACGAATCGCTTTCCTGTTTATTCCATTTCATGATTGTAAATTTTAATTAGTAGTTATCCATTGGGTTATGATTTTAATTAAAAAATCTTTATCAATTGGTTTCGGGATGTAATCGTTCATTCCGTGTTGTATGCATTTTTCTTTTTCACCAACGATGGTTCCGGCTGTCAGCGCAATTATCGGAATTTTTTCAGCTTCGGGAATTTTTCTAATTTCTACCGTAGCGTCATAGCCGTTCATAATAGGCATTTGTATGTCCATTAAAATCAAATCAGGAATTACGGTCTGTATTTTTTCTAGTGATTCTTTTCCGTTTTCTAATTCAAAAATTTGGGCATTTGGCAGGATTTGTTTCATTAAGGTTTTTGCCAAAAGCATGTTTATCTTGTTATCTTCTACTATAAAAATTATTTTCTCTTCATTGGTAACTATTGTTTCAGATGAAGTTGTTTTAGAAACAGTTTTCGAATTTTTATCATTTGATTGTTGATTTGAAAAGTCGACTTCGAGCACGAAACTAAATTCACTTCCTTCTCCGTATTCGCTTCCGAGTTCTAATTTGCTATCCATCAAATTTAAAAGCTGGTTTGAAATCGAAAGTCCTAAACCGGTTCCGCCAAATCGTTTGGTAGTTGAATTATCTTCCTGAGAAAACGCTTCAAAAATTCGCAATTGGTTCTTCTTTTTGATTCCGATTCCGGTATCTTTTACTGAAAATTTTAATTTGATTTTATGGTCATTTATGTATTCGGAAACAGAAACAGATAAATCAACGCTTCCTTTTTCGGTAAATTTTACTGCGTTGCTTAGCAGATTAATTAGAACTTGTTTCAGTCTGATATAATCAACGAATATACTTTTTGGAACATTTTGGTCAATAGCTAAATTAATTTTGAGCTTTTTTAGATCGGCTTCATATTTAACCAAATCAACAACCTGATTCGTAATTTCTGAAAGGGCAACTTTTTCAATGTTGAGTTCTAATTTACCTGATTCAATTTTGGAGAAATCCAGAATATTATTAATGACTTCCATCAATGAATTGGCCGACTGATTAATCGTATCCATATATTTTTTCTGAATATCTTCGAGATTTGAATTCATTAAAAGTTCAGTAAAACCAATGATACCGTTTAATGGTGTTCGAATTTCGTGACTCATATTTGCCAAAAATTCTGATTTTGCTTTGTTGGCAGCTTGTGCATAATTTTTTTCTTTGATGGCTTCTTCGGCTTCCATTCGTTGGGTAATATCGATAAAGATACCAACGATAAATTCTATTTTCCCGTCTTTAAAAATTGGTTCTCCAAATTCTTCTACCCAAATATAATGTCCGTCCTTATGAATTATTCTGTAGATTAAATGAACTTTTTGTTTTTCATTAAATAATTCTTCGGCTTTGTTTCTAATGATTTTCAAGTCATCAGGATGAACCAAATTGATGTAGTAAATTTTATTTTGTAAAAAATCTTCTTTTGGATAACCGGTTAACTTTTCAATTTCGTCATTCAAATATATTTTTGACCATTTTTCATCATATTTTGATAGGTGAACTGAACCGGGAATATTATTTGCTAAAAGTTGAAACCTTTCCTCGCTCTCCTTAATCATTGCCTCGTTAAGATTCCGCTCTATTGCATAGGAGATATTATTGGCTAATGTTTGCAGCGTTGAGATTTCATCACTGGTCCATTCTCTTTCATTTTGAGTTACTATAAATACAATGAAACCGTATAGATTTTCTTTGACAAAAATCGGCAGGAATAGTATTGACTTGGTGTTTAATGAAATAAAGAATTCTTTGGTTTCTTCGTTTTTTATCTTTCGTGTTACTGAATAATAAGGCTTGTTTTGCAGCATATTTTCCATTACATCTGAAAATTTAGTGTATGGAACGTTTAGAATCAGTGGATTTAGCTCAGTTAATGATTTTGTTTCGCTTGACCATCTGTATTTTTGAATGACAGATTTTGTTTCTGCATTATTTTCAAAAAATGATAATAAATCAACTTGAGTAACATCTCCAATATTTTCTAAAATGCCATTAAAGATTTCGTCATTGTTTTTAGACATTAAAAAGCGTTGTGTGTTTTTGCTGATAACAGTCAAAATATCACTCTTGTAAGACAGTTTTTTATCGGATTCTAAGAGTAACTGTGATTCTATGGCAATGGCTATTAAATCTGCAACAGAGCGTGAAAAGTTGATATCTTCGCTATCCCAATCTATTGGTTTTTCTATTTTTTCAAAACATAATATTCCGATAATTTTACCATTTATTACTATTGGAGTATCCAATAGAGATTTGATGTCATGTTTTGGGAAATAGTTATAGCAAAGTTCCTGAGTAATATTATTGTCATATACATTGGAAGCTACAATCTGCATTCCGGTTTCTATATTCGCAAAGTAAATAGGATGTGATGCCTTATCTATAAAGAAGTTTTTTTCATAGCGATCACTTTCTAAATAATACATGCTTTCACAACGAATACCATCGGGAATATAAGCCCAATAACTAACTCGGTCCAGGCTACAATTTGTGCTGGCCACTTTTAGAATGTTTTTGAGAATTCCGTTAAAAGTGTCTTTGTTAGAGTAACTTTGAGACGTTAATTTTTTTAATGTTTCGTTGTGTACTCTAACTTTTTTGCTTCTGTTATAATGTTCTATTTCAAGATTTTTCACCAGCGTAACATCTCTTGCAATAGCTGAAAAACCTACAATGTCATCATTTTGATTTCTCTTCATGGTTACTTTTTGAGAAACCCAGATGGTATCTCCGTCTTTTTTAACCAACGGAAAAACCAGGTCAACATATTGATTGCTTTCTTTTGGAATGTCTTTATAGAAATCGACAACAAAGTCTATATAATCGTTTCTGATAAATTTAGAAAACGGCATATCAATAATTTCATCTTTTGAATAACCTGTTGTCTTTTCTGTATATTGATTGACATAAGTAACATTTGAATTTAAATCAATTTCATATATCAAGTCGGCTGCCGATTCGATTAGGCTTCTGTATTGGTTCTCGATGTTAATTTGCTCTGTTACATCCTGACCAATTCCGATAACAATATCATCGGAGTATTTTTTGTCTTTCCACTGAATGTATTTGTAGTCGCCATTTTTGCATTTTAGTTTTCTCACATACAATCGTTCATCAACATAACTGTCGTGATATGATTCACCAATAAACTCGGGATCTTCGGTTAATTTCCAGTATCCCATACCCATAATTTCTTCCGTGCTATAGCCTAATATAGATTTGACAGATTCGCTGCAAAATGATACTTCTCCCTTTTTGTTGGTAGTCATAATCAATGAATTTCCATTATTTACTATAATGTTTGCAAAAAGGAATTTATTCTTGGTTTCGATTAACGCTAAATGTCGGGCTGTATGAATTGTGGTTATCAAAATAAAAGCACATATCAGTATGATAGTGTAGTCATGCGGAATTAATTCAAAACCATAAGAACTAATTAGAAGTAGTAAGCAAGTAATGACAAACAGCCAATAGTGCAAAATATTCTTTAAGACAAAAAAGGAAAGAAAATAAACGAGTATGATACCAACAAAATTAATCAACTCAAATTCATTGAAGAAAAGATAATATACATCAATCCCAAAATATAAAATATAGCAAACCAGGAATACTGAATTGATGTTCCGGGCAAAAAACCTTGTTCGCGTGCAAAGCAGATAAAGGCCTAATAATGTTATCCCAATTAAGACATTAGGAACGAGGAAACTTTTGGTACGAACCTGAAATATTTCGAGAATTGATTCTACTAGTGGAATTGTAATTCCAAAAAAGAGAAAGTACAATTCGTATTGTTGTTCTTTGGGTTCAAACTCTGAATGATTGCGAAGATTTAACTTTTTTTTCAAAGAATTGCTTGTCGCAAAATAGGCACCATAAAGCAGCAACAGCAAAACGGCTATTATTATTAAATTATCGGTGTTTGAAAGAGTAATAAATTCGGTCAACGCTATTCAGATTTATGGTTCTTTTGGTTTGGTTTTATCAAAAATAAATAAATTTAGGAAAGCCATTTTAGTATTTTCTTTAAAATATTTATTTTTATGTTATATGGCGCATACCTTATCGGGATATCGAGCCAATTTGCTTTTTTGACAATGGCTTTGCGATGCGTAAAAGTATTAAAACTAAATTGACCGTGATAAGAACCAATGCCGCTATGACCAACTCCACCAAAAGGCAATCTTTTGTTAGAAAAATAAACAACACTATCATTGATGCAGCCACCGCCAAAAGCATGATTTTGAATAATTCTTTTTGCAAAAGACTTGTCATTGCTAAAAATATAAAGAGACAAAGGCTTTTCGTATCTTGAAATAACGGAAGCCAAATCAGCCTCGTTTTCAAAAGATAAAACCGGAAGAATTGGCCCAAAAATTTCTTCCTTCATAATCTCACTGTCCAGAGCAGGCTCGTTAATAAGTGTTGGTGCTATGTAAAAATCGGTTTCATTGATTTGACCACCGGCAATTACATTTTCGTCTTTTAACATTAAAGCCAGTCTTTTCCAGTTTTTTCCATTGATGATTCTGGCAAAATCAGGAGAAGTTTCAGGATTTTCACCATAAGCAGCGGTGATTTCGGTTTTTAATGCTTCGATAAACGCATTCTTTATTTTATTCGAAACCAACAAATAATCAGGTGCAATACAGGTTTGACCGGCATTAAAGAATTTGCCCCAAACAATTCTTTTAGCTGCCAATTTTATATTTGCCGTTGCATCAATAATACACGGATTTTTTCCGCCAAGTTCTAATGTTACCGGAGTTAAGTTTTCTGCTGCAACTTTGGCTACTATTTTGCCAACGGCAACACTTCCTGTAAAGAAAATATAATCCCAGCATTGCGCTAGTAATTGTTGTGCAGTTTCGACACCGCCTTCAACACATTTTACATGATTTTCATCAAAGGTTTCGCGTATTATTTTGGCAACAATTTTAGAGGTATTTGGAGTTAGTTCAGAAGGTTTTACAACTACTTGATTTCCGGCTGCAACGGCAGAAATTAATGGACATAATGCCAATTGATACGGATAATTCCATGGCGCAATAATTAGTACTTTGCCGTAAGGTTCTTTATAGATATAATCGGTTGATGGGAAATTTAAAAGCGAAGGCAAAACCAGTTGTGGTTTTGCCCATTTATTTATGTTCTTAATAGTGTGATTAAGTTCGGACAGAATATAGCTAGTTTCACTCGCAACTGCTTCAAAAGCCGGTTTTTTGAAATCATCGTGTAATGCTTGTATGATTTCCTGCTCATGTAACTGAACACAATTCAATAACTTAAGTAGCGATTGTTTTCGGTAACTTATATCGGTTTTAAAATTCATAAACTTGGCTGAATAGGTTCAGCAAGTTACATTTTTAACAAATACAATTCAACTTTATTATTTTATAAAAATGCCCAACGAAATCCGGTGTAAATATCAGCTTGTTTACTGTCATTAGCGAGTGCTGTTATAATAGAACCAGAACCAAGATAAAAGCCTCTGAATCGGAATCCGATGCCGACATTCGTTCCTGAAACTTCATTGTTGTTTATTGGTAAATAGGCTTCAAAAAAACCTATGTTAAATCGCGGAGTAACAGTAAATGTATTGATAGATGTAATTTGGTCGTTTCCGTCATCATCCTGCATTTTTTGCTGTAAAAAACCGGAAACATAGACTTTAGGTACAATTTTAAAATCGGCATATAAATTAATCATGGCAGGTAATTTAACTTTGAAATCCTTTTGTCCTGATATTTTGGTTAAATAGCCGTTGTCTAATAATATTTGCTCGACTTCTCTTAAATTATCTACATCATCAAATTGACTCAAATCCAAAGGATCAGTAGTTGGAATATTTAGCGTGTAATTGGTTGATTGGTTATTTTCGTCTTTTAAAGTCATGCTGCCGAGGTTTTTCAATGCTAAACCACCTTTAATTTTATAGCCTTTACTTCCGTCTTTATATTGATAATTAAAACCAATATCTACAGCAGTTCCGTTTAAACCTCCGAAAATCGATTTTCCATAATCACTAAAATTCGTAAAACTATCAGCCAAATTTCCGGAATAAGCAATGTTTAAAGTAGCAGGAGAATTTGTGGTCAGATAAGCATTGCCTAAACTTTCAGTAATTTCTCCGTTTAAGTTTTTCAAACCAAAGTTAGAATACGAACCCGGAAACAAAAATTTTAATGTGACACCACCGCTAAAGCTGTGCTTTTCATTTTCAAATAAAGTTCTGGCAGCAGATAGCCCGACTTCTCCATAGGCAACTCCATTTAAACGCTGATTGTTATTGCTGTTGAGTAATGTAGTGTTGAGTATTAAATTATCATTGGCAATAGCATCTCCAATGGCAGTGTCTACATCAATAATATTAAAATTTGCATGTGCTTTGGTGGTAATACCAAATCCCCATTTTTTCCATTTCATGGCAAAACCGGGACCTAATATCTGCGCATCGATACGCATGTCTACAGGTTCGTTTCCCTGAAAAAGCAAATCTTCAAAATTGGCATCCGAGTTGATGTCGCTGAATCCTATTTTGTTATTGGCTAAATTAAAACTAAATCCGTAAATGTTGACTTCAAATCTTTTAGAAAGGTTGGAAAACTCCGCTGGGTTTTCGGTTCCGTTTAAAATTCCAACTCGGTTGGAAGTACTGATTCCTGAAAAATGGTCTTGTGCCAAAGCACTAAAACCAACCAGCAAACTAAAGGTTAAAACTATTTTCTTCATAGTAGGAATATTTATTTGGGTTAAATTATACTATAGTTACTAAACGTAAAAATACACTTTTTAGTATTAAATCGAATTCCAAATCACATCTTTCGGCGTTTGCGCAATAATTTCCAACGGTTCTTTCGAAACGGGATGAATAAAAACAAGCTTGCGTGCATGAAGATGAATGCCGCCATCTGGATTACTGCGGTCAAAGCCATATTTTAAATCACCTTTAATTGGGCAACCAATGGCAGCCAGTTGAGCTCTAATTTGATGATGTCTTCCCGTATGCAGATTGATTTCGAGCGCAAAATAATTGTCGAGTTTTTTGATGATTTTATAATCTAAACTCGCTTTTTTGCTTTCGGGAACTTCTTTTAAGTGTGCTTTAGAAGTATTGTTTTTTTCATTTCTTTTCAGATAATGAACTAAAGTATCGTTGTCTTTTTCGGGTTTGTTTTTTACAACAGCCCAATAGGTTTTTTGTGTTTCCCGATTGGCAAATAGTTCATTCAATCGTGCTAATGCTTTTGATGTTCGGGCAAAAACTACAATTCCGGTTGTTGGTCGGTCAAGTCTGTGAACCACGCCAAGGAAGACCTCGCCTGGTTTATTGTATTTGTCTTTGATGTATTCTTTAACCACATCCGACAAAGGTTTGTCTCCGGTTTTATCGCCTTGCACTATATCGCCAACGCGTTTGTTTACCACGATAATGTGATTGTCTTCGTGAAGAATTTGGAGATTGTCTTTATTTGAGACTATTTTCTCTGCCATGCAGATTAGTATTGTTCTGATTTATTTGGAAAATCTTTAGACTTCACATCAGTAACATAATTCCCAATTGCAGTAGTCATTAGTTCGTATAAATTCAGGTAGCGTCTAAGGAAACGTGGACTGAATTCGTTGTTCATTCCCAACATATCGTGAATAACCAGCACTTGTCCGTCAACGCCGCCACCGGCACCAATTCCGATTACAGGAATAGAAATTGTTTTGGCTACTTGTTCAGCTAAACTGGCCGGAATTTTCTCCAAAACCAAAGCAAAACAACCTAGTTTTTCTAACAATTTAGCGTCTTCAAGTAGTTGTTCTGCTTCGGCTTCTTCTTTGGCACGAACAGTATATGTTCCGAATTTGTAGATTGATTGTGGAGTTAAACCCAAATGTCCCATTACCGGAATTCCGGCATTCAAAATACGTTTGATACTTTCTTTAATTTCGCTTCCGCCTTCCAGTTTTACAGCATGTCCGCCGCTTTCTTTCATAATTCTGATAGCTGAGCGCAACGCTTCTTTCGGATCCGATTGATAACTTCCAAAAGGTAAATCAACTACAACTAAAGCACGTTCAATAGCACGAACAACACCCGAAGCATGATAAATCATCTGGTCTAAAGTAATAGGCAAAGTCGTTTCGTGACCCGCCATAACATTACTGGCAGAATCGCCAACCAAAATCACATCAACACCGGCAGTATCAACAATTTTTGCCATCGAAAAGTCATATGCCGTAAGCATCGATATTTTTTCGCCATTGGCTTTCATTTCAAATAATGACTTGGTGGTAATTCTTTTGTAATCTTTTTTTGCTGTAGACATAGTAGTTCGTTTGAAATGCAAAAGTATTAAATCTATTTTTGATGCAACAAAAGTTAGTTGCTTAATGTGAAATTATACTACTTTTGTCAAAACTGATTAGGAGCGAAAGGCTCGGTCTGCAGCATAAACCATTTTCCTGCTTTCCGAGTTACATGGTAACTTCTCCAATCAGGGCTAGTTAGCCAACCATAAGAGAATTATAAATGATCGAGTTAGCAGTTATGAGTTAGGATTTTAACTTACAACTTACAACTTACAACTTACAACTGTATGCCCAAAATATTAATCATCGAAGACGAAGTATCTATCCGTAGAGTATTAACTAAAATACTTTTAGAGGAAAGTGACTCCTATATTGTTGAAGAAGCAGAAGACGGAAAACTTGGTTTTGAAAAAATAAAAAACGAAGACTATGATTTGGTTTTATGCGACATCAAAATGCCAAAAATGAACGGTGAAGAATTACTCGAAGCCGTAAAAAAAATCAAGCCCGAAATTCCGATGGTGATGATTTCCGGTCACGGTGATTTGGAAACGGCCGTGAATACAATGCGTCTAGGAGCATTTGACTACATCTCAAAACCACCAGACTTGAATCGATTATTAAATACCGTTCGTAATGCTTTAGACAAAAAGCAATTGGTGGTTGAAAATAAAATCCTGAAGAAAAAAGTTTCCAAAAACTACGAAATCATAGGCGAAAGCGAACCAATCAATCAAATAAAATTAATGATTGAAAAAGTGGCTATGACCGATGCCAGAGTTTTGATTACAGGTCCAAACGGAACCGGAAAAGAATTAGTAGCACATCAATTACACGAAAAAAGCGAAAGAGCTGATGCACCAATGATTGAAGTAAATTGCGCCGCAATTCCATCTGAATTAATCGAAAGCGAATTATTCGGACACGTAAAAGGTGCGTTTACTTCGGCCGTAAAAGACCGCGCCGGAAAATTCGAAGCTGCCGATGGCGGAACAATTTTCCTGGACGAAATTGGCGACATGAGTTTATCGGCGCAAGCCAAAGTATTACGCGCTTTGCAGGAAAGTTTAATACAAAGAGTTGGTGCCGACAAAGACATCAAAATCAACGTGCGTGTTGTTGCTGCAACCAACAAAGATTTGAAAAAGGAAATAGCTGAAGGAAGATTCAGAGAAGATTTGTATCATCGTTTGGCTGTAATTTTAATCAAAGTACCATCCTTAAATGACAGACGAAGTGATATTCCGTTATTGATTGAACATTTCGCATCTAAAATAGCTGAAGAACAAGGAAATGCTACAAAATCGTTTTCTAAACAAGCCATTAAATTGTTACAGGAATACGATTGGACAGGAAACATACGAGAACTTCGAAATGTTGTTGAGCGTTTGATTATCCTTGGCGGAAATGAAATTTCAGAAACTGATGTGAAGTTGTTTGCGTCTAAATAAAAGTTTTCTGTTGTCTGTTCTCGGAATTTAACCGACAACTGACAACTGACAACCGACAACTAAGAAATATGAACCTAAAAAAAATAAACCCAAACCTCCAAAAAGCACTCGTCGAAAACGGATTAACCGAAGCCAATGAAATGCAGAAGGAAACATTTTCTACCATCAAAAGTGGTGCAGATGCTGTAATTCAATCGGCTGGAGGAACAGGAAAAACAACAACAATAGTTTTAAACGTAATCCAAAAATTAGGAAAAACTTTAGGTGAAAGTACCCGAGCTTTAATTATTGTTGAAAACAAAGAAAAAGTGTTGGAAATGGAAGAACTGTTTCTAAAATATGGTACTTACACCGATTTGAGTATTTTGGGTGTTCATGACAAAGGCGATATCGATTACGATAAAAATGTGGTTTCTATGGGATTGGATATTTTAATCGGAACGCCAAATAAAATCAACACCATGTTTTCATCGGCCGGATTTAACAGCAATACCATTAAACTAATGATTGTTGATGACGCCGATGTATTATTCAGAAGCAGAATGGACGCAGTTGTTCTTCGTCTGTCAAACAGTATTGAAAAAACACAACGTTTATTCTTTTGTTCACAAATCACCGAAAGAGTAGAATCGCTGGCAGATAAAATCATGATTGAACCGCTTTTCTTCGAAATGGAAGAATAGTTTCAACTCATAACTCATAATTTATAATTCATAACTCAAAAATGGGCTTAATAAAAATATTTTCAGGCGAAGAAATTCTGGCAGTTAGTTTGAAGGAAAAACTCGAAGAAGCTGATATTAATGTTGTCATTAGAAATAACAATCAGGCTAATGTTTTGCCAAGTATTCAAACTGCAAAAGCAGTAGAATTATTTATTCAGGAAATCGATTATGGTAAAGCACATCCTGTGATAGAGGAATTTAGATTGAGTATTTAAGGTGAAAAAGATAATCAGAATACTGCCTTTTTTTCTGTTTATATTACTTCTTGATCGCTTTTTCTTTTTGCCCGGCAGAATGGATGCAACTTGGCAGTATGAAAAAGGGATTAATTTGGGAGATCCAATTACCTTCGACAATATAGAAATTATCAATAATTTTGAAGTTATGGTTCGAAAGTCAGGAGAATTTAATTCGTGTTATCTTTTAGGATGTTATTTCGGCAACTTGTATTTACTCGATTCAAAAGCATTGAAATACACAAAATATACCGAGATAGAAGAATTTGATTTTCTGTATTAACTCTGAAAAGTCTTCAATCGACTAACCAAAACTGAAATAAACACTCCAAAAATTCCGATAATTGCAAAAGAGTATTGCAGACTTGTCAGCTCTGCTATAAAACCAATCAAAGGCGGACCAATTAAAAATCCAAGGAAACTAATACTTGATACAATCGTCAAGGCAATACCTGTAGGTACATTCTCGTTGTTTCCTGCAATACTAATCACAGTCGGAATAACATTGGAAACACCAAAACCAACCAGCATAAAAGCAAAGGTACACGGAATGAGATAGGGAAGTAATACCGCCATATATAATCCGGTAGATATTACAATTCCGCTAGCGATGAGTACTTTCTTAACGCCATATTTCGCAACAAAGATATCGCTTAAAAAACGTCCGGAAGCCATGCTAATCATAAACGAAGTATACCCCAAAACTACTAAAGCACCGGGAGCTTTGACAATCTCTTTAAAATAAACACCGCTCCAGTCGAACATGATACCTTCGCTGGCCATACAGCAAAAAGCAATAATGCCCAGCCAAATCAAACTGGTATCAGGGTTTTTTAGGAAAGAATAACTTTCTTTTTTTTCGGTTTGTTTGACTTTAGTAGCAATAATGAATTTATAATTGGTTAGAATAATGATAATGACCAACGCAAATGCTACCAGGAAATGATTATACGGAGTAAAATTTAAACTCAACAGAAGTAAACTAATTAGCGCTCCACAAAAACCAGCCAAACTCCACGAACCGTGAAATGAACCCATGATAGGTTTATCAAATAATTGTTGCGTATGCACACCTTGTGTATTCACGGCAATATTGCAAAAGTTACCACAAACGCCAAACAAATACAATCCGACAGCCAATTGCCATTTTACAGATGCCAAGCCCAACAAAGTAAGGCAAAATGCATACAGTAAAAGCGCAATAATCATAACTTTTCGACTACCATATTTAGTGACAGTTCTACCCGAAAAAGGCATGGCGGAAAGCTGACCTGCAGGCAATGCAAAGAGTAAAGTTCCCAATCCGGCTTCGCTTAATTGCAGCATCGATTTTATATCCGGAATTCGGCTTGCCCAAGTCGCAAAACAAAATCCCATTCCGAAAAAGAAAAATGAAGTAGCGATTCGAACCCTAACTAGATAGGAATGCTTTCTATTCTGAAACCTTTTTTTAATCTTGGCTTTGGGTAAAACTTTGGATAAAAAGCTATAATCAATTAAAGGCATAATCTGAATCTTTGGTTACACCATGCAAAAGTAAGGCTTTCAAAATTGTGATGCTTCGTTTTAAATAAATTACAACGTTATTGTTATTAAATTATTTCATTTTCAAATTGGGTATTTAAACTATCTTTGCACCTTCAAAAAAAAAATTGGTTTTCAAATAACCAAATAACCGACCCGAAGCGAAGCCGAACAGTATGGAGCGCAGCGGAATAAATCCACAAATATGATTACTGTAAATGACATAGCCGTTGAATTTGGCGGCACCACACTTTTCAGCGAGGTAACTTTCGCCATCAACGAAACCGATAAAATTGCCCTTATGGGTAAAAACGGCGCCGGAAAATCAACCTTACTTAAAATTGTAGCCGGAGAAAACAGACCTTCCCGTGGTTCGATTTCGGCTCCAAAAGAAGCGGTGATTGCCTATTTGCCTCAGCATTTATTGGCTTCGGATAATTGTACTGTAATGGAAGAAGCTTCAAAAGCATTTGCTGAGGTTTTTAAAATGAGAGATGAAATAGATGAAATCAACGAGCAACTGACCATTCGTACCGATTATGAAAGTGATGATTATATGAAGTTGATTGAACGTGTTTCGGAATTGAGTGAGAAATACTATTCAATAGAAGAAGTCAACTACGAAGCCGAAGTTGAGAAGGTTTTGAAAGGATTAGGATTTGTTCGTGAAGATTTCAATCGTTCTACTTCTGAATTTTCCGGTGGATGGAGAATGCGTATTGAATTGGCTAAAATTCTTTTAAAGCAACCCGATTTAATTTTGCTTGATGAACCGACAAATCACTTGGATATGGATAGTATTCAGTGGTTGGAAGATTTTTTACTAAATCAGGCGAAAGCCGTAATGGTGATTTCACACGATAGAGCGTTTGTTGATAATATTACCAATCGTACGATAGAAGTTACGATGGGAAGAATTTATGATTACAAAGCCAAGTATTCTCATTATTTAGAGTTGCGAAAAGATAGAAGAGTTCATCAACAAAAAGCGTATGATGAACAACAGAAATTCATCGCAGATAATCAGGCTTTTATTGATAGATTTCGTGGTACTTTTTCTAAAACCGATGCGGTTCAGTCACGTGTTAGAATGTTGGAAAAAATTGTTCCGATTGAAGTGGATGAAATCGATAATTCGGCATTGAAGTTGAAATTTCCACCATCAGTTCGTTCGGGTCAATATCCTGTAATTGTTCGTGATTTGGAAAAATCATACGGAGATAATTTGATTTTTAAAGATGCCAATATGGTAATCGAGCGTGGTCAGAAAGTAGCTTTCGTTGGAAAAAACGGGGAAGGTAAATCGACTATGATTAAAGCCATCATGAAAGAAATCGAAATCAACAGCGGTAATGTTGAAGTTGGACACAATTGCCAGATTGGTTATTTTGCGCAAAATCAGGCTGCATTATTGGATGGCGATGCTACCATTTTTGAAACGATTGATAACATTGCCGTTGGAGATGTCAGAACGCAAATCAAGAATATTTTAGGAGCTTTTATGTTCCATGGCGATGATATTCAGAAGAAAGTGAAAGTGCTTTCCGGTGGAGAAAAAACACGTTTGGCAATGATAAAACTATTGCTTGAACCTGTTAACTTATTGATTCTGGATGAGCCTTCTAACCATTTGGACATGAAGACAAAAGACATTATAAAAGAAGCATTAAAAGACTTTGACGGAACGCTGATTTTAGTTTCGCACGACAGAGATTTCCTTGACGGATTAGCGACCAAAGTTTTCGAATTTGGAAACAAAAGAGTAAAAGAACATTTTGAAGATATCAAAGGTTTCTTAGCACATAAAAAGATGGAAAGTCTGAAGGAGATTGAGAAATAATTACAGTTCAATAATAAGCTTATAAATAACTGATGCTAATTTATCAGTATCATTATCCTCACAAAGCAGCAATTCGATTTGAGTTGCTGTTTTTTTGTATAAAGTCAATCCTTCGAATTTATGTTTGTCACTGATTTGGATTGAATTTGTCAGCTTCATGGTTTTCAAATCAATCGTTCCAATAATGCTTCCCAAAACTTCTCCATCTTCGTATGTCGATCTGGTGTCTTCGGCTGCAGCCAAAAAATAAATGGTTTCATCAACCAAAATGGCATCAGTAAAAGTGGTTGGAACGTTTTTAATTTTAGGTAAATCAAAAGGGATGAATTTAGATTCAAGATTTTCTCCATCGTCATTAGCGTAAATAATACCATTCTTTGCGGTATAGCCATTACCGCGTTGAAAAAGCAAAATGGATTCACCATTAAGTATTACACCTTCAATATTCAGTTCGTCAGCGGCAATGTTGTATAATTTTTTAATTTTTAAATAGATGTCGGAAATGTCTTTTTCTTTGATTTTTCCTGATTTTAGATTGTATTTAAAAATGCGATTTCGGTTTACTGTCGAACCCGAACCGAATAGATGTAAATTTTTTCCTTTTAGTGCTATCGCTTCAAAATCGGGTTTGTCTTTTTTTGCAATATTTTCTTGGGCAGAGTCAACTATAGCAATTTTATTTAAATTTTCTTTCTCAATATTATATTCATAAAGATAAGTGCTGCTGTCAGAAATAATATAAAGCAAATCATTATGATAGAGAAGTCCCGAAGCCGAGCCAATTCCGATGATTTTAAAAAGTACGCTGAGTTGAAATTTTTCCATAGTTTTACAAATATAAATACTTACGTTATGAAAAGCATAAATCCGGATGATTTTAGAGTTATAGATAAAATTGAATTGGCAAAAATTCCGACCGAGCTAAACATTGATGCCGACAATGACGAGAAAGAAGAAGAATTATTAAAGATTCAACAAAAGCTGAGTAAGCGGCAGGATGCGATGTATGCACACAATCGATATGGTGTTTTGATTTGTCTGCAGGGAATGGACACCAGCGGAAAAGACAGCTTGATTCGCGAAGTATTTAAAGAGTTTAATCCGCGTGGCGTTGTAGTGCATAGTTTTAAAACACCCAATTCAACTGAGTTAGAGCACGATTATTTATGGCGTCATTATTTGGCTTTGCCCGAAAAAGGAAAGTTTGCAGTTTTTAACAGAACACACTACGAAAATGTTTTGGTAACGCGCGTTCATCCCGAATATATCATGTTTGAAAACTTACCCGGCATTGAAAAAGTAGAAGACATTACACCAAAATTCTGGGAAAACAGAATGGAACAAATCAATAATTTTGAAAAACATATTACTCAAAATGGAACCATTGTTTTGAAGTTTTATTTCCACATGAGTAAAGAAGAACAGCGCAAGCGATTGCTGAAACGATTAGAAAATCCTGAGGACAATTGGAAGTTTTCGACAGGTGATTTAAAAGAGCGCGAACGTTGGGACGATTATATGAAATACTACGAAGAAGCTATCAACTATACCTCTAAAGAGCACGCACCTTGGTTTGTAATTCCGGCTGATGACAAAGAAATGGCACGTGTTATTGTGGCCAAAATCATTTGGGAAGAAATGCAAAAACTTACTGATATTCAGGAACCTGAATTAGATCCAAAAGTAAAAGCCAATATTGATTTGTATAAGCAACAATTAAGCAAATAAAAAAAGGCACTGAAAACTCAGTGCCTTTTTTTGTGAGGTATTCAAAACTATTTTACTACTATTTTTTGAGTAAATCTTTGATTATTTGCACCAGTTATTTCAACTATATAAACTCCAGAGTTATGAATAGGATTGATAGCAACATCGTTAATGTTTTCTGCTAATGAAATTATTTTATTCTCGATTTTTCTTCCTTGAATATCATAAATACTTAATAAAGCATTTTCTAATGCTATAGCAGATTTAATATTTAAAACACCATTAGTTACTTCATTACCAGAAATTACAAAAGTGTTTCTATTAAATTCATTGTTAGATAAGTTAAATGTCAAACCATCCCAAGTTGTAGCTACACTCACAAGACTTACTATTCCTGTTGGCATTCCTGCTGGTCCTGCATTTTGTCTGAAAGACATTCTATCAATATTTCCTGATTGATCATTACCTGCAAAGTTTGTTGCAGATACAGTATTTCCAGCTTCTCCAGCTGAATAATTTGCATTAGCATACAATGTAATAGTATC
Source organism: Flavobacterium anseongense (assembly GCF_021608185.1). Taxonomy (GTDB): domain Bacteria; phylum Bacteroidota; class Bacteroidia; order Flavobacteriales; family Flavobacteriaceae; genus Flavobacterium; species Flavobacterium anseongense. The sequence continues at coordinate 376,120 of NZ_JAKIHN010000002.1, read as the reverse complement.
ATCATTTACGCCCACTGCTTGAGTGTATTTGAAAACTAACAAATAATCAGTACCATAATTATAGGAGTTTGCAGTATATACAGTTGGATTGGTAGTGTCTCCTTTTCTAATTCCGATACTATAAGTTGAACCACTTGTAGGCTGAACTAACATTCGGAAAGTAGTTGTGAAATTACCACCACTTAAAACTCTGAAAAAGTCTGTTGGAGAAGATTGGGCATTAGTAATATTGATTACCATACCAACATATAAATCTCCGTTGTCTGTGAAAGGAGTAAAAGCTCTTCCACATCCATCTGTATTTGGAGTTAAACTAAATGCTTTAGTTGATGAACCATAACCTGTGGAACTAATGTTTTGATCTACAACAAATGCATTCAAACATCCGCCTCCTACACATGTTCCTAAACCACCCGGTAGAGAAGAGTTATTTGTCCAAGCGCCCTGCCCACTTAATTGAGCGTTAGAATTGTAAGTTGCAAATGAGTCTTGAAATATATTTTGCGAATAGATTAAAGATGTTGTTAATGTTAAAATAAATAGTAATATTTTTTTCATAAGTGTTTTGTTTACAAGATTAATATTTTTTGCAAAGGTAATTTTTTTTGTTTTAAGAATTATTTAGCTCTATTTAAATTGTTTGAATAGTTTACTTTTGCGTAAATTTTGAAAAAATGAATTTATCCCAATACACCAAAGAGTTCTCTTATAATATGCAACTGGCGTATCCTGTAATTATTGGGATGCTTGGTCATACGTTAATTGGTATTGTCGATAATATTATGGTTGGAAAATTGGGCAGCACCGAATTAGCCGCTGTTTCTTTGGGCAACAGTATGATCTTTGTTGCGATGTCACTTGGCATTGGATTCTCAACTGCTATTACTCCAATCGTTGCCGAAGCTGATGCAGAAAATGATACTTCCAAAATCCGTTCGGCTTTTCATCACGGCTTGTTTTTATGTGTTATTTTAGGATTTTCGCTATTTGGATTGGTAGTTTTGGCAAAGCCGATAATGGAATTATTGCACCAACCAAAAGAAGTAATCGCTTTGGCAAAACCTTTTGTTGATTGGGTTGCTTTTTCGTTAGTTCCGCTTATCATTTATCAGGGATACAAACAGTTTGCTGATGGAATGTCGATGACCAAAGTTTCGATGTATGCCATTATCATGGCAAATATTTTGCACGTAATCATTAATTATTGTTTGATTTATGGTGTTTGGATTTTTCCAAAAATGGGAATCATTGGTGCAGCTTTAGGAACTGTCATTTCGAGGATTGCAATGGTAGTTTTTATGCATATGATTTTATCCCGACGAGAACGATTAAAACAATATTTTCAAGATTTTAGTTTTGATGAAATCAAGAAAGAAATGATTAAAAAAATCGTTAATCTTGGTTTGCCTTCGGCGATGCAAATGCTTTTTGAAGTTGTCCTTTTTACAGCCGGAATTTGGCTTTGCGGCAACATAGGAAAAACCAGTCAGGCTGCGAATCAGATTGCGTTGAGCTTGGCTTCGATGACGTTTATGTTTGCCATGGGTTTGAGCGTCGTTTCTATGATTCGAATCAGTAACCAAAAAGGATTGAATGATTATAAGCAATTGGTTGTTGTGGCGCGTTCCATATTTTTATTGGCTATACTTATCGAAATTTTATTTGCGATCATGTTTGTGGCCTTGCATCAAATCTTGCCGTATTTGTTTTTAAATATGGAAAATCAATCCCAGCTAATCGACAATCAGGAAGTAATTGCAATTGCAGCCAAATTGCTTTTGGTGGCTGCTGTTTTTCAGATTTCTGACGGAATTCAGGTTGTTGTTTTGGGTGCATTGCGAGGTTTGCAGGATGTTAAGATTCCAATGTATATTACTTTCGTGGCGTATTGGATTGTTGGTTTTCCGATTTCGTTTTATCTCGGACAATATACTTCATTAAAAGCCGTTGGTGTTTGGATAGGATTATTGGCCGGATTGACTGCTGCTGCGGTTTTCCTATACATTCGATTCCATTATTTGACTAAGAAAATGATTTCAGAAAATACTTCACAATAATTTGTAACTTACTTTTAACAGTTGCGTATAATCACCGTATAATTTAAAAACTCAAAAAATGATACTTTCACTTATTATTGGTGTTATCTTAATTATTGTCAGCTTTACATTAAAAAACAACGAAAGTCCGCTTTCGAAATTCGCAAACTTTTTTAGAATTTTTGGATTCGTTGTAATTGTTATCGGTTTATTATCTTCAGCATTCAAACAAATTGACGCAGGAAAAGTGGGCGTAAAATCGCTTTACGGAAACGTGCAGCCTGATATTTTAGAAAGCGGTTTGCATATTGTAAATCCACTTTTAGATATCACCGTTTTTGACATTCAAACCCAAAACTATACAATGTCGGCTATTCATGAGGAAGGTGCTCAGGAAGGAGATGATGCTATCAGAGTTTTATCAAATGATGGTTTGGAAGTTATTATAGATTTAACCGTTTTATATAAAGTTTTGCCAACAGAAGCGCCTAAAATTTTAAAAGGAATTGGTCAGGATTACACCGATAAAATTGTGCGTCCGGTGACAAGAACACGTATTCGTGACAACGCTGTTTATTATGATGCAGTAGCTTTATATTCGACAAAAAGAGAAGAATTTCAACAACGAATTTTCAAATCGATTGAAGATGATTTCAAAAAAAGAGGTTTGGTTTTAGAGCAGCTTTTAATTAGAAATATCAATCTTCCAAGTTCAGTAAAAGCTTCTATCGAAAGTAAAATTAATGCCGAACAGGATGCTCAAAAAATGACCTTCGTTTTGCAAAAAGAAAAACAGGAAGCCGAACGTAAAAGAGTAGAAGCACAAGGTATTGCCGATTATCAAAGAATTATTTCATCCGGCTTGACCGATAAACAATTGCAATACGAACAAATCAAAGCACAAAAAGAAATCGCGACTTCATCTAATGCCAAAATTATTTTTATGGGCAAAGGAAGTGCGCCTGTAATTTTGTCTGATAAATAAAATAGGGTTGTAAGTTATAGGTTGTGTGTTTTATTTATTTTTACATCGTGAACCTTATAACTTACAACCTATAACTTATAACTTTTAAAAATGGAATTACCAAAATTTTTACTAGCCGACAACTCTGATTTACCCGAAGATGATATTTTTATCATTCATCTTGATTTTCCACGTTTTATTATCAATTTGAAAGATGACGAGGTAGAGTTTTTGGAAGATTTAGAAGGAGAAGACGAAACCGAATTAGAAAGCGAAATGGAACATTTAATCACTTTGGCGGGAGAATTCTACGACAGAGAAATGGAACGTTACGGAGAATAGTTAAAATATTTTTATAAAAACTTAAGCAGCTGCAAAGATGAAATTTCATCAATTGCAGCTGTTTTTTTTGTTTTTTGTTCTGAACAGTGGAGTTAGAAACTTTTAATATATTAGCAGAAATTTCGGTATTATATATTCATCCTAAAAACAATACAACCAGATGCTGTTTAAAAAAATATTGTTTTATCTATTAGCTGCACTAACACTTCTTATTCCAGCTTTTTATAACGGTTATCCACTTGTTTATTCTGATACAGGTTCTTATATTTTTAGTGGAATGGATTTACTGATTCCTGAGCATCGAACGATAATGTATGGGCTATTTATTCGTTTCTTTAGTCTTAATTTTTCTTTGTGGCTGGTTGTTTTCACACAATCACTAATCGTTGCTTATGTGCTTTGGCATATTATAAAAGTAGTAAAAAAAACAGTGTCCAAAAGATTGTTTTTAATCATAATAGCACTATTATCCGGCTTTACCGGTTTGGGTTGGTATTCTAGTCAAATTATGCCCGACATATTTACAGTAACTGCTGTGGGTGCTTTGTTCTTATTGGCTTTGAAAAATGATTATAAAGTTTATCAAAAAATAATTTTTTCAGCGCTTTTAATATTTTCGGTAAACGCACATTTTTCCAATTACCTGATTTCCATTTTGACACTTTTGGGGCTTTTTGTAATTACTCGAACTAAATTTATTCCGAAAGCAAAACAAGAGTTATCTTTTTTGTTGCCGACAGTTATCATAGCAGTTTCTATTGTAACCGGTTCTTTGGTTAACTATGCTGTCGGAAGCACATTTAAATTGAATCAGAGCAGTCATGTTTTTTTAATGGGAAAAATGCTCGATAGCGGTGTGCTGAAATCTTTTTTAGATGACGAATGTAAAGGCGATAATTATGTTTTGTGTTCATGTAAAGATTCGCTTCCAAACACAAGTCGTGAACTGCTTTGGGATCCAAAAAGCCCTTTATATCAAAATGGAGGATGGCAAGGTTCCCAAGAATCATTTAACAAAATAGTATTTGACATTTTCACAAGTCCAAAACACCTTGCCTTGTTTACTTATAATGCCACACTTTCTTCCATAACGCAGTTGTTTCAAAATGATGTTGGTTCCGGGCTTGCTTCTAACTGGTACAAAGACCCAACCAGTCCGCCTTATGTTGCCATTTCAAAGCATTTCCCTTTTGAGCTAAAACAATACAAACAATCCAGACAAAATGGAAATTTGTGGGATCAAGGACTGGATTTTACCTTTATTAATTATATCAATCACATACTTTTAGTACTTTCTTCTGTCTTTTTGTTTTTCACTTTTGCTTCTAAATCAAAGAGAAAAAGTATTGATGTTCATGTACAGTTAATCGTTGTTACCTTGTTATTGGGAGTTTTAGTAAATGCGATTGTTGCCGGTTCGTTGGCAAATGTGTATGACAGACTTCAATGTAGAATTAGTTGGACGATTATTTTTTGCGTTGTACTTATTCTTTTGTCTAAAAAAGAATATCTGAAGAAGATAGAATCATATCTATCAAAAAAATAGACAATTATCTAAAATACTTTTTCAACAAAATCTGAGCCGCTGCAAATGGTGAAATTTCATTATTGGCTACTGCTTTTTTATTTGTTTCCAATAGTTTTATAATGTCTGCATGATTGTAGAAATTGGATTTTAATTGCTCATTGATGGTTTCCATCATCCAATATTGATTTTGCTCTTTGCGTTTTTCTTCAAAATAATGATTGGCTTTGACCAGTTCAAAATAATTGGAAATCGTTTCCCAAACGCTGTCAATTCCTTCTCTGGTAATGGAACTGCAAGTCGCCGCAGTTGGAATCCAACCTGATTTTTTAGCAGGAAATAAATGCAACGCACGGTTGAATTCGGTTTTGGTTAGTTTAGCTTTATTGATATTATCGCCATCGGCTTTGTTGATGACAACTGCATCAGCCATTTCCATAATACCACGTTTGATGCCTTGCAATTCATCTCCGGCACCTGAAATTTTTAGCAACAAAAAGAAATCAACCATCGAGTGAACTGCGGTTTCACTTTGTCCAACACCAACGGTTTCAATAATGATAGTATCAAATCCTGCAGCTTCACAAAGGATAATAGTTTCACGAGTTTTTCGAGCCACACCACCCAAAGTTTCTCCCGAAGCTGATGGTCGGATATAGGCGTTTTCGTCTTTTACCAATTCTTCCATTCGGGTTTTGTCGCCCAAAATACTTCCGTGTGAAATCGTACTGCTTGGATCAATCGCTAAGACCGCCACTTTTTTTCCCAACGAAGTCAGGTATTTTCCAAAAGCTTCTATAAATGTTGACTTTCCAACACCGGGAACACCTGTAATTCCAATTCGTACTGATTTATTAGCATAAGGCAAACAGCCACTAATTATTTCGTTGGCTTTCGCCAAATGAGCAACATTGGTGCTTTCAACCAAAGTAATCCCACGACTCAACGCCACTTTATCATGCGCTAAAATGCCGGTAATCAATTCAGTTGCTGAAGGCTGTATTTTTCTGCTTTTGGAAATTTTTTCCAATGAAGAAGCACTGAAACTTTCCGGTTGCGGAATACCTTCTTTTTCGTGTAGTGCTGATTTTTTGTTTTGCTTTTCGTTCAAAGGAAAATCATTTGGGTAAATTTAGTAAAATATTGTTTGCCAATAATTCTTTTCCAAATTTTTGCCTTTCCTTTGCACAATAAATTTTTTACTTCGAATGGATAACATTCTGTTGATTTTTCTCTGTTTACTCATGGGTTTGGGTATGCAACGAGTAGCAGCTTTCCCCAAGAGCGGTCACTTAGCTCTTAACCAATTTATAATTTATATTGCTTTGCCTGCCATGGCTTTGTACTATATTCCTAAAGTTTCGATTTCTACGGATTTGTTATATCCATTAGGCGTTGCCTGGATTGGGTTTCTCTCATCTTTTGCTTTTTTCTACGTTATCGGAAAAAAATTAGGCTGGCCCAATCGACTTATCGGTTGTTTGATAATTACTGCTGGTTTGGGCAATACATCCTTTGTTGGTTTTCCAATAATCCAGGCTCTTTATGGTGACGAAGGTTTAAAAACTGCCATCATTGTTGACCAACCGGGAACGTTTGTTGTCATGGCAACACTTGGAATTATTACAGCCGGAATTTTTGCCAAAGGCAATTCAAATTCAAGTGATATTATTAGAAAAATTTTATTATTTCCGCCATTTATTTGCTTTGTCATTGCGTTAACTATGAATTTTTTCAAAGTCGATTTTAACGAACATTTTGATACGGTTTTTCAAAAATTAGGAGCAACGGTAACGCCATTAGCTTTGGTTTCTGTCGGATTGCAATTAAAAGTCGATAAAAGAAGCCAGCATTGGAAATTTCTTAGACTAGGATTGCTTTTCAAATTAATTATTACACCAGCGATTTTCTTTTTACTCTACAAAATTTTATTAGGAGGCAAAGGGTTAGCAGTTGATGTTTCCGTAATGGAATCGGCAATGGCACCAATGATTACCGGAGCTATTTTAGCATCGAATTACGGTTTGAAACCAAAATTGAGCAGTATGATGGTCGGCATCGGAATTCCGCTGTCATTTGCCACGCTAGCCATTTGGTATTTTATTTTAAACGCTTTTTAAATAGAAAGCGGGGCTAAAAGTATTTGTCTTTTTCTTTTGTTATCGTTACTTTTACTTTTCAAATTATAGCACATGTCATTATCTCCCGAAATACTTCAAAAATTATCTGATATAGTTGGTGATTCTTTCCTTTTCACTGATAAAGAAATTTTAAATCATTACGGTCACGACGAAACGGAAGATTATGTTTTTCCGCCAAACGTAGTTCTAAAACCGGCTAATGCTCAGGAAATTTCAGCCATACTAAAAGTGGCCAACGAATATAAAATTCCAACAACGCCAATTGGAGCCAGAACGGGTTTGAGTGGCGGTGCTTTATCGGTTTATGAAGGTATTGGTTTGTCAATGGAGCGTTTGAATAAAATTCTGGAAATTGATGAGCAAAATCTGCAGGTCACCGTTGAACCGGCCGTTATCAATCAGGTATTGCGAGAAGCTGTTGCCGAAAAAGGTTTGTTCTATCCTGTTGATCCAAGTAGTATGGGAAGTTGTTGGATAGGTGGCAATATAGCCGAAAATGCAGGCGGTGCAAGAGCTGTTAAATATGGTGTGACCAAAGATTATGTACTCAATTTAGAAGTGGTTTTGCCCAACGGAGAAATCATTTGGACCGGAGCAAATACACTCAAAAATTCAACCGGTTATAACTTAACACAATTGATGGTTGGTAGCGAAGGAACGCTTGGTGTAATTACAAAAGCGGTTTTAAAATTGTTGCCAAAAAACAATCACAATGTGTTAATGTTGGTTCCGTTCTATGATGCAGCCCAAGCTTGCGAAGCTGTTTCTGCGATTTTTAGAGCTGGAGTTGTTCCAAGTGCTTTAGAGTTTATGGAGCGCGAAGCGATTGATTGGACGTTGCGTTTGGTAGAAGGTATCAGCGTAATGGTAAAACCCGAGCATCAGGCGCATTTGTTGATTGAAGTCGATGGAAATTATCCTGAAATTTTGATGCTTGAAGCCGAAAAAATAATGACGGTTGTAGAACAGTTCGATATCGATGAGGTTTTGTTCGCCGATACCGAAGACCAGAAAGCGGCGTTGTGGAAAATGCGTCGTTCAGTAGCCGAAGCCGTGAAATCGAATTCAATTTATAAAGAAGAAGACACCGTTGTGCCAAGATATATGCTTCCTGAGTTATTATCCGGAATCAAAAAAATAGGAGAGAAGTATGGTTTCAAATCGGTTTGTTATGGTCATGCCGGAGATGGAAATCTGCATGTCAATATAATCAAAGGCGATATGACTGATGATAATTGGGAAACACAAGTACCATTGGGAATTCGTCAGATATTTGAACTAACGGTTTCCTTAAAAGGAACACTTTCGGGTGAACACGGCATTGGTTATGTTCAAAAGAATTTTATGGACATTGCCTTTTCGAAAGCTCATTTGGAGTTGATGGAAAGTATAAAGCGCGTCTTTGACCATAATAATATTTTAAATCCCGGGAAGATTTTCCCTGATGAATTATAAAAATAAAATCCTCTCGTTTTGGAACGAGAGGATTTTTATTAATCTCTTTTCGGATTATTTTTCTTTTCGCGTTTTTCAGCTTTCTTTTCTTTTGCCGTCTTCAGAGGTTCTTTTTTTACGGCTTTCTGAACGTCTTTTCCTTTTGCCATGGTATAAATATTTTTGAATGGTTAGTAATAGTCAGCTAAAGGTAAATACTATTTTTTATAAACCCAATTGTTTTTTTATGCTTTCGCTAAAAATCGCCTGAAAAGAAGCTGACTGATTGGCATCATCCAAGTTAAAAAACTTCCATTCATTGTTGGTCGTTTCATCTATGACAGCTAGATAAGTTGACGTTCTTCTTACGTTAAAGCTGTTTCTTTTGGGTTCAAAAGTCACGTCTTTACTTTTGGTAATTTGCTTTAACCAGGTGGCTTTTTCTATAGCAGTATCATCAGTTAATTTGGTTTCAAAAAAGTAACGCATCGGATTTCTGAAAGTAATCACGCAAAACGATTTCCCTTCTATTTTCTTAATTGCTCCATATTGAAAAGGCAAAGTTTCCAATTGTTCGCGCAAACGGTATTCATCGTTTCCATAATATTTATCGAGCTTTTCGAGCATCAAATCTTTGCCAATAGTCTTTACTGTTTCCGGATGTAATAATGAGACTATAGTCTCAAAATCCATTAGATAATTGGCTTCGTAAAATTTTTTGGAAGCTACTTTCAAACTTTCGGTAGATTGGGAGAAAGTAGAAATACTTAGGAAAAGGAAGAATAATGGTATTAGTTTTTTCATTTTCATTTTAATTAGATATTCAAATATAAAAAAATCTCCAACAGTTTGTACTATTGGAGATTAGTTATAGTTAATGGCATTAATTTACAATTCTTCAAGTTGAATACGCTTTTTGAATTGTTTAATTTGTTTAAAATAAGTAGGTGTCAGTCCGGTCACTTTTTTAAACTGATGTGATAAATGGGCTACACTACTATATTCCATCAGGAAACTAATCTCAGTTAGCGATAATTCATCATACAAAAGCAATTCTTTAACACGTTCAATCTTGTTCAGAATGATATAATTGACAATGGTCGTTCCTGTAACTTCTGAAAAAAGATTAGCAAGATGTGTATAATTATAGTCTAATTCTTTACTCAAATATTCTGAAATATTTATTTTAGGATATTTTTCGGAGTAATGAATCAATTCTATAATGGCAGTTTTGGTTCTCTCGATGAGCATTGATTTTTTATCATCCATCAATTCCAACCCTTTTTTCAATAGGGCTTTCCGTAGTAATTCTCTATCCTCGCCATGAATAGTTTTTTTTAGCGTGACTTCGCCTAAATCTATTGTAGTATGTGCTAATTTTAATTTGTCTAATTCCTCTTTCACTGCCATTTTGCAACGAAGCGAAACCATATATTTAATGTGTATTTTCAAGGTAAATGAGAATTGCGTTATAAAAGGAAGTAACTTTTGAAATCCAATAGTTTTTCTGTTTCCGATTCCAGTAAAGGTAGTCTATTTGACGGCGCAAATCTAACTTACTTTGCACCATTACTTTTGTATAATTCTTGTTTAAATTTATATAATTCACAGTTTTTGATATGAGAAAAAAAATCCCCAACAGTATGAATGTTGAGGATTCTATTTGTAATTATGTTCTAAAATTTATTCGTGAACCAAAACCCATTCGCCTGATGCAATCATGCTTTCGGCCTTTTTGAATTTCATGGTTTCGGTTTTACCGCTCATCACATGTTTGATGGTAACAGTGTCGTTGCGGTTAATTTTTGGAGTTTCACGAACTATTGTTTCAGTTACTTGTGGTCGTTGAGAAGCTGCTTGGCTTGCCTGACGATTAGCATTTTCACTGCTTTCAATTTCGTCTTTACTTTCAGTGTAATTTTGTTTTTCACGTACTTGACGCGCTTCCTGAATATTTTGGTTTTGCTGAGGCAAATCGCCTTTAAACAAGAATGAAATCACTTCTTTATTAACACCGTCCAACATCGTACTAAACAATTTAAACGCTTCTAATTTGTATATCAATAACGGATCTTTTTGCTCATGAACCGCTAATTGTACTGATTGCTTCAACTCGTCCATTTTGCGTAAATGTTTTTTCCAAGCTTCATCTACGATGGCTAATGTGATATTTTTTTCAAAGTCGGCTACTAATTGTGCACCTTGCGTTTCGTATGCTTTTTTCAAATCGGTAACTACATTCAGCGTTTTGATTCCGTCTGAGAACGGAACGATGATGCGCTCAAAAGTGTTGCCTTCTTTTTTGTAAACCTCAGTAATAATTGGCAAGGCTTCACGAGCACTTCTTTCTGTTTTTTCAGTGTAATAAGCCAGTGCTGCTTTATATACTTTACCTGTAATTTCCATTTCAGATAATTTCTCAAAATCACTTTGAGATACCGGAGATGTTATAGAGAAGTAACGGATTAATTCGAATTCGAAGTTTTTGAAATCGTTTTGAACTTTGTTATCACCTACAATCAATTCGCAGGTATCATACATCATATTGGCAATATCCAGTTTCAAACGCTCACCAAATAAGGCATGACGACGACGTTTGTAAACTACTTCACGTTGTGCGTTCATTACATCATCATATTCAAGTAAACGCTTACGTGTTCCGAAGTTGTTTTCTTCTACTTTTTTCTGTGCACGTTCAATAGACTTTGTCATCATCGAATGTTGAATCACTTCACCTTCTTTCAATCCCATTCTGTCCATTATTTTGGCAACTCTGTCCGAACCAAATAAACGCATCAGGTTATCTTCTAAAGACACATAAAACTGTGAACTTCCCGGGTCACCCTGACGACCCGCACGACCACGTAACTGACGGTCAACACGACGCGAATCGTGACGTTCTGTACCAATAATTGCTAAACCTCCGGCAGCTTTTACTTCGGGTGTTAACTTAATATCGGTTCCACGACCAGCCATATTGGTTGCGATGGTTACAACTCCGGGTTTACCTGCTTCGGCAACAATTTCGGCTTCTTTTTTGTGCATTTTCGCATTTAATACATTGTGATTTACACCACGTATTTTTAGCATTCGGCTTAATAATTCTGAAATCTCTACAGAAGTTGTTCCGATAAGAACCGGTCTTCCTGCCTGAGATAATTGAGTTACATCTTCGATAACCGCATTGAATTTTTCACGAACCGAACGGTAAATTAAATCTTCTTTATCAATTCTCGAAATACCGCGATTCGTTGGAATTTCAACAACATCTAATTTGTAGATTTCCCAAAGTTCACCAGCTTCTGTTACGGCTGTTCCCGTCATACCAGCCAATTTACTGTACATACGGAAATAGTTCTGTAACGTAATTGTAGCAAAGGTTTGTGTTGCTGCTTCAATTGTAACTTGTTCTTTGGCTTCGATGGCTTGGTGCAATCCGTCAGAATAACGACGGCCATCCATAATACGACCGGTTTGCTCATCGACAATCAAAATTTTGTTGTCCATGATTACATATTCTACATCTTTTTCAAACAGCGTATAAGCTTTTAATAGCTGAGTAAGTGTATGAATTCTTTCAGATTTGATGCTGAAATCCTGGAACAATTTTTCTTTGGCCTCGGCTTCTTTGTCTTTTTCAAGATTTTGTTTCTCGATGTTGGCAATTTCAGTTCCGATATCCGGTAAAACGAAGAAGTTTTCATCAGTATCTTTTGAAAGGAACTTGATTCCATTATCTGATAATTCAACCTGATTGTTTTTTTCCTCGATTACAAAATATAGTGCTTCGTCAACTTCCGGCATTTTGCGGTTGTTGTCTGCCATGTATTCATTTTCTGTTTTTTGAAGCAATTGTTTAACTCCTTCTTCACTTAAAAATTTGATAAGTGCTTTGTTTTTTGGCAATGCTCTATACGCTCTCAATAACTGAAAACCGGCATCTTTCATGTTTCCTTCTTTGAACAAACGTTTGGCTTCGGTCAGGAAACCATTTGCCAACTGACGCTGTAAATTATAAAGGTTTTCGATTTTTGGTTTTAATTCGTTGAATTCGTGACGGTCACCATCCGGAACCGGACCGGAAATGATTAATGGTGTACGAGCATCATCAATCAATACCGAATCGACCTCGTCGACAATAGCGTAGTTGTGTTTTCTTTGCACCAAATCCTCAGGTGAATGTGCCATATTATCACGCAAGTAATCGAAACCAAACTCGTTATTGGTTCCATAAGTAATATCCGCTTCGTATGCTTTTCTACGTGCATCAGAGTTTGGTGAGTGATTATCAATACAATCAACAGTCAGTCCGTGGAATTCGAATAATGGTGCTTTCCAGGTACTATCACGTTTTGCCAAGTAGTCATTCACAGTTACTAAGTGAACGCCATTTCCTGTCAACGCATTTAAATAGAGTGGAAGTGTAGCTACCAATGTTTTTCCTTCACCCGTTTGCATTTCCGAAATCTTACCTTGATGAAGCACGATACCACCAATCAACTGAACGTCATAGTGAATCATGTCCCAAGTGATTTCTTTTCCGGCAGCATTCCATTGGTTTGACCAATTGGTTTGGTCGCCAACTAAAGTAATATAAGGTTTTGTAGCCGAAAGTTCTCTGTCTTTTTCGGTTGAGGTAACCGTAATGGTTGTGTTTTCTTTAAAACGACGTGCTGTTTCTTTGATTACTGCAAAAGCTTCAGGAAGAATTTCCATCAATACTTTTTCTGAAATTTCGTAAGCTTCTTTTTCTAAAGCATCGATAGCGTTGTAGATATCTTCTCTTAAGTCGATATCAGCTGTGTTTTCTGCCTCCAGTTTTTTGGCTTCAATATCTGCATCTTGTTTGGCACGAGCCTGTTTTATTTTTTCTTTGAATTCTGTAGTCTTGGCTCTTAACTCATCATGAGAAAGTGCTGCTAATACAGGTTCTAAAGCTTTTATTTTGTTTATGTATGGTTGTGTAGCTTTGACATCTTTTTGAGATTTGTCTCCTACAAAAGCTTTAATAATGCTATTTATGAAACTCATAATTGGGTTGGTATTATATATTTTTAATGCCTAATTCCGAATCCTCGGAACGGGTGTGCAAATTTAAACAAAAAAAAAGCCCAAAATGGACTTTTCTCTTTGTTGTGTTTTTATTTTTTAATATTCATCCTCATTCCAAAGATAATCTTCGTCGGTTGGATAATCGGGCCAAATTTCTTCCATAGATTCATAGATTTCACCTTCGTCTTCTATAGATTGTAAATTCTCAACTACTTCAAGAGGTGCACCGGTTCTGATGGCGTAATCTATAAGTTCGTCTTTTGTTGCTGGCCAAGGTGCATCGCTTAAATACGATGCTAATTCTAATGTCCAATACATCTTCTATCGATTTTAATTTAATGCAAAAATAAATTTATTACTGAAAAAGTCAAGTTTTTTTTGATTTATTTTTTAATATGTTAAAGAACGTCTTTTTTTTAAATCCCAAAAAGAAAATTCCAAATTCCAAAGACCTCATTTTGACTCTTTGGGTTTTGGAATTTTAGTATTGAAATTTTCCGAAAATTTTACTTTCGGGGTATCCATTGTACTTCATCCGCGCTCAGGTCTTTGGACAACTTCCGTGCCAAGACAAAAAGGTAGTCAGAAAGTCGGTTTAAGTACTTTATTACAAGTTCATCTGTTGGTTCAATTTCATGTAAATGCGTAGCTAAACGCTCTGCTCTGCGGCAAACGCAACGTGCAATGTGACAATATGACACAGTAGTATGTCCGCCAGGCAGCACAAAGTGTGTCATTTGCGGTAAAGCCTCATCCATAGTATCAATTTCCTTTTCGAGAAACTCGATGTCACTTTCTACAATTCCCAGATTTTGCAATCTTGGTTGTCCGTTTTTTAAGGTTTCTTTTTCAGGTGGTGTTGCTAAAATTGCGCCAACGGTAAACAGACGGTCTTGTACTTCAATCAGCACATTTTTATATAACGGATTGATTTCCTGATCCCGGATTAAACCAATGTAAGAGTTGAGTTCATCAACAGTTCCGTAACTTTCTATTCGGTTATGATGTTTTGGGACACGAGTTCCGCCAAAAAGTGCTGTGGTTCCGGTGTCGCCGGTTTTGGTATAGACTTTCATTTTTTTTGAGTTGCTGAGTAACTAAGTGGCTAAGTTACTAAGTTTTTATGTGGTTGGCAAGAAATCAAATGGATTGCTGTCTAGCCCTGATGGCAATGGCGCCGTGCATAATGGACAGCAGGAATATGGATTACTGATAAAGCCCGAACCTTTCGCTCCTCACTTCGACAAGCTCAGTGTGACAATTACAAATGATCTTTATTCGGACTATCACTTTCTATCATTCCGTCTTTTAGGCGAATGACTCTGTGCGCGTATTTGGCGATATCTTCTTCGTGGGTAACGACGATTACCGTATTACCGTTTTTATGAATTTCGTTGAAAAGATTCATGATTTCTATCGAAGTTTTGCTGTCGAGATTTCCGGTTGGTTCATCGGCCAAAATGATAGAAGGTTTGTTGACCAAAGCTCGGGCAATGGCTACACGCTGACGTTGTCCACCCGAAAGTTGGTTAGGTTGGTGATCCATTCTGTCCGAAAGATTTACCTGTGCCAGTACTTCGGTAGCGCGTTCGTTTCTTTCGGATTTTGGATAACCGGCGTAAATCATTGGCAAAGCCACGTTATCCAAAGCGGTTGTTCTTGGTAAAAGGTTGAAAGTCTGAAAAACAAAACCAATTTCTTTGTTACGGATTTCGGCTAAATCGTCATCATGCATTTGGCTGACATCATTTCCATTGAGAATATAAGTTCCCGATGTCGGTGTATCTAAACAGCCTAAAAGGTTCATCAACGTAGATTTTCCGGAACCTGATGGCCCCATTAATGCTACATATTCGCCTTTGTTGATTTGTAAATCGATGCCTTTTAAAACGTTGATGGTTTCATTTCCGAGTTGGAAATCGCGTTTTAATTTTTTGATGTTGATTAATGGATTTGCCATTTTTTACTGCTGAATTTTGATAAAAGTAAGAAAAGAAAATTAATTTGTTGTCTGATAAAACCATTGTCCAAAATCATAACCGGCTTTCGCTATAATTATTATTCCTAAAACAATTGCAAGACCCAACAGCATTTTAAATTGTTTTGATTTTAAGAAGTTGTGAGTTTCCATAGATTTAAATTTTGGTTTGGCTATTTGTAGGCTAAAAGATTTAATTGTTACAACTGCAGGACTAAATGCAGATTGGTAAAACAATAATGTAGCAATTGTGTAAATCCTTTACAGAAATGTATAACAAGTCGGTATTGAAAAGGAAGTAGTTTTACATCTAACTAATAATAACAAATAATAATAATAGTATTATGAAAAAAAGTGTTCATACATTCGGAATTCTGGCAATGGTAGTTTTAGGCTTTACATCTTGTAAAGATGAAAAGCAAGCTCAAGCCGAGAAAACAGTCAATAATTATGTAGTATATGTTGACTCATTAGATAATGTATCCGCTGATGATGCCAAATCAAATTGGGAGGCAATTGATGCTAGCTATCAAGTTAGAATTTCTGAAGCAGAAGCATCATTAGCAGAATCTGATAACGAAGCCTTGAGAGAAAAACTAGCGGTTAGCAAAGTAAAATATGAAGCATTAAAAGCAAAGTATCAAGTAGAAGTTGCAGCAGAAACCTCAGTTACCAGAAACCCAAATCAATTGTTGAGAGACCGATTTTTTGGAGAAGGTAAAGTTGGAGAAGACATGAACTTTTCTTGGGTAAATAAAGACAATATTTTGCAAGTATATCAAGACTTTTTAGATTCATATGAAAAAAACAAGGATGATTTCAGCAGAGAAGATTATGATGAAGTGAAATTGATATATGAAGCACTTGACAGTAGAAAAAATACTGTTGAGAAAGAAGGATTATCTTCAGAAGACAATAATAAAATTGCCTCAATTAAATTCAGATTTTCACCGATGTTCAAAATGAATCGTATTGGAGCCAAAGCAAGAGAAAATGAAGAAGCAAAAGAATAAATAATTAATTGGTTTTGTTTAATTCGGGAAATGGCAATCAGGGATGGTTGCCATTTTTCATGCTCTAATCACAAAATGTTCCTTTGGTTGTTCTTTTCTAAAGAAAACAATTCCCCATAGAAAAGTATCAATAGTGACCGTAACTTCTGGATGTTTTTGAATAATTTTCCAAGCTTCTTCCATATCTGTTGACCAATGAATATCGTCAAAAATCCAAACACTTTCGTTGGTGATTGTTGGTAATAATAATTCGAAATATTCTAAAGTGGCGGTTTTTGAATGGTTGCCGTCGAAGTAAATAAGTTGGAAGTAAATAAGTTGGAAGTTTTTGAGATAATTTGAGAATTCCGTATTAATACATTCAACATTATTGATATTGAATTTTTGTAATTGATATTGACATTGAATAAGTGTATTTGGGCAACCTTCAAGCGTTATGATTTTTCCTTTTGGATTACCTAACGATAAAGCTGAAGTCGCCAAACCTAATGAAGTTCCGATTTCTAAAATGTTTTCTGGTTGAAAATAATTCGTGATTCTGAAAAGCATTTCAGCTCGTTTCTCAGTGATTCCAGCCGTTGTAGCTATCTTTGCAATGGGTCTTGTATTACTTTTGAAAACCTTTGAACCAGCACCAAAATCGGTTACTTCAATGGTTTCGTAGTTTTCTAAAAGCGATTTTCTGTAGTTTTTGAGACTGGAATATTCAGGATAGTTTTTCTTGTCATAAAAGCATTTAGTAACCAAATTAAATACAAATGGCGAATGTACTCCGTGTTCGTTTTTGGAGTTCCAATAAAAGCCCCCTAGCCCCCAAAGGGGGAATACAAATTTTGCATAAATTTTTTTTAAGTAATTCATATTAATTCCCCCTTCGGGGGTAAGGGGGCTATTCCATTTTTGAAGAAAGCTCAAACCAACGTTCTTCTTTTTCTTCCATTTTTTTGATGATGACTTCCAGTTCTTTGGCTTTAGCCGTAATGTCAGCATCAGCCACTTTGCCTTCTGAAAATAAGTTTTCGATTTGCTTTTTCTCGTATTCCAAGTCCTTGATTTCACGCTCAATTTTGTTGAACTCTTTTTGTTCATTGAAATTTAAGCCTGAAGTAGTTGTGTTATTTTGTTTCCAATTCACTTTTTCTGTACTAACATTCGATAAACCTTTTGGCTCAGCCGAATCTTCATACGCTCTGAAATCGGAATAATTTCCGGGGAAATCTTCAATTTGTCCTTCGCCTCTAAAGATGAATAAGTGATCCACAATCTTATCCATAAAATAACGGTCGTGTGAAACTACTAACAAACATCCGGGATAATCCAATAAGAAACTTTCCAAAACGTTCAACGTCACAATATCCAAGTCATTTGTTGGTTCATCCAGAATTAAGAAATTTGGATTCTGAATCAAAACCGTGCATAAGTACAATCTTTTTAATTCACCACCACTTAGTTTTTCAACAAAGTCATATTGTTTTTTTGCATCGAATAAAAATCGTTCCAACAACTGTGAAGCTGAAATAATTTTTCCTTTCGTGAGCGGAATGTATTCACCGTATTCCTTAATAATATCAATAACTTTTTGTCCCGGTTTCGGATTGATACCGCTTTGCGTATAATAACCAACTTTAATCGTGTCGCCAATGACTACTTTTCCGGCATCGGGAACTATAGTTTTGGTCAGAATATTTAAGAACGTTGATTTCCCGGTTCCGTTTTTACCAATAATTCCGATGCGTTCGCCACGTTGAAAATCATAGCTAAAGTTGTCAAGTATAACGCAATCTTTGAATTTTTTATACAATTTGTGAAGCTCAATAATCTTGCTTCCCATGCGTTCCATGTTGATTTCGAGCTCGACTACATTTTCTTTTCTGCGGCTTTCGGCAACTTGCTTGATTTTGTAAAAATCATCCTGACGCGATTTCGATTTGGTTGTTCTCGCTTTTGGCTGACGGCGCATCCAAGCTAATTCTTTTACGAAAAGGTTTTGCGCTTTGTCAATCGTGGAGTTTTCCATGGCAATGCGTTCTTCTTTCTTTTGCAGGTAATACGAATAATTGCCTTTGTATTGGTATAATTTCCCGTTGTCTAATTCGATGATTTCATTACAAACACGTTCCAAAAAGAAACGGTCGTGCGTTACCATAAACAAAGTGATATTTTCTTTGGCGAAATAACTTTCTAACCATTCAATCATCTCTAAATCCAAGTGATTCGTAGGTTCATCCAAAATCAATAAGTCAGGACGGTTAATCAGAATAATAGCCAATGACAAACGTTTCTTTTGTCCGCCGGAAAGACTTTTCACTTTCAGTTTTAAGTCGTCTAGTTTTAATTTAGATAAGATTTGCTTGAATTGAGTTTCAAAATCCCAAGCATTGTGACTGTCCATTTCATCGAAAGCCAGTTGGTATTTTTCTTCATCTTCGGGGTTTTCTAACGCTTTTTCGTAACGCTCGATTATATGCAAAATATCATTATCCGAAGCAAAAATACTTTCCTCAATAGTCAGTTCTTCCTGAAGTTGATTGGTTTGGGAAAGAAACGCCATTTTGATACCTTTACGAATGATGATTTGACCGGTATCAGGTTCATCATCACCATTAATCATCTTCATAATTTGGGTTTTTCCTGAACCATTTTTGGCAATGAAGGCAATTTTCTGATCTTTATTGATCCCAAAAGAAATGTCTTTAAACAAATTTCTTTCGCCAAAGGATTTCGATATATTTTCTACTGAAAGGTAATTCATGGATTAATTTGAAAATTTGAAAATGGGTCAATTTGAAAATTGATAGTGTGCAAAAGTAAGCTATTTAAACAGCAATCAAAATCTTGAAATTATATTTAAACAAATCCATCATTTTCAAATCTTCAAATTTCCAAATTTTCAAATTATATTTGTCAAATGCAACTATCGGTTATCATCCTTAATTACAATGTGCGCTACTTTTTAGAGTTGTGTGTTTTGAGTACACAAAAAGCCATTCAGAATCTGGATGCCGAAATCATTGTCATCGATAACAATTCTTCTGATGACAGTTGCGAGATGATGAAACAGCGTTTCCCAAGCATCAGACTCATTGAAAACAAAGAAAACTCAGGTTTTCCAAAAGGAAATAACATTGCGGTTAAGGAAGCTAAAGGCGAATACATCTGTATTTTAAATCCCGATACGGTTGTTGCAGAGGATACGTTTGAAAAAGTACTGGCTTTCGCCAAAAGTCAGAATGATTTAGGAATCGTTGGTTGCAAACTTATCGACGGAACAGGCAATTTTCTTCCCGAAAGTAAGCGTGGTATTCCAACACCTTGGGTGGCTTTTACCAAAATTTTTGGTCTGTATAAGCTGTTTCCGAAATCGACACTTTTTAATAAATACTACGCCCAACATTTTGGCGAAAATCAAACAGGGAAAGTCGATATTCTCGTTGGAGCTTTTATGGTTATGAAACGCGAATTGTATAATCAGTTAGAAGGTTTTGATGAAAACTGTTTCATGTATGCCGACGATATTGATTTGTCTTATCGTGCGTTGTTATTGCAAAAGCAGAATTACTATTTTCACGAAACGACTGTGATTCACTACAAAGGAGAAAGCACGGTAAAAGATGCAACTTACATGAAGCATTTTAGAGAGTTCATGAATTTCTTCTACAAAAAGCACTTCAAGCAATCGCTGTTTTTTAATCTGATGGCGCGATTTGGCGCTTTTTATTTTTCGATGGTTAAACTTTTTCAGGGAAAATCAAAAGCTACAATTCCACCAAGCCACTACGTCTTAGTTTCTGATAATGAAACAACAAGAGAAAAATTAGAAAATAAACTTCAAAAAAAGGTAGATAGAACGACTTCGGAAAGCGGAAAAATAGTATTTTCGCAATCGATTTCGGAGAAGAAAAACACACAAGTAATTTTGGACACAAACTATCTGAATTTTAAAGATGCAATTACTTTTTTCGAAACCAGCAAAAACAAGTCGGTTACTTTTAAACTGTTACCAATGCAAAGCAATTTCATCATTGGAAGCAACAGCAGTAACGATAGAGGCGAAGTGATTGTGTTCAGTGAGCAGTCGCAGTAAGCAGTCTCAAAGAACAGTTTTAAATGAAAAACATTCGTGGCTATGCAGAAGATTTAGTACTTTTGCAACGAATTAAAAACACAACTTTAGTTTACACATATGGCAAAGTTTGAATTGAAATTACCAAAAATGGGTGAAAGTGTTGCGGAAGCAACCATTACAAATTGGTTAAAAAACGTAGGTGAAAAAATTGATGCCGATGAAGCTGTTTTAGAAATCGCTACTGATAAAGTTGATAGTGAAGTGCCAAGCGAAGTTTCAGGAACTTTAACCGAAATTTTATTTCAGGTAAATGATGTTGTAAAAGTTGGGCAAACCATTGCTATTATTGAAACAGAAGGTGGAAGTGCTAGTGAAGCTCCGGCACCAGAAGTAAAAGTGGAAGGCACGCCAGTTTCAGAAGCTGCGCCAACTCCAGTAGCAATTACCGATGTTGTAAAAACCGTAGAAGCTGCTCAAGCTGCCGTTGCACCAGCCGATTTTAAATCATCAGACAAATTCTATTCTCCTTTAGTAAAAAACATCGCAACGGCAGAAGGAATTTCTGTAGCTGAATTGGAAACAATTTCAGGTTCGGGTAAAGATGGCAGAGTTACTAAAGAAGACATTTTAAATTATATCAAAAATAGAGGAAACCAACCTCTAGTTGCTGCTCCGGCTGTTTCTCAACCAACAGTTTCTCAATCAACTCAAACTGCCCCAGTTTCAGTAAACGGCGGTGACGAGATTATTGAAATGGACAGAATGCGTAAGCTGATATCTGGTTATATGGTCGCTTCGGTGCAAACATCTGCACACGTACAATCGTTTATTGAAGTTGATGTTACAAATATTGTAAAATGGAGAGACCGCGTTAAAGATGCATTCGAAAAACGCGAAGGTGAAAAACTAACGTTCACACCAATCTTTATGGAAGCCGTGGCGAAAGCGTTGAAAGATTTTCCTGGAATGAATATTTCTGTTGATGGTGACTTTATCATCAAAAGAAAAAATATAAACCTTGGTATGGCAGCAGCTTTACCAAACGGAAACTTAATTGTTCCTGTAATTAAAAATGCGGATCAATTAAACTTAGTCGGAATGGCAAAAGCCGTAAACGATTTAGGAAACCGCGCAAAAGCCGGAAAACTAAAGCCGGACGACACGCAAGGCGGAACATATACAGTAACTAATGTTGGAACTTTCGGTTCGGTATTCGGAACTCCGATTATCAATCAACCACAAGTTGGAATCTTAGCGCTTGGCGCAATTAGAAAAGTGCCGGCTGTAATAGAAACTCCGGAAGGTGATTTTATCGGAATCCGACAAAAAATGTTCTTATCACACTCATACGATCATAGAGTTGTAGATGGTGCATTAGGCGGAAGCTTTGTAAAACGCGTAGCCGAATATCTGGAAGCATTTGATACAAACAGAGAATATTAAAATGTAAAACCCTGACTACTCGTCAGGGTTTTTTACTATATCACCATCTACAATCATTGTCGATTTATCATCAAACCGGTATTCACCTTTCTTAAAAGTGCTATTGTTGGTCAAGACCACTTCGTAAGTATAAACACCTTTTGGCAATTCATAGAAATATTCCTTACCACCTTTTTGAATCACCAATTCTTTTCTGATTTCATCACCATCTTCGGTTTGACGTGTTATGATGAAAGTAATTTTGCCTTCGAGCTTGTTTTTAATGCAAACGCTTTCCACGACAGTGCTATTAACATTTTTAGGTTTAGACGATTTGAAAATGGTAATCAAACCACCAAACAGGAGTTCACCACCTCTTATTAGGTTTACAGTGTCTGATTGTGAGAATGCCAACACAGGACATACTAACAATAACATTACTACAGATTTAAATTTAGCTTTACTTTTTGTGATTGGTTTCATGATAAAAAAAGTTTTGAGATTAAGTAAAGCTGTCCATAGAAGTATATTTTTTTAAAGATTATTAAGTAAAGTTGCAACCCATTTATAAGATATCCTAAAGGAGAACTTTTAAAATCCATAATGATTCTTTTAAACTTCAAAAGAAAACTGTTGAATAAAAAAATAACACTATTTATCACACAATAAAGTATTAAAAATCACGTTATTAGTTTAAGTGTTTCTGTTGACACGAATGCCTCTAACCAACTTTTATTTACTAATGACAACCGGAACCAAAATTCGCCTCTTCAGAGAGAAAAAAAGATTGTCTCAGGAAGAATTGGCTCACCTTGTAGGTGTTAGTCAAGTCACTATCGGAAATTGGGAACAAGGAAAAAGCATCAAGCACGAGTTTATCCGAAAATTGGCAATCGCACTTGAAGTTTCTACCGATTTTTTATTGGAAGATGTCCAAAATGCAAACCTGCTGGCAAATCCAAATAGGGAAACTTTTGGTAACAATTTCGAAATCACCATAAAAGCACCCAATCATTTGTTTGACGATTTAAACAAAAAAATGGATTTTATCATCAATCGTTTTGGTGATACAAAATAGATTTATAAACATAGTTTGCAATTCAATCCCGCTGAAAATAGACGGGATTTTTTTATGTAAAAGTTGCAGGAATCGACCAGAGGTAAGTTCATTATTCAAATTATTAAACAAAAACCGTTAAATATGTAAATCGGAATGGATTTTATGTAATAATTTAAATTATAGTAAATATACATTTGGTAGTAAAAATAAATCTAAATTATTATGAAAAAACTAACTACCTGTGTATTTTCTTTATTTGCTTTTTGCATTTCATTTGCACAAGAAATAAAGACTACAATTGTTGTAGATTCTGCTCAAGTAAAAATCGAATCGAGTAAAGCTACCATCGATGAGAAAAAATCTCAACTTAAATCGGACATTCGAGATCAAAAGGAAATCAGTAGAGAACAGAAAAAAACAGATAACAGAGCAACCGACGAGCGAAGAGAATTAGCAAAAACTCAAAGAAAACTTAAAAAAGAGCAAAAGCAAGCTCAAAAAGAAAACAGAGTGATTTCCGATAATAATGACAAACGAAACGATGCCAAAAAAAGGGAAATTAAGTTAAATCAAAGATTAATTAAAGCCAATAAAGATTTAGTTAAACTTCAGGAAAAATTTGAAAAGAAAAAAAATAAGGGGAATTTGTCTTCAGTAGACCATAGCAAGTTTGAAGTTAAAATCACAAAAAAACAACTTGAAGTCAGAAAAATTGAAGAAGACATTTCAAATTTAAAAAAGTATTGATTGATATCGTATAACGAAATTACATAAGCCCGAAAATTTAAATCGGGCTTTTTCTATAGCATCCTTAATGCTAATAATTGTAAGGATTTGGACAAAACGAGGGATTTTCTGATTAATAAATTGAGAAGCCTAAAATAGTCTAAAGTCAAATATTTACAAATCAATTATTTCCTAAACCATCCTTAAAAAAGTGCAAAACTTTTTATAAATTCGACCAACGGTAACTACAATATTTTATATTTGTCGACTAACTTTTTAAAATGGAATTAAAACTCACGCGTCCTATTTGTTTTTTTGATTTGGAAACCACAGGTATTGAAGTTGCCAAAGATAGAATTGTGGAAATCTCCATTTTTAAAGTATTTCCCAACGGAAATAAAGAAAGCAAAACATGGCTGGTAAATCCAACTATTCCAATTCCACCACAAGCAACAGCCGTTCACGGAATCTCAAATGAAAAAGTAGCCAATGAACCAACTTTCAAAGAACTGGCTTCTCAAGTGCATGCAATGATTAAGGATTCTGATTTGGCCGGGTTTAATTCCGACCGATTTGATATTCCACTTCTAGCCGAAGAATTATTGCGCGCCGAAGTAGATTTTGATATGAAAAACCGTGTTTCAGTTGATGTGCAGACAATCTTCCACAAAAAAGAAGAGAGAACACTAAGTGCAGCTTATAAATTTTATTGCAATCAAAGTCTGGAAAACGCACATAGTGCCGAAGCTGATACAATGGCAACTTATGAAATTCTGAAAGCACAATTAGACAGATACGAAGATTTAGAAAATGATATGAAATCACTTTCTGAATTTACTACCCGAAAAAAATCGGTTGATTTTGCCGGATTCATCGCATTGAATAATGAAGGTCAGGAGATTTTTACCTTCGGAAAACACAAAGGCGCTTTGGTTGATGAAGTTTTAGACAAAGAACCAGGTTATTTTGGCTGGATACAAAACGCGGAATTTCCGTTATATACGAAGAAAGTTTTAACCGGAATCAAATTAAGAAAATTAAATACAAAAAGCTAGAAGCTGGAAGTCAGAAGCCGGAAGATTTTACTTCCAACTTCCATCTCCCATCTTCCAACTAAAGAAATATGAAGATCATCTGTATCGGAAGGAATTACGTCAATCACATAGCCGAGCTCAACAATGAGCGGCCGGATGAGCCCGTGATTTTCATGAAACCTGATACCGCAATTCTGCCAAAGAAAACACCTTTTACGATTCCGGAGTTCAGTAACGATGTGCATCACGAAGTAGAAATCCTGGTAAAAATCTCAAAAGTGGGGAAATATATCGATACCAAATTCGCACACAAATATTATGATGAGATAGGTTTAGGAATCGATTTTACGGCAAGAGATGTTCAGAACAAACTGAAAGATAAAGGTTTGCCATGGGAAAAAGCAAAAGCTTTTGACGGTTCAGCGATGATTGGTGACTTTCATCCGATAAATCAATTTATTTCAACAGAAAATATTAATTTTGAGTTGCAAAAAAACGGAAAAACCGTTCAAAAAGGGAATACAAGTCATATGCTGTGGAAAATTGACGAAATTATTTCACACATTTCACAGTTTTTTACACTCAAAAAAGGCGACATCATTTTCACAGGAACACCCGAAGGCGTTGCCAAAGTAGAACCAAACGACATCCTCGAAGGATTTATAGAAAACAAAAAAGTACTAAGATTACACATTAAATAATGGCAATAAACTACAACCTCTCAAAAGTTTACGCTCTTTCAGACAATGACCCTGAATTCGTAATGCAAATTATCACACTGTTTGTTACAGAAGTCCCGGAAGATTTGAAGCAAATCGAGTTAGGAATCAAAACAAAAGATCATAAACTGGCATACAGCTATGCCCACAAAATTAAACCTTCATTAGATTTAATCGGGATGACGGTTGCTCACCAGGAAATTCTTGAAGTCGAAGCTTGGGGAAAAAGGGAAGGGAAGCGCAAAGAAATTAATGACACTTTCGCTAGCGTCCAAAGTCAAATAGAAAAAGCGGTAAAAGAAATCAAAAAAGATTTCGAATTGTAAATAAGAAGCGATTGGCTCGGGAATTATCGGTGATGGTAATTCCCGCTTTCCGCTCTATCTCGTCCCAAAAGACGAGATGCCACTCCAATCGGGGCTAATTAGTAATCGATTTGTATTCTTGTAAACCAAATCAAAACCTCTGTACCTTAGCCACTCAAAACCCTAGAACCTTAAAAGAATGAAAGCAACCATAGTAACCATTGGCGACGAAATTCTAATCGGCCAAATAGTTGATACCAATTCGGGTTACATAGCAAAAGCTTTAGATAAAATCGGAGTTCAAACTACCGAAATGCTTTCCATTTCCGATGACAAGCAACATATTCTAAACACTTTTTCATCGCTACAAAACAAAGTCGATTTGGTTATTATCACCGGAGGTCTCGGACCAACAAAAGATGATATTACCAAGCACACCTTTTGCGAATACTTTGATGATGTTTTAGTCGTAAATCAAAAAGTCTTGACTCACGTTACCGAAATGATTGAAGGCTTTTACAAAAGACCAATCACACAATTGAACAAAGACCAGGCTTTGGTTCCGTCAAAATGTGAAGTGCTTTTCAACAAAATGGGAACAGCACCGGGAATGTGGATGAAAAAAGGAAAGACCGTTTATATTTCATTACCCGGAGTTCCATACGAAATGAAATATATAGTCGATAACGAAATCATTCCAAAAGTTGTTACAGAATACAAGCGACCGTACATCATTCACAAAACCATACTAACATATGGTCAAGGCGAAAGCTTAGTAGCTGAACGCATAGAAAACTGGGAAAACAATTTACCCGAATTTATCAAGTTAGCTTATCTGCCAAGCCCGGGAAGAGTGCGTTTGCGTTTGACCGCTCGCGGAGAAAATCAGGAAGTCTTAGAAAAAGCGATTCAGGAGAATGTACAATCATTAACCAAAATCATCGGAGATATAATCGTTGGTTTTGATGAAGACGAAACCATAGAAGTTATTATTGGAAGATTACTTCAGCAACAAGGCAAAACAGTAGCCACAGCCGAAAGTTGTACCGGTGGAAAAATTGCTCAAATGTTGACTTCCGTTGCCGGAGCTTCAAATTATTTCCGTGGAAGCGTTGTAAGTTATGCTACCGATACAAAAGTTTCGGTGCTTGGTGTTGATGCAAAGACTATTGAAAAACATACTGTAGTAAGTAAAGAAGTCGCATCTGAAATGGCAATCGGAATTCAAAAAGTAATGAAACCAGATTACGCAATTGCTACAACAGGCAACGCCGGACCAACAAAAGGTGACGCCGATGCCGAAGTTGGAACCGTATTTATTGCATTGGCAACACCTAAAGCTGTTTTTGTCGAAAAATTTAACTTTGGGCAACCACGTGAAAAAGTGATAGACAGAACAGCAAACAAAGCCCTGGAAATACTGCAGAAAGAAATTTTAAAGAATGCTTTTGACTAAATTAGGCTGTTGATAAACTTGTTCAAAAAAAGCAATCTTTTAATCTTGCAAAAAACAAATAAAAAAAAAGAATAAAAACTGCCATATTTTTTTTGCTACAATGATTTATTTTGTGTAAGTTTGCACCCTGATTTTGAATAACGATAAAAGATAAGCATAATGTCAAGAGTTTGTGACCTTACAGGTAAAAGAGCGATGGTAGGAAATAACGTTTCTCACGCTATGAACAAAACTAAGAGAAAATTTTCTGTTAACTTAGTTAAAAAACGTTTCTATCTTGCTGAAGAAGACAGATGGATTACTCTAAGAGTAGCTGCGTCTACAATTAAAACAATCAATAAAAATGGATTGGCTGCTGTTTTGAAAAAAGCAAAAGTTGAAGGTTTTATTAAATAATCCCTAATCCAATAAAAATAAAGTAAGATGGCAAAGAAAGGTAATAGAATACAAGTTATTTTAGAGTGTACTGAGCACAAAGGAACAGGTCTTCCTGGAACTTCTCGTTACATTACAAACAAAAACAAAAAAAATACTCCGGACAGATTAGAGATTAAAAAATTTAATCCAATCTTGAAGAGAATGACTGTTCACAAAGAAATTAAATAATAAAGATATTTAGTCATGGCAAAGAAAACCGTAGCAACGCTTCAAACAGCTTCTAAAAGATTATCAAAAGCTATCAAAATGGTAAAATCTCCAAAAACAGGAGCTTACACTTTTGTTGAAAGCATTATGACACCAGAAGAAGTGGATAGTTTCTTAGCAAAGAAATAATTCCAATAAAAATTTTATATCAAAGCTACTTTCACTAGAAAGTAGCTTTTTTATTTTTATATTTACGCAAATTTTTTCCCTAAAAAAATGAGTTTTTTCAAAAGAATATTTTCCTCCGAAAAAAAGGAAACCTTAGATAAAGGACTAGAACAAACTAAAACTACTTTCTTTTCCAAACTAACCAAAGCCGTTGCCGGAAAATCAAAAGTCGATGATGAGGTTCTGGATAATCTGGAGGAAGTTTTAGTGACTTCTGATGTTGGTGTTAATACCACACTAAAAATAATCAAGCGAATCGAAGAGCGCGTTTCCAATGATAAATACATGGGAACCGAGGAACTGAATTTAATTCTTCGCGAAGAGATCGCCGGACTTTTGTCGGAAACCAAATCGGGAGAAGAAAGTGAGTTTACTATACCGGCTAACAAGAAACCATACGTAATTATGGTTGTTGGCGTTAACGGAGTTGGAAAAACTACGACTATCGGAAAGTTAGCTTATCAATTTAAAAAAGCAGGTTATAAAGTCGTTCTTGGTGCTGCCGATACGTTTCGTGCTGCGGCGATTGACCAATTACAGATTTGGGCTGACAGAGTTGGTGTTCCAATCGTAAAACAACAAATGGGAAGCGATCCTGCTTCGGTTGCTTTTGATACCTTGCAAAGTGCAGTTACTCAAAACGCTGATGTTGTTATCATTGATACTGCAGGTCGTTTGCACAATAAAGTTAATTTAATGAATGAGTTAACCAAAGTAAAACGAGTAATGCAGAAAGTGGTAGAAGACGCACCACACGATGTATTATTAGTTTTGGATGGTTCAACAGGACAAAATGCTTTTGAACAAGCAACACAATTTACGGCAGCGACCGAAGTTTCTTGTCTTGCAGTCACTAAATTGGACGGAACAGCTAAAGGCGGTGTTGTTATCGGAATTTCAGACCAATTTCAAATTCCGGTAAAATATATCGGAGTAGGTGAAGGCATTGAAGATTTGCAGGTTTTTAATAAATTTGAATTCGTAGATTCGTTTTTTAAATAAAAAATTATGAATAAAGTTTTATCTTTTTTTAGGGAATCATCCTCGTTAAAATTAATAGCAGTCAGTATTGGAATAGTAGTGCTTAGCTATTTTATAGAAAAACCATTGCCAAGTATTTTTCTTGGTTTGAGATTATTTGCTTTTATATTATTTGTTTACGCTATAATCAGATTTAGAAAGTAATTTTACTGATACAAAGCACTAATTTTTGTCCAAAGCGTTTCGTCAAAATCAGATAGCGCCAAGTTTACGGCATCTGCTGCATCGCCCATTCTGATGACTACCATTTTCTTACTCGGAATGACATAGATTTTCTGATCATTTTTTCCTAAGGCCATAAACATATCATTAGGAGCAGTTGGAATAATACTTCCGTTAAGTTGCAACTGACTTTGTGGTAAATGATAACTAGCTTTACCATTCAGCCACCATAAATAACCATAAGCAAGATTTATGCTTTGTGAAGTCGAGGTCGCTTGATTAAAATAAGTTTCGTTGACAATTTGTACACCATTCCACTTTCCT
The DNA here is from genome assembly GCF_021608185.1 of Flavobacterium anseongense. GTDB lineage: Bacteria > Bacteroidota > Bacteroidia > Flavobacteriales > Flavobacteriaceae > Flavobacterium > Flavobacterium anseongense. The sequence continues at coordinate 346,507 of NZ_JAKIHN010000002.1, read as the reverse complement.
TTGTTTAATGCCATCAAACCAAAACGCGCCATGTTTCTTGTTGTGCTCCAATAAACGCTTAAACCATCTCCGCTATTAACCCAAGCTCCGCCAGTCATTCCGAGTTTATCTCTTAATTTTGTATTGAAATAATTTGTCCAGGTTTGTCCACTAGCTTGTACCACTACATCTTGTAGTTTTACATATACATTATGATAAGCCCAGCGATCTCCGGCATCGGCAACATACTGAAGATTGGCAGGTGAAACATCATCTCCCAAAGCATCATTTAAACCTGAATTCATCGATAATAAATTTTTGCAGGTAATCAGATTTTCTTTTGCTAATGGTGCACTTGTCCATCCTGTTCCCAAATAATCGGAAACTTTATTATTGATATTTAATAAACCTTCCTGTTCCGCAATTCCCGTTACTGTTGAAGTTAATGTTTTTCCCGCACTTGCCCAATACCACGGACTTGCAGCAGTATGTCCGTTGAAATAATTTTCCATTACAATTCTTCCGTTTACCAAAATGATAAAAGATTTGGAATGTTTCAATTCTAAATAATCTAATAAAGGCTGCACGGCACTTTGATTCCAACCTAAATCTGCTATTGATTTTGTGGTCCAGGTTGTAGTTCCGTCGTTGGGAGGAAAATACATTTGCTCTTCCACTACCGGATTTGAAGAAGAATCAGAGCTGCAACTAAAAAGAAAAAGTAGTAGAAAAGGAAGAAGGTATGGGTTTTTCATATTCGGACAAATTTGCCTTTGGACTTTAAAGATATAAAATAGTTTAATGTTCATAATATTAATTTACAATTCCTATGAGTTTGTAAATTTTAAAATTAAATTTGTCATTCATCAATTCGATTTAATCAATGAAAAAAATAGGTTTGCTACTTTTTGCTTTGCTGCTGATTTCTTGTCATCCTAATGTAAAGGAGGAAAATATTAAAAAACTCAATGGTTACTGGGAAATCAAACAGGTTAAGTTCTCAACCGGTAAAACAAAAGATTATAAAGTGAATGAAACTATCGATTATTTTCAGTTAAAAGATAATGAAGGCTTTCGGCAAAAAGTAATGCCACAGTTTGATGGAAAATTTCAAACTAACGACATTAAAGAAAATATAAAAATTCTAGCAGAAGGCAGTTCTTTCTTCATCGAATACAATACAAAATTTGGTAAATGGAAAGAAGAGATAATTAGTATTGAAGACTCAATATTAGTCTTAAAAAACAAAGAAGATTTAGAATACACCTATAAAAAATTTAAACCATTTTCACTTAAATAATACTGAACTAAATTCAGCATAAATGGCAAGACGAATAAGCAACGAAGGTTCTATTGGCGATGTATTAAAACAGTTTATTGAAACGAATAAACTTCAAACCGGCATGGATAAAATTGACGTGGAAGCGGCTTGGAAATCATTAATGGGAAATGGTGTCAACAGTTATACTAAGGAAGTAATTCTAAAAGGAACTACACTTTATGTTTCGCTAACTTCGGCAGTGCTGCGCGAAGAACTGAGTTATGGCAAACAGAAGATTATCAAAATGATAAACGAAGAGATTGGTAAAGAAGTAATAAAAGACGTAATCCTGCGTTAAGTATTGATTTCTAAATCTTTAATGTAGTCTTCGTATTCAAAATAGAAATACTCAAACTGTGTCATTGTTTCATTAAAAAAATCAAAAATTGTCACCCAATTATTTTTATTGTTCAAACTAACACCTAACTTTTCAACCCAAATCCGGCTGATAACTTTACCGCTTTCAAGATAAAAATTACGCTCTAAAATGGCTTCAGGAAGATAGTCTTCGAGCAAAATGGTTTTTAAAGATTCTATTTTTTCGAAGTAAATTTTGCGCTTTTCTTCGTCTTTAGGTTCGATATCCAAAAGCACTTGAGCCTTTTTATTATCAATAAAAAACTTAAAGGTCACATCCTTTATTTTTGTATCATACAACAACCACTTTCTGGGATATGCAGCGGCAAATGCGGTCCAAAATTCTTTTTTTATCAGTAATGCTTCTTCTTTGCTATACATTTTATTGGACTAAAAATTTGAGTGCTTTGTTTTTTTAAGGTAAATTTATATTCCTAAACTAATCAAGATGCGTTTCGACGAGTTCATAAAGCATGCACCAAAAGTACTAAATGTTGAGCTTCCGGCAAGGCATGCGCATATAAAAATGGTTCCTCCAAATCGCGAAGAATTGATACGGAATACCGATTTTACCAAAGTAACTCCAAAAAAAGCAGCAGTAATGATGCTTTTTTATCCAAAAGAAACAGAAACTCATTTGGCATTGATTCTTCGAACTTCCTATAACGGCGTTCATTCTTCCCAAATTGCATTTCCCGGTGGGAAAGTGGAAGTGGAAGATTTTAATTTAAAGCAAACTGCATTACGCGAAACCCACGAAGAAATTGGAGTTCATCCCAATATGATAAATGTAGTTCGGGCTTTTACCGAAGTCTATATTCCGCCAAGTAATTATATGGTTTATCCTTTTTTTGGTTACAGCTGTGATGAACTGTCATTCGAATTGCAGGAAGACGAAGTAGCCGGCATTGTAGAATTACCGTTAAAAGATTTTTTAGATGATAAAATTATCGTCACTAATGTGATGAAAACATCGTATGCCGGAAGTATTGAAGTTCCCGGTTTTCAGGTTGAAGAGCACTTTATTTGGGGTGCAACTGCCATGATGTTGAGTGAATTAAAAGAAACATTAAAATTGGTTTTATAAAGTTTTACTTTTTGTAGATTTGCCTTCCTAATAGAAATGAATTATGGGTTTATTTAAAAGAAATCCTTTTGGTCATATACTTTTCATCAAAAAATGGTTAATCCGAATTTTTGGTGTCATCACGCACAGAAGATATAGAGGTTTCAACGAATTGCAAATTGACGGTTCCGAAATTATCGCTGCTTTACCAGATAAAAATGTGCTTTTTATTTCTAATCACCAGACTTATTTTGCCGATGTCGTGGCGATGTTTCATGTTTTTAATGCCAGCCTTTCAGGAAGACAAGACAGTATTAAAAACGTGGGCTATCTGTGGCAACCCAAAATGAATATCTACTACGTTGCTGCAAGCGAAACAATGAAATCAGGTCTATTGCCACGTATTTTATCTTATGTCGGTTCTATTTCGGTAGAAAGAACATGGCGTTCCGGTGGAAAAGACGTAACAGAAAAGCGTGAAGTAAATCCAAATGACACTGAGAACATCAGAATCGCACTCGAAGACGGTTGGGTAATTACATTTCCGCAAGGCACAACCAAATCATTTAAACCGGTTCGAAAAGGAACAGCGCACATTATAAAACAATACAAACCTGTTGTAGTTCCAATTGTGATCGATGGCTTCCGTCGTTCGTTTGACAAGAAAGGTTTGCGTTTGAAAAAGAAAAACATACTGCAGTCATTCATTATCAAAGAACCATTGGTTATCGATTATGAAAACGAAACCATAGAGCAAATTGTAGAAAAAATAGAATACGCCATCGAGCAGCATCCATCATTTCTAAAAGTAATTCCGGCCGAAGAAATTGAAGAACAGGAACGTCTGAATAAACTAAGAGAATGGCATGTGGAAAAAGACGCGAGTAATGCTTAACTTATCTTAAGAGTTTTTTTTAATTTTTATTTGGTTACAGTGTTTTCATTATATTTGCTTTCGATAAATTTGAATAATATGAAAAAAATCCTAATTTTTTGTTTGGTTTCAGTGCTATTGGTAAGCTGTGCAAGCGATAGTGAAACTGGTGGTGAAGTAATTATTGATCCGGTTTTTAGCGTACAAACAAAATCGGTAGCTACTATTGGTCATGAGTCGGCTAATGTTTTTGGTGCTATTAGTCCATCATTTGTTACTGCAACCAGTGAATATGGAATATGTTATGGTTTATCACCAAATCCAACTATTGAAGGTTCATTCGCTGTTGGTGCTGGAATTAATCCGGCAACAGGAGGTTTTTCATGCAACTTATTGTCGCTTATGCCTCTTAGATTTTATTATGTTAGAGCTTATGCAACAACTTCTGAAGGAACTGTTTATGGAAATCAACTTACTTTTTCTACTCTAAACAAGCTATACATTAATGGAAGTGCGGTTATCGATGTTGATGGAAATAATTATCAGAGTATCGTTATTAACGGAAAACAATGGATGAAAGGGAATCTAAACGTTAGTAAATACAGAAATGGCGATGTTATACCCGAAGTAACTGATATGGCAGAATGGGATGCTTTGACAACCGGAGCATGGTGTTATTTTGAAAATGTTACCGCAAATGGAACTACTTATGGTAAGTTATACAATTGGTATGCAATTAATGATCCAAGAGGTTTAGCGCCAACCGGATGGCATATACCAAGTGATGCCGAATGGACATCATTAACTAATTTCTTAGGAGGTACAAGTGTAGCCGGAATGAAAATGAGAGACTTGGGAGATACATGGTCAACCTCAGCTGTTTTGGCGACAAATCAAGCCGGATTTAGCGCACTTCCTGGCGGATATGGTTATTTAACACATGCCTATGACCCGGTAGATGAACCATTCAACAGTATGGGTGATGTTGCCTTTTGGTGGAGCTCAACTGCATCAAATCCAACTACAGCTTATAGTTTAAATGTGAATCTGAACAATTCAGTAACCAGAGGTTCTATTCTAAAGAAAGCGGCACTTTCTGTTCGTTGTGTTAGAAATTAACTAACAAAAAATATAAAAAAAATCCCGTCTTGTTTTGAACCAGACGGGATTTTTTTATAAATCTATTTTCTTTAATTCTTTATAATTGGCATTTAGTTTTCGGAGTAAGATACCGTATAATAATCGGTAAAATAACCAGAACAAACCAACGAAGACTACAATAGTCAATAACATAATACCAAGCGTGATGCACAAAGTATAGTAACTGGATTCATGGGCAATTTTGTCTTTTAGCATTTCCATTTTTGGGTTGTAGGCAAAAGCAATAATAAAACCGGCTATAAGACTTAAGACTATCATTCCCAAGTTATACCAAACATAGTATTTCACGGTTTTGCGGGTTTTTAAGATGTCCTGCATCAATTGTTTGGTCGAGGCTGTGGTCGAAATCTTGATATAGTTTTTATAAAAATTGAAGATAAACAACAATATCACGGCATAGTTGACAAAATTCAACACTTTGAAATACACTATCATATTTTCGGCATGAAGTTTTTTCATGTACTCATCGGTGTTATATCCAATGCTTATCGCAGTCCAAAACAAGACTTCAATAATACTGATAATCAAAATCCATTTTACAATAGAGGATGATTTTTTATGCAGCATTTTATAAATCTCTACTTCCGAAATTTGCTCGTAAGAATGGCTGTCTTTTTGCCACGCTTTTTTTAATAAATCCAACTCTTCCATAATCCTTAGGGATTTAATATTTTTTTTAATTTACCTTTAATTCTGTTCATTTTTACGCGGGCATTTACCTCACTAATACCAAGTGTTTCTGATATTTCAGTATAATCTTTGTCTTCTAAATAAAGAAATACTAGTGCTTTTTCGATATCATTCAACTGCTGCACCGCTTGATACATCAACTTAATTTGTTCTTCTTCTTCAAAGTTGTATTCTTCTTGCGATAAAAAGTGTTTTTGCGATTCATAAGGTGTAGTCGCAACTGCTCGTGTACTTTTTCTATAGAGCGTTATGGCTGTGTTTAATGCCACACGATAAGCCCAAGTTGAGAATTTAGATTCACCTCTAAATTTTGGGAACGCTTTCCATAGCTGAATGGTGATTTCCTGAAACAAATCCTTGTGTGCATCTTCATCATTGGTATACAATCGACATATCTTATGGATAATGTTCTGATTGTCCTTTAATTGTTTTACAAATAATTGTTCTAAGTTGTCACTCATAGTCTCGTTAGTACAAAAAGCATTGGTTTTGTTACAACTGTAAAACTACATATTTTAAAATGCAATTTCAAGTTTCTAATTTATGTATCTTTGCACTGCAAAATTGACAAGCATACACCATGAATATAGGGCATTATAATACACTTACCATAGCACGTGAAACCAAAGTTGGACTTTTTTTAACCGATGGAAAAGAGGATGTTTTGCTACCTTTAAAGTATGTTCCAAAAGAATATGAAGTAGGAGATGAGTTAATTGTTTTTGTCTATCTCGACCATGAAGAAAGACCGGTGGCAACAACATTGGAGCCTTATATTTTGATCGATGAATTTGGATTGCTTCGTGTCAATTTCGTCAACAAATTTGGTGCTTTCCTTGATTGGGGTTTGGAGAAAGATATTTTTGTTCCGTTCAAAGAACAAGCGCGACCAATGGAAAAAGGAAAACGCTATTTGGTCTTTGCATACATCGATGAAAAAACTAACCGAATTGTAGCTTCAAGCAAAACCAATCAGTTTTTGAACAATGAAAATCTAACCGTTGCTGTTGGTGATGAAGTCGATTTAATCATCTCTCATATCACCGAAGTCGGCATTAATGTCATTATCAACGACCAACATAAAGGACTTTTATACAAAGACCAAGTGTATGAAGATATCCGGACCGGAGATAGAATGACAGGTTACATCAAAGCAATTCGTCCGGATAATAAAATTGATGTTTCGCTGCAAAAATTAGGCTATCAAAATATTGAACCAAATGCAGAAAAAATACTTGATGAACTAAAAGCCAGCAGAGGTTTTCTGAGATTGAACGACAACAGTCATCCCGAAGATATCAAAACGGTGTTGAAGATGAGCAAAAAAACATTCAAAAAAGCTATCGGTTCACTTTACAAAGACAAACTTATCGAGATTAAAGACGACGGGATTTATTTGGTTAAAGAATAATTATTCACTGAGCTCCAGTTCAGTTGGAACCGGAGTTTCAATTTCTGTTTTCTTTTTATAAAAAAGACTGCTTACCATACTCAAAGTCGAATAAGGTCGGTTTGAATATTTATTTCCCAAACACACCACAGTAACGGTATCTTTTTTCACTGGCACAAATGAAGTATTGTTTCCATGCCACCAACCGTTGTGATAGATCATTTTTTCATTGTTTGGAGGTAAAAAACGCATACGCATTCCCAATCCATAATCTTTAATTGGTTTTGCCACATGACCGGCACTATAACCAAAATAGGCTTCTTGTAAAAGTTCCGGTTTGATGAAATCAGGTGAATACGTCCCTAAGTCGAACTTTACCAAATCTCTTGGCGTCGAATATATATTTTTATCGCCATACAAATCATCAAACTGATCCCAAGGAAATATAGTACTTCCTCTATATGATTTACATGCTGTTTCTCTATCGGTATCATAATTAAAAACAAAGCTATTTGTCATTCCCAATGGTTTGAAAACCAATTCCTGCATCGCTTGACGATAGTTTAAACCAGTAGCTTTTTCGATAATTAAGGCTAAGATGATATAATTGGTATTGCAATAATCAAAATGGGTATTATTTGGAGTTCGTAATCTGAATTTATTTTGCACCAACAAATCCAAAACATCCTGATTGGACAGGATTTTCTTTTTATTCCATCTTTTTTTCATCATACCCGGAAAGTTGGCATAATGTGGCAAACCGCTTCTGTGATTGAGCAATATTCTGATAGTTGTTTCTTTATAAGGAAATTTGGGAAGCCAATCGGTTACCTTTTGGTCCAACATAATATTGTCTTGCTGTACCAATCTCAAAATAGCGGTACAAGTTAAAACTTTACTCACCGATGCTAAGTGAATAGGTGTATTTTTATCAATCTTTTGACCGGTTCTCGCATTGGAATACCCTCTGTAATCTTCATAAAGTACACGACCATTTTTGACCACAATAAAAGCACCGCTGTAAAAAGGAGAATTGATATTTTTGTTATAAAAAGAATCAATAAAATGTCTTTTTTCGGCAATATAAGCTTCAGAAACAGTTCCCATTTTAATAGGGAAAGGCGATGATATATGTAAACTGTCATTTGGATTTCCCTTATCAGAATCAACAGAACTCCAATCTTTTTTTGGACTGGAAAAGTAGAATAGAGTTGATAAAAGAAAGGTGATTAAAGAAATCTTCATAATTGCAATAATACCGATATTAGCCAAAATAAAAACCCTTAGTTTCTAAAAGTTTTAAACGAGTTATTAAAAATAATAAACCTGACAAGTTTTTAAACACTGGCCAGGTTCAAGGGCAAAAAGCAACAAATACTAACTTAAATTTTAAAGCGTAATTCTTATTGGAAGCGTGTAAAGCGTTCTCATTTTATCACCGTTTTTATAACCCGGCGACCATTTCACTTTTAGTGATTTCAGCACACGAATAGCCTCTGTTTCCAGTTTTCGGTCTGGACTTCTTAATACTCTGATATTACTCATTTCACCATCTTTTTCAATAACGAAAGACATAATGATTCGGATAGATTCCAAATTTTCATCAACTTCAGGTTTTTCAAAATTAGTCCCTACATATTCGTAGAATTTTTTAATACCACCAGGATATTCCGGAAGTCGGTCTAATTCAGCAGTAGTTACTGGCCCTTTGTCAGGAATAGTAACTGTTATCGCTGTTCCTCCACCATCTGTTGGAGAAGTAACTGCTGGTCCAGTTTCGGTGCCATTACCTGAAGCTGTTGGAGTCTCATTTGGTGTCGTTGTTTTCGGAACTTCAACTTCAACAGGAGTTTTAGACGGTGCATATTTCTTGAATTTATTTGCTGTAGTTGGAGTTGCAGTTTCAACATGAGGAACCTTAGGTTTGAGAGGTTCAACTTTAGGCCTTAGCTCTATTGGTCTGATTGATGGAACTATTGGAACATTCTCAATTGGTTTTTCGGGTTTATTACCAAAAGAAGAAAATAGAAACCAAGTGCCAAGCATCAATAAAATTAATAATATGCCACCAAAAAAGGCAAATAATGTGGTTATGGGATTTTCCTGGCGTAACTGATACGCACCATAAGCTTTGTTTTTGTCTTCGAAAACTAGATCAATCCAGTTTTTTTCATAAATACTAACGTTTGACATGGTTATTTGTTTTTGAGTTAAGTATCTATGTTACATAAGCTAGAGATTTTATTGTATAACGCAGGAAATTATAAAATAGTATCTAATCTGATAAAAAAAATAAAGCACAAATCAGCAAACCCTTTTAAATATTAGGTTTTTAGTAGAGTCTGTAACAAAAAAGAAAAGACTATTTTTTGTTTTCGATGATTTCAGCCAGCAGTTTTTTGGCTCGAAGTAATTTGATTTTTACGTTGCTCAAAGGTTCATTGAGTTGTTCTGCAATTTCCTGATAACTCATTTCCTGAAAATAGCGAAGCTGAATTACTTCCTGATAATGTGGTTTTAACTCTTTGATGAATTGCAATAAGCGGGATAAATTTTGTTCGGTTATTAAGGCATCTTCAATGGATGGCGTAGTATCGGCGACATTATAAGCCAGTTGATCTTCCTCATCAGTGATTTCAACGAAAACGGTCGATTTCTTTTTGCGAAGCATATCAATATGTACATTTTTGGCAATGGCAATCAACCAAGTGTTGAACTGAAATTCAGGATTGTAAGTCGCTATTTTGTCAAAAGCTTTAGAGAAAGTTTCAATGGTAATATCTTCAGCATCTGTTTCGTTTTCCGTGCGTTTAAGCATAAAACCGTATACTTCATTCCAATAATGGTCGAGTAAATAAGTAAAGGCAACTTGGTCTCCGGTCTTAGCTTTTTCTATGTATGGATTTATCTCCAATGCACTGGTTTTGAGAAAGTATTAGTAACAAAAATATTTAATTGTGTAAAAATCAAAACGATTTCGATGATTGGAAACCAATACATTACATCTTTTTCTTTTAGTTTTCCTGCTGCAAATCCCATCGTAATCCAAGCAAAAATATAACGGAAACCAATGATACTTACCACAGCAATCCATTGAAATTGAAAAGCTAATAAAATGATTGGCAAAATAAGAAACAACAATTGCGAAATATAAAACAAGCCTAACTGATTTCTGTCAAACAGTTTATAATGTTTGGCTGTCGAAACATGACGGCGTTTTTGGGTAAACCATTCTTTAAAAGAGGTTTTTGGCTTGGAGTAGGTGAAACTATCCGGTAAATAACAAACCGTTGTGTTCGTTTTCTCCGCTGCCTGATTGATGAATAAATCATCATCCCCGGAACGTATTTTCATATGATCCATAAAGCCACGAACCTTGAAAAACTCTTCACGTTTGTAGGCTAAATTTCGACCAACTCCCATATAAGGTTTGCCTAGTTTTGCCCAGGAAAAATATTGTGTAGCCGTTAATAAGGTTTCAAATCGGATGATTTTATTTAAGAACGAACCGCCAATTTTTTCATAAGCACCATAACCCAAAACAATAGTTTTCTCGACCGTAAACTGTGAACTCATATTAGCAATCCAGTCTTTGGAAGAAGGAACACAATCGGCATCGGTAAACAATAAATACTCGTGTTTTGCTGCTTTTATTCCTAAAGTCAACGCATATTTTTTGTTACCCCAAAAGGCTTCATTGTTTTCTACTTTAACTAACTTGATGTTGGAATATAGCTTTTCAAATTCCTCAAAAATTTCTAACGTATTATCACTTGATGCATCGTCAATCAAAACAATTTCAAATTGCGGATAATTTTGTTCAACAAGCAACGGAATTAAATTCCTAACATTATCTTCTTCGTTTTTGGCACATACAATTACAGAAATCGGAATTCTTTTTGGTGTTGCAGTTTGTGGTTTAGCAAATGAGAATTTACCAAAAATCACAATATAATAAAGGAATTGAATAACTACAACAGCAATAAATAAACAGAGTAAAGATAATAACATAGTGCTTTTTCGACTTTTAAAAAGGTCTGCAAATGTACAAAATTGAATTATTAATTAGGAGTTATGAGTAGAATTTTTACTCTGATAACTTTCGATTCTTTTTCATTTCTTCTGCTATTGCAATCGCTTGATTATCATTAGATTTTTCTAGTTTTGAAATAATGGTTTTATAGTTTTTATCATCTCGGTTTTGAGACAACTTTTTCTTGGCTTCGATAGCTGTGATTTCAATTTCAAACGAAACAATTCCACGTGCCTCAAGCATTGTTTTTTTTGATAAATCTTCGACACGAACAGGTTTCTCAGATTTTGCTTCGTATTTATTAACCAATCTTTTTAATGCTTCAATACTTTCTTCCAGCGAATGAAGCTTGATTTTTCCGTAAACATGAACTGCCAGATAATTCCATGTAGGAACATTTTCATGGTCGTACCAAGAGGAGGAAATATAGGTATGCGCACCCAAAAAAATAGCTAAAACTTCATCATTGGTTTTAAAACTTTCGGCTTGTGGATTTTCTTTAGAAACATGTCCAACCAAAAACTGCTTTCCGTTTTTCTCTTCTAAAAGTAACGGAATGTGCGTTGCCCATGGTTTTCCATAGGTTTGATTAACCAAAATCCCAAACCCATTCTGATGGATGAAGTTTTGGATGTCTTCCTGATTTTCGTTTTTATAAAGTTCTGGGATGTACATTTTTGAGAGATAAGTTAAGAGGGATAAGGCATAAGTTCTATATAGTTATTAGTGGACTTATCCCTTTTCCCACCCGAGCAGAAGGCGAACGGAGCGAAGCTAAATCCCTTTTTACTATTTCTAAATCACATTTACTTCAGCTTCTATTGCAATTCCGAATTCCTTTAGAATTGTTGCCTGAATATCTTTAGAAACATTTAAAATTTCTTGTCCGGTTGCATTACCATAATTTACTAAAACCAGTGCCTGATTTTTATGAATTCCGGCATCTCCAAAACGCTTTCCTTTAAAACCGGCTCTTTCAATCAACCAGCCAGCCGGAACTTTAACTTCGCTTTCAGAAACTACATAATGCGGCATTTCAGGATGCAAAGCTTTTGCTTTTTCGTATTGTTCTTTTGGAATAATCGGGTTTTTGAAAAAGCTTCCACTGTTGCCCAATTCTTTAGGATCAGGTAGTTTAGTTTGTCGAATTGCAATCACAGCATTGGAAACATCTTTTAAAGTTGGAATTACAACGCCTTGCTTTTCTAATTCTTTGGTAATATCTCCATACGAAGTATTGATTTTATGATTGCGTTTGGTTAGTTTAAAAACAACTGAAGTAATGATAAACTGGTCTTTGGCTTCATGCTTAAAAATACTTTCTCTGTAACCAAAATGGCATTCTTCTTTAGTGAAGGTCTTCATTCCCTGTGTAGCAATATTCATAGCATCACACGAAACAAAAGTATCTTTGATTTCTGTGCCGTATGCACCAATATTCTGCACTGGAGTTGTACCAACATTTCCCGGAATAAGCGACATGTTTTCTAAACCACCAAAATTTTGATCTATGGTCCAAAGCACAAATTCGTGCCAGTTTTCGCCGGCCTGACTTTCAACCCAAACGTAATCGTCATCTTCTTTAAGGACCTTTTTTCCTTTCAAATCAATATGAATGACCAAAGCCTGAATGTCTTGTGTTAATAACATATTGCTTCCGCCACCTAGAATGAATTTTGGTTGCGATTGGTATTCCTGCAAAACAGTTTTTAAATCTTCTACAGAATGAACAGCAACAAAATGCTTGGCTTTGGCTTCAATACCAAAAGTGTTGTACTTTTTTAAGGAGAAATTATTTTGTATAGTCATGCTTACAAAAGTAACTCAAAAGAATTTTTAAGCAAACTTGTTATAGTAGTTTTTTTGCCATTTGTGAAGCATAAATATCGGCATAAAATAAGGCAGGATTTTGGTGTTTCCTTTTCTGATTTCGGCTACTAACTTATTGCCGTCAATGTTTTCAAGGAATGGCATATCAAATATAGGACTTTTAGCAAAATGGTCTAACTCATCAACAAATCGCGGGAAACTCAACAAATAACTTCCCCAAGGTGCGCTGAGTCCAATTTTTCTAAAATCAACAATTTCTTTCGGAAGTTTATCTTCCATGGTCGATTTTAAAATGAACTTCCCTTTTTTTCCGGTAAACATCCATTTGTCATCTAAAGTTCCCAAACCAGCAATTAAGCGTTGGTCTAAGAAAGGTTCGCGACATTCGATTGAAGTTCCCATAGTACAACGATCGTTTCTGTCAAGCAGCGAACACATGTAAGTGTGTTGATCAAAATATAATGCTTGTCTTTGCAGACTTTTTGGATATAATTCCTGTGCTTCTTTTAATATTTGATAGCGGTATTCGTTTGCCGGTTTTTGCTTATTTCCGTAAAACGCATTGATGTCTTCCGGATATACATTGGAACCATTGAAAATTACTAAATCAGAATCATTATTAATTTTTGAATAGCGTAGTAATTTATCATATCGTGGACTTTTATTAAAAGTTTCAAACTTACTAAGCTGTGAAATTACTTTTAATAAAGAGGGATTTTTTAGTGCTTTGTATCGAACATATCCGCCCATTAATTCATCGGCGCCTTCGCCCGAAAGTAATACTTTTACTTTTGGCTTCGCCAATTTTGCAATAGCCAATAAATGTGGTTCGTTAAGATGCATCAGCGGTTCATCCTGAAAATAGGAGGTTTCTATCAGATTTTGATACAGACTTTCATCCTCAAGCTTGGTATGGTTAAAAGTGTACCCGTAATCATCTGTTATTTTTTTTGCCAGATGATACTCATTGTGCTCTTCTTCGGAAAAACTGATATTGAAGGTTTCGATTTTTTCAAATTTTTGATCGTGAAGTGATGATAATATCGAACAGGAATCCAATCCGCCCGAAAGCAAAACACCAACAGCCACATCGCTTACCATCCTTAGTTTTACCGATTCGAAGAAGGTTTCCTCAAACCATTTTTTCGGATTCAGAATTTGAGCATGATTTTGAATTTGTTGTTTTAAATTCCACCAACGTGTTGTTCTGCTTATCCCACTTTCATCGATAATCATATAATGTCCGGGCAAAAGTTTTTTGACGTGTGAAAATAAAGTGTTTTCGCCTGCTACAAATCGGTTGAAGAAATATTCTTCCATACCATCTTCAGAAACTTCTAACGGAACGCCAGCCGCGAAAAGTGCTTTTTGCTCAGAGGCAAAATATAAAGTGTTTTGATGAATACAGTAATAAAGCGGTTTTACACCCATTCGGTCACGACAAAGCGTCAACTTTTTTTTCTGTGTGTCCCAAATGGCAAAAGCAAACATTCCGTTGAGTTTCTGAAGCATTTCCATGCCATACAACTCATAAAGCTTTAATAAAACTTCGGTATCAGAACCTGATTTTAGTATAATTCCTTTGGCTTTTAATTCGGGATAAAACGATTGATAATTATAAATTTCACCGTTAAATACAATTACATATCTACCATCATCAGAAAAAAATGGTTGATGTCCTGCAGATGAAGTATCAATGATTGATAAACGTCTGTGACCTAAACCAATATTATTGTTGATATAAATTCCTTTATCATCCGGACCACGATGCTCCAGTATGTCGCGCATTTTTATCAGCTGATTCTGATCTACTTGCTTAAAATTTAAATGGAAAATTCCATTGATACCACACATAAAGCTATAGAGTAGTTGACTTATTATTAATTAAACCGTGATATGTTAACGCAATTTTTTTCATATTTACTTTGTAGTCGGCATTTTCTTCTACAAATTTTCGATTTTGGGATATCGCTTTTTTTGTAAAGTCACTATTGTTAAATGCCCACTCCAATTCTTGGGCTAAATTAAACTCATTTTCGATACTAACAAGTATTCCGTTAACTTTTTGTTGTATCCAGCTTCTATTTCCGGGTAAATCACTTACAATTGGAAAGCAACCGCAAGCCATAGCTTCAAAAAGCGAGGCAGAAACCCCTTCAGTTATCGGTGTGCTGATATAAAAATTAGCTTGTTGTAAAAACTTTGGGATATCATTATTGTTAATTCTTCCCATAAAATCTACTTCATTTTCTATTTTCAATTCTTTTGCCAAAGTTTTTAATTTTTTTAATTCTGTTCCGTCACCAATAATGGTCAATTTAAAAGGAATGTCATGTTGTTTGATAATTGAAAATGCTTTCAAAATCAAATCATGTCTGTATTCGGGTTCTAAAGTACGAGTCACTACTGCATTTATCATTTTATTATCTGAAGCATCATAAAACTGAAAGAAATCCAAATTAATTCCTTTAGGCATAATCATTACTTTGTTCATATCAACATTACTTTTCCTCATATGTTCTGCCATCGAATTTCCCCAGGCATGAATTAAATCAGCTTTTTCGAAAGCATAATTTTGCAATCGCTTTTTAAAAATATATAAAGGAGAATTATCAGGCCATAAATCGGTAATGCCCTGTTGCGCAATTGCTATTGGTCTCAAACCTGAAGTCGCTGCCAAATAGCCATAACTCGTCGTTCGTTCTGCAATTACCATATCGGGATTGAATTTTTTGACGATGCTTCTTATAGTCAGAATCGCTTTGGCTAATTCGAAAAGCCTTTTAATTCTGTTGACACCGTTACTACTAGTGTGAAGTTCCCATGTTACGATTTCAAAGTCGCCAAATTCCTTTAGACCGTTCATCCAGGTAATAGCATCAGCGCGATAGGTTTCACCAAGAAATAAAATTCTTTTTTTTGACATAAATGATTTATTCTTCTGTTTCTAACGCACGGCTTAAAAAGTCATTCAATGGTTTTAAAACAATTAATTTTTCGGCTATGATTTTACTGAAATTTGGGTCTGAAAATAATTTGTCATCAATTTTTTCGGAAGCAGTAAAGCTTTTTAATTTTAAAAATTCAATTGCCGGATGATTTGGCTCGAAATCTTTAGGTGCTTTTTTTAGTGTATTATTTTCATCACGAGTCATCGCGCCAAATTCTGATTTGAATTTTTTATCATTGACGATTGCTTCCAAATCTTCGTTAAAAAAAGCAATCTCTTTTCTGATTTGCCTTAGTTCATTTGGTTCGGGACACCAACAGCCACCTGCGATAAAGGAATTTCCTTTTTCGAAATGAATGTAATAGCCTGGAGCATTTTTTCTGTTTTTATTTTGTGACATCCAAACGCCGATATTGGTTTTGTAAGGCGATTTGTCTTTAGAAAAACGAATATCACGATTGATTCTGAACGTACAGTTTTTTACTTCCAATGGTTCTAATGATTTGTCCAAAGGTTTTAGTGCTGTCAATATAGCCGCGATATAATTATGATAATCTTTCTTGTAGTTGTCATACCTTTTTTTGTTGGCATGCATCCAGTCTGTATTGTTATTGGCAACTAAATCTTCAAGGAATTGAATAGCTTCTTTGGTTATCATATTACAAATGCTTTTTTAAATCTTCTTCCGAAATAAATCCAACGTTTCGCCAAACTTCTTTCCCTTTTTCATATACGATTATCGTTGGCAAACTGTCTAATTTCATTTGTTCTATGATAGTTTTGTTTTCATCGGCATCCAATTGTACAATCTTAATCCTGTTCTTCATTTCAGTTTGAAACTTCAAAATATAGGGATTCATTTTTTTACAAGGTGCGCACCATTTGGCATTAAAATCAATCATTACTCTGTCGCTAGACTTTATTAATTCACCGTATTCCTGATCACACATTCCAATGATTCTGCTGCTTGGTTGTGTATCGGCATTACCTTGTGCTTTCCATTTCATGATGCCGCCATCAAGATTGTAGATTTCTTTGAAACCTAACTCGGCTAATTTATCGGCTGCTTTTTCACTTCTTCCACCAATTTTGCAATACACAAAAATGGGTTTGGATTTGTCATAAGTCGAAGCAGTAGTAACAAAATTATCATCATTCCAATTCACATTTTTAGCATCGCCGATATGTCCAGTGCTATATTCTTCCGGAGTTCTAACATCTAACAATTGTGGATTTTCATTTGCTTTTAGTTTTTCGGCAAAAGATTTTGCATCAATTGTATGAATGGCTTTGGATTCTTGTCCGTGGCAACTTATAAAAAGAAAACTCAATAATAAAAAGGAAATGAATTTTGATTGCATGTTCTAAAAATTTTACACAAAATTACAAATTTGAGCAATACTAAAGATTAAAAATTTTATAAGTCTGATGTGTTGTTTTTACTATGTTTTCGGTGCGTTCAGCATGTGTGTCCGAAATAAATAATTGACCGAATTCTTCGTTATTTACCATTTCTATTATTTTGCTTACGCGAAATTCATCAAGCTTATCAAAGATATCGTCAAACAGTAAAATAGGTTTTTCGCCGCTTTGTTTTTTGACAAAATCAAACTGAGCCAATTTCAATGCGATGAGAAATGATTTTTGCTGCCCTTGAGAACCAAACTTTTTAATCGGATGATTATCAATTTCAAATGACAAATCGTCTTTGTGAACGCCAACCGAAGTATAGTGCAAAGCTCTGTCTTTATTGATGTTTTCTTCCAATAAAGTCAAAGTATCTTTTTCAAACAAATCACTTTGATAAACCAATTGAACCGTTTCAGCCGAGTTGGTAATGTCACGATGATAGTTATTAAAAATCGGAATAAAATCGGCTAAAAACTTCTTTCGCTTCTCAAAAATAAACTGCCCAAGGGTGTTAAGCTGTTCATTATATATTGACAAAGTATCGGTTTCAAAAACATGATTCAGCGCAAAATATTTCAGCAAAGCATTGCGCTGACTGATGATTTTTTGGTATTGAATTAGCTGTTGTAAATAGGAACTGTCCAATTGCGAAATAACAGTATCAATAAATTTTCTGCGGGTTTCGCTGCCTTCAATAATCAAATCGCTATCGGCAGGCGAAATAATAACCAACGGAATAAAACCAATATGATCGGAGAATTTTTCATAGACTTTACCGTTTCGTTTGAGGATTTTTTTTTGTCCTTTTTTCAGACTGCATAAAATCTGCTCAGTTCTTTCATTTTTTTCGAATTCGCCATCAACCACAAAAAAGTCTTCTCCGTGTTTTATATTTTGCACCGCTAGCGGATTGAAATAACTTTTTCCGTTTGCCAAATGATAAACAGCATCAAGAATATTGGTTTTTCCAATGCCGTTTTTACCCACGAAACAATTGATTTTGGTATCTAATTCGAAGGCGATTTCCGAAAAATTTTTGTAATTGAGTAATGAAATTCGCTTTAAAAACAATTTAGTTTTTGTTTAAAATTAATGCTCTAAACTTAAGAGGTGCAAATTATTCAAAAATATCCATAAAAATAGCTTTTAAATATGAATTAATTTTTATTTTTGCGCACACTAAATTAAAAATAAATGGCAACTTTTAACAAAAGAGGATATAAAGCACCAAAAGAAAAAGCAGAGAAATTAGACAATAACTATATTGAAGATGTAAATGTTGATGAAAAAGACAGCGCAACAGCAAAAGCATTTGATACTTTAGATCAATCGGCTTCGAGAGCTGAAGATTTTGTAGCCAAAAACCAAAAATATATTTTAGGATTTCTTACGGTCGTAGCCTTAGCTACTGTATCTTATTTATTATATCAAAAATTTATTGCTGAACCAAGTCAGGAAGAAGCGGCTAACGAATTATTTGTAGCACAACAAAACTTCCAAAAAGCAGTTGATGCTACCGGAACAAAATCGGACTCTTTATATAATTTAGTTTTAAAAGGTTCTGAAGGAAAATTTGGAGTAGTACAAATTGCTGACGAATATTCAGGGACAGATGCCGGGAATTTAGCAAATTACTACGCTGGAATTTCGTATTTGAATACTAAAAAATATGCTGAGGCGATTACTAGTTTAGAGAAATTCAAATCGGATGATATTATGTTAAGCACCATCGCCATTGGAGCAATAGGTGATGCTTATGCACAACAAAACAAGCAAAAAGAGGCTTTAGAGTATTATATCAAAGCGGCTGATGCTAACAAAAACGAATTAACAAGACCAAGATATTTATTGAAAGCTGGTAAAACGGCATTGGTTTTAGGAAATAAAGCTGATGCTTTAAAATATTTCAATGATATCAAAGATAATTACGATACAGCTCCTGAATCACAAGCTGTTGACGCTTTAATTGGTTTAGCACAATAATTCAAAGAAAAAAGTTAGAAAAAGGATTAAGGATTGTATCTTTAATCCTTTTTTATTTTTAAAAATAAATTTTATGGCAACCGCAAATAAGAATTTATCCAATTATGATAAAAATAACCTTCCAAACGCGAAGGACTTTCGGTTTGGGATTGTAGTTTCAGAATGGAACGATCATATCACAAATGGTTTATATAAAGGGGCAGAAGCTGCCTTATTAGATTGTGGCGCCCAACCTGAAAATATTATCCGTTGGAATGTTCCGGGAAGTTTTGAACTTGTTTATGGTGCACAGCGAATGATTGTAACGCAGGAAGTTGATGTGGTGATTACCATTGGCTGCGTGATAAAAGGAGAAACGATGCATTTCGAATTTGTTTGTGAAGGTGTAACCCAAGGCATTAAAGATTTGAATGTGCAAACCGATGTTCCTGTTATCTTTTGTTTGTTGACCGATAACAACGAACAACAATCCATAGACAGAAGTGGTGGAAAGCACGGAAATAAAGGAACAGAAGCCGCGATAGCCGCGATAAAAATGGCTGAGTTAAGAAGGAAAACAAGTTTATAATATTTCTTTTTCAATATAAAATAGAAGCCTATTCCGTTGTGAATAGGTTTTTTATTTTTAGCTAATTATTAAGTTTAAATCCCAATAGATTTTCATTAAATTTGCTAACTTCGGTTACCAAATTACTTAACAATTAAACATAACACTGAACCACAAAGAATGTCAAGCATAATTCAATTACTTCCCGATCATGTTGCCAACCAAATTGCCGCTGGCGAAGTGGTACAAAGACCGGCTTCTGTAGTTAAAGAATTATTGGAAAATGCTGTTGATGCCAAAGCAACCGACATAAAGCTTATCATTAAAGACGCCGGGAAATCACTGATTCAGGTTATTGATAACGGAGTTGGAATGAGTATCACCGATTCCCGTTTGTGTTTTGAGCGTCATGCTACATCCAAAATCCGTCATGCCGAAGATTTATTTTCTTTACACACCAAAGGGTTTCGTGGCGAAGCATTAGCTTCAATTGCTGCGATTGCTCATGTAGAAATGAAGACCAAGCAGGAACAGGATGAGTTAGGAACACACATAATCATAGAAGGCAGTAAGTTTGTTTCGCAGGAACCGGCAGTGTTGCCAAAAGGAACTTCATTTTCGGTTAAAAATTTATTTTTCAATATTCCGGCGCGACGCAATTTCTTAAAATCAGATACTGTTGAACAACGTTATATTGTTGATGAATTTCAACGTGTCGCGATGGCGCATCCGAATATTCATTTTACGATGTATCACAATGGCAGCGAAATGTTTAACCTGCCAATTTCGAATTTCAGACAAAGAATTGTCAATATTTTTTCGGGGAAAACCAATGAAAAATTAGTTCCCGCAAAAGAAGAAACCGAAATCGTAAACCTTCACGGTTTTATTGGCAAACCCGAATTTGCTAAGAAGAATAGAGGAGAGCAATTCTTTTTTGTCAACAACCGATTTATCAAAAGCGGTTATCTGCATCACGCTGTTATGGCAGCTTATGAGGGTTTATTAAAAGATGGTGCACAGCCGAGTTATTTTCTATATTTAGATGTGCCGCCACATTCGATAGATATCAACATTCATCCAACAAAAACCGAGATTAAATTTGATGATGAACATGCTTTGTATGCTATTTTGCGTTCGTCAATCAAGCACAGTTTGGGTCAATTTAATGTAGCTCCGGTTTTAGATTTTGATCGCGATCCAAATTTAGACACGCCTTATCAATATCAAAACAGAGAAGCCGAATATCCAACGATTCAGGTTGATCGTGCCTATAATCCATTTTCAGAGGAAAAGCCGAGCAAATCTTTTGCATCGTCTTCCAATTATAAAAAGCCTGAAGCGCAACCGAGTTGGGAAAGTTTATATGTAGGTTTAAAACAAGCCGGACAAGAGATAGCCGAAATGACTTTTGAAAACGATGCCGTTACTTCTTCGTTATTTGAAGAGAATGAAGTGGAGCAGGAAGTTAAGCGTACCTATCAAATTCAAAAGAAATATATTGTCAGCCCAATCAAATCAGGTATGGTTATTATCAATCAAAAGCGGGCGCACGAACGCGTTTTGTATGAATCCTTTTTGACCAGCATGACGGTGCATCAGGCATCGAGTCAGCAAATGTTATTTCCGTTGCAGTTGTATTATTCGTCTGCCGAAATCGAATTGATAGCCGAATTAAAATCCTCTTTGGAAAGCACCGGATTTGTTTTTGAAACGATTAACGAAGACAATGTGGTAATTTCGGGTTTGCCTGTCAATGTGACCGAAAGTGAAATTTCTATCGTTTTGGAAGAGTTATTGAGTGACCTGCAGGATGGAATTCCGGATAACAGTTTTAGTCAAAATGATACGATCGCGAAATCGATGGCAAAAAGTCTGGCAGTAAAAACCGGAACCTATTTAACCGAAAAAGAACAGGAAAATTTGGTGCACAATCTTTTTGCTTGTAAAGAGCCAAATGTTTCCCCATTTCAAAAACCAACATTCATCACGATGAGTGTCGAAGATTTAGATAAAAAATTCAGCGTATGATGCGAATGACCGATACTGTTAAGCAGTTACTGATTATAAATATTATATTTTTTATAGGGTCACAATTTGTAGCCAATGCTTATCCGGTGTTGTCTTTGTATTACCCTGAAAACCCAAATTTTAGAGTGTGGCAACCGTTGACCAGTATGTTTATGCATGCACCAATGCCCAATTTGATGCATATTGTTTTCAATATGTTCGCTTTGGTTTCTTTTGGAGCTGCTTTAGAGCATTTTTGGGGTGCTAAGAAATTCATTTTCTTCTATATTTCCTGCGGATT
The DNA here is from genome assembly GCF_021608185.1 of Flavobacterium anseongense. GTDB lineage: Bacteria > Bacteroidota > Bacteroidia > Flavobacteriales > Flavobacteriaceae > Flavobacterium > Flavobacterium anseongense. The sequence continues at coordinate 324,605 of NZ_JAKIHN010000002.1, read as the reverse complement.
AGGTGCAGCAGCTTTGCATACAGCCGTAAATTATTTTCAAATTCAGTATGCTTTAGACCAACTTTCGAGTTTGAATTTTTCGGAAAGAGATATTCATATTCTTTTAAGTGCCGATTATAGCAGTGTTTTTGATGAAAAAGGACAAATGATAGCGAGCAAAGTAAAAACTATTTTAGAGAATGCGAATTGCACACAGGAACAGTTTAATGTTCTGGCATCGGCAGTTCAGGATTTTCAATCGACTTCACTCGGAGCCTCCGGAGCTATTTACGGATTACTAACGGCATTTGCTTTTATGTTTCCATCTGCAGAATTGGGGATTATGTTTATTCCAATTCCGATTAAAGCGAAATATTTTGTACCTGGAATAATTGCAATCGATTTGTTTTTAGGTTTCAGAGGAAGTTCTCTTTTTGGTGCCGGCGGAACCGGAATTGCCCATTTTGCACATGTTGGTGGAGCCATTACAGGTTTCCTAATGATGTGGTATTGGAAACGAAATCAGTTTAATAAAAACCGTTGGGATTAGACTATGAACAGTATTATTGATGATTTAAAGTTTCAGTATAAAATAGGCGGCATTGCCAATAAGATGATTTATTGGAATGTGGGTATTTTCCTTTTATCAATACTCTTGTTTTATCAATTCAAATCAGGCGGTTTTGATTATCCCAATTGGCTACAGCTTGTCTCAGAACCAACAGTGGTTTTACATTACCCATGGACTTTATTGACCTATGCTTTTCTGCATGGTGGTTTTTGGCATTTGTTTTTCAATATGATGGTTCTCAACTTTGCCAGTCGTTTGTTTCTGACTTTTTTTACGCAAAAGCAATATTTAGGATTATACCTCCTAAGTGCTGTTTTCTCAGGTTTATGTTTTGTTTTGAGTTATTATTTTTTGAATAAGATTTCACCAATGGTTGGAGCATCGGGAGCAATTATGGCGCTTTTGGTCGGAGCTACGACTTATCAGCCTCTGATGAATGTTCGATTGTTGTTACTTGGTAATGTAAAGCTTTGGCATATCACAGCCGTTCTTCTTTTATTGGATTTATTGCAAATTCAACTGGATAACACCGGCGGTCATATTGCGCATCTGAGCGGAGCTTTTTTTGGTTATATTTACATCAGACTGTTACAAAACGGAACCGATTTGAGTCGGATTGTAAATGCTGTAATTGATTTTTTTGCTAATTTATTTGGCCCCAAAAAAGCAACTCCTTTTAAAAAAGTGCATGTTAACCCCAAAAAACCTGCCGTTAAAAGAGAGAGTAAAATTGTTGTCAAAGACAAAACACAACAACAATTAGACGAAATTTTAGATAAAATCAGCCAATCAGGTTATGATAGCCTGACAGTCGAAGAGAAAGAGTTTCTGTTTAAAGCAGGGAAATAAGTGTTCAGTATTCAGTTTTTAGTGTTCAGTTTTCAAAGTTTATATTTTCATAAACCTTTTAAACTTAATAAACCTAATAAACCTTAAAATTATAAATGAAAAAACTTTCGTGGTTTAATAAAGTAGTATTTGCATTCAATATAGTTGTTACTGTATTGACTTTTGTTGCTTATGTTTTACCATTTCTGGCACCAAAAATGTTTCCGCTGCTTTCGGTTTTAACCTTGATTCTGCCATTGTTTCTAATTTTAAATGCCTTGTTTTTTATTTATTGGCTGTTGCAATTAAAACGGCAGGTTATCCTTTCCGGATTGGTATTGCTCCTCGGAATTACATTCATTAATAAATTCTATAAATTTTCTTCCCACAATAGTGACAAAGAAGAAAAGGATTTTACGGTAATGAGTTATAATGTTCGCTTGTTTAACTTGTTTGACTGGATTGATAATGATAATGTTGGCAATACTATTTTGAGTTTTATTAATGAACAAAACCCTGATATTTTGTGTATTCAGGAATATTCGGAAAATGCTAAAGTTGACTTACGGGTTTATAAGTACAAAGCCATTTTTATGGAAGGCAAAAAAATCAAAACAGGACAAGCAATTTTTTCTAAATTTCCAATTTTTAATCAGGGCGATTTTAAAATTCCAACGGCGGGAAACAATATTATTTATGCCGATATTAAAAGGGGACAAGATACGATTAGAGTGTATAATATTCATTTGCAATCCATCAAAATTTCTCCTGATGTGAATGAGATTTCAGAACACGTTGATGCTATTAATAAAAGCAAATCTCAGCAGCTTTTTAGCAGAATTCGGGATGCCTTTAAAAAGCAGGAACAGCAGGCCGAGATTTTAGTAAAGCACAAAAGCGAGTGTAATTATCCTGTTATTATTTGTGGCGATATGAATAATAGTCCTTTTTCGTATGTATATCGCAATATAAAATCCGATTTAAATGATTGCTTTGAAGAAGCCGGAAATGGTTTTGGGCAAACTTATAAATTCAAATATTATCCTGCCCGAATTGACTATATTTTTGCCAGTAAAAAGATGAAAGTCAAAAGTTTTACTACATTTACCAAGTTTGAAAAATCCGATCACTTTCCGATAATGACGAGGCTTTCTTTTATTGAATAATTAAAGTTGTTGCTTCTTCAAATAATCTAACGCATATCTTCCTTCGTTGAAAAGCAAATCCAAAATAGAAAGATTATTTAAATAACCGTGTTTATCTCCGAAAACCTGAGTGTACGATTCAAAAACAGCAGTGTCTTTTTTGCCGTTGATTAGATTTCTGAAATCGGTTTTGTCATTTACTTCGTGGAAATATTCAGTAGTTTCATCATAATCAAATTCCAAACGGAGACATTTAGAAACAATAGACATCGTTTCCAAATTTAAATCCATTAAAAAGGTATGTTTCTTTTGAAAAATAGGAGCAATATCATCTTCAAAATACTCAAAGAAAGGTGAGGTTCTATAAGCAGCTTCCAGCGATTTGAAGTGTTGCTTTTGCCAATCAAAATCATTCTCAATTTTGACTTCCTTAATGCGTTGATGTCTTTCTTTGTTATGCTTAACCGGAACATTTAACAGTTGGATTCCGTTTGGACTGTAAACGTACATTCGGTTTCTGTTGGTTTGCTTCTGAAAATTATCTTCCATTTCAAACGTTACAATATCCGCTTTTGCAATCGCCACAAAATGACTGATTGAAGGGAAATAGCTTGGATGGATGATAAGGTTGTTCATGGTTTATGGTTTGTTGTTTATGGTTAAAACTATAAACCATAAACTATAAACATTTAAACGTTTTTCGCTTTTCTTTTCTTCCAGAAATAATCACCCACAAAATACAAGGCTAACAAACCAAGAAAATATTTGAAATAAGATTGTGGTTGTCCATCGCCACCAACGGTTGTGAATAATCTTTCCCAACGAATTTTGTTAAGACCTTTTCCGTTGCTGTCCCAACTCATCCATATAAAAACAGGTTTTCCGACAATATGATCTTCGGGAACATAACCCCAATAACGGCTGTCTTCAGAGTTGTGACGGTTGTCTCCCATCATCCAATAGTAGTTTTGTTGGAACGTATAGCTTGTTACTTTTTTGTCATCTATATAAATATCATCGCCAACCACTTTTAAATCGTGTTTTTCGTAAACGGTAATTAATCTTTTATAGAAAGGAAGCGTTTTGAGATTTAATGCTACAGTTTTTCCTGCCTCCGGAATGTATATCGGACCAAAATTGTCTCCATTCCAATTTGGATTGTGTGTAAAAATATTTGGTTCACCTTCTTTAGCAACTATTTGCGTAACCGATTTAATTCCGGGAACACTTTTCAGAGTCGCAGCACCGGTTTTGGTTAATGCTCTTAAATATAAAGTATCTCTGGTTTCGCTTTTAAAACCTGCACCATCAGTAGAACCAACTTGATTTAATAAATACTCAAAATCAAGATCCGAATTATTCATGTCATAAGTTACTGCATAAGAATACTGAGGCTTGGCTCTTTCCGGTAAGATCAATTCTTTACCATTGATATAAACGGTTCCGTTTTTTATTTGCAACGAATCGCCAGGTGTGCCTTGGCAACGCTTTACATAGTTTGATTTTTTGTCAACAGGTTTTGCAATACTTCTTCCTGAAGTGTCAAAGAATTTATAAACGGTATCTGCCGGCCAGTTGAAAACAACAATGTCATTTTTTTCTATTTTTTCAAAACCCGGAAATCTGAAGTAAGGCAATTGTGGCCAGCTTAAATATGATTTTGTTCTTATCAAAGGCAATGTGTCGTGAACCATTGGCGCAGCTACAGCTGTCATTGGAGTTCTGGCACCATAATGAAATTTACTCACAAAAAGGAAATCACCAATGAGCAATGATTTCTCCAAAGAAGATGTCGGAATCGTATAGGGCTGCATCACGTAAGTATGTACCAAAGTTGCCACAACCACCGCAAAAATTAAAGAGCTAATTGTATCACCGGTTTTGGTAGGAGCAACCAAACTTCTATCAGTAATATATTTAACATCCTGTGTGTAATTGATGTAATAAATATAAAGTCCACAAGTTAGAACAGCTAACCAAGTATCAGCTGTTGTGTTTTTTCCAAAGCTTCTCAAGGTTTCTACCCAAACGACAGGAAACATTATCAGGTTGATAATCGGAATGAATAGGAGTAATGTCCACCAGGTTGGTCTGTTGATGATTTTCATCAAAACAATGGAATTATATACAGGGATAAAAGCTTCCCAAGATTTTCTTCCTGCTTTTTCGTATAATTTCCAGGTTCCCAAACCATGAATGATTTGAACTAAAAGGAAAAATATAAACCAATGGAATAGAGACATGATGTTAAGTTTAAAAGTTTACGAGGTATAAGTTCACTTATTTTGAGATTTGTTACAATTTGGAATTTGTCTTTTGTTATTTGGAGTTTAAATCAAGTACGTCTTTCATAGAGAAAATACCTTTTTTTCCAATTATCCATTCGGAAGCAATTACGGCACCAAGTGCGAAACCTTCGCGGTTGTGAGCGACATGCTTTATTTCGATAAAATCAACATCAGAACTGTAAAAAACACTGTGTGTTCCCGGAACATCATCGATTCGTTTTACATCGATAAAGACTTCATCTTCTTTTGGGTTTTCGATACTCCAATTATTTTTATCCGTGTGATTGATGACAGCGTTTGCCAATGAAATTGCAGTTCCGCTTGGTTTATCTAGTTTGTGAATGTGATGAATTTCTTCCATTGAAACCTTGTAATCCTTAAACTTAGCCATCATCTTTGCCAGATAATCATTGAGTTCAAAGAATAAATTTACGCCCAAACTAAAATTGGAACCATAAAGAAAAGCTGCGTTTTTTTCGTTGCAAAGTCTTTCTATTTGATGGTAATTTTCGAGCCAACCTGTTGTTCCTGAGATTACAGGAACTCCAAGGTTAATAGCAGTAGAAATATTTTCGACGGCAACATTTGGCGCACTAAAATCGATAGCAACATCGGCTTTTTCTAAACCGTCAAAAGTATTGAACTCTTCTTTTTTCAAGACAATTTCGTGACCTCTTTCCAAAGCAATTCTTTCGATTACTTTGCCCATTTTGCCATATCCTAATAATGCTATTTTCATTTAGAATTTATAATTAAAGCTTAAACCTAAATTGGGTTTAAAGTTGATTTCGTTTGGATAAACTTCAGGTTGAAAAGACAATTTATCGTTTACGTTAAACTGTATTAAATGCGCATCGACATTGGCATCTACAATATTTAAAACATAAAGGCCAACAGAAATCAACAACGATAAATCTCTGTTTCGCTGGTAAAAACGTTGGGCTTGCACCAATCGACTATTGTCAAGATATTGGAATTCGTCATCGTTAAAACCCAATAATCTTCGTTTGTAAGCATCACGAACTTTATGGTATTTTTTATTGTTGTCGATATAAAAATAAAGACTACTTCCGATTGCACCATATACTATTGGAATTTTCCAGTATTTTTTATTGTAAGCTTGTCCTAAACCAGGCAAAATGGCAGAATAAAAAGCCGCTTTTGTAGGTCGAAGCGGATCAATTTCTCTTAATTTCACTGAATCTTTTGCTTTTAAAGCTTCGCCAATTTGCTGTGAAAAGGCAGATTGATTTCCAAATAGAAAAAGGAATGCAACTATGTAGAAGATCTTATTCACTAAACTTTTATTAGTTTGATAATGCGGTTAAAATCTTCTTCAGAGTGAAACGGAATCGTAATTTTTCCTTTCCCGTTTCCGGTCACTTTTACATCTATTTTTGAACCAAAGAAATTTATGAATGCTTTTTTCTGGTCGTCGTCAACTTTAAATGAAGCTACTTTTTTAGCTTTAGCTACTGTTGGTTTGATGCTGTCCTGATAGTTTTTTACCAGTGCTTCCGTCTCACGAACCGAAAGATTCTGACTTACAATCTTTTGATAAATATCAGTTTGAACGTCCTGATCTTCGATGTTGATAATTGCGCGACCATGTCCCATACTTATAAATCCATCGCGAATTCCGGTTTGGATAATTGGGTCTAACTTTAACAAACGCAAGTAGTTAGCGATTGTAGAACGTTTTTTTCCAACGCGCTCACTCATTTGCTCTTGTGTCAATTGAATTTCATCAATCAATCTTTGATACGAAAGTGCAATCTCGATTGGATCTAAATCGTGACGCTGAATATTTTCTACCAAAGCCATTAACAACGATTCATTGTCATTAGCAATTCGGATGTAAGCCGGAACTGTAGTCAAACCTACTATTTTGGAAGCACGTAAACGACGTTCACCCGAAATCAATTGGTATTTGTTGAAGTCTAATTTCCGAACAGTAATTGGTTGGATTAATCCCAATTCTTTGATAGAAGCGGCTAATTCCTGAAGTGAATCTTCATTGAAATTACTTCTCGGTTGAAATGGATTTATGGTAATTGATTCAATATCTAACTCGATGATATTACCCACCAATTTGTCAGCATTTTTATCCCCAATCGATTTTATATCATTTTCAGGATCTTTCAGTAAAGCTGATAATCCTCTTCCTAATGCTTGTTTTTTTATAGCTTTTGCCATGGCTTAATTGCTGTTTTTCTTGATAATTTCCTGTGCCAAACTTAGATAATTCGTGGCGCCTCTGCTGGTAGCATCAAAGTTAATAATACTTTCGCCGAAACTTGGTGCTTCACTTAATTTTACATTTCGTTGAATAATTGTTTTGAAAACCATATCGCTAAAATGTTTTTGTACTTCTTCAACTACTTGATTTGACAATCGCAAACGGGAATCAAACATGGTTAATAAAAGTCCTTCGATATCTAAATTGGCGTTGTGTATTTTTTGAACACTTTTTATCGTGTTTAACAATTTTCCTAAACCTTCTAAGGCAAAATATTCACACTGAATTGGAATCACAACACTATCGGCAGCAGTTAAGGCATTTAATGTTAATAAGCCTAATGATGGTGCGCAGTCAATTAAGATATAATCATACTCGTCTTTTACACTTTCTAATGCTTGCTTTAGCATGTATTCACGGTTTTCTTTGTCAACCAATTCAATTTCAATGGCAACCAAATCGATATGTGCCGGAATTACCGAAACATTCGGAGCGCTGCACGAAATAATTGCTTCTTTTGGCGTATTACTGTGTTCCAGAATTTGATAAGTACCAATAGCAACATTTTCCACATCAATGCCCAAACCTGAACTGGCGTTGGCTTGTGGATCGGCGTCAATCAGTAACACTTTTTTTTCTAAAACTCCCAGTGATGCTGCAAGATTTACAGAAGTTGTTGTTTTTCCAACACCACCTTTTTGATTGGCAATAGCAATGATTTTACCCATTTAATTTTTAAAAATTTAGAGCCGTAAAAATACAATTATTTATGGCTTTGCCAACGGAATTTTGTTAACATTCTTGTAAAGTTATTAGGAGCTCTTTCCCGCTTTCCGCGCTACATGGTAGCTTGCTGCAATCGGGGCTAGGGCAGAAGCAGTTATCTTGAAATTTGTGCATTGAAAAGACTACTTATTTCCTTTATTCTTTATCATCATCTCCAACATATCCCACATTTCCTGTGGAATTTTTTCCAAAATATTGAATTGTCCCGCGCCTTGTAACCATTCGCCACCATCAATCGTTACGACTTCGCCATTGATATACGCAGAGAAATCAGAAACTAAATAGGCAGCTAAATTGGCTAATTCCTGATGGTCTCCAACGCGTTTCAATGGAACTTTCTTAGCCATATCAAATTTTTCTGCTAAATCGCCAGGCAATAATCTGTCCCAGGCGCCTTTTGTTGGAAATGGTCCGGGAGCAATAGCGTTCATTCGGATGCCATATTTTGCCCATTCAACAGCCAAACTCCTGGTCATTGCTAAAACTCCGGCTTTTGCAGTAGCACTTGGCACCACATAACCCGAACCTGTCCAGGCATAAGTTGTTACGATATTCAGAACATTGCAGTTGGTCTGTTTTTCGGCAATCCAATGTTTCCCAAAAGCGAGTGTGCAGTTTTTAGAACCTTTTAAAACGATGTCAATAATCGTATCAAATGCGTTGGCAGAAAGTCTTTCGGTAGGAGAGATGAAGTTTCCCGCTGCATTGTTGAGCAATACGTCAACTTTGCCAAAAGCTTCTAATGTCTGAGCAAGCATGCCTTCTACTTGGTCATAATGACGCACATCGCACTGAATAGGCAGGCATTTTCCACCGGTTTCTTTTTCTAATTCGGCTGCTGTGGTTTTTAGTTTTTCTAAATCGCGTGAAGAAATGGCAACTTTGGCACCTAATTCTAAAAAGTATTTGGTCATGGCTTTGCCTAAACCGCTTCCTCCACCTGTTACAACTATTACTTTATCGGATAAGGCATTGTCGCGAAGCATTTTTGCTGAGAAATTCATAAGGTTTAATTTTCAGTAAATATAGATAAAACCTTTGAAAAAAATATGCCGAATTGTAGCATTCACTAACAATTCGGCATAAGCAATTAACTTATTTAACAACCAATTTTTTATTTTTTGATGAACTTTTTAGTACTGTTTTTGGTTTCATCCTGAATGTTTAAGAAATATATTCCGGCACTTAGGTCGCTAACATCCATTGTATAAACATAATTTGAGTTCTGATTCACCGTATTTTGCTTTATAATTTTGCCTTCGGAATTAATTATTTTATACGAAACCGATTCAGAGAAACCATTTGGAACAATGTTTAATTCATTGTCAGCCAGCGTTGGATAAACTTTAGCGCCTTGCGAATGTTCATCAACTATCAGAGCACTAAAATTTACAACTACATTGTCAACAAGTAAACGAGTTCCAAAAGTTGGTGTGGAACCTGCTTTAGCCATATTGAATGAAATATACATAAATGCCGGTGTTCCGGCCTGAGTAACAGCTATAGGCGTATAAACATAAGTGTAGGTGTTGTGTACTCCACTAATATCAAGCGATGCTTTTCCTAATTCATTTCCGTTAGCGTCAACTACTTGTAGTGTTGCTTCCGCAACATCATTGCCAACAGGTAGAAATTTGTAATCAAATCCGAGTAAAATTATAGAACTGTTTGGGTCAACCGGTATTCCCGGATTCCATCCCGGACTGTCTTCTTCAGAATTTTCGAATAATGTTGCCATTCCCGGAATGACAACATTTTGAGTAAGATTAAAAGCGTTAGAAACTTCCATGGCATATTGCCCGCTTTTGGATTCGAATGAAGCATAAACCATCGATGGAAAACACCAGGTAAACTGAATTTGGTCGCCAATCGGATTTCCGTTTTCATCGAAACCGAATTGTTGCAGGAAATTCATTCCCCAATTACTTGGCAGAAAATTGGGTTTTACATTTTCAAAGTTGCCATTCACAACTTGTGCTTGAGAGCAAAAAGGGGCAATTAAAAGTGCCAGACTTAAAATAAAATAGTTCTTTTTCATAGCAATATTTATTTTGATTAATAGAAAGAAATTTTTGGAAATTCTTTTCACAGCAATTTTCCAATTCAAAGATATTTTTAAATTTCTGTGCAAACTAAAATAGTAGGTTGACAATAGGTAAACATCGTGAAAAAGCGCGTTATTATTGACTTTATTTACACAGAAAGAATAAAATCGGTAAGATTTTCTTCAGTATTTAACTGCAGTTTTTTGCGTAGACGATGGCGTGCGGTTTTTACGCTGTCGGGAGAAATGTTTAGGATGGAAGCCATTTCCTTAATCGATAAATTCAATTTGATTAGGGCGCAAATTTTTAAATCATTGGAACTGATATCAGGATACTTTTGTTTTAAACGTGTGTAGAAATTCTTGTTGACGCTTTCAAAATAATTGTCAAAATCTTTCCAGTTGTTGTCCTGAATCGTGTATTTGCTAACCAGTTTTTTAATATCTTTTTCAGATGTTGGCTCTTTTCTGTTGAGAATGGTTTTTATTTCATCTAACAATTCGTTTTTTTCGAGCATTTGAATGGTAACTGCACTCAACTGACTTTCCTTAAATTCAATATCGTTCTGGAATTGCTGTTCTTTGAGTTGTTTTTGCTCTTCCATCAGATTTACCAATTCTTCTTTGGTTTTGAGTAATTGTTTGTCGCGTTTGTTAATTCGTTTCAGGAAGAAATACAAAATGGAAAAGACAACAATCAATACACCTAAAAGTGTTATCAAAAGATAGTTGGTTAGTTTGGAAACTTCTTTTTCTGCAGAGATTAATTTGAGCTTTCTGTTTTTCTCAGAAACATCAAATTGCACTTCTAAACTTTTGACAATCTGTTCTCTTTCGAAAGAGTAAAAACTGTCTTTGATAGCAATGACTTCATCTTGCAACTGACTTACTTCCATGAAATTTCCTTCTTTCCTTTTCAGTTCAATTAACGCTTCTATTGTTTTGATTTCAAATGTTTTATCTGAAAGCAATAAAGAAATTACTCTGGCTTTGTTGAAAAGAGATTCAGCCTGAAGGTAATTATCATCAAAATCAATATACCATTTTCCAATGGCAACATAAGCATTAACTTGGGCTTGCTTATTTTCAGAAGTTATGGCAAGAGTCAGTGCTTTTTTATAATAATCTAAACTGATTTCTTTCTGTTTTTTGGCTGAAGCGATTTCCCCTAATTTGCAATACGAAGTTGGGAGATAGGCAATGTTATTTCCTTTTTCAAATTCTTTTAATGCCAAAATATAATTCTTTTCGGCTTCGGCTTTTTCACCTTTCAAATCATACAAAAAACCTAAACTAGTATAAGCCAATCCCAATGTTCCTGAAGTATCGTTTTTGCCTTTAAGTTCGGCAACAACTTCACTGCTTAAGCGCATGGCTTCGTCATATTTTTTTTGACGAACATAAATGGTGCTGATAAGTTGCAGGCATTTATAGCGGCCAATCAACGCTTTTTCGGGATTTATTTTCTCCAGAAGCTTGTATTCATTAAGCGATTTAGTTACAAACTGCAAGCCTTTTTCCAAACTTGCGCCATAGGAACAAATTCCTAAATAGAGCAAGGATTCTGCATTGTCGGCGGTATTTTTATCCTTCTTAGCTTTTTCATGAGCTTCCCAAAAATAGCGAAAGGCTTTATTCTCGTTATCTTTTACCAATGCTGCCCATCCTTTTTGCAACAACGGATTTTCAGATGGCGAGGCATAGCCACTTAGCGAAAGCAATACAGTCAGTAAAAGGAAAAATGTTCGGATGAAATTCATAATCCAAAATTAGATTTTTTTATTGGCAATTCTAAAATTAGAGGTGTACAATGAGTAAACAGTCATTTATTTATAATTTCATCAGGCGTTCTGCGGCTTGGATAAGTGTTGCATCATCTTTAGCAAAGCAAAAACGAATGCATTTAGTATCTTTTTCATTGGCATAGAAAATAGAAATCGGAATGGTTGCCACACCAAATTCGGTTACCAGTCGCTTGGTAAACGTCAAATCATCTTCGTTTGAAATGTTGGCATACGAAGCAACCTGGAAATAAGTTCCTTCGCAAGGTAAGAGTTGGAGTTTGGTTTCTTTCAATAGATTGCGGAAGAAATCTCTTTTTTGTTGATAGAAATTCCCCAAACTATACACATCAACAATTTCTAAATATTCTGAAATCGCGATCTGCGAAATGCTATTCACACTAAAAACCAGGAACTGATGTACTTTTTTGATTTCTCTCATCAAATGTTCCGGCGCAATGACGTAGCCAATTTTCCAGCCGGTAATATGAAATGATTTTCCAAAAGAAGAAACGGTGATGCTGCGATTCCACAATTTTGGACGATGGTGTATTGAAATGTGAGGTTGTTCAAAAGTGATATATTCATAAACTTCATCCGAAAGAACTATTAGGTTAGGGAAGGAGTCAAGCAGTTTTTCCAATTGAAAAAAATCGCTTTCCATCCATGTTTTTCCAGTTGGATTATGCGGATTATTTATGATGATGAGTTTAGTTTTTTCGCTTGTCGAAGCACTTATTGTTTCCCAATTGGGAGTGAAATCTTCGTTGAGGGAAATGCGAATTGGTTTGGCATTGCTCAATAAAATTGGTGCTTCGTAGCAATCATAACTTGGGTCAAGAATAATAACTTCATCTTTTGCATTGACTAAAGCCTGAATTGTGGCAAATATTCCTTCGGTTGCGCCGGCAGTGATTAGGATTTCATCTTTTGGATTAACCGTTCTGTGATAGGATTGTTGGGTAAGCTTTGCAACTTTTTCTAAAAGTGACGGAAAGCCACTCATTGGAGTATACTGATGTACGTTTTGAGTTGCCAACTTAGCGACTATATCCGTTAATTGTTTATCTACAGGAAAGTTTGGAAAGCCTTGTGAGAGATTAATGGCATTGTGTTCGGTTGCCATTTGTGTCATGACAGAAAAGATGCTCGTGCCAATATGCGGAAGTTTGGACATATATTATATTTTGGATTTTAAAAATACAAAAAAAGCACCTCCAATTGGAAGTGCTTCTCAAAATAAACTGTGGTAGAATTATTTTTTTTCTTCTTTAGGCATATCTGACGCGCCCATATCGCGAATGCAGATATATTTGCCATCTCTTTTTTCAAACAGCGCCATGTAATTTCCACTTGCTTTTGCTGTTCCAGTTGAATCAACTAATTTGTAACTACCTAATTCTACTACTTGGTTACCATCACTTGAAGGAAAAACTTCGTTAGCCGTGTAGGAGATTTTGTTGCCTTTTCCCATACTTTTTGCTTGGTCAGCCAACTTGGCATCAACCGCTTTTTTACCTTTAAGCGGTGCGGCATTCTGATCATAGCTAATAACATCATCAGAGTAATAGACAATTTTTTCCGGTGTTCCGGCGTTCATGGCATCAGCAAATGCGGATTCCATCGTTTGCAATTCGGCTTTGATAGCTTCTTTGTCTACAACTGGTGCTGCAGCAGCTTCTTCTTTTTTTGGTTGACAGGCAATAACTACCGCTGTAATTACAGCTAATGCAATCCCTTTTAACATCTTGTTTTTCATAAATCGGTTGATTAAAAATTAATAAAATTTTAGGTTAACAAGATTTAGGGCTGATAAGTCAGTAAAAAAGCACTTCATAATTGAAGTGCTTTTTATAATTTTATTTTGTATCTTTTTTAGGCATATCTGAAGCTCCCATGTCTCTAATACAAACATATTTGCCATCTTTTTTAACAAAAAGACTCATATAGTTTCCGGTAAATTTAACAGCTCCTTTGCCATCTACTACTTTATAGCTTCCAATTTCTACAACTTGTTCGCCATCATTAGAAGGGAATATTTCATTTACAGAGAAAGAAATTACATCTCCTTCGGGAAAACTTGCCAAGTCTTCTTTTATTGATTTGTCAATGGCAAACTTACCAACCAAGGGTGGTCTGTTTTGGGAGAAACTGGTAGCATTTTCATCATAATATTCTTCAGAAGCAGCACTTCTCATATTGTACATGTCTGCCATTACGGTTTCCATAGCAACGATTTCGGCTTTGATTTTTTCTTTATCAACTGCAGGTGCAGCATCTTTTGGTTCTTCTTTTTTAGGTTGACAGGCAATAGCGAATGCTATCATAACGCCCAAAGCAATACTTTTAAGTACTTTGTTTTTCATAAATTGATTTGTTTAAGCTATTAATACTACAGGTAACATCTCAAGATTTAGGTATATAAAGATAATGATATTTTATATACTGTCAGATATTTATTCAGAAAAATAAAAATTCCTCAAAAAAATTAAGGTATTTTTGCTAATACTACTTCGAGCTTATCAAAGTTTTCTTCGTTTTTATCGACTACATACGGTCTTAGTTTGTTGCATTCTTCAACCGTATTAAAAAGCATTTTAAAAACAATTTTTGTGCTATTGTTTGACAGTTCTTCAAAGGTTGTTAAAATCTGAAACAATGGTTTTGAATGACGCTTCCAGGCGATGAGATTTGGTTTTTCTATTTTGATAAACTCACATTCGTTGGCATAATTTCCTTTATCGGGACCGTGCATGATGAAGCTCCATTTCCCGCCTACTCTAAAGTCGAATTCGTTAAACGTATTGGTAAACCCTTTTGGTCCCCACCAGTTTTTTAAATGATTGGGTTCTGACCAGGCTTTGAAAACAAGTTCTATTGGGAAGTTTACAGTTCGGGTGCTTACAATTTCGCTTTCGGGTGTGGTTTGGATTATTTCGGATGTCATTTATATGAATTAATCTGAGAGTTGATAATATTAATAAAATTAGCAAAAAAGGGTATAAAACATTTAACTATAAACTTAAAATTTATTCACCAGTTGACACACTCAATAAAAAATACTACTTTTACCACCCAAACAACACTATCATGAGTCAAAAAGTATTGCTCACTTCCAAAGAAGTCAATATCATACTCCATCGTTTGGCTTGTCAGTTAATCGAAAATCACCTCGATTTTTCCAACTCAGTACTTATAGGCATTCAACCTCGAGGCGTTTCACTGGCAGAACGATTGAAGACCATTTTAGAGACCGAATACAATATCAAAAATATATCGCTTGGCTTTTTAGACATCACTTTTTTTCGCGATGATTTCCGTCGTGGCGAAAAACAATTAGAGGCCAATAAAACACAAATCGATTTCCTGGTAGAAGATAAAAAAGTAGTCTTTATTGACGATGTGCTTTTTACAGGAAGAAGCATTCGAGCTGCGTTGACCGCTATACAGTCTTTCGGAAGACCATCAGAGATAGAGTTATTAGTATTAATAGACAGACGATTTAGTCGTCACTTACCAATACAACCCGATTATCGCGGCCGTCAGGTAGATGTGATTAACGATGAAAAAGTAAAAGTCTGCTGGAAAGAAAAGGATGGGGAAGATGCGGTTTATTTGAGTTAAGTCAAGAGGGAAAAGGGATAAGGGATAAGAAGAAAGAAAAAGATAATAGAGAAAAGCCCTTCGACAGGCTCAGGGTGACACAATAACATACAACACAACATACAACAAAATGTCCGAACTATCAGTCAACCATTTATTAGGGATAAAATATCTGAATAAGCAGGATATCGATTTGATATTTGATACAGCTGACCATTTCAAGGAAGTCATTAATCGGCCAATCAAAAAAGTGCCTTCGCTGCGTGACATTACCATTGCCAACATTTTTTTCGAAAACAGTACACGAACCAAACTCTCTTTCGAATTAGCTCAAAAAAGATTATCTGCCGATGTGATTAGTTTTTCAACAGCACAATCTTCCGTAAAAAAAGGAGAAACGCTGATTGACACAGTGAACAATATTCTTTCGATGAAAGTCGATATGGTGGTTATGCGACATGCAAATCCGGGTGCGGCTTACTTCTTATCACAAAATGTAAAAGCCAGTATCATCAACGCAGGAGACGGAGCACATGAACATCCAACACAAGCTTTATTGGATAGTTATTCTATCAAAGAGCGATTAGGAGAAGTAGGAGGAAAGAAGGTGGTCATCGTAGGTGATATATTGCATTCGCGAGTAGCATTGTCAAACATCTATGCTTTACAAATGCAAGGTGCCGAAGTTAAAGTTTGTGGGCCAAAAACCTTGATTCCAAAACACATTGAAAGTCTTGGTGTAACGGTCGAGCCAAACTTGCGAAAAGCACTCGAGTGGTGCGATGTAGCAAATATGCTTCGCGTGCAGAATGAAAGAATGGATGTGAATTACTTTCCTTCAACAAGAGAATATGCCCAACAATATGGCGTTGACAAGCAACTTTTAGATTCTTTATCAAAAGAAATCGTAATCATGCATCCGGGACCAATAAATAGAGGTGTTGAAATCACTTCAGATGTCGCCGACTCTAAGCAATCCGTCATATTAGACCAAGTCGAAAATGGTGTGGCAATACGAATGGCAGTAATTTATCTTTTGGCTTCTAAAATACAACCATAAAAAAATCCTCTCAAAACGAGAGGATTTTTATTTATTCTGATTTGATACTTCTAAGTTGTTTTAGCTTTTCTTTCCAAGTAGCTAATTCTTCTTTTTGTTTCTCAATATTGTTCATTACTTCTTTTACTAATGGATTATCTTTTTTAGCATTGGCAAAAAACTGAATATTATTCTCCAATTGGAAAAGATTGCTTTGAACTTCTTCAATCTTGCGCATGATGAATACTTTTTCATTATCCAATTTTCTGGTGTTTTCTGCACCTGAAAGATTGTCTAAACGATTTGCATAACGCGCCATTTCGTTGTCTTTTTTGCTTGAGCTCAATTTTTCGAACAAAGCATCTAAGATTTTATTGAATTTACCTTCGATATGTCTGCGTGCAAAAGGAACTTTTCCAAAGCTTTTCCATGTTTCGATATGTGCCTTGATAGCATCCAAATCGGCTTTGTGTTCGCCAATAAGTTCAAATGATTTTATGGTTTCTAAATAAGCTTTTTTCTTTTCGAATGCTTCTATTTCTTCGGCATTGGCTTCAGATTTTTGCTCTTTTAACTTTTCGAAATATTCGTTACAAGCACCTCTGAATTCAGCCCAAAGTTTATCCGAAAATTTTCTTGGCACATGACCAATCGTTTTCCATTCTTCCTGAATTTGTTTGAATAGTGGTGTAGTGGCAGCAAAATCTGTATTGTCTTTTAATTCGATTGCTTTGGCAACTAAAGCTTGTTTTTTAGAAAGGTTATCGTTTTGGTCTTTCTTAATGTCTTTGTAGAATGAGTTTTTCAAAACGTTGAAACTTCTTACTGCATTTTTAAATTCGGTCCAAGTTTGGTCAGTAACTTCAGCCGGAACTTTTCCTGCGCCGAAGAACTGATTGCGCAAGGCTTCTACTTTTTCGATTTGACCTAACCAAGCCGCATGAGAGTTTACTTTCTCTTGTGCTAAAACTTCGATTTGGGCAATGATTTCTTTTTTCTTCTCCAGATTTGCCTTTTCAACTTCACGAAGTTTTTCAAATAAACCTTCGCGTTTGTCGTGCATTTGTTTGGTTAATTCACTGAATTTATTCCAAATTTCTTCACGATTTTCTCTTGAAACCGGACCAATATCTTCTTTCCAGATTCGGTGTAAATCCTGTAATTCACGGAAAGCTTTGTTGATATCTTCTTCTTTTACCAATTCTTCAACACGCTCAATGATTTTAAGCTTTTGAACTAGATTGTGTTTGAAATCCAAATCGCGAATTTCTCTGTCTAAGTGAAGCACATCGTAGAAATTCTCTAAATGAAAGTGATAGTTATTCCAAACGTGATTGTATTTGTCTTTCGGAATTGGACCAGCCACTTTCCATCGGTCTCTGATATCGTTAAATTTCTTTAAAGTAACCGGAATGCTGTCTTGGCTGTGGATTAGGTTTTTCAATTCCTCTACAATCGCCAATCTATTTTCTAAATTTGCTTTTAGATTGTTTTGCAGGCTTTGGAAATGGCTATTTTTTTTGTCTCTGTATTGAGAATATAATTGGTCAAATTTTACTTTTAATGGGAAATGATAATGAAAATCTTCGGTTGTATCCGGATTTTCAGCATGAAATTCCTCTTTCTTTTCATCAATAAAATGATGGTATTTTGATAAGAATGATTTTTTTAGTTCTTCAACATGGTCTTTAACTGACATTAGTTTTTCGACAACAACTAACTCGCCTAATTCATCAACCAATTGCTCCATTGATAAAGCATCGTAATCGAGCATTGGAATATCATGACGGTCTTTTAATGTTTCGTCTTCGCTTTCTTCTGCGTTTACTTCTTCGATGGCATTGATTACCGATTGGCTGTCACTCTCGATTACCGGAGAGTCATCAGCAACTTGTTCGTCAGTCAATTCAACTGTCTCTTCTACTACTTCAGTTGTAGCTTTTGATTTAGCTTTCTTTACTTTAGGCTCAACAGTTTCTTCAACAAGTGCTTCTCTTTCGGCAGCAACTTCGAGTTCATCTTCTGTAAGGGCTTCGGTTAAAATGGCAGCTTTTAGATCAACCACTTCTTCAACGGCTTCTACATCAGCAACAGCTTGCTCCGTCGGTTCGCTAACGCTAGTTTCTTCTTCTGATATAGCTTCTGCTTCTTCTTGATTTTCAACAAGAATCTCTTGATTTTCAGCGATGGTCACTTCTTGAGATTCATCGGTTACGTTTCCATCTGCTTCAAGCAGGTTATCATTCTTTTCTTCTAACATTTTGAAAATGTTTTAAGGGTTACACATTTTGAGGGCGAAAGATACTAAAGAAGCACCGAAAATTCAAAGAAAATCAACGTTTTCTCGTTTAAAGGAATGCTAATGGTGTACTAAAAACAAAAAAAAGCTATTGAATTTCAATAGCTTTTTTCTATAAATTGGAGTTATAAATCTAGTTTATCAACACTTTTTTGGTAACAGAATTAGTTGCAGAAGATAATTTCACGAAATAAAAACCTTTAGGCAAATTGCCAATTGTATAGGTGTTATTCTGAATGACAGGATTTTTTATTTGCTGTAAAACCTGACCGTTTATGGTGATAATATCAATTTCATCGAGAACAACATCAGTAGTAATATTTACAACATCAGAAGCTGGATTTGGATAAATTGAAACTGAATCTGCCAAATCAAAAGTTGGGTTTGCTAAGAAAATAGTAGGCCATCTGTTTTGAGCTGTTGGTCCGCCCCAAATTACTGTAGCTAAATAAGGATTGTCAATGAATGGGTTTCTATTTCCTTGTCCGTAAGTGTTTGAAGCGTTTCCTAAATAGGTGTTTCGGTTGTCTTCAAATTGGGAAACAGGGTCTTCTGCATTCCATTGCAAAAATAAATCTATCATATTTGCATCGGATGCTACTGGTGTTCCTACTCCAACATTTATCGGAAGGCATTGATCACCATATCTCAAATACATATACATCATCATTCGTGCTATATCACCTTTCCATTCATCGCCGGGATACCAGTTCGTTCCACTTTCAAATGAATTCCCCGATCCATTAAAAAATTTATCATTATCCCTATCAGCGTTTCTTTTTTTGTCTGCTGCTCTTAAGTGATGTAAATCCGCACCAGGTCCGGATGTTCCCAAATCAGGAACTCCCAACGCTTTAGGGAAAGTGTGTTCTCTATTATAAAGACAAGGATTTGCAGATCCGTCATCTTGCATGCTGGCATCTCTTCTTCTATGATCTTTGTCATCGCTCGAAGCTGCTGGACATAGGTTGCTGCTAAATCCATAAACAAGTAATACATTGGTGTTAGTAGCATCTGCAGGATCCAGATCTAAAATAGCTAGTGCATTATCTGTTTGTGAATAAACTAATTCATGTGTATGCGTAGTTATGATTTTTGTTGCTAATGCATTTTTCAAGTTGCTTCCTGTTAGAGTCCAGTTGAATCCGTTATAATATGGACTGGCAGGAGCTCCATTTTGTGAAAAAGCTATGGCAATGTTTAATAATAATAAAAGTGAGGTAATTTTTTTCATTTGTTTTTTATATTTCTTTTTTTCTTTCTAAGAGTGCCATGTAAAATCCATCAAATCCGGTTTCCTGGGCAAGGATTTTTGTTTCTTTAACAAAATTAAATGTTTTTCCGGTTTCAGTTGTTAAGAAACGCTTAATTTGTTCCTGATTTTCAGAAGGTAAGACAGAGCAGGTTGCATAAACTAACTTACCGCCGGGCTTTACTATTTTAGAATAATTTTCTAAAACTTCGGCCTGTACTTTTTTGATATTATCGATAAATTCAGGTTGCAATTTCCATTTGGCATCTGGATTTCTTTTTAAAACTCCCAAGCCGCTACATGGTGCGTCAATTAAGACTCTGTCTGCTTTTTCGTGTAATTTCTTGATCACTTTAGTAGTGTCAATTATACGATATTCTATATTGAAAGCGCCATTTCTTTTGGCTCTTAATTTTAATTGTTTTAGTTTACTTTCATACAAATCCATTGCAATTAATTGCCCTTTGTTTTGCATTAATGAAGCCATGTGTAATGTTTTTCCACCGGCACCGGCACAAGTATCAACAACTCTCATTCCGGGTTGAACATCCAGGAAAGCAGCTACTAATTGTGAAGATGCATCCTGAACTTCAAACATTCCTTCTTTGAATGCATCGGTCAAAAAGACATTTGCTCTTTCTTTTAAGACTAGTGCATCGGGTTGGTCTTTCAAAAATTCGGTTTCGATGTTTAAATCCATCAAAAGTGAACGCAGATTTTCCTTTGTAGTTTTTAAGGTATTTACGCGAAGGATAACTTTTGCAGGTTGGTTTTGTGCTGCAATTTCTTTGGTCCAAACAGATTCTCCTAATTCTTTTACGCCTAATTCATCCATCCAATCCGGAATAGATTCGCGCATTTTTCTAATTTTAGAAAGTTCATCAAATCTTCCTTTTATTTTCCTTTCCGGAGTTCCTTCTAATTGTCTCCAATCCGGAATTGGATAACCTCTTAAAACAGCCCAAACAGCAAACATTCTCCATAAATCTTCACGGTTGAAAGGTTCTTTTACTTCGGCAATTTCGGCATATAGTCTTTTCCAGCGAACTACTTCGTAGATAGTTTCGGCAACAAATTTTCTATCGGAACTTCCCCAACGTTTGTCTTTTTTTAAAGCACGGGCAACTACTTTATCGGCGTATTCTCCTTCGTTGAAGATAGCGTTTAAAGAGTCAATCGTGGTGTAAACTAAATTTCGATGTAATCGCATAGTGTAAAAAAATCAGCGGGCAAAGATATTGCTTTTTTGTTATCTTAACTCAAATTTAACTAGCTAAATATTGAATAGATTTTTTATTCGATATATTTGATATTACAAATAAAATCTTCAGGATGAAAACAACGAAATTTATAATTACCATTTTATTACTTTTTGTTATTCATTTTAGTTTTTCCCAGCCATTTCAAATAGGACATACAACTATTAATTTTACAGATTCTTCAAGAGGTAATCGAGTTATTGCAACAGAAATATATTATCCATCTGATGTAACAGGCGATAATGTTGCCATGACTACTTCAACTAGTGCTACTTTTCCGGTTTTAAGTTTTGGTCATGGATTTCTAATGACTTGGGATGCTTATCAAAATTATTGGAATTTTTTAGTTCCCAATGGTTATATTATGATTTTTCCAAAAACAGAAGGCACATTTTCTCCATCTCATCTTGATTTTGGAAAGGATTTGTCATTTGTTTTAGATCAAATGACAGTTTTAGGGAATAATTCTTCTTCTCTTTTTTACAATAGAATAAGCGTCATGAATGCTGTTATGGGGCATAGTATGGGAGGCGGTGCTTCTTTTTTAGCTGCTCAATTAAATCCAAATATTAAAACATTAGTAAATTTTGCTGCAGCAGAAACAACACCTTCAGCAGTTCAGGCGGCAGCTTCTGTAACAATTCCATCATTAATTTTTGCCGGAGTTAATGATTGCGTAACACCACCAATATCAAATCAAATCCTTATGTATGATGATTTGGTTAGTTCATGTAAAACGCTTATAAATATTATTGGAGGAAGTCATTGCCAAATGGCAAACAGTAATTTATTTTGTGGAATTGGAGAATCATCCTGTTCGCCACAGCCGACAATAACCAGAATAGTGCAGCAAAATATAATTAACAGCTATATTTTGCCATGGTTAGAGTATCAACTAAAAGGAAATTGTGATCAAGGAAATTTGTTTGATAATCAAATTGTGGTCGATAATTCAATTACATTTCAAAAAAACTGCATTCAATGTAATAGCTTAAATAATGAGAATTTGATTTTGACAAATCAAATTATTTTGTCTCCAAATCCGTCAAAAGATTTTATAAAAATTTCAGGTAAAGTTGGTGTAATCTACCTGATTTCTGTTTTTGATATGTCTGCGAAACTTATTTTGACTAAAAAATTTGAAAATGAAACTTTAATTAATATTTCAGAACTTCCTAAAGGACTTTATACTTATTCAGTAAAAAGTAGTGGTAATAATTTGAGTAATGGAAAATTTATAAAAGAATAAAAATTTAATTAATGCTTACCGTTTTAAATTTCTTTGATGATCTTTAATTATTCATTTAAATAGTCAATTATGAAGCAAAAAATAGCAGTAAAATTCTTTTAGATAAAGCCTTTCATTGATTTATTCATACACTTTTTCTATTCGCTTCATTTCGATTTTTTCGGGTGCGTGAAGTACAAGGGGAAACTG
Source organism: Flavobacterium anseongense (assembly GCF_021608185.1). Classification (GTDB taxonomy): domain Bacteria; phylum Bacteroidota; class Bacteroidia; order Flavobacteriales; family Flavobacteriaceae; genus Flavobacterium; species Flavobacterium anseongense. The sequence continues at coordinate 302,054 of NZ_JAKIHN010000002.1, read as the reverse complement.
TTCAATTTTTACGGAACTGCTATCCAATCCAAATCCTTTTTCTTCAGACAAACTTAATTTTTTCATCATGAAATAGGTATTCATGACAACTTTCTCAAAGAAAGATAAATCACTGTCATTTGAAAGGAATTTTTCAGATAATACAAATTTAAAGTCACCGATGATATTATTTTTGTTTAATGACTCATAACGACTCGTAATATCAACCTCACCACGTTCCACCATTTCCTTGATTACTTGTTTGAACATCAAATTAATTTTGGTAGGTTCTCTAAAGCCAAGATAGAAATCTATACGATAGATGTCGTCTTTAATTATTTCGGTAACACGGTATTCTTTTTTATATGGTTCGCTTAATACATTTACGTGGATAAACCAATACAAGTCAGCACGTTTTGGGCGTTTTTGAAGTATAGAATACATTACTTTTTCTTCAATTTCATCACTGCGATTGGAGTTGGTCATATATACCAAATGCGTGGCATATTTTGGAATTGAAAGGTCAACACTTAATTCGGCCAAGACCTTTTTATAATCATCAATTTTAACAATTTTGGTGTAATTTTTACTGATTTGTTTGGCCAAATACCAGGTTGCCATAACGCCAATTAAAGCAGAGGCAATGATTAAAGTTACAAATCCTCCGTGTATAAATTTTGGTAGAATTGCTGCCAAGAAACTGGACTCTATAACAAGATAAGCGGTAATGATTGCTCCAATGATATACCATTTCACTCTTCTCATTATCAAATAAAAATTCAATAAAATGGTGGTCATAATCATACAAAGAACGATGGCTAAACCATAAGCATGTTCCATGGCACTTGATTTTTCAAAATACCAAACGATACCAATACAACCTAAAAGCAATAACCAGTTGATGGATGGAATGTATAATTGTCCTTTTAACTCTGTAGGGTATTTGATTTTTACTTTTGGCCAAAAATTCAAACGCATTGCTTCATTAATCAAAGTAAATGAACCACTGATTAAAGCTTGAGAAGCAATAACAGCTGCCAATGTCGCTATTACAACTCCAATAGGTTGGAACCAATCGGCCATAATCAGGTAGAATGGATTCCCGTCTTTTCCACCTAATTGCTCCAATGTTTTTCCTTCATGACTTATCAAATATGCACCTTGCCCAAAGTAATTAAGCAAAAGCATAACTTTTACAAAAATCCAACTGATACGGATGTTTTTTCTTCCGCAATGTCCCATATCTGAATACAAAGCTTCGGCTCCGGTTGTACATAGAAAGACGGCTCCCAGAACAAAGAATCCTTCAGGGTGAATCAATAATAATTCGTAGGCATAATAAGGGTTGATTGCATTAAAAACAGATAAATCGCTCATAATTTGCAGTGATCCTAGAACTCCTAACATCGTAAACCAAATTAACATCATTGGTGCAAAAAACTTCCCTACCAATTTAGACCCAAATTGTTGAATGGTAAATAATACAAACAGAATACAAATTACTATAATTTGTATAGTTCGGGTTTCCATGTCATAGAAGGTGTTAATCCCTTCAACTGCTGCCGAAACCGAAATAGGAGGTGTAATAATTCCGTCTGCTAATAAGGCACTACCACCAATTATAGCAGGCACAATTAGCCATTTTATTTTGGTTCGTTTGACTAAGGCAAATAAAGCAAAGATTCCACCTTCACCATGATTATCGGCGCTTAGTGTTATAATTACGTATTTGATAGTTGTTTGTAGAGTAAGTGTCCAAAAAACGCATGATATTCCGCCAAGAACAATATCTCTCGAAATTTCATGAACACCAAGAATGGCTTTCATTACATAGAGCGGTGAAGTACCAATATCTCCATAAATTATTCCTAATGCTACTAATAATCCACCAACGGATAATTTGCTATGAAGACTATGATTATGCGAACTCATAATGAAAAGTTAAAGAGTGCAAATTTATATCTTTTTGAAATATCTCATTATGTAAAGGTCAATTATTTTTAAAAACAAAAAGACATTGCCAAAGCAATGTCTTTACCTAACAACTTAACTTATTTATTCAAACTAACTTCTTCTATTTCCATTACCATTACCTCTTGAATTTCCTTCACTTCTTTGTGAATTTCCTCTTTGTTGTGAAAAATCTCTTGGATTTGAATTTCTTTGAGGTTCAGCACTTCTCTGAGTTCCATAATTTCTTTGAGATTCCGAATTTCTGTTATTTCCAACATTACCGTATGTTCTCGCTGATTCTTGGTTTCTCACATTTCCATAACTTCTTGGAGTTTCAGCTCTCTCATTTCTCGAATTGCTTTCAACTGTCACATTTCTCGTTGATTCTTGGTTTCTCACATTTCCATAACTTCTTGGAGTTTCAGCTCTCTCGTTTCTCGAATTGCTTTCAACTGTTACATTTCTCGTTGATTCTTGGTTTCTCACATTTCCATAGCTTCTTGGATTTTCGGCTCTCTCGTTTCTCGAATTGCTTTCAACTGTCACATTTCTGGTTGATTCTTGATTTCTCACGTTTCCGTATGTTCTTGATGGCGATTCACTGCTTACTTCTCGAGTGCTATTTTGAGTTCTAACATTTCTTGTAGAATTTGTAACGTAAGAATTGTTTCTGGTGTTATTATAAGCAACCTGATTTCTATTGTTTCTGTTATTCTCTAATTCATATCGGTTTGTATAACCGGTATTTCTGCGTTCAAATGAGCGATTTGGATATTGTCTCTCATAACCATTTCCTCTTCTTCCGTAATAGTAATAATTGTTATAAGCAACACTACATCTTCTGTAATTTACATAATTATAATGATGGTAATTATTTATACAGATATTGATGTGACTTCTGTAAGTATATATAGGAAATGGTGTCCATGCAATATAAAAGCTAGGATAGTATCCCCAATACCATGAAGAATAGTATGGACGGTAATTAGAAACCCAAAATGAAGTATAAATCACCGGAGTATAAGCATAAACAGGCTCATAAATATAATTGTCACCATACATATAAACGTCGCCAACAACTTGAACCTGAACTCTGTTATTTCTGTCTCGTTCAACTTCAACGGTAGCGATATCCTGGAAAGTATCGCGACCAAGCACAGATTGAATAACGATTAAATGTACATTACCTTCAACAGTTTCAATGACACGTAAATAATCCACTTTATTGTCTCCGTTTAAATCTAAGTTAGAGATTTGAATTTTTGGATCATTCAGACGTCTTTCGAAATCATCTAAATTTTTAGAATCACCAAAAATAGAAGCAACAGCCCGCAAATCTAAATTATCACTAATTTCAGAATTGTTTGCCGTAACCGTAGTTCTGTCCTGAGCAAAAACACTTGTAATACTCAATATAGACAGCATCATGAGGGATAAAATCTTTGTTTTCATAATTATATTTTTTAGCATTGAATACTTTTTTTTGAATCAACCAATTACTGTGCCACAAGAATTTTTGAATAAATTTTAACCTAATCTTAACTTAATCAAACCCTGAATTGAATTCAAAAAAAAGAGAGCATTTAGCTCTCTTATTCTTATTTTCCTAATTTCTTATCTCTGTATTGTTGCAATAATTTACGGTTGAAGTTTTCTTCTGCTTTTTTGAGTTTCAGAATTTTTATTGGAGAAATGACTCCTTTTAAACTGTTCACAAATTTCTTTTTCAACTGATATAATTCGTCTTCGGTACTTTCCATTTGAGTTAACATTGTTGCGGCATCTTTTTCAGATAATTTATCAAACGATTCATCATCCATTCTGTTTAAATAACCTTTCAGTTTTTGCTTTTTAATTTCTTGTTGCTTCTCTTCAAAAGCATTGAACAAAGGCCAAAATTTGGTGGCTTCATCAGGAGTTAATGACAATTCATCTGTTATGAAGGCCACTTTTAATGCTTTAATTTGTTCTTTCTTTTTGCGGGCAAACGGACCGTCTTGCGCAATAGCATTCAAAGAAATGAAAGCTATGAGTAGTGGAAATATTTTTGAAATTTTCATAGTATTAATCTATTATGTATTGTTCTAAATTTGAATTTGAGTTTAATGCGTCTTCGATGGCTGAGTCATCAATATTGAATTCCACTTTCATTTTGTCTAAATCTTCCTGTTGCAATAAATCTACAATTTCTTCTTCGGAAATGTTGGATTGATACGCAAGATAATTTTCTAAAGTAGCCGAATCAATTTCTTCCTGTTGGGTTGAATATTTAGTATATATTGGAACAGACAGCATCAAAACAAGAACTGCTGCCGCAGCAAAATACCAAGTCTTTCTCGAACTAAAAATAGAAATAACCTTTGGTTCCTGTTTTGGTAATTGTGCGAAAACTTTCTCTGAGAATGTATCAAAATAGCCATCAGGCGTTGTAAATCCTGAGGTTATTTTAGGTTCGTTATCTAGTTTAAAATCTTTCATGGGCTTTTGACAAAGGTAATGTTAAATGGTTTAATTGCTTTTCACAAAATCTTCAATTTTCTTAACAGCGTGATGATATGACGCTTTCAACGCACCAACTGATGTTCCGAGAATTTCAGACAACTCTTCATATTTCAGTTCTTCGTAATATTTCATTTTAAAAACCAACTGTTGTTTTTCAGGAAGCTGTGCAATCGCTTTTTGTAACTTGATTTGCATTTCATTTCCATCAAAATAAATATCTGCTTTGAGGTTATCTACAATTTTGGTCTGCAATGCTTCGCTGGTCATACCATTTCGCTTGGCTTTTTGATTGATGAATGTAATGGCTTCATTGGTAGCTATCCGATACATCCAGGAAAATAATTTGCTTTCACCTTTGAAATTTTTTAAATGTTGAAAGACTTTGACAAATGTATTTTGCAAAACATCATCAGCATCATCGTGATTTAAAACAATATTCCGAATATGATTATACAACGGCCGTTGATAATCCCGCAAGAGTTTTTGAAACGCAGCATTCTGCGTTTTCGGGTTTAATAATTCCTGAATAAAATCCTTTTCGTCTTGCAAAGTGAAAATTTAGCTAATTGGAATAAAGATAGCAGAAAAGGTTTAATCTACTGAAAAATTATGGGTTTTCAGTTGGAGTAGTGGTTGTTTGTGGAGTCTCAACAGCAGGATTTACAGGAGCAACAATAGGATTTGGTAACTCTATTGCTTTTGGAAAAACCGGAATATAAATCTCCGTAATCCATTTTGAAGGCTGCTTGATATCATCAATAGTTTTGACATAAACTTCGGTATAGCTTCCGGCGAAGTTTTCTTTTAAACCATTATCGGCTATGTATTTTTTGGCTTTTGCCCAAGCTTCTTTGGTATGCGAATAATCACCGGTCAGAGTAGTTTTTAAACAAGTAAAAGCAATGATTTCTCCCGAAGCTACATCACTTCCGTCTGTGATTGAAATTTGTTGTCTAACCGGAATGCAAATAGAAATAGTAGCAAAATCATTGGCAACATCATATCTGTCGTAATTCACAAATGGTTTTCCGGCCATAGGAATTTTATTCTTTTTGAAAAAGTGAACCATTCGTGCCATCAGGATTTTGGTGTTCTTACCCACACTTTTAATACGACAGGAAACAGTTTGTTTTAAACAAAAACCAGACGGTCGTTGTACAATTCCATTTACTTTAATGGAATAGGTTTTCATTTCGTAGTGCAATGTTTTATCAAGATTACGTAGGCTTTTTTCATAAACATCTCCCAAAATTGAACTTATGCCACCTTTGAAAAAGGTGGTGATTTTGGTCATAATGTCCATTTTACCTTTACTGTAAACCGTTATTTTAGTTCCGCCAACAGTATCTTTAAATTTCCATGAAATGGTAGCTGTTGTTCCGTTGAAGTTTGCTTTTTGAGCAAGACTGTCATTTTCTTTTACAAAATACGTTTTAATATCACCACTATCTGAACCGCTTTCAAAAGCACATTTTGCTCCGGCACCTATGGTTTTTGCATCATAATTGAATTTGATATCAGTATCTTTCTGCATCCAGGAACCAAAGGTTTCCCAATTTTTATAATCATTAACATAATCAAAAACAGTACTTCTTGGTGTTTTGATGACACTACTTTTAGTAACCTCAAAATCTCCTTTTTGTGTGGCTACATAAACTGTAATTCCAACCAGCGCTAAAAGGATAAGCAAGAAGATATATTTTAAGATTCTCATGAAACTATGTTTGTAAAGTGTCACAAAGTTATGAATTTTATAGTACCAATATTGATTATATTTGTGTCCATTCAAATTTAAATTGATGAAGACAAAAAGCGAACTTCGAGGTATTTTATTCAGGCATTTAGATGGTATAGTAACAATTCCAACGGCATTTTCCCTACACAAGAAAGGTGTTTTAGAGTATATACTGCAACAGCAAAAGGTGTCACTTCAGGAACTTACAGAAAAGTTTAATGCCAATGAAGGTTATCTTAATGTAGCACTTCGCGTTTTGGCTTCTCAGGGTTGGCTTATTCAACAAATTGATAATCATAAAGATGAAGTAGCTTTCATTACAAATGATAAAAGCGAAACGGCTTTTTCATTGATTCCGCTATATAATGATGTTTTTAATTTGATGCAGTTTTCAGAGCATTTTCATCCGCGGAAATTTGAAGTAGAACCTTTTGAATTACTCAATGAATTGTTTTCGAAATACAAATCAAACTTCGGAATTCAGTTTTCTGATGATGATAAAATCAAAGCTATTCAGGAACAGGTTTTATACCATATCGAAGGCGTTTTGGTTGGGCCAACAATTGTGATGCTTGGTATGACCGGAATGTTTCATAAGTATTTTATGGAAACCTCTTTTCGCCCGGAAGAGTTTCACAAGAACCCGGAATGCTTTAAAGAAATCCTCGACTTCTTGTCACATCTAAATTGGTTTACAAAGAAAAATGGCAATTACCAATTTACCGAAACCGGTTTGTTTTATGCCAAAAGAGCTGCTGCTTACGGTGTTACAGTTTCTTATATTCCAACACTTAGAAAAATGGATGACTTGCTTTTTGGTAATCCGTCTATACTTAGAAATATTGGTGAACACGAAGAAGAACTGCATGTTGACAGAAAAATGAATGTTTGGGGAAGCGGTGGCGCACATGCTGAATATTTCAAAATTGTAGATCAGATAATTATCGAACTGTTCAATCGTCCGATTGCGGAACAACCAATTGGAATTCTGGATATGGGTTGTGGCAATGGTGCTTTTTTGGAACATATGTTTGATGTGATTGAACGCCAAACTGCTAGAGGCAGAATGCTCGATGAACATCCGTTGTTTTTAGTTGGTGTCGATTATAACGAAGCCGCGATAAAAGTTACCCGTGCTAATTTAATCAAAGCCGATATTTGGGCGAAAGTAATTTGGGGTGACATTGGGAAACCACAATTATTAGCCGAAACATTAAAGGAAGATTACAATATTGACTTGAAAGAATTACTCAACGTAAGAACCTTTTTAGACCACAACCGAATTTGGGAAACACCAACCGCGAAAACACCAAACAGAATAAGTTCTTCAACCGGAGCTTTTGCACATCGTGGACAAAGAATCAGTAATACTGAAGTGGAAGACAACTTACTGGAACATTTAAAAAAATGGTCGCCGTTTGTAGATAAATTTGGGTTACTATTGATAGAGCTACACACTATTGCTCCCGAATTAACAGCCAATAATCTTGGAAGAACTGCAGCAACAGCTTATGATGCTACACATGGTTTTTCCGATCAGTATATTGTAGAGATTGATGTCTTGCATAAAATTGCCGCCGAAGCCGGACTGTTTTCAAATGCAAATGTTTTTACCAAATTTCCAAATTCTGATATAGCAACAGTAAGTGTTAATCTTTTGAAAGGAAAATAACCGCCGCTTGCCATTCCCGCTAAGGCGGGAATCCACATCCTAATGTTTGGTCACAATCTTAATAACAAACAGTAAAGCGATAAAAAGCAGAAAAGCAATTAGTATTTTATAGCTCCCTTTATATACTTTTTGGTGGAGTGATTTGTCTTTTCCGTAAGCGATATAAGCTGCGATTACAAAACAAACAAAAAATATTGCGGCGAAAGTCCATTGACCAGTTGTGAACATTTATTTCAAATTTTCAACAAATTTACTCAAATGTATCGGAAAGTTGTAATTTGCATCAACAATAAATTTCACTACAAAATGCAAAAGCAAATCAACGCAGTAAAAGAATTCCACACCGCATTCGGATTGGGCGTAAGCCACGAAATGAAAGGAGATTTAGGCGAACAAAAAAACATGCTTCGTTTTAATTTAATGAAAGAAGAAAACGAAGAATATCTGGAAGCGGTTCAGAATAATGATTTGATTGAAATAGCTGATGCGCTTGGCGATATGTTATACATACTTTGCGGAACGATTTTAGAACACGGACTACAACACAAAATAGAAGAAGTGTTTGATGAAATTCAACGTTCAAACATGAGTAAACTCGGCGAAGACGGAAATCCAATTTATCGCGAAGACGGCAAAGTGATGAAAGGCCCAAATTACTTTAAGCCAAGTTTTGAGGAGATACTGAGATAGTCACAGTTTTTACTTTGTTTGGATTGTAAATCCATATCATCAGGTTTATAAAACCCCAAGAATTTTATCCATCACCCAACTCGTATGTGTGGCTGTAGTGCCATTAGAAGGATGATAAAATTCTTTTTCAAATAACTCTCTTTTCATGTTTTCTACGTGGGGTAATTGTACTGTTTGAGGATTATCAATATAAACATCCTCGAGCAAACCATTGATTTCCAGCAGTAGCGGATTTTCTTCAAAAACAGAGAAGGTGATTTTTCCTTTGCTTCCATAGAGTTCCACTTTATCTTCTGTACGTTCGCAACCAAAGTTCCAAAATCCTGTCCCGGTTATATTGGTCTCATGAATCCAGCAGGCGGTTATAGCGTCTTTGGCCAAATACAATTGTTGTTGGTTTTCACTAATACCATAAACTTCTTTAACATCTCCCAACAGATAAGTGAATAAATCCAAACCGTGACTGGCTAAATCATCAAAATAGCCACCCGGAGCTACTTTTGCATCTGTTCGCCAGTTATAAGTTCCCGACAAATCGTTGGCATTTGGAGCTTTACTAAATTTCCAACTTATATGTCTTAGGTCACCAATAGCGTTGTTGTCTAACCATGTTTTTACCTGTTGGAATCGAGGTAAAGAACGACGGTAATACGCAACAAATAAAGGAATCTCTTTATTTTTAAAAGCCTCATATATTGCAAGGCTATCCTGATAACAAGGTGCCAAAGGTTTTTCTATACAACAAGGTTTTCCTGCAGTAGCCACTTTAAGCGCATAGTACTTATGCGAATCGGGTGGCGTAGCGATATAAACCGCATCTATATCAGGATCATTAATCAATTCTTCTGCTGACGAATAGTATTTGGCAATATTGTGCCTTTGCGCATAGTCTTTCAGTTTGTCTATATCTCGTCTCATGACAGCGGCTAATTGAAATCCGTCTACCTGTTTATAGGCTGGACCACTTTTAACTTCGGTTACGTTTCCACATCCTATAATGCCCCAACGAATGTCGGTAGTATATATCTTTTTAGTTGTCATGTGTTTGTTTTTGTAAGAGACAAGTTTTTGCTAAAGGTAAAAGATTTAAATAAAATTCACGCAAAAAAAACTCCGGGTTTCCCCGAAGTTCTATAGCTGTAAAGTGTAACTAAAAACTAAACCTTAACTGTCCATCCAAAGGTGTCTTCTGCTTGTTTGCATTGAATTTTTGTTAATTTTTCCTTGATGTCAAGAGCAACTGAATTTTCAATCTTTGGTAATTCATAATACACATCTTGACAAGAAAATCCAACAATCGGACTTACCACAGCAGCGGTACCGGCACCAAAAAGCTCTTTCAGACTTCCATTTTTTGCAGCGGTTAATAATTCGTCTACTAAAACAGAACGTTCTTCTACTTTAATACCATCTCGTTTAGCTATATCAATTAAACTTTTTCGTGTAATACCATCTAGAATCCTATCGCTTATAGGCGCTGTTATTAAGGTATCGTTTATTCTAACAAAAACATTCATAGTACCGGCTTCTTCCAGTTTGGTATGCGTAGCATCATCGGTCCAAATTACTTGTTGGTAACCTTTTTCATTTGCCAATTTTGTTGGATAAAATTGCCCTGCATAATTGCCAGCTGCTTTTGCTGCTCCTATTCCGCCATTGGCTGCACGGCTGAAATGATCTGCTATAATTACTTTTACTTCGCCTGCAAAATAAGAGCGAGCTGGTGAAAGAATAATCATGAATCGATACTGTGTTGAAGGATTAGCAATGACTCCAGAGCCAATGGCTATCATAAATGGTCTGATGTATAGTGAATCTCCATCTCCTTTTCGTACCCAATCACTTTCTAAATCTATAATAGTTTTTAAACCGCCTATGAAGATTTCTTCAGGAATTTCGGGCATTGCCATTCTTATAGCTGATTTATTGAAACGATGGAAATTTTCATCAGGTCTGAAAAGCCATACATCATCGTTTTCATCTTTATACGCTTTCATACCTTCAAAAATAGCTTGACCATAGTGAAAAACTTTGGCTGAAGGATCAATTAAGAATGGTTCGTAAGGTTTGATTACAGGTTTTCCCCATTTACCATCTTTGAAATCACAAACCAACATATGGTCTGTAAATACACTTCCGAAGGTAAGATTTTCGAAATCGACATCATTTATTTTAGTAGAATTCGCTCTAACTATATCGATTTCGTTGGTAGTTTTTAAAGTCATTTAATGATGGATTTACTTCAGAAAACATTTCAAATAATTGGCAATTAACTCTTTGTAATTTACTTTCTGAAAATTATAATTGTGCTGTTAGTTTTTGTAAAACTAATAAAAATATGATTGTTTTTTGCATCGCAAAAAAAAATTGAATACTTTTTTCAAAATGATGTTCTTTTCCCTATTTCAGGGATTGATTTCACAATAAAAGCTCAAAATAATTGTTAATTTTGTAATTGGTTTTCCCAAACTGTTTATATTCGCAATTCATTAAAAATAATTCGTATGAGAAAAATTAATGTTATCCTAATTATGCTGTTATTATGTTTAGGAACAGCAGTGATGGCTCAGCAAAAAGCTAAATCTTTTGATGCTAAAGAATACGCTTCGTTTGGCGATAAATTCAAAGTAACTAAAGTTTATACTAAAGAACAAATGTTGAAGAAGTATAAAACACTAAAAAAAGGAGATACAATTACGGTTCAGTTTCAATCGAATATTAAAGCAGTTTGCAAAAAGAAAGGTTGTTGGATGAAAATGAATTTGGCAGGTAATGATGAATCATTTGTAAAATTTAAAGATTATGGTTTCTTTGTTCCGCTAAATGCAGATAACAGCGAAGCAATCATAAGCGGAAAGGCGTTTGTTGATGTAGAATCGGTTGAATCGTTAAGACATTATGCAAAAGACGGCGGAAAATCGGCAGCAGAAATTGCTAAAATCACCAAGCCCGAAGTTACTTATTCGTTTTTGGCGGATGGTGTTTACATCAAAAAATAATTTTCCATTCGGATGAAAAAAATAATTGCACTTGTTTTAATTTTTGGTTTGTTTTGTTTCGTCAGTTCGCTTACGCTCGTGTCATGTCAAAAGAAAGAGGAGAAAGTAGAAGAGGAAAAATGTGCTCCGGGCAAAGAAAAGAAACTGGAAATGTATCAAATGTCTGAAATGGCGGCTTTGATGGAGCAAATGTATGTTGACAATAAACGATTGAAAGAACGCATTCAAAAGGGCGATACTCTTGGTGTATTTCCAAAACACTTTTTAAAAATTTATACCGCAAAATTTACTGATGAAACGGATAATGATTTATTCTTTAAACAAAAAGCAAAAGACTATATAACAGCACAACAGTTGATTTACAGTGATCCGAAAAATGCAAAGGAACATTTCAATGCCGGAGTTGATGCTTGTTTAAAATGTCACGAGAGTAAATGTGGCGGACCAATTCCGAGAATAAAGAAATTGTATATCAAATAATTTTGAAACGCGAAATTATCCAAACCAAAGATGGTTCTACTACCATTCATTTGCCGGAATGGGATGAAAGTTATCACTCAAAACACGGCGCGATTCAGGAAGCTTATCATGTATTCATAAAAAATGGGTTGTCACTCTCTGAAGGACAACCCATTGCTATTTTAGAGATTGGTTTCGGAACTGGCTTAAATTGTTTTATAACGTATTTAGAATCAAAAAAAAATAATCAGGCTATTGATTATGTTGGAGTAGAAGCTTATCCTGTTGCGATGGATGAAGCCATGCAAATGAATTACCCAAAAGAAATTAATATAAGAGAAATTAATGTGTTTAAACAAATTCATGAATGTCATTGGGAACAAAAGAACACGCTTTCGGATAAATTTACACTGACCAAGCGCAAACAGTTTTTTCAGGATATTCAGGATGTAGCCGCTTTTGATTTGATTTATTTTGATGCATTTGGTTTTAGAGTGCAACCTGAGCTTTGGTCAGAAGCAATATTTGCTTCTATGTTCCGAGCTTTAAAACCAAATGGTGTTTTGGTGACCTATGCTTGTCGGACTTCAATAAAAAATGCGATGATATCGGCAGGTTTTTCTGTAGAAAAATTGCCAGGTGCTCCGGGCAAAAGAGAGATGTTACGCGCCAATAAAGCGCTTTGAAATTTTAACATTTTTAAACCGTTAAATTTTACGTAAAATTTAATAAGCGGAAAATTAAATTTTTTACATTTGAAATACCTAAACCCGTTCTTACCTTATTATATTAACTTAATCCAAGTAATTTTCTATGTCTAAATCAATGTTAGACCACACTAAGAATGTGCTGAAAAGAGTCAGCTTTGATGTCTCACTTTTCAGTAAAGAACTTGAAAAAGCATGTAAAGTTTTGTTGCCTTTTGAATTAGAAGAATTAGCATCATGGCTTTCAAAATTCATTAAGGAAAAACCAGAACTGCAGCATTGTATGTTGCTTATTAATAATAAATAAAACTAAAAGGAACTTAAACGGTTCCTTTTTTTATTTTGAGTTAGGGAAACTTTCAACCTAATTGTTTCGTATATAAAGTGTATTATTTTAAACTATACTATTATGGGACAACTGATGTATGATTATACAAAATCTTCAATCGTAAAAGTTAGTAAAAACAAAGAGCTGTTTGTAAAAGAGTTGATTAAGGCATCCAAAACGCTGCTACCTCATGAAAGAGAAAATCTAATCAACTGGTTATTTTATTTTACTGCTGATAAACCTGAAATGCAAAAATGGCTTTATGAGCTTCTTGATAAAAACATTTTAGTAAGTTAAAACTTTAAAAAAATGTTAATAATTGCATTTCATCGACTAAAATAGTGTTTAAACGATATTTTTTAGCATATTTTTTTGTACGGAAACTTTTTTTAATATACTTTTACTAAACGTTCTTACAATAAGATAACCCCAAATCTTAACCAAATATGCCTAGAATGATCTATGATTACACAAAATCGGTACTCGAAAGAGTGAGCTTCGATCCTGTTCTTTTTACAAAAGAACTAAAAAAGGCGATTAAAAATTTATTGCCTTACGAGGTTGAACAATTAAAAAAATGGCTGCAATTCTTTACGAGTGAGCATCCTGAATTAAAGCAATGTTTGTCTGTAGTTAGTTAGCAGAAAGAAAATAAGGAGTTTGTGCAAAAGCTCCTTATTTTTTTTGCAGTGGACTTATGATTTGTACATTCTGAAAAACAATCGCACCTTTTACTACTCCTGCAATTGTGCTTCTCAAAGCATCAATAATATGAATTTTTAATTCACTTTTCGGAAAAATTAAACTTACTTCACGTGCTGGTTTTGGTTCTTTAAAATGACGCAATTTATGTTGGTCTTTTTCTTTTAAATCCAAAGTATGCAAATAAGGAAGTAGCGTTGTTCCCAAACCTTCATCAGCCAGTTTTATAAGTGTTTCAAAACTTCCGCTTTCAATTTGAAAATGTGCTTTTTCATTGGCAGCTACATTTCTGCACAAGTTCAATATTCCATCTCTAAAACAGTGCCCGTCCTGAAGCAACAGGATTTCATCTATATTTAAGTCATCAACTTCAATTTCCCGTTTTTGAAAATTGCTGTGACCTTCCGGGATGTATGCTACAAAAGGCTCAAAATACAAAACAACTTCTTTTATTTTTTCTTCCTGCAATGGTGTTGCTGCTATAGCGGCATCGAGATGTCCGTTATTAAGTTTGAGAATAATTTCATCTGTATTTAACTCTTCAATAATGAGTTTTACTTTTGGGTATTTTTTGATAAAGTTATTTAGAAACATAGGTAATAAGGTTGGCATTATCGTTGGAATGATTCCCAAACGAAATTCACCACCAATAAATCCTTTTTGCTGGTCAACAATATCCTGAATTCTATCCGCTTCGTTAACAATATTCTTAGATTGATTGACAATTTGTTGACCGATTTCCGTCAACTGAATAGGTTTCTTGGTTCTGTCAAAAATTTGTATGCCTAATTCCTCTTCAATTTTCTGAATTTGCATGCTTAAGGTTGGTTGGGTAACAAAACATTTTTCGGCTGCGAGTGTAAAGTTCTTATGTTCAGCAACTGCCAGAACGTATTTTAATTGTGTAATTGTCATTATATAGTAAAATTTGATACAAATATAAAACCTATAAATTTAATTTATAGTTAATGAATGTTAAAAATATTATAATCCTTTTCAAAACCTATTATGAATGCCTATTTTTGTGTCATGAAATTCATAGCAAGATTGATATTAATAGTATTTGTAACATTTCTTTCAACACCAACTTTGGTTACGTTGATTAAGAAAAATACAGACACATCTATGTTTTATAGTTTTGCGGAAGAAGAAATCCATAAAGAAATAAAAGAAGTTAAAGCCGAAGTAAAGCAACACTTTGATTATCCTTTCTTGGAATTACAAATCGATAAAAATACCGCCATTATTTCTGAAAATTTGTCACGACATGATAATGTTGCTTCGGAAATCTTTTCACCACCGCCCGATTTTAGTTAATAAAAATTCAAACCATCATTCTTTTGATGGCAATACTTTTATTAAACTAAATTTTTGGTATGACAAAAAAAATCAATCTTTTTGCTAACCTTAAATCTGATTTTTCATCAGGTTTAGTGGTTTTCTTAGTAGCACTTCCGCTTTGTTTAGGAATTGCTTTGGCTTCCGGTGCGCCTTTATTTGCCGGCATTATTTCCGGTGTTGTTGGTGGACTTGTAGTAGGTTATCTGAGCCAATCCCATCTTAGTGTTTCCGGTCCGGCTGCGGGTTTAACAGCCATAGTTTTAACAGCCATAAGTGATTTAGGTGCTTTTGATGTGTTTCTGATGGCAGGTCTGATTGCCGGTGCTATTCAGTTGCTGCTTGGTTTTATCAAAGCAGGAAGTATTTCCAATTATTTTCCGACAAATGTTATCGAAGGTATGCTGGCCGGTATTGGAGTAATTATTTTCCTGAAACAAATTCCACACGCCTTTGGCTATGACCCAGATCACGAAGGTGATTTAGGTTTCTTTCAACCCGATGGAGAAAACACTTTTTCGGAAATTTTCCAAATGGTAAATCATGTACAACCAGGAGCCATAGTCATCACTTTAGTTTCGCTAACTATTTTAATTGCATGGACAAAAATTGATTTTTTGAAAAAACTAAAATTAGTTCCAGCTGCTTTGATTGCTGTGGTAATTGGTATTCTTTTAAATGAATTTTTTATTCAAACAGGAAGTAGTTTAGCCATCGGAGCAGAGCATTTAGTTGCATTGCCGGTACCGACATCTTTTGAGGAATTCAAAGCAATATTTGTCGCTCCTGATTTTTCATCGATTACCAATAGCAAAGTTTGGATTGTCGGTGTAACAATTGCAGTTGTGGCTTCTATTGAAACTTTATTATGCGTTGAAGCTGCCGATAGAATGGATGCACAAAAACGATATACTGACACTAATGTCGAATTGAAAGCACAAGGTGTCGGAAACATTATCAGTTCATTACTTGGCGGTTTGCCAATGACATCAGTTGTAGTAAGAACTTCAGCGAATAATAATGCCGGAGCAAAATCTAAAATGTCAACCATAATTCATGGGACTTTGTTATTGGTAAGTGTTTTGTCTATTCCGGCACTTCTGAATAAAATTCCGTTGGCCACTTTGGCAGCTATTTTATTATTGATAGGCTATAAATTGGCCAATCCAAAAACAATTAAGCATTTTTGGGAAAAAGGTAAATACCAATTTGTCCCTTTTATAGCAACATTTGTTGGTGTTGTTTTTACCGATTTGTTAAAAGGTGTCGCATTGGGAATTATAATCAGTATTATTTTTGTTTTGAAGGGAAACCTGAAGCGTGCCTACAATTTCAGAAAAGAAGAATATGCCGATGGCGATGTCATTCATATCGATTTGGCTCAGGAAGTTTCATTTTTGAACAAAGCCGCAATTAAATCAACCCTAATGGCTATTCCGGAAAACTCGAGAGTGATTATTAATGCAGAAGATACGGTATATATTGCCCATGATATTTTGGATTTGATTCGAGAGTTTAAAACAACCAGGGCAAAAGATGAAAATATTAAAGTAAAATTAAAAGGATTCAAAAAGGCGTATCAGCTGGAAAACAGTGATGAAACCGTCAACAAAGTTAGTATCGAACATTATTATGATGTTATGAAAAGGAAAACCGTTAAGAGAGAAATTATTGATGAAAAATTTAATGATTAAAAACTGAAATATGAAAACGTTAAATAAAGAAATGCAAGCTTCTATTACACCAAGAAAAGCTTTAGAAATATTAAAAGAAGGAAATACCAGATTTATAAACAACTTAAAAGCACACAGAAATTTACTGGAACAAGTTAACGATACCCGAGATGGACAGTGGCCATTTGCAACAATTTTGAGTTGTATAGACAGTAGAACATCGGCTGAATTAATTTTTGATCAAGGATTAGGAGATATTTTTTCAGTTAGAATTGCAGGGAATATAGTTAATACTGATATTTTAGGCAGCATGGAGTTTGCCTGTAAAGTTGCGGGCTCAAAGCTAATTGTAGTGCTTGGACACAGTAAATGTGGTGCAATAAAAGGAGCATGTGATCATGTGGAAATGGGGAATTTAACAGAATTGTTGTCAAAGATTCAACCGGCAGTTTATCAAGAGATAGAAACCAAGGAAGAACGAAATGCCGCTAATGCTACTTTTGTTGAAAATGTTGCTGAAATTAATGTGAAGCGAAGCGTAAAAAATATTATTGAGCGCAGTAATGTACTAGAGCAAATGATTGCAAAAGGAGAAATCGGAATTGTGGGAGCTATGCATAATATTGAAACAGGAGAAGTTACTTTTTATAAAGACGCTGAATTTATTAATGAACAATTGAATGCAAGTTTCACCGTAGCTGAATAAGAATAAAAAAAATTAACTTGGTTATAGTTAGTGCCATTAATCACATGCTAGCAATAAATTGTGGTTAATGGTTTTTATATTTTATATATTTGAATTTTATACCAATAAAGGATGAAAAACTAAATCATTTTCAATGAGCGATTTTTATAAAAAAATATTAGACAACAATAAGGAATGGGTTGAAAAAACATTGGAAAAAGACCCCAATTATTTTAAAGATTTAGCAAAAGGTCAAACACCGCCGTTATTGTGGATTGGATGTTCTGACAGCCGTGTTCCTGCAAATGAAATTATTGGCGCCAAACCGGGAGAAGTTTTTGTACACAGAAACATTGCCAATATGGTTGTTCATTCCGATATGAATATGTTAAGTGTTCTTGATTATGCTGTGAATGTTTTAAAAGTAAAGCACGTAATTGTTTGCGGACATTATGGTTGTGGTGGTATAAAAGCCGCAATGGGAAATGATTCTATCGGAATTATTGATAATTGGATTCGCCATATCAAAGATGTTTATCGTTTGCACGATCAATATCTGGACTCAATCACCAACGAAGACGATCGTTTCAATGCTTTTGTTGAAATCAATACCAAAGAACAGGTTTTTGATTTGTCTAAAACCTCTATAGTTCAGGCAGCATGGAGAAACGGGCAGGAGCTTACTTTACACGGTTGGGTTTATGGTTTGAACTCGGGTTACGTAACCGATTTAAAAGTCAACATTAGTTCCAATAAAGATTTAGATGAAGTGTATCAGTTAAAGTTTTAAAAAGTAAATCGTCTTCGGGCGATTTTTTTATTTATTCTGATTCTCTTTCTTCGTTTTCGTTAAAAGCTGACGGTAATAACTGTGGAATGAACTTTATCAGAATTGGCAGTAATAAAGCTCCGCCAGGCAAAAGAAAAATAGTTAATGACGGCACCGATTTACAAATGTCAAGCAGTTGAACCTTAATTTTTTTCTTTTCTTCTTTATCCAATTCCTTATGAGTTGATTTTGCCAGCAGTTGCATCAGTTCCTTGCTTTGCGATAATTCTTTAACTAATCTTTTTTTGTTTCTGTTGATTAGGATTTGTACGCTTTCGGTAGTGTGATCATAGAAATTTTTTACCGGATTGGAATTGTTGAAATAAGGAATTTGGTTTTTGTATTTTACAATGAAATCATTAATAAAATCGATACTTTTTGTAATGAAAGATTCGGTAATCGCTAGTTTTTCACCTAATTTATACAAAAAATAGCGCTCCTCATTTTCTACTTTTTCATCGCTCCACAAACTGATTCCGGCCAAATCAAGCACATAAAATTTTTCCAAATCATTACTGAGATAACTTAAATCTAAGTCATCGATTGTTACAATTTTTGAAGATGAAAACTTATTGTAGCGCACAGAAGATTCAAAAAGTTTAGCTAACAAATCATCATGAACCGAAATTCCGGTCTTTGATTTCAGCGAAAGCGAAATAATACTAATAACAATATCCTCAATTTTGTTGAAGTATTTCTCAGGAAGCGAACCTTTTTCCAAGTATTTTTTGAATGCCAGCACATCTACAAAAAGTAACGCATTGGTAATTACATGAGAGAAACTTTTACTAAACAAATCTTCGTTAGTCTGAACTCTGTCGTGTATGATTTTTTCGAGTTTACTCGATTCAGAACTGCTTGGTAATATCTTTTCCAAAGGATTGAAGCCTTTAGGTATAAGCAAATCATAAAAAACAACTGCTTCAGCTATGAAATGATTCGCATCTGTATCGTTTTTGGTCAGGCAGTACATTCCATAAAGCGTATTCAGCATTCCGATTTTTGAAATTTCTTCAGGAAGTCTATCTGTAATACTTATTGGACTAGGTACATCAAAGCTAACAATATGCCCAAATATAAATCCTGTAGCCCGAGTTCGTATATAAAACTCAACCTCATTTAAAGATAAATCCGATTTGGCTACTTTTTGTTCAACAAAAAATTTATCTATCCAACCTGGTGCCGATGGGTTAATCATTTGAAATACTTTTACTTTGCAAAACTAAATCATTTTTGCGATGATTGAAACCAAATTTAGAATGTATCTCTTGATTTAATATTTTGTTCACAAAGGCTTATGATTTCTAAAATACGGGCTTTTCGTGTTTCCTCTCTTTTGGCCTGATTAAGCCAATACAGATAGCTTTTTCTGTAAGATGGACTAAAGGAATTGTAATTATCCAAAGCTTTTTTATTTTTTAAAAATGCAACTTCTAACTCTTTTGGCATTTCTAAATTCTCTACAGCATCAAGCGTTGTCCAGGAACCGTTTTGTTTAGCGATTTCAATCTTTTTTAAACCGCTTTCGTGCATCAGATTATCAGCAATAAGTTTCTCTATATAGGTTTTGTTGAGTTTGCTCCAAACACTTTTGTCTTTTCGCGGCGTAAACATTTGGCGTCTGCGTTCGTCGTCTAATCTCTTTACGGTAGAATCAATCCAACCATAACAAATGGCTACTTGAACTGCTTCTTCCCAACGCATGCTTTCAGCTTCGCTACCAACTTTATAGAAAACTAAATGAACTCCTTTTGACGTATGATGGTTGTCGTGCAGCCATTCGCGCCATTCCTGAGCATTTTTAAAGTATAAAAGTTCTTTTTCTTCCAATCGGTTTTCTTTTTCAGTTACATCGTATGCTTTTTTCATGTCATCTTGTGATAATTTTTCACTTATGTGGCATATAGGTTGTCGGACTACATTGGGCAAACTTGGTTTTAGCTGTTAGTGAAATTTTATAGTCTGAAATAAAAATAGTAAGTAGCCTTTGAAATTCCTTTTCAACATTTTCAGAAGGTTTGTTTTCTGTCTTATCCATAAAATTAAATAGGAAATAATCTATTGTTCCATCTGAGTTAAAATATATTCTATTGAAGCATCTTGTCGGCTTTTCCCATTTGAAGTTGTTTTCAGATAGGAATATGCCAAAGTCTTGTAATAGTTTGGCATATGCTTGCTGCATTGCTTTTTGCTCGGTTTCTGTTTTAAAAACAGCTAATGAAATGTTGTTGTGTAAAGCACTCGTATAGATACTGTCTAAATACTTAATTGAAATACCTTGTTTTTCAGCTTCCTGAAAAGTCAAGCCTGAATGTTGTCCAAAAATTTGTAAACAGGGTGTTAGCAAAAATGCAATAATAAAATTTATTTTTATCAAAGTATTTTTTTGTTTTCTGTCCATTTCGTCTTTTAAACTGATCGCTGACGTTTCGATGCTTGGCGAAGTAGCTGCTGGCCACATCTATTTACTAAATTTTACTTTAAATATTAATTATTCTTTGTAAAACTTTAAATACCAAACATAAATCCCTAAACTAAAAATTATATAAATAAGCTTTACATAAGTGTTTCGAGTAAATTCATTATCAAAGAAAAATAAAATAAAACTAGCAATGAATTGTAATAATAATATCGTTCTCAATATCTTTCTGTTCTTTGAAACTTGTGCTTTCATATGATTTAGTTAAATGTGGATTCGGCTTGCCACTAACTACTGTATAATCGCCGAACAAGCAACTCTTGCTCCGGCATTTCCTGTTGGTTGTGTAACAAAATCATCTGGTTTGTCGTGAACAATCAAGCCTTTGCCAAGAATATCTTTGGTGGCATCGCCGCAGCCAATGCACCATTCATCGGTTTTGAAAAGTACGGTTGCATTTCCGTCAACATCTGCAGTGAAATTGCCAATATCACCTTTATGATATTCAGCATCACCCCATTTTCCGTGTTTTTTGAATGTTGGATTCCAATGTCCACCAGCAGAAGCGGCATCCACTGCAGAACAATCCGATTTTTCATGAATATGGATAGCGTGCACTCCGGGTTTTAATCCGGTTAATTTGGCTTCTAAACTTACGACACCGTTCTTTTCAATGAATGCCGCAGTTCCTTGTACGTTACTGCCACTTTTTGATTCAAAGGAAATTGTAACCTTTTTAGAATCGCCACCTGCACTTGAACTTTTGCAGCTAAATATAAATAATCCGAGAGCTGCTATACCTAAAAATATCTTTTTCATAAAGTTCGATTTTGAAATATAAAAGTAAGCAATAAATGAGATTAGGAACTTCAAATAACGTTAAAGTTTATTTACTTTTTTCGCCAACAAAATAATCGCTTTGCGATTTGAATAAGACATTGAAAGTCGTCAAACTGCCATAAATACGCGTGATGTATTGTTGAAGTTCTACTTTTTCTATTTCTTCCAGATTACTTGCGTTGATTTTTTGTTCCATAACACGCAAACGATCACGAAGCATTACAATTTTATGAAAAAAGACATCTATCGGTACATCTTTGTGAGCCAAGCCGGCTTGTCCCGGTTCTAATTTCATGTTGCCACCTTTCCATTTGTCGCCAATGGCAACCGGTTCTCCGAGTCCGTTCCATTTTTTTAAGATAGAAAGAAGACTTTGCTCTACGTCGTAGAAACTAATGGTGTCAACTTCGTTTTCTGCTGCTTCGATTACTTCAAATTCACTATCGATTGCGATGGTCTCTAAACCACCGTCGATAAAAGTTACCCAATAGTCTTTTGAGGAAACGTTAGTTACAACGCCTTTACCGTATTCGGCATGATTTATTCTGGAACCAATTCCTAGTAGTTTCATATATTATATTATTTTATGTTAGTTTTTGATACTGAGTAATAAGGCGAACTAAAGTTCGCATACCTGACTGCCACTGGCAGTCCTCCTCTTAATATCAAATCTAGTAGTTTTATATGTTTGTTTATTAAGCCACTAAAATAGAAATTTGTAAGGAATAAAAAAACGTCAAACTGTAATAAACAAGTCATTCCTGCGTCAAACCTGAAACCATTTAAATTCAATCAAATGAAATATTGGAATTTGTTTTTGATTTTAGTTATGCTAAACGCAACATTTAGTGCCGCTCAGACACAAAGTGAAATCTATAACTCCAGTGTCAAAGCTTACGAAAGTAAAGACTATAAAACTTTTTTGCAGCTTACACGAAAATTAGACAGTCTTCGGCCTTTTCATCCAACTTATACCTATAATTTAGCTTCGGCCTATGCTTTGAATGACAATACGGAAAATGCATTGATTACATTGCAAAAAATGGTTTTAATGAATAATACTATCGATTTTGAAAAAGATGACGATTTCAAATCATTGAAAGAAACTGAAGAATTTAAATCAGTTGTTGCACTAAAGAATACTCAAAATGATGTTATAGCCACTTCTAATCCAATTATAACATTAAGTGAAAAAGAACTGCATCCCGAAGGTTTGACTTATTTGGGAAAGTCCAAAACATGGTTGGCATCAAGTATCAGAAAAAGAAAGATAGTGGCTTTTGATATTAAAACGGGGCAATGTAGGGATTGGCTTATAGACAATAAAATGCTTGCTGTTTTAGCTTTGAAAGCAGATAGTAAAGAAGAATTTCTTTGGGTTGCCACAGCAGCATTCCCGGAAATGGAAAACTTTAATAAAAGTATGACTGGCGAAGCCGAAGTTTTGAAAGTTAGTATTAAAACTAAGCAAATAGTAAATAGGTTTGCAATTCCGGGAAACCATGTTTTTGGCGATTTGATTTTAGGTAATAATGATGTTGTTTATGTTTCGGATAGCGGTAAACCAATACTTTATAAAATAGAAAATGATGTTCTAACCGAATTTGTTTCGTTTGAAAAAGATGGATTTAATCTGCAAGGATTGGCATTCAATAATAATCAAAGTAAACTCTTTATAGCCGATTATTTAAAAGGAGTTGCGGTTATTGATATGCAAACCAAAACCAAAACCTGGCTTACTTTTCCTAAAAATATAGCATCCAAAGGAATTGACGGATTGGTGTTTTACAACAATACTTTAATAGCTATACAAAACGGAGTAAAGCCGATTAGAATTACTGCATTGAAACTCAATTCGGAACAAAATCAAATCAGCAGTTTCAAAATACTTGACAATAACAGACCTGAGTTTGATGAACCTGCCTTAGCAACTGTAGTTGGAGGCAAAGTATATTTCTTTGCCAATTGTCCATGGAAAGCTTATGATAAAAATGGTGTTTTGGATGTGAATAAGGTTAGTAATCCGATACTTTTTAGTTGTAAACTGAATTAGTTATCGTAAGCAGAGCTGCAGTCTACTTTAACTAATGACACCCCTGAATCAAACTTAACTTTAGTAACATCTTTAAAATGAGTTCCGTCCGGAGTCATTTCGCCATAGCCAAGAATTGCTTTATCATCATTTAACTCAAAGGCAACCTGTCTCTTACTTGTTTTACCTTCTGAGCGAAAAGTATAATCTGCAATAAGAATTTGATCTGTAAGTTTACCTATAATAAATCCATTATTGCTATCCTTTTCAGCAAAAGCAAAATTTAATTTTCCGGTTACGCTGTCTGAATCCAACATATAGTGTAATTGCAATTCAATTTTATCGCCTTTCAAATCATAGGTATAGCATTCATTGTTTGATGGAGATTTCATTGGTTTTTCAATAACTTTAGTTGGAGTAACAGTTTCCTTTTTGCAACTTATAAAAAGCGTTAAAAAAGCAATTGAGAATAAGATTCTTGATTTCATACTATTAATGTTTTAGAGGTCTTTTTTTAATCATGCCGCCTTTGGTGTCTTTGATACTGTTCATTACAACAAAAGCAGTTGGCTCTATTTTCTCGATTTCGGTGTTGAGTTTGTTGAGTTCTAATCGGGTGATTACGGTGTAAATAATATCAACTTCTTTGGTTTCCCCACGTTTACCGTAGCCGCCTTTTCCGCTGTAAACGGTTACGCCACGTCCCATTTTTTCAATAATCATTTGACGCATTTTTTCGCTGCGTGATGAAATTATGGTTACGCCAATATATTCATCAATACCTTCAACAATAAAGTCGAGTGTTTTGGAAGCGGCCAAATAAGTTATCATGGAATAAAGTGCTATTTCTATACCCAAAAAATAAGCGGCAGCTGAGAAAATAATTACATTAATTACGACGATAATATCTCCAATTGTTGTTCCAAATTTTCGACTGAGATAAATAGCCAACACTTCTGTACCGTCAATGACTGCACCGCCTCTAACAGATAGTCCAATACCGGCACCGAGAAAGAAACCTCCAAAAACGGCAACCAGTAAGTTATCTGTGGTAACATCAGGGAAATTAACGGTTGCCAAACAAACCGAAAGTCCGGTGATGGCTAAAGCGGTCTTAACAGCAAATGCCTGCCCCATTATTCGGTAACCCAAAATGATAAAAGGAATATTAACGCCAATGATTAAAAAATAGAGTGGGATTGAGGTTAACGCCGAAACAAGTAACGAAATTCCGGTTGCGCCACCATCAATAAAATGATTTGTTAACAAAAAACCTTTGAAGCCGAATGTTGCAGAAAAAATTCCTAATGTAATTAAAAAGAAATCTTTAACATGGCGTTTAGCCAGAATCACAAATTCACGATAGCCTTTGGCTAAAGCATAATTTGAATATTTTGTACTTTTCTTTTTAGGCTTTTTGAGTATGGTTCGGATTACTATTTTCTGCCAAAATGAATTCATATGATTGTTGTTTTTAGATCATTTAACTATTGGTCAATATACAACAATTTGCCCGAATTGCAAGCTTTAACTTGCTTTTTACAAAGGCTTCGGAGTAACTTCTTTAGTGGAGATGGCAGAAACTTTGTTATCAGTATTAATGGTCACAAAGAGTTCTCTTTTATAAAGTTTCTTTTCATAATTGATGTTGTAGCGAAAAGTATATTCATCGGTAATCTTGTTACGTGTTATATCAATCAGATTAATCCCCAAAAACCTTCCGTTTCTTTGATTAATTTTTTGGCAAATAGCCGATATTTTTTCTTTAGTAGCATTTTGTCGAACCTTATCAGTAGCTTCGGTAGCGTTGAACCCCTTAAATCTCGAGATATTGCAGGTTTCCAATAATCTTGTTCCCAAATCGTCAGCGCGTTTTTTCTTAGCGACTTCTACTTCGTTTGGTTTTACTAAGGTAATATTATTTTCGACAGCTGCTTTTTTGCTTTTACAGGCAACAATCAGCAACACACAGCAAAACAAAATAATTCTTTTACTCATTCTTAAATATCTTTGTTGGTATTCGTGACCCGAGCCTGAAAGGCGAACTGATGTAATAATCTTCGATTTCATGAGATTTAAGTTTAGCAAGTATTAAAGATTTAATCTATACAAAATTAGAATGTCGTTTGAGTTTGGTCGTTATAAAATTTTGCAGAATGCTTATAAGATTTGCCAATAGGTTCATCGGAATAATTCATTTCAGCGTATATGGTTTTCAATATTGAATTTGTATTTTTGGAAATCTAATATTCATCAAATGAAAATCGTCATATCGCCTGCCAAATCGTTGAATTTTGAAAAAGAATTGCCTACAACTACTTTTTCGGAACCACAGTTTTTAAAGCAAGCCACTACCATTCAAAGAACCTTAAAAAAGAAAAAGCCAAAAGCGCTATCCCAACTTATGGATATTTCTGAAAAACTGGCGGAACTGAATTGGCAACGCAATCAGGATTGGAATACGCCTTTTACAACGGAAAACGCACGCCAAGCGGTTTATGCTTTTGATGGCGATGTTTATTTGGGTTTAGATGCCTATAGCTTACCATTGGATAAATTAGAAGTGCTGCAGGATAAACTCCGAATTCTGTCGGGTTTGTATGGATTACTAAAACCATTAGATTTGATACAGGCATATCGATTGGAAATGGGTACTTCACTGCCTATCGGAAAAAATAAAAATTTGTATGAGTTTTGGAAAAAGACCATTACCAAAGAACTAAACAGCGAATTGAAAAAAGGAGAACTGTTTATCAACTTAGCAAGTAATGAATATTTTAGTGCTGTTGATGCGAAGGCATTGAAAGTTCCTGTAATCACACCGGAGTTTAAAGATTACAAAGACGGACAACTGAAGATGATTAGTTTTTTTGCCAAAAAGGCGAGAGGCATGATGGTGCGTTATATCATTGATACCAATGCAGAAACTATCGACGACCTAAAAGGATTTAATTATGAAGGCTATGCTTTTGATGCGAATTTGAGTACAGGGAATACCTTAGTGTTTACCAGATAAAAAAAAGCCTCAATTTATTGAGGCTTTTTTTTATTTCAAATAGAAATACTCTTCATATTCCATGTGGGTTTCTCGGGTTACTTTGCGTTGGTCTCTCGCCAATTCTCTCATAGCTTCTACACCTTTCTTAGCACAACGCTTTATTTTAGTCAATCTTGATGAAAAGTCTATTAATCTATTGGCATCTTCCGGGCTGAGTTTTGTTTTTAATTCATCCACAAATGAAGTGAACTCTTTAACGACTTCACGATTCTCATCATAATCAGTTTTCAAATCGTCTAACAACTCGTCGATTTCCTTGCTGATTTCCTTGCAATGGTCTTCACTTTTCTTGTGAAGCTCTTCGATGATTTTCTTTTGATTCTTACCAAAAAGTCCCATGATACTTTGATTTAAAAGGTTGATGTTTAACAGCTAAACCAAATTTAAGGAATTGTTTTTAGAAAATCTATAAATTGTTAATAACTTGAAAAATAGTTAATTAGTAAATAGCTTCACTCAAATCAACTTTGCTTTTTCCTTTTTTTTGCCATCAGTAAAAACCGAATGCTAAATAGAAATTACAATTATACAGTAAAGAAAAATGCCATATGACAATACAGAACTTTGTTTGGTAATACCAAAATCTAAAGTAGCGCCAAAGTTTTAACTTTAGTACTGCTTTTTAATATAAAATCACAAAACTATCGCCATAGATAAATACTATAGTAAATATTTATAAAATTAATTATCAATACTATATGTAAAATTATCTAAAGCAAATTTTGGATGAATACAGAAATGTTTACTATTGGATTGTTAGCAATAAATTGAATAAAACTACTGCCAATAATAGCTCCTTTTTGATGTTTTACAGCTTGTTGAAAAGTAGTTTTGTTGCTAATTCCGAATCCAACTATTTGTGGATTTTTTAAATTCATGGACGCGATTCTTTCAAAATATGCCAATTGATTGTCGTCAAAACTATCTCTGCTTCCCGTTACACTAGAACTGCTAACCATATAAATAAATGCATTCGAATTCTCATCAATCAAACGGATGCGTTCTTCTGATGTTTGAGGCGTAATCAGGAAAATCATTGCAATGCCATAATCTTCAAAGAGCTGTTTGTGTTCTGAAAGGTATATTTCTAATGGTAAATCCGGAATTATTAAGCCGTCAATGCCAATTTCGCGACATTTTTTCAGAAAGTTTTCAATTCCAAATTGTAAAATCGGATTGAAATACCCCATGATGATTAACGGAATTTCTACGGTTTCCCGAATGTCTTTGATTTGTTCAAACAAAATTTCGGTTGTCATTCCATTTTTTAAAGCTTGTGTAGAGCTGGCTTGTATGGTTGGTCCGTCGGCTAAAGGGTCGCTAAACGGCAAACCGATTTCAATCATATCAACATTATTTTTGGCTAAGTTTTCAATTAAACTTTTAGTGTCGTTTAAATTAGGAAAACCTGCTGAAAAATAAATAGATAGTATTTTTTTATTCTCTGATAATTTGTTTTGAATTCTATTCATTTTTATAAGTTAAAATAGTTGATATACGTATTCAGATCCTTATCGCCACGACCAGACAAATTAATCACAACAACATCTTCGGGCTTGAATTTCTTTTGATGTAAAACTGCCAAAGCATGTGAGCTTTCAATCGCCGGAATAATACCTTCGGTTTTGGCTAATGCTATTCCGGCTTTCATCGCATCATCGTCAGTAATAGCAATAAATTCGGCTCTTTTGGTTTCAAACAAATGCGAATGCATTGGTCCAACACCGGGATAATCCAAACCTGCCGAAATAGAGTAGGGTTCAGTGATTTGTCCATCTTTGGTTTGCATCAAAAGCGTCTTGCTTCCATGAATAACGCCGATCTTTCCAAGAATAGAAGTTGCAGCGCTTTCTCCGGAATCAACACCTTTTCCGGCTGCTTCTACAGCGATTAGTTTTACGTTTTCATTATCTAAAAAATGATAGAAAGCTCCGGCTGCATTGCTTCCACCACCAACACACGCAATTACATAATCCGGGTTTTCTCTATTTTCGTGTTCTAAAAGCTGTTTCTGAATTTCCTCTGAAATCACACTCTGAAACCGCGCCACCATATCTGGATACGGATGAGGTCCAACTACAGAACCAATGATATAAAAAGTATCAACTGGATTGTTAATCCAATCGCGAATTGCTTCATTCGTTGCGTCTTTTAAAGTTTTAGATCCAGAAGTTGCCGGACGCACTTCAGCTCCAAGCATTTTCATTCGGGCTACATTTGGAGCTTGGCGTTCAATATCAATTTCTCCCATGTATACAATGCATTGCAAACCCATAAGCGCACAAACTGTCGCAGTTGCCACGCCGTGTTGCCCTGCGCCGGTTTCGGCTATTATTCTGGTTTTCCCCAGTTTTTTGGCTAACAAAATTTGTCCAATGGTATTATTGATTTTATGTGCGCCGGTATGACACAAGTCTTCGCGCTTTAAATAAATTTTGGTATTGAACTGTTCCGACAATCGCTTGGCAAAGTACAATGGCGTTGGTCTGCCTACATATTCTTTTAAAAGCGAATGAAATTCTTCCTGAAATGAAGGTTCGGCTGTTGCGGATAAATACTGTTGACGTAATTCCTCTACATTCGGATATAGCATTTCCGGAATGAATGCACCACCAAACTCGCCGTAAAATCCTTTTTCGTTTACATTGTAACTCGTTTTCATAGTTTATTCTTTAAAAGCGTTTATAAGCTGGTTTGTTTTTTCTGTTGATTTTAATCCTGGTGATAGTTCTAGTTTACTGTTACAGTCGATTGCGATACAGTTTTTGGAATAGTCTTTTGATAGAAATGATTTTACTTCTTCGATATTTTCTGCTCCAATTCCACCACTTAAAAAATAAGGCTTATCCAAATGATAGTTTTCTAAAACTGACCAATCGAAAGTAATTCCATTGCCGCCGTAATTTGTTCCTTTAGTGTCAAAAAGAAAGTGATCGCAATAATTAGTATAATTGTTTAAAGTATTAAAATTAAATTGGTTATCAATACTAAATGCTTTGATTACTTTAAATTTATTTTGTAGTAACAGATGACAAAATTCGGGACTTTCATCTCCATGTAATTGAACCAAATCTAATTCATGTTGTTTTACTTTTTCCTGAATTATTTCAAACGATGCATTGACAAAAACGCCCACTTTTTGAATGGATTTATCAATGTTTGGAATTGTATTTTCAAAATTACGCGGAGACTTTTCATAGAAGATGAAACCCAAATAATCAGGCTGCAACTCAACAATTTCACTTATGTTTTCAGTGAATTTCATACCACATATTTTGATTTTGATTGCCATTATCCTTTTAGTTGATTGATAAATTGCTCCAGACTTTTCCCTGGATTGTCGGTTTTCATAAAGTTTTCACCAATCAGAAAGCCTTCAAACCCGTAGCTTCTCAGTAATTTTATGTCATCAGTTGTGGTTATTCCACTTTCGGAAATTTTTACAAAGTTGTTCGGAATATGGTTTGATAAATCGATGCTGTTCTGCAAACTCACTTCAAAGGTTTTCAGGTTTCGGTTGTTCACGCCAATCAAATCAAGACTTGGCATGATGCTTTTATCTAATTCTTCACGATTATGCACTTCCAATAAAACTTCTAAAGCCAATGAATGCGCAAACTCTGAAAGTTGTTTGATTTCATTTTTGGATAAAACGGCTGCAATCAGCAGTATAGCATCAGCACCAAAGGCTTTGGCTTCCAATAACTGATATTCATCTACAATGAATTCTTTTCGCAATAACGGAATTTGAACAGCAGCTCGTGCTAAAAGCAAATCTTCCAACGAACCTCCAAAATACTGCATATCGGTTAAAACAGATATCCCGGAAGCGCCTCCGTTTTCATAACCTTTCACGATTTCTTCAACTGAAAAACTGCTATTAATTGTAGCTTTTGAAGGCGACCGGCGTTTGTGTTCGGCTATAATTCCGAATGGCGAATTGACAATCGACTTGCTCAAAGAGTTCGTTTTTTTGTTGAACAAATCAGCGTTTTCCAATTGCGCAACCGAAACCACGGCCTTCTTTAAAGCTATTTCTTTCTTTTTACTGGCGATTATTTGATCTAAAATACTCATGAGTTTTGACTGATTTGTTGCAGTTTTTGTAGTTTCTCTAAGGCTTTTCCGGATTGTAAACTTTCTTTAGCTTTCGCAAATGCATTAATTATAGATGAATTCTCAACTGTTGCAATCGCTAACGCAGCATTGGCACAAACCACATTTTGTTGGGCTTCAGTTCCTTTTCCGGAAATAATATTCATGAAAATATTAGCTGATTCTTCAATGGTTTCACCGCCTTTTATTTCTTCAAAATATAGTTTGGACAATTGATAATCATCAGCATTGACAATGCTTTCGGAGTTTTTGGTAATCATCTTGGCATCGGCAGTTAATGAAATTTCGTCATAACCATCCAAAGCGTGAAGAATCGTATAATTTACATTCGTATTTTGATACAGATATGCATACATACGAGCCAATTCCAAACTAAAAACACCTACCAATTGGTTCTTTGGAAAGGATGGATTTACCATAGGTCCAAGCATATTAAAGAACGTTTTAACGCCAAGTTCTTTTCGAATCGGACCAACGTTCTTCATTGCCGGATGAAACAAAGGTGCGTGAAGAATGGCAATATTCGCTTGGTCAATACATTTGGCTAAGAAATCTTTTTCATTGCTGAATTTTACGCCCAAAGTTTCCATCACATTACTCGAACCTGAAATGGAAGAAACTCCATAGTTTCCATGCTTGGCAACGTGAATTCCGCTTCCGGCAACAACAAAGGAAGCCAAGGTTGAGATGTTGAACGTATCTTTTCCATCGCCACCGGTTCCGCATAAATCGATGGTATTGTAGGCTGAAAAGTCAACGGGAATGCAAAGCTCTAAAAGTGCTTCGCGAAAGCCGGAAAGTTCTTCAATGGTAATGTTTCGCATCATATAGACTGTCAAAAACGAAGCAATCTGACTCGGATTGTATTGTCCCGAGGAAATGTTAACTAAGACTTCTTTGGCTTCTGCTTTTGAAAGCGTTTCGTGATTTATTAATCGGTTTAAAATTGTTTTCATGAGTTTACCCAATTTTCTAAAATTTGTTTGCCAAAAGGCGTCAGAACACTTTCAGGATGGAATTGCACACCTTTTACGTCTAATGTTTTGTGGCGTAATGACATGATTTGTCCGTTTTCATCTGTTGAAGTGATTTCCAAAACAGCAGGGAAATCAGCATTGGCAACCACCCAGGAGTGGTAACGTCCGACTTCAAAATCATTTGGCAAACCATTAAAAAGCGTTTCGTCTATAACAGATTGCGTCACTTTTGTAGCAACACCGTGATATACTTTATCAAGGTTTATAAGGCTTCCGCCAAAGACTTCTCCGATGGCTTGTTGACCCAAACAAACACCAAGTATGCTTTTGCTTTCGGCATATTTTGAAATCACAGCTTTTAGCAAACCAGCTTCATCCGGAATTCCCGGACCAGGCGAAAGGAGAATCTTGTCGAAAGATTGTAATTCTTCCAAGTCAAATTCGTCGTTTCTGAATACTGTGACTTTTGTATTCAAATCTTCCAGATAATGAACGAGATTGTATGTAAAACTATCGTAATTGTCGATGACTGCTATCTTCTTCATAACTATATTGTTTCTGCTAATTCGAGTGCTTTGTTGAGAGCTCCTAATTTATTGTAAACTTCCAGCATTTCGTTTTCTTCTGAGGAACTTTCTACGATTCCGGCGCCAGCCTGATAATGCAGTTGATGATTTTTGGAAAGGAAAGTTCGAATCATAATCGCGTGATTAAAATTGCCTTCAAAATCCATGAAACCAATGGCACCACCATAAAATGTTCGGTTTGTGTTTTCGATTTCTTCTATCAATTGCATTGCTTTGTGTTTTGGTGCGCCGCTTAAGGTTCCCGCGGGAAAAGTATTAGCAACTAACTTCATCGAACTTCCGGTTAGTTTTCCGGTGACTTTGGAAACCAAATGAATGACATGAGAAAAGAATTGGACTTCTTTGTATTTTTCGACTTTTACCTCAGTGCAATTTCTGCTTAAATCATTTCTGGCCAAATCAACTAACATAACATGTTCGCTGTTTTCTTTGGCGTCTTCGGATAATTTTTTAGCTAATTCGGCATCCTGTTCATCGTTTCCTGTACGTTTAAAAGTTCCGGCGATTGGATGAATTTCGGCATGCTTATTTGAAATTACGAGTTGTGCTTCGGGCGAAGACCCAAAAATCTTGAAATTTCCATAATCAAAAAAGAACAAATAGGGTGAAGGATTAATATTTCGCAAAGCTCTGTAAACATTAAATTCATCACCTTTAAAAGCCTGTGAAAATCGACGTGACAAAACCAACTGAAACACATCGCCACGATGACAGTGTTTTTTGGCTAAAGCCACATTCGATTTAAATTCGGCATCAGTTAAATTGGAAACCGAATTTCCTTCTTTGGTAAAACGGTAACTCGCAAAGGTTTTGGTTTGCAATAGTTGTTCAATTTCCTTGATGTTATTGCTGTTATCAATGCTGTGGCAAAAGATATACGCTTCGTTTTTGAAATGATTAATAGCAATAATGTTTTGGTAAACCGCATAATACAAATCGGGAATCGCCAAATCATCGGTTCTTTTTTGAATACTTATTTTTTCGAAATATTGCACCGCATCGTAGTTGATATAACCAAACAAGCCATTGTTGATGAACTTGAAGTTATTCTTTTCGGGTTGGAATTTAGAAGCGAATTCTTCAATAATCTTCGGCACATTCACGGAAGTGGAAATGGCAATTTTATCTGAAGTTCCATCAGGAAAAGAACTCACAATGCTATTATTTTCGATTTTTATCGAAGCGATAGGATTGCAGCAGATATAGGAGAAACTATTGTCGGCAGTATGATAATCGCTACTTTCTAACAAAATGCTATTCGGAAACTTATCCCGAATTTTGAGATAAATGCTTACCGGCGTAATCGTGTCGGCGAGGATTTGTTTGTGCTGTGTATGTAATTTAAACTGTTGCATGTTCAAAGTTGTTTAAATGAAAAAAGACCTGTCGTGAATGACAAGTCTTTTATATTATTTGGATAAATGATACCAATAACGGACTACTTCACGACGACTGACGTAAACTATTCCACCACCAAGTATTATTTAAAACGTTTTTCATTTTTGAATTTGTATTTAACAAATATAGGAATGTGTTTTTAATTTCCAAACAAAAAATAAAAAAAACCTCTCTCGTTCTAAAAACGAGACGAGGTTTTTCATAGCAATAGTTCCCTTTTTAGAACTGTAGGTTTACAGTTAAGTCGAAATCATCATTGATAGCTTTGTCTCCAATGCTTTCAAAGAAGCTTTTAGAACCGTATTTGATATCGTATTTAGTTCTGTCAATTTTTACCAATGTTGAAGCTGTATTTCCTTTTACAGCCAAATCAAAAGTTACCGGATTTGTGATTCCCTTGATAGTTAAATCAGCAGTTACTGTATAAACTCCGTTTGCTTTTGCAGCAATTTTTTTGAATACTAAAGTCGATGTTTTGAATTTTTCTGTGCTAAAGAAATCTGGAGATTTTAAATGTCCGTCTAATTTTCCTTTCCATTCACCTGATAAATCAGTAGTATTTACAGAAGTCATGTCAACTGTGAAATTTCCACCAGCCACTTTTCCTTTTTTGAAAATTAGAGTTCCATCTTGAAAATTAACTGTTCCCGAGTGTTCTCCGGTTACTTTTTTAGCGTTCCAGTTGATGGTGCTTTTCTCTACGTTGATTTTTTTACTTTGTGCTGTAGCTATTGTTGTTCCGAAAGCTACTACTAATGCGATTGCAATTGTTTTTAAATTTTTCATTGTTTTTAATATTTAAGTATTGATTATAAATTGATAAATAATTCTTCGTTTGATTTGCGCACTTTAACATAGTGTTGGGTTGCATCTTCTTCATGACGGTAACCAACAGTTGCTATTAAAGAAGCGTTTAGTCCTAATTTGTCCAGACCAAGGATTTCGTTAACTTTTTCAGGTTCAAATCCTTCCATTGGTGTTACATCAATGTTTAATTCGGCTGCAGCATTTAAAAGATTGCCCAAAGCTAAATAGGTTTGTTTAGCTGTCCAAGTATTTCTTTTCTCAACCGGAAGTGTTGAAATTTTTGATTTCATAAAATCACCATATCCTTGTATGGCTTCAGCCGGAATTCCTCTGGTTTCTGAAATATTCTCCAAATAAGTGTCAATTTGAGCATCACCAAAGTCAGTAATATTTGCAAATATTAATAATTGAGAAGCATCTACAATTTGCGACTGTCCCCAAGCTGCCGGTTGCAATTGCGCTCTTAATTCGGGATTGTCAATAATTAAAACTTTGTATGGTTGTAGCCCATAAGACGAAGCTGATAAACGAATCGCTTCTTTTAAAGTTTCTAAATCTTCTGCTGACACTTTTTTTGTAGCATCAAATTTTTTGGTGGCGTAACGCCAGTTGGCGTTTTTTATAAAATTTGTCATAGGTGTAATTAATTATTTTAATGTTCTGTATTTTTCTAATAAGGTATTCAATTGTTCCAACTCGGCTTGAGTTAGGTTTTTGGCAAAAAGTTGTTCGTGCTCCAGTACAAATGGATCTAATTCATTTAGAACATCTAATCCTTTTTGTGTAATCATGACTTCTATTTTTCTGCGGTTATCAGGGCAAACTTCACGAGTTACAAAATCCTTTAAAAGTAATTTGTCTATCAGTCGGGTAGTGTTGCTGTTTTTGGCTAACATTCGTTCCTGAATGATGCACATATTAGCAGGACAACCTTTTTGACCCCGTAGTA
The DNA here is from genome assembly GCF_021608185.1 of Flavobacterium anseongense. Lineage (GTDB taxonomy): Bacteria > Bacteroidota > Bacteroidia > Flavobacteriales > Flavobacteriaceae > Flavobacterium > Flavobacterium anseongense. Next base: position 266,620 of record NZ_JAKIHN010000002.1, on the reverse strand, counting down.
TCCTCAAAACATTATATTGTTCTCCCGATAAATCATAAGGCTTCATTATTTCGGTAAACTTGTCATTGATAACGTTTTGGGTAAACATAATATTTAGTATGACTTTTTTGGAATCATCTAATGTTACTGTTGATTTTATCACGTCTTCTATTTTCATAATTACCAGTACAATATTTGTAGATACAAATGTATAACATATTTTTATTTGTATATACAAATGTTTGTTATTTTTTTGTTAATTTTTTAGTAGAGTAGAAGTTTGCTCTTTAATCAATGGGATTTAAATTAACAATAAAGTATATTTGTTATTCAAAAATTAGAAGCGATGAATTTATCACAAGAAGAATGGAAAACAAAATTAGAAAACGATCCTAATGCGGTTATCCTGGATGTTAGAACAGAAGAAGAGTGGAATGAAGGAATTATTCCGAATGCCGTTTTAAATGATATATATAAGGGTCAAGGTTTTATTTATAAATTAGACGAATTAGACAAAACCAAAAACTATTATGTCTATTGTAAAGCAGGTGCAAGAAGTGCGCAGGCATGTGCCATTATGAACCAAATGGGTTTTGAAAACACTTTTAATCTGGAAGGCGGATTTATGAAATGGAAAGGCAATGTTGCTTTTCGAGATGAAAATTAAACAAGTCAAATGAACATTCCAACTTCAAAAAAACCTCGTGTTGTTATTATTGGTGGCGGTTTTGCCGGAATAGCAATTTCCAAAAAACTTCGAAATAAGAATGTTCAGGTGGTACTGATCGACAAACACAATTACCACACCTTTCAACCTTTATTATATCAGGTGGCCACGGGCGGATTAGAAGCCGGTTCGATTGCTTATCCGATTCGGAAAGTCATTCAGGAGTATAATGATTTCTTCTTCCGATTGACATCCGTCAAGGAAATTGACACCAAAAACCAAACAATAATTTCCGAAATTGGGGATTTGAATTACGATTATCTAATCATTGCTACGGGTTCCAAAACTAATTATTTTGGCAATAAAGAAATCGAACGCTATTCGATGTCAATGAAAACCATTCCACAATCGTTAAATATTCGTAGTTTGATTTTGGAAAATTTTGAACAAGCGGTTTTAACAACAAATGAAGCGGATAGAAATACGTTAATCAATTTTGTTTTGGTTGGAGCCGGACCAACAGGTGTAGAGCTTGCCGGAGCTTTGGCCGAAATGAAAAAAGCCATTCTTCAAAAAGATTATCCCGATTTGGATATCGATAAAATGGAAATTAACCTTATTCAAAGCGGTGACCGGATTTTGAATACAATGAGCGAGAAATCATCGCAAGCGGCTGAAAAATTTCTACTGGATTTAGGTGTGAAAATTTGGAAAAATGTTCGCGTAACCAATTACGATGGAAGAACGATAAGCACCAATACCGATTTAAGCTTTGATTCTGCTACTGTAATTTGGACAGCCGGAGTTCAAGGAGCTAAAATTCCCGGATTAGATGCTAAATCGTTAGTTGAAAAAGTAGAACGAATTAGGGTAAACCAATACAATCAAGTGGTTGGTTATAGCAATGTTTTTGCCATTGGTGATATTTGTTCGATGGAATCAGAGGACTATCCGCAAGGGCATCCTATGATGGCGCAACCGGCAATTCAGCAGGGAAAATTATTGGGAGAAAACCTGATTAAACTTATTCATAAAAAACCAATGACGCCTTTTGAATACAATGATAAGGGTTCGATGGCAACCATTGGCAGAAATTTGGCAGTTGTCGATTTACCGCATTATCATTTTAGTGGCATTTTTGCCTGGTTTGTATGGATGTTTGTGCATTTGTTTTCGTTGATTGGATTCAAAAACAAAGCTGTTGTTTTCCTCAATTGGGTTTATAATTATATTCGTTTTGACCGCGAAGGACGATTAATCATCAGACCATTTAAAAAGAAAAGTTTTATTACGTTTACGAGTGATGAAGTTTAGAATTATGAAAAAGATAATTTGTTTGTTGCTGATTGGTTTATTGTTGTCCTGCAAATCAACCTATCTTGATTCAAAAAAATCACCAGCTTTACTAGATATAACTAAGGAAAATGACAGCAATGCTTTTGTCAATCTTAGAAATTACAGCAGCGATTTTGTGTTTGATATGAAATATGCCACAGCTGATAATTTCCTCAAAGAAAAAGTATATCCTTGCGATGAATGTTTCCTTCGGGTGAAAACTGTGAAGGCTTTATTGGAAGCCAATAAATCGTTTTTAACTAAAGGCTTCAGAATAAAACTCTACGATTGTTATCGGCCAAAAGCTATTCAGAAAAAGATGTGGAAAATCGTCCCTGATGCTAATTTTGTAGCCAATCCGAAGAAAGGTTCGATTCACAATCGTGGTGGTGCAGTCGATATTTCACTGGTTGATTCGCTTGGTGTAGAAGTAAATATGGGAACCAAATTTGATTTCTTTGGAGAAGAAGCCAGCCATAAGTATCAAAACCTTTCAGAAGAAATTTTGGCTAACAGAAAGTTTCTAAAAGAAATTATGCTGCAGCACAACTTCAAATCATTTGATTCAGAATGGTGGCATTATAATTTAAACGGAAGTAATAAAGACGAAGTTTCTAACCAGAAATGGCGTTGCGCTGATTAATTTTCAACACACTTTAGATAGTTGATAAAGTAACTTTCGGGTTGATAGGTCTTTTTGTCGAGCTCGGCCGTGAATTCTGTTTTAAAAGGATAATCAATTGTTTCTCCGGCAAATTTTATTCTCATAAAGGTTACAGGCGATACTTTTAACTCATCAAAATTTTCTTTTGAGAACACAAATGAACCTATCATAATTCGGCTATTTAGACTACTTTCATTTTGAATTAAAGTGCCGCAAGTATCATTTCCTACATAAAGCAAAGTCACAATTTTACCATTATTTAATTGCAAATAAATGCGTGAACTTGAATTAAAACAATAAGCGTTAACAAAACCGCTGCTTCTTCTTAGTATTTGTGTTTCAAGGCTTAAAATGTTGTTGTTGTTTGCTAATGAAAAAAAGATATCTGTAGAATTGCCTGCAAAGCTTCTCTCAAAAATGATGAATTGTTTGGTTGATTTATAAGTGCCTAAACTATCGCTAACATTGGTATCTATTTCGCATGGCTTTTGAGCAAATGCAATTAGGTCGGTAAAAAGAAATAGGGCTAAAATTATCTTGTTCATTATCTATTTTAATTTGGCGCAAAGTAAAACTATTTTATTATTATTTGCATCAGTTGTAAAAAAACAATACATAGTTCCACCATCTTTAATTTTCCATTTTTTGCGAATGTTTTCTACCGTTTCCGGAAAATTCCGTGTAGTAATGTTGGCTTTTTTGTTTTCTAAAAATGATTTCATGTTTTGTTTGTTGTACTCAAAGCTGTTTTCAATTTCAAATACTCTTCCCGGAAAATCAATCAACATATCCGAAGTGAATAAATGCGAATGCTGGTGCAGTTTTTCAACATTAAAATTTGCCGTAATTTCATCAAATCCACCCGATTTCATTATCGCAGCATTAGGTTCGTAAACATATTTTTTAGGCAGACTATAATTTGAAATGAATGAATTTCCGAGTTCAAAAGTAAATGTTTCTGTTGTATCTTTTGTCAGGTTGCAGCTAACGATTTGAATGTTTTTATAATAATCCTTTTCTAAAATCCAAAGCAGTTCCTTCACTTCATTTTCAAGCGCAACAATGTGAATGACTTTTACGCTTTTCAATTCGGATAATCCGGCAGTAATATCAAGAATTGGAGCAGTTTTAATTATGATGTTATTGGCAGATTCAAAATAAAAATCAAGCAATTCAGGAACATTTGGCAAGCAATCTTTAAGCATAAATACTTTGCCTTTAACATCATTTCTTCGGGAAGGATCAATATAAATCCAGTCAAATTTTCGATTTAAATTAGCCAGAATTTCAGTACTATCGCCAGCAAGACATTCAATGTTTTGTATTTGTAATAGTTTAAAGTTATGAGCCACAATTTTGGATAATTCAGGATTGATTTCGCAATGCGTAACCTGATTTACTTTTTTGGAAAAATAGAAATCATCCACACCAAAACCACCCGTCAAATCAATAAGCTTATCCCCGGAAACCAATTGTGATTTGTATTCCGCTGTTTTTTCGGAAGACGTCTGCTCCACCGAAATTTTACTTGGATAATAAATATTCGAAGTGTGAAACCAGGTAGGAAGTTTGGTTTTGGCTTTTTGTTTGGCTGCAATTTGATTTAGAATTGTTGTCCAATCCACATTTGAAAATTTGTTTTTCAGCAACGCCAATTTAGATACATCAGCATTTATATTTGAAGCAATAAACTCTTGAATTTCTTCCGATAAAATGGATTTATCCATGGGTAATAAATTTCATTAAAAATAAAAAAAAAACTCGCCGATGAAGACGAGTTTATATCAAATTTATATAAATAATTATTATGGTTGTGCAAAAGAAAATCTCGCTCCACCAGAAACAAAGATGGCATCCATACGGGCTTTTTGACCAACAGAGAACATATACATTCCTCTGTCATCAGTATAATCCATATAATTCATGGTCATTTCAACCGGAGTTCCTGAACAAGTGCTGTAATGTGGATAAGTTGGGTTGCCATAATTTGGTGCGTTATGCGATGGCGTATCAGCAACTAAATCATTTCCACAGGTTGCATCTCCCCAAATGTGACGAAGATTTAACCAGTGACCCACTTCGTGAGTAGCCGTTCTTCCTAAGTTATAAGGATAGCTTGAACTCGAATTGCTGTAAACACCAAAATACAATGGGTCAATCACAACACCATCAGTAGCTGATGAACCACCAGGAAACTGGGCATAACCTAAAATTCCGCCACCAATTTTTCCTACCCAAAAGTTTAATTTTGTGGTTGGACTCGTTGGATCTAATCCACCTTGTTTCGATTTTTTAATAGCATCTCTTGTTCCCCAAGAAGATTTGGTAGTTGCTTTTCTGATAACCTGATCTAAAACAAATGAGATTCCAACATTTGCTTTTACACCGGCAAATAAAGTCGGAACTTGATTGTAATCGGAGTTTTGAGCATTAAAATCTTTATTTAAAACATCAATTTGAGATTGAATCTGAGCTAAAGAAAGGTTTTCAGCGGTTGTTCTGTATAATACATTTACCACAACCGGAATTTCAATTTTGCCATTTACCAAACGATATTGGTTTGGGTTTCGTAAAGCATTTTCAGTAAACTCTTCGATTTGATTCATCTTCACAGCCAGTTCCGGATTTTCTTTTAATTGTCTTTCCAGTACTTCCTGAGAAGCACAGGCTCTTTTTGATGCTTTAGCCGTAGTTTGTGAATCATCTTCTTTTTGGCAGGAAAACATCGTAAGCATAACGGCTAACGACAAACAGATTTTTTTCATTTTTATTTGGTTTTTTTCCGTTGCGTTCCAAACAGTTCGGCTTCGCCTCGGGTGGTTAATTAATTAGCACAATTTTAGGAAATAATTTAGCAGTTTGCTAAAAAAGTAAGGCTACTTTTCAACAAATCGATGAACAACATCATTTTTTATAATTTGCTAATTATTTAATCAAAAATGAGAGAAAAAAACTATATGTTTAATTATTGAAGATGTAGTTCAAAATATTAGCACCCATTTTCAATGCTTTTTCGCGCACTTCTTTTGGGTCATTGTGAACTTCAGGATCTTCCCAACCATCGCCCAAATCACATTCAGAAGTGTAGAGTAACACTAATCGGTTGTCTACAAAAATTCCAAATGCTTGTGGACGTTTGCCATCATGCTCATGGATTTTTGGTAATCCATTGGCAAAAACATTTGGTTTTTGAAAAATAGGATGATTTGCCGGTATTTCGATTAAATCATTGTTAGGAAAAATACGTTTTATTTCTCTGCGTATGTATTGATCCATGCCATAATTGTCATCGGCATGAAGAAATCCACCGGAAAGTAAATAGTTTCTAAGGTTGATGATTTCGGCATCGCTAAAAACGACATTGCCATGACCGGTCATGTGCACGAAAGGGTAGGAGAAGATTTCAGAACTTCCGGGTTCAACTGTGGCTGCTTTTGATTTGATATTAGTATTAATCGTTTGATTCGAGTATTTTATCAAATTGGGTAATGAAGTTGGATTGGCATACCAATCGCCACCGCCACTGTATTTTAGCAATGCAATTTCCTGGGAAAAGCTTACTGCTGAAATCAATAAAAAAAGATAAGTCAGTTTTCTCATAAATTCGTTATGCTTCATTCTTAAAAACTACACTATGACAAGCTACTATTGCTGCGGTCTCTGTACGTAAACGTGTTGTTCCCAAAGATACAGGAATAAAATTAGCAGCAATAGCCTGTTGGATTTCTTTAACAGAAAAATCGCCTTCAGGACCAATGAGTATGGTTACATCTTCATTGGGTTTTAATTCATTTTTCAACGATTTCTTAGCTGTTTCCTCGCAATGCGCGATGAACAATTGTCCGGAATTTTGAGTTTTGACAAAATCTTTAAAAGAGATTGGTTCGTTTAATTTTGGTAAATAATAATGCAAAGATTGCTTCATAGCTGATTCTAAAATCTTCTGAAATCTATCTATTTTGATTACCTTTCTTTCGGAATGCTCACAGATAATTGGTGTGATTTCCTGAATTCCAATTTCGGTAGCTTTTTCTAAAAACCATTCGTAGCGTTCGTTCATTTTGGTTGGCGCAACAGCTAAATGCAAATGGAATTTTGACGCTTGCTGTTTTTCAAAAGAAACAATTTTTACGGTACATTTATTATCTGAAGCAATGGTAATTTTGGTTGTAAATAAAAAACCTAAACCATTTGTAACGTGTAAAATATCGCTTTCTTTTTTACGAAGTACTTTAATTATATGTTTGCTTTCTTCTTTGTCAAAAACAAAGGAAGTTTGGGTTTCAGTGATATTTGGATTGTAGAATAGTTGCATTTTAATATGTAGGTAGTCCTAATTTTCTATATTTTTCTAATTCTTCCCAACGGGCTGGATCAATTTCTTTCCAAAAGTGCTCATAAAAGTCTTTTTTTCGTTTGTCGTTTGTATGTATCATATTTGAAAAATATTCAATAAGTTTTGATTTATATTCTGAATTAGCAGTTAATAAATCTTTGTTATTTTCATCAAAAACTAAAACAGAAGTATTTATTGTTTCTAAACCTTCATATCCTCTTGTAGCGACAGTAAATTTGGTTGTATCGTTAGGAAATAGCCTAACTCTTTGCCACAATAAAAATGGTGTTTTACCATCGGGGTGAATTGTTTGATGCCATTTCCCAAATCTATCAAACATTCCTTTGTCTAAATAGAAAGCAGTTCGAACACATAAAAATTTAATTTCATTTAACTCTATTGTATCATTTTTTATGACGGTCTTAAATTTATCTTCCAAAATGCTTTCATAATTATTTTCATCCATAGACGGACACTTACTGTAAGGTATTTGTTTTGTCGAAGAACAAGATAACAAAATAGCTAGAGCAAAAAATAGTAATGCATTTTTCATGAGATCTAAATAAAAAAATTAAAACTCTATCCTCGCTTTAGAAACCACATCAGCATTCGAAAATTTATCATGTAAATATTTTTGATAACCCACAATTCCAATCATTGCCGCATTGTCTGTAGTGTATTCAAATTTTGGCACAAAAGTCTTCCAGCCGTATTTGCTTTCAGCATCATTCAACGTTTGGCGAATACCCGAATTTGCAGAAACACCACCACCAATCGCAATCTGATTGATACCTGTTTCGGCCACAGCCAATTTCAATTTATCCATTAAAATTTCGATAATCGTATGCTGTACGGATGCGCAGATGTCGGCTTTGTTTTCTTCGATGAAGTTTGGATTTTCCAATACATTTTTTTGAACAAAATAGAGTATCTGAGTTTTTAAACCAGAGAAACTAAAGTTCAAACCCGGAATTTTAGGTTTGGTAAACGGATATTTTTTGGGATTACCTTCTTTGGCAAATTGGTCAATCAATGGTCCGCCGGGATAAGGAAAGCCTAATATTTTTGCAGTTTTGTCAAAAGCTTCACCAACAGCATCGTCGGTAGTTTCGCCAATAATTTCCATATTGAAAAAGTCATTGACTTTGACAATTTGTGTATGTCCACCGGAAATGGTCAATGCCAAAAACGGAAATTCCGGTTTGTCAAAACCTTCCTCGTCAATAAAATGAGCCAGAATATGAGCGTGCATATGATTCACCGCAATCAACGGAATTCTCAAAGCCATAGCCAATGATTTGGCAAAAGAAGTGCCTACTAAAAGTGAACCCATCAATCCGGGACCTTGTGTAAAAGCAATGGCTGACAACTTATTTTTAGTGATGTTAGCTTTCTTTAAAGCCACATCAATTACAGGTACGATATTCTGTTGGTGTGCTCTAGAAGCCAGCTCAGGAACCACACCACCATATTCTTCATGAATGTTTTGTCGGGCAACTACATTCGAAAGCACTTTATCATTTCTTAAAACCGCAGCAGCAGTATCGTCACATGAACTTTCAATAGCCAGTATAAAAACTTCTTCGGTATGCATAAAAGGCGCAATTTTTGATTTATATTTGACAGTCGATCTAAGAAAATCAAATGTAAAGATTTTTACAAAGGTAATTTTCTTTCCCAAGTCAAAATAATAATTGGAAAAAATTAAGTCAAATACCCGTTTTAAAAAGTTTCGAAAAGTTCTTTTTCGGACAATAGTTGGACTTCTTTTACTCTTATTAATACTAAGCATAGCGCTTTCCCTTCCGATTGTGCAAACTAAAATCGCAGATTATACTACTGACAGAATCAATAAAGATTTTGGGACTAATATCAATATCGAAGAAGTTGCAATAACTTTTTTTGGTGGCGTAAAACTTAAAAATGTATTGATTTTAGATCATCATAACGATACGCTGATTTATTCACAACGTATTAAAACCAGTATTTTAGATTTAAACAAACTTATCAATGGGAAGTTGCTTTTTGGCGATTTGCGACTGGATTATTTTTATTTACAAATCAAGAATTACAAAGGAGAGAAGCACACGAGTTTGGATGTATTTGTTGATGCTTTTGATGATGGGAAAAAGGCTAGTGGCAAGTTTTTAATGAAGTCGAAAAATGTTTATCTTACCAACAGCCGTTTTGTTATGTTGGATTACAACAGAGCCAATCCAAAAGATGTCGATTTTACGAAGCTAAATGCGCATTTAAAAGATTTTCAAATCAAAGGGCCTAATGTAAATGCAGCAATTAAACGAATGAATTTCCACGACCATCGTGGCGTTCAGGTCGATAATTTAATCGCAGATTTTGAGTATACCAAGAAAAGTATCAAACTCGAAAAGCTCGAAGTTACCACCAAAGAATCTTTTTTGAAAGGTCGGGTCGTATTGAATTATAACAAAGACAATCGCGATTTCAGCGACTTCAATAACCGGGTAAAATTCGATGTTACCCTTGACAGTGCGACTTTGGCAACCAATGACATTCGTTATTTTTATAAGGAATTAGCCAAGAATCAGAAGTTTTCTCTGAATTCAAAAATCAAAGGAACGCTGAATAATTTTTATGCTACTCGTTTGTATTTAAAAGATCAAAAAAACTCAATTATCAAAGGCGATGTGAATTTCAAGAACTTGTTTCCACGTGCTCCGGGCGAGTTTTATATGAATGGTGATTTTAATAAAATATCTTCAAATTACAGCGATTTAACCAAGCTATTGCCAAATATTCTCGGGAAAAAGCTGCCAACGTCTTTGCAGAAGTTAGGGCAATTTAATTTTGCCGGAAGTGTAGAAGTCACACAACACTATATCAATTCTGATTTTGTCATGAATACCGCATTGGGTATCATCGAATCTGATTTGCATATGTCCGATATCAATAATATTGACAATGCAAAATACAACGGAAATATCATCCTGGATAATTTTGATGTTGGTGCTATTATGAACGACAAAACCATCGGAAAAGTAAGTATGAATCTCGATGTTGATGGGAAAGGATTTACCCAAAAATATATCAATACTTCTTTTGCAGGCGATGTTTATCAATTGAAATACAACGGTTATAATTACACCAAAATCATTGTTGACGGAAGTTTCAAGCAGCCTATATTTAAAGGAGAATTCTATGTGAATGATCCCAATTTGTTTATGGATTTCAAAGGAATTCTGGACTTATCCAAAAAAGAAAACATCTATGATTTCCATTCCAAAATTGATTATGCCAATTTGGTAAAACTGAATTTTATTAAAGATTCCATTTCTGTTTTTAAAGGTGATATCGTTGTAAATGCTACAGGAAATTCTTTTGATAATCTAAAAGGAAATCTGTTGCTGACTAATGCTTCTTATCAGAATAAAAAGGACTTGTTTTTTGTGGATTACCTAAACATCAATTCGAGTTTTGATGACAATGGAGAAAGAGCAATTATTATCAATTCTCCTGATGCGATTGAAGGTTCGGTGGTTGGAAAATATAAATTCAACCAATTGCAGAAAATGGTGGAGAATTCTTTGGGAAGTTTTTATTCCAATTATAAACCCAATAAAGTGCTGCCGAACCAATATTTAAAATTTGATTTCGATTTAAACAGTAAGATTATAGAAATATTTAATCCGGATATTTCCCTTGCCAAAAGCACCAAATTAAAAGGAAATATCAGTTCGGACAGCAAGAATTTCAAACTCGATTTCAGTTCCCCAAAAATAGTTGCCTATGACAATACGTTTGACAATATTTTGGTTCAGGTCGATAACAGAAATCCTTTGTATAATGCCTACGTTCAGTTAGATTCTATAAAAACAAAGCATTATAAAATCCGGGATTTTAGTATGATTAATACGTTTTCTAATGATACGCTGCAATTTAGAACCGAGTTTAAAGGTGGAAAAAGAGGTAATGATTTCTACAATCTGAATTTTTATCACACCATAAATAAAGAAAATAATAATGTAGTTGGGTTTAATAAATCGGAACTGCAGTTCAAGGATTATCTATGGTTTTTAAATGAAAAAGAAAACCCTGAAAAGAGTAAAATAGTCTTTGATAAAAAACTCAGCAATTTCTCGTTTAATGATATAGTTCTTTCACACGGAAATGAAAGCATGAATTTTATTGGCTCATGGAATGGCAAGAAGAATAAGGATTTACAGCTCACATTTGATAATGTCAATCTGAATAAAGTTACGCCCGATGTCGAGAAATTTAAGTTTGACGGAAACCTAAACGGGAAGATCAATTTCAAACAAAGTAATGCCATTTTTCAGCCTACATCAACCTTGCAGATAGACAGTCTGAAAGTCAATGACATTGCGCTCGGAAAAATGAATTTAGATATTCAGGGCGATGAAACACTGCGTAAATTCTATTTGAATTCCAATTTAGAAAATGAAAATGTAGAAGCTTTTAGTGCTAAAGGTGACATTCAGATTGTTGATGACAAAACCTTGTTAGATGTTGATTTGAATTTTGACAAGTTCAACCTCGGCGTTTTAGGAAAAATTGGCGGTGATGTGATTACCAATATTAGAGGATTTGCATCGGGAAATGCCCGAATTGATGGTGATGTTAACAATTTAGATTATAACGGAAGATTGTTTGTTGATAAGGCCGGATTAACAATTCCATATCTAAATACCGATTATGTGTTTGATGAGAATTCTGTAGTTGATGTTACTGAAAACAAATTCATCATCAGGGAAACCAATATTACCGATACGAAATTCAATACTAAAGGAAGTTTGAGCGGCTATATCAAACACAAGCAGTTTGGTGACTGGCAGTTGGATTTGTCTGTTTATGCCAAACGTCTTTTGGCTTTAAATACAGTTGACAAAGAAGATGCGGCTTATTATGGAAATGCTTTTATGAATGGTTCGGCAAGTATAAAAGGACCAACAGAGAATTTGATGATAAAAGTAGATGCGGAATCCGCTAAAGGAACCGATATTAAAATTCCGATAAACGATGCCGAAGCTGTGGAAGACAGCAAATACATACATATTAAAACGCCTGAAGAAAAGAAGAAAAAGGCAAATGCAAACGGTATACAGACTAAAAATTATAACGGACTTGAACTAGATTTTAATTTTGAGATTACAGAGATTGCCAATATTGAAGTAATTCTTAATAGAGAAAGCGGCCACGGTATGAAGGGCAAAGGAAACGGAACGCTGCTCTTTAGAATTAACACCTTAGGGAAATTTCAAATGTTTGGAGATTTCTCGGTTGTTTCCGGTTCCTATAATTTTAAATATGGTGGATTAATAGACAAAAAATTCGATGTAAAAAAAGGAGGTTCTATAAATTGGACAGGTGATCCAATGGCTGCTGTTTTAAATCTTGAAGCTGTTTATAAAACTACCGCAAATCCTGCGGTTTTAATTGATAATCCATCGTTCAATAAAAAAGTTGATGTTGAAGTTATTATTGGTGTCAAAGGAAATTTGACCAGCCCTGAGCCAGATTTTAATATCAATTTCCCGAATGTTAGTAGTTCATTAAAATCGGAGATTCAATATAAACTTGACGATAAAGATGCCAGACAAACACAGGCACTTTATCTACTTTCTACAGGTAGTTTCTTAAGTCAGGAAGGAGTTAATCAAAATCAATTGTCTAATAATTTATTTGAAAAGGCGAGCAGTCTTTTTAGCGATATATTTTCGGGTGATAATGATAAAATTTCTATAGCGCCTGAATATATAGTTGCCGACAGAACTCCGGGACAACAAACTGACGGACGATTTGGTGTTACCGTTTCTTCTAAAATCAATGACAGAATTACTGTTAACGGAAAAGTGGGTGTGCCAATTGGAGGAATTACAGAAACGGCGATTGTTGGTGACCTTGAAATCCAATATCGTGTGAACAGAGATGGTACGCTTAATCTAAGAGTATTCAATAAAGAAAACGATATTACTTACATAGGTCAGGGAATTGGATACACACAAGGTATCGGAATGTCTTATGAAGTTGACTTTGATACTTTAAAGGAATTGGTAAACAAGATTTTCAAAAATGCCAAAATAGAAAGAGCTAATTCGAATACCAGTGAAGTACACGATTCCAGTATGTCCCGAGATGACATACAAATCAAAGATAAAAAGGATAAGAAAAAAGAAGATCCAAGACCAAACCAAGAGGCAATTCCGACCGATGAATAGCTTCGCAATAGCACTAAAACCCTAAATAAATTAAAAAACTTATCAACTAAAACGTTTGAATTTGTTCATTTTATTAATAATATAATAATATGGGTAAAACAATGGTTCTTCTTTGCTAATTTTACATTTTAATACTTGAAAAATGTCAAAAAATATAAAAAAAATAGGTGTACTTACTTCAGGAGGTGATTCTCCGGGAATGAATGCTGCCATTCGTTCTGTCGTTAGAACTTGTGCCTATCATAATATTGAATGTACCGGTATTTATAGAGGATATCAAGGAATGATTGAAGGCGATTTTAAAGAGATGGGAGCAAGAAGCGTTAATAACATCGTTAACAAAGGTGGAACCATTTTAAAGTCGGCACGTTCTAAAGAATTCATGACAGTTGAAGGCAGAAAGAAAGCACACCAGAATTTAGTTAATGCCAACATTGATGCTCTTGTAGTTATTGGCGGAGACGGAACTTTTACGGGTGCTGAAATTTTTAACAATGAATTTGGCTATCCTGTAATGGGAATTCCGGGAACGATTGATAATGATATTTTTGGGACAAGTCATACTTTAGGATTTGATACCGCATTAAATACCGTTGTTGATTGTATCGATAAAATCAGAGATACGGCGAGTTCGCACAACCGTCTTTTTCTTGTCGAAGTTATGGGAAGAGATGCCGGACATATTGCTTTGAATGCCGGAATTGGAGCAGGAGCAGAAGAGATTTTAATTCCCGAAGAAGATTTAGGATTAGAGCGTCTTTTAGAATCATTGCGTAGAAGTAAAGCTTCCGGAAAATCATCAAGTATCGTAGTTATTGCCGAAGGCGATAAAATAGGTAAAAACGTATTCGAATTAAAAGACTATATCGAAGAGAATTTCCCTGAATATGACATTCGTGTTTCGGTTTTGGGTCATATGCAACGAGGTGGTTCGCCATCTTGTTTCGACAGGGTTTTAGCTTCCCGTCTTGGAGTAAAAGCAGTAGAATCATTATTAGAAGGAAAATCAAATTTCATGGTCGGAATGTTAAATGATAAAGTAGCGCTAACTCCGCTAGAGCAAGCTATCAAAGGACATTCGGAAATAGACAGGGATTTATTAAGAGTTTCCGATATCATGTCAACATAAAAATAGGGGATTTGGTTATTCGTGGATTTGGTTATTTGTAACCGTATTCTAAATAACCAAATAACCAGATTAACAAATAAACAATTAAAAAAAATGTCAAAAGTAAAATTAGGAATAAACGGTTTCGGTAGAATTGGAAGAATAGTATTCAGAGAAACTTTTAACAGAGATAATGTAGAAGTAGTAGCGATCAATGATTTATTAGATGTAGATCATTTGGCTTATTTATTAAAATACGATTCGGTTCACGGACGTTTTAACGGAAAAGTAGAAGTAAAAGATGGAAAACTATATGTAAACGACAGATACATCAGAGTTACTGCCGAAAGAGATCCAAAATTGGTTAAGTGGGATGATAAAGAAGTTGATGTAGATGTAGTAGCTGAATGTACCGGTTTCTTCACAACGATTGATACAGCAAAAGCACATATTGATGGTGGTGCGAAAAAAGTAATTATTTCAGCACCTTCGGCTGATGCTCCTATGTTTGTTATGGGTGTAAACCATCTTGAAGCTAAAGCAACAGATACAGTAGTCTCTAATGCTTCTTGTACAACCAACTGTTTAGCGCCATTAGCCAAAGTAATCAATGATAACTTCGGAATTGTAGAAGGTTTGATGACAACAGTACACGCTACAACTTCAACACAAATGACAGCTGACGGACCATCAAGAAAAGACTGGAGAGGCGGACGTGCAGCAAGCGTAAACATTATTCCCTCATCAACCGGAGCTGCAAAAGCAGTTGGAAAAGTAATACCGTCATTAAACGGAAAACTTACAGGTATGTCTTTCCGTGTTCCTACGGTTGACGTTTCTGTAGTAGATTTAACTGTGAAAGTAGCCAAAGAAACTTCGTATGACGAAATCATGGCTGTGTTGAAAAAAGCATCTGAAAATGAATTAAAAGGAATCCTTGGTTTTACCGAGGATGACGTAGTTTCTCAGGATTTTGTTTCTGACCCAAGAACCTCCATCATTGATGCTAAAGCCGGAATTGGCTTGAATTCAACGTTCTTCAAATTGGTTTCCTGGTATGATAACGAATATGGTTATTCAAGTAAATTGATTGATTTATCTGTTCACATCGCTAATTTGTAATAATAAAAAGGGTTAGTTTTACAATTCGTAATTACTAATTCGTAATTCGTAATTAAATATGAAATTACTAGTTGACAGTGGATCTACCAAAGCCGATTGGATTGCCATTGATGATAACGGAAAAGTACTTTTCACTACGCAGACACTGGGTTTAAATCCGGAAGTTTTAGATAAGGAAGAAGTCATTGCTCGTCTTGACGACAAGTTTGATATCGAACACAACAAAGACAAAGCAACGCATCTTTATTTTTATGGTGCCGGTTGCGGAACCGATAGAATGAAAGATTTTTTGACTAAAGTGTTTCAGGAGTATTTTTCGAATGCTATTGTTTCTGTTCATGAAGATACCTATGCGGCGGTTTATGCAACTACACCAAAAGATGAGGAAGCCATAGTCTGCATCCTTGGAACAGGTTCTAACTGTAGCTATTTTGATGGTAAAGTACTACACCAAAAAGTACAGTCTCTAGGTTATATTGCGATGGATGACGGTTCGGGAAATCGTTTTGGAAGACATTTACTTCGGGGGTATTATTTTAACAGTATGCCTAAAGAATTGGCTAGAGAATTTGAAGAAGAATACAATGTTGACGCCGATTATATCAAAGCCAATTTATACAAGGAAGCCAATCCGAATGCGTATTTAGCGACTTTTGCTAAGTTTATCATTAAGCACAAAGACAATCCGTTTTGTAAAAAAATCATCAAGAAAGAATTAAAATCGTTTACCAAAAACTATATCATGCAATTTGAAAACCACAAAGAAGTGCCGGTGCATTTTGTGGGTTCAATAGCATTTTATCTAAAAGACGAATTGGAAGCCATTTTAGCAAAATACGATATCAAAATAGGCAACGTACTACGAAGACCAATAGACGGTTTGATTGCATACCACGTTTTAAACAAATAAGTCATTCCTGCGCAGTTGGGAATCTATAACATACAAAAAGGTCTACAATAAGGTAGACCTTTTTTTGTGGACTTTCCGAAAAACTTTGTGCCTTTGTGGTTAAAATTTTAACTTGCATTAAAATACAGTTTATATGGAAATAGCCATCATTGCCCATGACGGAAAAAAAGCCGATATGGTTCAGTTTATCAATAAAAACAAAGCCATACTTCAGAAAGAAAACATCAAACTAATCGCTACCGGAACAACTGGCGGGAAAGTGGAAGCCGTTGGCATTAAAGTAAAGAAAATGCTTTCCGGACCACAAGGTGGCGATGCTCAGATTGCAGCCCGTGTTGCCGAAGGAAAAACCAAAATGGTATTGTTCTTTAAAGACCCCAACTCAAGTCATCCCCACGAACCGGATATTAATATGCTGATTAGAATTTGCGACGTACACAATGTGCCTTTGGCTACCAATGAAGCCACAGCACAGTTGTTATTGTTGGCTTTGGATGAGATTAAGTAGTCCTATTATTGTCATACTTACGAAGGAAGTATTTTTTCGTTACCACTCGAAAGGTTTTGTGAGGAAGTGGAGGGACGGCTTCGACAACTATTTGATCGTAAGCGTGATAAAAATAGATTCCCGCCTTTGCTGGAAAGACAAAAAAAAGTGGGAATGACAAAAGGCTTCCTTAACTTCGTAATTTCTAATTCGTAATTAAAGGTGCCTAACCTTTTCTTCCTCCATATCCAAACTATGCTGTAGTTTGCGAACGATTGCCTCATCTAGATTGCCGTTCTTTCGGTTCTTTTGAATCAGCCATTTTCGTTGTTGGCGTAGAATGTTGAGGTAGATGATTTTACCATCGGCAGTCATTTCGGTGTCTTCGGTCAGCATCTTGCTGGCTTCCCATTTGTCGGCTATTTTTTGCAGTAATGGTTGCTCTTTCAACGCTTTTCCGTATTGGCTTTTTAATTTTTCCAGGGCAAAGGCCGCCATTTCGTATTTTAGAAGTTTATACTGTTGTTGTTCTTCTGCCTCCTGTTCGGGTGTTGTTAGCTGCATTCTGCGTAAAAAGTAAGGTAGTGTTAATCCCTGTAAAATCAGAGTGAGCAGTATGACTACAAAAGTGATAAAAAGGATAAGGTTCCGTTGCGGAAAAGGATTCCCGTTATTTAAGTATTCCGGAATCGATAAGGCCGCTGCCAACGATACTACACCACGCATTCCAGTCCACCCAATGATGAATGGGGCTTTATATCCGGGGTTAGTTGTAAGGGCTACCGTAATAAAATTACGCATAACTAACGTAATGATTACTGCACCATAAGCCGCCAGCATTCTGACTATAATCAGAACCAATGTAATCAGGATTCCATAGCCAACCGCCGAAGTAAAGAGTATACCTTCCTTTTCAAGTCCGTCCATAACCTCCGGAAGCGAAAGCCCAATTAAGGTAAACACAAGCCCATTCAATACAAAAATAAGACTCTGCCACACATTATAACCCTGTACCCGCGAGGTACTCGTAAGGAAAGAATGTCGGTTATAGGATAAATATAAACCCGCGCTTACGACAGACAGCACTCCCGAACAATGGGCTTCCTCTGCAGTAAGATAGATGATATAAGGCATTACCAAGGTAAACACTATATCCATATTGGCATCGGTAGGCAAATATTTGTGGAGTTTCATAAATAGCAGACCAATCAAAAGACCAATGATAACGCCGCCTATTACCATCCAGGAGAAACTAACCACCGCTTTCGAAAAGACAAACTGAGTCGTACTAACTGCAACTAATGAGAACCTAAAAATGATTAGCGACGAAGCGTCGTTCAAAAGACTCTCGCCTTCCAATATAGAAGATATGGTGCGCGGGACTTTTACAAATTTTAAAATGGCACCGGCACTCACGGCATCAGGAGGTGATACTATGCCGCCTAATAAAAAACCTAATGCCAGTCCGAATCCGGGTATAAAATATTCTGCAACTAAAGCAACAGAGAATGCGGTCAGGAATACCACGACAAAGGCAAAGCTTAATATAATCCTACGCCAATGCCACAGCTCTTTCCAGGAGATAGACCAGGCTGCTTCATATAACAGCGGAGGAAGAAATATTAAAAATATAAACTCCGGATTTATTTTTATGCTTGGAATACCGGGAATGAAACTAATCAATAATCCGGCTATGATCAATAAGATTGGATAGGCAACCTTAATCTTCTCGGCAATCATCATTATGAGGACTATAGAGAAGATGAGAATGAGGTAGAAGGGGAAGTTGTCTAACATTGTTTCAGTATTGAGGAACTAAAACAAATATAAGATTTATAGTGTTTAATTGCTCAACGAACTTATAAAGTTATCAGTCAACAATCTTCCAATGTTTGGATTATTAAAATTGATATTGACGCTAAATAGATTGTTGTTTATAAAACTATTATACAAATCCTGAGTCAATAATAATTCGCCTGTTTTAGGATCGTATAATCTAGTTTGAACTTTGTAGAAATCATATTTTCCTATTTTCATATCAGTGCTGCTTAATTCGAATTTTAGGGTTTCGATATTAGAATACGTATCATTGAGCAGCTTAATCATAAAGTTTTTATGCTCTTCAAATGACTTTATACTGCTTCCTTCCAAAGATTCAAAAGTTGCCGAAAAAGTATTCCTTTTATCTACTTCAAAACCTATTAAATGAGGGCTTCTTTGTTTTAAGCCACCTTTTTTTTGTAATTCTTCAATTTTTTTAGCATCGGTTATTTCATAGTTCATTGGAATTTTTATTTTCCAGTCAAATCTATGACAGGTATAAACGCCATTTTCTATTTTCCCGTTTTCAGTTTCTTCGGTAGGCGTAACGTTTAGAGCTTCTTTCTCATTGGTCTCTGTTACTTTTTCCTGAGAAAAAACAAAATTGGAAGTCATTAGAAGTGTAAAGAAGATTATCTTTAGATTCATGCTTTTAGTTTTTAGGATACTGCCAACTGCGACTGCCAACTGAACACTATTTTACAGCTGTCATCGAAATCTCAACATTCACGCCTTTTGGCAGTCCGGCTACCTGAACCGTTTCTCTCGCCGGCGCTGTCGCTTCATCAAAGTAACTTCCGTAAACGGAATTGATATGGGCAAAATCACTCATGTTCATGATAAAGATGGTTGTTTTTACTACGTTGTCAAAAGTCATGTCGGCCGCTTCGAGAACGGCTTTCATGTTTTCCATGACCTGTTTGGTTTCGGTTTCGATATCATCAAGAACTAATTCCATAGTCGCAGGATTTAGTGCAATTTGCCCCGAAGTATAAAGTGTGTTTCCAACCAGAACAGCTTGGTTATAAGGTCCTATTGGAGCAGGTGCTTTGTCTGTGAAGATTATTTTTTTCATTTTTATGGTTCTATGTTGTATGTTGTATGTTGTGAGTTATCGGTTGTCAGTTATGTGTTAACCTTTTATTTCAATTTATAATTCATAACTCATAACTCATAACTTATAACTAATTCAAACTTCTATCTGCCTGATTTCGTTTATCCCATTTGATATCGCTCAAAACGCCTGATTTTATTCCTATAAAGAATCCCCAATACGGGTTGTCTCCGAACGGTACCCAGTTGAAATCCATTCGCCAACTCAGCAAATCTCTTTCAAATCGGAGTTGTGTAAAAGTAACACCTTTTTGTACAAAATCATAACCTGTTGAAGCACCTACTTTCCATTTGGGTGTTAAATCAGTATTCATAGAAATCATCAGCGAGTTTCCGGTTATTTTTTTCTGACGATTGTTATTAGAATACGTCAAAGAATAAGCAAGTGTAACATTCCATGGCAATTTATATTTGAAGAGCTCATTTGAAGCATTGTCTTTTTTGTCATCATCGTTACCAAATTGGCTCTGTCGCCTGTCGCTCAAATCGGTATTACTGCCAAACAAATCGTCTTCACGACCACCATTTCTCTCGCCTTGGGTATTTCTATTTTCCGCATCTTTACCATCGTCACTAGAGAAAGCATAGTTTAACGTCATATTAGCGCTGGTCATTCTAAATAAACTACCGCCATTGTCAATGTTCCAGGTATCGATTCGTCTTCCGGTATTACTGATGGCATAAGGATCGAGTGTCATACCAAAATTCACATTCATCTTTTGTTTAAACAATAGCGTCCCACCGCTAACACGTAGTGGAGACCATTTTAATGAATCGGCTGTAATATCATAATTTGTTGAAAAATTCAGGTTGTTCAGCAACATTATTTTTTTAGGCTCTGTTTTGGTCGAATCTTTCTCGGTTACTTTGGCTTCGAAGGTATTACTCAAATTGAATCCTAAATTATTGGACATGTTTTTTCCGGGTGAACCAAAAATTCCGTTGTCAAATCGCGTGTACTCTTTTATCATAGTGCCGCTTCCGTCAGAATCGTAAGTGTCATAGTATTGTGAAAAACTTGGCGTATAACTATAGGTAACGTTTGGACGCATCACGTGGCGGATCGCCTGTATTTTTTTCTTTTCGCCAAAATTAAAGGTTCCGTAAATGGTGGTTCCCAATCCGGCGCTAAAAGAATAGGTTCTGAAGGCGTCAAATCCTTGTACTTCGGTATCAACAACTCTATTTACTGTTGGGTCATATTGACGTCGGATGGTTTTTAAATACCATACTTCATTATAATTCATCGAAGTGGTTGCACTAAAAAACTTGAAGACTTTAAAATTGGTGCTCAGCGGAATAGTATGTTGAAAACCAACTTTCGCATCCTTGAACATTTGTGGTTTAAAGAAAAGTGAATCGGTAGTCTGAATTCGGTTTTCGCCTCTTAGGTTATATTGTAAATTGATATTCTTAAAAAAACCTTTTTTACTTCCGTCTTTCGGGGCAAAAGGATACATTCTGTCAACACTCAATTGCAAAGTAGGCAGGGTCATGTTAATTTGTTCAGTATTTGTGTTTTGTGAATGAGTGGCCGTTATTGACATGTTCACTTGAGGTACAGAATTGAAAGTTTTAGAATAAGAAATCGATGAACTCAAGGTGTTGTTCAGCCTTGAACCTACATTAACCTGATTGATTGAATTGACAAAATATTTACTACTTCCAAGATTTACCGAAGCCGAAAAACGAGAGTTCGGATTTGATTTAGAATCTTTAGAATGCGACCATTGGATGTTGTAAATATTAGTTCTCGAATAATCAGGATAGCCTCTTTCGCTATTGATTAAGTTTTCGAAACGGATATTTACATTTCCGTTAAATTTATATTTTTTGGCATACGATGATTCGAAGCGCATGGCATAACTTCCGTTGGTGTAATAATCGCCAAGAATAGCCAAGTCGTAGTTATCGCTTAACGCAAAATAGTAACCACCATTTTGCAATGAGAAACCTCTGGTATTGCTGTCGTTATAATTTGGAACAATTAATCCGGAACGGCTTTTTTCCGACATCGGGAAGAAAGCAAAGGGCAAGGCTAAAGGCGTTGGAACATCAGCAATAACCATATTGGTAAATCCAACAACCACTTTTTTTCCCGGGACTAATTTTACTTTATTGGTTTGAAAATAATATTCAGGATCATCAACGTCTTCCGCTGTAGTAAATCGAGCTTTTTTCATAAAGTAAACAGAGTCGTTTTCTTTTTTGGTTATTTCGGCTTTTACTTTAAATTCTCCTTGATCGGTTCTTGAATTCCAAACCAAAGCTTTTTTAGTTTTAAAATTAAATCGGATAGAATCGGGTTCTACCACATTGCTTCCCTGTTTAAAAACAGGTCTTTGCGTATAGACGCCGGCAGTATCTTTTATTCTTCCGGCATATACTTCACTTTTGTCATAATCAATGACAATAATTCCTGATTTCAGTTCAATATCCTGATAATAAACTTCAGCCTGATTGTAGAGTGTGATTAGCTTTTTCTTTTGATCAAACTTTTCGTAGTCAACTGCTTTACGTTTTATCTTATCTTCCAATAAAGGCTTTTTCTTGATGCTGTCAGGTACTTTAACTTCGGTAACTTCTAAGACAGGTTCGGTAGTTTTTTCAGGTGTAGTTTGCTGATTTTTAGGAGGGAAAGAATTGGGTTCCTTTAGCAACTCTTGTGAATATATTTTTGCGTTTCCCAGTGTTAGGAAAATTGTTAAAAAAACGATATAAAATAAGTTTCTTTGCAAAGGTTTAATACTATTTTTGTAGAAATATGGCTTGATTTTTGACGAGGCAAACTTACATAATATTTCCGGTCAAAAATAAGGAAATATTGGTATTATAACCTTTCGGTTTTAATTAAAATTAACTTTTGAGTTTATGAGATTTTTAAACGGCATAAAAACCTGTTTTACAGTACTTTTCTTTTTTAGTATGCTGAATGTTTTCGGACAATCAGATTCTAATAAGTTTTCGGTAGTATTGGATGCAGGTCATGGTGGAAAGGATCCCGGGAATTCCTATCACGGATATGTTGAAAAAGACATTGCTCTAAAGACCACTCTTAAAGTGGGTAAATTTCTTGAAAGAGAAAAGAATTTAGAAGTGACCTATACCCGTAAAACAGACGAATTTATAGAATTGGTAAACCGTCCGAAAATCGCAAATAAGATAGATGCTAATTTATTTGTTTCTATTCATTGCAATTCGGTTAAAAATTTTGAACCTGCCGGAACAGAAACATTTGTAATGGGACTTTCAAGAACTAATATGAATTTGGAGGTTGCCAAAAAAGAGAACTCGGTAATTTTATTGGAAGACAATTACAAAAAAACCTACCAGGGATTTGACCCAAGTAAGCCGGAAAATTTAATAGGGCTTCAAATTATCCAGGAAGAGAATTTGAACAGCAGCATCAGCCTTGCAACAACCATTCAGGATAATTTCACCAATCGGTTAAACCGAAAAACAAGAGGCGTAAAGCAGCAACCTCTATGGGTTTTAGATGCAGCCAAAATGCCTGGTGTTTTGATTGAGTTAGGTTTCTTATCCAATAAAGAAGAAGGTGAATATTTAAATTCAGATGAAGGACAAACCGAAATGGCACGTCAGATTGCTAATGCTATTATTCATTACAAAAAAACCTATTTCAATGAACCATTAACAGAAGAAGAAATAAAGGATGTTGAAAAAAAGTATACACCACTAAAGGAAATTGAAGATACAGTAATTGTTAAGCCTAATTACTCGAGCCCAATGGGCGAACAGGCGAAGCAAATGGTAAAAGAAGAAACCGGACAGACGATATATAAAATACAGCTATTCGCTAGTTCTAAAAAAAGAGACTTGTATTCGAGTGATTTCAAAGGTTTAAAAGATATTTCATATACATTCGAAAACAATCTGTACCGCTATTATTACGGGAAATCGTATGATTTAGAGTATACAAAAAAAATGTATAACGAGGCCAAAAGTCATGGTTTTAAGGATGCCTTTATAGTGCTGTTTGCCGATGGAAAAGTGTCAGCTTTAAAATAATTAATTTAGTTAAAAATAGATTTTGAAAGTAATAAAAAATATAAAGACAATAACAATAACAGCGTTGGCTGTTTTGTTTTTTTCTACTACAGCACATTCCCAAAAATTTAAAGTAACCCTCGATGCCGGTCATGGAGACCATGATTATGGCGCTGTTTATCACGGACATATTGAAAAGAACATTGCTTTGGCAGTGACACTGAAAGTAGGTAAACTGTTGGAGAAAAGTTCAGGGATTGATGTCATCTATACGAGAAAAGGCGATCAGTTTATTGCTTTAGATGAGCGCGCCAACATTGCCAACAGAGCTGATGCCGATATTTTTGTTTCGATACATTGCAATGCCAATGCTAACAACGCTGCCGATGGTTGCGAAACCTATGTAATGGGTATGTCTAAAAATGCTTCCAATCTCGAAGCGGCGAAACGAGAGAACTCGGTTGTGACTTTAGAAAAAGATTATAAACAAAAGTATGAAGGTTTCGACCCAAAATCTCCTGAATCCTATGCCGGAATGACAATGGCTCAAGAATTATACCTTGAACAGAGTATAGCTTTAGCTGGAAAAGTGCAGGGTCAATTCATTCAGCTTGGCAAAAAAAGCCGTGGAGTGAAACAGGCACCTTATATGGTTTTACACAAAGCGTATATGCCAAGAATTTTGATTGAAATGGGTTTTATATCTAATCCGGCAGAAGGTGCTAAGTTGGATTCAGAAGCAGGGCAACAGGAAATAGCCGAATCGATTGCTAATGCTATTATCAGTTACAAAAAAGAATATTTTGGTGCCAGCGATAATGATAATGCCATAAAACCATCACAACAAATAGAAGCTGTAAAGAAACCTGATACATTGACCAAAAAACCAACAGTAAAAACTCCGGATGTTAAAAAGCCTGAAGCAAAGTCAGATCCAGTTAATTCGGGGGTTGCTACATTCAAAGTGCAGCTTTCGGCAAGCGGGAGAAAACTGGAGCTTGTACCAAGTAATTTCAATGGTTTAAGTAACATTTCCGTTTCTTCTGATGGGAGTCTGTACAAATATATGTATGGAGAAACGACCAATTATGATGAAGCAAAACGATTATTATCGGAAGCCAAAGCCAAAGGATACTCATCAGCTTTTTTAATTGCCTTTAAAAATGGAAAGAAAGTATCGGTTCAAGACGCATTAAAGCAATAATAATAAGGAGTTTTAATTATTTATTTTAACTTTGCCAAAAACAGATTTACATTGAAAATCACAAGAGAAATCAAGACAGCAATTTTAGTAATTGCCTCTATTTTATTATTTATTTGGGGTTATAGCTTTTTAAAAGGAAGAGATTTACTTACTGATTATAAAACGTTCTATGTTCAATACGACAATGTAGAAGGGCTGGTTGCTTCAGCACCTGTAACGATTAACGGACTCAATGTCGGGAAAGTGAATGAAATCAAATTTATAGGTACAACTGGTAAAATTCAGGTGTCATTACAAATTAAATCCGATTTTCCTTTTTCAAAATCAAGTATCGCTTCGATATACGAACCCGGATTAATCGGAGGGAAGCAAATTATGATTACACCAAATTTTGAAGATAAATCGGTAGCCGAGTCCGGAATGACTTTACAAGGCGATATTAAACCTGGATTAACTTCATTGGTAGCAGAGCGATTAACACCGCTTCAGGAAAAGGTAGAAAAAATGGTGGTATCTGCAGATGCACTTTTAAAGAATGTGAATACTGTTTTAGATGCTAAAACCAAAGAGAACCTAAAAAGCAGCATCGCCAATCTTGATGCTACTTTAGCCGAATTCAAAGTAGCTTCGAAATCGGTAAACGAAATGTTAGCGGATAACAAAGGAAAAATCAATTCAACCATGGCAAATGTGGATAAGGCTTCGGCTAATTTTGCTAAAATATCGGATTCGATTTCCAAAGCAAACATTGGTAAAACCGTTAAAAGTTTAGAGAAAACATTAGCAAGCGTTGATAAAATAATGGCTGATGTTCAAGCCGGTAAAGGAACTTTAGGCAAACTTGCCAAAGACGAAACGATGTACACTAACTTTGCTAAAACGTCTAAAGAATTAGAATTATTGTTGCAGGATTTGCGTTTAAATCCAACACGATATGTAAATGTGTCTCTTTTCGGAAAGAAAAACAAACCGTATAAAGCACCCGTAAACGATACTATTAAAAAGTAACCCAAAACCATGATGTATATCGACAACATACTTTTTGCTATCATTCTTGTTGCGGGAATTGGTTTTTTTGCTAAAAATGTAAAGAAGCTAAAGCGAAATATAAATCTGGGTCATGATGTTAATCGCACTGATAATCCATCAGCACGTTGGAAAAACATGGCTATGATTGCGTTGGGTCAATCCAAAATGGTAAAAAGACCTATTGCCGGATTATTACATATTATAGTATACGCAGGTTTTATTATCATCAATATCGAAGTTTTAGAAATCATTATTGATGGACTTTTCGGAACACACAGAGTATTTTCATTCCTTGGTGGATTTTATGGTTTCTTAATTGGTTCTTTTGAAATCCTTGCTGTATTGGTTTTAGTAGCCGTAATCATTTTCTGGATTAGAAGAAACATCATCCGATTAAAACGTTTTGCAAGCTCCGATTTGAAAGGTGCACCAAAAAGAGATGCCGATACAATTCTGTATTTCGAAATGGTTTTGATGTCGTTGTTTTTAGTTATGAATGCTTTTGATTTGCACTTTCAAGACATGAATTCGGGGAATATCATCTCACGATATTTAACACCTTCACCAGATACTTTTTCTCTCGAAGCAGTAATAATTATTGAAAGAGTTGCCTGGTGGTTACACATTACCGGAATTTTAGTTTTCCTGAATTATTTATACTATTCA
This sequence comes from Flavobacterium anseongense, assembly GCF_021608185.1. Classification (GTDB taxonomy): domain Bacteria; phylum Bacteroidota; class Bacteroidia; order Flavobacteriales; family Flavobacteriaceae; genus Flavobacterium; species Flavobacterium anseongense. The sequence continues at coordinate 239,956 of NZ_JAKIHN010000002.1, read as the reverse complement.
AAACATCTGCATATTCTTTTGGCTTTTCCAAATACTTATTTCGCTGATTTGAATCCGAAAGGACAATTCGACAATTTAGAAAGTGTAACCAAAGAAGTAAAACTGATGATGGATCCAAATGCCGATCTTTTTGCTGCGCAGCCTGTTGATGAAAATGCAGTTCCAAGTAAATTCGGAGCTTCGGATGTGCAGGATTTGAATTGGGTGCAATTACTAAATGCTTATACTTGTACCGAATGCGGTCGTTGTACTTCGTCCTGTCCGGCAAATCAAACCGGTAAGAAATTATCGCCACGTAAAATCATGATGGATACACGTGACCGAATGGAAGAAGTAGGAAGAAATATAGATGCCAACAAAGGTGTTTTTGTTCCCGATAATAAATCGTTGCTGAATGATTATATAACGGCCGAAGAACTTTGGGCATGTACCTCGTGTAATGCTTGTGTTGAAGAATGCCCGGTAAATATCAGCCCGTTGTCAATTATCATGGATATGAGACGCTATTTGGTAATGGAGCAAAGTGCTGCGCCACAATCTTTGAATGCAATGATGACCAATATTGAGAACAATGGTGCACCATGGCAATACAACCAACAAGACAGATTAAACTGGAAAAATGAATAATTGAATTAGGATGCAATTTATCGCATCCATATAAAAATAAAAACAAATGACCAAAAATGTGAGGCTTGGGAATTTGTCAAATGAATGTGAACTATTAAAAAAAATTAGAAAAAAAATGAAAGCGGAAGACATCGAAAAAAACTTGCAAAGTATTACCGAAAACGGGCAACATTTAAGTCCAATTTTACCAGAAGGAATTAAGAACTATTTAATCGATATAGACGGAACGGTTTGTGACGATATTCCAAACGAAGAGCCTGAAAGAATGCTGACTGCAGAGGTTTATCCTGATGCATTAGTTACTTTAAACAAATGGTACGACGAAGGTCACATTATATTCTTCTTTACTTCAAGAACAGAAGCTCACAGAGAATATACTGAGATTTGGTTAAAAAAACACGGATTCAAATACCATGGAATTCTATTCGGAAAACCACGTGGTGGAAACTACCACTGGATCGACAATCACTTGGTAAAAGCAACCCGTTACAGAGGAAAGTTTACCAATTTGATAGAAAAAGAAGTAACTATTCAAGTGTTCGATGACGAGCATCACGATTAATATTCGGTAATTCGGTTATTTGGTTATTTGAAGTATAGCCGAATAACCAAATAACCAGATAACCAAATAAACAAAAAAAATGTCAGAAGTATTAAATGTGCCAACCATGGCAGAAATGATGGCTCAAGGCAAGCAACCCGAAGTATTGTTTTGGGTTGGTTGTGCAGGTAGTTTTGACGACAGAGCAAAGAAAATCACTAAGGCATTTGTGCGTATTCTAAATCGTGCAAATGTCGAGTTTGCTGTTTTGGGTACAGAAGAAAGTTGTACCGGTGACCCGGCAAAGCGTGCTGGAAATGAGTTTTTGTTTCAGATGCAGGCGATGATGAACATCGAAGTGCTGAATGCCTACGAAGCTAAAAAAATCGTAACTGCCTGCCCACATTGTTTTAATACACTGAAAAATGAATATCCTGAATTGGGCGGAACATACGAAGTAGTACATCACACCGAATTCCTAAAGCAACTTTTAGATTCAGGAAGATTGACTATTGAAGGCGGACAATTCAAAGGAAAAAGAATTACGTTTCACGATCCATGTTATCTCGGAAGAGCTAATAATGTATATGAGGCACCAAGAGATTTAATCCAAAAACTGGATGCTGAATTGGTCGAAATGAAGCGTTCAAGAGCTAACGGTTTGTGTTGTGGCGCCGGAGGTGCCCAAATGTTCAAAGAGCCGGAAACCGGCAACAAAGACATCAACGTAGAAAGAACCGAAGATGCTTTGGAAACCAAACCCGAAATAATCGCTGCCGGTTGTCCATTTTGCAACACGATGATGACCGACGGCGTTAAAGCCAAAGAACAGGAAGCAAACGTTAAAGTAATGGACGTAGCCGAATTAATCGCTAACGCACAGGACTTATAATCTGATTAATGAATTTGAAATCAAAGATCCTTTTTTGCATTTGTAGTTTTGCTTTTTTTGTTTCTAATGCGCAATCCGTTTCAGATACAATTCCGAGTCAAAAAACGGACTCTATTCAGTTAAAGTTCAAATACAAAAGTCTAATCATTCCGGCTGTTTTTATAGGTTACGGAATTGTTGGATTAGAAAGCGGTCAGATTAAAGGTTTCAATTCAGGTATAAGTAGTGAAGTTAAGGAGAGCATTGATGAAAAAACATCCATTGACGATTTTTCGCAATACACACCAATTGCAGCTTTCTATGGTTTAAGCGCTTTTGGAGTAAAGAGTAAAAATAATTTTAAAGATAAAACGATAATTTTTGCAACTTCTTATCTTTTAATGGGATTGACAGTAAATGCTTTTAAGAAAACGGCATCAGTTGAACGTCCGGATGGAAGCAGCCTTAATTCATTCCCTTCAGGACATACAGCTACCGCTTTTATGGGAGCCGAATTAATGATGCAGGAATATAAAAATGAATCGGTGTGGTACGGAATTTCAGGCTATGTAATAGCTGCAGGAACCGGAGCTTTCCGAATGTATAATAACAGGCACTGGTTTACAGATGTTGTAGCTGGAGCCGGAATAGGAATTCTTAGTGCAAAAGCGGGTTATTGGTTATATCCAATTACAAGTAAATGGTTCACAAAAAAGAACTCAAAAAATACTAAAACTGCTATGATTCCGTTTTATAATGGTAAAACAACCGGTTTTGCATTTGTAAAAACATTTTAATTAAAATTATGTATATCCCTTTTGAAAATTTACCTGAAGACTCCAGAATTTGGATTTACCAATCCAATCGAAAATTTTCAGACGATGAAATGACTGAAATCGAAAATGATTTAAAAGCATTTATCGAAAACTGGTCAGCACACGGAACCGGATTAGAAGCTTCTTATCTATTGAAATACAACCGTTTCATCATTCTTGCTGTTAATCAAGAGGTGCAACAGGCAACAGGCTGTTCTATAGATTCTTCTGTGAGTTTCATCCAAAATCTTGAGCAAAAATACCAAGTCGATCTGTTGGATAAAATGAATGTAACGTTTAAAAACGGAGAACATATTGCTCACAAATCATTAATTGATTTCAAGCGAATGGCTAAAGAGAAAGCCGTTACCGCCAACACTATAGTTTTTAACAATTTGGTGAACAGCATCGAAGAATTTAACGAAAACTGGGAAGTTCCTGCGGGCGAAAGCTGGCACAGTCGTTTCTTTTAATCCATTTACATGAAAAGGGTAGTATTCAGTATAGTTTTATGCACAGGATTGCTATTTTTGATTACGAATTGTTCGTCAGTCAAAAACAAGCCAACTGTTGTTGTTCCTGTAACTGAACCAAATCCTGAAGTAGTAGTTCCGATTGATGAAACGGTTTATCATCCGCATCCTAAAAAGAACTTTTTCCCCGAAACTGATAAAGAAACCCGTTGGGTTGATAGTATTTACAATCAAATGTCTTTTGATGAAAAAGTAGGCCAACTGTTTATGGTTGCTGCCTATTCTAATAAAGATGCTGCGCATGTTGCTGATGTTGAAAAGTTGGTCACCGAGAATAAAGTCGGTGGATTAATCTTTTTTCAGGGCGGACCAATGCGTCAGGCACGTTTGACCAATAAATACCAATCACTTGCCAAAGTACCTTTGTTTATTGGTATTGACGCCGAATGGGGTTTAAGTATGCGAATCGATTCAACTTTTCGTTATCCTTTTAACATGACTTTGGGCGCCATTAAAGACTTGAAGTTGGTTGAAAAAGTAGGAGCCAGCATGGCTAAGGAAAGCAAGAGAATGGGAATTCATTTCAATTTTGCACCGGTTTTAGATATCAATACCAATCCAAAAAATCCAATTATCGGTTACCGCTCTTTTGGTGAAAATAAAGTTAGCGTTACCGAACATGCTATTGCTTTAATGAATGGCGCTCAAGCCGAGGGAGTTTTTTCTACCGGAAAACATTTTCCCGGACACGGAGATACAGCAACCGATTCGCACAGTACTTTGCCTGTGGTAAATGCTTCTTTGGATCATTTGGATAAAGTTGAATTGTATCCATACAAAAGAATGTTTGATGAAGGTCTGGTTTCAGTAATGGTAGCGCATTTAAATGTCCCAAGTTTAGAACCTAGAACAGGTTATCCAACCTCTGTTTCTTATGATGTGGTTACCAAACTTCTTAAAAAAGAGTTAGGTTTTGACGGATTAATTTTTACAGATGCACTGAATATGAAAGGCGCAGCCAATTTCAGAAAACCAGGCGATATTGATTTGGAAGCGTTCCTGGCCGGAAATGACATACTGCTTTTTGCAGAAAATGTACCGCTTGCCGTAGAGAAAATATGTGTAGCTTATCAGGACAGTCTAATTTCCGATGAGCGATTAGCACAATCGGTTAAGAAGATTTTGCGCTATAAGTTCAAAGCAGGATTGAATAATTATAAACCTATCGAAGGCATCAATTTATATAACGATTTGAATCCGAAATCGAATGAGACTTTGCAATATGAATTGTTTGAAAATGCTGTTACTGTTGTAAAAAATGACGGAAACATTCTGCCAATTAGAAATCTAAATCAAAAAATTGCCTATGTAAAATTAGGTGATGACACCAACAGTTCTTTCGTCACTACGTTAAAGAAATACACTAATGTCACCGAAGTTTCAGAAACGAATATCGATAGCTTAATGGCTAAGTTAACCGATTATGAAACGGTTGTCATAGGATATCATAAATCGCATAAATCTTGGTGGAAATCGCCTGAACTGACAGTGCCTGAATTACAGGTAATAGATTCAATTGCCTCTAAAAAGAAAGTAATTCTGGATTGTTTTGCCAAACCGTATTCCTTATCGAGAATTTTAAATTTTGATGAAATACCCGGTGTAATAGTCTCGTATCAGAATGGAAACATTGCGCAGGAAGTTTCAGCTGAATTGATTTTTGGAGCTATTGACGCCAAAGGATTGCTTCCGGTTTCTATTAATACTTCATTAAAAGCAGGAGACGGAATCACGACTCAAAAACTCAACCGCTTGGGTTTTGCTACACCGGAAAGTGTAGGTATGAGTTCAGAAAAACTCAAGCATATAGAAACTTATGCTCAAAAAGCAATCGATAATAAAATGACGCCGGGAGTGCAGATTTTGGTTGCCCGAAAGGGAAAAGTTATCTATCAAAAATCTTTTGGGAAGCAAACCTATGAAGGTGATGTAAAAGTGAAGAACAGCGATTTGTATGATGTAGCTTCTCTAACCAAAATAGTAGCGACTTTACCCAATTTGATGCAGGTTTATGACCAAAAGAAAGTAACACTCGAAACTACTTTAGGCGAAATGCTGCCACAATTTAGAAGTTCTAACAAACAGAAAATAACGTTTAAAGAATTGTTATCCCACTATGGCAGAATGCAGGCATGGATTCCGTTTTACACCGCTACATTAGATTCAGCCAAAAAACCAATGGAAAAATACTATCGTAAAATATACAGTGAAGGATTCACCAAAAAAGTTTCCGATAGTTTGTATTTACGCGATGATTATCATGATACCATTATGAAACGAATCATCGACAGTCCGCTTATTGATAAAAAAGAATACCGCTACAGCGATTTTACCTTTATCATTTTGAAACAATATCTGGAGAAAATTATGGGCAGACATTTGGATGAATTGGCAACAGACAATTTCTATAAAACACTTGGGATGAATAATACACTTTATAATCCTTTGACTAAATTTGATAAAAGTGTGATTGCACCAACAGAAATAGATACTTATTTCCGTCATGATACCATTCAAGGTTATGTTCACGATATGGAAGCCGCGATGGAAGATGGAGTAGCCGGACATGCAGGGATTTTTTCCAATGCTATGGATATTGCCAAGATGATGCAGATGTATCTGCAAAAAGGAAATTATGGAGGTATTCAATATTTCTCGGAAGCTACGTTTAACGATTTTAATACGTGTTGGTTTTGCGGTGAAGGAAACCGTCGCGGCTTAGGATTTGACAAACCGCAAATAAGTGGTGGCGGTCCAACTTGTGGTTGTGTTTCAATGTCAAGTTTTGGACATACAGGTTTTACGGGAACTATTGCTTGGGCTGATCCTGAAATGGAAATAGTTTACGTCTTCCTATCCAACAGAACGTATCCTGATTCTAATTTGCCAAATAAACTTTCAAAAGAAAACATTCGCGAAGACATCCAAAAAGTCATTCAGGATGCGATTATAGAGAAATAACAGCTATGCTTTTTCTTTCCGAAGAAAATATTCAACGGCAATCACTACAACTATCCCTGCGATATAAGAAATAATATCTTCCCAGGAAAATGATGTTCCGATAACTGTTCGGGCGATTTTTGAATTTTGCAATTCCAGTTTTTCAACAATATTCAAATACTGCAGAAATTCTATAGTGAATGCAAACAGCAATACAAATATCGAGGCCGTTGTCACTTTTAAATTTAGAAATGATTTTAGAAAACAATAAATCAGAATAACAACAAGCACATCACCAAAGTAAGGGCGCACAAAGTTGTCATGAACATACAGCGCGATTAGCGTTTCGATAATGAAAAGTGAAATAGTTAGTGCAAAATATTTCAGATTAAATTGTATCATATTAATCCTCGCCATTATCATCCAACTTAAATGGATAATCGCCAAAAAGGGAAGCTAATCTTTTAGCCTGATACGTTTTTCGGGTAAACTTATTCGATAATACAATAATCGTAACTTTCTCTTTTCTTAGGTTGATAAAACAGGAAGTATTTCCATGCCACCAGCCGTTATGATAATAAAAAGGCTCGCCTTTTTCAAACTCCGACATTCTGATGCCTAAACCATAATTACGTATTCCTTTGGCTTCATAACTATATCCTTGGTACATTTTTTTAAGCAAGTCCGGATTCAGGAAAAAAGGAGCATAGCGGGCTTTGTCAAATTTCAATAAATCTCTTGGAGTCGAATAGATGTTTTTATCGCCGTAAATTCCATCCAGATAATCAATCCCAATTTCTACATTATTTCCTTTATAGGACGGAGCAATGATATCGCGGTCTTTAGTGATATCAAAAACAAAAGTATTGGTCATACCAAGCGGCGCAAAAATCATTTCTTTCATCGCTGCCGGATATTTTAATCCGGTAACTTTTTCAATAATCAGGGCAAGCATTGCGTAATTGGTGTTGCAATAGCCAAATCCTGTATCGGTTGGTCTTTCTAAAGTAATTCCTTTTTCCACCATAACCTTTACAATGTCTTCATTGGTTAGGGTTTCCTTTTTGTCCCAATTCCCATTTTCAAAAGTGAAATAGGCATAATTTCTCATTCCGCTACGGTGATTAAGCAGCGTTTGAATAGTTACTTCAGGATAAGGAAAGTTTTTGATAATGGTATTTACCTTTTGGTCTAAGGTAATTTTTTTGGCATCAATAAGCATTAGTACAGCTGTGGAAGTCAATACTTTACTCACAGAAGCAATATGCAGAGGCATGTTTTTGGAAATCATTTCTCCCGTTCCTTTATTGGCATAGCCCATATAATTTTCGTAGATTATCTGTCCGTTTTTGGCAACCAAAAAAGCTACGTTATCATTTTTCTCAGACCATGTTTTCTCAAAATAACGACTAACACCATATTTTTTATCATTAATATAAGCCGAATTAAGTGCCGGAAGTTCTTCCTGTAAAGGCTGCATTACCGGAATTCCGTTTTTATTTACTTTAATTATGCCTTCTTCGTTTTTCTCTTGTTTAGAACAAGAAATGGTAAGCATAAGTATAGCTAATAATTGAGTAGTATAGAGACTGATTTTAGATGTCATTTTGATAATGATTGAAAAACAAATATAACCATTCATTAAAGTTATAGAATTACTTTTTTAGAAAGCTTTCAACAGGTTTTTCACAATTTTTTAAGTCAAATTCATAAAGTTATAATAATCAATACCAATGATAAAATTTGGTGAAATTTATTTTTCAAAAAAAGTTTTGAAAACGTTTTCGTTACAACTACTTTTGGCATCACAAAAAAACACCCATGAAGTTTGGAATTATAAAAGAGCGAAAAAATCCACCCGATAGAAGAGTAGTTTTTACTCCTGAAGAATTAGTCCGTTTGCAAAAAGAACATCCCGAAGCCATAGTAAAAGTCGAAAGTTCTGACATCAGAGTTTTTACTGATGAAACCTATAAAAACTTAGGCATTGAAGTAACTGATGATGTTTCAGATTGCGATGTTTTCTTTGGTGTAAAAGAAATTCCGGTTGATTATTTGATTCCGAATAAAAAGTATTTCTTCTTTTCACATACTATTAAAAAGCAAGTTCATAATCGAAAATTGCTTCAGGCGATATTAGACAAAAAGATAACGTTATATGACCACGAAACTATAGTCGATGCAGGTAACAAACGTCTGATTGGCTTTGGTCGTTATGCCGGAATTGTTGGAGCATACAATGCTTTTAGAGCATTCGGAATAAAATATGAATTGTTCAGTTTGCCAAAAGCAGAAACCTTACAAACCAAAGATGACTTAGTCGTTCGATTGAAAAGACAAATTTTACCAAACATCAAAATTGTTTTGACTGGTCATGGCAAAGTTGGAATGGGAGCAAAAGAAATTCTCGACGGAATAAAAATAAAACAAGTTGCTCCTGAAGATTTCTTAAACAAAATATACTCTCACCCGGTTTACACTCAAATTGACGTCTTAGATTATAACAAACGAATTGACGGAAAAGTAGCAGAAGATAACAGCGATTTTTTTAAAAACCCTCAAGATTACATCTCAAATTTTGAACGTTTTTCCAAAGTGGCTGATATTTTCATGGCTGGACATTTTCACGGAAACGGTGCGCCGGATATTCTTACTCTTGATATGCTTCAGGCTTCTGATTGCAAAATAAAAATTGTTGCCGATATTTCCTGTGATGTCGATGGTCCAATTGCTTGTACGATAAGATCATCAACAATTGCAGAACCTTTTTATGGTTTTTTACCAATTGAAAACAAAGAAGTTCCCTATACACATCCGGGTTCCATTATGGTTATGGCCGTTGATAATTTGCCTTGTGAATTACCCAAAGATGCCAGCGAAGGTTTTGGCGAAATGTTTATGGAACATGTTATTCCGGCTTTTTTTAACAATGATAAAGACGGAATTCTGCAACGAGCCAAAATAACTGAAAACGGAAAACTAACAGAACGTTTTGCTTATCTGCAAGATTATGTTGATGGAAAATAGTTAATTTTGCTGCGGATACATTTGTTTGTTTCCCATAAAATTGGAGTTTAATACAATATCTTTTTTACATTTGGATTGTCAAATCTAATTTCGTGAAAAAGATATTTTTTTATTTTTTATTACTACTATCTGTTTGTTCAGTTCAATCTCAGGAACTGCTTCCCTTTGTAGAAAATTTCACGAAGTCAAATTATTTTGGAGACAACCAGGTTTGGAGTGTTGCACAAGGAAGTGACAATGCACTTTATTATGCCAACAATCATTATTTTTTGCGTTATAATGGCGTAAAATGGGAAAAATATACTTTGCCAAACAAGACTATACTTCGTTCCGTTTTTGTTGATGGTGATAAGGTGTATACAGGTTCTTATAATGAATTTGGTTATTGGAAAAGAATCTCCGGAAAAATGGTGTATACCTCATTAAGCAGAGACAAGAAACTTTTTACCGGCGCTTCTATTAATGAAGAGATTTGGAAAATTTTCAAGCATCAGAATAAAATCTATTTTCAATCGTTTAATGAGCTTTTTGTTTATACCGATGGCAAAATTGTAAAGACCAGAATTCCGTTTCAGATTTCTTATTGTTTTGTTGTGAATGATAGCATTTATATGGCTTCAGTAAATAATGGAGTGTATTTATTTGAAAATAAATCGTTTAAAAAAGTCACTAAATGGCAAGGATTAGAAAATAATATCATTCATGGAATTGCTACTAACAAAGGCCAAATCTATATTTTTACCCAAAAAAATGGTGTTTTTGTAGAAGAAAACGGAAAGCTAATTCCGTGGAATAATTCCTTGAATGCGATACTTAAAAAAGAAATAATCATCACGGCTAAGTTTATTGATGATAACCGATTGGCTATTGGAACCGCTTTTAAAGGTCTGTACATAGTCGATTTAAAATCTAATGCGCATCAGAATATCAACAGAAACAATTCGCTGATAAACAATTCAGTGCTTTGCATTGGTTTTGATAAAGAGAATGATTTGTGGTTGGGTTTGGATAATGGCATTTCTCATATCGAAATTAATTCGCCTTACACCATTTTCTCTGATAATACGGGTGTTTTAGGTTCTGTTTATACATTAGCAGCTATAAAAAACGGTTACTTGCTAGGTTCTAATCATGGCGTTTTTAAATATCAGGATAAAAACCTGCAGTTGTTACCAAACTCGCAGGGACAGGTTTGGGACATTCATAAGAATGGAACAAAATATATTATCGGTCACAATGACGGAACGTTTATTTATGAAAATGATGTGCTTAAAAAGGTAAACACTATTAGTGGAGGATGGAAATTTCAGGAAAGTGATTATGACAATAAATATTTTCAAGCTAATTATTCGGGAATTATTTTATACAATTCGCCTATTGACTTTACAAAATATAAAATCGTTGATAATTTAACCAAACCCATTAAAAACATAGCCCAAAATAAACCAAAAGAACTTTGGGCGGTTGACAACTATAGAAGTCTATACCGGATAACTTTTAATAATCTTTATGAAGTCGAAAGGGTTGAAAACATTACGCATCAAAACAAAATATGGAATGATTATGGTGTGAAGATTTTTGATTATAAGAATGAAATTTTGTTCTTTATAGATAATGTTTGGTACAACTTTAATTCCATTTCCAATAAGCTGGAAAAGAATGAAATCTTTAATAAAAACTTTGCCGATATTTCTGAAATAATCCCGGTTAACAATTCTAATTTCATTGTATTAAAAGATAAATTGTTATATGTTATTCATCAAATAGGTGAGAACTATATTTGGGATTTAATTCCCGAAAAGTATTATGAAGGAAAAATCATTAATCAGGATACTAAAGTTTTTAGAGATGGTAATCAATTATTGATGAATCTCGATGATGGTTTCTTTTCTTTTCCTCTTAAAAACGCTAAAACTAAAAATCAAAAAATTGCTACTGAAGCATTTTATCAAGGGAAAATGATTGATGGAAATACTTCTATACACTATAATCAATCTGTTGAAGTTGATATAATTTCAGAATATTACGGTTATAACCGACTCGGATTATTTTATAAGCTAAATGATACCAAAACATTTTTTCCGGTAAAATCAGGAAATATAGTTTTAAATAATCTTTCGAGTGGCAGCCAGAGTTTGAAAATATATTACAATAACGGAGAAAATTTTATACAGGTTGCTGATTATCAATTTAATGTTGATAAGCCTTGGTATTTCTCTTTGGTGATGATTTTGGTTTATATACTGATAATTTCAGGTAGTTTTTATTTGTATTATAAATGGAATAAGATACGCTATCTCGAAAAGTTAAAACTAAAGGAAGAAGAACTGAAGCATCAAAAACAAATTCTTCAATTAGAGCTCATTGCCGAAAACAAATTGAAAATGCAGGAATATGACAAACACATATTAGAAATGCAGATACAATCAAAAGCTTCGGAGGTTGCGGGCAAATCACTTTCGATTGCAAAACAGTCGGAAATGATTGATACTATTCAGAGTATATTAGATAATGAAAGCGATATAAATCAACTTAAGAACAAAATCAAAAAGTCGATCAAAATTAATTCAATCAATAAAAATGAATGGCAAAGTTTTGAAAAGAATCTAATGCAAAGCCACGAAGATTTTGTACATAAACTAACACATAATTATCCTCAGCTAACTTCAAAGGATATAAAACTCTGTATCTACCTAAAAATGAATTTATCATCTAAAGAGATTGCACCTTTGATGAATATTTCATTTAGAGGCGTTGAACTTCATCGCTACAGATTAAGAAAGAAATTAGAGCTCAATCAGGATATCAACCTTTCCAAGTTTATGATAAACTTATAAATTTTTATTTATTTTTATTAATAATAAAATAAATATCCACTTTTTTTATCGTTTTATAATGCATCATAACTACATCAAATAATTATTTATTAGATGTGTTTTTTGCAATACAATATCATTTTAAATCATTGTTATTTAGGTTTTTAAAACAATAAAAAATTGTTTTGATGTAGTATTGTAGTGATTATTGTATGCAAACTATAACGATGTAATTGACTATATTAGCCTTACCAAACCAAAAACTTATTTTATGAAAGGCATTTTTAGTTTCTTATTACTTTTTCTGGTTACTTCAATCGCGAATTCACAAACAATAAAAGGAGTAGTTTTAGATGATACAAATCAGCCTTTGCCAGGTGTAAATATTATAGTCAAAGCCTCCGGCAAATCAGCCGTGTCAGACATTGATGGAAAATTTTCAATCGAAGCCAATGTTGGGGATATAATTAGTCTTTCCTTTATAGGTTATGAAACTGTCACCCAAAAAGCAACATCAGAATCAATGACTGTTGTTCTAAAAACCGTATCAAATAATCTAAATGAAGTTGTTGTTATTGGATATGGAACAAAGAAAATGGGTTCTATTACGGGATCAGTTGTACAAATAAAATCAGCTGACATTACAAAGACTGCTGCTCAATCGCCAATACAAGCCATACAAGGTAAAGCTGCCGGAGTTAATATAGTAACAAACGATGAACCCGGAGCCAATCCTTCGATACGAATCAGAGGTTTAGGAACCATACTTGGTGGCCGTGATCCATTATATGTTGTAGACGGAATTGAAACAAGTCTGAATGGATTAAGTCCAAACGAGATAGCTACAATTGATATACTAAAAGACGCATCTTCATTGGCAATCTATGGTCAAAAAGGAGCAAATGGCGTTGTTATTATTACTACCAAAAAAGGAAAATTAGGACAGATTAAAGTTTCCTATGATTCGTATTACGGACAAAAGTTTATTCAGAAAAAAGTAGAGATGGCCGATTCGTATCGTTTTGCCTATTATAATAATACGGCTGCAGGTTCTTCTTCCTATTATAGTTTTGACCAACCTTATAATACAAACTGGCTTGATGAAATAACAGATACCGGTGAAGTATTGAATAATCATGTTTCGATTTCGGGCGCTAATGAAAATGCGAGCTATTATTTTGCCGCTACAAACTATAAAGAAAAAGGTATTTTGATGGGAACAGAATACGAGAGAAACAATATCAACTCGCGCAATGAATTCAAATTGCTTGACAAAAAATTAAAAATTTCTCAAAACATCAACGTAACCATAGCCAGAAACAATACAAAACCATTAAGTGCCTTTACAAATGCTTACAAGCAGTCACCAATTGTTCCGGTTCGTTTTGATAATGGAAGATGGGGAGTTCCGCTTAGAAATCCATCCACAGGTCTTATTGATATTAACGGTAGCGATCGTTTTAATAATGTTGGAAATCCTGTTGCGCAATTGTATTATACAAATGATAAAAACAAAGATGTAACATTATTTGGTTCTGTTGCTGCCGAGCTTAAACTCTCAAAGGACTTTACCTATACTTCAAATTTTGGAGCCAGCTATAATAACTACAAAGGCTTTTCATTTATTCCGAATGATCAAATTTATCTTTCGCAAAACGCCACCAGCAGTATTGAGGACTACGAGGCTTCATTTGGAACCAATGAGATTAAATACAATACACTCACACAAAAGCGAAGCGATTATTACGAATTCAACTGGGACAATTATCTAACCTTTAAAAGAACTTTTGGCAATCATGATGTGACAGCTGTAGTGGGTATGTCTAGAACGACTAAAAAGAATTTTGAAAATTTAGAAGGAACTCGATTTAACGTTCCGGTGCAACCTAACTATTGGTCTTTTGATTTATCTTCTTATAATACACCGATAGCACCAGATGCAGTAGTTACTAATCATCGTGATACACCAGTTGTATCGTTAGCTTATTTTGGAAGATTAGAATATGAATATAATGGAAAGTACTTGGTCTCTGCAACTATGAGAAGGGAAGGGACAAGTATATTTCAGGAAAGTAAAAAATGGGGCGTTTTCCCTTCTATATCTGCCGGTTGGTTGGTAAGTGAAGAAAAGTTTATGGAAAAGTTTAAATTCATTAACTTCTTAAAAGTACGTGGTGGTTATGGAGAAATCGGTAATGCAAATTCATTAAACTCTTTAAACATTCCAATTTTTTCATCCGGAGCAAATTATGCTTTGGGCAGCAATCAAAATATTTCTCCGGGAAGTTATCAGCCTTATACTGTCGATCCTAATTTAACTTGGGAAACGATGCAGGAACTTGATTTCGGTATCGATTTTAAAGTTTTGAAAAACAGATTATCAGGAACAATTGATTTGTATGACCGAAAATCATTAGATGTGATTTTACCCGTTGATCTTCCGGATGTTATTTCAGAAGGCAGAACAGTCGTAAATACTGGTGACGTTAGCAATAAAGGAGTTGAAGTTTCTTTGCGATGGGATACTAAAATAAATGATAATTGGAGTTATTGGGTAGGAGGAAATTACTCCTATAACAAAAACGAATTGGTAAAAGCGGATAACTCCTATTTCGCGACTTTAATTGGTGGTGGATTGGGTAACGGTCAATGGACAAAACAAGTACTCGTTGGAGAAGCTTTAGGTAGTTTCTATGTGTATCAGGTTACCGGTAAAAATGCTGACGGAAACTTTACTTACAGCAACGAAAGAGTGGTAGCAGGTTCGTATCTGCCAACTTATACTTATGGTTTGAGTTTTGGAATCAATTATAAAAACTTCGATTTTTCAACCGATGCCTATGGTGTTGGAGGGAATAAAGTTTATAACGGAAAAAAAGCGCAACGTTTTGGAGGTGAGAATATTGAGTATGATTATTTAAATAGTTTTTGGACACCTTCAACTCCAAATGGTACAAATCCGGCTCCATTCAATGAAGTGCCAATTGCATCAACTTATTATGTAGAAGATGGTTCTTATTTAAGAATAAACAACATTACACTTGGATATACATTTCCAAAATTCTTTGAAAAAATTGATAAGGTTAGAGTGTATGCAACCGCTATAAATCCATTTATTTTTACTAAATATTCAGGGTATTCGCCTGAAATATCAGGTAGCAATAATGCTGATCCATTAGGTAGTGCCGGAATTGAATTGGATGCTTATCCAACCAACAAAACATTTCTATTTGGTTTGAATGTAAGTTTTTAATAAAAGATTAATATGAAAAATATAGTAAATAGTAAACTAATAGCTTTTTTATTTTTAGCATTAACATTCACCACTAATTCGTGTGAAGACGATTTGAATGTGGAACCCAATGATGTTCAAAATGTTGATGATTTTTTGAAAGATCCGAATAACGCAATACAACTAGTTAACGGAGTTTACAGCAAACAGTTAGATTATAATATGTATTCCTTTTCATGGATTGGAATTACAAGCATAACTTCTGATGACGCTGATAAAGGATCAACGCCTTCTGATAGCGGAACAGATAAAAACAGAATGGATAATTTGACATTTTCGCCAAGCAGTATTTCATTCAGTGATGTTTGGGAAGGCAGATATCAGTTAATTGGAAGAGCAAATACAGCACTTTTCTATTTGGAGCAATTTGATATTGATGAAACTCAGAAAAGCAGATTTATTGGAGAAGTTAAATTCTTAAGAGCTTTGTCTTATTTTGATTTAGTGCGCTGCTTCGGAGGTGTTCCGGTAGTAACGACTAAAATCGATATCAATGATTCAGAAGCTATTAATAATATTGTTTACACCCGAAAAACCAAGCAGGAAACCTATGCACAAATAGAAGCTGATTTATTAGATGCAATAGACAGATTACCGCTCAAAAGTACCTATGCAACCAATGATTTAGGCAGAGCAAGTAAAGGTGCAGCCCAGGCTCTTTTGGCAAAAGCTTACTTATATCAGGAAAAATGGCAGCAAGCCTACGATATGTCCGGACTGGTTATTTCATCTGGTCAATATGCATTGCTCCCAAGTTATGCTGATGTATGGAGAGAAGTTGGTGAAAACAGCTCTGAATCCATCTACGAAGTACAAGCCACACTTACAAAAGGACTTGTAGATTATACCAATGTACAAGGCCCAAGAGGAACACCCGATTTAGGATGGGGTTTTAACACACCGTCTTTAACTTTAGTAAATTCTTATGAAGCCGGAGATCTTAGAAAGGACGCAACGGTTATGTTCGTTCCATCAGTATTGTGGGATGGATTTATTGCACCAATTACATGGACAAATCCAAGATACAATTATAAGGCCTACCAAAGTACAGTTGCTGAATCATGGAATGGAGACAAAGGTCAGACGGCTAAAAATCTGAGAATATTAAAATACAGCGACATTCTTCTGATTAGAGCTGAAGCAGGCTTCCATATTGGTGCGACGTCTGAAGCTGTAGATAGAATTTCAGAAATCAGAGTTCGGGCTGGATTGTCAGCTGTTACTTCGGTAACACTTGAATCAATTCTTAAAGAGCGAAGAGCCGAAATGGCAATGGAACATGATCGTTGGTTTGACATTGTAAGAACAGGCCAAGCACAATCAGCAATGAACCTTGATGGAAAAACCTTTATAGTAGGAACACACGAATTGTTTCCGATTCCACAAGACCAAATTATCGCAAGCGATAACAGGTTAACACAAAATCCAGGATATTAACATTAACATTTATATTAACTTAATAATTAAATATTTTAAATCATGAAAACAAACAAAATTTTAGTTTCAGCATTTGCATTTTCTTTAGCATTTGCATCATTTACAAGCTGTAGCAGTGACTCGGGTAGTTCATTACCGCCAATTGGAGGTTACAACAATTCTGATGAAGTAGCAGCTTCAGCTTTAAAAGCGTATTGGCCATTGGACGGGAACGGAAAAGAATCCGTTTCAAACACATCTCCATCCACTACCGTTGCGACAACCTATGTAACTGGTATGAAAGGTCAGGCAGCAAATTTTAATTCAGGTTACATGGCATATCCTGAGATACCGGCATTAAACACAACTTCGGGAAGTGTATCTATTTCTGCTTGGGTTAAAGTTTCTAATAATAAAGTAAACCCAACTGCAGTTAGTACAACTTCTCCAATCTTCTCTTTAACAAGAACAGGAGAAGTCTTTGGTAATTTAAACCTTATGGCTGAAACTCACGGATTAGTTACTAGTGATTCTATTCAGATGAAAGGTGTATTCAGAATTAAAAATACTGACGGTTCTGAATTTGGTGGTGATGCTGTAAACATGATCAAACAAGAACCATGGATGGATGCAACTCACACATGGGCAGCTAACAAAATTGGAGGACAATGGGCTCATGTTGTTTATGTTTTCGACGGACCAACAGGGACTAACAAAATTTATGTAAACGGAGCAAAAATTTCTAACTCTGCATGGGAAGTTAGAAATGGTGGTGCTCCAAAACCATTAAACCACTTCCTTCCAACAAGACCGGTTATAGGAGCTTTAGAGACAGTAGTAAACGGTACAAATGTTGACACTTGGAACGCTGCTTTAAAAGGAGGAGTTGACGAGCTAAGAATTTATGACAAAACCCTTACTACAGCAGAAATTGGAGCTTTGTATGAATTAGGATTAGCAGGTAGATAATTAGTATAATTAAAGCCTAACAGGTATACTATCTGTTAGGCTTTATATAAAAACCACACCCAATTTACACATCATCAATCATGAAATGTCTAGTTAAATTATTAATAATTTTTCAGTTTTTCCTTGTTTCCTGTTCTTGTTCCAACAAGTCGGGAGATGCAGAGGAAGAGGTTATTCCTTTAACCGATGATCAACTGCTGGACAAAGTGCAACAGGATGCTTTTAAATATTTTTGGGATTACGCAGAATTTAACTCTAAGCTAGCCCGGGAACGTTATCATACTGATGAAACTTGGGTAGATGCAAATTTGGTAACAACAGGAGGTTCGGGTTTCGGACTAATGACAATTTTAGTAGGTATAGAAAGAAATTTTGTGCCAAGAGACGAAGCTGTCGCCAGACTAAATACAGCCTTAACCTTTTTAGAAAATGCAGACCGATTTCATGGAGCATGGCCTCATTGGATTAACGGAACTAATGGAAATGTAGTTCCTTTTGGAGCAGATGATGACGGAGGCGATATTGTAGAAACCTCATTTTTGTGTCAGGGATTAATTTGCGTTAGAGAATATTTTAAAAACGGAACTCCAGCCGAACAAGCCTTAGCTCAAAAAGCCGACGACCTATGGAAAGGTGTTGAGTGGAATTGGTATACCAAAGGCGAAAACGCAATGTATTGGCACTGGTCACCAAATTTTGCATGGATTAAAAATTTCAAACTAGAAGGATACAACGAATGTCTGATTACCTATGTTATGGGAGCAGCTTCTCCAACTCATGCCATACCATCCGCTGCTTATCATGAGGCTTGGGCAAGAAATGGAGCAATTGTTCACGCAGGTAGTCGATACGGAATTCCTGTAGTTTTTAATTATAACGGTTCAACCGGAAACGTTGGCCCAATGTTCTGGGCTCATTATTCCTATCTAGGTTTAGACCCAAGAGGATTATCTGACCAATATGCAAATTATTGGACATTAGTTCAGAATCATGCCAAAATAATGAATCAATATTGTGTTACTAATCCTGTTGGTTGGATTGGATATGGAGAAAATTGTTGGGGTTTAACCGCAAGTTATACCAGAAATCCTAATGGAAGTGTCGGTTATACTGATCATAAACCTAGTAACGACCGTGGTGTAATTTCACCAACAGCCGCTTTATCCGATTTTCCATATACACCAACAGAATCAATGAAAGCTTTGCGTTTCTTTTACGAAAATTCAGAATGGAAAGACAGATTGATAGGAGCAGCCGGACCTTATGACGCATTTTCACCACATCATGATTGGGTTACACCAAGATATTTAGCTATCGATCAAGGTACAATCGTTCCGATGATAGAAAATCATAGAACCGGACTTTTATGGAATTTATTCATGCAGGCACCGGAAGTCCAAACCGGACTTCAAAATTTAGGATTTTCATCAACACAACACGGATTTTAAGTAAGTTATAAAATTATGAAAATAAAAACCATACTTATTATCTGTTTAATAAGCACGCCTTTTTTGTCCCAATCACAAGAAATAAAAGCGACATTTTCAAAAGAAGTTATTACTAAACTGGAATTAAATTACATTCTACAATTGCCTGATAGCCAAAAAGATAAATTTCCATTGTTAGTTTTTCTCCATGGTTCCGGTGAAAGAGATTCTGATTTAGAATCAGTTAAAAATCATAGTCCTTTTACCTATCAAAATTTAATAAAAAAACCCTTAGCTTTGCTTGCGCCTCATTGCCCAAAAGGCATTCAATGGGATACAACTGCTTTGTATAAACTTATAATAGATATTAGCTCTAAATATAATATTGATAAATCCAGAATTTATCTAACCGGTTTGAGTATGGGCGGATGGGGAACATGGAAATTGGCAGAAGAACATCCCGAACTTTTTGCCGCGATTGCTCCGGTTTGTGGTCCGGTTGATGATTATATGTTGGAAGATGCAGTAAAATTAAAAGATTTGCCTATACGTATCTATCATGGTGCTTTGGATGATCTTGTTTCACCAACTTATGCAATAACAATGCATCAGGAACTTAAAAAAGTAAATGCTAATGCCCAGATTTTTATTTTTTCAAATGACAATCACAATAGTTGGGATTCGACGTATTCTGATCCTAAATTTTATGAATGGATTTTAGCACAACATAAATAATTAAACCAACCAGAATGAAATTGCAGCAAAACATATCGATTCTACTGCTAATAGTAAGCTTTACAATTCAGGCACAACAAAATCCGGCAAGAGAAAAATTTGTCAATGAACTAATGGCAAAAATGACTTTAGATGAAAAAATCGGGCAACTAAATTTACCAACATCCGGCGATATCACCACAGGTCAAGCCAACAGTTCTAACATCGCCAAAAAAATTGAAGAAGGCAAAGTAGGTGGTTTATTCAATATAAAATCGGTTCAGAAAATAAAAGAAGTTCAAAAAATAGCCATTGAAAAAAGTCGTCTGAAAATCCCGCTGCTTTTTGGTATGGATGTTATTCATGGATATGAAACGACATTTCCAATTCCGTTAGGTTTATCCAGTAGTTGGAATATGGATTTGATAAAACGAAGTGCTCAAATTGCTGCACAGGAAGCTTCGGCAGATGGAATCAACTGGACATTTTCGCCTATGGTTGATATTTCACGTGAACCACGCTGGGGAAGAGTTTCCGAAGGTTCAGGAGAAGATCCTTACCTCGGAAGTCAAATCGCAAAAGCAATGGTTCAGGGCTATCAAGGCGATGATTTATCAAAAAACAATACGATTTTATCCTGTGTAAAACACTTTGCTCTTTATGGTGCGCCCGAAGCAGGAAGAGAATACAATACGGTAGATATGAGTAGAATTAGAATGTACAACGATTATTTTCCACCATACAAAGCCGCAGTTGATGCCGGAGTAAGTTCTGTAATGGCGTCTTTCAATGAAATAGATGGAATTCCGGCCACATGCAATAAATGGTTAATGACTGATGTTTTAAGGAAACAATGGGGTTTTAAAGGATTTGTAGTTACTGATTATACAGCAATACCGGAAATGTCAGAACATGGAATTGGCGATTTACAAACCGTTTCTGCCTTAGCATTAAAAGCCGGAATTGAAATGGATATGGTTGGAGAAGGTTTCTTAACTACTCTGAAGAAATCACTTGATGAAGGAAAAGTTACTTTGACAGAAATTAACAATGCTGTGAAATTAATTCTCAATGCAAAATACGACTTAGGATTATTTCAAGATCCCTATAAATATTGCGATTTAAACAGAGCAAAAACCGAAATTTTTACAAAATCAAACAGAGCCGAAGCCAGAAAAATTGCTTCTGAATCTATGGTTCTGTTAAAAAATAAAAACCAACTTTTACCTTTAAAAAAATCCGGAACAATTGCTCTTATTGGCCCATTGGCTGATGCCAAAGAAAATATGGCAGGAACTTGGAGTGTAGCAACTAAACAGGAAAATTCAATTTCATTATTGGCAGGTATGAAATCTGTCGTTGGAACTTCTGCCAAAATACTATATGCCAAAGGAAGCAATCTCGATGATGATGCAGCTCTTGAAGAAAGAGGAACTATGTTTGGAAAAACCCTGCATAGGGACAGTAGAACTAAAGAAGAATTGCTAAACGAAGCATTAAAAATTGCCATTCATTCTGATGTTATTGTAGCGGCACTTGGAGAATCAGCCGAATTAAGCGGCGAATGCAGCAGCAGAACCAATCTTGAAATTCCTCAGACTCAAAAAGAGTTATTACAGGCTTTATTAAAAACAGGCAAACCGGTTGTTTTGGTTTTATTCAACGGAAGACCTTTAGTTTTAAATCAGGAGAACGACACTGTACCTGCCATATTAGATGTTTGGTTTGCAGGAAGCGAAGCTGGATTAGCTATTGCTGATGTTTTGTTTGGCGATGAAAATCCGTCTGGAAAATTAACGATAACTTTCCCAAGAAGTTTAGGGCAAGTGCCAATTTATTACAATCATAAAAATACAGGAAGACCATTAGGTAACAAGGATGGCGTTTTTGAAAAGTTTAAATCTAATTATATTGATGAAAGAAACGAACCTTTATTTCCTTTCGGTTACGGACTAAGTTATACTACTTTTGAGTATTCCAACTTAAAAATTTCATCGACTAAAATTTCAACTTCGCAAACGTTAAAAGTAACTGTTGATGTTGTGAATACAGGAAATTTTGACGGAAAAGAGGTGGTGCAGTTATACATCAGGGATTTAGTTGGCTCGGTTACAAGACCTGTCAGAGAATTAAAAGGATTTCAAAAAATTGCTATTAAAAAAGGAGAAAAACAAACCGTAACATTTCAGATTACGGAAGAAGATTTAAAGTTCTATAATTCAGATTTACAATTCGTTGCAGAACCAGGTCAATTTGAAATTTTTGTTGGAAGCAATTCCAATGCAGAGTTAAAAACTTTATTTGAGTTAGGTCAGTAAGTTTTTTTTGTGTACTTCGAGGAAAACCCTTTAGTCAGAACTAGAGGGTTTTTTTGAAAATAATGCTGCGTTCTTTTTATCTTTATAAAAATTATCATCATGAAAAATTATATTGCCATTTCATTTTTGCTATTCGCTTTCTACAGCAATGCACAAACCGTTCAGTCTCCGTCAAAACAAATTACACTCGATTTTAATTTGGGCGAAAACGGAAAACCAACGTATTCAGTAATATATAAAAATAAACCGGTAATTGTCACGAGCAAATTAGGCATAAAACTTAAAGAAGGTGGCGACTTACTGGATGGTTTTAGCATCGATAGCGTTGGACGATTGACTATTAATGAAACTTGGAAGCCGGTTTTGGGCGAACAGTCCAGTATCAAAAATAACTGCAATCAAATAACTATTGCGCTTTCGCAAAAAGCAACCGGAAGAAAAATCAATATTATTTTCAAAGCTTTTGATGAAGGCGTTGCTTTTCGTTATGAATTTCCAAAACAAAAGAACCTAAATTATTTTATTATTTCGGATGAAAAATCAGAATTCAATCTAACCGGAAATCACAAAACATTCTGGCTTCCCGGAGATTTTGACAGTCAGGAATATGCTTATACCGAATCAAAACTTTCTGAAGTAAATACCGATAATATAGATAAAAATAACGGTATCAATTTAAAAAGCATAGCCGGAAAATATGTTATTCAATCACCATTAATGATGAAATCGGCTGACGGTTTGTACATCAATATTTTTGAAGCTGCTGTAGTAAATTATCCTTTGATGCATTTGGATTTGGTGCCAAATGAATTCAAGCTAACATCACATTTAGTTCCTAATGCTATTGGCGATAAAGCCTATTTACAAACGCCATGTGTTTCGCCTTGGAGAACAATTATGATAAGCGATGATGCTCGTGATATTGTGGGTTCCAAAATGATTTTAAACTTAAATGAACCGTCCAAAATTGAAGATACTTCCTGGATAAAACCAATGAAATATGTTGGTGTTTGGTGGGAAATGCATGTCGGGAAATCAACTTGGGATTTTGCCGGTTCACAAAATGCACAAAATGCAGCCGATGGAAAATTAATTCCAACTGGAAAGCACGGAGCTACTACTGAAAACACAAAACATTATATTGATTTTGCTGCCAAAAATGGTTTTGACGGCGTTCTCGTTGAAGGCTGGAATGTAGGTTGGGAAGATTGGTTTGGCAACTGGAAAGAAAATGTATTCGATTTCACTACACCTTATCCCGATTTTGATTTGAAAGCAGTTAATGATTATGCCAAATCTAAAGGAGTAAAAATGATTATGCATCACGAAACTTCGGGTTCGGTTGCCAATTATGAAAGACATTTAGACAGAGCAATGGATTTGATGAAAAAGTATGGTTATCCGGCAGTGAAGTCAGGTTATGTTGGAAGAATTATTCCGCGTGGTGAATTTCATGATGGTCAAACTATGGTCAATCATTTTAACTATGTAGCCCAGCGAATGGCAGAAAATAAATTGATGGTGAACTCGCACGAGAGTTCAAGACCAACAGGTTATAGCAGAACGTATCCAAACTACATAGCAGCAGAAGCCGCAAGAGGAAATGAATTCAATGCGTGGAGTAACGGAAATCCGCCAATGCACGAAACCATTTTACCATTCACAAGATTACTAGGCGGACCAATGGATTACACACCCGGAATTTTTGAAATCAAGATGAGCTTTTATGACAAAACCAAAACTGCTCAAGTACATACTACATTGGCAAAACAATTGGCACTATATGTAACGATGTATTCGCCACTTCAAATGGCTGCTGATTTACCTGAGAATTATGAAAAATATGCGGATGCTTTTCAATTTATAAAAGATGTTGCTGTCGATTGGCAGGATTCCAAATATCTCGAAGCTGAACCTGGCGATTATTTGACAGTTGCCCGTAAAGACAAAAAATCAGAGAACTGGTTTTTAGGAGCAGTTAGCGATGAGAATCCAAGAAATACCGAAATCAAACTTGATTTTCTTTCACCAAATAAAAAATACAAAGCCATCATTTATCAGGATGGAAAAACGGCGCATTGGGAGAAAAATCCAATCAATTATGAAATCAAAACTATGACTGTAACTTCCAAAAGCAAATTGAAATTAGTTTTAGCGGCTGGTGGTGGAGCAGCTGTTAGTTTTCAACCTATCAACTAAACTTTAAATGAAAAAAAGCATTGCTCTATTGTTTTTGTTATTGATTGTGGAAAGTAGTTTTTCGCAGCAAAAAACGTATTGCAATCCGATTAATATTGATTACGGTTATTGCCCGATTCCCGATTTTGTAAAACAAGGGAAACACAGAGCTACAGCCGATCCGGTAATTACTTTCTTTAAAGGAGAATATTATTTGTTTGCGACGAATCAATGGGGTTATTGGCATAGTAAAGACATGTTGAACTGGAAGTTTATTTCCAGAAAGTTTTTAAAACCTGAGAATAAAGTTTGGGATGAATTGTGTGCGCCATCTTTAGCATTTATAAATGACACCCTTACTGTAATTGGTTCAACACACACCAAAGAATTTGCTTTGTGGATGAGTAAAAATCCTGATAAAGATGATTGGAAAAAACTGGTCGAAAATCATCAGACCGGAGCTTGGGATCCACAAATTTTTTGGGACAAAGAAAAAGATGAACTTTATGAATATTACGGTTCGAGTAATTTATATCCTTTGTATGGTGTAAAACTCAACAGAAAAACATTCCAACCCGAAGGCGAAGTTATTCCGGTTTTAGCTTTGAATGATGACGAACACGGTTGGGAACGCTTTGGCGAACACAACGACAATACCTTTTTGCAACCGTTTACCGAAGGTGCTTTCATGACCAAGTTCAACAATAAATATTACTTACAATATGGTGCGCCGGGAACGGAGTTTAGCGGTTATGCCGATGGCGTTTATGTTGGCAACAATCCATTAGGACCGTTTGAATACCAATCGCACAATCCGTTTTCGTATAAGCCTGGAGGTTTTGCCCGCGGTGCCGGACATGGAGCCACTTTTCAGGATGCCAACAATCAATATTGGCATGTTTCAACGATTGGTGTTTGTGTAAAAAATAATTTTGAAAGACGCATCGGAATTTGGCCAGCCGGTTTTGATAAAGACGATGTTCTGTATTCGAATACGGCTTATGGTGATTACCCAACATATTTACCTTCGCAGAATAAAAACCATTTAGATTCTAATTTTTCAGGTTGGATGTTGCTGAATTATAACAAACCAGTGCAGGTTTCTTCAACACTTGGAGGATTTCAGGCTAATCTCTCGGTTGATGAAGATATCAAAACCTATTGGAGTGCCAAGACAGCAAACCAAGGCGAATATTTAATTTCTGATTTAGGTGAATTGAGTACTATCAATGCTATTCAAATTAACTATGCTGACCAAGATGCTGAGTTAATGGGAAAACCCGAAACAACTTCTGGTCATAAATATATTATCTATTCTTCTGATGATGGAAAAAAGTGGAAGGTTTTAATAGATAAGAGTAAAAACACTACTGATGTTCCTCATGATTATGTTGAACTTCAAACACCATCAAAGGCACGTTTCCTTAAATTAGAAAATATTCATATGCCAACGGGTAAATTCGCGGTAAGTGGTTTTAGGGTTTTTGGAAAAGGAGCAAGCGATAAGCCGGGTGCGGTTCAGAATTTTGTTCCGTTGCGTTCCGGTCCAAAAGTAAAAGGAGAACGAAGAAACGTTTGGTTCAAGTGGCAACAAGAGCAAAATGCTGATGGTTATGTGATTTATTTCGGAAAAACATCGGATAAACTATATGGTTCTATCATGGTTTATGGAAAATCAGAATATTATTTTAACGGATTAGATAAATCAGATGCTTATTATTTTCAAATAGAAGCTTTTAACAATAATGGAATCGGACCAAAAAGCGAAATAAAAAAAGCAGATTAAAAAATGAAAATAAAATTAGAAATTACATTTCAATTGCCGACTTTTATGAATTAATTTAAACAACCAAAACAATAATAATTAACCAACACCAAACCAATTTATGAGTACATCAACCGCAAAGACCAATTGGGCGCAATTTATTCCTTTAGTAACCGTTTTCTTCTTTTGGGGATTTGTTGCCGCCAGTAATGACATTTTAATTCCAGTTTTCAAAAAAGCATTTGATTTAACCCAAGGGCAAAGTCAATTGGTTTCAGTAGCTTTCTATGTTGCTTATACAGTAGGTTCCATCATTTATATGATTATTTCGTATCTGACAAAAGGTGATTTAATCAATAGAATTGGATATAAAAATTCGTTAGCCTTAGGATTAGTGATATCGGCATTGGGGACATTATTATTTTATCCGGCAGCAAATCTGCATTCGTTCCCTTTAATGCTTTCGGGATTGTTCACGGTGGCCTTGGGCTTCTCTCTGCAGCAAACGGTAGCCAATCCATTAGCTATTGCATTAGGACCAATAACTACAGGCTCACAGCGATTAACATTAGCAGGAGGAATCAACAATTTAGGAACTACCATTGGACCACTAATTGTGAGTTTTGCCATTTTTGGAGCAGCAACTTCTGCCAATACCGAGATGAGTATTGAAAGTGTGAAAACGCCATATTTGGTTTTAGGAGCCGCTTTTTTAATAGTGGCTGTTATGCTCAAAATGTCTTCAATTCCGGATAAACCTGAAGCTGTAGTTGAAGCTGAAGGCGATTCAAATGCAAGCCGCAGCTCAGCATTAAAATATCCTCAATTGATTTTGGGAATGATAGGAATCTTTGTTTACGTTGGAGTAGAAGTTTCTACTGCAAGTAATTTACCGGCTTATATGGAAGGAGATTTAGGATTTCAAACTAAAGATATTGCACCATTTATCTCTTTGTATTGGGCGAGTTTAATGATTGGTCGCTGGACAGGTGCGGTTGAAGCTTTTACCGATAATATGAATACACAAAAGATCTTACGTTTTTTAGCACCTTATTTAGCATTTGGAGTTTTCCTTGCAGTAAATAAATTTATGGATCACGATTTGTCTCACTTTTATATTTATGCTATAATCATTTTGGTATTGATAGTAGCCGATATGGCGAGCAAAGGAAATCCGGCCAGAATGTTATTGATTTTCTCCATTATGGGAATTGTAGCTTTGTTAGTTGGTATGGCAACTACGGGAATGACCAGTGTTTACGCCTTTACTTCGGTTGGATTATTCTGTAGTACACTTTGGCCATGTATTTTTACTCTGGCAATAAGCGGATTAGGAAAGCACACCAGCCAAGGAAGCAGTTTCTTAATTATGATGATTATGGGTGGTGGTATTGTAAGCTGGCTCCAAGGTTATATTGCAGATATGACCAACATTCATGTGAGTTATATTGTTGGAGTTTTATGTTTTGCTTATTTAGCTTTCTATGCATGGAAAGTAGTTGGTATATTAAAAAATCAAGGTATCGATTTTGATAAAAAAGTTAGTGGCGGACATTAATCTTCTAATTATATAAAATCAAAAATCCCGCTCGGTATTACTACTTTGCGGGATTTTTTCATCAAAACCTAACCAATCAATCTTAACTAACCTAAACTTATTTTTTTTCTTTATCGTCTTCTACTTTTGCTTTCGTACCATCAGCTTTGTAATAGTAGTAATCGTTATCATTATAGTTTGACGCTGTATAATTATCATAATGATTATTATAGTTGTAAGCGTATCCAGAGTTACTGTAACCTTTTATGCGTCCAACGGTATCAACGATTTCACCTCTTCGGTTGTAAATGATTCTCATTCCACCAATTTGTGCAAGAGCAGTTCTGTTGTATTTCATATAAACAGTTCCAATACGACTTACCCTATCTCTGCTGTCATAATTGATAAACGTGTTACCAATTCGTCTTACTCTACCAAAACTATCATGTTCAATTCGTGTACCATAATTTATTGGACCTCTTGCCTGAACTGTAGTTCCTCTTTTTCCTGCGCCTTTATAAAAGTAATCGCCTTGACTGTCTTCCGGGCGAGTGTTAAAATCAAATTCTCCATTTGGAAAAACGAAAAACTCAATGCCTCGTTCAATAAATGAAATTGGCTCATCAAAGCTAAATCTCATTCTTTTTTCTTCACCAGTTTTTTTGATTATTTCTGATGCATTCGCTACACTTCCAACCAGTAAAATGCTAGCTACTAAAAGGGTAATTTTTTTCATAATCAATATAATTTGAGTTTTTTGCTTACTCTTTCGATTTTCAGCTTCTTCGAACAAATTCTTTTGTTGATTAGGACTTTTCAATACGTGTGCCAAAACGACAAAACGAATTCTTAAGGTTTGATTAAGATAAAGTAACTGATAGATATTCAGTGCTTTAAAATAAAATGAATAACAGATTTATTTGCAAATTAAATTATTATAGCTAATTAACAATTGCATTTTTTTAGTACATTTGTTGCCAACTTGCAAACAGAAACAAACAATCATTATCATATTATCAATGAAAAACCTACTACTTTCATTATCCTTCTTTTTTTTATTATCAAAAGGCTACAGCCAAAATTATATTCCATATTACCAAACTATAGTTAATCAAGTGTCTGAAGCCAATGTTTTGTCCAATTTAACCGAATTTGAAAATCTTGGCATCAAAAGAAGAGGAACAACATCGCTGCAAAATACACTCGATTGGTTAAAAGCAGAATATTTAAGTTATGGTTATACCGCTTCGCAAATGCAGGAATACAGTTTTACTAACGGCTCTTCAACTTGTAAAAATTTGGTTGTAACCAAAGTAGGAACGCTTTATCCAAATACATTCGTGATTATATGCGGGCATTATGATACCATTACCGGAAAAGGAACCAATGATAACGGAAGCGGCGTTGTTACGATTTTTGAAGTCGCTCGATTGTTGCAAAATATCCCAACTGAATACTCGATAAAATTCATCAATTTCAGTGGAGAAGAAGATGGTTTGGTTGGAAGTCAGAATTTTGTTTCTTCAGTAGTCAATGCGACTTCGCCTAAAATGAATATTAGATTGGTTTTTAATATAGATGAAGTAGGAGGAAGAGCTGATATGACAAACGATACAGTTACTTGCGAAAGGGATACAGGAAGTCCAACTTCAAATAATGCCGCTTCGAATACTATTACAAACGAATTGATTACTTGTGTTCAATTGTATTCACCTTTGAATACTTATCTGAATTACGCTTACGCTTCGGATTATATGCCTTTTGAAGAAAACAATGAAGTTATAACCGGTTTTTTTGAAAGAAATGAAACGCCACATCGCCATACATCGACTGATCTATTGATTAATATGGATCCTGTTTATGTTTATAATATTGCCAAAGCGGCTACGGGCGCAATGCTTCATTTTGCGGTAGCTGCAACTTCAGCACTTGCTTCTAATGAGTTTAATAATGACAACCAAGTTAGTTTCTTTCCAAGTCCGGCCAAGGATGTTTTGAATATTAATTTAGGGAACATTATCGATACGGATTATTCTTTTTCCTTAATTGATTTGCAAGGAAAAGTTGTTATTAATAAGCATGTCGAAAATGCACACTTAATAGAATCAGTTTCATTAGACGGTTTATCAAAAGGAATGTATTTAGCTGTTTTGCAGACTTCCAATAAAAGAATTGCTAAAAAGATTATTGTTGAATGATTTGATATATAATATAAAAAAGCCTTCCACATTGGAAGGCTTTTTTTATAGTTTATCTTTCAGATAATATCCGGTAACGGATTTTTTGTTTTTTACAATTTCTTCAGGCGTGCCAACAGCTAGTATTTGTCCACCATTTTCGCCACCTTCCGGACCTAAATCAATAATCCAGTCAGCACATTTTATCAAATCTAGATTATGTTCAATTACAATAATCGAATGTCCTTTTTCGATTAAGGCATCAAATGAAGCCAATAGTTTCTTAATGTCGTGAAAATGTAAGCCTGTTGTTGGTTCATCAAAAACGAATAATGCTTTTTCTTTGGTTACTCCTTTAACTAAAAACGAAGCTAACTTTATACGCTGCGCTTCACCACCCGAAAGAGTAGAAGAGGATTGTCCCAATTGTACATAACCTAAACCAACATCTTGTAGTGGCTGCAGTTTTTGAGTAATTTTTGTCTGTTTGTTTTCGGTAAAAAAAGCAATGGCATCATCAATTGTCATCGTCAAAATGGCGTCAATGTTTTTACCTTCAAAGGCAACTTCCAAAACTTCTTTTTTGAAACGTTTTCCACCACAAGCTTCACAAGGCAAAGAAACATCGGCCATAAAAACCATTTCTACATTTATTGAGCCTTCGCCTTTGCAGGTTTCGCAGCGCCCACCATCTACATTAAATGAAAAATGTTTGGCCTGATAACCACGAACTTTCGATAGCTTTTCTTTGGCATACAAATCACGAATGTCGTCGTACGCTTTGATATACGTCACAGGATTTGAACGTGAACTTCTTCCGATTGGATTTTGGTCAACATATTCAATATGTCTGATATGCGAAAAACTTCCCGATAATTCTGTGAATTGTCCGGCTTTATCTCCGATTCCTTCGAGTTTTTTCTGCATTGCCGGAAAAAGAATTTTCTTTACCAACGTACTTTTTCCGCTACCTGAAACTCCGGTTATTATGGTTAAACTTTCCAACGGGAAAGCGACATCTACATTTTGAAGATTGTTTTCTCTGGCACCTTTTATTTCAATAGCATTCTTTGAAGCTCTTCGCTTTTTTGGTACAGAAATTTCTAATTCTCCGTTTAAATATTTTGCTGTTAAAGAATCAGCTTTTAAGATTTCGTCAAATGTTCCTTCGGCAACCAATTCACCACCAAAAGTTCCGGCTTCCGGACCAATATCGATAATTCTGTCGGCAGCTTTCATGATATCTTCGTCGTGTTCAACAACAATAACGGTATTGCCCAAATCTCGTAGGTTTTTCAATACTTTAATCAAGCGTTCAGTATCTTTTGGATGCAAACCAATACTCGGTTCATCAAGAATATACATCGAACCAACCAAACTACTTCCCAACGAAGTTGCCAAATTAATACGTTGTGATTCACCGCCGGAAAGCGTAGCCGAATTTCTGTTTAAAGTCAGATAATCCAGACCAACATCTCTTAAAAATGCCAATCGGTTATTGATTTCTAGTAGCAATCGTTTTGCAACTTTTTGATCGTATTCTGAAAGTATAAGTTCATTAAAAAAAGGAATCAATCTCTTAATTGACATATCAACCAACTCGGAAATAGTTTTTCCGCCAACGGAAATATAGTTGGCTTCTTTGCGTAAACGCTTGCCTTTGCAGGTTGTACATTTGGTTTTGCCACGATAGCGCGACAGCATTACCCGATTCTGAATCTTATAATTTTTTTCCTCTAATTCTTGAAAGAAATCATCTAAGCCTGTGAAATAGCTGTTACCTTTCCAGATTAAATCTCTTTGTTCATCAGTTAATTCGAAATAAGGTTTGTGAATTGGAAAGTCGAATTTATAAGCGTTGTTTACCAATTGATCTCGGTACCAACTCATGCTTTCGCCACGCCACGGAAATATAGCATTTTCAAAAACAGAAAGTGCAGTGTTTGGAATAACCAATTCATCATCAATCCCAATGATATTCCCGTAACCTTCACAGGTTGGACAGGCACCATACGGATTATTAAAACTAAATAAATGGATATTTGGTTCTAAAAACAACATGCCATCCAGTTCAAAATTGTTGCTGAATGTTAGTCGATTATTATTTTCTAAATCCTGAAGATAGCAAACGCCTTTGCCTTCAAAAAAAGCAGTTTGTGTAGCATCGGCCAAACGGTTGAAGAATTCTTCTTCCTCTTTAACTACGATTCGGTCAATAATTAAAAGAATGTCTTTGTTATCAAAAGAATGCTGGTCGATTTCATCCAAACGCACCATTTCGTTGTTGACTAAAATTCGGGCAAAACCTTGTTGTAATAACACTTTCAGTTTGTCTTCCAATTGTCTTCCTTCTTCTAAATGAATAGGAGATAGGAGTAGCCACTTACTGTCTAAAGCAAAGGTTTTAACTTTCGAAATCACATCAGTAACGGTATCTTTTTTAACTTCATTTCCCGAAACTGGTGAAAATGTTTTGCCAATTCTGGCAAAAAGTAGTTTTAGATAATCGTATATTTCGGTTGAAGTTCCAACGGTTGAACGTGCATTGGTTGTATTTACTTTTTGTTCGATAGCAATGGCAGGAGCAATTCCTTTTATATATTCAACTTTCGGTTTGTCTAACCTACCTAAAAACTGACGCGCGTAGGATGACAGACTTTCAACATAACGACGTTGTCCTTCGGCATATAATGTATCGAATGCTAAACTCGATTTTCCCGAACCTGAAAGACCGGTGATGACTACTAATTCATTTCTTGGAATTACAACATCCAAATTCTTTAAATTATGGATTTGTGCTCCTTTGATTAGGATATTTTTTTTCGGTTCGAGTGAAGCAATCTCTGTACTTTTCATGGTAAAAAGGGAATGAGTGCAAAGGTAATCATTTCCCAATTTATTTCTTATAATAGGTCGTAACCAAATTGTATGTTTTTCTATAAATTTATTGAAAAAATTTGATGTCGATTTATCAAAGTTTGTGCACATCAAAATAATACTCATTAACATTTATTTTTACTTTTTTTAAAATTAATTTGTTTAATTCATAATTTTTATGTTAAATTTGGCTAATAAATAACTCTCAAAACGGTATAGCCTATACAAAAAATTACTTTTTAGATTAAAAACTCTCTTTTTAACCCTTACTAAAAGGTAATATTATGGCTAAATCAAATCTTTCCGATGCAATATTGGTTAATAACTACATCGCTGGCGATGAGAATTCTCTTGCTTTATTAATTGACAGACATCAATCCAGAATTTACGGATATATCTTTTCCAAAGTTTCGGATAGAGATTTAACGGAAGATATTTTTCAGGAAACTTTCTTCAAAGTTATTCACACACTAAAATCGAAAAAATATTACAATGAAGAAGGTAAATTTCTATCATGGGTTTTGCGTATAGCAAGTAATCTTATTGTGGATAAATTCCGTAATGATAAAAAAATGCCGCTAAAAAGAGATACTGAAGAATTCTCAATTTTTTCTAATATAACTGACAGCTCTCCTGATATTGAAAAGAAATTAATCAAAAGTCAAGTTGATATTGATTTAAAAATGATAATTCAAAAATTGCCTCATGATCAAAGAGAAGTGATTATGATGCGTTATTATTCAGACATGAGTTTTAAGGAAATAGCTGATTTTACTGGGGTTAGCGTTAATACAACACTTGGAAGAATGCGTTATGCGATTACTAATTTAAGAAAGGTGATAGAAAAAAATAAAATTTATTTACCTTCTTAAATAATAAAATATAATTTTTTACGTTATTATACTATCAACTAAACCAATTTGATTTTACATGGCAAAACTTTACTCTAAAAGAAAATTAGCACCCAAAAAAATGTTACCTAAAAAAGAAACTATTCGTTTAATCCTTCAATATTCTTGTGCATTAAGTATTGTTAAGGTTGGTAACATAAACTTCGATTTAATTGCTAATTAGGAAACATCCCGGTATTTTTATCGGGATGTTTTTTTATAATACTCTTCCAATACTGATTTTCTACCAATAGCTTTGGTAATTGGGTCTTTTTCTAAGTCCCAACCTCTTGCCGGAGAATATTCTCTGCCATACCAAATTATCTGAAGATGCAAATCATTCCACAGTTCTTTTGGAAAAATGGCTTTGGCATCTTTCTCGGTTTGCGCTACATTTTTTCCGTTAGTTAAATTCCACCGATACATCAAGCGATGGATATGTGTGTCCACAGGAAAAGCAGGAACTCCAAATGCTTGCGACATTACTACACTTGCAGTTTTATGTCCAACAGCAGGCAATGCTTCTAAAGCTTCAAAACTTTGTGGTACTTCACCATTGTGTTTTTCAATAAGTATTTGAGACAATCCATAAATGCCTTTTGATTTCATTGGTGAAAGTCCACATGGCCTTATAATTTCTTTGATTTCTTCTACTGAAAGTTTCACCATATCATAAGGATTATCCGCTTTTGCAAATAGGATAGGAGTAATTTGATTAACGCGAACATCTGTGCATTGAGCCGAAAGCAAAACAGCAATCAGTAAAGTATATGGATCTTTATGATTAAGTGGAATTGGAATCTCCGGATAAATTTCTTTTAACGTATTTATAACAACTGTTGCACGCTCTTGTTTGGTCATTTTAACTAAATTTGGATTGTAAAAATACTAAATAAAACTCAGCAACTTAGTAACGCAGTAACTCAACAACTTTAAAAAATGACAACACTAAAAAAAGGTCACAAAGCACCTGATTTTTCGGGCTTTGACCAAGATAATAAATTTCATCAATTAGAAGATTATGCCGGAAAAAAATTGGTAGTCTTCTTTTATCCAAAAGCAGATACTCCGGGTTGCACTGCTGAAGCTTGTGACTTGAGAGATAATTTTGAACGTTTTAAAGCTAACAATTATGAATTGCTTGGTGTTAGTGCTGATAGTGCTAAAGCGCAAGCTAAATTTAAAACCAAATTTAATTTACCTTTTCCATTGTTGGCAGATGAAGATAAATCGGTTATTGAAGCTTTTGGTGTTTGGGGACCGAAAAAATTTATGGGAAGAGAATATGACGGCATCAACAGAACTACTTTTGTTATCAATGAAGAAGGAATAATTGATGATGTAATTACCGATGTTAAAACGAAAGCACATGCAGCACAGTTATTAACACGAGCGTAAGCGAACCGGCGAAGCAAATAACAAAAAAGCCAAGATTAAATCTTGGCTTTTTTTATACTTTCTGCATTACTCTGTTTGGGTCATACCCAAAAAGTTGGTGTTTCTTTATAATTTCCGCAATACCTTTAGGAAGTAGCGCTTCCCAACCCGGCGTTCCGTTACTAATCATTTTCAACACTTCACGAGAGAAAATTTTAAGATGTCCTTTATCAAAATCGGTGATATCGACAACTTTTCCGTTGTAAGCGAAGAATTTGTATAATTCTTTCATACGCGGGTGTACTTTTAAGTTTTGAGAAGTTATTATCTCTCCGGTTTCATCTTCCATTGGATAGAGGAAAACTTTTAAATCACGATAGAATAATTTTCCGAATGCTTCCAGAATTCCACCACTCAAATGACGGTAATATTTTTCATCAAAGATATCTATCAGATTATTTACTCCCATGGCTAATCCCATACGGGCTTTTGTATAACTGGCAAAATATTCAACTACTTTATAATATTCCTGGAAATTAGAGATCATTACGGTTTGACCAAGTGAACATAATAATTCAGCTCTGTCCATAAAATCTCTTTCGTCAATTTCACCTTCGGAGCGTAAATTTGATAAAGTGATTTCAAAAACTACTAATGTATTGTCTTTTTCAACTTTGCTTTCGTCGAGGAACATTTTTAATGATTTCTCATACATATCCATGTTTACCTGAGTAACCGGACGGAAACTCCCTCGTAGTGCTAAGATATTTTTCTTGTAAAGGATAGAAGCCGGAAGAATATTTTGTCCATCCGGACCAAACATCACCGCATCGGTCATGCCATTTTTTACTAACTGCAAACTCATCAATCGGTTATCAACATTGGCAAAACGTGGCCCGGAAAAGTTGATTGTATCAATTTCAAGTTGGTCTTTATCCAAATGATCATATAAATAACGCAATAATTTTTTTGGGTCATTGTATTTATAAAATGCACCAAAAATCAAATTAACACCAAGAACTCCTAAAGTTTCTTGTTGTAATCGGGCATCATTTTCTTTAAAACGGATATGTAATGTAATTTCGTTGTAGTCTTCATCAGCTTCAACCTGGTATTTTATTCCAACCCAACCGTGACCTTTGAATTGCTTTGCAAAATCGATAGTCGAAACGGTATTAGCATAACTGAAAAACAATTTGTTTGGATGTTTATCTCGGCTTAATCGTTTTTCAATCAACGCAACTTCATGACTTAACATGTTTTTTAAACGTCCTTCAGTAACATACCTACCGTCTTCTTCCATGCCATAAATAGCATCACTAAAATCTTTATCGTAAGCAGACATTGCTTTTGCAATCGTTCCAGAAGAACCACCGGCTCTAAAAAAATGTCTTACTGTTTCCTGACCGGCGCCAATTTCAGCAAAAGTTCCGTAAATATTTTCGTTAAAGTTAATTCGCATCGCTTTGTCCTTCAATGAAGGAATCTGCTCGATAACTTTATCGCCTTTTAATTTTATATATGATTCTGATCTTTCCATAACAAGTTTAATACTTTGCAAAGTTACTAAAATACCTATTTTTATAAAAGATAATTAACTGCTATTTTTGTAATTAATTACATTAAAAAAATTACTTTTATAAGTAGTTAAAAGGTCAGCATCAAAAATCGTGCTATTATGCAAGTTTATTTTCTTGGAACCGGTACATCACAAGGCATTCCTGTTATAGGAAGTAATCATCCGGTTTGTAAAAGTCTTGATTCAAAAGATAAAAGATTGCGTGTTTCTGTATGGATAAGCTGGGAAGATAATTCGGTTGTCATTGATTGTGGTCCCGATTTCAGGCAGCAAATGTTGACTTCCGGTTGTGAGAAGATTGACGCCATACTTTTTACACATGAACATGCCGATCATACAGCAGGATTAGATGATATTCGACCTTTTTTCTTTAGACAGAAAAGCGATATTCCGATTTATGCTCATCCTCGTGTTTTAGATAACTTAAACAGGAGGTTTGATTATATTTTTGAAACCGAAAACAAATATCCCGGTGCGCCTGGAGTTCAGACTTTTGCTGTAACCAATAATGAAGATTTTAAAATAGGACAAACTAAAATTACTCCGGTAGAAGTCAATCACGGAAACCTTCAGGTTTTTGGGTATCGAATTCAGGATTTTGTATATTTAACAGATGTAAAAACTATCGATACCGCCGAAATTGAAAAACTTAAAGGAGTAAAGGTATTGGTTGTGAATGCTTTGCGCGAAGAACCACATCAGACACATTTTAGTTTGCAGGATGCATTAGATTTTATACATTTGGTTCAACCCGAAAGAGCTTATTTGACTCACATTAGTCACCTCTTAGGTTTTCATGAAGAAGTGCAACAACGATTGCCGAAAAATGTGTTTTTGGCTTATGACAATTTAACAATTATGCTTTAGTTTTATGAGAAAATCACTTTTTTTATATCTTTTTATTATTGCTGTTTTGATGAATATTTTTACCTATAAATATTTTACATCAAAAGCGGTAGACGAGCAAAAAGCAAAATCGGAAGTAACTGATACAGCTTCTGTAAAGCCCACGGAAGGTAACATTACTAATGATCCCGATGTTTTTTCTTTGGAAAATAATGACCGTGCTCAAAATTATTTGTATGAAAGTTATAAAGTAAATGATGTTCCTGCTTTTGCTGAAAAAGTGAAACAGGCACTTTTGACTTATAATGATAACCCGGAAGGAAACAAATACACCGATCAGCCAAAAATGGGTGAACAGAAGTTTATAATCAATAGCATGAAATTAATCAACCATCGTTGGATTGTTGCCAATTACAGCAATGGTCAACTTTGGGGAGAAGTGTTGTTGAAATATTTTGTTGAAGAGAATGGCAGTATTTCATTTGAAGTAATGAATTCTTATTTATATCCTGCTAATTTAAATTAGTAGTTAACACCATTGAGTATGAAAAAAATCACCACGCTTTTAATGATAATACTAATCGTTAGTTCCTGTAAACTAATCGATCATAAGGAAGATACAGACGAAAAGGCTAAAGTGGCTGCAGCTATTAAAGACTCGACTATGGTTAATGATAAAGATGAAAACGGTTGTTTGGCATCTGCTGGTTATGTATGGTCGAAAGTGAATAAGGAATGCGTAAAAGGCTTCTCGGGTATTCAATTAAATCCAACAGACAAGCAGGATAATCAGGATGAAACGTTGAGTGCTTATGTGTTATTTAATGAAGATGCAAGTCAGGCTGAAATATTTCTTCCAAAAGATACTACTTCTATAGTTTTATCGAGAGCAGCCGAAGGCAAGCCATGGGTTTTAAATGAATGGCAACTTGTTCCTTGGAAAGGGTATGTACTTAAAAAAGGAACTGTAACCATGTTTTCGGGTGATGGTGAAATAGGTAAAAAGGAAATCGAAACCGATACTGAACAATAACAAAAAAGGTCTTAATTAAGACCTTTTTTTATTTTAAGATTGCAACCAATTTTTAAAATCGAAGAAGTTTTGTGGCGCAACGCCATGACCAACCGGATATTCTTTATAAACCACACAAATATTCAAATTCTCTAAAACCGGAATTGATTTTCGTGCCCACTCAACCGGAATAACCTGATCAACTGTTCCGTGTGAAGCAAAGATTTTCAAATTGCTAAAATCATTCTTTGCAAAACCTTCTACTGCAATTTCGGTGTTCAAATAACCGCTCATTGCTACCAATCGCTGCACTTTTTTAGGATAGGACAAAGCCACTGCATAACTCAAAATAGAACCTTGACTGAAACCAATCAGTGTCACTTTATTGGAGTCTATCGAATAATTAGCAACCAATTCATCAATAAAATTTGCAATAATGTCTCTGGATTGTTGTGCCTGACCAATATCGGAAAACTTATTTTCATCGGCATCAAAATTAATCGCATACCAGGCATAACTGCCATACATCATATCATAAGGCGCACGCGCAGAAATCACGTAATACTCATCCGGAAGTTCAGTAGCAAACGAAAACAAATCCTCTTCATTACTGCCATAACCGTGAAGGAGTAGTAGTAAAGGATTCTTGTCTTTTTTTACTTTAGGCTCTCTGACTAAGTGGTGAAGCGATAAACTCATTACAGGCTTTTAAAAGTATTTTGAAATAATTTACCCACCAATGGCAACTCTCTTTTTTGACCTTGTAAAGCTCCTGAAAATCCATATATCCAAAGGATAAAATAAAAGAGATAAAAGGCTGAAGTAACTGTCCAGCTATTGGCATAACCCACAAAATAGCCTAGCAGAAAGAAGGAAAGAAACAATCCTAACGCCTGACGGATATGAAAGGAACCAAAATCACTTCTGTTTTCTTCCTGATTCATAAAGATGGCAATCACAGCGCCAATGATAGTTAAGTAAGCAACAATTGCTGTGTTTTTTGATTTTTCTAAATTTTCCATATTATGATAAAATTAATTTTCCCTGATTGTAAATCCCGATAGCTTTCCCTTTCATAGACTGTCCAAGGAAAGCAGAGTTCTTTGATTTTGATAAAATGTGTGCTGCGTCAAATGTCCAATTATCAGTAATTGTAAACAATGAAATGGAAGCTTTATTTTTTTCTTTAATTTCCTGACTTTCAATTTTTAAAATGGTTTTACCGAAAGTCAATTTCTCTATTGTTTTTTCTAAAGGAAGTACAGTTAGCAATGCTCCAAAAGCGCTTTCTAAACCGATGGTTCCGTTTTTAGCCAAATCAAATTCCATCTTTTTATTTTCAATGTCAATTGGATTGTGATCGCTGGTGATGCAGTCAATCGTATCGTCTAAAATACCTTTTATCAATGCTTTTCTATCGGCTTCGGTTCGCAATGGTGGCGTAACTTTGTATCTCGAATCAAAGCCTTCCAGTTTTTCATCTGTCAAAACCAAATGATGTACAGTAACACTGCACGTAACGTTTAATCCTTTCTTCTTAGCTTCTTTGATTAATGCTACCGATTTGGCAGTCGAAATAGTTGGAATGTGTAGTTTTCCACCTGTATATTCCAGCAAAAATAAATTTCGGGCGATGATTAGTTCTTCGGCTAGATTTGGAATTCCTTTTAATCCCAATCGTGTAGAAACGATGCCTTCATTGGCAACACCATTTCCTTTTATGGTTTCATCCTGAGAATACGCTATCACTAATCCGTCAAAATCCTGCACATATTGCAAGCCAATTTTCATCAGATTGGCATTGGACAAACTCTTATTATAATCTCCAAAAGCAACAGCTCCGGCGTTTTTCATATCATAAAGCTCGGCTAAATCTTTTCCTTCACTTGCTTTGGTTAAAGCACCAATCGGGAATAATTCGGTAGCAAAACCTTTGGCTTTTTGTTTTACAAAATGTACCTGCGATTGGTTGTCTATAATAGGATAGGAGTTGGGCTGTAATGCTATGCCGGTGAATCCGCTCTTAGCTGCAGTTTCTAATCCGTTAGCAATGGTTTCACGGTCTTCAAATCCAGGTTCTCCTAATGAAACGCTGGTGTCAAACCAACCTTGTGAAATATGCAATCCCTGTTGTTCCAATTCCTGATGGGTTTCCGATTTTGGTATAGCCTTTCCAATTTTCTCGAAGACGCCATTCGTAATTTTTACATCAACAGTTTGATTGTGAAATGGACTTTGCGGGTCAATAATCGTGGCTTTTCGGAGGATTAGGTTCATTTTACAAATTTTTGAATGAGTAGTTCTAATGCTAAAAAGAGTAAGGCTAAAATCACAAACCATTTCCAGATTTGCGTGTCGGTTCTGTCTATCTGAATTGTATTGAATACGGTTTCAATATCATCAATTTCTTTAAAGTTGTTTGCCGCAACAGGGTTTGCCAATGCCAAATTACTTTCAGTACGATTATAATTAAAACTGATGTTTTGTACCAAATTCGCTCCGTTAAAGATACTAAAATTTCCGGCTTCAGTTGGATTGTCATTAAAAGTCATTTTTACTTTGGTGTTCAAAAGCTGTTGCACCGGAATAAAACTCTCAGCAGTATTTTTTACCGTTAGTATCTCATCTTTTGATAATAGCACATCCACTACAAATGGTTGGTTTTCTCCAATTATAAGTGCGTTTACACCAGTTTTCTGACTGCTTTGCGCCATGTTATAAAAGGTTGGAACAATCAGCGGTGAGTTTTGAAAATTGCTGTTGGTTTTGTTGATTGGTGCCGCAAAAACATAGACAGATGATAAGTCATTTGGCAATGAAGTCAGAAACGGACTCTGATCATCATAAGTCAATATCGATGGTGTTGTGCTGCTTAATCCAAAAGCTGTTTTTGTTGTTGGATATTGAAAGTTATCAATCTTCTTCTCAAAAACTGAGCTAAACAGCGGATGATTGAAATTGATTTTAGTTACTTTCTTTTCAGCTGGAGTTGCGGTTTTGAATTGTAATGCGCCAAAGTTTGCCACAAACGAATTCAAGGTATTTACACTACTTTCCTGAGCAGGAATGACTACTACGTTTCCACCTTTGGTTACAAAAGACTTCAATGTAGTTTGCAAAGCCTGCGGAATATCTGATAATTCATTCAACACAATCGCATCTTGTTTTTCCAGCAGATTATAATCCAAATTAGCTAATGGGAAATTGTTATAATTGAATTCGTCATTCGTATAAATTCGAGCCAAAAACTTACTCTTATCTGCATCGCCAATGCTGATAACATTGGTCAGACTTGGTTTTGAAATACTGAAGTAATAGGTGTTGTCATATGCCAAACCTTTGTCGGCAACGGAAACATAACCATGAAAATCTTCTTTCGGAATGGTAAAGTTGATAGTTTTGGTATTCGTTTCAAAGTTAATCAGCGTTTTAGCTGTCAACTTATTTTTATTGTACAAGGCAATTGGAATGTCCTTAAAATCTTCACCGTTTGCCGAAAGCTTGATGCCAATTTCATAAAAGCTGTCCAGTGTTTGTTCGATGTAAACGCTATCAATGGCTATGTTGTTCTTTTGTTCTGCTTCGGGAATGATGAAATAGACATTATCTTCTTTTTTGAAGCTTTTGGTTTGATTGGTTTCTAAACCAACTGCATCGGTAATCACAATGATGTCTTTGTTTAATGCCGACTTCCGGGCATTGACTTTGGCAATCAGATTATCTAAACGGAAAGGTGAAGCACTGTATTTCAAATCCTGTAAATCCTTTTGAATGGTCTTGATATCCGTATTCCAATAATTATCCGAATTGGTAATCAAAGAGAAGCTTTGTGTTTCCGGAGCATGTTCTAATAAGTCCTGAATGGCACGTTTTAGCAATTCGCCTTTTTTGCCTTTGGCCTGCATACTATAGGAATTGTCCAGAATGATATACATTTCGTTGGTGTTCTTTTTACTGTCTTTGGCAGCAAAGAAAGGTTGGGCAAAAGCCAATATCAAAAAGGTAAGCAGCAACAATCGGGTTAAAAGCAACAACCATTTCTTGATGGTAGAGCTTTTACGGGTTTGTATTGAAAGTTCTTTTAGGAATTGTACGTTGGTGAAATATTCTTTCTTGAAACGACGCAGTTGAAATAAATGAACCAGAATTGGGATGACCAATAAGAAGAGAAAATAAAGTACTTCCGGGTGTTTGAACTGCATTTTTATAAATGTTTGTCAAAAATAGTAAAAAAGTGTTCAGTGTTCAGTATTTAGTGTTCAGTTTTTTTAAATTAAGCGAACTTATCCCTTTTCTCTAATCCCTTTTTACTTCTTCTTCTTTTTCGCCGCTCTCGTTTTCAATATATTTCTATTAACCGATGTTCCGGTTTTCTTTTTGGTTTTTGATGGACCGCCAAGGTTTACTTTTGTATTCTTTTTTGCTTTCTCATGAAATGATGCGCCACCTTCGAGTTTGTTGGTTTTTAAAATGACCTTTTGTTTCTTTTTGTCTTTTTCAAATTCTAATAGGCGTTCAGCTATTTCTACAGTTGTTGGCAAATCTAAAATCTTTAGTTCTTTATCCATCAGCATTTCGGCTTCTATGTGGATTTCACGCTCATTTGGACCAATCAAACTGATTGCAATACCCGTTTTGTCGGCACGACCTGTACGACCAATACGGTGTATATATTGTTCGGGAACTTCGGAAAACTCTACGTTGATTACGTGTGTCACATCCGAAATATCCAAACCTCTTGCCATTACGTCAGTAGTAACAATTCCTCTGATATCGCCAGCCTGGAAAGAAGCCATCGTTTGCAAACGATAGTTTTGTGATTTGTTCGAATGGATGATTCCAAATTGTTCAGGATAGATTTCATCCAGCTTGACTGCTAATAAATCAGCCGTCTTTTTATTGTTGACAAAGAGTAGGACTTTTTCTAAAGATTCATCTTTTAATAATTCAGCCACCAAATTCACTTTGGTTAAAAAGTTAGGCACAAAGTAGCCCAACTGTTCTATTTTTTCTAATGGTGTTCCCGATTTTTCTAGAGTAACTTCTTCAGGAAAATTGAAGTAATCTTCCAGCATATCATCCACTTCATCGGTCATTGTTGCCGAGAATAAGATATTCTGACGTTTGTTTTTTAACATCGATAGGATGGAAGTAATCTGAGTTCTGAAACCTAAATTCAGCATCTCATCAAACTCATCTATCACCAGTTTTTGCAAACTGTCAAAACGGATTACATTATCCAAAGCCAAATCCATAACACGACCCGGAGTTCCAACTAATATATCAATACCTTGATAAACAGCAGTTTTTTGAGTGTTGATATTAACACCACCATAAACGCCTAATGTTCTAACGGACATGTATTGTGTCAGCTTTTCTACTTCGGCAGCAATTTGAACAACCAATTCACGTGTTGGCACCAGAATTACAATTCTTGGTGTATCGGTTGCTACAAACTTCCATTGTTTTAGAATTGGCAATAAGTAGGCAAAAGTTTTACCGGTTCCGGTTTGTGCAATTCCCATTACATCGCGACCTGACATAATCACCGAGAATGATTTCTCCTGAATTGGAGTAGGCGTGGTTAGTCCTAATTCATCAATGGCTTTTTGTAATGATTTTGGAAGATTGAATTGCTCGAAAGTGCTCATTAGGTTTTGATTTGAGCGCAAAGATAGGGATTTTTGATTAGAAGGAAGAAGGAAGATGGAAGAGGGAAGATGGAAGAAGTTTAATACGTCAGTTCGAGTGTTTTTGCAAAGCAAAAATGTATCGAGAAGCTTCATTTAAAGAAGTGTTCTCGATACATTTTTTA
This sequence comes from Flavobacterium anseongense, assembly GCF_021608185.1. Taxonomy (GTDB): domain Bacteria; phylum Bacteroidota; class Bacteroidia; order Flavobacteriales; family Flavobacteriaceae; genus Flavobacterium; species Flavobacterium anseongense. Next base: position 195,597 of record NZ_JAKIHN010000002.1, on the reverse strand, counting down.
TTCCATTGCATTCCATAAAAAACACTCGAACTGACGTAGGGTTTAATTAAAGCCCTAAACTTTTAATATATGCCTTATTATCCGACGGTCTTCCTAAGAACTCATTAACTGCTTTTACAATGTCTCTTTGGGTACCGTTAGCAAGGATTAATTCACGGTATCTGATTCCGGTTTTAGTATCTAAAAGACCATTTTTTTCAAATTGGGTAAACATGTCCATTGCGTATACTTCGGACCATAAGTAGCCATACATATACACCGGATGTGTATTCACATGTATCCAGTTGGCCTGATAATGTGTTTGTGCATAGAAATCCATAATGTCCAATTGCTTATTGATTTGTTGCCAGATTTCATCGGTTGGCGTTGGATTAGTTGGGTTGTATTTGTCATACAGATTCATGTCGAATAAACAACGTTGCAGCATTTGTATAGCACCCAAACCCGATGCTACTTTCCTAGATTCAAGCATTTTATCAAATGTTTCTTTTGGCAGTACTTCACCTGTTTTGTAGTTTTTGGCAAATGTACTTACAATACCGTAATCTAAAATCCAGTTCTCAAATATTTGCGACATGGCTTCTGTAAAGTCTGCTTTTGAACTCTGCTGAGATGAGAATTCTCCATGAAACGACATCATGTTCATGATATGCCCAAATTCATGAAATAGTGTTCTCAACTCCTTTTGACTCAATAGCGAAGGCTGAGTCTTAGTTGGCTTTGTAAAATTACCAAGCAGCATGGCTACAGGTATTTCTTTACCTTTTCCCGAAACAATGTTTACGCCATAAAACCAGGTTTCTTTATTTGGTCTCGGAAATAAATCCAGATAAAAACGTCCTTTTAGCTTTCCGTTTTCGTATACTTCATACATATCAACATCATCATTCCATACCGAAGGATTAGTTACTTTTTTAAATTCTAATCCCAACAGCTTCTGATAAATGTCCATCATCCCTTTTAGGCATCCTTCCATTGGAAAGTACTCGCGAAGCTCTTCGTTGTTGATTTGGTATTGTTTTTTTATTATCTGATTTTTATAGAACGCAACATCCCAAGGCTCTAATTTAGCTTCCTGGTTGGCTGACTCTACTTTCTTTTCAAGATCTAAAAGTGCCACATCGCTTTTAGCTTTTTCTTTGGAGCGGCTTATCAAATCATTCAGGAAATCCCATACATTTTTTGGATTACCGGCCATTTTTGGAACCAAAGCATACGCCGCATAGGTTGGGTAGCCCATTAGTTTCGCCAATTCATCACGCTTTTTTACCATTTCATCAAGAATAGCCAGATTTTTATCGGCTGCTCTGTTATAAAATTTAATGTAATACGATTTTCTTGTTTCTTCAGATTCCGCATTACTCAATACCGGGTCACTGGTTGAATTGATAATCGGGATTTCATACTTTCCTTCTGCCACTTTGTAGGTCTGCTTAAAACTATCCGGTAAACCGGCAGCGCCTTTTTCATCGAGCGTCAAGATTTCTTTAGAGGAATTCATGTTGGTGGAGTAAGAAGAAGAAAGTTCTCCAATTTCCTTAATCAGGTTTTTGAATTTGGCAAGTTTTTCAGTACTCAGGTTAACTCCGGAATTCTCAAATCCTTCAATCATATCATCTACCAAAATTTTCTTATTTCCTTTAAGTTGTTTATAGGCTGCTGACTTTTTAAAACCAATCATCTTATTATAAATTCCTTTATCAGAATAAATAACAGTACCTAACGAATCAATCAACTGATAACTGGCTAAGCCTTTCTCGCGGATAGCGGCATCGGTAGAAACCCAATAAAGCATAAAACAATTGTTGCTGGTAGTTCCCAATTTGTTTTTGATTTCATCCATGGCACCAAAAACATTGGTGAATGTTGCCGTTTTTTGTTTCTTAATAGTAGCAACCATTTTGGTTATATCATTGATAGTATGACCGGCATAGTCTTCCACATTTTGTGAAGTTACCTTGGCATAGTCAACCACTACATTGCTGCCAACAAGGAATGGATTGCCTGATGCTTTTATATCGGACTGAGAAAAACTGTTAAATGAGAATAAACAAATAGGAAGTACTAAACAAAGCAGGTTCTTTTTTAAGGTCATTGTGTTGAATTTATATACGTTGGTCTTATTTTTTATTGGACGCTAAAGGTACTTTATTTTTTGGAATTATTTAAGAGAGAAGTGCAATTCAAGAAAAACCGGCACACGAGCGCAGTGACTGCTGAAGGAATTGCGGGAAACCGATGTTAGTGGTAGCTCTTCTGTTGTTCGTCATTGTAAAAATTTTACAAATGTTTGTCCGTTAAATTTCCATGCTCCATTTTCGTGTGTTCCAAGCCAAAGGGCGCCATTGTTGTCTTTGTAAATGCTGAATAATGTAATGTTTTTTGAATTATCCTGAACTGCATAATGAGTAATTTTCTTTCCATCATATTTCCAAACTCCATCACGATAAGTTACAAACCACAAATCACTATTATCGTCTCTTACTGTTGAAAGATACTCGTCTAAATTGCTTTCTGTTTTCCCATCTAAGCCACCTATGCTTTTGTGTCTTGTGTATAATTTATTGTTTTTTAGTGTGGTGCTGTCGTAAACACTATAACGATACTCGGTATTGAACCAAAAATCACCATTTTTGTCTTCTGTTATCGAACGCACTCCGTTTGCACCTTCGTTGCGAAATTCTGTTACATCTTCTTCTGTAATCCATTCAAACGATTTTCCATTGTATCGGCAAACCCCGACTGGGTTTGTGCCAAACCAAATGTTTCCTTTTCTATCTTTATAAATGCTATAGATATCAAATGGATTGTATAAATTTGGTGGCTTGGGGAATTGCAATTCAAATAATGTTATGCCATCGTAGCGATATACTTTCCCCGTATTTCCATAAGAATATTTAAACCACATGTCTGTTGCTTCAAGTTTCCAATTTTCACTGGGAACAGCCTTTAAAGTCGTGAAATTATTTCCGTTAAATTTTGATATTGATGACGTAGCGTTTGCGCTGGTAAAATAAATGTTGCCAAATTTATCTTCTTTTATTTCATCAATTCTGTTGTTAAGCAAACCGTGTTTTGTTGTGTAATTAACTAATTCATTTCCATCGTATTTATAGACACCTGTTTCCCAACTCCCAAACCAATAAACATTCTTACTGTCTTGATAAATAACCATTATACTTTTACCAAGTTCTTTTACGGTGTCTCCTTTAATAAATTGGTCAGTGCTTTTCTTTTGATTAGAGGTCTGTCCATTGCATGATGCAAATAGCGTTAAGGTGCTCAGAAATAAAAGAATGTTTAATTTCATTATCATCTTTTTTAATAATTGCAGTTTTGTCACAGAGTTACAACTAACGTTCCGCGGCTCGCCGACTGTGGCGATTCCGGAGAACTGAGTACTTTCTGCTAAGATAGCGTTTTTAGGTGTAGAAAGAAGTGTAATTCAAGAAAAACCGGTATACGAGCGCAGCGACTGCCGAAGGAATTGCGGGAAATCATTTAGCGTACTATCTACGTTTCATCTACGGCGTATCTATGACTTATATACGGCTTTGATACGGCTTTGATACGGCTTTGATACGACTTTGATACGACTTTGATATGGAGTATACATGACGCATACATGACGCATACATGACGCATACATGACGCATCTACTTTTTATCCTTTTATAAACTTCATATATTCCTCGAAACAATTTCCACCAACAAACTTTTTGTTTCGTTCCGGAAAATCTAATAATAGGAGTGAAGTTTAAGCGAAAGTTGTTAAGAAGGAAAAGCTATTATCGTTAACGTTTCGCTGCTTTGAGTCAGTAGTGGCAAGATAAGAAAAATATAAAGCGGAAGACAAGGTTTCAGGAATCCGTTAGGATTCCGGCGCAATGCTTAGCAGCTATTGCGCCAAACCGCTGTTATAGCCAGTCGCTGTTTAATTAGGGCGCAATTTGTCAATTATCCCAGGCATTGTTGGGCTACTATCTTCTTTTAATAACCCAGAGTCTGCTCTGCTAAATAGAGATTGAAGAATCAAAATTTTGTCTTCGTTAGCGACTGCACCTTCTTTAATTAAAGATAAATAATACATCGTTAGCTTTTCTCTTTCTTGTGCATCGCGTGCTAAATGAAAACTTGAGAACATTGCTTTGCGCAAAGCTTGTATTCCAACAAATAAAAGAGAAATGAAAGTTACAAATACTATTGACCATCTAATTGCAGAAGCTTTATCACCGTTAAAAAAACTTGCTAACATTCCTTCGGGAGTCTTCCAAAGAAGAAAATATAAAGCAAATCCTCCAATTACCAACAAAGCAAATAATGCTCTCATAAACATATGCCCTTCATCAAGCAACTTTTCTGATGAATCTTTCCAATGTTGGGCAGGAGCTTGTAATTGCAATAATTCCTTATATGTCCTCTCTATATTTTTTCTCTCTTCATTTACTTCATTAGTGAAATTTTTGGCTGTTGATTGGTTTAATGCAAACCATTTGTCTAATTTTTTTTGGCTATCAATTTTTATAGTTTCTAATTCCTTAGTAGTTTCATTCATTCTCTTTTCACCTTCTTGAAATAATGTTTTTAAATCTTCGTCTGATTCAGAAACGTATTTTTCAACTCTACTTTTTAAAGAATTAAAAGAACTTCGTTCATGAGAAGTTCTATTTATAATCGGACTATCATTTAATTTGTGTAAAGCTGCAACCAAAACTCCTTGGACGTATTTTGCATTAGAGAATGAACTGTAATTCACATTCCCTAATAAGAAGGAATATGCAGCTGCAAATTGTTCGGTTGATTCTTTAAAAACTGAGACAAGGAATGGGGCTTCTGGAGAATCACCTGGAAGCATTCTGTTTGAACGTCTTGATATTGCAGCATTTAGTTCGTTGATATAATGAGCTGAGTCTTGCCCTACTTTTACATCCTCAACTAGTTGTTCGATACGTTCTTTAATAGTAGCGAAATAATTTCTACTTTCTAATAATTCAGCTGGTAAAGATTCAAAAGAGTCCCAAGCCTTTACTTGAGCTGTGCAAAACTTGTAAAGAGTATTTAACCCGAAAGAGTTATTAAAATTCGAAATAGGGAATACTAAATTGAATTGCAAATCTTTAATTTCAGAGCCTGCATTTAATTTGACAAAACGGTTTAATTCTGAAGCATTCATAAATTTTACTATTAATATATTTTGTAAACTATAAATATCGTTGTCTCATAGTTGTAGGTTTTCAGGCGATTGGCTATAACGTTCCGCCGCTTGGCGTAGTAGAGGCAAGTTAAAGAAAAATGTAATAAGAAATGCTGAAGTTCAGAGTATTTTCCAAGAAAGTCAAGTGAGCTATTACGCCAAACCGCTGTTAGCGGTAGTTTTTACTTTTTAGTCTCTTTTTTTGTTAATTCTTGATTCTTAATGTCTTCTGTTTTTGAACCTTCAGTTGTCATGTTAGTTCCTATCTGCCAAACGATTTTACTGAAATTATTTTCTAATGCAGGCATACTCGTCACATCGATACCAAATCTTTTATAAGCGGGAATTTCGTAATATGCCAATTTTCCATGAAATTGATGGTTGAAAGATTTTAATTCACTTCTCCTTTTTAATCCTTTTAAATATAGAGTTTCTTCTATTGTTGTTTCAGGTGGATTTTGTGGAGCAAATAACATGTATTGATTGTGCGGAATATCATTAATACCATTAATACTAACTAATCGTTCAATCATTAAATTCCATAGCAATTTTGATTTTGTAAAATATTCACCAAAGAAGTATTTTATTGTTTCATCATGGATATTGGTTGGACTATTCTCAATAGAAAGATATCTTTCTTTAATTAATATTTCTAAATTGTGTATGTAATCAAAAGTAGCTTGTAGGTCAATATCATTCTCATTTAGTGGTTTGATCATTGTACCTAAATTATAACTACCACCATGATGTATTCCAAAAACTTTTGAACTGATAGATTCAACAATATTATTAGCTATTGATTCCATTAAAGTATTTGCTTCTTTCTTAATATATATATATTCATCATCATTAGTGTTGTCACTTAGGTAAGAGATAATTTCATTTATAACTACGTCAGCAGAATTAAATAAAATATAGTTCTCTTTACCAACAAATACAACTGATCCTGTGCTTCCTAGTTCAAAGTTTTTTGAAAGATAAATTTTAAATAGTTGACTTTCGTTAAAGTATGCCTTATGAAAACTAATAATCTTAAAATGATCATTAACTTCATGAAAGAAAAATGACACTCCATCGAAATAGATTGGTATCGCAAAAGAATTTTCTTTAATTGCTTGTATGTAACCTATCAATTTCATTTTAATTTTTTAAAAAATTTAGGTATTCATTTCTAATTATACTAAAATATTCTTTGGGATTTCCTCTGAAAGTATTATAGCCTATAGGTTCGTCAATATCGAAATTAGTCTTTATTAAATCAGTAATCTTTGTATCATCTTTAAAGCAATTAGGAATTATAATTTGTTTTATAGTTTCCTTATTCAAATTGATTGGCTTGTCAAAGATAATTTCTATACTTGAGGTTCTATCGTCTAATTTACTATTTGTCTGATTTCCTATCAAATTACTATAACTTATGGCTTCGAAATCAAATTGACTAAATTTTTTTGTTGTCTTTGGATTATGATACAAGTAGTTATCGTTAGTTTCGTAAAATGTTTTTATTACTTTTTTGGCACTGGAAATAGAGCTATCAAGTTCAAAATCTAAAATTTTAGTATTATGATGAAAAAAAGTTTCTTTCATTTCTGGTAATTTTTCGAAAGCACCGCTATCGAAAGGATATATCTTGTGAAAATCATTTAGTTTTTCTGATTCAAGAATTATGCAAATCATGTAGTAAGCTGGATTAGTCGTTGCTTTGTCATAATTTGGTCGGTAAGAAGGTAAGCCATAGTATGTATAAAGTAAATCAAGACTGAACACGTCACATAACTTGGGAATTAAGGTCATAGATGCTAAAATTTCCCTTAAAGCATGTGCATCACATGTATGAAGTAATGGTAAAGTAATTAAATCGTCTACTTCGTCAATCAAAATGTCTTGAAATTTACTCATTTTTTGTCTATTAGATTTAAACCATCCGAATATAAGAAAAATTTCAAAATTAATCGGTTCGTGTCAAAAATTACCGCTAACTCACATATATCCACTATAAGCAGCGCACACTAACATACTACTTTTCTGCTATTAATGCTATATCTCTTTATATATTTATCGTCAAACAGCAATCTTTTCCGATAAAATGTAGTTTTTCCCGGCTAGACATTGGCTAAAATCCCCGCTGCTATGGGTACCTTTTGTTTGGTGTAGGAGGAAAGGTATTTTTGGTTGTCTTATTTATTTAAGGTATATAATTTTTGGACACAATATGTCCACTTATTTTTCGGGAGCTATTTTTAGGACACAAAGTGTGGCATAATTTTTTCTATATCTTTTTTTGGACAACCGTTTATTTAATACACTGATAGTATGAATGATAAAGAAACCTTAAAGACTTTTCTGGGTTTTACCAATAGGGAATTGGCTATGTTACTTGAGGTAGAGCAAAGCACCATGGCAAAATATGGGAAAGGTCAAAGAAAGCTGCCTAAGGATGCAACCCTTTTAATGTCGACGATGATAAAGTATATGTGTGAAGGAGCGGCAGCAAGTACCATCGGCATGGCCGAACAGCATGCCCAAAAGCAAAATATACTGGAGCGCCTGCGTAAAGAAAACGAGTACCAGCTCGAGACTGTTGAGCGAAAAATTAAAGCCATTGAAAAGCGATACAATGACAATCTGAAAGCGCTGCAGTTAGTCGAGTTCCTTAGCCAAAACCCAGAACTTCTCAAAAGGGAAGAAGCTATTGACCTGATGAGGGTCATCAACCGCAGAGCAACTAAATCTCTAAAAACAAACGGATTGGGAGCTTTGCTGCAACTCAATATTACACTCGAGAAGCTCAAACTCGAAAAACAGCTGTTGGATGCTGAACCCGAATCATAAGCTGATTGCACAAAAAAAGCTGTCCATACGGACAGCTTTTTTTTATAAATAACTCAGCCACCATTTGTCTTTATGGCTTTGTTAATTGCTTCTCTTTCTATTTAAGCTATTTCAGAAAAGGCTAAACCTTACTCTGCATTTTCCTCTAAAGTCTTCATGTTGTCATCCGGAATACGGTCTATCATTTTGTTATAAGGGTCGATACCTACTTTTACCGGCAATTTTTTTGTGATATAAGTAAAAGTAGATTTTCCCGGTTTTACCCACACTTTCTTAATAACCAAAGGAGCCTTTATAGTCATCCCTTGTTTGTTTTTGGTATCATTGTCAAATACTGCAATTTCCAGTAAGTTGGGTTTAGTTCCTTTAGATAACAATTTTCCGTTACCATTAAAATAGCTTTTTGAACTTTCCACTTCCATAGTCACCTGATAGTTACCGTTGCCCATTTTTTTATAAGAGGCTTTATTCACTTTGTTAGAATAAAGGGCAATCTTCTTGAAACTATCTTCTAAATAATAGTGTAGGTTAGCCGGAGTTGCTGCTTTCATAAAGTCGTACCATTCCAAGGTAGTAGTAAAAGGCGCTTTTTGTCTAAAACGAGCCGCTTCCATATAGGCTTTGAAAGCGTTATTTAAGTTCTTTTCGCCTATTAAATCCTGAAGGGCATAGAGCACCAGACCACCTTTTTGATACCACACATATTGTTGATTATCATTGTCCATCAACGTTTTTTCAAACTTACTTTCGTTGGCTCTTCTGTTTAAGTAGGTGTCTAATTCTTCTTTTAAGAATTTTTGCATCGCATCAACGCCATATTCTTTTTTCATTACCATTAACGAAGAATACTCCGCCATAGATTCTGAAATCTGATTGGCACCACGAGTAGCTGAAGGCGTAATTTGATGACCCCACCATTGATGCGCTACTTCGTGTGCTGTCACGGTATACACATAATCTAAATCATTTGGATCGCTAAAATCACCTACCCAACCAAAGCTTTCTGCAAAGGGAACTGTATTAGGGAAGGATTGCGCAAAGCTAGCATAACGGGGAAATTCAAGTATTCTCATTTGAGTGTACTGATAAGGACCATAATTTTCAGCATAATAATCCATAGAATGTTTTACGCCTTTTACAAAACGATCAATATTATAGGTATGCGTTGGATGATGGTATATCTCGATATTTACTTTTTCGCCGGCTTTACCTTTCCAAACTTCTCTATGAACCGCATAGGCAGCCGATGAAATGTTATAGAAAAAGTCAAGCTCATCATTCATTTTATAGGAGTAATACTTTCTGCCGTTGGCTTTCCATTCTTTCTGCAAGTAGCCGGGCATAATAGCAATTTGATCGGGTGCTGTGCTTACCGTTCCTTCAAAAGTGATATAATCGGCATCGTCGTTAAATAATAAATTACTCAATCCCCAGGCATCTGTTTGTGACGGCAATGAATAATCTTTAATTGGTAATTTGTATTTTTTTCTGTCCTGGTCACTGGTTAATTCGCCATTGGCATCGTAACCAAAAGAAGGTAAGAAGTTGTTGTTTAAAAATGTCCCGTTGTAAACAATATCGGAGCCTGAACCTTCATTAGGAAAGCCTTTATAGAATCCCGTTACTTCTAAAACCATAGTAATGGTGTCTTTAGGCTGTAAAGGTTTCTCAAAAGCATATATTTCATAACCAAAATCCTTGTAACGTTTACTTAGTTTTGGCTTTTTACCTTCGATAGTAAAGGTGTTTACTTCTTTTTTCAACAAACCTTCTGACCCCCAATTCAAATGTAGAGAAGGGATTATTTCATTGGATTTATTAACCATTTTATACGTCACCTTAATTTTTGCAGATCTGTTTTCTGGAAATAAATCGGCGTTTACTTTCACATCAATAACTTTTGGCTGCGCAATTTTATCGTATTTACCTAGTTGTTTTTCATATTCTGCAGTAGCAATGATTCCTTCTTTTTCGGTTTTGTAATTGTTCAGAATTTTGGTGTTGTAATAAATAAAGCCTCCCGAGCCAATAAAAATGCCAAGCAAAATAAAAAAGGTACTTATCGTTCTGACATTCAATCGTTCTTTTGCTATTTGCCAACGAGCTTTTCTGCCAGAGTCAGTTCCGCGCTTCCAGAAAAGATAGCCGATGACCAGCAAAACACCGCCACAGGCCAGCCAATAGGTTCGGAACCAAAATTGCGCTTCGGCAAAATGTCCAAATCTATTCATATCAGATACGGTATAGTTTGGTGCATAACTATATAAATATAAATTGTTATCTATATTGGCTAATTGATTTAATCCAAAAAGGAATACCCAAATAGCAATAGCAATGACGTGTCCCATAAACTTTTTGGTCACTAAAGAATGCACAAAAAAGGCTAACAAAACGAAAATGATGTACTTAGGAAATTCTATTAAATACAAATCGGTAAAGTACTTATCAAATTCAAAATTAAAATAGCCTTTAATGACCTGATTGATTACGCCGCTTACCATAATCATGTTTACTAAAACAAAACTAATCATCGCTAAGGCTAAAAACTTAGATCCGTATACCAAACGATTCGGTAACGGAAGCGCGCCAAATATTTGATCATAATTCACATTGCGTTCTCTATGCAATACTTCACCGGTCATAAACACTATAAGAATAAAGATGAGAATGATATAGGTGTTGTTTTTCATTTCCAACATATAGTAGGTCATTGGCAAAGAAGGTGTTCCGTATATTGGAGCGCCAAACCATGCATCAAAAAACAGGAAGAGTACTGCTGCTATTAAAATTGCTATGAAGAAGTTATCTCTGACAATATTTTTAAATTCCATAAATGCTAAATCAAACAATAATCTAACATTTAAACTTTTGGAGAACACTTTTGAAACCGTTGGGATTTTAGTATAAGCTGCAGCTGCATTGCTTTCATCTATATTGTCGTTCTTCTTTTTTGAAGTATAATTTTTATTTAGAAACTTTAGGAAGTCAAATCTAAACAAAGTAAAAAGCAGGGCAGACACACCCAGCCCAACCCATATAAGACGGTTCCAAATTATCATTCCCTGAAACGGAACGGTCATCGTGTTTTGTTCTTCAGGCGTCCAATATCGGATAACATTTTCATAGGTGCCTAAACCAAATGGATCTAGTAAGCTTACTAAATCTTTGTTCTCAATATCCTGCGTTAAGGTTAACGTGATTAAATAAGTGATAAAAAGAATGGCACCACCGGCATAGGCTAACATTACTCTTTTAGTCAAACTAACCAAAGCAAAGAAAATACATCCGGCAAAGAAAAAGTTAGTCCAATACAACATTAAAGTAGGCTGAATATAATGCCAGAGGTTCAAGCCGGTAAAGCGTTCCGGTTCCTCATAACCGGCATAAGGGCCAATCATAAAACCTATAATTAATCCTAAATGCAATCCCAGACTTACCATAAAAAGTACTGACATAGAACCAAAAAAGCGTCCCAGCAAATACCCCTTTTCAGTAATAGGATAGGAGAAAAAGTAATTCTCTGTTTTATGTTCGATATCTCTGTAAACCGGCACACCCATAATGGCACTGGCGAGCATAATACCAAAAATACTAATCGTTGAAAGCATTGTAGCAATAGCGATAGGAGAGTTTACAAACACCTTCTCTGAAGCAGGACCGTTTCCACCGATGGATACAATCAATCCAAACAACATTAGTATACCAAAGTAGGACCAGGTAGCAGGACGTTTTAATCTATATCTAATTTCGAATAAGAATATTTCTTTAAACATAATTGAATAATTTTAAAGGGTTAGGTTAATCAATTATACTAAAGTACTATCCATACGTGAAGTGATTTCAGCAAAATACACATCTTCTAAATTGGCTGCAAAGGCTTCAAAAGAAGCATCGGGTTTGTTATCGCTCAATACATGAATAACAGTTTTCCCCGCTTTTAAATGCGTAGAAATAACCTGTAAATCTGTTTTATAATTTACTAATTCGTTTTTTTCAATGGCTTTTGTCCATATTCTGCCTTTAACACCTTCGGTCAATTCATTTGGATTGCCTTTCGCCACAACTTCACCCAAACAAATAATTGCCATGTTATTACATAAATTAGAAATGTCATCCACTATATGCGTCGATAAAATAACAATCGTATTTTCTCCAATTTCGCATAATAAATTATGAAAGCGATTACGTTCAGCAGGATCTAGACCCGCGGTAGGTTCATCAACAATAATCAATTTTGGATCACCAATTAAGGCTTGCGCAATACCAAAACGCTGCTTCATTCCACCGGAATAGGTTCCCAAACTTTTATTTCTGACATCCCACAAATTGGTTTTGTTTAATAAAGATTCAACCAATTCTTTGCGTTCCCCTTTATTAGCTATGCCTTTTAAGGAAGCAATATGATCGAGCATATTATAGGAACTAACTTTTGGGTACACCCCAAACTCCTGAGGCAGGTAGCCCAGAATTTTTCGCACTTCGGCTTTGTCTTTTAAAATATCCAAATCACCTAACATAGCTGAGCCGGAATCAGCTTGTTGTAACGTAGCCAGCGTTCTCATTAGGGATGATTTTCCGGCTCCGTTTGGTCCTAAAAGACCAAACATACCCTGCGGTATGTCTAATGTAATATCTTTCAATGCCTGAACACCGTTTGAATAGGTTTTGCTTAAATTCTTGATTTTTAATTCCATAACGTATAAATGACTTTTTGATTAATGTTTTAAAGATACTTAAATTATCGATAATGTAGGGTTTCTCGAATAAAAATGCGATAGATAAAAATCACATAGCATTCTTAGTTTGTAGTTACAAGTAACTCAACCACCATTTATCCTTGTGAGCTTGTTTATAACTATCAAACCATTTGCACAATGGATATAGCAATAAGATTATACCAACCCAAATGGCATATACCCATAGTAAGGCAAGTCCGTAGCCTCTCATTCGGGGCAATTCGGTTATCCATCCTTCGAGAATTAATTTGTCGGCACCAAAACCTGTTAGCTGGGCATAAAGCATAGCTGCTAAATGAATAGCAAAAATATGGATGATATAATAGAAGAAAGGCACTCTTCCAAAAACAGAAAAGAAGTTCACTACTTTGCCTTTAAGGTTTTCAGCATTGGCTAAGAACAGAAAAGCAACTCCTAAGGTCATCAACAAATAGTCTAGTGATGGTGGATATTTAGACGGATTAAAAAATACGATTATATTTTTAGCTAAAGTATCCTGCTGTGTAAAAAGAGTAGCGTCACCATAAACATTTGTAAATCGCAAGACTGCAAATAGTGCTAAAGCCGAAAAACCAATGGTATTGAATAGTTTTCTTCTTCTTTCGGGAGTGTATTCGGAATTATAAAAAGCTCCAAAGCAATACCCTAATGACATTACAGCAATCCAAGGAATAAGAGGATAACCTACAAAAAAGAAATAGTCTTTATTTATTGGAAATCCTCCCGGTTCGTGGAGTACATTCCAAAGTATATTGCCTTCAAAATGCACATTATCTAATAGATTATGGCCAGCAATCAGGATAAGACTAAACCAAAATATAGCTTTTCGAGGCAGATGAATTAAAATCGACAATGCAATCATGCTGATACCCAACGCCCAAATAACCAATAAGGCTGGGTTTCTAAACTGTACATCAAAAAACCAAGAGAAGTTTACTATTGTCATTTCGATAAAAACCAACCATAGACCACGCTTAAATAAAAAACCGGATAATTCAGCTTTTGATTTCCTTTTCCCTACCATAAAGGCCGACATGCCCGCCAGAAAACTAAAAGTAGGTGCACAAAAATGCGTTATAAATCGCGTAAAAAAGATAGGCAAAGTGGAGTGGGAAGGGTCGGTTGGATCAAACTGCATTGCCGACCAGTGAAAATAATCACGTGTATGGTCTAATGCCATGATTACCATGACTAAACCTTTTAATAAATCGATAGAGTCAATGCGGTACTTGGTTAGTGTTGTCGTCATTTGGTGTTGGTTAGTGGTTTTTAAAATACCGGGTTAAGTGACGACTTGGGGAAGTGTGTTGTAAATGTAAGTAAAATAGTTGGAAGGGAAAAGGGATAAGGGATAAGGGATAAGAAATAAGTTTTTTTACTATTCCTCTTCAAATTAAAACCCTTCAAACACACCTAAACCAAATAATGCAAAGTCATATTTTACCGGATCGTTTGAGTCGAGTAGGCGAAGTGAAGTGTCTAGTTCGGCTAATGCTTTACTGTCGTTTTGCTTTCGCGTAAGTAAACCAAGTTTTCTTGCTACGTTACCGGAATGTACATCCAATGGGCACGAAAGTGAAGCCGGAGAGATGCTTTTCCAAATGCCAAAGTCGACTCCTTTTTGGTCTTGTCGAACCATCCATCTTAAAAACATATTGATGCGTTTGGCTGCTGAACCTATTGTTGGGTCTGGAAAGTGTTTGGTGTTCCGCTGTTGATGCTTAACTTCAAAGAACAATTTTTTGAACTCAGCAATGGCAGGCTGCATAGACAAAGCTTGTTGGTTTTTGGCGAAAGCCATTTCCAATCCATTATGATTGGTGTAAATATGCTGCAATGCTTTGACAAAGGTTTTGAAATCATCGCTGTTAAAGGTGCGGTGTACAAAGCTATCAAGTCTTTCGAGTTGGGTTTTGTTGTGGTTCATGATGAAATCGTAAGGCGAATTGCCCAACAGTTCCATCATTCGTTTGCTGTTGTTGATAATCATTTTGCGGTTTCCCCAGGCAATGGTTGCTGTTAAAAAACCGGCAATTTCAATGTCTTCTTTTAATGAAAATTGATGCGGAATCTGAATAGGATCGCTATCGATAAAAGCTAAAGTGTTGTATTGAATTACTTTCTCGTCGAGGAATTCTTTGAGTTCATTCTTATTCATGACCGCTTATTTTTTGGGCATAAAATCCATCATTTAAATCGGTACTGCGCTGTTGTGGAATATAGAAAAAGCCTTGTTCAAAGTATTTTACCTGAACATCATTAACACAAGGCAATTCACCATTTGATGTTACCCAAAAAAATGAAGTATCAACCGGAGATTGATAGGACATATTGCCGACGCTGTCACCTTTGTATTCTTGTTTCCATTTTGAATTGGGTTCAGGAACTACGATATTTTTTAAGTGAAATGTACTGTTTTGAGAAAGTAAAGCATTTGCTGTCAGGCTTCCAAACGATAACGGAACACATACTAAAACGCCAATTATAACAATGTTTAAAGTATAAAAACGAACTATCCATTTTGGGTTGGTCATCCATCGCGATAGCAATAGCAACAAAAAGAATAGTGTGAAGTAAACGTAAAAACGATATTGTGGAGAACTAAAGCACAATACAGCTACCAACATTAAAAAAGCAAAATAGACTGTCCAAAGTGTTTTTGGCAAACGTTTTTGGAAGATTATAATTGGTGTAACTAAAAGCATTAATAGTGATACAATACCAATATAACCCGACATCCCATTTTGAAAAAAATAATGCTTGACAAGATCAAATAGCGATGCGCTTGAAAAAGCAGCGTGATCAATATAAAAAGAATGCATCACACCTTTGCTAAAGAAGAAATTCATAATAATCGCAGGAACCGTATAATCTAAATCATCCATTCTGAAACAAAGCAGTGGAAACAATGGATAACCTGTCAGCATAGTATTTTTCAAAACAAATAAAAACAAAACCAAACCACCGATTAAACTTAATGTGAGCAGTTGTTTTTTTAATACGGTAAAATGCTTTAGCAATAAAATCAATGGGAAGAGCAGTAAAATAAATGCGGTACTCTTTATAAAAACGGCAAACAGCCCAAAGATTGTAATGATAATGAAAGTGTCTTGAGTATCTTCATTAAGATACATCGAAAACAAAATAAACGCCAAAACATAAACCGGTAAATCGGGCGACGGTGCGCTGATAAACTGAAACAGGAAAGCATATGTTAACGGTAATAATCCAAAAAGCAAATCCATTGAATTGCCTTTGGTGAAATAAGATTGCAGTTTCTGAAAGGCAAAGAAATTCGCCAACAGCAAACAAAATCCATTCAAATCATTAAACCGTTCATACAAAAAAGAAAAGCTGTACACACTTTGCGCAATATGCCAACCGCTGGTTTGCCCTAAGAACAAATGCAAATTTGCCAAGCCTTTAACAAAGCCATATTCATTAAGCCATTTAATCGTTTGAATATAATACGATTCGTTGTCGATGATAAAAGGCAAAGTTGAGCTTTGGGCTAAAATCAGCAGACTGCTTACGGCTAATAGTATTTTGATAGGGAAGGAGAACAATCGAATTTGTCCGGATGTTCCCAGTATAACCGATAGAAACGCTGCTTTATTGTAATACCAAAAAAGAATAGAAGTGGCAAGCAAAACAGCATGAAACACAATAGCAATCGGACCAAAGAATGCCCATATAGTGGCTAAAAGCGTCACCGAAAACAATCCAATAATAGTAGTGACAACCAAATCGAGCCGCATGATGCGCAGCATTTTAGAAAAAGCAATACCAAAGCTAAACGCCGTGAAAAAAATATAAAGCCAGCTAAGTAAAATTAGTATCATACCATCAAACGATTAGTCCGTCTTTCATGACCAGTTTTCGGTCGGCCATATTGGCAAAGGCTTCGTTGTGCGTCACAATAACAAAGGTTTGTCCAAACTCGTCTCTTAATTTAAAAAACAATTGATGCAGGTTTTCTGCCGAAGCAGTATCTAAATTCCCCGAAGGTTCATCAGCAAAGATAACATCAGGTTTGTTGATTAAAGCACGTGCCACAGCCACACGTTGTTGTTCACCGCCTGAAAGTTCATTTGGTTTGTGATTGATTCTGTGTGATAAGCCAAGGTAATCCAATAGCTTTTTGGCTTCGGTCTCTGTCGTCGTTTTGTCTTTACCTGCTATAAAAGCCGGAATACAAACGTTTTCTAATGCAGTGAATTCGGGTAGTAATTGATGAAACTGGAATATAAAACCGAGGTGTGTATTTCTAAACTTTGACAATGCTTTATCTTTCATTATCAATAAGTTTTGTTTATTTATCTCAAGCGATGTGTCAGTTTGTTTCGCCGGAATATCTAAAGTACCCAATATTTGCAATAGAGTTGTTTTTCCGGCTCCTGATGCCCCGACTATAGAAACAATTTCGCCTTGTTTGATATGCAAATCAACACCTTTTAAAACATGTAAACTGTCGTAGTATTTGTGGATATTTTTGGCAATAATCATCGAATGAATTTTTCACAAAGTAACAAAGTATTTTCTTTTATTGAATGGTATAGTTTTTATTTATGCCTGAATAATTTATAAAGTTGTGTTAATTAAATTATTTTGTTTAATTATTATATATATTTGTTAAACAAAAAAAAGTTAATTCTTATGAACACAACCATTGAAAAAGAATTATTTGAATTGATAGGGGACAATCATCAAATGACTTCGGCAGAAACTCCATTACGTGATGATGCCTTCCAAAAATCAGATGCAGAAAAAATGTTAGCGATCGAAGACCACTTCTTTCAAATCATGGAAGAGCTTGGTCTCGATATGACCGATGACAGTTTAAAAGGAACGCCACACAGAGTAGCCAAGATGTTTATTCAGGAAATATTTTCCGGTTTAAATCCGGCCAACAAGCCAAAAATATCAGTTTTTGATAACTCCTATCAGTATGATAAAATGTTGGTAGAAGCAGATATCAGTTTTAATTCTACTTGTGAGCATCATTTTTTGCCTATTACCGGGAAAGCCCATATAGGCTATGTTTCGAGCGGAAAAGTAATTGGTTTATCTAAATTGAACAGAATAGTCGATTATTACTCAAGAAGACCTCAAGTTCAGGAGCGTTTGATAATGCAAATTTTTAACGAATTAAAATCAGTTTTAGAAACAGATGATGTGATTGTAGTTATGGAAGCCAAGCATTTATGTGTGTCGAGCAGAGGGATAAGTGATGAGAGTAGTTATACATCAACAATACAGTACGGTGGAATATTTAATGAAAAAGAAAATAGAAATGATTTCTTTAGCTTAATTAAGAAAGAGAAATAAAAGAGAGTTGTTAGGTTTTTTTGAATGAAGGAATCCCCAATTTATTTGGGGGTTCTTTTTTTGTTAACCAAAAATCCTAAGCCACAAGCACAAAGCATTTTCTTTTCGAAAGCCCAAAAGAAAGTAAACTGTCCAAACAAAAATCCGAAACTCACGAGTAATACTTGATACACCGGAAATATAAGAATAATGTATAACGGATAATATTCCCATGGATTGGATTTACTGATTCCGAGAAAAGCTAAAATGGGTTTAGAAAGATAGGCTGAGGTTGAACCGGTGACTGCAAATACGACAATAATGACAAATAATTGCCAATTCGATTTAATATTCCAACGTTCTTTGAAGTTTGCCATTTATTTAAAACTTATACAAAGCTACTCAATTTATGGTCTTGGAGCAAATCCGCCCAGCTGTTGTTTGTTGACAATTTGAAAATAAATCATGTAGTTGTATATCAAATAGTTTACTTCATAACCGTAATGAATATTGCGGTCATAATTTATTTGCATTTCATACAAATTGGGATTGTAACGTTGTGGTTGTAATACTCTATTGTTCCATTCAGTAACATAAATCTGATTGCGGTTTTCAAGAAAACTTTCAGAATAAAAACCTCTCGGTCTGGCATTTCCATAAAGCCAGGAATTAAATCCGGCGTCGATAATAACTACTTCATATTCCAGAGAATCATTAGCAATTCTGACAGTATCTGAAACTTTTGGAGCATCTGAAGTTTTTGCTTTTGTTGTAATATTTTTATCGAAATGACAGGAAGCCAAGGCAACAATTAAAATCAGCGGTATAATTATCTTTCTCATGGCATTGTAGTTTGTCATAAAATTACAAAAAACAAGAACTGTTTGCTCTAATTTTAACATATAAAAAAACCACGCCATTAGCGTGGTTTTTAAAATATATGAAATATAAATATTATACTTTTTCCGATTTTAACAAGCTGATAACCTGATCTGCTAATTCTGTTCCGATTCTATCTTGTGCTTCCAAAGTAGCCGCACCAATATGTGGTGTCAATGAAATTTTTGGATGCATCAATATTTTAATTTCCGGAGTTGGTTCGTTTTCAAAAACATCTAATCCTGCAAATAATACTTTGTTGGAATCTAAAGCTTCAATCAACGCTACTTCGTCAATTACACCACCACGGGCACAATTCACAATACCAACACCATCTTTCATCTGTGCAAACTCAGCGGCACCAATCACATAACCGTCCTGAGCCGGAACGTGAAGTGTAATAAAATCTGAGTGTTTGAACACGTCTTCCATTGGTTCAGTGATAAACTCAACATTGATGAATTGTCCGTTGTAGAAATCTACTTTTACCTCAGCGTTGTCAACAAATTTATCAGCAGCTATTACTTTCATTCCAAGTCCAAGTGCCATTTTTGCAACCGATTGACCAATACGTCCAAAACCAATAACACCAAGCGTTTTACCACGCAATTCAATTCCGTTTGCGTAGGCTTTTTTCAAACCGTCAAAGTTGCTATCGCCTTCTAAAGGCATATTTCTATTAGAATCGTGTAGGAAACGAACACCTGTAAACAAATGCGCAAATACCAATTCAGCCACACTTTCCGATGAGGATGCCGGCGTATTAATAACATGCAATCCTTTTTCACGAGCATATTCCACATCAATATTATCCATTCCAACACCACCGCGACCGATGATTTTCAGACTCGGACAATTATCAATAATGTCTTTACGCACTTTAGTCGCGCTTCTCACAAGAATTACAGAAACCTTGTGTTCATTGATATAATTGGCTACTTGCTCTTGTGCAACCTTAGTTGTAATAACTTCAAAACCACCTTTTTCTAAGGCTTTTATTCCGCTTTTAGAAATTCCGTCGTTGGCTAATACTTTCATTTTTTATGCTGAATTTATTTCAGCATCTTTCGATGCTAATGTTATTTTATATTAATTTTTTTAGGAGCTGTTTCCCGCTTTCCGCGCTACATGGTAGCTTGCTGCAATCGGGGCTAGGGCTATCTTTTAAACTGTAACTTCGTTTTGTTTTACAACTTCTTCTAATTTCTTCATCACATCAACTAACACCTGAACGCTTTCCAACGGCAAGGCATTATACATAGATGCACGATATCCGCCTACAGAACGGTGGCCTGCAATACCGGAAATTCCGGCTTCTTTCCACATTTTGTCAAATGTTTCCTGATTCTTTTCATCAACCAATAAGAAGGTAGCATTCATATTACTTCTGTCTTTTTTATCTGCTGTTCCAATGAACAAAGGATTTCTGTCGATTTCAGTATAAAGTAAGTTGGCTTTAGCTTCGTTGATTTTTTCAATAGCTGCAATTCCACCTAGGTTTTTCAACCATTGTAAAGTCAGTAGACAAGTATATACTGCAAAAACTGCTGGCGTATTGTACATGCTTTCCGCTTTGATATGTTTTTCATAATCCAATATACTTGGAATAGTTCTACCTGATTTTCCTAAGATTTCTTCTTTAACCACAACCAATGTTGCTCCGGCAGCACCCATATTTTTTTGAGCACCTGCATAAATCAAATCAAACTGAGTAAAATCTAAACTTCTGGAGAAAATATCTGAACTCATATCACAAACAACCGGAATATCAGTCTTTGGAAATGATTTCATCTGCGTTCCAAAAATAGTATTGTTGCTAGTGCAGTGAAAATAACTTGCATCTGCAGGAATGGTATAATCCGTTGGAATATGATTATAGTTTTGCTCTTTTGAAGAAGCAACCACAACCGTTTCGCCAAACAATTTAGCTTCTTTAATAGCATTGTTTGCCCAAGTTCCGGTATCTAAATAAGCTGCTTTTCCGTCAACTTTCATTAAATTTTGTGGCACCATCAAAAACTCTAAACTCGCTCCACCTTGGAGAAACAAAGCTTGATATCCTTTTCCGTCAAGACCTAAAAGTTCTAAAACCAAAGTTCTCACTTCATCCATCACGGCAACAAAGTCTTTGCTGCGATGTGAAATTTCAAGAAGTGATAAACCTGAATTATTAAAATTTAAAACGGCTTGTGCTGATTTTTCAAATACTTCTTGTGGTAAAATACATGGACCGGCACTGTAATTATGTTTTTTCATGGTGACAGATTTCTAATTTGTGAAATGCAAATTTCGGAAACACCATTTTAAAAAACGTTTAGAAATTAGCAAGATTATAACGATGTTATTAACGAAAACGATTTAGTTTATAACAATTATTTAGCGAATTTATATGATTAAAAATAATATCAATACAATATCCTATTATTATCAGTAATTATCAATAATTGAAGAAAAAACGCACATGTTTTTTTTAAAGTCTAACCTAAAGTTATTACATTTGTTTACAAGCTATTAAACTTAAAATTAGATAAAAATTGTTAATTGAAAAAGATAAAAGAAATAGAATTCAATTTTAAAATAATAAGACTAGTATGCTTGTTATTCTTATGCTGTATTCCGTTGGAATTTAACGGGCAGGAATTTGAATGGGTTTACAGTACTAAAGGAACCGATGAAAATCCTGGTTTGCCACGAGGAATTGTAAAGCAAATAATAACCAATAGCAATAATGATATCTATATAGCCGGATGGATTGACGGAATAATTGATTTAGGGGATGGTCAGACTGGATTTGTTCGTAATACCATGACATCAACGATTAGTTTTGTTGCGAAACTTAATGAGAGTAAAGAAGTTATATGGGTAAAAGAATTGAGGTTATCCAGTTATGTTATTAACACAATTTTATTAGATGAAAATGAAAATGTAATAATAAGTGGTAATGCTACACCTCATGCCACTACTTTATTTTTCAATTCCAATCCGCCTAATCCATTGCTTCCTAATGTTTTAAATCCAACTCACGAAAATTTAAATAGTTTGAAGCTTTACGGGTTTATTTATAAATTAGATCCGAATGGAAATTATATTGATGCTAAATTATTTAATGATACCTCAATTAATAACATAGTAAAAGATAATAACAATAATATCATTGCTGTCGGATGTAAAGTAGAATATAGTACTGTTATACCAAGTGAATATAAACAAAAATGGGGTTTTGTCACTAAAATGAATACTAACTTAAATACTATTTGGGAGAAAACAGTCAATAATCAAAGTAGTACTAGTAATAATGGTTTTGGATATGTTGCCTGTGACAGTCAAAACAATATTTATTGCACAGGGTCGTATGCTGATAGTTTAGTTTATGGAAGTACAACTCTGCATGATGATGAATCAAGTCAGTTTGTGAGTAAATTATCTCCAAGTGGAAATGAAAGTTGGATTGTAGAATTTCATGAGTTTTCAGTTTCCCAAATACGTATAGATAATTCTGATGGTATTTATTTTTTAGCCAATTATGCAACTCCATTTTCTGTCGAGTTTAATAATCGACTTGTTGAAAATCTACCATTGGTTTTAGACAATGAATTGGTTTTGTTTAAAATTAATGCCAACGGAAATCATATTTGGAATATCCCACTGTATGGAATAGGTGAGCAGGAAGTAGGCGATTTTACTTTTAATAGCATCGGTGAATTGATTATTCCGGTAAAATCGGCTATGAACACCGAATTTAATTTTGCCAATCATACGACTATAACAACCAATACTGCCAATACGGTTATACTAAAAGTAGCCGCGGATGGAGAACTTGTTGATTATAAAAGGGTATATGAAAACACCGCACAAAATAGTATTTATACTTATGCTATCCATACTGATTCAGATGATAACATTTTCGTTGGTGGGACTTTTAACAAGACCACCGATTTTGATCCTCATGTTTCTAATCAACATATTTTAGTTCCGGAATTGTTTGAAAATTTTGACACAGGTCTTTTCTTTAACGATTTTAGAGGTTTTGTTTTAAAACTTAAAAATTGTGAATCGATACCTTTTTTTGGGGATACTTATGAGTTTTGTTCCGGATCAACTCCCAACCCAACAATAGCTGATATAAAAGCAAGTGGTCCGAATATAAGTTTTTATGATTCAATGACTTCTGGCACAGCATTAGCCAATAATTTCCCGCTAACTAATGGCCAGACTTATTATTATGAAAATGATGTAGACAGTTGTGCTAATATTGGACGGTTTCCTTTGCAGATAATCATTTCACCTCAGTCAAGTCCGCCAGTAGTCAGCACGCAACAGCCTTGTTTTTTTCAGGAAATGCAACTCTCTAATTTGGATATTAATGGGGAAAATTTATTGTTTTATCTTACTGATTCAGGTGGAGAAAGTGTAAGCAATAGTCTTTATGTTAATCCAAACACGACGTATTATGTTACTCAAAATTACAATAACTGTGAAAGTAGCCGGGTTTCTTTTTCAGTGTATCAAATGGCGTTGTTAACAGATAATTACACGGCTGCTGTTTGTGATGCTGATAAAAATGATACTGAAATTGTTAATTTGTCACAGTATGTTCGTTATTTTACAGGTTCATCAGGAGGTGATTTTTTAGCTTCCTATTTCAATTCACATGATGATGCTTTGAATAATCAAAATCCTATTTCGAATTTTGCTAATTTTCAAGCTACAAACCAAACGGTTTTTATTCGATTATTTTCAAATGCAAGCGAGTGTTTTGAAATTGCAGAACTCAATCTAACAATGGTTTATCCACCAGAAATTACCGAAATAAAAGTTAATGATTTGGCGGAAAATAATACTATAACAATTTTACCTTATGATGGAAATTACAGCTATTCCTTAGATGGTATAAATTATCAAAGCAGTAATCATTTTGATAATTTAGATAGTGGAATTTATCATGCTTATATAAAAGATAATACGGCTAATTGCGCTACTGTTTCAGACCAGTTTTATGTATTAGCTTATCCAAAATATTTTACACCAAATGGAGATGGAATTAATGATTTTTGGAGAATAAAAATGTCGCAATTTCAATTTTCAATCAATGTTGAAATTTATGATCGTTATGGGCAATGGATTACTTTTTTTGATAAGAACAGTCCGGGTTGGGACGGGAAACATGGAGGTAAAGAATTACCTGCAAACGATTATTGGTTTAAAATAATCCGAACCACCGATAAAGAAACCATTTATCGCGGGCATTTTTCTTTGATACGATAGCTTTATATCGAAAGTAAAAACTTCAAAGTATCAACATTATCAGCATAATCCCAAAGCTTTGGTCGCTGTGTTTGTCCAAAGGGAATCGAATTCGGAATCAAATCATTAGATACAATACACTGAATTTGCTCGGCATCATTTTCTAATCGCTTTTGCAAATCGGTTATGTCTTCATAATATTCATAAAACACAGATGAAATAGGCGAGGCATAGCTTGTGTCATCTTTTAAAGTCAGGAATTCATTATCCAATAATTTAAAATTACTCATCAAAAAAACCGCTTTATTGTAGTCATAGTTGTTAGAATATTTCTCGTAGTAGATAACGTCTTTATATTCATAGATTGCTTTAAAAAATGCTTCAAAACTGTACTCTTTTGGTACAAACAATTTAGAAACATTACGACAACCCAAACCAAAATACCTAAAAATATCTTCACCAAGATTAACCAAATCGTCATGTGATTCTTTTCCGTTTAAAACGGCAACCGAGTTTCTGTTTTTGCGAATGATATTTGGTTTGTCTTTAAAATAGAATTCGAAATAACGTGCAGTATTGTTACTTCCGGTGGCAATTATGGCATCGAAGTTTTCCAATTTTCCATCAGTAAATGAAATGTAATACGATAGTTTTGGTTCAACACTAATCAAATAATTTGCTAAAAACTGTATCAAATGCTGGTCATTCGAAGATGCTTTTACCAATACTTTATGTCCTGTAATCAAAACAGAAAGAAAATCGTGAAATCCAACTAACGGAATATTTCCGGCAAGAATCAAAGCCACTGTTTTTGGCTTAACATCTGATAAATTATAAGATGATAACCATTTATTTAAGTTATCTTCCGTCAAGGCTTCTGCCCAGGATTTAACAGCAAAATAAACCTGTTCCGGTGTAAACCATCCGTTATGCGATTTTGATAACGCTAATAAGTCTTTAAATTTTTCAAAATACAAATCATTATAAAGCACATCACGACGCTGAACCTGTTCGTTCAAAGTGAATTGGCTTAAAAACTTTCCTAATTCAACAAAAGGTAATTTTGTGTTAATAGAATCCATTTAGATTTGTTTATGAAGTGTTTTGATTGTAATTTTGCGCAAAAATAAGACAATAGAAATAGAATAAAGAGAAAAGATAAATAATTGTCTATATTCTATTCTCTATATTCTTTTATCCAAAAAAATAAAATGGCTATAATAATAACTGACGAATGTATAAACTGCGGTGCTTGTGAACCTGAATGTCCAAACACGGCAATTTATGAAGGTGCAGATGACTGGAGATATAAAGACGGAACCAAACTTAGAGGGAAAATAATTTTACCTGACGGTACAGAAGTAGATTCAGATGCGGCACAAACGCCAATTTCCGATGATATTTATTATATCGTTCCATCAAAGTGTACCGAGTGTAAAGGTTTTCACGAAGAGCCACAATGTGCTGCGGTTTGCCCTGTAGATTGTTGCGTTCCGGATGATAATCATGTTGAGAGTGAGGAAACACTTCTCAACAGACAAGCATTTTTACACAACGAGTAAATAAAAAAATCCTGAACGAACATTCAGGATTTTTCATTCAATAGCAAACTGTTATTTCTGCAAATTGAATACTTCAACGGTAACCTTATCCGTTTTCTCATCATAGGTTTCTAAAACCAGGTTTCCATTGGCATCAAAATAGCCAACCGAAAATTTATCTTTGTTTTTATAGATGTAATTATTGTTCGATGTTCTTCTCAACAATGAAATAGCATTTGGGCTCGTAACTTTATAACCGGATTTGTCAGCAAGCACATGATAACGTTCTCCGTTATAAGAATAATAGGCAGAGTGGTCAACATCAACAATTTTTACATCTCCGTCAACACTAACTTTAGTAGTTACAGTTGCCTGAGTTGGTGTTGGTTGAATATCCGTATTCAAAGTTCCGCTTGGCACATCTTTAAGTTCGATATTCTGAACCTCTTTTATTTCTTCTTTTTTAACAACCTGATGTTCTCCTTTATCGTCTTTTAACGTTGTAGTTGTTATTACTGTTTCGGTTTTCTTGTTTTGATTTTGGGCATGAATGTTCAATGTAAGTAAAAGAGCAACCGCTCCCAAAGCTATAGTTTTCATAATAATTATTTTAATGTTAGTATGTTACAAATTTACTTTACAACAGCTTGAATGTCGTTACATCATTTTGAGTTTAAGTTATACCTTTCACATAAAAAAAAACCTGAGCGTTAACTCAGGTTTTGTATTAATTATATTGTAATCAAATTAGAACTTGAAACTAAGTCTGGTATAGTAATAAGCTCCGTTGAATCCCATCTGAACGGCATCCCAATAACCACCGGCTTCTGTATTTCCGGATTCGTCTTGTTTCGTTGGATAGACATTGAATAAGTTGTTGCTTCCTACAGTCAATTTTACTTGTTTTACAACTTGGAATCCTAAGGTTAAATCAGTTACAATTTTTGCATTGTAAACGTTGTTAGCACCAGCGTAATCTACAAGGGTTACTTTACTGAATCTTGTAAAAGCGGTTCCTATATCAAACCACTTTCTTTCATAGTTAAGGTTCAAACCAAATTTGCTGTTTGGTGCTGATGCTTTTAAGAATGCGACTTCACGTGCTCCAAAGAAAGTTTCCTGATCTAAAGTTCCGTTATTAACTCGGGTTACCTGCATATCATTGATATTTCCAATTAAAGTCGCTCCAAGTTTAGAACTTCCAAAAGTATTTCTCCATGACATAACTACATCAATACCTTTAGTTACAGTACTTACACCATTCACAAAGAATTGCGCCGAATCTACACCTAAGTTTAAAGCTGTGGCATCAAAATACCCTGTAAGCACAATTCTGTCGCTTACATTTATTAAGTAACCGTCAACTGTAGCAGTGAATTTTCCGAATTTACCTGTCAAACCTATTGAGCCATTTTTTGATTTTTCCTCTTTTAGTTTATCAATTCCAAAACCTTCTGTTACGGCACTTCCGTTTGCAGCTAATAAAACTTCAGAAGCACCGCTGGCATTGAAATTAGTGAAACTTGTATTAAAGTATATTTGAGCCAATGATGGCGCTCTGAATCCGGTACTGAATGAACCTCTTAAGCTAACGTTGTTGCACAATTTAAGTTTGTATGCCATTTTAAGATTAAGTGTATTTCCGAAGTCGCTATAATTTTCATAACGAAGCGCAGTTCCTAATAAGAATTCATCTGAAACATCCAATTCGGCATCAACATAGGCTGCAGCACTGGTTCTGTCTTCGCTAACTTCATTAGCCGGACTAAAGCCGGGAAAACCTTGTGAACCTCCGGGTCTTGGATTACCTGAGATTGGGTCAATAGGAGCCGACTGAGTCAATGGATTGGTAATAGGCACGCCGTTGGTATCATAAGTTGCATACGAACCTTCTTCTCCGGCTGTGATATCATATTTTTCTATACGATATTCACCACCAAAAGCAAAGTTAAGTCCATTTAAAACCGATTTGAAATTTCTTGAAAAGTCAAGGTTGGTTGTATTTTGTGTCAGACTAAATCCACCGGCATCGAACTCAGTTGGCGATAAATCTTCCAAACTGGCATTGATAGTTCCTTTAATGGTATAATCAAATTTGTTTTGTCCAAATGCGTTGCTCAAGTCAATTTTCCAATCTCCGGCTTTAGCTTTAAAACCAAATGCAGCTGAGTTGTCAATGATTTTTGAAGTAATTCTTGGCGTATAACCACCAGGATAAATAGATTCTACCACACGTTCTCCGTCATTTCTGGTAAAAGCATAAGCATCAGTATTTCTGTCGTTTCTTCCACCAAAAACATAAAAGTCAATTTTGTTAGATAGCGGAATCTGAATATTTGCCATCAGATTATAGCTCTTGATTTCGGCATCACCAAAACCTTTTCTGAAATCAAAAGAAGGACGAAGCGTTTTGTCTTTGGATAAATATTCACCGGTGAAATTAGCAAATCCACCATTCTTTCCTATTTTAACTCCATAATTGGCTCCGGCTTTTACCGAAAATCCATCATAGTTCTTGTCTTTTCCATAAGAATTTCCGTTTCCGTTTTCGTCTAATCGGAAACCTGGCGTATTTGGCGTTCCCGGAAGAAAATCGCCATCGGCATCATTCCTGAAAATTCCGGTAGTAATCATACCGTTAAATTCATCAACATTATCATTTAAAACAATATTAATTACACCTGCAATAGCATCTGAACCATATTGCGCCGCTGCACCATCACGAAGGATTTCTATTCTTTTGATAGCAGTTGCAGGGATAGCATTCAAATCAGTCCCGGTATTTCCACGACCTCGGGTTCCGAATAAATTAACCAATGAGGATTGATGTCTTCTTTTTCCGTTGATTAATACCAAAGTCTGATCTGGCCCCATTCCTCTTAAAGTCGCCGGGTCAACGTGATCGGCACCATCAGACCCCGATTGTTTGTTGGCATTAAAAGATGGCGCTAAATATTGAAGTAATTCATTGATTTCAATTTTACCACTTTGGGTAGTAATGTCTTTTACATTAATGATGTCGATTGGAACTGCCGAATTTACAACCGTTCGTTTAACATTTCTGGAACCTACAATTTGTACTTCCTGCAAAGTTTGAATTTTTGTCGAATCTGATTTCGTTTCGTTTGGCTCGTTTTGAGCAAAAACTGCCGAAATTGGTGCGACCAATAATAGTAAAGTAATTTTTTTCATAAATATTTTGTTAGATGTTAGCCTTGCAATTTAATATTTTTTTAAGAAAAACAATAAAATTATCCTAATGATTTAACAATCAAAAAGGTAAATTTGTTTTAGTGAAAATTATTTTGTTAAATTTGTTTAGCCCAAATTTATAGTATGAAAAAAATATTTCTACTATTACTTTTTATATTCAGCATCAGCGTTTTATCTCAAAACGTCGAAAAATCCTTGGTATTAATAGATATTGACACTAATCTGCCTATAGAAGATGTAACCGTTTATATTGCAAGAACAAAACAGACTTTGTTAAGTAACGCTGAGGGAAAGGTTACTTTTGTCTTAAATGGTGTCTCTACAATACAAGTTGCACATTCCGCATATAACGAAATCAAAATAAGATCGACGATACTTAAAGAGAAAGAAAATGTTTTCTATTTAAAAAGCAACGTAAACGGTCTCGATGAAATCATCGTTACTAAACAGCATCCACAGAGAATCCTTAAAAATATTGTCGAAAACTCGATTAACAAACTTACCATTCCGGGACGTTTAAAGGTATATTCAAGAGAATTTTTTAAAAAGAACGGCACCAATTCTTATTATAATGACGGATTGATGAATTTTCAGATGACTGGAAAGGAAAAGAATGTTAAAGCCGATATTTTGATTGAGCAGAATCGTTCTTATGGTTTGGTTGAAGAAGATTTTAGTCCGGACGTTTTGGGTTATAACCTTAATGATATTATTCAAAATTATTACAACTTCAAGTATTTAGAGCCTATTTTGGAACCAAACGCCAAAAAGAAATATGATTTTCTGATTAAGGCCTATTCAAAAAATGATGATTATTATGTGATGTCAATTACACCTGTTGACCCAACCAAAGTTATGCGCGATGATTTTACCATTATTTACGACAGAAAAAAGAAATTGATTGTAGAAGCAAGTTCGTTTGCATCACCAAATACAATTTCCAACATTAAAGATAAAACTTCGGTGGGCTCCAAAAATATTTACAAGTCATCTTTCAAGACAATTTACAGGCTTGATAATACAAATTACTATTTAGTTGGATCTAAAGAAGAAATTGGTTTTGAACGAATCGATAAAAAAAATAGTAAAACTGATATAGAAATCAAAAGCTATTTCGTGATTACGAATTTCAGCGCACACAAATTTACTTATGATAATAGCGATATTTTCAAGGAAAAGACGCTTTACAACAAAAAGAATTCTATACTAACAAACTATTGGGATATTTCCGGACTTACCGCTACCGAAGAAGAAGAAGCTATCATAGCCAGTCTAGAGTTCAGACCATAATCCATATCACATTCTATTCTTTGCTTCTTGATTTTATTACGCTATATTTGCACACTTTTAAAAATAAAATCAAAATGAAGGCAGGAATTGTAGGATTACCAAACGTGGGGAAATCAACTTTATTTAATTGTTTATCAAACGCAAAAGCGCAGAGTGCTAACTTTCCGTTTTGTACTATCGAACCAAATATTGGTGTAGTAAACGTTCCCGATCCAAGAATAAACCGCTTGGAAGAATTGGTAAAACCGGAACGTGTTCAAATGGCAACTGTTGATATTGTTGATATTGCAGGATTGGTAAAAGGAGCCAGTAAAGGCGAAGGTTTAGGAAACCAGTTCTTGGCAAACATCAGAGAATGTAATGCGATTATTCACGTATTGCGTTGTTTTGATAATGATAATATTGTTCACGTTGATGGCAATGTAAACCCAATCCGCGATAAAGAAACCATCGATATTGAGTTACAGTTAAAAGATTTAGAAACCGTTGAAAAACGTTTGGAAAAAGTAAATCGTGCCGCCAAAACCGGAAATAAAGAAGCTCAGGTTGAAAAAGCATTGTTGGACAGAATCCGTGAAGCATTGCTTCAGGCAAAATCAGCCAGAACCGTTGTGCCTCAGAATAATGACGAAGAAGTTTTGCTGGAAGATTTTCAATTAATAACTAACAAACCGGTTTTATACGTTTGTAATGTTGATGAAGAATCGGCTGCAACCGGAAATAAATATGTTGAACAGGTTCGTGAATTAGTTAAAGATGAAAACGCCGAAGTAATCGTTTTGGCAGTTGGAACAGAAGCCGATATAACCGAATTAGAAACCTACGAAGAACGTCAAATGTTCCTGGAAGATTTAGGTTTAAAAGAACCGGGTTCTGCAGTTTTAATTCGTGCTGCTTACAAACTTTTAAAACAACAAACTTACTTCACAGCCGGAGTTAAAGAAGTTCGTGCGTGGACAATCAACATTGGTGATACAGCACCAAAAGCGGCCGGAGTTATCCACACCGATTTTGAAAAAGGATTTATCCGTGCTGAAGTTATCGCGTTTGACGATTATTCTAATTTAGGTTCAGAAGCAAAAGCAAAAGAAGCCGGAAAACTAAGAGTAGAAGGTAAAGAATACATAGTAAAAGATGGTGATGTGATGCATTTCCGTTTTAACGTTTAATTCGTTTTATGAAAAAATTAGTATTTTGTATCTGTTTAGTTGCTTTAGTAAGCAATGATTTTTTTGCTCAAAGTAAAATTAGATTCGGAGTTAATGGCGGGGTGACTTATTCCAGTTTCAGAGGCAATAAAGCTGCAGAAGAACTCGATGCAGGTTTTGATTTTTTAGTTGGAGTTTCTGTGGAATATCCACTCAAAGATAAATTGTCTCTATTGGCTAATTTGTCTTACGACAGAAAAACTGCAGCCGGAACTCCCAGTGGGTTTATTCCTAGTCCTGAAGATCCTGCCATTGGGAACCTTAATGCAGAAGCTAATTATCAATATATTACGCTTCCGATAGTATTGAAATATAAAATCGGAGCTAAGCAAAGTTTTTATGCTGATGCTGGATTATTTGTTGGTTATTTGCTAAAATCTCAAACACACGAAGATTACTACAACTCTACTGATGACACAACAAGTTTAAATAAAAAGTTAGATGCCGGTTTGGTTCTGGGTTTCGGCAAAAATTTCAAACTTAAAAACAATCAGGAAATTACCATTGAGCTAAGAGAAAATCTCGGGTTACTCAATACCAGTAAAGTGAATGTAACCGGAGGGAACTCAGTTAAAACAAATTCACTAAACTTGATTTTAGGTTATTCATTTGATATAAAATAAAATTCACAATAAAAAAAATACAACCTGTAGAAATTCTACAGGTTTTTTTATGCTCAAAAACTGCCAACTGCTACTGAACAATGCCAACTATTTTTTGTCAATATCATTCTTAATAACTTTGACAACTATCATTTCAAAAATCCTTCGATTTACTTATATTAGCACAAAATCGCTAAATCCAAAATGTCAGATCAAAATCAATATACCGAAGATAATATCCGTTCGTTAGACTGGAAGGAACACATCCGTATGCGTCCCGGAATGTACATCGGAAAACTTGGTGATGGGTCTTCGCCCGATGATGGAATTTATATTCTTCTCAAGGAAACCATTGATAACTGTATCGATGAGTTTGTTATGGGTGCCGGAAAAGTTATTGAAGTCACCATAAAAGACAAAATGGTTTCTGTGCGTGATTACGGTCGAGGCATTCCGTTAGGGAAAGTTGTGGATGTTGTGTCCAAAATGAATACTGGTGGAAAATACGACTCGAAAGCTTTTAAGAAATCAGTAGGTCTGAATGGAGTAGGAACAAAAGCCGTAAATGCCTTGTCCAATTACTTCCGTGTGGAATCGGTTCGTGATAACCAACAAAAAGCGGCTGAGTTCTCTGCCGGAAATCTAACCATCGAAGAAGATATAGTTGAATCAACCAAACGAAGAGGAACCAAAGTTTCTTTCGTTGCCGATGAAACCATTTTCAAAAACTACAAATACCGTAATGAGTATATTATCAAGATGCTCAAAAATTACTGTTACTTAAATCGTGGGTTAACGATTTATTATAACGGTGAAAAATACTTTTCAGAATTTGGTTTAAAAGATCTTTTGGAAGAAACAATTACCGAAGAAGACATGCAATATCCGGTAATTCATTTGGAAGGCGATGATATCGAAATCGCTTTGACACACAGTAAATCACAATACTCAGAAGAATACCATTCGTTTGTAAACGGACAAAATACAACGCAGGGTGGAACACATTTAGGTGCTTTCCGCGAGGCGATTGTAAAAACCATCAAAGAGTTTTATAACAAACCTTTTGAAGCTTCGGATATCCGTAAATCAATTGTTTCTGCGGTAGCTGTGAAAGTAGAAGAACCTGTTTTCGAATCACAAACAAAAACAAAATTGGGCTCGACAGAGATTGGTCCGAAAGGCCCATCTGTGCGTACATTTGTCAACGATTTTATCAAAACCAAACTTGATAATTATTTGCATAAAAATCCAGAAGTTGCGGATTTACTTTTACGCAAGATTTTACAGGCGGAGCGCGAGCGAAAAGAACTATCCGGAATCCGTAAACTGGCAAAAGACAGAGCAAAGAAATCAAGTTTACACAATAAAAAACTACGCGATTGCCGTGTGCATTTAACCGATGCCAAAAACCCAAGAAGTTTAGAAAGTACGCTTTTTATTACCGAGGGAGATTCTGCGTCAGGTTCAATAACCAAAAGCCGTGATGTAAATACACAAGCGGTTTTCAGTTTACGTGGAAAGCCTTTGAATTCGTATGGAATGTCAAAGAAAATCGTTTACGAAAACGAAGAATTCAATCTGCTTCAGGCAGCTTTAGATATAGAGGAGGACATGGGCGATTTGCGTTACAACAATATCGTAATTGCTACCGATGCCGATGTTGATGGAATGCACATTAGATTGTTATTGATTACATTCTTCCTGCAGTTTTTTCCAGAGTTGATTAAAGACGGACATTTATATATTTTGCAAACGCCTTTATTCCGTGTGCGAAATAAAAAGGAAACCATCTATTGCTATAGCGAACAGGAACGTATAGATGCGATTGAAAAGCTAAAACCAAAACCGGAAATCACACGATTCAAAGGATTGGGAGAAATTTCACCGGACGAGTTCAAACATTTCATTGGCGAAAGCATCCGATTAGATCCTGTGATGTTAGATAAAGCAACATCAATAGAGACTTTACTCGAATTCTATATGGGTAAAAACACACCGGACAGACAGGTTTTTATTATCAATAACCTGAAAGTGGAATTGGATGTGGTGGAGAAGAATTAATTAAAAGATACTGAAATAAATTCAGCATAAATGAACAACGACGAAGAAGACGATATAATTCCAAACGAAGACGAGAACAACGACCCGAGCGACAGCGAACAGGCGGAGCAATCGTTTGATGACGCTTCCGATGAAGGTTTTGAAGACCTCAAAGGTTCAGGTGATCATTTTTACGACCATGAAGAAGTCAATCCCGAAGATACCATTACCAAAGTTACAGGAATGTACAAGGATTGGTTTCTGGATTATGCTTCCTATGTAATTCTGGAGCGTGCTGTTCCTGCCATTGAAGATGGTTTCAAACCGGTGCAGCGTCGTATCATGCACTCGATGAAAGAGTTGGATGACGGACGTTACAACAAGGTCGCAAACATCGTTGGGCACACGATGCAGTATCATCCCCACGGAGATGCCAGTATTGGTGATGCGATGGTGCAGATTGGTCAGAAGGATTTGCTTATCGACATGCAGGGAAACTGGGGAAACATTCTCACAGGTGACAGTGCTGCAGCTTCTCGTTATATTGAAGCCCGAATTTCTAAGCTTGGTCACGATATTCTATATTCTCCAAAAATTACAACCTGGCAGGCTTCATATGACGGAAGAAGAAATGAACCGGTAAATCTTCCTGTGAAATTTCCGTTGTTGTTGGCTCAAGGTGCAGAAGGAATTGCCGTTGGTTTATCCACGAAAGTGTTGCCACACAATTTTAATGAACTGATAGAATGTTCAATAAAAGTTTTAAAGAACAAACCGTTTACACTTTTCCCTGATTTTCCAACTGCAGGAATCGCAGATGTTTCGGCATACAATGATGGATTACGTGGCGGAAGAGTTCGTGTACGTGCCAAAATTGGACAATTAGACAAACAGACATTAGTAATTACCCAAATTCCGTTTTCAACGAATACTTCAACTTTGATTGACAGTATTCTTAAAGCAAATGAAAAAGGGAAAATCAAAGTCAAAAAAATAGAAGACAATACAGCAGCTGAAGTTGAAATTCTTATTCATCTTCCGCCCGGTGTTTCTCCAGATAAAACCATCGATGCACTTTATGCGTTCACGGCCTGCGAAACTTCGGTGGCGCCATTAGGATGCGTAATTGAAAACCATAAACCGTTGTTTATTGGTGTTTCGGATATGTTGAAAATCTCAACACACAGAACTGTTGATTTGTTGAAGCGTGAGTTAGAAATTCAGTTGGATGAACTCGAAAATAAATGGCATTTTGCTACGCTCGAAAAGATTTTCATTCGGGAAGAAATGTATATCGATTTCAAATTGTATTCAGACAGAGAATCGCTTTACGAATATATGTATAAAGCTTTCAAACCGTTTTCAAAATCGTTTGTGCGTGAAATCAACGATGACGATTTGCAAAAGCTGACACAGATTCCGATGATTCGTATCACGCGTTTTGACTCGGATAAAGCTGATGATGCGATTTCGAAATTGGAAGCCGAAATGGAACAGGTAAAACACGATTTGGATCACATTATTGATTTTGCAATCAACTTCTTTCAAATGCTGAAAGACAAATACGGAAAAGGTCGTGAACGTCAAACCGAGTTGAGAAGTTTTGACAATATTGAAGCTACCAAAGTAGTTTTAAGAAACACCAAACTATACGTAAACAAAGAAGAAGGTTTCTTTGGAACCGGTTTGAAAAAAGACGAATATGTTGCCGATTGTTCCGATATTGATGACGTGATTGTGTTCCTTCGCGACGGAAAAATGATGATTTCTAAAGTAGATGACAAGAAGTTTGTAGGCAAGGATATCATTCATATTGCTGTTTTTGATAAGAATGACAAACGCACCATTTACAACATGATTTATCGCGATGGTAAAAATGGCTCTACGTTCATCAAACGTTTTAACGTTTCCGGAGTTACGCGTGATAAGTTTTATGATTTAACACAGGAAAAAGCAGGCTCACAAGTCTTGTATTTTTCGGCAAATCCGAATGGAGAAGCTGAGGTGATTACCGTTTTATTACGTCAGGTTGGAAGCATAAAGAAATTGAAATGGGATTTAGATTTTACTGATATTGCCATCAAAGGAAGAGCTTCACGTGGAAATACGGTTACCAAATATCCAATCAAGAAAATCGAATTAAAGGAAAAAGGAATTTCTACTTTGCGTCCGAGAAAAGTTTGGTTTGATGACACTGTTCAAAGATTAAATGTAGATGGAAGAGGTGAGTTGCTGGGTGAATTCAGACCAAATGACAGATTGTTATTGATTAATCAATCTGGAAAACTGAAAACTATTATTCCGGAACTGACAACGCATTTTGATGAAGATATTGTGGTGATGGAAAAATGGAATCCAAACAAACCGATTTCAGCGATTTATTATGACGGCGAAAAGGAGCGTTATTTTATCAAGCGTTTCTTGGTCGAAAACGAAAACAAAGAAGAAATCTTCATTACAGAACACGAAAAGTCACAACTCGAA
This sequence comes from Flavobacterium anseongense, assembly GCF_021608185.1. Lineage (GTDB taxonomy): Bacteria > Bacteroidota > Bacteroidia > Flavobacteriales > Flavobacteriaceae > Flavobacterium > Flavobacterium anseongense. The sequence continues at coordinate 159,028 of NZ_JAKIHN010000002.1, read as the reverse complement.
ATTGTTTCGACAGATTGGCGACCAATGGCGGAAATTGTTTTTGCTAAAGTGAAAGGTGTACAGAAAGATAATCAGACAATAAATCTGGAAGAATTCATTGCTGTTAAAGGAATAAAAGCATTGGGAAATCAACTCACAACGGATAAACTGAAACAAGTGAATTTGTTAGAACCATTGCCATACGAAGAACCTGAACCCGAACCAGCTGAAGAAATGGAAGTAAGTGATGAAACCGATGTTTCAGATGATATCCAGACAGAAACCGGAGATGATGGACAGATAACCCTGTCGTTAGAATAAATACAAATCCCGCCTTGTTAAAAAAAAAACAAGACGGGATTTGTTTTATAATGCATTTTAAAGACTCGGATGTCAGTAGTTTTTTTTAATCTGTTATTGATTACCTATTTCTGTTTATTTGCTAAAAGTCCTATCATCATAATTATTGAAGTTAAAATTGTTACTTGTATAATTAATGATTTGTTGACTAATTCTATTGATTGATTTATTGGTATACTCAAGAATAAAAGTATTGTAATTAATCCTCTTGGCGCAATAAATAATAAAGGAATCTTAGTTATTCTGAATGTTTTAATAAACACTAGTCGAATTATAAATATGCCCACACATATTCCAATTGCCCAAATAATTGTTTCTGAATTTATCAATTCACTTGTATTTATTAGATAACCAAATAAAATAAAAAACAATGCTCGTACTAAAAAGGCAATTTCTGTAATAAGTTCTTTAAACTTATGCACTTCTTTGTTTAAAATTGAAGGTTGCAATTTTTGAATTATATTATATTTTTTAAACTCATCCAGATTTCCTATGAATAAGCCAAATAGTAAGATGAATATCAAAGCAGGTAAATGGTAAATTTTTGAAATGGTATATATTAAAACTATCATCAAAATAATAGGTAAAAACTTAACATGGTGTTTGATTTTACTTAAAAGAAAAGCAAGTCCCATTGTTGCAATAATTGTAATAATTAAAATGATTATTAATTCTAAAAAAAAGTATCCTATTGATTGAATGTCAATATCATCATTCAATATTATGAAGTTAAAAAAAAGCACACCAAAAATGTCTGACAAACTACTTTCATAAGTTATAAATTCCTTGTCTTTAGTTAATAAATTTTGTGCACTTGGGATTGCTATCGCACTACTAATAATTGCAAATGGAATTGCATTAGCTAGTCCAATCTTAAAACTTACATTTCCAAAATATTGAAAAGCGCAAGCAAGTCCGACTGAAAAAAGTAATAGCGGTAAAAGTGCAACTATAGTTGTTTTGCCAATAAAAGGCAATTTAGACTTATTAAATTCTAATTCTAATGAACCCTCTAAAACAATCAGAATAAGCCCAATGGTTCCAAGTATTGGAAGTATTTGACTTAAATCAGGAACAGTTATTTCAAGTTTAACTGTCACTTGTTTAACAACCCAACCAACAACCAAAAGCAAAATGACAGAAGGTATTTTAGTTTTTGAAGAACTGATATCAAAAATATATGCCAAAATAAGCAGAATACATACGGAAATAATTATTGATGTTGTCATTTTATTTTTCTTTAAGTTTTATTGACAAACCGTTTATTTTGGTTTGCTGCTATCTTTCTACTTTTTAATTGCATTAGTATAATAAAGATTAAATTACTTAAGAGAAAAACAAACAGGACTATTACTAAAAAAAACCGCCTTGTGTTATAACTTCAAAATTTACCAATCAACACACAAAATAGGCCATTGAATTTTAATCAGTAACGTCATTATCGGTAAGCCTTTTATCAATAATCTTATTGTTATGTAGTTTGACCGGTTTTCTGCTTTTCCTCATTCTTAAATTTAAGAATTCAACAAACAACGAGAAGAAGATTGAGAAGTATAAATAGCCTTTCGGTATCGTTCCAACTTCGACATTGGCACCAAATCTGAAATGTGCCAAGTGCGAACCTTCGGCAATCAACATTACTCCAATTAATATTAGGAATGACAGACCAAGGATTTGAATCGTAGGATGTTCATTTACGAATTTAGAAACCGGACCGGCAAAAATCATCATGATTACAATTGAAATGATTACCGATAAAATCATAATAATCAGCGCACCAGTATGCCCAAAACCGCCTTGCTCAGGTTCCGCATTGCTGACCATTCCGATGGCTGTTAAAATACTATCAAAGGAAAAAACAATGTTCAGCAAAGCTATCTGAAGAATTGCTGACGACAAGCTATTGCTGGCTTTTCCGCTAACTCCTTCTTCTTCACCTTCCATTTTATGATGAATCTCGGAAACCGATTTGTATAACAGGAATAAACCTCCACCAAAAATGATAAGGCTTTGTCCCGTAACTCCGGCTTCAAAAAATCCCCAATCGATATGGAATAAGACTTCTTTTAAACCCATAACCCAGGTAATTCCGAATAACAGGATAATTCTAAAAAGCATGGCGAGTAATAAGCCGACACGTCTTGATTTGGGTTGGTCTTCGGCTTTTAATTTTCCGGAAACAATAGATAGGAAAACGATATTGTCAATCCCAAGAATGATTTCAAGAAAGGTAAGAGTTAAAAGAGCCATCAAGGCATTTGGCGTAAATAATATTTCCATTTTTATAAGTTTATTGATTTAACGTGTTTAATCGAGTTTTTTTACAACGCCACGAGATTTTTTATTGCTTCCCACAAAGGAATATTCAAAAGTATAGCTATTCTTATCAGTAAACAAAATTTTCATGCTGATTGCTTTTTCTTCTTTCATGTTTTTGGGATGCAATTTCTGTAAAATAAATTCACAATCATTTACCCAACGCACCGAAGCCGAATCGGTTTTCCCGTTATAGGTTTCAATCTGAAGCTTTTCCGTTCTGGTAAAAGTTGATGTGTGCTTCTTACCATCTATGTTTTGCGTGAATTCAAATTTTCCTGTTTTGAAATCCTTGCAGTTGCGTTCTTTTTCCGAGCAGGATATAAAGGTTAAGGCAAGTAGGAGTAGTGTTGTTATTTTCATTTGTTAAGGTGCTAAGGTTCTAAGTCACTAAGGTTCTATGGTTGAGAAGTAAAAACTCAGCACCTTAGTACCTTAGCGCCTTAGTTACTTTTTTAGTTTATCTAATTCATCATCCGTAAAGTTCTTAATACTTTTTTCTTTGGCAAACTTATCAGCATTATAACTGTTGGATTTGTTTTTCGGGATTGAAAGCGAGTTCCATTCACTTTGTTTTAGCATTTTGGCATAAAAAATAATTTGTCCAATATGATACGGATAATGCGCCAACTGACGGTTTATGGCTTCCATCACGGTATGACCTTCGTTGCGGATATAAATAATATCTTCTAGTTGCTCTGGACTTAATGAATTGATTGTATTGAAAAAACAATTCCAGCCTTTATGCCACATTTCCATTAGTGCAGCTTTGTCATTTCCATGAAAATGAGAATCAAATTCACCGTCACGGTTTCGCCATTCTTTCTCGCCGTCAGTAGTTAAGAAATCCGTCCAGCGCGAAATCATATTCCCCGAAAGATGTTTTATAATTACCGCAATTGAATTGGTGTCATCATTTACTGAAACGAACAATTGTTCCGGCTCGAGTTGTTCTATTGCTTTTTCTCCTATAGTTTTATAATAGAGAAACTGCTTTTTGATGCTTTCTATGTAAATATTATTTATCATTTTCAAAAAGTGCGTCTGTCAGCGTTTTTATTCCTTTAAACATAAAATAAACGGCTAAAAAGCAGAAGACAATTCCAAAAGCTAATACTAAATAATGCCACACATTCTGCTTATTAATCCATGCGTTATAAATTACGCTTGGCCCAATAAACATTAGAGGTAAGGCGTATAACATGTATTTAATTCCCTTGTCTAAAAGTGCTTTGTTGATTGGCATTTTAAAATTTTATTTGGATTCCGATTCCGTTTTGATTTGCCACTGCATTGAGGTCAAAGTTTAATGAACTTGTATTTTTTAATCCGTCGTTATACGATTGAACCGCTTCTTCAATCTTTTTTGACCTTCCGGATAAAACCGGAATAGAGACTGCAACCATACCAACACCGACATAGGTTAGTGCGGTTGGATATTTCACATCCGAAAATAATCCAACAGCCAAATCAATTACTGACAAAGTTACTCCTAATCCAAGAAGTGTTGCGCCAATCGTTTCTTTTGATTTTGCCTGTTTGTAAAGACTAAGTGAATGAAGATTTGAAGCCAATAATTTTTTTACCTGATAAGTTGGAATTTGTTCATTGTCTTGATAAATTCTACCTCTCTCTAATTTGATTGGTTTAGGCGAAGTATCACCTAATGCAGGTTTTTGTGAATAGGCAGCGAATCCTATGAGTAGTATCAAAGCAATAATAATGTTTTTCATGTTGTGATTTTTGACATTTTGTATTTGTAATATAGGGCAAAAATAAATCCGATAAAGGTGTGTGTTCCAATAATCATTAAAAATAAGAATACTTTTTTTAAACCGAATTCATCGTGTTCAAAAAAGGATATTCCAGAATAGAATAATCCGAAAAAATAGACCAAAACTAAAACTATATTACCTATGAAATACCGAATTATATGTTTCCACTTTCTCAATAATACAATGCTTATTATCCATAAGACAGGCAGTATTCCGAGGAGAAAATAGAAAATATAAACTCCCATTATTTATTGTAATTATCTACTGCTTTTCTGACACTGCCAAATTCTTTTAGTAATTCAGCCGCTTTTTCATAGTCGACGGGAATTTCACCCATAATCATTTTCACGCCACGATCTACCAGTTTGTCGTTGCTCAGTTGCATATCAACCATTTTGTTCCCTTTTACTTTCCCAAGCTGAATCATCGTTGCGGTTGAAATCATATTCAGGACGAGTTTTTGTGCTGTGCCGGCTTTCATTCGGGAACTTCCGGTTACGAATTCAGGTCCAACGACAACTACAATGGGAAACTTTGCTGTTAAAGCAATTGGGCTTCCTTCGTTGCAGGTAATACAACCTGTAATAATATTTTTTGAATTGCATTTTTCCAATCCGCCAATAACATAAGGCGTAGTTCCCGATGCGGCTATCCCAATAACGACATCATTTTCTGTTATGCCGTGTTCTTGTAAATCTATCCACGCCTGAAGTTTATCGTCTTCGGCATTTTCTACCGCTCGTCGAATTGCTTTATCTCCGCCTGCAATTAGTCCGTTAACCAAGTCAAACGGAACTCCAAAAGTTGGAGGACATTCCGATGCATCTACAATTCCCAATCTTCCTGAAGTTCCGGCGCCAATGTAGAAAAGCCTTCCGCCAAGTTTCATTTTCTCTACAGTTTTGGCAACAAGTGCTTCAATTTGAGGCAATGCTTTTTCAACAGCAAGCGGAACGGTTTTGTCTTCTTTATTGATATTGGCCAACAAATCGGCAACCGACATTTTTTCTAAATGTTCGTAGTGTGAGGATTGTTCGGTGGTTTTGGTGAAATTCATGATGCTATCTTAAAACGTGATGCGCCAATACAGTTTGGACATCATAAACATTAACTGATTTATTGAATTGTTTAACAATACTAGGGTTTGTCTCACTTGAAACCCAGATTTTCAATTCGGCTTCTAAATCGAAAGTTCCTGCAGTTTCAATACTAAATCTGGAAATGCTTTTATAGACAATCGATTTATATTCTACTTTGCTACCTGTGATTCCTTGCTTTTCAATCAGAATCAAACGTTTAGTAGTGAATATGAAAGTGTCTCTTATTAATTTGAAACCCAATTCAATTTCTTCTCCTTCAATAAGTAATTTTCCGTAATCGTTAATTAGATTTTCTTTTGAAACTGCTCCGGCGTTGCCTAATAATGCAGAAAATAAGCCCATAGTTTTTATTTTAAGTTTAAATCCAAATTTACAAAAAACTCGCCAATACAATTCCTAAAATAATCATCGAAACTTTGGCAATATTGAATTTGTGCCCTTCGCTGCTTTCAAAAATAATGGTGGATGAAATATGAAACAAAATTCCAATGACAACGGCGGTTATTTGAGTGCAGTATTCGTTTAGTATCGGAAGGCTATCGGAAGCTAATGTTCCAATAGGTGTCATTAAGGCAAACGTTAGCATAAAGAAAAATAATGCTGTTTTATTTAATTCTGCATGAACAAAAAATGTCGTTAAGATAATGGCAATAGGCAAGTGATGAATGGCAATTCCAAATGCCAAATCATGGTGATGTCCAACAGGAAACCCTTCTAAAAATGCGTGAATACACAAACTGATAAAAAGCAACCAAGGTATTTGTGTTAGTTTGTCATGACCGTGAACGTGTCCGTGTTCGGCGCCTTTGGAAAAGAACTCCAAAATGATTTGGAATAAGATTCCACACATGATAAAAATTCCAATATTTAATTGTCCGGCTGTTTGATGTACATACAAATCTGGTAACAAATGCATAACCGTCAGCGACAATAAAAACGAACCACTAAACGCCAGTAACAGCTTTAGGTTTTTCTTTGCTTTTGGTTTAAGTAACAAGGCAATTAAATAACCGATAAGTACTGACAGTAAAGGTAATAAGTAATTCATTTTATGTTAATTTGGTTATTTGGTTATTTGGTTATTCGAATGCTTTCTAACAAATTACCGAATTACCGTATAACCGAATCACCTATTTAAATATCATTATTAAACGTTCACTTGTATTTTTATGGAATTTTTTCAATTTGTAATCGCCAAAAGTATCCAGTAAATAAATCCCGGTTTCGTTCATCATATTTTGAAAATCTTCCAATGTGTAAGCTCTGACTTTTTCGATGAAATGAAAGGCTTCTCCTTTGTCTTCAAAATCAATCTCTTTAATAATAAAATCATCAAGAACAAAGCGTTTGATGTTAAAAGTGATTCCGTCAACTTCTTTGGTTTCTTCCGGAATTAAATTATCAATAACCACTTGCGAATTCATAAAATCAATCACGGCAAAACCATATTCTGAAAGGCTTTCTTTGATAGCCATCAAGGTTTTTATATCGTCTTCCCGGTTTTCAAAATAACCAAAACTGGTAAACAAATTGAAAATTGCATCAAACTTTTCTTCGAAAGGTTCACGTTTGTCATGCACTACAAAATGCAAAGTGTCATTGGTGTTTTTATTGGCTTCAGCTATACTGTTTTCAGATAAATCGGCACCAACAACATCAAACCCTAATTGGTTTAAATAAATGGCATGTCTTCCTTTGCCACAAGCCAAGTCAAGTACTTTTGCTTTCTCGGGCAAATTTAAATAATGCGTGAGATTATCCATGAAAATTTGCGCTTCACGGTAATTTCGGTCTTTGTAAAGAATGTGATAATAGGGTGTGTCAAACCAAGAAGAATACCAAGTATTGGTTTGTTGCTTATCGTTTGTGGTTTGTGGTTTTATTGCTTCTGACATTTATTCTTTTCAAATGAATTCTGAACGTGCAAATTTAATGTATTTTTGCCGAAGAAAGTGGAAAACCTTTCTTATTTCCTTTTGTGCCTTAATGGAACCACAAAGGAACAAAGGAAAAGCAAAAGTCACAAAAGTAAGTACTTTGTTTCTTTTGTGGTTAAAATAAAATATTATGGAGAATTTTAAAATGATTGCCAAAACCTTTTTTGGTTTTGAAGAAATACTGGCTAAAGAACTACAACAATTAGGCGCACAGGATGTTGAAATTGGTACGCGAGCTGTAAGTTTCAAAGGAGACAAAGGTTTTATGTATAAAGCCAATTTGTCGTTACGTACAGCCTTAAAAATATTAAAACCCATCTATTATTTCAGAGCTGTGAATGACCAGAATTTATACAAAGGCATTCAGGGAATTGACTGGTCAAAATATTTGGGCGATAACCAAACATTTGTGATTGATACCACAATTCACTCTGATAATTTTAAGCATTCGCAATTTGTTTCGCAAAAAGCAAAAGATGCTATTGTTGACCAATTCCGTGAGAAAACAGGACAACGTCCAAGTATTGATAAGGATTTCCCCGATTTAAGAATTAATATTCACATTGACCGTGACCAGGTTTCGGTAGCGCTTGATACTTCCGGAGCATCGCTGCATCATCGTGGTTACAGAACAGCTACGAATATTGCTCCGATTAACGAAGTGTTAGCAGCAGGAATGTTATTGCTTTCAGGCTGGGATGGAAGTTCTGATTTTTTGGATCCGATGTGTGGTTCGGGAACATTATTAGCGGAAGCAGCAATGATTGCGTGTAATATACCGGCAAACATTAACAGAAAAGAATTTGCTTTCGAAAAATGGAACGATTGGGATAACGATTTGTTTGATCAGATTATCGATGCTTTAATGAAACGAACGCGTGAATTTCACCATACCATTATAGGCTATGACAAAGCGCCAAGTGCAGTTCAAAAGGCGAAAGACAATATTCAGAATGCCAATCTTGATGACTATGTAAGCATCATTCAAGGTGATTTTTTTGACAGTAAGAAGGAAAATGTCGGACCTTTACATATGGTTTTCAATCCTCCATACGGTGAACGTTTGAATATCGAATTGGAACGTTTTTACAGAGAAATAGGTGATACCTTAAAGAATAATTATCCAAATACCAATGCCTGGTTTATCACAGCCAATCTGGAAGCTTTGAAATTTGTTGGACTTCGCCCATCACGTAAAATCAAACTTTTTAACGGAAGTTTAGAAGCACGTTTGGTGAAATACGAAATGTATGAAGGAAGCAGAAAAGGGAAATATATGAATACCGAAGACTAATTTATTTCAGCTGTTTGGCTTCGAAATCTATAGCCTTAATCATATTTTTTAACTGATTGGCATCAATACGTTTGGCTTTAATAACTTTATTTTTATCCAAAATATAAATAACAGGTGTTGAGTAAACATCATACTTCTCAACCGCATTGTTATAATGCGCACCATCGTAAACGTTTATCCAAGGCAACTTGTGTTCGTCTATATATTTCAGATATTTATCGCCTTCGTGCTGCATATAAACGCTGTATACTTTTATATCTTTCTTTTCTTTTAGCAAGTCGTTATACTGTTCGAGCAATATCGGAATTTCTTTTTGGCAATGACCGCAATCAACATCCCAAAAAACAAGCACGGTATATTCGGCTTTAACATCGCTTAACTTGACAAACATTTTAGAGACCTGATCAATATTTTTATAATAAACATTGGTCATTTCTTCACTGTTTTTAGCGTCTTCAAATCCCATGGCTTTCATCTTCGTAAAGTCTTCCGCCTTTATCATAGACAAATCCTGAGCTTTAGCGCCAACTAATAAAGGTTTTAGTTTATCGGCGCGTTTTATTATTTTTTGTACCACTTCATTATCTTCATAAATACCGTCGGCTTTTCCGGTTTTGAAATAAGTGTCAGACATGTGCACAAATACTTTATCAAATCCCATTATTTTGGATGTTTCATATTTGTAAGTAAAATGCGCCAGCAAAAGTTTGTAAGTCAGACTTCCCGGTTTGGTTTTGCTCATGATTTTGTCAATTTCAACACAAACAGAATCAGGATGTGTAACTACAATCGATTCAAAATACCTTTTTATTTTATTATTGAAAAACGGATTTCTAACAATGCCATCATCTTTAAAATCGACATTATCCCAATAGTGTTTTTTATAGTAATTGAAAACTTGTATACTGTCCGGTCTACCGTTTGATGCTTTTGGAATGTCTTTCAGAAGCTTTTCTACTTTTAAATTCATTACATCAGCAATATAACTTCCTTTGTGGTCAGCAATAAACTTTTCTTCAAAATTGTTGATGTTAGTTTCGATTTCTTTTTGCTTATTATTCAACGCCAATGTATCTTTTTTGGTAGCTAAACTTGTAGTTTGCTTATACGTCTGAAAGTCTTTGTTTTGTTGGTTGATGTATTGCACATAGGCAAAGAAATCGTTTTGAAGTGGCGAATTCATTGCGGTAAGTTCTTTACCAATGTTTTGGCTTGCTTCTGTTTTGAGTTCAAGGTTTTGGGTGTTGTCATCGATAAAAAAATCAAAGTAAATTGCTTTTCCTTGGCTCACCAAAGAGTAAATTCCTTTATCGAGTTTCCCTTTTCCTTTAAAAACTATCTTCCCGTTTTTGATAGAAGTGCAGGTATCTTTAATCAAGGTTTTGTCAAATTGGTAAAAGGTAAGATATGCTAAGGTATCCGGAGCATTTTTTAGATTTATCGTTATCTCATAACCCGATTGGGCAATGGCAAAAAATGAAGAGAAACAAAAGATTGCGGCAAGTAGTAATTTCTTCATAAACAAAAGACGTTATTTTCTTTAAAATGATTTTCGAAAATCAAAAATAGGGCATTTAATGGCAGCAACGGCACATTGAATTTTTAAAGTTTACTTAAAATTTTACAGTTATTTCAATCGGACTAATGGATGATTCAATCCGTTGACGATATTTTTGACCACCTGATACTTATCAATGCTTTCAAAAAGTTTGGTCAAATTCCTAAAGCCATAGGTTCTGGAGTCAAAACTTGGTGATATTTTACGCAGGTTGGTTCCAATGTTTGAGATATACGCTTCGTCATCTTCATTGGCCGAAATATCAAAGGCTTTGTCAATGATAGTGAGATTAATTTTTGGACTAGTATCTGTTTCTTTTGCGACAGTTCCTTTTGTAGTGGCTTTCTTTTTAGCAACCGGAATTGCTTTAGGTTCAACAAGAAGGTTTTCGGTAAACGTAAAGATTTCACACGATTGCACAAACGCACTTGGAGTTTTCTTTTGCCCGATTCCCATCACAAAAAGACCTTCTTCCCGAATTCTTTTGGCCAAACCTGTATAATCGCTGTCACTCGAAACAATGCAAAAGCCTTCGGTATTTTTGCTGTGGAGAATGTCCATGGCTTCAATAATTAGTGAGCTGTCAGTAGAGTTTTTACCTGTAGTATAAGCAAATTTTTGAATTGGACTGATAGAATACTGATTGATAATTTCTTTCCAGCCATTCATATGTTGTTGTGTCCAATCGCCATAAATTCTTCTGATGGTAGCTTTACCATATTTGGAAACTTCTTCCAGAATTTCCTTGATTAACTTAGGTTGGGCATTATCGCCATCAATTAAAACAGCGATATTAAATTTTGTATCTTCCATTATTTGGTTATTTTCTGGAAATAAAGATAATCTTTTTAGAACACTAATGCCGATTATTGATTATCCTACTTCTCGAATGCCTTTTAAAAACAACCAACGCATGAATATCTTTTCGCCATTCGGAGTTTTCACTGCCTGGAATTTAGGTGCAGTAAGTGTACCAATAACAAAAGCCGTAATTGGAATAAACAAGCCTGTTAGCTGAGTATATTTACCTATTAAGAAACGAAACGAAATGAATAGTATTGCAAAGCAAATAAGATTATAAACGAAAGCTTTTACTTTTTTTGACATGATTGTAAATTAGTTATGAGTTGAGTTAATTCGGTTATCTGGTTATTTGGTAATTCGTGAAAGTAGAAATCAAATAACCGAATAACCAAATCCACGGATAAACTATTTTTTCTTTTTCTTAGATTCCTCTTTCTTTTTAGCTTTTACTGTCGCTTTATACAAGGGAATAAAGTAGGAAACAGTGTAATTAAAACCGATACCGAAATCACCGTTATAAGTTCTGTTAAAACCCGGAATATAGAGATTGTCAAAATTATTCGGCCGATTTTGAGATACCAATCGGTTTAATCTAACACTGAAACCTACGAAGATATTACTTAAAACTTCAGCTTTCATTCCGGCAACTACTTCAATCCATTGCGCTGATAATCCATCAAATTTTTCACCCGAAATTATCACAGGTGATTCTCCAAAATACGGATTCGGATTATAGACTTGGTAACTATTCAAAGTCTGACTAAAACTACTTACGCCATAACGCAATCCAACAGAAATAATGTTTTCCATATTACCCCAGTTTTGAAAAGAGTTGTAGTCAAATCCGGCTTTTAGATAAGTACCTTTTGTAGTAAAATTGACTTGATCGTCAGAAACAGTTTTGTCTTCGTTGCCAATTTCGGCGGCTAGATAATGTCTGCGTGTTAGTCGATAATCACCAACTAGTTCCAGTCCGCGGTAATCGGTTTCATAAAATGAACGTGTTAATTTGAATAAATCAACTCCAACACGCAAACCATAGCGCTCTTTTTTGGGTGGAATGCTGTCTTTTTTTATTGTTGTTTTCTCTTGTGCATTGCCCAAAAATGAAAGCAATACTATACAAACACTAAAAAAGAATTTTGATATGTGTCTCATTTTCGGTTTCAATGTTTGTTGTTAAAATATTGATGTCCTGTATCCAAAAACCTTCAGGTATTGCTGCATCTGTTTTGATAACGCCGCTTGGAAAACCATTCAATTCAAAAACAGTTTTATAACCACAAGCTCTGGAAACAAATACGTTTTGACGTGTATAATTAAACTGAAGAAAATCTTCATTGGCGCCGGTCGAACTCGTACTGTTTAGTATCAAACTATATTGGGTCGTGTCTTGTGTTATGTCCAGAGGTAACTCAATCTTGCTCACAGCATTATAAATACCTAAATCGTCTGTCTGTCCAACACCTTTAATTTTTAGGTTTACCACATTCTTTAAATTCGACGGATTCGAAATGTCATAAAACTCCAATATCAACCGAGGTGTAGTTTCATCTATGCAGATATCGTCCTTTTCACAGCTTGATAGGCTTATTGTAATTAGTAACAGGGTAAGTATTTTTTTCATATAATTTATTATTGTCAGTCTGAGCTTGTCGAAGACAGTGTGACAAATTTCTATCGTCTTTCCAAAAGTACAACATTTTCCACATGATGCGTTTGCGGAAACATATCTACCGGACGCACGCGTGTCACTTTGTATTGTTCATCCATCAATGCTAAATCTCTGGCTTGTGTAGCCGAGTTACAACTCACATATACAATCTTATCGGCACCAATTTTCAGCAATTGCTCCACAACATCTTTATGCATTCCATCGCGTGGTGGATCTGTTATGATAACATCCGGCTGACCGTGTTGCGCAATAAAATCATCGTTAAACACATTCTTCATATCGCCCACATAAAACTCACAATTGGTGATGCTGTTGCGTTTGGCATTTTCCTTTGCATCAGCAATTGCTTCAGGAACTGCTTCTACACCAATTACTTTTTTGGCTTTTTTGGAAACGAATTGTGCAATCGTCCCGGTTCCGGTATATAAATCGTAAACGACTTCATTGCCTGTCAAGCCTGCAAATTCACGTGTGATTTTGTATAATTCATACGCCTGGTCAGAATTGGTTTGGTAAAACGATTTAGCGTTAATGCTAAAATGCAAGCCTTCCATTTCTTCAAGGATATAATCTCGTCCTTTATAAAGTTTGATATCCTGGTCGTATAAAGTATCATTTGCTTTACCATTGATTACGTATTGTAGAGAAGTAATCTGTGGAAATGTTGCGTCAATATAATTCAATAACAATTCGCGTTGTTTTTTGTCTTCCTGAAAGAACTGAATCAGTACCATAATTTCTCCGGTCGAAGCCGTTCTAATCATCAATGTACGCAATAGACCTTCGTGATTACGCGCATTGAAAAAAGGCATATCATGTTCTATAGCAAATTCTCTGATAGCATTTCTAATAGCATTTGATGGATCTTCCTGCAGGTGGCATTTCTCAATATCTAAAATCTTATCCCACATTCTCGGAATATGAAAACCAAGCGCAGGTTTTTTACTCAGATTAGTATCTTCTGATTGGATTTCCTTTTCGGTTAACCAACGCGTATCCGAAAATCCGAATTCCATTTTATTTCTGTAGAAAAACTGTTTTTCCGAACCCAATATTGGTTCAAAATCCGGCAACTCAATTTTACCAATGCGCTTCAGATTATTATAAACTTCCTGATTTTTATAAAACAACTGTTGCTCGTATTTCATATTCTGCCATTTGCACCCACCACAAGCACCAAAGTGCTGACAAACAGGCTCAATTCGGTTTTCAGAATAGGAGTGGAACTTGATGGCTCTGCCTTCAAAATAGGATTTTCTTTTCTTTAAAGTTTGTACATCTACAACATCACCGGGAACGACATTCGGGATAAAGATGACCTGGCCTTCGGGTGCTTTAGCTACTGATACACCTTTGGCACCGGCATCTAAAACCGTTATGTTTTCAAAGATGACTTTGTTAGTTTGTTTTCTTCCCATGGCGCAAAAATAAACTATTGGTTAAAACTTGATACGGATTTAAGAAAAAAATATAATTTTATAGAAATTTAATAATCATGACCACCCACTTAGCACTTCTTCGCGGCATCAATGTTTCGGGACATAAAATGATAAATATGATAGCTTTGAAGAAAGCACTAGAAGCTATTGGTTTTCAAAACGTGGTAACTTATATCCAGTCGGGAAATGTGTTTGTAGATACCGATGAAGAAAGTCCGGGTAAAGTTGGTTTTCTGATTAAGCAGGAAATATTTAAGGAGTTTGGACATGATGTTCCGGTGATTGTCATTGGCAAAGAAGATTTGCAGGCGTGTTTAGATCGAAATAAATTCCTTAATGAAGAAGGAGTCGATTTAAAGAAATTGTATGTTTCGTTTATTTCATCGATGCTGCCTGACAATATGATTACCCAACTCAACTTAAACTTTATCAAACCCGACGAAATCCAATTGGATGGCAAACGTATTTATCTGAAATATGACATTTCACCAGCTAAAACCAGACTAGACAACAAATGGATTGAGAAAAGCATGAATGTGGTTTCTACAACGCGGAATTGGAATACGGTGAATAAGCTGTTGGAAATGTTCCCGCCTGCGCGGGAATGACAAGGGTAAATAAATAGTACTTTCAGACCTGACAGGTTTTTAAAACCTGTCAGGTCTAGAGAAAAATTGATGTCTTCATTAGAAATAATGATAATTGTATAACATCAGTTTCCGATTCTATTCTTAAATTTGGGATTCAAATTTTAAACAACACATAATTATGAAAAGAAATGCAACAGCAGTTTGGAAAGGTTCCCTTAAAGAAGGAAAGGGAGCGATTACTACACAAAGCACCACATTAAACAACACGCAATATTCTTTCGGTTCCCGTTTTGAGGAAGGCGTTGGAACCAATCCTGAAGAATTAGTAGCTGCAGCGCATTCGGGTTGTTTTTCGATGCAGCTTTCTGCTTTTATCGGAGAAGCCGGATTTACACCGGACAGTATAGAAACCAAATGCGTAATTGATTTACAAAATGGAAGTATTGTTAGTTCTACTTTGACTGTAGAAGCTAAAATTCCGGGAATATCAAATGATACGTTTCAGGAATTGGTTACCAAAGCAGAGAAAAACTGTCCGATTTCTAAATTATTGAATACTGAAATTACGTCAACTGCTACTTTACTGTAGTTGATAACTAGTATAATAACTAACCTCATTTCTTTTTAAGGAATGAGGTTTTTTTATGGAAATTAGCACTAAAATACAAGATCGATATGAGTTCAAAAGCCACATTCAAGAGTGCCATTTCAGGTATCGAAGCTCCTGAAAAAGATAAAGTTTCCTGTAAAAGCATCAGGGTTCCCATTCTCAATTTGATAAAAGAAGACCATCCCGATTTGGATATGTCAAAAGAGATAACTGTAGGGGAATTGAATATCTACAGGGAAAAATATATTTCAAGGTTTTTAAAATCGGAAGTAGGTGAGTTAAATGATTTACATAAAAATGTGCTGAAATCATTAACCGATGACAAATCATTGGTTAGAAAAGTTGAAGACGAACCCGACAATCGGACTTTTGGTCAACGATTAGCGGATAATGTGGCTGATTTTGGCGGCAGCTGGACCTTTATTATTTGGTTTTTTATTGTCATAGTGGCTTGGATTGGCGCGAATGTTTTTCTGCTGATGAACAAAGGTTTTGACCCGTATCCGTTTATATTGTTGAATTTAATTTTGTCCTGTTTAGCATCCCTGCAGGCACCCATAATCATGATGAGCCAAAACCGTCAGGAGCAAAAAGACAGGGAACGCGCCAAGAAAGATTATATGATTAACCTGAAATCAGAATTAGAAATTAGAATGTTAGATGATAAATTAGACCATTTAATCATGCACCAACAACAGGAATTAATAGAAATCCAGAAAGTGCAGATCGAAATGATGAATGATATTTTGAATAGAATTGAGGGAAAAAAATAAGCTCCAAATTTTGAAATTCTAAATTCCAAAACTCAAAAGGCAAATTTTAAAACAACAGTATTCTTTGAAGTTTCGAATTTGAATTTTATTTGGAATTTGGTTTTTAAATTTTGGAATTTAACAAAACAGTTGGCCTTTTTTGTACTTTTGCTCAATATATGGATGATTTCTCTCCAAAAGAAGGAACCTGCCTGTCGGCAGACAAGTTGATATTAAAGAATTTAAATTACATAAAATGTCAGTTTTAGAAAAAATGAGTTCCGCTGAAGCGATTGCTTTAGAAAACAAATATGGTGCACACAATTACCATCCGTTACCTGTAGTTTTGAGTAGAGGAGAAGGCGTGTATGTTTGGGATGTTGAAGGTAAAAAATATTACGATTTTCTTTCGGCGTACTCGGCAGTTAATCAAGGTCATTGTCATCCAAAGATTGTAGGAGCAATGATGGAACAGGCGCAGACTTTGGCGCTGACATCGAGAGCATTTTACAATGATAAATTAGGAATTTACGAAGAGTACATCACTAAATATTTTGGCTTTGATAAAGTATTACCAATGAATACAGGTGCTGAAGCGGTTGAAACAGCTTTGAAACTTTGCAGAAAATGGGCTTACGAAAAGAAAGGAATCAACGAAAATGAAGCGCAAATCATTGTGTGTGACGGAAACTTCCACGGAAGAACTACAACTATCATTTCGTTTTCTAATGATGAAAACGCACGCAAAAACTTTGGTCCGTACACAGCTGGATTTATAAAAATAGCTTATGATGATCTAGAAGCTTTAGAAAAAGCGATAACTTCTTCTAAAAATATCTCAGGTTTCTTAATTGAACCAATTCAGGGTGAAGCTGGAGTTTATGTACCAACAGAGGGTTATTTAGCAAAAGCCAAAGCCTTGTGCGAAGCCAACAATGTATTGTTTATTGCAGACGAAGTGCAAACCGGAATTGCTCGTACCGGAAAATTATTAGCCGTAAACCACGAAAACGTACAGCCTGATATTTTGATTTTAGGGAAAGCCATTTCTGGTGGCGCGTATCCAGTTTCGGCAGTTTTGGCAAATGATGCAATTATGAATGTCATCAAACCGGGACAACACGGTTCTACTTTTGGTGGAAATCCGGTAGCTGCAGCAGTTGCTATGGCTGCGTTAGAGGTTGTAAAAGATGAGAAATTAGCTGAAAATGCAGAACGTTTAGGTGTTATTTTCCGTAATGAAATAGGTAAATATGTAGCAACATCAAATATTGCGACTTTAGTTCGTGGAAAAGGATTGTTAAATGCAGTGGTAATCAACGATACTGAAGAAAGCGATACCGCTTGGAATATTTGCATGGCTTTACGCGACAACGGTTTATTGGCAAAACCAACACACGGAAACATCATCCGTTTTGCGCCGCCATTGGTAATGAATGAGGAACAATTATTAGATTGTGTCGCTATCATTATTAAGACACTAAAGCAATTTGAAAAGTAATCAATAAACCAATTTATAACCAACCAAAAACCTTTATTTATTATGGAAGAAAAATTATCATTGAATGAATTAGCTGTTGCAGCTTTAAGAGAAAGTGCCAAGTGGTGTCTGTTTTTAGCAATCGTAGGATTTATTGGAATCGCATTTATGGTTCTTGCCGGAGCATTTATGTCGCTTACCATGGCTACAATAGGAAACGAATTCGGAGGTGTTGATCCTTTAGGAGGATTAAAAGCTTATTTCGGATTGATCTACATCGTAATTGCCGCTTTGTATTTCTTTCCAATATATTATTTGTACAAATATGCCACTGGAACAAAAAGAGCTTTAGAATCAAGCAATAGTGAAGTGCTTTCGGATGCTTTGGTAAATTTAAAATCACACCATAAATTTTTAGGAATTACAACCATTGTAATTATTTCATTATACATTTTAATTATAATTGGAGTAATTATTTTTGCGGCAAAAATGGCAAGCAGCGGAATGTAATTTTATTAAAATATACTTATCTAAAACCAGCTATTTTGGCTGGTTTTTTTTATTTTTGGACATAGATAAACGATACTTAACTAAATTCAGCATAAATGAAAAAACTAGTACTGCCTTTTACACTTGTGGCCATTATTGTTGGTTTATATGAACAATCAAAGGAAAAACCTAATGTTTATATTTTATGTATTACCATCGTAATATTTATGTATGGTGTTATGAGACTAAGTGCCAAAACTCCTAGTAAAAATCAGGACGAAAATGAAGAAGGCAATGCTGAATAAAGGGGATAAAGTTTCGGTTTTAGATGATGCTATTGATGGTGTTGTTACAGGAATCAATGGTTCAGAAGTTACTATTGAAACTACTGATGGCTTTAATCTAACATTCAAAAGCAGCGAGTTGATAAAGATTGGAAGTGGTAGTGTGATGAATTTGAGCTTTAATAAAAATCAGGTTATTAGCGAAAAAGAAGTTGCCAAACCAAACTACATCAACAAAGAGAAAAAAAATAAAAAAGAGATTCCGCCACCGGAGTTTGATTTGCATATCGAAAAGCTGGTCAAAAACTACAAAGGCATGAGTAATTATGATATTTTGACAAAGCAAATCGATACTGCCAAATACCACATCGAATTCGCCATAAAAAATAGAATTCCGAAGATAGTTTTTATTCACGGCGTTGGTGAAGGTGTACTCAAATCGGACCTTGATTTCCTGTTAGGAAGATATGATAATATAATTTTTCAAGACGCTAATTATCAGAAGTATGGACAAGGTGCAACGGAAGTTTACTTTAAGCAAAATGTGAAATAAAGGGATAAGGGAAAAGGGATAAGTCAAAAGTGGAAAAATAGAATTTACAACTCATAACTCATAACTTTTACCTTAGTTCTTTTCCCTCATAATAGTTTATCAACAAGTCAACAAATTTACTATAACTTTCTAAACCGTCTTTTTGTTGATTGGCTTTTAGGAATTGGTCATAAAAAGCGTGAAATCCTTTGTCAATAAAGGTGTCGTATTGTTCCCAAAAAAGTTCACTTTCCTTAAAGTTCTCAATGATTCCGGGATGGATTGTTCGTTTAAAAGCTTTGAATTTTTCCTCATCTTTCATAATCACATTCTCCAAACAATAACGTAAAGCGACTGTATAAGCAGCGTACTGAAAATACAAATCGTCATTCTTGATGCAGGCCATAAAGCCGATAAAGTTACATTCACTTTCGCTGGCAAAGCCAATTTGGTGTGCCATTTCGTGACAAACAACATTTGGGAAACCATACATCGGTAACTTGTAATTCACCTGAGATTCATTGGTAAACGGATTCAGATAACCGCCAAAACCCATATAAGTCAAAGGCAGACTGAATAAAGATTTCTTCCGACTTGGAATTTCATATTTAAAAAATGGATATTGTTTGGCCAAATTATCATAACCATTTTGCGTCATGCTGAAAATACTATCCTGCGAATACAGATTGCTGACTTTCTGATTTTTATTATGTGTAATGGCGAATTGCACTTCGTTGGTTTTGGCAATCAGCTTTTCAGTAAATGCATATAAATCTTCGTTGCTGTATTCCCTTTTGATATTCATTTTCTCAAACAGTGGCAGGCGATAATAATTGAATGCCCAGAGCAGATGAAATATAAAGTAGAAAATGGAAAGGCCGCTTATCACCTTCAGCAAATTGTCCTTCCATTGTTTTCGCCATGTTTTTCTAGATTTCCAGATAGAAATTAACAGATAAACAATTAGAATTCCATATATGATATCACCAAAAGAAAACGGAATCCAGCCTAAAACGGTGCGCTCAAATTTCGAAGTGAAAACATACATTCCATTGCTGTAAAAACGTTCAACCACTTCCGGGAAGAAGGCTATAACCTTCATGAAAATGATTTGAAATAACAGAAAAAGTGGAAGTATATACTTGCGTTTCACGTTGCGGATTTAAAATGTAAATATAATCACAATATCAATTTACAAAGCAATTTAACTTTGTAACTTTGGAACCTTAAAACTTTGAAACTAAAAAAATGAGCCAGGAAATTAGAAACCTTGAACCAAAAGTACTTTGGAATAAATTCGCTGATTTGAATGCAGTACCGCGTCCATCAAAAAAAGAAGGACGCGTGATAGAATTTATGAAAAACTTCGGTAACAGTTTAGGATTGGAAACTTTTGAAGACGAAATCCGAAACGTAATCATTCGCAAACCGGCAACTCCGGGAATGGAAAATAGAAAAACTGTTGTGCTTCAAGGACATTTGGACATGGTGCACCAAAAAAATAACGACACCAATTTTGACTTCGACACGCAGGGAATTGATATGTATGTTGATGGCGACTGGGTTCGTGCCAAAGGAACTACGCTTGGCGCTGATAACGGACTTGGAGTAGCGGCTATCATGGCGATTTTAGAGAGCAAAGATATTCCGCATCCAGCGATTGATGCCTTGTTTACGATTGATGAAGAAACCGGAATGACAGGTGCTTTGAACTTAAAAGGCGGAATTTTAAAAGGAGAAATCCTGTTGAATTTAGATACCGAAGAAGACGATGAAATTGATATTGGTTGTGCCGGTGGAGTAGACGTAACAGCAACCAGAAATTATAACGAAGAAGAAACTCCGGAAGGTTCAGTTGGCTACACAATTACCGTTAAAGGTTTGAATGGCGGCCATTCCGGAATGGATATTCATAAAGGTTTGGGAAATGCTAACAAGATTATGAACCGTTTATTGTTTGACGGATTTGAGAATTTTGGTTTGCAGATTTCGGAAATCATTGGTGGAAGTCTGCGTAATGCGATTCCGCGTGAAAGCGTGGCGAAAGTTATTGTAGCCGGAATGTATGATGAAGCGTTTGTGTTTGATATGCAGGAAATCATCAACGATATTAAATTCGAATTCAAAACTACTGAACCTAATTTAACTATTGAAATTGTAAAAAGCGATTTGCCTAAACAAGTTATGGATTTAGGTGTGCAAGAAGGATTGCTTCGTGCTATTTATGCTGCGCACAATGGTGTTTATCGAATGAGTGCTGACATGGCTGACTTAGTAGAAACTTCGAATAATATTTCTAAAGTGGTTGTGAAAGATGGTGAAATTAGCATTCAGAATTTAACGCGTTCATCGGTTGAAAGTTCTAAGTTTGATTTGGCAAATGCTTTGCGTTCGGCTTATGAATTGTTTGGTTGTGAAGTCGAATTTGCAGGAAGTTATCCGGGTTGGACACCAAATGTAAAATCGGAAATACTAGATTTATTGGTTTCTATTTATGAAAAACAAAACGGAAACAAACCCAATGTTGTTGCCTGTCATGCAGGATTAGAATGTGGTATTTTAGGAACCAATTATCCTGGAATGGATATGATTTCTTTTGGACCAACAATCCACGGCGCACATAGCCCTGATGAAAGAGCTTCGATTAAATCCTCACAGAAATTCTGGAAGTTTTATTTGGAGATATTGGCAAATATTCCGGAAAGAAAATAGAAGATAGATTATAGAAAATAGAAAATAGAAAAACCCACTTATCATTAAGCGGGTTTTTTAATTAAACCAATATATAATACTTAAACAAACAGTAATATCAGTAATGGAAATATAATTCCGGCTAATGCCAGTTTCCAGCCTCTGTTTTTAAAACTGAATTTTCCTGCGGATATCATTAAACTTCCGGTAATGGCAATAACGATTAATGAAATCCCAAAAATATCCCCGTAATAAATCCACCAATTGGAAGTGTTTTTATGCAGTTTCATCATTTGGCTGATGATAGGTGTTTTTTGAAAAGAAACAATTTCACCTTTACCAGTTTCCATATCAATTTCAACATCGTGTTTTTCGAATGAAATCTTGAATGTTCCTTTTTTTATATTGTGACGACGGATTTTGTCATCAATACCAAGAGCTTTTCCCAAAGAATCAGCAAACGGTTCGTTGATTTTTTCCTCCGCAGGCAATTTAACTTCAATGGCTTTGGTTTCAATCGTATATTTTTCAGGATGCCAGCTTTCCCTGTGGTTCATCAAAATCCCAGAAAAGGCAAAAGAAATAATCAATCCAATATAGAAATAACCTAAGTCGCGGTGGAGGTTTCTGATGGTGGCTTGCTTCATTTTTTAGAATTTATAAGATACTGTAGTGGTTAACATTCTTGGGGCAATTGGAGTTACCGTATTGTCATCGTAAACATAATAGCTCACTACATTGCCCAAATTAGACAATCTTGCTCTGATAGAAAAATCTTTAATCGAATAGCCAACTGATGCGTCGAATTGTAAAAATCCGTCAACCGGAATTGGTTTTCTGGCCATTTCTGCAGCAGTTGATGCATTGTTTGGTCTTAATCTTCCGCCTAATCGTTCTCCGATAAAAGTGGATTGCAAACCAAATTCGAATCCTTTTAATTTAGTGTTTTCAAAAGTATAAAAAGCACTTGCATTTGCGGTGTGTTTTGGAGAGAATCTCAAATAAGTTCCTTTGTCGTAAATGTTGCTTTTGGTATATTTTGTTTCGTTGAAACTGTATCCGGCAATCAATCTTAATCCTTTGTGGTGACCGGTAATGTCTAACTCAACACCTTTACTTTGGTAAGCTCCGGCTAATTCTTTTATGTTGGTATTGGTGTTTCCGTTTGAAAAATCGGTCTGTGCTAAATTTCCGTAATCGATTAAATAAGTTGTCAAATTGGCTACCAAATGACCTTTGAAGAATTCGTTTTTAACTCCAACTTCGTATTGATCGATTGTTGAGTTTGGTAATGCTTTTAGGTTTCTGTCAGTTCCGGTGTTTAACACAAATGAATCCGAGTAGCTTGCAAAGATTGAGTTGTTTTTAGTTGGTTGAAAAACCAAACCTAACTTTGGAGAAAAGATATTATCATGCGCTTCTGTTACTGCTGGTGGAGTTGGGGTTGCAGAATATGTATATACGTTAGTGGTATTTTCAAGATAGCTGTAACGCAAACCAGCTAATACTTTTACTTTTTGAGTAACTTCAATTAAATCCTGAAAGTAAACTCCGGCTCTTTTAACATTGGCCAAAGTGTTTGTGTTTTTATCCATTGTAGGGATAAGTGCATTTGCGTAGGCTGGATTTTTAGCTAAAATCACATTTGGGTTATATATGTTGATTTTGTCATAATAATTGATGTTTTTATAAGCTAAAGTCGCAGTATTACTTTGGTCGGCATCTGCACCAAAAAGCAATGTGTGTTTAATTTTTCCGGTGTGGAATGTTCCGTTTAAATCTACTTCAGCTAAGCTGTAGTCTTGCTCTGAGTCTGTTTTTTGAACACCTCTAATCCAATCTCCATTAGCACGAACTAAATTATTGTTTACGTTGTTAGGATCATTAATTCCGGCATTTGGTCTTAAACTCGACAATAAATTTGTACTATAACCTTGGTAAGAGAAAATGCCTTTTAACTGCCAGTTTTTGTTTAAATCGTGATTAATGGTCGAAGTAAATCCAACTTGTTCAGAATCAAATCTTCCCCAATCAAATCCTAAAAATGTGTTTATTGGTAATTCAACTACTTTGTAATCGATGGCAGCCAAACCAAAGTCAGGTGTTCTGTTGTCTTTAATATAATCTGCTTCAACTATAATGTTTGTTTTTGCCGAAATATCAAATAAGAAGGAAGGATTGAAATAGATTCTTTTAGTCTGTACACCATCTCTAAAACTATTTCCTTGTTCGTAGCTGCTGATAAAACGGTAAGCCACGGTATTACTGTTATTCACAGCTCCGTAAACATCAACTGTTGGTTTGAAAAAGTTATATTCAGTTGTTCTGATACTCAATTCACCACCGTGATCAAATCGTGGTTTTTTGGTGATAAGGTTTAAAATTCCACCAGGAGCAACGTT
Organism: Flavobacterium anseongense; assembly: GCF_021608185.1. Lineage (GTDB taxonomy): Bacteria > Bacteroidota > Bacteroidia > Flavobacteriales > Flavobacteriaceae > Flavobacterium > Flavobacterium anseongense. The sequence continues at coordinate 134,961 of NZ_JAKIHN010000002.1, read as the reverse complement.
TCCGTATAATAGAGCAGCGCTTCCTTTTAAAATTTCAATACTTTCAAGCGAAGCTGTTTCCGGAATTAACGACCCGTTGAAACGAACTCCGTTTTTAAATGTGTTAGCACCGCTAAAAGTAAATCCTCTTGAACCTAGTTCTTCCTGATTGTTTCCGGAAGCATTACTTGCTCCGGAAACATAAACACCATTTGCATTTTTTAAGGCATCAGACAATCTCAGAATTTGTTGTTGTTGAATCGTTTCTTTTCCGATTACAAATGTAGCCTGTGGTAAATCTAAAGGCTTAATGTTGGTTTTGCCACCTTTTACAATTGTTTTTTGTTGTTGTGAAATAATCACAACTTCTTTAAGGACTTCTCCTTTTTTGTTTTTTACAGTATCGTTTACTGCATATAGTTCGTCTTGGAAATCATCTTTGGTTTCTTGAGAAAAACCAATGGCACTAGTAGTAAGTGTTAGGGCGAGAATTGAAATATATTTATGCATTTATTTAGAATAATTAAAAATAAGTATTAAAATCTGCTGCAAATATAAATACGTGTTTTTAAATAAAAAAGTTTATTTAGACTTAATATAAATAATATTTTTCAACAAACTGATTTTGTATTGTTTATAAATGAAAAAACCTCACTGTTTAGTGAGGTTAAGTCATAGTATAGTCTTTAAATCGACTTATTTTTTGGTCATTGGATAACTTTCTGAAGTCGGTTTTCCTTGTTGTTTACCCGAAATGGTAGCAATTAAACTAGTTTCATTTACCTTTTTATAAGTGATTTTTTGTGGATAATCATGTGTCGGATTTTCAAAAGCAAAGGTATTATCTGCATCCGAAGTTAATTTAAATGAAACCGGTTCATCATTGTTCTGACCAATTACAGTTGCTATATAAGTCAGTTCATCATCCTTTTGAGTAAGCTTTATACTTTCGAAATGAACGGTGTCTTTTGTATTTATAAAATAACTGTCTCCACTAAACGTACTGTCATTTTGTTTTGTCCAGGTTTCTTTTAATGTGCCATCAGGAAGTTTTTGTTCCCAATTACCAACCAGCCAATTCATTTTTTCGAGTTTGTCGAATTTTTTTTCCGATTTGTTTTGGCAAGATACAAGCAGCATTATCGATAGTATTCCCAGAGTAGTTTTCATCGCTATTGTTTTAGTAGTACAATACTATAAAAAATCTGCCAACTGAACACTCTCAACTGATTACTTTTTTTAGTATTTTTGCACCCAAAATAAAGAATACAGATAATGTTAGAAAGACTTCAATATGTAAAACAACGTTTCGACGAGATTTCGGATTTGATTATTCAACCCGATGTTATTGCCGATCAAAAACGTTATGTGCAATTAAATCAGGAATACAAAGGTTTGAAAGCGTTGATGGAAAAGCGTGAAGAACTTATTAATGTTACCGCAAATATTACTGAAGCTAATGAAATTATTGCTGATGGTTCTGATGCCGAAATGGTAGAAATGGCCAAAATGCAATTGGATGAAGCTAAAGAGCGTTTACCGGAATTAGAAGAAGAAATCAAATTCATGCTGATACCAAAAGATCCGGAAGATGCGAAAAATGTAATGGTTGAAATCCGTGCCGGAACCGGTGGTGATGAAGCTTCTATTTTTGCCGGAGATTTATACAGAATGTACACTAAATATTGCGAATCTCGTGGCTGGAGAACTTCTACAGTTGATATGAACGAAGGAACTTCAGGAGGTTTTAAAGAGGTAATCTTTGAAGTAACCGGAGAAGATGTTTACGGAACATTGAAGTTTGAAGCTGGAGTTCATCGTGTGCAACGTGTACCACAAACCGAAACACAAGGTAGAGTTCATACTTCTGCAGCAACGGTTATGGTTTTGCCGGAAGCCGAAGAGTTTGACGTACAAATAGATATGAATGATGTTCGTGTCGATTTCTTCTGTTCGTCTGGTCCAGGTGGACAATCAGTAAATACCACTAAATCTGCGGTGCGTTTGACTCACATTCCAACCGGTTTGGTGGCGCAATGTCAGGATCAAAAATCGCAGCATAAAAATAAAGATAAAGCGTTGGAAGTTTTGCGTTCCCGTTTATACGAACAGGAATTAGCTAAAAAGCAGGAAGAAGATGCAACAAAACGTTCTTCGCAGGTAAGTTCGGGTGACCGTTCGGCAAAAATCAGAACCTATAATTATGCGCAAGGTCGTGTAACCGATCACCGAATTGGATTAGATGTTTTTGATATGGATGGTGTGATGAACGGGAAAATTCAAAAATTTGTTGACGAACTTCAGTTGGTCAACAATATGGAAAAACTAAAAGAAAGCGAAGTTTTCTAAATGCAAAAGAGCTAACTTTCGTTAGCTCTTTTTTTTGCTTACATGAATAGACTCTTTTGGGCTAAAGTCTAAATCCATAAGCAAGTCTCAAAGCAATCATTCCCATGCCTTTTCCTGTAGTCCCATCATTATTCACTTTTGGAAAATCAGTATAATGTTCGTATCGTAAACTCGCATCAAAATATTTGTTTGCATATCCAATTCCCGGACTTAGCAAAAAAGAATTCTCATCATAATCATTTGTAACTGCAAAAGCATAGCCAACTTCTCCAAGTAAATACAATTTATCTTTTAGAACAAAGGCTTTAAATCCACCTTTTACAGGTATGTATCCCAAATCATTATCATCACCATTAATGAAGAAATTATTGAATCCTGTGGTAAAAGTTAACGAATATTTAGTTGATAAATCGTATTGCAATCTAACATCAGCGCCAATATTAAACTCATAAGGTTCTGCATTTAGTGGTACTCCACCACTTAGGCCAAATCCCAAACGCCATCCTTGATCATAATTTTCTGTTTTTGTTGTTCCCGAATCTTGTGCCGAAGCTGTGGCTGAACCGAATAAGCATAGGGCAACTAAGGCCAGTTTTGCTGAATTTCTTAAGATAGTCTTCATGGTATTTAATTTAGATTAGTATTGAGTACAACTTAATTGTTTACACTTTTTCTCCTTTTATGATTTTAAGCAATACAACTACAACTGCTGCTAATAGTAAAAGATGGATAATAGCGCCTGTGTTGTAAATGAAAAATCCTAATGCCCAAAATATTAGCAATAATATCACAATTGAGTAAAATAAATTTTGCATGATAGTCTGAAAATTATTTGTTAGTATTCTGTATGTTTTGATTGAAATCATTCTACATCGCAAAATTGCATGGATTACAGGAGGTTTATGTTATAACTTTTTTAACAATAGTTATAACATTTCCATTTATAGAAAATCCCATGCAATTGCATAGGATTCATAGATAAAGAGTATTAGTTAATTAGTGGTTGTCTTCGGGAAGGTAAATGGTAAAAGTTGCACCAACATTTGGTTTTCCTTCTGCAAAAATAAATCCTTTATGATTTTCGACAATTTTTTTACAAATGGCTAAACCAATTCCGGTGCCAACATATTCATTCTTATTGTGAAGACGGTTGAATAAAATAAATATTTTTTCTGCATACTCTTGTTCAAAACCAATTCCGTTGTCGGTAAAGGTAATTTTATAGAATTTGTCTTTTGTCTTTTTAGGAATCAGTTCTTCCTCAAAAGCAATTACTCTTTTGCATGAAATTTTAATTTTCGGAGCAATGTCGGCTTTGCTATATTTTAATGAATTCCCAATCAGATTAGCAAATAATTGCTGAATTTGAAACGGAATTACAGTCATTGTCGGCAACTTTTCATTTTTAATAACAGCATTTTTTTCCTCAATAGATTGCAACAAATCACTTTTGGCATTTTCAAATAAGTCATTCAGGTCGGTACTTTCAAAAACTTTCTCTATTTTAGTTGTTCTCGAATATTGCAATAAGTCATCAATAAGAATACGCATTCGTTCAACAGAATTGTTGATTCGGGTCATGAACTCTTTTCCGCTTTCGGATAGGTTATCATACTCCTTGTCAGCCAATCGGGAAACAAAGGTTTGGATTTTCCGCAAAGGCTCCTGTAAATCGTGACTGGCTACATAATTAAATGCGACCAGTTCTTTATTACTGGCTTCTAATTCTATGTTTTGTTGTTCTAATGATAATGATGCCAATACTTCTTCGGTTACATCACTGGTGGTTCCGATTAAAATTTCTTCACCCGATTTATTAGTTACAATTCGGGCAGTAGTTCTAAAATACCTAACTTTTTTATCTTTTCTAATCACCCTATAAGTAAAAGGAGACATGGTTCCGTTTTCTATCATTTTAGAAGAGGCATCGCGAAAAGCGGAAAGATCATCCGGATGGATGTATTTCATAAAATTTTCCTGACTTGCAAAAAAAGCTTTCGGTTCATAACCAAGCAATCGATAACTATTATCTGAAAAAGTATATTCTTTGGTATCAACATTCAACTGCCAGCTACCAAAACTACCCACGATTTCCGCCAGATTATTTGATTCATTTAAAACAACCAGACTATTGTTAGAAATTTGCAACTTCTCTAAATCCCGGGTAATTCGGATATAGGAAATGGAGATTAACATTAGTGTAATCAATAGCGTGATATAAACAAAAATTGGAGTAACCTTAATAGTATCTTTATAATACAGTTCCCGACCTTTTAAGGTTTTTTTTTCGAAAAGAATCATTTTGTCAACCTGATTCCTGATACTATCCATAGTTTGTTTTCCAATAACTAATTTTTCTTTTACCTCTTTGTCGGTTATCGATTTCTTAAGCGATAAGTGTAAGGCCAGCGAAAGATAATTTTGTCGTTTACTGATATAAAATTCTAGTTTTCGGAGGTTATTTTCCTGAGCCGGATTATCTTTTGTATATTTTTTTACTTTGGCAAAAGATTGGTTAATTTTATTTTTTGATTGGATATATGGAACCAAAAAAGTAGAGTCTTTGGTAATTAAAAAACCACGTTGCCCTGTTTCCGCATCTTTTATATAAGACATCAAACGCTCCAGTTCTAAATTGATGTCATAGGAATGATTAACCCATTTAGATGAATTGTCGAGTAAACTAATGTGTTTGAAAGTTACGGCAGAAATGAAAAAAATAGCAAAAATAGAAACCACAAAAATGCTTTTGAGAAAAATTGCCGATTTATAAATTTTGCTTAGTTTCATTGCTTAAATACTTTACAATCGTAGTAAAAAATTATCTCTGTTTAATCCCGAAGTGTAATACTGCCAATTTATTGTAACAACATCAGATAATACTTTTTTCAGCGTTGTAAAATCACTTGGCTTTTTTATATATATGTTGGCACCAAGTACAAAAGTTTCTTCTATATGTTCTTCCGAAGATGAAGTAGAAAAAATAGCGATAGCAATATCATTAAAACGGTCGTCTTTCTTTATTTCATTGAGACACTCGATTCCGTTTTTCTTCGGCATGTTTAAATCCAGAAATAAGACATTAGGTAAAACAGCATTTGGATTATTCAAATAATCCATCAATTCTACTCCGTCATTAAATGTATTTACTTTTGTATTGATTTTCATTTCTTCAAATGCATCAGTAAAAAGCATCCTGTCGTCCTCATCATCATCAGCCAAAATAATGTGTATATAATCCTTATCCATAATGTCTTATTTTTTCGTGGCGATTTCTCTTCTTTTTGTTATTATTCGCTGAAAGGCAGAAGGTGTAATTCCGGTAACATTTTTAAATTGTGTACTCAAATGCGCCACACTCGAATAATTGAGTTGAAAAGCAATTTCAGTCAAACTCAAATCACTGCTCACAATTAACTGCTTGGCATATTCTATTTTTTGTAAAATGATGTAATTCTCAATTGAAGTATAAGTTATATCAGAAAACAAATTGGAAAGATAGCCATAGCTGTGACTCAACTTTTCGGCAAGATAGACGGAACTTTTGACATTAACCAGTTCAGGGCTGTGAATCATTTCAATTATAGCGTCTTTTATTTTTTGAACTAAAACGCTTTTTTGGTTTTCGATGATATCAATGCCATATTCTTTAAGCTCTTCAGTCAGTGCCGATAAAACAGAAGAAGGGATTCTTTCCAAAACATCAACTTCACCAAAACCCAATATCCTATACTTGATATTATGCTTAATAAGTTTTTCTTCTAAAACTTTTCGGCAGACGGTATTAAAATCAAATTTGATAAATATCTTCATAAAATGTATTCAGGTTAATTACTGTAAATGTAACAAAATAAAGCTATCAAAAAAGCCGCATCGAAATGCGACTTTTTCTTTCTCTCTAACCCCAACTTTTTATTATAGCCAAATGATAGTAGATTTGAGTATCATTTGCTTTACAAAGATATTTCAGCTTTTGAAGAATAGGTTATATAATTTTAGTGTAATGTTATAATTTTTCCACTTTTTAGTTTCCAATTTGTAACTTTGTGCCACATCTACCTGTCGGCAGACAGGCAACTAAGCAAAAATGACAACACAACAACTCGTTCAGCAAATCCACAAAAAAAAGTCTTTTCTCTGTATTGGTCTCGATGTCGATTTGACTAAGATTCCACAACATTTACTCGATCTTGAAGACCCAATTTTTGAATTTAACAAAGCCATAATCGATGCCACTCATGATTTGTGTGTTTCATATAAACCCAATATGGCTTTTTATGAAGCCTATGGATTAAAAGGCTGGCAGTCACTACAAAAAACTATTAATTATCTAAACGAAAGGCATTCTGAAATTTTCACCATTGCCGACGCAAAACGTGGCGATATTGGAAATACATCAACGATGTATGCCAAAGCATTTTTGGAGGATTTAGATTTTGACAGCATAACAGTTGCACCTTATATGGGCAAAGATTCGGTTGAGCCTTTTTTAGCTTTTGAAAACAAGTTTGCTATCATGTTAGCACTAACATCCAACGAAGGCGCATTCGATTTTCAGACTAAAAATACAGCAGGAGAAGAATTATACAAAACCGTAATTAAAACTTCTAAAACCTGGAAAAATTCTCAGAACTTAATGTATGTTGTTGGAGCAACTAAAGCGGAATATTTTACTGAAATTCGTAAAATTGTTCCAAATAGTTTTCTGCTTGTTCCAGGAGTTGGCGCTCAAGGCGGAAGTTTATACGATGTTTGCAGTTATGGAATGAATGACGAAGTTGGTTTACTGGTTAATTCATCACGTGGAATTATTTATGCTTCTAATGGAAAAGATTTTGCCGAAAAGGCTAGGGAAGAAGCGTTGAAAATGCAACAGGAAATGCAAGAGATTCTTGCAAATAAATAGTCATTTGAAAACGTTTGTAGACCAACTCGGCACTTCGCACACGTTTGAAACTGCACCAAAAAGAATAGTTTCACTTGTACCATCTCAAACCGAATTGCTTTATGATTTAGGTTTGGAAGAAAGCATTGTTGGAATCACTAAATTCTGTGTTCATCCGTTTCATTTCAAATCAACTAAGAAGATTATTGGCGGCACCAAAAAAGTGCATTTTGAAAAGATAAGATTACTCCAACCCGACATTATCATTGCCAATAAAGAAGAAAACACGCTGGAAATTGTAGAAGAACTTTCTAAAATCTGTCCTGTTTGGGTTACCGATATTATCGCTTTGGAAGACAATTTGAAAATGATTTCAGATTTTGGACTGCTATTCAACAAAAGAACCGAAGCTCAAAAATGGGTTGATAAAATTAATTTTGCACACTACGATTTTCTGAGTTTTATCAAAGACAAGGAAGCACAAAAAGTGGCTTATTTTATTTGGGCAAACCCCTATATGGTTGCAGGAAATAATACGTTTATCAATGAAATGCTTAAACTTAACAATTTCCAAAACATTTATCAAAACAGAGAAGAGCGTTATCCGGAAATAATTATTCAAAAGATGCGAATTCAGGGCGATCCTGATTTGGTTTTATTGTCATCTGAACCTTTTCCTTTTACAGATGAACACGCCTTTGAGATAGGAAGATTTACGCATCATGCCAAAACAATTTTTGTAGATGGCGAAATGTTTTCTTGGTACGGAAGCAGATTAGTAAAAGCGTTTGATTATTTCAAAAGACTGCACGAAAGTATTGCATAAAAAATGCCGGCATTTATGGATACCGGCATTCTTAAACTAACTAACCCTAACCAAAATAATAAAAAACCAAATTTATTACAGTACAAATGTACGCTGCCTTTTTCGCTTTTACTGTTAAGGTTATGTTATTCTTATGTTATTGATTTCTAAAAATTTAGAACTATTTTTTGTCTTGTAAGGCAAATACTTGTTGTAATAATGGAGATGTTCTGGCTTTCAAATCAGTTCGGATATTTTTTTCTTCAACAGCTATCATTTTAAATACACCTTCCAATGCTTTGTTGGTTGTATAATCGGTCAAGTCAGGGTTAACTTTTTTTACTTTTGGCAAACTATTGTATTTTTTTATGATGCTGGCCCAAACTTTATCAGCCCCAACTTTAGCAAAAGAATTTTTGATAACCGGATTAAATTTATCATATAGTGGCGAACTGGTAGTAGTTTGCAGATAAGAAGTAGCGGCACTTTCATTCCCCATCAAAATATTTTTAGCATCGGCAAAACTCATATTTTTTACAGCATCAACAAAAATCGGAGTTGACTCTTTCACAGCATCTTCGGCAGCACGATTCAGTACTAACAGACCTTTGTTTGCCAATGAACTCATTCCGAGTTTTCGGAGTGCTTTATCTACCTTTTGCAACTCTTCGGGCAAAAGAATTTTTACCATTTCATTTTTGTAAAAACCATCAGTTGCAGTCAATTTGGTAACTTGAGTTTCTATTCCTTTGTTTAGTGCTTCCTTTAAACCAGCTGAAATATCTACGGTTCCTAATTTACCGGTCAGTATTGATAAATCTACAGGTACCACTTTTTGAACTTCATTTTGGACATCCTTTTTGATTTGATCTAAAAGCCCGCCTTGAGCAAAAATCAGAGTAGGAAATAATAGTAGTAAGGTTAACTTTGCTTTCATGTCTTTATAATTTTGGTAGCGGATTATCAAAAATAAAGCCAAAAATTATTAAGCAAAAACAACAGTCTTATTATTGTAAACCATCGTTTTTCTTTCGGCATGCAATTTTATGGCTCTTGCCAAAACCATACGCTCTAAATCTTTTCCTTTCATAATAAAGTCTTCGATGGAATGACTATGGGTAACCCGAGTAATATCTTGCTCAATAATTGGTCCTTCATCCAATTCTTCGGTAACATAATGACTGGTTGCTCCAATAATTTTTACACCGCGGTTAAAAGCGGAATGATAAGGTTTCGCTCCGGGAAAAGCGGGTAAAAACGAATGGTGAATATTGATGATTTTGTTCTTGTATAATTCAATCAGATTAGGTGTGATAATTTGCATATAACGAGCCAAAACAATGAAATCTATTTGGTGCTCTTTTAGGATTTCTATCTGTGCTTTCTCTCCGGCTTCTTTGTTTTCTTTGGTAAACGGTATGTGATAATATGGAATATCAAATCGTTTGGCAACTGTACTCAAATCGTTGTGATTGCTAATAATCAATGGAATCGCTACATGCAATTCGCCTGTGCTGTATCTCGAAAGAATGTCATACAAACAATGATCGTATTTAGAAACAAAAATCGCCATTTGAGGTTTATTTTCTTTCAGATGAACCGACCATGACATCGAAAATGAATCGGCTAAATTCTTTTGAAAATTATCCTTGAAATCGTCCAAATTAAATTGGTTTTTGGCAAAATCACATTCTACTCGCATAAAAAACACATCCTGATCGCCATCAACATGTTGGTCAAGATAAATAATATTTCCCCCAATAGAAGCAATATAATTCGTAACTGCTGCAATAATTCCCTTCTGGTCACGACAATGAATAAGTACGGTAATTCGGTTCATTTTGAAAAATTTCTGTATTCCAAATCTAAACTTATTTTGCTTTGGATTTTAACAAAAACTAATTTTTATGTTTTGTATGATTTAATAGCCCATTTTTTGAAAATTACGTAAATTGCGGCACTTAAATTAGCACATCCTTAAAATGAAACCACAAATACCTTATATTCCTAAAAATAAAGTACGAATTGTAACAGCAGCTTCTCTTTTTGACGGTCACGATGCGGCTATCAACATCATGCGAAGAATCATTCAGGCAACCGGTGTTGAAGTTATTCATTTGGGTCATGACAGAAGTGTTGAAGAAGTTGTAAACACAGCAATACAGGAGGATGCTAATGCGATTGCAATGACTTCCTATCAAGGTGGACATAATGAGTATTTCAAATACATGCACGATTTATTAAAGGAAAAAGGAGCAGGCCATATCAAGATTTTTGGCGGCGGCGGTGGCGTAATTTTGCCAAGCGAAATAGCCGAATTACAAGCCTACGGAATCACCCGAATTTATGCTCCGGATGATGGTCGTGCTATGGGATTGCAAGGAATGATTAATGACTTGGTTAAGCAATCTGATTATCCGATTGGCAATGAATTGAATGGGGAATTAAAACATATAGAAGACAAAAATCCGACTGCTATTGCGCGTTTGATTTCTTCTGCCGAGAATTTTCCTGAAATTGCCAAACCCGTTTTTGATGATATTCATAAGATTAATGAAACCTCAAAGATTCCTGTTTTGGGAATTACCGGAACTGGTGGCGCCGGAAAGTCTTCTTTGGTTGATGAATTAGTTAGAAGATTTTTAATCGATTTCCCTGAAAAAACTATCGGATTAATTTCTGTAGATCCTTCAAAAAGGAAAACAGGTGGTGCATTGCTGGGCGATAGAATTCGTATGAATGCTATCAACAATCCCAGAGTTTATATGCGTTCGTTGGCAACACGTCAGTCTAATTTGGCATTGTCAAAATATGTTTCCGAAGCAATTCAGGTTTTGAAAGCAGCTAAATACGATATCATTATTCTTGAAACTTCAGGAATCGGACAATCGGATACGGAAATCATGGACCATTCGGATGTTTCGCTATATGTAATGACACCTGAATTTGGTGCAGCAACTCAATTGGAAAAGATTGATATGCTTGATTTTGCTGATTTGGTTGCGATAAATAAGTTTGACAAACGCGGCGCATTAGATGCGATTCGCGACGTGAAAAAACAATACCAACGCAATCACAATTTGTGGGATTCTAATCCGGATGATATGCCAGTAGTTGGAACAATCGCGTCACAGTTTAATGATCCGGGAATGAACACACTTTACAAAAAAGTGATGGACAAAATTGTGGAAAGAACCGGAGCCGATTTGAAATCGGATTTTCATATTACACGCGAAATGAGCGAGAAGATTTTTGTGATTCCGCCACATAGAACAAGATATTTATCCGAAATTGCAGAGAACAATCGCAAATATGATGAAACCGTTTTAGCACAAGTTGAAGTCGCTCAAAAGCTATACGGAATCTATAAAACGATAGAATCGGTTAACAAAAAAGCACCAAAATTTGACAAAGGCGGAATTGATGCTAATTCATTGAATTCTAATGATGATAACAAAGACTTTTTAAACCTATTGGTTAAAGAATTTGATCGTGTAAAAATGAATCTTGATCCATTCAATTGGGAAATAATTTCTACATGGAATGACAAAGTAAATAAATACAAAAATCCTGTGTATAGCTTTAAAGTGCGTGACAAGGAAATCAAAATCCAAACGCATACTGAAAGTTTATCACATTCACAGATTCCAAAAGTTGCCTTACCAAAATACCAAGCTTGGGGCGATATTTTAAAATGGAATTTGCAGGAAAATGTTCCCGGTGAATTTCCTTTTGCTTCGGGTTTGTATCCGTTTAAGCGTGAAGGCGAAGATCCGTCAAGAATGTTTGCCGGAGAAGGCGGACCGGAACGCACCAATAAACGCTTTCATTATGTAAGCGCAGGATTACCCGCGAAACGTTTGTCAACAGCTTTTGATAGCGTAACTTTATACGGGAATGATCCTGATTTGCGTCCCGATATTTATGGAAAAATTGGTAATGCCGGCGTTTCTATTTGTTGTTTGGATGATGCTAAGAAATTATATTCAGGCTTTGATTTGAGCCATCCGTTAACTTCTGTTTCGATGACAATCAATGGACCAGCGCCAATGTTACTTGGATTCTTTATGAATGCGGCCATAGACCAAAATTGTGAAAAATACATCATTGAAAATAATCTTCAAGTAGAAGTGGAAGAACGAATCAATGAAATCTATAAAGAAAAAGGGTTAGTTCGCCCAAAATACAACGGCGAATTGCCGCAAGGAAATAACGGTTTAGGGTTGATGTTGCTTGGCGTTACCGGTGATCAGGTTTTGCCAAAAGATGTTTATCAGGATATCAAAGTAAAAACATTAACTCAGGTTCGTGGTACAGTTCAGGCTGACATTTTAAAAGAAGATCAGGCGCAAAATACTTGTATTTTTTCTACCGAATTTGCCTTGCGATTGATGGGCGACGTGCAGGAATATTTTATTCAGAAGAATGTGCGTAACTTTTATTCGGTTTCTATTTCGGGTTATCATATTGCCGAAGCAGGAGCAAACCCAATTACGCAATTGGCATTTACCTTATCGAATGGTTTCACTTACGTGGAATATTATTTAAGTCGTGGAATGAACATCAATGATTTCGGACCAAATTTATCGTTCTTTTTCTCTAACGGAATCGATCCTGAATATGCTGTAATCGGAAGAGTAGCGCGTAAAATTTGGGCGAAAGCCATGAAAAATAAATACGGTGCCAACGAAAGAGCACAAATGTTGAAATACCACATTCAAACTTCCGGACGTTCTTTACATGCTCAGGAAATTGACTTCAATGATATTCGTACGACATTACAAGCGCTTTATGCGATTTATGACAACTGTAATTCATTGCATACAAATGCATATGACGAAGCAATTACAACACCAACCGAAGAAAGTGTACGTCGTGCGATGGCAATTCAGTTGATTATCAACAAAGAATTAGGTCTAGCCAAAAACGAAAATCCAATCCAAGGTTCATTCATTATAGAAGAATTAACCGATTTGGTTGAAGAAGCAGTATTACAGGAATTTGATAGAATCACGGAACGGGGCGGAGTGCTTGGTGCTATGGAAACCATGTATCAAAGAAGTAAAATTCAGGAAGAAAGTTTGTATTATGAAACTTTAAAACACACTGGTGAATTTCCAATCATTGGAGTAAACACATTTTTAAGTTCTAAAGGTTCACCAACCGTTTTACCTGCCGAAGTGATTCGTGCCACCGAAGAAGAAAAGCAAGAGCAAATCAAAACGCTTGAAAATCTTCATAAAACGTATCACGATTATGAAGATGAACAGATTGCGGCTTTGCAGAATGCTGCCATAAATAACGAAAACATCTTTGAAGTGTTGATGAATGCCACCAAATATTGTTCACTCGGACAAATAACCGCTGGGTTGTTTGAAGTAGGAGGACAGTATCGTAGAAATATGTAAGCTATAATATTTTATAAAAAAACCTCACAGTGATGTGAGGTTTTTTGTTACAAATTTATTTTCTTATTCTTAGGATATTTTACCTGATAGCCCAATTGCTTTTTGATTACTTGCTTTGGTGTAATTGTTATAGGCCAATATAAAATCCCTGTTTTTTCATCATACTCAGCACTATCAGTGTTTTCTTTTTCTACTTTTATCTCTTTGTTTTGGCTTATAGGGATTCGGTCATAGATTCTAACAGTGGCATCAGTCGATTTATTATTACGCAAAGTGATTTCGTAGTTGCGGTCAATAATTCTGGTGCTTCCCAAAAATGATTTGTCTTTTAGATTGTTGATTTGTTTACGCTCAATAATCAGATTACTGTCAATTCCCATCGATATTATCAATTCTTCTTCTGTTTGATATGGATTGATAAATGTTGTCCCGGCATAACTTCCTTCGGTATAAATACTTGCATCACCCGGTAGCAAATCGTATTTGTTCCAGTCTTTTACTTTGGCAGTTAAGAATACATTTTCGCTTAGTATTGGAGCTGAGAAATATTCAAATTCAGCTGGCATACTAAAGTTGTCAATTTCTATTATAGATGGAGTATCAACCGATGGAATAGAATAATTTTTTTTAATTTTAAAAGTTACGGTATTCATTATAATTTCTTTCTCGTCACCAGAACCTGTTGTGATTTCTTCTGATTTTACTTCGTTATCGTCTGATTCAATATCAGATTTTCTTGTAGAGCCATAACCAACAACTACAACTTCCTGTAATGCAACACTACTGTCTTTCATAGCAACATTCATAGTATTGCTGTATATGGGAAGCACAGCGTTTTCCATACCAACAAACGAATAAACTAATTCTTTTCCGTTTTCTATTTTAAGAGTGTATCTGCCGTCAAAATCAGTTTGAGTGCCAATGTTGGTTCCCTTTACCATAACATTAACGCCGGGTATTGGACCGCCTTTATCTGTAACCACACCTGAAACTACTTTAACCATTGGGTTATAAATAAAATTTTGTTTTGTTAGCGCAGCTCCGGCATTGTAGTTATAAGTATTAATAAAGTTTAAATATTGAGGATCTAATTGTGGTTTGTCGTTATTAACAGTAGGATTACCTGTTGACAAAATAAGTTTTACGTTATTCCAATCCTCACCGGTATTTTGGTAAACCTGTGCTTTATAAGCAAATTGCAAAGCATCTTTTGAATTCTTGGCCTTAATTTCATAAGAGGGAACCCAGCCAGCACCTGAAACAGTATATTTCAGAATCAAATCCAGCGCAACGGCTTCATTGGGATTGTCTAATTTTATAATTATCTCACCTTTGGTTTCGTTAGAATTACCCATCATTTTTTGCAATTCCTGCTGCATGAGTTTTACGTCAGTATCTAATGCTGCAATTTTCTTGTTGGTATCATACTTTTCCATTTTGATAATAGGAATACGTTCTCTGTAATGTTTGGAATGCAAAAGCAATTTGTCCATTCCAACGGCTTGTTGACTACTGCCTAAATTCTTATTGAGTGAAAGTAACGACTCTTCTTCATCGAGACCATTAATACTGCTTTGCAAAACAGCTATTTCCCTTAGTTTGGCATTGATTTCTGATTGAAGCGTTTTGATTTTATCTGACAATATTTTTTTCGGATATGACACTACTTCATAAGCAATGGATAGTATTGAAACATCTTTTAATCCACTGATTTGTATAGTATTTTGACTTATAAATTGAGAAACATCAGTAATTCTGAGGATATTAGCTCCTTTTGGAATAGTTACAGAAACATCCGAAGTGATTTGTGCTCCATTGGTATAAACAATGACTTCTTTAGGTGTTGCTTTTGCTTTAATTTCGGTAGCAGAAACATAAATCGAAGTAGTACATAAAAGGAATAAAATGATTTTTTTCATCAGTGTTGTGATAATTAGTTTGTCTCGATAAGCTCAAAGATATAAAACAAATGGTACAGATTTCAGCATTCTTAAGAGTTAGATTTATCCTCATTAAACTTTTTCACAATAGCTTTAAGTTTTTCTTCACGAGCTACTTTCTTAGCTTTTTCCTTATCTTGCGATTTGTGAAGCTTATCGTTATGTGCTTTTATATTTTTGGCATTGTTCCTTCCCATGTGCTAAAAATACAAATTTTTGTTAAATTAAATTTTTGGCATAATTAATGAAAGGAGTTAGAAAAATCATTAACCTGCCTGTCGGCAGACAGGTCATCTAAAAATATAAACACCATGAAAAAATTTACTTTAGTTTTAGCTTTTATCGGGATGATAACGCTAGGAAGTTGCAGCACAAATGACGACAATGTTGATAACGATACCATTAGTGAAGTATTTGAACTTAGAAATATTAATTTTGGTTTTGACGGAGGAAACAGTTATTCAATTTATCAAGTATTAAACCCTCAAATTTATCCTTCAGATGTAATTCTCATTTATAGATTGTCAGGAACAATCGATTCGAGTACTCCAATCTGGCAATTAATTCCAAGAACTTTATACTTGGATGAAGGAGAGTTGGATTACGATTTTGATTTCAGCAAAGAAGACTTTACGATATATGCCGGCGGAACTTATGATTTGACTTTAACGTCAAGTTACATAACGAATCAAACTTTCAGAATTGTAATTGTTCCGGGTTATTTTTCAAATAAAAAAGGCATAGATTATTCTGATTACGATGCTGTTGCAAAAGCATTTCATATTGACGAATCAAAAATTAAAGTGCTGAATAAATAATTCAAATAGATATTCAAAAAGCGGATTTAGGTCCGCTTTTTTTATTGCTATAATAGCCGTAACTTTGATAGAGAAAAAAATAATTCAATTTTTCTGCGTCTTTTTTATGTTTCTCAGGTCTAATGGGTATAACATTAAAAAACATATAATCATGAAAACGAATGAAACCTGCACTTGTCAATGTGTATCATGTCAAGATGGAAATTGTACCAACTGTAATTGTGAAAATTGTACTTGTACTAATTGCTCTTGTTAATTAATAAACAGCCTTATCTCTTTTGAGTGATAAGGTTGTTTTTTAGTATTGATATGAAAAAAGATATTGCTTTATCAACTACGGTTTTTACTTCTGAATCACTTTGGGAAACATATGCCAAGGATTTGGAACGCTATATATTTAGTCAGATTAAAGATGTGGACACTACCAACGATGTGCTACAGGAAATCTTTATCAAAATACATCTCAATATAGCAACGTTACAAAAGAAAGAAAGTATAAAATCATGGGTTTTTACAATAGCTCACAACACTTTAATGAATTTCTTAAACAAGAAGTCAATTCCGTTTCCAATTGAAGATATTGCTGATGATTTTTCATTAGATGAAGAAATACATTCCGCTAAAAGTTGTCTGCTTCCCATGATTAAAAACTTGCCCGAAAAGTATAGAGAACCTTTGTTACTTAGCGAGATCAAGGGCAAAAAGCAATCGGAAGTTGCTAAATTATTAGGCATAACTTTATCAGGTGCTAAATCTCGAATTCAGCGCGGCCGAAAGTTGTTACAGCAAGGATTTATGGATTGTTGCCAATATAAACTTAACAAAGAAGGGTACTTGGTTGGTGAACATCAGGAAAAAGCAGATTGCAAACTCTGTAAATAAAAAATGCCATCTTAAAAAGATGGCATTTATTTTATAATCTCAGCTTATTATGCCATATCTTCAACATTGGCTTGTGCCAATTTTGCATATGTTCCGTTTACTAATTTTTCGCGGATGGCATCGAATGCTACAAGTGTTTCTTCTATATCAGCTAAAGTGTGTGAAGCTGTCGGAATCATTCTCAATAAGATAATTCCTTTTGGAATAACAGGATAAACCACAATCGACAAGAAAATGCCATAGTTTTCTCTTAAGTCGTTTACCATAACCATCGCTTCAGGAATTGAACCTTCAAGATAAACAGGAGTTACACAAGTGTTGGTATCTCCAATATTAAATCCGTGTGCCTTTAATCCGTTTTGCAAAGCGTTTACGTTTTCCCAAAGCTTGTCTTTCAATCCGGGATTGTCCCGCAACAACTGTAATCTTTTCAAAGCTCCAACAGTTTGTATCATCGGTAATGCTTTGGCAAACATTTGTGAACGCAAATTGTATTTTAAATAATCAATAACATCTTTATCTGCTGCAAGGAATGCCCCAATGCTTGCCATTGATTTGGCAAATGTTGAGAAGTAAACGTCAATTCCATCCTGACAACCTTGTTCTTCTCCGGCACCTGCACCAGTTTTTCCTAATGTTCCAAAACCATGAGCATCATCAACTAAAAGTCGGAAATTGTATTTCTTTTTCATCTCTACAATTTCTTTCAGCTTTCCTTGTTGGCCACGCATTCCGAAAACACCTTCGGTAATGAATAAAATTCCACCACCTGTTTCAGTAGCCATTTTAGTAGCACGTTGAAGATTCTTCTCCATGCTTTCCAAATCGTTGTGTTTGTAGGTAAAACGTTTTCCCATGTGAAGACGTACACCATCAATGATGCAGGCATGAGCATCAACATCGTAAACTATAATATCATTTTTGGTAACCAAAGCATCAATAGCTGACATTATCCCTTGATAACCAAAGTTTAATAAGTATGCTGATTCTTTCATTACGAAAGCGGCTAATTCTTTTTCTAATTGTTCGTGAGCGTCAGTGTGACCAGACATCATACGAGCACCCATTGGATAAGCTGCACCATATTTAATAGCAGCATCAGTATCTGCCTGACGCACTTCAGGATGATTTGCTAATCCTAAATAGTCATTAAGACTCCAGTTTAAAATATTTTTTCCGTGGAATGTCATTCTTGGACCAAGTTCTCCTTCCAGTTTTGGGAAAACATAATATCCTTCGGCTTGAGATGCCCATTTTCCTAATGGACCTTTATTGTTTTGTATTCTTTCGAATAAATCTTTTACCATAATCACTTTGTGTTTTACGTGGCAAAAGTAATTATAAATTTAGTTTACTCCTAATCATTATAATTAGAAACTTGTAAACCATAAAATGTTGAAAAACCAGTGTGGATTTAGCTGACCAATAGTTTAATAATTTCAAATAAAGTGTCTTTATCAACAGGTTTTGATAAGTATTTGTTCATGCCAATTTCGATAACGCGTTCTTTGGTGCTTTCCATAACGTCGGCAGTTAAGGCGATAATTGGAATAGATTTCTTTTCTTCGCCAGCTTCACCATTTCGGATGGCAATTGTGGCTTCATAACCATCCATGATTGGCATTTGTAAATCCATTAGGATGATATCGTAATGATTTTCCATTAATTTTTGGATACCTTCTTGTCCGTTATTGGCAAATTCAACTGTTGTATTGAGCCATTTTTTGGTAATCATTTTAATCACCATTTGGTTCATCGCATTGTCTTCAACAACCAAAATAGATTTTCCGTTTAAATCATAATCATTAGTTGCAACGCTTACTTCAATTTCTTTTTTGACTTCAATATTTTCATAAGTCAAATTGATAGTAACAACCGTTCCCAAGCCAGTGGTGCTATCGACTTTAATCTTGCCATTTTGCAGATTTACCAGATGTTTTACGATATAGAGTCCAAGTCCTAAGCCACCAAATTTTCGTTTGTTGGTAATGCTGTCCTGTGAAAACGAATCGAAAATGCTGTTTATTTTTTCTTTAGAAATTCCAACGCCGGTATCACTTACCGTAAAGGTGATTTGCACTTTGTTGTCTTTTTCTTTTTTGGCTTCTAACTTAAATTTGACAAATCCTTCTTTGGTAAATTTGAGTGCATTACTTAAAATGTTTTGCAGTATTTGGCTCAGTCTGGCAACATCGCCTTTAACCATTTGTGGCAAATCTTCTCCTTTGATGAAAGTAAATTCTAAGCCTTTATCCTTAGCTTCACTAGTAAAATTATTGGCCATATGCTCTACAGTTTTTACCAAATCAAACTCCGAAATTTCCAGTTTTATTTCATCTTTTTCAATTTTTGAGAAGTCCAGAATATCATTAACGGAATTTAATAAACTATAGGTTGAATACTTTATAATTTGACTACCGTTTTGTATTTGCTCGTCTTTTGAATCATTCGCCATTGTTTTGGCTGTATTCAAAATCGCATTCAAAGGTGTTCGTAATTCATGACTTATATTGGATAAGAAATACGACTTTAATTCGTTCATTTCTTCTGATTTTTGAAGCGCCACAGTTTGCAATTCTTCACGTTCGTCTTTTAGATTCCGAATTAAGTTTGCCATCGAAAGTGAAAGGAAAATTACTTCCATTCCAGTGCCTAGTTTAGACCCATTTTCTGTCCAAAAGCTAAGAGGTAGTATGCTAAAGTTTTTGAGAATAAAAACTACAAAACCACAAATGAGAAAGAATATACCTGTTGCAAAGAAACGATCAAGTTTTTTTGTACGGATGTAAATAATTGCCACTGATGTAATGATTAGTAACAGTAAAATTAATCCCAATCCATTGGCAATAGGATAGGAGTATTCGAGTGCTTTCGGAATAAAGAATAAAGACAAAAACAACAGTAAATCTAATCCATATAAAACATAAAAAGCATTGTTTATAAAACGATTGTATTCTTTTATTTTTAAGAAAACCTGAGCATAACGACCTAAAAAGAAATTGGCAATACAGGCAAAAATAATTACGGCATGTAAAGAAAACCAGCCCGATTGTGGCGTAACAAATTCATAAAAATAACCATCAATAGAAAATTGCAGCAAACCTATAAAAACGACATACATACTGTAATACAAGAAAGTTTTGTCACGCATGGCAAAGAAAAAGAACAGATATAAAATAGCAGCAATGATTAAGATTCCGTAAAAGAAACCAAACACAAACTGTTCAAACGAAGTGATTTCTAATAAATGTTGTAAACTATGCAATACCATTGGCATAGAAAGCATTTCACCATCACTTTTAATATGTAAATAAAACTGCTGTTGTTCTTGTGGCGACAAAGTAATTTTGAAAATCGTTTTTCTATGATCAAAACTTCTTTGTGAATACGGAATTGCATCACCGCTAATGTATTTTGTAACCTGATTATTGCTCTTTATGACATACAATTCAGCTAAGTCGGTGATTGGTCTTGCCGTTTCAAAGAAATATATCAGTTCTTCATCTGTGGTATTCTTAAGCTGAAAGCGCAGCCAATAGTTATGGTTTGTAAAGCCAAAGTCCTGATTTTCATTCTTCATTGGAACGAAATGAAAGGCTTTGATATTCCTGATTTGGTCAAAAGTTACATCGACTTGCCCTACATCTACATATTCAACTTTAGAATGAATGGTTATATTTTCGGATTGGTTTCCTTTTTTTAAAAGAAATTGAGAAGATGCATTTGTACAGAATAACAGAAAAATGCCTATCAGGCATAAGTATCTATTACATGCTAAAAGTGTGGTATTGGTTTGCATGTTGTGTTAGTTTCTTTGGTTGTATTATTTACGAATATAAAGCAGTTATGGTTTAAACAATTCTTAAAAAATAAAAAATATTGAAAAAAGCAATATTCTTTTCATCTTTGTATTCATCAAAATAAATGCATCGCTATGCAACTTGTATTCGCTTCCAACAATCAAAATAAAATAAAAGAAATTCAATTGTTACTTCCGACTTCAATTCAGATTTTGAGTTTGGAAGATATTGGCTGCTTTGAAGAAATTCCCGAAACTGCTGATACAATTGAAGGTAATGCTATTCTCAAAGCCAATTATGTTACCGAAAAATATGGATACAATTGTTTTGCAGATGATACCGGTTTGGAAGTAGAAGCTTTGAACGGTGAACCCGGCGTTTATTCCGCTCGTTATGCAGGTGAACAAAAAGGTGCCAATGATAATATGGATAAATTATTATTGAATTTAAAAGACACTTCGAATCGCGTAGCACAATTCAAAACGGTAATTGCTTTAAATCTTAACGGAAAGCAAACCTTATTTACAGGAATCATTAAAGGTAAAATTATTGAAGAAAAAATAGGAACCAATGGATTTGGTTACGATCCAATTTTTGTTGCCGATGGTTATACAAAAACGTTTGCTGAGTTGACGATAGAGGAAAAATCTAAGATTAGTCATCGTGGATTGGCGGTGAAACAGTTGGTTGATTTTTTATCTTAAAGTTGCAAAGTTGCAGAGTATCAAAGTTCCAAAGTAAGAAAAACGTATTAATTAGCCCCGATAGTAGCTGGCTACCATGTAGCGCGGATAGCGGGAACAATAGTGAAAAAAAGACAGAATTTCCGCTTCTAATTTTATTAAAAACTTTGTCACTTTGCTGCTTTGTAACTCTGCAACTCCTGTTAGTACTTTTAATAAATCGTAACTAATTAATTATCAATAAATAACAAATTAGTTTTTATGGTTATTAAAGACTACCTTTGCACCCAATTTAAAATACAATATGAATAAATTTGAACAATTAGGTCTGAATGAGTCGTTACTGCTGGCGATCAAGGATCTAGGATTTGAGAATCCGTCAGAAGTGCAGGAAAAGGCTATTCCAGTTTTATTGGAACAAAACACAGACTTAGTAGCTTTAGCACAAACAGGTACAGGGAAAACGGCAGCTTTTGGTTTTCCGCTGATTCAAAAAATTGATGCTGAAGACAGAAGTACTCAAGCGTTAATTTTATCCCCAACGCGTGAGCTTTGTTTACAAATCACCAACGAGATTAAACAATACTCAAAATATGTAAAGGGTTTACATACAGTGGCAGTTTATGGTGGTGCAAGCATTACTGAACAGGCCAGAGAGATTAAACGCGGAGCACAAGTAATTGTGGCAACTCCGGGTAGAATGCAGGACATGATTAATCGTGGTCTTGTAAACATTAAAAACATCAGTTACTGTATTCTTGACGAAGCAGATGAGATGTTAAACATGGGTTTTTATGACGATATCGTTTCGATATTATCGGATACTCCGGATGAGAAAAAAACATGGTTATTCTCAGCAACAATGCCTGCGGAAGTAGCGCGTATTGCTAAGAAATTTATGGCTGACCCAGTTGAGATTACTGTTGGACACAAAAACTCAGGTTCGGCTACAGTTTCACACGAATTTTACTGTGTGAATGCTCGTGATCGTTACGAAGCTTTGAAAAGATTGGCTGATGCTAATCCGGATATCTTCTCTGTAGTTTTCTGTAGAACAAAACGTGATACACAAGCGGTTGCTGAGAAATTAATTGAAGACGGATACAGTGCTGCAGCATTGCACGGAGATTTGTCTCAGGCGCAACGTGATGGTGTTATGAAATCGTTCCGTGGCCGTCAAATTCAAATGCTTGTAGCTACTGATGTTGCGGCTCGTGGAATTGATGTTGATAATATTACACACGTAGTAAACTATCAATTGCCTGATGAAATTGAAACTTACAATCACCGTTCAGGAAGAACTGGAAGAGCCGGGAAATTAGGAACTTCTATCGTAATCATCACAAAAAGTGAGTTGCGTAAAATTTCTTCTATCGAAAGAATCATCCAGCAAAAATTCCAGGAGAAAACGATTCCAAGTGGAATTGAAATCTGCGAAATCCAATTATTACACTTAGCTAATAAAATTAAAGATACCGAAGTTGACCACGAAATAGACAACTATTTACCGGCAATCAACGAAGTTCTTGATGGTTTATCAAAAGAAGAATTAATCAAGAAAATGGTTTCTGTAGAATTCAACAGATTTATCGAATACTATAAAAAGAAACGCGATTTATCTGGTGATGGTGGACAAAGAAGTGAAAGAAGTTCAGAGCCAAGAGAAATCAGAGCCGGAGATCCAGTTCGTTATTTCGTAAACATTGGTGCGCGTGACGATTTCGATTGGATGCAATTGAAAGATTTCTTGAAAGAAACATTGGATTTAGGTCGGGATGACGTATTTAAAGTCGATGTAAAAGAAGGTTTCTCTTTCTTTAATACGGATGGTGAGCATACCGAAAAAGTAATGTCAATCCTTAACGGATATGATATGAATGGAAGACGTATCAATGTAGAGATTTCTAAAAACGATGGTGGAAGTCGCGAAAGACGTGACCACAACGGAAGAAGTTCTGGCGGTTTCAGAGGTGATAGAAATTCTGGTGGAGAAAGAAGAAGTTCTGGTGGAAGTTTTGGCCCAAGAAAAGAAGGCGGATTCAGAAGCGACAGAAACGATGCGCCAAGAGGTGAACGTTCTGACAGACCAAGAAGAGAAGGCGGTTTTAATCGTGATAGCGCCGCTCCAAAAAGAGCACCAGGTTCTTTTCAAAGAGAAGAAAGAGCACCAAGACGTTCTTCTGAAAACAATGACAGACCAGCAGGTCGCTCATTTGAAGCAGCTAAAAGCAGAAGACCGAGGAAAAGCTAACGCTTTTAAATTTCAAAAATAAAATTCCAAATTCCAATTGGGAAATCTATAACTCCGTTTTACTAATGTAATGACGGAGTTTTTGTTTTTTGAAATTTTACACTTTGATTTTTATTTGGAATTTGGGATTTGACATTTGGAATTTCACCCTTTTGTTAATTTTGTTCTAATTCTGCCATTAAACGTTACCATTTCTTAAAAGAGTTTCATACTTTTAAACCATCAAAATTAGCTATGAGATATTTTACAATTCTACTTTTATTTATACTTCCCTTTACTGGCATCTCGCAAGTTAATCAGACGGCGCAAAAAGTTACAGGAACTATCATTAACGATAATACGTTGTTGCCAATTTCCAATGTAAATGTTATTAATATAAACAAAGTAAAAGGTGTTACGACAAATGTAAAAGGCTACTTCGAATTGGAAGTAAGTGTCAATGATACGCTGCACATTTCTTTGCTGGGTTATCAATCTTTGAGGGTAAGAGTAACCAATGACTGGCTTAAAAACGGTGAAGCCAAATTATTGCTAACAGAAAAAGCCATCGCTTTGGAAGAAGTTATTGTCAAGAAATATGACTTAACCGGTTATCTTGAAATCGATTCAAAACTTATTCCGGATAAAGAAAACTACCGTTACAGTATTTCCGGTTTGCCACAAGGTTACGAAACAGGAGATACTTCTCCCGGAGCTTTTACGAGAGTTTTGGGTTCTATTTTCAATCCTGCGGACATGCTCTATAATTTCTTTGGTAAGAAGTCCAATGAGCTCAAGAAACTTAAGCAGATGAAAAAGGATGATACCGTTAGAAATCTGTTGGAATCTAAGTTTGACAGAGAAACCCTTGGTGTGCTTCTTGGTATCGATAAAAAAGAAATTGCCGAAATCTTAACGCGTTGCAGCTATTCAGAAGAGTTTATCAAAACTGCAAACGATTTACAGATTATGGATGCGATTAGCGAATGCTATGAGCAATATAAGGTGTTGAAGAAGAAATAGTGAAGACTTTTAGCTAATAGCTGTCAGCTGTTAGCTTTTTTCTGAATAATACCTCGCTTCAATCCGCTTAATATCCTTAATGCTATTTCTTGCCCAGGCTAAACGTTTTTCCAGTAACTCTTCTTCTGATAATTGCCAGTTTACATCAGATTGGCGTAGGCGAGTAGTGATGTCCTGAATTATAATTGCTGCAGAAACGGATATATTTAAACTTTCCGTAAAACCAACCATTGGAATTTTTAAATAACCATCCGCCTGACTCATTACTTCTTCTGATAATCCTTCTTTTTCGGTGCCAAAAAACAAAGCACTTTTTTTAGTTACATCAAACTCGTGAAGCAAACATGAATCGTTATGTGGTGTGGTAGCAATGATTTGATAGCCTTTGTTCTTTAAGGTTTGGATGCAATCAGAAATTGTGTCAAACTTATTAATATCTACCCATTTTTGTGCGCCCATGGCAATTTCTTTATCGATGTTTTTGCCGAAACGTTGCTCAACGATATTAAGTTCCTGAATTCCAAAAACCTCGCAGCTGCGCATCACGGCACTCGTATTGTGAAACTGAAACACATCTTCTACAGCTATCGTGAAATGATTGGTTCTGTTTGCCAATACAGTTTCAAAGCGCTCTTTGCGGTTGTCGGTTAAAAATCCTTCGAGATAGGTTAGGTAGTCTAGGTCTGTCATACTTGAATTGTTTATCTATTAGCCTCTGATATCCAGTGAAACTGCTTTTCGGCTAACGGGAACTTTTTATCATGTTTTACAAGTTCATAGAACAAAGTATCTTTTTTGAAAACTCCTTCTAACTGAAGGTTATTTTTAGTTATTAGTTTATATTTCATCTTAAAAAGCGGAACAGTATCTGACATTCCTTCCTTGAAGTGTATCATTTGTTTGGCCTTAACCGTTTCATAGATAAAATAGGCTCTACCATATTTGTTCATAAAAGTTGTGTCTGCTGTTTTGATGCTGCCAAGTTTTCCTTTATCAAATATAAAATCTTTCCAAGCCAAGGTATCATTAGCATCAATTTCAATAATCTGATTGTTCTTTTTAAATGTTTTAATGTTGTAAATTCCATGTGGAATAACGCTTGTTTCCTGTGCATGTGTTTTTTCATACCAGTCTATGCATTGGTAAAGGTTTAAGCCAACAAGCAACAGTATAAATACAGTTTTTAAAACGATGCGTCCAATTCGTTGCCATCTCTTGTTAAAGTGGTAATCATATCCTGTTGTTGGAATCGTTGGCTTATTGAGAATAAAGAAATTAAGGTACTTTCTACTGTCAATTGCCAATAAAAAGAAACAGCAAATAACAATCTGCATTGAATACAATTTAACCGGAATATCATAGCACATATTCATTGCGAATACATTAATGAAAACTCCAAGACCAATAATCAGTCCAAGCGGAATGGTTCTTCTGTAAAGCAATAAAAGTCCAACAATAACTTCCATCAAGCCCGAAAAGAATTGGTAAGGCTGAGAGTAACCAATAAACATCCAACTGAATCGCATTGGGAGAAAATCACCCAAAGGTGTTGCCAACTGACTCAGGTTTGGAAAAGGCATTTGTAATCCGAACAACTTGATAATTCCATAACTGAAAGCAACCATGATAAGGTTGTACCGAATTAAATTATGCAGCCAATACTCGAGTGCTCTGGATTCTTTTTCTTTTTTATTTAATACTGCCCAAATAACAGCAATTGCCAGTGAAAGTATAATGATGGTATAAAATTCGGCCCAGGCATAAGAGGTGTCTCCACTTCCATTACCCTCAATATTTAATTTTGGTTTTACATGCAAAAACCAATCATTAAATTTGAAAACAATCCACTGCATTCCTTTTGCGTAAAATTCAGTTACGTAGTTTATGCCTGGTATATATGCAAGCCAAAACCATGGCGTAATGATTAGAAAAAAGTAAAGAAAGAAAAACCGAAAGAATATTTTTTTGATCTGTTTCATAAATTGTGGTTTTGGTAAAAGTAGTAAATAGTGTAATTTTAAGAAAAAAAATGTATGAAAAAGAAACTAGTAGTTCTAACCGGTGCCGGAATTTCTGCTGAAAGTGGTTTCAAAACTTTCCGTGATGCTGATGGACTTTGGGAAGGTCATAATGTGATGGATGTTGCATCGCCCGAAGGTTGGCATAGAAACACTGCATTGGTTTTAGATTTCTATAACCAACGCAGAAGACAATTGCAGGAAGTTAAACCAAATAAAGGGCACATCGTTTTAGCTGAATTGGAAAAAGATTTTGATGTTCATATTATCACGCAGAATGTAGATAATCTTCACGAACAAGCGGGAAGTTCTAAAGTTTTACATTTACATGGCGAATTATTAAAAGTACGCAGCACTAATCCCGAAGCTTCGGGAGAAGAGTATATTTTAGATTGGAAAGATGATTTGTTAATTGGCGATGTTGATGACAAAGGGCATCAACTGCGTCCGCATATTGTTTGGTTTGGCGAAATGGTTCCGGCTTTAGAGGAAGCGGTTTATATCACAGAACAAGCAGATTATGTAGCTGTAATTGGCACATCACTTCAAGTTTATCCGGCAGCAAGTTTGATGCATTATGCGAATCCAAAAGCTCAGGTTTTTTACATTGACCCAAGACCGGCAAGCATCAACAATTTGCAAAATCCTTTAGAAATTATTGAGATGAATGCTACTGAAGGAATTCCTTTTTTAAGGGAAAGATTGTTGGAGAGATTAGCAAAACGTAGTCGTTAGCCCCGATAGGAGCTAGCTACCATGTAGCGCGGAAAGCGGGAGTGAATATTCTTAGAAAGAGAATGGTTCTGCTCCTAAAAAAACTGAATACTAATTACCGAACACTGAACACTATTCCTTATTTTTGCACAACAAACAAGATTCTGAAATGAATTCAGAATAAACAACACAACACATGTCACTAACACCATTAAACGCCGTTTCACCAATAGACGGAAGATATCGAAGTAAAACCAAATCACTTTCCAATTATTTTTCTGAAGAAGCTTTAATCAAATACCGTGTTTTGGTAGAAGTAGAGTACTTCATTGCTTTATGCGAAGCCAATTTGCCACAGCTAAAAGGAGTAAACCCAACCGTTTTTGACAGCCTGCGTAACCTCTATAAAAACTTCACTGCCGAAGATGCGCAATGGATAAAAGACACTGAGAAAATCACTAACCATGATGTAAAAGCGGTAGAATATTTCATTAAAGAGAAGTTTGAAGCTTTAGGATTATCACAATACAAAGAGTTTATTCATTTTGGTTTAACCTCGCAGGATATTAATAATACAGCGATTCCGTTATCTACAAAAGAAGCTTTTCAGGAAGTGTATTTGAAGTCATTAATAGCCTTAGTGGCAAAGTTGAAAGAACTGTCGATGGAGTGGAATGATATTCCGATGTTGGCCAGAACTCACGGTCAGCCTGCTTCGCCAACACGTTTAGGAAAAGAGATTTTAGTTTTTGTAGAGCGTTTGGAAGAGCAGATGCGTTTGTTGTTTAATATTCCGTTTGCGGCTAAGTTTGGTGGTGCTACCGGAAATTTTAATGCGCATCATGTGGCTTATCCAAATGTAGACTGGAAGCAATTTGGTACCACTTTCGTGGAAGATACGCTTGGTTTGCAACATTCTTTTCCAACTACGCAAATAGAGCATTATGATCATTTCGCTGCATTTTTTGATGCATTGAAAAGAATAAATAATATTGTCATCGATTTAGACAGAGACATTTGGACGTATGTTTCTATGGATTATTTTAAGCAGAAAATCAAAGAAGGAGAAATAGGTTCATCGGCGATGCCACATAAAGTAAACCCAATTGATTTCGAAAACTCTGAAGGAAATTTGGGAATTGCCAATGCTATATTTGAACACCTTTCGGCAAAATTGCCAATCTCAAGATTGCAGCGTGATCTTACTGATAGTACGGTTTTAAGAAATATTGGCGTTCCAATAGGACATACTTTAATTGCTTTTGAAGCAACTTTAAAAGGTTTGAATAAATTGTTATTAAACGAATCAAAATTCGCCGAAGATTTAGAGAAAAACTGGGCCGTTGTTGCCGAAGCGATTCAGACTATTTTAAGAAGAGAAGGATATCCAAATCCGTATGAAGCTTTGAAAGGCTTGACCAGAACTAATTCGGTTATTGATAAAAAAGCAATTCACGATTTTATAGGAACATTAGAAGTTTCAGATACAATCAAAGCTGAATTACTTCAAATTACTCCAAGTAATTATACTGGGATATAATTAAAAGGCATAAGTAATTAAACTTATGCCTTTATAATTAGTGTTGTTTTGGTTTAAAAAGAATAAGTTGTTGCTAATAAAATAAAAGCAGAAGAACCTGTTGCAGTACCATCTTTTTTGCTGAAAATATCTTCTGATGATGAATCAAATCTAACTTCCGGAATAAAAGTAAAGTTACCTTCTTTATAGTTAAATGATAAAGTATTGCCTATGATGCTTGGCATTGCTCCATAAATAGCACCATCTTTATCATCAAAATACTCTAATCTATAAGCCACACTCCATTTACCTTTCAAGGCATAGTTTACATAACCTACAAGTGAAAACCAATTAGCATCCAGATCACTATCAAAGTCATCCTCAACCATTGCATAAGTACCATTGAAACCCAAAGTTAATTTATCATTTAACTTTCTACTGCCAACAAAATCAAATTGAGTTTTGTTTTTATCTGATGCAGGATTAGCACTTCCTGAAGTGAAATTCAGGTAAGCACTACCTTTGTCTGCAACATAACCGATTTGACCAATAAAAGTTTTATTTTTAGATCCTGCCTCACTAGCAGTTTTAAAATCGGTTGGGTTTGTAATTCCGGCCATAAAGCTATATTTTCCGGAGGTATATTGAGCTTTAACTCCTGTGTTGAAGAATGGTCCGTTTGTAAAAGCATAAGACATACTGTAGTTTTTGTTATCAACTGCATCTAGTAATTCGTATCCGATATGAGTTCCGAAACTACCGGCAGTTACTTTAAAACTAGGCGTAAAATCATAAGTAATATACATTTGTTTAATCATGAAAGTATTGGCAGCATCGTTGTATGTAAATTCACTTGCTCTTGAACCAAAACCTAAATCAACAAATATTGATGCTTTTCCTAATTTGTGAGAAGCTTCAATCGAAGCCATACCAATTTCATAGGAATCGTGAGAATGGGTAAAGCTGGTATAACTGTTATCAACTTCTGCAAAGTCATATTTATAATAGAAATCGGCTGAACCTGCGAATGTAGTTCCAGGTATTATTTCTTTAGCTTCTTGTGCATTTGCAGAATACATTGCCAATAGGCAAAAACCAGCTATTTGAAGAAAATTCTTTTTTAAAGTTGTTGTAATTGTTTTCATGTGTTGTTCTTTTTAATGTTAGTTAGTAATATTTTTATTTAGATTTAGACAATAGAAAATACCATCAACAACATCTGGGGCAAAAAGATGTTGTTGAAAATATTTTCAGTAAATGAGCTTGATTTTAAATAATTTATTTAGAGGAATTCTCCGTGTTGTGTGATGTCTAGTCCTAATTCTTCTTTTTCTTCAGTTACACGTAAAGGTGTTATTTTATTAACGATAAAGAAAAGAGCATACGAAACCACAAAGGCAAATATAGATACTAGTACTAAAGCTTTCAATTGTATAAAAAACAAAGTAGCATCACCATATATTAAACCTTGATTGTCACCAACAATTGCATTAACAGATTTTGAGGCAAATACACCAGTTAAAAGCATACCAACCATACCGCCAACACCATGACAAGCAAATACATCTAATGCATCATCGATTTTACCTTTTGGAAATTTACTAACCACAAAGTTACTTACAATACTAGCTATAAAACCAATAGCAAGAGCAGAAGGAATTGACACAAAACCTGCAGCTGGAGTAATGGCTACCAATCCAACAACGGCACCGATACAAGCTCCCATTGCAGAAAGTTTGTGGCCTAAGATTTTATCAAGGAATACCCAACCCATTGCGGCAGCGGCAGCGGCTACAGTAGTTGTTCCAAGAGCTTGAGCTGCAAGGCTTCCTGATCCAACAGCAGAACCTGCATTGAAACCAAACCAACCGAACCACAATAAGCCAGTTCCTAATAATACATAAGTGATACGCGCAGGATTTGCTTTTTGCACTTTTCTTTTTCCTAAAAACATAGCTCCTGCAAGAGCAGCCCAACCGGCACTCATGTGTACTACAGTTCCTCCTGCAAAATCTAATACTCCCCATCCAAAAAAGATTCCGTCAGGATGCCAAGTCATATGGCATAATGGAGAATAAATAAACAGTATGAATAAAACCATAAATAACATATAAGCCCAGAAACGCACGCGTTCTGCAAAAGCTCCTGTTATTAAGGCAGGTGTTATTATAGCAAATTTTGCCTGAAACAAAGCAAACAATATAAAAGGAATTGTTGGAGCTAATTCCCATGCTGTATTAGCACTTACTCCTTGAAAAAATAAGTTATGAGAAGGATCTCCAATAAAACCTCCTATTGAAGGTCCAAAACACATTCCAAATCCAACTACAACCCAAAGTACAGTTACAATTACCATTGCTATAAAGCTTTGTAGTACTGTACTAATTACATTTTTCTTACCAACCATTCCCCCATAAAAGAAACCAAGTCCTGGGGTCATTAACAATACAAGTCCCGTTGCGCAAAGCATCCAAGCTGTGTCTCCAGTATCTAATTTTAAATTAACTACGTGAGCACCTAATGTTGTCCCTTCAGGAAATAAATAAATTGAAAAAACAGATAGTACTAAAATCGTGATCAGAATTACACTTAAAATAATTTTTCTCATAAATATGTTGTTTTAATGTTAATTATTTGCTAAAACTATTAATAAATTATTGTAACCCCCAAATTTTTATATATAAAAAGTTAATTTTTATTAAATTATTAAATATAACCCTAAAAATTATAGGGTATTCATATAAAATAAAATATTTTTAGAATTTAATAATCCTCATTTTAAAAAATCATATTTTTTTTACTTAAATAGTTAATAATGAAAAAAAGGCATCAGAAATTAATCTGATGCCTTTTCACTTTTATGCCTAATGGCTAATTTTATCTCGAATAATTGGGAGCTTCTTTGGTAATCGTAACATTATGTGGATGGCTTTCGCCAATGCCACTTGTTGTTATTCTAACAAAACGCCCGGTTTCCTGTAGCGTTGGAATATCCTTTGAACCACAATAACCCATTCCGGCACGAAGTCCACCCACAAATTGCTGCATGCTTTCGTTTAATTCACCTTTATAAGGGACGCGGCCAACAATTCCTTCGGGAACTAATTTTTTAATATCGTCTTCAACATCTTGGAAGTATCTGTCTTTTGAACCTTCCTGCATGGCTTCAACAGAACCCATTCCGCGATAGGACTTGAATTTTCTTCCTTCAAAGATTATAGTTTCTCCCGGAGATTCTTTTGTTCCGGCTAAAAGCGAACCTAGCATTACACTATCAGCACCAGCTGCAATCGCTTTTGGAATATCGCCAGTATATCTAATTCCACCATCAGCAATTACAGGAACTCCGGTTCCTCTTAATGCTGCAGCAACTTCTAAAACTGCTGAAAATTGTGGAAATCCAACTCCGGCAACAACTCGGGTGGTACAAATTGAACCTGGACCAATTCCGACTTTAACTGCATCGGCACCATTTTGTACTAAATATAATGCCGCTTCTGCTGTTGCAATATTTCCAACAACTACATCAAGATTTGGAAATTTAGCTTTTACTTCTTTTAAAACTGTTACAACACCTTGCGTATGTCCGTGAGCGGTATCAATAATTACAGCATCAACTCCGGCGTTAACTAAAGCAGTTGCTCTCTCCAAAGCATCGGCAGTAACGCCTAAAGCAGCCGCGACACGCAAACGACCAAATCTGTCTTTGTTCGCAATAGGCTTTTGAGTAAGCTTAGTTATATCTCTAAAAGTAATTAATCCGATAAGTTTAAAATTATCATCAACAACCGGAAGTTTTTCAATTTTATTTTTTTGCAGAATTCCTTCGGCTTCCTGTAATGTTGTTCCTTCGGCAGCGGTTACCAGGTTTTCTGAAGTCATTACTTCTAATATAGAACGGGAATTTATTTTTTCGAAACGCAAATCTCTGTTGGTTGCAATTCCTTTTAAAATTCCTTTTTCATCTACGACCGGAATTCCGCCAATGCCAAATTCTTTCATTGCCATTTTAGCATCGCCAACGGTAGCTGTTAATGGTAATGTAACCGGGTCGATAATCATTCCGGCTTCAGCACGTTTAACTTTTCTGACTTTGGCAGCCTGTTGTTCGATTGTCATGTTTTTGTGCAAAACACCAATGCCACCTTCCTGTGCCATTGCAATTGCCATTGAACTCTCGGTAACGGTGTCCATCGCGGCAGAAACAATAGGAACATTTAAAGTAATATTTCTCGAAAACTTCGATTGAATACTAACTTCACGCGGTAAAACTTCGGAATAATTTGGGATGAGCAATACATCGTCGTAAGTAAGACCTTCTCCAACGATTTTTGTTGTGTGTGCTTTCATTGCAATTTGTAGTTGTAGTTAAATTGCATGCAAATATAGTAATCTTTATGTAAATAAGACAGTTTAATTCATCTAAAATATCTAACTTAGTAGATATAACTCAATTCATTATAATGCAGGAAAATCATAAGCTTATCAAAGGACTTTCAAATGATGAAGTTATTGCCTCAAGAAAAAAAAATGGTTCAAATTCTTTAGAACATCAACATAAAAATCATTTGCTGATTTCAATACTTGAAATGGTAAAAGAACCGATGTTTCTTCTTTTGGTTGCTGCAGCCAGTATCTATTATATTACCGGAGATTACGGAGATGGTATTTTTATGACAACAGCTATTCTATTAGTTGCTGCTATTTCATTATTCCAGGAGGCCAGAAGCAGAAATGCTATAGATGCATTAAAGAAATTATCCCAGCCCAAAAGTAAAGTCATCCGAAATGGTGAAGTGATTGAAATATTGAGTGAAGAGATTGTAGTAGGGGATAGTATTCAGGTGGAAGAAGGTACTTTTATTCCGGCCGATGCAGTTATTATACAATCGAATGACTTTTCGGTAAATGAAGCTATTTTGACGGGTGAATCCTTATCGGTCTTTAAAAGTGAATCGTCAGAAATCAAGCAAGTATTCCAGGGAACTATTGTTGCTACAGGTCTGGCGATTTGTGAAGTTACCGCTATTGGTAATCAAACCAGTCTGGGTAAAATTGGGAAAAGTCTTGAATCTATAGAAGAAGAAAAAACACCTTTACAGCTACAGATTACCAACTTTGTCAAGAAGATGTCCATCATCGGATTGGTTATTTTCGGAATTGTTTGGGTATTAAATTATTATCATTCAAATAGTGTTTTAGACAGCTTATTAAAAGCACTAACTATTGCAATGAGTGTTATTCCTGAAGAGATTCCTGTGGCATTTACCACTTTTATGGCCTTAGGAGCCTGGCGTTTGATGAAGATGGGCATAATCACTAAGCAAACCAAAACGGTGGAAACGCTTGGAAGCGCTACGGTAATTTGTACAGACAAAACAGGAACGATAACAGAGAACAAAATGAGTTTGGCGCAACTCTATGTTTTCGATTCCAATGCTATATTTGATACCAATGAAAAACTAAATACAGAAGCCGAAGAAGTCTTGAGTTATGCCATGTGGTCTAGTGAACCCATTCCGTTTGACGCTATGGAAATTGCAGTTCATGAAGCCTACGCCAAATTAGAATCGGTTGATGAACGTCCAAATTTTAAACTAATTCATGAATATCCATTAAGTGGAAAGCCGCCAATGATGACTCATGTTTTTGAAGATAACAAAGGAAAAAGAATTTTAGCAGCTAAAGGTGCGCCCGAAGCCTTAATTGAAGTCAGTAATTTATCTGATAAAGAAAAAAAGCAAGTTTTGACAGCTATGGAAGCCATGGCTAAAGAAGGATATCGGGTTTTAGGTATTGGAATAGCCGATTTTTCAGGCAAAGAGTTTCCAAAAACACAGCAGGAATTTAAATTCAGCTTTAAAGGATTAGTAGCCTTTTATGATCCGCCAAAGGCTAACATTCAGGAAGTATTTGAAACTTTTTATAAAGCAGGTATTCAAGTCAAAATTGTTACTGGTGATAATGCAGCGACAACTTCTACGATTGCCCAACAAATAGGTTTTAAAGATGCTGATAAAGTACTTAACGGAGATGAATTGATGGCAATGGATGAAGCTACTCTAAAAGCAAAAGTCATGGAAACAGCTATTTTCACACGAATGTTTCCCGATGCAAAACTCAAAATTATTCAGGCACTAAAAGATAGCGGTCAAATTGTAGCTATGACTGGTGATGGTGTGAATGATGGACCAGCTTTAAAATCGTCGCATATCGGAATTGCCATGGGTAAAAAAGGAACCGAAATTGCTAAGCAAGCCGCTAACCTGATTTTAATTGAAGATGATTTTAGTAAAATGATTGATGCGATTGCTATGGGAAGAAAGATTTATATTAATCTCAAAAAAGCTATTCAGTATATTATTTCGATTCATATTCCAATTATTCTTATCGTCTTTATTCCGTTGGCGTTAGGATGGATTTATCCGAACATTTTTACGCCGGTTCACATCATCTTTTTAGAGATAATTATGGGGCCAACGTGCTCAGTGATTTATGAAAATGAACCAATGGAACGAAACTTAATGCTCCAAAAACCAAGGCCTTTAACAACTACTTTTTTCAATTTAAAAGAAATAACGATTAGTATTATTCAAGGATTAGTCATTACTTTAGGATTACTTTTAGTATATTACTATTGTGTTGATAGCGGTTATTCTGAATCATATACCAGAACTACTATTTTTCTAACTCTAATAGCGTCTAATATCTTTTTGACCTTGGAGAACCGCTCTTTTTATTATTCTGTTTTAACAACCATTAGATATAAAAACAATTTGGTTTTGATGATTATCGGAATCACAATAAGTATCACATCGCTACTATTATTTGTTCCTGTTTTTTCAAAATTCTTCTTATTTGAAAAAGTAGATATAACTCAAATTGGGTTAAGTGTTTTGGTTGGATTTGTAGCTGTAATGTGGATTGAAATTTATAAATTTTTCAAAAGGAAAAAGCATCAATGAAACTCTGTAAAAATCTTCGTGGCTTCATTATAAGCACTTTCAAAACTCATCGGACTTGTGTTGGTATTTACCTTTTGTGCAGTAAAATAGGATAGGAGTTTCTCGGTTGGCATATTTCCAGTCAAATCATCCTTTGCCATTGGGCAACCACCAAAACCCTGAATGGCTCCGTCAAATCGAACACAACCTGCTTTATAGGCTGCGTCAATTTTTTCGTGCCATTTGTCCGGAGTAGTGTGTAAATGCGCACCAAACTCGATGTGAGGATATTTCGGAATTAAATTCGAAAACAAATAAGTAATCACATCTGGCGTCGAACTTCCAACAGTATCTGAAAGCGATAGAATTTTAACACCCATAGTCGCCAGTTTTTCAGTCCATTCGCCTACAATTTCAACATTCCAGGGATCACCATACGGATTTCCGAATCCCATTGAAATATAGGTTACAACTTCTTTATTGGAAGCGTCAGCAATGTTTAAAATCTCTTGCAGTGTGATTAAACTTTCCGCAATGGTTTTGTGTGTATTTCGCATTTGAAAGTTCTCTGAAATCGAAAACGGAAAACCTAAATACTGAATTTCCTTATGTGTTGAAGCAATTTGAGCACCTTGTGTATTGGCAATAATTGCTAATAATTTACTTTGTGTTTGCGATAAATCTAATCGCGCTAAAACTTCAGCAGTATCCTGCATTTGTGGAATCGCTTTTGGAGAAACAAAACTTCCGAAATCAATCGTGTCAAATCCAACGCGAAGCAAAGACTGAATGTATGCCACTTTCCTTTCAGTTGGAATAAAATCTTTAATGCCTTGCATGGCATCACGTGGACATTCTATTATTTTGATTTTTTCTTTCAAAGGTTCTGAGGTTCTGAGGAACTAAGGTACTAAGTTTTTTTAAAAAGAGTTGTTGAGAAGTTAAGGGACTAAGGTTTTTTTGCTTTTTTAGAGCCTTAGCACCTTAGCGCCTCAGTACCTTAATATAGCTTTGTTGATATCGGAAACCAATTTCGGTCCTTCATAAATAAATCCGGTGTACAATTGTACTAAAGAAGCTCCGGCTTCAAGCTTTTCAATTGCATCTTCAGCCGAATGAATTCCGCCAACGCCAATGATTGGAAAAGCTTTGTTGCTTTTCTCTGAAAGAAAACGAATAACTTCTGTCGAACGTTTTGTTAATGGCTTTCCGGATAATCCACCTGCTTCTTTTAAAACTTGGGGACTATTTTCCGATTGCAATCCTTCTCTTGAGATTGTAGTATTGGTTGCAATTACGCCGCCAATCTTGGTTTCATTTACAATATCGATAATATCCAATAATTGCTCATCCGTCAAATCTGGTGCAATTTTTAGCAGAATTGGTTTTGGAATTTGTTTTTTGGAATTTGCATTTTGCAAATCTTGCAAGAGATTTGTCAGTGGTTCTTTTTCCTGAAGTTCACGAAGATTTGGTGTGTTTGGAGAGCTTACATTTACCACAAAATAATCGACGTAATCAAATAAAGTATCAAAGCAAATCAGATAATCAGCAGTCGCATCTTCATTTGGCGTAAGCTTATTTTTTCCAATATTTCCTCCTATAAGAACGCCTTTGTTTTTCTTTAATCGATTCACCGCTGCATCAACGCCACCATTATTGAAGCCCATTCTATTGATGATTGCGCTATTTGATTTTAAACGAAACAAACGCTTTTTTGGATTCCCATCTTGCGGTTTCGGTGTCAAGGTTCCGATTTCTATAAAACCAAAGCCAAAGTTGAAAAGTTCCTGATAACATTTAGCATCTTTGTCAAATCCGGCAGCCAAGCCCACAGGATTTTTAAATTTCAATCCAAAGACCTCTCGTTCTAAACGGCTGTCTTTGACTTCGTAAATCGATTTTAGAATGGCAGGAACAAAAGGAATTTTTGAAATAAATTTGATAAAACTAAAGGAAAAATAATGGACTTCTTCCGGGTCAAACCAAAATAAAATGGGACGAATGAGTAGTTTGTACATGAGTAGTGTTGTTGTTGCGCAAAGATAATTCGGTTATTTGGTAATTCGGTTATTTGGTTAAAAAATTGTTTTCAAATAACCAGATAAACGCATAACCAAATCAACATATTTACTATTTTAGCCAATCAATAGTTACAAAATGATTTCAGAAGAACAGTTTCAAAAAGAACTCAATATAATTATACAAAACGGTATTCGCGAGGATATTGGTCCGGGCGATTATAGTTCGTTAGCC
Source organism: Flavobacterium anseongense (assembly GCF_021608185.1). Lineage (GTDB taxonomy): Bacteria > Bacteroidota > Bacteroidia > Flavobacteriales > Flavobacteriaceae > Flavobacterium > Flavobacterium anseongense. The sequence continues at coordinate 96,708 of NZ_JAKIHN010000002.1, read as the reverse complement.
TGTATTCCGGTTAGTGCCAAAGGAAAAGCTAAACTTCTGGTAAAAGATAGCGGAATCATTGCCGGAGTTACATTTGCTAAAATGGTTTTTGAAAATGTTGACCCAACTTTAGAAATCGAAACTTTTATTGAAGACGGAACAGCAGTAAAACATGGCGACATCGTGTTTCATGTTTCAGGAAGTTCACAATCTATATTGAAAGCGGAACGATTGGTACTCAATTCGATGCAACGAATGTCTGCTATTGCAACTAAGACTAATCAATATGTAAAACTTTTAGAAGGAACCAAAACAAAAGTACTCGATACACGAAAAACCACACCCGGATTTCGTGCCTGTGAAAAATGGGCTGTCAAAATTGGTGGTGGTGAGAATCATCGTTTCGCGTTGTATGATATGGTGATGCTCAAAGACAATCACAATGATTTTGCTGGCGGAATTACCTATGCAATCAATAAAACCAAAGCTTTTTTAAAACTTAATGATTTGGATTTGAAGATAATTGTCGAAGCCAGAAATCTTGATGAAATCAAAGAAATTCTCGAAAGTGAAGGCGTTTACCGAATCCTGATTGACAATTTCAATTTTGAAGATACTCGTAAAGCTGTCGAGTTGATTGGCGATAAATGTTTAACAGAATCATCCGGAAATATTAATGAAAATACTATTCGTCAATATGCTGAATGTGGCGTGAATTATATTTCATCCGGAGCATTGACGCATTCGGTTTACAATATGGATTTAAGTTTAAAAGCCTTTTAAATGTCAACGCCAAAAGAAAATAAGTTCATAAAACTCCCTATCATTAAGCAGTTTGTTTTTTTATTACAGAAAATAAAATTGCCTTGGCTTCATGGTTTATCATTATACGATTTACTGGATATTTATTTTATAGGAATCGTGCAAGGTGCCATATCTTATCGTGCTTCGGCAATTGCCTGGAGTTTCTTTATGGCTTTGTTTCCGTTTATGCTTTTTATTTTCAATCTCATTCCATACATTCCGATTGAAGGTTTTCAGGAAGATTTTTTAGGATTTGTACAGCAAAGCGTTCCGCCAACAACTTACGATGCTATTTATAAAATCATTAGTGACATTTTGCATAACAGTCACAGCGGGTTACTTTCAACCGGATTTTTAATGGCAATTTTATTGATGACCAATGGTATAAATGCTATTCTTGGTGGTTTTGAAAGTGGACATCATGTGCATGTTTCATCTAAGCGAAAATTTTTCAGGCAATACTTTGTGTCTTTAGCTTTGTCAATTGTCTTGTCTTTTGTTTTGATAATAACCGTTGCAGTTATCGTGATTTTTGAGGTTTTTATTCAGAAAACAAAAATTCAGGATGTGCTTTCAGACAATATTCCGCTGATAGAAATGGGAAGGTATATTTTTGTTATTTTAATGATATTGATAACTACTTCCTTTTTATTCAAATTCGGAATCAGACATGATAAAAAAAGACCATTTATTTCGATAGGTTCCGTATTTACTACGATTCTAATTATAATTTCTTCCTATTTCTTTGGAATTTGGGTAGTAAAGTTTTCAAAATATAACGAACTTTATGGCTCAATCGGAACGTTGTTAGTGGTAATGTTTTATATTTGGATTAACTGTATGATATTGCTTTTAGGTTTTGATTTGAATGCTTCAATACAACATCTTAAACGTGAAAAGCAACAGGAAATAGATACTCAAACCTAATGAAATTAATACTATCAATCGTTTTTCTTTTGCTTTTCCAACTAAGTTTTTCGCAAACTATTTTTGGAAAATGGAAAACTATTGATGACATAACCGGAAAAGAAAAAGGAGTTATTGAAATTTTTGAGCACAAAGGCAAAATCTATGGTAAAATAATCGAAATTTTTGAAGCAGATAAAAAGCATATCAAATGCGAAAAATGTGATGGTGATGAAAAAAACAAGTCAGTTCTGGGAATGAATATAATCAAAGGATTAACTAAAGATGGCTCTGTTTATAGTGGCGGAAAAGTATTGGATCCAAAAATTGGTAAATGGTATCATTGTAAAATTACACTCGAAGGAAAAGATAAACTGATTGTTCGCGGTTATATTGGAATTTCGCTTTTTGGAAGATCACAAACATGGATTAGAATATAATAGCGGCATAAATTATGAACTATTTTATTGAAGTTATTGTTCCGCTTTCTTTACCTAAAACATTTACTTACAAGGTTTCAGAAAATGAGTTTGCATATATTAAGAAAGGAATGCGAATCGCAGTTCCGTTTGGCAAAAACAAAATCTACACTGCATTAGCAATCGATTTACATCAAGATGCTCCAACGCTTTATGAAGCCAAGGAAATCCACCAAATTCTTGACGAAAAACCTATTGTAAACGAATTTCAAATCAATCATTGGTTTTGGATTGCATCTTATTATATGTGCAACATTGGTGATGTTTATCGCGGTGCATTACCATCAGCATTGTTATTAGAAAGCGAAACAATTATTTCTCAAAACAAAGAAACATTTGTAGATGAAACTGCTTTTACCGATGATGAGTTTTTGATTTATGAAGCCTTGCAAAATCAGAGTTCTTTGAATGTTCAGAACATTATTGATATTCTGAATAAGAAAACAGTTTTACCGGTTATTCAGAAGCTTATTAATAAAAATATCATCTCGCTTCAAGAAGAAATTCAGGAAGAATACAAACCTAAATTAGTTAAATATATTCGTCTAAACGAGCAATATCAGAAGGAAGAAAACCTAATTCATTTATTAGACAGTTTAAAATCGGAAAAACGGAAAAATGTTTTGCTCCAGTATTTTCAATTGAATGCTGGTGAAAAGAAGCCAATTTCAGTAAAGCAGTTAACCGAAAGCGCACAAACTTCTGCAGCAATTGTCAAAGCTTTGGTTGATAAGCAAATTTTTGATGAATACTTTATCCAGGAAGACCGAGTAAATTTTGACAAAAATAAAATTGAGAATGATTTGGTTTTAAGTCAGGCACAACAACAGGCTTTTGATGAAATTGAAACGTCGTTTTCAACAAAAGAAGTTTGTTTGCTGCACGGAATAACATCAAGCGGCAAAACAGAAATCTACACCAAACTCATAGAAAATTATATTTCAGAAGGCAAACAAGTCTTGTATTTGCTGCCGGAAATTGCTTTAACCACACAATTGGTCGCCCGATTAACACAGCATTTCGGAAATAAAGTTTCCGTTTTCCATTCCAAATACAGCAATAACGAGAGAGTAGAAGTTTGGAACAATGTAAATCAAAATTCTGACTCTGCACAGATTGTAATAGGAGCAAGGTCAGCTTTGTTTTTGCCCTTTTCAAACTTAGGTTTAATCATTGTTGACGAAGAACACGAACAAACATTTAAGCAACAAGATCCGGCACCAAGATATCATGCGCGAGATGCGGCGATTGTTTTGGCAAATGCGCATCAGGCTAAAGTTTTATTAGGTTCAGCCACACCAAGTATTGAAACGTATTACAATGCAAACTCAGAAAAGTTTGGTTTAGTTTCTTTAACTGAACGCTTTGGAAAAGTGCAAATGCCCGAAATAGAATTAGTCGATTTGAAAGACAGTTATTTCAGAAAAAAAATGAAAGGTCATTTTAGTTTGACATTAATTGAAGAAATCACAGAAGCGTTTGCGAATAATGAACAAGTAATTCTTTTTCAAAACCGTCGTGGCTTTTCACCTGTTTTAGAATGTATGACTTGTGGTCATGTACCGCAGTGTCCGCAGTGTGATGTGAGTTTGACGTACCACAAATACAAAAATCAGTTGCGTTGTCATTATTGTGGTTATTCGATGGCAAAACCAACGAATTGTCATGTTTGTTCGAGTGTTGATTTGGAGACCAAAGGATTCGGAACCGAACAAATAGAGTTGGAATTAGCCGAATTGTTTCCGCAGAGAAATATCAAGCGAATGGATCAAGACACCACTCGCGGAAAATATAGCTTCGAAAAAATCATTGATAGTTTTAAAAACAGAGAAATTGATGTTTTAGTTGGTACGCAAATGTTGGCCAAAGGTTTAGACTTTGACAATGTCTCTTTAGTCGGAATCATGAATGCGGATAATATGCTGTATCATCCCAATTTTAGAGCGTTTGAAAGAAGTTTTCAAATGATGACACAGGTTGCCGGACGTTCGGGCAGAGCTGAAAAACGTGGAAAAGTTATCATTCAGACGTATAATCCGTTGCATAATATTATTCAGCAAGTGACAAACAATGATTATGAAGGAATGTATAAGGAACAACTTTATGAAAGAAAGATTTATTACTATCCACCATTTTACCGTTTGATAAAGCTGACATTAAAACATCGTGATTTTGACAAGCTAAAAGAAGGCTCCATGTGGCTGTATCAGGTTTTGCAGCAAAACTTAACTATTCCTGTTCTTGGTCCGGAAGAACCTGCTATTGGAAGAATCCGAAACGAATATATTCGAACCATAATGATTAAGATGCCTGGAGACGCTTCGATTCAGGGCACAAAAAAAACTATCCAGAAAATACTGAATAGTTTTGATTTGGTATCACAATACAGAACGATTAAAGTTACTGTAAATGTTGATTTTTATTAAGTAGACTTACGCAATAGCCAAAGCTTTTATTAAATCTTCTTTTTTATTTCGGCTCAACGGAATTTTAGTAACGCCAATTTCGGCAAACTTACTGTTGAAACGTTCTACTTTATCAATGTTAATGATATAAGATTTATGAACCCGAATAAACTTTTCTTTTGATAAATCGTTTTCAAAAGATTTCATAGTAGAAAGAACAAGATTACTATCTTCTTCTGTAACTACTTTCACATAATCTCCATAAGCTTCAATCCACTTAATTTTATTAGTATAAATTTTAAGTTTTTTGAGATTACTCTTAATAAAGATATGTTCTCCTTCTTCTTCCTGATTTTCTTTTTTAAGCATATGGAAATCCATTGCTCTTCTAACAGAGGCATTAAAACGATCAAGAGCTATCGGTTTTTGTAGGTAGTCCGTAGCGTCATAGTCGAATGCTTTCATAGCATACTCTGCTTTTGACGTGATAAAAATAATTTGAGGTTTTACTTTTAAGCCGTCAAGAAAATCAAAACCGCTGATGACCGGCATCTCGATATCGAGAAAAATTAGGTCAACGGTATGAACCGACATGCAATTTTTTGCTTCAATTGCATTAGAAAAATCACCGACTAAGTGTAGGTTTGGGTGATTATTTACTAACTTTGCGATGATCATCCTTTGGATCGAACTATCATCAACAACAACACAATTTAGTTTCATAATATTATTTATTATAGATTTGGTGATGTAAAAATATATACTTTTTTTTAATCCACCTAACATTTCGTCGATTTTTTTTGCTTTTAAACGATATTTTTTACTTTTAGACGATTTAATGCAACTTGTGGTTATTTATTAAAATATTATTCTTACTTTCGCGCCCAAATTAAATTTTAATCATTTTTATTATGAATCATTACGAAACTGTTTTCATCTTAAATCCCGTTTTATCTGAAGTTCAGGTAAAGGAAACAGTAAGCAAATTTGAAGATTTTCTTACTACTAAAGGAGCAAAGATGGTATCAAAAGAGGATTGGGGCTTAAAAAAACTAGCTTACGAAATCCAAAACAAGAAAAGTGGTTTTTACCATTTATTCGAATTCCAAGTAGCTCCGGAAGTATTAATTGCTTTTGAAACTGAATTTAGACGTGACGAAAGAGTTATGCGTTTCTTAACTGTAAGCTTAGACAAACACGCTGTAGCTTGGGCAGAAAGAAGAAGAACTAAATTAAAAGAATCATCTAAAGCGTAATTACTATGGCAAATTTGCAACAATCAGCTTCAGGAAAGAAAGACGGAGATATCAGATATCTTACTCCTTTAAACATCGAAACAAACAAAACTAAAAAGTATTGTCGTTTCAAAAAATCTGGAATCAAATACATCGATTATAAAGATGCAGATTTCTTATTGAAATTCGTAAACGAGCAAGGTAAAATTTTACCAAGACGTTTAACAGGAACTTCATTAAAATACCAAAGAAAAGTGTCAGTAGCTGTAAAAAGAGCACGTCACTTAGCTTTAATGCCATACGTGGCCGATTTATTAAAATAATATAAACTAAGTTGTTGGTTTCTCGTCAAACAGAACCTAACTTCTCTAATAAGGACAACAACATGGAATTGATCTTAAAACAAGACGTTCAAAATTTAGGATTTAAAGATGACGTAGTAACTGTAAAAAACGGTTACGGTCGTAATTACTTAATCCCACAAGGATTTGCTTCATTGGCAACTCCTTCTGCTAAAAAAGTTTTAGCCGAAAATCTAAAACAAAAAGCACACAAAGAAGCTAAAATAGTTGACGACGCTAAGAAATTAGCTGAAGCATTAAAAGCTCTTGAAATTAAAATTACAGCTAAAGCCGGTGGTGAAAAATTATTCGGTTCTGTTTCTAACATCGACATCGCTGCTGCTTTAGAAGCTGCAGGTCAAACTGTTGACAGAAAGTTTATCACTAGCGGTATCGTAAAACGCACAGGTAAATACAATGCATCTGTGAGATTACACAGAGATGTAATTATTGATTTACCATACGAAATCGTAGCTGAAGTTTAATATTTCGCTATATAATATAAAAGTCCCGATGAAAGTCGGGATTTTTTTTTTAATCTGAATTTAGTTCAGATTCTTTTCTTATTAAACAATTGCATCTGATTTAAGATGCTGAAACAAGTTCAGCATAAATGAAATACAAAAGACTAACAAAAGAACAATTCGAAGAACTCCACAAGGAATTCACCAACTTCCTGGCAACTCAATCTATCGATAAAGCCGAATGGGACAAAATCAAAACCGAAAAACCGGAAGTGGCCGAACAGGAATTAGATGTTTTCTCCGATTTAATCTGGGAAGGTGTTTTGAGTAATGCGCATTATTTGGAACATTTTTCTAAAAACCACATCTTCCTTTTTCATTGTCAGGAAAAATTAATCCAATCCATAGTTCTAAAAGCTTTAGAGCCACAAGTCGATTTTATGCAGACAGAAGGTTTGCAATGGTTAAGCGATAATATATTCACAGATACTGTCGAAATTCATTTAGGTAAAAAAGAATATCAAGGCGAAAGAAATACGGCGATTTTCGATTTAATAAAGGAAGGAGCCATCTTGAGTGATGGACAATTATATCTTCAAATCAACGGAATAATTCAGTCGTAAAAGTTTATTCCTTTTCAAAAATATTGGCTATTTTAGTGCACATAATTTGCAACTATAATAGCCAATTTCTTTTTATGGATATTTCAAAAACAATTCAGGATTTACGCGATGAACTCAATCAACACAACTACAATTATTATGTGTTAGACACTCCAACGATTTCTGATTTCGAATTTGATCAAAAACTAAAACAGCTTCAGGAATTAGAAAATCAGCATCCTGAATTCTACGACGATAATTCACCAACACAACGGGTTGGCGGAACAATTACCAAAAACTTCAATACCGTAGTTCACGATTACCGAATGTATTCTCTCGACAATTCGTATTCCAAAGAAGATTTAATCGATTGGGAAACCCGAATCCAAAAAGTACTTGGAAATGTTCCGTTGCAATATACCTGTGAATTAAAATACGATGGTGCATCAATTTCTATAACTTATGAGAACGGAAAATTAAAACGGGCAGTTACTCGTGGTGATGGTTTTCAAGGCGATGATGTGACAACCAATATAAAAACAATCAAATCAGTTCCATTAAAATTAAAAGGAGATTACCCTGAACGATTTGATATTCGTGGCGAAATTATTCTGCCTTACGAAGGTTTCGAAAAGATGAATCAGGAATTAATCGAAATTGGAGAAACACCTTATTCAAATCCAAGAAACACCGCTTCCGGAAGTTTGAAATTACAAGATAGCAGCGAAGTTGCTAAACGTCCGTTAGAATGTTTACTCTATTTTATTGTTGGCAATAATTTAAATATCGATTCTCAATATCATGGTTTAGAAGCTGCCCGTAATTGGGGTTTCAAAGTTCCCAAAGAAGCAAAATTGGCCAACAGTATCGAAGAAGTTTTCGATTATATCAATTATTGGGATACACATCGACATAGTTTACCTTATGAAACAGACGGCGTTGTTATTAAAGTAAATAGTTTCCATCAACAGGACGAATTGGGTTATACTGCCAAATCTCCGCGCTGGGCAATGGCTTATAAATTTAAAGCCGAACAAGTTTCTACAGTTTTAAATTCGATCTCATATCAAGTTGGAAGAACTGGTTCTATAACTCCAGTTGCTAATTTGCAACCCGTTCAATTGGCTGGAACTATTGTAAAACGGGCTTCTCTGCACAATGCAGACCAAATCGAAAAATTAGATATTCGAATTGGCGATACTGTTTTTGTTGAGAAAGGTGGTGAAATTATTCCAAAAATAATTGGTGTTGATTTGACTAAAAGAAATAAGGAATCACAGCCAACAATATATGTAACGCATTGTCCGGAATGTGATTCGGAATTAATAAGAACCGAAGGCGAAGCCAATCATTATTGCCCGAATTTTTATGGTTGTCCACCGCAAATTATTGGTAGAATACAACATTTTATTTCGCGCAAAGCTATGGATATTGAAGGCCTTGGAGGAGAAACTGTCGCCTTGTTATTCAATAATAACTTGGTTAAAGATTATGCTGATTTATACGAGTTAACCGTTGAACAAATTCTGCCATTAGAAAGAATGGCTCAAAAATCGGCTGAGAATTTGGTGAATGGCGTACAGAAATCTAAAGAAATTCCGTTTGAAAGAGTTTTGTATGCTATCGGAATCCGCTATGTAGGAGAAACCGTTGCTAAAAAATTAGCCAAACATTATAAAAATATTGATGCTATTCAAAATGCTTCTTTGATGGATTTAATTTTGGTTGATGAAATAGGAGAGAAGATAGCCCAAAGTGTAATCGAATTCTTTGAAAACCAGGAAAACGTCAAAATAATAGAACGTTTAAAACAATTTGGAGTTCAATTAGAACTGGTTGAAAAATTCAATCCAAATGCTACCGATAAATTATCAGGCAAAACTTTTGTAGTTTCTGGTGTTTTTGAAAAATTCTCCCGTGATGATTTGAAAAAAGCAATAGAAGACAACGGTGGAAAAGTAGGAAGCTCCATTTCTGCTAAAACCGATTTTGTGGTTGCCGGAGAAAATATGGGGCCAGCCAAACTCGAAAAAGCAAATCAGCTAAAAGTCCCAATTATTTCAGAAAATGATTTTTTAGCTATGATTACCGATTGAAAATATAACTTAATAATTGCTTGATTTTAAAAATATTAAAGTAACTTTATTCAAGTTTAGCACTATTGATTATTAAATTTAGCCTCCAAATCTAAAAACATGAGCTTTGAAAACTCTTTTAATAGTAAGTATAGAAAATACATTTCAAATTTTTTTCTGTGTTTATTTTTTATCGTTTCTTTTTTTGAAATTGTAGCCGAATATTATGAAGACAAACTTTTAATTTGGATTACAAAACCCCTAATTCTTCCTTTTTTATTTGCTTACTATCTAAGTTTAACCAAAAAGTTAAACTACTATTTTCTGGCAGCAATAGTTTGCAGTTGGGTTGCTAATTTACTTTTTATAGAAAACACTTTAAAATGGATAATCTACGGCTCTGTATTCTTTTTAGTTTATAGAATACTGATTATTTACATTGTAATGAATAAAGTAAAAATGCCAAGTTTAGTGCCTCTGATTCTGGGTTCTATTCCGTTTGTTTTTATTTATGCAACGATTTGCTTTTTATCTTTTGAAGCCATGGGTGACAATATTTATCTGTTCTTAATACACGGAATATTCACTATCTTTTTGGGTGGATTAAGTCTGGGAAATTATATCATGATTTCAAATAAGTCAAACCTGGTATTATTTTTAAGTACAATGCTTTTTGCTCTGACACAATTTGTTTTTGTGCTTAAAGTATATTATGAAGAGGCTAATGTTTTTCATGCTTTAGCCATGATTATGTTTGTTTTCGGACAGTTTTTACTAACAAAATTCATCTTCTTAACCGAGAAAAATAAAGATAAATATCAAACTGCCTTGCTGGATTAAAACAGTCAATTTTTGAAATCAACGCTTAATGCAAAAAAAAGAGAACATAATAAAATCGCTAACGGTATGTTATTTTATAATAGCTTTTTTTGAAGTTATAGCCGAGTATTTTGTGAACAGAACACTAATCTGTACATTAAAACCCATAATTCCATTGGTATTAATTGTAATTTATTGCATCGAATCCAATAAAAAAAACACGCTTTTTATAGTTGCATTACTTTTATCCTTAATTACTAATATTCTTTTTATCCCAAATACGCCAAGCTGTTTGTTTTATGGCGTACTGGTTTTCACAGTTCATCGAATTATTGTGTTATACCTAATATTCAGTTTTCAAAAAGTCACTGATTTTATTCCTTTGATTATAGCGACAACTCCTTTTTTACTGATATTCTTTTATTTGTTTTTAGAGACTGTAGAAATTCCAGAAAACAGTATTTACATAATTATATTCCAAAATTTGCTGATATCCTTATTTGCCGGAATAGCACTTTCGAGTTATTTTATGAATGATAACAAACAAAATTCGGTACTGCTGATTAGTGCGTTGCTTTTTGTTATGCTGCAATTTGTGGTATTTGTAGAAAAGTATTTTTTGGTAAACGAATTCGAAGAATTGTTCAGACCATTAGCAATGACTTTCAATGCACTGGCTTTTTTCTCTTTCTATAAGTATGTAATTATTGCCGAAAAATCAAACAATAATTGATTTTCCTGAAGCAATTTTTGAAACATCGGTATCAAAATAAAAATCAATTCGACCAAGATTTAGACCATAACAGCCAACCTGATTTACCAAAACATCTTTTCCGTCTGCATTTTTTAAGACAGTTGGTTTATCCAGGAAAGTGTGAGTGTGCCCACCAATAATCAAATCAATATCTTTTGTCAAAGCAGCTAATTTGACATCACAAATTTTATCCGGTTCGTTTTTGTATTGATAACCAATATGTGAAAGACAAATTACCAAGTCACATTTTTGCTCGTGTTTTAAAATTCGAGCCAAATCCTGAGAAACTGCAACCGGATCGTGATATACAGTTTCTTTATAGTTTTTCTTATCTACTAAACCTGTTAACTCAACGCCAATTCCGAAAACGCCGACTTTAATTCCGTCTTTGTGAATTATTTTATAAGGGTTCACGTGACCGTTCATGATAGTATTTTTGAAATCATAATTGGCATTGACAAATTCAAATCCTGCATTTGGCAATTGGTTGTACAAACCGTCAATTCCGTTGTCAAAATCATGGTTCCCAATTGTTGCCAAATCATATTTCATCATGCTCATCAGTTTAAACTCCAATTCACCGCCATAATAATTAAAGTATGGCGTCCCCTGAAAAATATCACCGGCATCAAGCAATAAAACATTTGGATTTTCCTTTCGGATAGTTTCAATCAAAGCGGCTCTTCGGGCAACGCCACCCATATTTGGATTCTTTGGATGCGTTGGTGGAAAAGGATCGATATAACTGTGAACGTCGTTCGTGTGAAGTATCGTCAAATGCTTTGATTCAAAAGTTTTAAAGCTGCTCAAGGACAAACCACCTATTCCAACGAAGGCAGTACTTAAAGCCGTATTTTGGATAAAATCTCTTCTTTTCATTTATGCTGAATTTAGTTCAGAATCTGTTTCAATGCTGAAAATAGTGTCACTATTCTTTGGTAATTCTAATGTCTTTATTGGCTGTAATCGTTTTGTTCTCCTTAAAATAATCAATGATGATATTTCGGAGTTTATAATTTAAATCATATTGTTCAACTCCTTTTTTAAAGAAAAGCATATTGTCACCTCCATTAGATAAATAATCAGAAGTTACAACATAATAGACTTTAACAATATCCAATGCTTTTCCATTTACCAAAATGTTCTTAGGCTGATTGCTTTTGTCAATGGTAAAGTTCAATCCTTTTAACGGATGTGGTTTTTTTTCGGAAATAATATAATTAACGATTTCTAAAATCTGCTCGCCTTTCAGTCCAATTACAATGGCACTGTTTTCAAAGGGCATAATTTCGTATGCAGTTCGGGCAGTTATATTCCCTTTCGGAATAATGCTTCTGATACCACCATGATTAAGCAAACAGATGTCAATTGTTTTTTTCTCACGCAGTTGAAACACTTTATCCGATTTTTCAAAAGTAATATCGGCTAAAAAGTTACCCATTGGAGTTTGCCATTCACCGGATTTGTCAAGAGTTTCAGGAGCATTTCCTAAAACCGTATTTAAATCAGCATCAATCTTATCGCGATAGGGCTTGATAAAGTTTTCAATCTCAACAACTTCAGATTGCTTATCCGTAATTCCAATTTCCTTGCCTTCAATTTTGGTAACGACATATTTCTTTTCGGCACACGAAATAACAGCGGTAAATGTTAATAATAAAACAAAATGCTTTACTACACCGTTATAGTTTTTTAGTTTTACCATCTCTTTTTGACACTAATTTTAGTAAATTTGCAATTCAAGTAAAAGTAGTATGTTTTTAAATTACTTCAAGGATTTTTCAACAAAAAAAATAGTTAAAAATAGCCTGTCAAATGTAAAACATTTGGCTTCCGATAACGTAATCAAAACCGTCGGAATTATTTTTGACGAAAGCTATTTCTATGAAAGAGAAGACTTGGTTAACGAGTTGATTAAAAAAGGAATTGATGAAAAGGAAATTAAAGTTTTGGTTTTCAAAGACAAAATAAAGAAGAATGAAGTTTTTGATTATCCTGTTTTTAGTCACAAAGATTTGAGTTGGACAGGAACTGTTGATAAAAAAGAAGTAAAAGATTTTATCAAAGAACCTTTTGATTTGTTGATTAATTATTACGATACAGAAAAAGTAGCATTACTGTTGGTTTCTAATTTATCTAAAGCAGGTTTCAAAGTTGGTTTTGCCTCAATTGACAAGCGATTAAATCATTTTATGATTGATACCAATGCCGAAAACTATAAAGTTTTTATGTCTGAATTATTCAAATATTTAAAAATCCTAAACAAAATATAAAATGCAATCATTAATCGGAACCGGCGTTGCGCTTGTTACACCATTCAAAAAAGATTTTTCGGTAGACGTCGAAGCATTGAGAGCCATTGTCAATTTTCAAATTGATAATGGGATTGATTATTTAGTGGTACTTGGAACTACTGCCGAAACCGCTACTTTAACTAAGGATGAAAAAGAATTGGTAATAAAGACTATAGTTGATGCCAATAACGGAAGATTGCCTTTAGTTCTTGGCGTTGGAAGTAACAATACCGCTGAAGTTGTTGAAGAATTAAAATCAAGGGATTTTTCAGATTTCGTTGCTATTTTATCGGTTTCTCCTTATTACAATAAGCCAACTCAGGAAGGAATTTACCAACATTTCAAAGCCATCGCCGAAGCATCTCCAATTCCGGTGATTTTATATAATGTTCCGGGAAGAACAGCCAGTAATATATTGCCGTCAACAATTTTAAGACTGGCAAATGATTTCAAGAATGTTGTTGCCGTAAAAGAAGCTGCCGGAGATATTGTGCAAGCGATGAAATTGATACAGGATAAACCAAAAGATTTTCTGGTAATTTCCGGCGATGATATGGTAACGTTACCAATGGTTTTGGCTGGAGGTTCAGGAGTTATTTCGGTAATTGCTGAAGGTTTTCCTAAACAATTTTCAGAAATGGTACACCTTGGTTTAAACAAAAGGGTAGACGATGCCTATAAAATTCATTACCTTTTAGCCGAATCAATTGATATGATTTTTGAGCAGGGAAATCCGGCCGGAATCAAAGAAGTCTTTAAGGCATTGGGTTTGGCTGAGAATAACGTGCGTTTACCATTAGTAAATGTCAATGAAGATTTAGCAAATCGTCTGCATAATTTCACCAATAAAATCTCAAAAATGTAGATTTTTTGAGCTCAAAAAAAATATTTTGTAATCAACAATTAATAACTAAATTTGCAGTTGATTTTTACAGCACAAAAAGTGTTTAAAATCAACTGAATTAAATAAATAAATGAAGAAATTTTTCGCCCTATTTGCAGTAATTATATTTTTATCGTCTTGCAGCGAATATCAAAAAGCTTTAAAATCGGAAGATGTTGCCGTTAAGTTTGTATCAGCTACAAAAATGTATGATGCTAAAAAATATGGTAAAGCAATTCGGCTTTTTGAACAAATTGCCCCGGCCTATAAAGGTAAACCACAAGCAGAAAGATTGTTTTATATGTATTCACAATCATTGTATAAAACAGAGCAATATTATTTAGCGGGTTACCAGTTTGAGAGTTTTGTATCTAGTTATCCAAAAAGTGAAAAAATCGAAGAAGCATCATTTTTAGGAGCTAAATCATTTACTTTTTTATCACCGGTTTATAGTTTAGATCAAACAGATACTTACAAGGCGGTTGACAAACTTCAAAATTATATCGATTCTTATCCGGAAGGACAGAATTTGGCTGAAGCTAATTTATTGGCAAAAAATTTAAGAGAAAAATTAGAAAAAAAAGCATTTGAAAATGCAAAGATTTATCATACGATTTCTGATTACAAAGCAGCAATGGTAGCATTTGACAACTTTCTAATTAATTTTCCGGGAACACCGTATAAAGAGAAAGCATTATTTTATAAATTAGATTCGGCTTATTTATTGGCAATAAACAGCGTTCCATCTAAAATGGAAGAAAGATTGATAAATGCCAAAAATGCACACGCGAGTTTAATCAAATTTAAAGGTGATACGCAATACAAATCAAAGGCAGACGAAATGTTAGCCCGAATTGAAAACGATTTAAAACAATATTCTAAATAAAAAAGGCATGGATTTAAAGAAGACGAATGCACCGGTAAACACTGTTACTTACAACAAAACTGCAATTGAAGAGCGTACAGGTAATGTTTACGAGGCAATAACCATTATGGCTAAAAGAGCTAACCAAATCAATTCTGAAATTAAAAAAGAATTGACCGAAAAATTGGAAGAGTTTGCAACATACAACGATAGTCTTGAAGAGATCTTTGAAAACAAAGAACAAATTGAAGTTTCTAAATACTACGAAAAATTACCAAAGCCACATGCATTAGCTGTTCAGGAATGGCTTGATGACAAAATTTACTACAGAGATACTACAAAAGACTAATTCAGATGTCTGTTTTAAGCGGTAAGAAAATTTTACTCGGCGTTTCCGGAGGAATTGCCGCCTACAAGACAGCCACATTAGTTAGATTATTTATAAAAGCCGGTGCACATGTCCAAGTGGTCATGACACCGGCTTCTAAGGATTTTGTAACACCGTTAACTTTATCCACACTTTCCAAAAATCCGGTTCATTCTACATTTTTTAATGAAGAAGATGAGAATGCACAATGGAACAATCACGTCGAATTAGGACTTTGGGCCGATTTGATGGTTATCGCTCCGGCAACTGCCAACACCTTATCTAAAATGGTCAATGGCAATTGCGACAATCTTTTAATTGCTACATACCTTTCAGCTAAATGTCCGGTTTATTTTGCTCCGGCAATGGATTTGGATATGTACAAACATCCTTCAACAATAGCCAGTTTTACTACGTTGAGACAATTCGGGAATATCATAATTCCGGCCGAAACAGGTGAACTTGCCAGCGGATTATCCGGTGAAGGGAGAATGGCTGAACCCGAAAATATCGTGGCTTTTCTTGAAAAAGATTTAGAAAGTAAATTGCCTTTACGTGGAAAAAAGATACTTATTACTGCAGGCCCAACTTATGAGGCAATCGATCCGGTTCGATTTATCGGAAATCATTCTTCAGGCAAAATGGGATTTGATATAGCCGAAAGTGCTGCAAATCTTGGAGCAGAAGTAATTTTAATTTCAGGGCCAACACACTTAAATACAAATAATTCCGTTATTAATTTAATTCGAGTGACATCGTCAAAAGAAATGTATGATGTTTGTCATGAACATTTTAATTCAGTTGATGTCGCTATTTGCGCAGCCGCTGTTGCCGATTATAAACCAAAATTTGTTGCCAAACAAAAGATTAAAAAAGCAGAAGCAGCATTAACAATTGAGCTCGAAAAAACGCAGGACATATTGGCTTCTTTGGGTAAAATCAAACAAAATCAATTTTTAATAGGCTTTGCTTTAGAAACTGAAAATGAAATTGAAAATGCTAAGTTGAAAATTCAGAAAAAAAACCTAGATTTGATTGTTTTAAATTCGCTTCAGGACAAAGGAGCAGGTTTTGGAAAAGCAACCAATAAAATAACATTTATCGATAAGGATTTTGTTATTGAGCCGATGGAATTAAAATCGAAGGAATTGGTTGCAGTAGATATTATGAACAAAGTAATTTCACGTTATGAAAAAAATAGTTAGTCTTTTTATTTTGCTTTTTGTTGGCGTAACGCAAGCTCAACAATTAAATTGTTCAGTTCAGATTAATTCGGATAAAGTTGCATCGACTAACAATCAGATATTTAAAAACTTAAAAACGTCAATAACCGATTTTGTTAATAAAACTGATTGGACCGGAGAGGAATACAAACCAAATGAAAAAATAGAATGCTCGATGGTTATCATAGTAAATACCTATGAATCAAACCAGTTTACTGCAACCATACAAGTGCAATCAACAAGACCGGTTTTTAATTCTACCTATGCGACACCGGTATTCAATTTTAACGACAAAGAATTTAATTTTCGATATGTTGAATTTGAAAACTTACAATTTAATCCATCCAATTTCGATTCAAATTTAGTTTCGGTTTTGGCGTATTACAGTTATATGATTCTTGGTTTTGATGCCGATACCTATTCATTAATGGGCGGGAATAAACATTATGAAATTGCGCAACAAATACAATCCGTAGCACAACAAAGTGGCTATAAAGGATGGAGTCAGGCGGATGGAAATCAAAACAGGTATTTCTTAACAAACGATATTCTTAGCGGTACTTATGATGCCTACAGAGAAGCTTTGTATCAATATCACAGAGAAGGTTTGGATATGATGAGTACTGATGTAAAATCAGGAAAAGATAAAATCATCTCGGCTATTAATACACTTACCGCAATCGCTAAAGTTCGTCCAAATGCTTTTTTAACAAGAGTGTTTTTCGATGCTAAAGTAGATGAGTTAGTTTCGATATTGTCTGCAGGACCAAAAGTCTCTTTAACTGAAACTATCGATAATTTAAATAAATTATCACCACTCAATACAAGTAAATGGTCAGCAATTAAGTTATAATTAGTACATTTACTACTTACACTTTTTCTTCATTTTCTGAACATGATTACATCGTTATCCATTGAAAATTTCGCCCTGATAGAAAAATTAGATATCGATTTTTCGAATGGTTTTTCAATTATAACAGGCGAAACCGGAGCAGGGAAATCGATACTTCTAGGTGCATTAGGTTTGGTATTAGGAAAGCGAGCCGATTTAACTTCACTTAAAAATAAAGACGAAAAGTGTATTGTTGAAGCTAATTTTTCTATCGGAACTTACGATTTGGAATCTTTTTTCGAAGCTAATGACTTAGATTATGAACAGGAAACAATCATTCGAAGAGAAATTCTTCCTTCGGGAAAATCGAGAGCGTTTGTAAATGATAGTCCGGTTAATCTTCAGCAATTGCAGGATTTAAGTTTTTTTTTGATAGATGTCCATTCACAACATCAAACTTTAGAACTATCGGAAGAAGAATACCAATTCAAAATCATTGATGCAATTGCTGCTAATCAGGAGTTGCTTATTGAATTTCAATCCGGTTTGAAAAAATACCGTGCTGCAAAATCGACTTTAGAATCTAAAAGAAATGCCTTTTCTTCCATTTTAAAAGAGAAAGATTATAATGAGTTTTTGTATAATGAATTAGAATCTGCCAATTTAAAAGAAGGCGAATTAGAAGAATTAGAGCAGCAATATCAGGCATTAAGCAATGTTGAATTCATAAAAGAAAATCTGGATAAACTTTTGTCAATAGCAACTGAAGAAGAATTTGGGATTTTAAAAAATTTAAAAGAATTCAAAGCGGCACTTCAAAAAAACACTGCTTTTTCGACCGAATATCAATCGCTTTTTGAACGTACCAACAGTATTTTAATCGAATTTGATGATATCGTCAAAGAATTAAATCGAGAATCGGATTTGGTTTTTAATGATCCTGAAAAGCTCGAAGCCATCAATCAGAAACTGCAACTGATTTACAATCTCCAGAAAAAGCACAACGTTTTAACCGTTGAAGAATTAATCCAAATTCAAACCGATTTAGAAACTAAAGTTGTTTCGGTTGCTGCTTTAGAAGACGAAATTGCAAAACTAGAAAGCAGCATCAAAGATTTCGAATTGCATTTAGATACAATTGCTTCAAAAATAAGCCAAAGTAGGAGAGAAGCAGTTCCGAATTTAAGTGAAAAACTTATTGAAATACTCAATCAATTAGGCATGCCGAATGTTCGATTTAAAATCGAAATTATTGCTTCTGAAACTTATCACAATAACGGAAAAGACACGCTTCAGTTTTTGTTTTCTGCCAATAAAGGAACCGATTTTGGTTTACTGAAAAAGGTGGCTTCAGGAGGCGAGATGTCTAGAATTATGTTGGCTGTAAAATCAATTTTATCTCTATATTCAAAACTGCCAACAATTATTTTTGACGAAATTGACACTGGTGTTTCGGGTGAAATTGCCAACAAAATGGGAGAGATTATGCGAGACATGAGTAAAACGATGCAGGTTTTTGCGATAACACATCTTCCACAGATTGCTGCGAAAGGTGCAAATCATTACAAAGTTTTCAAAACTGTATTGGGAGAAAATACCGTTTCGGAATTGAAATTATTAAACAGCGATGAAAGAATCATCGAAATTGCTGAGATGCTTTCCGGTAAAGATATTTCAGATTCCGCCGTTAATCATGCTAAAGCATTGCTAAATTGAAATGCTAATTCATTACTTTTGTAACACAATAAAAAACTAACATAAAATACACATCACATGATTATAGAACCAAGAATGCGGGGATTTATTTGTTTGACAGCTCATCCGGAAGGTTGTGCCCAAAATGTTAAAAATCAAATCGAATATGTAAAATCAAAAGGACATATTGATGGCGCTAAAAAAGTATTAGTTATTGGAGCTTCAACCGGTTTTGGTTTGGCATCAAGAATAACAAGTGCTTTTGGTTCAGATGCCGGTACAATTGGAGTTTTCTTCGAAAAACCACCAACAGAAGGAAAGACAGCAACTCCGGGTTGGTACAATTCTGCTGCTTTTGAAACAGAAGCCCAAAAAGCAGGTTTGTATGCCAAAAGCATTAATGGAGATGCATTTTCAAATGAAATAAAACAACAAACTATCGACTTGATTAAAGCCGATTTAGGTCAGGTTGATATGGTAATTTACAGTTTAGCTTCACCTGTTCGTCTGCATCCTGTAACAGGTGTTTTGCATCGTTCGGTATTAAAACCTATTGGTCAGACTTTTTCAAATAAAACAGTTGATTTTCATACCGGACTTGTTTCACAAGTCAGTATTGAACCTGCGAATCAGGAAGATATTGATAACACTGTTGTTGTAATGGGAGGTGAAGATTGGAAAATGTGGATAGATGCTTTAAAAGATGCTGGAGTTTTAGCCAACGGAGCAACAACTATCGCTTATTCTTATATCGGTCCTGAAGTTACCGAAGCCGTTTACAGAAAAGGAACAATTGGACGCGCCAAAGATGATTTGGAAGCAACAGCATTCAAAATTACAGACGATTTAAAAGCTATAAACGGAAAAGCTTATGTGTCTGTAAATAAAGCTTTGGTAACTCAAGCCAGTTCTGCTATTCCGGTCATTCCACTATATATTTCTTTATTGTATAAAATCATGAAAGCAGAAGGCGTTCACGAAGGTTGTATCGAACAAATCCAAAGATTATTTGAACAACGACTTTATACAGGAAATGATGTGCCAACCGATGAGAAAGGCAGAATCAGAATTGACGATTGGGAAATGCGTGACGATATTCAGGAAAGAATAAAAGCATTATGGGCAAAAGCTACTACAGAAAATTTAAGCGAGATAGGTGATTTGGCAGGTTACAAACAAGATTTTCTCAATCTATTTGGTTTTGGATTTACCAATGTTGATTATGCTGCCGATTCTAATGAATTGACAATGATAAAAAGTATCGAAAGTTAATTGTTGATATTTATTTAATAACTCTAGTTTAAAACTCACAATTTATTTGTGAGTTTTTTTATTTATACATACTTTTATGGCAATTAACTTTAAAACATTAACTACATGAAAAAAATTACATTAGCATTAATGCTTCTGGTCACATTTTCGGGGTTTGCACAGTTTCCTGCGCCCTATTGTGGACCAATGACATTTACAAGTAATGTTGAACCGATAACTTTGGTCAATTTTGCTGGTATCAATCAAACCAGTTCTGCTACGGTAGGAGCTAACAATGGCACGACAATTATTGCACACGAAGATTATACTGCAATTGTTGGAAACGTAAGTGCCGGAACAACTTATCCAATTACTCTAAAAGGTAACACGGATGGAAATTTTACCACAAGACTTAGAGTATACATTGATTGGAACCAAAACAATGTTTTTACAGACGCCGGTGAATCTTATGACATCGGAAACATTGTTAATTCAACTGGTGTTGACGCTATTGAATTAGTTGGAAATATAACAGTTCCCGGAACCGCTTTAGGTGGAAATACGAGAATGAGGGTAATCAAGCGATATAATGCTTTCGGAACCTCATGTCAAACTGGAGCTGGATATGGTCAAGCAGAAGATTATACTTTAAGTGTAACAGCACTTGCTCCTTGTCTAACAGGATTTGAGTATCCTTCTAATGTGACTGTACCAGGACTTTGTGACGGGGTTACACCGACAATAGTTGCTACAGATTCTTGGGCAGGTGATTATTTTACTGTTACTGTAACAAGTGGTGAGGTATATAGATTCTTAAGTTCAGTCGCTACTGATTATTTAACTGTAAGTACTGACAGCGGAACAACAGCAGTCACTTCTGGTACAACTCCACTAAGTTGGGTATCAACTGTTACAGGAGATATTAGAGTGTATATAAATACCGATTCGGCATGTGGTACTGAAGATGTTGACAGAGAAACATCTGTAATTTGCGGTACTCCATGTTTAACAGGAACATTATATCCTGCAGCTACATATGATGTGCCGGTTTGTGATGGAACAACGGTTAATGTTGTTGCTACAGATTCATGGGCAGGAGAGTATTCAAACATCAATGTTTTTGATACTAATGATTATGTTTTTTCAAGTTCTGTAGCTACTGACTATTTAACGGTAGCATCAGCTGATGGTCTAACCGTTTTGGCAGTAGGAATAGGTAGTGTAAGCTACGCGCCAAATGCTGACGGTGTAGTTAGAGTTTATTTCCACACAAATTCTACCTGTGGCACTCAAAATACTAACAGAGAAAGAAGAATTGTTTGTACTACTGCTTTAACGGTACCGGAATGTGCATCAAATCCAACTCCTGCAGACGGAAGCACAACTGTTCCTGCATTTGCAACTTTTGATATTTCTTGGGATGCACCTACAACAGGTGAACCAGCAACATCTTACGATCTCTATTCAGGAACGGATAGTGGAAATTTAGTATTTGAAGGAAATATTGCAGCGACATCTATTACTGGTGTTGGACCTATTGGAGCATATAGTACTACTATCTACTGGCAAATTATACCAAGAAATGCTGCAGGTGCTGCTACAGGATGTACTATTTGGAGTTTCACAACAGAACCACAACCAACAGATACTCCTGATTGGGCTAACTTACAATTCCCTGCTGCTGAAACAATCACGCAAGGAGGAAGTATAACTGTTTATGGTCAAGTTTATGAAGGTGGTTTAACAGATGTTGTTCCAAATATTGACGGTCAGGCTCCAGGTATTTTGGCTTGGGTTGGTACCGGCGCAACCGGAACAGATCCAAGTACATGGACAGATTGGACAGTAGCAACTTGGAATTCAGGTCACATTAGTAACAATGATGAATATCAGGCAAGTATTGGAGCTACTTTAGCGCCAGGAACTTATGATTATGCCACAAGATTCTCTTTAAATGATGGACCATATGTGTATGGTGGACTAAATAATGGTTTTTGGGACGGAACCACACATCCTAGTGGAGTGTTAACTGTTGAAGCATTGCCAGCACCAGCTAATGATAATTTTGCAACTCCTACTGCAGTAAGTTGTGGAAATACTTATACAGGAGATACAACATCTGCTACATTAGATGAGGATAATGCTCCTGATGGATTTACTGCCGATTTAGATGCGCCAAATGTTTGGTATTCCTTTACAGGAAGTGGTACTCCTCAAACAGTAACAGTTAATCTTTGTGGATCATCTTATGATACATCTGTATTGGTTTATACTGGAACTTCTGGTAGCTTAACTTTAGTAGCAGGTAATGATGACGACAGTACTTGTGTATCTGATACATTAAATTCCAGAGTAAGTTTTGATTCTGATGGAACAACTACTTACTATATTACTGTTGAAGGTTGGAATGTTGGAAGTGTAGGTGCATTTACTATGGATATAACTTGTGCATCACCTCCTCAACCACCGGTAAATGATGATTGTTCAGATGCCGTAACTGTAACTTGTGGATCTACAACAGCAGGGACAACTGCATTGGCTACAAATGAAAACATGCCTGTTTGTGGTATTTCAGGAGTAACAACACAAAACACACCTGGTGTTTGGTATAAGTATGTAGGTGATGGAAGCGATGTAACAGTAACTACATGTTCTCCAACTATCACTACAGGTGATTCAAGAATTGCTGTTTACAGTGGTACTTGTGGTGCTCTTACTTGTATTGGTGGTAATGATGATGCTCAAGCTGCGGGTTGTGCAACAAATACATTAGCTTCTGTTGTTACATTTAGCACAGTTGCCGGTACTGATTATTATATTTTAGTATATTCATATACTTTTACTCCAGGTACAAATCCTATCAATTTTGAATTAAGCGTTAGTTGTGTTGCTGCTTGTACACCAGCTACTACAAATGATGAATGTTCAACTGCTACACAAGTAACAATAGGAACTCCAATTACCGGAGCTAATAATTCATGTTCTTCTGCTAGTTTGGGTACTGCCTATCCAAGTTGTGGAAATATGTTTGGAACATATTATGACACTTGGTATTGGTTCGATAGTGGTTCTGTTACAGATGTAACTATTACTCTTGCTAATCAAACAGGGGCTGCAGGTTTCGCACTATATTCAGGTACTTGCGGTGCATTAACGCAGGTTAACGGATCTTGTACAACAACAGGAGCAGCTACGAGTTTAACAGGATTGAGTATTGGAACATATTATCTAAGAGTATTCTCAACGAGTCCAGCCTCTCGCGGTAGTTATGATTTATCAATTACGGATGATGGGTTAGGAAACGGTTCTTTTGATAGTAGTAGTTTTACTTACTATCCAAACCCTGTAAAAAACATTTTGAACTTATCTTATAACCAAGAGATTTCAAATGTTGAAGTATATAATTTATTAGGACAAAAAGTAAGTTCTACTATTATTAATGCTAACGATGCTCACATTGATATGTCAAATCTACCAAATGGAGCTTACATGGTTAGAGTAACATCTAATGATCAGGTAAAAACTATTAAGGTTATTAAAGAATAATTAGATTTCCTTTTTTATAATTAAAACCACCTAATTTTTAGGTGGTTTTTCTTTTGTATAAAACTTATCTTTGTTACCGAGACTCGTTTTTAATACCAAACAAATTGTACGAAGTAAAATTTATGTCATGTATATTTCAATAATTATTCCTGTTTATAATAGACCCGATGAAATTAAAGAACTATTGGAAAGTCTTTTGATTTCTGATTATAATAAAGAATATGAAATTGTAATCGTTGAAGACGGCTCTTCTATAACTTGTAAAGAAGAAGTAGAAAATTTCAAAGAAAAACTGAACATATCTTATTATTTTAAAGAAAACTCAGGCCCGGGTGATTCTAGAAATTACGGAATGAAAGTAGCTAAAGGAGACTACTTTATCATCTTTGATTCAGATTGTATTATTCCAAAACAATATCTTTCTGAGGTTGATAAAGAATTGACTCAGAAATATGTCGATTGTTTTGGTGGTTCTGATGCCGCTTTAGATTCGTTTTCGGATATTCAGAAGGCAATAAATTTTGCTATGACTTCTTTTTTAACAACAGGCGGAATTCGTGGCGGTTCGGAAAAATTAACCAAATTCCAACCTCGAAGTTTTAATATGGGAATTTCTAAAAAAGCTTTTGAAGATTCAAATGGTTTTGGAAATATTCATCCAGGCGAAGATCCGGATTTAAGTATTCGATTATGGAAATTAGGTTACAAAACAAGACTTTTCCCAAAAGCATTTGTGTATCACAAGCGAAGAATAGATTGGGATAAATTTTTATTGCAGGTAACCAAATTTGGCAAAGCACGTCCGATTTTAAATAGTTGGTATCCCGAATATAGCAAGCTTACTTTTTTCTTTCCAAGCTTTTTTATCCTGGGATTGTTCAGTGCGATGCTTGTATTCTTTTTTGGAATTGAATGGCCACTGTTTTGCTATATATTTTATTTTATAATTTTATTTGTAGTTGCGACAATTGAAACCAAAAGCCTTAAGATTGGATTATTATCAATGGTAGCGGTTTGCAAACAATTTTATGGATATGGTTTAGGTTTTCTAAATTCATTCATTAAAATAAGTCTGTTAAAACAAAAACCCGAAATAGCTTTTCCTGAACTATTTTTTAAAATAAAGTGATGACAAAAATAATCGGATTAACAGGCGGTATCGGAAGCGGAAAAACAATGGTTGCTGAGTATCTCAAATCATTGGGAATTCCGGTATATATTGCTGATGATGAAGCCAGAGAATTAATGACTTCTAATAAAATAATTAATAAAATAAGTTCCTCATTTGGAAAAGAAGTTGTAGAAAACGGAACCCTTAATCGTACTAAACTGGCACAAATTGTTTTTAACAATCCTGAAAAGCTGCAAAAGCTAAATAGTATAGTGCATCCTGAAGTAAAAAAACACTTTGATGCTTGGGTTAAAAAGCATGAAAATTTCCCTTTTGTAGTCAAAGAAGCTGCTATTTTATTTGAATCCGGAAGCTATAAATATTGCGATGCTGTAATTACAGTAACTGCTCCTTTAGAAACCCGACTTCAACGGGTAATTGATCGAGATAAAACGGATAGGGAAGCTGTTTTAAAAAGAATACAAAACCAATGGACTGATGAGCAGCGAATTGGAAAAAGTGATTATGTAATTCATAATCTATCAATTGACTCTACTAAAAAACAAATCAATGAAATCCTCAAATCATTGAAAAATCAATAATATATATACAAGATGTTAATGTTTGGTTAATGTATTTATTGTATAAATGTTAAAATGTTAAATTTGTATAATGAATAAATTGTTTTTCCGCTTACTGGTTATTCTAATGAGTTTATCCTTAATAGGTATAATTCTTGTTCAGGTATATTGGTTCGATAAATCTTTCGAGAATAATGAAGAACAATTTAAGTATCATGTAAAACAAGTTCTTGGGAATGTTGCCGTTAAATTACAAAAGAATGAGCAATATTCTTATTACGAAATGTATAATCGCCTAAAGGATAGTACAGGCAAAGCACCACAAAAAAGTGATTTTTTGGAGTTTGGTTACTATCAGCGCGATTCAAGAACTAACGAAACCATAATATATTCAAACAGTATAAATTCCGAAGATTACGGGATTTCTGCTTCGTTCTTTGATAAAAAATTAGACAGCGTAAAACTCAAAAATTACACAGCAAAAAGAAAAACTGAGATTTACAATGATGATATTGATAATTCAAGTATAAAACAAACGGTTGCACCGGATATCAAAATCGAAAAATCCGGACGATTGGATTTATTAGACAACGCGCAATTTGAAATTGTTTATAAAGATATTGCAGCGGTAAAACCTATTCAGGAAAGAGTTTCAAACGAAATGATGCAAAAGTTATTGTCGGAGGAACTTAAGGAATATGGTGTTAAAACTCCATTCGAATTCAATGTTTACAGTAATGGCTTGGCAACAAAAATAAAGTCGGAACACTTTAGATACGATAAATCATCAACTTATTCTATTCCGATTTTTATTGATAATGATGGTAATAACAAATACCAATTGTTATTAACGTTTCCGCAAAAGAAAAAATTTCTGTTTTCGGAATTGATTGGAATTTGCATTTTGTCAATCATTTTCACACTCATCATTGTTATTGCTTATTCAAGTGCATTAAATCAGTTGATAAAGCAACGTCAGATTTCTGAAATCAAAACCGATTTCATTAATAACATGACACATGAATTCAAAACGCCAATTGCAACAATAAACCTTGCGTTAGACGCTATGAAAAATCCGAAGGTCATCGAAGACAAGGAAAAAGTACTTCGATACATGCAGATGATTAAAGATGAAAACAAAAGAATGCACGCGCAGGTTGAAAATGTTTTGAGAATTTCAAAACTTGAAAAGAGAGAATTAGACATCAATAAAGAATCTAACAATATTCACGAGATAATTGAAGATGCTATTGAACATGTGAATTTAATTGTAGAAGACAGAAACGGAACAATAACAACACATTTTGATGCAACGCGAACTTCGGTTTTATTAAATGATGTGCATTTTACCAATGTGATTGTAAATATTTTGGATAATGCCATAAAGTATTCGCCCGAAGAACCAATAATTGATATTCAGACAGAAAATGTAAAAGATTTTGTCATCATCAAAATTAAAGATCAAGGTTCCGGAATGTCGAAAGCAGCTCAAAAAAGAATATTCGAAAAATTCTATCGCGAGCATACCGGAGATTTACACAACGTAAAAGGTCATGGTTTAGGCTTAGCCTACGTTAAAAGAATTGTTGACGATCACAACAGCGAAATATTTGTAGAAAGCGAAAAAGGAAAAGGAAGCACATTTATAATTAAAGTCCCACTCATAAATTAAAATAAAAAAAAACTGCTATGGAAAACAACAAAAAAATACTCTTGGTGGAAGACGATCAAAACTTTGGAATCGTTTTGAGAGAATTCCTCACATTAAATGATTTTGAAGTAACACTGGCCAAAAATGGTATGGAAGGTTTCGAAAAATTCAAAAAAGACAATTTTGATTTGTGTATTTTGGATGTGATGATGCCTTACAAAGACGGCTATACTTTGGCAAAAGAAATCAGAGAAAAAAACAAAGACGTGCCTTTGATTTTCTTAACGGCTAAGTCAATGAAAGAAGACGTTTTAAAAGGATACAAAGTTGGCGCCGACGATTATTTAAACAAGCCGTTCGATTCTGATGTATTGTTGATGAAAGTGAAAGCAATCATTCAAAGAAAATCAGCAGAGAATAAAAACGAACCAGCAAAATTTGAATTCCAAATCGGAAGATTCCTTTTAAATTCAAAGCTTCGTTACCTAAAATTCGAAAATCAGGAACCAATTAAATTATCCCCAAAAGAGTCTGAATTACTAAAAATGATGGCGACTTATGAAAATGATTTGATGCCAAGAGAACTAGCATTAACCAAAATTTGGAGAGAAGATAATTATTTCACCTCAAGAAGTATGGATGTTTACATCGCCAAATTAAGAAAGTACTTAAAAGATGAACCAAATGTCGAAATCCTCAACATTCACGGCGAAGGTTTCAGATTGGTCGTAAAAAAATAAAAAGAAATCCCGTCTTTTAGGCGGGATTTTTTATTAGGATTTATTCTGAATTTATTTCAGAAGCTAATCCTGCTGTCCACTATATCTTTTTATTGTTTGTCACCCTGAGCGCAGTCGAAGGGCTATTCACTAAACAATAAAAAGGATGCCGTTCCCATCAGGGCTAGGGCATTAGTTTTTATTTCAAGTTCAGTTGTAAAGCAAAACAAATTTTGTTTCCGGAATTCACCGTAAAAACACTTGGGTTTTCCAAGCTGCTTTTCTCAATAGCAATAGTTTCATTCAACGAAACTTCTTTCAGATAATTCATCTCAAAACCCTCTAATCGCTGATTGAGTAACAGTTTAGGCTCAACATAATCCAAACACCATTCTAAATATTTCACGCTGTTAGCATGATTCACAATATCTAAATCCGAAAGCAAAATTGTTTTTTCTGCAACAAATGTTTTGTCAATAGCAGTATCAATTTTAGAAAACTGAATTTCAGTAGCTTTATCATTCGGATATTTTTCAAAATGTTCATGGGCCAAGGTCAAAGGTTCAGGACGACGCGTTTGTGTATTAAAAACAGCCCAAAAGGTTTCGCACCCAATTATTTTTTCATCACCAACATACATTTCCAAACAGCGAATAGAACGCGAGTTTTCTAACGAATTAATCCAGGTTTTCACCGTTACAACATCTCTCCATTTTGGCAAGCGCTTTATTTCAATGCGCATTCTGCTCAAAACCCAAGCCTGATGATGCGCCTGCATATCACTAAAACTAATACCGCCCAATTCTGCATGAACGCCGGCAGTCAATTGAAGTATATTACACAAATCAGTATATTTTAAATAACCGTTTGGAT
Source organism: Flavobacterium anseongense (assembly GCF_021608185.1). Taxonomy (GTDB): domain Bacteria; phylum Bacteroidota; class Bacteroidia; order Flavobacteriales; family Flavobacteriaceae; genus Flavobacterium; species Flavobacterium anseongense. The sequence goes on along the minus strand of NZ_JAKIHN010000002.1, from coordinate 67,954 downwards.
AACATTGCAGAAAAGTGATTTCCCAATCTTTGCATAATATAGAAGTAAAGTCGTTTGATATTGGCATTACAGCTTAGATTTTATATAACTGATAATATCGTTTGCATCGCTTTTGAAATCAAACCATTTCACATTCTCTGTTCGCTTAAACCAAGTTAGCTGGCGCTTTGAAAACCGACGTGTATTTTTCTTGATTTCATCTATGGCAAAATCTAATGTAATATCTCCATTAAAATAATCGAATAATTCACGGTAACCAACAGTTTGCAAGGCATTCAGTTCTTTATGAGGCAACAAACTTTCAGCTTCATTAACCAAACCTTCAGCAATCATAATGTCAACACGTTGATTAATTCGGTCATAAATAATTTCTCTTTCAGCTTCCAAGCCAATGATAATAGGAGTGAAGCGACGCTGTTTTTTTTTCTGATTTAAAAAAGAAGAATAGGGTTTTCCGGTTCCGATGCAAACTTCAACAAAGCGTTTCATTCGCTGTGGATTCTGCAATGTTTGTGGATTTTCAAGTGCTATTGTTTGATAATAATCCGAGTCCAATTCTTTCAACTTACTTTGTAGGTAATCTATTCCAAGTTGCTCAAAATCAGCATTTATTTTTTCACGAACAGAATTATCAATATCCGGAAAATCATCAAAACCTTTTAGAATGGCATCCACATACAAACCTGAACCGCCAACCATGATTTGAATGTTATTTTTCAGAAACAATTCATCCAATTTTATAATGGCTTCCTTTTCATAATCACCAACAGTATAATTCTCAAAAATGGATTTATTTTGAATAAAATGATGCGTAGCCGAAGCTAATTCTTCTTCACTCGGAACAGCAGTTCCAATACGCATTTCCTTAAAAAACTGACGACTGTCGCAAGAAACAATATCACAGTTGAAATGTTGCGCTAAAGCAATGCTCAGGGAAGTTTTCCCTATTGCAGTCGGACCAATAATTGTGATTAGATAATTCATCAGAACTTTAAAATCTTGTACACTTTATTTTTGCGCAAATATCCTTGAATGATAGTTCGTGTATCGCGATTGTTCTGCATCGGAATGATAATATTTTTAAGAATTTCGATATTATTTACCTGATAATTCAAATCATAAAAACAATAGCCTTTATAAATTCCGTTTTCAATCAATACCGCACAGCGTTCGTCAACCGTTCTTCCTCTGTCAATAATGACCATATTATCATTTTCGAACTTCATTTCACTGATAAATTCTTCAACGCGTTCGTTGTATAATTCGGGCGTTTCTTTGCCTAAACACGCGCCATTGCACTCTTTTATCTTATGCTGAAAACAACCATTCTTGGTTTCGTACAAACCATTAATCTTTTGACACAAATTATACTTTTCTGTAATTTTCAACAACGCATTTTTGCCTTCTTGTAAAGAAGTAAAAGACGTAATTTCCTTTTTTCTGCCATCTGCTTTTTGGACTTTCACTGCTAAATATCCGTTCTCATCCATTTCGGGATAAAGCGCCCATTGGAAAATAGTCTTGCGTTGCGAACGGTTATAAATAGGTTTGTTGATTTTTATTTCTTCGCTTTCTTTCAACAAAGCAATCAGTTCACTTCCGGTAACTTCATAGGTTACGGCAAAAACTTCCCGCTGGATCTTTTTACTTTTTCCCGATGTTCCTGTAAAATGTTGATTGATTCGTTTCTTAATATTTCGGCTTTTACCAATATATATCAGATTTCCTTTTTCGTTATGTATGTAATAGATCCCGGTTTTTGTTGGCAGACTTTCAACAATATCAAGTAATTTAGGAGTCAATCCCGATTTTATTTCAGCCTTAATCAAACTGATTAGAATTTCTTTTTCGACATCTTTTGCCAAAATCATTTTAAACAATTTCACGGTTGCCATGGCATCACCGCTGGCGCGATGTCTATCCGTTACCGGAATTCCGAGAGCCCGAACCAATTTTCCCAAACTATAGGAAGCTTGTCCCGGAATTAATTTCTGCGCCAATTCAACTGTACAAAGAGTTGGTTTTATATAATCATAGCCCAATCGCTTGAATTCGGTTCTCAGGATTCGATAATCAAAAGAAGCGTTATGTGCTACGACGATGCAATCTTCAGTAATTTCAATAATGCGTTTGGCAATTTCATAAAACTTTGGAGCAGAACGCAGCATTGCATTGTTGATTCCAGTTAATTTCACAACAAAAGGCTGAATTGGTTTTTCAGGATTTATCAAGCTAATGAATTGATCCACAATTTCGTGACCGTCAAATTTATAGATGGCAATTTCGGTAATGCCTTCTTCATTGAATTGTCCGCCGGTAGTTTCTATGTCGAGTATTGCGTACAAATTTCAGTTTTAGATTATCTTCCTCCAAATATACTACTTCCAATTCGAACCATGGTACTTCCACAATCAATAGCAAGTTTGTAATCCCCGGACATTCCCATAGAAAGAGTTATGAGTGATGAGTTTTGAGTTTTGAGTTTATCGAATAGTGATTTTAAGTACAGAAATTCTTTTTTGATTTGTTCTTGATTATCAGTGAATGTTGCCATTCCCATTAAACCAATGACTTTTATGTTTTGTAATTTGTCATTCTGAAGGTAGTGAAGAATCTCCTCTAATTCATTTTCATCCAAACCAAACTTCGATTCTTCTTCAGCAATATATACCTGAAGTAAACAATTAATAACCCGATTGCGTTTTGCCGCTTGTTTGTTGATTTCCAGTAGCAATTTCAAACTATCGACACCGTGGATCAAACTAACATATTCAGCCATATATTTGACTTTGTTGGTTTGAACATGACCAATCATATGCCATTGAATATCTTTGGGCATTTGTTCCCATTTCTCAGTCATTTCCTGAATTTTGTTTTCGCCAAAAATGCGTTGTCCGGCATTATATGCCTCCATCAAATTGGAAACCGGTTTGGTCTTTGAAACCGCTACCAATATGACATGTGGAGGAAGAGAAGATTTTATTTCTAGAAGATTATCTTTTATTGACATTTTCAAATTACAATTCATAAACCATCAATCCACTTCTGAATTTAGGTTCGATATAAGTACTTTTTGGAGGCATAATCAAATTGTTATCTGCCAAAGCTTTGATTTCTGAAATATCAGATGGGAATAACATAAAACCAACTTCAAATTCGCCTTCGTCAACCAATTCTTTTATAGTTGAAATAGATTGTTTTCCGGGAATGTATTCAATACGTTCATCATTTCGCAAATCTTCTATTGCTAATAAAGGTTGCAAGACTTTATCGTATAAAATCTGAGCATCAAGATTTTCTAATATCGATGGTTGTTTATTCTCTTGTTTGTAAAATAAAGCATAAAAATGGCCGTCGAGATACATTCCGAATTCAAATTTACTTTGTGGTTTCCACAATTCCTGTTCTTTGTCTTTGATGATGAAGTTTTCAGCTAATTTTTCCAGAAAATCATCTTTGGTAAAACCATTCAAATCACGGATGATACGATTGTATTCATAGATTTTGACATTGCTTTCGGCAATCAAAAAACTCATAAAGTAATTTAGATTTTCGTTACCCAAATGCTTGTCTTCATCATACAACAATTCGGCTGAAGCCGAACGGTGATGGCCATCAGCAATATACAATTCAGGGATTTGTTCAAACTGCTTTTGTAACCATTCAATTTCTTCCTTGGTTTCAATTTTCCAAACTTGATGATTTTCCTTGTTGGTTGTGGAATAGTTATAAATCGGTTGGGATTTTTTCTTTTCGGCAATCCAGGAGTCCAAGGTTTCATTATCCGGATATGTAATCAAAACAGGTTCGGTATTAAAACCTGTCTGATGCAAATAATCCTTGAAATATTCAACACGATATTGTAAAGTATCTTCGTGTTTTTTGATGATATTATTTTTGTAATCTTCAATCGAAGTTCCCGCTACGAAGCCAGTGAAAGACTGCACTTTATTCTGAATTTCATACAAAAAGAAAGCAGCTTTGTCTTCTTCCATGAAAATGCCTTCCTCTTTAAAGTCTTGATATTTGTGGGCAACACCTTTAAAACGCTTGTCCAATGTAATCTTTTGCGAATACATATAAGCCGGATTAATTACATGCAAAAACGAATATGGATTAAAACTCAACCAAGCCGCAAGCTCAGCCGAACTATAATCGTCATAATTTCTGCAAGTTACTAACGCTACTTTGTCTGGAGTAGGACGAACGGCTTTGAAAGGGATTATTTTAGACATATTTTATAGTTTTCAGTTTCAGTCTCTGTTCTCAGTAAAAAACTGCAAACTGCGACTGCAAACTGCGACTCATTAATTAAACTGTTTAGAGACTTTCTCAGCTTTCTTCGATTCTGCATAATCATAAAAACCTTCACCAGATTTTACTCCGAGTTTTCCTGCCATAACCATATTAACCAAGAGTGGGCAGGGAGCATATTTTGGATTTTTGAATCCGTCATACATTACATTTAAAATTGAAAGACAAACGTCGAGCCCAATAAAATCAGCTAATTGTAATGGTCCCATTGGATGTGCCATTCCGAGTTTCATTACTGTGTCAATTTCATAAACTCCGGCAACTCCGTTATATAAAGTTTCGATAGCTTCGTTAATCATTGGCATCAAAATTCTGTTGGCTACAAAGCCCGGATAATCGTTTACTTCGGTTGGTGTTTTTCCTAATTTTATTGATAAATCCATGATGATTTTAGTTACTTCATCCGAAGTAGAATAACCACGAATGATTTCAACCAATTTCATAATCGGCACCGGATTCATAAAATGCATTCCGATTACGCGTTCCGGATGAACGACTTGTGCTGCAATTTGGGTTATAGAAATTGAAGAAGTATTGGTTGCCAAAATTACATTGTGATCACAAACGTCACTTAATTGCTTGAAAATCTGAAGTTTTAAGCCAACGTTTTCAGTGGCAGCTTCTACAACTAAATCAGTTCCAACAACGCCATCTTTTATATCGGTATAAGTTATAATATTTGAGATTGTTTTGTGTTTGTCATCTTCGGTAATGGTTCCTTTGGTTACCATTCGATCAAGGTTTGAAGCTATTGTTGTCATTCCTTTTTCGAGTGATTTTTCGGAAACGTCTATTAATTTTACGGTAAAACCGCTTTGTGCGAAAGTGTGAGCAATTCCGTTGCCCATAGTTCCAGCGCCTATAACAGCAATTGTTTTCATTATGTTGGGTTGATAGTTTTATTTTTCTCCATCGAATCAATGATCATATATGCAACGCGTAATGCTTCAGTTCCGTCTTCCAAAGTAACAACTGGATTTGTATTGTTATTGATTGCGTCAGCAAATGTTTCCAACTCATCCAAAATAGCATTGTTATTGGTTACTTCCGGATTATTGAAATAGATTTGTTTTTTATCGCCTTCGGCATTTTGAAGAATCATATCGAAATCTCCCGGAGTTTCAGGAGCTTCTTTCATTTTGACAACTTCGCAGGTTTTATCTAAATAATCTACAGAGATGTAGGCATCTTTTTGGAAGAAGCGTGACTTGCGCATATTCTTCATTGAAATTCGGCTCGAAGTAATATTGGCTACACAACCATTCTCGAATTCAATTCGGGCATTGGCAATATCGGGTGATTGGCTTAAAACCGAAACACCGCTGGCGTGAACAAATTTCACTTTCGATTTTACCACGCTTAAAATCGCATCAATATCGTGTATCATTAAATCTAAAACTACAGGAACATCAGTGCCACGCGGATTGAATTCTGCCAAACGGTGTGTTTCAATAAACATTGGAGTTTCTATTTGGTCTTTAACTGCTATAAACGCAGGATTGAAACGTTCTACATGTCCGACCTGACCTTTTACATTATATTCTTTTGCCAAAGCGATAATTTCTTCCGCTTCTTCAACAGTTGTAGAAATTGGTTTTTCTATAAAAACATGTTTTCCCGATTTGATAGAAACTTTAGCACATTTGTAATGCGAAAGAGTAGGAGTTACAATATCAATAACATCTACAGCGTGTATTAATTTGGCAATGGTATCAAATTGTTTGTATCCAAACTCGGCTTCGATTTTGGCTCCGTTTTCGTGATTTTCATCATAAAAACCAACAAGTTCGTATTTTTCAGACTGTTGTAATAATCTCAAGTGTATTTTTCCGAGGTGACCGGCACCTAAAACGCCAACTTTAAGCATAGAAATAAATTTTATCAAAAGTAATAATTAAAGGAGAAATACCAATATTTTAAATATCAAAACTCAAATAAATTCCAAATCTTAATCCCGAAGCTTTGGGACTAAATTTCAAATAAATTTCAAATAAATTTCAATATCCAAATTTTAAATTTCAAAAAGTGTTTGCTATTTGGCTTTTGAGTTTTGAAGCTTGCTTATTATTTGAAATTTGTTATTTGTTTTTTGTAATTTTTCCCTCTATTTTTACCAAAATAAAACATTACCCAAATTGAAAGACACAAGCAAGCATCAAGGACTTCGAAATCAATTAGCCAAACTATTGGCAGAAAAAGGGATTACTGATAAAAAAGTATTGGAAGCAATTAAAACGATTCCGAGACATTTATTTTTAGATTCGAGTTTTGAAGATTTTGCTTATCAGGACAAAGCGTTTCCAATTGGTGCAGGGCAAACCATTTCACAACCTTATACTGTTGCTTTTCAAAGTCAGTTATTGGAAGTTAAAAAAGACCATAAGATTCTGGAAATTGGAACCGGTTCTGGTTATCAAACGGCTGTTTTGGTTGTCATGGGTGCTAAAGTTTATTCGGTTGAAAGACAAAATGAATTGTTCAAAACAACTTCAGCATTATTACCAAAATTAGGAATTCGCGCCAAGCATTTATCGTTTGGTGATGGTTATAAAGGTTTGGTAAATCATGCGCCTTTTGACAGTATAATTGTTACCGCCGGTGCGCCAATCATTCCGAAAGCTTTAATGGCACAGCTAAAAATAGGAGGGAGACTCGTTATACCGGTTGGTGAAAAAGAACAGGTAATGACATTACTGATTCGCAAAAACGCTACTCAATTTGAAAAACACGAATTTGGAGATTTTAAATTCGTTCCGCTATTGGAAAATAAAAATTAAACTAAATTTATTTCTAGATAATAATGAAAAGACTTCACATCATTTTTTTACTGCTTTCAAGTATTGCATTTTCTCAAACCGCCGAAAAAAAAGTTTGGGATTTATTATTAGCCAATAAGCGTGAAGAAGCCAGAAACTTATTCAATAAAGAGTTAAAATCAAAAAAAGATTCAAATGTTGATTACCTAATTCTCGATGTCATGATCGACTATGAACAGGGAAAGCTTTCTTTTGATGATAAATTTGTACAGCAGTTTGTTATAACATGCAAACAAAAAGAATACCTATATCCAATTTGGTATAAACCTTATGTGATTGACAATACCAGGTCGAATGGTTTTAATGATTTCACTTATAAAAAAATGGATATTCTTGCTGAGTCACCTACTTTTAAAGATGACCCTTTAGTCATCTATTATAAAGCCATTTGTGATAGAAAAAGAAAGGATTTTGATGGATTCAACAATCAAATTAAAAAGCTAAACGGGATCGAAAATTGGCAGTACTGCGGTGTATTTGAAAACTTAAACGACAGCGGGTTAGAAACCGAATATGAACCCGAAGTCTATGCTAATAATGATAAATTATTTGACGCCAACAGTAATGGGAAAATAGGATGGTATGTTCCTGTTGACAAACAAAATGAAGGATATCATTTTTATTCCAACGAATCTGAATATGGAGAGGGAATAATTTACTCACAAGTCTTTATTGAATCACAAACCGATAAAGATGTGGTTCTGAATTTTGGTACGAGTTCATCGATTAAAATTTTTGTAAACGATACCGAAGTCTATGCAAATAATATGTCTCAGCATACTGACTTGAATGCATATAAATTGAAGTTTAGATTGCCAAAAGGTATGAATAGACTTTTGGTTAAATTTTCCTCTAAAAACAGCAGCGATAATTTCTTTTTGAATTTAACCGACGTAATGAATAATGCAATTCCGGATTTGAATTATTTTAATTCATATAAGCCCTATAACAAAACTTCATTTGAACAATTAAATGTAGCAGAGTTAGCTCCGAATTTTGAAGAATTCTTTAAAGATCTGATAGCCAAAAATCCGGACAATGTTCTTTATAAAATTTTACTTTTTGAAGCTTATTCCAATAACAGCAAAAACGAATTAGCAAATGATATTGTTGAAGAGTTAATTAAAAAATATCCAAAGTCATCCTTGATTCAGGTTATGCAAATGACTAATTACTCTAATAAGGGAGAAACTCAAAAAGTGGAGGAGATTAGCAAAAACATGGAAGTTAATGATGAAAATTATTTTTACAATATTTTGATGAAATTCCAAGATCAAGATTGGATGAAATCGGCTAATATAGTTGAATTAGAAAAGTTTCAAGAGAAGTCAAAATCGATAAAATCAGATATGATAAAGACGATGTTTGATTTTATCATAGCTTCCAGAAAGGCAGACATGAATTTAATGTTGGAAAAAGTCGAAGAATTGTTTTCTGCTTCAAACAACAACGAATTCTACATCACCAGTTTTGCTCCGGTTTATGAAAGATTGAAAAATGATAAAACAACGGCAATTTCAATGCTTGAAAAATTGATTGAAAAAAAAGAAAATATAGTCGCATTAAACCAATTAAAAAAATATTACAAAGACGCCAACAGAAAAGAAGATGTTGAAAGAATAACTCACGAATCATCTGATAAATATGCTTATTCGAATAGCTTAAGAAAAGATTATATTGATCTATTAATTTTTGATAAACGCTATGATGAAGCTATGCTGGAAGTTGACAAAGCATTGGCCAATTATCCATATTCTTTTTCATTAATGCAAATAAAAGGGAATATTTATAATAGTATGAATAACATCAAAGAAGCTGAAAAATATTTTAGAAAATCATTATCCCACGATTCTGGAAATGAAGTTTTGAGAAAAAAATTATATGATATCACCAAAACTCCTGATGAGATTGAAGAAATTGCCTCAAAGGATATTTACAAAATGATAAAGGCCAGAAGAAACAGTAGTTTAAAAGGAGATTTCGGTATTACGACGCTATTAGATGAATATATAGTTAATATCCTTCCTGAAGGTGGCCGTAAATCAAAAGTTACTTATCTATATGAAGTCACATCTGAAAAAGGAATAGATGAAATGAAAGAGTATAGTCTTGATTTGTATAGAAATACTGTCTTAAAATCAGAAATTGTAAAGCCAGACGGAAGTATTGTTCCCGGTGAAAAGGGAGACAACACTATTGTTTTTACAAATTTAAGTGCCGGAGATGTTATTTTTATTCAGTATGAACGCTATGAAAATTCATTTGGAAGATTTTACAAAGATTTTGATTTAACTTGTTATTTCAACAGTTTTTACCCAGCGGTCGAAGCCTATTTTGGACTTATATACCCTCAAGATATGGAATATATTTCCGCCTTTAATAACGGAACTGTTCCGGCTACAACTCAAAAAATTAATAATAAAACTTGTAAAATATGGAGACGGACCAACATTCCGGCAATGGCTTTGAACGAGGCATATGCTCCGCGCTATAGTGATTTGACTAATGCAATCAGAGTAAGCACAATTAAATCATGGAAAGAAATTTCTAATTGGTATTCCGACTTAGTTAAGAAGAATCTAAAGCTTGACAAAATAACTAAAGCCACATTTGATGAGATTTTCCCAAGTGGAGTTGAAGGAATTTCAGAGGAAGAAATTGCTAAAAAAATCTACACTTATATTGAGAATAATATTAAGTACAGTTCATTAGATTTCAGACAAAGCGGCTATGTTCCTCAAAAACCTTCAAAAACTATTACAACAAAACTTGGAGACTGTAAAGATGTTTCTACGCTTTTTGTAGCGCTTTCTCAACTAGCAGGTTTAAAATCCAACCTAGTTTTGGTGACTACAAATGACAACGGATTTAAATCGATGATGCTTCCTTCAAACGATTTTAATCATTGCATTGTTAAAGTAAAAATCGATAATAAAGAATATTTCTTAGAGCTTACTGATAACTTTTTACCTTTTAAAGCTTTACCAAGTAACTTATATAATGCAAATGCATTGGTAATTTCATTTGATAAAGCAGAAAATGAAAAGTCCGAAATTATCGCCATCCCTTTTGATAATGTACTGTCAGCTTCAATAAATACTACATCAACAATTACAATCGATGATAAATCGAAAAACTTCATAAATACTGTAAAAGCTGAAGGAGCTACCAAAGCATACTATAATGAACTCTTCTCAAGTTTTACAACCGAAGATGTTCGAAAAAAGAGATTGGAAGAAGACTATAACGAAAGATTAAAAAAAATTGTTTCATTGCAATCAGCTAAAATTATTGAAAACAAAACTTATGATAAAGACATAACTTTTGAAACCCAATTTACAATTGCCGAAAGAGCACAAACTGTTGGAAGCATGAAAATAACGGATATTCCGTTTTTGGATAAAGTCTATACGAGAGATATTATTTCGCTTGAAAGCAGAAAGTATGATATCAATTATTTTAGCTATGAAATCAATAATAATTATAGATCTACTGTGATTTTAAATATTCCAAAAGACAAGAAATTCACAGAAATTCCAGAAGCAAAAACCTTGACTTATAAAGGACATAAATACCAAATTAGCTTTGAATTAATAAATCCAAATTCATTGAAAGTAATCAGAACAGTTGATTTAACTTGGGACAAAATTCTGACTACTGATTATTTAGAATATAAAAAGTATGTTGATGACGTAATTGCTGCAGAAGAACAAATTGTCGGATACAAATAATTAAAGTAAAAACCCCATTTAGAAGAAATGGGGTTTTTTATTAAAATGATTTTTTAATTCGGTCTAAATCGCGTTTAGTATCTTGTTCTTTAAGACTTTCGCGTTTATCATACGTTTTCTTTCCGCGACAAAGCCCGATATCTAATTTGGCAATTCCTTTTTCATTGGTAAAAAGTCGCAAAGGAATAATTGTCAATCCTTTTGTGTCATAAGCTTTCTCAAGCTTTCTTAATTCTCTTTTATTCAATAAAAGTTTGCGCTCACTTTTTGCCTTGTGGTTGAATTGATTTCCATAAAGATATTCATCAATTTGGGTATTGATGGCAAACAATTCATTGTTGTGAAATTCACAAAAACCTTCTGTAATATTAGCTTTTCCTAAACGAATAGATTTGATTTCCGTACCTGTTAAAACTATGCCGGCAGTATAGGTCTCGATTATTTCATAATCAAATTTGGCGCGCTTATTAAGTATGTTTATTGTTTTCAACATTGGATGGCAAATGTAACAACAAATGCGGTAAACAACAATAGTTTTGTAACTTTGCTTTATGGAAAATAAAATTTCAAAAGATCCGCTTCACGGCATTACGCTTCAAAGAATACTCGAAATTCTGGTTGATTTTTATGGCTTTGATACTTTGGGTGAGCTAATAAGAATTAAATGTTTTAACGATAACCCAAGTATAAAATCGAGTTTAACTTTTCTTAGAAAAACGGATTGGGCCAGAAAAAAAGTAGAAGAATTGTATATTAGAACTTTGCCTAAGCTCAAAAACTAATTATTTTTTCCAGTTTCTTCTTAGTAAAGAATAAATAACCGTATCCCAAAACTTTCCTTCCCATAACTCATTTTCCAGTATATGAGCTTCTTTGACAAAACCGTTTTTTTGTAAAACTCTTTCGGAAGCAATATTCTCAGGATCAATAATCGCTTCAATAGAATGCAAGTTCATTTGCTCAAAACCGTAAGCGACAACAGCTTTTATAGCTTCTGTGATATAGCCTTTTCCATTGTATTCAGGAAAAGACATATAGCCGATTTCTGCACGATGATTTTCGGGTGAAATTATGTAATGACCAATAATTCCAATAATCTTCGGACTTCCTTTGATAGTAATTCCCCAATTAATTCCGGTATTATTGACAATCTTATCTTCAATCATGGCAATATGTTCCAAAGCATCTTCTATTGATTTTGCCAAAGGACGTGGAATATATTTCATCGTTTCAGGATTGCCGCGAAGTGCTAAAACTTCTTCAGCATCATTAGTATCTATACGCCGCAATAGCAAACGTTCAGTTTCTATGTTTTGAAAAGGATGAAAGTTTATTGTTAGCATCGTTATGTTTTTTGTAAAATTATAGAATTTCGATGCTAAAACTGTATTCTTTTGAAGAATTACTTTCCAGAATTTGAATGGCTTCTTTTTCTAAAATATTTCCGGTTGTATTTAAAATATCAGAGTAGCCAACCCAAGGTTCAAGGCAGATAAATGGTGCATTTACTTTGGTCCAAATTCCGAAATGAGGAAAATCGTTAAACTTAAAATTCAATATTGGAATGTTACTTTCCAGGATTTGGATCTGTTTTGACTTTAATTTCTTGAAAATCAAAGCATCATTTTCAAAAATAGAATAGGTAAGTGGCAAATTGTTTTTTAATAAGTCGATTTGTTTTGTCTTTTCTGAAAGCAAATCATTATCTAATTCGTAACTGATTAAATTTTCCTCTGTTTCAAATTGCAAACTATAATCTTCAAATTTTTTGTGTAAAGCAAATGCCGGATGTCCGCCAATTGAGAAAGGCAATATATCACTACCTATATTAATAACCTGATAACTAATCTTTAATTCAGAATTTATTAAGGTGTAAATTAGTCGCAATTCGAATTCAAATGGATATTTTTCTTTTGTTAATTCGTTTGATAACAGAGAAAAAACAGCTTCATTTTCATTATGGCTAATCAAATTAAAATCCATATCTCTAGCGAATCCGTGACGAGATAACTCATACGTATTGTTTTTATAAGTATATGAATTGTTCTTTAAAGTGCCAACAATCGGAAACAAAATAGGAGAGTGCTTTCCCCAAAAATCCGGATTTCCTTCCCAGATGTATTCTCTGTTTGAATCGGTATTTTTTATGGAAATTAATTCGGCACCTTTATGATTAATCGTAACAGAAAGTGCTGAATTTGAAATAGTTGTTGTCAAAACAGTTAAATTTTATTTGCAAATATATTTTATTAATTACATTTTGAAGCCGAAAAATTAGAATGTGCTTAGCAATTAAGTATGAATAGTTTAATTAATATTTATAAGAAAATTATTCATATAAATTATAAATATATGTATTTCGTCGATTTTATTTGTTATTTAATCGGTAAAACTTGTAAACTTGTCTAACCAAATCAAACAAACGTTCTGTCAATATTAATCGAAATAAAGTGTTTGCCCCACATCTACTTTATTTAAAAACTTAACCTACTACTATGAAAGCAAAAATGTTTAGAGCATTATTGCCGTTAGCAATTGTGTTCACAATGGTATCCTGTTCATCTGATTCGTCGGAAGCTACTTCGGCTGACAACAAGCTTGTAACTACCTACAATTACAACGATAGTGAGTTGAGACTAATTACTGCTGTTAATAATTATCGTCAAAGCATTGGATTAAGCACACTTGAGGTGATTAATCACATATCGCACAAGTCTGAAGAACATAATATTTATATGATTGATAATAAAGTGGTTAATCATGATTACTTTCAGCAAAGAGCTAATAACCTTGTTGAAGTATTAGGAGCAACTAGAGTTGCAGAAAACATTGCTTATAATTATCAAACTCCGGAAAGTGCTATGAGTGCCTGGTTAAACAGTCCGGATCATAAAGCCAATATTGAAGGTGATTTTACCCATTTTGGTATATCTGTTACTATTGATGAAACTACCGGAAAGAAATATTACACGAATATGTTCATAAAGAAAAAATAATTTGTTTAGTTTAATTTTGATGCACCCAAAAAAACCATTCACTAGAGTGGTTTTTTTATTTAAAACCTAAACGTGCTTTTAATTTTACAAATAATAGTGCTATAGAATAGGCGTCGTCTGAGGCAGAATTTCTTTCATTTAAAGGAAGCTTGTAATGTTTTACTAAATCTTCTAACGAAAAGGATTTGTTTGTAATGTCTAATAACTTCTGATGCATTATTTCGACATCCAACGCTTCATTCTTTAATTTACCACAATCCATTTTTTCCAGCACATCATTAATCATTTCTATATCGAAATGGATTCGGTGTCCAACTAAAACCGCATTGCCAATATAATCGACTAATGCTTGTATAGCTTGAGGTTCCGCAAGTTTTGACAGCTTACTTTCGATTAGAAACTCATTTGACAAACCATTGTCATGAAGGTATTTGTATTGCAAAATCACTACTTCGAAATTGTCTCCAATTCGGATAACATCATTTACAACAGCAACAGCTCCAAAGGATAAAATGACGTCCTTTTTTGGATTTAAACCTGTAGTTTCAGTACTCAAAACCACATATCTATTGGATTTAGATTCAAACTTTGCCAAATATAATTTCCAAAAATCGGGATATTCTTTATTGATTTTTTTTATCCAATCTATCATATTTATGAAAATTGAGTTAATTGAAATTTATCTTTTATCAATTCTTCCAATTCTTTCATTGGAGCAAAAGCATTTTTCATTTTTTCTTTATCAACTTTTGAAAGCTCTTCTACATTGATATAATCACCGTTGCTGTCATTTTTTAGTCCTTCAAGTGTTCTGAATTTTGACAAAATTAAAAATGCATCCGCACAATTTAAATAGATTTCAGAAAATTTTGGATCTACAATTGCCAGCTGTTTAAATCGTAAGTAGGTATTATTAATTCCTTTCAAATTCAAACTTATAGCAAATAGTCGGGCACCATCAACTAATGGCATGATGGCTCTGTTTTTTATATCAAATTTACCTTTATGATCGCCTTCTTCTTCGAGATTGAATTTTCTAAAAAAGTTTATTGGCGCATTTTTTCGCAAGGCATCATTACCTAGATAATCAAAGAATAATGCATTGTTTTTAGTATTCTTTAAGATCAAATCATCAAGCGTGTCCTCAATTTTGCCTTCGCCAAAAACAAGCTCATAATCAAAAAATATGCTGCTGATATCATTCGATTTTTCTCCAGGAGTTTTCATCCAGTTATTATATTGCTTTATCCAATCTGACATTGATTTACACCAAAGCATATTGCTGGCCATATGACCATTTGGACAAAAATCATAACCCACTTTTTCGAGTATAGTAGTAGTTCTTTTGGCTAACTTCAAAAAGTAATCTTTAACATCTCTGTATTTTTCTTCGGCAACATCTTCAAATATTAAAAAGCTGTCCTGATCGGTTAACAAAAATTGCTCTTTTCTCCCTTGGCTGCCAATACTAAACCAGGCAAATCGGGCTGGAGGAGAACCCAAATCGAGTATTGACAATTCAATAGAACGCTTTATAATGGCTGTTATAATTTCACCTGAAATATTGTAAATATGTGGTAAAGGAATGTTTTTGGCAATAGACGATTGAATTAAATCGGTTAATTTTTCTCTAACTAATTTAAGTTCTTTAGGCGAAAGGGAACGTTTTATTTCCTTAATCAAAACTCCGGGATTATTAGCTTGCGCTACAATTAAATCGTGCTCAGAAATTACTCCTTTGACCTCAGATTTGTCAGAACCATCTACAGTTACACATAAATGGCTCACATTATTTTTTAACATTAAGAGTTGTGCTTCGGCCACAGAAACATTTTCGGGAACTGTAATTACCGGCGAAGACATTATTTTATCTATAGTTGAAATAAGTGGAAATCTGCCATTGGCAATTTTGGATCTGAAATCGCTATCTGTCACAATGCCAATAGGGTGACTTTGCTCGGTTACAACCACATTGTCAGTAAGATTTTCGGTCATTAACTGAGCCGTATCTTTTGCAATAGCTGAAACACTGACTTTTAAAGGTGTTTTATTATAGGCTAAAGACTGGAAATATTGTATCTCATTTTGCTGACCTTCTGTGTAAACATTGTCAGTAATCAGTTTTCCTCGATTCTCTTTATCAAAAGGGTTTCTTGTATTTGTGGCAAAACTTTCCAATAAGAAATCCAATACTTGAGGATTTTGCGCCACAAAAGGTTTAAAAACAGTAATTGGAATGGCATAAACAATACTGTCTTCACGCGCTTTGGCGGTCATCATGTAATTGTTTTTGGCAAAAAATGGGCGCAAACCAAACACATCTCCAGCATAACATTTGTTTAATAATGTCTCTTCGGCATCAGCAATTACAGAAAGATTAATTACACCGGAAGCAACTACATAAAAACTATCGTGAAGTTTATCATCAATTTGAAATAAAATTTTATGCTTATCTAAATTGATAACACCAATGCTTGTAGTGACCTGAATCAGTTCATCATGACTCAAATAGCTAAAAGGTGAATATTCTTTTAAAAAGTTGGCAATATTTTCGGCAACAGAATTACTCATGTGTTTGTTTTAGTGAATGTATTTCAATTAACAAAAATAACAAAGGTTTAGAGAAGAAGTAACCAATTGTTAAAAACATTTTAAAACTATTAATGTGCAAAGAAGTGGTTATTTTTGAAAAATACTATTTTACATAATATAAATTATAGTTCAAAAAATATATGTATTTAGATATTTAAAATATAGTATATAACTAACTGTTTTTAAGCAATATAAACTACCTTTTATAAAGTGATAATTTTAAAAATTGAGTTCTCTGAATTTCTTTCCGATGGCTAAACTTAATTTGGTTTTATAATCTTCAATTAGCCATTCGCGATAATTTTTACTCGTTTTGCCTAAACATTTAACAAATCGTTTGACGCGACTTTCAATATCATCCGATAATAATTTAGAAAGCATTCTTGCCTGGACTAATTCGGTTGTATTTTCGACACACATTGCAGCATGTTGCAGAATTGATTTTTCGAGAACTTCTTTGGAACGCAAATTTTGAGCAACTACTTTTTTAAATTCACCTTCAATATCCATAGTTATATCAGCTGTTTTAGCAAACATCTTTCTAATTGTATCCGGCATTACATATTTGAAGTTGTTTTCTATTTCGGCATCATCCCTGAGATTTTCTAAATAATACTCGGGCGATTTAAAAATATGCTGCCAATCAACCGGATCATTCCATAAACCAAATCGTAGAGCGTTATTTCCTAAATCGATGACAATAAAACTATCTTTATTTGGTAATTTTCTGGAACCACGACCAATCATTTGAAAATATAAAGTCAGGGATTTTGTGGCACGATTCAAAATAATACTTTCCACTGTCGGCTCATCAAATCCGGTAGTCAAGATTCCAACAGAAGTTAAAATTGCATCCGGAGTTTTTTTAAACCATTGCAAAATCTCTTTTCTGTCTTCTACAGATGTTGTATTGTCCAAATGTCTTATTGCATAACCCGCTTCTCTAAAGGTTTCATAAACATATAGAGATGTATTGATTCCGTTGTTGAATATTAGAGTCTTTTTTCCCAATGATTTTTCGGTGTATGCATGTAATAATTTCTCCTGCATTACCATATTCATATACAAATCATCAGACGATTTAACGGTGTAATCACCATTAATTCCAACTTTCAAAGAGGTTAATCCAACATCATAACTATAAGTTGTTGCTTTTGCCAAAAATCCTTTATCTATAAGCGATTGAATCGTATCACCAACTATAAGTTCACTATAATTATGATGCATTGGCAACTTAATATTTGAACTCAAAGGTGTTGCAGTTACTCCTAAAATGAAAGAATTCTTAAATGAACTCATCAACTTTCGAAACGAATTGTAATGCGCTTCATCAATAATGACCAAGCCTACATTGTCAATCAGTAACTTCTCATCATTCAAACGATTTTTTAGTGTTTCAACCATAGCCACAAAACAGGAATATTCATCCTGGTCGGGCAATTCTTTGATATTACTGTTGATGACTTTGTTTTTTACATCAAATCCTTTAAGCATTTTTGAAGTTTGCTTACAAAGCTCAATTCGATGTGTCAGCACCACAACTTTTTTGTCGTGTTTCGATAAATAACGTCTTACTATTTCTGAGAAAATTACCGTTTTTCCACCGCCAGTTGGCAATTGGTAAAGTAAATGATGATCACTCGGCGCATTATCTAATCGGTCGAAAATTTTGTCAATATCGCCCTTTTGGTAACCGTAAAGCTCCTTTTTTTCTTCAATTTCGGTGATAAAATCTTTTTGAGACATGGCGATTTGTACAATTTTGCAAAAGTACATCTAAAAAAGAGTTATCGCCAAAATTAAATTGCTTATTTATAAAAAATTAATATTCAAAGCGTTCCACTATAGCATTGAATTCATATTGGTTAATCCATTTTTGATGTAAAGTTTCTTCTTTTATGGCCACTACTCTACTTATGAATTCACTTAAAATGCCATGCTCTATCAAAAAACTAACAGCTTGCTGATAAGAAGTCAGCATACTTTTGAAAAATAATTCCTGCTTGATTGTTTTTTCAGCAGAAAATGTCTGGGCAATCTCTATATTATAAAGCATTATATCGGCAATGATAAAAACATCCACGCCAAGTGTTATAAAATGTTTTATGAATTTTTGAGCTACAGAACGGCGCATTTTGGATTTTTTACCTTTGACAGGAAAGTATTCATTTGATATTTTGAACTTGGCTTCACGAACAAGTTTATCTTCATTTGGATTGAATACAAAATCATAATAGACTTTTACATCATTAAATTTGTGATATAATTCAATGATTTGCTCTTCCAATTGCTCTTTATTAAGCTCGTTCAGGTATTTTTTTAAATCGCGTTTACTCATAATGACAAATGTAAATTTCTTTATTGTTTATTACCTTATATAATTGATGATATTCATTATTTTTGCAGCATAAATTACAAATCATGACTAAACTTTTCAAGTTCATTGCCATTGCCGAAGGTGTTTCGTATTTAGTATTGTTTTTTAACATGTTAGTTATTAAGCGTTTGAATCTCGAATTATATAAATCATTATTATATCCAATTGGAATGGCTCATGGATTATTATTTATATCGTATGTGATTTTAGCATTTGTAATTTGGAAAAATCAAAAGTGGACAATTAAAGAGTTTTTAATCGTTCAGTTAGCGTCGCTTCTTCCGTTTGGGACTTTTTATATAGAGAAAAAATATTTGAAACATGCATAAACTAGTTGAGAAATTATTTGGCTGGTGCTATCCGCTGCTCAAAAAACTGGATTTTGGCGAAACTATTTCGGCCTATCTAAGTCTGGCTGTAAATATTTTTATTCTTTCTGTTTTATCTTATATAATCTATTTGGTTTTCCGATTTGTATTGGTGCGAACCATGATTATTTTGGCCCGAAAAACAAAGACAAGATTTGATGATTTATTAGTTTCCAATAAAACAGCTAAATACATAGCTCATCTGATTCCGCTGCTCTTCATCTATAAATGTGTTCCAATAATTTTGGAAAATTTTGTGTATTGGGAATCTATTTTCGGAAAACTAATAGGAATTTATATTGTTTTACTGAGTTTGTGGATTACAAAAACCATTTTTAATGCACTGCGGGATCATTTAAAACTAAACCCAAGATACAGCGACAAACCAATTGATAGTTACATTCAGGTAATTATGATAGTGTTGTGGGTTTTTGCTTTTATTTTTGTGGTTTCCAAAATTTTCGATATCTCAACCGGAACAATGCTTGGTACTTTTGGAGCGATTTCAGCAATTATCATTTTAATATTCAGAGATACAATTTTAGGATTTGTTGCCAGTGTGCAGGTTTCGTTAAACGATATGGTTCGGATTGGTGATTGGATTACGTTTGACAAATTTGGCGCTGACGGCGATGTAATTGAAATTAATCTGGCTACTGTAAAGGTTCGAAATTTTGACAATACCACTACTACAATTCCAACTTACAGCATGATTTCTGATTCTTTCAGAAACTGGCGCGGTATGTTGAATTCAGACGGACGAAGAATAAAAAGACACATTTTAATCAAAGCCAACAGCATTCGATTTTTGGATGAAAAGGAGCTTCAGGAATTGAAAAAAATTCAGCTTGTAAGCGCTTATATAGAACATCGCCAAACCGAAATTGATAAGTACAACAAAACGCATCAAGTGGATAAATCGATTTTAATCAACGGAAGAAATATGACTAATTTTGGATTATTCCGAAAATATATTACACAATATTTAAGTCAGTATCCGGGTTTAAACAAAGATATGATTTTGCTTTGCCGTCAGCTACAACCTACTTCACAAGGTGTTCCATTAGAAATTTATACTTTTTCTAATGACAAACGATTTGAAAATTACGAATACATTATGGCCGATATTTTTGATCATATTTTTGCCTCAATTCGTTTTTTTGATTTAGAAATCTATGAAATGCCTTCGGGGAAAAACAATTTTGTAGGCGTTGATTAATTGTCTATTCGGTCTTTAACGTACTCGATTTGGGTTTTACCATGAGCCTTCGGTTTTCCGTCATCGCCAAGACTAACCATGGTTATACTGTCAATGGAAATAATAATTTCTCTAGTCATCATATTTCTAACCTGACAAGTCAACGTAATTGATGAGTTACCAAATTTTATAACATCAATGCCAATTTCAACAATATCTCCTTGTTTAGCAGAACTCCTGAAATTGATTTCCGACATGTGTTTGGTTACGATTTTGGAATTTTCAAGTTGAATAATTGAATACAAAGCTAATTCTTCATCAATCCAAGCTAACAACCTTCCACCAAACAAAGTATGATTTGGATTTAAATCTTCGGGCTTTACCCATTTTCTGGTATGAAATCTCATATTTTAACTAATTATTGAATGCAAAAATAAGGATTTCAATATTTACGTGCATTAAAGTGCAAAAAAGTTGATATTTAATTGTAAACATTTATATTTGTACCGTTTGGAATATATTATTAATTATCGAAAATCAATCCATATGAAAAAATGCCTACTATTATTATTAACCTTGTTTTGTGTTTCTTTGTCTTCTAATGCTCAGAAAGAGAGCAAAAAAAACAAGAAAGATTTAGAGCTTGTTTCGGTAGAACCGGATAAAGAACTTGCAGGAGAATATTTCAACAGATGGAGTATTGAAGCTGATTTTGGACAAGCTAAAGGTTCAAAACCTTACACGGATGGTTATTTTGCAAATAATCCAAAGAAAGTTTTTGGAGGAATGCCAATGAACCACGTTGGAATTGGAGCAAGATATATGTTTAGTCCAAAATTTGGAATCAAAGCAAATTTCAACTGGGACAACCTGCAAGAGCAGAATGGTTCTGGTAGTTTACCATTTCAAATGGAGCACCTTCAATTTTCTTCTGAAGGGGTTATTAATATGACCAGATTATTTGATATTCAAAATCAAGCTGGTCGTTTTGGATTGTTATTCCATTTTGGATTTCAAGTATCACGTATGTCACCAAAAATGGGGCCTTTAGAAGGTTTCAAAGAATGGAACGGAGGAGCTGTTGCCGGATTGTCACCTCAATTTAGAATATATAAAAACATAAGCATTTTTGCTGATTTTTCAATTAACTCAAATCTAAGACAACATTTCACTTGGGATGGTCAGAATTATTCCGATAGTGCAAATAACTTGACAGGAAGTTTATCAAGAGTAACATTAGGAGTTTCAGTCGCACTTGGAAAAGGTCCAATACACGGAGATTGGGCTATCATTCAAGATAAAAATGATAAACGTCTTGATTCACTTAACAATAGAATTGGTGAAATTGAAGAGTTAATGAACGATAGTGATAAAGATGGTGTGCCTGATTATTTAGATGTTGAACAAAATTCAATTGCAGGAGTTGCTGTTGATACCAAAGGTAGAATGGTTGACAAAAACAACAATGGTGTTCCGGATGAGTTAGAGAAATATATAAATAATTCAATTACAAACAATAACAATACTGCAACTGCAGCGGCATCTGAAAATGCTATATTACAACTTATAAACGAAGGTTATATTGCTGCATATTTTGATACAGCCAAATCAACACCAAACACTGCTTCTGCAAATAGCATTGGATTTATTCTGAATTACCTGAAAAACAATCCTGATAAAACCGTTGAGATTGCTGGTTACGCTGATGAAATTGGAGCAACAGCATCCAACGACAAATTGGCAAACGACAGAGCGCAAAATGTTAAGTCTATATTGGTTAAAGCTGGTATAAGTGAATCAAGAATAACTATCTTGTCAAGAGGCGAAGATGATTCAGTAGATAAGAAATCTGATTGGGCAAGACGTCTAGTACGTAAAGCAATCTTTAAAATCAAATAATAATTAACAATTAATTATTAATAACTATAATTAACCTCTGTTTTTCAACAGAGGTTTTTTTTTAACTTTCAAAGAAAAACATGGAAGCTAGAGATGCACACGTACTTGAACTTAGAGGTGAAACCTTGGGAACAATCACTAATCAGTCTTCATCCGAAGAAATTTTTCAAAACATGACGCTTCGTCCAATCCTTAAAACACAAAATGATTTATTCATTCAAGTGTTTATCAATTATGCCATCAAGCAAAAAAATGTCTTTTTTAGCCTGACACCCGAAAAAAAGATGCAATACATCGAAAACGTTATACAACGTGATATTAAGTTCAGAAACTCACTAAAAGGGATGATAATAGCGCTATTCACCTTAGATGAATACGCCGAATACATCCGAATATCTTCCAATCTGAATAAGCGAATGATGAATATGCTTATCGAACGCTTAAAAAATCAAATGCAGCTTATCGAGCAATAGTTTGGTAAATTGACAAATATTAAAATCATTAACCTATTTCAAGATATTTATTAGAGATAATTCAATATCTAAATATCTTTGAAAAGTATATCGTAAAACTTAAAGTTTCTATATTTTTACACATTTCACAACGTTTTTTTTATTATAATTGTTAAACTAATAACAATTTATGAAAGAAGAATATTTTAAATGGTATTCACCAAATTTAAATAAAGAAGTCGAAATGCTTGTTTTTGGTCATACCGGTTATCCGGTTATTCTCTTCCCTACTTCTATGGGAAGTTATCACGAAAATAAAGACCAAGGATTAGTCGAGAGTGCCCGATGGTATCTTGAGCAAGGATTAATCCAAATTTTTTGTCCCTCAAGTATTGACAAGGATAGTTTTTATAATAAACACATTCATCCTGTGCATCGCATTCAAAATCATACCTGGTATGACAAAATGATTTGCCATGAAATTGTTGAACGTGTAAAAAATAATACCGGTTCAGGAAAAGTAGCCGTTGCCGGTTGCAGTTTTGGAGGTTATCATGCGGCCAACTTCGCCTTTCGTCATCCTGGATATGTAAGCCATATGTTTTCTATGAGCGGTGCTTTTAGTATCAAAAGTTTTATGGATGGTCATTGGGATGATGATGTTTTTTATAACAGTCCCGAAGATTATATTCAAGGACTAAATGATCACGAATTATGGAATATGGATATTGTTCTCGGAACATCCAATTGGGATATTTGTTTTGATGCCAATCTGAAGTTAAGCCGAGTATTAGCTCAAAGAGATGTGCCGCACTGGCTGGATATCAGACAAGACAGAGAACACGATTGGCCGGTTTGGAAAGAGATGTTTCCTCATTATTTATCGAGGATAAAGTTTTTTTAGAAAGATATAGACACAATTAGTATTAAGGTTTTAAAATATAAGAATATGAAAAAGATCGGAATTTTATTTGGTATGGAAGATACCTATCCACAAGCGTTTATCGACAGAGTAAACTCAAAAGGTGAAAAAGGCATCATTGCCGAAGCGGTTTCCATCGACAAAGTCGTGCAAAATAAAGGTGGCGAATATGCCGTAATCATTGATAGAATTTCACAAGACGTTCCGTTTTATCGCGCTTTTTTAAAGAACGCTGCACTAACCGGAACAAACGTTATAAACAATCCGTTTTGGTGGAGTGCTGATGATAAATTCTTCAACAATTGTTTGGCTGATACACTTGGTGTACCATTACCAAACACTGTCATTCTTCCTTCGGCTGAACATCCAACAGATACAACTTCTAAATCATTCCGAAACCTAAAATATCCAATGGATTGGGATGGTATTTTTGATTATATAGGTTTTCCGGCTTATATGAAACCGTATGCTGGTGGTGGTTGGAAAAATGTGTATCGATTAGAAAACAAAGAAGAGTTCTGGCAAAAACATCAGGAAACCGGACAATTAGTAATGCTTTTACAGGAAGAAATTGTTTTTCAGGATTATTACAGAGTGTACTGTTTAGGTTGTAAAGATGTACGAATTATGCCTTACGAACCAAGAAATCCTCACCACTTAAGATATGTTGTTGAAAACCCGAATACCGATAAAAAACTAATGGCAACAATTAAAGATTATACTTTGCGCCTATGCAAAGGTTTAGGTTACGATTTCAACACAGTTGAATTTGCAGTTCGAGACGGAATTCCATACGCTATTGATTTTGGAAACCCTGCACCCGACGCTGAATTAACATCAGTTGGTGCCGATAATTTTGAATGGGTTGTTGAAACTTCTGCTAAAATGGCAATCGCTGCAGCTAAAAAACAAAAACCGGGGCAAACCAATCTGACTTGGGGAACATTTATTAAAGAATCTGCTAAATAAGTAGCTGAGTGCCTAAGTCCCTAAGTTTCTGAGTTTTTCTCAGTTGCTTAGCTACTCAGTAACTCAGAAACTTTAAAAAAGAAAGAAGATGGCAAAAAAACTACCAATTTTCACCCTTGGTGTAGAAGAAGAATATCAAATCATAGATCCGCAAACCCGAGATTTACGCTCACATTTATCTAAAATTGTTGATGGCGCTAAAATCATTTTAAATGAACAGGTAAAAGCCGAAATGCACCAATCTGTAGTTGAAGTCGGAACTAATATCTGTAAAAATGTAGCCGAAGCAAAAGATGAAATCCGATTTTTGCGTAATAAGATTGTGGAACTGGCAGCAAAACAAAACCTTGTCGTTGGCGGTGCCGGAACACATCCATTCTCCCGTTGGCAAGACCAACCTATTACTGACGATCCACGCTATCATCATATCGTAAACGAATTACAAGATGCTGCCCGTTCTAATTTGATTTTCGGAATGCATTGCCATGTCGGAATTGAAAATCGTGAAATAGGAATGCAATTGATGAATCAGGCGACTTATTTCCTGCCGCATATTTTTGCATTATCCACAAACTCTCCTTTTTGGGAAGGCCGAAATACCGGTTACAAATCCTTTAGAACCAAAGTTTTTGATAAATTCCCACGTACCGGTTTGCCCGAATATTTTGATTCGGTTGCTTCCTATGACAATTATTTGGAAACCCTGGTAAAAACCAATTGCATTGATAATCCAAAGAAAATTTGGTGGGATTTGCGTTTGCATCCATTCTATGATACAATTGAATTCCGTATAACAGATATGATGTTGACCGTTGATGAAGCAATGTGTGTTGTTGCCATAATTCAGGCAATTGTCGCTAAATTGTATAAACTTACGTTGGCAAATACCAGTTTCAACATATATAGGATTGCATTGATTAAGGAAAATAAATTTCGTGCAGCACGTTACGGAATTGACAACCATATGATTGATTTTGGCCTGCAGAAAGAAGTAGAAACTAAAGAATTAATTCTTGAACTACTTGAATTTATTGATGATGTTGTTGATGAATTAGACAGTCGTAAACATATTGATTATGTGCATACAATCCTAAAAGAAGGAACCGGCGCTGACAAACAACTAAGAGTTTTTGAACAAACCCAGGATTTAACAAAAGTTGTTGATATGATTACAAGTGAATTCACTAAAGGTTTGTAAAATTAAATTTTAGATAATATCATTGAAAAGTTATATTTGCATTACCAAATCGTAAAAAAATGAGTCAGCAAATTCGAATCGCAGTTTTAGATATGTACAACGGAGAACCTAATCAGGGAATGCGTTGTATCATTGATATTATTAACAGATTCAACCAAATTGTAACCTTTCAGATATTTGATATTCGCGGGAAATGTGAATTCCCAAACATTGAAAAATTCGATATTTATATTTCTACCGGCGGACCGGGAAATCCGTTAGAAGGTGACGGAAACTGGGATTTAAAATACTATGATTTTATTGACCAATTGACTGAATGGAACAAAGAGCAAAAGGTAAAAAAACATGTTTTGTTTATTTGTCATTCGTTTCAAATGGCTTGCTATCACTTTGGTTTAGCCGAAATTACGAAAAGAAAATCGACTTCATTTGGTGTAATGACCATTCATAAAACAGAAGCCGGAACAAATGAACCAATTTTAGAAGGTTTAGAAAATCCATTTTATGCAATTGATAGCCGCGATTATCAAGTCGTACAACCTAAATTGAGCATTTTTAGTAAAAAAGGCGCTATGATTATTGCGTTGGAAAAAATCAGAACTTACAGAGAATATGAACGCGCCATCATGGGTGTTCGATTTACGGATCAGTTTGTTGGATTACAATTTCATCCCGAAGCTGATGCTTTGAGTTTTATCGCCAATTTGAAGAATGCGGAAAGACGCGATAAAATCATTGCCATGAAAGGAAAATCAAAGTTTCGTGACATGTTAGAGGATTTATTGGATGAAGATAAAATCTATAAAACAAACGAAACCATTATTCCGAATTTCCTGCGCATAGCCATCAATGATTTGATTAAAACCAAGAAGATATTGTCTAATTGAGTGACTAGTAATTAACTGATATGAACTCCAAATACAGACAACTTTTTAACGAACAATTTTCGGAAGCCAAATACAATAACTTTATTGAAGACATTACTTCTGATTTTGATTATAAAGTAACGTTTCGTATTGGAGAAACTCCTTTTTTTATTCCGAATGAATTAAAAGACCAATTGCTCGATGGTTGTCAGCAAGTGATTGATTTTATTAAACGAGATGATTTCATAAGCCTTACAAACAGAGCTTTGGAGCTTAACAGAAAAGTTCCTAACGAAGATAATCACACCACTTTTTTAGCGATTGATTTTGGAATTTGTGAAGAAGATGGTGAAATCGTTCCCAAGTTGATTGAAGTTCAGGGATTCCCATCTTTGTTTAATTTTCAGAATCATTTGTCACAAAAGTTTGTCAACCACTACCCTTTTCTTTCTGAATTGACGCCTTTTTTAAACGGATTAAATTCGAAAAGTTACTTGGCGTTAATCGAAGAAGTAATATGCAACAACCATCCAAAAGAAAATGTAATCCTGTTGGAAATTGAGCCTGAAAAGCAAAACACAAAGATTGATTTCTATTATTGTCATCGCGATATTGGTATTCCTGTAATTTGTGTAACCGATTTGTACCAAAAAGGTAAGCAGCTTTTTTATAAAAATGAGAATGGTTCGGAAGTTTTAGTAAAACGAATTTACAATCGTGTGATTTTTGATGAATTGGATTTGCGTACTGATTTAAAACTGAATTTTGATTTCTCTTCTGATGTTGATGTCGAATGGGCCGGACATCCGAATTGGTTTTTCAGAATCAGTAAATTCATTTTGCCATATTTAAAAGGAAAATATTTTATAGAAACTACTTTGCTTTCAGACTTAAAGGAAATTCCGGCTGACTTAGAAAATTATGTATTGAAACCATTATTCTCTTTCTCCGGAAGTGGTGTTATTTTTCATGTAAAACGGGAAGATATTGAAGCTGTAAAAGAAAAAGATTTATACATACTTCAGAAAAAAGTCAACTACAAACCAATCATTCAATCGCCTGATGGTAAAGTTAAAGCAGAGGTTCGCTTACTTGCTGTATGGAAAAAAGACGCGCCTTCTCCTACTCTAGTTACCAACTTAGTGCGTTTAAGTCGTGGTGAAATGATTGGCGTAAAATTCAATAAAGATAAAGATTGGGTCGGCGGAACGGTTGGAATGTTTGAAAGATAAGTTTCACAGATCTCTTAAAATATTCGGATTCGTGGCTAACTTAAATACTGCTTCTTAATCTCCAAAAAACTTCTTTCTGAATTCACCAATTCGTTAACGATTTCCTTTCTCAAAACATCTAAATCATCGTATTGTAAATACTTTGCCCAATCGGTTTCGGTTAAAACTTGTTTGATTGTTCTAATAGTTTTGGCCGTTTCTTTAGCATTTCGCAGAACAACTTTTTCCTGATTTTCTAAACTTAGTTTATGGTAAAAATTTACGTCTTGCTTTTCTAAATCAACTTTAATAAAAAACAGTTTTGAAGTATCGTCATTCGAATAAAAATCAGTCCATTTTGCATAGCCAACAATGGCATTTTGATTTTTAAAATCGGCTAGCGGAATTAACCGCCAATGACAATTAGCTACTCTTCCCCAATGATTGGAAATGCGGTACAAACCTTCAGCAGTAAAGATATATTCACTTCCGGATTGACTTTTATAGTTTATTTTTAAATCTTTGATATCGGAAAAAGGCACCTCTTTCCAAATACAGAAAGTGTACGAGTGAAAGTTGAGTTTGGTGTAGGTTTTAGTTGCCACGAATTAATGCAGTTTCTTCACTGCTTCTTGTTGAGCAACTGTCGCAAAATCTCTGATTAGTCGTTCTGCATAATCGTCTAAAAGTTCACGGATTCGTGCATGATTATCACTTTTTACAATCAAACCGGCATGATAATCTAATGGAACTCGGAAGCAGACTTCGGCATCATCAAATCCGGACAAATCAGGATGCTCGAATTTTGAAAGCGTTAATACGATTCCGGCGAATTCCTTTTTGATGGTTGGCAATTTATATTCCTTTCCTTTAACCAGGGAATCTTCAATTTTGGCCCATTCACCCCAAAGATTTACACCCGAAGCTGCTTCTACCATTTCGGCAAGATGAGCACCACCAACACGTGACGCGGTTTCTAAGAAATAAATTTTTCCGTCATCATTGCATTTGATAAACTCTGTATGGTTTGCACCATGCATCATTCCGAAAGCTTTCAACACTTGCTCGTTTACTTTCTTGATTTCCTTATCATCTTTGGAATCGTATGGAATATTGGCGCTCCTGAAGATGCCGCCGCCTTGTGAGATTTCCATTGGCGTTGCTAGATATTGCGAGGTAATCGAAAACAATGTTTTTCCTTTCCAATTTAAGCCATCACAATGATAGACTGCGCCAGGTTTGAATTGTTCTACTAAATATTTTAATCGATTTGTATCACCTAAGTCATGTATTTTTTGCCACAATTCTTCTTTAGAATATACTTTCATAATTCCGGATGCCGAAGCTTCTGAACGTGGTTTTAAAACCCATGGCGGTGAAACCGTATCAGCAAACTGATTGATTTCTTCATCGTTAAATAAAGAACTAAACGCCGGAATCGGAACACCCGCATCTTTGGCTTTCATTCGCATGGCCAATTTATCACGGAAATACCTTCCGGTGGTTTGCCCCATTCCGTCAATTCTCAGATTCTCTCTGAGATAAGCTGCTTTTTCTACATCAAAATCATCCAAAGCAACAATAGCATCAATCTTTTTATGACGCATTAGATTACCAACGCCTGCCAATAATTCTTCTAAATTCCAATCGATGTCTTGTCCGGGCATGAAAAAAATTTCATCGATATAATCAAAAGCCCATGCTTTCTCTCGAAGTTTTTCAGAGGTAATAAGATAAACACGATTCCCTTGCTTTTTTAGGTTGATTAAAAAATCATTTCCTTTAAAATAATTCGAAATGCAAATGAAGTTCTTGATTTGACTTTCCATGGTTTATTTTTTTATTTTTAAATGCAAACTAAAGTTTGCTTACCTTACTGCCACCGGCAGTCCTACTCTTAATATCAAAGATTTTCGATAAAGTTTGTAATTAAATGCACACCATAAGCCGTTGCATGTTTAGTTTTGGCAAATTCATCATCACCAAAAGCCACTCCGGCAATATCAAGATGTGCCCATGAGGCGTGATTATCTGTAAAGAATTCCAAAAACTTCGCCGCCGATATTGCTCCGGCAACAGGTTTTCCTGAATAGTTTTTTACATCTGCAATTTCGCTATCAATATCGGGTTTGTATGCATCCCAAAGTGGTAACTGCCATAAGCGTTCCCCAACAGCATCACCGGCTTGTTGCAGTTTCTTTGATAATTCTTCATTATTAGTAAACAATCCGGCACACTCGTAACCTAAAGTTCCGACAACACTTCCTGTTAAAGTAGCTAAATCAACTACAGTTTCAGGCTTGTAATTTTTAATCAGATAGGACAAACCGTCAGCCAAAATCAATCTTCCTTCGGCATCGGTATCGATTATTTCAATGGAATGTCCGGCATAACTCTGAATCACATCGCTTGGCAAAAACGATTGTGCATCAACCGAATTCTCGCAAGCCGGAACAATTGCCGTAACCCGAATTGGTAATTTTAAATCGGCTATCAGTTGCATTGTCCCAAGAACTGCTGCGCCACCAGCCATGTCGCATTTCATTTGCACCATTCCGGCTGTTTTGATATTCAGACCGCCGGTGTCAAACGTAATTCCCTTTCCAACCAGACCAATATGCTTTTTGGCACCATTAGGTTTGTATTCCAGTATGATGAATTGTGGTTCCTGCGCGCTGCCTTTTCCAACGGATAAGAATGAATGCAAACCAACTTCTGTAGCTTTGTCTTTTCCAAAAACAGTTACGTCGAAACCATATTTTTTTCCGGTTTCAGTTGCCCAATTGGCTAAATATTTTGGCGTGATTTTGTTTGGAGGTAAATCGACCAATGCAAAAGTTTCCAATTGTGCGTTGGCTATTTTAATTCCTTTATTGGCAGCTTCATCAATTTCGGTCTTAGAAATATAATTCAGTTCAAAATCAGCATGCAAAAAAGGATGTACTTCTGATTTCTTGTAATGTCCTAAATCATAAGTTCCCAATACTAAACCTGAAACAGCAGCTTCTATTTGTTTGGCAGAGAATTTTTCAGGAATCACCAAGGCAACATTTTTACCAAATACTTCCTTTTGTTTAGAAGCAATTCTTCTGAAGGTAGTTTTCAATGCTTTATAATCAAGTTCCTTTCCAAGACCGATAAACACGTGTGTACAATCGTATTTTTCGACTAAATAATGTGTGTCTTTTTTTCCGTAAAATACTTGGGAATAAACCGTAACACCGTGATATTCGATAGGAACAATGCTTTTGGCAGTTGTTTCAAAAACCGGAATTAAAATGGTTCCGGTGAAGTTATGTAGGTTTTGTAATTTTTTAATTTCCATTTGTTTTTATTTAACCACAAAGTTTCTATTCGTTCTTATCACTAAAGTACAACCATTCAATAGCTTTTGGAAATTCATCGCTCCAATAACGTTCGTTGTGTTTGCCTTCCATATTGATGCTTAGCCGCACTTTCATCATATCGGTATAGCCTTCTTTTTTTAATAATCTTTTCTTAAAATTCTTGACATGATCAATCATTGTGACACTTTCATCGCCTCCGGCATAGAGATAAATCCGAGTGTCTTGGGGTTCATCCATATCTAAAAAAGACAATTTTATTTTCGGAACCACCCAAAGCGACGGTGAGAATATCATCAGTTTTCCAAAGACTTCGGGATACATAATTCCGGAAAAAATGCTGACCAATCCACCCATTGAACTTCCTCCTATTCCGGTGTTTTCTCTATCAGCTTTTGTTCTGAAATTGTTGTCAACAAAAGGTTTAAGAGTTTCGGTTACAAACCGAATGTACTTTTTTCCTTGCCCGTTTCCGAGAACAGTATTACCAACATTGTATTCTTTGATTCGCTCTTTTTCGGCATGTTCAACAGCTACAACAATGATTTTTCCGATATTGTATTCTGCCATTACGGCCAGTTTTTTATCGATTTCCCAATTACCGTATTTCGCATTTTCATTGAATAAATTCTGTGCGTCCTGTAAATACAAAACCGGATAACTTTCGGTTGATTTATCATAATCATGTGGCAGCAAAGCCCATACTCTGCGGGTTTTATTTAACTGTGGAATTTCGAATTCTTCTGAAATCAAATGTACTTTAGGCAAGAACTTCGATTTGAATGGCAACCAATTGTGACGCCATTTAGCAACATGTTCTTTGTGAACACCATTGTGTTTTTTACACGAACGGTTCTCGGTTCGGTTTCCGTATTTATCTATCTCGACTTCACTCCAATCGCCACGAGTGAACTTGTATAATAACTCTTCAGGATAAACAAAATCATGTTCGAACTTAAAGTGATACAAACCTTGTCCCACTTTCTCCATTTCGAACTTCTTGTCTTGTGTTACCCAATTGTTGAAATTCCCGGAAATATAAACCGGACGCTCATCATCTTCGTCGGTGGTGAGAATAATATTGAGTTGGGGTTCAATGATATTTTTAACTTCTAAATCTTCTGCCAGGTTGCTTTGCTCTTTACTCATTCCAATTATATTATGACAAGCTAAAACTTGTATACCTGACTGCCACTGGCAGTCCTACTCTTAATATCAAATTCATCGCATTATGCTAAACTAAATTTATAGACGTAAAAATACCTTTTTGCATTTTTATAACAAAACCTTTTCTTAAAATATATGGATATTTAAGCAGAATAGAAATGTTGTTGAGAAATAGAATTTTTTGAGCTAAAATTTTATCAAATAAGCATAAAAAAACCTAACTGATATTTACAATTAGGTTTAAAATTATTTGGGAATTGCGTTTAATCGTCATCTTCAGCTTCGTTGCTTTGGGTTTGTTGAGCATTAGTTCTAATTTCAGTATGGCGAATTTCACCACCGGTAGTGCCTACGCTTTTAGCCAAAACCACACCAATAATCGCAATACCTAAAGCCAGGAAAGATACTAATTTGGCTTTATTGTGATTTTTAATATTGGTGTATAGGCCCATTAGAGAAACTGCGCCAAGCATATATAAAACAAGAGCTAATTTTTCGGCAATTTCTTCATGCTCATGAATAATTTTTTTACCAATATCAGGCATATCTTCAACCAATTCTTCTGCACCTTCACCGGTTGACATGCTTATTGCAGCAAAAATTGCAGCAATAATAAATATTACATAAGAAACATTTTTAACGGTATTGCTTTTGAAAACTATTCCCGCAATTAAAATTCCGAAGCCAAAAATCGTTCCGATAATCGGAAAATGATTAACCACTAAATGCAAATGTGCGTCGTTCATATTATTGTTTTTTTTTTAGGTTTATAATGAAGTCTAAATTATAACTTCTAATGAATCCGATACATGATTAATATCACATTTTTGCTATTTAGAACCGATATACGATTATTTTAATTTAGGAAAACTCAAAATAACATTGGTTCCCACATTTTCTTTGCTTTTGATTTCTAAATCGATTTGAAGTAAGGAACACAATCTTTTAACGATTGACAATCCAAGCCCGGTTCCTTTAATTTCGGGGTGTTCATTCGATTTTGAACGATAGAACTGGTCGAATATTTTTTCTAAATCTTCTGATGCAATTCCGATCCCGCTATCAGAAACAGTGAAAACTATGGCATCATTTGTTTCTTGAATATCAAAGTTTATTACGCTACCATTCTTGGAATATTTCACAGCATTAGTCAGAATATTATTAAGAATAAGCGAAAACAAATACGAATCGGTTTCAACATAAAAATCTTTAGTGAATAAAGGCACACAGTTCAGTTTCTTCTGATTGATGATGGTTGAATTTCTGGAAACAATATCTAAGAATATAGCGTTTAAAGAAACTTTTTCCATTTTCAACGATTGCTTTTGATTTTCGAATCGAGCCAATAAAAGCAATTCATCAACCAAATGATTCAATCGATTGACTTCACTAATACAAAAATCAATTTTCTCTTTATATTCTTCAGGATTACGTGGTTTTCTGATAAGCACTTCCAATGTTCCTTTGATAACGGCTAAAGGCGTTCTGAGTTCGTGAGAAGCATCTGAAGTAAATTGTTTTTCACGCTCTATAGCATTTTCGACTCTGTCTAATAAATTGTTAATCGTATTTGAAAGTAAATGCAATTCGTCTTTGTTGATTGGCAAAGGAATTCTGGATTTTAAATTATCTTTAGTAATAATATTTGACGTCTGAATAATGGCGCTGATAGGTTTAATACTTCTTCCGGCAATAAATCGGGCGATGAGAAATAACACTAAAAGAATCAGAGGATAGGCAACCAATAATATGATAAAAAGATTGTTCAATACCATGGCTGAATCTTCGAGCGACATGGCAATAATCATAAAGCCAATAATTTTAGTGTTCTGATATAATGGAACTTGTATTTGTCTAACTGAAGTATTTTCTAACTTTCCGTCAAACAAAACATTGTTGATAGCTTCGGGATAATAGTTTAGTTTTTTCTGTTTAAGATTTGGCGATTTATCAACTAATGCTCCTAATTCATCTACAAATTGAATGAATGCCGGACTGATATCAACTTTATTAAATTGAATCTTCTTCCATTGCTTTTCTCTAATGAGAAGTACACAATTTTCTTTGACTTCAATTTCTTTTAAATGTTTTGCTACTTCAATTTTTATATCATTGTTTACTTTGACATAAACGCTAAATTTCACTATCGAATAGATAACAAAGAACACCACAAAAATCAATAATGCGGTGGTAATTATATAGTTGGAAGCTATTCTGTTTTTAAAAGAAAGTTGTTGCATTTTAGTTAATCGTTAGCGATGAAACCCACACCGCGAATGGTTTTAATATAATCTTCATCGACTTTAATATTGAGTTTTTTACGAATAGCATTCATAAAAACATCTATAACTCCGGTGTCATAATCAAAATGAATTCCCCAAACATCCTGTATAATTTGCGTTCTCGAACAAACATTACCTTTGTTTTTTACCAAATAGCAAAGTAAATCAAATTCTTTGTGGGTTAATGTGACATCACATTTATTAACGGTCACGGAATGTTTTTGTATGTTAATTTCAATTGGGCCAAGCGTAAGTATTTCTTGTTCGTCTTTATCCCTCAATTGTACTCTGATACGCTCTACCAATTCGTCAAAACTGAATGGCTTTTTGATGTAATCGTTTGCTCCTGTTTTCAGACCTTCAACTGTTTCCTGAACGGTATCTTTGGCTGTTAGAAATATAATCGGAATTTTTGAATTGGTTTCTCTGATCTTTTGGCAAACTTGTAGTCCTGTCATTTTGGGAAGCATCCAATCTAAAAGTACTAAATCAAACTTTTGATTTTGAAAAAGTTTATAACCATCCAAACCGTTATTAGCCGAAGAAACCTGATAGTTTTCTTCCTCTAATCCTTGTTTTAAGAATTGAACAATTCCTTCTTCGTCTTCTACTATTAAAATGTGCTTCATACTGTATTGCTAATTTTTACAAAGAGTAAATTTAAAGCTTAATTGTCGGATAACCCATACATGCAAACTGTAATTTAAGTAAAAATTAATTATAGGGTAAATTGATTGTTAACTGTTACTACAGTAACTTAACAAAATAATAACTCTAAATGAGCTTCTTTAAAAAACATTCGCCTTTTATTAACTTACTCGTATTTTTTCTTGTTGTTAATATTATCCTCAGAATTGTACTGCTCTTCCATCCTATTACGCAATCAAGTTTTGGAGTTTTAGAAATCGGCAAGATCTTTTTATTTGGTTTGTTTTCAGATTTGTTTGTATTTATTGTAGCCAGTGCTCTCTTATGGTTGTATTTACTGTTTTTATCCAATTCGAAATATAATAGACCTTGGGGTTATATCATTTTTGGATGTTTACTTTCACTACTGATTTATGTATCTTTTTTTAATACAATTCTCAATGAATACGGAGGTTCTTTACCCGAAATCGGAATTAGTTTCATTGCTCTAAAAACCTTTTTATTCGGATTATTATTGTTTTTGCCGAAGTATCGCAAACAGATTCGATTAGTGCTGTACTACATTGCCATCTTCATTTTTGTCCTGATAATTGTTCAAAATGCCATTAGTGAATTTTTCTTTTGGAATGAATTTGGCGCACGCTATAACTTCATTGCCGTTGATTATTTGGTCTATACAAATACGGTGATTGGCAACATTATGGAATCATATCCTGTTGTTCCGCTGTTTATCGGTGTTGGATTGATAACCGCTTTTTTTACTTATTATATCGTAAAAAACACAAAGGCTTTTCTTTACAGACTTCCATCGTTTACAAATAAAATTAAGGGATTAGGTATTTATTTAGCTTTGTTTATAATCTCTTTTTTCGCGATTCCATTTTTCTCAAATCAAGAAAAATCGACAAATGTTTTTACCAATGAATTGCAAGCTGATGGTTTGTATAAATTTTATGTGGCATTCATGAATAATGATTTGGAGTATAATAAATTCTATAAAACCCTTCCCGATGCAGAAGCATTCGCAGTTTATAAAAAAGAACTTCCTGCGCCTTCCAAGCCAAATGCTGCAGAAATACACAAGAATGTAGTGCTGATAACTGTTGAAAGTTTTAGTGCTGATTTTATGAAAGCTTATGGCAACAAAAAGAACCTAACGCCATTTTTAGATTCGTTAGCAACTAAAAGTTTGCAGTTTACTAATATATATGCCGTAGGCAACAGAACGGTTCGCGGACTAGAAGCTGTAACACTTTGTCTGCCTCCAAGTCCGGCAGAAAGTGTAGTAAAAAAGAAAGATAATAAAAACAAATTTTCAACCGGAAGTGTTTTTAAACAAAAAGGATATCAGGTAAAATACCTTTATGGTGGCGATGCTTTTTTTGACAATATGGGAGATTTTTTTGGTGGAAACGGTTATGAAATTGTAGACAAAAAATCTTTCACACCAAATGAAATCACTTTTGCTAACGTTTGGGGAGTATGTGATGAAGACATGTATCGCAAAGCTATAAAAGTTATGAATCAGGAAGCTCAAAATAATAAGCCGTTTTTTAATCATATCATGACGGTTAGCAACCACAGACCATTTACTTATCCTGAAGGTAAAATAGATATTTCAGGAAAAGCGAAATCACGCGAAGGTGGCGTTAAGTATACTGATTATGCGCTGCGACAATTCTTTGCAATGGCAGAAAAACAAGAATGGTTTAGGAATACAGTATTTGTCATTGTAGCCGACCATTGTGCGTCAAGCTCAGGAAAAACAGAATTACCATTAGAGAAATATCGAATTCCGGCGCTTATCTATTCGCCTGGCTTTGTAGCACCTGGAGAATTCAACAAACTAATGTCTCAAATCGACGTAATGCCTACTTTATTTGGTCTGCTGCATTTTAACTACAACAGTAAATTTTACGGACAGGATGTTTTCAAAAAAGACTACGAACAAAGAGCTTTTATTGCTACTTATCAGGATTTAGGCTTGGTAGAAGAAGATTTGCTTACCGTAATTTCTCCTGTTAAAAAAGTAAAACAATTTGCATTGAAGGTGAAACCTAATCCGGAATTGAAACCCGAATTTCAAATGAATTATGAGGAAAAGCCATTAAAAAAATTAAATCAGGAATTAGTTTATGAGACAATTGGTTTTTACCAAACAACCGCTTATTTATTAAAAAATAAGAAGTATCAAAAATAACATGTTGTGATTTATTATTTCTTTTTAGGAACAAATACCATTTTATCTTTGTCGTAAACAAAAGTTGATTGTTGTGTTTTGTTTTTTTGAGTTATAGAGCCATCCGGATTTAATGTAAACTCAAATCCTTCTCTTCTCATTTTTTCCTGCGTTTCGGAAGCAGCTGTGCCACCTAAAAATACTTTTTCGGTTATGTGATTCGTCAATTGGTAATTTGAATACACTTGCTTTTTAGAAACCAATTCATATATAACCGAATAAACTGTAGTTCTTTCTTCTGTTTTCAAATTTGTTTTTACAGTGTTTAATTCTGTCCAAGAAAGCAGATATAATTTGACTCCGCTTGCCGTAAAAGAAGTCAGTTTGCAATTGGTTGGAGCGAAAGCAGCATCAACAGCTTTTACAATCAGCGCATCATCAGTCTTTCCTTTCTCACTAATCGTAACCTGAAAATTACCTTTTTTAATTTCAACCTGCAGATTGTCAAGTTTAGGTAATGCCGAAGCAGTAGTTGCTTTCTTTTTTTGGCTATAACCATTGACACTTAATAAAGCAACACAGATAAAGATAATGAACTTTTTCATAAATAATTTAATAGGTTAAAATAGAAAGCCAATGTACAAAATAATCTATTCGATTATTGTTAAATAAAAAAACCGTCCCAAATGCTTGGGACGGTTTCAACTTACTTTTAATCTTATGAATTATTTTACTTCTTCGAATTCTACATCTTGTGTATTATCTCCTTGAGCATCCGCTTGTGGTTGGGCTTCTTGCGCCTGACCAGCTTCGCCTTGAGCATACATTGCTTCAGTAGCGGTTTTCCAAGCTGCATTTACATTGTCAAGACCTTTTTGAATAGCTTCCAAATCCTGAGCCTGGTGTGCTGCTTTTAATTCGGTTACAGCAGCTTCAATAGCTACTTTATGTTCATCAGAAATTTTATCTCCCAACTCTTTTAGTTGACTTTCGGTTTGGAAAATCATACTGTCAGCTTCATTTAATTTTTCTGCTCTTTCTCTTGCTATTCTGTCAGAATCAGCATTTGCTTCTGCATCTTTTTTCATTCTTTCGATTTCTTCAGCGGTCAAGCCAGATGAAGCTTCGATACGGATGTCATGTGATTTTCCTGTTCCTTTATCAGTAGCCGAAACTTTGATGATACCATTAGCATCAATATCAAAAGTTACTTCAATTTGAGGAACACCTCTAGGTGCTGGCGGAATTCCGTCTAAGTGGAAACGCCCGATAGTTTTGTTATCAGCAGCCATAGTTCTTTCTCCTTGCAATACATGGATTTCAACACTTGGTTGATTATCTGCAGCTGTAGAGAATACTTGTGATTTTTTTGTTGGAATTGTAGTGTTTGACTCGATTAATTTAGTCATCACATTTCCCATAGTTTCGATACCTAATGATAAAGGTGTAACGTCAAGCAACAATACATCTTTTACATCTCCTGATAAAACACCACCTTGAATAGCAGCTCCAATCGCTACAACTTCATCAGGGTTTACTCCTTTTGATGCTTTTTTACCAAAGAACTTCTCTACTTCATCAGCAATTCTTGGCATTCTTGTAGAACCACCAACTAAGATTACTTCGTCGATATCTGAAGTAGATAAACCTGCATCTTTCAATGCTTTAGCAACCGGTTCCATTGAACGTTTTACTAATTTATCAGACAATTGCTCAAATTTAGCTCTTGTTAATTTCTTTACTAAGTGCTTTGGTCCAGAAGCTGTAGCTGTAACGTATGGCAAATTGATTTCTGTTTCAGCAGAAGATGACAATTCGATTTTTGCTTTTTCAGCAGCTTCTTTAATTCTTTGCAACGACATTGGATCTTGACGTAAATCAATTCCCTCTTCCGCTTTGAATTCGTCTGCCAACCAATCTATAATAGTTTGGTCAAAATCATCTCCACCTAAGTGTGTATCACCATTTGTTGACAATACTTCGAAAACTCCGTCTCCTAATTCAAGGATAGAAATATCAAAAGTACCACCACCTAAATCGTAAACTGCAATCTTTTGGTCTTTTCCTTTTTTATCCAATCCGTAAGCTAATGCCGCAGCAGTTGGCTCGTTGATGATTCTCATTACTTTAAGACCTGCAATTTCACCAGCTTCTTTTGTGGCCTGACGTTGCGCATCATTAAAGTAAGCAGGAACTGTAATAACTGCTTCGGTAACCGTTTGACCTAAATAGTCTTCTGCTGTTTTTTTCATTTTTTGAAGTGTCATTGCTGACAATTCCTGAGCAGTGTATAAGCGGCCGTCAATATCAACACGAGGTGTATTGTTGTCCCCTTTTACAACGCTGTAAGGTACTTTTTTTGCTTCCTCTGTAATTTCAGCAAAAGTATGTCCCATAAAACGTTTGATAGAACCAACCGTTTTTGTTGGGTTAGTTACAGCTTGTCTTTTGGCAGGATCACCTACCTTAATTTCACCACCTTCTACAAATGCGATGATAGATGGTGTTGTTCTTTTTCCTTCTGAATTAGGGATTACTACTGCTTCTTGTCCTTCCATTACAGAAACGCAAGAGTTGGTTGTTCCTAAGTCAATTCCGATTATTTTTCCCATTTTATTTTCTCCTTTTTGGTTTTTATTTTTTGATTATTCCTCTACGAGTGAATAGTACTTTGTCTTGTACGGTTTCGCAAATGACAAGTATTATGCCAAGCAACAAATGAGAATAAATTGTCAGTTAATTGAAAAAATATATGACAAGATGACATTTTAAGTAAGAAGTAGGAAGTTGAAAATACGAAGTTATATCTCGATTTTATTGGGTTTTGAATAATAGAAGATTATATAAAGTCAAAAAAAAATCCCAACCGTTACGTTGGGATTTCTATATTAATCATTCATCGAGATGAGGAACTCTTCGTTGTTTCGGGTTTTCTTAATTTTATCATTAATAGTATCCATCGATTCTACCGGATTCATATCGGCAAGGAATTTACGCAGTATCCACATACGTTTCAATGTGTTTGGATCTAATAATAAATCATCACGACGCGTACTTGAAGACGTTAAATCGATAGCAGGGAAAATTCGGCGGTTGGCAATTTTTCTGTCTAATTGTAACTCCATATTACCGGTTCCTTTAAATTCTTCAAAAATAACTTCGTCCATTTTTGAACCTGTTTCGGTTAGCGCTGTAGCGATGATACTTAACGAACCTCCATTTTCTACATTACGTGCCGCACCAAAGAAACGCTTTGGTTTTTGTAATGCGTTGGCATCAACTCCACCCGAAAGCACTTTCCCAGATGCCGGTTGCACCGTATTATAAGCTCTTGCTAAACGCGTAATCGAGTCTAATAAAACCACTACATCGTGACCACATTCGACCAAACGCTTTGATTTTTCGAGTACAATATTTGCAATTTTAACGTGCTCTGATGGTTCACGATCAAAAGTAGAAGCGATAACTTCACCACGCACAGAACGCTGCATATCGGTTACCTCTTCCGGACGTTCATCTATCAATAAAACTATTAAATAAACTTCAGGATGATTGGCAGCAATGGCGTTGGCAATGTCTTTTAACAACATTGTTTTACCGGTTTTTGGTTGTGCTACTATCATTCCGCGTTGCCCTTTTCCAATCGGAGAAAATAAATCGATTACTCTTGTAGAAACACTTGATTGTTTTTCTGCAATGTTGAATTTTTCTTGCGGAAATATCGGTGTTAAATGCTCAAATGAAACTCGGTCTCGAACCACTTGTGGATCATGACCGTTTATTTTTAAAACTCTTACTAATGGGAAAAACTTTTCGCCTTCTTTTGGCGGACGAACAACACCTTTTACGGTATCTCCGGTTTTTAAACCAAACAATCTGATTTGTGATGTCGAAAGATAAATATCATCAGGCGAAGCCAAATAATTATAATCGGAAGAGCGTAGGAAACCATAACCATCAGGCATCATTTCGAGCACGCCTTCACTTTCTATAATTCCGTCAAATTCAAAATCAGAATCTCGGAAATTATTTTGCTTTTTTCCTTTAAAGTTTGGATTGTTATTGTTGGCATTAGCATTGTTATTACCATTTTGGTGTTTGTGCTTATGCTCATTATTGCCATTTTGTGGAATTGGATTGACTTCTGTTTGTTCTGTCTGTTCAATATCATTTGAACTTTCAGCAGTTGCATTTTCTAAAACTTCCGAATCGCTTTCGGTTGGTTGCTCTTCTGAAGTCTTTTTCTTTTTTTCAAAAAGTGGTTTTTTGAATTTTTGATTTTTGCTTTCAACTGTTGGTTTTTCTTCAACTTCGGTTTCTTCTGAAAACAAATCACTCTGATTGATATCGGTCGCTTTCTTAGATTCTAGCGAAATACGGGCTCGCTTGGCTTTATTTTTCGGTGCTTGCTCATTATCATTTGAGCTTGAAGCAACTTTTGGTTCAGCTTCGCTCACAGCACTATTTTGGTGTTCCAAAATTTGCGCAATCAGCGTTTCTTTTTTGGCACCGGCGATTTTAATTGTTTTGGCTAATTTGGCAATTTCCTGAAGCTCAGAAAGCTTCATTTCTTTGAGGGCAGAAATGTTAAACATAAATAGTATTTATATCGTAATCGTTAAAAATGGAATGTAAAAATGAGGGTAGATTTTAATGCTTAGAATAATCCGATTGATGAAGTTCTTACGGATTTGTACTGCAATAATACAAATAATATTTTATCACGCAATAGTATTTTTTTAAAAAGAAATTTTATTTTTGCATCTCATTATTGAAAAAAGAATGTTCAGAATACAAACATATTACCTGATTGCCTGCTTGATTATAACCGCAATTTTACCATTTGTGTTTCCGTTATGGAAAGATGCAGCTGGAAAACCTTTCTATTTTATGATGGATATTACTTATGTTGCGCTTTTTGGATTAAGCACAACCTTGTCATTATTGAGTATTTTATCACACAAAAAAAGACAACAACAATTTGTCATGGGCAGATTGAATATGATATTGAATTTAATTTTATTAGGATTATTTGTGTATCGAACACTAACTGCATCTGGAGAAACAGCTATTTCTGAGAAAGGTGTTGGGATGTTCTTACCTATTTTTTCTATCGTAATTTTGGTTTTGGCCAACAAAGCCATTAAAAAGGACGAAGATCTCGTAAAATCTGTGGATCGTTTGCGATAAACCTATAAACTTAGTTTTTTAGTGCTGCGAAAAACCCGAATCTTATGGTTCGGGTTTTTTATTTAATCTAAACTTGATTCAGATTCTCCCTACTTCTTCCCTATTTCTATAATCTCCAAATTTTGAATTTTATCACCATCAATTTCAAACCGCAACATTGTTCGCACTTGATGAAAACCATAAATACCACAAGCTCCGGGATTCATGTGCAACAAATTTAAAGTCTTGTCAAACTGCACTTTCAATATGTGCGAATGACCACAAATAAATAGCTTTGGTGGATTGTTTTGGATTTCGGTTCGAATACTTTGATTGTATTTCCCCGGATAACCACCAATGTGAGTAATCCAAACATCGACATCTTCACAAAGAAAACGATTGTTCAATGGGAATTCCATTCGAGCTTTGTCATCATCAATATTGCCATTAACGGCACGTAATGGTTTTAATGATTTTATTGTATCGGTCACAACCAAATCACCAATATCACCAGCATGCCATACTTCATCCGCTTGACGGACGTATTTTAAAATAGCATCATCAATATAACTGTGCGTGTCGGAAAGTAGCAGGATTTTTTTCATTTTTAAGTGACTGAGTTGCTAAGGTGCTAAGTTACTAAGATTTTGATTTAGATAATAACTGTGTGCCTCAGAACCTTAGTGCCTTAATAAATATTTAAATTGATCTAAATTTTCTATTTTTGAAAAACTAACCATATTAAAATCAGCATGAAACAACAAGAACAAGAAGAAATTACTCGCGATGAAATAAAGAAAGAATTCCAATTAGAACGAATGATATTATTCAGCGATGCCGTTTTTGCTATTGTCATTACACTGATGGCAATAGAAATCAAAATCTCCGAAGATGTAGAATTAACTGCAGAAAATCTTTCACATTCCCTAATTCATCTATTACCAACCTTACTCGCTTATATTGTTAGTTTTATTTTCATCGGTTCTATTTGGTATCAGCATTTAAAAATGTTCAGTCTGCTTAAAGATTACGATAAAGGATTGGTTGTTCGGAATATGTTGTTGCTCTTTTTTATTGGCTTGTTTCCGTTTAGCGCCACTTTGATAACAAGAGCAAAAGGGCAAATGATTCCGTTTTTTATGTATCTATTTATGATTTTATTCTGCATCATCGCTCAATATATTTTATATAATTACATCGTCAAAAACGCAGCAATCCGCATAAATACAGATATGAGTGACCATGAAACTGAGTTGCGTAAAAGAAAAATTGCTGTCGTTGGTTTTTCAACTTCTGCCGTTTTAATTATGATTACTTATCTTATCATTCCAGAACCGGAATTAAAAAATCTGTCAATGCTTTGGATGGTGGCATTTCCTATTGTATTCAAAATAATGACAAGAAGAAAGAAAGCTGTAACCGAATAAACTTTAACCTTTCATCAACACAAAATCTTTGTAACTTTGGGGCTTTAAAACTCTTGAACTTTCACATTGAGATATTTCATCGAACTTGCTTATAAAGGAACAAATTACCATGGTTGGCAATATCAGCCTGGTGCTGATTCTGTGCAGGAAACACTTAACAAAGCCTTATCTTTATTGCTAAAAACCGATATTGATATTGTTGGCGCAGGAAGAACCGATACAGGAGTTCATGCCAAACAAATGTTTGCTCATTTTGATTTTGATAACGAACTTGATGCACCACAATTGGTTCACAAACTCAATTCATTTTTACCCAAAGACATTGCGATTTTCAATATTCTAAAAGTATCCGACGAAGCACATGCACGATTCGACGCAACGAAGCGCACTTATGAATATCATATTCACACAACAAAAGATGTTTTTGAAAATGAGGGAAGTTTTCAGTTTCAATTGCCATTAGATATTGATAAAATGAATGAAGCCTGTCAAATCCTTTTTAAACATAACGATTTCGAATGCTTTTCAAAAGTGAATACGGATGTTCATACATTCAACTGTGTGATTTTTGAAGCTAATTGGACACGAGGCGGAAACAAACTGGTTTTTACCATTTCGGCTGACAGATTTTTGCGGAATATGGTTCGCGCCATTGTTGGTACTATGATTAACATCGGAACAGGAAAAATAAATTTAGCCGATTTTGAAAAGATAATTGATAGCAAAGACCGCAGTCAAGCCGGATTTTCGGTGCCGGCACACGGCTTATATTTAACCAAAATTGAATACGAATACCTAAAATAATGCAGGCAAAAGCATTCGACACCAATTTATTTAAA
The DNA here is from genome assembly GCF_021608185.1 of Flavobacterium anseongense. Lineage (GTDB taxonomy): Bacteria > Bacteroidota > Bacteroidia > Flavobacteriales > Flavobacteriaceae > Flavobacterium > Flavobacterium anseongense. The sequence continues at coordinate 22,990 of NZ_JAKIHN010000002.1, read as the reverse complement.
CGGATTTTAAAATACACCAAACCCTATAAATTCAGGTATTATGGTGTGATTTTGTTTGCTGTATTGCTTTCTGTTTTTGCTGCACTTCGCCCCTATTTATTAAAGCAAACTGTAGATGAATACATAAAACCAAAAGACGAGCACGGACTTTTATTTTATGTATCCGTAATGGGAATTGTGATGCTTTTAGAATCTATTTCGCAATTGTATTTTGTGTATTGGGCCAATTGGTTAGGGCAGGATATCATCAAAGATATTAGAATAAAACTGTTCAAACACATACTCAGTTTCAGGATGAAATACTTTGACAATTCACCGGTTGGTATGTTAGTCACACGCTCTGTTTCCGACATTGAGCAAATCGCACGTATCTTCAGCCAAGGCTTGTTCATGATTTTCAGTGATTTATTGAAAATGCTTGTGGTGCTGGTCTTTATGTTTTATATGAACTGGCGATTGACATGGATAGTAATAATCGCGATGCCAATACTGGTTTATATCACCAGGATTTTTCAGCGCAAAATGCAGGTTGCCTTTGAAGAAGTTCGAACTCAAGTTAATAATATGAATGTTTTTGTGCAGGAACGTGTTACCGGAATGAAGATTGTACAGCTTTTTAATCGAGAAGATATTGAATATGAAAAGTTCAAAGAAATTAATCAGAAACACAATAAAGCCTGGATAAAAAATATTTTTTACAACTCCATCTTCTTCCCTATTGCTGACATTATTTCATCCTTAACACTTAGTGCCGTTGTTCTTTACGGTGGTTTTCATATTTTAGATGGTGATAAATTCACCACATTTGGCGATTTATTTTCCTATACTATGTTTATTGGAATGCTGTTTAATCCGTTGCGTCAAATTGCGGATAAATTCAACGAAATGCAAATGGGAATGATTGCGGCTAATCGTGTATTTGATATTTTGGATACGGATAGCGATGTCCAGCATGACGGAACAAAAACAGCCGGTCATTTTCACGGAAACATTCGTTTTGAAAATGTTCGTTTCAGTTACATTGACAATGAAGAAGTTTTAAAAGGCATCAACCTAAAAGTAAATGCCGGAGAAACTATTGCGATTGTTGGAGCTACAGGCGCAGGAAAATCGACAATCATTAATCTTTTGAATCGTTTTTATGAAATTAATTCGGGTGCAATTTATATCGATGACCAAAACATAAATGACTTCAAATTAGAAAGTCTTAGGCAACAAATAGCAATTGTTTTGCAGGATGTTTTTCTTTTTGCAGATACAATTCACAATAATATTACGCTGAACAATCCCGAAATTACCCGTGAAACTGTTATTACTGCAGCTAAAGAAATTGGTGTTCATAAATTTATCAAAAGCCTTCCCGGTGGTTATGATTATGATGTAAAAGAACGCGGTGTAATGCTGTCATCGGGTCAACGCCAACTGATTGCATTTCTTCGTGCTTATGTCAGCAATCCGAGTATTTTGATTTTGGATGAAGCTACTTCTTCTATTGATACCTATAGCGAAGAATTAATCCAAAAAGCTACCGAGACTATCACTAAAGGCAGAACATCAATAGTTATTGCTCATCGATTGGCAACAATTATTAATGCTGATAAAATCATTGTGATGGATAAAGGCCAAATCGTTGAAGAAGGTTCACATCAGGAATTGATAACCAAATCGGAAGGTTATTATAAAAAATTATACGACTCACAGTTTTCTTTAGAAAACAATTCCTAATTTGCCACAACTATAAAATCAAATTACAATGGCATTTACCATAGCAATTTCTAAAGAAAGAATTCCATTTAAAAATAATATCTGGCAAAAAGCCTTTATCGCTTTTTTTATAATAAACTGGATAAATTCCTATGTTGGAAATACCGATACTGCCAATTGGATTTTAGAAAACACCCTGGTTTTTATCTTTTTAGGTTTTCTAATTTATACCTATAAAAAATTTATATTCAGCGATTTAAGTTATCTGCTGATTTGTATGTATCTGTGTCTGCACGTTTATGGTTCAAAATATACTTATGCAGAAAATCCTTTTGGCTATTGGCTTAAAGACGCACTTGATTTGTCTCGCAATCATTACGATAGAATAGTACATTTCAGTTTCGGATTTCTGTTAGCTTATCCAATGCGCGAAATGTTTTTGAAATGGCTGAAATTTCCAAGATGGGTGGCATGGACATTACCCATAGAAATTACACTTTCCATCAGCGGATTTTATGAATTGATAGAATGGGCTGTTGCCGATGTCTTCTTTAAAGCGCAAGGCGATGCTTATCTTGGAACACAAGGCGATATTTGGGATGCACAAAAAGATATTTTTCTGGCATTTATCGGGTCAATAATCGCCACGACTATTGTAACTATTGTCAAAAAAATTTGGAACGTAACTGAAAAGTAAAGCATATAAAAAGTGGCTGCAACTTCTTATTTTATTTTAAAATAAATCCTTAAATTCGCAATCTCAAATAATCAAAGAAATTCTTTAAATATGGCACGAGCCGTTAGGCGACTGCATTTTGTACAAATAACAAATAAATAAGCACAAAATGAAATACGATATTATTGTTTTAGGAAGTGGTCCCGGCGGTTATGTTACTGCTATTCGTGCATCACAATTAGGCTTTAAAGTGGCCGTAATCGAAAAAGAAAACCTTGGTGGTATTTGCCTTAATTGGGGTTGTATTCCAACAAAAGCGCTTTTAAAATCGGCACAGGTTTTTGATTACCTAAAACATGCTTCTGATTATGGATTAACCATTAAGGAATTTGACAAAGATTTCTCAGCCGTAGTAAAGCGTTCAAGAGATGTTGCCGACGGAATGAGCAAAGGGGTTCAATTCCTAATGAAGAAAAATAAAATCGATGTTATCAATGGTTTCGGAAAAATAAAACCTGGAAAAAAAGTTGATGTAACTGCTGCTGATGGAAAAGTTACTGAATATTCAGCTGACCATATTATCATAGCAACCGGTGCACGTTCACGCGAATTGCCAAACTTACCACAAGATGGTGTAAAAGTAATCGGATATCGCCAAGCGATGACCTTACCTTCTCAACCAAAGAAAATGATTGTTGTAGGTTCTGGTGCTATCGGAGTAGAATTTGCACATTTCTACAATGCAATGGGAACAGAAGTTACTATAGTTGAGTTCATGCCAAATGTGGTTCCGGTGGAAGATGAAGACATTTCAAAACAATTCGAGCGTTCATTAAAAAAAGCTGGAATTTCAGTAATGACTAATTCATCTGTTGAGAAAATTGACACTTCTGGAAAAGGTGTAAAAGCTTTTGTAAAAACCGCTAAAGGTGAAGAAATCATTGAAGCTGATATCTTGCTTTCAGCAGTTGGAATCAAAACCAATATCGAAAACATCGGTTTAGAAGAAGTTGGAATTGCTACAGATAAAGATAAAATTTTGGTAAACGCTTATTCTCAAACCAATGTTCCGGGCTATTATGCTATTGGAGATGTAACTCCAGGCCAGGCTTTGGCTCACGTAGCTTCGGCTGAAGGAATTAATTGTGTTGAAAAAATAAAAGGCTTACACGTTGAACCAATCGATTATGGAAATGTTCCTGGTTGTACTTATGCTACTCCTGAAATTGCTTCCGTTGGTTTAACCGAAAAACAAGCCAAAGAAAAAGGATACGAATTAAAGATTGGTAAATTCCCATTCTCAGCATCCGGAAAAGCAAAAGCTGCCGGAACTCCAGACGGATTTGTAAAAGTAATTTTCGATGCCAAATACGGCGAATGGTTAGGCTGTCACATGATTGGTGCCGGAGTTACCGATATGATTGCAGAAGCGGTTGTAGCGCGTAAATTGGAAACTACAGGACACGAAATCCTAAAATCAATTCATCCTCACCCAACAATGAGCGAGGCAGTTATGGAAGCTGTGGCTGATGCTTATGGCGAGGTGATTCACTTGTAAAAGTTTTAAAAAAAAATATAGAAATCCGCTTTGTGAAAACTTAGCGGATTTTTTTTACATAAAATACTTAAAATTAGATATTATGATAGTTTTTTGACTATTTTGCATTGACAATTCAAAACGAATAGTATGCCTTTACAAATGATGGAAGAAGCCCAAAAAATATGGGACAACATAAAGATGGAAGGATCTGTAGAAAGCCTCAATTTTGAAATTGAACTTCAGCGTAAACTGCTTAATTTTTTTCATGTAGGTAACTACTATTACTATATTTTCGATGTGATGAATGGCTGTTTTAAATATATCAGTCCACAGATGAAAGAAGTCCTCGGTTATTGTTCTGAAGATATGACCATCGAATATTTCTTTTCCAGAATTCACCCCGATGATCAGCCAATATTACTCAATTACGAAAAAGAGGTTGTGGATTTTTTTCAAAAACTCACAGCAGACAAAATAACAAAATACAAATTTAGTTATGATTACCGTATTCAAAACAGTGAAAACAAATACGTTCGTTTATTGCAACAGGTAATTACCATACAATTTGACAATCCAAAAAAAATTCTACTAACTCTAGGAGTACATACCGACATATCCCATATTAAAAAAGATAATACAACTTCTCTTTCCTTTATAGGATTAGATGGGGAGCCTTCTTTTATTGATGTGGATGTTGCAAAAATTTACAAAGGGCAAAAGAGTCTGTTAACAAGTCGCGAAAAAGAAATCATCAATATGTTAATTAAAGGCGATCAAACGATTGATATCGCTCAAAAATTATTTATAAGTCCACATACTGTAAATACGCATAGAAAAAATATCTTAAGAAAAACAGAAGCAAAATCTACAACAGAATTAGCGGCAATTGTTATTCAAAAAGGATTGTTGTAATTATTGAGTATAGCCAAGACATTTGTGTAAAAAAACTTCAGAACTGTTCCGTAAACAATGACACTTTACTTGAATTTTATATCTTTATGTTTGTGCTTTTAAAAAAAAATCAATTCTATTTTGTTGAAAGTTAAGCTATTTAGTAAACATTTAATTTAATCGCTAAAAAAAGAAATGAAATAGTTGTAAATTATAGAATGAAAAGTTACATTTGCAACCGCAAAAAAGTTAAGTTCTTTGAGCATTATTGAAAATCTGGAGAGTTGCCTGAGTGGCCGAAAGGACATGTTTGCTAAACATGCGTATGGGAAACTGTACCAAGGGTTCGAATCCCTTACTCTCCGCTTTTTAATTTTCGGGGTGTAGCGTAGCCCGGTTATCGCGCCTGCTTTGGGAGCAGGAGGCCGCAGGTTCGAATCCTGCCACCCCGACTTTTTAACCGTTTTTTGTACAAAAACTGTTTCGGTTCCATAGCTCAGCTGGATAGAGCAACTGCCTTCTAAGCAGTAGGTCGAAGGTTCGAATCCTTCTGGGATCACGAATTAATGAATAAAGCCAGTAAAAATGTCCAAACTCGTTTGAGCATTTTTACTGGCTTTATTCATTTTCAAAGCGGAGCTTTGAAGGAAGGACGAAGTCAATCCTGTTTTATCAAAAAGCGTAGCTTTGTAGGAAAGACGAAGTCAATCCCATTACTGATCACAATAAAAACCATTGAGAAATCAAAGGTTTTTTTGTTTAAAAAGCATTCCATAATTTGCAATAAAAGATTAGTTTTGCAGTACAAACAACAAGACACAAAATCATGAGCAAAAAAGTAGTTATCGTTTCAGCAGTCAGAACTCCAATCGGAAGTTTTATGGGTTCACTAGCAACTGTTACAGCTACCCAATTAGGTGCAGCCGCAATCAAAGGCGCATTAAATAAAATCAATTTAGATCCTCACTTAGTAGACGAAGTTTTAATGGGAAACGTAGTTCAGGCTGGCGTTGGACAAGCTCCGGCGCGTCAGGCTGCTAAATTTGCAGGTTTACCAGATGATGTTCCGTGCACAACTGTAAATAAAGTATGTGCTTCAGGAATGAAAGCTGTCATGCAGGGCGCACAGGCAATAATGACTGGCGACGCTGAAATTGTAGTTGCCGGTGGAATGGAAAACATGAGTTTGATTCCACACTATGTTCATTTAAGAAACGGAGTGAAATTTGGCCCAACAACAATGGTTGACGGAATGCAGAAAGATGGTTTGACTGATGCTTATGACGGTAACGCAATGGGAGTTTGTGCTGATTTATGTGCAACCGAATATAAAATTACACGTGAAGAACAAGATGCTTTTGCAATTCAATCCTACGAGCGCTCTGCTAAAGCTTGGGAAGCAGGAAAATTCAATAATGAAGTTGTTCCGGTTGAAATTCCGCAACGTCGTGGTGAACCGATTATCTTTTCAAAAGATGAAGAATATACCAATGTAAAATTGGATAAAATTCCGGCTCTGAATGCAGTTTTCACCAAAGACGGAACGGTTACTGCTGCAAATGCTTCAACTATAAATGATGGTGCAGCAGCTTTGGTTTTAATGAGCGAAGAGAAAGCAAACGCTTTAGGATTAAAACCTTTGGCTTATATCAAATCATACGCTGATGCTGAACAGGAACCAAAATGGTTTACTACTTCACCTGCAAAAGCATTGCCAAAAGCTTTGGACAAAGCTGGAATTTCAATTTCTGATGTAGACTTTTTTGAATTCAACGAAGCTTTTTCTGTAGTTGGTTTAGCTAATGCTAAAATATTAGGATTGGATAATGATAAAGTAAATGTAAACGGTGGCGCGGTTTCCCTAGGTCATCCTCTTGGATGTTCCGGAGCCAGAATCATAGTAACCTTAATTAATGTTTTAGAACAAAATAATGCCAAAGTTGGTGCAGCAGCTATATGTAATGGCGGCGGCGGTGCTTCGGCAATTGTCATTGAAAGAGCTTAAAATTAGTTATGAGTTATGAATTATAAATTATAAGTTAACCGTAATTCTCAACTCATGACTCATGACTCATAACTTATAACTCATAATTATCTTAATGTTTGCCATTTGTAATCTTGCCATAATTCCTTTACGAGCCGAACCAAGCGACAGAAGCGAAATAGTTTCTCAAGTCTTGTTTGGTGAGCATTTCGAAATTCTGGAGACACAAAATCAATGGTCAAAAATCAAATTGCAGTTTGATGAATATGAAGGATGGGTAGATTCTAAACAATACCAAACCATATCAGAAAAAAGCTTTAAAGCCTTATCAAAAGATGCCGTAATTCTGAATTCAGATTTGGTTGAATATGTGACAAATCCATCAAATATATTACTACCTATTCCGTTAGGAGCTTCACTTTCATTTTTAAATCACAGTGAAATCAATACTGAAAGCTTCGAGTTTGAAGGAATGAAAACCACTGGCATCAAACCAAAAAAGGATTTGATTACGACCGCTTTTATGTATTTGAATGCACCATATTTGTGGGGAGGAAAAACACCATTCGGAATTGATTGTTCCGGATTTACTCAAATGGTTTACAAGCTGAATGGGTATCATTTGCTTCGGGATGCTTCGCAACAAGCTACTCAAGGAGATGCTTTAAGTTTTATCGAGGAAAGCGAAGCCGGTGATTTAGCCTTTTTTGACAATGAAGAAGGAAATATTATCCACGTTGGTATCATCATGGATAATAATTATATCATTCACGCCAGTGGAAAGGTCAGGATTGACCGATTAGATCATTTGGGAATCTATAATGCGGAACAAAACAGACATACACATCGTTTGCGCGTCATCAAAAAAATCATTTGAACCGAGACATAAGTTTCGGTTTTTTTATTTAATTTAGAGTACTAAAATCTTCCAAATGAAATATTTTACCAAAACCCTATTACTTTTTATAGTAATCATCAGTTCGAGCTGTCTCAAAAAAAATGATGAGAAAGCATCAGATGATTCAAGATACCAACCCAAAGAATTTGTCGAATTAAAGCATCCCGAATGGAGTAAAAATGCTACTATTTACGAAGCAAACATTCGACAGTTCACACCCGAAGGAACATTTAAAGCATTCGAATCACATCTGCCAAGAATAAAAGCAATGGGAATTGATATCATTTGGCTAATGCCGATTCATCCCATTGGCGTTGAAAAAAGAAAAGGAACATTAGGTAGCGAATATTCTGTAAAAGATTATTACGGAATCAATCCAGAGTTTGGAACCAAAGAAGATTTTGAGTCATTGGTAGATAAAATCCATAGCTTGGGAATGTATGTGATAATAGATTGGGTGGCTAATCATTCCTCTTGGGATAATCAATTAGCTAAAGATCATCCTGACTGGTATACCAAAACAGAAGAAGGTAATTTTCAGCCAACGCCTTGGTATGATTGGGATGATGTAATTGATTTTGATTATGACAAACCCGGAATTAGAAAGTACATGACCGAAGCATTGGTGTATTGGGTTAAGGAATGTGATATTGATGGTTATCGTTGTGATACGGCAGGATTTCTGCCAACCGATTTTTGGGATAATGCAAGAGCCGAAATGGATGCTGTAAAACCAGTTTTTATGTTGGCCGAATGGGAATCGCGTGACTTGCACATAAAAGCTTTTGACATGACGTATTCGTGGACATTCTTCGATAAAATGGTTGCTGTAACCCGCGATAAAAAAAGCATGGCCGGTTTGGTTGAATATATGGCTCACGATGTAAGCACGTTTCCGCGTGATGGCTACCGAATGCTTTTTACCGACAATCACGACATGAATTCCTGGAATCACAATATGGATTATAATTTTGGCGATGGATTAATAGCTTCAATGGTTTTATGCGGAACCGTCAATGGAATGCCATTGGTTTATGGCGGACAGGAAGCCGGTCTAAACCGTTCATTGAAATTTTTTGATAAAGATTTAATTGACTGGAGTAAAATGCCTTATGAAGGGTTATTTAAAAAATTATTTGATCTGAAACATAAAAATAAAGCCTTATGGAATGGTAAAGAAGGTGGCGTTATGGTTCGGATTTATAGTGATAAAATGGAACAGGTGATTTCGTTTTCGAGAACAAAAGACAAGGATAAAGTGATTACAATTGTCAATTACAGTGATAAACCTGCAACTGTAAAACTGAATTCAAAATATCAAAAAGGCGATTATACAGAATTGTTTTCGGGAGCAAAAATTAGTCTGAAAGGAGATGACATTTTTGAGATGAAACCATGGGACTACTTGGTTTTAGTAAAATAAAAAAGTCCTCTCATTCCAAAAACGAGAGGACTTTTGCATAAATATTTCGATTTATTTCAACAAAAAGTTAAATCCAACATTTATACTGGAACGACTGTTTGTCAGTGACGGATAACCAGATTCTTTGTTTATATCTGTAAAACCTCCCTGCCCTTCTATTTCAGCGAAAAATTTAAGTTTGTCGGAAATTGGAATCTTAACCCCGATTCCGGCCGCTAAACCAAAATCTGTTGTGTTAAAAAACTTTTTCATATCAGCATCAAATTGGGTGTCTTTAGCACTCATAAGAAATCCAAGGTAAGGACCAAAATTCAAGTACCATTCTCTTTTATTACCAAAATGCCAATTGGCCATTACCGGAATAGTCAGATAATCTAAATTATAATCTGTTGGATAATATTGTCCATCATCAAGATTCAGAATCACATCGTTATCCCAGCCTTTTTGATCATAAATCATTTTTACTTTCAAACTCCAATCTCTTGAGAAGTAGTAATCAAGTGAACCACCAATATTTAATCCCGTGCTCGAATCGTATGAGTACTGAGAATCAGAAACAGATGAATTATTAAAACCAATGTTAAAACCAACCTCTACATCGCCTTTCTTTTGAGCCATAAGGTTAAACGATACCAAGAGTGCTATAAGTGTTGCTAAAATGGATTTCTTCATGACATTTATTTATTTGTTTATCAAAATTACGCGATTTTTCTACCAATTAGCGTGCCATTTAAATTTCTTTTAACGCTGAAACTAAATAATCAATTTCTGCTTTGGTGTTATAATGACTGAATGAAATACGCAAACTTGGTTTTTTCAACTCATCATCGTTAAGCATTTCTGCCAGCACATGTGATGGTTTAATGCTTCCACTTTGACAAGCACTGCCGCGGGAAACCGCAATGCCTTTCATATCCAAATTAAACAAAATCATAGCCGTTTTTTCGGGAGCAAAAGGTAATACAACATTTAAAATATTATAAAATGTATTGCTGCCATTTACAGTAACATCCTGAAAAGTGGCTTGCAATTTTTCGAAACAATACGCTTTCAGCTCAGAAATTTGTTCTCTTTCCTCATTCAAATTTTCATAAGAAAGTTCAAGTGCTTTTGCCATTCCGGCGATTTGATGCACCGATTCCGTTCCGGCACGCCAGCCTTTTTCCTGTTCACCACCGAAAAGCATGGGTTGCAAGACCAAATTTTTACGGATAAAGGCAAATCCAACCCCTTTTGGTCCATGAAATTTATGCGCACTGGCCACCAGAAAATCAACCGCTAGTTCATGTATATTCAATTCTGTTTTTCCAATAGACTGTACTGTGTCGCAATGAAACAAAGCTTTATTTTGGTGACACATAGCTCCTATCCTTTCAATATCATTGACAACTCCGGTTTCGTTATTCACATGCATTAAAGAAACTAGTGTTTTGATATTACCGGAAAGCAATTCCGAGAATTGTGCGTAATCTAAAGTTCCGTCATGGACAACATTTACGAATTCAACTTCAATTCCAAATTCTTCCTGCAAAGCTTGAACGGTGTACAATGTAGCATGATGTTCTACTTTTGATGTAATGATTCGTTTTACGCCAAAGTCTTTCACGGCGCTTCTTAAAATCCAATTTGTAGCTTCGGTAGCTGTTGCTGTAAAAACAATTTCCTGTGCATTGCAATGCAACTGTTTGGCAATCGTTTTTCTCGAAGTTTCAATAATAGCTTTAGCGCTTCTGCCAATACTATGTGTCGATGACGGATTTCCATACTCTGACTGCATAACTTTCATCATTTCATCTATAACTTCCTGACGAATTGCTGTGGTTGCTGCGTTATCGAGGTATATTTTTTTCATTTTGCAAATATAAAAGTACTGTTCTTAATTAAATGATAAAAGGCGAAATTTAATAGTATAAAAAACTTATTTTTGCTTAAAAATTTTACTATTCCGATGAAAAGAATTTTATGTTTACTCACATTGTTACTGATTATTACTGCTTGTGACGATGGAAATTTAACTGTTGATGTTATTGATTTTTCTGAAGTTTCTGCCTCAAAATGCAGTGCTAAAGATGTGATTTATAAAGTTAAAGATGGCGAAATGCTTTTTATTGAAATTCCGGCTTCAACTTTTTTAGCTGATGCGACGCTGGATGGTGCTCCTATTGAAGTTTCTATAAATTCTGCCAACAAAGTAACTTACCGAAAATATGATGGAGATGTAAGTTCAAATAATATTTGTCCAACTGTACCTGATGCAACACCAAATCTAAAGGAAGAATGGAATGCGACATCAGGCACAATTCAAATCACATCTACTGCAATTAAGTCGACTAACTCAACCGACAATTCCACTCGAATTACCGGCTATACTTATAATATTGTTTTTAAAAACATAACTTTTCAAAAACCAACCGGACCACAAGTATATGAAACTTTTGTCTTTGGAAATTATGCCACCACTGTAAGTCCATTAGCATTTGGATTCAATCGCGAAGTGGATAAAAGTGCTTGTAGCACAAAAATATATGATTTTAGCGGTGGCGAGGTTTTTACCTTAGATGTTGCTGATTATGAAGCATTATTTGCGAGTGAAGTAACTACAACTCCAAGGACCAGGTTGATTAGCGCTACTAATAAATTATCCTATCGATTATATAATGGTACAATAACCGATGCATATTTCTGTGCTACAACTGTTCCGTCTAGTCCAACCCTGACACAACAATGGGATGCTGTAGATGGAATTGAAGCTACAAGCGGAATTATCGAAGTAAGTACAACATCATTAGGTTCTGATTTTCTGCATACTATACGTTTAAAAAAAGTTACTTTAAAAAAAGGAAACAGTGAATTTTCTCTAGGCGATGATTATCTTTTTGGAACATTTATAACCAATTAATTTTACCAGATTATCATGCCTACGGACTGTATTAGCTATCAAAAATCAGGATATTTCTCTAAATTAATTTCAGATTATTTAGACGAGAAACCCGAATTAAAATCGCTTTACAATCGTTTTCCAACTCAGGAAAATTTTAAAGGTCAACTGGAAGAAAAAGAGCAAAACTATCCGGCAGAAAATAGAAAAAGTTTGGTTACTGCTCTAGGAAATCAGTACAGTGGTTTTCAGGTTTCAGAAGCTACAAAGGCAAATATTTCACTCTTATCCAATACAAAAACTTTTACCATTACAACCGGTCATCAACTGAATTTGTTTACCGGACCTTTGTATTTTTTGTATAAAATTATTTCTACTATAAATCTTTGTGCTACTTTAAAAAAAGAACATCCATCATATGATTTTGTTCCGATTTATTGGATGGCGACAGAAGATCATGATTTTGAAGAAATAAACTATTTCAATTTCAAGAATGGGAAAATAAAATGGAATAAGGAAAGTTATGGTCCGGTTGGAAGACTCTCGACAGACGGCTTAAAGGATGTTTTAGATGTCTTTGCTTCCGAATTAGGACTAGGTAACAACGCGACTTATTTAAAAGAGCTTTTTGAAAACAGTTATTTAAAGCATAAAAATCTTGCTGATGCCACACGATTTTTGGCAAATAGACTATTTGGAGATAAAGGCTTGGTTATTCTTGACGGTGATGATAAAAGTTTAAAACAAATATTCGCTCCTTTCGTCAAAAATGAACTGATGAATAAAACCTCATTTCACAAGGTTTCTGAAACAAATTTATTGCTTCAAAAGAGTTATGATATTCAGGTAAATCCAAGAGAAATCAATCTGTTTTATATTGAAGATAATCTTCGTGAACGCATTGTATTTGAAGACAATCAGTTTAAAATAAACAATACTAAGTTAGCATTTTCGGAAAAAGAAATTTTAGAATTGCTCGAAAACAATCCTGAGAAGTTTAGTCCAAATGTTATTCTTCGTCCCTTGTATGAAGAAATCGTTTTACCTAATTTGTGTTACATTGGCGGTGGCGGAGAAATTGCTTACTGGCTACAGTTACAATCAAATTTTGAAGCGAACAAGATAACTTTTCCAATGCTTTTAGTACGTAACTCTGTTTTGTTAGCAACCGAAAAACAAATAAAAAGAGCGGACAAGTTGAACCTTTCCTGGGCAGATTTATTCAGCAACCAACAAGAGTTGTTTACTCAAAAGACAAAAGAGTTTTCAAAATTCAACATTGATTTCTCCGAGCAAAAAGAGCATTTAAAACAGCAGTTTGAAAAATTACTTCTAATCGCCAATCAAACCGACAAATCATTTATTGGTGCCGTTAAAGCACAACAAACCAAGCAAATAAAAGGATTAGAAAACCTAGAAAAACGTTTGCTAAAAGCAGAGAAAAGGGTTCACGCCGAAAAACTGGAACAAATCATTTTGCTTCAAAACGAATTGTTTCCTAATCAAGGATTACAGGAACGAAAAGCCAATTTCTCCGAGTTTTATTTGAATGTAAGTAATGAACTTTTGGAAAAACTCTTTCAAAAACTAGAACCATTAGAGTCTAATTTTACGATAATCACTCTTTAATTCGATAAGTTTTCAACACGAAAACGTTTTCGCTTTTTCATAATTTCATAATGTAAACTTTGTTTTATTAACTTTAAAAAACTAATATAAAACCAAGCTATTATGAAAAAACAACTACTCTTATTTACTGCCCTATTCTTATGCATTCAATTTAATTTTGGTCAGGTAATTTCAATGATTGGAAGTACCAGTCCTTCCGGAAGTTGGGCTGTTGATACGGTTATGAATACTACGGACAACATAACGTATACATTAAACAATGTAGCAATTACAACTGCGACAGATCCAGCAACTACCGGATTGAAATTCCGACAAGACAACAGTTGGACAATCAACTGGGGTTCTGCAAATTTTCCTTCAGGTACCGGAACTCAAAATGGTGCAAACATTATGACTCAGGCCGGTACTTATGATGTTACGTTCAATAGAAGTAACGGAACTTATACTTTTATTCCATCTGGTTTTACAAATATCGGAATTTGGGGACCAGCAGTAGATTCTATATTAGGATTTGGTGGCGCTGATGTTGACATGACTACAACTGATGGAGTCATTTACACACTTTCGGGTTTTTATTTTACAAGCGGAACAGCCTATTTTCGATTTAACAACGACAGTATGAACACGTGGGGAAGTGTTTCTTTTCCGACCGGAACTGCAGTTAGTGGCGGTCCAACAATACAGGTAACCGGAGGCGAATGGTTTGTAACTTTTAATAAAAATACAGGCGAATATAGTTTTGCTTATCCAAGTGTTGGTATTTTGGGAACTGCATTAAATGGTTTTCTTGCAGCTGATACTGATTTGACAACTACCAATGGATTTAATTATACTATTTCCGGTTTAGCACTGACCGATGGTGAAGTCAAGTTTAGAAAAGACAACGATTGGACTACCAATTGGGGTTCTCTTGATTTTCCAACAGGAACAGGAATTCAAAATGGGCAAAACATTCCGGTAACAGCAGGTACTTATGATATTTCTTTTGAAAGAACTAGCGGAAATTATTCGTTTACCAATACGCTATCTAATAACACCTACTCTATTTCTGAAGTAAAAATCTATCCAAATCCTTCAAACGCTATTTGGAATCTGTCACATAGTGCAACAATTGACAGTGTTGAACTTTTTGATGTTACGGGCAAAACAATTCAAAGTTTTACGCCAAATGCTTCTCAATTTGAATTGGATGGAAGTGCTTTGACTAATGGTGTTTATTTTGTAAAAGTGAAATCCGGATTAGATTTTGCCGTGCAAAAAATTATCAAGAATTGATAGTCGTTCTATTTTTAATAATGGTTTAAAAAGTTTACTTTTGCACCGAAATTAAAAATAAACAAAAATGGCAACGAATAGAACATTTACAATGATTAAGCCTGATGGTGTTGAAAACGGACACATCGGTGGAATTTTAAATATGATTACTGAAGGTGGTTTCAGAATTGTAGCAATGAAATTAACACAATTAACAGTAGCAGATGCAAAAGCATTTTACGCTGTACACGCTGAAAGACCTTTCTACGGAGAATTAGTAGAATTCATGACACGTGGACCAATCGTAGCAGCAATTTTGGAAAAAGACAACGCTGTTGAAGATTTCAGAACGTTAATCGGAGCTACAAACCCGGCACAAGCTGCAGAAGGAACTATCCGTAAAAAATATGCAACTTCAGTGGGCGAAAATGCGGTTCACGGTTCAGATAGCGATGAGAACGCAGCTATCGAAAGTGCTTTCCACTTTGCAGGAAGGGAGCAGTTCTAATTCAAAACTGAATATATTATTTAGAATCCCATATCGAAAGATGTGGGATTTTTTTATTAATCAAAAATAAATGTTAAGGCATAAACCTACATATACAATAATTTATACTTTCGTTTTCTTAAACAATACTTTTTATCAACCAAAATTTAAACTTTATGAAAAAACAACTGATTTCAGTTTTAGTGATTTTAATCTCTTGCACCGCTTTGGCACAATCAACATCTGAAAAAAAAGAAAGCAATTTAGAGTTTACGGTCAATACCAAATTAGGATTTGCCAAACTGAAGCAAACCGGTAATGTGGGATTAAACGGAAATGTTAATGGTGCAGATATATTATTCTCATTGCCTTTAGGGAAAAAGTGGAATATCTCATCAGGGATTGGCTTTTTAGAATTTAATGCAAACCCAACTATTGCAGGAAATACTGCCAGTTTGAAAAATTCTTACCTGCACATTCCGGTACAATTCAATAATGACTTTGCTATTTTCAATAAAGAAAATCCAGAGAATCAAAAAATATTTTTCACTGTTGGATTAGGATTATATGCCAATAGTCTGATTAAACAAGAACTGGAAACGGTAACCGGAAATAGTAGTGCTAAAAATCAAGGTTGGAATTTTGGATTTTCAAGTCAGATTGGTGCCAAATTTGTCGTTAGCGATGCAATCAATATTGGTTTAGGTTTTGAAGGACAGAGCGATTTTACTAAAATGAAAAAAGACGGAAACGAACAAAAAATAGAAAACATTAATGCTGTTTATTTTAAATTAGGATTTAAATTTTAAGCCTACTATAATAAATAAAAGTCCCGATTGCTCGGGACTTTTATTATTGTAAACTCTTTAAACTCTGCTCTATTGTAGCAATCTTTGCCAGAGCGTCCGCTTCTTTTTTTCGTTCTATTTCAAGTACTTTTTCGGGTGCGCCTCCAACAAACTTCTCGTTAGATAATTTGCCTTGAACACTTCTTAAAAAGCCTTGGGTATATTTTAACTCTTCATTTAGTTTAGCAATCTCGGCAGCAATATCAATATTCCCTGAAACCGGAATAAAGTATTCGTTAGATTTTACTCTATACGTTAACGCACCATCAACTTTCTCGGTGATATATTCTAAAGAAACAATGTTACCAAGTTTCATAATTACACTGTCAAAATAAGTTGAAACCTTTTCGCTGTTTACTATTTTTAAATCAATAGCGTCTTTCATGGCGATGTTTTTCTCTTTACGAATAGTTCTCAAACCGGCAATAACTTCAGAAGTAAATTCGAAATCAGTTATTAGTTTTTCGTTAAACGAAGTCATCTTTGGATATTCAGCAATAATTAAGGCTTGTTCCGGAGTTCTATCGGTAATATGCTGCCAAATTTCTTCTGTAAGGAATGGCATAAATGGATGCAGTAATTTCAAATTCGCTTCCAGCATATCAATGGCTTTGTTGAATGTCGCTCTGTCGATTGGCTGTTGGTAAGCAGGTTTTATCATTTCCAAAAACCAGGAACAGAAATCGTCCCAAACCAATTTGTAAATTGCCATCAATGCATCGGACAATCTGTACTTTTCGAAATGGTCTTCTATTTCTACTAAGGTTTGCTGTAATTTAGATTCGTACCATTCGATAGCGACTTTAGAGCTTTCCGGTTGTGGAATATCGGCAACTTCCCAACCTTTTATTAATCTAAAGGCATTCCATATTTTATTCGCAAATGCTTTACCGTTGTTGCATAATTCTTCGTCGAACATTATATCATTTCCGGCTGAAGCACTTAAAAGCAATCCAACACGAACACCATCGGCACCAAATTTTTCAATTAGTTCTAACGGTTCCGGAGAATTTCCTAACGATTTTGACATTTTGCGACGTTGCTTGTCACGTACCAAACCTGTAAGATATACATTTGAAAACGGTTTTTTTCCTGTATATTCATAACCTGCGATAATCATACGGGCAACCCAGAAGAATAAAATATCCGGTCCGGTCACCAAATCATTTGTTGGATAATAGTATTTGAAGTCTTCGTTTTCCGGATCCATTATTCCACCAAAAACAGCCATTGGCCATAGCCAAGAGGAGAACCAGGTATCTAAAGCATCAGCGTCTTGAGTCAGGTTATCGGTTGTCAGTTGTTGGTTGTTGGTTTTGGTTTTCGCTAATTCCAATGCTTCATTTATATTCTCGGCAACAACGAAATCTTCTTTTCCGTCTCCATAGAAATAGGCCGGGATTTGTTGTCCCCACCATAGTTGACGCGAAATATTCCAGTCGCGGATATTTTCTAACCAATGACGATACGTATTATCAAAACGAGAAGGATATAATTTAATTTCTTTGGTTTCCAATACCGATTTGATGGCAGGTTTTACCAATTCTTCCATGCTCAAAAACCATTGATCGGACAAACGAGGTTCGATTACGGCTTTTGTTCTTTCTGACGTTCCTACTTTGTTTAAATAGTTTTCTGTTTTGGCTAAAGCACCTGTAGTTTCTAATTCTTTGGCAATTTCCTCACGAACAACGAATCGGTCTTTTCCTTGGTAATGCAATCCATAAGAATTCAAAGAGGCATCTTCGTTGAAGATATCTATGATTTCAAGATTGTGTTTTTCGCCCAATGTTTTATCGTTCATATCGTGCGCAGGCGTTACTTTTAAACAACCTGTTCCGAATTCAACATCTACATACTCATCTTCTATAATTGGCACTACTCTATTACAAATTGGTACGATTGCTTTTTTACCTTTCAAATGTGTGAAGCGTTCGTCATTTGGATTAATGCAAACTGCGGTATCACCAAAAATAGTTTCAGGACGTGTGGTTGCAACAGTTAAGAAGTCTGAACTTCCTTCTATTTGATATTTTAAAAAGTATAATTTCCCTTGTCTTTCTTCAAAGATTACTTCTTCGTCTGATAAGGTTGTTTTGGCTTCAGGATCCCAGTTTACCATTCTGTAACCGCGATATATATAGCCTTTGTTATATAAATCAACAAACGAACGAATTACAGATGCTGACATATCAGGATCCATGGTAAATTTAGTTCTATCCCAATCACAGGAACAACCTAATTGTTTTAGTTGTTCTAAAATTGTTCCGCCGTATTTGTCTGTCCAATCCCAAGCGTGTTTTAAAAATTCTTCTCGGGTTAAATCGTTTTTGTTGATGCCTTCGCTTTTTAACTTCGCTACCACTTTTGCTTCGGTTGCAATTGAAGCATGGTCAGTTCCCGGAACCCAACAGGCATTGAAACCTTTTAATCGCGCACGTCGAATTAAAACATCCTGAATAGTATTGTTTAGCATATGTCCCATGTGCAAAACTCCGGTCACGTTTGGTGGCGGAATCGTAATGGTATATGGTTTTCTATGGTCGGGTTTTGAATGAAAATAGTTGTTTTTCATCCAGTAGTCATACCATTTTTTTTCTACTGCTGCTGCGTTAAACTGTGCGGGAATCGACATATTTGGTTATTCGGTTATTTGTTTATTCGTTTGCAAAAGTGCGATACGTTTTTCTTTTAGCCCCGATGGTAGAAGCTACCATGTAGCTCGGACAGCGGGAACATGGATAACTGACAATCACTGACCACTCGCTCCAAATCGTAATGGCACACCTTTTGTAAACTGCACTGCAAAAGTAATTAATAAAGACTTTAGAAAAAATTAAGAATTAAATTTTTGTGCATTAATTTAAACGAAGTATTTTTACTAACCAAATAACACATTTGACCTATGAAAAAATATATACTTATCACTGTTATCCTTATAAATGCTGCAGTTTTTGCGCAAAAAGGACCAAGAATTGAGTTTAAAGCCAAAGATAATACCATTGATTATGGAACAGTAAATAAAGAAGATGACAGTGGTCTTCGCACTTTTGAGTTTACAAACACCGGAGATGAACCTTTGATTATTAAGAATGTGCAATCAACTTGTGGTTGTACAGTGCCATCAAAACCAACCGAACCAATTCTACCCGGCAAAACCGGAAAGATTGATGTAAAATACAACATGCATACCGGACCAATCAGAAAAACAATTACGGTTGAAAGTAATGCTGTGAATGTTGACGAAGGTCGTGTTGCAATAAAGATTAAAGGAGAAGTTATAGAGAAACCTATTGTGAATCTCTTAGAAAAAAAGAAAACCAGTCCGATGATGCAATAAAAAAAGTCCCGATTACAATCGGGACTTTTTTATATAATGTTTTTGAGTTGGAATTTGAATTTAAAGGGTTTTCCATTTCTTTCGATTTCTATTTCGATTGCTTTTCCTTCTTCGGATTTGAGAAGTTCATTTATCGATTGGATGCTGAGCCAGTGTGTTGTTTGCCTATTTATTCTGATAATTTTATCTCCCACTTTTAGTCCTGCTTTTTCGGATTCGGAGCCTGCTCTGACACTTGCTATTTTAAAAACAGGTTTTAGTGTAAAATGAATCTTTAAGCTGTTTTGAATTCTATTCTGAGTATTATCAGTATATATTTTTATACCACCAACTGTTCTCTCATCTACAGCTTCCGTTACCCATTCTAAACCGGCATGCTCAACTTCTATTCCGCTCATGTTAAAATGAAATGGATCGGCTATCTTTTTATTAGGTTTGGTATAAACTGCATTGTTTACATAATCAAAGACAACAGTAAACCTCGAAATAATTTCACTTCCCAGAGAACCAACTCTATTCGGAACAAAATTTACACTTTTCAAAGACGTCGAATCGGGAAAAGTTATCAAAGGATTGTTGAATGTTTTATTGCCGAATTCAAAGCTACTCAATCTGGCTCTTTTGCCATAAACGTTCCCACTAAATCCTCTGCCAAGATAGTCTTGTATGTTTTTTTCGGGTAATTTAATTTTATCAGTTCTATTTAAAAAAACCCAAACCGCATCACTATTACCTGTGTCTATTAATAATTTTGAAGGAACAGTTTGCTCACCGGCTTTAATGTTTAAAACACAATAGGGCTTATTATCTTCGATAGTTATTGGCTCTCTAACAAACTTCTTTTGCAGAAGACTGTTTATTTTAATGTGATTATGGTCGTAAACCGTAAGCCTCTTTTTGTCGTAATTTATTTCAACAATATGCTTTTTAAAAAAATTAGAGCCCATAATTCCGTTTACTG
This sequence comes from Flavobacterium anseongense, assembly GCF_021608185.1. Lineage (GTDB taxonomy): Bacteria > Bacteroidota > Bacteroidia > Flavobacteriales > Flavobacteriaceae > Flavobacterium > Flavobacterium anseongense. The sequence continues at coordinate 2,477 of NZ_JAKIHN010000002.1, read as the reverse complement.
GAATTCCAACATGGGAAGAAAAATTAAATTCTTGGTCAAGAACAACATAAATCTCATGTTTATAATCGACAAAGTCTTTTATTTCTACTTTATTTCCGGATGATTTATACGAATCAATGGCTTCTTTACTCCCTAATCCTCTGAGTTTTAATTTCTCTACTTCGAATAATTTGACTTCATCTTTTTCATCCAAACTAAAAAGTATTGTTTGCTCGACTCCGGTGTCTAATAAAAAAGTCAATTCTTCCCCGTTTATCGTAACCGGGATAAAAATCAGATTATTAATAAGTTTGAAAGGAATAACAACTTTATTTTTTAGATTGTTTATCTTAAATTCAGATTGGCTAAATCCATGAACAGAAAGTAACAGAAAAAATAATAGCAGCTTTGCACGCATTACAAATGATTTTCTATAAAAATAAAAAATAATTCTCTGCCAATGGTGTTTTTAACAAATTATAAATATTGGATGAATTGTTTACCTCTGAAAAAAATCGCAAATTTGCACCACAAACAAACGTCAGCATCACGATAACAATCGTGTAGCCGAAGCAAACAAAAAAGTCATGCCTAAAATATCATTGAAAGGTCAGCATATGCCCGAATCGCCAATCAGAAAATTGGTTCCTTATGCAGAAATTGCTAAAAAGAAAGGTCACAAAGTGTATCATTTAAACATTGGTCAGCCTGATATCAAAACACCGGATGTAGCACTGAATGCAGTTAAGAATGCCGATATAAAAGTTTTAGAATACAGTCATTCTGCTGGTTTTGAAAGTTACAGAACCAAGCTTTCTGCTTATTATAAATCACACGGATTACCTATTGATGTTGCTGATATAATCATCACAACCGGCGGTTCTGAAGCCTTATTGTTTGCTATGGGAAGCACTATGGATACCGATGATGAAATCATTATTCCAGAGCCTTTTTATGCCAATTACAATGGTTTTTCAACAGCTTCCGGAGTAAAAGTTGTACCGGTTATTTCAACTATCGATGAAGGTTTTGCATTACCTCCAATAGCTGCTTTCGAAAAATTAATTACACCAAAAACGAAGGCAATTTTAATTTGCAATCCGGGAAATCCAACAGGATATTTATATTCAAAAGAGGAAATTTTCCAATTAGCCGAAATCGTTAAAAAGCACGATTTGTTTCTGATTGCCGACGAAGTTTACAGAGAATTTATTTATGATGAAAATGAAAAGCATTTTTCTGTAATGAATGTTCCCGGAATAGAACAAAACGCCATTATGATTGATTCAGTTTCGAAAAGATACAGCATGTGTGGTGCTCGAATCGGATGCATTGTTTCTAAAAATAAAGAAGTAATGGCAACGGCTATGAAATTCGCGCAGGCAAGATTGAGTCCGCCAACTTATGCTCAAATCGCCAGTGAAGCCGCTTTAGACACCCCACAAAGTTATTTTGATGATGTAATCGATGAATACAAAGAAAGAAGAGACACCTTAATAGCCGAATTACAAAAAATCGAAGGCGTAAAAGTAGCCACACCAAAAGGCGCTTTTTATTGTATTGCACAACTGCCGGTAAAGAACGCAGATAATTTTGCCCAATGGCTTTTAGAGTCTTATGACAATAATAAAGAAACTGTAATGGTTGCTCCGGCTGCTGGTTTTTATTCAACACCAAACGTTGGTTTGAATGAAGTCCGAATTGCTTATGTCCTCAAAAAAGATGATTTGATTCGCTCTGTTGCCATCCTTAAAGATGCTTTGGAAGTTTATAATAAAAAATAATTTCTCAAATTATATTTAATAAAATCCTGTCTTGTTTGATACGAGATGGGATTTTTCTTTTCAGGAGCGGACGTCTGTGTTTCTCCACAACCCTGCTCCCGCTATCCGCGCTACACGGTAGCTCGCTGCTATCGGGGCTATTATCACGTTTGATTTTTCTTCCCATAAAAAAAGCCCTGACTTAATCAGGGCTTTTTAACTTATAATTTATAACTCATAATTGATAACTCAAACTATCGCTTCATCGCAAAGTGTGACTTAAACTGTTTCATCACACCACCTTCTGCAAAGTCAACCGTAAACCAGTAATCATCCGATGGTAACAGATGTCCGTTATACGTACCATCCCAACCCGCTCCTGTCGGACTGATTTGTTTAAGCAGTTTGCCATAGCGGTCAAAGATGAAGATTTTTGCCTCATCTAATCCAACAACATTCCAAGTATCATGAATGCCGTCTCCATTCGGAGTAAAGTAATGCGGATAATCAATGATATAAACCTCATTTATAACTAACTCCTCACAACTGTAGGCAATATTACCTTTGGCATCCCAAACATGGATAACGTGCGTACCCATGCTAACGCCCTCAAACACATTACTATCCTGTCTTGGTCCGTCATCCAAACTGTACTGATAATCCGGTGCTCCATAACCTTCTACTGTAACCGTAATAACCTGTGTATCGCTAAAGGCGCCCGTTACTGTGTATCCT
>NZ_JAKIHN010000019.1 GCF_021608185.1 Flavobacterium anseongense | reverse complement strand
AAATTGCGACCAAGCTGTAGTTTCTGTTTCAGTTACGGCTGCTGCAATTGTGGCTAATGACGATACTGCTGCGCCAATCAACGGTTATGTTGGTGGAACTGCTTACACTAATGTACTTTCAAACGACACCTTAAACGGTGCTCCGGTTATTCCTTCTCAGGTGAACACAACTTTTGTATCTTCAACTAATACAGGAATCACTTTATCAGGAACTAATGTTTTAGTTGCTCCTGGTACACCTGCCGGTTCTTATACATTAACATACCAAATCTGTGAAGTTTTAAATCCATCGAATTGCGACCAGGCAACAGTTTATATAACAGTTCAGGCTGCCGTGATTGATGCGGTGAATGATACAGCTGCTCCTATCAACGGTTATGTTGGTGGAACTGCTTATACTAACGTACTTTCTAATGACACCTTAAACGGCGCTCCGGTTATTCCTTCTCAGGTGAATACTACTTTTGTATCATCGACTAATGCCGGAATTACTTTATCAGGAACTGACGTAATCGTTGCTCCTGGAACACCTGCCGGTTCTTATACATTAACTTATCAAATCTGTGAAATCTTAAATCCATCTAATTGCGATCAAGCTATAGTTTCTGTTTCAGTTGCTGCTGCGGTAATTGATGCTGTGAATGATACGGCTGCGCCTATCAACGGATTTGTTGGTGGAACGGCTTACACTAACGTACTTTCTAACGATACACTTAATGGTGCTCCGGTTATTCCTTCTGAAGTGAATACTACTTTTGTATCTTCAACTAATGCCGGAATTACTTTATCAGGAATTGACGTAATCGTAGCTCCTGGTACACCTGCAGGTTCTTATACATTAACTTACCAAATCTGTGAAGTATTAAATCCAACTAATTGCGATCAGGCTGTAGTTTCTGTTTCGGTTGCTGCTGCTGCAATTGTAGCTGTTAACGATACTTATAGTGTTGATTGTGCTAACATCGGAACAATTGGAAACATCCTTACAAATGATTCATTAAATAACGCAAATGTTAGTATTTCACAAGTTAATTTGTCGATTATAAACGGATCTTATCCAAATCTGAATATTGATGCTAATGGAAATGTTTCATTAACAAGTATTGGACATTGTGGTGATTATACTTTCACTTATCAAATATGTGAAAAACTAAATCCTGATAATTGTGATACTGCAACAGCAACTATTACAATTATAGACAATACTCCACCAACATGGACTACTACTGCTGGTTCATTGGATATTACTTTAGAATGTAGTGATACATCTGGTTTAGATGCTGCTCAAGCTCAATTCCCAGTTGCCGTTGATAATTGTGATAGCGATGTAACCAATGTTGTGAAAAATGCTGGTCAGTTTGTAGCAATACCAACTTGTCCTAATGCAGGAACTTACACAAACACTTGGACAGTAAAGGATGCTTGTAATAATGTGTCTGCTACCTATACACAAACCATAACAATTGAAGACACAACTGCTCCTACTTGGTCAACAGCTGCCGGTTCATTAGATACCACAGTTCAATGTAGTGATGCAGCGGCTTTGGCAGTGGCTCAAGCCTTGGCTCCAATAGCAGTTGATAATTGTTTAGGAACAATAACTTATACAAAAACTTCCGGTCAATTTGATGCTGTTCAGGGATGTTCAAATGCCGGGACTTATACCAATACTTGGACTGCGAATGATGTATGTAATAATGTATCAACTGTATTCACTCAAGTTATAACAGTTCAGGATACTGTTGCTCCTATTTGGGAAACTGCTAATGGCACTTTAAATACAACTGTTGAATGTGGTGATAAAGATGCATTAGATTCAGCTCAAGGATTAATTCCTGTAGCATCTGATTTGTGTGATGCTGATGTTACTAATATAATTAAAAAAGACGGGAATTTTATTCCGACAATAGGTTGTGCTAATACAGGAACATATACTAATGAATGGACTGTTTTAGATGACTGTGGTAATGGTTCTGCAGTATTTACTCAGATTATTACAGTTGTAGATACGACTGCACCAACTATTGATACTCCTGCTGCTAATGCAACTGTTCAATGTGATGGTCAAGGAAATACTGAAGCGCTACAAGCTTGGTTATCATCTAATGGTGGTGCAACTGCTTCTGATTCTTGTTCTAATGTAACTTGGTCAAATAATTTCTCAACATTAAGCGACGATTGTGGTAATACAGGTACAGCTACTGTAACCTTTACAGCTACTGATGGTTGTGGAAATGCTACATCAACTTCGGCTACATTTACTATCGAAGATACTACTGCTCCAACTATTGATACGGCTGCTGCTAATGCAACGGTTCAATGTGATGGTCAAGGAAATACTGAAGCTCTGCAAGCTTGGTTATCATCTAATGGTGGTGCAACTGCTTCTGATGTTTGCTCTAACGTAACCTGGACTAACAGCTTTGATGCGCTTAGCGATGGTTGTGGTAACACTGGTTCGGCTACTGTAACCTTTACAGCTACTGATGATTGTGGTAATGCTACAACTACATCT
>NZ_JAKIHN010000018.1 GCF_021608185.1 Flavobacterium anseongense | reverse complement strand
TCGGGGCTAGCGATGACTTTTTGTTTTCCTCAGGGCTGTCTTAGGCAGCTCATCTGTGTAGCCTCGGATAAACGGTTTTGTAAAACCCGAGTTATCAATGCATTAAAAAAAAGATAAAAAAAGCATTAAAAAGATTTGGATTTGGAATGATTTAGTTTTTATATTTGCACCCCGCAAAGGGATAAAAGTTCATATAAAAACTGGAAAAACGAGGAATTTAAAATAAATTCAAAAATAATTTTAAAATTACTTGTTGGTTAAAAAAGAATAGTTACTTTTGCACCCGCTAAACGAAAGAATGGCGTTTGACCTGAACTTCCTGAAATAAATTCAGGATAAATGTTTCAGGTACTAAAATAAGAGAACAACGTTCATAGACATATTGAATTGACAGCCGTCTCGATTGATAATCGGGACAATAAAAAAGAGAGTAAGAGAATCGGAAGATTTGAAAAAGACTAGCCTTTGTCTACAAAACTGATTCGCAAGAGTCAAAAAATATACGATGAAGAGTTTGATCCTGGCTCAGGATGAACGCTAGCGGCAGGCTTAACACATGCAAGTCGAGGGGTATAGTAGCAATACTAGAGACCGGCGCACGGGTGCGTAACGCGTATGCAACCTACCTTTTACAGGGGAATAGCCCAGAGAAATTTGGATTAATGCCCCATGGTATATGTTTTTCGCATGTTAAACATATTAAAGTTCCAACGGTAAAAGATGGGCATGCGTCCCATTAGCTAGATGGTAAGGTAACGGCTTACCATGGCTACGATGGGTAGGGGTCCTGAGAGGGAGATCCCCCACACTGGTACTGAGACACGGACCAGACTCCTACGGGAGGCAGCAGTGAGGAATATTGGACAATGGGCGCAAGCCTGATCCAGCCATGCCGCGTGCAGGAAGACGCATCTATGGTGTGTAAACTGCTTTTGTACGGGAAGAAACACTCCTACGTGTAGGAGCTTGACGGTACCGTAAGAATAAGGATCGGCTAACTCCGTGCCAGCAGCCGCGGTAATACGGAGGATCCAAGCGTTATCCGGAATCATTGGGTTTAAAGGGTCCGTAGGCGGTTTGGTAAGTCAGTGGTGAAAGCCCTTCGCTCAACGGAGGAACGGCCATTGATACTGCCAGACTTGAATTACTGGGAAGTAACTAGAATATGTAGTGTAGCGGTGAAATGCTTAGATATTACATGGAATACCAATTGCGAAGGCAGGTTACTACCGGTGTATTGACGCTGATGGACGAAAGCGTGGGGAGCGAACAGGATTAGATACCCTGGTAGTCCACGCCGTAAACGATGGATACTAGCTGTTGGGGGTAACCTCAGTGGCTAAGCGAAAGTGATAAGTATCCCACCTGGGGAGTACGAACGCAAGTTTGAAACTCAAAGGAATTGACGGGGGCCCGCACAAGCGGTGGAGCATGTGGTTTAATTCGATGATACGCGAGGAACCTTACCAAGGCTTAAATGTAGTTTGACAGATTTGGAAACAGATCTTTCTTCGGACAAATTACAAGGTGCTGCATGGTTGTCGTCAGCTCGTGCCGTGAGGTGTCAGGTTAAGTCCTATAACGAGCGCAACCCCTGTTGTTAGTTGCCAGCGAGTAGTGTCGGGAACTCTAACAAGACTGCCAGTGTAAACTGTGAGGAAGGTGGGGATGACGTCAAATCATCACGGCCCTTACGCCTTGGGCTACACACGTGCTACAATGGCCGGTACAGAGAGCAGCCACTTCGTGAGGAGGAGCGAATCTATAAAGCCGGTCACAGTTCGGATCGGAGTCTGCAACTCGACTCCGTGAAGCTGGAATCGCTAGTAATCGGATATCAGCCATGATCCGGTGAATACGTTCCCGGGCCTTGTACACACCGCCCGTCAAGCCATGGAAGCTGGGGGTACCTGAAGTCGGTGACCGTAAGGAGCTGCCTAGGGTAAAACTGGTAACTAGGGCTAAGTCGTAACAAGGTAGCCGTACCGGAAGGTGCGGCTGGAACACCTCCTTTCTAGAGACTATATAAGGAAAGTCAAAAAATAGTAAGTTTCGCTTACTCTCGCTGTTAGTTCAACTATTATAATAAGCAAAAAACAGAGTCTCGTAGCTCAGCTGGTTAGAGTACTACACTGATAATGTAGGGGTCCCCAGTTCGAGTCTGGGCGGGACTACTATTTTTAAGCTTAAAGGAAATTCTGGAGGTTGAGATCCTTATTTTTTGGAATTTGGAATTTAAAGATTTGGAATTTTAAAAACGGGGGATTAGCTCAGCTGGCTAGAGCGCCTGCCTTGCACGCAGGAGGTCATCGGTTCGACTCCGATATTCTCCACTACGCAGAAATGCGAACCGTTCATTGACATATTGAGATAAGAAAATTTTAAAAAGTAGAAAGCGTTTATGTTAGTAATAACAGAAACAAAAAAAACGGTCTTGTTTTAAAAAACGAGATTGGTACAATAAGCAAAATAAGGGCGTATGGGGGATGCCTAGGCTCTCAGAGGCGAAGAAGGACGTGATAAGCTGCGAAAAGCTACGGGGATTGGCACACACGAATTGATCCGTAGATATCCGAATGGGGCAACCCGGCATGTTGAAGACATGTCACATCGATAGATGGGCAAACCCGCTGAACTGAAACATCTAAGTAGGCGGAGGAGAAGAAAACAAAAGTGATTCCGTAAGTAGTGGCGAGCGAACGCGGATTAGCCCAAACCAAAGTTGTTACGGCAATTTTGGGGTTGTAGGACCACGAGATTCTATGCGGATTGAACTGGAATTACCTGGAAAGGTAAGCGATAGAGGGTGACAGCCCCGTACAGGTAAGAGAAGATATAGATAGTGGTATCCTGAGTAGGGCGGGGCACGTGAAACCCTGTCTGAATTTGGCGGGACCATCCGCTAAGGCTAAATACTCCTGAGAGACCGATAGTGAACCAGTACCGTGAGGGAAAGGTGAAAAGAACCGTGAATAACGGAGTGAAATAGATCCTGAAACCATACGCTTACAAGCGGTCGGAGCCCTTTCGTGGGGTGACGGCGTGCCTTTTGCATAATGAGCCTACGAGTTAACGTTGCTGGCAAGGTTAAGCATTTAAGATGCGGATCCGTAGCGAAAGCGAGTCTGAATAGGGCGCTTTAGTCAGTAGTGTTAGACGCGAAACCGTGTGATCTACCCATGGGCAGGATGAAGCTGTGGTAACACATAGTGGAGGTCCGAACCGGTTGACGTTGAAAAGTCTTCGGATGACCTGTGGGTAGGGGTGAAAGGCCAATCAAACTCGGAAATAGCTCGTACTCCCCGAAATGCATTTAGGTGCAGCGCTGATAATAGTTATATAGAGGTAGAGCTACTGATTGGATGCGGGGGCTTCACCGCCTACCAATTCCTGACAAACTCCGAATGCTATATAATGTTTTACAGCAGTGAGGGCTTGGGTGCTAAGGTCCAAGTCCGAGAGGGAAAGAACCCAGACCATCAGCTAAGGTCCCAAAATCTATACTAAGTTGAAATAACGAGGTTTGTCTGCCCAGACAGCTAGGATGTTGGCTTGGAAGCAGCCATTCATTTAAAGAGTGCGTAACAGCTCACTAGTCGAGCGGACGAGCATGGATAATAATCGGGCATAAGTATAGTACCGAAGCTATGGATTTACAGTAATGTAAGTGGTAGGGGAGCATTCTGACAGGAGTGAAGGTGTATCGTAAGGTATGCTGGACCGGTCAGAAAAGAAAATGTAGGCATAAGTAACGATAATGCGGGCGAGAAACCCGCACACCGAAAGACTAAGGTTTCCTCAGCTATGCTAATCAGCTGAGGGTTAGTCGGGTCCTAAGGCGAACCCGAAAGGGACAGTCGATGGCCAACGGGTTAATATTCCCGTACTACTGTTAATTGTGATGGAGTGACGGAGTGATGAAAGCGCCGCGAACTGACGGAATAGTTCGTTAAAGCACCTACCTATAGGTCTCATAGTTAAATGCGTGAGGCTTGGGGAAATGCGATAGTACACGGAGTCTTCGGACAAAGTGATAGTGCGCCTAAGGGCTTCCAAGAAAACCTTCTAAACTTAGATTAACAGTACCCGTACCGTAAACCGACACAGGTAGTCGAGGAGAGAATCCTAAGGTGCTCGAGAGATTCATGGCTAAGGAATTAGGCAAAATAGACCTGTAACTTCGGGAGAAAGGTCGCCCACAGCGATGTGGGCCGCAGTGAAGAGGTCCAGGCGACTGTTTATCAAAAACACAGGGCTCTGCAAAATCGTAAGATGAAGTATAGGGCCTGACACCTGCCCGGTGCTGGAAGGTTAAGAGGAGATGTTATCTTCGGAGAAGCATTGAATTGAAGCCCCAGTAAACGGCGGCCGTAACTATAACGGTCCTAAGGTAGCGAAATTCCTTGTCGGGTAAGTTCCGACCTGCACGAATGGTGTAACGATCTGGACACTGTCTCAGCCATGAGCTCGGTGAAATTGTAGTAACGGTGAAGATGCCGTTTACCCGCAGTGGGACGAAAAGACCCTGTGCACCTTTACTATAGCTTAGTATTGGTCTTGGATAAGTGATGTGTAGGATAGGTGGGAGACTATGAAGTGGCGTCGCCAGGCGTTGTGGAGTCATTGTTGAAATACCACCCTTTGCTTATCTGAGGTCTAACCCCTAACAAGGGGGACATTGCTTGGTGGGTAGTTTGACTGGGGTGGTCGCCTCCAAAAGAGTAACGGAGGCTTCTAAAGGTTCCCTCAGCACGCTTGGTAACCGTGCGTAGAGTGCAATGGCATAAGGGAGCTTGACTGAGAGACATACAGGTCGATCAGGTACGAAAGTAGAGCATAGTGATCCGGTGGTTCCGCATGGAAGGGCCATCGCTCAAAGGATAAAAGGTACGCCGGGGATAACAGGCTGATCTCCCCCAAGAGCTCATATCGACGGGGGGGTTTGGCACCTCGATGTCGGCTCGTCACATCCTGGGGCTGGAGAAGGTCCCAAGGGTTGGGCTGTTCGCCCATTAAAGTGGCACGCGAGCTGGGTTCAGAACGTCGTGAGACAGTTCGGTCTCTATCTACTGTGGGCGCAAGAAATTTGAGTGGATCTGATTCTAGTACGAGAGGACCGAATTGGACAAACCTCTGGTGTATCTGTTGTTCCGCCAGGAGCACCGCAGAGTAGCTACGTTTGGAAGGGATAAGCGCTGAAAGCATATAAGCGCGAAACCCACCACAAGATGAGATTTCTTTTAAGGGTCCTAGAAGATGACTAGGTCGATAGGCTATAGGTGTAAAGGCAGTAATGTCATAGCCGAGTAGTACTAATAACCCGTAAGCTTATGTACA
>NZ_JAKIHN010000017.1 GCF_021608185.1 Flavobacterium anseongense | reverse complement strand
GCAAACTATGCGTGTTGTGAAGCGTTAACGGTTTTCCGTTTTAACGGGAATGATATATAATAAAAAGACCTTCGAGCAATCGAGGGTCTTTTTTTGTTATCAGTTGTCAGTTACTAAATGTTGGTTATCGGTTGACTATTATTTATGAAGTGGATGAGAGAGGAAAACTTGGAAATCTTACTCTAATTTAAAAAGCCACTGATAAGGTTTTCGTTTTTTAATCTGTTGGTGTAATTTTTTTTAAGTTTTTTTTTATAAAAAGTAAATATGCCAATCTGCTTTTTAGGCACTTATTTTTTTTACAGTTTTTTACAGTCTATAGTACATTTTTTTCATGTAAAAAGTAGCCTTTATTCATTTCAACTCCTTATTTATATGAAGATTTCTTAATTTTATTTTTGACAATTTTGCTATTGTATTTTTATAGATACATTAAAAATACAAGCAAATAATTAATGACTCTTCTGTTTTTCTACCCAAAAAATGATTTGCAATCATAAAATTTATTAACAATTTTTGTTTTGTATTCTATTTTATTGTAAAATTGTCTTAGTTATGCAATCGATTGCATTAAATTGCTCGTCTGTTTTATTATTTTTAGATAAAAAGTTGCTTTAGCGCAATCGATTGCATTGCTTTTGTCAAGATCATTTTTTAACTTAATTATTTGTTTTATGAATAAAATTACACAAGATTTTTATCAGGCAAAAACCATTTGGGCAGTCCATCGATGGTTTTCTCCTTTATGCCTGACAGTTGCTCTTTGGCTCGGATCTATGGGGCAGGTGATGGCAAGAAGATACATGATGTTATTCTTTGTCCTGTTGACTTCGGTATTGGGAGTGCAAAATGTGATGGGGCAAACAAATAATCCCACAGGATTTGAAGATAATGCAATTGGTTCATGGGTATTTGGCGGAGGTACAGCAGATGCAGATTCCTATGTGCAAATAAACTCAAATCCAACATTTGTTAGAACGGGAACGTATTCATTTTTAACTTTTGAAGCGGGTACAGGTACTCGATATGGCGAAAACACTACATTTGCAGTAAATACAAATGCAACATATATATATTGCCATGCAATAGTATGGATGAAAGCTGGCACGGGAACTACTATGACGGGAAATGCTGGTCTTGCAAGATCTGGAAGTAGTTCTAATGGTACTCTAGTGGCAATTAATAATACCTCTTGGGTAAGAACAACTATTTCGTGGAGTCAAGCGTCTCAATCTGTTTATCCTAGATTAAGAAAATCAGCTCTAGCAGGGGGAGCATATTTTGATGATGTTGTTATCTACACATCAACAAATGCAACTACTGATATAACAGCTCCTTCATCTGCTACAGCAGCATCTGGAACTACAACTAATTTATCATGGACAAATGGAGCAGATACGGGTACAGGAGCTACAGGTTTACAGGCGACTCTTATATTTAAGAGAACTGCAGGAACGGTTGGAGCTAATGATCTTTCTTTGAATAGTCAAGGTGTGTATTCGTTAACATCAACACAAGGGCCTAGTGTTGCTGGTAATTGGACTTTGCAAAATGGGGCTGTTTCTTCTGGAGCAACATCTTATGCGGGTTCTTTTACTAGTGGTGAGGAATATGCGATTGTTCACAGAGATTTAGCGTATAATTATTCTTCTCCAACTTATGTTGTGATTCCAGTCACTGGTCCGGTTATTTCAACTATAGGGAACTTTTCTGCTGTAACTGAAACCTATGGGGGAACACCATTTACTACTAGTTTTATTAATGTTTCAGGAACAAGTATGAATGCAGGTATTTCTGTAAATCCTCCTGTAGGTTTTCAGGTTTCAACAGATTCTGATTTTTCGGTTCCGGCTAATATAGGCACAAACGGCTCTCCTATTACAGTTGGTGCTGCAGGGACTATACTTTCAACTGCTGTTTATGTGAGATTATTACCAACCGCAACTGTTGCTGGCTCTCCTTATTCTGGTAATGTAGAGTTCTCCAGTTCAGGAGCCACTTCTATTAATAAAGGTATTCCTTCGAGTACAGTTACCGCTAAAGCCTTAACCATAACTGGGCTTACAGGTAATTCCAGACCTTATAATGGTAGTGCAACAGCTACTCTTGATGGTATTGGAACGACAGCTGCTTTTGTAGGGTTAGTGAGTCCCGATAGTTTTTCGGTTCCAAATACTTATACAGCCACTTTTGCAAATGCAAACGCTGCTGATAACAAAGGGATATTGGTTTCAGGATTTCCTGCGCCATCTACTAATTATACAGTTACACAGCCAACTGGGTTGACAGCAAATATTTTCAAAGTAGATTTAACTATTACTGCTGGGAATCAAAGTGTAACTTATGGTACTGCGGCTTCGGCAGTTACTGCTGCAGGAACTTATACTCCAACAGGTTTTGTAAATAGCGAGACAGCTTCAGTTATAACTGGCGCTCCTTCCTATACCACTTCTTATACCGATACTACGGATGCAGCAACTTCGGGTGTTACAATTACTCCGGCGGTTGGTTCTTTAACAGCAACAAATTATAATTTTACTACTTTCGTAGATGGTACTATTACTATTACTAAGGCCAATTCGAGTATTTCTATTACAGGAGGAAGTCCAACTTATGCTTATGATGGTAATCCTCAAGGGCCAACTACTTCTAGTGTAACAGGTTCTTCTGGTACTGTATCTTATTTATATACAAATACTTCCGGTCCTGCATATAGCAGCAGTACGCCACCATCTAATGCAGGTGCCTATCAGGTAGTAGCAACGGTAGATCCGGATACTAACTATAACGGAGCTTCATCAGCACCATACGCTTTTAGTATTATATCAGCTACGATGCCGGAAATAACTAGTGTGTTAACAGCTTCAGCTACTTATGGAGTTGCTGCTGCGACTTATACAATTACAGGAACTTTCTCACCTACAACTTTTGATGCAGTAGGTTTACCAGCTGGTTTAAGTGTAAATACTTCGACAGGTGAAATTACAGGAACGCCTACAGCTTTACCCGGTGATTATAATGTAACGATTAGCGCAACTAATGGAACTGGTACAGGAGATGATATCCTTGTTTATACTATTCTTGCAAAAGAACTTACGGTTAGTAGTGCTGTTGCTGATGATAAAGTGTATAATAGTGAGGTTGATGCTACATTTACCGGAACGCTGGTTGGTGTTGTGAATAGTGATGATGTAAGTTTAAATGGAACAGGTACTTTTGCTCAAGAAACAGTTGGTACAGCTATAGTTGTAACTTCTACAGCTACATTAAGTGGTGCAAAAGCAGCTTACTATATTTTAACAGATCCAACAGGTTTATCAGCGGATATTACTCCAAAAGAATTAACAGTTAGTGGTGCAGTTGTAACATCTAAAACATATACAGGAACTGCCGATGCAACTATTACCGGAGCTAGCTTAGTTGGTGTTATTTCTGGTGATACGGTTACTTTAGTTAATAATGGTGGAACATTTGCTGATGTAAATGTAGCTAATGGAATTTCAGTAACGTCAGCATTTAGTTTAACAGGAGCTCATTCAGGAAACTATACGGTGGCACAACCTAGCTTAACAGGAAATATTACACCGGCTTCATTAACTATTACTGGTTTAACAGGTGATAATAAGCCATATGATGGCGATACAGATGCTTCGTTTACAGGAACACCCGAATATTCAGGATTGCAAAACGGCGAAACTTTTGCAGTTACCGGGACTCCGGTAGCAAGTTTTGCAACTGCAACGGCAGGGGATGGAAAAGCAATAACAGTTAATGGCTATACTGCTCCTTCTGCTAATTACACTGTTACAGCGCCTACTTTAACTGGAAATATCACTAAAGTTGCATTAACGATTACCGCTAATAATCAAAGTGTAGGCTATGGTACAGCTGCAGCTGTTGTTACCGCTGCGGGTACTTATACCGCGACAGGTTTTGTTAATAGTGAGACAGCTTCGGTTATATCGGGAGCTGCGAGTTATACTACTTCGTATACAAATGCTACAGCAGTTGGTGCTTCGGGAATTACTATTACTCCGGCTCAAGGTACTTTAGCGGCAACTAATTATTCTTTTGGTACTTTCGTAGATGGTACTATTACCGTTACCTTAGGAACTCAGACGATAACCCTTGCTTCAACTGCAACTAAAATTGTTGGTTTCGCGGATTATTCTCCGGCAACTTCTCCTACTTCAGGTATCAATCCAATTACTTACACGAGTTCAAACCCTTTAGTAGCAACTGTTGTTAATGAAGGTACTCAAATACACTATGTTGGTCTTGGTACTACTACTATTACAGCTTCGCAAGCAGCAAGTGCTAATTATAATGCTGCAGCTGATGTAAGTCAAACACTTACTGTGGCTAAAGCTAAAATACTGTATGCTACATTGACTAAAACATTGAGTGGTACAGGTGCTTCTACTGTTACCAATGATGCTATTATAAGAATGCTTTCATCGGATCCTAATTTTGAGGTTACTGTTTCTTCAACGGATATCACGGGTACAACCTTACCGGCACTTTCAGGTTTTAACTTGGTTGTAGTACAAGAATCATTTGGAGGTACTAATGGTATTTTGTTACCGCCATCAGGAAAATTAGCTATTAGAAATCTTAGTATTCCGGTTATATACAATAAGACATTTGCTTTGCAAAATGCCAGAGCTGTTACTGCTACGTCAACTGTATCTGATACTTCATTCTTATCAGTTGATGTAACTGGTAACACGACTAATCCACTTTATAGCGGTATGGATGTGTCGAGTAATAGTATACCTCTTTTAAAAACCACATCAGATGATAATGCTTCTACCAGTGCTACAGGTAAAGGTATCTCTATAGTAAATAATTTAGCTCTTTCAAATACCGGGACTTTAAAGGCTACAGTAACTTCAATTACAGATGTAACTAAAGGTATCTTAATCAATGATATTCCTGCGGGAACACAATTAGGTACAAATTCTCTAGATGTAACTCCTTCTCGAATGATTACTTTTGGATTTAATTTTGGTGCACTTTGTGAATCAGACGGAAAGAATTTGACTAATGAGATGTTGACACTATGGAGAAATGCGGCCTATATCTTAACAGGTCAAACTCCACCTTCTGCATTATATTTAAATCCAGATAATGATCAGTCGATTACTTTTGGTGCATTGCCTACAAAAAAGGTGGGTGACAGTCCATTTGCTTTAACGGCAACTTCTGCTCAGACACCAAATTCAGGTAATCCAATTACCTATACAAGTTCTAACAATACAACAGTAGCTTCAGTTACGGGTAGTACAGTAACTATTTTGGGACGTGGTACCACAACTATTACTGCTTCTCAAGCAGGAGGAGGGTCACCAGCTTACTGGTATGCTGCCCCATCGGTTCAACAAAATTTAGTTGTAAATGCTGCTGCTCCAGTGATAACAGGAAGCTATTGTGTAGGTGGTACAACTGTAAGCGGTACAAGTACTGAACCTGATGGTACTGATATTAAAGTTTACAAAGCAGGAAGCACACAAATTGGTGCAACTACTGTTACTGGTGGTGCATGGTCGGTCACAGTACCTGCCTTAGCAACTGGAGATTCTTTGACAGCTACAGCTGGAGAAGGTCTATTATATGTTAGTGCTCCTTCTACTGCTAAAGTGGTAAATGCTTTACCTGTAGTTACAGCGAGTAATGTATCTGGTTGTCCAAATACAGATATAGCTTTGATAGGTTCGCCAGTTGGTGGAACATTCAGTATTACTAATCCATATAACGGAAATGTAGATACTACTTATACTTATACCTATACAGATGGGAACGGTTGTACTAATACCAGTGGTTCAGCTACAGTTACCTTAGGAGT
>NZ_JAKIHN010000016.1 GCF_021608185.1 Flavobacterium anseongense | reverse complement strand
AGCATTTAATAAATAATATTAATTAATGTAAGTATAAACATATAAAAAAATAATATAATTGCATTTTGTCGTTAAAAAATGCATTTTATCGATATAATGTTTTTTTGTTTCAAAAACATTTTGCTACTTTGCTTTATATAATATCTGCAATCTAAAGTATTTTCAAGCCTATTAATTATTTAATGCATTCAGTTTTGGACAGTTTGATTAAGCCAAACTATTATGAGACTTTGTTATAATATTTATTTTATTCACAAAACATTAAAAGTGTGAATTATAAAATTAAATAATCTAATTGTAAAACATAATGGTTAATGATAAGGATAAATTAGCTGTTCAACGACTTTACTCTAATTTAAATACCATAATAGTAATAGAGCATATATTTATTAATAAAAAAAAAGAAATATGAAAACAACAATTACTCATTCGAAAACATTTACTGCGCGATCTACAATCATCTTTAAATGGCTTTTATTTCTTGTATTCTTTTTTGGAACACAAATCTCTTTTTCTCAAAAAACTTGGGATGGTGGTGCAGGTAGTTCCAATTGGGGGGACGGAAACAACTGGAATCCAAATGGTCTTCCGGCATCAACAGATGCTGTTACCATTGGAAATGGATTTAATGTAATTCAAAATGTTGATGTAACTGTAGCTTCACTTACAATTGGAGGAGGAACTAGTGGTTCTTTACAGGTAGGTAGTGCTAATCCAAACAGAAGTTTAACAGTTACAGGGAATGTCAATATCAACTCAGGAGCTACATTAAACACTACCGGAAATGGGGGAAATACTTTAACTATTGGAGGTAATTTGACCAATAACGGAACACTTAATTCAGGTGCTTCACTTATGGATACAACTTTCAATGGTGCAGCTCAAACCATTAGTGGATTGGGTTCGTTTATCTTTAATGACTTTGTATTTTCAACAGCAGGGACAAAAACGATTAATTCCGGAATAACTGTTAATGGAAATTGGACTAATAATGGTGGGACAGTTGGAGGAACAGGAACGGTATCACTTAGTGGAGGTTCACAAACTATTGGAGGAACGTCAGCTACTATGGCTTTCCCAAATCTTTCATTATCAGGAGGTACAAAAACATTTAGTAAAGCAGCTGTAATTAGCGGTAATCTTTCTATTGCTTCAGGTGCTGTTGCAAATTTGGGAACATTAACAACTAATACGGCAGCTACATTAACTCTGGGAGGTTTAGGAACAACTAATGCAAAATTTGGTAGTCTTAGTTCAGCACCGCCTACACCATTTTACAGAAACAACACCTATTTTACCGCAGGGACTTCAGGTTATATAACTGTGGGGACTTCAACATGTATAGCCCCTACAGTTACTTTTAGTGCAATATCAAATATTTGTGCCGGTTCATTGTCTTATATAATACCTTATACGGCAGTTACCGGAGCTCCTAACTTATATTCTATTTCAGGTACGGGAATTACTTCTGTTACTAATGGGACATTAAATGCTCCATCATCCTCAATTACTGTAGGGTTAAGTTCTGCAGCTATTGCAGGAACAATCTCGCCTTCTGCATTTACAGTTTCCAGTAGTGTTACAGGTTGTGTTTCTGCTAATTTAAGTGGTTCAGTATCTGTTGATGCTCGACCTACTGGAGTAATAAGTGGAGGAGCAAACTATTGCAACGGGCAAAACACTACTACTTCATTGAATATTGCGGTAACCGGAACGGGTCCATGGAGTGGAACCTTATCAAATGGTGCCTCATTCAGTGGCAGCAGTAGCCCCATTAGTGTATTAGTAAGCCCATCAGGAACTACTACATATACTATTGCTACATTGACTGATGCAAATTGTACTGCTAATGCAGGGGATAAAACAGGAAGTGCTACAGTCACCGTTAATCCATTACCAATAGTAACAGCTGCAAATGTAAGCGGATGTCCAAATACGAATATAGCTTTAATTGGCTCACCTATTGGAGGAACATTCAGTATTGCTAATCCGTACAACGGAGCAGTAGATACGACATATACTTATACATATACGGATGGTAATGGTTGTACCAACACCAGCAGTTCGGCTACGGTTACCATGACTACAGAGATTAATTTCAACAATATTGATGATGACTGTGATGGAAGTTTGTATAATGGGCATGCCCCTGTAGTTGTAGATGTTACTACACCAAGTGGTGCTTTGGCAACGATGAATGCAACAATACATTGTTCTACAGCAACAAATACTACTCCTTATTCAGGAGCTCAGTTAACGTATAAATTGAAAGTTACAAAAACCAATGCACCAACTTCTGTTACATATATAAGTAGTAACACAACAAGTTTTAATTTCTCATCGGCCTCTAATGCGGCACATTCTTCAACCTATGATGTACAGGCCACGGCTATTGTTAACGCAGAAGAGCAACCTTATAATGGAAACATGGTTAGTTTTACTACCCCTGCAGCACCAACATTACCGAATCCTCCAACACAGACAGGTCCGATAGGTTCTACCTGTGAATATGCTCTGGCGAGAATAGATTCTTATATTTATGCTAATAACAGTATTACTTATCGCGCAAATCGCTATGAGTTTTTGGTAGAGCGTATGGATAATGGAAATCCTGTTCAAACGGTAAGTGTTGCAACAACAGTGCCTTATTTCAAATTGACCAATATTGTTGGTATTCCAGCAACTATGCAGGTTACTTATGGCACTACCTATAGAATTCAAGTGAGATACGGCTATGGAGCTACCAGTTTTGGTTCACAGATTTATACTGCTTATGGAGAACCATGTTTAGTTTCTACTCCAACCTTGCCGGTATCTAGTATTGCATGCGGTACACATTTGACCTCTGTTAATTCTTATGTTTATGTAAGCGGCCATTCCGGAGGTGCGAATCAGTTTGAATATTTAGTGACACGTGTTTCTCCTGCAGATCCACTGAGAGAATTGCCAGTAACGGTAGTTTCGGAGACTCTAACGCGTAATGTTGCTAACTTTAAGTTAACGATGTTAACGTCATTGTTTGTTGGATTAGAGAAAGAGTATTCCGTATCTGTACGTTACAGAGTTACTTCTTATGGAATGGATCATTACTCAGCATGGAGTGAGGCTTGTCCTTTATATACGCCTGATTTCCCAGAAACTCAAATAGTCGAAGAGCAATGTGGTGTTGAAGGAGTTCCAAGTTCGATAAACGAGTATGTTTATGCTGATGCAGTTGCTGGTGCTACTCAATACCAATTTAGATTGTTTAATGCGGTAGATGCACCTTACACTGAGGAAAATCCTTATGATTATACTGTTTACAGTCCGGGTAAATATGTGAAACTAAATCAATTCCCGGGCTTACTAGCCGGGGTGAATTATTCAGTAACTGTAGTGGCACAATTGTACGGCGAATATCCAAATATTCTTGACGCTAAGGATTGTGATATTATAGCACCACAGTCTACACCCGAAGGACCGGTTAAAACAGTTGTTAAGGATACATTCCAAGCGACTGCTTATCCGAATCCGTTTGCGGGTAACTTCATGATTGACATTAAAACATCTAGTCAATCAGTAATTAGTTTAAAAGTTTATGATATGATTGGCAGATTGATAGAACAGCGAGAAGTGATTTTATCAGATGTAGAAACTTCAGCTATTGGAGATCAATATCCAAGAGGTGTTTACAATGTAGTTGTAGCACAGGATAATGAGTTACAAACAATGCGAGTTATAAAGAGATAGTTATCGGTTGACTGATATTTATAAGAGACCTTCGAGTAATCGAGGGTCTTTTTTGTTATTAGTTTTTGTGTCAAAAATTATGACTAATTATGATTTTTCTGTAGCTATGCAAAATTATGGAACCTCTATTTTTTGTTAGAAATTATTTTAGATTAGTTGTTTTATTAACTAAAAATCAAGAATTTATTAACACGCAAACGTTTTCGTTTGTGCAGCTCGATATCCTTTTGTAATTTAGATTGTATTATTTTATAGTTTTATTGTCCCATATTCTACTTCTAAGAGGCTTTTAACGCTATTGAAGTTTTCTATTTTAAAGAAAACATTTTTTAATTATGTTAAACTAAATTTTATTTTATGAAAAAAAATTTACTTCTATTGTTATTGTTTTCATTTTCGGCGTATTCACAGCAAACAATTTTTTGGAGAAACGAGGCTGTTAACGGAAATTGGCAAAATGGGGATTGTTCTAGTATAGGAACAGCTATTTCTCAATGGTATTATGGAGGTTTTGGAGGAAACTCTTCCAGAAACAGACCAGATTGTTTCGATGGTTCGACTACCCGTCATAATGTTAATTTTGATAATAATGCGCAGACAACAATGTCCATAAATGATACTTTTTGGGGATTGAGATCATTGGTGCTTCAAAGTGGTGCATCAGTCACCAGAACTTTTACAGGCAATCCTGACAATAATACCAGAGGTATAAGTTTTACTCATGGATTATTTAATGATGCTGCCACAACCCATACTTTTAATACCTTCATAGGTATTGATGGAAGTGTAGTTTATTTAAAAACAAGTAATTCCAGCGGTATAACTAATTTTGGACGTGAGATTTATGGTAATGCCAATACTATTACTTTTCAGGGTTCAGGAAGAAATAATGTAAATAGCATAATTTCAGGTACTGGTAAAATTGTTAAAGAAGACTCAGGAATTCTTACTTATAGTGGTTCAAATACTTATACAGGTAACACTGAGATAGACAATGGAGAACTTTGGATTCAAAGTGGTGGAGACATATCGGCCTCAAGTAATATATATGTTGGGAATGGTGGGTTTTTAGGAAATACAACAAAACTTTTCCTTGCTAAATCTGATGGAGGAACTACTTTTTCGAGAAATATAAATATTAATCCAGGCAATGCCGGGACTAGAGTTATAGGAGGGTTAAACACTTCGGGAACAAATACTTTTTCAGGAAATATTTTAAGAAATTCTAATCAACCTCTAACAGTTGAAGTAGTTGATGTTAATGGTACAGTTACTATTTCCGGAGTAATAAATGGTAGTGGTACTTTAACTAAAACAGGAGCTGGTACTTTGAACTTAACAAATGCAGCGAATACTTACACGGGTGCTACTACAGTTAGTACAGGAACACTAGTTGTTCAAAAAGGGGGACATAGTGCAAGCATAACAACAGGCGCCATAGCATTTACCTTTGCTTCAACAACTCAAGCAGCCGGAACTTATGATTTTTTGCCAGGACAATTGGCTGGAAGTACTTCAAGGGTTTTAACTAGTAATTTGGTTGCTTCAAAATCGGTTAGTTTTAATTATGCAACTGGAGATGTGATTATTTGTGATTTATCAACAGCACCAACAGGAGTAACAGGAACAACTACTATTTGTCCGGGTACAAGTACCTCATTGACAGTAAGCGGCGGAATCAAAGGAACGGGAGCAGTAACGCAATGGTATACCGGTTCATGTGGCGGAACATTAGCGGGAACCGGAGACACATTAAATACCGGGAACTTGAGTTCAGATACGACCTATTATGTTCGTTATTCAGGAGATTGCAATACTACCTCATGTACTACAGTGACCGTAACAATGAAATCTTTATCAACAGCGCCAACAGGAACAACAGGAACAACTAGTATTTGTCCGGGGACGAGTACCTCATTGACTGTAAGCGGCGGAATCAAAGGAACGGGAGCAGTAACGCAATGGTATACCGGTTCATGTGGCGGAACATTAGCGGGAACCGGAGACACATTAAATACCGGGAACTTGAGTTCAGATACAACCTATTATGTTCGTTATTCAGGAGATTGTAATACAACCTCATGTGCTACAGTAACCGTAACAATGAAATCTTTATCAACAGCGCCAACAGGAACAACAGGAACAACTACTATTTGTCCGGGTACAAGTACTTCATTAACAGTAAGTGGCGGAAGTAAAGGAACGGGAGCAGTAACGCAATGGTATACCGGTTCATGTGGCGGAACATTGGCGGGAACCGGAGACACATTAAATACCGGGAACTTGAATTCAGATACGACTTATTATGTTCGTTATTCAGGAGATTGTAATACAACCTTATGTGCAATTGTAACAGTTACGTTGGGAGT
>NZ_JAKIHN010000015.1 GCF_021608185.1 Flavobacterium anseongense | reverse complement strand
TATAAGAATTTATTGTGGCTAGAGTATAAGCACAAGCAGGGGCACCTACCGGACCTGTTTGTGTAGGCGGATTAGATATAATTGGCGCAGCAGGTGTGGTAAAGGTTCTGGTATTTCCATTATATGGCTGCTCTTCTCCGTTAACAATAGCTGTAGCCTGTACATCATAGGTAGAAGAATGAGCCACATTGGAAGCTAATGTCAAATCGAAATTAGGTGAGCTACTTGTTACATAAGCAACTGACGTTGGTGCATTGGTCTTAGTAACTTTAAACTTATAGCTTACATCAACCCCTGAGTAATCACCTGTGTTGGTAGCATTGTCAGAATCAATTGAAGTCGTCATGGTTGCTAAGGCTCCACTTGGTGTAATAATATCTACTACTACCGGAGCATGACCATTATACAAGCTTCCGTCACAATCGTCATCAATACTATTAAAATCAATCTCTGAAGTAAGAGATACGGTAGCACTTCCTGTTTCAAATGTGCTACTGCTAGTTGTGGTAAGACAAAGAGCATTAGTTACGGTAAGTAGATCTAAAGTAACATCACCACTTGGGTTTACTACAGTTATCGTTTGATCTACACCTGTCAAAGCCAACTGTTGTGTACCTATTTGACCCGTTACAGTATAATCTAGAGTAGATCCTTCTGTTCCATTTACTGTAAAAGTTGCATTCGAACCTGGACAAAAATCTCCTCCATTGCTAACGATAGTAGCTGTTGGAGTATAACAAGCTTTACTAAAATAGACATTGTCTATATACATTTGAAGAGTTCCTGGTTGATTTTGTTCAAATTTCAAACCATAAACACTTGCCAGATTTGCTCCTGTAAATTCAGACAAAGGAATATCTATTGAATTCCATCCTGCTACCAGATTTGTAATATCTCTTCTCTGATCACCATTTGTTAGTAACCAAAAGAAAAGATTAGCGAAAGGTTGATTCACATAAATATCTAAATGTAAATTATTCATTGTGGATACATTTAATCTTCTCTCTCTGTTTGCAGGTGCTGGATCTCCTATATCAATTAATCCAATATAACCTAAATTATCTACTCTTAAAGCAGTGTTTGTTCCATTTGGAACTTCAGTCAAAGTTGCTCCAGCTGTCCAAAACGCCCTTCCGAAATTGTAGTTAGGAGCATTTGTGTAAACCGCTGGTGTACCTGTATACATCGAAATTACACTACTTGGATCTCTAGCTGGAGGTATTGGTGAAGCGCTAGGTAGAACTACTAATGAAGCCGAAGCTGAACCAGGTCCGAATACTCCGGGAACAGCTGCTTGAGTAGCTGTTATAGTAGTGGTACCACCTCCAACAATAGTTACAGTATTACCACTAAATGTCACTACACCAGCAGGACTTGCGCTATAGGTCCAAGCGCCGGAGCTATCTGAAGTCGGATTTGTTAATGTAAAAGGAGCATCACCTAAAACTTTTGGACTTGGAACGGTTAATGTTCCAATAGTTGGAGGAGCATCAGTAGCATCTCTATAGAAATAGATATTATCAAAATAAGCTATTCTTAGAGGGGTTTGTGCTCCCGCTGTATGATCTATCCTAATATTATTAATAGCATTTAATGCAACCCCAAAATTTGACAACGGAATATCAATAGCTGTCCATCCATTAACTGGAGTTGGAAGAGTTACTGTTGTCCCAGTATTATTTAATTTAAATTGTAATGGTGTTTGGTTTACAGAATAAACATCTATATGCAAATGTGTCATTTGTGATACATCCTTGGCAGTAAAAGCAAGTTGCGCATTAGTAAAAGCATTATTCCCATCTGTGTTGAATAATCTTGCCGTATTTCCCGAAAGCGTAACATTGGCATTTTGTGATCCACCCCAAGTTGGAGATGAGGCAACCGTATATACTGAACCAGCATTAGTGTCACTATAATAAGATATTACATCCCAGGAATTTCTCGTTGGTGGATTTGGTGCTGCAGGAGGCGTTACAACTAAAGTAGCTGTAGTGCTTGTTGCACCATAAACTCCTGGTACTGCTGCCTGAGTGGCTGTAATAACAACACTTCCTGTACCCAAAACAGTAACCATATTGCCACTTATACTGGCAACTGTTGATCCACCAGGAACAGAATAAGTCCATGCACCACTACTATTACTAGTTGGTGGTGTTAATTCAAATGGTACATCACCTAAAACTTTTGCAGGAACAGTAAATGCGCCTAAAGTTGGAGGCAATTCAGTAGCAGCTCTGTAGAAATACATATTATCTAAATAAACCGTTTTGCCACCAGTACCCACAATTTTAAATTCTTTCAAAGCTGTTGCAGTAAAACCAGATTGGCTTGTCCAAGCAGTCATCGGAATGTCATAGCTATTCCACTGACCCTGAACTAATGGAGTTAGACTATATGATCTTTCTCCAGTTGTATTGCTTATTTGAAAAAACTGTAAAGAAGTTTCATTAAAGGTCCAAACATCTACATGAAAGTGCGTCATTGCAGAAACATCTACATTACTCCCAAAAACTATCCCTTGATAATTAAGGTTTATAGCTCTCCACAAATCGTCACCTGCTACATTGATAACACTTGCAGAACCTGCTTGTCCCCATCCCGGATTATAATTTCGAGTTCCTGGTACTACTGTATACGATGTTTCACCGCTAAATACTGAATATGCGTCCCAGTAATTTCTAACTGGTGGAGCAGTTGGACCTGCCAGTGGCGTAGTTGAAGCAGTTACAGTTAAAGTAGCTTCTATAAAACCTTGGTCATACACGCCATTTGCGGCCTGAGTAGCTCTAACGACAGCCGTCCCCGGAGCCACTAAAGTTACTGTATTGCCACTTATGTTTGCAACTGTACCATTTCCTGTAGTTATTGAATAAGTCCACGCACCAGCGCTATTACTTGTTGGTGTTCCTAAAGTAAATGGTGCATCACCCATTACTTTTGTTATCGCAGGGAAATTTGTTATTGTAGGTGGTCCTCCTTTATAGAAATAAACATTATCTACATAAAAAGTTCCTGCCCCTGCATAAGGTAAAATCCCAATACTACTAAGAGAAGCTCCAAAACCTGCTGCCCACGCTGTCGAAGGTATATCTAAACTAGTCCAAACACCATTAGGGGTAAGCCTGTTGGAGCTGTTAACTCCATTTATCTGAATCAGCATCTGGGCAGCCTGCGAAGTTGTGCTATAAATATCCATGTGAAGGGTTGTCATTGCACCAGAAGCAACAGCGGTTGTATTTGTAAATGATAAAACTCCATTGTTAGATGATGTATAAAGTCTTGCGGCATTACCTCCAGGGGTAACAGCAGATGAAGAACCATAAGCAGGATTACTAACCCCAACTGTATAAGCATCAGAATAAACACTTACAACATTACTAGCAGTTCTGGCTGGTGGTGTTGGTGCCGCTGGAATATCCAATGGAGTACCTGTAGTTGTTATTGCTCCTGATGTTAAATAATTATAAGTAGAGTTGTTAGACCCATCCCATGTGTAAGGAACAATCAATAAATTATATAATGCACCTGCTGTCAGACTACTTAATGTGGTTGTCAATGCCGGTGCTGCAGGTAAAATAGTATTTCCTACATTAACCAATGTACCTACTCCTGCTGTTGGAGCTGTACCATTGACAGAAGATAAAGTTGGAGTTCCTGTTGAATATATAAGTATATACCCCGCTCTTGTAGCACCACTTGCCGGAAAACTAGCAGCATTCCAATTCGCAACCAAAGAAAGCACACCCGCTGTGGTTGTAAAAGTTGTAGGCTGAGCTGTTGGAGGGTTGGATAGCGTTCTAAAACTGCCTTCAGAACTTATACCGGTTCCCGAAGTATTTGTAGCATAACCAACATAAAAATACTGTTGCTGAGGCGAAAGCCCCGATCTTGAGTGTGAATAAGCACCTGTTGCACCAGTATTAGTTCCATCTGACTGCTGATTATCAGTAGCGACTACTCCTGTAGTGGTTTTATATGATGTACCTCTTACCGTATATACTGGTGACCCCACAGTTAAAACGGAAGCTCCCAAAGTTGCAGAATTATTTGTAATTGTGGTGGCAGTCGGTGAACCTAATGTCGGTGGTGGAAATTCAGAAGTAGTAGTAAAAGTTTGTTGCGTCCCGTAAGTAGTTCCGATAGCATTGGTGGCATAGGCCTTGTAATAATAGGGGGTTGAATAGGCTAACCCTGTCAAGTTGTTCGAAATATTTCCAGTAAAATTGGTAGTCCCTAATTCAACTTGTGTTCCTGTTCCATTAGCAAAACCATTGGTTGTGCTCCAATAAAATCCATAACTGGTTATACTTGAATTGCCATTAGAAGATATATTACCATTTATAGTTGCAGATGTACCGGCTATTGCTGTCGCTGCGGTTGTAGTAAGAGAGGGTGCTACTGGTGCGCAAGTAGTTGCAAAATTTATACCTGAGCCTAAAGGAAAGTCCCATCTTACTTCAACTCCACTTATAATTACAAAAAGAATACCAACATAAAGTGTTGGAGTTGATGCTGCAGTAAATTGAAATGTTAATGTTTTATTACTATTAGTCCATACCGGAGATGCTCCTACATTAACTGGGCCAGGATTAGCACCTATATTTATGTTAGAAGCGTTTGTAACGGTAGTTGGAAAATCTAATATCATTTGATACGTTGTACCACTAACATTTTTACATGTTAAATTAAGTGTATACGAACCACTATGACTTGTAGAACTCCTGGCAGTACCACAGAAAATTTGTGCTGATGCCGTTGAACTCAGCGTTAGAACGATTGCTAGAAAAGCTAACCGAATGAAAGAATCCCCTAAAGCTACTTTCGCGGCTATCGAGAGAAATAATTTTTTAATTTTTTTCATACTAAATAGTTTTGATTCATGTTAATCTGTTATTTTTTTAGGTCAATAAAATTTGTTGGGTTAACAAATATAGATGAGAACTATAATTTAATGTTTTTTAGGCAACTGTATAAAAACCATACAACTGACATGTTACACAACAAATAGCCGTTAAGCCCATTGACGCAAACGTTTTCGCGCTAAAAATTATATTTTTAAACAAGATTTTAATTAGTGTATTTGCAATTTTAAAACAGGATGTTGTAGTGTTGTTGTGTTATTATTTAATTATTTTTCTGTTAGAGTAACAACAAGCCCTTATAACAAGGATTAAAATGCATAGTATTTAGTATAAAAAAAGACATTATATAAAAAAAATGTTAATTTTTTTAAATACTATTAAATATTCACTTACAAAAAAAAGAAGTCAATAATTATGAAATTAGCACTCGTAATTTTTTTTATACAAAATTACTGAAGAAAATCACTAAACAGTATGTCTATTGAATAGGTTTACAAGATACAAATCTTTGGTTTAATTAGAGTAAATACAGAGTAATAAGCGATAGCTAATTGACAAAACAAGCTTAAAGCTCAAAGTATATTATTGATGTGTATAAAAAGTTAACATCATATCAATAAAATGTTCATCCAGACAAATAAAAAAAGGATAAATCATATCCTGATTTATCCTTTTTTTTACATTCTATTAATGCAATACTATTTTTTCTCCAAAGCTTCCAAACGCTTTAAGATAGCTTCATTGGCTTTCAAAAGTTCAGAATTGGCCTTTTTAAGAGCTTCAATTTCTGTTTGCTGTTCTTGTACAGCTTTTATAGTGATAGGTAAAAAATCATTGTAACGAACAGCATACATACCATCAGAGGTGTGCCCTAAAATTCCATTATTGGTTGAACCCGCATTATTAAGTGCAACTTCTAATTCTTGAGCAATAAAGCCATACTCTGTCTTTTTATTAACATCAGCTTTACGATAATACGATACCGGACGTAATGTTTTTATAAACGCTAACCCTAATGGAGAGTCTAAAATATCTGATTTTAATCTTCTATCTGATGAAAAAGACCAACTTGGTGCATTAACATAAGCGCCGCTATAGGCAGCACCTCCACCAATTGTTATTGGATAAGATCCGGCAACAGCAGCAGATCCAATTACAATTTCTCTGGTAGCACTTACAGCGGAGGTTTGAGTATTAGTACCTATCAATACATTATCTGTTCCTGTTGTAAGATTAGAACCTGCACTTTTACCTACAGCGGTATTCCTTGTTGAAGTATTAGCAGCACTTGTTAAAGCACCAGACCCTAATGCTACAGAGTCAGTAATAACACCCGTTTGCATCAATGCACTATAACCAACAGCAACATTATCTCTAGATGCAGCATTATTTATACCTGACAAAGCTAAAGCACCTACTGCTGTGTTGTAAAGAGCAAGAGTAGCATTAGCTGTTAGAGCATTGTAACCCACAGCTGTATTTCCTACTCCACCATTAAGTGCCGCTAAGGCACCACTTCCAACAGCCGTATTTTGATTACCTCCACCAGCATTAAATGTATTAATAGCCAATGCATTATAGCCAATGGCGGTATTGTCAGCTGGTGTATTGTTAGCTGCTAAAGCACTAGTACCCAATGCCGTATTTCTTGCTCCTGTCGAATTGGCTGCTAATGCAGAGGAACCGACAGCGGTATTACCTGTAGCAGAAGTATTGGCTGCTAATGCAGAAGACCCAACAGCGGTATTACCTGTTGCAGTATTCGCTGCCAAAGCACTTGCCCCAAGGGCTGTATTACTAGCTCCAACAAGATTCGCAGTTAATGCTGCATAACCAACCGCTGTATTATTTGCAGCTGAAGCATTCATACCTGCTGCTGCTCCTCTTAGAGCATCATATCCTACTGCGGTATTGTTTGCTGCAATATGGTATCTCAATGCTTGATAACCAACTGCCGTATTTCCTGTTGTAGCAGCATTTAATCGTAACGCACTAAAGCCAACAGCTGTATTTCCTGCTGCTGTTGTATTAGTAAATAAAGCATTACTCCCAACAGCAGTATTAGTAGCACCTGCACCTGTATTGTTTCTTAATGCTTGAAAACCCAATGATGTATTATCAGTACCGGTATTATTGGCTGCCAGTGCCAAATTCCCTACTGCCGTATTATTTGTTGCATTTGTATTTGCTGCGAGTGCACTAATTCCTAGTGCGGTATTTCCTGTAGCAGTATTGAGTGCTAAAGCACTAGTCCCTACAGCTGTATTTCCGGCTCCGCTAATATTGGCTGCTAAAGCACCATTTCCAACTGCAACATTATTAGCCCCTGTAGTATTAGCGAGTAAAGCATTCGTGCCAAAAGCGGTGCTGGTAGTGGCTGCTCCTGCAGGCAATGCACCAACTCCAAAAGAAGTGCTGGTAGCTCCTATTTTACCGGCAGCGGCATTATTTCTTCTAAAGGCAACATCTACATTGGTAGAAGCTCCGGTTCCCATAAAGTTGGTACCATCCACTATGTTAGTATTCCCGAGTATATTCCAATTATTATTAGATAAACCTGTTGCTAACGGTACCCAAACCCCATCCCAATAGTAATAACCGGGAACAACATTGTTTGGAGAAGTACCTGCTGTAGCCGTATTGTAAACCAAAAGAGAGGTTGCTGGTGAAGCAATTGGAGAGGTACCATTATTGGTGGCTTCTAATGCAACATTGGGTATTAAAAGACCACGATCGGTTGCATTGATTTCTAATTTAGCAGAAGCATTTGGTGTGGTACCAATACCAACATCCCCATCGGCTTGAATTCTGACCCTTTCTGTTCCCGCAGTAGCGAATCCTAAATTATCTGTTGCAGGGTTAAACATTCCTGTAGAAGTTTGAGTACCACTAAATGAATAGCTTGGAGTACTAGCCGAACCACTTGTGGTGTAAGATTGTATTTGTCCATTAGCATTAGAAATATTTAATCTATCACTCCCACCTGTTTTTATCCTTAAATCAACAGCATCAGCAGTACCAATGAAATTAGTTCCGGCAGATGTTCCCGAATTTCCGGTTAATGTCCAGTTACTTCCTCCAGAACCTGCTAAAGTTATCCATGACGTACCATTCCAATAGTAATATCCTGCCGGACTAAGTCCTCCTAAACCTGTATTGTAAACTAATAATGAGGTGGCAGGCGAAGCAATTGTTACTGTATCCGTTGAACTTGTCAAACCAATCCTTGGAATTAGTAGTCCACCATCTGTGGAGGTAATATCTAAAATAGAAGAAGCATCCGGTGAAGTTGTACCAATTCCTACTTGTGCATTGACATGTAATAAAAAAAATATTGAAAATATTGAAAATAAAAATGATTTCATGGTTTTATGATTTAATACGTAGTTCTACAGCTAAAAAAAATATCCATAAAAATAATTTTATAGGTAGTGACGTAAATTAAATATTGAAAGTTAAGAAACTAAAGGAAAGAATAAGAAACTTAAAGTATATAATAACTATACAAAAAACATTTAAAGTGAATTAATAAGTATAGCTAGGATTTAATATACTTAATTACTAATATAGAGGATTTTCAACCACTGCAATCATCAAAATAAAGACATGATGTTGTGTTAATGTATTGGTAACTACCCATTCATTTTACAAAAATTACAAGTTAAAATAGCACATTTACTAGTTATTTTGAGGAATAATTAATTCTTTCGTAATAAATAATAAAAAAATAATGCAATATCATATTTACATTCTTGCAATTTAGCAATCCCTTTTATTATTTAAACAATAGAAATATAAAGACTAAGTAGACTAAATTGATACTATTTCTGCGAAATCGGAAAAATCTAAATCTCAAGAAAAGATTCTTTCATTCTCACAATAATTTGGAAAAGTCAGATAATCATAACCAACATTTAGTAACTGACAACCTA
>NZ_JAKIHN010000014.1 GCF_021608185.1 Flavobacterium anseongense | reverse complement strand
AATCGGTGTAGCACTAGAGGCACAAATTACAATTCCTCCATCTGAACCGGCTATTGGCTGTGGAATAATATTCACTGTAGCCACACTGGTATCATTAACACAAGGTGCTATTCCGGTTACTGTATATTCAAATGTAGATGTAGTAGCGCCCACGGCTGGCGTAAATGTTCCCGTTGTGGCATCGAAAGTTCCTCCGGTTCCTGATCCTGTTCTCGTCCATACTCCTCCTGCCTGCTCACCTGAGATTAAGCTAAATAAATTAATCGGAGCTGTATTAGTTTCACAAACGGTCGTATTACCATCTAAACCTGCATTGGCAATGGATCTGACAATAAGATCAAAATCTGTTGTATAATATATTGTTGGATTAGCATTATACTGCATTCGAATATAAATAGTCTGATTTGTTCCAACAAAACTATTTATCGGGCTTATTTCTGTCCCCGCAATGCCTGCGTTAGCGGCTGCCTGAGAGGTATAATAAGTAAATGTATAATCCGAAGCCGGCTCACTGCCTAAAGCTATGGCTGTTTGAGGTGTCAAATCAAATACTGCTGTTCCACTACCTAATGAACTCTCACAAAGAGACAAATCAGGGACCGGAGATATCGTTCCGCAAGAAACTATTAAATTAAAAGGTTTTACAACGGTGCATCCATAGGCATTCAAATAAATTGCCACATAAATAGTTTGACCGGAGCTTACAAAAGCATTTGGATTTGCAATCGGATTAGAAACAGTAGCTGCATCAGCGGCACTTAAATGGTATGATATATCATAATCCGTTGGGTTTAAAGACCCTAAAATAACACCTGCATTTGTTGTTAAATCGAAAGTAGTAACACATTGCGTAATATCAACCGGTGAATTTGTTAAATCCGGATTAACGTTCAGTGTTACCGATGTAGTTGCCGTTTGTGGCACACCACAAACATTATAAACTGCATTAGCTGTATAGGTTGTAGTAGCAGTTGGACAAACTGTTATATTTGCTCCTGTACCAATTGGTGTTGTCCCTTGTAACCAGTTTATAACAACCGGAACAGGTGGCCCTGTTGGTGTAAAACGCCAAGCCTCTGAAGTGGCTGACCAGTTTCCTGTATCTCTTCCCGGAGCAGCAACCCATTGTCCTGGTGTACCACCAATCAAACCTATTGCTCCGGAACCTGCCCAAGGTGAACCTGCAACTCTTCTTTGAACAAATACTTCAATAATATTTGATACTTCATATAAAACGATTTGAGATGTTTGAAGTCCCGGATTAGTTGCAGTGGAATTCCATTGACCTAAATGGTAAAAATTAACGATAAGCTTTCTACAAGGATACGTCCCCTGAAGAACCCAGTTTACCTGACGATCTGCAGCCGCAGGTGGTATTGCCATATCTGTATCCTGATATACTCCAAAAATTGATTGGGACTGGTTTTGTCCCGATATCGGAACACTTGTCGATGGCCATGGGCAAAATGATCCCGGTGTCTTTGGTACAAATGTCAACAAACCATTGGTTCCCGCGTTACATGAAGTATAATTCTGTCCGTAGAAACAGAAGTTAAAAGGTAAATTTATTACATCTGACCAAAAATCATCTCCACCAGTAATAGGAACAACATTATAGCTCGGGTCTGTAAATGGATAAGGGCAATATGGTATTGAAGTAGCTGCATAAGTCGAAGTACCCGGTACATCCGAAATGTTTGCCTGTATAACTCTACATTCTCCTGTTGTACATAAAGTCAAATCTAGTGGTAAACTTGATGGTCCCGGAATAGTTCCAACAGTAGCACAACCATTCGGAACAACGGTAATTGTTACAGTCACTCCTGTGTAATTTCTTTGACAACCGGTAGCAAAATTTTTGATACTTACAAGTGTGTAAACGGTTGTTGCATTTAAAACCGGAGTAGTCCATGAAAGAGTTCCTGAAGCAGGAATAAATGGTGCATAGGTATTTCCTAAATTATTCGTTAACGTAACACTGGAACTAGGCGTTCCTGTGATAGTAATGACAGCCGTATTTCCCGGACATATAGTTGCATTTCCTGTAATATTAGCCGTTGGTAAAGGGTTTACTGTTACAGTAACTGATTTTGTTACGGTACACGCTCCAATGGTAGATGAAACAGTATAAACAGTTGTACTATTTGGCGTTACCGTTGGGTTAGGCACGTTTGGTGTTGTCAAACTTGCATCTGCCGGAGCTGCGGTCCATGTGTATGGATTGGAACTTCCACTAACATTTAACGTAGTTGAACTTCCAACGCAAACTGCCACATTGCTGCTTGTTGTCAAACTTGGACCAACAACAACATTTCCCATTGAAACTGTAGCAGGTGTTGGTAGCGCACTATCTGTAACGGAAACTGTATAAATTCCGGGAGGAACTCCGGCAAAAACACCAGTTGCATTACTTAAAGTTACCGGTCCTGTAATCGTATAATTTGTATAAGGCAATGTACCACCTAAACCATTAACTGTTATAGAACCATCACTAGCAGTAGCACATAATCCATCTGTAACATTATAGGTAACCATAAGGTCATCCGTAAGCATAAAATCGTCAACCGCAAAGTCATTACCCGATGCGCTTGTATTGTTATTCCATAACTCAATAGTGGCTGTTGTAGCAGTAGCGGTGAATGAATAGATAACATGTCTCCATCCCATTGCCGGTAATGGTGCCAATGTGCTTCCTGATACTAAAGTGGCTGTTCCACCGGTAATCTGCACTCCTATGTCAGCTTGCGATGCCGGACCTGTAACTAAGCTGGAAACCGATTTAATCCAATAACTAAATCTGTAAGTAGTTCCTATTGTTAGTGTTGTAATTCCCGCTCCTGTATTACCTGCTTTCCAAAATCTTGGATTTCCCGCAGTTGTATTACCATCAATAATGAGCATTTTTCCATTTCCGGATGTATGATCAGCACTTGGAAGAAAATTGGCAGTATTAATTAAATTTGGGTTTGTAGTGAAAGCAAAATTTCCTGTAGTAGTTGTGCCGGAATAAGGAGTGTTTAAAAGTGTATAACCAGCTCCATTGGTGACAAAACCAACACCGGAACCACCTATTTCAAAGCCTCCATTGACAATTAAATTTTGAGAAAAAAGCGCATTCGTAAATAAAAAAACAAAAAGTAGTAGTGGTAATTTTTTTTTCATTTTTGGGAACAATTTTTTTTAGCAGCGAAATTTAAGTCTTTTTAAGAAATAATTATCTTAAAATTTCTAAAATTTTTAATTAACAAAACTATTCCCAAGAGATTAATTATAATTATTTATCTTTGTGCTTTTTATTTCAGAACCCGAATTAACAAAGATTTTAATGATAAATAGTGACCAATATAGTGATGAGTTAGGCGAAAATCATATAGCAACAAGTGCTCAAAACCCTGTAAGAAATGATGCGTTTACTTTGTCCGATGAACAAAAAATTGAATCAATAAAAAAAGATGTTGAAAACATTCTTCATACACTTGGGATGGATTTAACAGATGACAGCATCAAAGGAACACCAAATCGTGTTGCTAAAATGTTTGTCAAGGAAATTTTTGGTGGCTTAAACCCAAATAGAAAGCCAAAAGCTTCTACTTTTTCCAATAACTACAAATATGGTGAAATGTTGGTTGAAAAAAACATCACCCTCTACTCTACTTGTGAGCATCATTTGTTGCCAATCATTGGTAAAGCGCACGTTGCTTATATTTCAAACGGAACCGTTGTCGGACTTTCAAAAATGAACCGAATTGTTGATTATTACGCCAAAAGACCACAAGTACAAGAACGTTTGACTATGCAGATTGTTCAGGAATTACAACAGGTTTTGGGAACTGAAGATGTGGCTTGTGTGATTGATGCCAAACACCTTTGTGTAAATTCCCGTGGTATTCGCGATATTGAAAGTAGTACTGTGACTTCGGAATATGGTGGTAAATTCAACGACGAGCAAACCAGAAGAGAATTTTTAGATTATATTCAATTAGATACTAAATTTTAATAGCCCCGACCTGCCTGCCGGCAGGCAGGTTGCAGTAGCATCCTTCTAAAACTATGCAGTTATATAAAGACAATCAGTTAAAAATATACAATTCCCTTTCGGGAGAAAAAGAAGTTTTCAAGCCTGTGCATGCAGGAAATGTTGGGATGTATGTTTGCGGACCAACCGTATATAGCAATGTACATCTTGGAAATGTTCGAACATTCATGTCGTTTGATATGATTTTCAGGTATTTTTTGCATTTGGGTTATAAAGTTCGTTATGTACGAAACATTACTGATGTTGGCCACATTGTAGATGATGTCGATGATGGTGAAGATAAAATAGCTAAAAAAGCACGTGTGGAGCAACTCGAACCGATGGAAATTGTACAGCGATATACTGTTGATTTTCACGATGTTTTGAATAAGTTTAATTTTCTTCCACCAAGTATTGAACCAACCGCAACAGGTCATATTATTGAGCAGATTGAAATCGTAAATCAAATTATTGAAAAAGGATTTGCCTACGAAAAAAATGGATCAGTCTATTTTGATGTGGTAAAGTTTAACGAAAACAATCATTACGGAAAGTTAAGCGGCAGAAACATTGACGAAATGCTAGCCAATACTCGTGATACCGATGGTCAGAGCGATAAGAAAAACCCACAGGATTTTGCGCTTTGGAAAAAAGCGGAACCGGAACATATTATGCGATGGCCTTCACCTTGGGGAGTTGGTTTCCCGGGCTGGCATTTGGAATGTACAGCGATGAGTACCAAATATCTTGGGGAAACATTTGATATTCACGGTGGTGGAATGGATTTGAAATTCCCGCATCACGAATGTGAAATTGCACAAAATGAAGCCTGCACCGGTAAAAGTCCGGTGAACTATTGGATGCACGCCAATATGCTGAATCTGAATGGCAAAAAAATGTCGAAATCAACCGGAAATAATTTGCTTCCGGGTGAAATTTATTCGGGTGGAAGTCCGTTTTTGAGTAAAGCTTTTTCTCCAAATGTGGCGCGTTTCTTTATGATGCAGGCACATTACAGAAGTATTCTCGACTTTACCAACGACGGAATTTTAGCGGCCGAAAAAGGGTTTAACCGATTGATGGAAGGTCTTGATGTTTTAAAAGATTTACAGCCAGCTGCTGCTTCTACGCTTGATGTTGAAACCTGGAAACAGAGTTGCTATGATGCAATGAATGACGATTTCAACACGCCAATTTTGATTGCCAATTTGTTTGAAGGAATACGCTTTGTCAATTTGATAAATGACGGAAAGGAAACGCTAACTGCAACCGATTTAAAGACACTTTCGGAAACTTTAAACACTTTTACTTTTGATATCATTGGAGTTAAAGATGAAAAATGTGCAGCCGATAATTCAGAGAAATTAGATGGTGTTGTTGAAATGCTTATCAGTATGCGAAACGAAGCCCGGGCCAATAAAAACTTTGCTTTGTCAGACCAGATTCGAGACCAGTTATTAGTACTCGGAATTCAGTTAAAAGACGGAAAAGACGGTACTACTTTTACCGTTTAATAAAAATATGCTGAAGAAAATCGCCATAGCACCTTTACTTGTACTCATCTATTTTTACAAAATTGTGCTGTCTCCATTAATGCCAACAAGTTGCCGGTTTCAACCAACCTGCTCAAGCTATTTCATTGAAGCATTGCGAATTCACGGTCCGTTTAGAGGAACTTATTTAGGTGTTCATCGGATTTTAAGATGCCATCCCTGGGGGAAAAATGGCTACGATCCGGTGCCCGGAAAAAAATGTTCGCATTAAAGTTTCCTTAATTTGTATAGACTTTTGGCACAAATTCATATTTTTACACTTTAACATACCAAAATAATCATGATCTGGAATCCATCAGAAGGAATAAATATTGGCTTTTTTACTATCCGTTTTTACAGCTTGATGTTCGTCATAGCCTTCGGACTTGGATGGTACATCATGAAGCATATTTTCGTTAGAGAAAAAGAATCACTTGAAAAATTAGACACCTTATTCATTTGGACCGTTATTGCGACTTTACTAGGTGCCCGCTTAGGTCATGTATTTTTCTACGATTGGGAATATTACAGAAATAATTTATTAGAAATTTTACTTCCGTTTAGATTTAGTCCAAAATTCGAATTTACCGGTTTTCAGGGATTAGCCAGTCATGGTGCGGCTGTTGCCATTATAATTTTCATGTATTATTACAGCAAAAAAATAATCAAAAGACCATTGCTTTGGGTGCTGGACAGAGTTGTAATTCCGGTAGCATGTGGTGCAATTTTTGTTCGAATTGGAAATTTTTTCAACTCCGAAATTGTTGGTAAAATAACCGATTCACCGTTTGGAGTTCGATTTGTAAGAGATTATTATTCTTCGAGAGACGTAGTTAATGCAACTAAAATTTCTGATGTAAACGATGCCTATCACGCGCTTGTAAACGACCCAAAATATACCGAACTTTTAGCAAAAGTTCCGGCAAAACATCCGGCACAATTGTATGAAGCCTTTGCCTATGTATTTGTGTTTTTGATACTGTTCTTCTTGTATTGGAAAACAAAAACTGCTGAAAAACACGGTTTATTGTTTGGTTATTTCCTTATCCTGCTTTGGTCAGTTCGATTTGTAGTTGAGTATGTAAAAGAAAGCCAAGGCGGTATCGAAGAAACTTTCGGACTGCTTTCAACCGGACAATGGTTGAGTATTCCTTTTATATTAGTCGGAATTTATTATTTATTCGTTGCCGAAAAACCGATAGAATAATTTCAAAAAATTAAAAACCGATTCATTTGAGTCGGTTTTTTTAGGAGCACACATTCAGCCTCCTCTTTCACTTCTCTTCCCGCTGTCCGCTATATCTTTTTATAAATTGCCACGGTTAAACCAGTGGCAATTTATAAAAAGGATGCCACTCCCATCGGGGCTAAAGACACGCAATGTTTTCACAAGATATCATCCCTAACGGGATTGATTCAATTACACCGTCAAATTTCTACCAATATTAAATCCCTAAAGGGATTTGACTGGCTATTTTGCCCAACATTTAAAAAAAATCCAATCACTAAACATTAAAAAATCCCGTCAGGGATTAAATCCGGGTAGAAAATGAATATTGAACAATAGAGAAAATCCCTTTAGGGATGATATAATTTTCATTGGTTCAACCAAATCAAAACATTCCTCTGACAAGATATCATCCCTAACGGGATTTGACTGGTTAGATTGGTCGGAATTTATTATTTATTTGTTGTCGAAAAACCAATAAAATAATTTGTCTTATTTTTCTTTTTTTTCAATAAACTTAGTGTTAGTTTAGCCCAATAAAAACAAACCTAAAATACTATTATGAAAAAAAGAATTTCTATTGTTGCTTTATTACTATCTATGACCGTTTTACTGAATAGCTGTGGCGTAATGTTTGGCGGAAGTAAGTACAACGGAACGATTATCGCAAAAGATCATCCCAATGCCGAAATCTATGTAAATGGAAAAAAATTAGGAAATGGAACTGCTACCAGTCTTTTCCCAAGAAACCAAGCATTAACAGTTGAATTGAGAGAACCAGGCTGCGAAACAAAAACACAAACTTTTGCTAAAGCATTCCGTACAGGAAACTTTATCTTAAGTGTTTTAAGTTGGGGATTAATCGGATTAGCTGTTGATTTAGGAACCGGAGCTTCCTACAAACCAGACCACAAAAATCCAGCCGTGAAAAAAGTAAGCACTAAAGATTTTACTTTCACTGTTGACGCTCCAGTTTGTAAGTAATCAAATTATAGTAACAAAAATCCC
The DNA here is from genome assembly GCF_021608185.1 of Flavobacterium anseongense. Classification (GTDB taxonomy): domain Bacteria; phylum Bacteroidota; class Bacteroidia; order Flavobacteriales; family Flavobacteriaceae; genus Flavobacterium; species Flavobacterium anseongense. The sequence goes on along the minus strand of NZ_JAKIHN010000014.1, from coordinate 19,450 downwards.
GATTAATTCGGGATTTTTTATTACTCTTCTTCTGTCATACCTGTCTTGGCATAATTGCGCCATTTCTCAATGCAATCCTGCATGTCTTGAGGCAATTCGGTATCAAACTTCATAAATTCTTTCGTTACCGGATGCGTAAAGCCCAATGTTTTTGCATGCAACGCCTGTCTTGGCAGCGTCTTAAAACAATTGTCTATGAACTGTTTGTATTTTGTAAACGTGGTTCCTTTCAAAATCAAATGACCGCCATAACGTTCATCGTTAAATAAGGTGTGTCCAATATATTTCATGTGTACACGGATTTGATGTGTTCTTCCGGTTTCTAATTTGCAGGAAACCAAAGTAACATAGCCAAAACGTTCCAAAACTTTATAATGTGTAACCGCATGTTTTCCAACATCGCCTTCAGGAAAAACAGCCATTTGCATTCGGTCTTTCACATGTCGTGCAATATTGCCTTCAATGGTTCCTTCATCATCTTTTACATTTCCCCAAACCAAAGCAATGTATTCGCGTTCCGAAGTTTTATCTTCAAATTGCTTTGCCAAATGCGTCATTGCTAACTCTGTTTTGGCAACGACCAAAAGTCCGGAAGTATTTTTATCAATTCGATGAACCAATCCCGGTCTGTCGCTGGAGTTCTTTGGCAGATTTTCGAAATGAAAAGCCAAAGCGTTTACCAAGGTTCCGGTATAATTTCCGTGTCCGGGATGAACAACTAATCCAGGCGGTTTATTGATGACTAATAAGGAATCGTCTTCAAAAACAATATCAAGCGGAATATCTTCGGGAAGAATTAAGTTTTCAAATGGCGGATGCGACAGCATTACCCGAACCACGTCAAAAGGTTTGACTCTGTAACTCGACTTTACCGGAACATCATTTACCCAAATGTTGCCATCATCGGCGGCTTTTTGAATTTTATTCCGCGTAGCATTTGCAACCAATTGCATCAGGAACTTATCAACACGCAACAATGATTGTCCTTTGTCAGCAACATGTCGGTGGTGTTCAAATAATTCTTCGTCTTCTAATTCGGGAGTATTATCACTATTATTGTCCATTTAAAGGTGGCATTTCTAAAGAATCTACAGCCGTAGAATCAATTGTGGTATCATCAAAAACTACTTTTCCGTCGCCAAGTACCAAATCAATTTTAGATGATTTCAGCACTTTATCACCCGCTTTTAATTTCTTTCCGTTCTGACGCAATTCAAGAACCATGTCTTTACCTAAATAAGGTTTATAGGTAATCGTTCCTTCTAATAAACCTATAGCTTCCAATGTTGGCACTGCCTGACGATAGGTTTTCTCAATCAAATCGGGCACTGTAACCATGGTATATTTCGAAGCGTTTATTTTGATGTAAATCTTTCTACCTTCCTTTACTTTTGCACCTGCTTTTGGTTCCTGCTCTACAATAGTCAGCTTTGGAAAATCGGGTCTGAAATCAACCGTGTCAAGGATTATATAATCTAAATCAATTTCAGCCAATTTTTCTTCTGCCTGTTCTGCAGAAAGTTTTGCTAAATCAGGAACCGTAATTTCCTGTCCGTGATGTGTTGTGTATGTTATCCAATGAAAAAACAAATAAGCGATACCGGTAACAATTGCCATGGCGGCAAGAATTTGGGCAAAAAAAACGCGACTGGTTAAATACTTTCGTAAACTCATAAAGAAATTTAATTTGCACAAAGATATAAAAAAGATACGCTTCCCGCTTAGATTATTAGATACGCCTTTCAGGCTCTTAGAATCGCTTCGCTCTTAGATTGTTAGATGCATCTAGTAATCCAAAAATCTAAGAGCGAAGCGTGTCTAACAATCCAATAATCTAAAAATCTAAGAGGCGTAGCCGTTTCTAATAAAAAAATGATAATTTTGTTTAACCTAATAGCTAATTACAAATGAAAAAAATTGCCATCATCATGGGCGGTTATTCCAGCGAATACAAAATATCGTTAACCAGCGGAAACGTAGTTTATCAAAATTTAGATAAAACAAAATTCAAGGGATATCGTATCCATATTTTTAAAGAAAAATGGGTTTATGTTGATGACAATGATGCCGAATTTCCAATCGATAAAAATGACTTTTCGGTTACGGTAATCAATGAAAAAATCACTTTCGATTGTGTTTTTAACGCTATTCACGGAACGCCGGGCGAAGATGGATTGATGCAGGCCTATTTTGAATTGTTGGGAATTCCTCAAAACTCCTGCGATTACTATCAGTCGGCATTGACCTTTAACAAGCGTGATTTATTATCAGTTTTAAAGCCATACGGAATTAAATCAGCTACCTCCTATTATTTAAATCTTGGTGATGAAATCAAACAGGATGAAATTCTGGAAAAAGTAGGCTTGCCTTGTTTTGTCAAGCCAAATAAATCGGGTTCCAGTTTTGGAATCAGTAAAGTAAAAACCAAAGACGAACTGTTGTTTGCGATTGCCAATGCCTATAAAGAAGATAACGAAATAATCATCGAAAGCTTTCTTGACGGAACCGAAGTTTCTGTTGGCGTCATAAATTACAAAGGAGAAACCGTAGTTTTACCTATTACGGAAATTGTTTCCGAAAATGATTTCTTTGATTATGAAGCGAAATATCTTGGCAAATCTCAGGAAATAACACCAGCCAGAATCTCTGAAGACATTGCCGAAAAAATTAGAGCTGTTGCCAAAAAGGCCTATACTATTTTAAAAATGAGTGGCTTTTCGAGAAGTGAATTTATAATTGTAAACGGAGAACCCTTTATGTTGGAGATGAATACCATTCCCGGATTAACAACCGAAAGTTTGATTCCGCAACAAGCAAGAGCAGCTGGAATTTCGCTTGAAGATTTGTTTACCAATTCAATTGAACTAGCTTTACAAAAGTAAAACGTTTTCAGTTGTCCGTTCTGAGTTGTCGGTTTGACAGCTTTTAACAGACAGCTGACAACAGATAACAGACAAAAAAATGAAAAGAAAAGCCGTTTTCCCAGGTTCGTTTGACCCAATCACAAATGGTCATTATGATATTATCAAAAGAGGTATTTCGCTTTTTGATGAAGTGATTGTAGCCATTGGTATCAACGCCGATAAAAAATATATGTTTTCTCTTGAAGACCGAAAAAAGTTTATCGAGGAGGCTTTTAAAGACGAACCCAAAGTAAAAGTGATTACTTATGAAGGTTTGACGATTGATTTATGCCGAAAGTTAGACGCCGAGTTTATCCTCCGTGGTTTGCGAAATCCGGCTGACTTTGAATTTGAAAAAGCCATTGCGCATACCAACAGAAGATTGTCAAAAATTGAAACGGTCTTTCTTTTAACCGCTTCTAAAACATCTTATATTTCTTCAAGCATCGTTCGTGATGTTATTAGAAATGGTGGCGATTATACGGTTTTGGTGCCGGAAAGTGTAACAGTAAAGAAATAGTGGAAAAAATTATTCAAGGCATTGCTTTTCTAATCTTTATAATTCTAATAAGGTTTGGAGCTGGTTATCACATAAAAAACAAACAGGAAAAAGAAGAGTCCGTTTACGAACTTAAATTAAGGTTGTTTTATAAATATTCATGGATTTTAATTGCAGTAGCAGTTCTAAGAATAGTTTATGATATATATAAGCTCAACACTTAACCAAATGACTGATTTGTCCCAAATGATAAGCATCATGTTGTAAGATACCATGAATATGTTCATAATACGTCATCTTATTGGTTGGATAAACATCCGAAAATGCATTGGTATTCATTTCTTCCAGAAAAGTAAGCCACTTTTCTTGTGATTCCTGTAGCCTTTCTATCGTTTTTTCCCAGGCAGCCTGCGAAGTATCTTTTACAGGTTTAAAGTAATTATCGCTTGGCGTAACCAGCACTTTCCCCTGAACGCGTTGTAAAACGTTTAGTCTCCAGTCGATAAGATGGTTTACGATTTCCCAAATGGAGTTTGAAATTGGCGGATATTTCTTCGATGCCTGTTCTGCTGTAACCTTTTTAAGCGTTCCTAAAATAGTTACATCAAGCCATGGATTGCCTTCAAAAAGATCTTCGAATAATTTCTTGATTAGTTTGTTTTCTTCCATTAATTTAAAGATTAAAACTTGACAATTGGTGAGGCTCGTTTTGCTACAAACGGCTGTTATGGGCTGGTTTTATTTTTTAGTTTAAAGTCTAATTCTTAAGTATTTTTTTTACTATCATTCCTTTTGGATTTTTTACCTGAACTAAATAAATCCCGCTTTTTAGATCGTCAATCTGTAAGGCAGTTTTATTTGTTTTCAATGATATACTTTGTATTAACTGTCCCCGTAAATTGAATATTTCTGCAGTTGTATCTTGATATTCTTCCACCTCTATAAACAGTTGCAGCTTACAAGGAATAGGATAAACAGAAACTGAATTTCTCACTGAATTTTCCTTTATTTCTAAAGATACTGTACAAAGGTTGGTTACCTGAATAGGAATGTTTTTATTTACTATTGTTCCATCCCCAAGTTGTCCCGGGTCATTCAAGCCCACACCCCAAACTGTGTTATTATCTTTCAGAAAAAGAGAATGAAATTCACCTGCTGCGATGGCGTTTATTCCGGTCTGATTTTGTACCTGAACTGATGAGCTTTTACTCACGTTGGTGCCATCTCCAAGTTGCCCAGTGCTATTCCAGCCCACTGCCCAGACTGTGTCATCATTCTTTAGAAAAAGAGAATGTCCTCTGCCTGCTGCTATAGCTGTAATATCTGTAAGCCCGAGCACCTGAACCACATTGCTTCTGCTGATGGTGGTTCCGTCACCAAGCCCTCCATAATAATTATAGCCGACAGCCCATACAGTGCCGTCATTCTTTAGGAATAGGGAATGTTCATTGCCTCCGGCAATAGCAGTAATTCCTGTGAGTCCTAAAACCTGTACTGGAATGGATTTAGAAACAATAGTCCCATCGCCAAGAGCTCCGGAATAGTTTCCGCCAACTGTCCATACCGTTCCGTCATTTTTCAAAAAAATCGAATGGTATGCACCCGCAGCTATTGCAGTAATTCCTGTCACACCTTGTACTTGTACAGGAGTATTTTTATGCACCGTGGTTCCATCGCCAAGTTGTCCGGAATTATTATATCCCACTGCCCAAATAGTACCATCATTCTTCAGGAATAGCGAATGATAACCTCCTCCTGCCACAGCAGTAATTCCGGTGAGTCCGGGAACTTGCACCGCTAGATTTTTATCAACGTTGGTTCCATCGCCAAGTTGACCATAGTCATTCCTGCCAACCGCCCAGACTGTTCCGTCATCCTTCAGAAATAAGGAATGATAACCAACTCCGGAAACTTTGGTAATTCCGGATATTCCCACTACCGCTACCGGTGTGGTTTGGTTAGTCATAACACCAGCACCAAGTTGGCCGAAAGCATTACTGCCCACCGATTTAACCGAACCATTTGTGCAAAGAAAGAGCGAACGATAACCACTCGCCGCTATGGATTGTGCGTTTAAATTATTGCGCAACCCAACAAGGGGTAACAGTAGTGCAATTAAAATGGATTTTGCAATTATGTTTTTCATTTTTTTAGATTCGTACGGTTGTTTTAAACTTGCCCATTACGTTCCGCGGCTTTGCATCAGTTGCGGCAAGTTAAAGAAAAATGTGATAAGAAATGCTGAAGTTCAGCGTATTTTCCCAGCTATTGCGCAAAACCGCTGTTGGGTGCAGTAATGTTAAAGAATTTTTTTAATTTGACTATCAAAATCCATACTCTTGGAATCATTATTAATTTCAATTGCAACCAAATTACAAATTCTTAAATATGATAAATCTTCATTTTTGAAATAGGACTCCATTATTTCTAAAGGGACATAATGAGATTCTCGTGAAGCATTTCTAATTAGACAATTATCATATGTAGTTTTTAAGTGCAAAATCTGAATTTCATTTTTAGGAATAAGCTTCAAAATTAATTTAAAACTAGCTTTATATGATGACCTAGAGAACTCAATTAAAAAACAATTTTCTGAATAATTTGCTATTGTTTTTATTAGTAATCTTAATGCAATATCATAAATTTTTGGTTTTAAAACTTTAAATCCTTTTTCTTGTAATTGGATAAAATCGGGATAGTTTTTTTTAACAGCAAATTCGTTTAATATATTCCAATCATTTAAGGTTAAATACTTTATTTTCTTTTGTATTGCAATTTGCTCGATACGTTTTACAAGAGTGGTTTTTCCAGAACCTGGTCTTCCTATTATAAAAATATATTTCTTAGAGATATTATTCATTAATATTATATGCTAATCCAATATAAAAACCTAATGATCTAGCTCTTGAAAAAATACCTATTAGAGTTGCTAAAAACATAAAACCTAAAGTCATCATAACAAAATATTTTAAGGTTACATTGAGAGTATAACAGTTATTACATAGAAATAAAAACAACGAAGTAACAATATTTGTTGAAGCTAGATATGTTGAAGTTTGTCTCAATTTTTCGTCATTTTTTATTTTATTTTTTAAATGATCATTTCCAACTTTATTAAGGAAACTTTCTCTAAAAACACGAATTTCTTTATAGTCTTTGAACTTTTCTTTTGTATTTATCACATTAGCTCGAGCGAGTACAACAGGATTAGAAATTAGCCTAAATAATGGCATAAATAGTTCATATGATATGTTGCTCATGATAATTCCGATTACAGTTGTCATAAGAATTATCCAAGGAAAAAAGTCTTTATTATCATCAAAGTTTTTTATTGATAGTAAAATGCAAAAAATTATTATTCCGAAATATAGTCCTCCAAGAATTCCTCGCTCAGATAAAAGAGAATAAGTTGACTTCATGTTATCTTCAATGTCCTTCAGTGTGCCCATGATATTTAGATGTTAGTTAATTATTGCTGACAACGTTCCGCGGCTTAGCACCATATCGGCAAGTTAAGAATAAATGTAATAAGAAATTTTGATGTTCAGCGTATTTTCCAAGAAAGACAAACGAGCTATTGCGAAAAACGGGGGTAGCAGTCGTTCTTAAAATGGAAAGTCAAAATCAAAATCAGGCAAATAACATCTATTTTCAATTTTTTGATGAACATACTCAACAAAAAGATTTATGTCTTCAATTACTAATCTGATTTCTTCTTTGGTTATTTCTTCGAAATTCTCATTTTCATCAAGTCCGCTTCTATGAACAAAGTTGTGTCGTTTTTTTATATGCTTTGCTATTGTATTTAATTTTTCAAACTTGTCCAACTCAAATTTGAATATGTTAAAAATAGGTACAAGTTTATTGATGTTGTGATAAATGATATTTTCAAGATCTTCTTTTACTCTGTTATTTATACTCCTATATTTAATAATTATTTCACTAAGAGATAGTTTCTCTTTTTTATATAATTCAAATTCAGAAATGAAATTTTCAAAAGTGTCGTTTGAATGAAATACAATTTGTGAAAGTATCTCTCCTAAATATGTTTCCAGCGATGTTATTATTCCAGAATATACTAATCTATTTAATGATTGCTCAATAATAAATTCATCATTATGGATTTCTAAAATTTTTTGAAGACGATTAATTTGAATGTAATAAAACTCTCTGGATTTGTTTGTAGACTGGAATTTATATTCTTCTAAATTGATTTTTTCAGATTCTTTTAAGCCGCCAATTATATTCTCTTCTTTAAAAATAACTTGAAGTTTATTCATGTCAAATTTAAGACTATACTCATAAGGTTTATCGCAATCTTCACAATGTAAAACTCCATTATTGTAATATGGCATTTCATCATTTGGGTTTAAATCAAGTTCAACTGAAAATATACTTTCACATTTTGTGCAGTTAAGCTCTACGCAAACATCTATGTTTGATAAAATTTCAATTTCAAATGTACTCACTTTATGGGGTTTAGAATGACTGCCAACTAGTCAATAAGCATGATTAATTTCCTATCCAGCTAAGATATAAAATTATTACAAATAATACTACAACATTTCCCCTACCCAATAGCTATCAACAGCTTATGTCTTTAAAATCAAAATTTCTGGCAAAGTCTTTGCTAAAAAAAGGGTGTGCAAAAGTTGATGGAGCAAAAAAATAATGCTACAACGATGTTTGCACACTCTTGAAAAATCAGGGGTAAATCGCTAAAAGTAACCACCATGAAAAGAATAAAAAGAGAAAACATCCGGTCAAGATTAGGGCTCACGCAGCAGGACATAGCTTTGCTGTTAAAGGTCAGCCGAACTAAGTATTCGCTCTACGAACTGGGCCTGAGAAATTTGCCATCAGCAGCCGGGGAAAGGGAAACCGAAATGGATGCTTATATGATTAAACCAGAAGCAAAAGCGCCTCAAAATCTACCCGGTATGGAAAATGAGGAAGCCAAAATAAAACAACTACTCGGGAAAAGACTTAAGGAAAACGACTACCAGTTGCAGGGCATCACCCGAAAAATAGACAGCGTACAGGAAAAATTGATTACGAACGAAAAGGCAGTCCAACTGCTGCACTTTTTAAATTTACCTGAAGAAATTGAAAAAGCATTGGCTCCAAAAGCGGTAGCTATGATTCAATCGCGTGTAATTTCGAACTATAAGAAATGTAAATCGGAATTGGATGTATTGCGAATAGAGCTGGAGTTATTGCAAGTGCAACAGGAATGCCTTTTAAAAGTACTGACGAAATACTGAGACTACCTACTGCGATTGCCTTCCTCCTCTTTCTTAATCACTTTTCGCGCGACTTCAATCTTAAGCACAAATGTCACAGATTTCCGGAGATTAATTTGTGTAAATTGGTGACATCTGTGTTTTTATTTAATATGGTTAGCTTTACTAAATACCTCGCAAGATCTTATCCATTTGGCGTCCTTTAGCTAATTCGTCTACCAATTTATCTAAGTATCTAACTTGTTGCGTCAGGGGATTTGTAATTTCTTCAATTCTGTAACCACAGATAGTACCTGTGATTAGATGCGCATTAGGATGTATTGTGGCATTCTGAAAGAAGTCCTGAAAAGTATACTTTTCATCAATCACTTTTTGCAGGCTATTTTCATTATAGCCTGTTAACCAAAAAATTACCTGATGCAGTTCTTCCTTTGTTCTTCCTTTCTTTTCCACTTTTGTAATATAATGTGGATATACCGAAGCGAAGGTCATTTTTGCTATGCGCTCATCGTGATGGTTAGTATCATTCATTTGAAAAGTAATTTAGTTTAATTTCCTGTTGTTTCAAACCCATCTCGTATTGCCGCTTCAAGAACAGGAATGTTTACAGTTGCAAGTGATTTGAATTTAATGCAATACCCAGTAACGCTCGCTTTTCCAATTTTGTCTCCATAGGTTTTGGCTAAATACGTCTTATCTTCAAGACCAATTATATAGACAGAGATACCGGTTGTATTGGCACTGAGACCAATTTGATAAAAGTCTCTGGTTTCTCCGTTAGCATATTTTATAGTTTGAAATCCGTATCCAATATTCGGATTAGAAACCACTTTATTTTCGCTGTTTCTGCCATCGAGAAACCATAATTTACATTCAGGTTTTAGTTTCAGAATGATGCTGTGCAGGGTTTGCATATCGCTGCTTTTTGGTTCAGGCTGGCTGCTGATATACGCATTGATTTGTTCTTGTACATTCATCATGGCTGCTGTTTACTAAAGACTGAAGACTGAACACTATTTTATGAGTCTTTCTTCTTCGAATAATAATTTAATATTCTCATACGAATTTTTCAACGCTTCTTTTATCTGCTCCGGATTGAGCCAAACCGCTTTTTCGATACCTTCATTGGCTTGCGGAAATGGTGTTCCGTTAAAAGTAGTCTGCATTTCAAACCAATGCGTAATTTTGAGTTTATACTTTCCGTTGCGTTTAAAAATGTGGTAGGTTTTTTGAAGTTTTCGGGTAACAGCTAATTTATCAACGCCGGTTTCCTCTTCTACTTCGCGCATTGCCGTGTCTTCAATTTCTTCTCCTCTTTCGATGCCGCCTTTTGGCAAATCCCATTTTCCGTTTCTGAATATAAATAAAACATCGCCATTTTTGTTAAAAACCAAACCACCACCTGCTTTGCAAACCGGAATTTTTTCTTTTAGTTTTTTTAGAATCGCTTTTTCATCAGGATAATACAAAGATGCCTTTTGAATTTTGTTTTGAAACATTTTGATGATGAGTTGCTCAATATCAATGCTTTCCAACAAAAACAACTGAAAATCGGTCTCTTTGGCGATTTCATTGGTTAAAAAAAGTGGTTTATCGTTGACAAAAACTTTATACATTTGTACTATGATTTTTAATAAAGACACAGCCGAAAAAACAGCCGAATTGCTTTTACAAATAAATGCAATTAAATTGAATCCAAAAAATCCTTTTACATGGGCATCGGGTTGGAATTCTCCAATATACTGCGACAACCGATTAATACTGTCCTTTCCACCGATAAGAAATTTTGTACGCGAAGAATTTTCCAAACATATTGAAAAAGAATTTGGTAAACCCGACGTAATTGCCGGAGTAGCTACCGGAGCGATTGGAATTGGGATGCTTGTTGCCGAATATATGGGATTGCCATTCGTTTATGTTCGTCCGGAACCAAAAAAACACGGAAGACAAAATCAAGTGGAAGGTTTTTTGCAGAAAGGGCAAAACGTAGTGGTTGTCGAAGATTTAATCAGTACCGGAAACAGTAGTTTGATTGCCGTTGAAGCCTTGAAAGAGGCAGGAGCTCATGTTAAAGGTATGGTGGCAATTTTTACGTATGGCTTTGATGTTGCTGTTCAAAATTTCAAAAATGCCAATGTAGATTTACACACTTTGGCCGATTATAATCATTTATTAGAGCTGGCCGTTGCCAAAAAGTATATCGACGAAAAAGAACTCAAAACATTACAGGAATGGCGCGAAAGTCCGTCAACGTGGAAGGTGTAAAAAAGTACGAAGTGCGATATACGATTTACGAATAACCAAATAACCGAATAACCAAATGAACTTAGAAAGCCCAAAAGTTACCGTAGCAAAATCAGCACAACACATCTTTGATGCTTTATCTGATGTGAAAAACTTTGAAAAACTAATGCCCGAAAATATTGCCAAATTTGAAGTTTTGGGTGATGACATTTTCAACTTTGGTCTAAAAGGAATGCCGGAAATCAAATTGAGAATGAAAGACAAAACGCCTCATTCTAAAGTGGTTTTGGCTGCAGCCAGTGATAAAATACCATTTACCTTAACTGCCAATATTGATTCGGTTTCTGATGCTCAAAGTGCCGTACAATTGCATTTTGAAGGCGATTTCAATCCAATGATGGCCATGATGATTAAAGGGCCAATCTCTAAGTTTATTGAGACTTTGGCTGAGAATATGAATAAATTATAAGTACAAAGTAAGAAATACGAGGTACGAAGTAAACTTCTAACTTCGTACCTCGTACTTCTTACCTTTCATTTTACCGTCGTCAATCGTTTGTCAATTACACGTTCCATATAATCCTGAACAAACGCCTTGCATCTTAATTCCAATAAATCCATAGCAGCGTTTCGTTTTGAAATTAAGTTGTGCTCCATGCCTTTGTCATCCTTATCATAAAACCCAATTGCTTTCTTACCATCAAACGTGCAGATATAATCGCCGCTCATGAATTGGTACATGTTCGAACCATATTTTACTACAAATGGTGCGACCTGTTTATCGTTAATCAAACTTCTACCCCAACTTCTGAAAGGTTTTTGATATCCAATCATGTCTAAGAGCGTTGGGTATATATCTATTTGCTGTGCCCAATCTGTATTCACACCTACATATTTTTCATCTGGCGAAAAGAACAAAATCGGAACTGTATTCTTATTGAATTCCTTTTTATATTCATCGTAGGCAATAGTATTTCCGTGATCGGCAACAAGAACAAAAATCGTATTTTGATACCAGCTTTCCTTTTTGGCTGCGGCAAAAAAACGTTGCAACGCCATGTCGGTATACCCAATACTTTCGTTAATATTGACTTTCCCTTTTGGAAATTTACCGGCATATTTTTCGGGAACTTTATACGGTTCGTGTGACGAAACTGAAAATAATGTTGCCATAAATGGCTGCTTTTTCTTTGATAACGTTTTGTTGAAATATTGAAAAAAAGGTTCGTCCCAAATTCCCCAAACACCATCAAAATCGGCATCATTATTATACTCCGTTTTACCATAGTAATGGTCGTAGCCTAGAATGTTTCCGAAACCAAGAAAACCCATCGAGCCGTTTGGTGCGCCATGAAAAAATGAAGTGTCGTAACCTTGACTTTTTAAAGTCGAAACCAAGGATTCGATTTTTTGTTTTGGATAAGGTGATGATGTAAAAGCATTCTGAAACGACGGAATTCCGGCAATTACAGACGACATTCCGTGAATCGATTTCCAGCCATTGGCATACGCATTGGTAAAAATTAAACTGTGTTGCGCCAACGAATCTACAAACGGTGTGTAACCTTCATAATCCGGTATTTTTGTTCCTTTATTGAACGCGCCATTGTATTCACGGGCAAAGCTTTCTAAAATAAAGATAACAATATTGGGTTTTGTTGGCGAATTATTTTTGTATTGTTTGATTGGCACCAGTAAACTATCAACTTGTGCTTTGGATACCAGATTTACTTTCTTAAAAGTGTTGGTACTCCAGGTTCTGATAATGGCAAAAGGCGTATTCAAAACAATATCCGATTGCGATACATTTGACACATAGCGGCTGGCATCGAGAATATTTATTGGTCGTGTGCTTTTCTTAAAATCGCCACGAATGCCACCAATGCAAAGTGTTACAATCAGTAAAAAACTGACTATAGATGTGGCAAAATATTTAAGATTTGGCTTTTCAACTTTATGATGAACTTTGTATTTTTTGTAAAGCAAAATCCAAATAAAAGAAAGTGCAAAAAACAACAAGAACACATGCCAATAATTGAGCAAGAAATTAAAAAACAAAAGCGACTTATTTTCCTCGTTTTCAAGCGTATCAAGAGAAGCTCTTGTACTTCTGCTAAAAGTGTAGCGGTAGTAAATAAAGTCGATGAAGTTAGCTGAATAGGCTAGTAAATTTGGAATAAAATACAAGTAGAAAAGTACTTTTTGATAGTTCTTTTTAGAGTTGTGCAGCACCGGAGTGATAGAAGCCAAAATAAACAAACCATTGACATACAGAATGGTCGTAGTATCAAAAGCCAAACCGTGGAAACACAGTTTAAGAAAGTCAATTACACTGTCGACTTTTATTAAGGAACTATTGTAAACATAGAATAAAACTCTGGCTATTGAGTAAAAAACATAAGCTAATAAAATTCTAAAGACTAGTATTTTATACTCTTGAAAACGCGGGTATCTTTTCATAAATATGCAAAAAATCAACAGCGCAAAACTACATATTTCAATGCTATCTTTTTTATATTTTGAATTAATATTGTGCATGTAGCTAATATTAATTAATTTGCATTAAAATTAAATAATTTCAAATGGCAGAAATTACACGCCTCTTTGAGTTTCCCTACTACCAATTAGAAAGAAATAATATACTTGATTGTTTGGTAACCAAGCACAATGGCGTTTGGGTAAAAACATCAACACAGGAATATATAGACAAAGCAAATGCTATTTCAAGAGCTTTGTTGCGTTTGGGTGTGAATAAAAATGACAAAATTGCTGTCATTTCTACTACTAACAGAACAGAATGGAACATCATCGATATTGGTATTTTGCAGGTTGGTGCCCAATCGGTACCTATCTATCCAACCATTTCTGAAGATGATTATCAATATATTCTTAACCACAGCGAATCGGTATATTGTTTTGTATCGGATGCAGAAGTGCTGAGAAAGATTAACTTAATAAAACATAATGTTCCGACTTTAAAAGAAGTCTACAGCTTCAACGAAATTGATGGCTGTAAAAATTGGAAAGAACTATTAGTCCTTGGTGAAGACACCAGCAATCAGGACGTGGTTGAAGATCGTAAAAACCAAATCCATACCGAAGATTTGGCTACAATAATATACACTTCGGGAACTACTGGTGTACCAAAAGGCGTAATGCTTTCACACAGAAATATAGTTTCTAATGTGCTTGCTGCCACTTCCCGAATTCCGCTAAATGAAGGCAATAACAGAACCATGAGTTATTTACCGGTGTGTCATATACTCGAACGATTTTATCTTTATCTGTGTCAGTATTATAGCATATCAATTTATTTTGGTGAATCATTAGATAAAATTGGCGACAACCTCAAAGAAGTGCATCCCAATATAATAACAGGTGTGCCGCGGGTACTCGAAAAAGTATATGATAAAATCTATGCAAAAGGTTCAGAACTTAGTGGAATCAAAAGGAAACTTTTCTTTTGGGCAATCGATTTGGGAATGCGTTATGAACCTTATGGAGTCAACGGTTGGTTTTATGAATTCCAACTTTCCATTGCCCGAAAACTTGTTTTTAGCAAATGGAAAGAAGGTGTTGGAGGTAAATTAGATATAATTCCGTGTGGAAGTGCCGCTTTGCAACCCCGTTTGGCACGAATATTTGCTGCTGCCCAAATCACAATATTGGAAGGATATGGATTAACCGAAACGTCGCCTTTAGTTGCCATAAACGATATGCGAAATAAAGGCTATAAAATAGGTACTGTTGGAAAAGTCATTGAAGGTGTAGAAGTCAAAATTGCCGAAGACGGTGAAATTCTTTGCAAAGGACCGAACATTATGATGGGCTATTACAAAGATGAAGCGCTTACCAAAGAAGTTCTTGTAGACGGTTATTTTCATACAGGTGATATCGGAGAAATTGACAGTGAGGGATTTTTAAAAATTACGGACCGTAAAAAAGAAATGTTTAAAACCTCAGGAGGAAAATACATTTCCCCACAACTATTAGAAAACGCAATGAAGCAATCGCGTTTTATAGAGCAGGTTATGGTAATTGGTGACGGACAAAAGATGCCGGCAGCGTTTATACAAATCCATTTTGATTTTGTAAAAGAATGGGCAAAATTGCATGAGATTGACCTTGGGACAACAAATGAAATGATTGTTAGCAATCCGAGATTAATTGAACGCATTCAGGAAGAAGTCTCCGAAATCAACAAGAAATTTGGAAACTGGGAACAAATAAAACGCTTTGAGCTAACTCCCGATGTTTGGTCAATAGAAAGTGGTCACCTCACTCCTACTATGAAACTCCGACGTAAAATAGTATTGGAAAAATACAAAGATTTGTATCAAAAGATATACAGCTAACTTTATAACCTTTTCGACTATGAAAATAAAACAAATTCTAATCGCATTAGTAACTATAATTTTATTTTCCGGTTGTAAGGAAAATAAAACCGAAGACACTACAAAAGCAAACTACTTAGATTATTCTAAAAGTGATGATCAAAGTACGGGCGGAATCAAAATGATTCCAATCACCACTCCTATTGGTAAATTCAATGTTTGGACAAAACGTGTTGGGAACAATCCGAAAATAAAAGTGCTCTTATTGCATGGTGGTCCGGGCGGGACCCACGAATTCTTTGAAAGTTTTGATGGCTATTTCCCTAATGAAAGCATTGAATACATTTATTACGACCAATTAGGTTCTTACTACAGTGACCAGCCTACTGACAATAGTTTATGGACGATTGACCGCTTTGTTGATGAAGTGGAACAAGTGCGCAAAGCATTAAAATTAGACAATTCTAACTTCTATTTAATGGGACAATCGTGGGGTGGAATCCTTGCCATGGAATACGCTTTGAAATATCAAAAAAACTTAAAAGGATTAGTCATTGCTAATATGATGGCAAGTGCTCCGGCTTATAACAAATATGCTGAAGAGGTGCTCGGTCCAATGCTTCCGAAAGAAGTGTTTGCACAAATCAAAGACTTTGAAGCAAAGAAGGATTATACAAATCCAAAATACATGGAATTGCTTTATAAATATTATTACTCAGAACACATTCTAAGAAAACCAGTTGAACAATGGCCGGAATCAATTAACCGTGCTTTCAAACATTTAAATCCAAATGTGTATGTTTATATGCAAGGTCCGAGTGAATTCGGAATTACAGGTGATGCTACTTTAAAAGACTGGGATATCACTTCCAAACTAAAAACACTAACGATTCCAACCTTAGTTATAGGTGCAAAATATGATACTATGGATCCAAAACATATGGAATGGATTTCCAAGGAAGTCCAAAACGGACGTTTTTTATATTGTCCAAACGGAAGCCATTGTTCACAGTACGATGATCAGGAACATTATTTCCCTGGTGTAATTTCCTTTTTGAAAGATGTTGACAGCGGTAATTTTAAAAAATCCTAACCGTCACTAATCCCATTCAGAGTAAAGCTTCCTGCCATTTTTCAGGAAGCTTTTTACATTACACTTAGACCTAAAATTCACAATAGCTTATCAAATAGGTTATTAACAATCCTCATTTTTAAATAGTTAATAATTAATTATGTTAATTTTTAACAATTGTTCATTAATGGCTAATTTTATTCTATTAACCAATAAACTATTAATTATGAATGTAAAAAACTTTTTTATCGGCGGAATTGTTGGGGGAATTGTTGACTTCTTAATGGGTTGGCTCATTTGGGGCATCTTACTCAAAGACACCTTTCCTAAACCAGAAGGAGCAGGACCAGAAAACATGCTGTTTATTTTCTTAGGCTGTATGTGTTTTGGTTTTATGTTGTCTTATATTTTTGCGCAAGGCGAAGGAGTATCACAATGGATGGCAGGAATTAAATTAGCTATAGGCATAGCGTTATTCATGTCATTAGCAAACAATTTCTTCTACAGCATGTACAAAGACACGATGGATGTTAAATTGGTAGCTATTGATGTAGTTGCTTCCATTGTTGTTTCTGCCGTTGTTGGAGCTGCCATAGCCTTTACCAACGGAAAAATGAAATAAAAAGTAGAATTTTCATAGTGTGAAAACGCCTGGGATTAAGTTCTCGGGCGTTTTTGTTTTAGAAAAATACAGATAAATAAAAAAGCCTCTCCAATCGGAGAGGCTTTAAAGTTAAAAATGTTATTAATTATTGTTGTGAAATAATTACTGATTTGGTTACCACATTGTTGTTTGTGGTTAATTTGAAGAAATAAACTCCAGATTTCATACCATCTGCATTAAATGTCACACTGTTTTTCTGTCCAGCTTCAGCATTACCTTTGAAAATAGTATTGACCAACTGACCCGTAACGTTGTATAATTCTATACTAACAGAAGAGTCGTTGTTCAAAGTATATTCTATAGTGGCATGGTCTTTAACCGGATTTGGATAAACCATATAGGACACCAATTCGGTTGCCGGTTTGATAGGGTCTGTTCCAGCTGAGCTTCCTGTACATCTTAAGAAATCCATATCAGCACCTGCTTCGTAATTGCTATTAATAGCAATCAAAGCATTGTTGACCTCAGTCATAGTGTATGTAGAAGTACCATTTCCTAAAAGGGTATTGGCAATCGTTAACACCTGACTAACTTTCATTCCTTCAAAAGTTCCAGAAGTGATAAACAAGTCTCCTAATGATAACTCGTTTGAGGAGAAATCAGCATTCTTGTTGAAAGCAATGTTTAATCTTGTTGTCAAGACTTGAGCAGCCAATCCGTTATTATAAGCACTGCTTGAAGGATTCAAAATAGTTCCTTGACTTAGTGCTTTTGGTGCTGAATCAGCCGGCAAGAAATTGCGTATAGCTTCAGCTGAATTGAATTTCAAATATCTTGTACCTGAACCTACTACAATTCCATTCGGGAATGAATTTGCGAAGTTAGTATTCAAATAACAAGTAGCATTCTCACCTTCACAATTACCTGTATAGCCACTATTGGATACGGTTTTGAAACCTGTACAATTTCCAAACAATAAGACTACTTCTCCTGTGATGATACAACCATTCGCATCGGTAACCGTTACTGTATACCACCCTACTTGCAAACTAGCTGTTTGAGTAGTTTGAATTGGAGTTGAATTCCAACTGTAAGTATAAGGTCCGGTTCCCCCTGTTACGGTAGCTGTAGCTGTTCCATATCCACCACTTGTTGTAATTGGTGTTTGTGACATAATGATAGCTAAAGCTGTTGCCGGTTGGGTAATCGTAGTACTTACGTTTGCTGTACATCCGTTGGCACTTGTAATCACTGCAGTATACGTTCCAGCTGACAAATTGTTAACTGTGAATGTAGTACTTCCATTAGACCATAAAATGGTATAAGGTGCTGTTCCACCACTTACTGTTGCTGTTACACTTCCGTTGTTTCCTGCAAAACAAGATACATTGGTATGAGTAGCTGAGGCAACTAAAGCTGTTGGTTGCGTGATTGTTACACTTACGTTTGAAGTACATCCACGAGCATCTGTGATAACTGCGGTATAAGTACCAGCTGTTAAATTGTTAACTGTAAATGTAGTTCCACCATTAGACCATAAAATGGTATATGGTGCAGTCCCACCTGTAGGAGTTACTGTTACGCTTCCGTTACTTCCTGCAGCACAACCAATATTGGTAATAGCATTTGTAGAAGCTAAAGCCGTTGTAGGCTGAGTTACTGTAGCACTTACGTTTGCAGTACATCCGTTAGCACTTGTAATCACTCCTGTATAAGTTCCGGCTAACAAGTTTGTTAAGGTGAAACTAGTACTTCCATTAGACCATAAAATGGTATAAGGTGAAGTTCCTCCAGTTACTGTAGCAGTTACACTTCCGTTAGTTCCTGCAAAACAAGATACGTTCGTTTGTGGAGTTGATGCTACTAAAGCTGAAGACTGAGTTATTGTCACACTTACATTTGAAGTACATCCACGAGCATCTGTGATAACTGCGGTATACGTACCAGCAACTAAATTATTTGCTGTAAATGTAGTTCCGCCATTAGACCATAAAATGGTATAAGGAGCCGTTCCACCTGTAGCCGTTACTGTTACACTTCCGTTAGTTCCTGCATAACAAGAAACATTTGTAGTCGTGCTAGTAGAAGCTAAAGCCGTTGCCGGTTGCGTGATTGTCACACTTACGTTTGAAGTACATCCACGAGCATCTGTGATAACTGCGGTATAAGTACCAGCTGTTAAATTGTTTGCTGTAAATGTATTTCCACCATTAGACCATAAAATAGTATAAGGAGCTGTTCCACCTGTAGCCGTTACTGTTACACTTCCGTTGATTCCTGCAAAACAAGAAACATTTGTAGTCGTGTTCGTAGAAGCTAAAGCTGTTGCCGGTTGCGTGATTGTCACACTTACGTTTGAAGTACATCCACGAGCATCTGTGATAACTGCGGTATAAGTACCAGCTGTTAAATTGTTTGCTGTAAATGTAGTGCCACCATTAGACCATAAAATGGTATAAGGAGCTGTTCCACCTGTAGCCGTTACGGTTACACTTCCGTTGGTTCCTGCAAAACAAGAAACATTTGTAGTCGTGTTAGTAGAAGCTAAAGC
>NZ_JAKIHN010000013.1 GCF_021608185.1 Flavobacterium anseongense | reverse complement strand
TAAAGTGATTCCTGCATTAGTTGAAGACACAAAAGTTGTATTCACCTGAGAAGGAACAACCGGAGCACCGTTAAGTGTATCGTTTGAAAGTACATTAGTGTAAGCCGTTCCACCAACATAACCGTTGATAGGAGCAGCTGTATCATTCACAGCATCAATCACGGCAGCCGTAACTGAAACAGAAACTATAGCTTGGTCGCAATTCGATGGATTTAAAACTTCACAGATTTGGTATGTTAATGTATATGAGCCGGCAGGTGTACCAGGAGCAACGATTACGTCAGTTCCTGATAAAGTGATTCCTGCGTTAGTTGAAGACACAAAAGTTGTATTTACCTGAGAAGGAACAACCGGAGCACCGTTAAGTGTATCATTTGAAAGTACATTAGTGTAAGCCGTTCCACCAACATAACCGTTGATAGGAGCAGCAGTATCATTCACCGCATCAATTACTGCAGCAGTAACTGAAACAGAAACTACAGCTTGGTCGCAATTCGATGGATTTAAGATTTCACATATTTGGTATGTTAATGTATAAGATCCTGCAGGTGTTCCAGGAGCAACAAGTACGTTTGTTCCTGATAAAGTGATTCCTGCATTAGTTGAAGACACAAAAGTGGTATTCACTTGAGAAGGAATAACTGCAGCACCGTTAAGCGTATCGTTAGCCAAAACGTTAGTAAATGCCGTTCCACCAACATAACCGTTGATAGGAGCAGCAGCATCATTCACAGCATCAATAAGAGTAGCGGTAACAGGAACAGTAACTACTGCAGTTGAACAACTACATGTTGCTGAAACTCCGCAAATTTGATAAGTTAAAGTATAATTTCCGGCAGGAGTTCCCGGAGCAACAACTACATTAGTTCCCGACAATGTAACTCCGGGATTAGTTGAAGAAATAAAAGTAGTAGTTACTTGTGAACTTGTTATTGGGCTTCCGTCTAATGTATCGTTTACTAGAACATTAGTAAATGAAGTTCCACCTAAATAACCATTAACAGAACTTCCGGAATCATTATTAGCTGCAAATACTGCGGCACTAACATTAATTGTTTGTGATTCAGTACTTGTATTGTTACAAACGTCTTTTGCAGTCCAAGTTCTTGTAATTGAATACGAGCCATTACAATTTGTTGGAGTAGGCACATCATTAAATGTCAATGTTACTGAACTACAAGCATCAGTTGCAACAGCTTGTTGGAATGATGGAGTTGTACCATAACTCACAGTACTCGGTGCAGGTAAAGCAGTAAATGTAGGAGCCGTTGTATCGTCAATAGTAATTGTTCTTGATACAGAAGCTAAAGCCCTGCCACAGATGTCTGTTGCAGTCCATGTTTGAGTTACTTTTCCGTTACAACTACCAGGAACTGTTGTTGTGAATGTTGATGAATTTGAAGTTCCGTTAATTAAACAGCCACCACTTAATCCATTACTAAACGGAAGTGTACTGGCAGCAGGCAATCCACCACAAGTTACTGTAATATCCGCAGGAGCAGTCATTGTTGGTAAAGCAGCCGGACTAACAGTAATAATTCTTGAAACAGAAGCTAAAGCTCTGCCACAAGAATCCGTTGCTGTCCATGTTTCAGTTACGTTTCCTCCACAAGCATTTGGAGTTGCAGTAAATGTTGATGTGTTTGAAGTTCCACTTATCAAACAGCCACCACTCAATCCATTAGTAAACGGAAGTGTGCTTGAAGCTGGAAGTGCACCACAAGTTACTGTAATATCTGCCGGAGCAGTCATTGTAGGTAAAGCTGCTGGACTTACTGTAATAATTCTTGAAACCGGAGCCAAAGCTCTACCGCAACTATCTGTTGCTGTCCATGTTTCAGTTACTGTTCCGCCACAAGCATTAGGGGTTGCTGAAAAAGTCGAAGGATTTGAAGTTCCGTTAATTAAACAGCCACCACTTAATCCATTAGTAAAAGGCAGTGTGCTTGATGCAGGTAAACCTCCACAAGCGACAGTTATATTTGCAGGAGCAGTCATGGTTGGCAATGCAGCCGGACTTACTGTTATGTTTCTGGATTGTGTAATTGTTCTGCCATAGATGTCTGTATATGTCCAAGTTTCAACTACTGTTCCACCACATGCACCACTTGGTGTTTGGGAACTTAAAGACGAGGTAACGGAGCCACTTATTAAACAAGCTCCCGAGGCACCATTTGTATAGCTTAATGAGCTTGTTGTGGCAGTACCACAAGGAACCGTAATGGCATTTGCAGTAGTAAATACAGGAACAGGTGCTATAGAAGCGACAACTGTTCGAGATTTAGTAATAGTACAACCGTTAGCATCTGTAATTACTACAGTATAGGTTCCAGGTACCAAACCTGTAAGATCTTGGCTTGTCGATTGCCCAGAAGGGATAACACCACCGCCTGAAGCAGTCCATAAATAAGTATAAGGAGCTGTCCCTCCTGTTGGTGTTAAATCTAATGATCCGGTTGCTGAACCACATTGTGAATCAATGTTCGCAAATTCTCCGTTTACACCACCGTTAACTGTTATAGATGGAATTTTTCCGCACTTAGGCGAAATGTTCAGTGGATCTAACGGACAGGTTTCATTATTAGCAGAAGTAGTCCAAGCTTCCCAGATATTAGAAATTTTGATAACATCCCCACAGGTGTAAGTAATATTACCAAAGTTCAAATAGGTTATTGTTCCACCTGGTAGTGGACCGTTACATCCTGTTCTCGTTGTGGAAGAAATTAATGCACCTGTGGTACCACTGTAGATTTCTATCGTTCCCCAAAAGGCAAACGAAGTTCTGGTGGACCCCGTGGTGTTATTAATTCCCAGCATTAAGTTTCGTGTAATTGTTGTCGGGGTAGGACATGAATTACATGGACCTCCACCGGTTAATGTGGCCGCAACAACCTCAAGGTCTTTAGACGTACACGATGTATTGGCTGGTGGAAAAGTCTGCGCAAAGGACATTGAGATACAAAGTAAATTCAGTATCAAGAAAGCGCACAAATTCTTCGAAAGTGTAAAATTTGATTTCATACAGTTAGGTTTAGTCGAATAGATTTGAAAAACAGCATTTTGGGCAGGGAGTACTTTTGTAGGCGTTTATGAAGTTGATAGAAAATTGGGGCTATTCTATTATACACAAAATTAGTTTTGGTGCATTTTTAAAAACCATTTTATCTATGAACGGCATAAAAAATCGACGAAATGCAATTTTTCCTAACGATTCTAGTTCTCGATTATGTTTTTTTTGGGGTTAATATTGATTTTTGACATGATAGATTTGGGTATTTTTAGGGTTAATTTTTTGTAATTATTTATGTTTTACAATTCGAAAGTAGATAGTTTTAATCAAACTACCAAAAAAAACATCGATAAAGTGCATAATTTTATAGATAAAGTGCATAATTTAACGTTTTTATATAGAAAAATACTACAAGAATTAAATTTTAATAACTTGTTTATAACATATTTTATTTTTAACAATTATTTATAATTCTTTTTAGTTTCAATTTCAAAATGAAAGTAAAGTTGAATTTAACCTCTATAACCAATTTTAGAAATTAATTATTTTGACAGTATTTACGTTTCTAAACTCTTTAAATAAAATAGATTTTGTATGATATAAAAACTTAAATTTATGCTATTAATAATCTTGGATATTTTATCATGAAACAGCTAATAGTAATTCGACACGCCAAATCAAGTTGGGAAGCACCGCTTCGTGATATTGACAGACCGCTAACAAACAAAGGCATTCATGATGCACATTTAGTTTCCTCATATATTAGTGACCTAATCCCAAAATCATTTGTCGTTTGGAGCAGCATTGCTAAAAGAGCTTCGGAAACCGCCATTATTTTTGCCCAAAACATTTCATTTCCTATAGAAAGTATTACGTTTAAAGAAGAGTTATACACTTTTGATGAAAGAAAACTGGAACAAATTATCAAATCATGTCCAAATGATTATGATAACTTAATTCTTTTTGGGCACAATGAGGCAATTACAAATTTTGTCAATAAATTTGGGAACATCTTTATAGATAATGTTTCTACTTCCGGATTTGTAAATATTATATTTGACAATAGTTCTTGGAGTGAAATTGAAAAAGGTGTTACCAAGAAAGTTGTTTTTCCAAGTGATTTAAAATAAATATGAGTATAGGTACAGGTTTTAGATATATAGACAGAGAAAAAAGTTGGCTGGCATTTAACGCCAGAGTTTTACAGGAAGCAGCTGATGAAGCTGTTCCTTTATTAGAAAGACTTCGTTTTATAGGTATTTTTTCAAATAATTTAGATGAATTTTTCCGTGTCCGATTTGCCGCTATTCGTCGTTTGAGTTTATCGGGCGTTTCGGGAGAAAAGATTTTAGGCGGAATTTCAGCCCAACAACTCGTTAAAGATATTACCGAAATTGTAATAAAACAGCAGGCAGAAAGCTTGCGTGTACTCAATGAAATTGAAAAGGAATTAGTAAAACAAAATATCATCATCATCGATGAAAATGAAGTTTCTGAAGAGCATGAAAATTTTATTAAAGATTTTTTTATTCAAAAAATAAGCCCGGAACTAGTTACGATTATCTTAAATGACTTAGCAGAATTTCCTCTGTTAAAAGACACATCGGGTTATTTAGCAGTCAAATTGGTAATGAAAAGCGAGCAAAAATCGGGTATGTTGGGCTTGGTAAAAAAAACAAAACCGGAAGTGCGTTATGCTATTATCGAAATTCCAAAAAACACCAATCGTATCGTAGAACTTCCCAACAAAGACGGTAAGCAGTATTTGATATTACTTGATGATTTAATTCGCTATAACCTGAGCAGTATTTTTAGCATTTTTGATTACGAAAGCATTTCGGCTCACATGATAAAAATCACTCGCGATGCCCAGTTGGATATTGATAGTGACATGAGCAAAAGCATGCTAGAGAAGATTGCAACATCAGTAAAAGACAGACGTATTGGCGAACCGGTTCGGTTTGTTTACGATCAACATATTGAAAAAGACACACTCAAATTTTTCCTTTCCAAAATGGGAATTGATGTTAATGATGGAGTTATTCCCGGAGGAAGGTATCACAACCGTCGTGATTATATGAACTTTCCAAACCTTGGACGATTTGATTTACTGTATCCTCCAAGAGTGCCACTTCCTGTGGATGGTTTATCATTTGAAGGTAGTCTTTTGAATAAAATTGCCAAAAAAGATTATCTGATAAATGCACCGTTTCAGTCTTTTTCTTATGTTATAAAATTCCTGCGAGAAGCCGCTCTCGATCCAAAAGTAACTTCGATAAAAATTACTTTGTATCGTTTGGCAAAAAATTCTCAAATCATAAGTTCGCTTATTAATGCAGCCAAAAACGGAAAGAAAGTTACAGTTCAAATCGAGCTTCAGGCGCGTTTTGATGAAGCCAGTAATATTTCCTATGCAGAACAGATGCAACAAGAAGGCATCGAACTTATATTTGGAATCAAAGGATTGAAAGTGCACAGTAAAATATGTTTGATTGAGCGAATTGAAGACGGAAAGCTTAAGAGATATGGTTTTATTTCTACCGGAAATTTCAACGAAAGTACTGCCAAAATCTACACCGATTTAACGCTTTTTACCAGTCACCAACAAATCCTGAAAGACGTCTCTAAAATCTTTGATTTCTTCGATGTTAATTACAGAATTCATCGCTACAAACACTTAATCGTATCACCGCATTACACGCGTACTAAGTTCTACAAGTTAATTGATAGAGAAATAAACAATGCCATCATAGGTCGTCCCGCTTACATTAATTTAAAAATGAACAGTATTTCTGATTACCCAATGATTGATAAATTATACGAAGCCAGTAATGCCGGAGTAAAGATTAAATTACAGGTGCGAGGAATTTGTTCCTTAATTCCAGGCGTGAAAGGAATGAGCGAAAATATAGAAGCCGTTAGTATTGTGGATTACTTTTTAGAACATACTCGCTCTTTTATTTTTTGCAATAACGATGATCCGGAAGTTTATATTTCCTCAGCCGATTTTATGACACGAAATTTAGACGGAAGGGTAGAAGTGACCTGTCCGATATATGATGAAGATATCAAAAAACAAATTATTGATACCTTTAATGTAGGCTGGAAAGGAAACGTAAAAGCCCGATATCATTCAGAAAAATTCGAAAACAAATACCGTGTTCGTGCGGAAGGAGAACCTATTTTCAGAGCCCAACACGAAACCTACAACTATTATAAGGAAAGACTTGAAGGAAACCCAAATAACCAAATAACCGAATAACCAGATTTAATGATTTCAATTAAAAAATATGCAGCGATTGATATTGGTTCCAATGCCATGCGATTGCTCATTACCAACATTGTTGAACAACAGGATAAAGAAACCCAATTTAACAAAAGTGCCTTGATTCGGGTGCCAATTCGTTTGGGACAGGATGCATTTACCGTTGGTGAAATCTCGGATGAAAATATTGACAGAATGATTGATGCCATGAAAGCATTCAAACTGTTAATGAAAGTATATAAGGTAGAAAAATACAAAGCCTGTGCAACATCTGCTATGCGAGAAGCTTATAACGGCAAAGAAGTAGCTACTATTATAAGAGAAAAGTGCAATATAGATATTGATATCATCGACGGAAAAATTGAAGCTACTATAATCGCGTCATCCGATTTGCACGATTTCCTAAAAACCGACAAAACTTATTTATATGTTGATGTTGGTGGCGGAAGTACCGAATTCTCTTTGTTTGACGATGGTAAGATGATAGCATCCAAATCGTTCAAAATTGGAACAGTTCGTATGCTTAATAATATGGTAAGCGATATTGTTTGGGAAGAAATAGAAAAATGGATTAAGTGCAACACGGAAGAATTTGATGAAGTAATCCTCATTGGTTCCGGTGGAAACATCAATAAACTATTCAAACTTTCAGGAAAACTGCAAGACAAACCGTTGTCGTATTTATATTTAAATTCACAATACCAATACTTGAATTCATTGACTTATGAACAACGCATTGCCGAGTTAGCATTAAACACTGACCGTGCCGACGTTATAATACCAGCAACAAAAGTCTATTTAAATGCTATGAAATGGAGTGGTGCCCGACAATTGTTTGTCCCAAAAATTGGTTTGGCTGACGGAATTGTAAAAGCAATGTATCAGGGAAGTTTATAAAATTACTCATTCACTTCCAACCCAAACAAATTCCGCATCAGTTCTAAATTCGGATTCAATTCAACCAAACGATTGTATTTGTCTTGTGCTGTATAGCTTTTTTTGAGCACCAAAGTTTCATTCACTTTTACTTCTATAGAAATATCGTGATTGTGCAGTTTTCCGCGTAAGTAACCCAAAAGATCAGGTCTTTCTTTTTCAAAATCTATCTTTGAGCTTTCATTCGGCAACTCATGAATAATGGTTGTCCCTTCAAGAATTGGGTCATTAATAGTTAACAAAGAGGCTATGATTCGGTAGCCTTTATCTTCCATACGTTGCGCGTATTTTAACCATTGCTCGAGCATTTCCGTTTCGGTAAAAGGTTCATTAACGTGCTGAACTACTTCTTTAACGGTTGATTTCAGTGTCTCGGCCATTTCTTTCTTAGCACGAATGCTGGCTAAAGACATAGCGGAAACTTTTGGTTGTCCGTTATCTGTTATCGGTTGTGGGTTATGGGTTGTCGGTTGTCGGTTGTCTGTTATCGGTTTTGGATTAATAGTTGGGAGTTCTTCAACTTTTTGAATAACTTCATCTACTTTTATTTCTTCCAACTTTTGGCTTCCAGCTTCCAGCTTTCTGCTTTCAGAAACGTCAACACTTTGTACTTCGTACTTCGTACCTCGTACTTCAGCAATCGAATAATCATTTTTACGATAATACGTAGGCGGAATTATAAACTCAGGCTTTTTTTTTTCTCCATCAAAACCGATAGAGCTTAATTGCATTAGCGCGAGTTCTACCAAAAGGCGTTGGTTTTGAGAAACTTTATATTTCAAATCACAATCGTTTGCAATGTCGATGCCTTTTAACAAAAACTCCTGCGATACTTTTTGCGATTGTTGCCCGTATAATTTTTGTGCTGCTTCACCCATTTCTAACAACGAAAGTGTAGCCGGGTTTTTGGCAACTAATAAGTCTCTGAAATGCGATGCCAATCCGGCAATGAAATGATGACCATCAAATCCTTTGGATAAAATATCATTATACGCCAACAATACTTCCGGGATTTTGTGTTCCAAAATCAAATCGGTTATGTTAATGTAGGTTTCATAATCCAAAACATTCAGATTCTCCGTAACCGCCTGACGCGTTAAGTTATTTCCGCAATACGAAACTACTCGGTCAAAAATCGACAAAGCATCACGCATAGCCCCATCTGCTTTTTGTGCAATGATGTGCAAAGCGTCGTCTTCAAATGCTACACCCTGACTTTTCGCTACTTCAGCCAAATGTTCTTTAGCATCTTTAACCGTAATTCTTTTAAAGTCAAAAATCTGGCAACGCGATAATATCGTTGGAATAATTTTATGTTTTTCGGTCGTAGCCAAAATAAATATAGCGTGCTTTGGTGGCTCTTCCAAAGTTTTCAGAAAAGCATTGAAAGCAGCCGAAGAAAGCATGTGAACCTCGTCAATGATATATACTTTATATTGTCCGGTTTGTGGTGGGATTCGAACCTGATCAATCAGGTTTCTAATGTCATCAACCGAGTTGTTTGAAGCAGCATCCAATTCAAATACATTAAAAGCAAAATCTTCATTTGGATCATCATAACCGGGCTGGTTAATTTTACGAGCCAAAATTCGGGCGCAGGTAGTTTTTCCAACACCTCTCGGACCCGTAAATAAAAGGGCAGAAGCCAGGTGATTGCTTTCTATGGCGTTGAGCAAAGTGTTGGTAATCGCTTGTTGTCCGACAACGTCTTTAAACGTTTGCGGGCGATACTTACGGGCTGATACTACAAATTGTTCCATTAGCATTTTACTGGATTACAAATATAGAATAATAGTTGATTTGGTTATTTGGTTATTCGGTTATTTGAAGATTTTTTACTAACAATTAGAAGTCTTAATAGTTAATAATTTAATTGAATCAGCGTTTAAAATTAGTGAACTGCCAACCGACAACTGACAACCAACAACTTATTTATTTCCTTTGATGCTCAATTCAAGTAAAACCTGTGCGGCATGACTTTCGGAATTGGCGGAAAAACCAGCCACAAAAACGCCTTTTTCTCCTGTATTCGATTTGATGCCATAAACAACAGCTTCTTCATCCGGACTTGTATCACCCTCATAACGATATATATGCAGAATTTGATAATTCTCAGGATTGTTCATAATCGCTTCCTCCTGCAGATTAAAATCCACAACAAAATCCATAGCTTTAAGTTCTTCCAAAGCCTTTAAAACAGAAGCGTAATGATACCTGTTTTTCATGATAAGTTCTTTCTATAAAGGTAAAAAATATTTCCCAAATCTTAAACTTCGTACTTCGTATATCGAAAATCGTACTTTAATTGGTTACTTTTGCCTCGCAGACCGCCTTATCGATTCGCCTAAGGCGAATAGGAAAGTCCGGACACCAGAGAGTAGCATATTGGGTAACACCCAACCGTCGAAAGACGAGGACAAGTGCAACAGAAAGCAAGTACAGTTCGGCTGTAGTGAAACCAGGTAAACTCTATGCGGTGAAATTCCAAGTATATCGGCATTTAAGGATTACTCGTCCGTTGTCGAAGGGTAGGAAGCTTGAATCAATGAGTAATTGTTGGTCTAGATAAATGATAAGGGTTCACTTCGGTGAATACAGAATCCGGCTTATAGGTCTGCTTTTTTTTCTTTAGAAGCACACGTTTTGTCTTTCAATCACTAATGCTCCCGCCATCCGCGCTACATGCCTGCCTGTCGGCAGACAGGGTAGCTTGCTACTGTCGGGGCTATCGGGACGTTATTCTTCTTCTTCCTCTGATTCAAATTCAAAAAAAGAAAACACCGAACCACCATAATTCTTTTGGAAAGAATAATTAGGCATTTGATCAAGCTTGGTGTATTTTGAATGCTCTACGACTAATATGCCTTCTTCGTCTAACAATTCGTTTTCAAAGATTAGTTCAATGATTTTTTCGAATTCCTTTTGTTCCATTCCGTAAGGCGGATCAGCAAATATAATATCGTAATTGCCGGTATGTTTTTCCAGAAATTTAAAGACATCACTTTTTATTGCTGTAATATCAAAGTCAAATTCTTTTGAAGTCTTTTTGATGAAGTTTACGCAGCCCATATCTCCATCAATACAAAGAATTGGCGAACAACCACGAGAGGCAAATTCATAGCTAATACTCCCTGTGCCGGCAAAAAGTTCCAAAACTTTCAGTTCCGAAAAATTAAAATGATTATTCAAAACATTGAACAAAGCTTCTTTGCTCATATCAGTCGTAGGACGAACCGGAAGATTTTTTGGAGGCGTTATTCTTCGACCTTTATATTTACCCGAAATAATTCTCATGAATGTAACAAGATAAAATGCTCACGCTTTTCAGCATCAGTCAAATTGCTTTGCATAAAACTTACATCAAACAAATTGGTGTTTCGCACATATTTATAAGCAATCTTATAAAGCGCATCATCTTCGGCAATTTTGCCTAATAGTTCCAATTTGAAATTCTCAGGATTCAGTTGCAATTGCTCTGCGGTAAATAAGATATAATAAATAAAATCTTCTGGAGTTTTGTATTCAAACGTATTGTAAAGTTGCAGCCTCTGATTTTGGATAACTACAATTTCAAAATGAGTATCGCTTACATGCACAAACATTTGGCGCTCTTCGTTGTTTTTTGAAACATCCAACAATTTTTTTACCAAAATGGTGTTCGCGTGTTTGTAATCAAAAGTGCCAAATTGGTCGATGAAATAATTGTTCAGATTCACATACGGAATATACACATTGTTCATTTCGTAATTTCCCAATTCATCATACGCAAAGAAATCGGTTTCAAAAACCTTGGTATTGAACTGAAGATAACTTCCTAAATAGTCTTCATCAAATAAAGCAGTCGGCACAAAAGTCGAAAGATTATTGCTGTGAATAATAACAACTTCGTCGTAACCGGCTTTGAGTTCGGGATTATTCTCAAATGCTTCGGCAAACAAATCTTCAATTTTGGTCGTGAGTTGGAATTTACCTAAAACAACATTTTGTAACTTGGTAGCTTTGTTCGTAAGCGTATCAAACGTAGCAAAAGACAAACCTTTCAGCGAAACCTGAATTGCCAGTTTTTGATACATTTTGTCTATAACACTACTGTTTTGCCACATAATCGTCTTTGTTTGTTGCGGAAGGCAAACTTACAAATTTATGCTGAACTTGTTTCAGTATCTGGAATATATATAGTAAAAATGTACCATAAATAGAAATCGAACACCTATATTTGAAATTCAATTTTATAGTATTTCCAAAATGACTTCCAGCCAGTTTTACAGTGAGTTACAAAAACAGTTTCCGTTTCAACCGACTGTAAAGCAGGATATTTTTTTTCAAAAGATTGCTGATTTCCTTACCAATTCTAATTCCAACGAAATTTTTGTCCTAAAAGGTTACGCCGGAACCGGAAAAACCACAGTGATTTCGACCATAGTAAATAATCTTGGTGCAATTAATAAAAAGTATGTTTTGCTGGCACCAACCGGAAGAGCTGCTAAAGTCATCGCCAATTATTCGGAGAAACCTGCATTTACAATTCACAAGAAAATTTATTTTCCCAAAAAAGGAAAATCAGGTGGTGTTACGTTTACGATGAAGGACAATAAGCATACAAATACGGTGTTTATCGTCGATGAATCGTCAATGATTTCGGATGTGAATACTGAAGCCAAACTTTATGAAAATGGTTCGTTGCTGGATGATTTAATTTCCTTTGTCTATAACGGAAAAAACTGCAAGATGATTATGCTTGGGGATACAGCTCAGTTGCCACCGGTACAATTAGATGTTAGTCCGGCTTTGGATACCGAAAAATTGGCGTTGAATTATGGCAAAGAAATTTTTTCAATCGAGTTGGATGAAGTAATGCGTCAGGAAGAATATTCCGGGATTTTGTATAATGCAACCGAACTACGGGAATTATTAAAAAGTCATTTTCCGGATGATTTCAAATTCAGCTTAAAAGGTTACAAAGATATTGTTCGTTTGACGGACGGTTTCGATATTCAGGATGCTATTCAAAGTGCCTACAGTAATTACAGTATTGAAGACACTTGTTTTATTGTGCGTTCCAACAAAAGAGCGAATCAGTATAACCAGCAAATTCGTTCCAAAATTTTGGATAAAGAAAGCGATTTGTCGGTTGGTGATTATCTGATGGTTGTAAAAAACAATTATTTTTGGTTAAAAGAAACTGATGAGGCAGGATTTATTGCCAATGGCGATATTATTGAGGTTTTAGAAATCTTTGGTTTCAAGGAATTATACGATTTCAAATTTGCCAAAGTCAAAATCAGAATGGTCGATTATCCCAACCAGAAACCTTTTGAAACGGTTTTGCTATTAGATACAATTACAAGCGAATCACCATCATTAACCTATGAAGAAAGCAACCGATTGTATCACGAAGTAGTAAAAGATTACGAAGGCGAAGCTCAATACCGAAAATTTTTAAAAGTAAAAAGCAATGAATATTTTAATGCGCTTCAGGTAAAATTCTCCTATGCAATTACGTGTCACAAATCACAGGGCGGACAATGGAATACTGTTTTTATTGAACAACCATACCTGCCAAACGGCATTGATATTGATTATATTCGCTGGCTTTACACAGCAGTGACGCGTGCCAAAGACAAACTGTATTTGATTGGATTTAAAGATGAAAATTTTGAAGACTAAGTCTCTATTCTAGTAGACTTTGTCAATAAAGCTACACTCATCCAATACAAAGCGAGAATTGGTCCGGCCGGAATAAAGAAAAATAGTAAAAATTTTATGTTATCCGGAAAGTCAAAACCATAGATATAAACTCTTATTCCGGTATAAACACCAAGAAGGCAGTAGATTGTCAATAGTACAAATGACCATTTCTTCATAAGGTAGGATTTCGCCAAAATCAACCCAAGCCATATAATTAAAGTGTATTCTATTATTCTGCCAACACCTCCAATAGGAAGTCCGGGTAATTGGTAGTGGGCTTCAAAATCGGCTGCATTTTTTCCTTCATTTACCCATAGTTGTAAATTTTCAGCATAATGGTAATTCATGTTAAACTCCCAAAGAAATTCGGCAACAGCAGCAATAAAAAGAAGTACAATTAATTTATTCCAATTGGCAAATTTATCCCAGCGATTTTTGATAATCAATATAAATCCGGCTGCAAAAAGCAAGGCCGCTAATGTTAGTATTATATATCTATAATGTTCTCTTTCGGTATGTTGCAGCATATTGACACTAAAATCGGGTTCGCCTAAGCCTAAAACACCTGCAATCACTGCTCCCAAAAGATAAAGCAATACATAACCAAGTAATAGTTGTTTGGGTAAATTTTTGTTTACAAGTAACAACAAAAGACCAACAGAAATAATTGCATAAACAAAATTTAATATGGCAAAAGTGCTTAAAGAATTCCCTTCTGTATATGGTGAGTGACCGAATAAAAAAACGACACCAACAAATGGTAATAAAAACAAAAATAGACTTCCGATAAACTTTAATATTTTCATAACCAGAGTTTTAAGTTAATCAAATATAGTAAAGAACTTTCGATAAGAAAAATGAGTAGTAATTAAAACTACCACAGTTTATTTACTCTTTAACAATCTTCTCCGTATTTGTTCCTTTATCAAAATTCATTCTTAAAAAGTAAATGCCTTTTGGTTGGTTGGAGACGTCTAATCTTAAGTTGGTATCATTTGACTTTTTTGAAATCAATACTTTTCCCTGAATATCAACTAGCTCATACGAATTTATGATTTCGGTTGCTCTGACATTAATCATATCTACGGTTGGATTTGGATAGATATCATAGCTATAGGTATTAAAATCATCCATGCCAAGCGTGGTATATTCGCCCTGCAAATACAACGATACCGGAATATAACCTTGTGCATCAACAAATACAGCAGTTGGAACCGTGATTTTAAACGAGTGATTTCCGGAAGCTAAGTTTGTTAAATTTATAGTTCTTATAGGTATTACGGCACCCGGACACCAATTACTAAATTGTTGCCACTGAAACGGAGCTCTTGGACTGCTGCCATAAATTCCGTTTGGTTGGGTATTATAAACTCTGTATGGCTCACACGTTAATTCTCCCGGTCTGTAATTTAAGATTTCTACATCGTCATGATATATATAATGATATCTTCTGTTGTATTCCTCGCCACCTGCATTGGAACCATGATTAGAAGTTATTAGGGTATATTTAGCATTGTTAATGTTCTGTGGCAAAGTATAGTTTATCGTTCTGATAGTTTCACCAATTACGTCAGTTGCTCCGACTTGATAATTGTTTAAGTCTTTTTTGAAATTCAAAGGCAATAAAAAAGTATCGTTAGGAATTGTTGTGTCAGTATTGGTAACAAAATTCAGCGTTCCATAAAATACATCAGTTCTGCCACTACAGCCTGCTACTTGTGTTTGCGCCGCATACGGAACACCAAAAACTTCTAATTCTACCCAAAAATCATAAGCATAATTCAAAGCACTATCCTTTAAAATTTTGGCAGCGTTATCAACAGTAAAGGTATATGGTACATCAACAGGCGATATGTTTTTGTTCATAAACGGAGTAATAAAACGTCCTAATTCGATTTTTTGTGCTGTATTTGTGTTGTAGGTAGCATCGCCTTTTGGTACCAAAACCAAATTAACATTACCAATTCGGTCATAATTATCACAGGCAGCCGAAATTGTAACATCAAGTCGTAATGTACTTCCAATTTGAGCAAGTTGTTCAGCCGATAATTTAGTGGTAAATAAATCATTTCGTAATCTCACAATTCCGGGATCGGTTGGTTCATTAACTAAACCGGCATAACCGTCATAAAATAAAGCGCGATTGTAAACAGAAATTGTAGTTTGTGCTTTTGTTGAATTTAAAAACAAGAAAGCCAGAAAAAGAAATAGTAGTTTTGTTTTCATTTTTAAGTAGTTAGTGTTGTTGTCTACAAACCTACAAAAAACATTCAATATTTTTATTTAAAAATACTTAGTAACTTAGCCACTCAGAAACTCAGTAACTTAAAAAATGAAAATCATCGCCGTTATTCCAGCTC
Organism: Flavobacterium anseongense; assembly: GCF_021608185.1. Lineage (GTDB taxonomy): Bacteria > Bacteroidota > Bacteroidia > Flavobacteriales > Flavobacteriaceae > Flavobacterium > Flavobacterium anseongense. The sequence goes on along the minus strand of NZ_JAKIHN010000013.1, from coordinate 27,455 downwards.
GTTATGCTTCAACACGTTTTCCTGCCAAGCTGATGCAGGATTTGTGTGGGAAAACCGTTATTCTGAGAACCTATGAAGCAGCCGTAAATACCGGATTATTTGACGATGTATTTGTAGTTACTGATTCGATTCTGATTTATGACGAAATCATTAACAATGATGGCAAAGCAATTATGAGTGTCAAAGAGCACGAAAGTGGCAGCGACCGAATTGCAGAAGCAGTAGAAAATCTGGATGTTGATATTGTTGTTAATGTACAGGGCGATGAGCCATTTATCAACAAAGAGCCATTAGCAAAAGTATTGGATGTTTTCAGAAATGATTTTGATAACAAAGTCGATTTGGCTTCGCTTATGTTTGAGATAACAGACAAATCAGAAATAGAAAATCCAAATAACGTAAAAGTCGTAACCGATCAAAACGAATTTGCACTCTACTTTTCACGTTCTGTGATTCCGTATCCGCGCGATGAAAATGCCGGAGTTCGCTATATGAAACACATCGGGATTTATGCCTTCCGCAAACAAGCGCTTTTAGATTTTTATCGTTTACCGATGAAATCGCTCGAAGCTTCCGAAAAATTAGAACAACTTCGCTACTTAGAATTTGGGAAACGTATCAAAATGGTTGAAACCAACCAAGGAAGCATCGGAATTGATACGCCCGAGGATTTAGAACAGGCAAGAAAGCTGCTTTAAGACTACTCTATTTTATCTTCTTCAAAATAACCTTTGCTTTTGACCTTTGTTGTGAAGAAGTTCAAAAATAAAACCACAAAAGATAGGAAGAACATAGCTTGCGATGTAACCAATACTTTTCCGTAAGTTGTAATGGGATAATAATCCCCAAATCCAATTGAATTTGAACTCACCACACTGAAATAAATGGAATCAAACCAATGTTCAAAAGGTTTATTCATGTTATTTCCTAAAGTGTATAAAACGCCAAATGCAATAGTAATCTCGAGATAATTAAAAAACAACAACAGCATAGAACGTTTATAGGAACGTGGACGCGAAAATAAATCGGATGCAAATATCAATGTTGGAATATAGAGCACCGTTTCCATCAATACATATACTAAAATATAAATGAAAAATTGATGCTTTTGCCAACTGTTATATAGTATTAAAAAAGGGAAAGCGACTTTCATCAAAATATAGAAATCCATAGCCAAGTCCTTATAAACAGGATTTACTTTACTGGCAAATGTTTTTATGTAAATTCCCGGAAAAAGCAATTGGCTAATCGACAAAAAGAGACGAAATATTTTTTCAATTCCATTGTCACTTTGATGGTCATTGTTCCAAATGGATTTAATGTTTAATATCCTTTTCTGGAAGGGACTATATCTTGGAATCACAATTGACGAAACCTCTCCGATTAATAATTTTCTAAAAAATCCCATTAGCTTAATTTTTTTATGGTAAACAATTCATTGTGCACTTCCACTTTGGGATACATTCTTAGAGAATAATTTCCGCCAAATTTCGATTTATAAATCTGATTGCGTTCTTCCTGAGCTTTGTTAATCACCATCGTATTAAACAAAATAAAACCGTTAAGATTCAGCAGGGAATTGATTCTTTGGATAAAAAAATCCTGAAATAAAAAGTTCGGCATATTCGTATCTTCAAAAATATCAATGATGATCAAATCGTATTTTAATTTGGTTTTTAAAACATATTCAAACGCATCATCAATCACAATTTCAAGATTCGGAATTTTATCCAATTCAAAATAGCTTTTGGCGATATCAATAACGGCGGAGTCAATTTCAACACCGGTAATTTTTCCTTTGAATTTGATTTCATTTACCAAAGTTTTAATGACACTGCCACCAGCGACACCAAGAACTAAAATGTTTTCAAAATTCCTAATCCGCTCAAAGCCTATGTATTTCAGACCTTTTCTGAGAATTCGTTGCAAACTTCCATACGAATAATTGGTGCTTTTACTGTCTAAAACCAATTCGCCATTGTTCCAGGTAACTTCAAGCGATTTGCTTACCGCAGAGTTTTTTTGGTGAACGTTAATCGGAATAAAATAGCTGAACAGTTTTCGAATCATCAATAAATATTTTTCTCAAAAGTAAGGCAGAAATACTAAATTTACACAAAATATTGAGCATGAAACAGCGACTTTATAAATTTATTTTCTTCCGATTACTTGGCTGGAATTTGATTGGTACCTTCGATGACTCAATCAAGAAATGCGTTGTCATTGTTATTCCACATACAGCGAATGTTGATTTTTTTATTGCCTTATTGGTTCGCGGAATCTGGAATGTTAAAATCAATTTTGTCGGTAAAAAAGAATTGTTTGTTTTTCCGTTTGGTTATTATTTCAGAAGTGTTGGCGGCGCACCATTAGACAGAAGTGGTGGGAAAAACAATGTAGATGCAACGGTTGATGTTTTCAATAAGCATGAAACTTTCAGATTAGCATTATCGCCCGAAGGCACACGGAAAAAAGTAACAGAACTCCGCACGGGATTTTATTATATTGCGTTTAAAGCCAATGTTCCTATCATTCCGGTTGCATTAGATTATGGCAAAAAGGAAGTCAAAGTCGGCAATCCGTTTGTGGTAACGGGCAATTACGAAGAAGATATGAAAGGTATTTTGCCATTCTTCAAAGGTGTCAAGGGCAAAAATCCGGAAAGAGGATTCGAAGTTTAAAACCAACTAAAAAGTTTTCTCGTAAATGGTTAAGTCAATATTAACTAATAAAACTATTTACAATGAAAAGAACAATTTTAACTTCGGCCTTGTTGTCTTTAATCATGATTTCATGTTCAGACGACACTAATTCTTCTGCAAACACTGAAAACCGTTCTGCAAACAAAGACTTTAAATTATTTACAACCAGTAACACCAGCGGAAGGGTTTCTGTTACTGATTTGAACACCTCAATGACTTCGAGTTTTACCGTAGCTTCAACAGATGCTGATGGTGCTTACTACTTTGATGACAGTGATGAATTTATTTTAGCTTCACGTTCCAACAACAAAATAGAATTGTATTATGATGTTTCCGAAGCAGTTGCCACTAATGCAGCATCACTTTCTTATGGAACTTCAAGCACTTCCGATTTTAATAATGCAAGAGAAATTGCTGTAGTTGGAAACAAAATTGTGGTAACACAAGACCAAAATGCAGCTAACGGTAACACCAATAAACTATTAGTTTATGAAAGAAATGCTACCGGAATTAGTTTGCTAAACAGTTATACCGTGAATTTTAAAACATGGGGAATTCATTTAGATGGCAACACTTTATACGCAGTTGCAGATCTTACTTCTGATTTAGTTGTTTTTGAAAACTTCTTTGCTAATGCAGATGGTGCAATTACCCCAACCAAAAGAGTTGTCATTGAAGGATTAGTAAGAACACATGGAATTACTTATGTCAACAGAAGCAATACTATGGTTTTGACCGATGTGGGAAGTGCAACCTCAGATTCTGATGGTGGAGTTATTATAATCAAAGGATTTACAGATGTGTTGGCTGAAACACCAAATATGGGAACGATTGCTATGAAAAAACAAATCAGAATCTATGGGGCAGCAACTTCTTTAGGAAATCCGGTGGACGTGGCTTATGACAATTTTACTAAAACAATTTATGTAGCCGAAAGATTAAACGGTGGCGGAAAATTGCTGACTTTTGACTTGCCACAGACGAATGGTAATTATGCTCCAACAAGTTCACGAACTGAAGCTGGAGTTAGTAGTGTGTACCTTTTGAGAAAATAATTTTTCTCTTTTAACGTTCACAAAAAACCTTTGATAGTTATTATCAAAGGTTTTTTTATGCAAATGATTTTCGTTACTTACATTTGTATAAATTTAGTTTATGGATTATTTACAGCTACATCAACAGTATAAAGAAGAATCAATTTTTGGGCGCTATATTACTTTAGAACATATAGAACCCTTAATTTTAAAACATCAAGCTGAAATTATTGGTCAATCCGTTTTAGGGAAACCAATTTATAAATTGCAATTCGGAACCGGGAAAACCAAAATCCTGATGTGGTCACAAATGCACGGAAACGAAGGCACAACCACAAAAGCATTGTTTGATTTTATAAATTTTTTACATTCCAATACAAAAGAAAGTAATGCTATTTTAGCTAATTTCACCTTTTGTATGCTGCCAATGCTTAATCCTGATGGAGCAAAATTATATACCAGAGAAAACGCCAACGGCATTGATTTAAACCGCGATGCACAAAATCTTTCACAACCGGAAAGCAAAATTTTAAGAAAAGCATTTGAACTATTCCAACCCAATTATTGCTACAATCTTCACGATCAAAGAACTATTTATGGTGCTGGAGATAAAGGTCATTCCGCTACAGTTTCGTTTTTAGCACCGGCTTTTAATGAAAATCGTGATATTAATGAAGTTCGTATTAAAGCTATGAATGTTATTGTGGCGATGAACAATACTTTGCAACAGTTTATACCAAATCAAGTAGGACGATTTGACGATTCGTTTAATTTAAATTGTGTTGGAGATACTTTTCAATACTTAAATGTACCAACCATACTTTTTGAAGCGGGCCATTTTGCTAACGATTATGAACGGGAAATTACCAGAAAATATATTTTTATTGCTTTAGTTTCAGGAATTATGTTCTTTAACGAAAACGATATAGTTCTCAACGAAATTGGCGATTACCTAAAAATTTCGCAAAATAAGGTCGTATTTTATGATTTTGTTTATAAAAATGTCAAAATAAATTATGATAATAGCGAAAAAATTATCAATTTTGCTGCTCAGTTCAAAGAAGTTCTAAATAGCGAAAAAGTAACTTTTGTAGCAGAGATTGCTCAAGTCGATAATTTAGAAAATTATTTTGGTCATGTAGAAATTGATGCTAAAGGCGAAACCTATACTGACGGCGAAAGTAATTTTCCAATTCTGGAGAAGAAAGCTGACTTTTATTTGGGAAGTATTAAAATTGTTAATGGGAATAAGTTTAGTTAACCATTGCTTTTACACTTTGAGCTTTAGAATTAGATTATCAAGCAAAATTATATTTTATGAGTAAGTTTAAATTAGACGAAGTAGACCACCAAATCTTGGATATGTTGATTGACAACACTAGAATTCCTTTTACGGACATTGCAAAAAAGCTGTTGATTTCAGCAGGAACTGTGCACGTAAGAGTTAAGAAAATGGAAGACCAGGGAATTATTATGGGTTCTTCATTGTCATTGGACTATGAAAAATTAGGCTATTCTTTTATTGCTTATGTTGGTGTGTTTTTGAATAATACTTCACAAACTAAATTTGTTTTAGAAAGAATCAACGAAATACCTTATGTTACTGTAGCTCACGTAACGACAGGAAAATTTAATATTTTCTGTAAAATTAGAGCAAAGGATACCAAACATGCAAAAGACGTAATTTTTATGCTTGATGATATTGATGGCGTTTACAGAACCGAAACGATGATATCATTAGAAGAAAGCATTAACGACAAAAAACGTTTGATGCACACTATATTCCAAGAATTAGATTAAGAACTAATATTTTATTATATAATTCTAAACCTCATTCTCTCCGGCGAATGAGGTTTTTTTAAATAATTGAATTTAAAACTGTTAGCCATGTACACCTTACCTAAAATTGAGCGTTTTAACCAAAATGTTTTATCAAAATATCATATCTATAACAGCGTTTTTATAACGTTACCATTTGATGCCATTGATAATACCGGAGTATTATTGCCTTTGTTTGCCGAAGTTTGTGATGCAGGATTTAAAAAGAATTGGTCACCAAAACAGATAGTCGATTTCTTTGCCGAAAAGTATTTAGACAAAGCTTCCGAAGAAGAAAAAATCGATTTAATGTTTCGATTTATTCAATATGTTGAGCGTCAAATTGTACTTTTTGATGCTATTGAAGATGCCGCTTTTCCTGTGGTGAATAATTTGGAAGGTCGAGGCTCGTTGCGCGATATCAAAGAAAAATCAGAAGCTAAAGACAAACATGAAGAACTTATTAGTTTTCTGGAAAATTTTAGTGTGAGAACAGTTCTAACAGCGCATCCAACACAGTTTTATCCAGGTTCAGTTCTTGGAATTATCACCGATTTGACCGAAGCCATTCGTCAAAATGATTTATTACAAATCAAACAATTGTTAGCACAACTTGGAAAAACACCTTTCATCAAAAAAGAAAAACCAACACCTTTTGATGAAGCTGTAAGCTTAATTTGGTATCTCGAAAATGTATTCTATCAAACTATTGGAGAAATGATGCTGTACATGCAGAAAAATTTATTTGATGGTAATACGATTGAAAATTCAATTATTAATTTGGGCTTTTGGCCTGGTGGCGATAGAGATGGTAATCCTTTTGTAACTCCGGAAATTACTGAGAAAGTTTCGAAACGATTGAGAACCTCAATACTTAAATGCTATTATTTCGACATCAGAGTCCTTAAAAGAAAGCTGACTTTTAATCAAGTTGATAAAATAATTGCTAGCATAGAATATAGATTGTATCGTTCTGTTTTTTATTCTCAAGGCGAATTATTTATTTCTTTAGACGAATTAATTAATGAGCTCAATATTGTAAAACAAATCATAATTAATGATCATCAGTCTTTGTATTTAGACGAAATTAATATGTTGCTGCAAAAGATAAATGAGTTTGGATTCCATTTTGCGGCTCTGGATATTCGTCAAAACAGCCGCATTCACAATGCCGTTTTTAATGATATCACAGCATTTTTGAAAAGGGAAAAAGAAGTTTATTTTCCGGAAAATTTTGAAACACTTTCCGAAGAGAACAAAATGGAATATATTTCAGAACTTCATTTTGATTTAAGCAATCATTTTTTTGAAAATGAAATCACTCGCTCTACTTTGGATACGATAAAACTGATGCGTGAAATACAGGATCAAAACGGTGAAAGAGGTTGCAATCGTTATATTATTAGTAATAACGAAAGCGCCTTAAATGTCATCGAAACCTTTGCGATGTTCCGTCTACTGAATTGGGAAAATCCAACCGTTGATATTGTGCCACTATTCGAATCGGTTGACGATTTGCATCATGCGCATGAAATCATGGAGCAATTGTATAAAAATACGAAGTATCGAAATCACATAAAGCATCGAAAAGATAAGCAAACTGTGATGCTTGGTTTTTCAGATGGGACCAAAGATGGTGGTTATCTGATGGCGAATTGGAGTATTTTTAAAGCTAAAGAAATGATTACCGAAGTTTCCCGAAAATACGGAATCAAAGTCATTTTCTTTGATGGTCGTGGTGGACCACCAGCGCGTGGCGGTGGAAAAACACATAAGTTTTATGCGTCTTTAGGCTCGACTATAGAAAATCAGGAAATACAGGTTACTGTGCAAGGACAAACCATTAGTTCTAATTTCGGCACGATAGATTCCTGCCGTTATAATCTGGAAAATTTGTTGAGTGCCGGAGTAGCCAATGCTGTTTTTAATAAAGAAGAAAATAATCTTTCGATTTCCGATAAAGGAATTATCGATGAATTGGCCGCCATTGGGTATCAAAAATACCTGGATTTCAAATCGCATCCGAAGTTTATTCCCTATTTGGAGGAAATGAGTACATTGAAATACTATTCTAAAACTAATATTGGAAGTCGTCCTTCTAAAAGAAACGCTTCTGAACAATTGAATTTTGCCGATTTACGTGCGATTCCTTTTGTAAGTGCGTGGAGTCAAATGAAACAAAATGTACCTGGATTTTTTGGTGTCGGAACCGCTTTAAAACAGTTTGAAACCAACAACCAATGGGAAAAAGTGCAAAGTCTCTACGATAATTCTTTGTTCTTCAGAACCTTGTTAGAAAACACTGCAATGTCTTTAGCCAAATGTTATTTCCCGTTAACGGCTTATATGAAAAACGATAAAGAGTTTGGCGAGTTTTGGCAAATTATCTATGATGAGTTTTCAGAAACCAAACGTTTGTTGCTCAAGATTGCCGGGCATAAAGAACTCATGGAAAACTATCCTGACGGAAAGGCTTCTATAGATATGAGAGAGCAAATTGTATTGCCGTTGCTTACCATTCAACAATATGCTTCGTCACAAATCAATGAAATCAAAAAGCATAAAAAAGGTGAGGAGAAATTGCTAAGTGCTTATGAAAAGCTAGTTACGAGATCACTTTTCGGAAATACAAACGCCAGTAGAAATTCGGCTTAGTATTAGTTTTTTTAATTTGACAGATTAAATTTTATTGGACAAAATACTACGAGATTGGATTATTTGTGTACCTTAGACAAAGTTTTTTAATGTTACCAATAATCTTAATTGAGTTAATATGAAAAAATACGCACTTCTCGTTTTAGCGTTTTTTCTTTCTGTATGCAGCTTTGCTCAGAAGAATAGCAAAGCTTCAACCAATAAAAAAATAGAAAAAACAAAACCAATTCCACCCAAAGAGGAAGTAGTTGCTCCGGCATTTACCAAAATCAAAGTCATAGAAAACTACGAGAGAGTTTTAGAGAAAGGTTACAAAACTGAAGCAATGCTTCAGGCTGTAGCCGATTATCGTTTTTTTGCTGAAGATATGGTTGCGGCAGCTAAATGGTATGCACAATTATTTGAATTCTGCCCGGATGAATTGGAAGCTGTTTATTACTACAGATATGCCGAATCACTGAAAAGTATTGGTCAGACTGAAAAAGCAAAAGAGATGATGGCGCTGTTTCAAATTAAAAAAACATAAAAATTCAGGTATTTTACCTCACTACATTGGTTCATAAAATTCATAGAAAATAAAGATAAGGAGCAGAATATTTTTGTACCTTAGATACAGTTTTTGAATATTGACAATAATCTTAATTGAGTTGATATGAAAAATTATGTACTTCTCTTTATAGTTATTTTTTTTTCTTCTAGTGGTTTTGCTCAGAAGAGCAATAAAGCCCCAACAACCAATAAGAAAACTGAAAATGCACAACCAACTCTCGAGAAAACTTCTACTGAAGAAGTTGCAGTCGTAGCTTATGCTGTCGAAGAAACCATAAACATGAAATTTGGAGGAAGAACCACAACTTATGCGGTCTCGAGTTTGGATTTAGTTGACAAAAACGAATTGGGACCAGACAACACCAGAGTTATTAAACCCAAATACGTAAAGGTAAAACCAAAAGAAGTCTTACCTGTTGTAGACAAACTATCGTCTGTTTCGGTTGTTACGACTCCGTCCGTTATTATACCTGTCAAAGTTGATCAAACAGTTCCAAATGGAAAATTACTTTACACCAAAATAAAGATCATAGAAAACTATGAAAGGGTTTTAGAGAAAGGCTACAAAACGGAGGAAATGCTCGTAGCAGTAGCAAATTACCGTTTTTTTGAAGATGATTTGGTTACTGCTGCCAAATGGTATGAGCAACTATTTGAATTCTGCCCGGAAGAATTAGAAGCTGTTTATTTTTACCGCTATGCTAAGTCATTAGAATGTATTGGTCAAATTGAAAGGGCCAAAGAGATGATGGCATTATATCAGATTAAAAAAATGTAAAATAACAGACATCTTTGCCAAAAAAAATAGTGAACTTTGTTATACATAAAATCAGCTATCATGAAACCATCCGATTTACAACCTGAAGAATTTGCAGGGCATTTTGCCACTTATATCAACCAAGTTTCCGAAGAATACACCTTAATAGAAGAACTCGAAATCTCGGTGCATCGCTTCATAAAATTTGTCCAAAATATCCCGTTAGATAAATTTGATTACCGCTATGCAGAAGGAAAATGGACCATCAAAGATATCATCCAACATTTAATTGACGCTGAAAGAATATTTGCTTATCGTGCTTTGCGTTTTGCTCGAAATGACAAGACTCCTTTGTCAAGTTTTGAAGAGAACGATTATGTTGACGAAGCCAATGCAAACCAGAGAAGTATACAGGATTTATTAACCGAGTTGGCTGTTGTCAGACAAGCGACTTTGTCTTTATTCAAATCATTTTCAAACGAAGAATTATTGCGGATAGGAATCGCATCCAATAATCCAATGTCAGTTCGTGCTTTAGGATTTACTATTATTGGTCATCAAAATCACCATCAACGGGTGTTTGAAGAAAGATACTTAGATTAAAAATTCTAATAACTAAAAAACAAATTCCAAATAAATTTCAAAAAACAAATCCCAAATTCCAACTGTGTATACTTTGGAATTTGGGATTTATAATTTGTAACTTGAGTTTTGGAGCTTATTTGAATTTTAAAATTTGAAATTTTATAAACTTCTTCGAAGTTTATTCATCGTCATCTTCGTCTTCAACAAAGTTATCTGAGACATCAAAATCCTCATCGTCATCGTCATCATCGCCATCGTCTGAACCGCCTTTGTCATTTAATAAATCTTCTTCTTCCTCATCGTCATTTTCATTTGGTACATCATCATCATCATCTAATCCTTTAATTGGATCAATGGGTTCAACTACTGCATCAATATCTTCTTCGTCATATTTTTCCATACGACTGGCTAATTTTGTGCTTACTTTTACCAAGTAAATAGTGTCTTCTGTTTTAACTTCAACAGCTTCAATTAACTCGTTTTGGGCATTTCTAAAACGAATAATATCGGAATCGTCGTAACCTTCTGGGAATTTATCTACCAATAAATTCAGAATGTCACCGGTTAGTTTCGCATAGTCTACAATAATTCTTCTCATAAAAAAATATTTTATAAATCTAATATGTAAGCAAATATTAAAGGTACAACAATTGTTGCATCCGATTCAACAATAAATTTGGGTGTATGAATATCTAATTTTCCCCAAGTGATTTTTTCATTTGGAACAGCTCCGGAATATGAACCATAACTGGTAGTCGAATCAGATATTTGGCAGAAATAGCTCCAAAACGGAACTTCGTGCATTTCCATGTCCTGATACAACATTGGTACCACACAAATTGGAAAATCTCCTGCAATTCCACCACCAATCTGGAAGAAACCTAATCCTTTTCCACTTGAGTTTTTCGGATACCAATCGGCCAACCACATCATATATTCTATACCACTTTTCATAGTGGTAGCATTAAATTCTCCTTTGATACAATAGGAAGCAAATATATTTCCCATTGTGCTGTCTTCCCAACCCGGAACTACGATTGGTAAATTCTTTTCGGCTGCAGCCACCATCCAGGAATCTTTTGGATCAATTTCATAGTATTGTTTCAGCACACCCGAATTAATCATTTGATACATGAATTCATGCGGAAAATAACGTTCTCCCTTTGCGTTGGCATTGTTCCAAATGTCATATAAATGCGATTGCAATCTGCGGAAAGCTTCTTCCTCAGGAATACACGTATCGGTAACCCGATTAAAATGATTTTCTAATAAATCCCATTCTTCCTGTGGACTCAAATCTCTATAATTTGGTACTCTTTTATAAGAATTGTGAGCTACCAAATTCATAATATCTTCTTCTAAATTGGCACCGGTACAAGAAATAATGTGCACTTTATCCTGACGAATCATTTCGGCTAATGATTTCCCAAGCTCGGCCGTACTCATAGCGCCGGCAAGTGAAATCAACATTTTACCATTGTCAAGCAAATGTTCTTCGTATCCTTTTGCGGCATCAACAAGCGCTGCTGCATTGAAATGAAGGTAATGTTTTTCTATAAACTGGCTAATTGGTCCTTTGCTCATTTTAAGTTTATTGTTTTATTCCGCTGCGCTTCAGTACTTTGTTTCGCATTGGGTAATGCTTGTAGTTTATGGGTCAAAGAAAACCTATTTTTTTTATAACTACAAACAAATTTTTTACATTTTTTTATGTTCTAAATACTGCTTACTGCTACTGCAAATTGCAAACTATTTCTTTTGGTATCCTAATATTTTCAGGACATCGTCAGAAGTTTGTTGTTCTGAGAAAACCTCAGTTGACAAAAATCCGTTTACATCTCTATCAATTAAAATATGTTTCGGTTGTGGAATCAAACAGTGATGCAAACCGCCAAAACCACCAATAGTTTCCTGATAAGCGCCAATGTTGAAAAATCCAATGTACAATGGCTTTTCTTTATTGTATTTTGGAAGATATATAGCGTTCATATTCTGCTCAGAGTTGTAATAATCATCACTGTCACAAGTCATTCCGCCTAATAAAACTCTTTCATAAGTATCGTTCCAACGATTCACGGCCAACATGATAAAACGCTTGTTAATAGCCCAAGTATCTGGCAAAGTTGTGATAAATGAACTGTCAATCATGTTCCAGGCTTCTCTGTCGTTTTGTTGTTTCTGATACAAAACCTGATAAATTGCTCCACCGGATTCTCCAACAGTAAACGAACCAAATTCGGTAAAAATATTAGGTACATCAACTTCCTCTTCATCACAGGCGATTTTAATTTGATTGATGATTTCGTCAATCATATATTGATAATCAAATTCAAATGCCAAAGAATTTTTTATTGGAAATCCACCACCAATGTTTAATCCATCAAGTGACGGACATTCTTTTTTTAGCTGAATGTAAACCTTTATACATTTTACCAATTCGTTCCAATAGTAAGCGGTATCATTAATTCCGGTATTGATGAAAAAGTGAAGCATTTTCAACTCCAATTTATCATTTTCCTGAATCTGTTTTTTATAAAAGTTCAAAATGTTTTTGTATCCAATTCCTAAACGGGAAGTATAGAACTCAAATTTTGGTTCTTCCTCGGCAGCAATCCTGATTCCGATTTTGAATTTACCTTTAATTTGCTCCTGTAACAAATCTAATTCCTCATAATTATCAATAATCGGAATGGTATTTTTATGGCCATTGTTAATCAAACGGGCAATGTTTTCGATGTATTGGTCGCGTTTGAAACCATTACATATAATATAAGTGCTTTTGTTAATTTTTCCGTTTTCGAGTAAATTCTCTACAATATTAATATCGAAAGCCGATGATGTTTCGATGTGAATGTTATTCTTGAAAGCTTCATTCATTACATATTGAAAATGAGAGCTTTTGGTACAATAGCAATAATAATATTTAGCTTCATAATTATTTTTTTCCATTGCATTTCTGAACCAATTTTTGGCTCTTTTAATGTTGTTGGAAATTTGAGGCAAATAAGTAAACTTTAAAGGCGTGCCGTATTCTTCTACAAGCTTCATCAAGTCGATATTGTGAAATTGCAGTTGGCTTTCTTTGTTTAAAGTAAATTCTTCCTGCGGGAAGTAATAGGTTTGGTTAATTAAATCGAAATATTTAGTGTTCATTAAGAAGTGAAATTATGGATTAATCTATTTTATAAAAACAAAATAATCTATAATTCAAACTCTAATATTAGCGTAAATAATAGGAAGCTTTTCCTGAAATAAAAAAGTAACTGGAGAACACAAAGCCAATAAATCATTTTTTATTACGTAAAAATGATTAGAAGCAGTGAAGAAATTTAGATTGATTTCTTGACTGTAAATACTGTAAACAGAAGCGTTGGCTCTTTTTTTCATCAGGGCAAATGTAAAAAAATATTATATTAGAAATGTACTACTTGCAATAAAATTATGTTAACTTTTATAATCGGCAAACGATTTTATAATTAATTCATTTTCAACCTCTTGATTGATTTTAATATTTCCGATTCCGTCCAGCAATGCAAATTGTATTTTCCCGTATTCATTTTTTTTGTCGTGTATGAGTAAATCGAGTATAGGCTGCAAGTCATTTTCTTCAAAAATTATGGTTTCAAAAATAGTATTTATTGAGTCTTTAATTTCTAGATATTCAGCTGCTGAAAGTAACTTTTTCTGCCATGAAATATAACTTTCTAAAATCATTCCAACAGCAATAGCTTCGCCATGTAACAAGGTTTTTTTGCTTTCGCTTTCAAGAAAATAACTTTCTATGGCATGTCCTAAAGTGTGACCAAAATTCAATGCTTTTCGGATGCCGTTTTCGGTAGGATCCTGCATCACGATTTCATTTTTAATTTCGATGGAACGATGAATTAATTTATCAAAATCTTTAAAATCAACTTCACTTAAATCTCTGAATTTTGTCCAATAATCAGCATCAGCAATCAGTCCGTGTTTTAGCATTTCTGCCAAACCGGAACGCATTTCGTTTTGTGGCAATGTTGTTAGGTATTCTGTATCAATTAAAACCATTTTTGGGACATTGATAACGCCAATTTGGTTTTTTAAGTTACCCAAATCAACACCATTTTTGCCTCCGACAGAAGCATCTACCATCGCTAGTAGCGTAGTTGGAATATGAACAAAATCGATTCCTCTTTTAAATGTTGACGCTACAAATCCACCAATATCAGTAATCACACCACCACCAATATTAATGAGCAGACTTTTTCTGTCACCACCTAATTCGGTTAAAACGGTCCAAATCTCGACACAAGTATTGATGTTTTTCTCGATTTCACCAGCTTCGATTTCAATAATTTCGATAGTTTTATCGGTCGCCAAAAATGGTAAAAATCGTGATAAACAATACTCGTTTGTATTAGTATCGCTTAAAATAAAAATAGTGGAGTAGCTATTTTCTTCAATAAAAGTATTGAGAAATTCATATCCGTTTTCGCTGAATAAAATTGGGTAGCCATTCGCGGCTATTGATTGCATCATTGTCTAAAGTGTGTTCAGCAAAATAAGGGATTTTTTTTCTAATAACGCAATAAGTTTTATTAATTGGTTTTTACTTTTTTGTCATAAATATGTTTTAAATTTGTTTAACTTTACATAAAAAACAATAAACAAAATGCCAATAACCACAAAAACAGATTTAGACGATATCGCTATTGACCGAATTATTGAAATGGCTTGGGAAGACAGAACTCCGTTTGACGCCATTAAGTTTCAATTCGGACTTAATGAAGCCGATGTCAAAGTATTGATGAAAAGAGAATTAAAATTTAGTAGTTATAAACTTTGGAGAAAACGTGTCGAAAGTTGCAAGACAAAGCATGTAGCAAAGCGAGTTGAGGGAATAGAGAGGTTTAAATGTAGTTTACAACGAGCAATAACAAACAACAAAATTTCTAAGCGATAAATTATGCAAAAGGATAGACCAGACAATATAGTTTACTCTGAAGATAAAGGGTATCATGCCAATATAATGCCTTATTCCACTAATGTTGGAGCTCCTGTAATCAAAATAGATGATCTTGTTTCTTGGAAAAGTAGAGGAATTAGCACTGTTAACAAAGAGTTTGAAAATAAGTTCAACGATCTTAAAACACAATACCAAAATTTAATGGATGAATACCAATGGAACGAATTAGTATACAATGCGAGATTTTCATTTGAGCCTGTAATTGGAGAAATTTATCATTTGTATGTTGGCGATGATGGAATCAATTTTCTTTCACTAATTTCTCCACAAGAATGGAATAAAGAACACATCGGGACATTCAAATTAAATAGTGATAAGAAGTGGATTGTGTTGAATAAAAAAGACAATGTTTTTCAATAAATTCAGAAATAATAAGTGATGCAGAAACATATCTCTTTTGATGCTATAATGGCTATGGAAAAACAAGAGCGTGTCCATTTTGTAAACAGTTTAGGCGGATTCAAAAGTGTTTCTCTTGTCGGAACCGCCGATAAAAGCGGAAAAACAAACCTTGCTATTTTTAGTTCTGTTTTACATCTTGGAGCTAATCCACCATTGATAGCTTTGATTTTCAGACCAAGTCCGCCTGAGCGAAACACTTTGAGTAATTTACTCGAAACCGGTTTTTATACTTTGAATCATATCAATGAAACTATCTATAAAAAAGCCCACCAAACTTCGGCACGCTACGAAAAAGGAGTTTCTGAATTTGATGAAACAGGGCTGACACCTATTTATAAAAATGATTTCAGCGCCCCTTTTGTAAAAGAAAGTCTAGTGCAAATCGGAATGGCTTTCAAAGAGAAAATCGACATCACAATCAATAATACCATTATGGTTATTGGCGAAATTGTTGAAGTTTATTTTCCGGAAAATTGCCTTGGTAAAGAAGGATTTATCGATTTGGAAAAAGCGAATACCATTACATGTTCCGGTTTGGATAGCTATCATAAAACCATTCAATTAGACCGATTGAGTTATGCCAAACCCAACAAAGAAGTAACTTCAATACTTGAAATTGAATAAAAAAGACATAAATATTGTTTGGTTTAAAAGAGATTTGAGATTAACCGATCACGAACCTTTATTTCATGCACAACAATCGGGTTTACCTATTTTACTGCTTTATTTTTTCGAACCTTCAGTTATGGCTTACGATGATTCAGATGTTAGACATTGGCGTTTTGTTTATGAATCAATTCAAGGCTTGCAAACCCAATTAGATTCGGTTGAGGCTAAACTCTACTTTTTCCATAATGAAGTTAAAGATGTTTTCGCAGAAATTATAAAAGAGTATGACGTGAAAACCATTTTTTCGCATCAGGAAATCGGAAATAAAATTACGTTTGACAGAGATATCGAAATGCAAAAGTATTTTACTGAAAATGCAATCGAGTGGAGGGAATTCCAACTGCACGGTGTAATTCGCAAATTAAAATCGAGAAAAGACTGGGACAAACGTTGGGAAAATGTAATGCGTGATACTCCTAAAATGATTGATTTAAATACTTTAAACATCCAAAAGTTAGATTCCGATTTATACAATAAATTAAAAGGAGAAAAACTCAGTAAAGAGATTACAACAAGCAATAAAAACTTCCAGCAAGGCGGCGAGTTTTGGGCTTGGCGTTATTTAGATAGTTTTGTAAAAGAACGCCATGTTAATTACAGCAAGCATATTTCAAAACCTAATTTAAGCCGAAAAGGATGTAGTAGATTATCGCCTTACTTGGCTTACGGCAATATCAGCATGCGGATGGTTTATCAATACACCAATCAATATTATGAGAAGTCTTCTAATAAAAGGGCTATGCTCAATTTTGTTTCCCGCCTGCATTGGCACTGTCATTTTATGCAAAAGTTTGAGGACGAATGCCGAATGGAATTTCATAATATCAACACTGCTTTTGATGTAATAATTAAGTCTAAAAATGAAGTTTATATCCAAGCCTGGCAACAAGGAAAAACCGGAGTTCCCATAGTTGATGCTTGTATGCGATGCGTGGTTGCAACGGGTTATCTCAATTTTAGAATGCGGGCAATGGTCGTGTCTTTTTTTGTGTTTAATCTTTGGCAGGATTGGCGTGAATTGCATTTTTTAGCAAGACAGTTTTTAGATTACGAACCGGGAATTCATTATCCGCAGTTACAAATGCAATCGGGTGTTACCGGAATCAATACGGTTCGAATTTATAATCCAATCAAAAACTCAGAAGAGCACGATAGCGAGGGAATTTTTATCAAAAAATGGTTACCCGAATTAGCCAATATTCCAACTCATCTAATTCATGAACCATGGAAATTGAGCTTAATTGAACAGCAATTGTATCAATGTGAAATTGGAAAAGATTACCCAGCACCAATTGTTGATATCGAAGCAACCCGAAAATACGCAAGTGATATTATCTGGAGTTTTCGCAAAACGGATGAAGTCAAGGCAGAAGGAAAGCGAATTTTGAAAAAACACGTAACAAATCCAAATTCAAATAAAGCAACCAATGCGCGGAACAAAAAAACAAAACTTACCAAGTAAGATATGTGAGGTTTGCAACCGACCTTTTTCCTGGCGTAAAAAATGGGAGAAAGTTTGGGAAGAAGTCAAATATTGTAGCGATAAATGCAGAGCTAATAAAAATGGAAAATAATAAAATACTTCGGTTAATTTTAGGTGACCAATTAAACAGCAATCATTCTTGGCTCAAAACAGTGAATGATTCTGTTACATATGTTATGATGGAAGTCAGAACCGAAACGGATTATGCGCAGCATCACATTCAAAAAGTAGTCGGTTTTTTTAGTGCGATGCGTTCTTTTGCTACTGAATTACAATCTAAAAAGCATAAGGTGATTTACATTCATTTAAATGATAAAAACAATTTGCAATCATTTGAAAAGAATTTAGACGCGATGCTTAGTCAAGGAAATTATGCTCATTTTGAATATCAATTGCCTGATGAATATCGATTAGATGTTTTATTAAAAAAGTATTGTGCACAACTTTCAATCTCACATTCCGTTTTTGATACGGAACATTTTTTCAGTACAAGAGAAGAATTAGGCGACTTCTTTGAAGGAAAGAAAATGTACTTGATGGAAAGCTTTTATCGCAACATGCGAAAGAAGCACAATGTTTTAATGGAAGGCGATAAACCAGTAACAGGTCAGTGGAATTATGATAATGATAATCGAAAAAAACTGCCTAATAATCACAAACCAACGCCACCATTAGTTTTTAATAATGAAGTCACTCAATTTGTTTCTGAACTAAGGGATACAAACGTTTCAACTATCGGAACTATTGATGCCACAAATTTTGTTTGGCCAATAAACCGAGAACAATCATTAGCCTTACTCGATTTTTTTGTAACCGAATGTTTGCCGTTATTTGGCTCTTTTCAGGATGCGATGACTCCAAACGAATGGTCGTTATATCATTCCAGACTTTCATTTTCTATGAATGTTAAAATGATTTCTCCCAAAGAAGTTATCGATAGAGCGATTCAGGAATGGGAAAACCGCAAGAGTGAAATAGAATACAACGAACTCGAAGGTTTTGTTCGTCAAGTTATAGGTTGGCGCGAATACATGCGTGGAATTTATTGGTTAAAAATGCCCGAATATGCCTCCTTGAATTTCTTTAATCACACTGAAAAATTGCCCAATTGGTTTTGGACAGGAAAAACAAAAATGAATTGTCTAAAAGATGCCATAACACAATCTTTAAATTATGCCTACGCGCATCATATTCAGCGATTAATGATTACCGGAAATTTTGCTTTGTTGGCAGGAGTGCATCCTGACGAAGTAGATGCTTGGTATCTTGGGATTTATATTGATGCTATCGAATGGGTTGAGATTACCAACACACGAGGCATGAGTCAGTTTGCTGATGCTGGAATCGTAGTGACAAAACCCTATGTAAGTTCGGCTTCCTATATCGATAAAATGAGTCATTATTGTGGAAGCTGTTTCTATAAAAAAGCATTGAAAACCGGTGAAAAAGCATGTCCGTTTAATAGCTTGTATTGGAATTTTTATGATAAACATGAAGATAAATTATCCAAAAATCCACGTATCGGAATGATGTATAACGTTTGGCGAAAAATGAAACCCGAAGATAAAAGTGTTTTGTTAGAACAAGCCGATTATTATCTGAAAAATATAAATGAGTTATGAGAAGAAGTATAGTTTGGTTCAAAACCGATTTGCGATTGCATGATAATGAAACATTGGTAAAAGCAATTGCTAAGAGCGACGAGATTATTCCGGTGTATTGTTTTGATGAAGCTCAGTTTGAAGTAACGAACTATGGTTTCCAAAAAACAGGAAGTTTCAGAGCACAATTTTTATTAGAATCCGTTGCCGATTTAGATAAAAATCTTCGTGAATTAGGTTCTGGTTTAATCATTTTAAAAGGAAAGCCTGAAATTGAAATTCCAAAAATAGTTCAGCAATACCAAGCATATAAAGTCTTTGCCAAGCGCGAAGTTGCTTACGAAGAAAAACAGACCGAAGCGCTGGTTCAAGCCGAACTTTTTAAATTGCGATGTGAATTCGAAACACTCAGCACAAGTACTTTGTACCATGCGGAAGATTTACCCTTTTCTATCAAAGACATTCCGGATGTTTTTACCAATTTCAGAAAAAAGACTGAGAAGGATGCTGTGATTAGAACTGTTTTCCAAAAACCACTTCGAATTAAATCTCCTAAAATTCATGAAATCAATTTACCTGGTTTAAGCGATTTGGGTTTGGATAAAATTGCAATTGATTCCAAAGCTGTCCTTCAATTTAAAGGTGGCGAAACCGAAGGATTACAGCGTGTTCATCATTATTTTTTTGAAACAAAATCGGTAGCCAATTATAAACAAACGCGCAACGGAATGATTGGTGCCAATTATTCATCCAAATTTTCAGCTTGGCTGGCTTTGGGTTGCTTGTCCCCAAGAGAAATTTATTTCGAACTCAAAAAATATGAAGAACAATACGAAGCCAATGAATCGACTTATTGGTTGGTTTTTGAATTGCTGTGGCGTGATTATTTTAGGTTTATGATGAAAAAATACCACGCTAAATTTTTTCAATTAGCCGGAATTCAAAACAAAGGAATTACAGTTAACAAACACAATATTCAGGTATTGCAAAGTTGGATTGATGGTGCAACCGGAGTCGATTTTGTTGATGCTAATATGATTGAACTTAAGTCAACTGGATTTATGAGCAATCGCGGGCGACAAAATGTAGCCAGTTATTTGTGTAACGATTTGAAACTTGATTGGCGTTACGGAGCAGCTTATTTTGAGCAGCAACTAATCGATTATGATGTTTGCAGTAATTGGGGAAATTGGGCTTATTTAGCCGGAGTCGGAAACGACCCAAGAGGCAATCGTTATTTTAATATCGAGAAGCAAGCACAGGATTATGATAAGAATAAAGGCTATAGAAATTTATGGTTGAGCCCTTTTGAGAATTAATTATTTCACTTTAATGAATGATAATGAGATTACTTCAAACTAGTTTTTTTTAATCGAATAATTCGTAAAACTCTTTTTATATTTGTTGCACTATTACAAATAAAATGGAAAAGATTTTCAACAACACCCAAGTTGCCTTTGCACTTAAAACCGATACCGAATTAGAAAGAGCTTATTTTTTATTCAAAATGATTGATAATGAGCCGTTAGTACGAATTGGAACTGCGGTTACTAATTTTGCTTTAAAGGCGCACTTGCCGGTTGAAAGTCTGATTAGAGCTACTGTTTTTGATCATTTTTGTGGTGGAACTACGGAAGAAGATTGTCTTTCGGTTGTCGATAAAATGTTTACCAAAGGTGTTTCATCTGTTTTAGATTATTCGGTTGAAGGTAAAGAAGAAGAAGAACAGTTTGATGCTGCGTTGCAAATGACATTGAAAACAGTTGAATTTGCTAAAGAAAGAAAAGCAATTCCGTTTGCCGTATTCAAACCAACAGGTTTAGGGCGATTTGATTTATATGCCAAAATAGGAGAGAAGCAACCTCTTTCATCTGAAGAAAAAAGGGAATGGGAAAGAGTTGTGGCTCGTTTTGATTTGATCTGTAAAACGGCTCATGAAAAAGATGTAGCACTTTTAATTGACGGAGAAGAAAGCTGGATGCAGGATGCAGCCGATGATTTGGTTACCGAAATGATGCGGAAGTATAACAAAGAAAAAGCGATTGTATTTAATACACTTCAGTTATACCGTTGGGACCGATTGGATTATTTAAAGAAATTGCATGACCAAGCCAAAGCCGAGGGGTTTTTTATAGGAATGAAAATCGTTCGTGGTGCGTATATGGAGAAAGAAAATAGCCGCGCCGAAGAAATGGGTTATCCAACACCAATTTGCGAAAGCAAAGAAGCCACCGATATTAACTATGATGTAACGATGGAATATATGATGGATAACTTAGATTGCATGTCTATTTTTGCCGGAACACACAATGAATCAAGCTCTTATAAACTGATAGAAATGATGCAAGCTAAGGGAATTGCTAAAAATGATGAACGAATTTGGTTTGGACAATTGTACGGTATGAGCGATAATATCAGCTATAATTTAGCAGAATATGGCTACAATGTTGCCAAATATTTACCTTTTGGACCTGTTCGTGATGTTATGCCGTATTTGATTAGAAGAGCCGAAGAAAATACATCGGTGGCTGGACAGACGAGCAGGGAATTAAATATGTTAAAGGCTGAAAGACAACGAAGAAAACATAATAGATAGAAAATAAAAATTAGTTTGTTGAGTTTTTTTATAGGTCAATTTCCTTTAAAAAATTACTTTACCGATAATAAAATCAATATCTTTGGGTTTTTGTGTTTTATAAAAATCCCAAGTTTAAACTCAAAGTCCTACTAAAAAGATATTTAAGATGAAGTTAACCCCATTTTTATACAAATCATTATTAATTTTAATTACACTATTCTCTTTTCAGGGATTTTCACAAAATTTACTGAATAACGGAAATTTTGAAACGGGAACTGTTGTAGGCTTTTTTAGCAATGGAGCAGGATATGTTAGAATATTCCCTCCGTTTTCCGGCACAACATCGCCTGGTAATTGGGCGCTAACTGACAATCCACAACCAATGAATACTGCATCTTTTGTTGCATCAGGTGATCATACAACTGGTGTTGGTATTATGATGGTTATTGATGGTAACACAACAGGAGGTCAACAGAATTTTTGGGAAGCAGGAAATGGTGGTAGTGGTGTTTGTGGTTTGACTGCCGGTGTACAATACACTTTTAGTTATTGGATTAGGTCGGTTTATGGAAGTGTATCCGGCACACCTACACCAGCGGTTATTGGAGTTCAAATTCTAAATGCGAGTGCTGTAACACTTGTTTCAGGTAATCTTACTGCACCTCCGACAGCTTCGGGTTGGCAACAAGTAGTATTTACTTTCATAGCAAATGGGGCATGTGCCAATATAAAACTCTATAATAATAACACCAGTGCTGATGGCAATGATTTTGCAGTTGATGATTTTTCGGTTACGGCTCCTCCATTACCTTTATCGCTAAGTTATATTTCAAGTAATCCGACCTGTCCCGCTACTGCTACTGGTTTAATTACAGCAACGGCAAGCAATGGAGTTCCTCCATATACCGTTTATAATTTGACAGGTGCTGCCACGCAAAATAATACAACTGGAGTTTTTTCAGGCTTATTAGCAGGTAATTATACTGTTTCGGTTACTGATAGTAATGGAACAACAGTTTCAACAAATGTTACTCTTGTAGATCCTCCGGGCTTAACAACTAGTGCTGATACAAGTATTTGTTCTGGTAGTCCAACGACTTTAACGGTTAGTGGTGGCTCATCTGTTTATAATTGGACAGCTAATCCGGCTGATCCAACTTTAACTACACCTAATTCCTCAAATCCAACTGTTAGCCCAACACAAACTACGATTTATACTGTTACATCGCCCAGCACTTCTAATGTTAATTTAATTTCCAATGGTGATTTTTCGTCAGGTAATACAGGATTTATCTCTTCATATACTTATTATAGCCCGGCAAATATAACATTTGTGCAAAGAGCTTACGGGATTGTCGTCAATCCAAATACTTGGGAGCCCGGATTTTCGGCTGCATGTGTAGATCATACCACAGGAACCGGTCCAATGATGGTTGTTGATGGTTCTACATCAAATGGAGGAAACGATATGGTTTGGGGGCAAAACATCGCAGTTAATGCGGGTCAAAATTATACTTTTTCTTATTGGTTACAAACAATAGCTTCGGGTAGCCCTGCTATTATCAGAACAGTAATTAATGGTGTATTAATTGGAACTGCAAATGCTTCAGCTACAGTTTGTGGTTGGACTCAATATACTTATGTTTGGAATTCAGGAGCAAGTACCTTAGCCCAAATTCAGTTATTTGATTCGAATGTAAGTGCCGGTGGTAACGATTTTGCGCTGGATGATATTTCCTTTACTACTACTCTCACTTGTAACTTAACAAAGAATATTACGATTACAGTAAATGCATCCTCAGCACCAGTTATTTCTTGCGGAACTGCTACAGCAAGTTCTGTTACTTTTAACTGGGCAGCAGTAACAGGAGCTACAGGTTATACGATATCTTATTCTATTAATAGTGGACCATTAGTTAATGTAGGAAGTATTGCATTGACAACCTATACAGTTAATGGATTAAGTAGTGGAAATTCTGTTCAAATATTTGTGACTCCAACCGGAGTTGGATGTTTAGCAGCTTCTAATGCTACTTGTACTACGACTTCAGTTGCACCTTGTCCAACACCTACAGTTAGTGTTACACAACAACCAACTTGTCCTATTCCAACAGGAACTATAGTATTTACCAGTCCATTAAATCCATGTGCGTTGACACTACCAACGGATCTTTTTATTTCAGAGGTTACAGATGAAAGTACTGGCGCATTATCTTATATAGAAATCTTTAACGGAACAGGAACACCTAAAAATTTGGCCAATTACAAACTTAAAGTTTATAACAATGGAAATCCGGGACCTTCGCTTAACTGTGACTTTCCACTATCAGGAACTTTAAATAGTGGTGATGTTTATGTTGTATCGGTTGGTACAGTGGTCAATGCCGGTGGTGTTGTGCCCGATTTGGTAGTTGCTGCCTGTCCTGGTTTTAATACAAATGACAATGTCCGATTAACAACAATTGGAGATGTTGAGATTGATTCATGGGGAAGAACTGATGGTGTTGATTTCACTCCGGGGAATCAATCGGGTTATACCTACAGAAGAAATGTTTGTGCACCACATCCAAGTTTAACATGGGCTCCTGCCGATTGGGCAGCATTAGATCCTCAAGATTATACTGATGTTGGTACTTATCAAATGGCTATTTATGAATATAGCGTAAATGGAACAACGTATCAGTCTAGCCCAACTTTTACAGGTTTAGCACCGAATACTTATAATGTAACGATTAGAGATTTAATATCAGGTTGTATTTCAACCCCAATTCCATTAACAATAAATCCGATAGCCACGATTGCACCTCCGACTGTTAACCCAATAACCTATTGTCAAAATGCAGTGGCAGTTCCTTTGACCGCAACACCTAGTGCTGGTGGGACTTTAAATTGGTACGGAACTAATGCAACCGGAGGAACTGCTTCCGGAACTGCACCAACTCCTCTAACAACAGGAGCAATAGGTTCTGTTGTAAATTATTATGTAAGTCAAACTATTGGTGGATGTGAGAGTACAAGAGCTGTTATTGCGGTAACTATAGGAGGCAACGCTCCAACAGCAACACCATTTTTATTTTGTGATGGTGCCAATACAACCCCTACATCCGTAGCTTTTGATTTTAATAATGTTGGACAAACCAGTTTCTCTTATAGTTACAGTATTGCAGGAGGTCCTCCTGTTACGGGTTCATTGGTAGCACCATCACATTTTGATGTTCCTGTTTCTGCCCCGGGAACTGAAGTTACTTTTACTATAACATGGAATGGTATATGTACACCAAGCCAAACGAGAACCTGTTATGCAACTTGTACTACTACACCAGTATTAAATATTACAAACCCAGCAGCAGTTTGCTCTCCAAACACTGTTGATATCACAGCACCTGCTGTAACGGCAGGAAGTACTGGAGGAGGGACATTAAGTTATTGGACTAACGCAACAGCAACGACTGCACTCACTAATCCAACGGCAATTGCAACTAGTGGAACATATTATATTAAAAGTTCTTTAGGCGGTTGTACAGATATTAATCCTGTAGTTGTTACTATAAATCCTTCACCATCCTTAACCATAACAAATCCGGCTGCTGTTTGTGCGCCTAATACAGTTGACATTACGTTACCGGCAGTCACTGCAGGAAGCACAGGCGGAGGAACATTAAGCTATTGGGTGAATCCGGCAGCGACAACTGCACTTGCAAATCCAACAGCAATTGCTTCAAATGGAACGTTTTATATTAAAAGCACAGTTGGAACTTGTGTAGATATTGAACCCGTTACGGTTACTATTAATCCAACACCAGTTTTGGTCATAACAAATCCGGTTGCTGTTTGTTCTCCTAACACAGTTGACATTACCTTGCCTGCAGTCACTGCGGGAAGCTTAGGAGCAGGAACCTTAAGTTATTGGACAAATGCTGCGGCAACAACTGCACTCGCAAATCCAACTTCGATTGCGACAAGTGGAACATATTATATTAAAAGCACACTTGGAAGTTGTTCAGATATAAGACCTGTGGTAGTAACAATTACTACTCCTCCGGTCTTAAGTATAACCAATCCGGCAGCAGTTTGTTCACCAAATACAGTTAACATAACATTACCGGCAGTTACAGCAGGAAGTACAGGGGGCGGAACTTTAAGTTATTGGACTAACGTTGCGACTACAACGGCTTTAGCAAACCCAACTACAGTTAGTGCAAGTGGAACGTATTATATTAAAAGTACTGTTGGAACTTGTGTTGATATTGAACCGGTTACTGTTACTATTAATCCAACACCGGTTTTAAGTATAACCAATCCGCCAGCAGTTTGTTCACCAAATACAGTTAACATAACATCACCGGCAGTTACCTCAGGAAGTTCAGGCGGAGGAACCTTAAGTTATTGGACAAATGCTGCGGCAACAACTGCACTCGCAAATCCAACTTCGATTGCGACAAGTGGGACATATTATATTAAAAGCACTCTTGGAACTTGTTCGGATATTAAACCAGTGTTAGTAACAATTAATCCGACACCAGTTTTGGTCATAACAAATCCGGCTCCAGTTTGTTCACCAAATACAGTCGACATAACATTACCGGCTATTACAGCAGGAAGTACGGGAGCAGGAACCTTGAGTTATTGGACAAATGCTACTGCAACAACCGCTTTAGCTAATCCAACTGCTATTGCAACTAGCGGAACTTATTACATAAAAAGCACACTAGGAAGTTGTTCTGATGTTGAACCGGTTGTGGTTACCATTAATCCAACTCCGATTTTAAGTGTAACCAATCCGGCAGCAGTTTGTTCACCAAATGCAGTAGATATCACATTACCGGGAGTTACAACCGGAAGCACAGGTGGAGGAATCTTGAGTTATTGGAGTGATGCAGCAGCTGCAACTGCTTTAGCTAATCCAACTGCTATTGCAGCTAGTGGAACTTATTATATAAAGAGCACACTTGGGAGTTGTTCCGATATTGAACCAGTTATTGTTACTATTAATAACCCTAATTTAATAATTACAAACCCAACAACAGTATGTGCGCCGTCGACAGTTGACTTAACATTACCGGCTGTTACAGCAGGAAGCTCAGGTGGCGGAACATTGAGTTATTGGACTAACGCAGCAGCTACAACAGCTTTAGCTAATCCAACTGCTGTTGCAATTGGAGGCACTTATTATATCAAAAGTACAGTCGGAACTTGTTTTGATATAGAACCTGTTGTAGTTACTATCACTGCTAATTTTGTTGTGAATAACCCGTTACCATTGCAAAAATGTGATCCGAATAATGATGGATTTGAAACATTTGACCTGACACAAACTATAAATAGTATTACAGGTGGAAATCCGGGCTATACTGTTAGCTTCCATGAAACCCAAGTTGATGCAGATGTTGCCGGAACTTCCATCCCTACACCAGCCAATTATGATAATATTAATCCTTTTTCACAAACAATTTATATTAGAGTTTCTTCAAATACTTCAACTTGTTATCAGGTTGTTCAATTGCAATTAGTTATTAATCCAACCCCAGAGGCTACCGATCCTGATGCTTATGAGTTATGCGATTACACCGGAGCAGCAGGCTTTGAGACTTTTGATCTAACGACAACCATCTCAGATATT
>NZ_JAKIHN010000012.1 GCF_021608185.1 Flavobacterium anseongense | reverse complement strand
ATACGACAACTACCTGTCCGAGTTTACCGGGACAAACTACCGTTGTAATTAATCCTTTAGCAGATGCTGGGAATGATGGAACATTGGATATTTGTTCTAATCAAAATGCTGTAGATTTATTTAATTCTTTGTTAGGAACACCTCAAGCCGGAGGAACTTGGTCACCAGCTTTAGCAAGTGGTAGTGGGACTTTTAATCCTGCAGTAGATCCTTCAGGGGTTTATACATATACAGTTGCAGGAATTGCACCTTGTGTTGATGATACAGCCACTGTTACAGTTGTAGTTACTCAAGGTCCTGAAGCCGGAAATGATAATTCACTTGTGATTTGTATAAACAATCCTGCTCAAGATTTATTTTTATTATTAGGTCCAAATGCTGAAGTAGGAGGAACATGGGTGCCAGCTATGGCGAGTGGATCAGGAGTTTTTGACCCAGCAGTTGATCCACAAGGGAATTATACCTATACTTTGTCTGGAACAGCACCTTGTTCAAATGACATTGCTACAATATCGGTAACAGTGAACCCAATTCCGGATGCTGGGACAGATGGAACTAAAACATTTTGCTCAAATGGTTCTCCCGAAGATTTATTTCTTTCTCTTGGAGGAACACCACAAACAGGTGGGATTTGGTCACCAGCTTTAGCCAGCGGAACCGGATTTTTTGATCCAACAATTGATACAGCCGGAACGTATACATATACCGTTGGAAGTACTTGTATTACACCTTCAGCCGCAACAGTAACTGTTTCTATAACTCAAGCACCAAATACAGGTGGAGTTGGACAAACATTAAACACTTGTGCGAATGTGACTTCTCTTGATTTATTTACTGGTTTAGATGGAACTCAGGATGCCGGAAACTGGAGTGATGATGATGCTACCGGTGCATTGATAAACAATTTTTTTAACCCATCGGCAGTTGGTGTTGGAACCTATCATTTCACTTATACAGTATTGGGAACTTCTCCTTGTGCAGACGGAACTTCAACGGTAACTGTGATTGTAAATCCGTTGCCAAATGCGGGTGATGCAGTTACAATTCCTCCGGTTTGTACTTCGGTTGGAACTATTGATTTGAATACTTTATTAACAGGTCAGGATGCCGGAGGCACTTGGTCTGCAACTACACCAGTAGATATTTCTGCTTTTGTTGCCGGAACTTATACCTATACTTATTCGGTAACAAATTCATGTGGAACTGATACACAAGATGTACAGTTTACAGTGTTGCCAAATCCGATAATAGCTTCTTCTAATATTACCATTTCTCCGATTTGTATTGGTTTAGATGTGACCGTGAATTTAACCGGAATGGTAGATGGTACATACACTTTGAACTATGATTTAAGCGGAAGCAATACACTTGCAAATCAGAACGTAACGGTAGTAGTTTCTGGTGGAAATGGTAGCTTTACTATTCCTGCAGCCAACGTTCCTAATATCGGTACAACCACAATTACATTCAATACTATTCAAGATCTAACAACGACTTGTTTAATAGCTTTGAGCAATGCGGTTGGAACAATTGTTATCAATCCGATAGTTCAAATTGATAATGCCAATATTGCGGTTTCTACTATTTGTATTGGAAGTGTAGCAACCGTTGTAATATCAAATGCAACGAATCTTCCGGATGGTGTTTATCAATTCAATTACAGCATTCCGACAGGAACTCCAGCAACAGGTAACTCAGGAGACATTACCATAACAGGTGGAAATGGTCAGTTCACAATTCCGGCTTCGGTTTTTGCAACAGTTGGAAGTTATACAATTACTATTAGCAGCATTACCACCACAACAGGTTGTTCTAATATGAATGAAGATGCGAACATTACATTTGCCGTAGTTGCTCCATTAACAGCAGGAACATTTACAGGTTTAACATCTGTTTGTCCATCAGTCGGAATAATTGATTTAGCCGCACTTTTAAATGGTGAAGATGCTGGTGGAGTTTGGACAGATAGTGCTTCTGTGGTAGTAACTTCACCGATAAACATCAGCGGTTTTTCGGCAGGAACTTACACTTATACTTATAGAGTAGACAATGCCTGCGGTCCGGATACGGAACAGGTGCAATTTACAGTTTATGCTAATCCACAATTAACAACACTGAACATTTCGACATCACCAACTTGTATTGGAACTAATGCTATTGTGAATCTGAACGGAATGGTTGATGGAACCTACACTTTAAATTATGATTTGAGCGGAAGCAACACTTTAGCAGGTCAATCTGTAATAGTTACCATTGCTGCCGGTATCGGAAACTTTACGATTCCAACAGCATCAATTCCGAATGTAGGAACAACAGTAATTTCATTTACCAGTATCACTAACAATGCAACAACTTGTACCAACATACTAGTAAACGTTGCTATACAATTAATTATAAGACCATTAGCAGATATCGATAATGCAAATCTAAGTATTGCCAATGTTTGTCTTGGAAATGGTATAACAGTGAATATAAACGGTGCTATAAACTTACCTGATGGAGTTTATCAATTTAATTATTCTATTCCGGGCGCAACTCCGGTAACAGGAAATTCGGGCGATGTTACTGTAACGTCAGGCGTTGGACAATTTGCGGTTCCGTCAACAGTATTTACTACTGCAGGAAATTATACGTTAACCGTTAACGGAATAATAGCCGCAACAGGTTGTACTAATGCTGGTGAGAATGCTACGGCTAATTTCACTATTAATCCAATTCCAAATGCCGGTACAGCTACTGTTTCAGCTCAGGATACTTGCCCTAATTCGGACAGTAATGTTACCATAACCGGAATTAGTAATTTACCTGATGGAACTTATTCATTGACTTATCAGTTATCAGGAGCAAATTCAGGAACAGCTACTATTTCGGTAACCTTTACCAATGGTGGTGCAACATTCATAATACCTGGTGCAAGCATACTAAATAACGGGCAGACAACAATTCAAATTACTGACCTAACTTCTCCGAGCAATACTTGTGGATTAAATGGAGCAGCTGCATTAGCAGGGAATTTCGATGTCGTATCAGACCCTGCACCGGTGTTAATTGATAGAGGAGAGCTTTTCTGCGGAACCAATGTCCCTGCGCCAACCATCGCCGACTTATCAGCAAATATTGTTGGAACGCCAACTATGATTTGGTATGATGCATTAACAGGCGGAACAGCTTACAATCCTTCTGACTTATTGATAAATGGAGTAACATATTATGGAGCAGTAGTTTCTGCAACCGGTTGTGAAAGCCTGCGTCTTTCGGTTACTGTTGATTTAACGGTTTGTGATGTTATCATTCCGGATGGTTTCTCTCCAAACAACGATGGTATAAACGACACATTTGAAATTCCGAATCTTGCTATTCTTTATCCAAATTTCAAATTGGAAATATACAATCGCTACGGAAGCTTAATCTATACAGGAAACAGAAATAAAGAGAATTGGGATGGAACAACCACGGAAGGCGGTTTGAATTTAGGCGATAAATTACTACCAACAGGAGTTTATTTCTACATCTTAGATTTCAGAGATGGAACAAGAAAAGCTATTCAAGGCAGATTATATCTAAACAGATAAAGTACAAATGAGTGCAACTATGAAACATAAAATTATTAAATACCTCTTAGTACTGCTTGTTGTTTTTTTAACATCAAAATTAAGTGCACAACAAGATCCGCAGTTTACTCACTATATGTATAATATGAGCGTCATGAATCCGGCTTATGCAACAGATAATGCTGATGTTATTAATATGGGAGGATTATATCGCGCACAATGGGTTGGAATAAAAGGCGCACCAACAACCCAAACCTTTTTTGCCCACAAACCTTTATCTAAGAGAGTAGAAATCGGTATCTCTGTTGTTCATGATGAAATTGGAGATGTTGTGAAAGAGAACAATATTTTTGCTGACTTTGCCTATGTTTTACCATTAGGAGAAACTACTAAACTTTCTTTCGGATTAAAAGCCGGAGTTACTTTGTTTGATACTAATTTCAACGGATTTGTACTTACTGATCCGGTTCCCGATCCTGCGTTTCAGAATAACATAAACCAAACGTTTCCGAATATTGGAGCCGGTACTTACCTGTTTGGCTCGAACTATTACCTTGGGTTTTCAGCACCAAACTTAATGACATCAAGGCATATTGAAACCATAAACGGTCACGCCGGAAGTGGTGTTGAATCGGTTCACTTTTTTATGACTGGTGGTTATGTGTTTACGTTTAACGGAAATGATAACTTCAAACTCAAACCTGCCTTTATGGCCAAAGGAGTTGAAGGCGCACCGGTTGCATTAGATTTGACAACCAATGTTTTAATCAACAATAAATTTGAAGCCGGAGTTGGATACCGAATGGGAGATTCGGTTAGCGGTTTAGCTAGTTTTTATGTAACGCCAACATTGAGAATAGGTTATTCTTATGATTATACGCTTTCCAATTTGGGAGCGTTTAATTCGGGTTCACACGAAGTTTTTGTACTATTTGATTTAGATTTAGGTAAACTCTCCGGTAAAGGTGCAGGTTACGATAAATCCCCACGATTCTTTTAAAAATGAAAATGATGAAAAAATACTACTACATACTTTTTGTTTTTTGCAGTATCACCACTCTTTTTGCCCAAAAGAAAGTCAGTGTTAAACAAGCCAATTCTTTGTTTGCAAGTAAGTCTTATGTCAAAGCTGCCGAAGCTTATGAACAAATTATTCAGACCAAACAAACCAAACAAGTGTTGCAAAATTTAGGCGATTGTTACTATTACAATTTCCAAATGACAAATGCCGTTCGAGCCTACGGACAACTATTTTTCACCTTTAAAGACAGTGTAAAAAAAGAAGTTTTTTTCAGATACGCTAATGCACTTAAAGGAACAAAAGATTTTGACAAAGGCGATGCAATCATGTCGGAGTATTTAGGTTTTGAGCAGAACACACCAAAATTCATGAAAAATGTAACGCGAAATACACCAAATAGTTTCAAGTTGCAAATCATGTCAAAAAACAAAACCAACGGCGATTTCGGAATTGCTTTTTATGGCGATAAAGTAACTTTTGCTTCCACCAGAAACGCCGCTGAAAAAGCTTATGGCTGGAATGATAAACCGTATTTGGATTTATTTTCGGCATCAGTCGACAGTCAAGGACAATTAGTAAGTGTTGAACCGTTTCCGCCAATTATCAATACTAAAAAACACGAAAGTTCGGCAACATTCAGCGCCGATGGAAAAACAATGTATTTCAACAGAAGCGGTGAAAAACAAGTTCAGATTGGCGACGAGAAAGTAGCTATGATTAAAATCTATAAAGCTGAATTTGTGGACGGGAAATGGACTAACATAACGATGCTGCCATTCTCAAGTGATTCGTATTCTGTCGAGCATCCATTCCTAACCAAAGACGGAAAAAAACTTTACTTCGCCAGCGATATGCCGGGAACAGTAGGTTCAATGGATATTTTTGTGGTCGATGTAAATGAAGACGGAACTTACGGCCAGCCAAAGAATTTAGGTGAAACGATTAACACAATCCATAGAGAACAGTTTCCTTTTTTAACCGAAGAAGGAACGCTTTATTTTGCTTCCGATGGTCATCAGGGTAATGGAAATTTAGATGTTTTCATGAGTTTAAAATTGAGTGATACCGAGTTTGATAAACCGCTCAACTTAGGCTCAACCATCAATAGCGAAATGGATGATTTCAATTTCATTTTGGATGAGAAAAACGACAAAGGTTATTTCGCTTCCAACCGAACCGGTGATGATAATTTATACACTTTCATTCAGGAAGAGAACAAATTGCAATACTTAGTTGAAGGTGAAGTACGGGATTTAAAGTCAACCGAACTTTTGCCCGGCGCAACCGTAAAATTATTTGATGACAAAGGCAATCTTCTTGAAGAAGTTTTGGTAGGTAAAGATGGTTCCTTCACTTTCAATACCGAGCCAAATAAGAAATACAAAATCATGGCTTTCAAGGATTTTTATATTCCTGCCGAAGCCGAGTTTGATACCAGTCAGAAAGGAAAAGTATACATAGATTTACAAATGAAAGTAGAGTCATACTATGATGCGGAAGATATTATCAATAAAAAAGATGACGGAACAGTTCTTATCGAGTTAGAAAATATCTATTTCGATTTGGATAAATGGAATATCAAACCACAAGCAGCACAAGTACTTGATGTCTTAGTAGGCTTGTTGAAAAAATATCCATACATGGAGATTCAGATTGGTTCACATACCGATTCACGTGCATCAGCAGTTTATAATTTAAGATTGTCAAACAAACGTGCAGCTTCAGCATTAGAATATTTGGTTCAAAACGGAATTGATAGAAAAAGACTGCGTTCTATAGGTTATGGCGAAACCAAACCATTAATTATTTGTCCTAAAAATGATTGTACCGAAGCAGAGCATGCCACAAATCGTAGATGTACATTTATGATTTTGAAATAGGAGTTAGTTGTTGTTAATAAATATTGGGATTTTTTAGCAAAATGCACACTTTAATCGGTGTGCATTTTTTTTGTAAACTATTCATCCCGAATCTGTATTTTTGTAATGCAATTTTATATTATGAAAAAGTTTCTTCCTCTCGTATTTCTGTTTCTTATTTCAAATTTAACCGCACAACAAAGGCCAAAACTTGTCGTTGGAATTGTAGTTGATCAGATGAAAACGGAATACCTCTATCGCTTTCAAAGTGATTTTTCTGAAAACGGTTTTAAGCGTTTGATGAATGAAGGCTACACTTTTTACAATATGCATTATAATTATATGCCAACGTATACAGCACCAGGACATGCTTCAATTTATACAGGAACAACTCCGGCAATGCACGGAATCGTAAGTAATGAATGGTTTAGTAGAAAAGCTGGAAAAGAAGTTTATTGTACAGATGATGCTTCGGTAAAAACACTTGGCGATGGTAGCAAAGAAGAAGGAGAAATGTCACCAAAGAATCTCCAAACAACAACCATAACAGACGAGCTTCGTTTGTCAACGAATTTTAAAGGGAAGGTGATTGGCATCAGTATGAAAGACAGAGGCGCTATTCTTCCTGCCGGACATTTTGCGAATTGGGCATTTTGGTACAGCAAAACCGGCAACTTTATTTCGAGTACTTTTTATGGAGAAAAAATGCCGGATTGGGCAGCCGATTTCAATGCGCAAAAAGGCTATATGAAGTATATTAATCAGGGTTGGAATTTATTAAAACCAATCGCAACCTATGATGAAAGTTTGCCAGATGATAATCCGTATGAAGGGAAATTATATAAAGTGGAGAGACCTGTTTTTCCGTATGATTTAAAAACAATGCTCGAAAAAAACAATCCGGGGATTTTGAGAGCAACACCTTTTGGGAATGATTATGTTGCCGATTTTGCTAAACTGGCCATCGAAAAAGAATCTTTAGGAAAAGACACTACTACCGATTTTTTAGCGGTTAGTTTTTCTTCAACCGATTATGTTGGACACATTCTTGGTCCACGTTCAATAGAGTTGCAGGATACCTATCTGCGTTTAGATTTGACGATTGCCGATTTTCTTAACTATCTTGATAAAACCGTTGGAAAAGGGAATTATTTAGTTTTCCTGACTGCTGATCATGCCGGAGCTGAAAATGTCCGTTTCTTAAATGATAACAAATACGACGTAACCAATATTGATAGTAAAGAAAGCAACAAGAATCTGAAGAAATTCTCAACGGATACTTTTGGAGAAGATTTGGTCTTGAACTACGAGAGTTTTAATTTGTTTTTTGATAAAGAAAAAATTAAAGCAAAAGGCTTGGATTTGGTTAAGGTAAAACAAGCTTTCAAAGACTTCTTAATGACACAAAACTATGTAAAACGAGTTTATACGGAAGAAGAAATTTTAGCCAATTCAGGTGCAGATTATCATTTGAATTGCATAGCGAAAGGATACGACGTAACGCAAAACGGCGATATGATTGTACTTGATAAACCGGGTTATATCGAATACGGTCCAACCGGAACATCACACGGAACGACTTATAGTTATGATACTCATGTGCCGTTATTGTTTTATGGATGGAATATCAAAAAAGGAGAATCTCACGATAGAAAGGTAATCACTGAGATTGCGCCAACACTTTCCCAAAAACTTAAAATATCCTTACCGAACGGAACCGAAAGCGAAGTGCTTTTAGAGATTCTAGAGAAATAACTTTTTACTTAACGTTTGGCACTATTCGTTTCTGTCTAATTTTTTCAATTGTTTTAGCAACAAAATTGTTTAATAGTAACGAAAATCCTATCAATGCTATAGTATAAGTTAAGCCTAATACAAAACCTGTTGAAATATTCAGTGCTTTTACTATAGTTACTATCAATATATGAGATATGTAAATTGGATATGACAATTCACCAATGTATGCATCTTTTTTCCAGTTTTTTGTTAAAATAAAAATAAACGGTAAGGCAATAAAGAATCCGGCCAGATATAAAGAATCTTTACATGGTATCGGAAGAAAGTTATGAAATATAGTAACTCCCAGAACGCTAAACCAGATAAGTTTCAGATGTGTTTTTTTTATTGATAGGTTTTGTAATTTTTTGTATCCATGATAAGAAACAATTCCTAAAAGAAAAAATACCAATTCTGTTGGAAAAAAACGATAAGTCCACGGATCGTAATTTAAGTTAAAATAGTAGTATAGTATTGCTCTCAGCATCAAGGAAAGCAAAATTAAAAGAATGATGATTTTGAGTTTTCTTCGTACAAGAAAGGGTGCGATTAAATAAAAAGTTATTTCAATTCCAACTGTCCATGCTTGTGGTATAATTAAAAAAGTATAAAGTTCAGGAGTATTGTTACGAAAATTGGAAGTAAAAAAAAGATGTCCGTCACTTGTATCCAATCCTAAAAACATAATGGTGTCCTGCAGAAAAAGGAATACATTGGTAAACACTAAGTAAATAAAACTACCCAAACTCATAACATTCCAATACGCTGCATAGCATGCAAAACTCCCTAAATCATTCCCATTCGTATGAATTGATAGAAAGACAGAATATGAAATTGTTAGGAGAAGTACAATCCAGTAAATTGGAAACAATCTCAAAAGTCTGTTGGTTATGAATAATTTATAGGAACTGTTTATTCCAATATATTTTTCATTAAGGATTAAGGCCATATAAAACCCGGAAATTATATAAAAGGACTTTACGGCAAGCTCTGTATCAAAAAGATGAAATCCAAAAATTGAACTGGAATGAGCAAGTGCAACTGATATTGCCAAAAGAAACCTTAATAAACCCATATGTTTTTATGGTAATAGTGTTACGACGCTACTAATATACAATTCTACTAAAAGAGATGGTAATTATTAATAAAAAAATCCCACCAAAGCGGGATTCTATATTACAACTCAACCTGATTAGGCTAACTTTGTCGTTACTTCCCAATCACCAGTTGAACAGTATAAAGCACCCTAACAATTTGGTCCTTTATTTTTCCGGGATTCCATTTTGGCAGGTTTTCTAATATTCGGATTAATTCCTTGGCTTTATCAGCATCAACGCCACGAAGGATTTTCACATCGCTAAGCGAACCATCTTTTTCTATCACAAATATGGCATATACTTTTCCTTTTATTTCTGCCGGATATGTTTTTAAGTAGCTTTCATTTACAAGCGATTTTAATTTATCCAATCCTCCGGGAAATTCTGGTTTCGTATTGAGTCCGGCGGTGTTGTAAATGTTGTTGTCCTCAACCTTTTTTACAGTTTGCGAAAAGTTATCAATGGAATAAAATAGAAGAAGTAAGGTGATTATTTTTTTCATGGTTGTTTCTTTGTTTTTTCTAATTGTAGAAGCTCTGACTTTTTTATATCAAGTTCCTTTACTAAGCTATCATTTTTCTTTGTTAAGTCCTTGTTTTCAAAAAGTAAATCGATTTTTTCTTTGTCAAATCTATTTTCACCGAAGTATTTTCCAAGATAAAAAGAACCGCCAATAAGAGTTAAAATTATACCTCCAAGCGCAAAATAATTTATTCTTTCCCACAGACTTTTCTTTGCCTTAACGGCATTGAGTTCTTCTGTTAGTTCATTTATTCTTTTATAATCTTCAACTTGAACTATCTTTTCAACTATTTGAACGTTCTGACTTTTCTCTTTTGGCTTAACTGAAATTAATTTTGCTTCTTCGATTCTTGTATCAAGCAAATTAATCAGCTCTTGGTTTCCACGTTTCCATGCGTCAATGTTTGGCTGATTGCCCATGCCAGACACGTAAAATGACGGATAAAAAGATATTCTATCAACTTCTCCAGCGTAAGTGAATTTGCCAGGAAATATTTTTTCTAAATATAACTTAGTTTTACGTTGTATATCGTCAAGTTCATTCTTGTCATTATACATTAGTTTTTCAGCTCTACTTTTTAAATCCTCTAATTTTTCTATCACGATTTTGTAGTTTTATAATTTCGCATAACGAGCAGCAGCTTGTAGCAGCTGCGATAAATTTAACACTAACCTTTCCAAGTACAAAACTCCTTTTGAAAATCCGCAGGATTTTCCAGAGAAGCCCAAACCAAGCAGTTGCTACAAACTGCTGTTATGGGCTGCCCTAGTTCATTTAGTTAAAATTCGTCTTTATTTTGCTTAACAAATTCTATGTTCAGATTATTTAAATCGTCCTCGTAAGCATAGAATCTTTGATCAAGTTTTTCCCAAATAAGGTCTGCAGAATCTTGAATCTTTTCCAAAATATTTTGCCTTTCTGTCCAATCTTGAGGAACATTCCCGTTTGGAAATTGGTCAATAGCATTTTGTAAAATTTCTGCGGTTTTGTTTGCTCGAATTGCAAGTAAGGATTGAACTGTCAGATGAGCATAGTTTCCACTTGAATTAAAGAAATATTGATTAAAACCACCATTACTTATTTCTCTCTCTAAGCATTGATTATAGTAAAATTGTATTTGAGGCTCGGTAAGTTTATTCATTTCGTTTCCATATGAGCATAATGCACCAATATAGTTGTCAAGTTCGATTATGCTACTGTTTATGTCTTCAGATAAAAGTAATTTTTCAATATCGAACTTTTTATTCTCCGCGATGTTTTCTGATTTTTCAGAAAGGCCAAATAATTTTCTA
The DNA here is from genome assembly GCF_021608185.1 of Flavobacterium anseongense. GTDB lineage: Bacteria > Bacteroidota > Bacteroidia > Flavobacteriales > Flavobacteriaceae > Flavobacterium > Flavobacterium anseongense. Next base: position 38,376 of record NZ_JAKIHN010000012.1, on the reverse strand, counting down.
AATATGCTCATTTGTTGTTTCGTTCTAGGGTTGCCCATAACTCACATATATCCGCAAGTCACATTTTTCAAAATCTAATTTACTAAAAAAACCACGTTACATACAATTCTCACAATAAAACTTACAAACAATAAAAATCCCGCCGAAGCGGGATTCTATATTACAACTCAACCAAAATCTGATTTTGCAATAAATCATCAAAGGTTTCTCGTTCTCTTATCAAATGACCTTTGCCGTTTTTCCATAACACTTCGGCTGGTTTAAAGCGTGAATTATAGTTGGAAGCCATAGAGAAACAATAAGCACCTGCGTTTCTGAAACAAAGAATATCGCCTTCATGAATTTCAGGAATTCTTCGGTTGTTGGCAAAGGTATCGGTTTCGCAGATATAACCCACAACAGTATAAAAACGCTCTTTTCCTTTTGGGTTTGAAATGTTTTCAATATTGTGTTGTGAACCGTAAAACATCGGACGAATCAAATGGTTAAAGCCACTGTCAATTCCGGCAAAAACGGTCGATGTGGTTTGTTTTACTACATTCACTTTTGCCAAAAAATGACCGGCTTCACTAACCAAAAATTTTCCCGGTTCAAATGCCAATGTCAGTTCGCGACCATATTCCTTTTCGAAAGCCAGAAATCGCTTGGTTAACTTTCTTCCTAATTCTTCAATATTAGTTTCGATATCACCTTTTTTATAAGGCACTTTAAATCCGGAACCAAAATCAAGGAACTCTAAATTTTTAAATTGTTTCGCAGTATCAAACAAGATTTCCGAAGCATACAAAAACACTTCAATATCCAAAATATCAGAACCGGTATGCATATGAATTCCGTTGATATTCATCTTGGTATTCTCAACAATGCGCAGCACATGGGGAATCTGATAAATAGAAATCCCAAATTTACTATCAATATGACCCACAGAAATATTCTCATTTCCACCAGCCATTACATGAGGATTGATGCGAATGCAAACCGGAACTTTAGGATGTTTGGCGCCAAAATGCTCCAAAACGGAAAGGTTATCAATGTTGATTTGAACACCCATTTCGGCCACTTCTTCAATCTCTTCAAAAGAAACACCGTTTGGTGTAAAAATAATTTTATCCGGAGTAAAACCGGCATGAAGTCCAAGCTGTACTTCCTGAATAGAAACAGTATCCAATCCGGAACCCAAATTCTTCAGTAGTTTTAGAATTGAAATATTAGACAAGGCTTTCATCGCATAGTTGATGCGAAGCTTTTCAACTTTAAAAGCATTCGTCAAACGGTTGTACTGAAATTCAATTTTTTCAGCATCATAAACATATAACGGATTTCCGAATTGTTCTGCTAAGTCTAGTAATTCTTTGGGTTGCATGGTTTTAATTTTTTGGCAAAGATAGTCTATGATGTCAGTAATGACAATAGTTTTATGATTTTATGTGAATGTTGATATGATTACAAACTAGGTAAATCGCCATTTCCTTTGGTTGGTAAATTGGTGTAACCCATCAAATAATTATCAACCTCTCTAGCGGCTTCTCTTCCTTCTGAAATGGCCCAAACAATTAGAGATTGTCCGCGTCGCATATCGCCGGCAGTAAAAATATTCGGAATGTTGGTTTGATAATTTTTGGCTTTGTAATTGTTTCTGGCATCAATTTCAATTCCTAATTGGTCACTCAACGTCTTTTCAGGACCTGTAAAACCAAGTGCTAATAAAGCCAATTCACAAGGCCATATTTTTTCTGAACCTTCTTTTTCGATGAGTTCAGGGCGTTGTCCCGGAGTCATTTTCCAAGCCACTTCAACCGTTTTTAATCCGGTTAATTCTCCTTTGTCATTAGAAATAAACTCTTTGGTGTTGATAAGCCAGTTTCTGTCACAGCCTTCCTCGTGTGAAGAAGATGTTTTTAATTGTAAAGGCCAAAATGGCCACGGTGTTGTTTCACTTCTATATTCAGGTGGCTTTGGTAAGATTTCAAAATTGGTAACCGATTTTGCACCTTGTCTGTTTGATGTTCCAATACAGTCAGAACCTGTATCGCCACCACCAATTACAATAACATTTTTACCGGTTGCTGTTATTTGATTTGGAATAGTTTCTCCGTATAATACTTTGGTTTGTTGCGTCAAAAACGTCATGGCTTGCACAACGCCTTTGCTTTCGATACCTCTTGTTGGCAAACTTCTTTTATCGGTTGCCCCACCACATAAAACAACCGCGTCAAAAGAATTAAGTTGTTTTATACTGTAATTTACGCCCACATTGACATTCGTTTTAAACACAATTCCTTCGGCTTCAAGAATAGCGATGCGTCTGTCGATGATGGCTTTTTCCAGTTTAAAATTTGGAATTCCATAACGAAGCAAGCCGCCAATAGCATTATCTCTTTCAAAAACGGTAACCAAATGACCGGCGCGGTTTAATTGCTGAGCTGCTGCTAATCCGGCTGGACCGGAACCAATTACGGCTACTGTTTTTCCGGTTCTTATGGCTGGTGGTTGTGGTTTTATCCAACCTTCGGCAAAACCTCTTTCCACTATGTTTTTTTCAATATTTTCAATGGCAACAGGTTCGCTGATAATGCCTAAGACACATGATTTTTCGCATGGCGCAGGGCATAATCTTCCTGTAAATTCAGGGAAATTATTGGTTGATTGCAAAATTTCTAAAGCACTTTGCCATTCTTCCTGGTGCACCATGTCGTTAAAATCGGGGATTAAATTCCCTAACGGACATGAGCTATGACAGAATGGAATACCACAATCCATACATCTTGAACCTTGCTCTTTTATTTTTTGCCTGCTTAACGGAATTGTAAATTCGTTATAGTTTGAAACACGTTCCTTAACGACCAAATTGCTTTCGTCGGCTCTTTCGTATTCTTTAAATCCACCTAACTTTCCCATCTTAATTTGCTATTAATGCTGCTATTTGTTTTTCTTCTGATAATCTCTGCAATGCTTTTTTATAATCGGTTGGCATTACTTTGATAAAATGTTTCTGCTGATTTTCCCAATCGTCGAGCATCAGTTTCGCTAATGGACTATTGGTGAAAAGTGAATGTCGTTTTATTAATCTTTTAAGTTGAGTTAAATCATTTTCATCCAATGTCTCGAGTGCAACCATTTCCATATTGCACAATCCTTTTTCAAATTGCTTTTTCTTGTCGAAAACATAGGCAACACCACCGCTCATTCCGGCAGCAAAATTACGTCCTGTTTTTCCTAAGACAACGACAGTTCCGCCAGTCATATATTCACAACCATGATCTCCAACGCCTTCGACAACAGCAGTTGCTCCTGAATTTCTAACACAAAAACGCTCACCTGCCATTCCGTTTATATAAGCTTCGCCGGTAATAGCGCCATAAAGTGCTACATTTCCAATTATGATATTTTCTTCGGGTTTGAATGTTGCTGTTGGTGGAACTTTGATAATCAGTTTTCCACCCGAAAGTCCTTTGCCTAAATAATCATTGCAGTTTCCGTGAATTTTAAACGACAGACCATTCGTAGCAAAAGCACCAAAACTTTGTCCGGCTGAACCTTCAAAATCTATTAAAATAGTGTCTTCGGGTAAGCCTTGTGCTCCATATATTTTTGAAATTTCATTACTTAATATGGCGCCAACAGAACGATCTGTATTTTTAATTTTGAAATTAATTCGGGTTCTTTCTTTTCTGTAAATTGAAGGAATTGCCGCTTTTATAATTTCAAAATCAAGCACATGTTCTAAATGATGGTCTTGCGATATTGTATTGTGATTTGGAACTTCTTTAGCTTTTTCAGGTTTGTAAAGTATGGTCGATAAATCTAAACCATTGGCTTTATAATGTTGGATGGCTTTGTTGACGTTCAGTTTTTGTGATTGTCCTACCATTTCTTTCAATGTTCTGAAACCTAATTGTGCCATGATTTCACGTAATTCTTCAGCAATGAAATACATAAAATTAATGACGTGCTCCGGAGTTCCTTTGAAGTTTTTACGCAATTCAGGATCTTGAGTTGCAATACCAACAGGACAAGTGTTCAAATGGCAGGCACGCATCATAATGCAACCCGAAGCTACTAAAGGCGCCGTAGCAAAACCAAATTCTTCTGCGCCAAGCAGAGCAGCAATGGCAACATCGCGTCCGGTTTTTAATTGCCCGTCACACTCAAGAACGACACGACTTCTCAAGTCATTCAGAATTAAAGTTTGTTGTGCTTCTGCCAACCCAAGTTCCCACGGAATTCCGGTATGTTGCAACGATGTTAATGGTGCGGCACCAGTTCCACCATCATAACCTGAAATCAGGATTACATCAGCTTTTGCTTTGGCAACTCCGGCAGCAATTGTTCCTACACCAACTTCGGAAACCAATTTTACATTAACTCGTGCTTCTCGATTGGCATTTTTTAAATCAAAAATCAGTTGTGATAAATCTTCAATCGAATATATGTCGTGATGTGGCGGTGGAGAAATCAATCCAACATAAGGTGTTGAATTTCGGGTTTCTGCAATCCAAGGCACTACTTTTTCGCCAGGCAATTGTCCACCTTCTCCAGGTTTTGCACCTTGAGCCATTTTGATTTGAATTTCTTTGGCATTGGTCAAATAATTGATTGAAACGCCAAATCTTCCTGAAGCTACTTGTTTGATAGCACTATTTCTGGAATCTCCGTTTTGATCTTTTTGATACCGTTTTGCATCTTCGCCGCCTTCACCTGAATTGCTTTTTCCGCCAATTCTATTCATGGCAATGGCTAAATTTTCATGTGCTTCCTGACTGATGGAACCATAAGACATAGCTCCGGTTTTGAATTTTTTTACGATTTCTGTCCAAGGTTCCACTTCATCAATCGGAATTGGGTCGTAATTGTTAAATTCAAATAAACCACGAATTGTCATGAGGTTTTCACTTTGTTCATTCACCATTTTAGAATATTCCTTATAACTTTCAGGACTATTCAGTCTAACGGCTTGCTGAAGTTTTGCAATGGTTGTTGGATTGAACATGTGTTTTTCACCATTTCTTCGCCAACGGTAAATGCCTCCAATTTCGAGCGGTAATAAATTTGATATTTCTGAATTTGGAAATGCTTTTTGGTATCTTTTTTTGATTTCTTTTTCCACTTCCATCAACCCAATTCCTTCAATTCGCGAAGGCGTATTTGGGAAATACTTTGAAGTGAAGGTTTTATTTAATCCCAAGATTTCAAAAATTTGCGCTGCTCTATACGAATGCAAGGTCGAAATCCCGATTTTATTCATGATTTTCAGTATTCCTTTGGCAATTGCTTTATTGTAATTTTTAATGGCATAGTCTGCTTTTACTTTGGTAATAAACCCTTGTGTTACCTGGTCATGAATAATTTCATTTACCATGTATGGATTTATCGCGCTGGCACCATAGCCAAACAAAAGCGCAAAATGATGTGGCTCTCTTGGTTCGGCTGATTCAATTAAAATTCCAAATTTAGAGCGTACTTTCAGAATGTTAAGTGAATGATGAATATAGGAACAAGCCAAAAGCATCGGAATTGGCGCCATTTTTTCGCTCACATTTCTATCCGAAAGAATTACAATATTGCAGCCTTCGGAAACCGCTTTGAAAGTGGCCTGCACGCATTTTTCTAAACCGCGTTCCAAACCATTGACACCTTTTTCAATTTCATACAAAGTTGAAATCGTAACCGATTTAAAATCGACATGATCGATATTTCTGATTTTATCCAAATCCTCGTTGGAAATAACCGGATTTTGTATTTTTAGTTTTTTGCAATGCTTTGGTTCAATGTCAAATATGTTGAAATCGCCACCAATGGCCAGACTAATATCGGTGATAATCTCTTCGCGTATTCCGTCTAAAGGCGGATTGGTAACCTGTGCAAATTGCTGTTTAAAGTAGTTGTATAATAATTGGGGCTGGTCTGATAAAACGGCCAGCGGCGTGTCATTCCCCATAGAACTAATGGCTTCTGCGCCGTCTTCTCCCATTGGGTTTATGATGGTTTTTAAATCTTCAATGGTGTATCCAAACAAGCGTTGTCGGGTTTCGAAAGCTACCGTTTCAACAGGAATAGGATTATTAGTGTATGGTATTTTAGCCAGTTGAAGCAAATTCTCGTTTAACCATTTTTTGTATGGACGTTTGGTAACTATCGCTTTTTTAACCTCTTCGTCTTCAATGATTCTGCCCTTATTCATGTCGACCAAGAACATTTTTCCGGGTTCTAATCTTCCGTGTTGTACCACGTCTTCCGGTTTTATATCGAGTACACCAATTTCTGATGACATAATTACAAAACCACTTTTGGTTACGGTATATCGTGATGGGCGCAAACCATTTCTGTCCAACAAGGCACCAATTACATTTCCATCGGTAAACGGAATGGATGCTGGTCCGTCCCAAGGTTCCATGATACACGAATTGTATTCATAGAATGCTTTTTTGTCTTCTGACATGGTTTGGTGCTTTTCCCAAGCTTCGGGTACAACCATCATCATAGCTTCGGGCAAAGAGCGACCTGTCATCAGTAATAATTCGATAACCATATCCATCGAAGCAGAATCTGATTTTCCTTCTAAGATTATTGGGAACAATTTCTTTATGTCGTCACCAAAAACATCACTTTTCATTAATTCTTCACGAGCACGCATACGGCTGATGTTCCCGCGAAGCGTGTTAATTTCTCCATTGTGACACATATAGCGAAATGGTTGCGCCAATTCCCATGACGGGAAAGTATTGGTCGAAAATCGTTGGTGCACCAAGGCAAGTCGGGTAACCAAATCGTCATCCTCTAAATCAGTATAATAGCGACTGATATCTTCAGGCATTAAAAGCCCTTTGTATATTATGGTTGTAGTTGATAAACTGGTAAAATAGAAGCGATGGCTTTCTGAAATTTTGGAATTTATAATGACGTGTTCGGCAATTTTTCTGGCAGCAAATAGTTTGGCATTGAATTGTTGCTCTGTCAGGTCTAAGTCATTTTTACTCACAAAAACCTGTTTGATTGTTGGTTCTTTTTCTGCGGCTATTTGCCCGAGATTGGAAACATCTACAGGAACATCGCGCCAGCCAATAATTTTTAGGTTTTGCTCGGCAATCGCATTTTCAAATGTAGTTTTACAAAAAGCAATCTGGTTGACACTTTTTGGTAAAAATACCATTCCTACCGCATATTCTCTAGGCTCAGGAATTTCAAAAGAACACACTTTTTTAAAGAAATCATGCGGGATATCAAACAAAATTCCGGCACCATCACCGGTTCTGCCATCTGAACTTACGGCACCGCGGTGTTCTAATTTTATTAGAATATCGAGTGCTTTGTGGATTATATCGTTTGTTTTTATTCCGTTTAAATTGCAAATAAATCCTGCGCCACAATTGTCATGCTCAAATTCGGGTAGGTAAAGGCCTTGTTCTTCGACTTTCATTATTGATAAATTTTTACTAAATTATCAAAATGATTAAATATAAAATAACAAATCTAAATAAAGTGTTAACTTTTATCAATATAATAATTAATTAGTTATAGAATTATTAATTATATATTTTTCGATTGTTATTTTGTCATTTACGCAAAACAGGGTAAAGGAAATTACTTAATAAACTAGAGAAGTGTTCTTGTCTAAACCTTACAGGTTTTTAAAACCTGTAAGGTGTAATAAAGATTATTTGGTGTATTATTGAAAGTATTAATACAAACTCGGAAATTTATCCGGTTTTGCTTCGTGCATAATTGCATAGACTTTTTCAAAGACATCCTCTACTGATGGTTTTGAGAAATAATCTCCATCTGTTCCGTATGCCGGACGATGTTCTTTTGAGGCAAGGGTTTGTGGTTGGCTATCCAGATATTGATATCCATTGTGTTCTTCTATAATTTGCTGCAAAATATAAGCAGATGCACCGCCGGGAACATCTTCATCAATTACTAATAAACGGTTAGTTTTCATAATTGATTTTACACAGTCTTTATTAATATCAAATGGTAATAACGATTGCGCATCGATAATTTCTACATCAATACCAACATCCAGTAGCTCTTTTGCTGCTTGTTCAACAATTCTGAGTGTTGAGCCATAAGAAACAATAGTAATGTCACTACCGGTTTTGATGGTTTCTACCACGCCAATCGGAGTTTTAAATTCACCAAAATTGGTTGGTTTTTTTTCTTTTAAGCGGTAACCGTTCAAACATTCTATAACCAAAGCAGGTTCATCAGTTTCTAATAGAGTGTTATAAAAACCAGCAGCTTTAGTCATATTTCTCGGCACCAAAACGTGAATACCGCGAACTGCATTGATGATCATTCCCATTGGTGAACCCGAATGCCAGATTCCTTCTAAACGATGTCCACGTGTTCTGATAATCAAAGGTGCTTTTTGTCGGCCTCGCGTTCTGTATTGTAGCGTTGCCAAATCATCACTCATGATTTGAATAGCATATAATAGATAATCTAAATATTGAATTTCGGCAATTGGGCGTAAGCCACGCATTGCCAGACCAATTCCTTGTCCGAGTATGGTTGCTTCACGAATTCCGGTATCGGCAACACGAAGTTCTCCGTATTTTTCCTGCATGCCTTCCAATCCTTGGTTTACGTCGCCAATGTTTCCGGCATCTTCACCAAAGACCAATAATTCAGGGTATTTATTAAATAGTGCGTCAAAGTTATCACGCAATAACAAACGCGCATCTACTTCTTCGTCAGTATCATAAGTTGCAGCAACTTCAAAAACACTTCGTACATTTTTATCCGATTGAGAATATAAATGAGAACTGAATTTTGGTTGAATTTTGTCCAAGTAATTTGTTATCCAGGTAGCCAATTCCTGTTTGCCTTTTTCATTAACTAGCAATCGCAAAGCTTTGCGGGCAACTGTTAAAATCTCTTTACGGATAGGTTCCTTTATTGCAGCTAAATCAACAGCTATTTTTTCGATGAAAATTTTATTTGTACTTGAACTTGCTACGCTGTTTAACACCGAAATTAATTCCAGTTGTTCTTCTCTCATTGGGGAAATGAACGCTGCCCATGCCACTTTTTTACCTTCTATAACTTCTTTTTTTGAGTTGGCTTGAATGGCATCTAATTCTTCGGCTGAAGCCAAATCATTTTGAAGTAACCAAGTTCTCATTTGAGCCACGCAATCAAACTCGGTTTCCCAAGCTAAACGGTAAGCGTCTTTATAACGTTCGTGTGAACCAGAAGTCGAATGTCCTTGCGGTTGCGTCAATTCCTGCACATGAATTAAAACCGGAACATGTTCTTCGCGGGCAATTTCAGCTGCTTTTTCGTAGGTAGCCACTAAAGAAGGATAATCCCAACCTTTGACAGTTAAAATTTCGTAGCCTTTAGTATTTTCATCTCGCTGAAAACCTTTCAAGATTTCGGAGATACTTTCTTTAGTAGTCTGATGTTTGGCATGAACTGAAATTCCATATTCATCATCCCAAACACTGATTACCATCGGAACTTGTAAAACGCCGGCTGCATTAATGGTTTCAAAAAACGGGCCTTCAGAAGAGGAAGCATTTCCAATGGTTCCCCAAGCAACTTCATTTCCATTGTTTGAGAAATTGGTAAAGTTTTCTAAACCTCGAACGTTTCTGTATATTTTTGACGCTTGTGCTAATCCCAATAATCTTGGCATTTGACCGGCAGTTGGAGAAATATCAGCACTTGAATTTTTTTGTAGGGTTAGGTTTTTCCAATTCCCATTTTCATCGATGGAATGTGTAGTAAAATGACCGCCCATTTGTCTTCCGGCACTCATTGGATCGTGCTCTAAATCGGCGTGACCATATAAACCGGCAAAAAATTGTTGAATAGTTAACTCACCAATCGCCATCATAAAAGTCTGATCGCGATAATAACCGGAGCGGAAATCACCGTTTTGAAATGCCTTTGCCATGGCTAATTGTGGCACTTCTTTTCCGTCACCAAAGATTCCGAATTTTGCTTTTCCTGTTAGTACTTCCTTTCGACCTAAAAGACTACATTCTCTACTTATTGTGGCAATTTTGTAATCATTTAAAACCTCTTGTTTGAAGTCTTCAAATGTAATTTCGGTTTTGGATGTTGTTTCAGACATAAATAAGGAACTATTTCGTGACGTAACAAATTTAAATAAAAAGAAGCAATAAATTGTATTATGACCCGAAAATATAATTTAATTATCTGTAATTTTTATGTTTTAAAAAGAAGTTTAGATGAGAAATATTTAACAAAAAATAGAATATTCAGATAAATATTCAATATAAGTTTGAGTCAACTTGTTTTTAAAACCATTTTCTGGTAAAAAGTGTAATCAGCGTTTCCGGTCTGAAAGCTACGATAAATCTGATTCTTTCTCCATAATTTTGTTGGCCAATTTCCCATCCGTTATTAGAATAAACCGGAAAATACAATTCGAAATAATCGGTTACCAAATTCAAACGTATTCCATTGTCATAAACAAATTTTGGTGCTGCATCAGCATTTTTTATAAAACCTATATCACCATACACTTCAATCCAGTTCCAAATGCTATATCCGGCATTAATGGTTGTCATCCAACGATTAGCAGTTCGGGTTTCGAGCATTGATTTGAAAAAACCATCAGAAATAATGGATTGCTGACTAAATAATCCTTTGGTTTCGGAACGACCTAAATATTCGCTTTCAAAAAGATAATCGGTTGGTCTGTCTAAGCCAAAATCAAAATAAGTTGATTTGGTTTTGTTGTGTAAAAAGGTTCCGGCAAATAAACGAACATTCAACGAACGATTATTATCAAAGAGTCTGCGGTATTGAATCTCTCCTGCAAGTTTTCCAAAATCGGGAGCATATTGAAAATCTCCCATAAAAGAAAGATGGTTGGTAACTTCTGTTTTTGTATTGATATATTTTGTGTTGAAAACCGCATAGTTTTCACTTTTATCTGCTACTGTAAATGCTGTTTTTTCCTTGCTGACAACAATTTCTTTTACAACAAATACTTCTTTTCTGTTGTCTCTTAAATCTTCTGGTCTGATGTTGAAAAATATTGTTGGCGCCAACTTAGTATAGTAAGCATCGGGAGCGTAATGCAGATAATGCCCACTCATCATATAGCGAATATGATACAAATTACTATTGCGATTGAATTGATTGTAATATAAAAAACCTTTACCTGAAAGACTATGAGCTTTGGTTGAAACTGTCGGATTTAAATCGAAAGTGAACGGTTTGTCTAAAATGGTTTTGTTGTGAAAGCGGATTCCCGGTAAAAACCCATCATATAAGTTGTACTCTAAAGTTGGAATATAAACAACTTGATTGTAGTATGGATCTTCTAGATCTTTAAAAAAAATGAATTTTATCGGACGATTGGTAACACGCAAACTGCTTAAGGAACGCCAATTATTTCTCAGATTATATTCGGGAACTTCATTTTTGTAATTGATGACAATTTTTTCAGCATCATTTCTCGAAATAGTATAAATGCTGTCTTTAGCAACAGTATCAAACCATTTTTTAAAAACAATATTTTTATCTTTTACACCATAAACAGCAATTGGAACATTGGTTTCGGTTTTGTTTTTTAATGAAAAACTAATACTGTCTTTAGTTCGGGAAACCTTATCGAATTTGAAATCAATAATGTCACGGGAATCGATTATTTTATCAAAAAACCAATCAATTTTTTTAGATGAATTACTCTTTACAATACTTTCAAAATCCTTACTGTTTGTTTGCTGTGTTTTATTTAGGACAATGAATTGTCTGATGCTGTTTTGAACACTATTGTTTTCCAAATAACTGTCAAGATATCTCAAACTCAATCCGGCTCTGTATTTAGAGGCAATTTTCTCGTTGAATTTTATCAAAGCGTTTTTTGGATTACTCAGCTTTTGGTCTAAGTTTTTTCGTGCCATCAGCATGTAGAAATAGCTGTACTGACCATTAAAATCAAGACTTACCAGATTATAGCCTTTCAGCAATTTTAACTTGGCAACACTTCCCATCATTTTGCTGTCCGGATGGTGCTCGTCTATATATTTCATCATGATATAGACCTGAATTCCGTCATAAATCCAGTTGTCTTTTCGCGGATCGAGCTGTAAAGTGTTGTGCAAATAATTGTTTAGATAGGTTTTAAGAAACTTAATTTCATACAAAAATTCATCGGGAAACGGACTGATAAAAAGGGGCAGCTGATTTAATCCGTAAAAAGGATTTCTGTCATAATCAGCCTGAGCAACAGTTACTTTTGATTGTGGAAATTTACCCAGATTTTCGGAAACATAATTCACAATTCTATCAATAACAATGGCTCTTTGAATATCGTTTAACCTATCGTCTTTTAAATTGGAAACGACTTCTATGTTGCCGTTTTTATAGATTTCGAAATCTTTTCTTTCATCCACAAACAGATTGAAATCCAATCGATTTTCACCTTTTAAATGATAGCTGTTTAAACCGTTTGCTGTTTCTCTTTGTGCTTCATTCAAATCTGAAAACAAATCAAATTTTTGAGGAACTTTTACAATAATATCATAGTCAGAAAGCGCGTTGGTACAATCGTCTAAATTTAAATTGTCATACTTGGCAAATACTTTATTTTCATATCGCGTCGGAATAAGAAAGCAGTTTTTGAGATACATTTTGCCGTTTTCGCCATAGCCATATTTTGTGAATTTATCGCTTGGAATTTTCACAGTATAACTAAGCACAAAGTTCGTTTTTTGATTGGGCAGCAATTTTTCTTTAAGCCGAATTTGTATGACGTCGGGATAGTTTTTATCTCTTTCCCAGGTCAACAAAGTTTGATTTCCATCACTGATAATAATATTACTGGTTCGGCCTCTTTCTTTTTCTTTTGCCAGATGAAAACTCCTTCCAAACTCATCTGAAAACCTTGCTGCTAAAGGCGTATTCTTTGATGTGTAACCATTCATCCAATCATTCAAAACGATATTAGTCAAAGTATCGTTGGTTTGATTGAAGTAGGTCAATTCCTGATTAACTGTCAATTCCTTCTTATCATTGTCGATTTCCACAATCATTTTGGAATGATGTTGTGCAAAAGAGATAAAGCTGAAAAGAAAAAATATGTAGTTTAGTTTTCTCAAGGTTTTGATTTGGGTTTAAAAAAGGCGTTGAAAACTACCTTAGTAAATTCAATCGCGCCGTCTTTGTTCATGTGTCCACAGGTTGAAAAATACTTATCTTCGGTTACGGCATTTTCAAACCGATGGATTTCAGGATATACCGAATTGATATGATTAAAATAATCCCTATTGATAGTACTCATGCACATTGGTGTTGTTATCGCAATTAAATTGATTTTATTCTTTTTGCAAATGACTTTGATTTCTTCGTAAGCTTTGTTTCTTTTTGGATAATATTTCGATAAATCAGCCGCTATCATTGGTCTTTGATTCTTTAGCAAAGCATTAAAACCATCGTTGTACAAAGCATTTGTCTCTTTATGAACAAGTGACGCGTACATTTCCCTAAATCCAACCCGAGAATCGTAATGCATATATCGGTAAAACGGAATAAAAAGCAACTTATTATACTCCGGAATTGCCGCATAATGTTGTCGAATTGTTTCCGATTGGTGAATATAAGGCATAAACAAAGAACGTATCGCTTCGGAATGATCATTTGTGTTAATATTCAAATCTACCTGCAGGATGAGATTTTTAATCTTATAGTTGCGTTCTATCATCAACTTTAACATTAATGCAGATTCTTCCAGTCGTGAACGCGTAATCCCGTAGTTGAATGTTTTATAGCCTTGGTCATTGAAAATTTTGGGAACAAAATGATTGTTTACTCTTGATGAACCAAGGAAAACCACATCGTATTGTTGGTTTTTGGTATTGAATAAAAAACTGATTTTATTTCGGTTATCGGTTTTTCTGTAAACCACAGTATAAAATACATCAAGCAGTATCATTGTGAGCAACAATACCGTCAGACCTTTTACTATGAATAGAAAAAACTGCTTCATCAGAATTGGAAATAAATAAATTCTTTATAATCCGAAAATACACCAAGTGCCAGTATCGCTGCCATACACAAACTTACTTTGAGCCAACTGTATTTCCCCGAAATCGGTTCTATTTTAGTTCGGCTGTTCCATTCGGTCAAAATGAAAATCAGCAGCAAACTCCACAATTCGAAATTATATCTCTCGATACTTAAATACTGTTCCGAAAAATGTAAATCAGTAAACATTCGTTTGATATATAAAATCGCATCGTTGATTGTTTTGGCTCTAAAAAATATCCAAGCCAAACAGGTAATTGTAAATGTTATTAGAATGTTGGAGAGAATCTGAAATGAATTCAGATTAAAAGAAAGTCTAAACGCATCAATATTGTTTCGGTTTCGGTTTAAAACCAATAACGGAATAAAATATAATGCATTAATCAAACCCCAAGCAATGAATGTCCAGCTCGCGCCATGCCAAAATCCACTGACCAAAAAGATGATGAATGTGTTTCTGATTTTCATCCATTTAGAACCTTTGCTACCACCTAACGGGATGTATAAATAATCTCTGAACCATGTCGTTAAGGAAATGTGCCAACGGCGCCAAAATTCGGCTATATCTCTTGAAAAATAAGGAAAATTGAAGTTTTTCAATAAATCAATTCCGAAGAGTTTTGAAGTCCCTAGGGCAATATCGGAATAACCGGAAAAGTCACCATAAATTTGGAAAGCAAAATAAATTGCGCCTAACATCAGCGACAGCGAATTCATAGAATTGTAATTGTCAAAAATGGTATTGGCATAAACAGCGCAAGTATCAGCAATAACCACTTTTTTGACCAAGCCCCAAATGATTTGGTAGATTCCTTCTTTGGCTTTCTCGAAATTGAATTTGCGTCTTTTTTTTAATTGAGGTAAAAGATGTGTCGCGCGTTCAATCGGTCCGGCAACAAGCAACGGGAAATAGCTTACGAATAAGGAGTAATCGACAAAGTTTTTCTCCGATTTTATTCGGCCATAATAAATATCAATGATGTACGATAAACCGTGAAACGTATAAAACGAAATCCCGACCGGCAATATTACATTCAGTAAAATCGGACTGGTATTAAAACCAAAGGATTGGAACAATTCGGCAAATGAATCCGCAAAAAAGTTATAGTATTTGAATACGCCTAAAAACCCTAAGTTAATAGAAATACAAAGCCATAACCAAAATTTTCGGGACTTTTGAGTGTCGCTTTTTTCAATTTGTATCGCCGATAAATAATCGAGCAGGGTGGAGAAAACCAACAAAAACAGAAAACGCCAATCCCAACAAGAATAGAAGTAATAACTCGCCAAAATCAAAATATAATTCTGATTGATCTTTGACTTATTGCCCACAAACCAATAGAACAGAAAAACTATTGGAAGGAAAATGGCAAATTGTAGCGAGTTAAAAAACATGGCAAATTAAAAATCAAAAATTAAATTCCAAATTCCAATTAAAGTTGTTTTGGAATTTGGAATTTCAGTATTGGAATTTTATTAAAAATTCGGACTTAAGTTGTATTTCTTGTAGAAATTATCCAAAGCTTCAACTACTTCGTCTTCGGTATCCACAATTTTAATCAGATTCATATCATCCGGATTGGCATTGTGTTCTTTCTCAATCATCACCGTTTTTATCCAATTGATTAAT
Organism: Flavobacterium anseongense; assembly: GCF_021608185.1. Taxonomy (GTDB): domain Bacteria; phylum Bacteroidota; class Bacteroidia; order Flavobacteriales; family Flavobacteriaceae; genus Flavobacterium; species Flavobacterium anseongense. Next base: position 22,739 of record NZ_JAKIHN010000012.1, on the reverse strand, counting down.
CCGGACCAATATTCAGAACCAACCAATATGATTGGGAATTTTCCAATTTTTTTAGTTTGGATAAGTGTTACCGCTTCAAATAATTCGTCCAAAGTTCCGAAACCGCCGGGCATCACAACAAAACCTTGCGAATATTTAACAAACATCACTTTGCGCACAAAGAAATAGTCAAAATTCAGGTTTTTATCTTTATCGATATACGGATTGTAATGTTGCTCAAAAGGCAATTCAATATTCAAACCAACCGATGTTCCTTCGCCATTATGCGCGCCTTTGTTTCCGGCTTCCATAATTCCGGGTCCGCCACCAGTGATAACGCCATAACCGGCTTTACTGATTTTGTACGCAATTTTTTCGGCTAATAAATAATACTTGTTATCAGGTTTTGTTCGGGCTGAACCGAAAATAGAAACGCAAGGTCCAATTCGAGCCATGGTTTCGTAGCCATTTACAAACTCGGACATGATTTTAAAAATCGCCCAAGAGTCGTTAGTTCTTATTTCATTCCAGGTTTTTTGTTTTAATTTTTCCTGAATTTTATCATCTTCATTTTGAAAATCGTCTCTCATTTTTTTGTCTTTTATTAGGAGCTTTTTCCGGCTTTCCATTACAATCTTTTCCAAAGTTTGCAACTGTGCAAAAGGATTTTCATTGCAATCCGGGCTAAAAATAGCGTGCTAAAGTAATTCTTTTTTATGATTTGGAGGTTAAAATTTTAGTCTTGGTTTTTCTCCCATTCCCATTTTAACAAGGAATAACATTCGGAGTCTTCGTTTTTTCCGTTTACAAGATAATCTTCGCGCATCGTTCCTTCTTTGGTAAATCCGTAGCGAAGTAATAATCGTAGTGATGGTTCGTTTTCGGCAGCAATCAAAGCCTCTATTCTGTGGAGGTTTAATTCGGTAAATCCAAATTTCAAAACGGCTTCCAGAGCTTCGGTCATATAGCCTTTTCTTTTGTCGGATTCATTTCTCAGAAGATAAAAAACTTCGGTTCGGTTGTGTGTTTTATTCCAAGTATGAAAACCGCAATCGCCAATTGGTAAACCTGTTTCCTTGTTTATCATCAAAAAAACAAACAAAGAAATTCGGTGGGTTTCCATTCCTTTTTCGTGCATTTCACGATGATGTTCCAATCCGTTTTCATCAAACCCAAAATAAGCCATGATTTCTTCATCCGATTTGGTGTTGAAAATCTCGTGAATGATAGCAGGCGTAATGCTTTTCAGAATTAACCTTGGTGTTGTGATTTCAATTTGGTTAGTCATAGCTGGTTTTTATGCTTACTCTAATTCCTTTTTTAAAAACAATGAAGTATAACTTTTTTTGTTTTTGATAATTTCTTCCGGAGTTCCTTCGACTACGACTTGTCCGCCGCCTTTTCCGCCTTCGGGACCAATATCGATAATATAATCCGCCAATTTGATAACATCCATATTATGCTCGATTATCAAAATAGTATTGCCTTTGTTTACCAATTTATTAATCACATCCATCAATACACGAATGTCTTCAAAATGTAAACCGGTTGTGGGTTCGTCCATGATATAGAAAGTGTTTCCGGTATCTTTTTTGGATAATTCAGTTGCGAGTTTAATTCGCTGTGCTTCACCACCTGAAAGCGTTGTGCTTTGTTGTCCGAGTGTGATATAACCCAAACCAACATCCTGAATCGTTTTTACTTTTCTATAAATTTTTGGAATGTTTTCAAAGAAAGGAACTGCTTCATCAATTGTCATATTCAATACATCCGAAATGGATTTTCCTTTGTATCGAATTTCTAAAGTTTCTCTGTTAAAACGTTTGCCCTGACAGGTTTCGCATTCTACATAAACATCAGGAAGAAAACTCATTTCAATCGTTCGCACACCCGAACCTTCGCAGGTTTCGCATCTTCCGCCCGAAACATTAAAACTAAAACGACCCGCTTTATAACCGCGAATCATCGCTTCCGGAGTTTGCGTATACAAACTTCTGATTTCCGAAAAAACATCAGTGTAAGTTGCCGGATTCGAACGTGGTGTTCTTCCAATCGGACTTTGGTCAATATCAATTACTTTGTCAATATGTTCTAAACCTTCAATTTTTTTATACGGTTGTGGTTTTTTAACACCGTTAAAATAATAGGCATTCAAAATAGGATACAGCGTTTCATTAATCAACGTCGATTTTCCGCTTCCCGAAACTCCGGTCACGCAAATCAGTTTTCCTAATGGTAATTCAATAGAAACATTTTTCAGGTTATTTCCGGTTGCACCAGTCAATTTCAGAAATTTTCCATTGCCTTCGCGACGTTTTTTTGGAACCTCAATTTTCTTTTCACCGTTCAGATACATTGCCGTCATGGTATGTTCTTTGTGCAATTCAGCCGGAGTTCCTTTGCTGATGATTTCGCCGCCAAATTTTCCGGCTTTTGGGCCTATGTCAATCACATAATCGGCACGTTCTATCATGTCTTTGTCGTGCTCAACCACTAAAACAGAATTTCCAATATCACGTAATTGTTCTAACGAATGAATCAGTTTTTCGTTGTCTCTTTGGTGTAAACCAATACTTGGTTCATCCAAAATATATAAAACGCCAACCAATTGCGAACCAATTTGTGTTGCCAAACGAATACGTTGTGCTTCACCTCCGGAAAGCGATTTTGAACTTCGGTTTATCGATAAATAATTCAAACCAACATTCACCAAAAAGCGCAACCGATCTTTGATTTCTTTGACGATTTCGGTGGCGATAATTTTTTGCTTTTCATTTAAATAATTGTCCAAATCCTCAAACCAAGCCGATAATTCTGAAATATCCATAGTCGATAAATCGAAAATGTTTTTCTCGTGAATTCGGAAATACATGGCTTCCTTTTTCAAACGAGAACCTTCACATTCCGGACAAGTTATTTCGTCCATAAATTCTTTTGCCCAACGTTTTATGGATGTTGACGGACTTTCGTCATACTGATTTTTAATGAAATGCGAGATGCCTTCAAACTCAATTTTGTATTCTTTGGTGATGCCTAATGTTTTTGATTCTACAGAGAATTTTTCTTTTCCGCCATGCAAAATGATTTCCATCGCTTCTTCAGAAATAGTTTCGACTGCATCGGTTAAGGCAAAGCCAAATTTTTCACCAATAATTTCCAATTGCTTGAAAATCCATGAACTTTTATATTCACCAAGCGGAGCAAAGCCACCATTTTTGACAGACAATTTTGGATTTGGAATAATCTTTTTCAGATTGATTTCGTGCACGGTTCCCAAACCTTTGCAGACTTCGCACGCACCTTTTGGTGAGTTGAATGAAAATAAATTCGGTTCCGGATTTTGATACGAAATTCCGGAAGTTGGACACATCAAATTCCGACTGAAATAGCGAACTTCATTAGTATCGTGATCTAATATCATCAACACATTTTCGCCATGATACATAGCAGTTTTGATGCTTTCGGTTAAGCGTTTTTCATTCTCTTCGGTATTCTCAATCACCATTCTATCGATGACAATTTCGATGTCGTGTGTCTTGTAACGATCGAGTTTCATTCCGGGAAGCAAGTCTTGAACTTCACCATTAACGCGTACTTTTACAAAACCTTGCTTGGTAATCTGCTGGAACAATTCGGCGTAATGACCTTTTCGGGCACGAATAATCGGGGCTAAAATATTGATGCGTTTTCCGGTAAAATTTTTAATAATCAATTCCTTGATTTGTTCATCGGAATAAGAAACCATTTTTTCGCCGGTAACATAACTATAGGCTTCGCCACCACGGGCATAAAGCAATCGCAGGAAATCATAAATTTCGGTAATGGTTCCAACGGTAGAACGTGGACTTTTACTGGTGGTTTTTTGTTCGATGGCAATTACGGGAGACAATCCATCAATTTTATCTACATCAGGACGTTCCAATCCGCCAAGGAATTGGCGCGCATAAGCCGAGAAGGTTTCGATGTATCGACGTTGTCCTTCGGCATAAATCGTATCAAATGCTAAAGACGATTTCCCCGAACCCGAAAGTCCGGTAATAACCACCAGTTTTTCCCTCGGAATAGTGATGTCTATATTTTTCAGATTGTGCACTCGTGCACCAAGAACTTCAATAGTATTTTCAGTATCTAGCATAGCATTTTTTGCAAAACGCAAAGATACAATTTTACAGGGAATTTTTAGGTAGAGAGTTGAGAAGTTATTGTTATAATAAACTAATCAATAATCATTTCTTTTAAACGCTGACGATAGTTTTCGAGCACATCGATTTTGGATAAGAAACCAACATATTTTCCTTTGTGAATAACCGGTAAAATAAGTGATTTGGATGTTTCGAACAGCGTCATTATTTTTTCGGGTTTGTCTTCAAAAAGAATTAACTCTTTGGGCTGGCTGATAATTTCAGTCATGCTCATAAATTTCACATGGTTCGGATTAAAAATAAAAGCTTTGACTTCATCAAAATCGATGAGACCAATAAGTACTTTATTTTCATCGACAATCGGAATTATTTTTTGGTCGGTGGAAGAAAAAATAGTTACCGCTTCTGCAGGTGAATCTTGTAGTGTGAGCGTTTTGTAATTCTGTTGTACCAAATTATAAAAATTGATGCTTTGCAAAATATTTTTGTCTTTATCACTTGTAAATACATCGCCTTTGTCGGCCAATGCTTTTACATCCATTGAATGTTTTTCGAACTGTTTGGAAACGGCATAACTCACAGAAGAAACTATCATCAATGGAACCATCAAATCATATCCGCCGGTAATTTCACCGATAAGGAAAATAGCAGTTAAAGGCGCGTGAAACAAACCACTCAGAATTCCCGCCATTCCTACAATGGTAAAATTGGCTATTGGCAAATGATGCGTGAAGTTAAGAAGATTAACTGTCTTGGCCACAAAAAAACCAAGATACGAACCCACAAACAGCGAAGGCGCAAAGTTACCGCCGTTACCACCACTACCTAAAGTTAGTCCGGTGGCAAATGCTTTTAGCAACATTGTTACACCAACAAACGCCAATAAAATCCATTCGCTGCTTTTGAATGGTTCGAGCATGGTGTTGTTTAATAAAATGTTTGGGTTTTTGGATGCCAGTGTTTTGATGCTTTCATAACCTTCACCAAACAATGTTGGAAAAAAGAAAATTAAAACTGCTAGGATAGTAGCACCAAATAAAGCTCTGCGATAGCCTTTGTTTTTAAAAGTGCCGAAAAACTTTTCTATCTTCTGGAAATTTCGGGCATGATAAATTGAAGCAAAGCCAGCCAATATTCCCAGTAAAATGTAATATGGTGTGTTGTGGTAATCAAATTTTAAGGTCTGTTCAAAATTTAGGATTGTGTCCGAACTCAATGTTACTTTCGAAATCAAAGCTCCGGTTGCTGCCGAAATAATAATGGGAATAAAAGCCGAAATCGAAACATCGGTCAGAACCACTTCAATAGCGAATAAAACTCCGGCAATCGGCGCATTAAAAGCTGCTCCAATTCCGGCTGCGACACCACAAGCTAAAAGTAAAATTCTATCCTTTTGCGACAAATGATATTTTTGCGCGAAGTTGGAACCAAATGCTGCACCGGTAATTACAATCGGACTTTCTAATCCGGCTGAGCCACCCAGACCAACGGTTAAGGAACTCGTTACAATTTGGGCATACATCTGTTTCTTAGGGACTATACCACCTTTTCGGGCAACGGCGTAAAGTATTTTGGAACTTCCTTTTTCCAAACTGTTGCCAAGGAAATTCCGAATTACAAAAACAGTCAGTAAAATTCCGGCAATTGGCAGTAAACTATTTATGTAGGGAAGTTTTAAAAACCCATTGATATTGTTAGCCCAAAGGAAAATATTGTGTGCAAAACTTTTAAGAATAATTACAGCTAATGAACACGTAATTGCTACAAGCACACTCGCCACGTAGATAAAATTCCGCTCGCTTAGTCTGTCTTTCAGAAGGTAAATTAAATTCTCAGCTCTTCTGAAAACACTTCTGAATATGATTTTAAAAAAGGAAGCTTTGCTCGTTGACATTTATTCAATCTTTGAATTTGCTAAAATACATCTTGAAATCGGTATTTTGTATCATTAAGCTCATAAATTATCTGTTTAACTCTTTTAATTTTTCCTTGCAATGCTGACGCAATTCTTCGAAAAACAGTTTGAATTCTGTTTCGAATTCGGTGTAATATTTATGCAGTTCAACTATCGATTCGTGCATGTCAACACGGTTTTTGGTGCGATGATCCATTTGAAACATTATCATTTCCAAACCGGCAATAGTCGAATAACTTACGAACCAGTTTCGGGCAATCATATAAGGCATCATTCCTTTTACTCTTTCGGTGAGTATATCGTAGTTTTCTTTTAGCAATAGATAGAAGTTTTCGGCATAATCCTGCAGGTTTTCACTCGAATAATCGCTCCAGTTTTTGGCCAAAAAATGATCATAAAAAATATCCATAATCACACCTGAATAATGGCCGTATTTTTCATGTAAACGATGTTTGCTTTGCCTATAAATGGGATGCATATCGGTAAAACTATCTATAGAACGATGCAGTAGAATTCCTTTTTGAATTTCCATTGGATATACATCATAACTATGTCCACGAATACTATCCGCCATAAAGTTCCCGATTTTTAACAAATCGTTGTCGCCTGAAAGATAGATGTGCGCTAGAAAGTTCATGTTTGTTTTTTAGGCGCTGAGGTTCTAAGGTTCTGAGGAACTAAGAATTGCTCTGTGTTGTTTTGTAAATATAGAAAAAGTTTGCCTTTTAAGCACAAGCATTTAAAAACTTAGCACCTTAGTACCTTAGTACCTTAGTAACTTTTTTATATTTGTACTCCTAAACAAAACACAAAATGACATTAATAAAATCTATATCGGGAATTCGCGGTACCATTGGCGGAAAAGTTGGTGATAATTTAACTCCGGTTGACGCAGTGAAATTTGCTTCGGCTTATGGAACTTTTTTAAAAAACAGCATCAATAGCAATGACAATAGAAAATTAAAAGTTGTAATTGGAAGGGATGCGCGTATATCGGGACCGATGATTCATAATTTGGTGGTAAATACTTTAGTCGGATTAGGAATTAATGTTATCGATTTGGGATTATCAACTACACCAACTGTTGAGATTGCCGTTCCAATGGAAAAGGCTGATGGTGGAATTATCCTTACGGCTTCGCACAATCCGAAACAATGGAATGCTTTGAAATTATTGAATGCCAAAGGCGAATTTTTAAGCGGAAAAGAAGGTGAATTGATTTTAGAAATAGCCGAATCAGAAGCTTTTGATTTTTCGGATGTGGATTCGTTGGGTGAAATTACGGTGAATGATGCCTATATGGATATTCATATTGATGAGGTTTTGGAATTGCCTTTGGTTGATGCTGAAGCTGTAGCCAAAAGAAAATTCAAGGTTGTTGTTGATGGGGTGAATTCTTCGGGTGGTATTATTATTCCGAAATTATTAGAGCAAATGGGAGTGGAGTGCGTGAAATTATACTGCGAACCAAACGGACATTTTCCACACAATCCGGAACCTTTGAAAGAGCATTTGGGTGATATCTGTAAATTGGTTGTAGAAGAAAAAGCCGATTTCGGAATTGTGGTTGACCCTGATGTTGACCGTTTGGCATTCATTTCAAATGATGGTGAAATGTTTGGCGAAGAATATACTTTGGTGGCTTGCGCCGATTATGTATTGAGTAAAACTCCCGGAAATACGGTTTCCAATATGTCATCTTCCCGAGCTTTGAGAGACATCACCAACAAACATAACGGAAGCTACCAGGCGAGTGCTGTTGGCGAAGTGAATGTTGTCGAATTAATGAAGAAAACTAATGCTATTATAGGTGGCGAAGGAAATGGTGGAATCATTTACCCTGAATCACATTACGGCAGAGATAGTTTGGTTGGTGTGGCTTTGTTTCTGACACATTTAGCAAATCTTGATATGACTGTAGCCGAATTAAGAGCATCGTATCCGCAATATTATATGAGCAAAAACAAAATTGAGTTGACGCCACAAATTGATGTTGACGCCATTTTGGTTGCGATGACAGAAAAATATAAAAATGAAGAAATCAATACCATTGACGGAGTGAAAATTGACTTTGCTGAAAATTGGGTTCATTTAAGAAAGTCAAATACAGAGCCAATTATTCGTATTTATACTGAAGCGGGAACGCAAACTGAAGCAGATAAGTTAGCATTGCGAATTATTGATGAGATAAAGGCTGTGGCCGGATTATAAAAACAAAACCCTTTCTAATTGGAAAGGGTTTTTTATTATTTCTTATTCATCTCCATATAATCCAAAACCAAATTGCAGGTTGCTTTTAGTCCGGTTTTAAAGGCGCTGTCATCTATTATGAATGAAGGAGTATGATGAGGACCTGCAGCTTTAACATCGGTTCCTTTTGGCATACCACCTATAAAAAAGTAGATGCCCGGCACTTTTTGTTGAAAGAAAGAGAAATCTTCAGCACCGGTAACGGCAGGGGCTAAATTGACATTTTCTTTGCCTGCAGCTTTTTGTAGTGAAGGCAACATAGCAGCCATTAATTTTTCGTTATTGAAAGTCACCGGATAGTAATGTTCGTATGGCAGAATAACTTCTGCAGTTGCTCCGGCTGCTTCTGCAGTTTTTTCGACAATTTGTCTGATTCGTGCATATACCAGTTTTTCATCATCTTCGGTAAAAGTTCTTACCGTGCCTAACATTTCAACATTTTCCGAAATGATATTATCTCTATTTCCTCCATGAATGGAAGCAATAGTAACCACAGCAGCGTTTTGTGTGATATTGACATTACGGCTAACAATAGTCTGCAGATTATTGATGATTTGTGCAGACACAACAATTGGATCAACGGAAAACCAAGGATAGGCGCCATGCGATGGTTTCCCTTTTACGGTTATTTTGACAGTGCCGACAGCTGCCATAAATCCACCGGGACGATAATTAATTTTACCTACTTCAGTTTGGGCGCTCATATGCAAGCCAAATATAACATCTACTTTTGGGTTTTCGAGTACGCCTTCTTTTATCATTAAAGCTGCGCCGCCTTCTTCTCCGGCTGGAACGCCTTCTTCGGCAGGTTGAAAGATGAATTTCACAGTACCTTTTAAATCTTTTTTCATACCCGAAAGCATTTCAGCAACACCCATTAATATCGCCACATGTGCATCGTGTCCGCAGGCATGCATTACGAAAGTTTCTTTACCGTTGTACATGGTTTTCACTTTGGAACAATAAGGCAAATTGTTTTTTTCTTCCACAGGCAACGCATCCATATCGGCGCGAAGTGCTACAACCGGTCCGGGTTTGTCTCCTTTTAAAATTCCGACTACACCAGTGATTCCAACTCCGGTTTTTACTTCAATACCCAATGATTGTATATGTTTGGCAATTAAAGCTGCAGTTCGAAATTCGCGATTTCCGAGTTCAGGATGTTCGTGAATATCGTGTCGCCAAGCAATAACTTTGGATTCGATTTTATCAGCAGCCGTGCTTATAGCAGTAGCATAGTTAGCTTTTTGAGCATTTATATTGGATAAGCAAATAAAGAGAAGTGCAAATAAAACAAGTTGGTTGGTTTTCATGGTTGTAAAGTTTTGTATGCTAATATATTAAAAAAAAGGCATTCCTTTCGAAATGCCTTTGTGGAACTTGTTTATTATTCTTATTTCTGTGGTGTTTCATCAAAGTTTATCATCCAATGAATACCAAACTTGTCAACGAACATTCCAAAATATGCTCCCCAAAATGTTTTTTCCATATCCATTATAATATGTCCGCCAGCTGAAAGTCCGTTGAAAAGTTTATCTGCTTCGGCTCTGCTGTCTGTGTTAAGCGACATCGAAACATTGGTTCCAATAACCACATCGCCGCTTTGTGACGTGCTGTCACTTCCCATCAAAATACTACCATTTCCGATGGGTAAGGAAACGTGCATGATTCTGTTAGCATCTTCTGCCGATGGTGGTGGACAGTTTGGATCTTCTGAAGGCGGCATGTCGCTGAATTTTCCAATATAAGGAAACTCGCCTCCAAATACAGATTTATAAAATAGGAATGCTGCTTCGCAGTTTCCGTTGAAAATTAAATAAGGGTTGATTGATGCCATTTTTATTAAGTTTAAAAGGTCATATTTTATTTAAGAGGGATAAGGGATAAGGCAAAAGGGATAAGTTATTTAAAACTTACTTATCCCTTATCTCTATTCCCTTATCCCTTATTTTCAAGATATTTTTTAAAGTTGTCTAATATAGATTGCCACCCACCTCTTTGTAGTTCGATGGAATGAATGTTTTCGGGTTCAAAGTTTTCGGTAACAATTACATGATTATCCAATACGTCAAACTTAACCGTTACTTTTCTTCCATCTGCAATGGTGTAAACGAATTTTTTCATTGGAATAACTTCTGAATAGGTTCCGGTAAAATCAAAACTCACTGAGCCATCTTTCGCGGCCATAGTTGCCGTAAATGTACCACCCACTTTTAAATCGTTTTCAGATTTTGGGCAATGCCAATCGTCTGAAGCATTGTTCCAGTTGACTATATGTTCCGGTTTTGTGAAATGATCCCAAACTTTTTCAAGATTTTCATTTGTAGAAATTCTGACTGTAATAGATTTTGTTTCGTTTTCTGCTATTTCTTTAAGTTTCTGTAAAGCTTTTGGAAAAGTTTCACTGAAATAATCGGCAAATTGTTCTACTACATCAATTGTTACAGTAACTGTTGTAATACCATTATTTTCACTTAAATCATAGCGCTCTTCTGAACCGGACCACGATTCTGATTCTTTAGTAATTGGAAGTTCCTTAAAATCCTTTATCTCGGTCATGTGCTTAAAGGACATGGTGTGAAAAGGTTTTTTGATACTGATTTTGGAGCTCATTCCACCGCTTCCACCTGGCCCTAAAAAATAAATCTTGCTTCCTTCATTCCAGTCAGAAATGGCATGCGAACCTTCGGAAAAAGCACTTGTCCAGTTTTGATAATTTTCGTCATCCCAAAGTGAGTACCATACTTTTTCTTTGGGAGCGTTGATGTCAATTGAAAAGTTTATTTTTTTCATTATTGTTAATATTATCTATTCTAACATTCTTTCACGAATATATTTCACAGGCGAACTACCAAAACTCAAGAATTTTTCATGAAAATCTTTCAGGCTGTATTTGTCGCCCATTTTCTTTTGATAATCATCTCTAAGCTGTTGAATGGCTGTAGCTCCGCTATAGTAAGAGCAAAGCTGCACCTGCGAAACGGTAGCTCTATGATACTTTTCTTCAACCTGTTGATCGGTTTGAAAACACTCTTTTGACAATAATTTTACGATGTCTTCTTTTGGTTTATTCAGACATTGAATATCATAATCGATAATCACATTAGCCAATTCGCGAAGTTTCCAAACACCTAAAGCCAATTCGATTTCAGGCTGGTGATTGCCCCAACCATTTTCTACCATCATGCCTTCAGTATATACAGCCCAGCCTTCAATCATGGCTCCGTTTTGGAATACTGAGCGCAATACATCGGGTGATTTTTTATTGTTGTAAATACCTTGTAAGCAATGTCCGGGAACAGCTTCGTGGATGGATAATATCTGCGATGAATACGTATTGGTTTCGCGTAAAGCACTTTCAGCTTTAGCCGGCGGATATTGCGTTAAGTCATCAATATTGTAATAAGTTGTTCCTTTTTTTTGATACGGCGGCACAAATTCGGCACTTGCCAATGCAAATCCTCTGGCGTATTCGGGCATGTATCTCACCTTGATTGGTGGAGAAACAGTATCAAAATCGAATAAGTCTTTTTCGATAATGAATTTTTTCAAATCGGTTACTTGTTTTTTTAACGTTGTATAAAAATTAGCCGGTGTAGCGTGATTGTCCTGCATTTTGCTCAATACCATCCGGATTACTTCTAAACTGTCTTTTGGTTTGGCTTGTGTTGGATAGTATTTTTTCCAAACTTTATCAGCTGTAACATACATCTTTTTGTGCCACATTTTTTTATCGGCTACAGCCTTATCATAAATCTGTTCCGGAGAAAAATCGGCAGCTATATCGTACTTGAATTTTTCGGCAAATAGTTTTTTACCAATTCGGAAATCCTTGAATTTAAAGTTTTTATCCTCGTCAATTTTTTCCAAACCAGTTACATAATCTTTCATGGCAGTAAGTGCTTTGACAATATTTTTTTCCAATGCATCTTTCTCAGCCTGGCTTAAATGTGAAGCTGCAATAGAATCGAAAATCGATTTGCCAAACAACTGCATTCCGCCTCTGTTTTGATTGATAGCCATTTCGATATGTTCTTTGGTTGGCTGCTTCAAATTTTCTAAAGCTGCTTTGTAATAGGCATCAGTATTCTCCAGATATTTAGTTAGGATTTTCAAACGTTCATCCAAAGGCGCATACGGCTGATTGATGATATAATCACAAGAGCCACTGATGTTATAAATCGATGCATCCCATTCCTGTTGTTTAAAAACGGTAGTGTACCAAATATCGCTTTCGAGTTGGTTTTTGATGATGTTGGAGCTTATCTTATTGTTATCGCTAAGTTGGTCATAATCCAAAGCATCTAAATCGGCCAACCATTTTTTGGAGAAAGCCACATTAGCTTCAAAAGTAGCAGCGTTTGGTATAACCAGTTTGTCATAATACTTTCCATAACCTTGAATAATGGAAAGTGATGGATATTGTTTCCAATAAGCATCTAAAAATTTGGTTTCAAATGATGCGAAGTTGGCGTCGGTGTTATCGTTGTTTTCTTTTTTATCAGATTTGCAACTAGTGATTGTAATGACTAGCAAAGCAACAAGTGCAACAAAGGATTTTTTCATGAGATTGGTTGGTTTATTTTTGGATAACGAATTTACAAAAAAAATCCGTTCTATTTATGCCGAAAAAATTAAAGCAACTTCACTTTTCCTAAAACATTTTTAATAACACTATTAATATCACCCGAAAGATTGGCTTTGTAAACCAACCCAACATATAGTATAGTGACTAATATTGATTTCAAGATGATATTGAGGATAGGGTGAAACGGGAAATCCCAATAATAAAAGCCGAAGAAACACAGTAACCCAATCAATAAAGCATATATGTTTTTTAAGGTAAAAGGGAATAGTTTCATCCGAATAACAACAAAAAGTAATTTTGCAAGACTATATAATGTAATCGAAATGAGTGTAGCAATTGCGGCACCGTTTATACCATAAATAGGGATGAAAATCTTGTTGAGTGTTATCGCAAAAAAAGCTAAAAACAATCCCAGAAACAATACCGCTCTATAGTATTTGGAATTGAAAATGATGGCATTGTTATTTCCTAAAACCAAGTCGAAATATTTAGACAATCCAATAAGAAAAACCACCGAAATACCACCTCGATAATTTTTGGGTAATAAAGTATATACTTCATCGATGTTGACCAAAATACCAACTAGCACCAATCCGCCAACGATTTGCAATGTAATAGAGGTTTTCTTGTATAAATCGTTTAGTTCGTCGTGTTTCCCTTCGGTCATTAGTTTTGCCGTAATAGGATAGGTAATTTGATGCATTGCACGACTTGGAACAGCAATAACCGTAGCAATAAATATTGCCACAGAATAGTAAGCTATGTTTTCAATTTTTACATATTGGTTAAGCATTGTTTTATCAATATCCAAAAGCATATTGGCAACACTGCCCGAAAGAATAATAAAACTAGAATAGATGAGTATGGCTTTAGAATTATGAGGGAATTTAAAATCAAAGGAAATAGCTTTTACTTTGTTTGCATAAAACAACATGATTATGGTGCTCAATAAATAAACAAGCATCGTGGCCGTAATAAATTGTTCTACAGAAAGCACTCCAAAATAAACCGCAAAAAGGAAAATGGAAATCAGAACACGCAAGCCAATCTCTTTGATAAAGTTCCCAAAAACTGATTGTAAATGTACTTTTACCCATGCATAGAAAATCTCAAAATAACCCATGCACAAACCTATAATTGGTATTTGCCAAACATAATCATGTACAATATCATTTTTAGTGGATAAAAATTGAGCAATACCATCATAAAAAACAGTTCCGATAATGGCGATAGGAATAATTGCTAATAATGGAAGTGCCAAAACAAAGCTTAGAAACTGCGTTTTTTCTTTTTCGGATTTGTATTCAGAGAAAAATTTCACCAGTGTATTGTGAACACCAAACGCCATTAATGGAAAAATAACATTAGCAGACGATAAAATATAACCCGTTAATCCATAAAATTTTTCACCTAAAAAATGCGGGTACATGAACAACGCATTAGCAGCTCCAATCACAAAACCAATATAGGTAATGATGGTGTTTTTGATGGATTGGTTAATTACGATTCCCATTTGAAATTACGAATTACAAATTACGAGTTTCGACAACTGCTCGGTCAAACTTTTTCTCGAATATTGCTGCAAACCAATGGCATGCACTTTTAAATTTTGATTTTGATATCCCAGATAGTATTTCAAAAGTAAGGCTTTTAGCTTTTCCTTTTCATAATAAGTAAAGAAAACACCAGTGTTTGTAGAAGTGATAATTTCAGCAAAATCAGAACCTTCAGGACCAATTGCAATTATTGGTCTTTCGGAAACCATGTATTCAAAAAGTTTTCCCGGAATGATGCTTTTAGTGTCTTCCGAATCGATTTCGATTAGTAATAAGACCTGTGATTTTCGTTGGTGTTCGACAGCTTCCTGATGCGAAACATAACCCAAATTTTGAATGTAATCATGCAACTTGAATTCGGAAATGGTGTCTAAAACTTCCTGACTTACAGCGCCGATTAATTTTAAACGGAAATCGTTTTTAAAATCCTTATTTTCCTTGATAAGTTCCTTTAAAGCGCTCCATAAAATTCTTGGATTTCTTTCCGATAGAAATGAACCGATATGTGCTAAAGTAAACTTTTCGTCTAAAGGTTGCTTTTCGACTTTTTCGACATCATAACCATTTGTAATCACTTCAATTGGTTTGGAAGTAATGGCTTCGAATTCGGTCTTGGTGGTTTTTGATGTTACTATTATAGTGTCGGCAGCATTCAACACTTCACGTTCTAATGCTTTGTGTTTTTTTTCAGCGGAAGAGGACAATTTCAAAGCTTTGTGATAGCCAATGGTTGTCCACGGATCACGAAAATCGGCAAACCATTTTACGTTTAAATCCTTTTTTAATTGTAAACCAATTAAGTGCAAACTGTGTGGCGGACCGGAAGTTACTATCGTGTCAATATTGTTTTCTTCGATGTATTTTTTTAGATATTTTACGGACGGTTTTACCCAAAGAAAACGCGCATCAGGAATAAAGAGATTCCCACGAACCCAAAGCAATGTCTTTTCTAAAAAGGATTGTTTTCTTTGATTTGGAATAATTCCCGAACTGATTTTCTTGGTTTTGTTTTTGCCAAAAAAAGAAGCTAAACCATAAGGTTCAAAGATTTTGTTTTTGAGGATAATCGCTTTATCCGAAACTTCGCTTTTCAAACCGTTATCTATAATTGGATAGGTTGGATTTTCCGGAATATAAACTATCGGCTGAATATTAAAATCGGGTAAATATTTCACAAACTTTAACCAACGCTGCACTCCGGGTCCACCGGCTGGCGGCCAATAATAAGTGATGATTAAAAGTTTTTTAGGTGCTGACATTACGTCTTTTTTCTGTTGTCGAAATAGACTCCGGCAATAATTACCAATACCATAATTATGAAACTAATCAGCGCAATCGTACTTCCTGTTTTTACAACTTGTGGTTCAAACTTGAATTCGATGGTGTGTTTTCCTTTTGGGATATGCATTCCACGTAAAGTGTAATCTACTTTGTCGATTATCGCTGCGTTGCCATCAATAGTTGCTTTCCATCCAAATTTATAATAGATTTCGGAGAAAACTGCATAACCATTATGTGGATTGTTTGAAGTATAAATTAAATGGTTTGGTTTGTATAAATCGAGTTTAATAGAAGCTAAACTGTCTTTCACAAATGGCAGAGAAATTTCTAACGACTTTTCATCTTTTTCTTTTTGTCTGACTGCAACTTCTTTAGTATCAATTTTACCTAACGCATTGATTTCTTCATCGGCGGAATTGACACTCTGAATTTTGGTTACAAACCACGCATTGCCATTATGAAACGGATTGACAATTGGAATATCGCCTTTCTCGGTGCCAACAATCAAATATTTAATATTAAACGCATTGATGACAGGGATGCTTTTGGTAATCGAAAGTGTTTGCGGGTCAATAATACTTCCCAAATCGCCCATGCTTTTTTCGAAAAGATGCTCATACACTTCTTTAAAACGTCTTGGCATAACCGCACTATAACCACCTATTGATTTATGGAAATAAGAAGAACGCGGACTATAAATGCCACCGGCTAATTCATAAACCCTAAAGTGAGTTGTGTCCTGAAGTATCAGCGAATCGGCTTGTGTTGGCTGATACGGATTGTCAATTTCATAGGCACTTCGGAATTGCTTTCCGTCGTTACTTAGATAATTTTTATCTACAAAGAACAAATCACCAACCATAAATAATCCAACTAAAATTACTGCAGTATTTGCGGCTAATTTATTTTTAATGTAGAAGTAAAGCACCCCAAAACTAATAGCAATCAAAAAACCCGAACGCAATAAATCGGCCGAATACAAATCTTTTCGGTCTTCTCTTAATGCATCTATGAATTGGGTTCCAAATGATTTGTCAGGATGCTGTTTCAAAGCATCAATTAACTGGCTATCAATTTCGCCGACAAAGTTGAACATGCTTTTACCTACAAACAGCAATACTATAATTCCCAAAGTTGTAGCTCCGGTTTTCCATAAGCTTTTCCAACGGTTTTCTTCATCCATAAAGAAAGACTGTAAACCCATAATTGCCAAAACCGGAATGCATAATTCCAATAAAACCTGAATAGAAGATACGGCTCTGAACTTGTCATACATCGGAACATAATCAATAAAGAAATCCGTCAGGAATGCTAAATTTTTTCCCCAGGAAAGGAGCAATGAGAATATGGCTCCGGCAAGAAAAGCATATTTTATTTTGCGTTTATCATGATACAATGCCAAGACAAAAAGGAAGAAAACCACCGCGCCAATATAAGCCGGAGCAGCTACCTGCGGTTGATTACCCCAATAGGTTACGGCATAATTATCGGTAAGTTCTCTTGCTTCTTCCGGAGATGCACCATAGTTGAGCATGAAATTATAGACATGCGAATCATCGGTAAGTTTTTCGTTGTTGCCACCGCCAAATAATCTTGGTGCAAATAAATTTAGACTTTCTAAAATACCATAACTATATTCTGTGATATAACTTCGGTCCATTGCGATGTTGCTTTCTTTTTTAGAGCCATCAGCATTGAACGTTAACTCGCTTTTGCCACGTGTACTAAAATCAGCATATTCTTTGGTTGCCATCAAACTCGTGGCATTGACACCAACAGCAAGAATAACTGCAACAGCAAATGTTCCTATTATTTTCGGTAATGATTTTAAATCCTTTTCCTGTACAAGGCGGTATAAAAAATAGCCACTCATCACTATCAAAAGCAGCAACAAATAGTAGGTCATCTGAAAGTGATTGGCCGTAATTTCTAAAGCAACGGCGAGCATGGTTAAAATTCCGCCATGCAAATATTTCTTTTTGAAAACTAAAATAAACCCAGCAACTACTAACGGCATATACCCAATGGCGTGTGCTTTGGCATTGTGTCCGACACCAATAATGACAATCAAATATGTTGATAATCCAAAAGCGAGTGCGCCAAAAAATGCCTTTAAAGGATCGACTCTAAAGACCAGCATCAAAGCATAGAATCCCAAGAAATATAGAAATAAATAATCCGCAGGACGAGGTAAAAACCGAATAGCATTATCCAGCATTCCGATATAATCATTCGGATAATTAGCACCCGATTGATACGTTGGCATACCGCCGAAAGAGGAATTTGTCCAATACGGTTCGGCATTATTTTCGGATCTGAAATCGATTTGCTCTTTCGCCATTCCGGTATATTTTGCAATATCGGATTGGTAAATTTTTTTGCCTTGCAAAATAGGATAGAAGTAAACTAATGAGATAACGATAAAACCAATTATGGCTAATAGATGCGGGTAGAACTTTTGAAGTTGCTTCATGTAATTTGGTTGATGGTTTATAGTTGTCTGTTATCTAAAACAGCAACACTAATTTATTCTATTTCTTCAAAATCAACATATTCACCAACGATTTTTTTCTCTTTTGGCTTTTCGGTAGTTTGATTTTGAGTAGTATTTTGGTTATGATAATTCTCTTGTTGTTGCTGATATTGTTGCGATGCTTTTTCAACTACTTTTTTGGCTAGGACAGGTAAAAACAGACGCGCTAAAAACTTAAAAATATAGTAAAAAGCTAAGATATAAAGTATGGCTTTTAACAAACCGTTGAAAGATGCAGTTTCCATTGAATATATAATTTTTGTCAAAAATACTAAATTCCATAATTTAAATTTCGCTTTGACTTCTTAAATAAATAATAAATTATACTACTTTTGAAAGACTAAGAAGTAACGCTTAAATTTCTTGATTTATGATGAATATAAAAAAAGTTCTTTCGATTGGTTTTTTGCTGATTTCGACTACTCAGTATGCACAGTATACCGACATAATTAATTCGAACAGACCTGGAAAATCGATGTCGGCATTTTCAGTGGGAAAAACGGTAATTCAGGCAGAAGCGGGATTGTATGGCATAAAAGAAGAACACAATTTATCGCGTTATGAGGCCAATGGTTTCGGAACAGAACTCGATGTTAGATACGGTGCTTTTTTTGATCAATTTGAGTTTGCTTTAAATACACAATACCAATACGATTGGTACACAGCACCATTGATTAATGATACGCGTGGCGGCTTCAAACAAATAACAGTTGGAGCGAAATATTTGATTTATGATCCGTTTATCAAACAAGACAAGCCAAACATTTATAGTTGGAAAGCTAATCACAAATTCAATTGGAAACAATTTATTCCTGCTGTTGCGGTGTATGCAGGTGTTAATTTTAATTTGGGAAATAATCCGTTTACGTTTCCGACAGACAGAACTATAAGTCCGAAAGTGATGGTTATTACCCAAAATCATTTCGGAAGCAAATGGGTTTGGGTTAACAATATTATTGCTGATAAGTACATGACCGATTATCCGACTTTGGGAATCATATCCACTATGACAAGAGGATTTAATATGCGTTGGTCCGGATTTTTAGAATTCCAGGGCTACAAAAGTGATTGGTATGCAGATACTGTTTTCAGGCTAGGTGCCGCTTATTTGGTTCGCGAAAATATTCAATTGGATGCGTCTTTTACCAAAAATGTGAAAGACACGCCTTCTTTGGTTTTAGCAAATGTTGGAATGGCATGGCGTTTTGACAGCAATTATGAAACAAATTACAAAAGGATAAAAAACGATAAAAAGAAAGACAAGAAAGATAAAAAATCGAAAAAAGATAAAGGAAAAAAACGTAAAGACGAAGTCGAATTAGAAAAGACCAAATAATGATTGCCATAGTTGAAGCCAATTCGAAAAAACTGCTCAGAGAGTTTGTCAAGTTTCCGTTTGCCTTATATAAAAACCATCCTTATTGGGTTCCACCGTTAATCAATGATGAGTTGGAAACCTTTGATAAAACTAAAAATCCGGCGTTTACATCTGCGGAGGCGAATTTCTATTTGGCCTACCAAGACAATAAAGTGGTTGGCAGAATTGCGGCTATCATTAATTGGGATGAAGTCAATAAGCAACAAAAGAAGAAAGTGCGTTTTGGCTGGTGGGATGTTATCGATGATATAGAAGTGACAAAAGCTTTGCTGGAGAAAGTCTATGGATTGGGCAGGAAGAACAATCTGGAATATGTTGAAGGACCAATGGGTTTTTCAAATTTGGATAAAGTAGGAGTACTTACTGAAGGCTTTGATGAAATAGGCTCGATGATTACTTGGTATAACTATCCGTATTACAAAGATCATTTGGAACGATTGGGTTATGTAAAGGAGAAAGAATATCTCGAAAACAGATTCCCTTTTTCAAATGTAAAAACAGAGTTTTTTGTAAAACCGAATGAACTAATAAAAAGACGCTACCAACTTACTGCACTTAACTTTACGAATACCAAAGACATCATGCCTTATGTAGACAAGATGTTTGATTTGTTTAATGCTTCCTATGCCGGCTTGTCTTCTTTTGTTGCGATTACCGATGTTCAAAAAGATTACTTCAAGAAAAAATACATAAGCTTTATCAATCCGGAATACATCAAATTTGTAATGGATAAAGATGACAATATGGTTGCTTTTAGTATAGTGATGCCAAGTTTTTCAGAAGCATTGCAAAAAGCAAAAGGGAAGCTGTTTCCGTTTGGATTTTATCATTTGCTTAAAGCAAAGAAAGAAAGTAAGGATGTACTTTTCTATTTAATAGGTATTGCTCCCGAATATCAAAGCAAGGGAGTTACCGCTATTATTTTTAATGAATATTATACTGTTTTTTCAAAGAAGGGAATTCAAAACTGCATCCGAACTCCTGAACTTGAAGACAATCATGCCATACATAATATGTGGAAGCATTTCGACCCTGTTACCTTTAAAAGAAGAAGGACTTACAAAATAGATTTAAAGTAAAAAGTCATTTTGTTGTTATCTATTTTAAAAGGAATAGAAAATAAACTTTTGAGTATTTACAGGACTTTCCGGCCCTCGAATGAGTTTCCGTTTCAATCGAAAGTAATTGCATGTGCTTCTGTTCACACTTATAAATAGATTTCAGACTTTACTATTACAATAAAGCTTATATCAATTTGTGATGGCGATTTAGCGCTGGTAATAACCCATTGTTTTCAATATAATTTAGTTAACTAAAACCTAAATTAACTTAAATTGAAATTTGCTTTTAACCAATTTTATGCACTTTGTCGATGAAAATGATTTGTTCGTAGAAAACTTACGTTTTTTTTAACGTTTATTTATAATTCTATCTAATTTTAACATCCCATTTAAAATCTACTTTAATTTTAAGTGATTGAATAATTTGATTTTCAAGTCTTTTAATCATTTCCCAAATTACTAACCTGACCCTATTTGTGATGTGGTATTTACTTAATAAATACTTAACATTATGAAAAAAAGTACATTACTACAATTTCTAGGATTTCCCTGTTGTGACAGTTATGTCACAAACGAAGGAGAAAGTGGTCTTAAGTTTGATTTTTCGAAATCAAACACTACGGATTGTAACTGCCTTGATGACAGAGGCAACAAAAAAAATAAAGGTATAATTAGCATTGCGATGTTATTTGTACTTTTTTTATTTTCTAACTTTTTAACAGCGCAAACCATCACAGTTGATGGTAATCCGGCAGATTGGTCAGGAAATGCAAGCACGTTACACGTGCAGGATGCTTTTGGAAACGGGCAAGTGGATAACCAATTCACTACGGGTTCCAAGGATTTTTTCTTTGCTGCGGATTTGCAATGGTCAATCAGCCAAACCAAGGCTAAAAATGATATAGCAAATGGTGCTTTTCAACTTGGTAATCAGGTAAGATACGTAGATGCCAATAATGTAACACAAACACTTAATGGTACCTTTTTAGTATTTGCGGGAGACAGGACTTCTAATAATGGGGATGCCCAAATTGGATTTTGGTTCTATTTGAATGGAACACATCCTGTTGACGAGAATGGCCTAAAGAATTTTAAGCCACCACATGTTCGTGGAGATTTATTGGTATTGGCCGATTTTACCAATGGTGGTAGATTGGGTACAGTAAATGTATATAGATGGGTAGGAGGAGAGCCTGTTACTCCGGGTTCTTCATATGTGCCTAATTCAAATAATAATTTAGAGACTACAAATATTGCCAGTGTTGTTGCAGAGAATAATGCTGTGGGTTATCCGGTTCCTACTGGTTGGGGATTTTTACCAAGAACTCCTTTAAATTATCAAGTAAACGAATTTTACGAAGGTTTTGTAGATTTAAGTACAATTGGAGGTAACACGAACTTTACATGTTCTGCAACAGTTTTACTTGAAACAAGATCATCACAATCAATTACAGCTTCTTTGGATGACTTTGTTGGAGGTACTTTAGGACAAGTTCCGGTAGTAACAGTTAATTCACCATCGATTACTTGTGCTGGAGGAAGTGCTCAGGTTACGGCAACTGTTGATCCGGTTGGAACATATACTTATGTGTGGACAGTGCCACTAGGTGCGATTAATCCGGGGAATGTAGCTACTTTTAGTGCTAGTGTACCGGGAACTTATTCTGTTATTGTTACAAATGAAACGGGTTGTGAATCGAATCCTGGTTCAGGAATCGTTTCGACTCCAACAGCTGTTGAACTAACCGCTCAGGGAACTAATCCACTATGTTTCGGAGGTACCGGTTCAATCACGTTCAGTGCTACAGGCGGAACAGGAGCTATAACCTATACTGTAAACGGCAATGCAGCTACATCACCGGCAACGGGATTAGCAGCAGGAGTTTACACTATCGTGGCTACAGATGCTAACGGATGTACAGATACAGAACAGGTGACTATTACCGTTCCAACAGCAGTTAACTTAACCGCTCAGGGAACTAACCCATTATGTTTCGGAGGTACAGGTTCAATCACGTTCAGCGCAACAGGCGGAACAGGAGCTAAAACCTATACA
>NZ_JAKIHN010000011.1 GCF_021608185.1 Flavobacterium anseongense | reverse complement strand
AAGTTGTAGCTGTTACGGCAGCACACCCGCCACCAGCTGCAATGGTGTAAGTAACAGTATAAGTTCCTGCAGTAGAAGTAGAAGGCGTAATGGCTCCGGTAACAGAATTAATGGTAAGACCGGCAGTAGAAGAATAGACTCCACCGGTATAAGCTCCTGTTCCTGTTAAAGTCACGGATTGTGCAGTAGCCACAGAAGAACAAAACGGCGTTGCATAACTAATACTTGCCGTCGGCAGAGCCGTAATGGTTACTGAAGTTGTAGCTGTAACGGCAGCACATCCACCACCAGCCGCAATGGTATAAGTAACGGTATAAGTTCCTGCAGTAGAAGTCGAAGGCGTTATAGCACCCGTAGCCGGATTAATGGTAAGTCCGGCAGTTGAGGAATAAACTCCACCGGTATAAGCCCCTGTTCCGGTTAAAGTCACGGATTGTGCCGTAGCCACAGAAGAACAAAACGGCGTTGCATAACTAATACTTGCCGTCGGCAGAGCCGTAATGGTTACTGAAGTTGTAGCTGTAACGGCAGTACATCCACCACTAGCAGCAATGGTATAAGTAACAGTATAGGTTCCTGCCGTAGAAGTCGAAGGCGTAATGGCTCCGGTAGCCGGATTGATAGTCAGTCCGGCAGTTGAGGAATACACTCCACCGGTATAGGCTCCAGTTCCGGTTAAAGTCACGGATTGTGCCGTAGCCACAGAAGAACAGAACGGCGTTGTATAACTAATACTTGCCGTCGGCAGGGCCGTAATGGTTACTGAAGTTGTAGCAATTACAGCTGGGCATCCGCCACTAGCCGCAATGGTATAAGTAACAGTATAAGTTCCAGCAGTTGAAGAGGAAGGCGTAATGGCTCCGGTAGCCGGATTGATAGTCAGTCCGGCAGTTGAGGAATACACTCCACCGGTATAAGCCCCTGTTCCGGTTAGTGTCACGGATTGAGCAGTAGCTATAGAAGAACAAAACGGCGTTGCATAACTAATACTTGCCGTCGGCAGAGTCGTAATGGTTACTGAAGTTGTAGCAGTTACGGCAGCACACCCGCCACTAGCCGCAATGGTATAAGTAACAGTATAAGTTCCTGCAGTAGAAGTAGAAGGCGTAATGGCTCCCGTTGCAGAATTAATGGTAAGACCGGCAGTTGAGGAATACACTCCACCGGTATAGGCCCCTGTTCCTGTTAAAGTCACGGATTGGGCAGTAGCCACAGAAGAACAAAACGGCGTTGCATAACTAATACTTGCCGTCGGCAGGGCCGTAATGGTTACTGAAGTTGTAGCAATTACAGCTGGGCATCCGCCACTAGCCGCAATGGTATAAGTAACAGTATAAGTTCCTGCCGTAGAAGTAGAAGACGTAATGGCTCCCGTTGCAGGATTAATGGTAAGTCCAGCAGTTGAGGAATAAACTCCACCCGTATAAGCCCCTGTTCCTGTTAAAGTCACAGATTGGGCAGTAGTTAATGAAGTACAAAAAGGGGTTCCGACATAGCTAATGTTGGCAGTTGGAGCTGGTGTAGTATTAATAGTAACTGTATCGGTTGCTGTACATCCAATCCCGCTATTTGCAGTCAATGTATATGTGGTAGATGAAGTAGGGCAAACAGTAGGGGTTAATGTATTAGAATTAGTCATAGTGGTTGTAGGCGACCATGTAAATGCAGGTAGATTATTATTGAAAGTTATAGTCCAACCCGAAATACTTCCGGCATCACCGCCTAAATCATCCTGAACAAAAAGTTGCCAAGTTCCGTTGGCAGTACATCCATTTAAAACATTGAAAGATTGTTCAGGTAAATAAGTCCCTGTAAATGGTGCGGTACCAGTTGTAATTGAGGAAGCAGCAGTTGGAGTAAAACACGTATTAGTATAATTATCTCCAGTACCACCATTATCAGTTGATAATTCTACCCTAGTTCCATCAGGGCATTGCAGATAAATATCTAGATCTGAGTCCCAAGTATGAGTCATGTTTACACAAACTGAAGCAATAGAAGATGCTGTTATAGTTGTTGGTAGTAGACCGCTCGTCACTAATGGAGAATACACACCAGTTGTACTACCATCAGGAATTGCATAACTTCCACTATTAGTAAAGGAAGTAGTTCCGCTTGAACCTGTAGCGTTTGTAGAACCGCCTAATGTGATACATCCACCTGAACAAACTGTGCCGCCAATACCTGCATCTACTGTTGGTATTGGGTTAACTGTAACCGATTGTGTTATGGCATTCTGACATCCTCCCGGAACAGCAGTTAGTAAAAGAGTTACGCTATATGTTCCAGCTGTTGCATAAATATGAGTTGGGTTTTCTGAAGTTGAAGTATATCCATCACCAAAATTCCAATTATAAGTATAATTACCGTTGGTCGTATTTGTGAATTGTGTAGCCGTTCCTATACAAGCAGTAGTAGCTGTAAAAGTAGGATTTGGGCTCGCAAATGTAGCGGTGGTGCCTGCAAAATTTAAGGTAAATCCAGCAGAAGAAGTTGCGGTAAATCGATCAACTAATATCGTGTAGGTTTGACCTGCTGTAACTGTAAATGTAGTTTCACATTGTGCTCCGCCGCATCCTAAACCGGTAGTTCCAGTTCCACCTGTATTTGGACTCCAATTACATTCTATTTCAGTTCCCGGACAAGATGTTGAAGTATTGAAAATCGCAAAATCATAATCAATAACAGCTGTAGGAGTAATAGTGAAGGCCAAAGTCCCCGAAGTAGCAACTGTAAAAGTATACCAATTTGAAGAACGTTCACCAGGAGCG
This sequence comes from Flavobacterium anseongense, assembly GCF_021608185.1. Taxonomy (GTDB): domain Bacteria; phylum Bacteroidota; class Bacteroidia; order Flavobacteriales; family Flavobacteriaceae; genus Flavobacterium; species Flavobacterium anseongense. The sequence goes on along the minus strand of NZ_JAKIHN010000011.1, from coordinate 48,262 downwards.
CCAAAACAAGAAGGGTTCTCAGGCGTTATTCCTACACCACCTACACCATTTGGAACGGTAACATTCCCAACACTACATAAAGTTTGAGCTGTGGCACAATCTTGAACGGGTAATGCAGGTCCTATAGGCAAAGCTTGTTGGGCACAGATACCAAAAGTGCCGGTTGTATTTCCATTACCGTCAACAAGCATATAGTATGTATTCCCTATGGTTAAACCATGTAGTATAACATCAGTATGAAATAAACTACCACCTGTATTAATATCTTCCTGACAGGCAATTTGAGTTAAGGAACCACAAGCACCACTATAAACCGCTAATTGAGTATTGGCTAATGTACCTCCAAAATTGGTGGAAATTTCAATATCAGCTGTAGTAGCTACGAAAGAAAACCAAACAGTGTGACTTAAACTGTTAGGAGACCAACAAGCTGGTGTGGCAGGATCACTTGCTGTTGTTGAGGCAACATTGGTGTAAAGGATAGAATTACAACTTCCGACACCAACTGTAATAGGAATAGCCGCTCCACAAGCATCATTTGAAGGCTGTGCATATGTTAAGGTCGGAAAACCAAAACATAGTATTACTATGAGTAAATATTTAATCCAAGCCTTCATCCTATTGTTATTATTTTTTATCTACACTATTTTGTAAATTTCGTAAGTAGGCTTCACGATCAATAGGTTTGTCATCTTTTATATAGAAAATAGCCGGGGATACTTTTTCATTTATTGGTAAAGATGTTTTGGAATAGATTTCATCAGAAAAACCGGCAATTAAAAATTTAATTTTCTTGGTGTTCTCAAATGATAATTCCCCTTTTAATGAAATTTCATTATAATTTCCGATATCAACTATAATTGTGTCACCTTCTTTTGCAATTTTATATGCTGAAAGGATAGTTAATTTAGGATTGTCCGGAGAAATACCATCATTAGAATCATTTCCTATTGCTGTGGTATAGATATCTCCTTTGATTGAATTGTCATTAACATAAAAAGTAGTAGCATTAATTTTTGAGCAAAAAATTACAGCACAGTATAATAATATTCCGCAGTATCTTCTCCCTCTTATAAAATTGAATCGCAAATCTTTAACCATTCCAAAAAAAATGTTAAGAAAATCATAAATCAAATGTAATTAATTGATTTGTTAAAATTTATATTTTAATCTAAATATTTTATAGGGTTTTTACTTAAATGAGCAAAAAAATATGTTTAAAATCAACAATTTAGCAATTTTTTTAAAATTAATAAAAATATGATTTGGATTACATTTTTTTTTGAAATTTCTGAAAGTGTTATTCATAGATTTTTTAAGTAGTATAACGACAAAAATTTCCAATAAGTAGCAGATGGCGTAATTTTACAGTCCCTAAAATCTACGCGCTGAAAATCATCGTAAATGGGTACTATATGAAAACTTTTTTACTGTCCCTTTTTGTTTCTTTACTTTTTTCATTAGGCTTAAATGCCCAATGCACAATTACAGGTACTACTGTAAATGCAAGCACTTTAACATGCAGTTCGTTTTCGGGCTGTACAACGGTTTATGTTGGAAATGGAACTACTGCAACAACTCTTAATATGAATGCCGATTTGAATTTGTCTTGTCTTGGGACTATTCAGTTTATAATCAGAAACAATGCTTCAGTTGACTTCTCTCCTGGTAATAATAGATTAACTTTAGGATCTGGTTCCTCATTAACTATTGAGACCGGAGGAAATATAATCGGAGGCTCATGTAATGCTTCTGAACGTATCTACGTAGGTACAAATTTATTAGCAAGTTGTAATGGTGGAGCTGGAGCAGACCTAAGTTTTACAACACTTATAAGTTTGGGTGGAACAGGTAGTTTGACTTCTAATTCGCCGGTTTGTACAAGTAACACTATTAATCTTTTAGCCACACCACCACCAAATGGAACCTATACGTATTCATTTTTTGGAACCGGACTTCCAGGTGGCGGAACTGCATACTCTAGTAGTCCAAGTTATAGTGTAACAGCTCCAGGAACTGCAGGTTCTTATCTGTATCAGGTGTATATGAAATCATCTCTTTCCGGAAACCCTATTTCGGTAGCCGAAATTACGGTTGTAGTTAATTCAGGTTTGGCCACATCAACGCCTATTGTTACTGTTACACAGCCTACATGTACTGTTGCAACAGGAACGATAACAGTTACTTCGCCAACAGGAACCGGGATGACTTACAGTACAAATGGTATAACATATACAAATACAACAGGTATTTTTACTCCAGTGTCGTCTGGTACTTATAGCGTAACTGCAAAAAATTCATCAGGATGTATCTCACCGGCAACAAGTGCTACAGTTAATACACAAACAAATACTTGGTCATCTTCAGGTTGGTCATCAGGTTCACCTCCAACAAGCTCACAAAAGATTGTTTTTACCCATGATTACACATCACCTACAGATATTTCAGGCTGCTCATGTCAAGTAAGTTCAGGTGCTATTACAATAAGTTCCGGACATACTTTAACTGTGGCTGATGATATAAAAATTCTAGGTAGTGGCTCATTAACTTTTGAAGACCAAGCTAGTTTGGTACAAACAAATAATTCAGCGGCAAATGTAGGAAGTATAACATACAAAAGAAGAACTACTGCACTTAAACAATATGATTATACTTATTGGTCGTCGCCAGTTGTGTCGGCTACTTTAAGTCAGTTAGCAACAAATTCATTAATGTATAGTTTTAGCCCAATTACTAATCTTTATGTATATCAAACCGGCGCAACTACTATGGCGCAAGGTGTTGGTTATATAGGGAGAGCACCAAGTGGGCTAACTTACGCTCCAACACAAATTGTACAAACCAGTTTTGTTGGTGCTCCGGGAAATGGCGTAATCAACACTCCAATTATAAAAAACACTACAGCGTACAACTTGATAGGTAATCCTTATCCATCTGCTCTTAATGCCGATTCATTTATAGCAGCTAATAGTTCGGTTATAAACGGAACACTTTATTTTTGGACACATAACACGGCAATAACAAACAATGTTTATACTGTCAATGATTATGCAAAGTATAATTATACTGGTGCAGTAGGAACAGCTCCTGCTCCAAGCGGAGGTCCAACACCAACAGGGAAAATTGCTGCGGCTCAAGGTTTCTTTGTTGAGGCTAAAACAAGCTTGGCTAATGGAACCTATTCAGCTACTTTTAATAACGCTATGCGACTTGCCGGTAATAACACACAATTTTTTAAAGGCGGAACACAAGCAAATAATACCACAAGTTCTATTTCAGAAGGATTAGAAAGACATCGTGTTTGGCTTTCATTACGAAGTCCACAAGGAGCTTATAACCAAATGTTAGTTGGATATGTACAAGGAGCAACCAATGATTTTGATTCATTATTTGATGGTAAAACATTTGCTGTAGGTAATTCGGTTTCCATTTATACCAGGCTAGGTGCTGATATTTTAGCCATACAAGGAAAAAGTCTGCCTTTTTCTGAAGCAGATGTTATTCCGTTTGCATATAGCACAATTTTTAACGGAGAACTAACTATTTATCTGGATAATTTTGATGGTGTATTTACTACTCAAAATGTGTATTTATTAGATAAAGTTACCAACACATTACACAATTTAAAAGAATCACCTTATGCTTTTGTCACCACTAACGGTAGTTTTGAAGAGCGTTTTGAATTGCGATTTACGGATCAGGCATTGGGAACAACTATTCCAACAATAACCGATAATGATATTAAAATTATTACCGCAAATCATCAACTGGAAATACTATCACCGGCCATGGCTATTACAAAAGTTGAAGTATATGATATACTTGGAAAATTGTTGTTTACCCAAAATGACTTAAATACTAATTTGTTTCAAACAAGTTCGTTGCAAATAGCACCGCAAGTACTATTGGTAAAAGTAACTTTAGACAATGGGCAGAGCTTTACTAAGAAAACTCTAATGAACTAACAAAGTTCAATTATAAAACGAAAAACCACTTTATTCAAGTGGTTTTTTTTATGAGTTAATGAATGAAAATTAATCTGCTAAACGACGCAATTTGTTTTTGTCGACTATCTTGATGCGCTTGCCAACCAATTCAATAAGATTACTTTTATTGAGTTCAGAAAGTAATCGGATGCAGCTTTCTGTAGCCGTACCAATCATTCCTGCCAATTCTTCCCTTGATAATTGTAAGCGAAGTGTCCCGTCTGTATCAACTCCAAACATTTCTTCCAAATAAATGAGCGTTCCCGCTAAACGTTCTTTCACACTTTTCTGTGCCATGTCTACCATGTGATCATCGGCATCTTTTAAATCGCCACAAATGGTTTTCATCACATTCATAGAGAATTCATTGTTTTGCGTAAAGAACTGCATGATTTCTTTTTTCGGAATAAAACAAACTTCCATATCTTCTAAAGCAACGGCACTTAGGTTTGCAGGTTCTTCACTAATCATAGAACGTTGCCCTAATAATTCTCCCGGTTTTACCAATTTTACGATTTGGTCTTTTCCGTTAGAGCTAAGTTTAGACAGTTTGCAAACACCGTCTTTGACGCAATAAATTCCATTAGTGACTTCACCTTCTTCAAAAATTGGCTCACCTTTTTTGATGGTGTATGAAGTTTTACAATCTGCCATTTTGAGCAACTCTGCTTTGTTCAGCGCTTTCAAAGAACTGAATTGACGTACGATACATTGCTCACATTTTGACATAAAAAAAATTGTTTTTTGGTCATACAAATATATTCAAAAGGATGATATATATCATATTTTAATTTTAGTCGATGTTGGAAATTTGTCCCAGGTAAAATGAGCAAATTATGAATACATCACAGTGTTTCCATTGTGGTAATGAAATTAGTAAGAAAGACGAGGTTCTTTTTGATAATAAAAGTTTTTGTTGCAACGGATGTAAAACCGTCTACGAAATTTTTAGTCAAAATGACCTTTCGTGCTATTATGATTTTCAGTCAGCACCAGGTGCGACACCACAAGACATCAAAGGCAAATATGATTTTTTAGCCAATGAAAATATCGTTGACAAGCTTCTCGAATTTAAAGAAAATACAACGCATATTGTTTCGCTCTACATTCCACATATACACTGTAGTTCATGTATATGGATTTTAGAAAATCTGCAAAAACTGCAAGCAGGAATAAGTACTTCGCAGGTTAATTTTCCAAATAAAAAAGTCCGGATAACTTATAATCCTGAAAAAACTTCTTTGAAAGAAATTGTGGAGATGTTGTGCTCTATCGGTTATGAACCCTATATCAGTTTAGAGAATTATGACGAAGGCAAAAAGAAAGTAGATCGCACTTTGATTTACAAAATCGGAGTAGCTTTTTTCTGTTTTGGAAATATTATGCTTTTGTCGTTTCCGGAATATTTTGAAGTTAATGAATTTTGGATTGACCAATACAAAGATTTCTTCCGTTGGATGATTTTTGTGTTGTCATTACCGGCTTTTATCTATTCGGCTTCGGGTTATTATGTTGCAGCATGGAAAAGCATCAAACAAGGTATGCTCAATATCGAAATTCCGATTGCTTTGGGAATTGTAATAATGTTTATTAGAAGCACGGTAGATATTGTGTTCAATTACGGTCAAGGTTTTTTTGACAGTATGTGTGGCTTGATTTTCTTTATGTTGTTAGGGAAATTATTCCAGCAAAAAACCTATGATTTTCTTTCGTTTGAACGTGATTATAAATCGTATTTTCCCATTGCGATTACCAAAATTTTGCCTGACGGAAAAGAAACAGCAGTGCAGGTTTACGACATTCAAAAAGGCGACCGATTATTAATCAGAAATCAAGAGCTGATTCCGGTTGATGGTATTCTGATTTCTGATAAAACATCAATAGATTACAGTTTTGTAACCGGAGAAGCGGTTCCTATCGAAAAAAAATCAGGAGACAAAATCTTTGCCGGAGGAAAACAATTGGGCAAAGTCATTGAAATGGAAGTGCTGTTCTCGGTTTCCCAAAGTTACCTGACGCAGTTGTGGAGCAATGATGTCTTTCAGAAAAAGGTCGAACAAAAACACAAATCCATTACCGATAAAATCAGTCGCTATTTTACTCCGGCTTTGTTGTTATTGTCGGTTGTGTCTTTTATCTTTTGGATTTTTATCGATGTGACGACTGCTTTTAATGTATTCACAGCAATTCTGATTGTCGCTTGTCCGTGTGCATTGGCGTTGACAGCTCCGTTTACTTTGGGGAATGTCTTGCGTATTATGGGAAAACGAAAACTCTATCTCAAAAATGCGATTGTCATCGAACAATTAGCCAAAGTAGATACGATTGTTTTTGACAAAACCGGAACCATTACGACTAACAAAAAGACTTCGATAACCTATGAAGGTGAAGCTTTAAATGATTCCGAATTAAAGCTACTGAAAAATGCACTTCGAGGTTCTAATCATCCATTGAGCAGAAGATTGTATGACTTTATTCCGCATCAGGATAAACTTGAAACAAAAAGTTTTGAAGAGATTATTGGAAAAGGGGTTTTTGTTGAATTCGAAAATGATACTGTCAAATTAGGCTCATCCCAGTTTTTGCAACACATGAGCGAAAACACCCATAAGAAAACCAAAGTCCATGTCGAAATCAATGGCGTGTACAAAGGCAGTTATGTTTTTAATAATCAATACCGAAATGGATTAGAGCAATTATTTGAAAGCCTATCCAAAAAATACAATCTCATCGTATTATCCGGAGACAACGATGGCGAGCGCGCTATTTTAGAAAAGATGTTGCCCAAAACTACTTGTTTGGTATTCAATCAAAAGCCTGAACAGAAATTATCCTATATCGAAAACCTTCAAAGAGAAGGCAAAAATGTACTAATGATAGGCGACGGATTAAATGATGCCGGAGCTTTGGCGCAAAGCAATATTGGAATATCCATTTCGGAAAATGTAAATGTATTTTCTCCGGCTTGCGACGGAATATTAGACGCTTCTCAATTTGAAAAGATTGCGTTCTTCTTGAACTATTCTAAAAATGCGATGAAGACAATTTACATGAGTTTTGGTTTGTCATTATTGTATAACGTTGTTGGACTAAGCTATGCAGTTACCGGAAACTTACTTCCAATTGTAGCCGCAATCATCATGCCGTTGAGCACGATTACGATAGTAAGTTTTGTTACGGTTATGAGTAATTATTTCGCTCGAAAATAAAAATGCAGGTATGATAAATATCATATTTTAAGAATAACCCCAACAGTAACTTTGCTTACACAAATTAGAGGTATGAGTGTCATTTATCTATTAATATCCATCAGCATCATTATAGCCGTGGCGTTTTTATACGCTTTCCTTCGTGCCGTGAAAACCGGCCAGTATGATGATGACTACACACCATCGGTCAGAATGCTTTTTGACGATGAGCTTATAAAAGCAAAATCCAAAACAATAACAAATAAAGAAGAACAAAAACCAATTTAATTATGGAAATGCAACAATTTTATTACGACAACAAAATTGTAAAGAAGTTTATCTACGCCACAATTGTCTTTGGACTGGTAGGAATGTTAGTTGGACTCTTACTGGCGGTCTTATTTTTGTTTCCCAACTTAACGGACGGTGTTTCGTTCTTGAGTTTCGGGCGATTAAGACCTTTACACACCAACGCTGTAATTTTTGCCTTTGTGGGTAACGCTATGTTTGCCGGAGTGTATTACTCTTTGCAACGTTTGCTGAAAGCCCGAATGTACAGCAACTTTTTGAGCAATCTTCACTTTTGGGGTTGGCAGTTAATTATAGTTGCAGCAGCCATTACGCTGCCGTTAGGTTATACGTCTTCAAAAGAATACGCCGAATTAGAATGGCCGATTGACATCGCCATAGCTTTGATTTGGGTGGCATTTGGAATCAATATGATTGGTACGATTATCAAACGTAGGGAACGACATATGTATGTAGCTGTTTGGTTTTACATCGCCACATTTGTTACGGTAGCAGTGCTACATATTTTTAATAGTTTGGAGATTCCGGTTTCGGCTTTAAAAAGTTATTCCGTTTATGCCGGTGTACAGGATGCCTTAGTGCAATGGTGGTACGGACATAATGCTGTGGCTTTTTTCCTTACAACGCCTTTTCTTGGAATGATGTACTATTTTGTGCCAAAAGCAGCTAATCGTCCGGTGTATTCTTATCGATTATCAATCATTCATTTCTGGTCATTAATCTTTATTTATATCTGGGCTGGTCCACACCATTTATTGTATTCTTCATTGCCGGATTGGGCGCAAAACCTTGGAGTAGTATTTTCTATAATGTTGATAGCACCATCTTGGGGTGGAATGATTAACGGTTTGCTAACCCTGCGCGGTGTTTGGGATAAAGTGCGAACCGATTCGGTATTGAAATTCTTCGTAGTGGCGATTACCGGATATGGAATGGCTACGTTTGAAGGTCCGATGTTATCACTTAAAAATGTAAATGCTATTGCCCACTTTACCGATTGGATTATTGCTCACGTCCATGTTGGAGCTTTGGCATGGAACGGTTTCTTAATCTTTGGTATGATTTATTGGTTGATTCCGCGTTTGACTAAAACTACTTTATATTCTGAAAAATTAGCCAATTTCCATTTCTGGATTGGAACTCTCGGAATCGTGTTGTATGCGTTACCAATGTATGTTGCCGGATTTACTCAGGCTTCTATGTGGAAACAATTCAAACCCGATGGGACATTGCAATACGGTAACTTCTTAGAAACCGTTACGCAAATTATGCCAATGTATTGGATGAGAGCTATCGGAGGAACATTGTATTTAATCGGTATGATTGTATTGATTTACAACGTAATAAAAACAGTTAAACAAGGCAGCACAGTAGAAGATGAATTAGCAGAAGCTACTGAGTTAACCAAAATTTCTTCAGGCCGATTAAAAGGAGAAAAATTCCACCCATGGTTAGAAAGACGTCCTATACAATTAGCCGTTTTAGCTACTATAGCCATTTTAATTGGAGGTATTATTCAAATTGTGCCAACGATTATGGTAAAATCAAACATCCCAACTATCGCCGCAGTAAAACCTTATACACCACTTGAATTGCAAGGACGCGACATCTATATCCGCGAAGGTTGTGTGGGCTGTCACTCGCAAATGATTCGTCCATTCCGCTCAGAAGTAGTTCGTTATGGCGATTACTCTAAATCGGGAGAATATGTATACGACCATCCATTCTTATGGGGTTCTAAACGTACCGGTCCGGATTTGCACAGAGAAGGAGGAAAGTACAACGATAACTGGCACTTTAACCATATGTGGAATCCACAAAGTACTTCACCGGGTTCTATAATGCCTGGATACAAATGGTTGTTCGACAATACAGCCATGGATTATTCGGATACAGAAGCCAAAATGAAAGCCATGCAGACATTAGGTGTTCCTTATACAGATGCCGATATCTCCAATGCAAAACAAAGTATTGAAACACAAGTATCAGCAATAGAGAAAAACCTATACAACGATCCCGACTTTGTTAAATCATACGAAGCGAGTAAAACCAAAGCTGCTGCTAAAGGTGTTGCTTTTGTGCCAATGAAAGACAGAGAAATAGTGGCTTTGATTGGGTATTTACAACGTTTAGGAACCGATATTAAAGTAAAAAACAATAAATAGTCAGCCATGTTAAAGTTTGTAAAACACAATTTAGAATCCATTTCAGGAGTAGCTATTTACCCGATTATTTCCCTGATTATTTGCTTTTCATTTTTTGTAGGTCTGTTTATTTGGGTGTATACCTATAAGAAAGAAACCATCAAAGAATTGAGTGAGTTACCTATTAAAGATTAATTAAAAGTTATAGACATGAAAAAATTAATTCCCGCCTATGTAAGAGTACCATTGATTTTTGCCTGTGTGCTTGCTGCAATGGAATATTTCATCGATTCCGGAAATCAACCTGCTTTTATAAAGTATCCTATGGTTGGATTGTTTTTGGTTGTATTTTTATTTCTCCTGATTGCTATCGAAATTGTAGTCAGTGCGGTAGATAATGTGACCTATCATTTGCTGACTGAAGAGCAGAAAAAGCAACTAGACGAAGCGCAGTCAGTACCGTTTACCGAAAGTGCTTTCTATAAAAACATCTTGAAAAAACTGACCCGTACCAAAACCATAGAGGAAGAAGCAGATGTGATGTTAGACCACAACTACGATGGTATTCGTGAGTTAGATAATGTGTTGCCGCCTTGGTGGGTTTATTTGTTTTATGGAACCATTATTTTCGCAGGAATCTATTTAGTGCGCTTTCATGTTATGGGAGATTATAACCAAGATCAGGAATATCAGACCGAGGTTAGAGAAGCTAAAGCAGCTGTGGATGCCTATTTGAAAACGGCACCTGATATGATGAACAAAGACAAAGTAACTCTATTAACAGATGCACCAAGTATTGCGACTGGTAAAGCCTTGTACCAAACCAACTGTGTTGCCTGTCACCGTGCTGATGGTGGTGGACAAATCGGGCCAAACTTAACAGACCAATTTTGGATAAACGGTGGTGGTATCAAAAACGTATTCAACACCATTATGGAAGGTGGTCGAGACGGAAAAGGAATGGTATCTTGGAAAGCATCTATAAAACCATCTGATATTCAAAAATTAGCCAGCTATGTGTTATCACTTCAGGGTTCCAATCCAAAAGATCCAAAACCAACCGAAGCCGAAGCCAAAGAATGGAAAGAAGAAGGAGCAAAAGCCGTAACACAAGACACCGTCAAAGTAGCTAATAAATAAGTTTTTAATAACTCCAAATAATGCTCAACGAAGAAGATGATAGTTTTAGAGATAGTATAAGCACTATCGATGCAAAAGGAAAAAGAGCCTGGATATTTCCAAAAATTCCGAAAGGAAAGCTGTATGAACGCAGAAAATGGCTGAGTTATTTCCTGCTGTTGTTCTTGTTTGCCGCGCCTTTCGTAAAAGTTAATCATCATCAGTTTATGATGTTCAACGTTTTGGAACGTCGTTTTAACTTGTTTGGATTTCCTTTTTGGCCACAAGACTTTCACATCTTCGTAATCATTATGATTATTGGTGTGGTTGGACTAACCTTGTTTACGGTTGCTTTCGGGCGCATTTTTTGCGGCTGGTTTTGTCCGCAAACCATTTTCATGGAAATGCTCTTCCGTCGAATTGAATTCTGGATAGACGGCGATCGTGGAGCGCAAATACGCTTAGCCAAGCAAGAATGGAATGCAGAAAAAATCAGAAAGCGTTTAACCAAATGGTTCATCTTTTTTGTGATTTCGTTTTGGATAGCCAATGTGTTCCTAGCGTATTTAATAAGTAGCGATAAATTAATTCTGTTAGTTAGTGAAGGACCTGCCAATAATACATCAACGCTCATTGCCTTATTGATTTTTACCGCCGTATTCTATTTTATCTACGCCTGGTTCAGAGAGCAAGTATGTATTATTGCTTGTCCATATGGCAGAATGCAGAGTGTGCTTTTGGACAACAAATCCATTAATGTTGCCTACGACCATGTTCGTGGTGAAAAAGAAATCGGTCGGGCCAAATTCAATAAAAATGAAGACAGAACCACTACAGGTAAAGGCGATTGTATCGATTGCAGTTTGTGCGTGCATGTTTGTCCGACGGGAATCGATATCCGTCACGGAACACAATTAGAATGTACTAACTGCACCGCCTGTATTGACGTTTGCGACAGCATGATGGAAAACGTTGGTCTGCCAAAAGGATTAATCCGTTATGCGAGTGAAGATGAAATTGTCAAAAAAGAAAAATTTGTCTTTACCAACAGAATGAAAGGCTATGTAGCAATATTAGCAATTCTTTCGGGAGTTTTTATCGGAATGTTGTTTTTGAGAAATGAAGTTGAAGCAACTGTTTTGAGGTTGCCGGGTCAATTGTTTCAGCATAAAGGAGAAAATATCAGTAATGTGTATACGTTCAAAATTGTAAATAAAACGTCAATCAACTTTGATAAAGTACATATCGAATTAGTATCGCCTAAAGGCAAAGTCAAAATGGTTGGACCACGTTATTTTAAAGTGCCAAGGGAAGGCATCACCGAAGGAACCTTGTTTATAGAAATCAAAGAAGTGTTGCTCGAAAGCGACAAAACCAAATTAGTGTTAGAAGTGTATAATGATAACAAGTTAATCGATAACGAAACAACAAATTTTTTAGGTCCGCGTAGTTTCGATTAGCACAAATTTAAAAGTATGAGCATTAAAATTAATTGGGGAACTGCAATCGTAATAGCTTTTGCATTATTTATGAGTTTTATATTGTTTTTTGTGTTTAAGGTACAATCCGACAGCAAATACGATAATGAGTTAGTAACCGAGGAATATTATAAAAAAGAAGCCAAGGTTCAAAATGATATTGAATACGTTAATAACGCCAACGGCTTGTCCGAAAAGGTTAAAATAAACAATACTTCCGATGGAATCACAGTAAGTTTTCCTAAGGATTTGGATGCGAAAAACATTAATGGAAAAGTATCCCTATACAGACCGTCAAACCAAAAATTAGATTTTGTTATCCCAATTGCATTATCTAATTCTGATTTGCTCATACCTAAAAAAAATCTGGTTGGCGGTCTTTGGGATATTACTGTCGAATGGACTTATGATGGTAAAACCTATTTGAATAAGGAAGAAATATATTATAACTAGGGATAAGGTACAAGTTTATTGTTATGTACTGCTCCCTTTCCACTTTTCCCTAATCCCTTTTCCCTCTCTAATAAAATGCTTTATACAGCTCTCATATTCGGTCTAATCTCCAGTTTGCACTGCATTGGTATGTGTGGTCCGATTGCTATGATGTTACCGGTGTCACGCACGAATCCAACGCAGAAAGCGTTACAAATTATGTTGTATCATGCCGGAAGATTAACGTCTTATGCTACTTTGGGCTTTCTCTTCGGATTGATGGGAAGAGGTTTATATTTAGCCGGAATTCAGCAGCGTATTTCTATTGCAGTTGGTCTTTTGATGATTGTAATGGCTTTGGTGCCTGAAAAAGTATTTGCCCGTTACAACTTTTCGAGACCTATTTATAAACTGATTTCAAAAGTTAAAACCAATTTGGGCCAACAGTTTAAAAGAAAAACTCCTGATGCGCTTTTTACCATCGGTTTGTTTAATGGCTTATTGCCTTGCGGATTAGTATATGCTGCGCTGTTTGGTGCTGTTGCTATGCAAAATGTCGGTCTAAGCACAGTTTATATGCTGCTATACGGTTTAGGAACAGTTCCGTTGATGAGTGCGGTGGTCTATGTTGCTAATTTTTTAAGTTTTCCTTTTCGAAACAAATTACAGAAAGTTGTACCTTTAGTAACTGTGGTTATTGGAGTACTCTTTGTACTTAGAGGAATGGACTTAGACATTGCTTATATATCGCCAAGTAATGTTCACTTGTTTGTTCAGGCTGTTGCCAACTGCCATAAATAAAAATCAATAACCAAAATAAGATAGTATGGAAAAACACGATTTATTACATGAATTCCCTGAACATAAGGATAAAATTCACGAGTTGAAAATTTCGAATGAGCACTTCAGAAAATTATTTGATGAATACCATGAAATTGAGCATCAGATTCACCGAATAAATATGGGTTCAGAACTTGCTAATGATACTTTTGTTCACGAATTAAAGACCAAATTATTGTTCATTAAAGATGAAATTTATTCTTATTTGAATAAGTAGTTTTAAGTTAGTTGAAAAAACCACGTTGAAAAACGTGGTTTTTTTATTCTTTAGGTTTGATGTTAAACCGTCATGGAAAACAATTGGGTTTTAGGAGCATTGCGTTTTAATCGCAAATCAAAAGCCATACAAATGTTGCGCACAAAAGGTTTGCCTTTTTCGGTTACGGTTAGTTTGTCATGTGTTATTTCAATAAAACCATCGCTTTTCATCTCATCTAAATAGAATAAAATATTAGGAAGCAGTACATTAAAATAAAAGGTGTCATTATCCCAGGAAGTTGTAAAATGGCACATCAGATTTAATATATGTTGTCGAATAGTTAAGTCTTCAGCAGACAATATATGTCCTCTGAACACAGGTAATTCGTTTTGCTCTAATCGAGCGTAATAAGTTTCTAATTCCTTTTCATTTTGAGCAAAAGCATACCAACTGTCACTTATCGAAGAAACTCCCAAGCCAATCATCAGTTTTGTTTTGGAAGCAGTATAGCCCATAAAATTGCGATGCAGTTTATTTTCTTTAAAAGCTATGTACATGCTATCGGTTTCCAGTGCAAAATGATCCATGCCAATTTCGTGATAGCCTTTTTGCGCCAGTAATTTTTTGCCTTCTTCATACAGCAATCTTTTGGCATCATCTTTTGGGACATCTTCATCTTTAAAACCGCGTTGTCCGTTGCCTTTAATCCAAGGCACATGCGCATAACTGTAAAAAGCTAATCTGTCTGGCGAAAGCGAATTGGTTTTTTCAATGGTATCAGTCACATTTTCCAAAGTCTGAAATGGAAGACCAAAAATCAAATCATGCGAAATAGAAGTATAGCCAATTTCACGTGCCCAAAACGTTACTTTGGCCACATTGTGAAACGGCTGAATTCTGTGAATAGCGGTTTGTACTTTTTCGGCATAATCCTGTACGCCAAAACTAACTCTTCGAAAACCCAAGGCATGCAGCGTTTCTAAATGTGCTCGTGTAGTATTGTTGGGATGTCCTTCAAAACTAAACTCATGTCCGGCAGCAACTTTTGCCTTATTGAGTATTCCTTTTATTAGTTGTTCTAAATTTTCTGGCGAAAAGAAAGTGGGAGTTCCGCCACCGAGGTGAATTTCTTTGATAATAGGTTTCTCTGGAAGCAAATCACAATACAATTGCCATTCATTTAACACTGCTTCAATATATGGATGTTCCACTTCGTGGCGTTTGGTGATGCGTTTATGACAACCGCAAAATGTGCATAGACTTTCACAAAAGGGCAGATGTATATACAAACTGATGCCTTCGGTAGCATTGCTTTCGGCAAAACTTTGTAATAAGGTTTGTTTCCATTTTGCTGTTGAAAAAGAAGATTCATCCCAGTAAGGAACCGTTGGGTAACTGGTGTATCTCGGACCTGGAACGTTATACTTTTGTACTAATGAAATTGACATTGTCTATAATTTGTATGCTCAAAAGTAGTAGAGTCTAATCGCAATAAAGATGACAATTATCATACTATAAAAAAATGCAGAATAAATTTCTTTACATTTGTTTCTATGAACAAAACCGTACTCTGTATAGGCGCTACTTTAGTAGATGAGTTGTATTTCTGTGACAACAGCATCATTGCTGCTTCTTCTAATCCTGCTCAGAAAGTAACGAGTATCGGTGGTGTAATTAGCAATATTGCACAGCATTTGGCTCTTTTAGAAGTTAATCCTGCTATTATTACAGCTATTGGAAATGACGCTGATGGGGTATTTATAAAAAGTAGTTTTAATCAAAGCGGTATCGACTGCAATCATTCAATTGTAGTCAATGATGCTACCGGAAAATATGTTTCCATACTACAACCCGATGGCAATTTGTATGTTGCGGTTTGTCAGGATAACTGTGGGAAGCATATTTCAGCAACTTATTTAGAAACGCAAAAAGAGTATCTCAAGGGGTTTGACATATTGATTATCGATACCAATCTAGAGAGTGAAACCATACAGTGGTTAATCTACTTTGCCAAAAATCATCAAAAGAAACTTATCATTGAACCGGTATCAGTAGCCAAAGCTTCAAAGTTAGCGGGTTTAGATTTGAACGGTGTTTTTATGGTGACTCCAAATGAAAATGAACTGCTGACAATGTCAGCCAACAATATAAAAGAACAGTCAATAGATTCTCTTTTTGAAAGAGGTGTAGAAACCATTTGGATAAGAAAAGGAGCTGAAGGTTCGACATTACATACCAGAAATCAAAGTTTAGACCTGAATGTTCCATCCATACAAATTGTAGACAGCACCGGTGCCGGAGATGCAGCTTTAGCAGCTTGGGTTTTTGGCTATGTGAATGGCGAAGATGAAAAGACCTGTCTGCAATTGGGACATACATTAGCTTTAGAAATACTTAAAAGTAAAGGAGCAGTTGACGCATCTTTAACTCCATCACTATTATACCAACACAAGAAAAAATATTATAATGACTAAAAAAGATTATATCATTATCAGTCCCGAAGTGCAACATGCTTTGGATAATAACCTGCCTATTGTGGCTTTAGAATCCACTATTATTTCACATGGTATGCCTTGGCCCAAAAACGCTATTACTGCTGCTGCTGTCGAAGATGTTGTAAGACAAAACGGTGCAGTCCCGGCTACGATAGCCATTCGAGATGGTAAGTGTTTGGTTGGCTTGTCTAAAGATGATATTGATTATTTTGCGCAAACCAAAGATGTTTGGAAAGTAAGCTTACGCGATATGCCTTATGTAATTTCTCAACTATTGCCCGGAGCCACAACTGTTGCTGCTACCATGCGTATCGCTTCTATGGCCGGAATAAAAATCTTTGCAACAGGTGGCATAGGTGGCGTGCATCGCGGAGCAGAAGATACCATGGATATTTCAGCCGATTTAACCGAAATGGGAACAACAAATGTAGCAATAGTTGCAGCAGGAGTAAAATCGATATTAGATATTGGACTTACTTTGGAATATATGGAGACGATTGGTGTGCCTGTAGTAACTTTTGGTCAGGATGAATTTCCTAGCTTTTATTCTTCAAAAAGTGGTTATAAATCTCCGTTGCGTTTGGATACTGCAAATGAAATTGCAAAACTCTTACGCGCGAAATGGGATTTAGCCCTAAACGGTTCGGTGTTAATTGCCAATCCGGTTCCGGCCGAATATGAAATGGAACCTGAGGTTATTGAAAAACACATTCTCAAAGCACTTGATGAAGCCAATAAACAAGGAATCAAAGGCAAAGCAGTAACCCCGTTTTTATTAAAATTCATCGCCGATAATACCGAAGGAGAAAGCCTGGAAGCAAACATTGCCCTGATAAAAAATAATGCAAAAATAGGTGCAAAGGTTGCGGTTGCTTTACAAAAACTATAAAAAAACTCCCCATAATTTACATTACGGGGAGTAACTGTTTTCAACTAACCTAAATAGTAAAGCAATATTTAGTCTTTATCATGGTCCTTATGGTGCTTTTTATAATGACCTTTGTGTTTGCCTTTATTTTTCCATTTGTTTTTTCTTCCTTCTGCTGAACGTTCTCTTCCTCTGTCAGAAGCGTTATTTTCCTTGACAATCACTGCCGGTTTTGGAGTCGGAGCTACTACAACCGGTTTAATTACTTCTACTTTTGGTTTAGTAATAACAACTTTTGGCGTAACCACGGTTGGTTTAGGAGCTGTTACTTTAACAATTTGGGCATTCATCGTAACCGTAGCAGCAAAAGCGACAACAGTAAAAAATAATCTTTTCATACATTTTTAGTTTTATATTATTTTCATAAATGGGATTGTTGTAAAGCTTTTGCAGCTCTGTCAAACAACAAAATCTAAACAAAATTACAGCTATTTTTTTTATCTAATTGTAGCACTTTTAACTTTCCCATGTAGAATTTTTATCAATGTAAAGAATATGAAGTTCTATAAATCTCACTAAAAGTTATCAACATAAATTACTGAAAATCAATTAATTTGATTATATTTAACAGTATTACTAACCAATATTTTTTAAACATGAAAAAAACAGTACTGATAGTAGCGTTGCTATTTACCGGCATCACTTACTCTCAAAAAAAAACCAATGGTACGGTTTATATCGACCATCCCGCTATTAAAATAGTGGAAGACATGACCAAAGCCTTCGTTAGCGGAGACTCAGTAAAAGTAGCCAGCTTTTTAGCTGATGATTTTAAAGCCTATTCTGGTGCAAGTACCAACCCAAATGACAAAGGAAGAGACAAAGCCGCGTTTTTAAGAAACGTAAAAGGCTGGAAAGAACAACTGGACTATTACAGCATCACTCGTACAAAAGGAGCTTATCCGGATGCCATTGAATATTCAGACAAAGATCAAAAAGACGTGGTTTGGGTACAAACATGGGAACAGCTAAAAGGAGTACACAAAAAAACAGGAGTTAAAGTTGATATGCCTTTGCACCGTTTATTTGTGGTAAACAAAGACAACAAAATCAAAACTATTATCGAATATTCTAATTCGAGTGTTGGTGATGAGATAGAACAAAGTTTTGACGTTAGAGAAAACGGAACCATATACAACCATCATGAGTACATCAATATAGTTCGTAATATGGTTATGGCTTTTGAAAATAAAGACCTTGTAAAATCATACAGCTATTATGATGAAAAAGCTCGGTTTAGAGACATTAACCTGCCAAGAGATAAAACATTCTCACTTGCCGAGCAAAAAGAAAATGACAAAAAAATACTGGAAGAGTATGATATAAACAGTATTGATGTGGTAGGTTATCCGGATTTTTTGCATTATGAATTGAATAATGCCAAAGTGGTACTTTCCTGGTGGAACATCAATTTGACCAGAAAAAAAGATAAAAAAGAATTTGTTTTACCGATTATGTTTATGGATAATTTTAATGATGAAGGTAAAATTATATTCGAAACTGCTTATTATAGCGCTAAAATACTAGAGTAAGTAAAAGTATAAATGACTTTTAAATAATAACAAAGCTGAATCTGAATAGGTTCAGCTTTATTTATTTTGAAGACAGGATTAGTAGCAAATACCAGCTCCTGATGTAGAATTTATTCTACACAAATATTTGTAATGT
The DNA here is from genome assembly GCF_021608185.1 of Flavobacterium anseongense. GTDB lineage: Bacteria > Bacteroidota > Bacteroidia > Flavobacteriales > Flavobacteriaceae > Flavobacterium > Flavobacterium anseongense. The sequence continues at coordinate 29,476 of NZ_JAKIHN010000011.1, read as the reverse complement.
ACTACGTTATTTATCTATAAGAATACTAAATTTGCCTAGTATTTCTCTACATAAATTAAAAAATAGAAGAAATAACGTTGAGTAATTTTTTAAACGTACTCAACACAATTAAAAGAAATCCCCAAATCTCTTTTAACATTATAGAATTAGTTATGTACTACAACGGTATTGCGGTAAATTAGTGTTTATAATGATTTTTTAAACTGAGTTATTTTCGGTTTTGACGTATCAATGCGTTGGAATCCAATGAAGATAACGACAAATTTCGTTTGCTTGAAACCATTAAAATTTGAACATAGAAAAGTAGTTCACTACACCTTATTGTCCTGTATTATATTATTGCAAGTTATCGCTATCGTAACTTGGTACAACGAAACAAAGCTTTCAGAAGCTTTTGATACTATGGCTTCCGCCGGAAGGATGAGTCGATTAAACAGTTCGTTGGTAAGATCGCAGAACTATTTTAATAACTATATTACCTACAGAGATACAACATCTTTGAAAAATTATGCAATCAACATAAATGAAATTAGCGCGTTGATAAGCAGTTTGCAGCTCGAAAACAATGATAACAAAACCACAACAGCACTTTTAAAAAAGAAGACTAAAACCTTGGCCGAAATAGCGAAGGTTAGAGCAGCTATTGATTCTGTTATCGATAAGCAAACGAGTCAATATCAAAAAGATTTTCCAAAGGGATTTAGCTTTGAAGCGTTTGGCACAAAGAAATTCCTGGACGATGTTAAGACCGATTCTTATGTGAAGGTTGATAGCGCCACTCGAAAAGGATTGTTTTCCAGATTAGGCGACGCGATTGCCAACCGCACCAATATTCAGAAAGAATATGTCAATACTGTTGTCACGATGCAGTACAAAGACAAAATCACAACCGGCGACGTCGAGGAACAGATGGCCAATGTGGTTTCGATTACCAATAAATATTACGCTAATGAATTTGCCAGGCTAAAACAATCCTTTTCCAATTTGAGACGAAATGATCTAAAGTTGATGGAACTCAACAACGAATTGTTAGCTTTAAGTCAGACCATAAATGATTATACAGATGTTTCTCATTTACTCAAACCGGATGCACAGCAGCAGTTGGAAAACCAATACAACATCAATAAAACGGTCCGTAATTATAGCATCGTTTTGCTGATATTATTAATGCTGGTGGTTTCAGTAATCCTTTTCAATTTTACCCGAGTGGCTTTTGAATACGAAAAGCAGTTAACATCGGCTACAGCCAAAATACGTCAGAGCCTGCAATTTAAAAACCGAATTACCGGAATGATAAGTCATGAGATTCGGTCACCGTTAAGTATTATCAGAATGTATAGCAAAAAGGCAAGTGCATCGACAAAAGATACGGAGATGAAAGAAACCTTTAAGTCGATTGAGTTTACCACCAATTCACTATTGCTATTATCAAACCAAATTTTAGAATATTCAAAAGAGGAACAACATGAACCGACATTAAAGTGCAAGAATATCCAGCTAAAGGAAGAAATTTATCAGATAGTAAATTCGATGACATCATTGGTAGAAACCAAAGGAAATACTTTGCAGCTTGTTTCTAATTTAAAGGATGATACTATCGTTTATTCTGATGCCGCTAAGATTCATCAACTGTTTTATAACCTAATTGGTAATGCTAATAAATTTACAGAAAAAGGTGTGATTAAAGTAGCTATTGTACTGGATAAGCTTTCGGAATATGAAATGAACCTCAAGGTTGATATTTCAGATAATGGCATCGGAATTGCTCCCAACGATTTGAAAAATATATTTGAATCCTATTATCAAGGTACGGTTTCTGAGAAAGTGAATGATTTGGGTGTTGGTTTGGGACTAAATATCTGTAAAGAAATAATCGAATTGTTTGACGGAGAAATCAAGGTCGAAAGTACTCAAGGAAAAGGAACCAAAGTAACATTCAATTTGATACTAACTCAAGTATAATAACATATAAGCCAAAATAACAAAAGCATGAAAATAGCAAACAACCCTACTTTTTTAATTGCAGACGATCATAGTGTTGTTCGTCAGGGTATTTCGTTAGTGGTTAAAGAGTTGTTTATAAATGCTCAAATACATACTGCCGGCACTTTTAAAGACACACTTAAATTTGTCAAAGAAACTAAATTTGATTTATTGATTTTGGATATTAATTTCCCTGATGGAAATAGTATCAATATTATTCCGGAAGTTAAAAGCGTTCAGCCCGATCTTAAAATTTTAATCTTCAGTGCATTTGATGAAAGCATTTATGCGATGCGTTATCTAAATGCAGGAGCTACAGGTTATTTAAACAAAGGATGCAGCGAAGACGAAATCAAGCAGGCAGTAAAGAGTATGATTACCTCAGGGAAATATATTACCCAATCGATTAAAGACCGAATATTAGATTCCTATATATCAAAAACACCGATTAATCCATTAGAAAAACTTTCTATCAGAGAAGTCGAAGTAGCGCGATTGCTAATCAAAGGCTATGGTAATTTAGAGATTTCAGAATTATTACAGATTAAAAAAACAACGGTGAGTACTTTTAAAAACAGAGTTTTCGAGAAGTTGGGCATAGACAATTTAGCAGCGTTGATAGAACTTTTCCAGCTCTATTTCGAGGACAACAAATAGATTGTAACTTTTTATTTTTTATAACGCATTAAATAGCAAATACTTAGTGGTTTTTGCTATTTTTTTTTGGTGGATTTCTACCGATTCTTGTTCTGTTTTTGAAGTACTTTTTTGTAGAAACAATTCTACTAAATGAGTTTGAATGTTCTACAAGTTATTGATTTCGTTGAATTTATATTTGTAATAAAATGCTAAACAACAATCGAATAACACACATTATAATGAATAACACCAATACCTATAGTACTACTCTAAAGGAACAAAAATTAGACTTGATAGAGAAAGTAGCAAAGTATAGAGATTTTAATGATAGGCTGTTGAATTTGTTTTATACCATTTCTCATAATTTAAATGCGCATACTGCCAATTTTAAATCACTTTTGGATGTTATTGATTTTGAAAATGACCCGGTTGAAAACAAAATGCTGCTAAGTCATTTACGCAGTGTTTCAGATGGTTTGAATCAAACTATAAGCGATTTATTTAAGTTAGTTACTGTCGAAAATAATGCTGATGTAACAAAGGAATGGTTGAATTTGCATCAGAAACTGGAAAAAGTCAGAACGATACTCATTGGTTATAAAAATGAAAATCAATTAACGTTTATAAACAATGTTCCCGATGATGTTGTTGTGAATTTTAATCGAGCTTATTTAGAAAGTGTGTTGTTGAATTTTACTACCAATGCCATAAAATATGCCCACAAAGACAGACTTCCCGTAGTAGAGTTTAACTTTTTTACAGAAAACGGAAAGAAAGTTTTAACCATCACAGACAACGGATTAGGCATCGATTTGGATAGGCATCGCGATTCGTTATTTGGATTGTATAAAACTTTTCATAAACATGAGGACGCGAAGGGATTTGGTTTATACATTTCAAAATATCAAATTGAGGCGATGAATGGCAGTGTAACTGTTGAAAGCAAAGTAGGAGAGGGAAGTACATTTAAAATACATTTTAGCAATTAAATAATTAAACAAGAAATTAAAATACGATGGGAAAATTTATAATCACCAAAAGACTAAACGGTGAATTTCAATTCAATTTAAAGTCAAATAACGGACTTGTAATTCTCACAAGTGAAGGATATATAACGAAGGCTAGCTGTGAAAACGGAATTGAATCAGTAAAAAGGTCTTCACAAGATGATGCGCTGTTTCATAAGGAAAAGGCTTCTAATGGCAAACATTATTTTGTACTTAAAGCAGGCAATGGACATACCATTGGCACTAGCCAAATGTATAGCAGCGATTTTGCCACCGAGAAAGGAATTGCCTCCGTAAAAAGTAATGCTGCTGAAGCTACTATTGAAGACAAAACCAATAGACGAATTTTACAAAACGTCAATTAAAAATATATTACCCGTTTGCCCCAAATCGAGTTTTCTAGGTAAGTTGCTTGAAAAAAATAGTTATTATTTTGGTTTAGGGTTAAATCGCTTTTATGTTTATCAAGCGTAGGATATTGAGACTGTCCTTATAAGCTTACCTAGTTTACTTTATATGTTGCAAATAACCTTGCACATGTTTGTTGAAAGCCCTGATTGGTAGTGACAATCAGGGTTTTTCTTATTATTAGATATTGAATTATTTTAGATGTTGAACTAGTGTAATAGCAACTGCCAAAACAATTTTACAACTTACACAGTATTGCTTAAATCATCATAATCATCTAATATAATTACTACATTTCTTCTTTTGAGTCCACTATGGCTCTTTGAATCTGAAAAAAAAGCAGAAAACTTAAATTCCTAATATTTAAAGGGGTTGAGTAAGATAGTTAGCTGTTTTTTAACTTTTAAAATTCATTAAATTCAAAAGTGTTACCTTATTATAGAAGGTATAAATAATATAATTTTATTTCCGAATTAACTAACACACTTATATTTTATGTCTAACAATTACAAATTACTAAAAGGTTTTGCTTTACTGATTTTAATGACGGTATTTTCAATATCCGGAATGCAGGCACAAACCACACTTATTAATCCAGCTGCTGAAGGTGGATTTAATTCAGGCAGCACATTTGCTGCTAACGGATGGACAGTTGCCAATGAAGGAATCGGTGCTGTTAAATGGGTAGTAGGAACTGCTGTAAATTCAGGAGCAATTACAGGGAATTCAGCCTATGTTTCACTTGATAATGGGGAAACCAATTCTTATGTTGGAATTTCAGGAGCCAGAACAGTCTTCTTTTATAGAGATGTAGTTGTTCCTGCAGGTGAAACCAATATAGCTTTAACTTTCAACTGGAAATCAGTAGCATCAGCTACTTCAACTTGGCAGGTTTTTGCTGCGCCAACAACTTATACACCGGTTGGAACAGATTTACAAACAAGTGTTCCTGCTACTTTGACCGGAGCTACTTCTATAACTTACGGTAGTGTTAATGCGGTTACACAAACTGCTTTTGGATTTGTACCGGCAAGTTTTGCGGGGACTACCGTTAGATTAATCTTTATGTGGTCAAATAGTAATGGTGGAGGAACTAATCCTCCGGCAGCTATTGATAATATTTCATTAGTATCTAGAGCTGGCGGTGTTGAAATCGCTTCACTGGCAACAGGGAACTTTACAAATCCGGCAACTTGGGATGCGGGTTATGTGCCTTCACCTGCTGATGATGTAGTAATAAATGCGGGTCACACCGTAACAATAGATAACAGAAATTTCGGAGCAAACAATCTTTATATTGCCGGCGCTGGTGCGGTTTTGCAATTCGGAACTATTTCAGATGAATTCACAGTATACAACGACCTATTAATTAGTGGTTCGGGTGCAAGATTTAACGTATATGAGGGGACAAACGGAAAATCCTTAAAAGTGGGCCATAATATTGACTTGGCTTCAGGAGGAAGATTAGATGTTTCTGTAGGTAATACAAGTAATAATGTTGGGTCTCTTAATTTATTTGGTTCAACTGTTCAGACTATCGTTTCTGATGGTACAGGTCTAATAGGAGGAACTGTAGTGGCCACTGGTACAACTAATACTGCCGGTATTATCAATCAATTATTAATTAATAATACAAGTACAGCTACCCCAAATATCGATTGGCAATTAAACAATGTCAGAATCAAAAGCATTCTAAGATTAAACACTGCCAGAGTAGGGTTAGGGGCTAATAAAATATATATTGGGAACTTTGCCTCAATGTCTTCTGGTAATTTTACGTGTACATTAGGAAATGGTTTTATTGGCGGAGTAATTTCAAGATGGTATGGAACATCAGCATTAGGAACCGTTATCGATCCGGGAACTGATTACAATCCAAACAGCACAGTGTTGTTCCCGTTTTTAAATGCAACAGGACAAAACAGATGGGCATTTTTGGTTAACTCGGGGGCTACAACTGCAGGAGAATTAGCGATGAGCTATACTGACGCAAATAGTATGACTACCGGTCTTTCAGTAGTTGATGGTTCTTACACTATTACAGACAGATACGACGGAAGTTGGTCAGTTTCTAAAACAGGAAGTACTTATGTAAGTGCAGCCGGGACTTATACTTTAGGACTTTATGGTGTTGGTGCTTATAGTGCGTTGGATGGTAGTTCAAGAGTAATGAATTCAGGTGCTGTAGTTGGAACTCATGTTAACGGAACAACATCCCCTTTTGCAGTGAGAAAAAGTATTTCAGATGCAGACTTAACAACATCACCATTTTATATAGGCATCGGAAATGCTTCATTACAAGCTCCAACCACCAAAACTTCAGTAGCTTCTGGAGATTGGAGTGATGCTGCTACTTGGTCACCAAGTGGTGCGCCTGGATGTAGTGATGTGATAACGATTGCTTCAGGTCATACAGTAACCGTTAACTCTGCCGGAAATAATGCTGCCGGAGTTACGATTAACGCAGGCGGAACTTTAGTTAATGCTTCAGGAGATTTGACAGTGGGTTGTTCAAACAACAATGCTGTTTTAGCTAATAACGGAACAAACACGGTTTCAGGTGGTACACTTACAGTTAATGGTAGTGTAATCCACAGAACAACTGCTACTTTCAATCATACTGCCGGTAACATAGTAGTTGATGGAAATGCTGGTGGTGTTGCTGCAAATAGTGTTGGACAAGGAGCTTCTTTATTTAAAATCGAAACTTCTGCGATTAATTTAACAGGAGGAACTATTACTATTGTTGACCCATTGGTTAATAATGCAGTTCAAACTACTGCGACTTCGGTTACTACTTTCCCGGTTAACACTTACGGTGCTTCGGGGACTTTTAGCAAAACTACCAATGCAGCTGCTACAACAGGTTCAACAACCGTTGTTATGTCAGGTTTCAATAGTAATAAAGCTATTTATGGTGTTGGACAAATTGTAACAGGAACCGGAATTGCAGCGGGAACAACGATTGTTTCTGCAACTTCGGGACCACTTTCAAATTCGCCAATCACTTTAGTTATATCACAAGGAATCACAGCTGATATTGCTGCAGGAGCCGTTTTGAATTTTGCATCGATGAATGATGGTAGTTATGTGATTGATATTGATACCGCACATGCTAACTCTACCAGTTTGGCTGTGGGTCAAATAATTTCCGGTAACGGAATCCAAGCAGGAACTACGATTGTTAGTATGGGCTTTGATTTGAGTGGTATCGGTGGGATTGTTTTATCTCAACCGTTATCAGGATTAACAACGTCACCTATTATAACTCAGCAAGCAGTTAATTTCTCAGGAGCTTCACCAAACTGTTCTACAATTGTTTTATCTGCTGCAAACCCATTGTTACAAGTAGGACAAATAGTTGGTGGTACGGGAATTCAACCGGGAACGACAATTACAGCTATTAGTGGTGTAAGAATAGATTTGTCTTTACCAACGACAGGAGCTATTGTTGCTCCGGCAGCAATAACAATATATGACAGTAACGCAAGCAGCTTTGCTTTTGTTTACAGTTCGACTGTACACAAAGCAACGGGTCTTAATCATACTATTCAAATCGGTGATGGTGTATCTACAGACCAAGCGCCGGTTACTACAAATGGTTTCTATACTAACTTCGCTGCAGGTGGAGGTGTTTTATCGATAGGCAACTTTACAATCAATGCGCTGGATGCTACAAACAGATTCTGTAAAAGCATAGGAATCTTAAATGTTCAAAATAAATTTACAATTGCTACGGGCAGCTCTTTTTTAAGACCAATTGGACTTAATTCTCCTATTTATTTTGGTGGAGATGTTGAAAACAATGGTGTTGCCAATTTCCAGGTAAATACAGGGGTAAACTTTTCCAACTATTTAAATGGCGCAGCAGTAGCTATAACAACACCACAAACTATTTCAGGGACTGGTGTTTTTTATAACGAATTAAACAGTAGTTTGGCTTATGCCGGTTTTACGTCATTAACCGTTAATAATACAAATGCCTCAGGAGTAACAGTGAGTATGCCAAGCTTTAGAGTTGGTTCATTAACAATGACTGCCGGAGTTATCAATACTTCAACTGCAACTCCGTTATATGTAGGTAGAGCTGATTTATCACAAACAGGTTTTATAACGGGTACTTTTAGTAATACTTGTTACATCAATGGTCCTTTGGTAAGAGGATTGGCTACTAATTCAACTTCAGCATTTTACTCAGTTTATCCGGTTGGGAAAGATGGTGTTTATTCCCCAATATCTTTAGCAGTTGGTGGTGGTGCTGATTTCAAAGTAGAAGCATTCAATACTAATTCTGGTACAGCTTCTGCTAACATTGCTAACTTAAGTACAGCAAGATGGACAGTGGAAAGAGTAGGTATTTTAGGAACTTTAACTGACTTTAATGTAAGACTAGGACACACAGGTGTGACTAATGCAAGTCTTGTAGTTCAAGCATCAGCTGACCAAGGAACATATGATAATGTGTTTGGAAATACTTCAGTGTTTACTGCAGGAACTCCCAATACAGTAAATACAGTTGCGGCTGCTCTTGGCGCCAGTTTTACAGGTAACTTTGCTTATGCAACAGCACCAACCTGTACAGCGGTTAATCCAGGAAATACAATAGCTGATACAACTATAACACAAATTGTAACATTACAGAACTCAAGTAGCACTGGTATAACTGCCGGTTCAACAACTGTAACTTTACAAGCTGCTAATGCTGCAATTACTGTAGGTTTAACTGTAACGGGAAGTGGTGTCCCAACAGGTACTACAGTAGCAGCAATTAGTGGAACTACTTTAACGCTTTCGCAAGCGGCAACGGTAACTTCTACTTCGCAAACAACATTAACTTTCTCTATTGTTCAAACACCAACAACGTTATGTGGTACACAAACCGTAACGTTGAGTATACAAAATACACAAGTTGGTGCCGGTATTACGTACCAATGGCAGGCATCAACAGATGGAGGTGCTAACTATACAGATATTTCAGGTGCAACAGCTGCAACTTATATGGCAACACCAACAGCAAATACATATTACCGTTGTACAGTAACGTGCACTAATGGTCCGATTGTAGTTAACTCTACTCCAGTTCAAGTAACATTTACCAATGCTGTAGATACAACAACACCTGCTACAATTTGTGGTCCTGGTGTTGCAAATTTAGAAGCTACAACTGCTACTGGAGTTATTAATTGGTATGCTGCTGCGACAGGTGGTGTTGCCTTAGCAACGGGTAATACTTATTCGCCTTCTATTGCTGCAACAACGACTTATTATGCAAGTGCAGAAGCAACTTCTACTTATACTGCTGGTAAAGTATTTGCAGGAACAGGAACTCAGACAGCACCATTTAGTGGTCTTGTATTTAATACAGCTACTAACATTCGTTTGAATTCGGTAAAAGTGCATCCAAAACAAACTGCAGCAGCTGCTGATGCCGGTGCTCCAATTACCATTAAATTGTTTGATAAAAATGGTGTTCAGGTTCCGGGTACTACAGCGGTAACATTTACACCAGCCATAAATACCGGTACGGTTTCTTCTTCAATATTTAACACAGTAGTTCTTAACTACGATATTCCGGCTGGGACAGGCTATAGATTATTAGCAACTAACGGATTGAGTAGTACGAATGTATTAGGAAGACTAAGCAGTTTCCCGGCGGCAACTCCTACTGCATCAGGTGCTGTTGCTTTTACAGGTTCGTTAAACAGTTTTGATGGTACTGCGGATGCTAGTTACAACAACTTTTTTGAATGGAATGTTACCGAAGTGTGTGCTTCTCCAAGAGTGGCTGTTACAGCAACGGTTAATCCGGCAACAACTAATACAACCACAGTTTCAGAGTGTGATTCGTATACTTGGGCTGTAAACGGAACTACTTACACTACAGGTGGAACTTATACTTCAACCGTTGGCTGTCATACAGAAACATTAGAATTGACTATTACGCCAAGTACAAACAATACGACTACAGTTTCAGAGTGTGATTCTTATACTTGGGCTGTAAATGGAACTACATATACTACAGGAGGAACTTATACTTCAACCGTTGGCTGTCATACAGAAACATTAGAATTGACTATTACGCCAAGTACAAACAATACGACTACAGTTTCAGAGTGTGATTCTTATACTTGGGCTGTAAATGGAACTACATATACTACAGGAGGAACTTATACTTCAACTGTTGGCTGTCATACAGAAACTTTAGAGTTGACTATTACGCCAAGTACAAACAATACCACTACAGTTTCAGAGTGTGATTCTTATACTTGGGCTGTAAATGGAACTACATATACTACAGGAGGAACTTATACTTCAACTGTTGGCTGTCATACAGAAACATTAGAGTTGACTATTACGCCAAGTACAAACAATACAACTACTGTTTCAGAGTGTGATTCGTATACTTGGGCTGTAAATGGAACTACGTATACTACAGGAGGAACTTATACTTCAACTGTTGGCTGTCATACAGAAACTTTAGAGTTGACTATTACACCAAGTACAAACAATACAACTACTGTTTCAGAGTGTGATTCGTATACTTGGGCTGTAAATGGAACTACGTATACTACAGGAGGAACTTATACTTCAACTGTTGGCTGTCATACAGAAACTTTAGAGTTGACTATTACACCAAGTACAAACAATACGACTACAGTTTCAGAGTGTGATTCATATACATGGGCTGTAAATGGAACCACTTACACTACAGGAGGAACTTATACTTCAACCGTTGGCTGTCATACTGAAACTTTAGAGTTAACTATTAATTCAGCAGCTACTCCAACCGGAAATAGTACTCAGATAATTTCTGTAACGGATTTAAACGATGCTACTTTAGAAGATTTAGTGGTAAGTCCAACGAATGTTATTTGGTATGGTTCTTTAGCTGATGCTCAAAGTCAAACCAATCCACTTGCGATTACTACGGTTTTAACTAGCGGAACAACTTACTATGCTGTGAACGTATCTTTAGGATGTCCGAGTGAGCCATTGGCTGTTACGGCAACCGTTGAATTAGGTGTTGGTGGTTTTGACAATAATAGTTTTAGCTTTTATCCAAATCCAACTAACGGTATAGTGACACTTAGTTATTCAAACAACATTGCTAACGTAACTGTTTATAATCTTATAGGACAAGTAGTATTGGATAGAAAAACAAATTTGAATGAAGTTCAGATTGATTTATCATCATTAACTTCTTCAACTTATTTAGTAAAAGTTACTGCTGTTGACGGAAATTCAAAAGTTATAAAAGTGATAAAAAGAAACTAAAATCGCTAAGATTTCTTTATAAACTTTTAACCTTAAACAAAAGGTATTGAGAGTTTAAAAGTAAAGATTTTTCATAGGGTGTTTTTTAAGGTGAAAAGTCCTTCTCATTTTCGGGAAGGGCTTTTTGTATTATAGCAACTTAAAGATTACAGATATCGCCTATAATTCTTATATTTGCTGAACCTTATTGAACAAAATTTTTAGCGATAATTTAAAACGCATGAAATATCTAACCCCTATTAACAGATATTTTCATATCCTATTACTATTTGGACTCCTCCATAGTGTAACTAATGCGCAAACTTTAAGTAAGTATTATTTAGCTGATGATATTGAGAATTTAATTTATTCTAATCCCGATCAGGCACTCAAAATTGCACAGTATCTTTTGAGTAAAACCAATACTTCAGTTAGTGACAAATCGCGTATTAATTACTTAATTTCTAAAGCATATATAGTAAAAGGCGATTATAGTAGTGCTTTAAATTTTCTTTATGAAGAGAAGAATTACAGAGACTATTTATCAGATGAACAAAAAATTAATATTGATATTTCAAAGATATCAATCCTAAGAAATCTGACCCTTGACAAACAATCTAAGAAAATTATTGAGAAACTTGAAAGCACTGTTGTAGCTGATGAAAGGCTACAAATGTATTTGGAGGTTGCTATTGCTATCGAAAAATCAAAGTTTTTGTCAAATGAAAGTAAGCTTCAGGAAAGGATAGATGAACTAAAAAAAGTGGAATCTACAGTTGCTAACATCGCAAAAGATTTTAATGATATAGCATTAAATTATAACATCGCATTAGGGCAATTGTATTTGAAACAGAAAAATCTAGCACTGGCTCAAAAGCAGTTTGAACTTGCAATTAGTAATCTTAATCAGCAAAATGTTGAAAATGCTTATGCTAAAATTGATGTTCTGAATGGTTTGGCAAGCGTTCATTTTCTTAAAAAAGAATATGGAGAAGCCATAATATTGTCAAAGGAAGCGATGAGCTATGTTGAGCGAATTGGCAATCTTTTCTCGCAAATAAAAGTCAATCAATTGCAAAGTGAAATTTATTTAGCCATGAATGATGTGGCCAATTACAAACTTATAAATTCGAAGTTTTTTGAATTGCAAAATGAGACAGAAGGTCAGGAACAGGAGGCCATCAATACTAGTTTTAACCTTATTTCGGATGAATATGCTGATGGTTATTCGGATGAAAAATCAAAATACATAGAAACAATTTATATAGTTTCCGGACTCTTTTTAATTGTGATACTGATAGGCTTTTTCTTTTGGCAAAAAATAGCAGCAAACAAAAAGAGGTTAGTTGAAATTATCAATTATATCGAAATAACCAGAAGCAATCTCATGACTAGTTTTAGTATTACGGATAAAAAAATTGAGAAGAGTGAGCCCAAGAAAAATGTTATTTTAAAGGAAACAGAAGAGCATATCTTAAACAAGTTAAAACGCTTCGAAAGTTCTAAACGTTTTATCAATAAAGATATTTCTCTTGCCGTTTTAGCTGGTCAATTAGATTCCAATACAAAATACCTTTCGGAGATTATAAATACACACTACAATGTTAATTTTAATACCTACATAAACAAATTACGTGTTAATTATATCATCGAAAAATTAAAAACAGATCCTAATTTTATCAATTATAAAATTAGTTATCTGGCCGAAAACTGTGGTTTTTCATCACACAGTAGTTTTGCAACAGTTTTTAAAACGATTACGGGTATTTCGCCTGTGAAATTTATCGAATTGTTAAATCAGGAAAAAGAGAATAATCTTTTAGAGTAATGGGTACCAATAAATTGAGGTTTTGGATGTATGTATTAGTTGTCGGATTGCTGACTACTATTTCAATTCATGCCCAGAACTTTAAAAAGCTTGATAGTATTCTTAAAGTAGCCACTAATGAAATTTACAGCAACCCAGATAATGTAATAAAAGCAGGAGAGATGGTTGTTGTGCAATCCGGAGACAATGTTGATTACAAAATAAAAGGCTATAAATTAATATCCGATGCTTATTCTGCCAAAAGGGATTACGAGAAATCAGTAGAGTACCTTATAAAATCATCTGAACTGTTGCCGCTTTCCAACGACAAGTTGCTTAAGATAAACATTATCAATAAAACCGGAATCCAATACCATCAGCTAAAAGTTTATGATAAATCAATACAATATTTAGATCAGGCGGAACAATTGATTGCGGAATATCCATACAAAGATTCCATTCACATGGAATTAGGGAAAAATTATGTTGTCAGAGGTTTTATTTATAAAGAAAAGCTAAGTTGTGCTATAGCAATAACCTACATAGACCGTGGTATCGCTGAGTTAATGAAGATAAAAGATAAATCGGAATCGGCTACCAAGATGAGCATTGCCATATACAATAAAGGGAATTGCTATTTGCTGATGAATAACAATAAATTGGCTCTCCAAAATTTTGAACAGGCAGCCACAATTGCCAGAGAAGTTAATGCTAAAAGTCTGGAAGCTTTTGCCTTGAAAGGTTCAGCCAAAGTTTTTACACTCGAAGGGAAGAATACAGAAGCCATAGTAGCTTTAAACAAAGCATTAGATCTTTCTTCAGATGTAGATGATTTAATATTAGATCAGGAAATTTATAGAGGTCTAGCCGAAAATTACCTTGCCTTAAATCAATTGGATAAATTCAAAATTTACCAATTGAAGTTCTTAGCTACTCAAAAACTGATTAAAAATACAGAGCGTATTTCAGTAAGCGAATCTATCGGAGATAAAGAATTAGAATTTAAAGTTAAGAAAGCCGAATTATCCACTAAATTTTACTACCTTTTGTTGGTTTTACTATTGTTTTTAATATTGATTGTTCTATTTTTCTACGCAATTATCAAAAGAAAAAGAAAGGAAATCGAGACAATAAAAAGCCAAATTTACTTGCTCCAAAATCAAAAGAGTAAAGAAGCTTAGCCACTTAATTTCTCCAATTTTTACCTCAAATCTTCCTTTTATACTTTATAAATTCAGTAAATTATAAAGTAGAATGATTTTTCCTCAATTATTGTTTGCGTATCTTAGTGTAAGCAAATAAAAAGGAATACATTTTTATAGCCCGTATCACTGAAATCAAGGGCTTCTAGCGATTTAAAAATGATTTCACCATTCAAAAAAATAATGAATTTTGCTTCAAAAAACAGTAGTATTTGATTCAAAATGGTCTTTATATCTTTAAAAAAAAGAAAAAAACTTAAAAAGAAATTAAAATTAACACCAACAACTAAAATAATTTAAAAAATGCAGAAAAATTATCCTTTTTTTGAGACTACATTACCAAAAGTTAATCATGGTATTTTTCAAAAAAACTATGTTAATGAAAATGGGGCTGTAAGCAAAATAGTTCTTCAGCGAATTTTTGCTTTGTTTTTCCTAATCATGGCTAATTTAAGTTATGGTCAGCTTGCTACAGAATATTTTGAAAGTGGTATTCCGGGAACCTGGGCAGTAAATACCAATTTGGCAACTGCACCGGCTAATAACTGGACAACAACTCCGACAGGAGGTTATTTATCAAGTAGAGGCGCTTTTGTAAATCCGGGACTAAATACTACTACCGGAGTCACGGCAGAATATTTTTTGATTTCGTCTCAATTTATAACTCCGGCTAACGGTGAAATTCGTTTTTGGACAAAGCAAGGAAGTTTTACGAACAGAGGAGCAACATATCAGGTTAGAATTTCAACAGCAAATCAGCCGGATATCAGTAGTTTCAACGTAACCTTAGCTTCATGGACAGAGACACAACTTAATGTTGCAGCGACTACTTATGAAGAAAAAATTGTTCCGATTCCTTCTGTAGCTCCGGGAATTCCGGTTTATATTGCTTTCGTAGCAATAACGAACCAGACCGGAGTTTCATCAACTGCAGGAGATAGCTGGTTTGTTGATAACGCCAGAGTAATTTCAAGTTGTCCTCCTGTGACTGGTATTACTTCGGTAGTAACATCTGATAGTGCGACAATCAATTGGACTCATCCAACAGCAACAAATTTTGGAATTGAAGTAGTAGCAGCAGGTGCAGGTCACGGAGCAACAGGGATACCTGTTTCGGGAACTACCTATACAACACCTTCTACACTAACACCTAACACTACTTATGATGTTTATATCATAACCAATTGCGATGCCTCAACCAGCAGTACCTGGGCGGGACCGTTTCAATTTACCACATCAATGGTTGGATTAACCTGCTCAACTCCAATAGTCATTCCGCCAGATGTTACCACAACACCTTATGTGTTAAGTACCAATTTGGATCAGTTTTATGATGGTACAACTTATGTCGAAATGAACAGCCAGGGAATGGATTGTCAGCCGATTGGTCAGACTATGAATCTATTATCTGGAAACCATGTTTATCTTTCTTATACTCCAACAACTTCAGGATTAATCAATATTACCCAAGCGATTACCACTGGTGGAGGTCCAAATAATTGTTACAACTCACTTTCCAGTGTTTTTGTATTTGATGGATGCGCAGGTGTAGGAACCTCTGCAGGATGTCTTGATGCATTGGCTACAACTAATACGACACCCGTACAAATTCCGAATTTTTATGCTGAAGCTGGACATACTTATTTATTTGTGATCTCATCACCATTCCAACATACCAATCCGGGAGCAGGTCTTTGCTTTACTTTTACTGTTAGTGGTTCAACTTGTCCTTCTCCTTCTCAACCCTCAATGGTTATTGATAATTTGCAGCAAACTACGGCAGTGGCGTCATGGGATAATGTTGCCAATTTAGTTAGTGCTTGGGAGTATTTGGTTTTACCGGCTACATCACCGGCACCAACAGCTGCGCAAGCCGGAACGCCTACAACAACAAATATAAATAATTCAATATCAGGGCTTATGCCAGGTTTTGATTATAATCTATATGTGCGTTCTATTTGTGGAACTCCGGGACCTTGGTCAGCACCGAGAGCTTTTACCACACAATGTAACATTCAACCATTACCCTATTATACAGGATTTACGGGTGCTAACTCTGCTAATGGAATTCCGGAACCATGCTGGACTTCTTTAAATTTAAATAATGATTTAAGTGCATTTCATTATGGTCCAAATGCGTTTAGTGAGCCAGTAGCAAAATTGAGAACATCAACAGAAGGTCAAAATAATGATATGTTGGTGACTCCAAAGTTCCATTTAGATGGTGTGACACAAAAACGACTTCGATTCAAATATAATATTTATGGTAACTGGGGTCTTATTATAGACAATCCTACTGGAGGCCCGGGTTCTTTTGAAGTGAAGCTTTCTACGACAGGAGTTGGTGCTACTAATTTTACCACAACTGTAGTTCCTTTGGCACAATATACTACTGCTTATAATTTTATCGAAATGATAGTGCCTTTGCCTAATATTACAGCAGACATCAATATTGCCTGGATTGTACCACCAGGAGCTTTACAAACCGGAAACTGGTTATATATTGATGATGTATACGTTGAAGATTTACCGGCTTGTTCTGAACCTGCATATCCGGTTGTGACTCCAGGAACATTGACTTCGAATTCAGTTGAAATTTCCTGGACTAATGGTTATGCAAATACACAATGGCAACTGGTAGCTCAGCCTCTGGGAACTGGTGTGCCTACAGCAACTCCAGCTCCTGGTTCTGTATGGAATATTGTGAATACTAATCCATATACAGTAACAGGATTAACTCCATCTACACGCTATGAGTTCTATATGAGAGCGTATTGTAATGCGACTGAGCAAAGTATTTGGGTTGGACCTATTAACTTTAATACTGTATGTATTGAGCAGCCTACGCCATATTATGAAAGTTTTAATGATCCTGATCCTAATACTAAGAAATTCTGTTGGACAACAAACAATGCAAATAGTGACAATGCGCAATGGCTAATCAATGGAACCGATGCAAACATACGACCACAACCGATTAGCTTTTTCGACCCTTTTGTTTCTTATGATGATTGGTTAATCAGCGTACCGGTTAATGCGGTTGGTCCTAAAAGGCTGCGTTTCAATTACAGAGTAACAGCTCCAATAGGTCCTATCGCATTATACCCAAGAGGAAATTTTGAAGTGATAATGTCTTCAACTCCCGATTTTGCAACGTATACTACTTTGATTCCCTTGCATGATTTTACAAACGCAAGTTTTATGGAAGATTCGGTTTTATTTACCGGAACAGGAACAACCTATATTGCTTTCCGTATGCCACCTAATATGCCCAATCCGACACAAACGGGTCTCGTAACAATTGATGATTTTGTAATTGAAGATGCACCGGCTTGTCCGAATCCAAATTCAAATACTTTAACAGCGACTAATATAACACCAACATCAGCCACTTTATCATGGATGCCGGGTTATACCGAAACACAATGGGAAGTAGTAATACAAAGCCCATTAACTGGCGTTCCGACAGGTTCAGGAATTACGGTAAATGGAACCCCAACATATCAGGCAACATTAACAGAAAATACGGCTTACGAATATTATGTAAGAGCGATTTGCAGCACCACAGAAAGTAGTGACTGGGTTGGACCATTTCCTTTCAGAAGTATTTGCAATCCTTTGCCAACACCTTTCATAGAAACTTTTGACAGCAATTCACAAACAGAAACATGTTGGACAATTTATAATAATGCTCCAGATGATAATACTTGGAATCTGAACCAAACGATGCAACCAATGTTTGGTAACCAGATGGCTGCTTTATTTACCGGCACGAACGGTAACAATAATGATTGGTTAATTACACCTACACTTACGGCACATGCAGGACAAAGACTTCGTTTTTACTATAGAACATATAGTAACGGAGATTTCGAAGAGGATTTAAAAGTGATGCTTTCTACAAATGGAGTCGCTACCAATCAGTTTTCAACTATTTTATATGAAAATAATATTGTCCGTCCTACAGATGCTACAGGAATAGTTCAGGATTCTAATACAATAACCTTAACTTCTGTTGCAGGTGTTAGAATTGGAGACAGAGTAGATCTTGCATGGCAAATTCCATTTGGTGCAACAGTTACAGCCATCAATGGATTGACAGTAACTATGTCACAAGGTGCGTATTCAACTCTTGCAGGTCCTCTAGATATTACTTTTGTTCATGAAGTTATAAGTAGTACTACTGTGAGGGAGAAAGTTATTGACTTGACGGGAATTACGACTGATACCAATATTAATATTGGTTTCCATACACCGTTTTTTCCACCAAACCCATGGAACTATAGAGGTCAGTATACTTTTATAGACAATGTAATTGTAGAAGATATTCCAGCTTGTCCGTCAGTAATCAATGTTAGAACTTCTAATATTTTGGATGTTTCGGCTCAGGTTAATTGGGAAACAACAGGTACAGAAACATCCTGGCAAATCTCGGTTCAGCCTTTTGGGACACCAGCCCCAGTGGGAGATACATTACCAGCTTATCTTTATACTGCCAATGCTCATCCATATACTGTAACAGGATTGACTCCATCAACTTTATATCAATATTATGTGAGAGCAGTTTGTAGTGGTTCATCACAAAGTGAATGGGTTGGACCATTCGAAATTCTGACTAAATGTGATTATACAAATGTTTGTCAGTACACCATGTCAGTTACTAACGGGAATACAGGTACCGTTACCGATAACGTTACTGTAATGCAAAATGGATCAGTAGTACAGGCCTTAGAATTCCCTGGATTTGGTCAACCGGCTGTTTTAGATTATCAGGTATTCTTATGTTCAGGAGTTCAATTCTCTTTGTATTGGAATGGATTCGGTAGCGGAACACAATATGCAGAAGCGCAAATTGTCATTAGAGATGAATCCAATAACATTGTTTGGACCAGTCCTTTAGGATTAGGTGCTGTAAACACAACATTGTTTACTAGTGTTGCCACTTGTGGTGTGGTAACTTGTCCGCAACCAACCAATTTAGCAGTTAACCCACAAGGTGTTTTTTCATGGACACCCGGAGGTTCAGAAACCCAATGGGAAGTTTTTGTACAGCCTTATGGACAAGGGACGATTCCGCAATCAGGAACCATTGTTAATTCACCATCTTATACTCCTGTTGCTGCTGACTTTATGAATGCTGCTGACGGTACTTATGAATATTTAGTTCGTGCAGTTTGTGGTCCTACAAATAAAAGTTACTGGTCAGGACCAAAAGTATTTATCAGAAATGACGAGCCGATAAATGCAGTTCGTTTACAGGTAAATACAGGATCAACCTGCGAACTTTCAGGAGCAGATGCTTCTTTTATTTCAGCAACAGCTTCTACTGTTCCAACTTCTTGTCCGGGTGTAAACAGCGGTGATATTTGGTACGACTTTGTGGCAACGTCTAAAGTTCATGTAGTTGAACTTAGTGACTTTGCACCGGGTACATATTACACGGGAGGTTTCGTAGGTGCTTGGCCGCAGATTATGATGTCTTTGTATGAAGTACAGGGCGATGGATCTCTTGTTGAAAAGGGATGCAGCAATAACAATTCATTTGTTGCTAAATACGCAAGCGAATTAGTGGTTGGGAATACATATAAAATCAGACTAACCTTAAATGATCCCGGAGTATCCGATAAAACATTCCACATCTGTGTTACTACACCTGAAGATTTGTGTGATATGGATGCTTTTAATTATAGTTTCGAGAAGTTGCCAATGCAGAATGTAACCGGAGTTTCTACTATTATTAACTCAAGAGTAACGCCAGGTTGGAGAACCAATACCGATTGGGGAACCATGTTCTTCCTTGAAGGAAACAATATTGGGGTTACACCATTTGAAGGAGGTCAATGTCTTCAGTTAACTCAAGATGGAGAGGATGATTGGAACCCAAGTGATCCAAACATTAAAGGATTGTACAAAGATTTTGATACTTCTGAAATCACAAAAATGGATTACAGCTTTGCGAGTGCCACAAGAATGACTAGTGGTAATGGTACTACACTGCAATTGTTTGCCGGACCGCCTTCAGGACCTTTTACTGTGATTGCCGAAGATAATGCCAATAGTTCAAACTGGGATTTGGTACAGGGAACTTATAACATCCCAAGTGGACAAACCACAACCCGATTTATTTTCCGTACAGTTGGTAATGCTATAGGACATCTTTTAGATGCTGCCAATTTCAAAGCAAATGTTGATATTACAATAAATACAGCCGATACAACTTTAGACTGTACAACAACATCAATGTCTTTTGATGCTAATGGAGTAGGCGAATGGATTGCAGATGCTGGTAATCCGGCAACAACCACTATTGCAAATCCAAATAGCGGATTAACGAATGTTTCAGGATTTACTACACCAGGAACCTATACTTTTAATTGGAATACCCGCTATTGTGAAAAATCTATAACAATTACTAAACAAGGAACAACTGATGTGCCTGTAGTAACAACACCGGTTGTTTACTGCCAAGGTGCGACAGCGACAGCTTTAACAGCAACAGCTCCAAATCCTGGTGATAGTTTAATGTGGTACACACAGCAAACTGGTGGAACCGGAACAACGACAGCTCCAACACCGCAAACTGCAACTGCCGGAACAACCAGTTACTATGTTAGCGTTGTAGGTTCAGGAGGATGTGAAGGAATACGTACCGAAATAGTGGTAGAGGTGATTGCACTTCCTACTGCAACAATTTCTGGAACAACTACAATTTGTGAAGGTGCAACGGCAGTAGTTACTTTTAATGGTACTCCAAATGCAACAGTTACATATACTGTAAATAGCGGAACACCTCAAACTATTGTATTAAATGCTACCGGAATTGCAACTGTTACAACATCAACATTGACCGCTAATGCCACTTATGATTTAGTAAGTGCTACTTCAGCTGGTACTACGACTTGTAGTCAGCCATTAACAGGAAGCGTGTTGGTTACAGTAGAAGCTTTACCAACAGCTACAATTTCAGCTACTCCTGCAATTTGTGAAGGAACAACAGCTTCGGTTACTTTTAACGGAACACCAAATGCGACTGTTACTTATACTGTAGATAGTGGAGCCAGTCAAACCATTACATTGGATAGTGCCGGATTAGCGAGCATTACAACTCCGATATTGACCGTTAACAGCACTTATACATTAGTAAGTATTACGGCAACCGGAACATTAGCTTGTACACAAACACTATCAGGTTCAGCAACGATAACAGTAAATGCATTGCCGAATGCAACTATATCGGGAACAACTTCAATTTGTTCGGGAGCAACTGCAATTATTACATTTACAGGAACAGCAAATGCAACAGTGACTTATACTGTTGATGGTGGTTCTAATCAAACAATAACATTGGATGCAACAGGTAATGCAATAGTTACAACACCGGCATTGTCAATAAATTCTACCTATACTTTGGTAAGTGTTTCAGCAAATGGAACTTTATGTAGTCAGGCAGTTAGTGGATCGGCGGTAGTTACAGTTGGAGCATTGCCAACGGCTACTATTTCAGGAACTTCTACAGTTTGTCAAAACGCTGCTAGTCCAACAATTACATTTACAGGAGCTAATGGTGCAGCACCATATACGTTTATCTATACTATCAATAGTGGAGCAAACCAAACTATAACAACAACTACTGGGAACAGTGTTTCAATCAGTGTTCCAACAGCAACAGTTGGCGTGTTTACCTATAACTTAGTAAGTGTTTCAAGTGCTGGTTTATCTTCTTGTTCACAAGCTCAAACAGGAACTGCAGTAGTAACTGTACAAGCACTACCAACTGCTACAATTTCAGGAACTACAACAATTTGTACAGGTTCAACTGCAACAATTTCTTTTAGCGGGACAGCAAATGCAACAGTTACCTACACTGTAGATGGCGGAACACCTCAAACCATTGTTTTAGATGCTACAGGATCAGCTTCAATTACAACTGGAACTTTAACAGCAAGCACGACTTATACTTTGGTAAGTGTTACTAGTTCAGGAATTCCTGCTTGTAGTCAGACAATAACAGGTTCGGCAACAATAACTGTAAATCAGTTAACAACGCCAAATGTGACCTTTAGTTATGCTCAAACGTGTAGCAATGCCTCTTCAAATCCACTTCCGATATTGACAGCTAATTTTGCTACAGGTGGTGTATTTAGTTCATCAACAGTAACGGTAAACTCATCTACAGGAGCGGTTACTTTATCGCCTTCGGCAGTAGGAACGCATCAAATCACTTATACTTTGGCAGCTAATCCCGGAACTTGTACAGATGGTGGCGTATTTACGACAAGCATTACTATTGTAGCAAGTATTACTCCGGTGACTGGATTTAGTTATGATGTAAGTTATTGTACTAATGCCGCTAATGATTTGCCAACACTTTCGGCAAACTTTACTACAGGTGGTGTATTTAGTTCATCAACCGGATTGAATTTTGTTAACCAAAATACAGGAGAAATTAATATCTCAGGAAGTACCCCTGGCACGTATATTATTACTTATACTGTTGCCGCTAATGCTGCAACCTGTAATGTTGGTGGTTCAACTAATTTTACCATTACGATTGTTCCTGATTTGACTTTCACTATTGATGATATCTGTCAAAATAGTAGCTTGACACTTCAACTGATAGACACCAACTTTGATTCAAGTGCTGCAAATTATATTTGGACACAAGGAAGCACTACTATTGGAACTACTGCGACATTGAATATTGATGATTATTTGTCTCAAAATCCATCGCTAAGCTTACCGTTAACTTTTGGAGTTTCGGTAGAAGTAAATGGATGTACAACTAATCAAAACATTACCATAGAAAATAATCCTTGTTTACTAATACCAAGAGGAATTTCTCCAAACAATGATCAGTTGAATGATACTTTCGATTTATCAGGTTATGGAGTGAAAGAGATTACGATTTTCAACAGATATGGAACGATAGTTTTCTCTTTCTCAGGAAACTATACTAATCAATGGAAAGGTCAATCGGATAGCGGTCAGGAATTGCCTGATGGGACTTATTTCTACAGTATCCATACTAATGAAGGAGCAACCAAAACAGGTTGGGTATATATTAACAGAGAGTATTAATTAAATCGAGTATGTATCAATTACTAAATAAAAAGGTAAGCCTAATGAAAAAAGGATATATAGCACTAGCACTATTTTCAATCATTTCTATGGAAGTAGCAGCCCAGCAGGATCCACATTATACGCAATATATGTATAATATGAATGTTATGAATCCGGCCTATGCAGGTTCAAAAGAGAGCATATCTGGTGGATTGCTTTACAGACAACAATGGGTTGGTTTAGATGGGGCTCCAACAACAGGGACTTTTGCCATACACAGTCCGGTTGGTAAAAATGTCGGTTTGGGTCTTTCTGTTATTTCGGATAAAATTGGTCCGGTAGAGGAAAACAATATTTACGGTGATTTCTCCTATACAATCAATATAGGAAGTGCCAGCAAACTGGCATTCGGATTAAAAACAGGAGCTACTTTTCAAAAGGTAGGTTTGTTTAGTGAAATCGGGAATGGTTATACACAGCAACCGAATGATAATGCCTTCAGCGAAAATTCGAACAATATAAAATTAAACATTGGTACTGGTTTGTTTTATTATACCAATAAATTTTATGCTGCTCTTTCGGTGCCCAATATGCTAAAAAGTAAGCATCTTGATATTACAAGAAATGGGCAGGAATTGAAATTTGGTAGCGAAACACAACATTATTTTTTGACTAGTGGTTATGTGTTTGATTTATCTTCGAATACAAAATTCAAACCTTCTTTTATGTTGAAGTCGGCATTTAACGCACCAACCTCGTTAGATTGTTCTGCTAATTTCTTACTTTTCGAAAAATATGAAATAGGAGCAACATATAGAATGGATGATTCTTTTGGAGCAATGGTTAATTTTGCTGTAACACCAGCTATCCGAGTTGGATATGCTTATGATCATGTAACTTCAGAAATAAGAGGAACAGCTCCTGCATCTCATGAATTTATGTTGTTATTTGATTTAAATTTGTCTAAAAAAGTATCTATTTCACCAAGATTTTTCTAAAACTACCAATTATGAAGAAAGTATATTTAACCATTAGCATGTTGTTGCTATTAAATGTCGGATACGGACAAAACAGCGCCACTGCTAAAGCGGACAAACTTTTTGATAGCTATCAGTATGTAGCGGCTATAGAGGAATATCTGAAACTGACAGAAAACAAAACTGCCGGAGAATATGTTTATACTCAATTAGCCGAGAGTTATTATAATGTTTTTGATTCTGAAAATGCTTCAAAATGGTATGCCAAAGCAGTAAAAGGAAAAGCAACCGCAGAGACGTATTATCGCTATGCGCAAACATTGAAAGTCTTAGGAAATTATCAGGAAGCCAATAAGCAAATGGATGTTTTTGCCAAAATGATGCCTAAAGATGAAAGAGCTAAAGAGCATTTGGCTAATCCGAATTATATTCCAAGTTTAACTAATAATACCAAGCTATTTGATGTTACTGATACCAATATCAAAAACAAAGGGCAAAGTGATTTTGGAGCGCTATTGACCAATGAAAATATACTTTATTTTACTAGTAACAGAAACAGTTCAAATAAAACAGATAAATGGATTGATCAACCTTATTTGGATATATACCAATCAACCAGAGATGGTAATGGGACTTTTTCTGAACCATCTCCGGTAAGAGAGTTGAATACGCCGTTTCATGATGGTCCACTGA
Organism: Flavobacterium anseongense; assembly: GCF_021608185.1. Classification (GTDB taxonomy): domain Bacteria; phylum Bacteroidota; class Bacteroidia; order Flavobacteriales; family Flavobacteriaceae; genus Flavobacterium; species Flavobacterium anseongense. The sequence goes on along the minus strand of NZ_JAKIHN010000011.1, from coordinate 4,446 downwards.
CATTAAGTGCAGATGGGAACACTATGTTTTTTGCACGTGACGGTCATAGTGAAGGACAATATGAAAAGAATAAAAAGAGCAATATTAAAGTTGGGCAACAAGGAATTTACAAAGCGACTAAAGTTGATGGAAAATGGTCAAATGTAGAAGCGTTGCCATTTAACAGTACAAGCTATTCGGTTACTAATCCGAGTTTGAGCAAAGATGGAAGAACATTGTATTTTGCTTCAAACATGCCAGGAGGTTTGGGTGAATCAGACATTTGGAAAGTAGCTGTTGATGCCAATACTTATGGAAAACCACAAAATTTAGGTCCGAATGTAAATACGGCAGACAGAGAGAATTTCCCTTTTATCACCGAAGATAATGTATTGTATTTTGCTTCAACAAGTCATCAGGGATTGGGAGGTTTTGATGTATTCAGAACTAACCTAAACACTAGTGAAAAACCACAAAACTTAGGTAAACCGGTAAATACTGAAAAAGATGATTTTTCATTTAGTTTTAATAAAAATGCGAATATTGGTTATTTTTCTTCAAACAGAAATGGTTCTGATGCTATTTATGCAGCAACTCCGGTTTGCAAAGCAGAAGCAACTATTGTTGTGACGAACAGTAAAACAAAAGCTGTTTTAGCTAATGCTTCAGTTGCTATATCAGATGCGAAAGGAAATGTTATCGAAACCAAACAAACTAATGCACAAGGAAAAGTGAGCTACGATATCGAATGCAATGTAGGTTATGGTTTGAAAGTTTCGGCACAAAATTTCGAAAATGCTGCATCGGCAGTGAAGCCTTCTAAAGCCGGTGAAACGGTAGTTGAGGTTGCTCTAGAACCAACAAGTGTAATCATAACCGATACGGAAGTAATTTTGAATCCGGTTTATTTTGAATATGATAAAAGTAATATCACAGCTCAAGGAGCAGTCGAATTAGATAAGTTGATTAAAGTAATGAACGATTATCCGACAATGGTTATCTTTGTAAAATCGCATACAGATTCTAAAGGTTCAGCGGCGTACAACATAAATTTATCTGAAAAGAGAGCGCAATCAACAGTGCAATATTTAATTTCTAAAGGAATTGCAAAAGGACGTATTTCTGGTAAAGGATTTGGTAGTACAGAGCAAAAAGTAAAATGCGGAACCAATTGCACACAGGAGCAGGATGCTCAAAACAGACGTTCAGAGTTTTTAATTGTAAAAAAATAAAACAATCATTGTAGATAAAGATTAGGTTTAAAGTTAAGTTAATTAAGTGATGATTGTAAGCAATAGCTAATCTCGATTAAGATTGAGATTGGCTATTATGCATAATAAATAGGATGATTCAATGAAGAATTTTTTAAGTTTTTTTGTTCTGTTATTTTTATCAAATATAGTTTTTGCACAAGAACCAAATGATTGTGCTACAGCTTTGATAGTTTGTGGTAACGGAGCTTTTTCCTCTAATGCTATTGGGTCAGGTAATATTCAAGAAATCAATTCATGTGGTGGATTTGAGAGTAATTCGATTTGGCTCGAGATAAATATTGTACAAGGAGGAACATTAGGTTTTAATTTAATTCCGGATGATCCGGATATTAATGTAGATTATGATTTTTGGGTATATGGACCAAATCCTGTTTGTGGATCTTTAGGAAGCCCGATACGTTGTGCTACTACAAATCCGTTTGAAGCAGGATTAAGTAATAATCTCACTGGAATGAATGGGTCGACTTTGCTCACACAAACTGGTCCGGGTTCAGATGGGAATGGTTATGTCAGATGGTTAACAGTAACTCCCGGACAAACTTATTATATTGCGATTGACCGACCTATTGGTGATGGTGGGTTTCAAATTCAATGGACTGGAACTGCCACATCAGGAACCGGAGCTTTTCCTTCACCGCCTTCGGCTAATCACATTCCGGATGTGTTAACCTGCAGCAATACACCAAATGTTGGGATTTTTGATCTTAATGCTGTAAGGGCTTTGATAAATCCTGATCTAATCGGTAACACGATTACCTTTCACAATTCAATTACCGATGCCAATGATGGTATTAATGCTTTGCCTAATATCTATTCTAACATTTCCAATCCGGAAACAATTTATGTTAGGGTTACCGATAACATAGCAGGTTGTTATGCCGTAACAGATTTTGATTTGGTGGTAAACTTAGTGCCAAATGCTTCGGTAAGTGTTTCTGCCACTTCTATTTGTGTTGGAAGTCCGGTTACAGTTACTTTCACAGGAACACCAAATGCCAATATCAATTATACAGTTGATGGCGGTTCGGTTCTTTCTGCTTATTTAAATGCGGCTGGGGTTTTTACTATAGCAGCATCACCAACACTAATGAATACCTATACTTTGACTAATGTCAGAATAGTTGATGGTTCAGGAAATACGTTGTGTACTCAACCATTAAATCAGTCGGTTTCATTTACGGTTGTTCAGTTGCCTACAGTAACAATATCAGGAACAACAACTATTTGTTCAGGAACATCAACAGGAATTACATTTACCGGAACACCAAATGCAACAGTAACCTATACGGTTGATAGCGGTCCAAATCAGACAATTATTTTGGATGGATTAGGAACTGCGACAATAACGACACCATTGTTGACTATGAATAGTACTTATAATTTGGTAAGTGTTGCTACTTCGGGCACTCCTGTTTGTAGTCAGCCTCAAACGGGTTCGGCATTAATTACGGTTACTTCATTACCAACAGCAACTATATCGGGGTCAACCTCTGTTTGTTCAGGATCAGCTACTGTTGTAACATTTACCGGAACACCAAATGCGACAGTTACTTATACAGTAAATGCAGGCTCTAATCAAACCATAGTATTAGACAGTTCAGGTAATGCAACTCTGAATACAGGAAATTTGACTATAGATACTACATACGCTTTGGTAAGTGTAGCCATAGGTACATGTAGTCAGTCGCAATCGGGTTCAGCCGTCATAACGATTAGTGCTTCACCAACAGCTACAATTTCAGGAACAACAACAATCTGTTCGGGAACAACAACGGTCATTACTTTTAACGGAACACCTAATGCGACGGTTACTTATACCATTAATAGTGGTTCCAATCAAACCATAGTGTTAAGCGGAGCAGGGTTTGCATCATTCACTACGCCAGCATTGACAGTTGATACTACTTACGATTTAGTTAGTGTTGCACTACCAGGTACGCCACCTTGTAGTCAGCTTTTAAATGATTCAGCTGTTGTTACGGTTAGAGCCTTGCCAACCGCTACAGTTTCAGGAACCACAAACGTTTGTAGAAATGGAGCAAGCCCTAACATCACCTTTACTGGAGCCAATGGTACAGGGCCTTACACATTTACGTATACTACTGATGGCGGAGTAACTACAATCACAACTCCACCTAGTGTTGGAAATACCTATACAATTCCGGTTTCTACAGTTGCATCAGGAGTATTCACTTATACTTTAATTAGTGTTCAGAGTGCCGGAGTTCCTGCCTGTTCTCAAAACCAATCAGGTTCGGCAATCGTAACGGTTACTGCATTACCAACGGCTACTATTTCAGGAGCAACTACTGTTTGTCAAAATGCAACAAGCCCGAATATTACCTTTACGGGAGCTAATGGTACAGCACCATATACTTTTACGTACAGTACAGATGGTGGAGCAACTACAATTACCACTCCGGCAAGTTCAGGAAATACCTATTTACTTCCGGTTTCTACAGCTTCCTCAGGAGCAATTACTTATACTTTAATTAGTGTTCAAGAGTCGGGGACTTCTGCTTGTTCTCAGAATCAATCAGGTTCAGCAACTGTAACGGTTAGACCATTACCAACCGCCAGTATTTCAGGGACTACAGCAGTTTGTCAAAATACAGCTAGCCCAAATGTTACCTTTACGGGAGCCAATGGTACAGCACCGTATACTTTTACTTATAGTACAGATGGTGGAACAACTACAGTAACTTCTCCACCAAGTGTTGGAAGTAGCTACACACTTCCTGTTTCTACAGTTACATCAGGGACATTTACTTATACTTTAATCAGTGTTCAAGATGCAAGTGCTCAAGCCTGTTCTCAAAATCAATCGGGAACGGCAACGGTGACGGTTAACCCACTACCGACTGCTACAATTTCGGGGACAGCTACAATTTGTCAAAATTCCGCTTCTCCCCAAATTACTTTCACGGGTTCTAATGGTACATCACCATATACATTTACGTATTCCATTAATACAGTAGTCCAGCCACCGGTTTCAACTGCTGCAGGGAATAGTATTTCGATTAATGCACCAACGGCTACAGCTGGAGTTTACACATATGCTTTGGTAAGCGTTCAGGATGGTGCTTCTCCTTCCTGCTTGCAGTCTCAGAGTGGTTCGGCAGTAGTTACAGTAAACACGGCACCTACAATCAACACACCAACACCTTATGTGGTTTGTGATGACAGTTTAGAC
>NZ_JAKIHN010000010.1 GCF_021608185.1 Flavobacterium anseongense | reverse complement strand
CAATCACGTTCAGCGCAACAGGCGGAACAGGAGCTAAAACCTATACTGTAAACGGAAACGCAGCTACTTCACCGGCAACGGGATTGGCAGCAGGAGTTTACACTATCGTAGCTACTGACGCTAACGGATGTACTGATACAGAACAAGTAACTATTACCGTTCCAACAGCAGTTAACTTAACCGCTCAAGGAACTAACCCATTATGTTTCGGAGGTACAGGTTCAATCACGTTCAGCGCAACAGGCGGAACAGGAGCTAAAACCTATACTGTAAACGGAAACGCAGCTACTTCACCGGCAACGGGATTGGCAGCAGGAGTTTACACTATCGTGGCTACTGACGCTAACGGATGTACTGATACAGAACAAGTAACTATTACGGTTCCAACAGAAGTTGTATTGTCATTAACATCACAACCTGAAGAATGTGCTGATAGTGGTAATGGTAGTATTGAAGCTACTTTCTCAGGAGGAACAGGTGCATTTACGGTAAGTATAGATGCTGGACCATTTACAGAACAAAGCTCTCCATACACTTTCGCAAATTTAAACAGTGGTTCACATACAGTTACTGTTAGAGATGCAAATGAATGTGAAGCTAGTGCACAAATTAATGTTGAATTAATCCCTTGTGATCAGTTTTGTACTTATACTCAAGGTGCTTATGGTACCGAAGGTGGTGCAATGTGTGATGGAACAACTGGAGGTTATACAACTGCTGGATTTATTGCACAAGTCTTGACTAATTTAGGAGGTACAGTTACTATTGGTAGACCTGGCCGTTCAGTTGTAATGAATTCACCAAGTGCTGTAGATTGTATTATAGACAGATTGCCAGGTGGAGGTAGTGCAAAAGAGCTTAAAGTAGGTGATGTTAATATATGTTCATTACCAGCATCTTATTTACATTCTGGAAGAATTAATAATGTATTACTTTCTCAAACAATTACTTTGGTATTGAATGCAGGTATAGCCTCTGAAGACGCTTCAGACTTAAGTGATTTTGTTCTACAAGCAGGTACTTTTGCAACAGCTGAACCTGAAGGTGGTTGTGGTTCTACTGTAGCTACAGAGAGAGTTTGTGGTCATTATGATGAGTTCGGTGTGTGGATAAATACTACTAACGAATACACTTACAAAACAATTAGTGCTGCTGTAGTCAATGCTATCACTCCAAATGGTAATGGTGACAAAACAGTAGACGGATTGATTGACTTAGCAAACCGTGCTTTAGGAAATGCCGATGGTGTTATAGGTTCAGAAGGTGGGGCAGGTCTTTCAGCTATTAATTCTGCTGTAGATGCAATAAATAGAGGTTTTGATGAATGTAAAATATTCATTGGTTGGGATGTGGCACCTTGCCCAGCTAGACCTGCAGCTTCTAGTAAAAATGAATCTGTAATGATAAGCGGTTTGTCAGTGAAAGCATATCCAAATCCATTTGCAAACAACTTCAAGATTGATGTTAAAACAAGCAATGTTAATGACTTGAATGTGAAAGTTTACGACATGCTAGGAAGATTGTTGCAAACCGATAATGTTAAAGTTACAGATGTTGAAACATTCGAGATAGGTAGTAATTATCCTGTGGGGGTTTACAATGTGATTGTTACACAAGGAACAGAAGTAAAAACTCAAAGAGTAATTAAAAGATAACCAGTAATTTAATTTTAAATAAAAACCCTTTCCATTATTGGAAAGGGTTTTTTGCTTATAATAGTTTTATGAAAATCATCAATTAAACACTGCCAAGTAAATTATTAGAGAAATGGTTTGTATGCTATGGAAAATAATTCAGGCTTAGCTTAAAATGGTTTTTTATCGATTATGATTTCAGATAAAATTTTCTTAATCCTCTACTTGACTTTTCCTAATAGAAATTACTACGCCTATTAAAAGTGATAAAGCAATAAAGCCTAACGAAACCCATTCAGGGAATTTGTAATGATGAACTACCAACATTTTAATTCCAACAAAAGTAAGGATGGCAATTAAGCTATATTCAAGATAGCTAAATTTCTCCAACATATTGGCCAAAAAGAAATACATGGAGCGCAATCCAAGAATCGCAAAAATATTAGAACTAAAGACTAAGAAAGGATCGGATGTAATAGCTAAGATAGCAGGAACACTATCTAAAGCAAATAACATATCCATTACTTCAATTACCAACAAAGCAACAAAAAGAGGCGTTGCGTGATTTACATTATTAATTTTTGTAAAAAAATGTTCTTTCTCCGTATGGCTTGTTATTGGGATAACTTTGCCTATTACTCTGTAAACTACTGATTTTTTTGGATCATATTCTCCTTCGTCTTTTTTGAATAACATTTTAAAAGCAGTGAAGAGTAAGAACGCTCCAAATAAATAAGTCATCCAACTAAATTTATTTATCAATATAACACCAAAGAAAATCATCAATCCTCTAAAACCAATAGCACCCAATATTCCCCAAAACAAAATACGATGCTGGTATTTTTGTGGAATTCTAAACGAAGCAAAAATGATAGCTATAATAAATATGTTATCAATGCTCAATGACAATTCAATAAGATAACCGGTTATGAATTTTATAGTTGCTACAGCCGGTTTAATTTCGGTTGGATTTGCAACGTATTCATTACTGTATAACCAATGTACAACTCCCGAAAAAGCAAAAGAAAGCGTGACCCAGACTCCGGTCCAAATTCCAGCTTCTTTTGAGCTAATAATATGCGGTGTTTTGTTAAATACACCTAAATCTAAAGCAAGAAAAATAAAAATAGCGGTTAAGAACAATATCCAAACAATCATAAAATAAAATATTTATATATTGTCAAAGATACTTTTTTGCTTTTTAGAATTTGAAAGAAATTTAAAGAAAGATATGTTTTAGGTTTTAAGCAAAAAAAAAGTGCCCTCTTTTACGACGGCACTTTTTCATTAAAACTAAACAAATATTATAATGCAGATTTAACAGTTTTTATAATTCTTGAGGCAATTTTGTATGGGTCACCGTTAGATGCAGGTCTTCTGTCTTCAAGATATCCTTTCCATCCTCTTTGAACCGTGGCAATTGGAATTCTAATTGAAGCTCCTCTGTCTGATACACCATAAGAGAAATCGTGAATTGAAGCCGTTTCGTGCTTACCTGTTAATCTTTGATCATTGTAGGCGCCATAAACTGCGATATGCTCTTCAACTACTGGTCTGAAAGCTTCACATATTTTTTCGTAAGTTGCTTTATCTCCACAAGTTCTTAATACAGAATTAGAGAAGTTAGCGTGCATACCGGAACCATTCCAATCCATGTCTTTTCCTAGAGGTTTTGGATGATACTCTATATAATATCCGTATTTTTCAGTCAAACGATCTAACATATATCGTGCAACCCAAATTTCATCTCCTGCTTTTTTGGCTCCTTTAGCAAATAATTGAAACTCCCATTGTCCGCAAGCAACCTCTTGGTTGATACCTTCAAAGTTGATGCCGGCAGCGATACACAAATCAGCGTGCTCTTCAACTAATTTTCTTCCGTGAGTATTTTTTCCGCCAACTGAGCAGTAATACATACCTTGGGGAGCAGGATAGCCTCCAATAGGGAATCCTAATGGTAATTGAGTTTTAGTATCCATAATGAAATACTCTTGTTCGAATCCAAACCAGAAATCATCATTGTCATCATCAATTGTTGCTCTACCGTTAGAAGGGTGTGGCGTTCCATCAGCATTCAGTACTTCACACATCACCAAGTATCCGTTTAGTCGGGTAGGATCAGGATATATAGCTACAGGTACTAAAACACAATCTGATGAACCCCCATCAGCTTGTTTTGTTGATGACCCGTCAAAAGACCAATTCCCAAGTTCTGCTAAAGTTCCTTTAAAATTTTCATGCTCTTCAACTTTAGTCTTGCTTCTTAAATTTTGCGTTGGCTCGTAACCATCTAACCAAAGATATTCTAATTTTATTTTAGCCATATTATATAAATTTATTTGTAATTATAACTCAATAGCAAAAATAGAATAATTTTTTATTCGTCAATTATTGGAGGGTATTTATTATTATAATGGTAATTACTTTTGTTATAACGGTATTTTTTATGGGGGTAAATTATTAAAAAATCAATTTTTTTAGCAAAAAAATATAATTTAATAATGTTGAAGATTTATTTTTAGGAATAGTTTGACTACTTTTGTGCCATAATTTTATAACTATAGTAAAACGATTTAAAATTTTAATTTATGGCAACATTACGTTTTCAAGCATTAAAAGATGCCTCAGGCAGAAAACCAGTAAAATTTGAAGAATCCGGAAGAAAATCAGATCTTTTTGGTTCAAATGTGTTTAATGATAAAGCAATGAAACAGTTCTTAACTGCAGATGCTCACAAAGCTGTAAAAGACGCAGTACAGCACGGAACTAAAATTGATAGAAAACTAGCCGATTACATAGCAATGGGAATGAAAGAATGGGCTTTATCAAAAGGTGTAACGCATTACACACATTGGTTTCAGCCATTGACCGGAACAACTGCTGAAAAACATGATGCCTTTTTTGAAACCTCTTATGATGGTTCTGAAGTTTTTGAAAAATTCGGAGGCGGACAATTAGTACAACAAGAACCGGATGCATCCTCTTTCCCAAATGGCGGAATCAGAAACACATTCGAAGCTCGAGGATATACGGCTTGGGATCCAACTTCTCCGGCATTTATTTTTGGAACAACTTTATGTATTCCAACTGTTTTCATTTCTTATACAGGTGAAGCTTTAGATTATAAAACACCACTTTTACGTGCATTAAATGCTGTGGATGAAGCAGCAACTGATGTGTGCAAATATTTTGATAAGAATGTAAAAAAAGTAACCGCGACTTTAGGTTGGGAACAAGAGTATTTTTTGGTTGATGCATCTTTGGCAAATTCTCGTCCCGATTTGGTTATGACGGGAAGAACTTTACTTGGACATACATCAGCAAAAGGACAACAATTAGACGATCATTATTTTGGTTCAATTCCGTCTCGTGCACTTAATTTTATGAGAGAGTTGGAAGAAGAGTGTATGTTACTCGGAATTCCGGTAAAAACACGCCACAATGAAGTAGCTCCAAACCAATTTGAGTTGGCTCCGATTTTTGAAGAAACCAATTTAGCGGTTGACCATAATTCATTATTAATGGATGTAATGTCAAAAGTAGGTGAGCGTCACGATTTCAAAGTGTTATTCCACGAAAAACCTTTTCAAGGTGTAAATGGTTCAGGAAAACACAACAACTGGTCAATGGCAACGGATACCGGAGTAAACTTGCTTTCTCCGGGAAAAACGCCAATGAGCAACTTACAATTCTTATCGTTTTTTATCAATACAATAAAAGCTGTTCAGGAATACGAAGAATTACTTCGTGCGTCTATTGCAACAGCAAGTAACGATCATAGATTAGGTGCAAATGAAGCACCGCCAGCCATCATTTCAGTTTTCATTGGGCAACAATTAACCAAAGTTTTAGCTGAATTAGAAAGCGTAACCAAAGGCAAATTATCTCCGGAAGAAAAAACCGATTTAAAACTGAATGTTGTTGGTAAAATTCCGGAAGTAATTTTGGATAATACCGACAGAAACAGAACATCGCCTTTTGCCTTTACCGGAAATAAATTTGAGTTCCGCGCTGTAGGTTCATCTGCAAACTGCGCTAATGCGATGACAACTCTGAATTCTATTGTGGCCAAACAATTAATAGATTTCAAAAAAGAAGTAGATGCCTTAATTGAGAAAAAAGATTTAAAGAAAGACGAAGCGATTTTCAATGTATTGAGAGAATATATTAAAGAGACAAAAAATATCCTTTTTGAAGGTGATGGTTATAGCGAAGCTTGGGAAAAAGAAGCCAAGAAACGTGGATTGAGCAATCATAAAACAACACCAACAGCTTTGAAAGCAAAAGTTTCTAAAAAAGCATTGGATTTATTCAAAGATTTGAATGTAATGAATCACGTTGAAGTAGAAGCGCGTTACGAAATCGAATTGGAAGAATACACTAAGAAAATCCAAATAGAAGGAAGAGTTCTTGGAGATATTGCCCGTAATCACGTTATTCCAACAGCCATTCGCTACCAAAATACGTTAATCGAAAATGTTCGTGGATTGAAAGAAATATTCGGAAAAGATTTCGAAAAAACAGCTAAAGAACAAATCTCACTAATCAAAGAAATCTCGGCTCACATCGAAGGAATTAATTCTAATGTTGAAGCCATGACCGAAGCTCGTAAAAAAGCAAATGCCTTAACCGATGCTCAAAAAATGGCAGAATCCTATTGCGACAAAGTAAAACCATACTTTGATGTAATCAGAGCACACTGCGATAAACTGGAACTTTTGGTTGATGACGAAATTTGGACATTGACCAAATACAGAGAGTTATTGTTTACACGATAATTGAATTGGGGCGTTACCCTTCGGGTCAGGCTTTCCGCAGTACACGGTACTCGCTCCAATCCTTAACGCAAAAAAATCCCGTTCATTGAGCGGGATTTTTTTTCATCGTTACTAAATGTAATTTTTTTCTACATATTCTTGGTCTTATTTTTGATTACTCCAAACAATTTTGCGTAACTTTCGATTGTTTTTTTAACCTATGAAAACATATTTTAGCTTCTTTTTCTTTTTAATTTCATTAGTCACTTGTTTTGCTCAGGAGAAATTCACTGTATATTTTGAGAGTAATAAATTTGAATTAAATTCGAAAGAAAACACAAAACTAAGTGACTGGATTTCCGAAAACAAGAACAATAAAATAGTAGCCATCCATGGATTTACAGATGAAGACGGAACGACTGGTTTCAACGATACTTTAGCCCAAAAACGCGTAAATTGTATTTTTAATACGGTTAAAAATCAAATCAAAATCAGAGAAGATTTTAAAACTAGGAGTTTTGGAGAAAGCTTTGTACAATCTAAAAACAAAGCGGAAAATCGTAGAGTTGTCATTTATTATATACTCGAAAAAGATTTACCGCGAGAAGATGAAATCCTCGGAATTAAAAAAGAAATCGTCGAAGAAAAGCCCAAGCCTGAAATAGTTTACCCCGAAAAATTAGTCTTCGAAAATCCAAACGGAACCAAATCTGAATTCAAACTCGACCGCGCTTTTATGAAGAAAGTTGGTGAAGCCAAATCAGGAGAAAAACTCAAAATCGAAAACCTAAATTTTGTAATCAACACCTTTGCCGTTGTTAATGAATCTCGCGGAAAAATGTATGAGTTGCTTTTAGTGCTTCAAAAAAATCCAAATTTAAAAATCGAAATTCATGGACATTTGTGCTGCATGCCTGTTGATAGAGCTGATTTGTCAACACAACGCGCTAAAGCTATTTATAATTTTTTAGTACATAACGAAATCCAAAAAGAACGACTGGCATATAAAGGTTTTGGAAGCTCACAGCCCATTTATCCATTGCCCGAAAAAAATGAAGAAGAACGCGCTGCCAATCGCAGAGTAGAAATTTTAATTGTAGAAAATTAACATGCAAAAGATTTTTATACTTTGTATTTCGCTATTTTCGTTATACGGTTTTGGACAAAATAAGCTTGATGTTTTTTTTGATTTCAATAAAGATGTTCCAAATGAAGCTTCACAAATTAAAATTAATCAGTGGGTTTTGGATAATAAATCAGCTGAAATTATAAAAGTTCTTGGCTATACTGATAGTGTTGATGATAGTAAATATAACAAAGACTTAGCCATGAGAAGAGTAAATTCGATGGTGGAGTTTTTTAATAAAAACAGTATAAAAGTTTCGGATAAAGTAGCACTAAAATCATTTGGCGAGGATTTTAAATATTCCAAAAATCAAAGTGAGAACAGGAAAGTAGAAGTATTTTACAATCTGATAAAAGAAAAAAATCCGGATACGAAAAATGTTCAAACAATACCTGATGGTCCTTTTGGAAGAGGAAGAGTTAAAGAAGCAACAGCTCTGGAAACAAAGGAAGAAGAGGACATATTAGAGGTTGCCGATAAGGTCACACTCGTTGAAGAAGAAAGGTCGGCATTAGAATCAAAATTTGATAAAGCCAAAAAAGGAGATATAGTTAGAATAAATAACATCAATTTTTATTTTAATTCAGAAAGAGTGATGGATGAATCGCTGCCGCTTTTGGATGAATTGCTCGATATTATGATGAATAATCCAAAGCTGAGTATCGAAATTCATGGACATATTTGCTGTAATCCAAACCCTAATGATACCAAGTTATCTTATAGAAGAGCTTTGGTCATTCTGAAATATTTGACAAAATACGGGGTTGATGTAAAAAGATTAGCGTTTAGAGGTTACGGAAGCAGCGATCCGATTTATAAGATTCCCGAAAGAAATTTAAAAGAAAGAGCTGCCAATCGCAGAGTAGAAATCTTAATTGTAAATAAATAATGAAATCAAAAATTGTCATATTGTTTTTTCTGATTTCTCTCAAATCGTTGGGACAAAAACAAGTTGAAGTCTTTTTTGATTTCAATAAAGATTTTCCAAATCCAACTTCTATTTTGTCACTCAACGAATGGATTGCCAAAAGCAAAGAGGTTGAAATCACCAAATTGTTGGGCTTTTGCGATAGTATTGATACCAAAAATTATAACAAACTTTTAGCCGAAAGACGTATCGAGAGTGTGCGCGAACTATTGGAAAAGAGCGGTTTAAAGTTCAGCAGAAACTTAGATAAGATAGCTTACGGTAAAGATTTTAAGCAATCTAAAATTCAGGCAGAAAACAGAAAGGTGACTATTTTTTATTCAGAAATCGCTCCAAAAATTGTCGAAAGCGAATTCACCAAACAAATTCGAAATTCGAAAGTAGGCGAAACCGTTAAGTTACCTAATATTTATTTCTTCAATAATTCGGCGCGTATTGTGCCTAAGTCAGCATCAAGTTTATATGATTTACTTTGTGCTATGCAGGAAAACCCTAAACTTAAAATTGAAATACAAGGCCATATTTGTTGTCAAATGGTTAATGATTTAAACAATATTTCCACGGCTCGAGCCCGGGCAATCTATAATTATCTGTTGCGGAATAAAATCGACAGAAAAAGGATGAAGTTTGTGGGTTATGGTGTGTTGCGACCTATTCATAAAATTCCAGAGCAAAACCAGGCAGAAGAAGATGAAAACCGTCGCGTAGAAATTCTAATCGTTGAGAAATAAAATCGTACTTCGTACTTCGTATTTCGTACTTCAATCCTTATCTTTGCGGCACAACATTTACCCTGAGCTTGTCGAAGGGCAACTAACTACAACACATGAGTTCCGATAACAGTCAACGTTACAATCTTCGTGGGGTTTCGGCTTCCAAAGAAGATGTCCACAATGCTATTAAAAACATCGATAAAGGATTATTCCCCAAAGCCTTCTGCAAAATTGTTCCCGATTATTTGACTAATGATGACAATTACTGTCTCATTATGCATGCCGATGGCGCCGGAACAAAATCGTCTTTAGCGTATATGTATTGGAAAGAAACCGGCGATATTTCCGTTTGGAAAGGCATTGCGCAGGATGCGTTGATTATGAATATTGACGATTTACTTTGCGTTGGCGCTACTGATAATATCATGCTTTCCTCTACCATCGGAAGAAACAAAAACCTGATTCCGGGTGAAGTACTTTCTGCGATTATCAACGGAACCGAAGAATTGATTGCCGAGCTAAAGACTTTTGGTGTAACCATTCATTCAACTGGTGGTGAAACTGCCGATGTTGGCGATTTGGTCAGAACCATAATTGTAGATTCAACCGTTACTGCCCGAATGAAGCGAAGTGATGTGATTGACAATGCCAATATAAAAGCCGGAGATGTGATTGTTGGTTTGGCTTCTTTCGGTCAGGCCAAATATGAAAAAAGTTATAATGGCGGAATGGGAAGCAACGGATTAACATCGGCACGTCATGATGTTTTTGCCAAATATTTAGCTGATAAATATCCGGAAAGTTTTGACAGTTCGGTGCCAACTGATTTGGTGTATTCCGGAAATACAAAACTTACCGAAGAAGTAAAAAATTCCCCAATTGATGCCGGAAAATTAGTGTTATCTCCAACGAGAACTTACGCGCCGATTATCAAAGCGATTTTAAGCAAATACTCTCCAAATGACATTCACGGTATGGTACATTGTTCCGGTGGAGCACAAACCAAAGTGCTGCATTTTGTGGATAATGTTCATGTGATAAAAGACAATTTATTTCCGGTGCCACCACTTTTTAAATTGATACAGGAACAATCAAAAACCGATTGGAAAGAAATGTATCAGGTTTTCAATTGCGGTCACCGAATGGAAATCTATGTTCCAAACGAAATTGCCCAGGACATAATCGAAATCTCAAAATCTTTTAGTGTTGATGCCCAAATTGTGGGTAGAGTAGAAGCCAGTGAAAATAAAAAACTCACTATTGAAAGTGAGTTTGGGAAGTTTGAGTATTAATTCTCCTTAGTCTTGTCATTCGGACAAAGGAGGACACGAGGGCATTGCCCGACCGGCGAAGCAATCTCATAATCTAGTCACAGAATGCAATTCCACGCTATCTGGTGCAATTGTGACAAACTGCTGTTAGCGGTTGTTGCGTTTTTCTATATACTTTGTCCAAAAGTTAATAAATTATTATCTAAATCTAATAGAGAAAATTCTCTTTGTCCCCAAGGTTTGCTTTCTAAATGTCCATTTTGATGAATATTTACTTTTTTGCTTATTAGTTCGTTGTACAAATTTTCAATATTATCTGTTCTTATATATACTTGTCCATAATTATCTTTAGGATTGAGTTCTTTAAACTCAAAAAAATGAATTTCAATATCATCTTTCTCGATTATTAAATAATTTCCATAATCAGCAAGTTCATTAAAATTTAGGTTTTCCAAGTAAAATTTCTTTGTTAAATCCTTATTTCTCATGGGCAATTTTGGATTGATTTTGATAAGCATAATTTAGTTTATTACGTTAAGATTATGATATGGATTAAGTTGGCGAGCAATTACCGCTAATGTGCCGTTGCTTGGCGGCAGTGGTGACAATCTTAACGGTTAGGTGTAAAGATATGTAAATTTCCGCCTTTGATTTTCCATTTTGGGAAATCGATACCAGCCATTGCGACAAACGGCTTTTAGCAGTAGGCATTTTACCAATTTGGTTCAACTTCTGTCAAATTAGCATTTTTTTTAATTTCATATTCTAATTCTGATTTTTTGTTTTTCAAAGCTCCATTTTTGATTACAAATTCCCATATAACTCTGTAGCTTGGTGTATTCAAATTTCCGGTTGGAGTTTCTAATTTCAAAATATTGTCTTCAACAATATAATAGCCAACATAATTAGCTTTATTAAGTTCGTTCAAATTAATATTATCTTCATTACTTGTAAAATATGCATATTGCCCATTTTTAAATAGCTTCAGGTATGAATGTATTTTTCTTTGTGAGTATTCGGAATAATTGTAATAGCAATTTTTGAAGTCAATTTTTTTGTTCATCTCAGGAACGAATTTTTCTTTGAACTTTTTCTTCTTCAGTTCTTTTCTGGCAAAACTATTTTCAGTTACAGAATTTTTATAGCTGTTTAATATTCCACAAGAATTTAAACTAAGAATTATTAATACTAAAATTGCTTTTTTCAAGAGATGGTGTTTGATGTTTACTCCTAGCGTGTTGCTGCTTGTGGTCAGTGGCGACTCTTTTAATAATTTGTTCTAAAGACAACCAAAATTTCAGCTTAATAATTTCCGGCTAATAAAGACAAAACCAGTCATTGCGCCAAACGGCTGTTGTAGTCAGGCGTTTATCTTCTTGTTGAAGCAATACAATCCAAACTCCATCGACCGCTCTGTTTTTTAAAAACTGAAAGCCATGCAAAATTAGTTGTATCAATAACTTTATTTCCCTTCTCATCATTAAATTTTACAATTACTAGTTTGTCGACAGCAACGTACGCAATCGATCCGTCGTCAGAAAATCGGACAATTGGCGGCAAATTGTTATCCCATTTTATAAATTCTACACTCTTAAAGTAAGAATCAAATTTTTTGAAACTTTCGTCGTATGTCGGTTTTTCAATTTTGCCGTTGTTAATTGATATAAAATCTTTAGAAAAGCCGCCTAAGAGTGCTTTTACATTTTTCTTAAAATGATATTCCCTAGCTTTCGCTTCAGCTTTTAGTATTTCCTTAGTTTCACTTTCCAAATCAAATTTATCAGAGTTCTGACATGAAATTGCCAATGCGAATATTAATAAACCTAATGTAATTTTAATTTTCATGATACACATTTTGAAATAAAAGTAAATAATTTTTTTGCAAAGGTTTTTTGCGTAATCTTGGCAGCTTGCTTGTAACTAGAGTATAGCCACTAATCAAAAATATAAAAAATCTAATAAACAGTTCAATCAATCTTCACCGAAGTCATACTCAAACTACCAGCTAAAAGCTTATCATTAAACAACGATAGTTCTTCGTTTTTTTGTTTTAATCCTAAAGTATAAATCAAAGGCAAATAGTGATCTGGTGTTGGAATAGCTAATTGTATTGCTCTCGATTCTTTTTGGTAATCAATCAACGATTGGAAATCACCATCTAAAAGATAATGGTTGAACTTAGCCCGAGCTTCAATCGCCCAATCAAAACCATAATCATCTTTGTGGAAATTATGAAAATCAACCAAACCCAAATTGTGCACAATGTTACCGCTTCCAATAATCAGAATTCCCTTGTTACGCAGTTTACTTAGTTTTTGTGCTAAGTCAAAATGATATTGTGCAGGTTTAGTGTAATCAATACTCAACTGAATTACCGGAATGTCTGCCTTTGGATATAAATGTTTTAAAACCGACCAGGCGCCATGATCCAAACCCCATTTTTCATCAAGTTCAACTAAAGTTGGTTCTAATAATAATCTGGTAGCTTCAGCCAATTCGGGGTTTCCTTTAGCAGGATATTGAACCTCATAAAGTGCTTTTGGAAATCCGCCAAAATCATGAATCGTTTGTGGCATTTCCATAGCCGTAACTTTGGTTCCATTAGTAAACCAATGCGCCGAAATACAAATTATTGCGGTTGGCTTTGGCAGTGTTTTGGCAACGTTTCTAAAACCGGCAACAAACTCATTTTCTTCAATAGCATTCATCGGACTTCCATGACCGAGAAATAACAAAGGCATTCGTTCCTTATTGGGTAAATTGTCTGAAAACTGCTGTAAATTGTTGAGGTTTTGCATAACGTAAAAATAACGAATCTGTTTTCAAATTTGTTTTGGAAATCAATTCATTTTCAATAAAAAAAACTCACTTGTTTTAGTGAGTTTGATTAATGATTCTGTGATGATGACCGCCATCATGATGCGTTTTTCTTTTGCTTCTGTGTCTGAAAAAGATAAATATTCCTGTTGTCAATATGATTATACTTGAAACCCAAAGATAATATCCTAACTCAAAGTGAATTATTTTGGCAGAAATTCCTTTTTCGTCAACCCGAATTTCTTCCCAAGTAGAAAAAATAACAGCTAAAAATGAAGCTAAAAAAGAAGTAATCATTGATAGTTTATAGTGTTTAACAAATAAGATTATAGAAATTATATACAAAGGATTGGCCAACCAGATTAACCATTCTAATACACCACCACCAAAAACAGCGACACTTCCAATGGTTAAATATTGCCAGGAACTTACTGATTCAATGATATCGTAATCAATGGTAACTACAAATTGAGTAAGTGAAATAATGAACACAATCACACTCAACACAATAGTTAATGTTAGTATTTGAATAGATTTCATAAATAAATTATTTAATATAATTTAACTTTGCAAAAGCAACGTAAGTACTAATTTATGAATTTTTTCTAATTCTTTAACATTTACGATTTTTATTATTAAAACGGGACTATGACAATAAATTTAAAAAACGGTGTAGATAAATTGCTTTTTGGAATGAAACAGAAAGATGTTGAGCTACTTTACGGCAAACCAAATAAGCAATATCACGATGAAGATGGCAACGTTATTTGTTTGTATAATAATGAAAAACTGAGTTTAACTTTTTATGAAGATGAAGATTTTCGTTTGGGTTACATCATTTGTTCTCATCACGAGGCAACGATTTTAGATAAAAAAATCATAGGTAGAAATATAGAAGTTGTTAAAAACGAATTGCCATTCAATTCCTGGACAAAAGAAGATTTTGATACAACCGAAAATCATTTCAATGAAAGTAATTGGCTGATTCTGCAATCAGAATACGATGATATTATTCGAATTGAAATTGGCGCCATTATCAACGATAACGACGAGTTTGATTGGAAGTTTAAATAATCTCCGCGCTCAAACCAGCTTCCAAAAGTTGGGTACATTGTGGTTTTAATTCATCAAACGAACCTGTTTTCACGGTACATTTTCCTTTATAGTGAACTAAAATTGCGCATTGTTCGGCTTGTTCAGAAGTATGGTTACAAACACGAATCAGTGTGTCAATCACATGATCAAAAGTGTTGACATCATCGTTATACAATACAATTTCATTGTTGGTTCCGACTTGTTCATCAACTAAAACGTCTTCCTGTATTTTTTCTATCGTACTCATTTTCATTTCGTTTTACAAGTGTAAAATTTTTAGCTGCTAATTTACATATTTAAGCGACGTCCAATTATTCCTTTCAAACTTTTTGACATATGTCAAACCTTTCTCAGTACAAGAAGCATCAATAGCCGGAATATCTTCGGTATAAAATCCGCTTAACAAAAGAATACCGTTTTTGTTTAAACAATCAACGTATTGCTGCATATCGTTTAGCAAAATATTGCGATTAATATTGGCAATTATCAAATCGTATGTTTTGTTTCTCAGTAAAGAAGCATCACCTTCATAAACGGAGATTTCATGGCATTTATTGCGCTCTGCATTTTCAATTGAATTCAAATAACACCAATTGTCAATGTCTATGGCATCAATAGGTTTGGCGCCTTTCATTTCGGCAAGAATAGCTAAAATAGCTGTTCCGCAACCCATGTCTAAGGTTTTCATGTTGGTTACATCTGTTTCTAAAAGATGCTGAATCATCATATGAGTGGTTTCATGATGACCCGTTCCAAAACTCATTTTAGGTTCTATAACAATATCAAATTCGGCGTTAGTTTTTGGGTGAAAAGGTGCGCGAACATGACATTTTCCGTCTACATCAATTGGCTCGAAGTTTTTTTCCCATTCCTCATTCCAATTGACTTGCTCAATTTCTTCGATTGTGTGGGAAATAACGAATTCAGGAGAATGTAACAAATAAATATCATCTAATACATTTTTAGTCCAAAGGTCTTTTTGAATAAAGGCGCTAAATCCGTTTTCGGTTTCTATAAAACTTTCAAAAGGTTTTTCGCCAAGTTCTGCGATTAAAATTTCGGAACCCAATTCTTTTGGTTCAACCGAAAAATGATATGCTAAATAGATGTTTGACATTCTTTTTTTTGCAAAGGTAACAATCGATACCCTTACTGCGAAGTCATTTCATCAAAAAATTAATCATCGGTTTTGGCAACAGTTTTTAGGCTTGCATTTGGGATTTCATCAGGAGTTACACTAAAAATCATCAATTTGCTGTAGCGCTTTCCTTCAGCATCATAAAGATAGGTAATGGTATTTTCTTTTGGATTGTAGATCAATTTTGCTCTCATAAATTTGGAGCGTATCAACCATGTTCCTTCCTCTTCACTGGTTTGGGTAAACTCAAAAATAGAACCGTGATGCAATCGGACTTGCCCATTATCATACATGCTGATTACGATATAACCATTAGTTTTTGAGCCTATTTCACGAATATCGATAATGGTGTTTTCGTATTCGGTTTCCTTGAGTTCGTATTTTTCAAACTCTTTATTCCAAATATAATATTTCCTCGTATCGGATTGAAACCGCTTTTGAATATCGACTTGGGCATTCATATTCCAACCGAATATGAACAAAAATAGTAGGATAAATTTTGTTTTCATTTGTTTTTGACTTTAGGGCGAAGTAAAAATAGTAGAATAATTCGATTAAAAGCAAATAAAATCGATAAAATGCAAATTAAAATTTAAAATATAAAAAAAACCTTTCAAATTAATGAAAGGTTTGTAAATTAAATATTATTTTTCTTATATCGAACTAACGATTGCGGCAAAGTCGGTTGCTTTTAAAGCAGCACCACCAATTAGTCCGCCATCGACATCAGGTTTTGAGAAAATTTCTTTAGCATTTTCAGGTTTAACGCTGCCTCCGTAAAGTATAGAAACATCTTCGGCAACATTACTTCCATAACGCTGTCTTACTGTTTCTCTAATGAATCGATGCATTTCCTGAGCCTGTTCCGGTGAAGCAGTTTCACCGGTTCCGATGGCCCAAACAGGTTCGTATGCCAAAACTATTTGTTCCCAATCTTTGTCTTTAATATGAAACAGACCATCACGAAGTTGGTTTTCGACTACATTGAAATGTTGGTTGTTTTGTCTGTCTTTCAATTCTTCGCCAAAGCAAAAAATTACAGTCATATTGTGAGATAATGCAGTAGTTACTTTATCTGCTAAAATAAAATCGGTTTCATGAAAATAGGCACGTCTTTCAGAATGGCCAATGATAACAATATTTACTCCGACACTTTTAAGCATATCTGCCGAAATTTCACCTGTGTAGGCACCACTTTCAAACTGACTCATATTTTGTGCAGCTACGGCGATATTGGTAAACTCTAAATGATCTACAGCTGAGGCAAGGTTTATAAATGTTGGTGCTACAATGACTTGTGCTTCTACATCATATGGTAATTTATCAATTAATTCATTTAATAAATCTTCTGTTTCTTCTGCATTTTTGTGCATTTTCCAATTGCCTGCAACAATTTTTTGTCTCATTATTCTAGTTTTTTTAATTGCTCGTTAATTTTATCAAAATCGGTTTCAATGGCACGATAAATTACAATTTTACCTTTTTTATCAATAATTATGTATCTCGGAATCCAATCTAAATCTATCGATTTTCCAAATTCACCTTTCATACCATCCGTTGCCCAATAATGGTCGCCTTTTAGTTCATGTTTTTCAATTCCCGCTTGCCATTTATCAAAGGCTTTATCCATTGAAATGAATACATAGTCAACATTCGGATTGTTGGTCTGCATTTCTTTTACTTTTGGCATTGCTTTTACACAATCGCCACACCAAGAAGCCCAAACTTCAATCACGGTAACTTTTCCGTAGTGTTTTTTTAGAATTTCCTTAAATGAAATTTCTTTATTTTCGGTAGTAATTAATTTTTTTGATAATGCTTTTTTCGAAAATTTATCACTCTGAGCAGTAGAAAATGCAAAAGCGACGACTATTATTACTAAAAGCAGAACAGTTTTTTTCATATTTTTTATTGAATTTGGAGCTAAATGAATTATTCAGATTTTTTATCCTTCTGGTCTTTCAGAAAAAATAATTTATGTTTTTTTCTTTTACGTTCTCGTCTTTCTTTTTTCTTTTTATAATCATAAAGATACTTTATAATTAAAATGATGCCTAAGCCTGAAGAAAACACAAGAGCGCTTCCGAGTAGTATGTATATAGTGTTTCCTAATGGTGGATCTTCCATTGTAGAGATATGCTCCAAAACGTAATAACCTATTAAAAAAACTACAACACAAGCGCCAATACCTATGAGCGCACGCTGATGTAATCTTCTAGACATTATATATTTAATCATTACTCTTAATTTTAAGATTTAAAAATAGTAAAAAGATACCTAAAAACTAATTATTTCTTTAGTTCGGAGAAAGGTTTGTTAATTAATTTTTGATAATCAACAGGATCAAATTTATTATCAGTGATTCCCCAATAGTATTTATATTCATTTCCATTCCATAAATACTTTACGCCCGGAGTATCTTTCCCTGATCCCAATACTTTCCAAAAAGGAATAACTTCAATTATTTTATAAGGATATTCAGCTCCGGCGAATTTAAAAAAGTCCGGAATCAAATCGGCTTCCTCATTCATAAAGATAATCGAAATTTCCGGAAAATTTTTATCTTTTTGTTTCAATTCTGTTAATTCTTTTGCCGCTACACGACAATGATCACAACCAGGCACAAAAAAGCAAAGTGTTTTTCTTCCGGTATCAATTTTAGAAAAATAGGATGCATAACCTGATTTGTGTTTTTCAGGTTCATTGATTTCTTGTTTTGCAACCTCTTTTATGGCTTCAACTTTCTTAATCGTATCTTTAGGAACTATAGCTGCAGTGGTATCAATAAGTGCTTCCTGAATGGTGTCATTAATTACTTCTTCCGGTGCCGAAACTTCAAAATTACCTGCCGGCGGTTGTATTGGAGCCAACATAAAAATACCCAAAATTGTAGCAAACAGCACTGTGGTCAAAACCCAAAAGTTTCCGTCTTTAGCTCCTTTAGGTAACAATATGAATAGGTAACCCAAAAGTCCAACTGCGACTATATTTTTAATGATGGCTTCTATTGGAGTCATTGGTAAAAGTTCTCCAAAGCAACCACAGTTTCCACTATTTCCACCACTTAAGAAAGTCACATAACTTAAATGTCCGATGAACACCAGTAACAAAAGGGTTGTAACCGGCACAATGAATTTGCGTAACCAATTGTTTTGTAAAAGCAAAAATCCTAACGCCAATTCAATTCCGATAAGTGTTCGGGAAAAGAATGGCGCAAAACCTTCCGAAAATCCCATAGGATACAATTGCTTAACTTCAAAAGTTGAAATCGCAAAATAGGGTGAGTCTAATAAATGTCCTTTAGACAGTTTTGCTAATGCAGAAAGTATAAACAAAACTGCTACGATAATTCTTAATGACCATGCGATGTAATTTTTAGCTGATGTTGTCATAGTATATTTTTTGTCACCCTGAGCGCATTCGAAGGGTTATTGTCCAAATTTCATTAAAATCAAAGCAAAAACAGAGTAGTTTATCATGTCCTGATAATTGGCATCGATACCTTCAGAAACTAAAGTTTTTCCTTTATTGTCTTCAATTTGCTTTACGCGAAGTAACTTTTGCAGAATCAAATCGGTCAACGAACTCACACGCATCTCACGCCAGGCTTCACCATAATCATGGTTTTTGTCTTCCATTAGTTTTTTGGTTGCTGCTATTTTTTCATCATAAAGCTGTATAGCTCTGGCCGCATCTAAATCAGGTTGGTCCACAACGCCCAAATCCAATTGAATTAAAGCCATTATGGAATAATTGATAATCCCTATGAATTCACCCGTTTCGTCTTCGTCAACTTTACGAACTTCATTTTGTTGCAAACTTCTAATACGTTGGGCTTTGATGAATATTTGATCGGTTAATGATGGCAATCTCAAGATTCTCCAGGCACTTCCATAATCTGTCATTTTATTGGCGTAAAGTTGTCGGCAAATTGCGATAACCTTATCATATTCTTGAGAAGTTTTACTCATTTCAGTGTATATTTGTATCAAATTTGTCCAAAAGTAAAGAATAAAGATTGAAGTACAAAGTGCTAAATCTTATAACTCTATTAAGATTATCAATGACCATTAATTGTCTCGGAAAACTAATCGATTTATCATCTCCTAAAGTGATGGGAATATTGAATGTTACTCCAAATTCGTTCTACGATGGAGGCAAACATTCCGATGTAAAGAGTGTGCTTTTTCAAGTTGAAAAAATGCTTATTGAAGGCGCAACTTTTATCGATATTGGAGCCTATTCCAGCAAGCCAAGTGCTGAATTTGTTTCGGAAGAAGAAGAGATTGAACGATTAATTCCGGTTATACAATTAGTGCTGAAACACTTTCCGGAAACCTTGATTTCTGTTGATACTTTTCGTGCCAAAGTCGCGAAAGCCGGAATTGAAAATGGTGCTTGCATTATCAATGATATTTCGGCAGGAAGTTTGGATGCAGTAATGATGGAAACCGTTGCAAAACTTCAGGTTCCGTATGTTATGATGCACATGAAAGGCAATCCGCAAACGATGCAAAGTATGGCGAACTATGAAAATATTACTAAAGAAATGCTGCTTTACTTTTCTGAAAAAGTGTCACTGGCACGGAGTTTGGGAATCAGCGATTTGCTGATTGATCCCGGTTTTGGCTTTGCTAAAAACAAAGAACAGAATTTTGAAGTTATGAATAATTTAGAGTTGTTTCAAATGCTTGAATTGCCAATATTGGTTGGTGTTTCCAGAAAATCAATGATATACAAAACGCTCGAGACTTCAGCAGATGCCGCACTAAACGGGACAACAGTTTTGAATACGATTGCGTTGCAAAAAGGTGCTAATATTATCAGAGTGCATGATGTAAAAGAAGCTATGGAATGCGTTAAACTATTTGAAAGCTTAAATTCCAAAAATTAAATCCCAAATTCCAAAAAAATGAAAAAAATTGTAGCTGCTTTGTTATTTTCGGTGCTAATTTCCTGCCATGACAAAGAAGTACTATTGTCTCAAGCCAATGAGACAGTTGTGGCTGATGTGAAAGATCATTCTCCGATTTATTTCTTTTTCAAGACCGAAGAAAAAGACACTTTAGTTGATGTGAATAGAAATAATTCAATTAGCTCTACCAATTGGCTTTTTAATATTGATAAGCGTTTGCCGTTGCGAAAAGTAATTTTAGAAATTAAAAAGTTGCAAAGCAAAAAAGCATCAAGCATGCACAAAAGCGAAACATCTGAAAACTATTTTGCTTATACAGATACGGTCAAGAAAACGATGGCTTTTTTACCTTTTACCAAAATTCATTACAAACTGGAAAAGCCAGATTTTAACATAGTATATTTTCATTTAGACCGAAATGATTTGGTGCATTATAATGAATTGGTTTTCTCCAAAAATCAATTGCAGGAGTTTGTAGATAAGTTGCCAATGCATTCCAGAATTTATTTTTCTTTTGATAAAGGCATGTCTTTTGGGAAGTATATTGAATATAAATTCTTTATCAAAAAGCTCGAGATTAAGCAGAAAGGCGTTTCGATAAATAAGAAAAGAGAATACATCTATTAACTGAAAACTGCGACTGTTAACTATTACTGATGATGATACGGTTCATTTCTCAGAATTGTAAATCCACGATACAATTGTTCTATAAAAAATAAACGCACCATTTGATGCGAAAATGTCATCAGTGAAAGCGAAATTTTACCCTGTGCTTTTTGATAGACTTCATCGCTAAAACCATAAGGTCCGCCAATAACAAACACCAAAGTCTTTACGCCGGAATTCATTTTCTTCTGCAGATAATCCGAAAACTTGACGCTTGAAAATGTCGTTCCGTTTTCATCCAATAAAATCAATTGGTCCGTTGGTGTGAGTTTGGATAAAATCAGTTCCCCTTCTTTTTCTTTTTGCTGACTTTCTGAAAGATTTTTGACATTTTTAATATCCGGAATAATTTCCAAATCAAACTTGATATAAAAAGACAAACGCTTCGTGTAATCATCAATTAGTGATTGCAAGGCTTTGTTATCGGTTTTGCCAATAGCTAAAAGTTTGATATTCATAAAACAATTTATTTATTCCAAATCTTCCAGGCTTTTTCCGCCTGAAGCACTAACATTTCATAACCGTTTTTGGTAATTGCGCCTTTCTTTTTGGCTTTTTTTAAAAACTGTGTTTCTTCCGGATTGTATATCAAATCGAAAGCAATATGTTTTTGGGTAAAGAAATTATAAGGAATTGGAGGAAATTCTTTGATATTTGGACTTGTGCCAACAGGTGTACAATTAATAATAATGTGATAATTGTCAAAAGTTGTGGCGTTGATTCGGTTATAATCAATCATGCCTTCTTTTTCTTCTCGAGTTACAAAAGTGTATAGAATTCCGAGTTTGTCTAAGGCAAAAGAAACTCCTTTGGCCGCGCCACCGGTTCCCAGAATTAATGCTTTTTTATGATGCGGTTCTAGTAATGGTTCCAAAGATTTCATAAAACCATAATAATCGGAATTGTATCCTTTTAAGTTTCCCTTCTTTGTTACTCTAATAACATTTACAGCACCAATTTGTGCAGCGTTTTTAGAAAGCTTGTAAAGAAACGGAATTACACTTTCTTTATACGGAATGGTAACGTTTAACCCTTTTAAGTCTGGGATATTGGCGATTATTGCCGGAAATTCTTCAATGCTTTGAATGTCAAAATTCTCATAAGTACAATCGGCTAAATTTCCTAGAGCAAATTTATCAGTGAAGTATTTCTTCGAAAACGAATAAGAAATGTTCTTGCCGAGCAAGCCAAATTGTCTTCGCGACATTTATTCCGGTTTTGTGTGTTTTGCGATATATTCCTGAACTGATTCTCTGTCCCAAACGGTTGGAAATAAATCTTTCAGAATGGTGTTGTGTTTAAAATTAAGACGCAAACCATTACTCAAATGATAGTTTCCTTTCTCTTCTTCGTTCAAAAGCATATGAAAACCTGCCATACGATATTCTATTTCGTAATCATCCGGAAAGTATTCAGCTGCTTGAATTAAAGTTAAAATAGCATTGTTATTTTCGCCCATTATTTGCATAATATCAACCCAAAACAACCAAGTGTCTAATTGATAATCTCCAAATTCTACGGCTTTGCGATAACCAAATTCAGCTTCTTCAAATTGGTCCATTGCTTTGTTAATTGTACCAAAACGTTTCCAGTATAAACGATTTTGGTCATCAATAGCTAGTGCTTTATTGACAAAATACAAGGCCTTTTGGTAATTTTTTTGACGAACATAAAAATCAGTAATGGCAATCCATCCTTTATCTAACAACGGATCTTCGTGTACGGTTTTATTGAAAAATTTTAATGCTTGGACTTTATTGCCAAGTTTTTCATAACATTTACCAATACGCAACAAAGCATAAGATGTTGGGTCATCTAACTCGATAGTTTTGTTATAACTTTCAATGGCGTCTTCATAGCGTTTCAATCGCTCTAAAGCTTTTCCTTTTTCCATGAAAGCACCAACGAATTCTTCGTCTATATAAGTAGCAAACTCAAAAGAACGTACCGCATTTTCATAATCTTTTACACCATAATACAATCTTCCTGACTGATGCCAGGCGATTTCGCTGTATGGGTTTCTATCAATATATGTTTTAAGGTATTCAATGGCTTCAAGATTTTGGTCTAAAAATTCGAAGCAATACACCACATTATATAAGGCGGATTGATCTTCAAAATCTTCTTCCAAACATTTGATAAAGTTCTCTTTTGCCAATTCCAGATTATCCATAAAAAGATATTCCATGCCAATTAAGTTATAGACATCGGCAAAATCTTCGGTATACTTTAGAGCAGTTTGCAAAAGCTCCACGGCTTTTTCGTGGTTGTCTCTTTTGGAATAAATATTAGCTTTTTGTATAAAAATTTCTTCGTTAGTTGGCTCGATGGCATACAATTCATTGAGTAATTTTTCAGCTTGATCGAGTTTGTCATCATACACCAACATTTCTACTTGAACCAATTTTAATCCAGTAGATTTTGGGTGTTGTTCAAGTCCTAATTTTAAGGCTTTCTTAGCTAAAGTAGCTTTTCCTATATCGAGGTAATGCAGAATGATTTCCTCGAATTCCTCTGAGTCGAAAAATAAAACTTTGTTGGTTTTCAACATCGATTCAAATTTCGATAAGGATAAGTTGTAATCTTCTTCGTCGTGATCTAGGTGCATAACAGTAGGTGTTAAAATTATCCTTAATAAAATTAGGGAAACACGTTGCTTTTTTAGTGAGTTGAGATTATTGTTGTAAACAATTTAATTAACAATTTTTTAACTCGTTGAAAATCTCATTCATAGCCTCAATAATGATGGCACAACCTTCTCTGATTTCGTCTTCAGATATTGTTAATGGAGGAGTAATTCGGATAGCGCAACCTTCAAAAAGCAGCCAAAATAAAATCAAGCCTTTTTCCTGGCATTTGAAAATTACTTTATTGGTAATCTCTACATCTTTTGTCATCGCCGCTAACATTAATCCTCTTCCTCGAATTTCTTCTATCAAAGGATGTACCAAAAGGGTCCGAAACAGCTTTTCTTTAGCTAATGATTGTTTGGTGTAGTCTTTTTCCAAAATTTCTTCCAAAGTGGCCAAACAGGCTGCCGCAATGACAGGATGACCGCCAAAAGTAGTAATGTGTCCAAGTTTTGGATCATGGCTTAGTAAATCCATGTGCTTTTCATTAGCAACAAAACCACCAACAGGCATTCCGCCAGCCATTCCTTTTCCTATTATAATTACGTCGGGAACGACATTGTAGTTTTCAAAACCAAACAGTTTTCCGGTACGTCCAAATCCGGGTTGGATTTCGTCGAGAATCAGTAAGGCACCGACTTCTTCACAACGTTTTTTAACTTTGGCTAAGAAATCATTTTTGGGTTCTATAAAACCGGCACCGCCTTGAATGCTTTCTAGTATGATTCCGGCAGTTTTGGTCGTTATTTTTTGGATGTCTTCTTCGTTATTGAATGTGATAAAATCGACATCAGGAATTAATGGGCGAAAGATTTGTTTGCGTTCTTCAAAACCCATTACGCTCATTGAGCCCATAGTATTGCCATGATATGCATTGTGACACGATATCAATTGGCTTCTTCCGGTAACTCTGCGAACGAGTTTTAGCGCACCTTCACAAGCTTCGGTTCCTGAATTGACTAAATAAACTTTGTTTAAACTTGGAGGTAAATTTTCTGTCAATAATTTACAATACGCTACAGCAGGATGTTGGGCATATTCGCCATACACCATCACATGCGAATATTTATCCAACTGATCTTTGATAGCCTGATTGACTCTTGGGTTTTGATGACCCAAACTTGTCGCCGAAACTCCGGCTACAAAATCCAAATATTTTTTGTTATTCGTATCGTAAACATAAGAACCAACCGCATGCGAAACTTCCATACCCAAAGGATAAGGAGACGTTTGTGCTTGGTATTTTAGGAAATTCTCTTTCATTATTGGGTTGTCGGTTGTCAGTTTTCGGTTGTCGGTCATTAGCATATCAAAAGATATTTAAAATCTGCTTACTGTGACTGAATACTGTGACTATTTCACCGTTGGTTTAGATTCTTTTTGTTCGGACTTTGGCTTCGGATTATTCTTGTCGTAGTCCAAAGTTTCTTTGCTTGGTTCTAACGGTAGATTATCTTTAGCCATTTCAGCTTTTCTATCGGCTTGAATTTTGGCATCGAGTTCATTTTCTTCAGGTGGAAAAATATCGTCTTTCGATTTTATCCGTTCATCGCCACGCCACACAAAGCCACGTAGTTTCCTCGCGTTTTCGGGTAAATCCTTTTCGGGATAAATATCGCCATCCGGATTGTTATAGACTGTTATGGTTTCAATCGTATTTTTATCCAAAATCAAATTAATTTTACTGCCGACACTTTTGTTAATTCCGATGAGTTCGTGTTTGTCATTTCGCATATAATAAATGACTTCTGTATTTTTTATAATATCAACTTCGCTTAGTTTATTGTCTTTAAATTTGCCGTAAAGATTTATTCCTTTCACTTGATTATAGCCTGTTCCAGTGGTGTCTTTTGATATGATAAAAGCATTGTTCAGTACTTTGAGCGAATCGAGTTTTTCAGTCTTGTTATTTCCAATGAGATGCATAATGTCGCCAGTCATTTGGTTGTCATAATTCCAAAGTATTGGTCTGCCTATAAGTTTTGTCAGCGCTATTTTTTGATCGGAATGTATAGAATCGCACTTACCACTCATATCTGTTTTATAGAAACGAACATTGTTAAAAGCGCGGATAATGCGTTCACCTGTTTTTCCGGTAATCAACATTTTCTTTCCGTGAATGTACATAGAATCGTTTTCTACCAATGATATAGCAACGGCTCTTTTGGTAATCATCATCGAGTCTTTTTCCGTTTTCAGATTCCGATAAATTTCGGCATAATGCCCTTTGATAATTCCTTTATTGATTGAATCGGTAATCTTTACATTATTGGTTGCTGAGGCATATTCCCGGTTTCGGTCATAGTACAAACTGTCGCCTTCAATTCTCCGGTCTTTGTATTTGATGTAGGACTTTCGAAGAAAATGTGCCAGATTCTTTTTGGTATCGTAAAAACCTTTTTCGGTATAGATGAAATTCTCCTTACTCGTTATGGTCGAAGGCCCAAATAAGTAGGAGTGCCCCGAGTTGGTATAATAATCTAAATGATTCGACTTGATGGTATATTTTGGATTAGTAATGGTAACTGCTGTTAGAAATTTAAACTTCTTTTCATTAGCAAAATACCTTCCGGATTTACTTCTCAGTTTATTCTCTTTGCTCGTAATCGTTCCGTAAGTATTGTAAAAAGCTTCTTGTGTGTTTCTGTCAAAATTTATAGTGTCAGTAACCAAAGTCGATTCGGGTGAACGCATAATTACATTTCCTGTGGCGTAAGCTTGTTTCACTTCGCCATTATATTCTGCATATTTGCTGTTCAGAAAAAGCGTGTCGCCTTGCACCATTTGGACTTCGCCAAAAGCTTTGATATAGTTTTCTTTTTGGAAAAAATAAGCTTTGTTACAAGTAAAAACTACACCTTCGTGGCTCACTCGAACATGGCCAGTAAGTAATAAGGCGTCTGGTATTTCGGTTTGATTGATATCCGCAAAATCGGAATATTCTACGTTTATTTTGGATGATTTTTGCGCATTCACATTGGTTAATGTAAAGAGCAATAATCCGATATAATAAAGTAACTTTTTCAATGAAAATATATTTGGTCCAAATTTAGGAAATTAGAAACAATGAAAATGGTTATTAAGAATTATTTATGTTACTTATATTTCTATATTTGTTGTTACGACTTATTGAACCTATTTTAAGTCGGAAGTAAGTATGAAAACAAGTTTAACATTTGCTGTTATTATGAGTTGTGTTATTGCTAACACGACGATTGCTCAAAAAAAGACCACTATGCCTGCCAAATTCAAAGTAATTACCACACCAAAAAAAGATGTAGTCTATCAAGTTTTTACCCGCTTGTTCGGAAACAAAAATACCACCAACAAACCTTGGGGAACGATTGAAGAAAATGGTGTTGGGAAATTCAATGATTTTACAGATAAAGCCTTGCAGGAAATAAAGAAACTGGGTGTGACTTATATTTGGTACACAGGTGTTCCGCATCATGATGTTATCAGAGATTATACAAAATACGGCATATCCAATGATGATCCTGATGTAGTAAAAGGTCGTGCCGGTTCTCCTTATGCTGTTAAAGATTATTATAATGTAAATCCTGATTTAGCAGTTGACCCAGCCAAACGATTAGAAGAATTTGAAGCATTAATTGCACGAACACATAAGAATGGATTAAAAGTTATTATTGATATAGTGCCAAATCACATTGCCCGAAATTATCATAGCTTAAGCAACCCGAAAGGCGTTCGCGATTTTGGTGCCGATGATGACACTTCCGTGGAATATGCCCGCAATAATAACTTCTATTACATACCGGGAAAAGCCTTTGAAGTACCAACTTCGCCAACATACAAACCTTTAAATGGTGAACAAAATCCTTTAAT
This sequence comes from Flavobacterium anseongense, assembly GCF_021608185.1. GTDB lineage: Bacteria > Bacteroidota > Bacteroidia > Flavobacteriales > Flavobacteriaceae > Flavobacterium > Flavobacterium anseongense. The sequence goes on along the minus strand of NZ_JAKIHN010000010.1, from coordinate 87,040 downwards.
TGATGGTAAGTTTTCCGAGTTTCCTGCAAAATGGACAGGCAACGGTTCGCGCGAAGCCAAGCCGGATATCAACGATTGGTATGAAACCGTAAAAGTAAATTATGGCATCAAACCTGATGGTTCGAAAGATTTTCCTGAGTTGCCTGAAGGATTTGACAAAAAAGACTGCAAAGCGCATTATGAGTTTTGGAAAGATAAAGATGTGCCAAGTTCATGGAAAAAATTTCGTGATATTGCTTTGTATTGGACAGCAAAAGGCGTGGATGGTTTTCGTTATGATATGGCCGAAATGGTGCCTTATGAGTTTTGGAGTTATATGAATTCGGCTATCAAGATGAAGAATCCGAAAGCATTTTTATTGGCTGAGGTTTATAATCCGAAAGAATACAGAAACTATATTAACCTAGGAAAAATGGATTATCTGTATGACAAAGTAGAAACTTATGATCATTTAAAAGCAATCATTAAAGGAGAAGCTTTACCTGAACCACTTAGCGAAATTCAGGAAGGCATGGCCGATATTGAGCATCATATGCTACACTTTTTGGATAATCACGATGAGCAGCGTTTGGCAAGTCCCGAATTTGCAGGAACTCCCGAAAAAGGGAAACCATTGATGGTTGTTTCGGCAACGATTAGCTCTTCTCCAACGATGATTTATTTTGGACAAGAAGTAGGCGAGGACGGAAAAGAAAATGGTGGTTTCGGAACCCATTCGCGTACCTCTATCTTTGATTATGTTGGCGTTCCGCATCACCAGCGATGGATGAACGATGGTAAATTTGATGGCGGACAATTATCAAAAAGCGAAGCTGACTTACGCGATTTCTATAAACGTTTACTAAACTTCACTTTATATAGCGATGCCCTGACAGGCAAGTTCAAAGAAATACAAACGATTAACCGTAATGAAACCAAACGCTATGGTCCGGGAATGTATTCCTATGTGCGTTGGACAGCCAAAGAAAAATTGATTGTTGTAGTCAATTTCTCTTGGGTAACTACCAGCGATTTTGAGTTAATAGTTCCAGAAGAAGTTATCAAAACCTGGAGCATCAAAGACGGATTATACGACGTAAAAGACCAACTCTACGGAAGTACAGCACAACTAAAAGTAACGGATGGTAAAGGAACTATACGGTTGAGTGTGAAGCCGAGCGAGAGTTTTATATTTAAGCTTTAAAAAGGAAAACCCTTTCAGTGATGAAAGGGTTTTCTTTTGTGATTTATTTTCTTTTTATGGCTAGTTATTTAGTTTTGCTTAAACCTAATTCATAATTTTAATTTTGATCATCTTTTGGATATCCTCAAGATTTGATTTATCTCTAACCTCAATCCTAATTCCTCTTCCTTCAGCATAAACCTTAGCTGCTTTAAGTTCTTGTTTTATAACTTCAGAAATATCACTTTCAAAAATCTGTTCGGTTGCTTTCTGTCCAAAAACAAATGCAGTTTTAAAGAAATTATCTCTCGGAAGTAAATAAATTAAAACCCTTTTAGCATCTTTTACTCTATAGCTCCATCCAAATTTTTCTCCTGAAAAATTCCATTCTGCTTTTGCATTAGGATAGTTTTTTATAGCAAATGCTTCAAAGTTTGTCCAAATATCAAATGTATTGCCTAAACCTTTTTTTAAATCGTCCAATGTAGGCTCATTATTTTTGTCAATAAATATACTTTTCATTTTTGGGGTTATTAAAACTTGATTCCTTCTTTTATCATCCTTTTACATACGCCAGTTTTTCTGCCACTTTGCCGTCAACTATCTTAAAAACATCCACACCTCGTAAATGCCAGGGTTGTCCGTCTTTCATTTTGCGGTAAATCCATCGGACGATACAGCGGTTTCCTGCTGCAAAAATTTCTTCGGCTTCAAAATGAGCATCCGGACTGTTTGTAAAAAACTTTTCCCAGAATTCGCGCACCGCTGCAGCACCTTCCAAACGGGTGCCATCGGGCATTGGTGCCGTATTTTCAAATACACAATCTTCGGTCATTAAATTCATAACCGCCTCAACATCATGATTGTTAAAGGCCGTATTGAAATTTTCTACTACACTAAGGGTAAGCGATGTTTTTTTTTCATAATCATTCATCGGTATTGATTTTAGTTTATGCTATTACTAAATTATGAAAAAATCGCCAGTTAATTTAAATAAAAAACCCTCTCATCACTGAAAGGGTTTCATTTTTATCTTGTTATCGTTTGCTTTCTATCAGGTCCAACAGAGACAATTTTTATCGGTACTTCTAGCTCACGTTCTATAAACTCGATGTAGTCTTTTAGTTCTTTTGGTAAACTTTCAAAAGAGGTCAAACCTGTTAAATCCTGTTTCCAGCCTTTAAATTCGGTGTAAATTGGCTTGATGTTTTCTTCTTCGATATTGTAGGGTAAATGATGAATTACTTCGCCTTTATAAGTGTAACCTGTACACACTTTCAAAGTTTCAAAGCCCGAAAGCACATCGCCTTTCATCATCATCAGTTGGGTTACGCCGTTTATTTGTACAGCATATTTCAACGCTACCAAATCTAACCAGCCACAGCGTCTTTTTCTTCCGGTAACTGAACCAAACTCGTTACCTACTTTTGCCATAACATCGCCTGCCTCGTCAAAATCTTCAGTAGGAAATGGTCCCGAACCAACACGAGTCGTATAGGCCTTAAAAATTCCGAAAACTTCTTTGATTTTATTTGGTGCGATTCCTAAACCGGTACAAGCACCAGCTGCAGTTGTATTAGATGAAGTTACAAACGGATAGGTTCCAAAGTCAACATCCAGTAACGAGCCTTGTGCGCCTTCACATAGGATTGATTTTCCTGCTTTTTGGGCTTGTGCCAAATATTCTTCGCTGTCAATGAAATCCAATTTCTTTAAGTCTTCAATTGCTTCAAAAAATTCTTTTTCCAGTTCAGCTAAATTGTATTGAAGTTCCACACCATAAAAAGCAATCATCGATTCGTGTTTGTCGGCTAATGCTCTGTAACGTTCTTCAAAATCAGCTAATTCAATATCGCCTACACGGATTCCGTTTCTACCGGTTTTGTCCATATAGGTCGGCCCAATACCTTTTAGCGTCGAACCAATTTTGCCTTTGCCTTTGGCAATTTCAGAAGCTGCGTCAAGCAAACGATGCGTAGGTAAAATCAAATGTGCTTTTCTTGAAATAAACAATTTTGATTTCAAATCAAGATTGAATTTAGCCAAACCATCAATCTCACTTTTGAAAACTACCGGGTCAATCACGACACCGTTTCCGATAAGGTTGATGTTGTTACCATGAAAAATACCCGAAGGAATGGTTCTTAAAACATGTTTGATTCCGTCAAATTCTAAAGTGTGTCCGGCATTTGGTCCGCCCTGAAATCTAGCGATGATGTCATATTTTGAGGTAAGAACGTCTACGATTTTTCCTTTTCCTTCGTCGCCCCATTGCAATCCGAGTAGTAAATCTACAGTCATTGTGTGTTGTGTTGTTGTATTATTGTTTTATAATTTTTTTGGTTACCATACCAATATTGTTAGTGATGTTCAGAATGTAAACACCACTGGAGACATCTGACAAATCAATAGACATGGTATTATTTAAGTATCCTTTTTTTACTACTAAACCGACAAGGTTTGTAATTGAATATTTCTTTTCTGAGTTATCCCAATTTGTTACTATGTTAAAAACTCCATTGGAAGGATTCGGGAAAACCGCAAAAGTATTTTCGGTATTTTCGATAATACTTAAGCTGGACCTGTTTGGGACAGGATATAAACTACAATCGGAATTACCAAATGATATGGTGTTTCCGTCTTTAGTATAACAAGCCATATAGCTTGTAAATTCATAACCGGCACTGCATACCATACCAATATCACCGACACCTTCCATACTTCCGGTACATCCAGTTGTATATTGTCCGCAAATTCTTTTCAGTGTCCGTGAACCTAGAGGATAATTTACAATATTTTCAATGACACAGTTAGCTCCAGTAAAGTTATATGTATCACCAATGTTAGCGTTTATAACCGGTTGATTATCGAACCACAAAGTTTCAGTATTAGTTTCAGGATCATAAAACCAAAATTTACCATTGCTATCCTCTCTGAGGTAACCTGGTCCATATACTGTATCGGTAATGGTTGTACCTCCAAAGTAAATGTTGGTTTCTATTTTGTGTTCACTTCTGTAAAAATTGTAATAAGTGATAGACCCAAAAGTTTGATCTCCGTCTAAATAATAAGTATTATAACCCGTTTCTCCCAAACCACCACGGTATTGTCTCCATTCAGAAGTGTAGTTGAGGTAATTGAAAAAAGTAATTTGCGTAAAGCCAACATTGACAAACATCAGCAGTAAAAACGTAAATTTTTTCATCAAAAAGGGTATTAAATTATTCTTTCTTATTCGCGTAGAAATACAACGAGTGGTTATGGATTTCAATCCCAAATATTTCTTCGATGGTTTGTTTAATAGTTTGGATGCGTGGGTCACAAAACTCAATTACTTCGCCGCTATCGGTCATGATGATATGATCGTGTTGTTTGTCGAAATACGATTTCTCATAATGCGCCTGATTTTGTCCAAACTGATGTTTGCGCACCAAACCACAATCTAATAAAAGTTCGATGGTATTGTACAAGGTAGCACGTGACACGCGATAGTTTTTGTTTTTCATTTTAATATACAAATTCTCGATATCGAAATGCTCTGAACTATCATAAATTTCCTGAAGAATAGCATAGCGTTCAGGTGTTTTGCGGTGACCTTTGTTTTCAAGATAGAGTGTAAAAACGTTTTTTACGGTCTCTTGATTTTTAGTATTATCTGATGCAATTAGTGTCATGTGGCAAAGGTAATTTTTTTGTTTTAAGTGGCAAAGTTTTAAAGTTTATAACTCAAACTTAATTCGTATAAACTCTCGTGACTTTATCAATACCATCAATTTTTTTGATGTTATCGATGAGTTTTTTCAGAATCGCATTATTTTGAACAATAACGGCTACTTGTCCATAAAACATTCCGGCTTCACCGCTGAGGGAAATACTCTGGATATTCACATGCATATTATTTGAAATCACTTTAGTTAATTCATTGGTTAATCCTAAACTATCCATTCCCGTAATTTTCAAAACAGCTTTGAATTCTTGCTGTGAGGAATCAATCCATTTGGCCAGCATAATTCGGTATGCATAATTGGACTGTAATGCGATGGCATTCGGACAATCTTTTTTGTGCACTTTTATACCTTCGTTGATCGTAATAAAACCGAACACATCATCACCTGGAATTGGATTGCAACAGGAAGACAATTTATAATCGAGTTTATCTTGTTCCGGACCAAAAACGAGCATGTCGTAATTGCTGTTCAATACCGGTTTGTTAATTTCTTCCGGATTAGCATTCGGAGAACGCTTGATTTTGTTTTTGAAGAAATTCATCAGGGTATTGCTTTTTTGAGCAGCAAAATCCTTGAGTTGTTGGTTTTCTATAGAGCCAATTCCGGCGCGATAAAATAAATCTAAACTGGTTTTTAGCTTAAAATAGTTCACCAATTCATTGACTACATTTTCGTTGATGGTAATTTTTAAATGCTTCAGTTTTCGGGTTAATAACTCTCTTCCGTCTTCGGCAATTTTCTTGGTGTTTTCGTTGAGAACGTTTCTGATTTTATTTTTAGCTCTCGAAGTCGTTACATAATCCAGCCAGTTTATCGTTGGTTTTTGATGTACAGAAGTTATGATTTCAACCTGATCACCACTTTTTAATTCATGATTGAGAGGCACTAATTTTCCGTTAACACGTGTTCCGCGGGTTTTAATTCCGATTTCGGAGTGAATGCTGAAAGCGAAGTCGAGCGAAGTGGCTCCTTTGGGCAATGATTTGATTTCACCTTTTGGTGTAAAGACAAAGATTTCTTTGGCATACAAATTCATTTTGAAATCTTCTACAAAATCGACCGCATTGGTTTCTGAACTTTCCAAAGCTTCTTTTAAAAGATTTAGCCAGGTGTCTAAACCGCTTTCTTCAGTAGCACCTTGTTTGTATTTGTAGTGTGCAGCATATCCTTTTTCTGCAATTTCATCCATGCGTTCGCTTCGCACCTGAATTTCTACCCAACGACCTTTTGGTCCCATGACGGTAATGTGCAAGGCTTCATAACCGGTAGATTTTGGCGACGAAATCCAGTCGCGCAAACGACTTGGACTTGGGCGATAATGATCAGTAACGATAGAATAAATTTTCCAGGCAAGGAATTTTTCGTCGTGAAGATTGGATTTGTATATAATTCGGAGGGCAAATTTGTCATAGACTTCATCAAAAGTTACGTTTTGTGCCGCCATTTTTCTTCGAATGGAATAGATAGATTTTGGTCGGCCTTTCATGGTATACTCAACACCTTCTGTATCCAAGGATTTTTTTAAAACTTCAGAAATCGTTTTGATGTATTCGTCCTGTTCTTCTTTGGTTTCTTTTATTTTGCTGACAATATCCTTGTAAATTTCGGGCTCGGTATATTTTAAACCTAAGTCTTCTAATTTCGTTTTGATGTTATACAATCCCAAACGATGCGCAAGTGGAGCATAGATATATAAGGTTTCCGATGCGATTTTTACTTGTTTGTAGTCGGGCATCGAATCCATTGTCTGCATATTGTGCAAACGGTCAGCGATTTTAATCAAAATCACACGAACATCATCATTTAAAGTCAATAGCATTTTACGGAAATTTTCCGCCTGCATCGAGATGTTCATGTCTTTTTTAACCTGGGAAATTTTGGTCAGACCTTCGACCAAATGCGCAATTTTTGGATTGAATTTTTTTTCGATGTCTTCAATAGTTACATCGGTATCTTCAACTACATCATGCATCAAGGCAGCGGCTATGCTTGTGGCACCAAGACCAATTTCAGAAGCTACAATTTTGGCAACGCCAATAGGGTGAAAAATATAAGCTTCACCCGATTTACGACGTTGGTCTTTATGAGCTTCAACGGCAACATCAAAGGCTTTTCGAATGAGTTTTTTATCAGAATCGGTTAAGGTTTGATAACTTATCCGAAGTAATTCCTTGTATTCTCGGGCAATAGCTTTTTTTTCTTCTTCTAAATCTATTTCAATCATAGCATGTTCAATCAATTCCTAAAATTAGAAATAACAAACGAGATGTGCAACTGAATTGTGTTATCGATTGGCAATTTTATAATCCAAACTATAATTTCCCGGACCAGTAAGATAAATACCCAGATAAATTACGAAATACACAAAAGCATTGTTGACTTCAATACCATTGTCGCCTGAATAGATTACTTCAAATTTGGCAGTAAAGGCAATTATATATCCCATGCAGATAAGCAATGGAATTAAGGACAGCCTGGTAAATAAGCCAACTATTAATAATAAACTGCAGAAGAATTCAGCAAAAATGGTCAGTGCCAATGGTGTTTTTCCGGTCATGCCCAGAAAGCTAACTTCCTTAGCCCAAAAGTCGGAAGCTGCCATAGTTTCGAAATTTATGAGTTTTTGATACCCGTAAAAAGCCATAAGAACTCCAATGATAACTCTGACAAGTAAAATACCTAAAGATAAATTGATTGGTTGGAACGAGATGAATAGATTTTTTTTCATTTGATTTTGGTTTGATGGTTAATTATTAAATTGTATTACTTAAAATCCGCGTTGTCGTTTAGCTTCAAAAAGCAAAATAGCTGCAGCAACCGAAACATTCATACTGTCTATTTCTCCTTGCATCGGAATGATGATGTTTTGTGTCGCTTTTTCTCGCCAAAGTTCAGTTAGACCTGTAGCTTCTGTGCCAACAACCAAAGCGGTTGGCGTAGTGTAATCTTGCGTATGATATGATGTTGAATTTTGTAAAGTCGCACTATAGAAATTGATATGGTTTTGAATCAAAAAATCAATCACTTCTTCGGTTGAACCTGTTGCGATTTGGTTGGTAAACAAGCAGCCAACACTGGAACGCACAATATTCGGATTGTATAAATCAGTTTTTGGATTGGCGATAATTACGGCATCGACTTTCGCAGCATCACAAGTTCGCAAAACGGCACCAATATTTCCCGGTTTTTCTATGGCTTCCATTACTAGAATCAACGGATTTTCAGGAAGTTTTAAATCGGATAATTGTAATGATTTTGTTTTGGCTACAGCCAGAATTCCTTCAGTAGTATCGCGATACGCTAGTTTTTGATAGACTTCTTTTGAAATCTCAATAGGGTTATTCGATAATTTGGTTATTTGGTTATTTGAAACCAATTCGGGAAGAAATAAAACGGTTTCTATTTCATATTTTCCCTTAATGGCTAACTCAATTTCGCGTATTCCTTCAATCAAAAAAGTACCGGATTGTTTTCGGGCTTTCGCTTTTTCCTGAAGCTGCACCAACGATTTTACAAACGGATTTTGAGCAGAAGTAATTTGTTTCATAGGGCTAATTGACTAGTCAAATATACAGCGTTTTTTTAATGATTTAAATATAAAAATCCACTCAAAGGCTCGGGATAATCAATATCATTTAAAAAAAGCAAATAAAAATAAGTGCCATCAGGAGCATTTTTACTTTCAATACCATCATTGACATAACCATTCCAATCTTCGGTATTTTGATTTCCTGTCCAAAGCAATCTTCCCCAACGACTGTAGATTTCTATTTTGAAATCCAGAAAAATATCGCGCAAGCCACCAATAAAAAAGTTGTCATTATAAGTATCGTTATTGGCAGAAACAAAGTTGTAAACGGTTGGAGGACAATTTCTGGTTGTCAATAGAAATGAAGTAACACTAAAACAATTATCGTTAAAAACGCGAACAAAAATTTCTTTTGGTGTTGGCATTGCCTGGTAATTGGTTGTATTTAAAATTGGGTTTACATCGGCAGTTGCATCTTCAAATGTTTCATAAAAACGAACACTATCTTCGGGATTTGTTTTAACCAAATCTTCATAAGACGAAAAGTCAAAAGTGCCACGAGTAAAGCCTTCATTACAAGCAACCAAATTTTCTAAAGGATTGAAAGCTGGTGAAATCCAGAGCGAATCGTTTGTGATATCAGTATTGTTATTTTCGATTAATTCGGTCACAATTCCGGTTCCATTTCCAATATCATCAACCCTAATTTTTAGTTCAAAATCTATCGGAATCGTATCTGGAATTACAATTGATATTTGAAAACTCATACTTTCATCAATTCCTATCGGAAGTGTTGTTTCATCATAATCAATAAAAACGCCATTTACATATATCGAAATTGGCGTTCCTGCCGGTAAAGGATTTGTTGAATTTAAATTGGATACCGTATAATTTACCACAATGGTTCTCGAATTACATTGCTTTTCTACCGAATCGATTGTAACGGTTGCATCGGGTAATTGACTGTTTAATTTCGTAACAACCGTATTGATCATTACAAAATCCTGAAATGAAGTAAGTGAAATTTCGGCAGTTGTATCGCCAATGGCAATATTGTTTTGAATATCATAGATGTCCAAATCCATATTATACAAAGTATTGCTTCCTGTTATAGAATTCGTCCCGTTAAAAACATTATTTGGCGGATTCGAAGCATTGCTTAATATGGTTCCGTTCATTCTGAATTCTTCAGTTGCCAAACCCGAATCGCCTTCCCAGGCAATAAAACCTACTTTGGAATTATTGTCATCTATAACATTTAAACTACTCAACGTAATGGATAATTCATCCGGAACTCCTTGTAAACCATCGTAAACGTTGATTTGATTTAATGGTAACGCATCATTTTTATAAATAATTACAATTGCCCAACCGGCAAAATTGGTTCTTCGTTGAATATGTAACGCATCAAATGCCGAATTATCTAAATTGGATAGCGTATAATCGCCGTTTCCTGTAGTTTGAATTAGAGCAGTAACATCTTTAAAAGCACTAAAATAAGTTAAAGTCAGACCGGGAAATTCCCTAACAAGAGAGAAAGTTCTATCCGGAGTTATGACCTCTGAGTTTAAATTGACTTCAAAATCTCCATCGCCACTGCCGGCCCAGTATAAATAGGCTTTTTCAATTACATCACTAGTATTTAAAGAAAGTGTTGCTGTAGAAGAAGTGGTTGTTACGAAATCAAGAGTTGTATTGTTTTCAGCAATATTCATCGTGTTACCAATGAAAGTAAAATCATAACGACCATTAAACTGGTTGTACAATGACACATTTTGTCCATTAGTTTTAAGAATGAAACAAACAAGAATAATAAAAAGGAAAAAATGTCGTTTTAATTTCAAAGCAAAACGGTTAAGAAGATAAAATTAAACAATATTTTTGGAAATTGAATTTTTAATAAGAACGACTTTTTTAAAATAAATGTTTAATTTTCCGATGTTTAAAAGCAACTTGTGAAAAACTATTCTATTCGACTTTATACTTCAGACGATTATGCTATTTGGAACGACTTTATAAGTAGTGCCAAAAATGCAACGTTTCTGTTTCACCGCGATTTTATGGAATACCATTCCGATAGATTTCAGGATTTTTCGTTGCTTGTTTTTGAAGGAGAAGAATTGGTTTCGGTTCTTCCTGCCAATCGGGTAAAAGATAGTGTTTTTTCGCATCAAGGCTTGACTTATGGTGGAGTTGTTTTGCAGCCAAAATCTAAATTATACGATACTATTTTTGTTTTTAGAGCAATTTTAAAATTTCTTAATGACAATAATGTTTCTAAACTATTTTTAAAACAAATTCCAACTATTTACTGTGATTATTCTTCGGATGAAATCAACTATTTATCACACATTTGTAAAGGAAATGTAGTAATGAAGCACAATGTTTCAGTTATAACGCTTAATCAAAAGCGGTTGATTTCAAAATCAAGAAGAGAATGTATAAACAGAGGAAAAAAACTGGAATTAGATATAAGAGAAGATAATAAAATGGAATTGTTTTGGAACGATTTATTAATTCCGAATTTAAGAGATAAATACAATTCAAAACCAGTTCATTCTGCAGAAGAAATTATAGCATTAAAAAATAAATTTCCGCATAACATAAGACATTTTAATGTTTATAAGGATGATAAATTGGTATGCGGGACTACACTTTTCATTACAAAAAGAGTAGTTAAGCCACAATATATTGCAGGAAGTGAAAGTAATAACGAATTGGGAAGTATCGATTTTTTATATGATTTTCTAATTAATGAAGTTGCCAAATCACATGACTATTTCGACTTTGGTCCGTCACATGAAAATAACGGTTTGCAAATAGTAAAAAACATTAATTTTTGGAAGGAAAGTTTTGGAGCACATTCCTTAATCCAGGATTTTTATGAGGTTGAGACAGCTAATTTCGAATTGTTAGACTCGATTTTAATTTAAAAATGGCATTGTGAAAAGTAGTGATAAAATAAAATTTTTCTTTTTTGGTATTCTAAGAAATTGGAAGTACAAACTCCTGTCAGACTGTGCCAATGTTTCGGGAAAACCAAAGTTGTTTCATCCTTTGCTCTTGAAAGGAAAAGGCAAAATATCCTTTGGCAAAAATGTCCAAATGGGAGTTGTTGCTTCTCCGAATTTTTATTCGCATTATGCTTATTTGGAAGTTCGAAATTCAGACAGTGAAATTACCATTGGTGATAATGTTTCGATTAACAATGCCTTTTCAGCTGTGGCTTTTTCAAAAATAACCATTCAAAGCAATGTTTTAATCGGAGTAAATTGTGCCATAATTGATAATGACGGACATAATCTTGAAATTGACAAGCGGAATGATAATGAACTGAAATCGGAACCTGTTTTTATTGCCGAAAATGTGTTTTTGGGAGATGATGTGACCATTTTAAAAGGGGTAACGATTGGTAAAAATTCCGTTATTGGAAATGGTTCTATTGTTACTAAAAGCATTCCGGAAAATGTAATTGCTGCCGGAAATCCGGCGCGAGTCATAAGAAATCTCTAAATTGAAAATTTTAAAGCAAAATACCTTACTAAAAGTTTTGTCGCTGAATTCAATTTCGGTAGCAGTGAGTTTTGTTTTGGGTATTTTCTCTTCTAAAATTATTTCAGTTTTTCTTGGTACATCGGGCATGGCCTTGATGGGAAGTTTCAGAAACTTTGCCTTAATGCTAAAATCAGTTGCCACGCTTGGTATCAGCAACTCGATTGTCAAATTGTTTGTCGAAAACAAAGAAGATAAAAAGGAGCTTTCGGTTATTTATTCTACATTTTTTTGGGTTTTTCTAATCATTTCCAGCGTGATGGCATTGCTGGTTTTGTTGTTTGCTTCTCCAATTTCAAGCTTTCTTTTTTTTACTGATAAGTACACAAGTCCAATTCGCTTTTTTGGATTATTGCTGCCGTTTATGGTGATTAATACGTTTTGGTTGGCCATTTATAATGGTTTGGAAAAGTTTAAAAGAATAATGATTATCCAAATTATATCGAATGTTTTGGTTTTTGGTTTAACGGCTTTGTTAATCTGGAAAGAAAATATTTTCGGTGGACTTTTATCTATTGCCATTGCTGAGGTTTTGATGGTTTTGGTGACCTTTATTTTTGTTCGAAAGCATGCTGATTATTTCAAATTTGATCTTCAAAAATTGATTAGTAAAAAGTATTTCAACATTATTAAACGGTTTTCCGTAATGGCATTGCTAACCGCTATAATTGCTCCGTTGACCTTGCTTTTTATTAGAAATTTGATTGTAGAAAAATACTCCATCCAAGAAGCCGGAATTTGGGATGCAGTCAACAGATTGTCGAGTTTTTATATGATTTTTTTCAGCTCCGGATTGTCTTTATATTATATGCCAAAACTGGCGTCAATTCATACTGAAAGCGAATTTAAAGCCGAACTAAAATCCTATTTCAAAGTTTTTGTTCCTTTGTTTTTGACGATGTTGGTTGTGATTTATATTGCCAAAGGAATTATTTTGAAGTTAGCTTTTACTGCCGAATTTTCACCGGTTGAAAATATTTTAATTTGGCAGCTTTTAGGAGATTTTTTCCGAATAATGACCTTGGCATTTGGCTTTCAGATTTTGGTAAAAACCATGATGAAGCGCTACTTTTTAGTAGAAATAGTTTTTAATTTAATGTACTTTTTGCTTTCTTTTTATTTGATAAAACAAAGCGCAACCGAGGGTGTTTTACAGGCTTATTTTTACGCCAATCTAATTTGTTTTGTATTGGTTTTGGTTATGTTCAGAAAGCTCTTCTTCAAACCAAAAGACAGCTAATTTTTATAAACCGAATAGTAGTCAGTTCGTATTATAGGCTTTTTCGCGACAGTTTTATCAGCTTCTTTATTGATGATAACATAATCAAATTTCGAAATGGTATCAGCACTTATTTCGTTGTATTCAACTTCTTTTATCCGATAGTTTTTATAGCCTTTTGAAATCAATTCAAATTCTAAATTGTAGGTCAACAATGAGTGATTTGACAAGTATTTTTTATTGCCGATTATCTTTGGAATTATTTTACCAGCCGTAATGTTTATTGCTTGATCTTTATTTTCATAAGCATAGATTCTCGAATTAAAATTCAGCAATAGTAATAATTGAATGCTTAATAAAACCGGAAGTAAATAGGTGAGATTTAATGCTTCTATTTTATCTTTAAATGGTAATAAAATCAACAAGATTATCACAAAACTATAATAATTGAAAACTCTGGCAAACGGTATTACACATTGCAAACTTAACAGTATCATTGGTGCTAAAATAAAAGTCACAGCAAAAACAATATCCAGCTTATTTTTAGACTTCAGAATCAAATAAATCGAGATCGAAAGCATCAAAATAAATATACTCCAATGAATTCCGGTAATTTCCTGAATGCTGTACAAATAAAATAATGGCAATGATTTTATTGTTTGTAAAAAACTAATCGACTTTACATAAGGATTAGCTGTAATCGCTGCCAGACCCTCATTTATAATGATTGGTAAATACAACAAATAAACAATCAAGACAACAACAAGACCGAACAAAAATTGCTTCCAAATATACTTTGGCTGCAAAACAAAAATAAAAGCGTTTAAAGTTAAAAACGGATACAAATAGGATGGAATCGTGTAAAAACCAAGGATTGAAAACAGACTAAATAATACCCAATTCTTTGTTGTATTTTCTCCTTTGATAAGATTGAACGAAAGAAATAGGTTGCAGATAAAAAACAAATTCACCAGCGAATAACCTCTCGACATATAGCTGTAATAAATGTTTAAAAAAAGCATTGAACTCAGCACCAAAACCAGTAATGCTGTCTTCTTTCCGAAATGTGTCGAGACAAATTTATAGAGTGCGATTAAGGTTGTAATATGAACCAGTAAGGCTGAAATTCGGAGTTTTACTAAGTCAGAAAGACATGGAAAATATTTGGTTATATTGGTTATTACAGAGTGCAAAACATGATTATTCGGCGCGGGATAATGCGAAACAGTTTCGGCAAAACCTTTATTGGTGAATAGCAAAAAAGTAGCTGCTTCATCAAAAGAAACGGGTAACGTCAGCATATAAAAAACCGCAGCCATTATCGGTAATAAAAATAGTAATCCGATATTGTTCAGTAGCTTTTTCATTTCCAAATAGCCAAATACTGTTGGGCAATTTTTATATAATCGTGTTCCTTTTCTATAAATCTTCTTGCCCGTTTTCCAATTGCTATTATTTCGGTTGGATTTTCGATTAAAAATGATAGTTCGTTAACCAAATAATCAACATCGGGCAAACCATTAATCGCGACTTTTTCAGTCAAATTGTAGTGCTTTTCAAAGACATTACTCGCATTGGTAAAAACCACTTTGCCTTTTGCCATAGCTTCTAATCCGTTGCTTCCCTGATCATGTCCATACAATTGATCAAGCAAAATATGCGCCTGATTATAGCGGCTGATATAATCATTATAAGGAACATTTTCGGTGACAAAAACATCAATTTTATCATCGTATTTTTTCTTTATGATTTCCAATGCTTTCTCAAAAAAATCATTTCCTTTCTTGAAATAACTTTCCCGATTGATGCCATGAAAAATGACAATTCTCTCGTTGATTACTAATTCCTTTTTTGGAAATTTATCAACATTCATTGGACTTGGAATCAAACCTAAATACTTCGGATGATTTTGCAACGGTACATGGTAATCTAAATCGGTTGCAATAACACCTTGAATATTTTCATAAATATATTGATGTAGTTTTTTAAATGATTTGGTTCTGAATTTTAAAACATTAGAAAATGCTTTATCCGCAATTTTTCCGGCTAAATAAGGTTGCACAATCGATGGGTTTTCAGGATGTTCAAAGTTGTAATTAACATACATATAATCATCACCTGCCGAAAGCAAAAACACCTTTTTGTTCTGCTTGAAAAGATATTTCAAAATCTTTTTCTCATGTGTGTAATCACAAAAAAAGCTATTCTCATTTATCAATTGAACAACATCAAAACCTTTGAATTGATTGCTGTTTTTCCGAAATTGGCGATAGGTTAAATAGGAAGTAATATCAAAACCGCTAAGTCTTAAAACGGCTATTTTTATTTTTTTCAGCAAGCCCGAATCCCATTTTTTCTCCAAAGGAAAATCAACCGGAAAATCTTTGAAACCATCTTTAAAACCCAAAATGGTCACATCGTTTCCAAGCTTTTGCAACCCTTCTTTTAAGGAATTATGCAATCGGCTGTATTCTCCAATGAGTAAAATCTTCATTTCTTACTATATTTGATGCAATATAAGTAAGAAATGAAAAACAACAACAAAATTGCCATAGTTTCCGCTTCACTTGGTGTTGGCGGTGCAGAGCGTTTTGCGGGTTTGTTGAGTTTTATGTTACACGACTTAGGTTATGAAGTGCATCACATCATTATTTTGGATTTTGTTGATTATGATTATAAAGGAACTTTAGTCAATTTAGGGAAATTATTTTCCGAGGAGAAAGGTGTTTTTAGAGCAGTAAAAAAAGGAAAACACATTGCCAAATACCTGCATGAAAATGATATTCAAACGGTAATTGACAATCGTTCCAGACCATTTTTTATCCGTGAGGTTTTTACCAAATGGATTTACGGCAATCGAAAAAGCTATTTTATGATTCACAGTTCGAATCTTGAAATGTATTTTTCTAAGTTTTCTTTTGGCGTCAATTTTCTATATCAAAAAGCGACCAAATTGGTTTGTGTTTCGAAAGATATAGAGGAAAAAATTCAGGAGAAATACAATCTCAAAAACACGATAACAATTCATAATCCGGTTGATTTTCCGGATAAAATGTATCAGTTACCTAATCTTATACCGAAGAGTTATATTTTGTTTTTTGGCAGATTTGAAGAAGAAATCAAAAATTTTACTTTGCTGCTCAACGCTTTTAAACAGTCAAAAGTTTATAGTAAAGGAACGATGCTGTTGCTTGTTGGCGATGGTTCGGACAAGGATTTTATTCAGGCAAAAATTGCGGAACTGCAATTAGAACCTTTTGTTCTGGTTTTGCCATTTCAAAAGAACATTACCGCTTTTATCCAAAATGCAAAATGCACGATTCTGACCAGTCGTTTTGAAGGTTTTCCAATGAGTTTGGTTGAATCGTTAGCTGCCGGAACTCCGGTTATTTCGGTCGATTGCGAAACTGGCCCGAGTGAAATCATCCAAAATAATTTCAACGGATTATTGGTAGAAAATCACAATGAGATTGCTTTGTCTGAAGCTATAAAAAGTATGATTGAAGACGAAAATTTACATCAAACCTGTAAAAATAATGCACAAAAAAGCGTAGAACACTTATCTTTGAAAACCATTGCGCAACAATGGAAACAATTATTAGAGGCATAATGACAACAATACACGACGCAATAACGCTTGATATTACCAAAGTTCAAGATACACGTGGTAATCTTTCAGTGCTTGAAGGAAATGCAGTTCCGTTTGAAATGAAACGCGTTTACTATCTTTATGATATACCAAGCGGAGGCAGACGTGGCGGACATTCGCACAAAATGCAACAGGAATTGTTGATAGCTTTGAGCGGTAGTTTTGATGTGATTTTGAATGATGGTAATGAGCAAAAAACAGTTACGCTCAACAAGCCTAATGTTGGATTAGTTATTCCAAACGGCATTTGGCGTGAATTGGAGAATTTTTCTTCGGGTTCTGTTTGCTTGGTTTTGGCTTCAGATGTTTTTGAGGAAGCAGATTATATCCGTGATTTTGCCGATTTCAAATTATCTAAAAACGGAGTTTCCTAAACCAATATTTGTCATAAAGACTTTCAACTTCAGAAGTATTTTTAACATAATTGATGGCAATTGAAGCAGTGTTTTTTTCTTACTGTTTAGATTCTTCAAATCAATTTCAGCATAAATTTTCTGTGCCTGTTCATTATTTTCATTGAGTTTATGTTTTATCACAGTCGAAAACCGATTCAAATCCATATACTTTTTTAAGGCCTGATTTTTCTTTTCTTCCAAAACATATTTTTCAAAAAAGACATCTTCGAAAATATAGTTTAGGTTTCTGGAAATGCTGTTTTCATCAAAAACATAGCGTGCTAAAATGGACCAAATAAAGACCACTTGATACTGCAAACCAATTCGTATCCACAAATCAGTGTCTTCGGAAATTTTCAATTGCTCATCAAAAGTGCCGCATTTTTCAAAAACTTCTTTGTGAATACAGACCGAAGATGTCCACAAAACGGCTTCTTTTTGACTGGCTTCAAAGTAATTTACAATTTCATAATCACCTTTTTGCTGAAAAGAATATTGTGCGCGAATTATCTTTTTACCGGTTTCAATTTCAATCGCGCTGGCAAAGACTTTTTCATTCGGAAGCTTTTGAATGTATTGATTCATCGTTTCTAAAAAGTTGTCATACCAATAATCATCGGCATCAAGAAAACAAAGATATTCGCCTGTTGCTTTTTCAATTCCGAAGTTTCTTGCCTTGGCTACACCTTCATTTTGTTTGAAAAAATAATGAATTCTTTCATTGGTAACTGATAGAATCTCCTGCTCACTTTTATCCGTCGAACCGTCATTTAAAATAATAATTTCAAAGTCGGTAAAAGTCTGCGACAAAACACTTTTTATTGTTTTGGCAACAAATTTTTCTTTGTTAAAAACCGGAATTATTACTGAAAAGCGAGGCATATTATTTTTTTGATGCTCAAATATACTTAAAACAAGGTTTTATGTTTCTTGAAAATAGTATTTTTGTAAACATCAATGCAAAAAAAAGAGCTTCATATCGTTAGTTTTGAGAATCCGTTTCCTCCAGATTTTGGAGGTGTAATAGATGTTTTTTATAAAGTAAAAGCATTACATTCTTTGGGTTTCAGTATTTATCTGCATTGTTATTATGAAGATAGAAGTGAGGTTTCTCAGGAACTAAAAGCAATAGCAGAAAAAGTATATTTATACAAAAAAAATAAGAATCCTTTTTTCGTTTTTTCGAAGTATCCATTGCCAGTTATCTGCAGGTTTGATAAAGATTTAATAGAAAATATCAGGAAGCATGATGCTCCGATTCTGTTCGAAGGTTTGCACTCAACAATGATATTGCGCAAGGCAAAATTGGATAATAAAAAATACCTGCGTCTGCATAATATTGAATCCAACTTTTATTCGGGAATGAGTAAGAGTGAAACTAGTCTGGTAAAAAAAATATTGTATTATTTTGTAGCCAAAAAGTATTTGAGTTACCAAAAAACGATAGCCGATTTCGATTTTACCTTTGCTCTTTCGTGTTATGAATTGGATGAAGCAAGAAAGCTAAGCGTCAATTGTATGTACGTTCCTGTTTTTCATGGAAA
This sequence comes from Flavobacterium anseongense, assembly GCF_021608185.1. GTDB lineage: Bacteria > Bacteroidota > Bacteroidia > Flavobacteriales > Flavobacteriaceae > Flavobacterium > Flavobacterium anseongense. The sequence goes on along the minus strand of NZ_JAKIHN010000010.1, from coordinate 68,262 downwards.
TGAAATCAATAGTCAGCTATCAGAGTATGGGAAATATGCTTTTTATCACGGAGATTTGCGATTGGCAGATAACAAAAGAGCTGCGCAGTTTTTGATTGAAGTTTTTAAAGAAATTCCTGATTATGAGTTAATTATTGCTTCTTCAAATGGGAAACAGCTTATTGAAAACAAAATTAAGAATGTTCCCAATGTTAAGTTTGTCGAGATTCAAAGCTTTGCGCATTTAAGCGAACTATTTGAAAATGCTCACATAAACACGATGTTGTCTTTTCAGGAATCGGGAACTAAATTAAAAGTGATTAATTCATTATTTAAAAGTAGATTTTGCCTGATAAATAAGAATATGGTTGACGATGTCAATCTTCTTTCGCTATGCGAAACTGCTGAAAGTAAGATGGAATTTGTAAACAAGATTAAGTTTTTAAAAGACAAACCATACACCCAAAATGATAAAAGAAAAGCGGTTTTGTTAAAAGTGCTGAACGACACAGAAAATGCAAAACTAATTGAGGAAAAAATAGAATACTACTAATGAACAGAACAGAAATAGCCGATTTAATCTTAAACAGACTCGTTTCTGAAAAAGAAAAGCTCAAAACCGAATTTCAAAATTCAGATTCCGGCATTAGCTATTTTTTTCTGGATGATTTGTTACCTAATGCTATTGCGTTGCAAATTCACGATGTTTTTCCAAAATCAGAACAAATGGTTTTGAAGAAAAGTCTGCGCGAAGACAAGTATGTTGCGGCTCAAATGAATTTGTATCATCCGTTCTTAGAAGAAGTAATCTATGCTTTTCAGGATGAAAGAGTTGTTAAGATTGTTGGCGAAATTTGTGATATAGAGAATCCAATTGCGGATGAACATTTATATGCTGGTGGAATTTCGATGATGGGAAACAAACAGTTTCTGAATCCACATTTAGACAATTCGCATGACAAAGACCGCAATTTATGGCGTGTGTTGAATTTGTTATACTATGTAACGCCGGATTGGAAAGAAGAGTATGGTGGCAATTTAGAACTTTGGCCAAATGGTTTAAAAAATAAGCAAATCACCATTCACAGTAAATTTAATAGATTGGCAGTGATGGCTACACATGATGAATCGCTGCATTCGGTTTCTCCTGTTGCTTTTGATGGTTATCGTCGCTGTGTTTCCAATTATTATTTTTCGGAATCGCCGTTGCGTGATTCGGATCGATTTCATGTAACTTCTTTTCGAGGCCGGCCTGAGAATAAATTCTCCGATTTAGTTTTGCAGGTAGACACTTTTTTGCGAATGACTTTGCGGAAAGTTTTCAAAAAAGGTATCAAGGAAAATCCACATGTTTATAAAAAAGATAAGCTTTAATGAAATCTTTTTTGCTAAAATATAAATACCATTTCCTTATCATTTTTGTGGGTTTGTGTTGTTTGGAATTATTGAATTTCCTTCTGCAATTAGACAAACAAACCTTGATTTATCCTGATTGCTCCAACTATTTAGAATCGGCTCAAAAACTATATCTGAAATTCACCGGTCATTATTACCGTCCGATGCTGATGGCGTTTATTACCGGAATTCCGTATTTATTCGGCAGTTCTGATGCAAGCATTTTTGAATGGATTTTTGTTGTAAACGTGTTTTGTTGGCTGGGAGCATCGATCATTTTATTTGAAATTCTCAAGAATTTTGTCAAAGAAAAAGTGGCTTTTTGGTTTGCGATTATTCCTTTTTTAATTTTTGGAAACCTCATTTTGAATTATCATTTACTGACTGAAAACATCTTTGTATTCTTTACTGTTCTTGCTTTTTATTTATTGTTTCAATATTATAAAACAAGCCAGTTTTGGTACTTGTCGTTGTCGTTGTCATTGCTATTGTCAAGCATGCTGATAAAACCCAGCGCCAAGTTTTTTGGGATTGTTATGCTGTTGTTTTTTGTCAAAGAAATTCTAAAAAACTACAAGCATAAAAGCATGATTTTCATTTATGGAAGTTTGTTGATGATTACTATTCAGGTTGTTGGAATGAAGGTGCAATACGGCGATTTTACGATTAGTTATATTGATGGCGTAACTTATCACAACTACATTTGCAGCAAAGCCGAATGTTTTAAAAACGGAAAAGAATACAACCAAATCAACAATCCAAGAGCAGAATATTTATTTAGTTTGGATTTTAAAGACCAAAAGAAAGCAGCATTAGAAGATTTAAAGCATCAAATCAGAACTAATTTTCCTAACTTTATAAAAGCATATTTTTCGGATGTGATAGAGAATTCTAAAACCGGAAATGCCTGCATCCAAGATTTAAAGAATTACGAAAATAAAACCGATTTTCCTTTTTGGAAAAAACTCATTTTTAACATTACCAAATGGCAAAACAGAATCTTTACGGTGTTGGCAGTTTTGCTGTCAGCTTTATTTTTATTTAAAGGATATAAAAAAGAAAAAGCTACTTTTTTTGTAGCTTTCTTTATTTCGTATATCATTATTTTATCCGGAATTTCATGCGGTCAGGGCGATAGATTTCACCTCGTGACTTTTCCTTTTGTAATTGTGCTTTTGGTGAAATATTTATCGGAAACAAAACGATTTAAACCGTTTTTTGAACCACTTCAAAAATAGTGCTGTCTTCGCACTTCAATGTTTTGGCCGGGAATTTCATAATCACAGCATAATCGTGAGTTGCCATGATAACTGTTTTTCCGTTATCATTGATTTTTTTCAAAACGCCTAAAACTTCAGCGCTCGTTTGTGGGTCAAGGTTTCCGGTTGGTTCGTCAGCCAAAATTAATTCGGGATCGTTCAATAAAGCACGGGCAATAGCCACTCTTTGTTGTTCACCGCCCGAAAGTTGGTGTGGCATTTTATTCGTCAAACCAATCATACCAACGCGTTGCAACACATCGTCAATTTTGACCTGCATTTCAGTTTTGTCTGTCCAGCCGGTTGCTTTTAAAACAAACAGCATATTTTCGTTTACGCTTCTGTCCGGTAACAATTGAAAATCCTGAAAAACAATCCCAATTTTTCTTCTCAAAAACGGAATTTCATTTTCTTTCAAATTCAATAAATCATAGCCAACAATGTTTCCCGAACCAACAGTCAAAGGCAAATCACCATAGAGCGTTTTCATAAAACTACTTTTTCCGGTTCCGGTTTTACCAATAATATAAAGGAATTCACCTTGTTTAACATCAAGATTTATTTGTGATAAAATCACTTTATTTTCCTGGTAAATCGTTACATTTTTTAGAGATAAAACAGTTTCTGACATGGGTTATTTGTTTATTGGGTAAATGTAACAAATAAAATTTCCAAATTCCAAAATCCAAAATCCAATTTCAGTAAGCAGTTAAAAAAATGATAAAATTTAATCCTAAAAGCCTAATTCCCATAACGTACACTCATTTGTTAAAATTGTTTAAAAGAATGTTTATAATAAATGGCGCGGTTTTTACGTTATAGAGTTGAGGATACTATTTTTGATAAATTAAAATAAAAACTATGCGCAACGTTTTAATGTTATTTTTTGTGTTTTTTATGGCCGGAATTCCGCAAGTTTCGGGACAACAATCTGCCATTTACACTAATAGTCTGTCTGAATTTGACAACGCACTTAAATTGTTTAAGGACAAGCAGTATCAGTCGGCTCAAATTTTATTCGAAAAGGTAAAGCAAAACGATAATTCGCAAGATGTTCAGGCTGATTGCGCTTATTATATAGGGATTTGCGCTATTCACCTGAATCAGAATAATGCGGATGAACTTATTGAAAAATTCATCTCGGATTATCCAACAAGTTCTAAAACAAATCAAGCCTACATTGAAGTAGCGCAATATTATTTTGAACAGGGGAAGTTTCCGCAGGCATTGCAATATTTTGACAAAGTCGATGAAAATGCATTGACTTACGAGCAAACTGAAAAATTCACCTTCCAAAAAGGTTATGCTTATTTCACCGCTGGCGATAAAAAAGCAGCTGCAGATTACTTTAATAAAGTGGTTAATTCCAAAGAATATGGAACACAGGCCAATTATTACTTAGGTTTCATGCAATATGAAGGAAACAATTATCAGGAAGCTAATAAGTATTTCGAAAAAGTAGAAGGCGAAGAAAAGTATTCTGATAAACTATCTTATTTCAAAGCCGATATGGCTTTTAAGGAAGGCAACTTTCAAAAAGCGATTGATGCCGGACTTGCAGCGATGCCAAAATCAAACGCTTCGGAGAAATCAGAATTGAATAAAATCATTGGTGAAAGCTATTTCAACCTGCAGCAATACGACAAAGCCTTGCCTTATTTAAAAGAATACAAAGGCAAAAAAGGGAAGTGGAACAACACCGATTTTTACCAATTGGGTTACACGTATTACAAACAAAAAGATTATGAAAATGCTATTTCGCAATTCAACAAAATCATTGACGGAAAAGATTCGGTAGCGCAGAATGCGTATTATCATTTGGGTGAATGCTATTTCAAAACCGATAAAAAACAGCAGGCATTAAACGCATTTAAAAGTGCGTCGGAAATGGATTTTGACAAAAAAATTCAGGAAGATGCTAATTTGAATTATGCCAAACTGAGCTACGAAATCGGGAACTCTTACCAATCTGTGCCGGATGTTTTGTCTGCTTTTTTAGCTAAATATCCAAATACGCCAAGCAAAACGGAAATCGAAACTTTGTTGATTAACTCTTATATCACTTCTAAGAATTATAAAGATGCTTTGACTTTATTGGAAAAAAATAATACTCCGGAAAACAAAGTAGCGTATCAAAAAGTGTTGTTCTACAGAGGAATTGAATTGTATACTGACGGAAATTATCAGGAAGCTTTGAGCATGTTTAAGAAATCAATTGCCAATCCGCGAAACGAAAAAATAACGGCTCGTGCTACTTTTTGGAGAGGCGAAACGGAATATGTTTTAGATAATTTCAGCGATGCAACTTTGAGCTTTAAACAATTTGAAAGTTCGGCTGAAGCCAAATCAACTCCGGAAAACAAGAACATTAATTACAATATTGCTTATGCTTATTTCAAGCAAAAGGAATACGATCAGGCGGGAAATTATTTCCAAAAATATGTTGACGGAGCGAAAGATGACAGAGTTCGTTTGAATGATGCTTATCTACGATTAGGTGATTCACGATTTGTTACTGCTAAGTATTGGCCGGCAATGGATGCCTATAACAAAGCCATCGATATGAAAGGAATTGACGCAGATTATGCTGCTTTCCAAAAAGCATTGAGCTACGGATTTGTGGGTAAAAACGATAAGAAAATTGATGACTTCAATTCGTTTTTGGCAAAATTCAAAACGTCGCAATATCGCGATGATGCTTTGTTCGAATTAGGAAATACATATGTTACCGAAAATAAAACCGATTTGGCGATTAAAACCTATGACCAATTGTTGAGCGAGTTCAGAAATGGTTCGTTTGCTTCCAAAGCGATTCTACGTCAGGGATTGATTTACTATAACGCTCAAAAAGATGAATCGGCTATTGCCAAGTTCAAAGAAGTGGCTGCTAAGTATCCAAGAACTCCTGAAGCTTTAGAAGCAGTTTCGACAGCGAGATTGATTTATATGGATAACGGAAAAGTGAATGAATACGCGGCTTGGGTAAAAACATTAGATTTTGTTGAAGTGTCTGATGCCGATTTGGACAACGATACTTATGAATCAGCCGAAAAACAATATCTGCAAAACAATACGAAGCAGGCTATTACTAGTTTAAGTGGTTATGTTAAACAATTTCCAAACGGGATTCATGCTTTGAAAGCCAACTTCTATTTGGCACAATCACTTTACACTGACGGAAAAGAAGCCAGCGCTGTTCCGAATTATGAGTTTGTAATTAGCAAACCAAGAAACGAATTTACCGAGCAATCGTTGGCGCGTTTGGCTGAAATCCATTTGAAAAAAGACGATTATGCGAAAGCGGTTCCGGTATTACAACGACTAGAAACTGAGGCTGATTTTCCACAAAACGTAACTTTCGCGCAAGCCAATCTGATGCGTGCGTATTACGACCAAAAAGATTACGCCAATGCAGTTGTTTATGCTGATAAGGTTTTGGCAAATCCAAAAACAGATAACAAAATAAAAAGTGATGCACAGATTATTGTTGCCCGCGCTGCGATAAAAGTGAATGACGAGCAAAAAGCGAGAACAGCTTACGCAAAATTGTTGACCATTGCCAAAGGTGAATTAGCAGCGGAAGCATTGTATTATGATGCTTATTTCAAAAATAAAGATGGCAAGTATGAAGATTCCAATAAAACAGTTCAAAAATTAGCCAGGGATTATTCGGGTTATAAATATTTTGGAGCCAAAGGTTTGATTGTAATGGCGAAAAACTATTACCAGTTGAAAGACAATTTTAGTGCTACTTCTATTTTAGACAGCGTTATCAAAAATTTCAAAGAATTCGATGATGTTGTTGCTGAAGCGCAAACCGAATTAAATATTGTCAAAGGCGAAGCAGCTAAAACAAATTCTTCTATCCAAAATTAAAATCAAATGAAAAAGACATTTCAATATACTATAGCAGCCTTTTTGTTTTTGGGAAGTTTCCAAAAGACAACCGCACAAAAGAAAGACGACAACATTGGAACCGAAGTAGTGAATGTAGTAAAACCTTATACGCCTTCAATTTCGGATGCTTTTAAAGTAAAAGAAACACCAACGTTGGACGATGAAGAAACTTCTAAAAAAGAGAACATTCAATACAATATCTTTTCGTTTCCGGTAGCTTCGACTTTTGCACCGGCCAAAGGAAAAGCGGCAAATGTGGATAAAAGTGCGGAAGAGAAAATATTCAGTAATTACATGACGCTGGCAGCAGGAAATTATGGTGCCGTTAATGCCGAACTTTTCATCACGGAAAACGTTAGCAATACGGATTATTTTGGTGGAATGCTGCGTCACAGTTCGGCTCAGGGCGGAATAAAAGAGGTGACTTTGGATGATAAGTTCATGAATACGGCTTTGGATTTAACCTACGGAAGCAGAACAAAATCAATGTCATGGAATGCCGATTTGGGTTACAAAAATCAAGTATACAATTGGTACGGAATTTATCCTGGTCTATTGTCTGATGCAACGATAGAAACCATTGACGAAAGGCAAACGTATCATACGTTATATGTTGGCGGAAGATTAGGATTGAGCAATGTTCTTAAAGAAAGCACATTAAAATTCAGCCGTTTTTGGGATGCTTTTGGTTCGGCAGAAAATCGTTTTGTAGCAAAACCTTCATTGGAATTTGATATTGTGGAGCAAAAAATAAAAGCCGATTTTGTATTAGATTACATCAGCGGTACATTCGATCAGAATTTTAACAAAACAGCTTCCATAAAATATGGTTTTACCAATGTTGGATTTCAGCCAAGCATAAAAATTCATAAAGATGATTTGACAATAAATGCCGGAGTTGGTTTCTTCTACAGCGCAGCGCAGGAAGCCGGAGAAAGCAAATTCTTTATTTATCCGCAGGTTACAGGTGCCTATAAAATAGTGGGTGATTTGATGATTTTTTATGCAGGTTTGGAAGGAACATTACAACAAAACTCCTATCATGATTTTGTACAGGAAAATTTCTTTGTTTCGCCAACACTTGGAATTGCTCCAACAGATCAAAAGTTTGATATCTATGCCGGTTTAAAAGGAAAGTTGGCAAGCAGCATTAGCTATAACATTCGTGGGTCATACAAAAACGAAGAGGGTAAAGCACTTTTCAAAAGCAATATCTACGATCATTTTAATGCAAATACTGATGGTTATACTTTCGGAAATTCATTTGATGTTGTTTATGACAAAGTTAAAACGGTAAGTTTCTTCGGTGAATTAAAAGCTGATTTCTCCAAGAATGTTTCTTTTGGAATCAACGGAACATTTAGCAGTTATTCAACCGATATTGAAAAAGAAGCATGGAATTTACCAGCAATAAAATTGGCTACAACGCTTGATGTTAACATTACACCAAAATGGTACGCAGGAACAAGTTTGTTCTTTGTAGGCGAAAGAAAAGATATTTTCAGACAAGCTACAGTAACGCTGCCTTTTCCTCCGGATGAAAACATTACACTAAAAAGCTATTTCGATTTGAATGCGCATGTTGGTTATAAATTCAGCGAGCGTATGACCTTCTTCTTAAAAGGAAACAATTTAGCCAATCAGGATTACCAAAGATGGTTAAATTATCCGGTGTATGGATTGCAGATTATGGGTGGCGCGAGTTATAAATTTGATTTTTAGATGCTGAAATGTCTCTAAAACAACAAATTCTACAACGCTACAAAGAAATGCTTCAGGATCGAATTGATGTTTTCCAGGACATGATTTCAGGTCTCACTATCGATGCGCAGAATGATGCCAAAGGTTCGGCTGGAGATAAGCATGAAACAGCACTTTCAATGATGCATTTAGAGCAGGAAAAGCTAAATCATAAGCTGAAAGAAATCCTTGAGCAAAAAGCCATACTCGACAAAATTGACGCTTCTCAAACGCACAAAAAAGTAGCTTTAGGAAGTTTGGTAAAAGCCAATGGAATGTTATTATTCGTAAGCACCGCTTTGCCAAAATTAAGTATTGAAGACAAAACCATTTTCGCACTTTCGCCACAATCTCCGCTTGGAAGTAAATTGATGGGAAATGAAGGTGGTTTTTCATTTGATATGAATGGGAAACAATATACCATTGAAAGTGTTTTGTAACACTTTTAAAGTGAAAACTCCGTTTTTTAATTTTTTAAATTTCATATTTAAATCTTATTTAGTTTTTTAGTTATAATTTATAACTAAATGGTTTATTATGTTTTTCATTTATAACTATTATTCCATCTTTGCCCTACTAAAATAAATAATATCACCCTGAGATGTCTATACTGAGCGAAGTCGAAATACAGTCAAAGGGAAAATAAAATATAGATTATGTGTGGAATTGTATGTGCTTTTGATTTAAAACAAAAAGCAGAAGTCTTAAGACCAAAAGTGTTGGAAATGTCGAAAATCATTCGTCATCGCGGGCCGGATTGGAGCGGAATTTTCAGTAATGAAAAAGCAATCTTATCGCATGAACGTTTGGCTATTGTTGACCCGGCTTCAGGAAAACAACCGTTGTTTAGCGAAGATAAAAGTTTGGTTTTGGCAGCCAATGGCGAGATATACAATCACAGAGATTTACGCAAACAATTTGAAGGAAAATATAAATTCCAAACCGAAAGCGATTGTGAAGTTATTTTGGCTTTATACAAAGAAAAAGGCGTTCATTTTCTTGATGAGATGAATGGTATTTTCGGATTTGCAATTTATGATGTAGAAAAAGATGAATACTTTATTGCCCGCGATCATATGGGAATTATTCCGTTATACATTGGTTGGGACCAAAACGGAACGTTCTATGTAGCATCAGAATTAAAAGCTTTAGAAGGATATTGCACTAAAATCCTGTTGTTTCCTCCCGGACATTATATGTCGAGCAAAGACGGCGAATTTGTGCAATGGTACAAAAGAGAATGGGTAGATTATGATGCCGTAAAAGAAAATGCAACCAGCATTGCCGAAATCAAAAAAGCATTAGAAGCAGCTGTTCACCGTCAACTGATGAGTGATGTTCCTTATGGTGTGTTGCTTTCAGGTGGATTGGATTCTTCGATTACTTCGGCTATAGCCAAAAAATATGCGCAAAAAAGAATTGAATCCGGTGACACTGTCGATGCCTGGTATCCACAATTGCACTCGTTTGCTGTTGGTTTAGAAGGGTCACCCGATTTGGCTGCAGCTCAAAAAGTAGCAGATCATTTAGGAACGATTCACCACGAAATTAAATTTACCATTCAGGAAGGTTTAGATGCTGTCCGCGATGTAATTTACAATATTGAAACTTACGATGTAACGACAATCAGAGCATCAACACCAATGTATTTGATGGCAAGGGTTATCAAATCGATGGGAATAAAAATGGTATTGTCTGGCGAAGGTTCAGATGAATTGTTTGGAGGTTATTTGTATTTCCACAAAGCACCAAATGCAAGAGAATTCCATGAAGAAACGGTTCGTAAATTAAGCAAATTACACATGTACGATTGCCTACGTGCAAACAAAAGTTTAGCCGCTTGGGGAATTGAAGGGCGTGTGCCATTTTTGGATAAAGAATTTATGGATGTTGCGATGCGAATCAATCCGCAGGACAAAATGATAAACGGCGAAAGAATGGAAAAATGGGTAATTCGTAAAGCATTCGAAGACATGTTGCCGGCAAGTGTAGCGTGGAGACAAAAAGAACAATTTAGCGATGGCGTCGGCTACAGTTGGATTGATACTTTGAAAGCGATGGTTGCCAAAGAAATTTCGGATGAACAATTGGCGAATGCGAAATACAAATTCCCGATTCAAACACCAACATCTAAAGAAGAATATTTCTACCGTTCTATTTTTCATGAACATTTCCCGAGCGATGCGGCTGCTTTAAGCGTTCCTCAGGAAGCAAGTGTAGCTTGTAGTACCAAAATTGCATTAGAGTGGGATGAGGCGTTTAAAAACCTCAATGATCCATCAGGAAGAGCTGTGGCAAATGTCCACGATGACGCCTATGTGAAAGCCTAAAAAGTATTTTAAAGAGATAAGGACAACCTTAAAAAGTAAACTCAAGGGTAGTAGCTTGAGTTTTGTTTGAAGATTAGTTTGTTTGTAAAAACGTTCGTCATTTTTGGCGGACGTTTTTTTGTTGAAATCATGCTAAAAATGTTAATAACTTAAGGGTTTTAAACCCAATTTTCAATAGGAAATCCTATGTGCTTTTGTATATTTGCTCGTTAGACAAAAATAGATTTTTTACCATAAAATAATATGAGCGACGAGATTAAAAAGAACAGTTATTCGGCCGATAGTATTCAGGCGTTAGAAGGAATGGAGCACGTAAGAATGCGTCCTTCCATGTACATTGGAGATACTGGAGTCAGAGGTTTACATCACTTGGTTTACGAGGTAGTAGACAACTCTATCGATGAGGCTTTAGCTGGACATTGTGACACCATTGGTGTTATTATAAACGAAGATAATTCGGTTACAGTAGAAGATAACGGACGTGGAATCCCGGTTGACATTCACAAAAAAGAAGGAGTCTCTGCACTTGAGGTTGTAATGACCAAGATTGGAGCCGGAGGTAAATTCGATAAGGATTCGTATAAAGTTTCGGGTGGACTTCACGGTGTTGGGGTTTCCTGTGTGAATGCTTTGTCGGATCATTTAAGAGCTACGGTTTACAGAGAAGGAAAAGTATATGAGCAAGAGTATGAAAAAGGGAAAGCGATGTATCCTGTTAAGCAAATTGGCGAAACAGATAAACGCGGAACAATGGTTACTTTCCATCCGGATAGAACCATCTTTACTCAAACAATAGAATATTCATACGATACACTTGCAGGACGTATGCGTGAGTTGTCTTTCCTAAACAAAGGAATTACGATTACACTTACCGACAGAAGAGATGTAAACGAAAAAGGCGAATTTGCTTCAGAAGTTTTTCATTCAAAAGAAGGATTAAAAGAATTCGTTCGCTTTTTAGATAAAGGCCGTGAAGCTATAATCACGCATGTGATTAGCATGGAGCACGAAAAAGGAGAAGTTCCTGTTGAAGTGGCTTTGGTTTATAATACAAGTTACTCTGAAAATATTTTCTCTTATGTGAATAACATCAACACACACGAAGGAGGAACGCATTTACAAGGTTTCCGTATGGGATTAACGCGTACGCTGAAAAAATATGCTGATTCCTCAGGTTTGTTAGATAAATTAAAATTCGAAATCACTGGAGACGATTTCCGTGAAGGATTGACTGCAATTATTTCGGTAAAAGTTGCCGAGCCACAGTTTGAAGGACAAACTAAAACCAAATTAGGAAACAGAGAAGTAGTTTCTCCGGTTTCACAGGCGGTTGCTGAAATGCTGGAAAATTATTTGGAAGAAAATCCAAATGATGCTAAAATCATTGTGCAAAAAGTAATTCTGGCTGCTCAGGCACGTCATGCTGCTAAGAAAGCACGTGAAATGGTGCAACGTAAAACCGTTCTTGGTGGCGGTGGTTTACCAGGAAAATTATCGGATTGTTCTGAACAAGATCCGGCAAGATGTGAGGTTTACTTAGTCGAGGGAGATTCGGCAGGTGGAACTGCAAAGCAAGGGCGTGACCGAAATTTTCAGGCGATTTTACCATTGAGAGGTAAGATTCTGAATGTTGAAAAAGCAATGCATCACAAAGTTTTTGAAAACGAAGAGATTCGAAATATATTCACCGCATTGGGTGTAACCGTCGGTACAGAAGATGACAGCAAAGCATTGAACTTAGAAAAGCTTCGTTACCACAAAGTAATCATCATGTGTGATGCCGACGTTGACGGTAGCCACATTTCGACTTTGATTTTGACCTTCTTCTTCCGTTTTATGAAAGAACTAATCGAAGGCGGACACGTTTATATCGCTGCGCCACCTTTGTATTTAGTAAAGAAAGGAAATAAGAAAGAATATGCATGGAACGATGATCAACGTGATGCTGCGAACGAAAGAATGGGTGGAAGCGCCGCTATTCAGCGTTATAAAGGTCTTGGTGAAATGAACGCAGAACAATTGTGGGAAACAACCATGGATCCAAACTTCAGAACCTTACGTCAGGTTACGATTGATAGTTTGGCTGAAGCTGACCGTGTGTTCTCGATGTTGATGGGTGATGAAGTTCCGCCAAGAAGAGAGTTCATCGAGAAGAATGCGGTGTATGCTAAAATCGACGCGTAACTAGCCCCGATTGCAGTGAAAATCCTTTTTTGAATAGCCGCGGGTTTTAACCAGTGGAAATTTAAAAAAGATTGAAACGGAAAGCGGGATTAGCTTCAAATAAATAAAAACAACAACAATAAATATAAAAGAATGAAAGTTACGATTGTAGGAGCAGGAAACGTTGGAGCTTCTTGTGCAGATGTTATCTCTTATAGAGGAATAGCAAGTGAAGTAGTAATATTAGATATCAAAGAAGGTTTTGCTGAAGGTAAAGCTATGGATTTGATGCAATGTGCAACTAATACAGGGTTTAATACTCAGATCACAGGTGTTACAAATGATTATTCTAAAACAGCAAATAGTGAAGTAGTAGTTATCACTTCCGGGATACCTAGAAAACCAGGAATGACGCGAGAAGAATTAATAGGTATCAATGCTGGAATTGTAAAGTCAGTTGCAGAAAACTTGTTGCAACATTCTCCAAAAGCTACTTTTGTAATTGTATCTAATCCAATGGATACCATGACCTATTTAGCATTCAAATCATTAGGTTTACCAAAAAATAAAATTATAGGAATGGGTGGTGCTTTAGATAGTTCTCGTTTTAGATATTATTTATCAAAAGAACTAGACATTCCATCTAATGATGTTTCAGCTATGGTAATTGGAGGTCATGGTGATACCACAATGATTCCATTAACACGTTTGGCTTCTTATAATGGAATTCCGGTTTCGGAGTTTTTGTCACAAGAGAAATTAGATAAAGTAGCAGCTGACACAATGGTTGGTGGTGCTACTTTAACTGGGCTTTTGGGAACTTCGGCTTGGTATGCTCCAGGGGCATCTGTGGCTTATTTGGTTGATAGTATATTAAATAACCAAAAGAAAATGATAGCCTGTTCGGTATTCTTAGAAGGTGAATATGGACAAAGCGATATCTGCATCGGAGTGCCATGTATTATTGGTAAAAACGGTGTAGAAAAAATAGTTGATGTTGCCCTAAATGCTGATGAAAAAGCAAAATTTGCAAAGAGTGCTGATGCGGTTCGAGCGATGAACGGTGACCTGAAATCGATATTAGGATAATATTTAGTATAGGTATTTATAAAAGGCTGCATAATAGCAGTCTTTTTTTTGATATTAATCAGTAAAATATTGGTTAATCTTATCTATAATTATATATTTGCACGTTTCAAAAAAAATGAGATTGTTGTAAATTCGAATAGTTAGCTTCTAATGTTTTGAATTTCAATAGGTTTCATGAATAACAAAAACAAAAATTAATTAATTTTAGTAATAATGCAGAATAAAGGACTAGTTAAATTTTTCGCAATACTATTTGCATTGGTGAGTATCTATTCACTTTCGTTCACATTTGTGGCCAATAAAGTAAAAGAGGACGCCAAAAACTTCGCTGGAGGAAATCCGGTAAAAGAACTTAAATATCTTGACTCTATTGGAAAAGAGAAAGTATTTCTTGACTTTTTTACCTACAATGAAGTAAAAGACAAACAAATCAATAAAGGTCTTGACCTTGAAGGTGGAATCAACGTAATTCTTCAGATATCGGTGAAAGATGTTTTGAAACAATTATCTAACAATTCCAAAAACCCTATTTTCAACAAATCATTGGAAGATGCAAAGTTGAATCAAGTAGGTAATCAATCTTATTTGGATGCGTTTTTCGTAGCTTTCGATAACAACTCAAATGGTACAGTAAAACTAGCTTCTCCTGATATTTTTGCAAACAGAAATCTTCAGGGACAAATCGATTTCAATATGACCGATGACCAAGTGAAAAAAGTCTTGGTTAAAAAAATCGATGAGTCAGTTGAATCGGCTTTTGGTGTATTGAGAAGCCGTATCGATAAATTTGGTGTAACGCAACCAAACATTGTTAAACTTGGACAAACAGGAAGAATCCTTATCGAATTGCCAGGTGCAAAAGATGTGGATCGTATCAAAAAATTAGTTTCAAGCAAAGCGGAATTAGAGTTCTGGGAAACCTACAAAGCAGAAGAATTAATGGGCTTTTTGCAGGCTGCAAACGAAGCCTTGAAAGCTACTGTTAAAAATGAGGAGAAAGCTGTAGCTGCAAAGCCAGCTGATACGTTAACTAAATTGTTAACTGATAAAGACAAAGATACAGCTGCTGTTAAAAAAGGAAACAATCCATTATTTGACAAATTCATTTCTCAAGGTGGTGGTCCTGTTTTAGTAATTGCTTCTCCAAAAGATACAGCAACAATCAACTCTTATTTAAGAAGACCAGAAATCCGTAATTTATTACCGGCTGACAAGCGTTATGTAAAATTTGCTTGGGGAAAACCGACAGTAAATGTTGACGAAAAAACCAAAAAAGAAACTGAAACAGTTGATTTATATGCGCTGAAAGGAAACAGAGATAATGCAGCTCCAATGAGCGGAGGTGTTATTGTTGACGCCAGAGATACATTTGACCAAATGGGTAAACCAGCGGTTACCATGCAAATGAATGGTGCCGGAGCAAGAGTTTGGGAAGAATTAACAGGAAGAGCATATACACAAAAAAGCTTTATAGCCATTGCTTTAGATAATGTTGTGTATTCTGCGCCTGGAGTAACATCAGGACCAATTTCAGGAGGAAGATCAGAAATTACAGGAAGCTTTGAAGTAGCTGAAACTAAAGATTTAGCCAACGTTTTAAGAGCCGGTAAATTACCAGCTGCTGCAGAGATTATTCAATCAGAAGTGGTTGGACCATCTTTGGGAGAAATCGCAATTCACGCCGGTTTGATTTCTTCTATTGTTGGATTCCTTATGGTATGTTTATGGATGGTTTTCTACTACGGAAGAGCAGGTTGGTATGCTAATGCGGCCTTGATATTAAACTTACTTTTCTTGTTTGGTGTGATGGCAAGCTTCGGTTTCGTATTAACATTACCTGGAATTGCAGGTATCGTTTTAACATTAGGAACTGCCGTAGATGCGAACATCATTATATATGAAAGAGCAAAAGAAGAACTCCGCGAAGGAAAATCACTTGGTGATGCTGTTGTTTCTTCTTACGGATGGAAAGGTGCTATGCGTTCAATCATTGATGCTAACGTAACTCACGTA
Organism: Flavobacterium anseongense; assembly: GCF_021608185.1. Lineage (GTDB taxonomy): Bacteria > Bacteroidota > Bacteroidia > Flavobacteriales > Flavobacteriaceae > Flavobacterium > Flavobacterium anseongense. The sequence continues at coordinate 52,397 of NZ_JAKIHN010000010.1, read as the reverse complement.
TTAACCGGGACTATATTATATGTATTCGGAACCGGATTGGTACAAGGATTTGCTTTGACACTTTTAATTGGTATCGTAACCTCATTGTTTACATCAATTTTTATCGCCAGAATTTTTATCGATAGAGATATTGCTAACAATAAGAACTTAACATTTACAACCGGAATCACTAAAAATTGGTTTACAGGTTTCCACTTCGATTTCATCGGAGTTAAAAAATGGACATACATATTCTCATCTACAGTTGTAGTAGTTAGTTTGGTTTCTATTTTCTTTATTAACGGATTAGATCAAGGTGTTGATTTTGTTGGAGGAAGAACGTTCCAGGTGAAATTCGAGAAACCGGTTGAACCTACTAAAGTTTCGGAAGAATTATCAGCAGCGTTTGGTACTACTGTTGAAGCGAAAGTTTTTGGTAGCGATGATCAATTGAAACTTACGACTAAATACAAAATCCAGGAAGAAGGTGTTGAGGTTGATAAAGAAGTAAATGAGAAATTATTCGCTGCTTTGCAAAAGTATTATAACCCAGGTTTGACTTATGAAAAATTCATCAACTCTTACGACGGAAAAACATTTGGAGTATTGCAGTCTTCTAAAGTAGGCGCAGCGATTTCTGCAGATATTAAAACGAACTCGTTCTGGGCAGTTATAGGTGCAATGTTAGTTGTTGCTTTATATCTTGTGATTTCGTTCCGTAAATGGCAATATTCACTTGGAGCTTTAGCAGCAGTTGCCCATGACGTAATTTTTGTATTGGGAATCTACTCTTTATTATACAAATACATGCCTTTCCATATGGAAATGGATCAACACTTTATTGCGGCTATCCTAACGGTTATCGGATACTCTATGAACGATACGGTAATCGTTTTCGACAGAATTAGAGAGTTCCTTGCCGGAGACAGAAAAGGTCACTTTAAAGATGTAGTAAACGCATCTATTAACACTACACTTTCAAGAACATTGAATACGTCGTTGACGATGATTTTGGTATTGTTAATCATGTTCATCTTTGGTGGAGATTCGATCAGAGGATTCATCTTCGCGATGTTAGTAGGTATCATCGTTGGAACCTATTCTTCATTGTTTATTGCGACTCCTGTATTGGTTGACTCAATGGGCAAAAAAGATATTGCAGATATCGAAAAAAGACACGGTAACTAATTTACCAGGTTTATAAAATAGAAAAGGGTTGTCAGTTTGGCAACCCTTTTTTTGTTAGCTTTGTTTGGAAGAAATGAACAATATTCATTAGTAATGAAAAGCAAAATTTTAAATCTACTGCTAATACTTACTTCGCTTTTAGGTTTTTTAGAGTGGGGAAAAACAAACCATCTTTTTTTGTTTCAGGCAGAAGCCGAAATAATTTTAAAAATGTTTACAAATCCAAGCTCAGTAATGCACCCATTTGTATTGCTGCCGTTGTTTGGACAATTACTATTATTGGGAACACTTTTTCAGCAGCGTCCAAATAGAATGTTGACTTTTATAGGTATTGCTTCGCTTGCATTATTGCTTGTTTTTATGTTTGTGATTGGTGCTCTAAGTTTGAATCTTAAAATAATAGGTCCTACAATTCCGTTTTTGGTAACCGCTGTTTTAACTGTCAGACATTATAAGTATAACTCAAAAAAAACATTAGATAGTGCGGATTTGTAATCCTTACCTTAAAGCAAAACAAATTTATGGGTAAGAAATGACAAGCGTAGTCATCAGCCCCGATTCCTTTGGCAGTCGCTTCGCTCGTGTGGAGCGAGTCTCGTCTATTTTGACGAGACGCGGATAGCGGGTGTGAAAGTTCAAAGGAAGAAGATAGTTGTGCTGCCATACCTAATCAATTTCAAACAAAAAAGCCAAACTCTTAGTTTGGCTTATCATTTTTAATAATATTTCGCAACACCGCTTTATCTGGATAATTGATGACTTCTAAAGTGATATCTTTATTCTTTGATGTTTTCCCATAAATGATATAGAGTTTTCCGCCTTCTTCTTTGATATTGCTTTTATCAAAATCGACATCACCATAGGTTAAAACGTTTTTGATATCGGTAGTATCAACCCAGTCTTCTGATAGTCTTCGAGAAGCTTCAATATCATACAAAAATGGTTTGTTTCTGATGTCATTTAAAACTCTGGCATTCGGAAAATAATTGCAACGTGTATCTTTTCCACTCCATACAGCGGCAACAACAAAACAGCCCATAACCAATCCTACTAAATAGTAGGCAAAACGTTGGTAAAACTTCATAGTAAATTAATTTTCGGCAAAAGTAATCAAATGTTTGGGTAACACTAAAATTTATTTAAAGTATAATTTGAGATGATGGATTTCCGCCTTCGCGGAAATGACAATGCGCCTTCGCGGAAATCAAAAAACAATCAAATTAATATCATTATCCGGAAGATTGAACCAATCGCCAATGGCTTTGTTGGTCAGAATGCCATGATACAAATACACACCGTTTTTCAATCCTTTGTTGCAGCGAATGGCACTTTCTAAACCGCCATCTTCGGCTATTTGTAGTAAGTAAGGCGTAATGATATTGCTGATGGAAAGCGAAGCCGTTTTAGAATAACGCGAGGGAATATTCGGCACGCAATAGTGAATGACATTATTTTTAATAAAAGTTGGGTTTTCGTGTGTTGTCACTTCCGAAGTTTCAAAACAACCGCCTGTATCAATGCTTACATCTACAATCACGGCACCTTTTTTCATGTGCTCTACCATGGTTTCGGTAACGACAACCGGACAACGCTCTTTGCCTCGAAGTGCTCCAATCGCAACATCGCATCGGCGCAAAGCTTTTAATAATGATTTGGGTTGTATAGTTGATGTAAATATTCTTTGGTTTAAATTGTTTTGCAGTCGGCGCAATTTGGTAATCGAATTGTCAAAAACTTTGACATTGGCTCCTAAACCTAAAGCCGTTTTTGCGGCAAATTCCCCTGCAGTTCCGGCACCGAGAATCACCACATCGGTAGGAGGAACGCCTGTAATATTGCCAAGCAATAATCCTTTTCCGAATTCGTTGTTAATCATCAGTTCGGCCGCAATCAAAACTGAGGCTGTTCCTGCAATTTCGCTTAACGATTTTACAGCAGGATACGAACCATCTTCATCTTTGATGTATTCGAAAGCAAGAGCGGTGATTTTTTTTCTTGATAAGGCTTCGAAGTATTCTTTTTTTCTGGTCTTTAATTGAATGGCAGAAATCACAATCGCATTTGTATTTACTAATGCAATTTCTTCCATAGTTAAAGGTTCTACCTTAAGAATTATTGGGCAACTTAGTACTTTCTTAGTGTCTTTGGAAATGGTTGCGCCTGCATCACTAAATTCTTTATCGGTATAACTCGAACTCAATCCGGCACCCGATTCAATCATTACTTTGTGTCCGTGTGACGTAAGCGAGTTGACAGCATCAGGCGTTAAACAAATACGTCTTTCCTGATAAGAAGTTTCTTTTGGAATTCCGATAAAGAGTTCGCTTTTATGACGATATACTTCTAATTTTTCCTCTTGAGGTAAAAGTTGCTGCTTAGTGAAAGGTGTAATAGCCATGCTGCACAATTGTAATTTTGCTCCAAATTACAAAAAAATATTCAATTACGTCAATCTTAGATTTCTTTTACCATCAGCAGTTTGAGACAAAATTATGGTCGTAAAATCATCCGGAAGCAAATTCGGAATTTTTTCTGCCCATTCAATGAAGCACCAATTTCCGGAATATAAATAATCTTCTATTCCCATATCTAACGCCTCAATTTCCGATTTTAATCGGTACATGTCAAAGTGATATACTTTCATATTATCTTCGGCTTCATATTCATTTACCAAAGAAAATGTTGGACTGCTGGTCGCATCGGTTACGCCTAATTCTTTCGCCAAAGCTTTAATTAAAGTTGTTTTTCCAACGCCCATATTGCCATGAAAAAGAATGACTTTATAGGGTTTCTCGGCAAGGATTTTTTTGGCTACTTGTTTTAGTTCGTCAATTGAAAAGATGATTTCCATAAATTTAGTGTTCAGTGTTCAGAATTTAGTGTTCAGGATTTAGCTTTAACTGATGACTAATTATTGAACACTGTTTACTTTTTTTACTTTGGATTAAAAACTAAAAAGGGAACGATCATTTCTTCTAATGAAATTCCTCCGTGTTGATATGTATTTCGGTAATAACTTACGTAATGATTATAGTTGTTGACATACGCCAAAAACAAATCATTCTTTGCAAAAATATAAGAGCTGCTCATATTGATGGTTGGTAACCCAATTTTCTTTGGATCTCTAACGGCATACACATCTCTGTCTTCATAAGTCAGACTTCTTCCTGTTTTGTAGCGCAAGTTTAAACTGGTGTTTTTGTCTCCGATAACTTTCGAAGGATTTTTTACATTTATCGTTCCGTGGTCTGTGGTGATTATCAATTTGAAGCCTAATTTTTGTGCTTGTTGGATAATTTCCAGTAGCGGTGAATTTTTAAACCAGCTCAAGGTTAACGAACGATAGGCTTTATCATCGGAAGCTAATTCTTTTACCACATCCATTTCGGTTTTGGCATGCGAAAGCATATCTACAAAGTTGTAAACCACAGTAACCAGATTATTGTCTCTTAATCCTCGGAAGTTTTCAGCTAACTTTCTACCGCTTGACAGATTGGTTATTTTGAAATAATCCTGTTTGATATTCAAGCCCAATCGTTTCAAATGTGCTGTTAAAAACTCGGCTTCATATAGATTTTTTCCGCCGTCTTCTACATCGTTTTTCCAGTATTGCGGGAATTGCTTTTCCATTTCGATCGGCAATAATCCGGAGAAGATTGCATTTCGGGCATATTGTGTTGCGGTTGGTAAAATAGCGTAATAAGGAACTTCTTTTTCCAATTTATAATGATTGCTAACCACACTTTCCATGGCTTTCCATTGGTCATAACGAAGATTATCGATTACAACAAAAAGTACAGGTTTATCTTTTTTGACCAATTCAGGAACTACTAATTCTCTGAAAAGGGTATGAGACTGAACAGGTTTATCGGCTTTTGGTTCGAACCAGTCTTCGTAGTTGCGTTCGATGAATTTGCTGAACTGCGCGTTGGCTTCTACCTTCTGACTTTCGAGGATTTCAAACATACTTTGGTCGTTGATATTCTCTAATTCCAATTCCCAGAAAATAAGTTTTTTATAGAGCTCAACCCAATCTTCATAGCTGTTTACCATGGCCATTTCCATAGCAATTTTGCGAAATTCTTTTTGATAATCTAAAGTCGTTTTTTCAGAAATCAATCGGGAATGGTCTAAGTTTTTTTTCAAACTCAACAATATCTGATTTGGATTTACGGGTTTTATCAAATAGTCTGCAATCTTAGAGCCTATGGCTTCTTCCATGATATATTCTTCTTCGCTTTTGGTAATCATAATCATTGGCGTAGAAGATTTTTTTTCTTTCATTTCCGAAAGTGTTTCCAAACCACTCATTCCGGGCATATTTTCATCCAAAAAAACAATATCAAAGTTACCATCTTCAAAAGCATCAACAGCATCGCGACCATTGTTGAAAGTAGTTACTTTGTAGTTTTTCTTTTCCAGAAATAAAATATGTGGTTTAAGTAAATCAATCTCATCATCTACCCACAGAATTTTGATAGTATCCATATTAATCATATTGTTTGGTGCAAATTACTACATTATAGAACGCAGTAATATTAAAATTATTATAAATGTTTAAATAAATTTCAACTCTCAAAAGAATGTTAAATTGTATTTGACTTTGATAAAAAGATTTACATTTGATTCACAATTTTTAAAAGAAGCTATTGAAGTTTTTGGCCATCATAGTGTGTTTTTATATCAATATGCTACCTGTATTACCAACGGTAAAAGTAGTTAAGATGACTATGGAGTTAAAATGCCACGATGCTTGTTGTGGTAAACCCTTAAAAGAAATTCCAAATGGCTGTCAAAAAGAAAAATGCCTGATTAGCCATAATTTTCACAGTGGTCCTTTTTTAGTCTTTGAAGCCGATTATAAGATGCAAAACTTCTTTTCAGAATCTTCGGTTAAACAAAAGACGCATTATAGCACTACTTTAATTCCAAATTTTAGTGTTGTCATTTGGCAGCCGCCGGAGTTTACCTGCACTACTTAAAAATCATCAGTCAAACTTTAATAATTAAAAAATAATAACATTTAAAAAATATAAAATCATGAAAAAATTAGTTTCAATAGCAGCAATAGTAGCCTTTTTATTCTCAGTGAATGTAAATGCTGCCCCGGATCCAAAAGCAAAAAAGAAAGAAGCCAAAACAGAAAAATCCTGTACAACTGCAGAAAAAAAAGAATGCAGTACAGCTAAAAAAGCATGTTGCGCTTCTAAAAAAGCAGAAGAGAAAAAATAGTTTAACCAAATTATTTTTGAAAGGTGCTCTGATTTTCAGGGCACTTTTTTTGTTTAAACACTTTTAAATTTAACATAATGCCATACATTTGGTAACTTTTATATTTTTTTAAGACCAACTGATTATCAAAACAATAAACTTATGCAATTAAGAAACAAACTTACCCTAAGCATGCTATCGGCCTTATTCGCGATAAGCTGCAGTCAAAAAGAAATTCAATACGAAGATCCTTTACTTACCAACCGAGATACAACGGTTAATCCGGGCGACGATTTTTTTCATTATGCCAATGGAGGTTGGTTTAAAAAACATCCTATTCCAAGCACGGAAAGCAGCAACGGAATTTTTAGAACTATAGGAGATACAATTAATGCTCAGATTAAAAGCATTTGTGAAAAATCAGCCAAAAACAGCGATGCAGTAAAAGGAAGCAACGAACAAAAGATAGGTGATTTTTATGCTTCAGGAATGGATACATTATCCATTGAAAAAGCTGGATTGAAACCATTAGCAGCTGCTTTATCAAAAATCGAAGCCATTACAGATGTTCCAACTTTGATGAATACTATTGGGTATCTTCATACGATTGGTTCCGGTCCGGCGTTTTCTTTTTATGTTGGGCAGGATGATAAAATAAGTTCAAAAAATGCTTTGTTCTTTGGGCAAGGCGGTTTGGGTTTAGGCAACAGAGATTACTATTTTAATACTGATGCCGATGCAGTTAAAATCAGATCTGAATATATAAAGCATTTGGGAGCAATGTTCCGTTTAATGGGAGACGATGCAGCGACAGCAAAGACTGCTGCGATTACGGTTATGAAATTGGAAACGGATTTAGCTAAAAACAGTAGAAAATTAGAAGCACTTCGTGACCCAATAAAGAATTACAACAAGATGAGTTTGGCGCAATTCAAATTATCAACTCCTTCAATTGCATGGGATAATGTTTTGCCACAATTGGGCATTACAAAAGCAGATACGGTTATTGTAGGACAACCTGAATTTTACAAAGGATTGGATAAGATTGTTACTTCATATAGTATTGCCGATTGGAAGACGTATTTGAAGTGGGATTTGGTTAACTCTTATGCTTCATATTTGAATAATGCTATCGAAAAGCAAAACTTTGCTTTTTATTCAACAGTATTGAATGGTGTAAAAGAGCAAAAACCAAGATGGAAACGAATCGTAGAACAAACTGACGGTTCATTGGGAGAATTGATAGGCCAAGTATATGTTGCAGATTATTTGCCAAAAGGTTCAAAGGAAAAGCTATTAGAAATAGGAAATAACATTCGTGATGTATATGCAGAGCACATCAAGAAATTAGATTGGATGAGCGAGGAAACCAAGAAAAAAGCACTTTTCAAGTTGAGTAAAATAGTGATGAAAGTAGGTTATCCTGATAAATGGAAAGATATGAGTAGTGTTACCATTAACAGAAGTACCTATTGTGCCAATGTTATGGCTGTCAATAAATGGTCATATGATTATATGATTAAAAAGTATGGCAATCCGGTTGACAGAACCGAATGGGGAATGTATCCACAAACATACAATGCCTATTACAATCCGAGCAATAATGAAATTTGTGTTCCGGCGTGTAACATTTTGGTTCCCGGATTTGAAGGAAGAATGCCCGATGATGCTATTTTGTATGGTATAATTGGAGGTTCTACTTTTGGTCACGAAATTACACATGGTTTTGATGATCAGGGAAGTCAGTACGATGACAAAGGCAATCTGAAAGACTGGTGGACAACAGAAGATAAAGCAAAGTTTACTCAAAAAACTAAAGCAATTGTGGCGCAATTCAACAAGTTTGAACCGCTTAAAGGTAAGTTTGTGAATGGTGATGCAACACAAGGTGAAAACATCGCGGATTTAGGTGGTGTTGTTATGGGATATGAAGCTTTCAAAAAAACAGCTCAATACAAGAATAATGAAAAAATAAGCAATTTTACGCCCGACCAAAGGTACTTTCTGGCTTATGGTTATGCTTGGATGGTACAAGCTAAAGATGAAGCAATATCGAGACAAATTATGTCGGATGTTCATTCACCTGCACAATTCAGAATCAATGGACCATTAATGAATATTCCTGAATTCTATAAAGCATTCAACATAAAACCGGGTGATAAAATGTATCTGCCTGAAAAAGAAAGAGTAGTCATTTGGTAATGGCTAAAACAAAAAAATCCCTATCAATTGATAGGGATTTTTTTTTGAATATACTTTTTTTATGCCTTAAAAGTAGGTGTATAAAATCATTTATTTTAAAATTAAATTATGTAAGATAAATTAATTAGTATTTGTAAAAAACATGCATTTCATCGATTATATATGTATTTAATGGATTTATTTTATTTAAACAATATATATTTGGATATAAGATTTCGAATATCAAATTCTAAAAAGTAATTCGATATTTAAAATTTTAATCCCTACCCCCTAAAAGATTAAAATTGGTTTTATACCAGTTTGTTATTAAGAAACAAAAAAAATTAAAATAACATTTTAATTAAATTATTAACGTATTAAATCTTTTAGTTATGAAAATGAAATTTACTCTTCTATTTACAGTATTATTTATTGCTGGAATCAATTTTGAAGCCAAAGGCCAAGTTGATAATACTTTTACAGGTGAAAACGCTGGCGTTAATAATACAGGGAACTATAATACAGGATATGGACTTAACTCATTAATTAATAATAACAGCCATAGTAATAGTGCTTTTGGAATAGAAACATTAAGTTCTTCTTCAGGGGGATTTAATTGTGCTTTCGGAAATTGGTCACTAGCTTTGAATGGAAGCGGGAGTTTAAATTGTTCATTAGGAACCAGAACTTTATATAATAATGTTACTGGTTCATCTAATATTGCGATTGGGCATAGATCGTTAGAAGCTAATATATCCGGAAATAACAATACAGCAGTTGGTTATGCAGCATTATTGACTAATGTAGGTAGTTCCAACACGACAATAGGAAGTTATAGCCCAAGAAGTTTGCTGTCCGGAGATTCTAATATTTTTATAGGAGCAGAGACAGCAATCAACTTATTGAGTGGTAGCAATAATGTTTTTTTTGGAAATAGAATAGCTGTTTCAAAATTTCCATCCACACCATTCTTAGCTGGAAATGATACCAATCAATCGATAATTATTGCTGATGGTTTAGGAAATCAGAGAATTTTTATTCAAAAAAATGGCAATACGGGAATTGGTTTGGGTAATAATGTCATTCCGGTTAACAAATTAGATATTAAAGGTGGTGTTGCTATTGGTAGAAACTTCACACCAGACGGGGTAACACCGGGAATTTCAGCTCCGGCGAATGGTTTAATGGTCGAAGGACGCGTAGGGATAGGAACCACTTCGCCAAACAATAAAATGGAAATCACACATGGAGTAGAAGGTAATTCAGGACTTCGCTTTACAAATTTAACCAGCAATTATACCCCACCAACATCTCAAGTGTCTAATAGGTTTTTAACGGTTAATCAAAATGGTGATGTTGTTTTAAATAAAATGAGCAATGCTGTTGAAACTAACGTTCTATCATCAAACGCTAATTTAATGACCAGTAATGTTAATAGTGTTTCGTCATCATCAACGATTATTAATTCTATTTCTAATACTGTAAATAATAATCAATTAGTTACTACCGTAAATGGTGTTGCCAGTGCTCCGGTAAACTTAACCGATATTTCAGGGCTTGACGCCAGTGCTACTAACGAGTTGCAAACACTTTCACAATCAGGAAATACAATTACACTTTCAAATGGTGGTGGTTCATTCACATTACCATCATTTACAGATATTCCTCAAACCATTTCACAATCAGGAAATACAGTTACACTTTCTAATGGCGGCGGTTCATTTACACTACCATCATTTACAGATACTGATGCCCAATCATTAGCGTTAACGGGCAATACGTTATCTATTTCAAATGGAAATAGTGTGACACTTCCAACTTATGTTGAAACACCACAAACGCTTTCACAAACAGGAAATACTGTAACGCTTTCTAACGGCGGAGGTTCTTTCACACTTCCATCACCTCAAGCCCCACAGACACTTTCACAAACAGGAAACACGGTTACACTTTCTAATGGCGGAGGTTCATTTACTTTACCAACATTAGTTGACAGAGATGAACAAACCTTATCGCTTACAGGAAATGTATTGCATATCTCTAACGGGAATAGTGTAGTATTGCCTAATCACGGACCGCAATCTATCACTCAAAACGGAGCTATAGTAACTCTTTCTAATGGTGGAGGTTCAATAACGCTTCAATCGACCATTGTAACAGCAGGAAATAATGTGTCTATATTAGGAAACGGAACAGCAGGTACACCTTATGTGGTAAGTTCTACGGATACCAGTCTGTATGCAGACAATGGAAATATCAATCCGGCCACAACCGTTAACGGTAACAGAGTTGTATCAATGAACGGTAGCAACATTTGGTTTAATAGTGCACCTACTGAGCCAAACGGAAAAATTTACATTGGTTCAAATGCTTCATATCCATCTACAACCGGAAATTATAAGCTGTTTGTTGAAGGCGGAATCTTAACCGAAAAAGTAAAAGTAGCTTTGAGAAGTACAGCCAATTGGGCAGATTATGTTTTTGAAAAGAATTATGACTTAATGCCTTTGAAAAATGTAGAAGAATATATTGCTAAGCATAAACATTTACCTGGAATTGATTCTGCAAGTGAATTGGCTAAAAACGGACTTGATTTAGCAGAAATGCAAGCCAAACATATGGCTAAAATTGAAGAGATGATGCTTTATATTATTGAGCAAAATAAAACTATTGAAAAAAACATCAAGGATATTGAAGCATTAAAAAAACAAGTAGAAACACTAACAGCTAACGAAGATTGATATGTATAAGATACTAAAAACAGTAATAGTTTGTGCTATTTGTTTTAACTCTTATAACATGTCAGCACAACTTAGTGAGTACTTGAATTCTGAAGAAAGAAGAATTTCAAGTGCCAATAAAATAGAGGTAGAAATTCAGAAGTTCATTGATGATAACTATAACAATTATGTATTGTCAAAAGAAGTCACTGACGATGTAATTAATCATCTAAGAAGTGAAGAAGAATTTACGGATGCTGAACTGCAAAACGCCATTAAAAAAACAAAAATTTACGAATTAAGAAAGTTGTTTTTTACCCAAAATCCGGATAAAAAAGAAAGCTATTTTGCACGACCTATGCCCGTTGCAGTGCAGCAAACATGTGTGAATGGTGATTTTGAAAATGGGACAGCAGGGTATTCTTTTTGGTCAGATGCACATCCACAGCCTGCTTCTGGAACTGCATTTTTTTTATCGTGTGCTACTCCAACAGCACCTACCATTTTTAATGCTGTAACGCCAGCAGTCAATGATCTAAATGCTGCTGTAACATTGATTGATAATACAAGTCCGAGTTACCAACAATACGACCCAGTATTAGCGGGTTTAGGAGTAAACGTTCCGACTCTGTTTCCAAGCGGTGGTAACAAATGCATTAAGCTAAACAATGAAATGGGTTTTGGTTCTTCTGATATCACAACGGTTTCACGTTATTTTCCAGTTATAAATCAGGAAACAATTGATTTTAATTTTTCGTTGGTAATGGATAACAAGCCGGCACACGGACAACCAATTCAACCTTTTTTCAGGGTTAGGGTTTTAGACCGATTTAATAATGTTGTAGATGAAATTTGTATCGTTGCCGATCCTGATAACTGCTTGTTTAACGTTATTTATGTTAGTAGAAGCAGAAGAGTGCTTTACACCGATTGGATTTGTGCCCGATTGAATGTAGGTGAAATTTTAGGTCAACCCGGAACAATCGAATTTACGGTAAGTGACTGCCAGCCTTCAGCACATTTTGGAACAGTTTATATCGATAATATTTGCGGTTCTGTTTGTGCTTCTCCTAAACTTGGAGCGCTAAATACAAATGCAACTAATATTAATTGCCCTGATACTATTGGGAATACACCAATTCAGGTTTGTGGTACGTATCAACCGCCTTATAATGCAACCTTGAGTTCTATCACATTAGATATTACTCAAAACGGAACAGTTGTAGGGACGCTAAGTGCTCCAACACAACTTACCTCGAATACGTTTTGTTTTACCGTCTTGCCAAGTATGTTCGGAGTAAGCCCAACAGGAAATTTTGAATTTCAGATTGATGCCAATTTTAATGTAAACTGCCCCGCCGGAACATTTATTTATACCATTTCAGACAACTCGGCTGGCGTTGGACCCGATGTAACTTTTATAGATTGCTGTTTGCCAACATTAACATTAACATCTCCTGCAGATAATCTTAATAATTTGGCTACAGTAGCTTTAAAAGAAAAGGAAAGGTCGGATTGGATTAAGGCAGCAAATATAGTATCAGTCGGAAACAATGCTGTGGCAAATGGAGTAGTGTATCACGCTGCAAATTATGTCGAATTAAATCCGGGTTTTGAGGCTTTATTTGGAGCTCAATTTTCAGCTTATCCCGAAGGATGTACAGCAAGTTATGCGTATAAAACGCAACTGCCAAATGCAAATCCGAGAACGGACGAAACTTCAAGTGTTGATGAAACAATCAATCTGATAAAAGTGTCAAAAGATTTTGCCATAGTGCCAAATCCGTCAAGCAGTTTTATCGAAATCATAATGAAAGATGCCAAATTCTTTAAGTTCAGCATTACAACCATTGATGGTAAGATTGTAAATGAAAGAAACATCGAGAAAACAGATAAAACCATAATTGATGTGAGCCGCTATGCAAATGGCATCTACATAATAAATGTCACAGCCGAAGATGGGCAATTGTACACCAAAAAACTGATTAAGAATTAATTTCAACCTACTTTAAATACTTATAAAAAAAGCTTCTCATAATCGGGAAGCTTTTTTTATGAAATCGTTAAATTAAAAACTTAAAATTAAGAATAATTTATATTTCAACTTGCTTTCTATATATTTGCTCATTGCCAAAAGCTATTTTATGCTACAATTAAATGTAAAAGACGAAACATCACGACTAAGGGCTGTTGTGCTTGGTTCAGCTATAAATAATGGACCAACTCCAACTGCCGATGAAGCCTATGACCCAAAATCTTTAGAACACATTCTCGCCGGAACTTATCCTGTCGAAGCCGATATGGTTAAAGAAATGGAAGCTTTCAATCAGGTTTTTCAAAAGTATGACGTAAAAGTCTTTCGTCCACAAATGATTGAGAATTACAATCAGATTTTTGCACGCGACATAGGTTTTGTGATTGATGATATTTTTATAAAATCGAATATTCTTCCTGATAGAGAACGTGAATTAGATGCGATACAATACATTATAGACCAAATAAATCCGGCAAAAGTGGTTCGTCCACCCGAAGAGGTACATATAGAAGGCGGCGATGTGATGCTTTGGAACGATTATATTTTTATCGGAACTTATAAAGGTTCGGATTATAAAGATTACATTACAGCGCGAACAAATATCCAAGGCGTAAACTATATAAAAGAATTATTCCCGAATAAAAAAGTAAAAGAGTTTGATTTAGTAAAATCAAAACTGGAAGCTCGTGACAATGCATTGCATCTTGACTGCTGTTTTCAGCCTGTTGGAAAAAACAAAGGAATAATTTATAAAAGCGGTTTCCGCGAAGAAGCTGATTATGTTTTTTTAGTCAACCTTTTTGGTAAAGAAAACCTTTTTCACATCACTCGTGAAGAAATGTATAATATGAATTCCAATGTGTTTTCTATTGCTGAAAATGTAGTGGTTTCTGAACAAAATTTTACCCGATTAAACAATTGGCTCCGCGATAATGACTTCATCGTTGAAGAAATTCCGTATGCCGAAATAGCAAAGCAGGAAGGACTTTTGCGATGTTCAACTTTACCTTTAATTCGGGATTAGTTGTCTGTTCTCTGTTCTCGGTTCTTCGTTAAGTATAAATGATATGAATAGTTATAAAGATTTAGATATTTATAAAATGGCTTTGGATTTATTTTATCAAGTCCATCCAGCATCATTGATTTTACCAAAGTATGAGCTTTATGAGTTAGGGAGTCAGTTAAGAAGATCGTCTGATTCTGTTCTTTCAAATATTGTGGAAGGTTATGGGAGAAAAAGATATAAAGCAGAATTTATTAGATTTTTAGTTTTTAGTCATGCCAGTTGCTTGGAAACAAAAGCACATTTAGAGAAAATCAATCATTTGTATGGAGGGCTAATTCCTGACAATTTAAAATGGATTAATGAATATGATATATTGGGAGCAAAAATTTTTACTTTTATAAAATATGTCGAAGATAATTGGAAAACATAATTCCACAAAACAAAACCGAGGACAGACAACTGATAACCGATAACACAAACAATGAAACAAACTACCAACTCCATATTGATGATTCGTCCTGTGGCTTTTCGCATGAACGAACAAACTGCGGTGAATAATTATTACCAAAAAGTACTTGACGGACTTTCTCCTGAAACGGTGAATGCCAAAGCGCAAAAAGAGTTCGATACTTTTGTGGCCAAATTGCGAAAAGTTGGCGTAAATGTGATTGTTGTTGAAGATACTTTGGAGCCAAATACACCAGACAGTATTTTCCCGAATAACTGGATTTCATTTCACGAAAGTGGCGATGTTGCTTTGTATCCCATGTTTGCCGAAAACCGCCGCGCCGAAAGAAGAGAAGATATCCTTGATATTCTCGAAGATGAAGGTTTTCAAATCAACCAAATTGTAGATTATACTTCAGCAGAAGAAGATAATGTGTTCTTAGAAGGAACAGGAAGTTTGCTGTTAGACCGAGAAAACGGAAAAGCTTATTGCGCGCTTTCGCCAAGAGCTGACGAAGAAGTAATGATTGAGTTTTGTGAAGATTTCGAATTAACTCCGGTTATTTTTGAAGCTTTTCAAACAGTAAATGGCGAACGAAAACTGATTTATCATACCAATGTGATGATGTGTCTTGGCGATACATTTGCCGTAATTTGCGCCGATTGTATTGATGACAAAAAAGAACGCAAAATGGTGCTTGACAGCCTTCGTGGTGATGACAAAGAAATCATCTTAATTACCGAAGAACAAGTCAATAATTTCGCCGGAAACATGCTCGAAGTTAAAGGTAAAAACGATGAACGATTTTTAGTAATGAGTGAGTCAGCCTATAAGAGTTTAACTAAAAAACAAATCGCGCAACTCGAAGCTCACGTCGAAATAATCCACTCCAGTTTAGACACAATTGAAGCCTGCGGCGGAGGAAGTGCCCGTTGCATGATGGCAGAAATTTTTCTTCCGAAAAATTAAATTTCAAATTTCAAATTTCAAATCCCAAATTCCAAACTATAATTATTTGGAATTTGGGATTTTCTTTTTTGGAATTTGAATTTTTTTATTGGATTTTTATGAATTCATAACCACCTTTGGTAGCACCCCAAACTTGTTTTCCGTCTTTATCAAAACCTTGATCCCAAGATAAAATTTCGTTTTTGGTTACAGTTACTTTTGAATTCGCCCAACTGGCACCACGTAATT
The DNA here is from genome assembly GCF_021608185.1 of Flavobacterium anseongense. Lineage (GTDB taxonomy): Bacteria > Bacteroidota > Bacteroidia > Flavobacteriales > Flavobacteriaceae > Flavobacterium > Flavobacterium anseongense. Next base: position 36,432 of record NZ_JAKIHN010000010.1, on the reverse strand, counting down.
CACTTGGACAAGTTTTATTACCGGTTGCACCTTCAAATTGGTTTTTACCAGTGCGTTTCAATACTACTTCACAACCTTGTTTTAATTCGATGTCAGCTTCGGTTAATTGGTCATAAACTTCCGGAGTTGCCCATTTGCCAATCCAAGCTTTTTCATCTTTTAGGGTATAAATTTCACTGATAAAATTATCGCCTCTTTGTGATACTTTATAAATTCTCACACGATAAGGTTTATCTTGCTTGTCAAAAATAGCCTGTTCTACAAAAAGGTAATGGCCCTTGGTTTTCCAAATTGGTGTCATTCTTAAAGAAATATTGAAATAGTCTTTATCCGCTAAAGATTGTTTTTCCGAAGAATAATGTCCTTGCATAACAGTTACTAATTCTTGTAATTCCTTGCTGCTTTTTAATGATTGATTTTGGGTTGATTTGCAACCGATGAATAGCATAATAACTGCTAAAAAAGATAGTGTTTTCTTCATAAATAATTTGATTAAATTCCTCTGATAATACTCAAAACCGAGCTAATAATATATTGAATCCCGATGGCAATAGTCAGAAAACCAACAATTCTCGAAATCGCTACAATTCCTGAAGCACCAAGATATTTTGCCAAATAATGCGCACTGCGCAGAATTAAAAAAACAACAATGGCAACAGCTAAAATGGCAAGCGTTGAAAGTATAATTTCATTAGCTGTATTGTGTTCCTGGTAAAAAGCAATCAATAACGATATAGAACCCGGACCGGCAAGCATAGGCATCGCTAACGGTGTTAAAGCTATATCGTTTCTGTTTTCAATGTCTTGTTGTACTTTTTTGTCGATTCCGCGATTTTTCTTGAATTTTCCGTTTAGTAATCCAAATCCTGAACTTGCTATAATGATTCCGCCTGCAATTCGAAGAGCCGGAATGGTTATCCCAAAAAAGGTTAAAACATATTGCCCGATAAAAAACGAAATAATCAGAATAATGAAGACATTAATAGCAGTCCAAAGCGAAACACGAGAGCGTTCTTTTTTGGTATAACCTTGTGTTAAACCAACAAATATAGGCACTGTCCCAATTGGATTCAGAACCGAAAATAGCGCTGCGAACAGAAAAATAAAAAGCTCCATAGTTTTTTTGCAAAGATAAAACGGCAGTTTCACTTTAATTATTAAATAGAAGTTAAATAAAACTACCGAAACATAAAGTTACTATTATCTTTGACACCAAGAAATGAAATCATGAAAAACAAAAAGACTTTAGTGCTAGGTGCCACAACAAAACCTGAAAAATATGCTTTTATCGCTATCAATAAATTAGTAGAAAAAGGACATAGTGTTTTGGCAATTGGGCAAAATTCAGGCGAAGTTGCCGGCGTTAAAATTCATACCAAACAAATTCCACTTGCCAATATCGATACGGTAACTTTGTACTTAAATCCAAAACGCCAGATAGACTATTATAATTATATTATCGAAACCAAACCCAAACGTGTCATCTTCAATCCGGGAACGGAAAATCCACTGTTTTATCAACTGTTGCAAAGCAATGGTATCAAAGTAGAAGTAGCTTGTACGTTGGTTTTGTTGGCTACGAATCAGTATTAATATCGGGTATTTTCAGTCGCAGGTTTACTAATCAAAAGTAATCCAACAAACGTAATCAATCCGTTTACAATAATCAGTTCGTTATCAATTACATAATTTCCAAAAAGCGCAGCTGAATTTTTGCTAATCAAAAAGCAAATCGCCGGTGAAAGCAGACAAATAAAAGGAACAAACTTGTCGTGCACTGTTTTCGATTTCATAAACAATCCAAATGCATACAATCCCAAAAGTGGTCCATAAGTGTAACTCGCCACTTTAAAAATCATCGTAACTACGGATTTGTCATTCAGCGAATTAAAAATTATAATCACCAAAAACATTAATGCTGAAAAACCAACATGCACGAAATGACGTGTTCTGACAATGTTGGGTTTGTTCTGATTTTCGGTTTTATCCATACCTAAAAAATCGACGCAAAAAGAAGTTGTCAAGGCGGTCAAAGCCGAATCAGTTGTAGCAAATGTAGCTGCGGTTAAACCCAATAAAAAGATGATTGCCGGAACAATACTCAAATGTTTAAAGGCAATTTCTGGAAATAAATAATCGGTTCTTGCAACGCCATCAACCATTGGAATTGCAATGCCATTTTTTTCGGCATACAAGTACAATAATGCGCCAACACTCAAAAAGAAAATATTAATAATCACAAAAACCGTAGTAAACGTAAACATGTTCTTTTGTGCTTCGCCAATGTTTTTGCAACTCAAATTCTTTTGCATCAAATCCTGGTCAAGTCCGACCATCGCTATAGTCACAAATATTCCACCCAAAATTTGTTTCAATACAAAGTTCCCTTTCAGATAATCTTCATAGAAAAAGACTTTAGAATAATTACTTTTTTTCACTGCTTCAAAAGCTTCAACTGCGCCAAAATCGAGACTATGGCAAACGAAAATTATGGTTAGAAATACCGAAGAAACTAAGAAGAAAGTTTGCAATGTGTCGGTAATAATAATGGTTTTCAATCCGCCACGATAGGTGTAGGCAAAGATTAGTCCCAATGAAATCAAAACCGTTAAAGCAAACGGAACATCAAACGCATCAAACACATAACGCTGCAATACAATCACCACCAAATACAATCTAAATGATGAACCAATTGTTCGGCTGATTAGAAAAATTGTTGCAGCAGTTTTATAACTTATAACACCCAAACGCTGTTCAATATAACTATAAATTGACGTCAGATTCATACGGTAATACAACGGAAGCAACACTTTGGCAATGATTAAAAAACCAATTGCATTTCCGAGAACAAATTGAAAATATTTGAACTGCAAATCGGGATTGCCAACTTCGCCCGGAACCGAAATAAATGTCACTCCGGACAGCGCTGTTCCTATCATTCCGAAGGCAACCAAATACCATTTTGAGTTTTTATTGGCTTTGAAAAACGTATCGTTATCAGAGCTTTTTTTGCTGACCAAATTGGAAATCAAAATCAGTAATCCGAAATAAATGACGATGATAATAAGAATGGTTGTTGGCGACATAAGTTTGGTTTTTACTGTTGCCAAATTAGTAAAAATTGTGGATGTGGTTATTCGGTGATTTGGTTATTTGTAAAGAAATAGATGTTAATAAAAAATATCTTTTCTAACATTCTAAAAATCTAGTAATCTAACAGTCTATTTTGCTATTTTTGCCACATGGAATTTTCTTCAAAACTGCTCGAAAAAGCGGTAAACGAAATGGCGCAATTACCAGGAATCGGAAAGCGGACTGCTTTGCGGTTGGTTTTGCATTTGTTAAAACAGCCTTCTGAGCATACTCAGTTTTTGTCACAAGCGTTAACAACTATGCGTGAGGAAATTAAGTTTTGTAGCAGTTGTCACAACATTTCTGATGTTGAAGTGTGTGAAATCTGCAATAATCCAAATCGAAATCACAAAATTATTTGTGTTGTAGAAGATGTCCGCGATGTCATGGCTATTGAAAATACCAATCAGTTTAAAGGAATTTATCATGTTTTAGGTGGAAAAATTTCTCCGATTGATGGCGTTGGTCCAAGCCAATTAAACATAGATTCTTTAGTCGAAAAAGTAAAATCGGGAGAGATCGAAGAATTAATTTTTGCGCTAAGCTCAACTATGGAAGGCGATACAACGAATTTCTATATCTTCAAAAGAATCAAAGACTATACGATAAAGACATCAACCATTGCCAGAGGAATTGCAGTTGGCGATGAATTAGAATATGCCGATGAGGTTACTTTGGGAAGAAGTATCTTGAACCGAGTACCTTTTGAAAATACCCTTAAAAACATATAACAAAATAATAGCAGACTACATTTTTGTAATTTAGAATTGAAAAACTATCTTTGTTTGCTAATTTTTTTAAAAAAATAATGAACCAACCCAAAATATATTTACTACTACTGCTGAGCGTTTTAGTTACTTCCTGCATACCAAAAAAAGATTTGATTTATCTGCAAGATAAAAAAGGTGTTGCCAATGAGGTAGTTACTCCTTCAAATCAAAACCCTTATCGTCTCCAATCAAATGACATTTTGAGTATTACTATAAAAGCTATAGACTCAAAGTTAGTTGGAATATTTAATAATACAGATGGACAAATAGGAGGAGTTGTTAACGAGCAGAGTAATTATTTTACAGGTTATTCGGTTGATGATCATGGTAACATCAGATTACCAATACTTGGAGAAATTAATGTTCTAGGATTTACTGTCGAGGAAGTTAGAATTAAAATTGAGAAGATACTTCTCGAAAAATATTTTAAAGAAGAAGCCGGAATTTATGTTCTTGTGAAATTAGCAGGTTTTAGATATACTATAAATGGAGAAGTTGGTAATACTGGAACAAAGACACTATACCAAGATAAGGTAAATATAATGGAAGCTATAGCTAATTCAGGTGATATTACAGTGACAGGTGACAGAAAGGATGTAAAAGTAATACGAAGATTTCCACATGGGAATGAGACTTTTAGTATTGATTTGACAGATGCTAATGCCGTAAATTCTCCCTGTTTTTACCTACAACCAAATGATTATATATTGGTTAATCCATTGAAACAAAAAACATGGGGAACCGGAAAAACGGGAATAGAATCTCTATCTACCATTATTACGCTATTATCATTAGCAACAACGACTTATTTGCTACTTAGAAATTAACACCATTTTTCATGCTAGACGTAAAAGATTTTACTTTTTTTGATAAACAAAACAGCTTTGATTTTAAAGGTTTTCTAATTAAAACTTTAAGTTATTGGAAGTGGTTTGTGATTGGATTAATTATTACTTTTTCTATCGCTCACCAAGTTAATGTCAGAAAGCAAAAGATTTATGGAATTGAAACTACTATAGCAGTTCAGGAAGAGAACAATCCTTTTTTTACTTCAAATACAAGCTTGGTCTTTAATTGGGGAGGAACTTCTGATAAAGTCCAAATGATTTCTACTACACTAAAATCAAGGTCACACAACGAATTAGTGGTAGATAGATTGCAATTTTATGTCGATTATTATAAACAAACAAAATATTTTTTACAAGATGTTTATGGTCAGGTGCCATTTAAAGTAATTATAGATAAAAGCCAGAACCAATTATTTGACCAATTTATAAAAGTAAAAATGGTTTCTAATAATTCGTATCAAATTACTATTCCATTTCAAGCCAGCAATGCTGCAGTCATCAGATATATTGATAATAAGAAATCAACTATTCCTATAGATAATAAAGAATTCAAAGAAGTATATAAAATAGGGGAAGATGTCAACCTGCCTTTCCTTCACTGGAAATTAGAGTTGTCAGATTTTGATGAAAAAAACTTTAATGAAGAAATATTAGTTAGGTTCAACTCTTTTGATAATACGGTCTCAGCGTGTATGGGTTTAAACGTAGTAATTGATGAAAAAGCAGGATCCATTTTAAAAATTGGAGTGCAGGGAACCAATAAGAACAGAATGGTTGATTTTCTTAATACCACTGTCGATGTGTTAATTAAAAAACAACTAGCTAATAAAAATAAATTTGCTGAAAACACTATAAACTTCATTGATGAAACTTTAGGTTCAATGGAGAAACAATTAAAAGATTCAGGTGATGAATTAAAGGATTTTGGTAAAAACAATAATATACTTGATATTGAAGAAGGAGGTTCAAGTTTCAAGACACAACTGATAGATTTTGATACAAAAAAAGATGCCGTAGAAAGGAAAATAGCTTATTTAAATTCATTAAGAAAGTATTTGAAAGAAAGTGTTGACTTCTCAAAATTACCTGCGCCAACGGTTGCAGGAATTGAAGAACCTAATATCAATACCAATGTTGCTAAAATAATTGCACTATCAATACAGCGATCAGAGTTAGCCTACTCGGTAAAAGGTTCGTTTTCCTACGAAAGATTAGATAATGAGATACAGTCGGTTAAAAAGGTATTGTTGGAAAATGAGTCTACTTATAGAAATTCTTTACTATATGACTTAAATATTGCCAATCAAAAAATCGCAAAAATTGAAAGTGAAATTAGCAGATTACCGGAAAACAAACAGGAATGGTTGAAGTTATCCAGAAAGTATAATTTAAGTGATAATATTTACAATACATTTTTGCAAAAAAGAAGTGAAGCATCTATTGTAAAGGAAGCCAATGTATCGGATATTCAATTTATTGATCCTGCCAAAGATGTTGGTGGTGGGTTATTAGGTCCAAAAACGAGCGTAAACTATGTGTTGGCTTTTTTTATGGGATTGTTAATTCCGTTAATTCTGGTTTTCTTTATTTTCTTTATTAGTAATTCAGTTCAAAATATTGAAGATATTTCTGCACAAACTCAATTACCGCTAATAGGTATTGTTGGGGTTAAACATTCTGAAAGTAATTTATCAGTGTTTGAAAGACCAAAATCAGCTCTTTCCGAATCATTCAGGGCTATTCGTTCTTCTTTACAATTTTTATATAAAAAGCAAAGCGTTGATGGTTCTAAAACACTGATGCTGACATCCTCTGTCAGTGGTGAAGGAAAAACGTTTTGTTCCTTAAACATTGCAACGGTGTTTGCACTTAGCGAAAAGAAAACGATAATTCTGGGATTGGATTTAAGAAAACCAAAAATCTTTGATGATTTTAATATCAAAAATGAATTCGGAGCAGTCAATTTTTTAATAGGGCAAAAATCGTTGGACGAGGTTATACAAAAAACACATATTCCCTATCTTGATGTTATAACGTCAGGACCAATTCCTCCCAATCCTTCAGAGTTAATCCTTGGAGATTCGATGAAAGAGATGATGGAGCAATTAAAGGGAAAATATGATTACATTATACTAGATACACCGCCTGTTGGATTGGTTTCTGACGCTTTAGAATTATCCCAATTCTGCGATGTTACCTTATATGTAATAAGACAAAATTTCACCAAAAAAGAAATGTTGACCTTATTGAATAACAGAACAAAACGTGGCGAACTTATTAACGTGAGCATTATTTTTAATGGTTATGAAAATAAAGCCAAATATGGTGTTGGTTATGGCTATGGTTATGGCTATGGCTATGGATATGGATATGGCTACGGAAGTGGCTATCATGAAGAGGAAGAACCAAAAGAGTTTTTTGCCAAATGGAAATACCGAATATTGAAAAAAATTAAGGATGGCAGAAAATAAAGAAACAATATTAATTACCGGTGGTGCCGGATTTATTGGTACTAATTTGTGTGAATATTTTTTGTCAAAGGGATATTTTGTTATTTGCTTTGATAATTTCGCAACAGGTCATAAACATAATATTGCCGAATTTCTGAAACAAGAAAATTTTAAATTAATAGAAGGCGATATTAGAGATTTAACACAATGTAAAAATGCCGTTATCGGAGTCGATTATGTATTGCATCAAGCAGCATTGGGTTCTGTTCCCCGTTCTATAAACGATCCGATCACGAGTAACGAGGTCAATGTTTCCGGATTTTTAAATATGCTTGTTGCTTCGAGAGATGCTGGCGTTAAAAGATTTGTTTATGCCGCAAGTTCATCAACTTATGGTGACTCTGAAGCCTTGCCAAAAGTAGAAGACAAAATTGGGAAACCTCTTTCGCCTTACGCTATTACAAAATATGTAAATGAGTTATATGCCGAAATTTTCAGCAATACATATGGTCTTGAAACAATAGGTTTACGTTATTTCAATGTCTATGGAAGAAGGCAAGATCCAAACGGAGCTTATGCCGCAGTAATCCCAAAGTTTGTGCAGCAATTGATGAAACATGAAAGTCCAATTATTAATGGAGACGGAAATTTTTCAAGAGATTTTACCTATATAGATAATGTGATTCAAATGAATGAGTTAGCGATGCTGACTCAAAATCCGGAAGCCGTTAATACAGTTTACAACACCGCTTTTGGAGATAGAACAACACTAAACGATATGGTTTCTTATTTAAAAGAATACCTGTCCGAATTTGATGAAACTATTTCAACTGTTGATGTCGTCCATGGTCCAAATAGAGCAGGTGATATCCCGCATTCTTTGGCAAGTATTGATAAAGCAAAAAGATTATTAAACTATACTCCCAAATACTCTTTTCAAGATGGTTTGAAAGAAGCCGTAAAATGGTATTGGAAAAATCTAAAATAAAATTAGCATGAAGATTAAAAATATTTGTTGTATTGGAGCTGGATATGTTGGTGGACCAACGATGACAGTCATCGCCCAAAAATGCCCTAATATTAAAGTTACAGTAGTCGATTTAAACGAAGACCGAATAGCAGCTTGGAATGATAAAGACGTAAATAATATACCAATATACGAACCGGGATTAAATGAAATGGTTGGCAATGTTCGTGGAAAGAATTTGTTTTTTTCTACCGAAGTTGACAAAGCCATTGATGAAGCAGATTTGATTTTTATATCCGTAAATACACCAACCAAAACCTATGGCACAGGAAAAGGTATGGCAGCCGATTTAAAACACATAGAACTTTGCGCCAGACAAATTGCCAAAGTAGCCAAAGACAATAAAATTATAGTTGAAAAATCAACCTTGCCTGTTAGAACAGCAGAAGCTTTGAAAAGCATTTTAGATAATACCGGAAACGGCGTGCAGTTTCAAATACTTTCAAATCCGGAATTCCTGGCCGAAGGAACAGCTGTTGAAGATTTGCTAAGTCCGGACAGAGTTTTAATAGGTGGAGAAACTACTCCCGAAGGTCAGGAAGCTATAAAAGCATTGGTTGATGTTTATGCCAACTGGGTTCCAAGAGAACGAATTCTAACCACCAATGTTTGGTCTTCAGAATTGTCAAAATTGGTTGCTAACGCCTTTTTAGCGCAACGTGTTTCTTCTATTAATGCAATTTCAGAATTATGCGAAAAAACAGAAGCCAATGTCAGCGAAGTAGCTAAAGCTATCGGAATGGACAGTAGAATTGGACCAAAGTTTTTGAAAGCCTCCGTTGGATTTGGAGGTTCTTGTTTTCAAAAGGATATTTTGAATTTGGTCTACATATCAAAAGCATTCGGTTTAAATGAAGTAGCCGATTATTGGGAACAGGTTATCATTATGAATGATCATCAAAAAAGACGTTTCTCCAAAAATATCGTACAAACACTATACAATACGGTTTCAGGAAAAAAGATAACCTTTTTAGGTTGGGCATTTAAAAAAGACACTAATGATACGCGAGAATCAGCTGCAATTTATGTAGCCGATGATTTAATAAATGAGCAAGCTAAGATAGCTTTGTTTGACCCAAAAGTATCACAAAAACAAGTGTTGTCTGATTTGGATTATCTTGCTACCAGAAAACCAGCAGATAACGAAAAACATATTACATCTTATGACAATCCTTATGATGCTTGTAAAAATGCACATGCCATTGCTATATTAACTGAATGGGATGAATTTAAAGAATACGATTGGCAGAAAATTTATGATAGCATGCTGAAACCGGCTTTTGTATTTGATGGCAGAAACCTTTTAGATGGTGAAAAGTTAAAAGCGATTGGGTTTCATTTTCAATCGATCGGTTCTTAGTTAAATAAATTTATATTTGCTCCCGCTTTTAAGATTAATTAGTTAAATAAGTCACATGAATATTAAAATTGCCGTTATTGGATTGGGATATGTTGGTTTACCACTGGCGAGATTATTTGCTACCAAATATCCGGTTGTTGGATTTGACATTAATACCAATAGGATTCAAGAATTAAATGCAGGTGTCGATTCGACTTTGGAGATTGATTCGGAAACCTTGAATAATGTACTTGTTTCATCGCTAACTGACTCAAATGGTTTGTTATGCAGTAGCGCTTTAGAAGATATAACAACCTGCAATTATTATATAGTAACGGTTCCAACTCCGGTTGATAAAAATAATCGTCCCGATTTGACTCCGCTATATAAATCGAGTGAAACTGTTGGAAAAGTATTGAAAAAAGGAGATATTGTAATTTATGAATCTACTGTTTATCCCGGAGTGACCGAAGACGAATGTATTCCTGTTTTGGAAAAAGTGAGCGGTTTGAAATTCAATGTTGATTTCTTTGCAGGTTATTCTCCTGAAAGAATCAATCCGGGAGATAAAGAACACACAGTTGAAAAGATTTTAAAAGTAACTTCAGGTTCTACTCCCGAAATAGGTCAAAAAGTAAATGACTTATATAAATCAGTTATTACAGCAGGAACGCATTTAGCGCCTTCAATTAAAGTCGCCGAAGCTGCTAAAGTTATCGAGAATTCACAACGAGACATCAATATTGCTTTCGTAAACGAATTGGCTAAGATTTTTAATTTATTAGAAATAGATACACATGCCGTATTAGAAGCTGCAGGAACCAAATGGAATTTTTTGCCATTCAAACCGGGATTAGTTGGTGGACATTGCATAGGTGTTGATCCATATTATTTGGCGCAAAAAGCACAGGAAAAAGGATATCATCCCGAAATTATTTTGGCAGGAAGACGATTGAATGATAGTATGGGCGAATATGTAGCTTCTCAAGTTGTGAAGCTAATGATTAAGAAAGGTATAGCCATAAATGGTGCCGGATTATTAATGTTGGGCATCACTTTTAAAGAAAATTGTCCCGATGTTCGAAACACAAAAATTGTAGATGTAGTTCATGCTTTGCAGGATTACGGAATCGAAGTTACCATTTTTGATCCTTGGGCAAAACCAGCAGAGGTACAACATGAATATAGATTAACAACTACCGACAAATTGCCATCAGCTACTTTTGATGCTATCGTTTTAGGAGTTGCACATAATGAATTTAAAGCGATTGATTTATCTAAATTAAAAAAATCAAACGGGGTTTTATTCGATGTCAAAGGAATTTTAAACGAAAAAGCTGACGGAAGGTTGTGATAATTAGGAATTTAGATTTAGGAATAAGGAATTAAAGACAAGAAAAATGAAAAAGATTTTAATTACAGGTGGAGCAGGATTTATTGGTTCTCATGTAGTGAGACGATTTGTTACTAAATATCCCAATTATCAAATTTTTAATTTGGATGCTTTGACCTATGCAGGCAATCTGGAAAATATTGCAGATATCGACAAATCACCCAATTATACTTTTGTAAAAGGCGATATAGTCGATGCCGATTTTATCACTGATTTATTTCAAAAGCATCAATTTGATGGGGTTTTGCATTTGGCAGCTGAGTCACATGTTGACCGATCTATTACCGATCCATTGGCATTTGTGAAAACCAATGTTATTGGAACGATGAACCTGTTGAATGCTGCAAAAATGATCTGGGCAAACAACTTTGAAGGCAAGCGATTTTATCATATTTCTACCGATGAGGTTTATGGTTCTTTAGGTGCCGAAGGCTTGTTTACCGAAACTACACCTTATGATCCTAATTCACCTTATTCTGCTTCGAAAGCAAGCTCAGACCATTTTGTAAGAGCTTATGGTGAGACATACGGATTGCCTTATGTGATTACAAACTGTTCCAATAATTATGGCCCAAATCATTTTCCTGAAAAGTTAGTCCCTTTGTTTATTCATAATATTATCAATAACAAACCGTTACCGGTTTATGGTGATGGGAAATACACTCGTGATTGGTTGTTTGTTATTGACCACGCAATAGCTATTGATTTAGTTTTCCATGAAGGGAAGAATCACGAGACCTATAACATTGGAGGCTTCAACGAATGGCAAAATATTGATTTGGTTAAATTACTGTGTAGACAAATGGATGCCAAATTAGGTAGGGTAGCAGGCGAGTCTGAAAAGTTGATTACTTATGTAAAAGACCGACCGGGGCATGACTTACGTTATGCTATTGATGCTTCTAAAATAAACAAAGAACTCGGTTGGAAACCTTCAGTGACTTTTGAGCAAGGTTTAGAAAAAACTATTGATTGGTACTTATCCAATGAAGATTGGTTGCAGCATGTTACTTCGGGTGCTTATCAGGAGTATTATCAGAAGCAGTATTCTTAAATTATCAGTTTTCTGTTATCAGTTTTTATAAAAAGACTTTCAAGTAATTGAGGGTCTTTTTTCTATTTGTCACAGATGTGAATATTTCATTTTTTTCAACAGAAATCGCAATGTCTGACGTGTTTACCTAACAATTCTTCAAAAAAAGCCTACGTAATCCTATGTTTATTAGATAATTGTGTTTGATTTTCTGAAAAATGCATTGCTTTTTTCATAATAAAATAATTGATATTGATAAACCGAAAGTCTTTTTTTAAGATTTCTTTAAGAAATTAATAATAAATAGTCATTACGTGTGAAAAAATGATAAAAATATGAAAAGGCAATAAAATTTAATATTCGTTATAGTTATTATTTGAAAAAGTCATCCTATTTTGCCAGGCTAAAGTCAATCCAATTTTTAGATTATGATGAATCATTACACCACTTCGATTATTAGTAAAGCAGTTGCCATTACTAACAGCAATTTAAAAACAAAAAATACAAAAAGTTCAAATACCATAAAGTCCTCATGGATGGTTGGTGTGTTGCTTATGGTTTTTGGAGTAATTAATGTTAATGCACAGGTAGGTTTAACTGCAACGGCAGGAACAGCTACAGGTTCTTTTACAACATTAGGAGCAGCATTTACTGCAATTAATGCCGGAACACATAGGGGAGATATTGTAATTTCCATTAGTGCAAATACAACAGAGACTGCAGCTTGTGTTTTAAATAGCTCTGGAGCGGGCTCAGCTGTTTATACGTCAATAAATATACGCCCAACTACAGACGGAGTAACTATTTCGGGACCAACTGTAACAGGGCGTGGTTTGATAGAGCTTAATGGAGCAGATAATGTTACTATAGACGGTGATAATCCAAATACAGGAGGTACAAATCGAAATTTAACTATAACCAATACGGCTGCGACCACAGTTACTTATACATCTGTAATTCGTATTGCGTTATCAACTTTGATAACGAGTGCAGACAATGTTATTGTTAGAAACTGTATTATTAATGGTAATGCAACAGCTCAAATTACAAGTAGTAATACTTCGGCAACTACTGGTTCTGTAGGTTCATCTCACGGGATTCTACTTTCGGGGGGAGCTAGTACGGCGGCTGTAACCACTGCGCCTTCGGCAATTTCAAGTAATTCAACTACAACAGGTAGTACTGTGACTGCTTTGAATTTTACTGCCACAAACAATCAAATTTCTGCTTGTGGGAAAGGTATTTATATTACCGGTTCAGCAACTACAGTTATTCCAACTCTTACCATTAGTAACAATACAATAGGGAATGCAACAGCTGGTGCAACAACCGGTGTGGCTTGGAGGGGTATTTCTGCTCAAGGTTTTGGAGGTGGAACCATTAGTGGTAACACTATTTATGTAGAAAGTTGGATTGGATCTACAACTGCACCATTTACTTCTATTGTAGGGATTGATTTAGGGGTTATTAGTTCAAGTGGAACCAATATGGTTGTTGAGAAAAATACAATAGGTAGAGTGTATCAAAATAATACAGGTGGTTATGGTGCAATTGGGATTACACTTGATGCTGGAAATGCAAATACCGTTAGGAATAATTTCATATATAATGTTAAGAATATTGGTTCTTCAAGTTTTAGCACAACATATGGAGCACAAGGTATTAGAATCAATACAGGTTTAAATCATAAAATATATCACAATACTGTAAGTTTGACAGGTTCCGATGCAGGAACTGCAAATTTGCAAACTTGTTTATCAATTTCTGGAACAGGACTTACAGGTATTGATGTTAGAAATAACATTTTCTCAAATACAATGACTTCTTCCAGTACATCAAGTGCTTTTACTTGTTTGTATTTGCCAAGTGGAGGAACTTCCACCATGAATCTTATTTTGAATAATAATGCTTACTATACGGGAAGTACTGCTAATTTAAGTGCAATAGCTCAAGTTGGGACTACTTTTGGCACAGGTGTTTACACAGTAGCTAATTTCAACCCGGCTGCTACAACAGGTTCAACTAATTTACGTACTTATACCAGTACTTTGTTAGCGGCAAATACTAACAATGATAATGCCTCAAAAGGTTTTACTACTGCAGCACCATTTAATAGCGCTACTAATTTACATATAAATACAGGGGTTTCAATTACACCATTAGAGTCGACAGGAGTTAGTACAGCTACAACAGGTGTAACAACAGATTTTGATGGAGATGCGCGTCCGGGGCCATCGGGTTCTGTAAATGGAGGAGCTTCTGCTCCCGATTTAGGAGCTGATGAGTTTGATGGTGTGCCACTTAATAACATGGCCTATAGCTCATCAACCACAGAACAGCCAACTACTACCAATGTTGCTGCAGGATCAAATAATAATTCGGTTATTCGTGTTAAAGTGGTTACTACGGGTTCAACAAGCCCTTTGTCTTTAACCAGTTTGACTTTAAATGCAAACGGAACTACAGCAATCGCTAACATAAATGCAACAACAGCTAAGGTTTATTATACAGGTTCATCAACCACTTTTGCTACCACGACTTTATTTGGTAGTGCTACACCAACTATTGCCAGCTTTAATGTTACGGGAACTCAAGCACTTTTGGAAGGTGACAACTATTTTTGGTTAGCTTACGACGTAGTAGCCGGTTCACCAACTGGTAATGTAATTGATGGTGAATGTACCAGTATAACTGTTGGTAGTCCTCAAACACCAACGGTTACTGCACCATCAGGAAGCAGAACTATTGTAGGTACAATGTCAGGGACCTATTTGGTGGGAGCCGGTAAATCTTACCCTAACTTTACTACTATTACCAGTGCAATATCTGATTTGAATTCGCGCGGGGTTTCAGGGGCGGTAACTTTATCATTAGATACAGATTATGTTAGTACAAGTGAAACTTTTCCATTAACATTTGGAACTGTTGCCGGAGTTTCGGCAACAAACACTATAACTGTTAAACCTGCAACCGGTGCTACACCAACAATAAGTGGCTCAAATGCAACAACTATATTCGATTTATCTGCTGGCAAATATGTAACTATTGACGGTTCAAATACTGTAGGCGGTACTACTAAAAACTTAACCATTAGTAACACCAACACTTCAGGTTCTGTTTTCAGGTTTGTTAACGATGCCACAAATAATACAATAAAGAATAGTATTTTAACGGGGGTGTCAACTTCTTCAGGAAATGGTGTAATAACTTTTTCAGTGGGAGCAACTACAGGTAATGATACAAATATAATTCAGAATAATGATATTTCGGGTGGTGCAACTGCTACTGCAAACGGAATTTACAATTCGGGTTCTACATCCTCTACTGCAATTAAAAATTCTGGAATACAAATTACCGGGAACAATATTTTTAATTTTTCTGCTACAGGTATTACCGATGTTGGTGGTTCGGTAGGAACAGTCTATTCAGGAAATAACATCTATGAGGTAGCTACACAAACAACCACTTTGGCTGGTATTCTTATAAATTCTACAAGTATAGAAGGATTTACAGCAACTGCCAATAAAATTTATGACCTAAAAACTACTAGTACAGGAACTGTTTACGGAATTCAAATGGTTGATACTATTACTGGTATTGCGAGTTTACTAGCCAACAATATGATAGTGATCGATGCAACAGCACCTCTTACTGCTTATGGAATTTACGATAATACTAATACTAGTGAAATCTTTAATATTTATCACAATAGTGTATCCTTGTCAGGCTCAGTATCTGGGTTGAGTAACTCTTATGCCTATTACAGAAATCAGGCAAGTACAAGTGATCTTAAAAACAACATCTTCTCTAATACCAGAGCAGGTGGTACAGGAAAGCATTATGCTATAAGAACAATTGCCAGTGTTGGAGCTCTAACTTCAAATTATAACGCTTTTTATATTGGTGGAGGAACAGGAAATACAATTTTAGGGAATAATGTTACTAGCGACACAGCAGATCTTGCTGCTTGGAGAACAGCTACCTCAAAAGATGCTAATTCTGTATTTGGAAATCCACAATTTATTTCGGCAACAGATCTTCATATTAACACGTCAATTCCAACTCAAGTTGAGTCGAAAGGAACTCCAATTGCTGGAGTTACAACTGACTTTGATGGAGATACAAGAAATGCTACTACACCTGATATTGGTGCAGATGAAGGAACCTTTACGCCTCCGGCGACTAACGATATCGCAGCTACCGCTTTTTCAAACCCTGCTAATGGCGGAACAAATACAGTTGGTGTTGCGTTTTCACCACAGGCAACTTTCACTAATATAGGTTCAGCAGATCAGACAAATATACCTGTTCGTTATAGAATAGTTGGTCCGTCACCGGCTGTTACCGAAGTTTATAATAGCACAAAAACTATTGCAAGTTTAGCTTCAGGAATTACAAGTTCAGCTGTTAGTTTCGATTCTCCTCAGGCTACTATTGCTGCTACAGGTACTTATACTATTTATGCTAAAGCTGAAAATCCTGGAGATGCACTGTCAACCAATGATGAAATAAGCGGTACGATTACAGTAACAGATCCTTATACTTCATCAACTACAACACAAACCGATGTAAGTTCGCTTGGTGCAAATACACAAAACAAACAAATTATAGGAGTACAAGTTGTTACAGGTGCTGCTTCCGGTTTAGTAACATCTTTTACCTTTAATACTAACGGTTCTACTAATGCAAATAATGATATTAGTAATGCTAAAGTATTTTATACAACTAACAGTAGTACTTTTGCAACCGGAACACAATTTGGTTCTACTTCAGTTTCTCCAAACGGTACTTTCACTATAACAGGTTCTCAGACATTAGCTAGTGCAGGGACTTATTATTTTTGGTTGACTTATGATGTGTCATCTAATGCAATAGGTGGTAATGTGCTTGATGCTGAATGTACGAGTATAACGGTTAATGGTATAACTCGTACACCAACTGTAACGATACCAAGTGGTAGCCGATCTATTGTTGGCCCAATGGCAGGACCCTATACAATTGGTGCTTCAGGTGCTAATTACATTACATTAACAGGTGCAAACGGGGCTTTAGCTGATTTATCACTTCGTGGTGTTAGCGCTCCGGTATCATTTGTATTGCAATCAGATTACGCTTCTGCTGGCGAGACTTACCCTATTAATATACCGGGGAATGTACCAGGTGTTTCTTCTACCAATACGGTTACCCTTATGCCGGCAACTGGTGTTACAGCAACTATTACAGGGGCAGGAACATCAATTTTCAATCTTAATGGAACTCAGAATTTTATAATTGACGGACGTCAAAATGGAACAGGTTCAACTAATTCGTTGACTGTTACCAATACAAATACTACAGGAACTGCTATCACCTTTATTAATGAAGCTTCTAATAATACTGTAAAGTATACTAATTTAAAAAGTGATAATACTTCTACCACCAGTGGTGTAGTATTGTTTAGTACTACAACTGGAGCGAACGGTAATGATGGTAATACCATTACTAATTGTAATATAGGACCGAATATCGCCAGCCCAACTAATGGGGTTTATTCAGTAGGTACTACTACAACAGCAGCTACAAATAATAGCGGCAATACAATTTCAAATAATAATATTTTTGATTATTTCAATGCTACTGCTGATTGTAACGGAGTCTTTTTAGGTGCCGGTAATACAGATTGGATTATTAGTGGAAATAGTTTTTACCAAACGGCTACCAGAACGTTTACAACATCAGGTTCTGTTTTCCACGGAATTCAAGTTACCAACTCATCCGGAAATAATTTTGCAGTTACAGGAAATTATGTTGGAGGTTCTCAGGCATCATGTGCTGGTAGTCCTTTAACAATTGCAGGTAATGGAGTTATTAGATTGTTGAGATTAACCGTTGGAACTACAACTCCAACTTCAGTACAAGGAAATACTATTCAAAATATTTCGTTTACTTCTTCTAGTACAAGTACAGCTCAATCATTAATTGGTGCTGTAACGGGTTCGTTTAACATTGGAAATGTGACAGGAAACATATTAGGAAGTCAATCAACGACAGGAAGTATTACTATTTCTATTTCAGGTTCAGCTGCTATTTTCTCATCGATTTTGGCAGGTACGGGTACTCCGGGAGCATTAAATATTTCTAATAATACTATTGGCGGTATTTCAGTTTCTAATACAGGTTCTCCGACTACAGGCACAAGTGTTAGAGGTATTGGAGTTCAAAGTACTCCAACTTCTTTGACAGTATCTAACAATACAATTGGTAGTACTACAACAGCTAATAGTCTTACTAGTTCAACTACTAGTAGTTTATTAGGTATATTTTTGTCAACAACCAATACTGGCAGTGTAGTTAGCAATAATACTATTGCCAACTTAAGCAGTACAAGTACCAGTTCATCTGCCACAGTGCTAGGAATATCAACACCAGGAAGTACAGGAGGATCATTTTCAATTACAGGAAATACAGTTAGAAATTTAACTTCATCATCTACCAATGTAGGTACAGGTTCAGCAGCTTCTATCATAGGTATTTCTCTGACAGCGGCTACTACAGCCGGTCAAACGGTATCTCAAAATACGGTTTATGGTCTGTCAAGTACAGATACTACTCTTGCTTCGGCAGTGACAGGTATTTATTATGCAGGACCAACAAGTGGTACCAATTTAATTGAAAGAAACTTAATATATTCATTGGTTGTAGCTTCGAGCAGTCCTTCTGCTACTATTAGAGGAATCCAATTTAACAGCGGTTTGGCCAATGTGCAAAACAATATGATTCGCTTAGGACAGACTGTTGCCAATGGGAATACTATTGTAGGTTTATATGAAGTTGGTAGTAGTGCAAACAGTGGTATCTATTTTAATAGCATATATATTGGTGGGTCAGGTGTTGGTATCCAAACCGGAAATACTTTTGCTTTCCAGACTGACCAAACAACGAATACCCGTACTTTCCAAAATAATATTTTTGTAAATGCCCGTTCTAATGCATCAACAGGTGGAAAACACTATGCTGTAAGAATTGCTGGTACTACGGCTAATCCTGCCGGATTGACACTTAATTATAACGATTATCTTGTAACAGGAACTGGTGGTGTGTTTGGATTGTTCAACTCTATAGACAGAGTGGACTTTGCAGCTTGGAAATTGGCTACCGGACAGGATGCAAACAGTATAAATGCTGATCCTCAGTTTATTGATGCTACCGGAACTACACCTAATTTACATATTAGTACAACACTTTCATCTCCAATTGAGTCTGCAGGATTAGCTGTGGCAGCTGTTACTAATGATTACGATGGTCAAACCCGATCAGGATTATCACCTACAGATATTGGTGCTGATGCAGGTGATTTTGCTTCTTTAGATTTAGTTCCTCCAACCATTACTTATACTCCTTTGGCTAACTTTTGTGGTTCAGGAACAAGAGTATTATCGGCAACAATTACTGATCTTAGCGGAGTTCCAACTTCGGGAGCAGGTTTGCCTGTTTTGTATTGGAAGATAGGAGCAGGTGCTTATGCTGCTAGTACAGGTACTCATATTTCAGGTAACCAATATGACTTTACTATTGGTACAGGTTCTTTAGCTAATGATGTAATTTCTTATTATATAGTGGCTCAGGATAATGTTGCTACACCAAACGTTTCGGTTTCACCTTCAGTTGGAGCAGCAGGCTTGACAGCTAATCCGCCGTCAGCAGCAACACCACCAACCACGCCAAGTACTTATACTAATTTGCCTGCTTTAGGAGGCACATACACTGTTGGGTCTGGAGGGAATTATGCAACTTTAACAGCTGCAGTTACGGCTTATAACAACTCTTGCTTAACAGGTGCTGTAGTATTCACTTTAACTGATGCTGCTTATGGATCTGAAACATTCCCAATTACAATTAATGCAAATGCAACTGCAAATGCAACTAATACATTAACTATAAAACCAATTAGTGGTGTTACACCAACTATTTCAGGAAGCTTAGCTTCTGGTGCTCTTATCAAATTAAATGGTGCCGATTATGTAACCATTGATGGTAGTAACATCAACGGTGGTACAGATAGAAGTTTAACCATAACAAATTCCGCTACAACTGCACCATCAGTAATTTGGTTAGCGAGTCAAGGTACAGGAGCCGGTGCAATTAATAATACTATTAAAAATTGTAATTTAAGTACAGGTGTTCAAACATCATTAGGTTATGGTATTTGTATAGGTGGTTCAACGCTACCATCACAAGGTGCCGATAATGATAACGTTACTATCCAAAATAATAATATTACTGCTTGTGGTGTTGGTATTTATGCTAATGGTACTGCTTCAGTAAGTTCAGGAGGAAATGATAATTTAGCAATAACAAGAAATACAATAGATTATAATGGTTCACTTTCTTCTGTTGTAGGTATACAAGTTGGTAATGGACTTGTTAGTACTATTGACCAAAACTCAATAACGGAGCAAACATCTGCAGGAACAACACCTGTTGGTATTTCGATTGAATCAGGATTTGTTTCTTCTTCAATTGTAAGAAATACTATTTCTAAGGTTAACGTAACTGCATCAAATGGTTGGGGTGGACGTGGTATCACTGTTGGAACAGGTACTGCAACCAGTGCCTTGACCATAGCTAACAACTTTATTAGTGGCGTAACTGGTTCTAACTATACATCATTTGGCAGTTCTTCCGCATTAGGTATAGGTATTGGTATGGTAGGAGGGTCTAGTACTCTATCAACAACTACTGGAGGTGTTAATTTATACTATAATACTATTTATCTTTCTGGCAGCCATAGTTATTCTAGCGCCACAATAACTGCAGGTTTATATGTTGGAAGTGGTGCTACTACTTTAGATATTAGAAATAATATTTTTGCCAATTCATTAAACAATGCAGGAACTTCAGGTTCTAAAAACTATGGTATTTATAGTGCAGCAGCAAATACTGCATTTACAAATATTAACTATAATGACTATCATGGTGTGTCATCATCTAATTCTACATTTATTGTAGGTTACTTGGGATCAGACCGTTCCGATATAGTAGCCTGGAGAACTGCCAGTGCACAAGATGCGCAATCTTTTAGTCAAAATCCACAGTTCTTATCGACTTCAGATCTCCATATCAATACTAGTGTAGCAACATTTGTTGAGGCAGCAGGTACACCAATTGCCGGAATTACTAATGATATTGATGGTGATACACGAAATGCTTCTACACCAGATGTTGGAGCAGATGAAGGAATCTTTATTGCACCGGTTAATAATGATATAGCAGCAACTGCTTTTATAAACCCTGCTACTGCCAGTTCAAAAACGGTAGGAGTTGCATTTGCACCTCAGGCTTCTTTCACTAATCCTGGTATTAATACTCAGACAAATGTACCAGTGCGTTATAGAATAGTAAACTCCAGTTTAGTGGAGGTGTATAATAATACCGCGACGATTGCTTCTATTGCCAATGGAGTTACAACTACAGTAACATTCCCATCAGGAACAGTTGCTGTTGCAGGATCTTATACTATTTACGCTAAGGCCGAACTGGTAGGAGATTCAATGTCAGCAAATGACGAAATAAGCGGAACTTTAACTATTACTGACCCTTTTACTTCTTCAACTACAACTCAAAATACCAATAGTGTTACTACTAATACTACCAATCAACAGGTTATAGGAATACAAGTAGTAACATCAGCAGCAACAGCTACTGTTACATCAATTGATTTTAACACAACAGGAACTAGTGCTCCTTTAACCGACATTACAAATGCAAAAATTTTCTACACTGGAACTTCGAGTACTTTCTCTGCTGTAGGACAGTTTGGTGGTAGTGGAGCTACAGTAGCATCTCCAAATGGTAGTCATACAGTAACAGGAACTCAGGCTTTAGCTTTGGGGACAAATTATTTCTGGTTGACCTATGACGTGACAGGAGGTGCAACTAACGGAAATGTACTTGATGCAGAATGCACTGGTTTAACAGTAAACGGAATTGTTCGTACGCCATCAATTACTGCTCCAACCGGAGTTAGAAATATTGTTGCTCCAATGTCAGGTACTTATTTAATTGGTGCTTCACAAACATTCCCTAACTTCACCACATTAACAGCTGCTAATTTTGATTTGAGCTTCCGTGGTGTAAGTGGTGCTGTTCTTTTAGAATTGCAAAGTGATTATTCGGGAACAGAAACATTACCAATTGCAATGGGTGCTGTAGCAGGAGTAAGTGCTACAAACACTGTTACAATTAAGCCAGGTGCAGGAGTTACTAAGACTATTAGTGGAAGTAATGCAACTGCAATATTTAACTTGAACGGAGCACAATATGTAACTATTGATGGTTCTAATACGGTTGGTGGTACAACTAAAAATCTAACTATTGGTAATACTAATACCTCAGGAACTGTAGTTACATTCATTAATGATGCTTCTAACAATACTATAAAAAATACAGTATTGAATGGAGTAGGTACCGCAACCACATCCGGAGTTGTCCTTTTAAGTTCAGGTACAACTAACGGTAATGATAATAATATCATCCAAAACAATGATATATCAGGAGGAGCTACTGCTACTGGAATTGGTGTAAATAACAATAGTTCAACAACGACTACTGCGATTAAAAATTCAGGAAATATTATTTCTAATAATAATATTTTTAATTTTTCTATCGCTGGTATTAGAGAAAGTAGTGGAGCAGGAACAGTATATTCAGGAAATAAAATCTATGAGGTCACAACGCAATCTACAGCACTTACAGGTATTATTGTTCGAACAGCAACACAAGAAGGATTTACTTTCTCAGGAAATAAAATTTATGATTTAAAAACGACTTCCACAGGATCCGTATACGGTATAGATTTGGTTAATATGCAAACTGCGACTACTGGTATTATAACCAATAATATGATTTCGCTTGATGCTCCTACTGCGCTAACTGTATATGGTATTTTTGATGAAGCAGGTACGGGAAGACTATTTGATATTTATTATAATACAGTATCTATTACAGGAACAGTTACGGGTTCTAGTAACTCAGCAGCTTATTATTATAGTATAGCTTCTACAACAAACTTTAAGAACAATATTATAAGCAATACCAGAACTGGTGGAACAGGGAAACATTATGCTTACAGAACGATAGCATCATTAACTTCCTTGACTTCTGATTATAATGATATTTATGCCAGTGGAGGAACAGCAAATGTCTTAGCTAGTAATGCCACCGACCAAGCTACTCTTTCTGCTTGGCAATCTGCTACAGGAAAAGATTCAAACTCTTTGAGTACATTGCCAATTTTTACCTCTACAACTGATTTACACATTACAAATGCAAATATTACCTTAGATAACTTAGGAACGCCAATTGCAAATGTTACAGTTGATTATGATGGAGAAACCAGAAGCGCAACAACACCTGATTTAGGTGCTGATGAATTTACTATTCCGAATTGTGTAGCTGCTGTGGGTGGAACTGCATCAGGAAGTGCTACTTATTGTGCTTCAGGAACGCCTACTATTACGGCGACAGGTTTTTCCGATGGAATTGGTACAACTTACCAATGGTATTCATCAACAAATTCTGGTGATTATCCAAATGCCGGTAGCCCGGTTGTAGGACAATCTAATCCTACGGCTTTAGTTACCGGAGCTGTAAATGCTACTACTTATTATTGGTTACGAGTTACTTGTGCTACGAATTCTTCTACCGATAATTCTTCTTTGGTTACGATTACAATTAATCCGACACCAACTGCAACGCCATCAAGTAACAGCCCCGTTTGTTCAGGAACTACTTTAAATTTATCAAGTGGTGCTCCTGTTGCTAATACAACTTACAGTTGGACAGGTCCAAATAGCTTTGCTTCATCTGACCAAAATCCATCCTTTAGTGCTCTTATAGCTTCTGCAGGGACTTATTCATTAGTTGTTACAACCAATGGTTGTCCATCAGCAGCGGCTACTACGACAGTTTCAATTAATCAATCACCATCTGCAGTTACAGTTAATGCTTCTGCATCAACAGTATGTTATGGTTCAGCGGTTACTTTGAGTGCCACAGGAGGAACTCTCTCACCTCTTGTTGATAGTACAGTTTTTAGTGAGAGTTTTAATAGTGGTATTGGTACCTTTACAACTGTTAACGCTTCTTCATCTGCTTCAATTAATTGGGCACCACAAGCTAATGGTTACATTTATGGTTTAACCACATTCAGTGGTTCTACCGGTGGATTTATGATGGCGAATTCAGATGTTACAGGTGATACTAATACTACTAATACCCAATTAGTATCTCCTTCTTTCAGTACTATCGGTTATTCAAATTTAACATTGCAACTAAAGGAATATTTAAATAATACTACAACAACAGCTGCAGCTATTGAAATTTCTGATGATGATTTTAGTACTTCTACTGAGTTGAGAAATAATATTACTACTGATATTGGTTCGGCATCCACATTTGCATCAACTACAATTTCTATCCCTTCACAATTTCAAAATAAATCAAATGTTAAAATAAGATTTAGATATGTGGGTAATTATGATTGGTATTGGGCAGTTGATGAGGTTCAGCTTAAAGGCGATTTAATTGTAAATCCAACCATTACATGGTCAGCTAGCTCAGGTGTATTGTATACAGAAATTTCTCCTTCGGATGTTACATATACTAATCAGCAGGTTTCTCAGGTATATTCAAGACCTACAGTTCAAACAACTTATACTTTCACGGCTAGTAATGGTACTTGTAGTACACCGGGAAGTACAATTGTTGCGGTTAATCCTTTACCAACATTTACTGTATCTCCAATTACTATTTGTAATGGCTCTTCTGGAATACTAAGTGCTGTATCTGCAGAAAACAATTCGTATAGTTGGACAGGAGGTTTATCGGGACAATCTGTTTCGGTTAGTCCTACAGTTGATACCACTTATCAAGTTGTGGCTACAAGTAACACTACTACTCCTGCATGTTCTTCAGCTCCAGTTTCAGTACTTGTTAGTGTAAATAATCAAGGAAGTATTACGCAACAGCCTACAAATCAAATCGCCGCAACAACATTTGGCGCTACTTTCACAGTGGCAGGAACACTATCACCAGTTCCGGTTCCATATACATATCAATGGCAAATAAGAACTTCTACGACACCATCCCCTCCTGAAAATGACCCTACAGGCACATGGAGTAATGTAGTAAGTTCTTCTAATTACAGTGGTGAAACTACCAATACATTAACGATTTCTAATGCAAGCACTGCAATAAACGGCACTGTTTATAGATGTATCTTAACACCATTGTCACCTTGTGCTCCATTGGTTTCCAGTTCTGCAACATTGACTGTTACTAGTGTTGGAACTACAAATCCTCAAAATTTGTCAATTTGTTTACCAGCTTCTACTAATCCACTTCCACAATTTAATGTGGTTACTAGTGGTTCGGGAACAATACTGAGAGCTCAGTGGGAGGTAAGTACAAACAATTTTGCAACTACCACGGTTATTCCTTTATACTTAACCAATGGTAATCTTATATCTAGTGGATACACTGGTCCGAATACGACTGCTGTACCAGGCTTAACATTTGAGTTTCCATTAGTATTAGGTGTGAGAGATTATAAAACACTTATGATATCGGGCATAGACGCTACTACAGCAAACAACTATAGATTCAGAGTTAAATTTGGTGTAAGTGGTGCTAATGTTTTACCTATAGTGAGTCAATCAGCTTCATTAACTATAAACAGTCCAGTTGTTATTTCAACTGATTTGAATTCGACTCCAATAGTACGTTGTCAAGAACCGGCTTCGGTTTTACCTACTGTATTGTCAATTAGCACTACTGGGACTGTTCAAAGCGTAGTTTGGAAATATGCTACCACTGCTGGTGCTTCAGATGCCAGTTATAGTGCTGTGACTGATGGTGTTCCAGCCGGAGCGACTTATTCAAGTTCAAATCCTTCAACTGGTGTGTATCAATTGAGTGTTACCACTACATCTGCGACACCACTGGGTAATTATTACTATAAAGCTTTCTTAACAGGAGTTAGTCCATGTTCTGATAGTAAATCTGCAGAAGCGACAATTTCTGTTACCAGACCAACAGTTACTGTTCCGTCTTCAACGGCAGCATATTGTACACCTGGTCCAGCAGTTACTTTATCGGCTAGTGGTGCTTCAACGTATGCTTGGACTCCAACTACAAGTTTAAGCCCAGCAGATGGTCTTGCTGCTTCAGTTTCTGCATCTCCAAGCTCGACTACTTTATATACAGTTACTGGAACTGACGGTAATGGTTGTACCAATACTGCAACTGTTAATGTAACCACAGGAAGTTCATTAACTGCTACTGCAACCAATGCTAGTGTATTATCTTGTCCTAACACTTCTATTGCGTTAACAGGAACTGCCGTTTCAGCAGATCCAATTTACTCAATTAATACGGGAGGTTATAAGTTTAGTGCCAATAGTGGAACCTTTACACCATTAAGTGGGGGTACTGCAGCGCCTTCTATTACTACTACATCTGATGATGCCTTGTCCAATTCTATTCCAATAGGATTTAACTTCAATTATGGTGGTACTAGTTATGCTAACTTTAAAGTAAGTTCTAATGGTTTATTGACCTTTAATACTACAGGTGATTCTACAAACTCAAATGATTTAGCATCAGCTGCGAATGTTAGACCGGGTCTTGCACCACTTTGGGATGATTTACAACCTACAGCTGGCGTAACTTATCAAGTAAGTGGTTCAGTTGGAAGTAGAGTATTAACAGTTGAATGGTTAAACATGGAGTGGAATTTTCAGTCAGCAACGGCTGTAATTTCTTTCCAAGCCAAATTGTATGAAACAACCAATATTATAGAATATGTTTACAGACAAGATGCTACAGCATATAACGCTGGTTCAAGTGGTGGTGCTACGATTGGTTTAATGGGTACTTCTACTTCTAATTTTATTTCGTTGCAAAATGTTAGTGCGAGTCCAACTATCAGTACTTCTGCTTCAACAAATAACATTGCTACAAAACCTGCGACCGGTCAAGTTTATCGATTTACACCAGCTATACCAATTACGTATAGTTATGCTTGGACTTCTACTCCTAGCAGTACTATTGCAAGCGTTGCTTCGCCAACGGTTACTCCAAGTGTAGCTACTACTTATAATTTGACTGTAACCTCTTCAGAAGGTTGTTCAGCTTCAGCGTCGCCTCTTTTGGTTAACGTTCAAGCGGCACCGGCTATAACAGCGCATCCACAACCAACGACAAAATGTTCGGGAACTACCGCAACATTTAGTGTTACTGCAACCAGTACTGCTGCTATGAGTTATCAATGGTTTAGAGTGGGAACACCAGATGTGCAATTAGCTAATTCGGCAGGTGTTATTACAGGCGCAACAAGTGCAACATTAAATTTAATAGGTGTAACAACAGCAAATAACGGTGAGCAATACTATGTAAGAGTGACTAATTGTAGTACACAAACTACTACTAGTAATCCTGCAACATTAATTGTAAACCCTTTGCCAGCGGTTACTTTATCACCATCAACAGCTACTTATTGTTCGCCGGGAGGTACAGCAGTAGCATTGACTGCGGGAGGAGCAGGAACTTCTAACTATACTTATACAAATAATACGTCATTAAGTCCTACAACTGGGGCTAATGTGTCAGCAACTCCATTAACTACAACTACATATACAGTTACTGGTACTGATGTTAATGGTTGTACTAATACCGCCTCATCTACTATTACTGTAGCTCCGGCTGTATTAATGCAAAGTATAACTGCTACTCCTAGTTCAGTTTGTTCAGGCTCAAGTTCACAATTGAACGTGGTAGCCGGAACAACTGCTGCTTATACTATGACGGCTGGGACTTTTGGTTTATTAACGCCTACCGGAACAGTAACGAATACAGCTACTGGTGATGATGCATTGTTAAACACAGTGTCATTACCGTTTAATGTTTCCTTTTTTGGTGTAAACTATTCAAATATTTTGATTTATTCTAATGGGTATGCTGCTTTCCAAACAGGAGTTACCGGTTCGCCTTATGTACAGGCTATTCCAAATACCACTTCACCGGATAACTTTATAGCTATCAGTCATGATGATTTGAATGTAACTGTTGCTGGTCAGGTTAGCTACTTTACTAATGGAACAGCTCCAAACAGAATATTTGTAATTAATTACAATGGAGTTAAATATTATAATAGTGCAGCTAATAATGGAAATCTTACTGGCCAGATACAGATATTTGAAGCCGACCAGCATATAGAGATACATGTTCAAAATAGTGTCGATCCGACTTTATCAGCTAAATCGTTAGGTATTGAAAATGTTGGAGGAACATTAGGTTATGCTCCGGCATCACGTAATAACACATCTTATGATATTACTATTCCTGAAGCATGGAAATTTAATCCTTCTGGAGGTACCTTAAGCTATGCTTGGACAGAAAGTCCGACTTTGCCAACAACATTATCGGCTACTAATATTGTAAACCCTATGGCAAATGGTATTACCTCTGCTAAAACATACTCTGTTACGGTTTCGGGTGGAGGTTGTTCTGCAACAGGAGGTGTAACACCTAACGTTAACGCTTTACCAACAGCATCAATTAGTGGTAACACTTCTTTCTGTCCTGGAGGAAGTACCCTTCTTAATTCAAATGCTACTGCAGGAAGTGGTACAATTTCTACTTACCAATGGAAAGTTGGAGGCGTTAATGTTGCTTCTGCTGGAACAAGTGCCACTTATACAGCAACAGCAGCAGGAAGTTATACTGTTACTGTGACAAATAGTAATGGTTGTTCGTTTACTTCAGCTCCATATGTGGTTACAATAAATCCTTTACCAACTGTTACTGCAGCTAACGTAAGTGGTTGTACAGGAAATGCTATTGCATTATCAGGAACACCTGCAGGTGGAACATATAGTGTTGCAAATCCTTATACAGGACCGAGCACTACCTATACCTATACTTACACGGATGGAAACGGATGTACAGCTACCAGTTCATCAGCAAATATTACTGTTTCTACCAATGTAACATGGTATCCTGATGGAGATCATGATGGTTATGGTACCAATAGTGTAGGTGCAACAACTATAGTTTCATGTAATGATCCATCTTCGGTTGGTAACTACTACGCATCTAATAATATAGATTGTGTAGATAGCAACGCAGCTATTAATCCTGGCGTTGTAGAAACTAACTTTGATAGTATTGATAATAACTGTAGCGGCTCTATATTTGAAGGTCACGCACCTGTAGTTGTAGATGTTACTACCGCAAGTGGTCCTTTGGCAACTATGACGGCTACTATCAATAGCTCAACGGCTACTAATACGTCTCCGTATTCAGGAGCTCAGGTTACTTATATTTTCAAGGTTACTAAAACCAATGCACCAACTTCGGTTGCCTATGTAAGTAGTAGCACCACAAGTTTTGTATTCTCGTCAGCTTCTAATGCGGCACATTCTTCTACATATGATGTACAAGCTACGGCTATTGTTAACGGAGAAGAACAGCCATATAACGGTAATACTCAGAGCTATACTACACCTGCAGCACCAACATTGCCAAATCCGCCAACCCAGGCTGGACCGCCTAATGTTGCATGTGCTTATACAATAGCGAGAATCGATTCCTATATTTATGCTAATAACAGTACCACTTACGGTGCTAATCGCTATGAGTTTTTGATAGAGCGTATGGATAATGGAAATCCTGTTCAAACGATAAGTGTTGCTACAACAGTGCCTTATTTTAAACTGACTAATATTGCCGGTATTCCGTCAACGTTGCAGGTTACTTATGGTACTACATACAGAATCAGTGTTAGATACGGTTATGGTGCTACGAGTTTTGGTTCACAGATTTATACAGCTTATGGAACCCCATGTTTAGTATCTACACCGGCCTTGCCTGTAGCGAGTATTCCATGCGGTACGACTTTGGCTTCAGTAAATGCTTATATTTATGCCAGTGGTTATGCAGGAGGAGCGAATCAGTTTGAGTTTAAAGTTACGCGAATTTCTACGCAACAGCCGGGAGAATTACCAATAACGGTAACAGAGGAAACAGCCACGCGTAATGTTGCTAACTTTAGGTTAACGATGTTGAATCAATTATTGATTGGATTACAGAAAGAGTATTCGGTATCTGTTAGATACAGAGTTACGGCTTACGGAATGGATAACTACTCGGCGTGGAGTTCACCAACAACACCATGTTCAGTTTTCACCCCTGATTTCCCGGAGACACAGATAGTTGAAGCTCAATGTGGAGTAGAAGGTGTTCCAAGTACGGTAAATGAGTATGTTTATGCTGATGCTGTTGCTGGTGCTACCCAGTATCAATTTAGATTGTATAATTCGGTTGATTTGCCTTATACTGAAGAGAATCCATATGATTATACTGTTTATAGTCCGGGTAAATATGTGAAACTAAATCAATTCCCTGGTTTAATAGCCGGAGTCGATTATAAGATAACAGTAGTGGCACAATTGTATGGCGAGTATCCTAACATTGACCTTGCTAAGGATTGTTCAATAACAGCCCCGGCTTCAACGCCATCAGGACCTGCAAAAGTAGTTGCCGATGTATTCAAAGCTACAGCTTATCCGAATCCGTTTGCGAACAACTTTATGATTGACGTTAAAACGGAAAGTCAATCGGTAGTGAACTTGAAAGTTTATGATATGATTGGCAGATTGATAGAGCAACGTGAGGCTAGAGTATCCGATTTAGAAACAACGACAATTGGAGATCGTTATCCGAGTGGTGTATACAATGTAGTTGTATCACAGGATGAAGAGGTTCAGACAGTGCGTGTTGTTAAACGATAAAACAGGTTTCGCCTTCGTATTTATAAAAAGGACCCTCGAGCAATTGAGGGTCTTTTTTTGTTATTAGTTACTAGTTGTTGTTAATGGTTTACCGTCCGCCTGAGAATGAAAAAGTTGTTTTTAGTTTTCTGCCTTTTCCTAGTTATCGGAGAATGACAATAGTTATTTGTATTGATTTGATACTTTCTGAAATGTGTTGAGATATCTTAATCGATTTTTTATACAATCGGTTGCATTTTTTCTGCTACTTTGAGGCAATACATTTTAAAGTAAATACTGATATATTTTTAACAATAAAAGGACTAACCGCACCGATTAAATGCTAATAAAATCGATAAAATGCTTATTAACTATTGTATAACAATTAGTTAATATCTTTTTCTTGCAGTTTGCTTTTTAAGTATTAGATTTGAGACTGATAAAAAATTAATTAGTTATGAAAAGAACCTCTACTATTTTAAGATTGAGCGAGTTTGTAAATGCTACCTTTAGCTTTGACTCTTTGAAAAAAACTAAAACAACCTTACTATTATTCGCCGTCTTTTTGATGGGATGGAATATGAGTTGGGGGCAGTTAAGTATTACAGGAACAGGTTCGGGTAATACTTATACCCAAACATTTAACAGTTTTGCTGGAACTTTAGCCACTGTTCCTTCAAATTGGGCAATAGCGGGAACCGTAACCTCTTTTAGTGGTACAAACCCCATCATAACAGCAGGAACAACTACTTTTTCTAATGTATCCGGAAATAATTGGTATGCGGCTCGCCCAAATGGCTCAAGTAGTGATTATGCTATAGTAATGAAGCATTCGACGTCAGGGTCTTCAACATTAATATTTTCTATTAAGAATGATACCGGTTCCACGGTTGATGGATTTGTTATTGGTTGGAATTCTGAACAATATTCGACAGCAAATAGACCAACAACATTGAATTTTAGTTATCGTTTGGGAGCTGGTGCATACGGAACTACTGGGGTTACAGGCACAACATTGACTAATGGTACAACTGGAGCTGATGCTGTTGTTGCTGCAAATGCTGTCATATCTAATTCTAGAAGCATTACAATAACAGGAATTTCACTTGCAGCAGGTAGTACTGCAGATTTTAGATTTACAATTGCGAATGCAGGCACTTCGGGGAGTAATGTTCATATAGGAATAGATGACTTTACGTTATATGCGACAAAATGTACCTCTCAAACAATTACAGCTTTAGCCTCACCAGTTACTAAAAGTTTTGGTGAGACACATAGTATTGCTACTACGGCAAGTTCGGGATTGGCTGTAACTTATAGTTCGAGCAATAATGGTGTTGCTTCAGTAGATGGCAGTGGAAACGTTTCTATAAACGGTATTGGAGGTCCTATTACTTTAACTGCTTCTCAAGCGGGTAATGGTACTTATTGTGCGGCTACTTCAGTTACCCAATCGTTAACTGTAATCAAAGCTACGCCTACAATTAGTGTTTCTCCAACGGCAACAGCAATTACTTATGGACAAACCTTGGCATCTTCTAATTTATCAGGAGGAACTGCCAGCGTGACTGGAACTTTTACATTCACAACACCTTCAACAGTACCTGCTGCTGGGACAGCATTGTATAGTGTAACCTTTACACCGGATGATGCTACAAATTATAATACTGCCACAGGAACGGCAAGTGTTCTTGTAAATCCAAAAGCACTTACGATTACTGCTAATGATGTTACTAAGCCTGAAGGTACTACTATTACCGGTGGTTCGGGTTCTACTGCATTTACTAGTAGTGGGTTACTACCGGGAGAGACTATTGGTTCGGTAACGATTACCTATGGTAGTGGTGCTGATTCGGCTGATTCGGCAGGAAGTTATCCGGGTTCTGTAGTTGCATCAGCCGCAACAGGAGGTTCTTTTACTGCTTCAAACTATAATATTACATATTTACCTGGTACTATTACTGTTAGTGCAGGTGCTTTAATTACGGGTTCAGCTGCTACAACACCAACTTTTGTTTCAGCTACTTACGGAACTGTTTCGGGAGAAGCTAGTTTTACCATAGCAGGTAATAATATGTCCGAAGGTATTTTGGTTACACCACCTAATACTAATTTTGAAGTAAGTCTTACTTCGGGAGGAACTTTTACAGATACCGTAACTGTTGGTGGAGCAGGAAGTATTCCAAGCACAACAGTTTATATTAGATTAAAGGATACTGCTCCGGTAAATACTTATTCAGGAAATATTGCCTTAACTTCTAGTGGCGCCACAGCTGTTTCAGTTGCTATTGCTAATAGTGCTGTTTCTAAAGCTACTCCAACAATTATAACTTCTCCAACGGCAGCAACGATTACTTATGGGCAAACTTTAGCAGATGCTACTTTGAGTGGTGGTTCCGCTAGTGTTGGGGGAAATTTTGCTTTTACATCACCGGCAACTGTTCCTACTGGAGGAACAGCGCTGTATAGCGTTACTTTTACTCCAACTGATAGTAACAACTATAACAATGCTATAGGAACTGCCAGCGTTACCGTTAACCAAGCTAGTTCCAGTATAAGTGTTACCGGTTTACAAACGTTTACTTATACAGGTTCTCCACAAGGGCCTGATACTTCAAGTGTTACAGGTTCTACAGGAATCGTTACCTATACTTATTCAGGAGTAAGTCCAACAAGCTATGGACCAAGCACCACAAAACCAACAGTTGTTGGTACCTATAAAGTAGTAGCAGACGTTGCTGCTGATACTAATTATTTGGCTGCCTCATCAGTAGATTATACTTTTGATATAACAAAAGCTAATCAGGTCATTACTGGTTTGCCTTCAACAGATACTCGAATTTTTGGCGCTGCAAACTATAATTTAACAGCAACTGCGCCCGGAGGAGCTGTAACTTATTCTATTACTCCTCCTTCTTCTGTTGCCAGTGTAACATCAGGGGGTGAAGTGACTATTGGTACAGTTGGAGTAACTACAATAACTGCTTCACAAGCCGGAAATAGTAATTATAATGCGGCACCAGATGTTACACAGACATTGACTGTTACTTACCCTGTTTTAGCAGGTTGGAGTTTTTTCGGTATTCTTTCTACTGATACTCCTGCAACATATACTGCTACAACATTTAATAGTAGTTTAGTTTCAACATCAGGTGCTAATAATATTACTCGTGGTGCCGGAGCTACAGCAAGCCAGGCTGCAAATTCATTTAGAACTACAGGTTTTCAAAGTAATGGAATCGCTACAACGAATACAGACTATTTTCAAACTACATTAACTCCATCTACAGGAAATATCCTTAATATAGCTAGTATTACAGCAAATTTGGCAGGAACAGGTACTTTTGCTGCGACTCCTGGAGTTAGCTCACAGTTTGCTTACAGTTTAAACGGAACTACTTTTACCCTTATTGGTTCACCAACTATTACTATTGGAACTCCAGCTACTTTATCAATTGATGTATCAGGGGTTTCAGCTTTGCAAAATGTTCCGGCCGGTACAACCGTTACTTTTCGTTATTATGCCAGTGGACAAACTACAACAGGTGGATGGGGTTTTAATTCTCCTACTGCCGGTACCAATGGTCTTGCTTTTACGGGTTTAATTACCAAAGTTCCTCCAACGGTTACGACCAATGCTGCTACAGTTTTAAGCAGTACTTCTGCTGTTTTGAATGGTATGGTTAATGCCAATGGTAATGCTACCACTGCAAGTTTTGAATATCCAACTGCTGTTACGGCTACTACTCCGGTATCAGGAGCGGTAACAGGTACTTTAAATACTGCTACTTCAGCAACTATATCAGGACTTTCTGTTAATACACAATACATCTATAAAGCTGTAGCTTCGGGAGGGACCGGAGGAACTACAAATGGTAGTAACGTCTCTTTTTATACCTTTGCAAATACACCAACTGCGCCAGTACTAACCAATGCTACTGAGACTAGTATTGATGTTGCCATAGGCAGTGGAGATGGAAACCCATCCGGAACTTTATATGCTATTCAATTGAATGATGGAAGTTATGTTCAGCCGGGAGGTGCTACTTTAGGTTCTGCTGTATGGCAGACTGCTGCTATTTGGGGTACTACAACAGTTTCTAACTTAAATTGCGGAGCTAGCAATAGTTTCAAAGTATATGCTAAAAATGGTGATGATGTTGTTACTTCAGGAACTTCAGCTAGTTTGTCTACAACAGCTTGTACAAATCCTTCGTTACAGGCAGATCCTTTAGCAGCTTTTAACGGTGTATGTATTACTACTTCAAGTACTAATAATTTTGGTTTGTTAGGATTGAATTTAACAGGTGATGTTGCTGTCAACAGTTTGGAAGGATTCACTTTTTCAACAGATGACAGTACTTATTCTAATTCGTTAACATTAACACCTGTTGACGGAGAAATTTTAGAAACTATTTATGTGAAATTTACTCCAACATTAGTTCAGTCTTATAGTGGTTCTATCTCTATAACAGGTGGAGGGACTTCAGGAATAACTGTTGCGGTAACAGCTTCAGGAATTAATTCAGCGGTTTCTTCTATAGTGGCTGGAGCTACTTCGGGAATAACAGCTGTTAGTATTACTTTTGGAGCTACTACCTATACGCAAGGTTGTTCTACTGTTACAGCATCTGGAATTCAATATAGCACGGATAATTCTTTTAGCAGTTCTTCTGCTACTAATGGTTCATCTGTCACTATAAGTGGCTTAGCACCTAATACCTTATATAATTACAGAGCCTATGCTATTGATGGTACAGGTACAGTTACTGGTACAGCATCAACTTTTACGACTCTGGGAATTGGTGTGCCAACAGTTAGTGCTGGTAGTGACATTACTTGTAATTCATTTAAGGCTAATTGGGGAAGCGTTGCCGGTGCCACTGAGTATAGATTAGATGTGACTACTTCCACTATTCCATATGCTACAGATTTATTTTTCTCTGAATATATTGAAGGATCTTCTAATAATAAATATATAGAGATATATAATGGCACTGGATCTACAGTAAATTTATCTGATTATCAAGTTTTATTATTTACCAATGGAGCTACAAGTGCATCCAATACAGAAAATTTAACAGGAACTTTAGCCCATGGCGCTACTCTGGTTTTTAGAAATTCTGGGGCAACTCTTGTTGGTACCACTGGTTATGCTTCTTCGTCAGTTACTAATTTTAATGGAGATGATGCTATTGCCTTGAAAAAAATATCTACAGATAGTTATGTGGATATTTTTGGTAGAATTGGGAATGATCCGGGAGCAGCATGGACTTCAGCTTCAAATTCAACTGTAGATAAAACACTCACAAGAAAACCAACTGTAATTACAGGGATTACTTCAAGTCCAACAGGAACCGGTGCAAGTGCATTTACTACACTAGAGTCAGAATGGACGGTATCAGCTATAGATAATGTAACTGGATTAGGTTCTCATACGTTTACACCAGCAAGTGTTAATTCATTTGTTCCAGGTTATGAAAACAAACAAGTTATTCCAGTAGAAGGACCTAATCAATCTCAAGTGGTTACAGGTTTAACCGGTGCTACAAACTATCAATACAGAGTACGAGCAGTAAGTGCTAATAGTACTTCTGCTAGCAGTACTCCAGTAAGTGTTACAACTACTAC
>NZ_JAKIHN010000001.1 GCF_021608185.1 Flavobacterium anseongense | reverse complement strand
ACCTAAATCGGGTAATGTTGGATAAATAGTATTGAAATCGATTTTGTGCATCGTTGCACCGGCTTTTAAACCAAAGGCTAGTCTATGCTCACCACCTAAGTTAAGCGTATAAGAGAAATCAGCATAAATATTAGTCTCTTCTACCGGTCCAATCTTATCGTTGATTACAGAGAGTCCCAAACCTACGTTTCTGCCAACCGGGCTGTGGATAAAGAATGTTCCGGTTGTAGGAGCATCTTCAATTTCAACCCATTGTTTTCTGTAGAGGAATCCTCCTGATACACTTTCTTTTGAACCAGCATAAGCTGGATTCATCACACTCATATTGTACATATACTGTGTGTAATGCGGGTCTTGCTGTGCTCTTAACTCTGTAATTGCTAAAGCCAATATCGCAATGAAATATACTTTCTTCATTTTGTTTTTGTTTTATTTTGAATGCAAATTATATATTATGTTATTGTGCTCTATTGATGTAAATCCATCCTGTTTTGTTTTCACCGTTATTTCTGTCAATAATGAAATAGTAGGTTCCGTCAGGAAGCTCATCTCCATCATCTGATTTTCCACCCCATTCATTAACATAATTATTGCGTGAGTAAACTTTCATTCCTAATCTGTTAAATATAGTTAACTTTTTAACATCATAACCAGTTAGGTCAAAAGTATCATTTAACCCATCATTGTTAACAGAAATACCTTTTTGTATAATACAGAATACTGAAGCAACATCGAATGGCATTGAGTCGGTTGAACATCCATCAACAGTTACAGTTACAGTATAAACACCAACTTCTGTTATGGTTACACTTTGCTGAGTACCAACCTCTACTCCGGCGGCATTATGCCATGAGAAGGTTGCTGTTTCAGGAGTAAATGAACCATTAGCAGTTAAAATATAATTTACACTTTGACATCCACCAGTAAGTTCAATAGTTACTGGAGGAATTATCATTACTTGGGTTGTTCCCGGAGTTGAAACTTCACAATTGCTGACATTAGGAGTCGCTGTATAAGTAACAGTATATGCTCCAGGTGTACTTGTCAAATCTATAGCTCCTGTCGAAGGATTTATTATCAAACCATTTGTTGAACTAAAGATACCGCCTGTTGTAAATCCAGGATCAAGATTAGGTAATTCAGAACCACTATTAGCACAGAACGGAGTATCATAATCGAAGCCTGTTACTAATGTAACCACTGGTTTTATTTCAAGTAAAAAAGGTGTCAATGTTGTCGCACTTACTCTACAAGAAGCAGGATCAGCAGGAACATCAACAATTATCGAATAAATTCCAGGTGTAGAATTTGCCAAATCAATGATTCCAGTAGTTGAATTAATAGCTAAACCGGTTGATGGCGTAACAGAAAACGTAGCAAAACTACTAAAACCAGCAGCTAGATTTGGAGATAAAGTGGCTTGAGCATTTTTACATATAGGGGTTGTATAAGTAAATCCGATAACTGGAATTATGGTTGGTTTAATTTCAATAGTTGCAGAACTTTGCCCACCAGTTAAACATAAACCAGGATTATTTGCTACAGTATAATTTACTGTATGTAATCCCGTTGTGGAATTCACTAAATCTATTTCCCCAGTTGATGTGTTTACAAATACTAACCCACTAGTTGAAGGATCTTCTGAATATACTCCACCAGTTGTAAATCCTGTAGCAAAACCGCCTGGTGTAGGATTAGGAGTTGCATTTTGACAAACAGGAGTTGTATAGCTAAATCCTGTAACTGCGGTGATAGGATTAAGAGGATTGACAGTTACAGTTACTGGAGCTGAAAAACAACCAGTAGACAAATCTTTAACTACAAGAGTATGATCCCCTATAGCTAAATTACTAAACAGTGTTCCGGTTTGGAATGGCCCATTATCAACACTATACTGATAATTAGAAACTGTATAAGAATAGCTTCCTACATTGGTATAATCTTCCGGATCTAACTCAGTCCAATCTGCAGGATTCCATGACAAACTAGGAACAGTTGAAGTGTTTAATCTTCTATAAGTGTAACCAGTTTGATTACTTGGAGTAAAAGTAGAACCATCTGTTGCACCCCATAAATCAATTTCAACACCTGCAGTTGTTGTTAATCTAATATTATCATTAATATTAACACCACCACAACTTGCCGCGAAAACTTGATCCGGAACCACACCACCTTGATTAGTATTACTTCCAACGGCAACAATATGCACACTATTATTTGGTAAAGTACCGGCCAATTGTAGATCACATGAGAAGTTTTCTGCAGTAGGCGGTGTTCCCCAAGTATAAAACTTCAGTTTGTAATTGTTTAAATTTACACTAGCTCCCGTTCCATTATATATCTCAACATAAGATAAAGATCCGGTATCGGCATCTGTAACTTCAGAGATGAACAAATCGGCAGGAGGCGGATTACCGGCAGATACAGGTGATGTAACCGTAATTGAACCTGATGGTGTTGTACAGGTAGATTGTGTAACTGTATATGTTGGTGCCGGAACAGTATTAATGGTCACATTAAATGATCTTTCAGTAATACAGCCATTTGTACCTACAGCATATATATATACCGGTTGTGAACTCGTAAGAGGAACACTCACATCTAAAGGAGTACCTACTCCACCAGCTGCAGCGTAATAATTGCCAACACCTAACGTTGGTAAAGTGAATGTATCACATGCAGTGACATTAGCCTGTAAAACTATAGGTGAAGCCAATATTTCAACTTGTGTTTGTGTAGAAAAAGGAGGACAACCACCAGTCCCCGGAATAGTATAAGTTACTGTATATAATCCAGGTGTACTAGCAATAGGTATAATATCCCCGTTGATCACATTTAATAATAAACCGGCAGGTGTTGAAGAATACGTTCCTCCAGCCGTACCGTTTCGTAAAACAGATTGCGGAGAGGTTATGCTATTGCAATAGGTTGTTGCAGGGTATGAAATAGTTGCACTTGCAGGAGCTGTAATTATAACAGTTCTTGTAGTGGTAATAAATGGTATTGTACTACAAACACCTCCTATTGTTGTTGCAGAAGTACTCGTAACTACATATGCGCCCGGTGTACTGGCTAACAAATCAATAGTCCCGGTTACCGGATCAATTACTAGTCCAGCTGTTGATGAATATACACCAGCAACCGCACCCGGAGCTAAGACAGGTGTTGGATTAGCAGCGTTTTGACAATAATAGGTAGAAGGATAATTAAATGTGTTTATAGGGAAACAAGCAGTTGTTCCACCACCAGAATTAGTTTGAGTAAATGTTACCGTTCCGGCTTGATTTGAAAAGTTTGTTATCATAATAACATAAACCTCACACAACTGAGCGTTAGGGATACACATAATTTCTTGTGGTGCAGTAGAGTAACTACACGCATGAAGTGTCCCCGGACATCCAGTAGTAGGAGTTGGAATTGGCACAGTTTGCGCTAATGGATTAGCTGGAACACCAGTACAAGCCGTATTCAAATCTGTAAATGGACCCCAAGCCACATAATCCACATCTCTTGGAGTTCCGCCGTTATCAACCTGAGAAATTAAATAACTTAACGGCCCAGCTTGATTTACCTGTAGAAAGAAAAATGCAGGATTAGGCGAAGTAAATAAACAACCTATCTGACCTAAACTAGGAACGTCTGTTGAATTGGCATATGTTACTGTTTGTCCGGTACAAAATGCTGGAGCTTCTGTACAAGGAAGAGTTCCTATACACAAATCAAAGTTTGTAAATACCGGAACAGTACCTGTTGAAAAGACTCTAATATAATATGTTGCTCCAGCAATTAAGCCAGCACCTGAATTACAGCCAACTTGAGTTAAACCATTACAATCACCTTGATAAATAGCGTAACTTAAAGCAGTAGCAGGAGTAACGTTATTGAATGAAATTATATGAGTAATAGAAGTCGCCGTAAAGGTAAACCAAACATCGTCATTAGCAGCGCCTGCACCTCCACAAGTCGTGGCAGGAAGAGATGCTGTTGCACCGGATAATGTACCACTAGTGGTTTGAACGCAATTTAAATTTTGATTAACGATTGCAAATGTCGCATTAGCACACTCATCATTAACAGGCAGTGCTGCAAAATTAAATGCTGACCATTCACTTGCGTCTGTTGGAGAGCAAATTGCTCTAACATAAAACACATAAGCTGTTCCTGCAGTTAATCCATTTGCAATGTATGGACTTGTTGCCGGAATACCAGGACCAGTTGGAACAGGTGAGCCAGCTGGCAATATTAATATTTCCCAAGCTGTTGCTGTCGATCCATCAGGATTAGGGAGCTGAGTCCAACTCAAAACAGCAGAAGTCTGAGTTACACTAGTTGCTGTTAGTGAAGTTGGTCTAGCGCAAGTAGGTGCTGGAGAACAAGTTACATTTGCAACCCACCCAGGATTATTAACGGAACCATCACTTCTGAAAACAAACGTTAAACAGCCTTCAGGACTTGTTGATGTAAATGGTCCCGGAATTGCAGTTCCCCAATATGACCCAGGAATACCTCCAGGAACATTGTTAGCAGGATTCGCACTTGCAATTTGGGTAGCCGGATTAACGGTATTACCATCATAAACATAAAGACCATCCCAGTTTGCCTCAGTATTAAATGCAGTAAATGTTACGGTTACTATTTCACCAGGATTTGTTGGACAAATAATGGTAGTAATATTTGAATTGTTTGCATAATTCCCCGAAGGGCCTCCTGCATCTACAAAGGTACCTCCACAAACAGGTGGAGCTACTAAAGTTGTTATTGTTCTTGGACCTCCCCAAGTACTAATGTCGGTTACACTACATACAGCTCTTATATATATATCATAGCATGTTGATGGAGTTAATCCGGTAAGTGTGAACGGATTTGAAGTAACATCAACAAACCCTGTTGAAGCTGCATCTGGTAATGGAGAACCGCAAGGTAATGCTAAAACTTGCCAAGCTGATGCTACACTAGTATCCGGGTTTACAGGTTGTGTCCAGTTTAATACAACTGAATTATGTGTAATGTTGGCAGATGTAATTGCTGTTGGAGTTCTACAAGTTGCCGGAGGGGCACAAGTTATAGTAGAAACCCATCCAGGATTATTAATCGATCCATCACTTCTAAATCTAAATGTTAAACAACCATCAGCACTCGTAGAGGTAAATGGACCAGGAATAACAGTTCCCCAATATGATCCGGCTAAACCACCAGGTACATTAGCTGCAGGATTCGCACTTGCAATCTGAGGTGCAGCAATTGAATTACCATCGAAAACATAAAGACCATCCCAGTTCGCTTCAGTATTAAACGCAGAAAAAGTAACTGTTACAACATCACCAGGAGTCGTCGGACAGATGGTTACAGTTGAATCTGAATTATTTGGATAATTTGCTGTAGGTCCACCCGCATCAACAAAATTCCCACCACAAACAGGTGGAGCAACTTGAGTTGTAAAAGTTGTAGGTCCACCCCAGGTACTTCTGTCAGTACTTGAGCAAACGGCACGTATATATACATTATAACATGTTGCCGGAGTCAATCCAGTCAACGTAAATGGATTTGTAGTAACATCAACATACCCAGTTGCAGAAGCATCTGGTGCTGGCGAACCACAAGGCAATGCTAAAACTTGCCAAGCCGATGCTACACTACTATCCGGGTTTACAGGCTGTGTCCAGTTTAATGTAACTGAGTTGGAAGTAACAGTATTATTTGTTATTGCTGTAGGAGCTATACAAGTTGGTGGCGGTGCACAAGTTACACTAGCAGCCCATCCGGCAAATGTACCACTTCCATCAGTTCTGAATCTAAAAGTTAAACAACCGTCAACACTTGAAGAAGTAAAAGGGCCAGGAATTACTGTTCCCCAATAAGACCCCGCTAATCCTCCAGGTACATTTCCGGCACCATTCGCACTGGCAATTTGTGGAGATGTGATGGAATTACCATTAAAAACGTATAATCCATCCCATGTAGCTTCGGTATTGAACGCAGAAAAAGTAACCGTTACAACTTCACCCGGAGTAGTCGGGCAAATGGTTACAGTTGAGTCTAAATTATTTGTGTAATTCGCCGTTGGTCCCGCAGGATCATAAAAATTACCACCACAAGCAGGTGGTGCAATTTGAGTTGTTATTGTCACTGGACCAGACCAAGTACTTGGTAAAGGAGAACATACAGCTCTAACATATATTGCATAACATGTATTAGGAGTTAATCCGGTTAGTGTAAATGGATTTGTTGTTGCAGTCACAAAACCTGTTGAAGCCGCATCTGGCGCTGGAGAGCCACAAGGTAATGCTAAAACTTCCCAAGAAGTAGCAACTGAAGCATCAGGATTTGCAGGTTGTACCCAGTTCAATGTAACTGAAGTTGAAAGAACAGCAGAGGATGCAAGAGCTGTTGGTGGTCTGCATGTTGGCGGTGCAGCACAAGTTATGTTTGCAACCCAACCGGCAGCATTAGTAGTTCCATTTGAGGTAAATACAAATGTTAAACATCCTGAAGCTGCAGAAGATGTGAATGAAGGAGGTAAAGTAGTACCTGATAAGTTTGCTAATAAAGTAGCAGTGGCATCATCACCATCATATATTTTTAAAAAGTCGGTATTAAGCTGTGTATTAAACGCAGTAAAAGTTACTGTAACAACATCTCCTGGGTTAGTAGGACAGATGGTTGTAGTTTGATTAGCATTATTAGGATAATTTGCAGTTAACCCACCAGTGTCAACAAAATTACCTCCACAAACTGGCGGTGCTAATTGTGTCGTAATTGTTGCCGGCACTGCTGTCCATCCACTAGTCGTTGGCCCGCTACATACCGCTCTTACATATATATTATAACATGTTGCAGGAGTTAGTCCTGTTAGTGTGAACGGATTTGAAGTCGCATCAACATAACCTGTTGAACCAGCTGTTGGTGGAAGCGAACCACATGGTAAAGCTAAAACTTGCCATGCAGTTGCCACACTTGTATCAGGATTTGCAGGTTGTGTCCATCCCAAAATAACAGAATTGGTTGTAATAGTATTACTAGTTAAGGCAGTAGGAATTCTACAAGCAGGAGGAGGATTACAAGTTACATTACTTGCCCAACCCGAAGCAGTTGTAGTTCCATTTGAGGTAAACACAAATGTTAAACACCCTGAAGCCGAAGATGCAGTAATTGCAGGAGGTAATGCTGTTCCGGTTAAACTCGCTAACAATGGGGCAGTTGCATCAGGACCATCATAAACTCTCAAAAAGTCTGTATTGTTTTGAACATTGAATGCAGTGAAAGTAACAGTCACTAGATCTCCTGTATTGACAGGGCAAATTGTGGTAGTCAGATTTTCATTATTAGAATAATTACCTCCAATACCACCAGAATCTACAAAGTTACCCCCACAAACAGGCGGAGCTACTAATGTTGTAAAATTTGGGGAAGCTACGGACCAAGGACTCGAAAATCCAGTGGTACATATTGCTCTTACATAAAATTTATAAGCAGTATTTGGAAGCAATCCGGTTACTACATAAGGGAAGGTAGTTGTTGTATGCGTTGCAACTCCGGTTGGAGTTCCGGATGCTAGTACAACTTCTATTTCCCACCCGTTTACCGGTCCATTAGGATTTGTCCAGTTTAAGGTAGCTCCATTTGCAGTTATTACAGAAGAAGCCAATCCTGTTGGGGTTAAA
Source organism: Flavobacterium anseongense (assembly GCF_021608185.1). Classification (GTDB taxonomy): domain Bacteria; phylum Bacteroidota; class Bacteroidia; order Flavobacteriales; family Flavobacteriaceae; genus Flavobacterium; species Flavobacterium anseongense. The sequence continues at coordinate 685,580 of NZ_JAKIHN010000001.1, read as the reverse complement.
CATTGTGCATCAATACTAACATCATCTATTAACCATCTATCACCACCAATATTACCGTCAGGTTGGGTAAATACTTTTACAAAGGCTACATAAACGAATTGACCAGCAAAAGCGGTTCCTAAATCAACGGTTTTTTCTGTATAGATATTAAAGTTGGAGGTTGGAGTAATTAATTCATCCTCTGACCATTGTTGCACTAATACATAGTCATTAGGGTTAGTTTGCGATCCGGTAGCTACAGAGGCTACTTTTATCTGGTAAATAGTTCCTTGGTTTCCACTGGTAAACATTCTTGTGTAAAAATGTAATACTCCATTGGTTGGAATTTGCACAGGTGGCGTTGCCAAATATTCTTCGGAAGTATTTCCGGCACCAATGTTTTCCCTGTTAACATAAGCAGCGTTAACTCCATTGTATACAGTAGGAGGAGAGGTTGATGCGCTATTAATTTCCCAGTTCACACTAGACCCGCTAGTATCAAATACGGCCCAATTTCCTGTTCCTAAAGTCCAGTTAGTGGAAGGAGGAACATCAGGACCTGTAGTGTTTTCAAATCCTTCCAAAGCCAACTGAGAATAGCCGCTTATAGAGAAGAATAAGAACAGTAGTAGTAAAGTAATTTTTTTCATGAAATGAAAATTTTGAGTTGTTTTGATTAATTTTTTTTAGGATTTTGAAGCCCAAATTTAGTAAATTTTATGAATTATTTGTGAATTGTTTCCGAAAAATCCAGTTTTAACTAAAACGACGGCCTTTGTCACTAAGAAAGAAAGACTATTTATATGTTTTTTTAATTTTCAAATGTTTAATTTTGTCGAAGAACAAAAAAGCAAATGTTAGAAAAAGAAGTTATTAATTTTGAAAGGACTGTAATAGTTGGAATAGTTACACAAAATCAAAATGAAGAAAAATTAACAGAGTATTTGGATGAGTTAGAGTTTTTAACTTATACTGCTGGTGGTGAAGTCATTAAAAGATTTTCGCAAAAATTAGAGAGACCAAATCCTAAGACCTTTTTAGGAACCGGAAAGATGGACGAAATTAGTTTATTCATTAAAGAAAAAAATATTTCGACAGTGATTTTTGATGATGAATTGTCTCCATCTCAACAAAAGAATATTTCTAAAATCCTTGATTGTAAAGTGCTGGACAGAACCAATTTGATTCTGGATATTTTTGCACAAAGAGCAGAAACTTCTTATGCAAGAACCCAAGTAGAATTAGCACAATGCCAATATTTATTACCAAGACTTTCCGGAATGTGGACGCATTTAGAACGTCAAAAAGGAGGAATCGGTCTTCGTGGTCCGGGCGAAACAGAAATAGAAACTGATAGAAGGATTGTTCGCGACAGAATAGCTTTGTTAAAGGAAAAAATAAAAACCATAGACAAACAAATGTCTGTCCAAAGAAGTAATCGTGGTGCAATGGTCAGAGTTGCTTTGGTTGGTTATACCAATGTTGGGAAATCGACTTTAATGAATGTAATTAGCAAAAGTGAAGTTTTTGTCGAAAATAAATTATTCGCTACTTTAGACACTACTGTTCGTAAAGTTGTTATTCGAAATCTGCCTTTTCTGCTTTCAGATACCGTTGGGTTTATTAGAAAACTGCCAACTCAATTGGTAGATTCTTTCAAAAGTACGTTAGATGAAGTCCGCGAAGCAGATTTATTATTACACGTTGTTGATATTTCGCACCCTGATTTTGAAGAACATATAAGCTCCGTGAATCAGATTTTGCAGGATATAAAGAGCAATGATAAACCAACGATAATGGTGTTTAATAAAATCGATGCATTTAAAAATCAAGAAATTGAAGCCGATGATTTAATTACCGAAAAAACATCAAAGCATTACACTTTAGAAGAATGGAAAACGACTTGGATGAGTAATGTTGGAGAAAAAAACACCTTATTTATTTCGGCCACTAATAAAGAGAATTTTGAAGAATTCAGAGAAAAAGTATACGAAGCTGTGAGAAAAATTCACATAACAAGGTTTCCTTATAACAAATTTTTATATCCGGATTATAAAGATGCTGTCGAAAAAGAGTAGCGTAAATTTCTATTGAAGATAATAAATATACCCAACATTAAACCAAACATTCCAATCGTTGGCTCTGTTCTCAGTATAAATTGTTGGATCCGGATTCAAACCGTCAACCCAATTAGAGAAATAATATTGCCATCTTAAATCAACCATCAAATCAGACAGTTCACTTAATTTATATCTACAACCAATACTGGAAACTATAGACCAAACAGTTCCGCCGTCATTTGTTGTGGCATCATAATATTTAATTGGTGTTGAAATAGGCGTATTCAAAGGGCCAAGTTCTGACCAAGCTCTTGGATCGTAAAAACTAAATTGTCCACCCAAACTAATAAAAGGGGCAAACGAACCTAAAGTAGCCGTAAATTCTCGAATACTCAACGGGAAAAACTCCAATTGCATACCAACATTAGTAACAGCAGTACTACCTCTCATTGCTCTTAATTGATTGGCCATTAAACTGGTTCTGCTATCATCAACCCATCTTCCAAAATGTTGCAATTCGGTTTTGTTGTATGACAACTCACTTCTTAATTTAAAGTGATCATTAAAATAAGTTTCCGGAGTATAACAATTACACTCAGCTTTATAAGAAAAATTCAAATAATGAATTATCCCAATACCATAACCGGTATTCCCGGCATTGGTAGCAAAATCATGACGCTCACCATAATCCGACTGAAAAGCAACTGGACCAAGTATGGCACCAATTTCGTGGGAAAATCCAAATTGAGCATTTACGCTATTTGACAAACCAAATAACAGTAGTAAGGTTATGATAAAATTTTTGGGCTTTTGCATACTAATTAGTTCAAATCTCGACAAATATATAAAAACATCAATCAGTTATAAAAAAAAATAAAAAATACTTGATTTATATACGAAAAAATAAGTAAAAAGTTTTAAATGCCATTACTTTAATAGGTTTATTCAAGTTTTCTTGACATAAGTATAAAAACAATGAGAATTTAAAAAAAATAACAGCATTATTTGAATAAAATGTATATTTGTCCGATTTTACGAAATCGATTTCTTAAAAAATATAACAGTATAATTTATGTCACAAAGTATTAACGCATTTATGGAATTGGTTGCAAAAAGAAATGGTCATGAACCAGAATTTATGCAGGCAGTTATGGAAGTTGCTGAAACAGTAATTCCGTTTATCGAACAAAATAAAAAATACCAAAACAAAATGCTTTTGGAAAGAATGGTGGAGCCGGAAAGAGTAATCATGTTCCGCGTAACCTGGATTGACGATGCCGGAAACACTCAAGTAAACCGCGGTTACAGAATCCAAATGAACTCAGCAATCGGACCATACAAAGGCGGAATTCGTTTTCACCCTTCAGTAAATCTAAGTATCTTAAAATTCCTTGCTTTCGAACAAACATTCAAAAACAGTTTGACAACATTACCAATGGGTGGCGGAAAAGGTGGTTCTGATTTTGACCCTAAAGGAAAATCAGATATCGAAATCATGAAATTCTGCCAGGCATTCATGACGGAATTAGCTAAACATATCGGTGCTGATACTGACGTTCCTGCCGGAGATATTGGTGTTGGAGGAAGAGAAGTTGGTTATATGTTCGGTCAATATAAAAGGTTAAGAAACGAATTTACCGGAGTTTTAACCGGAAAAGGAATCACTTTCGGGGGCTCATTAATCCGTCCCGAAGCTACAGGTTACGGTGATGTTTATTTCGCCCAAAACATGTTAGCAACCAAAGGACAAAGCTTTGACGGGAAAACTGTTGTGGTTTCCGGTTCTGGAAACGTAGCACAATACGCTATCCAAAAAGCAACTGAACTTGGGGGAAAAGTAGTTACAGCTTCTGACTCTTCAGGATATATTTACGATGCTGACGGAATCAATGCTGAGAAATTAGCTTACATCATGGAAATCAAAAACGTAAACTACGGAAGAATTTCTGATTATGTGGCTAAATATCCTTCTGCAAAATTCGTAGCCGGAAAACGTCCATGGGAAGTGAAATGTGATATCGCATTGCCATGTGCAACGCAAAACGAATTAAACGGTGACGAAGCAAAAACACTAATCGCCAATGGATGTATATGTGTTGCCGAAGGTGCTAACATGCCATCAACTCCGGAAGCAGTTACTGAATTCTTAAATGCAAAAATTCTTTTCGCTCCGGGTAAAGCTTCAAATGCCGGTGGAGTAGCTACTTCAGGTCTTGAAATGTCGCAAAACTCTCTGCGTTTAAGTTGGACATCGGAAGAAGTTGACCAACGATTGAAAAATATCATGGCAAACATCCACGAAGCTTGTGTAAAATACGGTACAGATGCATCAGGATATACAGACTATGTAAAAGGAGCAAACATTGCTGGTTTCGTAAAAGTAGCCGATGCCATGTTAGCACAAGGGATAGTATAATTAATAAACCAACCAATTTAAACCCTTGAAATGCCATCATTCCTGATGGCATTTTTTGTTTCAAATACAACAATTAGATATTTTTTGCGTTTATACTATATTTGTATGCTAATTATTTTCAGATGAAAAAGTGCATTTTCGCAGTTTTATTTCTTTTTTTTCAAATAGGGTTATCACAACCATTTCAAAATTGGAAGGGTTATTTTTCATACAATCAAATTAAAGATATCTCGGAATCAACCACTAAAATTTATGCAGCAGCCGAAAATGCGCTGTTTACCAAAAACCTTGCTTCCAACGATATAAAAACTATAAATACCGTTGATGGGCTTTCGGGGCAAACCATTTCTGCGATTTATCACAGCAATACTTTCAATAAAACAATTGTAGGCTATGAAGACGGATTGATGATTGTCATAAATGATGCCGACGGAAGTATGCTTAATGTTGTAGACATCATCAATAAAAACATTCCGGCCAATATCAAAAGGGTAAACCATTTCATGGAACATGACGGCATCGTATATGTTTCCTGCGATTTTGGAATTGTACAATATAAATTGGCAACCTTAGAATTTGGCGACACTTATTTTATCGGTCCGGCCGGACAGGAAATAAAAGTCTATCAAACCACAATTTTCAATGGTGATATCTATGCAGTAACACAATTTTACGGAATTAGAAAAGCCGCAATAACAAATCCAAACCTTATTGATTTTGCCCAATGGCAGGTTTTTGACGGTGGCTATTGGAACGGAATCGTGACCTTCAACAATCAGTTGATTGCCATGAACACCAATAATAAAGTCTACAGACACAATGGGTTTTACTTCGAGGAATTTGGCACAATCGGACAGCCCGGACTTGATATTCGCGCTACCTCAAATTATTTAGTAGTAACTTCTTCGGGTCATGTTTTTATATACAACACCTCATTAAGTCAAATAATTCATATTCAAAACACACAAATAACTGCAATTCCGGTAACCTTTACCTGTGCGACTGTTGCCAACGAAACGATTTACATCGGAACAAATGAAAACGGCATTGTTTCTTCACCAATAAGTTCACCAACTAATTTCGAATTCATTATGCCCAACGGACCATTTCGAAATAATATCTTTTCAATCAATAGTTCGTCTTCCAATTTATGGGCAGTTTATGGTGGATATGACATTTTGTACAACCCCTACGCATATATAGGTTTTTCACTTTCAACATTTGGGATAAGTAAATATGACGCAACAAAAACATGGTCTTATATTCCTTATAGCGCACTCCCAAGCACAGAGGCGTTGACCAGAATTACAGTAAATCCAAATGATGAAAATCAGACGTTTTTCAGCTCTTATAATAGAGGATTACTGCAAGTAGACTCAGATGTGCCAACGACACTTTTTAACGAAAGCAACAGTACGTTGAAATCATTGAGTTCGCCATCAACAATAGGCATAAGAATTGGACCTTCGGTTTTTGATAAATCCGGAAATTTATGGGTAACCAACAGCCGTGTAAAAAACGGCTTAAGCGTTTTAAAGTCAGGCGGACAATGGCAGACTTTTGATATGGAAACGATTTTAACAGGTTATGCAAGTAATGATTACAGCAAAATTGCCATCGATAGAAACGGTACAAAATGGATAGCCTCCTATACAAATGGAGTGATTGCCTTTAACGAAACCAATAACATTTTTAAAAAATTAACCGAAGGAGTCGATTCAGGAAATCTGCCATCGCAGGATGTTAGAGCAATTGCGGTAGATAACCGAAATCAGGTTTGGATTGGAACAACCAAAGGATTACGCGTATTGCCAAGCGCAGGAAGCTACACCAGCGAAGAACAAATGAAAGCCAATGCCATAATTATTTTAGAAGACGGCTTGGCGCAGGAACTTTTATACGAACAGTTTATTACCGACATTGCCGTAAATGGTTCCAACCAAAAATGGATTGGCACTGCCGATTCGGGGGTTTTTCTATTTTCATCTAATGGTCAGGAAACCATTTATCATTTTACAAAAGACAATTCACCCTTGCCTAGCAATGTGATAAATGACATCGATATTAATTCGGTTACCGGTGAAATTTTCTTTGCTACCGATAGAGGAATGGTTTCTTTTCAAGGCATAGCAACAAAACCAGCCGATAATTTAGAATCGGTTTATGTGTATCCAAATCCGGTTCGCCCCGAATTTGTAGGAACAGTAAAAATCGCCGGATTAATCTCCAAAGCCAACATCAAAATCACCGACATCGAAGGAAATTTAGTCTACGAAACCACTTCCGAGGGAGGAACAGTAGAATGGGACACCACAGCCTTTGGTAAATACAACGTGGCTTCCGGAGTTTATATGATTTTCATCGCCGCCGAAGATGCTTCCGAAACTGCTGTTAAAAAAGTGATGATAATTCGGTAACTTCGTACTTCTAACTTCGTAAATCGTACCTTCTTTTGCTTGTCAAAACCAAAGCCATCGTCATTTCTTCGCTAAAATATCAGGAAAAAAGCCTGATAGTAAAATGTTTTACACAGTCTGATGGTTTAAAAAGCTATTTTGTTCCCAATGCTTTTTCGGCAAAGAAATCCAATCAAAAAATTGCCTATTTCCAACCATTGTCGTTACTGGAAATAGAAGCCAATCACAAGAACAAAGGCACTTTGGAGCATTTCAAAGAAATCAAATTGGCTCACGCTTACCAAACGATTTCAACTGATATTGTCAAAAGCACGATCGCCATCTTTCTTTCCGAAATCATCCATCACAGTATACACGAGGAAGAGCAAAACGAAAACCTGTTCGATTTTCTCGAATCGGCTTTGCTTTGGCTCGATGCGCACAACGAAATGGCTAATTTTCATCTGATTCTGATGTTGGAAATGACCAAGTTTTTTGGCTTTTATCCGGACAATTCTGAAGCTGTCTTCAAGTTTTTTGACTGCAAAGAAGGAAATTTTACAACCTTTCAGAGAACTAATTGCCTATCCGAACACGAAACGTTTCTGTTCAAAAAACTTATCGATTTAAAATTTGACTCCGACCAAAAAGTTTTCGCCGGTGTCGAGCGTCAAATCCTGTTAAAAATCCTCCTCGACTATTACGCCATTCACCTCGATGGCTTCAAAAAACCAAAATCACTCGAGGTTTTAAAAGAGGTTTTTGCCTGATTTAATTAGGGCGTTTCCCTTCGGGCCGTGCTTTCCGTTCCAATCTTTTTTTAAATTACCACGGGTTAAAACCCATGGCAATTTAAAAAAAGGATTTCCTCTCCAATCGCTAACGCAATTCACTTTACAATATTAAATTATTCTTGTTTTTACAGCAAAACGATAACTTTTGCCTCTTGCCTTTTGCCTATTTACTAATAATCACTACTTTCGCAGACTTGATTAAAGAAAACGACAAAAATGAGTACTAAGTTTACTGAATATAAAGGACTTGATTTGCCAAAAGTGGCCTCAGAAGTTCTTGATTTTTGGAAAGAAAACAACATCTTCGAACAAAGCGTAACGTCTCGCGAAGGCGCTACACCTTATGTGTTTTTTGAAGGACCGCCATCTGCAAATGGTTTGCCCGGAATTCACCACGTAATGGCGCGTGCGATTAAAGATATTTTCTGTCGTTATAAAACGCAAAAAGGTTTCCAGGTTAAGCGTAAAGCAGGCTGGGACACTCACGGTTTACCGGTTGAATTAGGCACCGAAAAAGAATTAGGCATCACCAAAGAAGACATCGGGAAAACCATTTCCATAGAAGAATACAACGAAGCGTGCAAAAGAACCGTAATGCGTTATACCGATGTGTGGAATGACCTTACCGAAAAAATGGGCTATTGGGTAGATATGGAAGATCCATACGTAACCTATAAATCCAAATACATGGAAAGCGTTTGGTGGTTGCTAAAACAGATTTACGATAAAGATTTATTATACAAAGGCTACACAATTCAGCCGTATTCTCCAAAAGCCGGAACTGGATTATCTTCACACGAAGTAAACCAACCTGGAAGTTATAGAGATGTTACGGATACAACGGTTGTAGCGCAATTCAAGACTCTAGCAGAAACCTTACCAGGCTTTTTACAAGGTTTTGGAACGGTTCATATTTTAGCCTGGACAACCACACCTTGGACATTGCCAAGTAACACTGCATTGACCGTTGGGCCAAAAATAGATTATGTTTTAGTAAAAACTTTCAATCAATATACATTCGAAGCTGTCAATGTGGTTTTGGCTAAAAACTTAGTCGGGAAACAATTCGGAAAAGGATTTTTTGCAAGTGAAGAAGCGTCAGATTTTGAAAATTTCAAAGCTGGCGATAAGAACATTCCGTTCAAAGTTTTAACTGAATTTAAAGGGAAAGATTTAGTCGGAATTAGATACGAGCAATTAATGCCATTGGCATTGCCATACCAAACTCCGGAAAATGCCTTCAGGGTTATTTCGGGAGACTTTGTTACTACTGAGGACGGAACCGGAATTGTACATACTGCGCCGACTTTTGGTGCCGATGACGCCAAAGTAGCCAAAGAAGCAAAACCCGAAGTACCGCCAATGTTGGTTTTGGATGCCAATGGAAATCTGGTGCCTTTGGTAGATTTACAAGGGAAGTTTATTGAAGGCTTAGGTGATTTGTCAGGTAAGTATGTGAAGAACGAATATTACGATGCAGGAACTGCACCGGAACGTTCCGCCGATGTTGAAATCGCCATCCAATTAAAAGAAGAAAATAAAGCGTTCAAAGTTGAAAAATACGTTCACAGTTATCCACACAGCTGGAGAACAGACGAACCATTATTATATTATCCGTTAGATTCCTGGTTTATCAAAGTAACCGAAATCAAAGACAGAATGTTCGACCTAAACGAAACCATCAACTGGAAACCAAAAGCAACCGGTGAAGGGCGTTTCGGAAACTGGTTAAAGAATGCCAACGACTGGAACTTATCGCGTTCACGTTATTGGGGAATTCCATTGCCAATCTGGAGAACGGAAGACGGAACAGAAGAAGTGATAATCGGTTCGGTTGAAGAACTTTATAATGCTATCGAGAAATCAATTGCTGCTGGTTTTCAAAAAGAGAATCCGTTTAAAGGTTTTGAAATCGGAAACATGAGCGAAGCCAATTATGATCTGGTTGATTTACACAAAAATGTTGTTGATGCCATTACGTTAGTTTCTCCATCGGGAAAACCTATGAAACGCGAAGCTGATTTGATTGACGTTTGGTTTGATTCGGGCGCAATGCCTTATGCACAATGGCATTATCCATTTGAAAACAAAGATAAAATTGACCAGAACAAAGATTTCCCGGCCGATTTTATAGCCGAAGGCGTTGACCAAACACGAGGTTGGTTCTATACATTACATGCTATCGGAACGTTGGTTTTTGATAAAATTGCTTATAAAAATGTAGTGTCAAACGGTTTGGTTCTGGACAAAAACGGACAAAAAATGTCCAAACGTTTAGGAAATGCTGTTGATCCGTTTACAACATTGGCGGAGTATGGTCCGGATGCCACGCGTTGGTACATGATTTCAAATGCCAATCCGTGGGACAACTTGAAATTTGATATCGAAGGTGTTGCTGAAGTGCGTCGTAAATTCTTCGGAACTTTATATAATACCTATTCGTTTTTCTCGTTATATGCTAATATAGATGGTTTTAAATACGCTGAAGTGGAAATCCCATTAGAAGAAAGACCGGAAATTGACCGATGGATTTTATCAGAATTGCATACTTTGATAAAAGTGGTTGATGAAGCTTACGCCGATTACGAACCAACAAAAGCAGCTCGAGCGATTTCTGACTTCGTTCAGGAGAATTTGAGTAACTGGTATGTTCGTTTGTGCCGTAGAAGATTCTGGAAAGGAGAATACGAAAAAGATAAAATTGCGGCTTATCAAACTTTGTACACTTGTTTGATAAACGTAGCAAAATTATCGGCACCTATCGCTCCGTTCTTTATGGACAAATTGTACCGTGATTTAGTTAATGCCACTAATAGTGAGGAATTTACCAGTATTCACTTGGCGAAATTTCCTGTTTCGGTTGAAAACTTTGTTGATAAATCACTCGAGAGCAAAATGATGAAAGCACAAACGGTTTCGTCACTGGTTTTATCACTTCGAAAAAAGGAAATGATAAAAGTGCGTCAACCGTTGCAAAAGGTTATGATTCCTGTACTTGACGATAATCAGCGTGTTGAAATTGAGGCGGTTTCCGACCTGATAAAAGCCGAAGTAAACGTTAAAGAAATCGAACTTTTAGACGATGCATCGGGCGTTTTGGTGAAGCAGATTAAGCCAAATTTCAAAGCACTTGGACCACGTTTTGGTAAGGACATGGGATTGATTGCCAAAGAGATACAAAATTTATCGGCCGAACAAATTAACGAATTAGACAGCAAAGGAGAGTTATCGCTTGTTATTTCAGGAAATAGTATAATTTTAACATCCGATGATGTTGAGATTTCCTCTCAGGACATTCCGGGTTGGTTAGTGGCAAATGCAAACGGAATTACAGTAGCATTAGACATTACCTTAACAGAAGAATTGGTAAAAGAAGGAATTGCCAGAGAATTAGTAAACAGAATTCAAAACCTTAGAAAAGATTCAGGATTTGAAGTAACAGATAAAATCAAGGTTCATTTGCAAACAAACAACGGTTTAGAAAAAGCAGTTACAGCCAATGAAAATTACATCAAATCGGAAACACTAACAGAAACCTTAGTTTTTGTAGATGATTTGAACAACGGTACAGAAATTGAGTTTGACGACATAAAAACAAAAATATTAATCTCAAAATAGCAAAAAGATGGTAGAAGAAAAAATGAGATACTCGGATGCAGATTTAGCAGAGTTCAAAGAAATTATTTTACAAAAAATAGAAAAGGCAAAAATTGATTTAGAGTTGATAAAAAGCGCCTATATGAATGATTTAAATAACGGAACCGATGATACATCGCCAACGTTTAAAGCATTCGAAGAAGGAAGCGAAACAATGTCTAAAGAAGCTAATTCGCAGTTAGCAATCCGTCAGGAGAAGTTTATCCGCGATTTGAAAAATGCCCTTTTCCGTGTAGAAAATAAGACATACGGCGTTTGTAAAGTTACAGGAAAGCTAATTTCGAAAGAAAGATTGCGCGTTGTTCCTCACGCTACGATGAGTATTGAAGCTAAAAATTTGCAACGATAACAATTTTACTAAACATAAAAAAGCTCCGAATTTCGGAGCTTTTTTATTTATAAATTGATTTGACTTAACTGTGTCAGAGTAAAATTAGGACCATAACTGTATTGCGTTATTTTATTATCACCAATAACAATTAAATGGTTGTCTAAAGGAATGATGTCTTTTACATTTCCTTCATAAGTATTTTCTAAAGTAAGACCAGCGCTATTAGCAGCATTAAATACTTTCAATCCGTTATTCCCGCAACCAACATACAGCGTACCATTTTTAATTCCTAATCCATAAGGCTCAGCAATAAGATACGTTGATAGTAAGGTCGGATTAGCAATATCGGTAACATCGATAACATTAATCTGATCTTCGATGGCACCGCAGAATGAACCGCCTCGAACAGTAATATAGGCAGTATGTTCATTAACAACTACAGGATCGCAGGCTGTTGCATGAGAAAATCCGGAAACAAAATAAGGGTTGAACTCGTCACTGGCATCAACCGTATACATTCCGGTAGTTGAACCTACAAATAATATATTTTTCTGGATAAATAAGGTTTCAAATTCTCCGCCACCAAACCATTGCGTCATATATACTTCTTTGTCAAAAAAGGTGGTAAGCGGGTTGGTGATATTGAAAACATTCAATTTATAAGAGTCAATTGTATAGAGCGCATTGTTTCTTATCTGAAAACGGGCATACGAACCGCCAGTTCCAATAGCATTTCCAACAGCACTATTAAATGATGCCAAAGCATCTTCTGCCCATATTACTTCCTGAGCATCGGGTCTGTCTCTCATTTCAATAGCAAAACCTGTAATTATTTCGTCTCCGGTTGGATGAACGGTGTAATCATAAAATTCAGCATCATCAGGATAAACAGGGCTAAAACCAATAGTGTTTTCTACCGTTCTTACCAAAGTGATATTTTGAATATTGCTTATATCAAAAACCAATAAATCGACAAAGTTGTCAGCAAAAAGATAATTTCCTTTCACCGAAATATCATGAACGCCTTCAATATTTATAAACGCAATATTTACAGGTGCAGCAGGATTAGTGTTGTTAAAAACATGAACGCCTTGTTCTTTTGCAATGTAGAAAAGATAATTTTCGGCAACATAAATTTTACCGTCAGAATTGGTTTGTCTTGCGGAGCTTACAGAGATATTTGCTCTAATTGCACCTAATGATTTTAAAGTCGGAACCGCAAATTTTGCTTGTTCTTTTTGAGAATCATCGGAATCACATGAAGAAATGAAAATCGAAAAAATACAAACCGCGAATAAATAAATTTTTTTCATAATCAGTCTTTTATTGGTTAGTTTCTTTTGGATGAAAAAAAACTAATTTGGTTGCTTTTGATGGTGAAGTTAACAATTCTTTTGCTAACATCCATAAAATGTATAGAATGAGATTTATAACTAAAAAATATTCTGCCTTTTGTATAATAATATTGTTATTTTTGCGCCAATAAAATCCAAGAAATGTCCTTAAGAAATTCCATTTTAATCATTGCCATTATTTTATTGGTTGACCAATTCGTCAAAATTTATATCAAAACCAATTTCGTTTATGGTGAAGCCGGACAAATTGACGTTGCCAGTTGGTTTAAAATATTACTGATAGAAAACGAAGGAATGGCTTGGGGAGCAAAAATTCCGGGAGCTAATGGCAAATTAATACTAACCGTTTTTAGAATTTTAGCCGTTTTTGGAATAGGTTATTGGCTGTATGATGCAAGCACAAAACACAGTTCTAATTATTTAATGGTTGCCATTTCTTTAATTTTTGCCGGTGCAGTTGGGAATATTATAGATTCTGTTTTTTATGGTGTTATTTTCGATAACAGCTACAATAACTTAGCAACTTTATTCGCTGAGAACCCTTACGGTACTTGGTTTCATGGTAAAGTAGTCGACATGTTATATTTCCCAATTATAGAAGGGAATTTCCCGGAATGGCTGCCAATTTGGGGTGGACATCCATTCAAATTTTTCAATGCTATTTTTAACATTGCCGATATGGCGATTTCAACTGGAGTTGGAATTCTGATAGTGTTTAACAAAAGAGCATTTGCTAAAAAGACTTCTATCGGAACGAATAGTTAGTTGTTGGCGTTACGCAATAATCTAACCGAATATCAGTTGGAGAAACATCATCAATAGTTTCTTCGGGTCCAAAAAAGGACAATCCAATTTTTATCACATCTTCAGGACATTTCGAGAGAAAGTTGTCGTAAAATCCTTTGCCATAGCCTACTCTGTTTCCAAGTTTATCATAAGCTAAAAGCGGAACAAAAACTACTTCAATTTTAGCGTTTGGGACTTCAATTCCGTCAGCAGGTTCGTAGATATTGTATTTATTTTTTTGAAATTTAGTATTGTCGGTCAATAAATAATTGGTCATTTCAAGCGTTTCAAAATTGCTTTTCGCCACTACAATTTCTTTGTCTTTACCTGCTAATATTTGAAGAATAAATTCGGTTTCTACTTCTTTTTGTTCGTCGATGGTCAGAAACAAATGAAAATAAGTTTTCTCCCAAATGTCTAGCTGCAACATTTTATTGGCTATCGCCAAACTCTTGTCTTCAATTTTGTCAGGTGATAATTCCTGACGCAAGGCTTTGTATTTTGCTCGGAGTTCTTTTTTATTCATACTTCAAAAGTACTTTAATTTTTATAACTTTGAAATTGTTTCAAAATCCTAAATCCTGATTCGCAAATCCTAAATCTTTCATGGAAATTCCTTCTATCGAACTTCAAATACAAACCCTTCCGGATAATCCCGGCGTGTATCAGTATTATGATAAAGAAGGCAAAATACTGTATGTTGGCAAAGCCAAAAATCTCAAAAAAAGAGTTACTTCCTATTTCAATAAAGTTCATGACAACGCCAAAACCAACGTGTTGGTCAGGAAGATTGTTACCATTAAACACATCGTAGTTTCATCGGAACAGGATGCACTTTTGTTGGAAAACAATCTGATAAAAAAACTACAGCCACGTTATAATGTCTTGCTGCGCGATGACAAAACCTATCCGTGGATTTGCATCAAAAAAGAACCTTTTTCCCGAATATTTCCAACGCGAAGAATGATTAAAGACGGCTCAGAATATTTTGGTCCGTACACTAATTTTAAAACGGTAAATACTATTTTAGATTTGATTAAAGAGTTGTACCCGTTGCGGACCTGTAACTATGATTTGAGCGAAAGCAACATCAAATCGGGCAAATTTAAAGTGTGTTTGGAATATCACATAGGGAATTGCAAAGGCCCATGTGAAGGATTGGAAACTATAGAAAACTATCAGAAACAAGTTGAAGCGATTCGTCAGATTCTGAAAGGAAACTTCAAAGACAGCATGCGTGATTTCAAAAAGCAGATGAATGATTTTGCAGCAGAAATGAAATTTGAAGCCGCTCAAAAAATCAAAGAAAAGATAGCTGTTTTAGAAAATTATCAGTCATATTCTACTGTTCTTAATCCAAAGATTTCCAACATAGATGTGTTCTCGATTGTTTCGGATGAAGCAATGGCTTACGTCAATTTTTTACAGATTTCGCATGGCGCCATCATTCGCTCATTCACATTGGAACTCAAAAAGAAATTAGATGAAACCGATGAAGAGTTATTAGAACTTGCAGTTGTTGAACTTCGGGAACGCTTTAACCTGACATCCAAAGAGATTATTTTGCCGTTTGCTTTAGATTTTGGCGATAAAATAAAAGTTACTGTGCCACAACTCGGAGACAAAAAACAAATTCTTGACCTTTCCGAAAGAAATGCAAAATACCAACGATTGGAGCAACTGAAACAAATTCAGATTACAGATCCGGAACGCCATACCAATAGAATTATGGCACAAATGCAGAAGGATTTACGACTTTCGGTTGAGCCTAGACATATTGAATGTTTTGATAACTCGAATATTCAGGGGACGAATCCGGTTTCGGCTTGTGTGGTTTTTAAAGATGGTAAACCAAGTAAAAAAGACTATCGTCATTTCAATATCAAAACCGTTGAAGGACCAAATGATTTTGCATCAATGGAAGAAGTGGTTTACAGAAGATACAAACGTCTTTTGGACGAAAAACAATCGTTGCCGCAATTAATCATTATTGATGGTGGGAAAGGGCAATTGTCATCGGCATTGAAAAGCATTGATGATTTAGGCTTACGAGGAAAAATTGCCATCATCGGAATTGCCAAACGACTGGAAGAATTGTTTTATCCGGGTGATTCAGTTCCACTGTATCTGGATAAAAAATCGGAAACCTTAAAAATTATTCAGCAGTTGCGTAACGAAGCACATCGTTTCGGAATTACACATCATCGCGATAAGCGAAGTAAATCGGCATTAAATTCGACCATAGAACTGATTCCTGGAATTGGCGAAAAGACCATGCTCACGTTATTAAAACATTTCAAAAGTGTTAAAAGATTGAAATTAGCCACAGAAAAAGAAATTTCTGATGTTGTCGGAGTATCAAAAGCCAAAAAAATTTCCGAATTTTACAACATAAGTAAACCCTAACCCGTTTTATGAAAAAAATAATACTTGTTTTTATTGGTATTTTTTTCCTTCAGACTATTGTTGCTCAAGACACTATTAAAAAAAACCGGCCAAAAATTGGTTTGGTGCTTAGTGGTGGTGGTGCCAAAGGATTTGCACATATTGGCGTCTTAAAAGTATTAGAACAGGCAGGCGTAAAAATCGATTATATTGGCGGTACAAGTATGGGCGCTGTTGTTGGCGGTTTGTACGCTTCGGGTTATAATGCGACTCAAATAGATTCAATTTTTTATAATACCGACTTTGATCAGTTGCTTCAGGATTACATTCCACGTTCATCCAAAAACTTTTATGAAAAGCGCAACGATGAAATGTATGCAATCACACTTCCTTTTAATAAACTCAAAATAGGCATTCCAATAGCGCTTTCTAAAGGAATGTATAATTATAATTTGTTATCAAAACTTACGCATAATGTAAGGAACGTTACCGATTTTAATAAACTTCCCATTCCGTTTTTATGTGTCGCTACGGATATCGAAAAAGGCGAGCAAGTGGTTTTGCAAAATGGTTATTTGGCGCAAGCGATGTTAGCCAGTTCGGCTTTTCCATCGTTATTTTCCCCGGTAGAAATTGACGGTAAACTTTTGATTGATGGTGGCGTTGTTAATAATTATCCTGTAGAAGAAATCCGGAAAATGGGAGCAGATATCATCATTGGAGTAGATGTTCAGGACGATTTGAAAGATAGAACTTCGCTGAAAGATGCTACTCGAATTTTGGTTCAAATAACAAATTTGGACATGATAAAGATGATGAAAGATAAGGTTAAACTAACCGATATTTATATTAAACCCGATGTTTCTGATTATGGTGTAATTTCTTTTGATGAAGGAAGAGAAATTATCAAGAAAGGCGAAGCTGCTGCTTTTGGGGTTTATGAACAAATTAAAAAACTTGGTGATACAACAGGAACATATCAACCTAATAAAATGAAGGTTGAAAAGGATTTTTTACAAATAAAAAGTATTTCCATAAACAAATTGGATAATTATACCAGAGCTTATATGCTGGGAAAACTGCATTTTAAAAGCGGGAGTAAAATAAGTTATGAAGATTTGAAAACGGGAATTAACAACTTAAATGCAACTCAAAATTTTAGCAGAATTAGCTACACCATTGAGAAAAATCAAGACGAAGATGAATTAAAATTGAGTTTGACTGAGAATACGACGAAAACCTTTTTGAAGTTCGGGCTTCATTATGACGGCTTGTACAAAAGTGCAGTTTTGGCGAATATTACCCAAAAAAAATCACTGTTTAAAAATGATGTAGCATCACTCGATATTGGACTTGGGGATAACATCCGATACAATTTTGATTACTATATAGACAATGGTTTCTATTGGAGTTTTGGTTTCAAATCACGCTACAATACTTTTAACAAAAACGTTAGTACCGATTTTAGAAACGGGGAATTGTTAACGCAATTAGGATTAAGCACAATCAATATTGATTTTTCAGATTTAACGAATCAAGCGTACCTGCAAACTGTTTTCATTCAAAAGTTTTTAATTGGAGCCGGAATAGAGCATAAATATTTAAAAATAGAATCAGAGAATTTGGGACAAATTAATCCAACGTTTGAGAAAAGTACTTATGCAAGTGTTTTTGGTTATATGAAATACGATTCTTTTGACAATAAACTATTTCCAAAAAAAGGATGGTTGTTTTCCGGAGATATTCAATCCTATTTATTTTCTTCCGATTACACAAAAGAATTCAATCGCTATTCAATTGCAAAAGGGGAAATCGGAATTGTCAAAACTTTTTATAACAAGATAACATTAAAAGTACAGTCAGAAGCCGGTTTTATTATTGGTGAAGATAGTGTTCACTTTTTCGACTTTGTTTTAGGAGGTTACGGTTTTAATACAATTAATAATTTCAAACATTTTTATGGATACGATTTTTTGAGTATATCGGCAGATAGTTATATTAAATCATGCTTCACTTTGGATTATGAGATTTACAAAAAGAATCACATAAATTTTGCTGCAAACTATGCCAATGCCGAAGATGATTTATTCGAGAACGGGGATTGGTTATCAAAACCAAAATATACAGGCTATGCTATCGGATATGCTTTAGAATCAGTTGTTGGACCAATCGAAATCAAATATTCCTGGTCGCCCGAACTGACTAAAGGATTTACTTATTTTAGCATTGGCTTTTGGTTTTAAAAAAACCGAAAAACATTTTTATATATTTCACACATAAAAAACTATATTTGAATACTATTTTTTAACTAAAAAACCACAATATGTCTATTTGGAAAAGAAAACCTATGGCGCTGTTACTTGCTGAAGCGTCTGAATCTGAAAAAGGATTAAAAAGAACACTGACCGCTTGGTCACTGGTCGCTCTTGGAATTGGAGCAATCATCGGTGCCGGACTTTTTGTTAGAACAGCAACAGCCGCAGCTCAAAATGCCGGGCCATCAGTTACCATTGGTTTCATCGTTGCAGCCATTGGTTGTGCTTTGGCAGGTTTGTGTTATGCCGAATTGTCCTCTTCTATTCCTATTGCCGGAAGTGCTTATACTTACACTTATGCTACTATGGGTGAATTCCTAGCATGGATTATCGGTTGGGATTTAATATTAGAATATGCCGTTGGAGCAGCTACTGTTGGTATCGCATGGAGTGAATACCTCAATAACCTTCTGGTCAATGTGCTCCATGTGAGCCCAATTCCGTATGAGTGGTGTCATTCTCCTTTTCAAACTTCAGCCGATGGTATAAGCGGAATAATTAACCTGCCTGCACTGTTTATCGTAGCTGCCATCAGTTTGCTTTTAATCAAAGGAACACAAGAATCTGCTTTTGTAAACGGAATTATTGTAGTAGTTAAGGTGGCGATTGTTGTTATGATTATAATTTTTGGATGGCATTTTGTAAAACCTGAAAATCATACGCCTTATATACCTGAACCGGGAATCTTTACAGACGAACACGGTGTTGGTCATAGTTTTGGAGGAATTATGGGAATTCTAGGCGCGGCAGGAACGGTCTTCTTCGCTTTCATCGGATTTGATGCGGTGAGCACAGCAGCTCAGGAAACCAAAAACCCAAAACGCGATATGCCAATTGGAATCCTCGGATCTTTGGCAGTTTGTACTGTTTTGTATATTCTTTTTGCTCATGTATTGACAGGTCTTGAATCGGTTGAGTTTTTTAGAACAGGCGGAAAAGAAGCATCTGTTGCTAATGCGATAACTTCGGCAATGCCGGGATTTGAATGGTTGGCTCAGTTCGTAACTGTGGCAATATTAGCCGGATTCTCATCTGTAATTTTAGTAATGCTATTAGGTCAGTCAAGAGTATTTTACTCAATGGGTAAAGATGGTTTGTTGCCAAAGTCATTCAGTGATGTACATCCAAAATTCAAAACACCATACAAAGCTAACTTGGTAATTTTGGTAATTGTTGGATTATTTGCCGCATTTATTCCGGGGGATATTGTTGGTGATATGACAAGTATAGGAACACTTTTTGCCTTTATATTGGTTTGTATTTCGGTTATTGTTTTAAGAAAAACAGAGCCTGATATGAAACGCGAATTTAAAACACCATTGGTGCCATTAGTACCAATTTTAGGGATAATTGTTTGTCTTGCTATGATTTATGGATTAGGCTGGACAAACTGGTTAAGACTTATCGGTTGGTTAGCTATCGGTTTTGTTGTTTATTTTGGCTACAGCAAGAAAAATAGCAGACTGAATAATGATAAAGAATAATTTTCTGAAAATATAAATCACAAAAGGATTAAAGGGTTCGCTCTTCAATCCTTTTTTGTTTTATTAAAAATTGATAAATATCATTTTCAGCATTTATATTTTTCCGATATTTGTGTACATGAAAACTACTTGGAATAATTTGCTAGCACATTTAAAATTTCTGATTAAGAGAAATCCGGAATGAGTTAATCAATGGATCAATTATTCAATGTAACAATATACCAATTGCTACATTTTCACATTGTTTAATTTAATCATTATTATTATGCCACTATATCATAAACTTGGCGATTTCCCACAAAAAAGACACGTGCAGTTTGAAAAACCCAACGGAGGTTTCTATTACGAACAGCTTTTTGGCACCGAAGGATTTCACGGTCATGCTTCTCTGCTGTATCACGTTCACAGACCAACACAAGTCAAGGAAATAACCAAATCATATTCAGTAGAACCCAAAATTGCCATAGGCAAAAATATAAAGTCATTGCTGCTGAAAGGTTTCGAATTAAAACCCGAAGATGATTTCCTCGATAGCCGGAAAGCCATGCTCGTTAACCGCGATTGCATTATTGGACTTGCGGCTCCAAGAAAGTCACTCACAACTTATTTCTACAAAAACGCCGATGCAGATGAAATGATTTTCATTCACAAAGGAAAAGGAAAATTGCGCACGATGATGGGTAATATTTCATTCGAATACGGAGATTATCTTATCATTCCACGCGGAATGATTTATCAAATCGAATTCGAAAGTTCCGATAACCGATTGTTTTATGTAGAATCATATACGCCATTTTATACACCGAAAAGATATAAAAACGCATCCGGACAACATTTAGAACATTCCCCTTTTTGCGAACGAGATTTTAAACTGCCAACCGAGTTGGAGACGCACGATGAAAAAGGAGATTTCACAATCAAAATCAAAAAAGAAGGTATGATACACGAAATGGTATATGCTACTCATCCTTTTGATGTGATTGGTTGGGACGGATATAATTTCCCATACGGTTTCAGTATCCATAATTTTGAGCCAATAACAGGTCGTGTGCATCAACCGCCACCGGTTCATCAAACATTTGAAACGGCAACTTTTGTGGTTTGCTCGTTCTGTCCAAGGGTTTATGATTACCATCCAAAAGCAATTCCGGCACCATACAATCACAGCAATATTGACAGCGATGAGGTTTTGTACTACGTTGATGGTGATTTTATGTCACGAAATAATATCGAACAAGGACATATTACGTTGCATCCAAAAGGAATTCCACACGGTCCGGCACCAGGCGCAATGGAAAGAAGCATTGGCCAAACCGTAACACAAGAATTAGCCGTGATGGTGGACACGTTCCGTCCATTGATGGTAACCGAAGAAGCTATGGGATTAGACGATGGAGAATATTATAAATCCTGGGTAGAGTAAATGTCATCCTAAGCTTGTCGAAGGAAGGAGCTATTTCCTGCTGTCCGCTATATCTTTTTTGTTTTTGAAAAACAAAAAAGGATGCCGCTACCATCAGGGCTAGAAGTTAAAACTAACAACAACATTCGGATTATCAAATAACCAAATAACCGAATTAACAAATTAACACAATGAGTAAAGAAATAAAATCCGTAGAATACGGACTGGAAAAAATATTCGAAGGCGCACAGGATTTCCTTCCGCTTTTAGGAACAGATTATGTCGAATTTTACGTTGGCAACGCAAAACAGGCAGCACACTTTTACAAAACAGCTTTCGGATTTCAATCATTGGCGTATGCCGGATTAGAAACAGGAATAAAAGACAGAGCGTCTTATGTATTAAAACAAGATAAAATTCGTTTGGTATTGACAACAGCTTTAAACAGCAACTCTCCAATAGGTGAACACGTTAAAAAACATGGTGATGGCGTTAAAGTTATTGCTCTTTGGGTAGAAGACGCGCGCAAATCTTTTGAAGAAACTACAAACCGCGGAGCTAAACCTTATTTTGAACCTGTTGTTGAAAAAGATGAAAATGGAGAAGTAGTTCGCGCAGGTATCTATGGTGCTTATGGGGAAACCGTTTTTGTTTTTGTTGAACGTAAAAATTATAACGGAATCTTTTTACCCGGATACAGCGAATGGAAATCTGACTACAATCCGGCGCCTGTTGGATTGAAATTTATCGACCATATGGTTGGAAATACAGGTTGGAACAGAATGAATGAAGCGGTAAAATGGTTTGAAGATGTCATGGGATTCGTAAACTTTCTTTCTTTTGATGACAAACAAATCACGACAGAGTATTCTGCTCTAATGTCTAAAGTAATGTCGAATGGAAATGGAAGAATTAAATTTCCTATCAATGAGCCTGCAAACGGTAAAAAACGTTCTCAAATAGAAGAATATTTAGATTTCTATGAGGATGAAGGTGTTCAACACATTGCTGTTGCTACTGATGATATCTTAAAAACCGTAGCCGATATGCGTTCAAGAGGTATCGAATTCTTAAGCACACCGCCACAAGCATATTATGATGCCATTCCCGAAAGATTAAAAGACCATATGGATAAATTCAAAGAAGACATCAATGAACTTCAAAAATTGGGAATCATGATTGACGCCGATGAAGAAGGTTATCTGTTACAAATATTTACCAAACCTATAGAAGACAGACCAACATTGTTTTTCGAAATCATTCAAAGAATGGGAGCCAGAGGTTTCGGTGCCGGAAACTTCAAAGCGTTATTCGAATCTATCGAAAGAGAACAAATGTTGAGAGGGACTTTGTAAAAGATTATTTTCTTTGAATATTATTTAAAAAATAACCACAAAAAAGACTATTCTTTATTAATTAATTGTTAAAGTTAAAAAAACACTTGTAATTATGCAATAGTTTTAATTACATTTGCACCATCAAAAAAACGGGGAGTGGTTTCCTCTAATTTTTGGATAAATTTTCATAATTTATAGTTTTTTGGTTGGTTAATAGCATAAAAACTCAGTCATTAATTTGATTGGGTTTTTTTGTTTTAATACATTTGGAACAGAAATTGCAATTGCAGTATAAAAATAACCCCAAACATGAAAAAGTATTTTCTATTATTATTGGTTTTTATAACTGTAAGTTTCGATACTCAAAAACCCGACGCCTATGATTCAGGGGAATGGTTTAAGTTTAGAATCCATTACGGATTTGTAAATGCAGGCTATGCTACTCTCGAAGTAAAAGAAGCTCTCAAAGGGAATAAAAAAATATATCATGCCATAGGCAAAGGATATACAGTCGGAATGTCACGTTTTTTCTTTAAGGTAGATGATAACTATGAAAGTTATTTTGATAAAGTTACAAACAAACCTTTTCAATTTGTTAGAAAAATTGACGAGGGAGGTTACACTAAAAATCAGGAAGGATTTTTTAATCAAGATGCCAATAAGGTCTTAGTAAAAGATTATAAAAACAAAACAGAAAAAACGATTTCTGTTACCGAGAATGTTCAGGATATAATTTCAACTTTTTATTTTTTAAGAAACCATCCAAACATTGATAAACTCAAAGTTGGAGAATCGATTGTAGTAGATATGTTTTTTGATGATGAAATATTTAAGTTTAAGTTAAAATTTATAGGCAGGGAAAATTTAAAAACTAAATTTGGAACCGCCTCAACAATGATGTTTAGACCAATTGTGCAGTCGGGAAGAGTCTTCAAAGAGGAAGAAAGTCTTACGGTTTGGATTTCAGATGATGAAAACAAAATTCCGTTGAGAATAAAAGCCAGCTTAGCAGTTGGATCCATAAAAGCCGATTTGGACAGTTATAAAGGATTAAAAAATCCATTTATGGTTAAATTAAAATAATTGATGAACACTAAAACAAATTCAGAAGCACTATTAGAAGCATTAGAACAAAAATTTGATGCTATAAATCAAAAAACCGAAACCCATCTTGAAGGTTTGCTTTGGTCAAAACCAATAACTTATTGGGATTATATCCAAACGGATGCGTTACTGAATTTGCAAATACAAAGAACCGTTCTTCCTGACGAAATGGTTTTTATTATGTATCATCAGGTCAATGAATTATTGTTCAAAATGATACTTTGGGAAATCAATCAACTGTGTCATACCGATAAACCAAAAACCGATTTCTTTACTGAAAAACTTAGACGAATCAGCCGCTATTTTGATATGTTGACGACTTCTTTCGACATCATGGGAGACGGAATGGAAGTAGAACAATACATGAAATTCAGAAACACACTAACTCCGGCAAGCGGATTCCAAAGCGCACAATACCGATTTATAGAATTCGCTTCAACCGATTTAATTAACCTGATTGACTATCGATTCAGAGCCAACATAGACCGCAATACACCTTATTCGCACGCACTCGAACATTTGTATTGGCAAGCTGCAGGCAAAGACCATGCAACTGGAGAAAAATCATATCTAATTTTAGAATTCGAAAGGAAATATCGTGAAGAGTTTCTTCGCTTCATGGAGGAATACAACACGATTAACATCTGGCAAAAATTCAAACAATTGCCCGAAGCGGATCAAAAAAATGCAGAACTAGTAAAAGCGATGCGCCATTATGACTACACAACTAATGTTACATGGGTAATGGGGCATTTGAATGCTGCCAAAAAATATATCGACAGCGGAAAAGGTTCTGGCGAAGCAACAGGAGGAAGCGATTGGAAAAAATACATGCATCCAAAATACCAACGCAGAATATTTTTCCCTGAATTGTGGAGCGAAGAAGAATTAAAAAACTGGGGCGAAGGAGTATAAAAGCATATGTTAAAAGTTTTCCAAAAAGTAGTTGTCGTTTTTCTTCTCTCAACAGTCATAATCTCATGTAATCAAGCCAAAGAAGAAGAAGTTATTGTTCCGAAAGCCAAACCAAAATTGGTCGAGTTCGGATTCAATATTCATGATTTTAATATCGTTAACGATACTATAAAATCAGGTGATACTTTTGGGAGTCTATTAGAAAAACAAAACCTTAACGGAAGAGAAGTTTACGATATTGTCGCCAAAGTAAAAGACACTTTCGACGTTAGAAGCATCCGAAAAGGAAAACCATTTACTATTTTAAGAAGTAAAGACAGAACCAACAAAATTCAGGTTTTTATATACCAACCGGACAAATTGAATTTCTATGTGATTGATTTCAGAGATTCAATAGTCGTTCATAAAAAAGCAAAGCCATTAATGTTTAAAACCCGAACCATTGCAGGAGCATTAAATGGTTCGCTTTCTGAAACACTTCAAAATCTAAAAGTTGATCCCGCACTGGCCACAAGAATAGCTAAAATTTATGCCTGGTCGATTGACTTTTTCAAATTAAAAAAAGGAGATAAGTTTGCCTTAAAGTTTACCGAACGATACATCAATGATACAATTTATGACGGCGTTGATAGTTTAAAAGCATCCTTTTTTGAATACAAAGGAAAGAAAGTATATGCTTTCCCTTTTGCTCCGGATGCCAATACCAAAAAGCAGCAATACTTCGATGAAGAAGGAAAAACATTGAAAAACTTTTTCCTAAAAGCACCATTAAAATTCATAAATATCACTTCAAGATATACTAAAAACAGATTTCATCCTGTTCAAAAAAGATGGAAAGCGCACAACGGAACAGATTATGCAGCACCAACAGGAACGCCGATTATGTCAACAGCTGCAGGGTTTGTTGAGCAGGCAGGTTATACTACTGGTAACGGAAATTTTGTCAAGGTAAAACACGACAGAACCTATTCAACGCAATATTTACACATGTCAAAAATATTGGTCAGACGCGGTCAAAGAGTAACACAAGGTCAGGTTATAGGTAAAGTTGGAAGCACAGGTTTAGCAACCGGACCACACGTTTGCTATCGTTTTTGGAAAAATGGTGTGCAGGTTGACGCTTTACGATTGAAATTGCCAACATCTACAGCAATGGATTCAAAGTATAAACAAAAATATATGGAATACATGAATCCGCTAAAAAGAGAATTGGATAGTATTTCTGAGGCTTCCAAAAAATAATTTTCTCAACTACAACGTTAGCGTAAAAGATTCCTAAATTTTATACCAATCATATTTGTAAATTTGTCATTCAAAATCAATAAAATGGCTTTACCAAATATAAATCCGACCACCACAAAGGCTTGGGAAAAACTCAATCAGCATTACGCTCAAATGAAGCATATTTCCATGACGGAAATGTTTGCAAATGATAAATCAAGAGCGGAAAAATTTCACATCCAATGGAATGATTTCCTAGTTGATTATTCTAAAAATATAATCAATCATGAAACGCTGACTTTACTTCAGGATTTAGCCAAAGAAGTAAACTTAAAAGTAGCAATCGACAGCTATTTTTCAGGAGAAAATATCAATCAAACCGAAAACAGAGCCGTGCTTCACACAGCATTACGTGCTCCACAAAATGCAACGGTTTTAGTTGATGGAGAAAATGTATTGCCTGAAGTTTATCAGGTAAAAAATAAAATAAAAGACTTCAGTAACGAAGTTATTTCAGGGACAAGAAAAGGATATACCGGAAAAGCTTTTACAGATGTTGTAAACATTGGAATTGGCGGTTCAGATCTTGGCCCGGCAATGGTTGTTGAAGCGTTGCAATTCTATAAAAACCATCTGAATGTTCATTTTGTTTCGAATGTTGATGGTGATCATGTGAATGAAATCATCAAAAAATTAAATCCCGAAACCACACTTTTTGTAATCGTTTCTAAAACATTTACAACGCAGGAAACCTTAACCAATTCAGAAACGATCAGAACTTGGTTTTTAAAATCAGCCAAGCAGGAAGATGTTGCCAAACACTTTGTGGCGGTTTCAACCAATATTCAAAAAGTTACCGATTTCGGAATTAATCCAAACAATATTTTCCCAATGTGGGATTGGGTTGGCGGACGATTTTCACTTTGGAGCGCTGTTGGTTTATCTATCAGTTTAGCAGTCGGATTTGACAATTTCGATGACTTGCTTAAAGGCGCAAACGAAATGGACGAGCATTTTAAAACGACTGATTTCGAAGAAAATATTCCGGTTGTTTTGGCACTGCTTAGCATTTGGTATAACAATTTTTTTGGAGCTGAAAGCGAAGCATTAATTCCATACACTCAATATTTACAAAAACTTGCGCCATATTTGCAACAAGGCATTATGGAAAGCAATGGTAAAAGTGTTGGACGTGATGGCAAACCGGTAAATTACCAAACGGGAACAATCATTTGGGGTGAACCGGGAACCAATTCACAACACGCTTTCTTCCAATTAATTCACCAAGGGACAAAATTAATTCCAACTGATTTTATTGGATTTGTAAAACCACTTTACGGAAACCAGGATCATCACGACAAGTTGATGTCTAACTTTTTTGCACAAACCGAAGCCTTATTAAACGGTAAAACCGAAGCACAGGTTAAAGCTGAATTTGAAAAACAAAATATATCAGGAGAAAAAGCGGCATTCTTACTTCCATTCAAGGTTTTTAAGGGCAATAAACCAACGAATACTTTTTTAATAGAAAAACTCACGCCAAAAACTTTGGGTTCTTTAATCGCGCTGTATGAGCATAAAATATTTGTTCAGGGAATTATTTGGAATATTTTTAGTTATGATCAATGGGGCGTTGAATTAGGAAAACAATTAGCCAATTCTATTTTGGATGAAATACACGATTCAAAAGTGAAACAGCACGATAGTTCAACAGAATTTTTACTCAAGCATTTCCTGAAAAACAAATAATTATCAAAAAAACGGTCTCGTTATTTAAAACGAGACCGTTTTTTTATGCCTTTTTCGTTATATTTGTTACTCTAAAAAATAAAACGATGTACACTTTTGTTCAAAAATTCCATTCTGGATGGGCTTATTTAGCTTTATTATTATTAGTTTTTGCAGTGGTAAATTCATTTCTTGGAAAAACCTCTAAAAAAGAATTCACTGCCAAAGACCGAAAAATTGCGTTGTTTGGACTTATTGCTACACACATACAATTAGTAGTCGGTTTGATTCTATATTTTGTTTCTCCGCTTGGCTCCGCTTCAATTGGACAAATGGCAGAATCGGATGTAAGATTGACATGGTTGGAACATCCACTAATAAATATTTTGGCGATTGTTTTAATAACTATTGGTTGGTCAAAACATAAAAAAGCAGCCACCAGTGAAGCAAAATTTAATAGCATTTTTATATTCTACGGGTTGGGATTGCTGTTAATTTTAAGCCGAATTCCATGGAAGTTGTGGTTTTAAAAAGCAAAACTTAAAGTCCTGAAAAGGACTTTTTTTATCAAGGTACACTTTTTGTAATGAAGCCCTCAAATTAAAATACCACTTATGAATAATAAGATATTTATACTGTTTTTTGTACTGTTTACCTCTTTATTTACAGGTGTTTCAGCCCAAAGTAAGTATCACAAAAAAGCTAAAAGCAAAGCGAAAACAGCCAAAGTTACTGAAGCTAAAGAGCCCGAAAAAGTTGCCGCTGCTTTCAAAGTTGACACTTCTAAAATTAAAACAATCTTAGAAATCGATTCTTTAGACTTTTATCTTGCTAATTCAAAGTTAAAGTTGATCAAGAAAAATGCACATGCATCTTATTATCATAACCGATTTCACGGAAGACGAACTGCCAGCGGTAAAAAATTTGACAATAACGGATACACAGCAGCCCACAAAAAACTGCCTTTTGGTACAAAGGTAAAAGTAACCAACGAAGCCAATGGAAAATTCGTAATAGTTGAGGTTACTGACCGCGGGCCATTTTCAAAAGCACGTGAAATAGATTTAAGCAGAAGAGCATTTATGGAAATAACTTCTAACAAAAATTCAGGCGTCGTAATAGTGACAATAGAAGAAGTGATTCAACCAAAATAATTACCAATTTTTAAAAGGTTTAACACTCAAATAAGCATTATAAAACCGTTCGTCATTAGTGACTTCTTTACCAAGCCAATTCGGTTTTTCAAAAGTTTCGTCTTCAGATTGCAGTTCGATTTCGGCAACAACCAAACCTTCATTTTCGCCGACGAAAACATCAACTTCATAAATATGATTTCCCACTTTTACCTCGTGGCGAATCTTATCAATAGTGCCACTTTCGCAAATAGTCAAAAGCTTTTCTGCATCCTGTAACGGAATCTCAGTTTCCCATTCCAAACGCGTTGTGCCTGTTTCGTTTCCTTTTCCTTTGATGGTCAAAAACCCCTTGTCTTCCTTAATTCTGATGCGAACTGTTCGCTCCGGATTAGAGTTCAAATACGCCTGAACGATTCTTTTTTTGGCGAAAGCCTCATTTATAAAATCATTCGAAAGCACTAAAAATTTACGTTCTATTTCTACCATTTTTTAGGAGCTATTTCCAGCTTTCCACTATATCTTTTTTGTTTAAAAAAACAAAAAAGGATACCGTTGCAATCTGGGCTATTTCTTCAAATACAAAGCATTCACCAAACACCTATAACAAATAAATACTCGGTGTCTTAAATCGAAAGATTCACCGAACACTTATAACAAATAAACACTTGGTGAGGTAAATATATTATAAATTTGTGATATGGCTGAACCAATTCCATACAGAAAAATTATTCATATCGACATGGATGCATTCTATGCTTCTGTTGAGCAAATGGATAATCCGGAACTAAAAGGGAAACCGTTAGCCGTTGGCGGAAGCGAAACACGAGGCGTAGTTTCGGCAGCAAGTTATGAAGCCAGAAAGTTTGGAGTAAGAAGCGCGATGAGTGGCGTTCAGGCCAAAAGAAATTGTCCCGATTTGATTTTCGTCCGACCAAGATTTGACCGTTATAAAGAAATTTCAAAACAAATCCGAAAGATATTTCACGAATACACCGATTTGGTCGAACCCTTATCTTTAGATGAAGCATATCTGGATGTTACGCAAAACAAAAAAGGAAATCCAAGTGCGACATTAATCGCACAGGAAATCAGAAAAAGAATTTTCGAAGAAGTTGGACTAACAGCTTCTGCCGGAATATCAGTCAACAAATTTGTGGCAAAAGTAGCCAGCGATTACAACAAACCCAACGGACAAAAAACAGTAAACCCCGAAGAAGTAGAACCTTTTTTGGAAAACTTAGACATCAAAAAATTCTATGGCGTTGGTAAGGTAACAGCTGACAGAATGTATCATTTGGGGATTTTTACCGGTAAAGATTTAAAGTCAAAATCGGCTGAGTTTTTAGAAGAACACTTCAATAAAAGTGGTTTGTATTATTATAACATCGTACGCGGAATTCACAACAGTCAGGTAAAGCCTAACCGAATTACAAAATCGGTCGCCGCTGAACATACGTTTAACGAAAACCTGACGTCAGAAATATTTATGATAGAAAAGCTGGAGCGCATAGCATCTGAACTCGAAAACCGTTTGAAGAAGTACAACATTTCAGGGAAAACGGTAACGTTAAAAATTAAATACAGCGATTTTACGACACAAACGCGAAGCAAAACACTGCCTTACTTTATTTCGGATAAAGGATTGATTCTGGAGACGGCAAAAGAGCTGTTATATCAGGAACGAATGAAAGAATCCGTTCGATTGCTCGGCATTTCATTAAACAATTTAAATACCGAAATCAAGAAAACTGTTGTGGTGCAATTGCGGTTTGAGTTTTAAGCATAAAAAAAGCTGCCGATTGGCAGCTTTTTCGTTTATTAAATGAGATTATTTTCTGTTAAGTTTAGAAAGCAATCGTAAGAATTCGATATATAACCAAACTAACGTAATCATTAATCCCATAGCGCCATACCATTCCATGTATTTTGGCATTTTTTGTTGTACGCCTTTTTCAATTTGGTCAAAATCCAAAAACAAATTCAAGGCAGCAATTACAATCACAAAAACACTGATACCGATACTCATCATAGAATTTCCGTAATGCACCGGTTGGAAACTTGGGAAAATCAATGTTGCAATCCATGAAATCAAATAATAAGTAGCGATAGCTAAAGTAGAAGCTACGACAACTGATTTAAATGTTTCGGTAACTTTTACAATTTCATATTTATATAATCCGAAACAAACCATAAACGTTACAAAAGTGCAACTTACAGCCTGAACTACAATTCCAGGATAAGCAACTTCAAAAATTGCTGAAATCCCACCAATAAATAAGCCTTCAAAAATGGCATAACCCGGTGCTAAATATCCGGAAAGTTGCGGTTTGAATGTGGCAATTAGTACCAAAATAAAACCAACAATTGCTCCACCAATAGCAAAAACAATTGGATTCGTCATTGACCAGGTTATTGCGGCACTGGCAACCAATAAAATCAACATTAGGAAACTTTTATTAATCGTTCCCGAAACAGTCATTGTTTCATTACGATCAATAATAACAGCATCATGCGTAACACCATCGTTATTTTCTTTAAACGATTTTGTTTTAAAAAAAGGATTATTTGAGTTCATAATTATTTTATTTATTAAAGTAAATGTAATTATTCTATTTCAGAAACACGTAAAGTATTCACCATTCCTTTATCAGCAACCGGCATGGCTGCCAGGTTGATAAGCATATCGCCTTTTTTTACGTATCCTTTTTCTTTGGCAATTTCATTCACATCACCAACAGTATCGTCGGTGCTTACGAATTTGTCATAAAAGAAGGCATTAACACCCCAAAGCAAACTTAACTGCGTTAAAATTCTTTTGTTAGATGTGTAAACTAAAATATGCGATTTTGGTCTCCAAGCCGAAATCTGAAAAGCTGTATAACCGCTATTGGTTAAAGTTGAAATGGCTTTTGCCTTAATCTCGTTGGCCATAATCGCCGCGTGATAACAAATCGATTTAGTAATAAAACGTTTGGTTCTAACGTGAGGCGGATTTTGTGGTACAATTATCAGTGGAGAATCTTCAACAGCTTCAATGATTTGCGTCATTTTTTCGATTACTTCCACAGGATAATTTCCAACCGATGTTTCTCCCGAAAGCATTACTGCGTCAGCACCATCCATAACAGAATTTGCTACGTCATTTACTTCGGCACGAGTTGGCGTTAAACTCGTAATCATCGTTTCCATCATTTGTGTTGCCACAATTACCGGGATACGGGCTGTTTTGGCTCTGTGAATTAATTTCTTCTGAATCAACGGAACTTCATGCGCCGGAATTTCCACACCCAAATCACCACGGGCAACCATTAATCCATCGCAAAAAGCTACTATTTTATCAATGTTTTCTACAGCTTCGGGTTTTTCAATTTTTGCAACAATCGGAATTTTATAAGACGAATGTTTGGCAATCAAATCCTGCAATTCTTCTAAATCTTTTGGCGTTCTAACAAAGGAAAGCGCAATCCAATCTACTTGTTGTTCGATAGCAAACATTGCATCTTTGATGTCTTTTTTTGTCAAAGCTGGTAAAGAAACTTTGGTTTGAGGGAGATTGACTCCTTTTTTAGATTTTAAAGGGCCGCCTTGAATTACTTTACAGACTACTTCGGTGGTGCCATTTGTTTCGATAGCTTCAAAAATTAGCTTTCCGTCATCTAAAAGAATTTGTTCACCCGGATTTACATCTCTTGGAAATTCGATATAATTCATGTAAACACGTTCCTTTGTTCCCGGAACATCTTCGGCAGTTTGAAAAGTGATGATATCTCCGGGGTTCACAACCACATCTTCTTTCATCACACCAACGCGAAGTTTTGGACCTTGTAAATCGGCTAAAATTGCGGTGCTGTATCCAAATTCATCATTCAAACCTCTAATGATATCAATTCTTTCTTTTACATCGGTGTAATCGGCGTGGGAAAAATTAACACGAAACACATTTACTCCAGCGTCGATCATCTTCTTAATTACTTCCTTCGAACTACATGCAGGACCAAGTGTGGCAACGATTTTGGTTTTTTTTCTAGTTGGCATTATATTTAAAAAATTAAATTATTTTTTGA
Source organism: Flavobacterium anseongense (assembly GCF_021608185.1). GTDB lineage: Bacteria > Bacteroidota > Bacteroidia > Flavobacteriales > Flavobacteriaceae > Flavobacterium > Flavobacterium anseongense. The sequence continues at coordinate 652,715 of NZ_JAKIHN010000001.1, read as the reverse complement.
TTTTATTTTTTCTACTTCTACAGCGTAAACAGTGCTTACTCTATCTATTTTTTTAATACTGTTTGTAATTTTTGTCATATCAATTTTGACTTCCCCATTTTCAATTTTTAAAAAATAATCTACTTTTTTAAACTCGGGAATCAAATAAATTTTTGTTGAAAATTTATTATTGCTTTCGGCAAATAACCCTTGATTGCCACTTGGTGAAGGAACAAAAACATCATTTTGATTTTGAACTAAATTCCACACAATATCTTTTGAATCTTCAAAAACAAATCGCGTAAACTGTGTTTCACCTTCTTTATTGCTAATCTGTATATTACAATTGCCTTTTTTGAGATTAACTGGTAGATTTTGGTTGATATAATAAGCCAATCGATAGTCTTCTAAAGTCGAATGTATCGCAATTAACTGATAATCTATTTCGTCAAACTCTTCAAGATGCAATTTGTGAACAGCCATAAATTCGCAAAATTAGATGTAAATATAGTTTATCTGTAACAGATTTCCACATACAATAGTTTAGCTTAACGATATTTTATGAACTCAAACGTTATAGTTTTTGGAGAATCCGCATTATTTATTGTCAATTTTTTCCTGAAATGCAAAATAAGCGCGTTGTGCTGCTTTTTCTTCTGCTTTCTTTTTTGATGTTGCTCTGGCTTTGGCAATTACTTTATTATCGATGCTAAGTTTAACGCCAAAATATTTTTGCCCATCATTTCCATTGTCATCAAATACATCAAAAAAGAATGATTTTTTTTCCTTTTGACACCATTCAATCAGCAGGCTTTTGTAACTGATAACTTTTCCTTCCAATTTGGCTATGTCAACATACGGTATGATAACGCTTTTTTGGATAAATTTTTCACAATAATCATAACCTTTATCAAGAAAAATAGCGCCAACCAATGCTTCAAAAATATTTCCGTGTATGTTTTCGCCAAAGTGTTGTGTGGGCACTTTACTTTCCACAAATCGGATTAAATTTAAGTCTCTTCCCAATTCATTTAAATGTTCCCGACTCACAATTTTGGAGCGCATTTTGGTCAAATAACCTTCATCGCCGGCAGGAGCTTTGTTGTAAAGATGCGCAGCAATTACGGCACTTAACATGGCATCACCCAAAAATTCCAAACGTTCATAATTCATAGGATTTCCCTTTAAATCCGTTTGATTTGTAGAGCGGTGAGTGAATGCTTTTTGGTAATAAATAATAGATTGGGGTTTGAAACCTATTATAGTTTGAATTTCATTAAAAAAAAACCCGTCCTCTTTTGAACGGGATTTTTGAAATATATTTTTTAGAATTTTCATCTAGGGATTAAGCTTCAAGTTTTTTGAATAAAACGCAAGCGTTGTGACCACCAAATCCAAAAGTGTTACTCATTGCCACATTGATTTCTCTTTTTTGAGCTTTATTCAATGTTAAGTTCAAACTTGGGTCAATATTTTCATCCACAACAGTGTGATTAATCGTCGGAGGAACGATGCCGTTTTTCATTGCCAAAATCACTGCAATAGCTTCAATCGCACCAGCTGCACCAAGTAAATGACCTGTCATCGATTTGGTAGAATTGATATTGATTGTTTTGGCATGATCACCAAAAACAGCACTTATCGCTTTTAGTTCGGCAACATCACCAAGTGGCGTCGAAGTTCCGTGAGTATTGATGTGGTCAACTTGTTCCGGTTTCATACCGGCATCACGCAAGGTGTTTTCCATTACAGCAATTACACCAATTCCTTCAGGATGTGGAGCGGTTAAGTGATAGGCATCAGATGACATTCCGCCACCACCAATTTCACAATATATTTTAGCACCACGGGCTTTTGCATGTTCGTATTCTTCAAGGACTAATGCACCGGCACCTTCGCCAAGAACAAATCCGTCACGCGTTGCATCAAAAGGTCTTGAGGCAGTTTCCGGACTGTCATTTCTTGTTGACAGAGCCTGCATCGAATTAAATCCGCCCATTCCTGCAATAGTTACCGCAGCCTCTGAACCACCTGAAATAATAACATCACACATTCCTAATCGAATGTAATTAAAAGCATCAATCATGGCATTGGCAGAAGAAGCACAAGCAGAAACGGTAGTATAATTTGGACCCATAAAACCATTTCGCATCGAGATGTGAGCTGGAGCAATATCGGCAATCATTTTTGGAATAAAGAAAGGATTGAAACGAGGTGTTCCGTCGCCTTGTGCATAGCTGATTACTTCTTCCTGGAAAGTTTCTAATCCGCCAATTCCTGCGCCCCAAATTACACCAACTCTTTGTTTGTCAACATTGGTATCAGTAATTCCTGCATCAGCAATGGCTTCCTGACTTGCTGCAACAGCATATTGGGCAAATTTGTCCATTCTTCTTGCCTCTTTGCGATCCATATAATCTTCAATGTTGAAGTTTTTGACTTCGCAGGCAAACTTTGTCTTATGCTTTTCGGTATCGTAATAAGTAATTGGAGCAGCACCACTAACGCCATTTATCAAGGCTTTCCAGTATTCTTCGATGGAATTTCCAATTGGTGTTATTGCGCCCAAACCGGTTACTACAACTCGTTTTAATGTCATAATTTATTTTTTACAATTGTATTTAAACAAATAATACCCATGTTTTCTTCAAATATAATCATTAAAGAGACAAGGGTATTTCAATATTTTTGGGATTGGATGTCAATCAGTTTTACTCTTTTCAGTAAAAATAATAAAAATCCGTGAAACTAGTTCAAGTCTCACGGATTAGTGTTTATTATTTTTTTGCTTCTTCGATGTAAGAAATAGCTTGACCTACAGTAGCAATGTTTTCAGCTTGATCGTCCGGAATTTGAATATCAAATTCTTTTTCGAACTCCATAATCAACTCAACAGTGTCTAATGAATCAGCTCCTAAATCATTTGTGAAGCTTGCTTCTGTTACAACTTCGTTTTCATCAACGCCTAATTTGTCTACAATAATCGCTTTAACTCTTGATGCAATGTCTGACATAATTTCTAATTTTTAATTTTAATTTGTTGGCAAAAATAAAAAACTTTATCTTAAAACAACATTTTTGTTAGTAAATGTACCACGAAAATAAAAAATATATTTCAGAATCTTGTAATATCATGGCTTTAATTCGAGTATTTATTCTTTTTTTTGTGCTGTAATTTATTTTCTATGAAATCGCCTTGGCGATTCCATGTTCAAATAAAAAACAAATATAATCTTCGCATGAAAAAGGTTTTGCTTTTTGCTTCAGGCACTGGTTCCAATGTGGAAAATATTATTCAATACTTCAAAAATCGCCATGATATTATCGTGGTTGGTGTCTTCACGAACAATCCAAATGCCAAAGTTTTAGAAAAGGCAAAAATACATAATGTTCCAGCACTAATCTTCAACAAAGAACAGCTCTCAGAAGGTTTTGTTTTGGATAAAATTGTGGAATTCCAACCCGATTTAATAGTTCTGGCAGGTTTTCTTTGGAAAATGCCCGAAGAAATTGTAGCAGCTTATCCGAAAAAAATCATCAATATACATCCCGCACTGCTCCCAAAATACGGAGGAAAAGGAATGTATGGCATGAAAGTACATCAAACAGTTTTGGATAATAGAGAAAAAGAAACCGGAATCACCATTCATTATGTCAACGAACATTATGACGAAGGCGAATTTATTTTTCAGCAAAAAGTAAATATCGAAGATTGCGCTTCCGCAGATGAAATCGCCTGCAAAATTCACGAACTAGAACACGAGCATTTTCCTGAAGTAATTGAGAGATTGTTAGAAGGTTAGATTATTAGACTTCTTAGAAGAACTTCTATATTTACAATTCCAATAATCCAACAATCTAATAATCCAAATGTCACACCAAGTCCACATATACACCGACGGCGCAGCCAAAGGAAATCCCGGAAACGGTGGTTATGGCGTTGTAATGGAATTGGTTGGCACAAATTATAAAAAAGAATTCTACGAAGGTTTTCGTCATACAACCAATAACCGAATGGAATTGCTAGCAGTAATCGTTGGTTTGGAAAAAATAACAAAACCCAACATGAAAGTCTTAGTTATTTCCGATTCGAAATATGTAGTCGATGCTGTCGAAAAAAAATGGGTTTTTGGTTGGGAGAAAAAAGGCTTCAAAGACAAAAAGAATCCGGACTTGTGGATGCGTTTTCTAAAAATTTACCGTCAGCACCAAGTCGATTTTAAATGGATAAAAGGGCATAATAATCATCCGCAAAATGAACGCTGTGATGAGTTGGCCGTAATGGCTTCGGGTTTGCCCAATTTATCTGTCGATGCTTTTTATGAAAAAGAAGAGCAAAAACTACTCTAAAAATTGCTTTCCAATAACCTTTGCAACTATCAAACTTTAGGCTTATCTTTGCGCCTTTAATTTGAAAACCAGACAATGAACAAACTTTTAATAGTGGGAACGGTTGCTTTTGACGCTATCGAAACTCCTTTTGGGAAAACAGACAAAATTTTAGGTGGAGCAGGAACTTTTATTGGACTTTCGGCTTCGCATTTTAACTTGCAATCGGCTATTGTTTCGGTTGTTGGAGATGATTTTCCACAAGAATATTTAGATTTATTAACGTCAAGAAATATTGATATTTCGGGATTAGAAGTTGTTAAAGGCGGAAAGACTTTCTTTTGGAGTGGTCGTTACCACAACGATATGAACTCGAGAGATACTTTGGCTACCGAATTAAATGTGTTGGCTGATTTCAATCCGATTGTTCCTGAAAATTTTAAAGATGCTGATGTGGTGATGTTAGGAAACTTACATCCAATTGTGCAAACAGGAGTTTTGAATCAAATGGCACAAAAACCAAAACTAGTTGTATTGGATACAATGAACTTTTGGATGGATTGTGCATTACCTGAATTATTAGACGTAATCAAACGCGTTGATGTAATTACAATCAATGATGAAGAAGCGCGTCAGTTATCAGGAGAATATTCTTTGGTAAAAGCTGCTAAGAAAATCCACACTATGGGGCCAAAATATGTAGTGATTAAAAAAGGAGAACACGGCGCATTGATTTTCCATGATCATGAAATTTTCTTTGCTCCGGCATTGCCTTTAGCTGATGTATTCGATCCGACTGGTGCTGGTGATACGTTCGCAGGTGGTTTTGCAGGATTCATTACGCAACAAGGAGATATTTCATTTGATACCATGAAAACGGCAATCATACAAGGTTCTAATTTGGCTTCTTTCTGCGTTGAGAAATTTGGAACCGAAAGAATGTTGAGTTTGACAAAACACGAAGTTAACGAGCGACTAAAACAATTCAAAGCATTAACACAATTTGAAATAGAATTATCATAAATTTATGCCTCGAATTTTCGGGGCATTTTTGTTTTACAATACAACTAACTACAACACAACAACTACAATGAGCGACGCGATAAAACACGAATGTGGAATTGCACTTTTACGATTAAAAAAACCATTAGAATTCTACAAAGAAAAGTATGGTTCGGCTTTTTACGGCATACAAAAAATGTATCTGCTGATGGAAAAGCAGCACAACCGCGGACAAGACGGGGCCGGATTTGCCTCGATAAAATTAGATGTTGAACCTGGCGAAAGATACATAAGCCGAGTTCGCTCTAATAAATCTCAGGCGATTCAGGATGTTTTTGCTCAAATCAATGAAAGAATTAATGACGAACTAACTTCGCATCCGGAATATCAGGATAATGTGGCGTTACAGAAAGAAAATATCCCATACATCGGTGAATTGTTTTTAGGACATGTTCGCTACGGAACTTTTGGAAAAAACAGCATAGAAAGCGTTCATCCGTTTTTGAGACAAAATAATTGGATGCATCGTAATCTGATTTTGGCAGGAAACTTTAACATGACCAATGTTACTGAACTTTTTAATAGTTTGGTAGAATTGGGCCAGCATCCAAAAGAAATGACAGATACCGTTACCGTTATGGAAAAAATTGGTCATTTCCTTGATGATGCTGTTACCGATTTGTATCAGGAATGTAAAAATAACGGGCTTTCTAAAAGGGAAGCTTCCCCTGTTATTGCTGAGAAATTAGATATCACCAAAATTTTAAAACGCGCTTCCAAAGGTTGGGATGGCGGTTATGCAATGGCCGGACTATTAGGTCATGGCGATGCATTTGTTTTCCGTGATCCTGCGGGAATTCGCCCCGCTTATTTTTATCAGGATGATGAAATTGCCGTTGTAGCTTCTGAAAGACCGGTTATTCAAACGGTTTTTAATGTTCCGTTTGAAAAAGTACAGGAGTTGCAACCGGGACATGCTGTAATCATCAAGAAAAACGGATTCATAACCGAAGAAGAAATTATTGAGCCAACTATAAAGAAAGCTTGTTCTTTTGAGCGTATTTATTTTTCACGCGGAAGTGATGCAGAAATTTATCAGGAACGAAAAGAATTAGGAAAACTAATTCTTCCGGCAGTTTTGGACGCTATTGATAATGATACCGACAACACAGTTTTCTCATACATTCCAAACACGGCAGAAACGTCTTTTTACGGAATGGTAGAGGCGGCGAACGATTTTCTGAATCAAAGAAAGAATCAATTTATTTTAGATAACAGAAAGACATTAACAAAAGAAAAGCTTGAAGAAATCCTTTCGGTAAAAATCAGAACCGAAAAGATTGCCATCAAAGACGCCAAACTAAGAACATTCATTACAGAAGACAGTAGCCGGGATGATTTAGTTGCACACGTTTATGATGTTACCTATGGCGTAATTCAGCCAAAAGATAATTTGGTTATTATTGATGATAGTATCGTTAGAGGAACCACCTTAAAAATGTCGATAATCAAAATGATGGACCGATTGCATCCAAAACGAATTGTTGTAGTTTCATCAGCGCCACAAATACGTTTTCCGGATTGTTATGGTATTGACATGGCAAAATTGGAAGGATTAGTTGCTTTTCAAGCGACATTGGAGTTATTAAAAGAGCGTAATTTATATCACATAGTAGATGAGGTTTATGATAAATGTAAAGCACAGATTAATTATAAAGATAACGATGTTATCAATTACGTAACCGAAATATATAAACCCTTCACAGACCAGGAAATCTCGAATAAAATAGCAGAATTACTAACCTCGGAAGACATAAATGCAGAAGTAAAAATCATTTTCCAAACCGTAGAAAATTTACACCTCGCCTGTCCAAAAAATTTAGGTGATTGGTACTTTACAGGGGACTATCCAACTCCAGGTGGTAACCGTGTTGCTAATAAGGCATTTATGAATTTTTATGAGGGAAAAAATGCACGTGCCTACTAAAATTTTAACATTTTCTGAAGTTAAACGATTATTGGTGCATTTCATCTATATTTTTTGTTTTAACATTTATAATCAGTTTATATTTGGTCTACCATAGCATTAGTAGGTTAAGTTTATGGTAGATTTGGGGCAAAAAGGGTGAAAAGAAATTTTCACCTTTTTTATTTTATAATTGTCTGAAAATCATTTAAAAAAAGGTATTTAACCTCTCATTTGCCTATCATCCAAATATATTTTAACAAAAAGTACATTTATTTAGTTCAAGTTATTAGCTTTGCTTTACCATAGTATTTAGTAGGTTAAGTAAGTTATGGTAGATTTGGGGCAAACAGGTGGAAGCAATTCCGCCTGTTTATTTTTTTGATGTTTTCAAAATAAAAAAACCGACTGCTTTCACAATCGGTTTTATGGATAAAATGATTTCTTTTTATTTTTCTGTAGCGTATAATCTTGCCACTTCTGTCCAGTTAATCACATTAAAGAATGCTTCAATATAATCAGGACGGCGGTTTTGATAATTTAAATAATATGCATGTTCCCAAACGTCCATTCCTAAGATTGGAAATCCACCACAACCAGTTTCCGGCATTAAAGGATTATCTTGATTAGGTGTTGAACAAACTTCAACTTTTCCTCCTTTGTGAACACAAAGCCATGCCCAACCTGAACCAAAACGTGTCGCTCCGGCTTTTGCAAATTGTGCTTTAAATTCATCAAACGAACCAAATGCAGCATCAATAGCATCTGCTAAATCTCCTGTTGGTTTACCGCCGCCAGTTGGCGACATTACTCTCCAAAACAAATTGTGATTATAAAATCCGCCACCGTTATTTCTGACGGCTGCATTTTTCATATCCAAATTGATTAAAATATTTTCTATTGTTTTTCCTTCTAAATCGGTGCCTGTTACAGCAGCATTTAGATTAGTTGTATAAGCATTGTGATGTTTTGAATGGTGAATTTCCATCGTTCTAGCATCAATATGTGGTTCTAATGCATCGTAAGCATAAGGTAACTGCGGTAAATCGAAAGCCATGACTATTGTATTTAAAAGTTATTAAAAATAATTGAATTCAAATTTATACATTTAACTTCGGAAAAGGAAGTGACTTTATAAATATTTAATATAGAACTATAATGCCGTTCGATTTACAGCCAACATTTCTTCATGATGATTTGATAAAATTAGTTCCGCTTGAGGAATCTGATTTTGACCGATTGTTTGAAGTAGCTTCCAATCCTAAAGTTTGGGAACAACATCCAAATCCAAACCGATACAAATTAGAAGATTTTACCAATTATTTCAAAGGTGCAATAGAATCAAAAGGCGCTTTTTTAATTCTGGATGACGCCACCAATGAAACAGTTGGCTGTAGTCGTTATTATGATTTCAATGAAGAAGATAATTCCGTTTTGATTGGTTATACTTTTATCGGAACAAAATTTTGGGGCAATGGTTACAACAAAGCCTTGAAAAAACTAATGCTCGATTATGCGTTTCAGTTTGTGGATAAAGTCTATTTTCATATAGGAGCATTTAATATTCGTTCGCAAAAAGCTATCACAAAAATAGGTGCTGTAAAAGTAGACGAATTTGAAGTCGAGTATTATGGCGAACCAAGCAAGTTGAATTTTGTTTATCTGATTACTAAAAACTAATGCAAAAACCAGCTTTTTCCATATACGACGCATCGGCAGGTTCGGGTAAAACCTATACTTTGGTAAAGGAATATCTGAAAATAATTCTGCTGTCTAAAAAGCCGGATGCTTATAGAAATATTCTCGCCATTACGTTTACAAATAAAGCGGTACACGAAATGAAAAGCCGCGTGTTGGAAAACCTTTCTGAATTCAGCAAAGAAAATCCATCGGAGAAAGCACTGCAATTAATGCAGGTTATCAGTTCGGACACAGGTTTGAGTTTGAATGCTATTACTGAAAAAGCCAAAAACATTATCAAAAACTTAATTCACAATTATGCCGCATTTGATATTTCGACTATTGATAAATTCACCCATAAAGTCATTCGCGCTTTTGCACACGATTTGAATCTGCCAATAACTTTTGAAGTCTCTTTGGATACCGAAAGTTTGTTGACCGAAGCCGTTGATGCCATTATTGCCGAAGCCGGAAACGATGACGAATTGACAAAACTTTTGGTCGATTTTACCATGGAAAAAACCGATGATGATAAATCCTGGGACATTTCACGTGAAATTATGGAAACCGGAAAGCTGATTTTAAACGAAAACAATCGCGAGGAAATTGGGCATTTTGACAAAAAGAAAATAGAGGATTTTATTGTTATCAAAAATAAGCTCGTAGAACTTTGCGAGCAATTAGAATCTGAAACAGTTGATTTGGCAAGTGAAGCATTACTACTGATTGAAAAAAACGGAATTGAAACAGATTCTTTTCCCTATGGCACTTTTCCAAAACATTTGAATTTCTTCAAAGAAAAAGATAGCAGAGCAAACAACCACAGATTCAGAGAATTTGATGATGTTAAAATAAAAAAAGACGATAAAAACAAAGCTATTATTGAAGCAATAATTCCACAACTGATCGAAATCCTGGGGTCGATTTATAAAAAATTCGAAAAGAAAAATTTCTATGCTGCGTTTCTAAAAAACATCACGCCGCTTTCGTTGTTAAATACGTTGAGTAATAAACTAACCGAAATTCAAAAAGAGCAGGGAATTTTATCCATAACCGAATTCAACAAATTAATTCACGACCAAATCCAAAATCAACCTGCACCTTTTATTTATGAGCGATTAGGTGAAAAATACAAACACTTTTTTATTGATGAGTTTCAGGACACATCCGAAATGCAATGGCAAAACCTGATTCCGTTAATTGACAATTCGCTTTCGAGCGAAGATTTACTGGGAGAAAGAGGTTCGCTGATGATTGTTGGCGATCCGAAACAATCAATTTATCGCTGGCGTGGCGGGAAAGCCGAGCAATTTATTGAGTTGAGCAAAGAAGAAAATTCTTTTTTGCATCATACGAAAGAAGTAAAATCATTAGAAACTAATTATCGAAGTTATTCAGAAGTCATCGATTTTAATAACAATTTCTTTGGATTCATAGCGAATGAATTTACACACGAAGATTATAAAGATTTGTATCAAAATCACAGTCATCAATTATTAAATTCTAAAAAAGGCGGATATGTGAATATTTCTTTTGTACCGAAAGCTGAAAAACTTGACTTAGGCGAAGAAGAAAATCCGGCAAAAGAGGAATTGTATTTATTGGCAACCTTAAACACCATCCAAAAAGTAAAAAGCAAAGGTTTCAGTTATAAAGACATCGTCATTTTAACCCGAAAAAAAGACAACGGATTTGCGATTGCCAATTATTTAACCCAACAAGGCATTCCGATTTTGTCTTCGGAGAGTTTGCTTATTGGTTCTTCTTCGGAAGTTCAGTGTATAGTTGCTGTTTTATATTATTTGAAAAACAATAATGACCGCGAATCCAAAGCAAATTTCTTGTATTACATTGCATCAAACAATCAACAAGAAATGGCAATTCACGATTTTATCGCACTTGGAATGGAACAAAATACTGAAGCTGATTTTGAGCAATGGTTAGCCGGTTTTGAGATTCATTTTTCATTTAAAAACACCAGAAAAAAATCATTGTACGAAGCGACAGAAAGTATCATTTCGAAAATTATTCCTATTGAAAAACGAAATGCTTATGTGCAGTACTTTCTGGACATTGTACTCGAACAGGATTTAAAAAAGCAGGTCGGAATTTCGGATTTTCTTTCGTATTGGGAAATTAATTCGGGCAAGTTGAGCATTCCATCGCCCGAAGGCAAAGAAGCAGTGCGCATAATGACCATTCACACATCCAAAGGATTGGAGTTTCCGGTAGTTATTTTTCCGTTTGCCGAAGAAAATTACAGTGCTGGTCCAAAAGAAAAAATTTGGCTGAACGCTGATGAAGAACAAGTTGGGTTGTCTAAGGTTTTAGTCGATAAAAACAACAATGTTTCCACTTATGGTGAAGAATCGGCACTGATTTACAATCAGAAAAAGCAGGAAGAATTATTAGACGATATCAATGTTTTATATGTAGCAATGACCCGTGCTGAAGAGCAATTGCATGTCATTTCAGGGATGCAAACTCAAAATAAAGAAGGCAGTTATCCAAATAATATGGCGTCGTTTTTTATCAAATTTTTGGAAGACAAAGGCTTTGATGAAAGTAAATTGGAATACGAATTTGGTTCAGCCGAAAAACTATCAGCACCTAAAGTAAATAAAGATGAAACCGAAACGATTCCACAACTTTCGGCAACATTAAATCCGAAAAACATCAAAATTGCACAGCGTGAAAGTTTGATGTGGAATACCAAACAGCAAAAAGCTATAGAATACGGAAACATTCTGCATGAGATTCTGTCATTCATCAAAACAAAAGAAGATATTGATTTGGCACCAACCAAAGCCATCGAAAACGGATTGATTGTTTCTTCGCAAAAAGAGGAAGTATTAAAAACCATTCATGAAATTGTAAATCATCATGATTTGCAATTATTTTTCTCGAACGAGCATAAAATCTTAAACGAAAAAACCATTATCCAAAAAGAAGGAAACCTTGTAAAGCCAGACAGAATGGTGCTTAACAAGAATAATGAAATCTACCTATTGGATTATAAAACTGGTTCACACCAAACCAAATACCAATTACAGTTAGAAAATTATCAAAACGCCATTGAAAAAATGGGTTATAAAGTGACTAAAAAAGCCCTGGTTTATATCGGAGAAACTTTGGAAGTGGTAAATTTGTAATCTCAAAACAACAAACTAAACAACATGTACGGAAAAATTCAACAACACCTACAAAACGAACTAAACACCATTGAACAAAATGGAATTTTCAAAAAAGAACGCATTATCACATCGCCACAAGGCGCAGAAATTACAGTAAACGGAGAAACGGTTTTAAACTTTTGTGCCAATAACTATTTGGGATTGTCATCGCATCCTGAAGTAATTCAGGCAGCCAAAGACGCTTTGGATACGCATGGTTTCGGGATGTCATCGGTGCGTTTCATTTGTGGAACACAGGATATTCACAAAACTTTGGAAAAAAAGATAGCCGATTTTTACGGTACAGAAGACACTATATTATATGCGGCGGCTTTTGATGCCAATGGAGGCGTTTTTGAACCTTTGCTTGGTGAAGAAGATTGTATTATTTCGGATAGTTTGAACCACGCTTCTATTATTGATGGCGTTCGTTTGTGTAAAGCGGCGCGCTATCGTTATGAAAATTCCAATATGGAAGATTTGGAAAATCAGTTAAAGAAAGCGGTCGAAGCCGGACATCGTTTTAAACTTATAGTTACAGATGGTGTTTTTTCGATGGACGGATTAGTGGCGCCATTAGATAAAATTTGCGACTTGGCAGATAAATATGATGCTTTAGTAATGGTTGATGAATGTCATGCAGCAGGTTTTATAGGAGCAACAGGAAAAGGAACGCTCGAAGCCAAAGGTGTTATGGGAAGAGTTGACATCATCACAGGAACTTTAGGAAAAGCATTAGGCGGTGCAATGGGCGGTTATACTACAGCCAAAAGAGAAGTGATTGAAATTCTGCGTCAACGGTCGCGCCCTTATTTGTTTTCCAATTCATTGGCACCGGCTATTGTTGGCGCATCAATCAAAGTTTTCGAACTATTAGAAAAAGACACAACGCTGCGCGATAAAGTAGAATGGAATACCAACTATTTCAAAGATGGTTTGCGTAAAGCAGGAATAGATTTCATTGATGGCGATTCTGCAATCGTTCCGGTAATGTTATATGATGCAAAGTTATCTCAAATAATGGCAGATGAGCTTTTAAAGAAAGGAATTTATGTTATTGGTTTCTTTTTTCCTGTAGTTCCGAGAGATAAGGCTAGGATTCGGGTTCAATTATCAGCGGCTCATACTAAAGAGCACTTAGACAAAGCAATTGCAGCCTTTATAGAGGTTGGAAAAATGCTAAAGATTGAAAAGAAACTGTAAAACTTTCATAATTAGTGTAGAATCCTTATATAATTCACACATTTTAACATTTTGATTTTGATATTATAATATAACGTATTACTTTTGTCTCATTATAATTTTTATAATCTAATCAAATTAAGTATGAAACATCTTAACAAATTATTCGTTGCTCTGGTAATGTTAGCTTCTATCAGCTCACAAGCTCAAGACAGTAACAACCCTTGGGCGATTTCGTTTGGGGCTAATGCAGTAGATACAAGAGTAAGTGCTGCTTCTAAATTGGAAGACCAATTTTCCCAATTCTTTAATGCTAAAGATAACTGGAACATTATTAATTCGGTGTCTTATTTAAACGTAACTAAATACGTAGGAAGTAATTTCTCTTTTGGAGTTACAGGATCTATTAACAGACTAACTAGATATGTATTACCAAGAGTTGGTGAAGGACCATATACCGTAGTTAACCCAGGAGATAAAAATTATTATGCAGCTGATGCGGTAATTAACTACAGCTTGATGAACTTAATAAAATCTAAAACAATTGAACCATCTATCCATATTGGTGGAGGTTACACTTGGATTGGTGATGAGTCACATGCAGGTACATTAAACGGAGGTTTAGGTTTAACTTATTGGTTTACTGAAATGGTAGGTTTGTCTTGGCGTTCGACATACAAACAATCTTTCGAGGATGTTCGTGAAGATATGCCATCTCACATGCAGCACTTCGCTGGTCTTACTTTCAAATTTGGAGGAAAAGATACTGACGGTGACGGAATCTACGATAAAGATGATGCTTGTCCTGAAGTTGCTGGTTTAAAACAATTTAACGGATGTCCTGATACAGATGCTGACGGAATTACAGATGCTTCTGATGCTTGTCCTGAAGTTGCTGGTCCAGCTGAATTTAATGGATGTCCTGATACTGATGGTGACGGAATTGCTGATAAAGATGATGCTTGTCCAGATGTTGCCGGTTTAAAATCTTTAGGTGGTTGCCCAGATGCTGACGGTGATGGTATCACTGATAAATCAGACAAATGTCCAGATGTTAAAGGTCCAAAAGAAAACGGTGGTTGTCCTTGGCCGGATAGAGACGGAGATAAAGTTTTAGATAAAGATGATAAATGTCCGGATGTAGCAGGAACAGTAGCTAACAATGGTTGTCCAGAAGTTACAGAAGAAGCTATCAAAAGATTAAACGACTATGCTAAAACTATCTTATTCGATAGTGGTAAAGCTTCATTCAAACAACAAACTTATCCAGTATTACAAGCTATTACAGCTATCTTGAAAGAGTATCCAAACTCTAACTTCTCTATAGAAGGTCACACAGATAGCGATGGTAAAGATGCTGCTAACCAAAAATTATCTGAAGACAGAGCTGCTGCAGTTAAAAATTACTTAATTGAAAGTGGTATTGCTAGTTCAAGATTAGCTTCAGCTGGTTTTGGTGAATCTAAACCAATTGACACTAACAAAACTAAAGCTGGTAAAGCTAACAATAGAAGAGTTGAAGTGAAATTAGTAAAATAATTTCTTCCAAAATATTTTCAAGAAAACGCTCCGATATTCGGAGCGTTTTTTTATTTTTATAGAATGTCTAAACCAACTTTTCTTCAACAACTTGCCCAAGAAATTTTAAAATCCCGAAACCTCGGGACCGTTAACTTATCCGAATTAACTATTGTTTTACCAAACAAAAGAGCCAAAGTCTTTTTGCTCGAAGAATTAAAAAAGTTAGTTTCAAACAATGTTTTTGCACCCGAGATAATCAGCATCGAAGAGTTTATTCAGGATATTGCCGGTATTCGCTCGGTTGATAGTGTAGAGTTGCTTTTTGAATTTTATGAAGTTTACCTTTCACTAACAGAAAAAGCGAAACAGGAATCCTTTGAAAACTTTGCGAATTGGGCAAAAACATTGCTTCAGGATTTTAATGAAATCGACCGCTATCTTTTAGAAGCAGACAAAATTTTAAAATATATCGAAGACATCAAGGAAATAGAACATTGGTCTGTTGATGTAGATAAAAGAACGGATTTGATAGAAAAGCACCTGCTTTTCTGGAAAAAACTACCACAATATTATCATTCACTATATCAGCATTTAGAAAATAAAGGAATTGGCTATCAAGGGTTAATTTATCGCGAAGCCGTTGAAAACTTAAATCACTTTTCTGAAAATAATAACGGGGAACAATTTGTTTTTGCAGGTTTCAATGCACTCAATCAAGCCGAAGAGAAAATAATTCAGCATCTTTTAGCACTTGATGTCGCCAAAATTTATTGGGATATTGACGAGACTTTGCTTCACGATACATTTCATGATGCCGGACATTTTCAACGAAAGTTTAAATCGGAATGGACTTATTATAAAACACATCCTTATGAATGGATTTCAAACGATTTTAAGACCGAAAAGAACATTCATGTCATTGCTACTTCAAAAGCTATCGGACAAGCTAAAATAGCGGGAAGCATCATCCAAAAACAAGCAGAAAATGAAAGCCTTCAACATGTTGCATTAGTTCTCGGAGAAGAAAGTTTGTTGTTGCCAATGTTGTATTCGCTGCCATCGAATGTTGATGCGTTGAATATCACTATGGGATTTTCGAGCAAAAACAATCCGGCGCAATTGCTGATTGCCAAATTATTCAAACTGCACACCAACGCTTTGACCAGAAATCCGTCAAGTTATGTGATGTACTACAAAGACGTGCTCGATGTTTTAACGCATCCACTTATAGAGCCTTATGTAAATGCTAACGAATTGGTTTTCATAATTAATAAAAACAACTATTCGTTTATTACCCATAAAAAGCTAGAAGAGCTTTACGCCAAAGACAATGCACTGTTTTCGTTATTGTTCCAAAAATGGGATGCAGATTCTGTAACTGTTTTAGAAAATATTGCTCAAATTCTGCTGAAAATAAAAGGAAATTTGAGTTATGAAAACGAAGAAGAAAAAATAACAAATGCTTTTGTGTATTCGATTTTTAAAGTCATCAATAAAATGATTTCCTATTTTTCGGTACATAAATCCATAAACGACCTTAAGACCTTACAAGCCATTTACAAACAAGTCATTGATGTAGCTGAAGTTTCTTTTGAAGGCGAGCCTTTGAGCGGTTTACAGATAATGGGTGTTTTAGAAAGTCGTGTGTTGGATTTCGAAACCGTAATCATTACATCGGTGAACGAAGGCAAATTTCCAGCAGGAAAATCTATCAATTCTTTCATTCCATATGATGTGAAATTGCAATATGGTTTGCCAACGTATAAAGAAAAAGATGCTATTTATACCTATCATTTCTATCATTTACTGCAACGGGCCAAAAACGTTTATTTAATTTATAATTCCGATAGTCAGGGTTTTGATGCTGGCGAAAAGAGCCGTTTCATCACACAATTAGAAATCGAGAAACAACCCAATCACAACCTGACATTTCAATATTATAATCCGGATGTGCCTACTATTGCGCATCAACCGATTGTTGTTCCAAAAACAGAAAGCGTCATGACTCGCTTGCGCGAAATTGCGGATAAGGGATTTTCACCGTCATCGTTGACGACATACATTCGCAACCCAATTCAGTTTTATTTTCAAAGGGTTTTACGCATTTCTGAAACGGATGAGGTTGAAGAAAACATTGCGGTTAATACACTAGGAACTATTATTCATGGCACTTTAGAAGAATTATATAAACCAACTATTGGGCGACTTTTAACTAGTCAAGATATCAAAAGCTGCATTTCAAAAATTGATGAAGAAGTTTTAAACCAATTCAAAAATGTTTATAAAGAAGGCGAAATCAAAAAAGGAAGAAATCTGTTAGCCTTTGAAGTTGCCAAGCGAAACGTGCTGAACTTTCTAAAAACAGAATTAGAAGCTATCAATAAAGGCGATGAAATTCAAATCATAGCTTTAGAAACTACTTATGAAAGAATATTATCCGATACCCGCTTGCCTTTTCCTGTGCTGATAAAAGGAAATGTGGACCGAATCGAACTCCGCAACGGAAAGATTAGAATCATCGATTATAAAACAGGAAAAGTAGATAAGAACAATGTTATTTTAAAAAGTTGGAGCGGTTTAACCGAAGATATCAAAAACGACAAAATAATTCAGGTTTTAGCGTATGCTTTTATGTATGAAACTAAAGCAAACGGTCAGGAAATCGAAGCCGGAATAGTATCTTTTAAAAACTTAAAAACAGGATTTTTACCATTTCAGTTTAAGCAGGACAAAGATGTTGTAGAAATAATTTCAACCGAAATCATGGAAAACTATTTGGAGCAGATTGTTGTTCTACTGCAGGAAATACTTAATATGGAAATTCCTTTTGAGGAGAAAGTTATTTAACCTTCTTTAAAAAATCCACCAATACTTTCTTCAATTCCGTTTCGTTTTCAATGTGTGACATATGTCCGTCAGGAAAAGTGGTGAGCTCAACTTTGGTTTTTTCAATCTGGTCAACGTTTTCATCATAAATCAAAACGCCATCTTTTTTACCCAAAACCAGCTGAATAGGATAAGGCGCAAAATGCAACAACACTTCACGATCTTTTCTGATTTTCATACCTTCGAGTGCGGCAACAATACCTTGCAACGGCGTTTTCAACGCTTCTAGTTTTACTTTTTCAATTTCAGTTTCCAATTTTTCGCGATTGTCTTCGCTAAACAAATTCGCAATAGACAAGCGTACAAAGTTGGTGTAGTTTTGTTTCACAGCTTTAATCGCTCTGTCTCTATTTTTCTTTCGTTCATCACTATCAGCGCGAGAAGTTGAGTTTAGCAACACAATTCCTTTAACGTTATCCGGATATAATTCGGCGAAAGCCAAAGCCACATAACCGCCCATAGAATGACCAACAAACACGGCTTTTCTGATTTTCAAGTCGTGTAAAATGGCGTGAACCATATCAGCTTGATCTTCCATAGAATGAACATAACCCAAACATTCTGTTTCGCCGTGACCTAATAAATCGATGGTGATGATTCTGTGTTTCTTGCTGAGTTCAGGAATGAATGCACTCCACATCGTTTTATTCTCGAGAAAACCGTGCAATAAAACCACAGCAGTTCCTTTGCCTTCGTCAGTAAAAGAGATTTTGGTGTTTTTATAGGCGAGCTGCTTCAAGAATTGTCGGATTAATTGTGTTGTATACAAAAGTAAATTTTTGAAATTAAAAAAGTACATTTGGACTTCAAATTATAATATTATGTTCACCATCCAACAAATCAAAGAAGCACATTCGAAAGTAAAAAGCGGAGCCGATTTTCCAAAATACATGCAGGATATTATTGCGCTTGGCGTAACGTCTTTTGAAACTTTTGTTTTTGACAACCACACCAATTATTGTGGGAAAGATAATTTCAAAGTTTCATCTGAAGGTTTTTCAGAAACACTTTCCATAGCAGATGAAACCATGATTGAACAATTCAAAACCGATTTAAAAGCACATCAACAAGGCAAAACAGATTATAAAACCTTTCTGTTAGATTGTGCCAAATCAGGCGTAGAAAAATGGATTGTTGTTATGGATAAAATGACCTGCACTTACTATGACAAAGCAGAAAATGAGGTTTTGGTGGAACAGATTCCTATATAAAGAAACAGCTCACTTTAGTGAGCCGTTTTACCGAATGTCCACTGGACATTCTCCTCTTAATATCAAATGTGAGCCGTCTTATCCCTTTTTACTTATCCCTTATCTCTAAATTAGGAATTCATTATCGATTCAATTTCATCAGCCTCAATCGGAATGTTTCTCATTAAGTTAAACGGCTCTCCTTTTTCCTGAATCACTACATCATCCTCAATACGGATTCCAAAACCTTCCGCAGGAATGTAGATTCCAGGCTCGACAGTGAAAACCATATTGGCTTTCATCGGCTCGTGTAAAAGTCCGTAATCATGCGTATCTAATCCCATATGATGGGACGTTCCGTGCATGAAATATTTTTTATAAGCCGGCCAATCCGGGTTTTCGTTTTGAACATCAGCTTTGTCAATTAATCCCAAACCAAGCAATTCGGAAGTCATTACTTTACCAACTTCTACATGATATTGTTTCCATAAATTACCAACGGTCAGCATTTTGGTTGCTTCGTTTTTTACACGTAAAACCGCATTGTAAACCTGCTTTTGTCTATCGGTAAATTTTCCTGAAACCGGAACCATTCTGGTCATGTCGCTGGAATAATTTGCATATTCGGCACCAACATCAAGCAATATCAAATCACCTGCTTTACATTGTTGGTTGTTTTCAATATAGTGCAAAACGTTCGCGTTGTTTCCCGAGGCAATGATTGGCGTATAGGCAAAACCTTTGGAGCGGTTTCTTAGGAACTCGTGAGCAAACTCGGCTTCGATTTCATATTCCATTACATTTGGTTTTACAAACTGCAATACACGGCGATATCCTTTTTCGGTAATATCACAGGCGGTTTGAATCAAATCCAATTCTTCACTTTCTTTGATAGAACGAATGCGTTGCAAAATAGGATTCGATTTTTCCACTTTGTGTGCCGGATAATTTTCTTTCCACCATTTTACAAAACGCGCTTCACGGGTTTCGGTTTCAATCGATGCTCGATAATGCTCGTTGGTGTTGATATACATCGTTTCGGCGTAAGCCATAACTTCCTTCAACGTTTTGTGAAAATCCTGTAGCCAAATCACCGATTTAATTCCGGAAACTTCAAAAGCTCTGTCTTTCGTCAGCTTTTCGCCTTCCCAAATCGCAATGTGCTCGTTGGTTTCCTTTAGAAATAAGATTTGTTTTAAATGCTCATAAGGTGCGTCCGGAAAAAGCAACAGTATACTTTCTTCCTGATCAACTCCGGATAAATAAAAAATATCGCGATGTTGTTCAAATGGCAGTGAACTATCGGCAGAAACCGGATAAATATCGTTGGAATTAAATACAGCAACGCTGTTAGGTTTCATTTGTGCCGTAAATTTTGCTCGGTTTTTAATGAACAAATTGCGGTCTATTTGATGGTATTTCATGATGAAATGATTATTATTGTATGTCCCAAAGTTAAAACATTTGGAATTAAAAACAGACGGCCATGAAACGATTAATTTCCGCAATACTTTTTTTATGGATTTCCAATATTGGAATCGCGCAAGAAAAAAAAGCGTACCAGCTTTTCGACAAAAATGGCAAGAAGGTTTCTTATGTCAAATTATTGAAAGCAGCAGAGAAAACACAAGTAGTTTTATTTGGGGAATACCACAACAACGCAATTGCTCATTGGTTGGAATTGGAACTAACCAAAGATTTGGCACAAAAAAAGAAAGTTATTTTAGGTGCCGAAATGCTGGAAGCCGACAATCAAAAACAACTTGACCAATATCTAAACGGAGAGATTAATCAAAAACAATTAGATTCAACTGCCCGACTTTGGTCTAATTACAAAACGGATTACAAGCCTTTAGTAGATTTTGCCAAGGAAAATAAATTGACTTTTATTGCTACAAATATTCCAAGAAGATTTGCTTCAATCGTGTCTAAAAAAGGATTTGAAGGATTAGATGCTCTGACACCGGAAGAAAAATTATGGATTGCTCCGTTACCTATTGAATTTGATGCCAATTTACCAGGCTATGTCAATATGATGAAAATGATGGGAGATCACGCCAGTCCTAACATGCCAAAAGCTCAGGCAATAAAAGATGCAACGATGGCTTATTTTATTCAAAAGAATTTAAAAGCTGACACTGTATTCATTCACTACAACGGAACTTATCATTCAGACAACTTTGAAGGCATTGGTTGGTATCTTAAAAAATATGTTTCAGACATAGAGGTAATAACCATTGCAACGGTAGAACAAAACGATTTAGAAAAAATAATGCCCGAAGATTATAATAAAGGAGACTATATTCTCGTTATAGATGAAGACGTTACAAAAACGCACTAACATCCCAAAAGAATGAAAAAGAGATATGTAATCCTTTTAATAGTAGTAGCTGCAGCACTTCCTTTTGTTTCCTGCTCGAAAGATTCAGATGACGAAGTAGAAGAGCCGATGTTGATTATCAAATTCAAATTTGACCCAACTCAGGCGAGGTTGAATAATTTAGGACAACCTTCAACAGTTGCAGCCGGAAATGCTGCACAATCACCTATTTTTAATTTGATATCTTCACATTATGTAGAATTAGCGCCAAACGCTAACACGCAACTAGGAGATGGCACTATTTTATATCACGCTCCGGAAACGACACTTGGCGGAAGTAATGCTATAGATTTTAGTAAATCAAAAATAGTTTCGGAAGGAGAAACTTTTCTGAGAATCCCTTTAAGTCAGGTTGCTGCAGGAAGTTATGAATGGATGCGAGTATCTTTATCGTATCAAAATTACCAAATCAGTGTTCGTGCTGCCAACGGAAATGATTACAACGGGACTTTAGCCAGTTTTGTCGGTTTTAATACTTATATAACTTCTTTTGATATCGAAAACACTACTTTTCCTGTAAATGCAAACAGAGCACAAGGATATTGGGCTTTTGCCTTGAATGACCATCCTTACTCCACTTCTGGACAGGCACTTCCGGGAACGACAACTGTTCCGAACCCTATCGAAGCAACTTCTCCAATTCCGCGAAACTTAAATACATGTGTTGTTACAGGAAGATTTGCCAGTAATTTAATAATTGACGGAACCGAAACTAATGATGTGGTGATTACCTTATCATTGTCCATCAATAATAGTTTTGAATGGCAAGAAGTAAATGCTGACGGGAAATATGAACCAGCTGCCGGAGAGGAAGTTGTCGATATGGGATTGCGTGGTTTAATTCCTACTTATGTTAAGTAAATGGGCTTACTTAATGCAATCGATTGCCTACAAAAAATAAACAACTGTTAAACTCACTTTAAATTGATTATAAATTACAACGAAAAGGTTGTAGTTATTAGCAAATAGGTGTATTTTTGTGTGGTTTTTTAAATAAATTACACAATCTTATGGCAAAATCTTCCGTTTTAAGTTCGTCCATTGCTAAAAAAGTCGCTATGGCGCTTTCAGGACTTTTCTTAATTTCATTTTTAGCGCTTCACTTTTCAATAAATTTAACATCAGTATTCAGCGAAGAAGTATTTAATTCTTGTTCTGATTTTATGGGTTACAATCCGTTAATTCAGTATGTAATGCAACCTGTTTTAGCATTTGGTGTTGTATTTCATTTTGTAATGGGATTTGTTTTGGAACTACAGAATAGAGCAGCAAGGCCTATAGCTTATGCTAAAAATAATGGGTCAGCAAACTCTTCCTGGGCATCAAGAAATATGATTATTTCAGGATTAGTTGTATTAGCTTTTTTGGGATTACACTTCTACGATTTTTGGTTTCCTGAAATGAATTACAAATATGTTGAAGCACTTCCACAAGATCCAACAAGATATTACGGTGAATTGGTTCATAAATTCGAAAGCCCGGTAAGAACAGGCTTATATTGCTTAGCTTTTGTATTATTGTTTTTGCACTTATGGCACGGTTTCAACTCTTCAATGCAATCTGTTGGATTCAATAACAAATTCTCGAGAGCACTTCACAAACTAGGATACGCATATGCAGTAATTGTTCCATTCGGATTCATTTTCATTGCATTATTCCATCATTTTAATCAATAATTTCAGATGAAACTAGATTCAAAAATACCAGCTGGTCCAATTTCGGACAAATGGACAGATTATAAAGATCATTTAAAATTAGTGGCGCCAAATAACCGACCAAAAATTGATATTATCGTGGTTGGAACCGGTTTGGCCGGAGCTTCTGCAGCAGCTTCCTTGGGAGAAATGGGTTACAATGTGAAAGCATTTTGTTTCCAGGATTCACCAAGAAGAGCTCATTCAATTGCTGCTCAAGGCGGAATCAACGCGGCAAAAAACTACCAAAATGATGGTGACAGTACTTACAGATTATTTTACGACACGATAAAAGGTGGCGATTATAGAGCACGTGAAGCTAACGTTCACCGTTTGGCTGAAGTATCGGCTAATATCATCGACCAATGTGTGGCACAAGGTGTTCCTTTTGCCCGTGATTATGGTGGAATGTTAGATAACCGTTCGTTTGGCGGAACGCAATTGCAACGTACTTTTTACGCTGCGGGACAAACAGGTCAGCAATTGTTACTTGGAGCGTATTCTGCTCTATCAAGACAAATTGGGTTAGGTCGTGTCAAAATGTTCAACCGTCACGAAATGTTAGATTTAGTAAAAGTTGACGGGAAAGCACGTGGAATCATAGCCCGTAACTTGGTTACAGGTGAATTAGAAAGACATTCTGCACACGCAGTAGTTATTGCTACTGGTGGATATGGAAATGTTTATTTCCTTTCTACAAACGCAATGGGAAGTAATGTAACTGCTGGCTGGAAAATTCATAAAAAAGGAGCGTTGTTCGCAAATCCATGCTTTGTTCAAATTCACCCAACTTGTATTCCGGTTCATGGAGTTAACCAATCGAAACTGACATTGATGTCGGAATCATTGCGTAACTCAGGTAGAATTTGGGTGCCAAAAAGAAAAGAAGATGCAGAAGCCATTCGTGCCGGGAAATTAAAACCAACTCAATTGAGCGAAGACGATAGAGATTATTTCTTAGAAAGAAGATATCCTGCTTTTGGAAACTTAGTGCCGCGTGACGTAGCTTCAAGAGCCGCCAAAGAGCGTTGCGACGAAGGTTTCGGAATTGAAGCTAATGATACCAATGAAGGTGTTTATTTAGATTTTTCCACCGAAATTCAAAGCAAAGGAAAACAAGCGGCTTATGCCAAAGGGAATCACAATCCAACTCCTGATGAAATTACTAAATTAGGAAAGCAATGGTTGGAAGAAAAATATGGAAATCTTTTCGCGATGTATGAAAAAATCACCGATGAGAATCCATACGAAACGCCGATGAAGATATATCCGGCGGTTCACTACACTATGGGTGGCGTTTGGGTCGATTATAATTTACAATCTACCATTCCGGGATGTTTCGTTGCGGGTGAAGCTAACTTCTCTGATCACGGAGCCAACAGACTTGGAGCTTCAGCTTTGATGCAGGGTTTGGCAGATGGTTATTTTGTATTGCCTTACACGGTTTCTAATTACTTAGCAGACGAAATCAGAACAGGAAAAATTTCTACGGATTTGCCTGAATTTGCAGAAGCAGAAAAAAGCGTAAAAGATACTATCGATAAATTCCTAAACAACAACGGAACCAAATCGGTTGACCATTTTCATAAAAGACTTGGTTTGATTATGTGGAATAAAGTTGGAATGGCAAGAAACGAAAAAGGCTTAACAGAAGCTATTTCCGAAATCGCAGCTTTAAAAGAAGAATTCTATAAAGACGTTTACGTTCCGGGAAGTTCAGATGAATTGAATCCTGAGTTAGAAAAAGCAATGCGAGTTGCTGATTTTATTGATTTAGGCCAGCTAATGGCGATGGACGCATTGCAGCGTAATGAATCTTGTGGAGGTCACTTCCGTGAAGAATATCAGGATTCAGAAGGAGAAACGCTTCGTGATGACGAGAACTTCTCGTTCGTTAGCGCATGGGAATATATGGGTTACGATATCAGCAAAGAAATCCTGAACAAGGAAGAATTGAAATACGAGTTTATCAAAATTGCAGCTAGAAATTACAAATAATATACAGTTATGTCTTCAGCAAAAAACATCAATATAAACCTTAAAATTTGGCGTCAAAAAAACGCTCAAGCTAAAGGTAGCATGGAAACTTATAAATTAGATAATGTTTCTACGGCAAGTTCATTTTTGGAAATGTTAGACCAATTGAACGAGCAATTAATCAATGATAAAAAATCGCCTGTTGCTTTCGACCATGATTGTCGCGAAGGAATCTGCGGAATGTGTTCATTATACATCAACGGAAGAGCACATGGACCGGAAACGGGAACAACAACCTGTCAATTGCACATGCGTAAATTCAAAGATGGCGATACCATTTACATCGAACCATTCAGAAGTAAAGCATTTCCGGTGGTTAAAGATTTAGTTGTTGACAGAAGTTCTTTCGACAGAATTCAACAAGCCGGAGGTTTCGTTTCAGTAAACACTTCAGGAAGAACAATTGATGCTAATGCGACGCCAATTCCAAAACACGATGCCGACAGAGCTTTCGAAGCTGCGGCCTGTATCGGTTGCGGTGCTTGTGTGGCAACTTGCAAAAACGGTTCGGCTATGTTGTTTGTTGGCGCCAAAGTTTCGCAATATGCTTTGTTACCACAAGGAAAAGTAGAAGCTACTCAGCGTGTATTAAACATGGTACGTCAAATGGACGAAGAAGGATTCGGAAACTGTACTAATACCGGTGCCTGCGAAGTGGAATGTCCAAAAGGAATTTCATTGGAAAACATCGCACGTATGAACAGAGAGTACTTAGCAGCAAGTTTGAAATAAGCCATTATACATAAGAAATAAACGCATTCATTTTTTGGATGCGTTTTTTTATGGCGTTTCCCTTCGGGTCGGGCTTTCCGTCTACCTTTTTTTGGTTTGTCATACTGAGCCTGTCGAAGTACAAACCAAAAAAAGGATGCCACTACACACGAGCGAAGCGACTGCCGAAGGAATCCCTAACGCACATTCCTATTCAGTACGACTTTTCGATAAAAATGGTATATTTGACACAAGCCGACTAGGCGAACTGTATGAAGCATAGCGGAATAAAACACAAGAACTAACATGATGAAACCATATTTTATAAGTTTATTTTTAATGATTTCCATTTTATTTTCTGATGCTGTTTCAGCACAAAAACTAAGATTAATGACTTATAATATTCGTTTAGATTTGGCTTCCGATGGCGAAAACGCCTGGCCAAACCGAAAAGACTATTGGGCTTCTCAAGTTATATTTCACGAACCGGATATTTTCGGAATTCAGGAAGCTTTACCACATCAGGTTACGGATATTACAACCATGTTACCAAATTACAGTTACGTTGGCATCGGAAGAGATGGCGAAGGCAAAGGAGAATCATCCAATATATTTTATAAAAAAGACAGATTCAAAGTAATTCACGAAAAAACATTCTGGCTTTCGGAAACTCCTGAAAAAATATCAAAAGGTTGGGATGCAATGCTCAACAGGGTTTGTACTTATGCCTTGTTCAAAGACGAAAAAAGCAAACAGACATTCTGGATTTTCAATACACATTTAGATCATATGGGTGAATTGGCACGAACGAATTCTATTCTTTTGATTTTGTCCAAAATCAAAGAGTTGAACACCAAAAATTATCCTGTCTTTTTTATGGGCGATTTCAATTCGGAACCCACAGAAGAAAGAATCGTCAATCTGAAAAAAGAAATGCTTGACAGTCGCGATATCTCTGAAGAGAAACCTTTTGGACCAAGCGGCACTTTCAATGCTTTCAAACACAATGAAGCCGTAACTAAACGTATCGATTATATCTTTTTATCAAAAGACAATCCGTTTAAGGTTAAAAAATATGGTGTGTTGAGCGATTCCAAAGACTTGAAGTATCCATCAGATCATTTACCAGTTTATATAGAAGTAAAATTCAATTAGGCTTTTAAACTTTAAAAGACAACAACAATACAATGAGATTACAATTTTCAAGTTTACTTTTATTACTTTGTTTTTCCATTTTCGGCCAAAATTATCATCAATATGTCAATCCAATGATTGGAACCGGTGGTCACGGACACACCTATCCGGGAGCAACTGTTCCGTTTGGAATGGTGCAACTTTCACCTGACACCAGAATTGACGGAAGTTGGGATGGCTGTTCGGGTTATCACTATGACGACAATACTATTTACGGATTTTCACATACGCATTTAAACGGTACAGGTTGTTCCGATTTTGGCGATATTATGCTGATGCCAACGATGGGCGAACCTACATTAAATCCAAAAGAATATAGTTCAACATTTTCTCATTCGAATGAAAAAGCAACAGCCGGATTTTATGCTGTGAAATTAGACAAACACAATATTGATGTGAAATTGACAGCATCAACCAGAGTTGGATTTCATGAATATACTTTCAACAAAGACGGGCAGGCCAATATCATTCTCGATTTAAATCACAGGGATAAATTGTTGCAGGGAGAAGTAAAAATCATTGACAATAAAACAATCGAAATCCTGCGCCGAAGTGAAGCCTGGGCAAAAGATCAATATGTTTTTGCCCGAATTGAATTCAGTGTTCCTATGCAAATCAATAATGTTAGAAATAATGGATATGCACCAGCAAGAAACACTGATAAATTCTTTGCCGGAACCCAATTGGGGTTAAGCTTTTCAAAAAAAGTCAAGAATGGAGAAAAAATTCTGTTGAAAGTGTCACTTTCGCCAACGGCTTATCAAGGTACAAGGCTTAACATGAGTGAAATAGTTGATTGGGATTTTGAAAAAGTTAAAAAGGAAGCAGAGCAACTTTGGGACAAACAATTATCTAAAATCGAAATCACAGAAACAGATAAAGATAAATTAGCAGTCTTTTACACGGCTTTATATCATACGATGGTTCAGCCAAATATTGCTCAGGATATCGACGGAAAATACCGTGGCAGAGACAACCAAATCCACAAAGCAGAAGGGTTTGATTACTATTCAGTTTTCTCGCTTTGGGATACGTTTAGAGCAGCGCATCCGCTTTATACTTTGATAGAAAAGAAACGCACCGCCGATTTTATCAATACGTTTTTAAAACAATACGAACAAGGCGGAAGATTACCCGTTTGGGAATTGGCGTCCAATGAAACCGATTGTATGATTGGCTATCATTCGGTTTCTGTGATGGCAGATGCAATGGCAAAAGGTATTACCGGTTTTGATTATGAAAAAGCATTTGAAGCGGCAAAGCATTCGGCAATGCTAGATCATTTGGGTTTGGATGCTTATAAAAAACAAGGTTTCATTTCGATGGATGATGAGCACGAAAGCGTTTCCAAAACTTTGGAATATGCTTATGATGACTGGTGTATTGCTCGAATGGCATTAAAAGTAAGAAACGAAAGTGATTATGATTATTTTATGAAACGCTCCCAAAGTTGGAGGAATATTTTTGATTGGAATACCGGCTTTATGCGTCCGAAAAAGAATGGCGGTTGGGACAAACCTTTTGATGCAAAGGAGATCAACAACAACTTTACTGAAGGCAACAGTTGGCAGTATTCGTTTTTTGTACCGCAGGATATTCCCGGAATGATTGAAGCTTATGGTGGAGCCGAAAAATTTGAAGCCAAACTTGACGAAATGTTCAATAGCGAAAGCAAAACAACAGGTCGGGAACAAGCCGATGTTACAGGTTTAATAGGGCAGTATGCTCACGGAAATGAGCCAAGTCATCATATGGCTTATCTATATAATTATATTGGCAAGCCTGAAAAAACAACTGAAAAAGTGCATTTCATTCTGAATGATTTCTACAAAAATGCTCCTGATGGTTTGATTGGCAATGAAGACTGCGGGCAAATGAGTGCGTGGTATGTTTTGAGTTCAATGGGGATTTATCAAGTTACACCAGGATTAAATGAGTGGCAGTTTACGAAATCTATTTTCAAACAAGTAAAAATTAATTTAGAAAACGGGAAAAGTATAATTATCAACGATAATGATATGTATAATTTCTTAAGTGAATTCTCAAGAAAAGTTAAAGATAATGAAACTTATGCTCTGCCTGAAATATCATATGGAGTTCCTGTCATTCAAGCTAAAAGTAAATCGTTTAAGGATAAGCTGAAAGTTGAAATTATTACCCAAAATCCTCAAGATAAGATATATTGCACGATTTTAAATGCTAATCAAACTGATGATAATAACAATTTCTTTCCATACTTAAGTGCATTAAATATTTCAGAATCCTCAAGAGTTGTAGCTTTTTCAAAAAACCCAAATGGAGTAATAAGTAATAAAGTTTCCGCGACTTTCTTCAAAAAACCAAACAAGTACACTATCAATATTAAATCGACTTATAATACGCAATATCATGCCGGCGGACCTGATGGTTTATTGGATGGAATTTACGGAACAACAAACTGGCGAAAAGGCGACTGGCAAGGGTATCAAGGTCAGGATTTTGAAGCCGTAGTTGATTTGCAAAAAGAAATCCCGATTAATTATATAGGCACCATTTTTCTGCAGGATTCACGCTCCTGGATTTTAATGCCAACCAAAGTCGAATACTATATTTCGTCAGATAATCGTAACTTTACATTAGTCGGAACAATTACCAATGATATTGATGCAAATGAAAGCGAAAACATAATCAAAAACTTCAGTTTCGTAAAAGGAATGACCGCAAGATATGTAAAAGTCAAAGCCTATAATTATGGAAAATTACCCGAATGGCATCAAGGCGCAGGTGGAGAAGCTTTTATATTTATTGATGAAATAATTATTAAATAACGAAAATACTTATCCCTTATCTCTTTTCCCTAATCCCTCTAAAAATGAAAATAGCACTTATACAAACATCCCTTTCTTGGGAAAACCCGATGGAAAATCGAAGTCATCTGGCACAAAAGATTACTGGCTTTATGGAAGAAGTCGATTTGATTGTCCTTCCCGAAATGTTTTCTACCGGATTTACAATGAATCCGAAAGTAGTTGCCGAAACCATGCAGGGCGAAACCGTTTTATGGCTTCAACATCTGGCGAAAGCCAAAAACTGCGCTATAACAGGAAGTTTGGTTATTGAAGAAAATGGGAATTATTACAATCGTTTGGTTTTTGTTTTTCCCAATGGCGATATCAAAACCTACGACAAAAGACATTTATTTTCGTTGGCAGGAGAAGATAAATGCTATACAGCCGGAACAGAAAAATTAATTGTCGAATATAAAGGTTTCAGAATTTGTCCGCTGGTTTGCTATGATTTGCGTTTTCCGGTTTTTTCCAGAAATGTAGAAAATTATGATGTAGTGCTTTATGTTGCCAACTGGCCAAAACTCCGAATTAATGCCTGGGATATTTTACTAAAAGCACGAGCCGTTGAAAATATGTGTTATACGATTGGAGTCAACCGAATTGGTACCGACAACAATAATTTAGAATACATTGGACATTCACAAGTAGTTGATTTTCTTGGAAATTATTTGCTTGAACCGCAGGAAACGGATGGAATTTTTATCGTAAGCTTAGACAAAGAAAAACTCTTGGAAACCCGAAGCAAATTGGCTTTTTTAAACGACAGGGATAATTTTGAAATTCGTAATTTCTAATTCGTAATTTTCAAATTAAATGGCTGTTCAACATCCCAATTTGTCCGGACATCAATTTCTTTTGGGAAATAAATGACTTCTTCCGATTGCCGTTTTTCTAAAAAACTTCCGGTATCCCAAACCTTATTTTTGTTGTCGTCATAAATAATACGCAGCGTATATTTATCGGGATCGAGTGTCATAAATTCAACTATTGGATTACTCTCCGTGTAGGCTGAAGCTTTTACTTTTCCGGCTTTGTCGGTGAGTTCAATTAGGATTGGAAAACGTTTTGCATTTTCTAAAACCACTTTTAAATTACCATAATCGGATGAATTTTTAGTGCCAACTTTATAGTTTAGCGTATCGTTTGTTTTCTCATAAAAATCGGTCAACGCATTTGGCAGTAATTTAATTTTATACTGCTCTAAAGGCTCTCTTTTGAAATTGAAATAAAGTTTTTGGTTTAAATCATCATATTCGGTATCAAAAGGAACTGCTATAGAATCTTTATTGATAACCGAAATTTTCGATTTATCAAACTTCACCAAAGGAATAGAACTGTTTAAAGCAAAACGCTCTCTTAAAAGTGCTCCGACAAAATCAGGGCTAATCCTCAATGTGTCTGCTTTTTGCTTTTTCAATTTTACAATGAAATCTTTTTTGAAGTTGTCTTTTTCAACAGCAACGCTCAGAGAATCAGCTTTTACGGGTTTAAACCAAACCTGAACGGAATCCTTTTTCTGAATTTGAGTAACCAAACTCGGTATAATTTCCGAACCATTTTTAACGGTAACTTTTACATTTTTCGGGTCACCTTCATATCCCATTATTAATTTACTTCCAGAATCTAGAGTTGGTTTTATAGCCTTGAAAGGAAGTTTTTCTTTAAACAATTCTACTTCAAAAATAGTATCGTTTGGAATGGTAATATATTGCTTTTGAAAACCAATTTTATCTGATTTTGGATTGAATTTATTATTTCCATTGTCTTTTAATGCCACCAAAAGATATTTTCCGGCTTTGATGTTTTCAAGGGTTACGACTTCCAAACTGTCTAAAGTATTCGTGATATATCTCGGAGTTTCTTTGTAAATCGTCGAATCAGTATACTTTTCATTGATTTCATACAACATCACCGAAACGAAATTGTCTACTTTCTTTTCCAGAGCATCTTTCACTTTGACATTTATCTTCAACGAATCAATGTAAGTTCCGGTTGAGAATACATATTTAAATTGTTGATACGGATTTCCTTCGTTATTGTCTTCAATACTTTGTCCAAAATTGAAACTATAGGTTGTGTTTGGTTGCAGTGTATCTTTTAATTTTATAGTCAGTATTTTACTGGCCGTTTGCGGCAAAATCTCAGGCTGATTTTTCATAGGAGGCGAAATAATCAACTGTTTGT
Source organism: Flavobacterium anseongense (assembly GCF_021608185.1). GTDB lineage: Bacteria > Bacteroidota > Bacteroidia > Flavobacteriales > Flavobacteriaceae > Flavobacterium > Flavobacterium anseongense. Next base: position 620,779 of record NZ_JAKIHN010000001.1, on the reverse strand, counting down.
TTACGTTTTTCAACTTGACATATTCATCAAAAACCAATTTAATTTCCTTGCCATTAAAATTGGTCGATAAATTTTTAGGAAAACTTGCTTTTAAAACAGGAGCAATCGTGTCTTTATCACCACCGGTAATCGAACCGCGCTTGGCACAACTGGCCATTGACAGTACAAAAAGAAAGCAAATTAACTTGAATATAGATTTTGGCATACCGCTGTTTTATCAAAGCACAAAATAACAATTATATTTAGTGTGAATGAAATGTTTTTAGGGAAACTTAACAATTTGGGTTATTCTGGGGAAGCAGTATTTATTACTACTCGCTATCGTAGTCGCCAGTGCCATAAATAAATAGTACAGTTAGACCAATTATAGTTACCGGAACCCAAACAAGTGTTTTTGCCAGCGAAAATTTTCCTTCTCTGGCCGAGGTAATATCTTTTAACGGAATCCGCTCCTCAACACCATGTTTCAAAACAATAATCGCGCTATCGGCATTGCTGGTATAGACAACTTTGGAAGTTTTATGATTGCGTTCTATTTTGTATGTCTGGCCAAGAACCATAGTTTTCGGATTTACCTCGACCTTTTTATAACTATAACAACTCTGCAGTAATAGAGTAATTCCCAATAGTAAACATATTTTTTTCATCTGGAGGAATTGGTTTAGTAATCAAATATAACAATTAGGATTAATTATGAGACATCGCCATACAAACAATGCTGATTTTGGCATTTGGAATTTTCAGTATCGCTCGACTACAGGATTCCAAGGTTGAACCGGTTGTAAGCACATCATCAATCAGCAGGAAATGTTTTCCTTCATGCTCATTTGAAAAATTTACATCAAAAACGGTTGAAATAACATCAGCTCTGCCAAGCAAATCTTTTTTGGTTTGGGTTTTAGTGTATAGTTTTCGATATAAAAGTTGACTGTTGTATGGAATATTCAGGTTTGCCGACAATGCTTTTCCAAAACCTTCTATTTGATTATAACCTCGTTCCCGCAGTCTTTTTTTGTGCAACGGAACCGGAATTATATAATCAATTTTCTTTATTTGTTCCAGATGTTGTAATTCTTCACTATACCAATTGCCAATAGTTTCACTAATTTCTTCGTGCCCTTTATATTTTAATTTGTGTATCATTTCCTGAACAATTCCTTTTTTGTGGAAATAAAATAAAGCCGAACCATACTCCAATGGAATCCTTCCGTAAAACTTTTGAATTACTTCATTTTCGGCTATTTTATGATGATTTGTGAGTGGAATTTCATGACGGCATTGGGTACAAATCACTTTTTCATAGCTCAATAAAAAAGAATGACACCCGGCACACGACTTTGGAAAAAACAGATTTATAAGATGACCCAACATAAAAAAAGATAATTTTCTTACATAAAAGTATAAAAAAATTGTATTCTAATTGATTTTTACCGCTTTTTTTATAATCGGTTTTTATATTTTTGCAGCATTATGGCAAAACAAGAAGATTTATTTAAGAACGTAGTTTCGCATGCAAAAGAGTACGGATTTATTTTTCCGTCAAGCGAAATATATGATGGTTTGAGCGCAGTATATGATTATGCGCAAAACGGAGTAGAATTAAAAAAGAATATTAGAGAGTATTGGTGGAAAGCCATGGTGCAAATGCATGAAAACATTGTGGGTCTTGATGCCGCAATTTTGATGCATCCAACCACATGGAAAGCTTCGGGTCATGTTGATGCGTTCAACGATCCGTTAATTGACAACAAAGATTCTAAAAAAAGATATCGTGCCGATGTTTTAATTGAGGATTATGCCGAAAAATTAAACCTGAAAGCAAAAAAGGAAATCGAAAAAGCACGTGAGCGTTTTGGTGATTCTTTTGATGAAGAACAATACAAAACTACGAACCCAAGAGTGATGGAATATCTTTCGAAAGAAAGAGAAATCCTTGAAAGAATGGGACGTTCATTAGGTTCCGGAGATTTAGAAGATGTAAAAAACCTTATAGAAGAATTGGAAATTGCTGATCCTGAAACAGGTTCAAGAAACTGGACTGATGTAAAGCAATTCAACTTAATGTTTGGAACAAAACTTGGTGCATCTGCCGAAAACGCGATGGATTTATACTTACGTCCGGAAACAGCACAGGGAATTTTTGTGAACTTCTTAAACGTGCAAAAAACCGGAAGAATGAAAGTTCCGTTTGGAATTGCTCAAACCGGGAAAGCCTTCAGAAATGAGATTGTAGCAAGACAATTTATTTTCCGTATGCGTGAATTTGAACAAATGGAAATGCAGTTTTTTGTAAAGCCGGGCGAAGAAATGAAATGGTACGAATACTGGAAAGAGACCCGTTTGAACTGGCATTTGTCACTTGGTTTAGGAAGACAAAATTATCGTTTCCACGACCACGAAAAATTAGCACATTATGCTAATGCAGCTGCAGATATTGAATTTAACTTCCCATTCGGTTTCAAAGAATTGGAAGGAATTCACTCAAGAACCGACTTCGATTTAAAAGCTCACGAACAATATTCGGGTAAAAAATTACAATACTTTGACAACGAAACCAATTCGAACTACGTTCCTTATGTAGTAGAAACTTCAGTTGGTTTGGACAGAATGTTCCTGGCGGTTTTTTCAACGGCTTTACAAGAAGAAACATTAGAAGATGGTTCAACACGTACTGTTTTGCGTTTACCATCAGTATTAGCCCCAACAAAAGCAGCTGTTTTACCATTAGTAAAAAAAGACGGTTTGCCGGAAGTTGCTCAAAAAATCATCGAAGATTTAAAATGGGATTTCAATGTGGCGTATGATGAAAAAGATGCTGTCGGAAGACGTTACAGAAGACAAGATGCACTTGGAACACCATTCTGTATTACAGTTGACCACCAAACTTTGGAAGATGAAACGGTAACCATCCGTCATAGAGATTCAATGCAGCAAGACAGAGTTAAAATTTCTGACTTACGCGGACTAATAAACGCTGAGGTTTTGGTTAGAAATTGGTTGATGAAAATGTAATTTTATTTTTCAATTATAGATGAATCCAAACTCCGAAAAGGGTTTGGATTTTTTTATTGAACGACTTTTTGGTTATAAAACGAATTACGGTTTCCCGTAATTTTTTTTAAATTTTGTAAGTATTTATCCCGTTAAAAATTCACATATCAACAGTTTTGGGATAACTGTCAACATTTTACATAACTAAAACCACGAAATCATATTTTCGTTACAACGAAAAAGGATATGTTTAAACGACTATATTTTATAGTTAAATAGTAACATCTTCTTTAACGCAAACAAATAGTTTCCCCAAAACTACCTGTTATTTTTACCGAATCTAATGCTTTCCCTAAATAAAAAACGGAAAAGCATTAATGAGTCAAACGTACATCATTATAGACGATGATAAAGAAAGTGTCTTAAAAACTCAGGCAATTGCCGAGCGTTTTAGGAACCTTAGCTTTGTTGCATCTGCCAATAACTATGATGATGGTGTGAATTTGATTTTGGAGCATCAACCACGATTAGTCTTTCTCGAAATTGATCCAACTGATAAAAAGAGCAATCTTTCTTTAGCACTGATTAACGAATTGTATCGTTATTTGAGAGTGGTTCCTAAAATCATCATAACAACCTCCAAAAAGGACTTGGCTTATGATGCCTTGCAGTATGAAGTCATAGATTATTTGTTAAAGCCTTTGAATATAAATGATTTCAGAAAGGCCATTCTAAAATTTGACCGCGCTATACAATCGGACTTGCCTTATTCAGAAGAAAAAAATCCCGTAGCAACCTTCGAAGTTTTAGATGAAACGCTTACTGAAGCTATAGAAACAGCCGAAAATGATGTTGAGGTAAAAGTTATTCAGTCTGCTGAAAGTCAGTCAGCCACAACAACAAATCCTGTAGTTGTTCAGCCACAACAATCGCTTGTAATTTGTGTGAAATCGTATGGCGATTATCGTTATATCGATTCTGAAGATGTGCTTTATTTTGAAGCCGACAACAACTCTACCGATATCCATTTGAACAATGGCGAAATGATTACGGCATTTAAAACCCTTAAGCATTTTGAAACTGTTTTACCACCAACGCAATTCCTGCGAATTCACAATAGTTACATCATAAATGTAAACCAGGTATCGCGTATTCATACCGGAAATACCGTTTGCTATATTAAAAATTCGACTACAAAACTTCCTTTCTCAAAATCCTATAAAGAGAACGTTGATTTGATTATCAGTAGAATAGCTTCTGGAAATTATTTGGAAATTTAGAAGAAAATTCGTAGTTTCGATAAAAATCTTGTCATGGAACTACAGGTTTTAATGGTTGATGACCATCCACCGATTATTGAAGGGTATAGATCTATTCTGGCCTACAACTCCTTTGGTTATACATTAAACACTACTGCAGCTCATAGTTGTGAAGATGCATATAATGCAATTTTTCAGGTAAAGCATCCTTTTGATATCGTATTTTTAGATTTAACTATTCCTCCTTTTTTAGAAAAAAATATCAATACCGGTGATGATTTAATACCGGTTGTGAAAAAACAGCATCCCAATGCGAAAATTGTAATTCTTACTTCACATTACGAGTCGATAGTTCTTTATGAAATTATAAAAGAACATAATCCGGAAGGGCTTTTAGTAAAAAGTGATTTTAAGGCGCAGGAATTAATTGACGCCTTCGATATTGTTGTTAAAGGAGGAACTTACTTTAGCCAAACGGTTATCAATCATCAAAAATCCTGGAACGATAAAAGCAAGGTTATGGATAGTTATAACCGTCAAATTCTTTCTTTGTTGTCGCAAGGTGTCAAAACCAAAAACTTCCCCGATTTGCTACATCTTTCTAAAAGTGCCATCGATAAAAGAAAAGCTATTCTCAAGCAGCTTTTAGGAATTGATAAAGGGAACGATGAAGATATTCTCAAAGAGGCAAGAAAGCAAGGATTGATATAGAATTCAGTATTCAACCTTCAGAAAAAAACTCCACATTTCGTACTATTTAGCACTAATTTGAAATTTCATGAAATGTACACTTTTAGTGTATTTGAGAGTGAAATTATCAAGCTAATTTTACTATATCAAAATCAAAAAGCATTAATATAACCTGATTTTTAGGTTGTTAAAAGTGGTTTTCACCATATTAGTGACACAATGCAAAGAATATTTTTCTAGTTTTTTAGAGAAAACAAACATAGAAACTCAAAGTTTATTTTAGAGGTTTGTTATTAAACAGGAGTACAACTAAACCAACCAAAAAAAGCAGCCCAACCTTTATAATGTTTTGACGACACAAAGCTGGACTGCAATAATTAAAATTATATCCAAATTTATGAAAAATTTATTATTTGGCTCAATTGCCATTGCGCTATTTGTATTTAATGCAAATGCACAACAGAAAAGTGAAGTAACACAAAAAGCTGATTTTATAAGCGCTTCATTAATAACTTCTTACGAAAAAGAGGTTACAGAGTATAAGTTTCTATCTCTAACAGAACTAAATGAAGAGGCTGAACAAATCATTCAGGAATTTAATTTCGATAATTTCGACAACTCAAAGAAAAGGACTTGTGCTATAACAATTGAAATTAAGGTAGAAGTGACTATAGGAACTACAAAAGGAATAGTGTCAGGATTAATAATTACTAACTGTTCCGACGCAACTACTGCAACAAAAAAATTGAAAGAAATGCTTCTTGCCGCTGCAATGGGTTAATTATAAATAAAAAGTCATAAAACATAAAATACTATTTTCGATTCTATTTGTCAGCCAATTTTTATTTTCCCAAACCGATCTTAACAATCTCATAAAAGGAGGTAAACTTTTATTAAGTGGTTTGTCAGTTTTGAAGATAAAAAAATCAGACACTAAAATGGACAGTGAAACTATCGAAAGCGTGTGTGTAAAAAACAAACTTACCGAAAGGATTGCTTTTAGAATTGTGAGCAAAAATGAAAGCGGAGACGATATAAAAAAAGAACTCGTTATCCCAAAAGACGGGAAAGAATGCTTGTTTGTACTGCCTAAAGGCATTTATACATATGAAATTATATTGACGAACAAAGAAATATATAAGAAAGGTGAGTATAAGTTTGAAAATGATGTGGTAATTACTGTCAAGGAAGAGTAAGCTACTTTACAATTAATTTGAATTTTTTAAAAATGTACACTTTTAGTGTACCAAAATGTGAAAATCGCGATTTACCTTTACAATGTCGAAATCAAGAACGTATTTTTCTTATTGAAAGTGATTTGCAATACCTAACAATACAAGTTTGATGAAGATAAATTAAATTGTGGTAGAATTGGGTCCTGGTTTTCAAATCGGGGCTCAATTCTTTTTTACTATATTGGCTTTATGGATAGACTACACTCTTATTGGTTTATTATTTTGTTGGTGTCTTTATATGGTTGTACTTCTAAAACTGTAGATAAAGATGCTCAGGCTAGGAATGATTCGATTCAGAAGTATCTTGATTTGGCGGGGAATGATTCTTTAGATACAAAGCTTAGAAACAAGTATAACGCGAAGGCATTTTCACTAGTAGATTTAAGTAAGAATGACACACTAACTAGGTTTTATTTGAGTTCAATTTCTTTTAATTATTTAGGTGTAAAAAATTGGGATGATTTAAATACAACTGGGAAAATTCTTTTCGAAAAGAGTAAAACTGCAAAAGACACACTTAATTTGGCGAGATATTACAGATATAAAGCTGGCTATTTTATGAAAAATAAAATCTATGATAGTGCATATTACTATTATATTAAAGCAGAGAAGTTTTACAAAAGAACTAATGATTACTATAGCTTAGCAAAAATTTATCAATACAAAAGTTTAATTCAGTTTAGTAAAGATGATTATTTAGGAACTGATCTGTCAGCAGAAAAAGCTCTTGATTATTTTAAAACAACAAATCATAGAGAAGATCAATTTCTACTCTTATTATATATAGGGAATTCAGCACACAATCTAAAGAACTACAAAAAAGCAATAAACTCTTTTAATTTAGCTTTGTCAATAGCCAAAAAGTATAACCTAAAAAAAAGTAGTGATAACCGGATAGCAGCTTGTTTAAATAATATTGGGAATGCTTACAGAGAGCAAAAAAAATATAGTCAAGCAATGCAATATTTTAATTTAGCACTTAAACAAAGGAATTTAATAAAAGAGGATCCAGTCGCATATGGTTTTTTGCTAAATAATCTATCTTATTGTAAATTACAGTTAAAAGATTATTCTGAATTTCCTTTTTTGCTATTCAAATCTATTGATTTACTCAACAATAGTGAAGAAGGAATTAAAGAGTCTACAATTAGCTATGTTTATCTCTCTAATTATTACAATGTTATTAAAGATAGTTTGAAAGCACAATTATATGCTGAAAAAGCATTGAAAAATGCGAAAAAGGTCAATTCACCTTATTATTATCTTACAGCTTTGAGCAATGCAGGATGTGTTAATAACAAAAAGGCACCTCAATACATTAAAGAATATCATGAAAAGAATGATAGTTTACTCTTTATTGAACGTAATGCTAGAAATCAGTACTATAAAATTCAACATGAAACAGACGAAATTACACAAGAAAAAGAAACAGCGATTAAGCAAAAATGGATAATAGGAATTATTGCAGGAGCAGTTATATTAATTATTGTATTACTGCTAATTATTACCAGACAAAGCTCAAAACAAAAAGATTTGCAATTCCAACAATCACAACAAAAAGCTAATGAGGAAATCTATGATTTGATGTTAACCCAAAAAAGAAAAGAAGAACAAGCAAGACAAAGTGAGAAAAAAAGAATAGCTATTGACTTGCATGATGGTGTGATGAACAGATTGGCCAGCACACGACTTAACCTTAATGTGTTATTACACCAAAAAGACGAAGAAACAATAAAAAAATGTTTAAACTATATCGATGACATTTATAATATAGAACAAGAAATAAGGAATATTGCTCACGATTTGAATACTGAGATTTTTAACCAAGCTAATAGTTTTGCTGTTTTATTAAATGATTTCATAACTACACAAAATACCATAACTAACTCACAATACATTTTAGAGGCAGACAAAGCTATAGATTGGAATAGCATTGCAAGTGGAATAAAAATGAATTTATACCGAATCATCCAAGAAGCAAGTAATAATATTAATAAATATGCTCGAGCTTCTAATGTGGTCATTAATTTAATTATGGTTGAAAACAATATATGCCTTTCAATTACTGATAACGGAAAAGGATTCGATGTAGATGCGAATGTAGAAGGCATGGGTTTGAAGAATATAAAGGATCGTGTAGAATCTCTTAAAGGGAAAGTTGTTTTCCAATCAAATACTAAGAACACTTCCATTAATATTACCATTCCTCATACAATTTAGTTTTGTTTCCTATTATTTTCTTCATAGAAGCAAATCGGTAAGTATTTGTTTTTATTTTATCTCTACTTCTTAGTTTAGGAGTTATCAACCACAATTTCCAGTTCTCTACTTCAAAACGAATTTGGCTAAAGCCAATAATGACAAGCTTTTTGACCAAAAAAGCAAAATTCTCAAAAACCATCCACCCGGATTTCGCCATCATTCACTATCAAACGGCATCATTCTACCATAAACACCACTATTCATAAGTGTTTGCAGAGACATCCTTTTTAGTTTTACATCGTGAAAGTGTCCCATTGCCTCAAATCAATTAAAAGACACACACAACAAAAACGAAATAAAACATTAACACATAAAAGTCTCAAATTATGAAAAAATTAGCAACAACATTCGGATTATTAGCTTTAATGCTTGTAGTCACGTCATTTACAACTCCAACTATTGGTGGAAGAGGTGGATTAGGAACAGGTGACTATACTGACATCGGAGGAAGAGGTGGATTAGGAACAGGTGACTACACTTTCATCGGAGGAAGAGGTGAATTAGGAACTGGAGGTTTTGATATCGGAGGAAGAGGTGGATTAGGAACCGGTGACTATACTTACATCGGTGGAAGAGGTGGATTAGGAACAGGAGATTAATTCAATTAAAGAATATTTTTTATAAAGTTTAAAAAACTAGTGATAATTTTCACTAGTTTTTTTTTATATATATTTGTTCAAAACATTTTTGGCGTTGAGAAAAATATATTTTTTAATATTCTTCACAGTCTTTTTATATAATTGTAATAATCATGGGGATAAAACTTTTGAAGACAATTATATTCAAAAGACAAATACTTATTTAACGAAAATTATAAATTCTAAATCAGACGAAGAAGCATTAAAATTAAATGATACTGCATACAACACGATTATTAAGGCAAAAAATTCTCCCGATAAAAGAAATAGCTTAAATCGAATAATAGACAATTATTTTCAATTAGGGAGGTGGGAGGAATACAAAACATCTTCACAGAACCTACTTAAGCTTTCATTGATTTCAAGTGATAGTATTTATATTGCAAAATCTCATCGATGCCTCGGGAACTATTACTTTAATGAAAATGTTCTTGACAGCTCTTTCTATCATTATGTTAAATCTGAAAAAATATACAAAGGTGCTGACAAAGGTAGTTATGGGATTGTTCTATTAAAAAAGGGAATTGTTCAGCTAAACGCTAATGATTTTTTGGGAGCAGATTTATCGCTAAGAAAAGCATATAGTATTTTAAATAAAACAGACGACTATCAAAGAATTTATGCAGCTTTAAATGGGTTGGGAGCTGTTGCTTCCGAATTAAAAGAATATAGTAGAGCAATCTCCTATTATAATAAGGCGTTAGAGGCAATTAAAAAAGGTAATTTGCAAACAAATGAACATCAAGAGGCAAATACTTTAAACAATTTGGGATTGGTCTACAGTGATTTAAAAGATTATAAAAAAGCAATTAATGCTTATACAAAAGCTCTATCTAATATTAAACTCAAAAACCAAAATCCTGGATTATACTCCATAATTATTGATAATCTTGCATATTCAGAACTAAAGTCAAATAACTTTGTCAATCTTCCTGGTCTCTTTTTCAAATCACTTGATTTTAAAAACGAAAGCAAAAACCAAAGCTCAAAAGTGGTAGTTTATATCCATCTGTCTGAATATTTCTCACAAATTAAAGATACTGCGAAAGCAATACAATACGCAAGGCTGGCATTAGATGGTTCAAAAAAATGGAATATTCCTATTTTTAAAATAGCATCTTTAAAACAAGCAGCAAACGTTGACAAAAATAGATCTGTTCAATATTCTGATGAATACATTAGAATTAGTGATAGCCTACAAATTGCAGAACGAAATTCTAAAGATCGTTTTAGTAGAATTCAATTCGAAACAAAGGAAATCATTCAGCAAAACGATGTCCTCGAAGATAGAAACAGAAGACTACTTTATATTTTCGTAATAACCTTTATTTTAGTGGCATTACTATTTATCGTAAGAGCACAAAGAGCCAGAACAAGAGAGTTGTTATTTAAGCAAGCCCAACAAAAAGCAAATGAGGAAATTTTCAATCTCATGATGTCGCAACAATCAATCATTGATGAAAGCAGAAATAAAGAAAAGAAACGCTTGGCACAAGACCTTCACGATGGTGTTTTAGGAAGAATGTTTGGATTGCGTTTAAACCTCGATAGTTTGAATTCAAGCACCGATCCTGATGCACCTCAAAAAAGAAACGAGCTGTTAAATGAGTTAAAAACTATTGAACAGGATATTCGTGAAATTTCACACGACCTGAATAGAGAAAAATTGGTTTTAATTAATAACTTTGTTTCAATCGTTCATAATTTATTAGAAGAACAAAAATCTTCGCACGAAGCCGAGGTAACTTATCATATTGACACATCGATTAATTGGGATAAAATCGGGAATGCTATCAAAATTAATATGTACCGTATTTTGCAGGAAGGATTGCAAAACATTAATAAATATGCCGGCGCTAAGAATATTAAAGTAGATATTAGTGGAGATTCAGAAAATGTTTTTCTAAAAATACAGGACGACGGAATCGGTTTTGATGTCAACAAAAAAAGCAAAGGAATCGGGATGCAAAACATGATTTCCAGAACCAATGACTGTAACGGAATTATAGACATCACTTCTAAAAAAGATCACGGAACATCTATTGTAATTACTATACCTATAGAAATCAAACAACCAATTGAACAAACAGTATGACAAAATCAATGAACATATTAATAGTAGATGATCATCCCTTTATAATTCAGGCCTATAAAAATGCATTAGATAAGTATAGCCAACAAGGATATGAGTTTGATGTTACACAGGCAAACAACTGTAAATCAGGTTATGAAAATATTGTTGATGGGAAAAAATCTTTTGATGTAGCTTTTTTTGATATCAGTATGCCCGAATATGCTGAAAAAGGAATTTACTCAGGCGAAGACTTAGCAACTCTAATGAAAAAAGAAATGCCGGATTGTAAGGTTATACTATTAACGATGCATACGGAATTGCTTAAAATCAATAACATTATCAAAAATATTAACCCAAACGGATTGATTATCAAAAACGACCTTACTTTTGATGAATTGATTTTTGCCTTTGATAAAATCATCAATAACGAAAGCTACTACAGTCAAACGGTTATCAAATTAGTAGGTCAAGCTCAATATAACAACATCGAATTGGATGCCTTCGATAAACAAATTTTGTTTCATTTATCAAAAGGTGTAAAAACTAAAGATTTGCCACAATACATTCCGTTATCCCTTAGTGCCATTGAGAAACGTAAACTCAACATCAGAGAAATTCTTGAAGTAAAAGGCGGAAGTGATATCGATTTAATTAATGAAGCCAAAACAAAAGGTGTCATTTAACGATTATGCGGGAAACCGTAACAACGTTTTTGTCTACATCGCGTAACTTAGCTGCATGATTTTAGGGTTACCTGTAGACTAGAGTAGTAGAACTCAAAAAACTACTCTATTTACATGATTTAGGGGGAAAGCGATACTGTAAAAAGTATCGCTTTTTTTATTTTCATGGAATTATTCTTCACTCAACGCATCCCAACCACGAGCTTTTAATGGAATTTTAGTGTTAGCTCTTGTAATCAAATGAATGCCTTCACTTTCTTGTGTCAAATGCCCGATTACGGTAAAATTTGGATTGGCTTTTATCTTGTCAAAATCTTCTAAAGCTATCGTGAACAACAATTCGTAATCTTCGCCACCATTAATGGCAACGGTTGTTGAATCAATATTGAATTCTTCGCAAACATTTATAAATTGTGGATCTACCGGAATTTTTTCTTCGTATAAATTACACCCAACTTTACTTTGCTTGCAGATATGAATAATCTCCGAAGACAAACCATCCGAAATATCAATCATCGAAGTTGGCTTTACTTCCAGTTTGTTTAATAATTCTCGAATATCATGTCTCGCTTCAGGCTTTAGCTGACGTTCTATCAAATAAGAATAATTATCCAAATCCGGTTGATTGTTCGGATTTACCTGAAAAACTTGCTTCTCACGTTCCAAAACTTGCAATCCCATATAAGCCGAACCTAAATCACCTGTGACAACCAACAAATCGCCATTTTTCGCGCCATCACGATAAACAAGTTCACCTATAGTGGCTTCGCCAATTGCCGTAATTGAAATAATTAATCCTTTTTGAGACGAAGTTGTATCGCCACCAATAACATCTACATTATAAAATTTAGCCGCCAAAGCAATTCCATCAAATAATTCCTCTAAAGCTTCCAACGGGAAACGATTGGAAACTGCAACCGAAACCGTTATTTGTGTCGGCATAGCATTCATTGCACATATATCAGATACATTTACTACCACAGCTTTATAACCCAAATGTCGTAAAGGCATATATGATAAATCAAAATGCACACCTTCTATCAATAAATCGGTAGAAACAACAACTTTTTTATCCTTAAAATCCAAAACAGCAGCATCATCACCAATGCTTTTTAAAGTAGATGCTTGTTTTACATCAAAATTTTTCGTCAAATGGTCAATCAAACCAAACTCTCCCAATTGGGAAAGCGACGTTCGTTGTGGAGTTTTGTCTTCTAGCATTTTTTCTAAGATTCTAAGGTGCAAAGATACTAAGGTTCTAAGGTTTATTCCAACAAAAAACCTGACTGCTTTACAATCAGGTTTTTATTTAATCCTCTCTCAGTACTTTAGTGTCTTAGCGTCTTTTTAATCATTCAATTTCAAAACCGCCATAAACGCTTCCTGAGGAATCTCTACGTTTCCAACCTGACGCATACGTTTTTTACCTTTTTTCTGTTTCTCCAAAAGTTTACGTTTACGCGAAATATCTCCACCATAACATTTGGCAGTAACATCTTTTCTCAATGCTTTGATAGTTTCACGAGCAATAATTTTTGCTCCAATCGCCGCCTGAATCGGAATATCAAACTGTTGTCTTGGAATTAATTCACGCAATTTTTCAGTCATTTTTTTACCGATATTATATGCGTTATCTTCGTGAATCAAGGCAGAAAGCGCATCAACAGTTTGCCCGTTTAATAAAACGTCAAGTTTGACTAATTTGGAAGTACGCATTCCAATCGGAGAATAATCAAACGACGCATATCCTTTTGAAACCGTTTTCAATCTATCATAAAAATCAAATACAATTTCTGCCAAAGGCATATCAAAGTTTAATTCAACTCTTTCTGTCGTTAAATAAGTTTGATTGGTAATCAATCCACGCTTTTCAATACACAAACTCATTACGTTACCCACAAAATCAGATTTGGTAATAATAGTTGCCTTGATAAATGGTTCTTCAACTCTGTCCAATTTTGAAGGCTCCGGCAAATCAGAAGGATTGTTTACAACCAAAGCTTTTTCCGGCTCTTTTTTGGTGTAAGCCAAATAGGAAACGTTCGGAACCGTAGTAATTACGGTCATATCAAACTCACGCTCCAATCGCTCCTGGATAATTTCCATATGCAGCATTCCCAAGAATCCGCAACGGAAACCAAAACCTAAAGCGGCTGAACTTTCCGGCGTAAATACCAACGAAGCATCATTCAATTGCAATTTCTCCATCGAAGAACGCAAATCTTCATAATCTTCAGTATCAACAGGATAAATTCCGGCGAAAACCATTGGTTTTACATCTTCAAAACCAACAATCATATTGGTTGTCGGTATTTTTGCATCCGTAATGGTGTCACCAACTTTAACTTCTTTTGCTTCTTTAATTCCGGATATCAAATAGCCAACGTCACCCGTAGAAATCACGTCTTTCGGGACTTGGTTGAGCTTAAGTGTACCTACTTCATCAGCAAAATATTCATTATCCGTTGCCATAAATTTAATTTTCTGGCCTTTTCGGATTTCGCCATTTTTCACACGAAAAATAACTTCAATACCACGAAACGGATTGTAAACCGAATCAAAAATCAATGCCTGTAAAGGCTCTTCTTTGGTTCCTTTTGGAGCCGGAATTCTTTCGATAATGGCCTCCAAAATCTTATCAACGCCGAAACCGGTTTTACCCGAAGCATGAATAATTTCATCAAGCTTGCAACCAAGCAAGTCAACTATGTCATCGCTGACTTCTTCAGGGTTCGCGCTTGGCAAGTCAACCTTATTAAGTACAGGGATAATCTCTAAATCATTCTCCAAAGCAAGGTATAAATTCGAAATGGTTTGCGCTTGTATGCTCTGAGCAGCATCAACAATTAAAAGTGCTCCTTCGCAAGCCGCAATCGAACGAGAAACTTCATACGAAAAATCCACGTGTCCCGGAGTATCAATCAAATTCAGAATATAATCTTCACCTTTATAGTTATATTCCATTTGAATCGCGTGACTTTTTATCGTAATCCCACGTTCGCGCTCCAAGTCCATGTTGTCAAGCAATTGCGCCTTTTCTTCTCGGGCAGTAACGGTTTGCGTCGCTCCTAACAGACGGTCAGCCAACGTACTTTTGCCGTGGTCAATGTGTGCAATAATGCAAAAATTTCTAATGTTCTTCATCTTCGTAAATCTGTCAATTTTTGGGCAAAATACGCCCGCATTTAATCGGCAAATATAAGGCAAAGTTTTGATTAAAAAGGTAGTGTGGCGAAATTCAGTAAAAAGCTATTTTTCTTCTCCTTTTTTGGCTTTTGGTTTAGTCTTAATTGTTGATTTATCTGCGGATTTAGCCACTGTTTTCGCCTTTGGTTTTGGTTTTGGTTTTGGTTTCTCCTCAGGTTTTACAATAACTTCTGCATCCGGTTTTGCAGTGTCAGGAAGAATAACAACATCTCTTTCTTTTTCGAACTGCTCAACATACACAGCATAATCCGCTGGTTCAATTCGAGCTCCCATATATTCAGCATAAACCCTTGTAAATTCTGCACCAAAATACAATATTGCAGCAGTATAATATACCCAAACTAAAATCACAATTAATGAGCCCGCAGCTCCATAAGCTGAACCAGTGCTGGTATAATCAATATAAATTCCAATCAAAAACCGCCCAAGCATAAAAAGACAGGCCGTAAAAAAGGCTCCGGCTCTAACATCTTTCCAGGCAATTTTCGCATCGGGCAAAAACTTAAAAATTACTCCAAAAAGTGTCATAATAACTGTAAAACTTACTACTATGTTTACAATCTGAAAGACTATAAGTGTAACATCAGGGAAATACCCTTTGAGCCATTCGCTTAATGCTAACAAAGCGCCGTTAACTACTAGTGAAACGATTAGTAAAAATCCGAGGCCAACAATTAAGGAGGAAGAAAGCAGTCTGTCGGAAAGAATTTTTAACCAACCGCGTTTTGGTTTTGCTTTTACTTTCCAGATGATATTAATGGATTCCTGAATGTCTACAAAAACACTTGTTGCACCAATAATCAAGGTGATACCACCAATGATAACAGCCATTGTTGTTTTTCCGGAAAGCTCCATATTCTTGATAATATCCTGAATTTGAGTGGCTGCCTCGTTTCCGATAAGGCCATTTATTTCACCAAAAACTTGTCCCTGAATAGCGTCACGTCCAAAAAAAATGCCTGCTAATGAAATCATTAATAATAAAAGAGGCG
Organism: Flavobacterium anseongense; assembly: GCF_021608185.1. Lineage (GTDB taxonomy): Bacteria > Bacteroidota > Bacteroidia > Flavobacteriales > Flavobacteriaceae > Flavobacterium > Flavobacterium anseongense. The sequence goes on along the minus strand of NZ_JAKIHN010000001.1, from coordinate 604,748 downwards.
CTAACGAAAAAACAGTATAATACGATAGAGAAGCACTTAATTTCAGTCCACGATTATCCAGAAAACTGTCAAAAGTATCTCTTAAAATTCTGAAAGCGGCATGCCAAGTGATTTCTGTTTTCATTAAGATATGTAATGAACAAAGTTATTTCATTTATAACAAAAGAAATTATACGATTATGCCTTTTACTTGTATAATTCAGTGGGACATGGACCTTGATTTCTGTTTTAATATAAAAATTGTAATTTTGCCCAAAAATTAAAGCATGCCAAAAATCGGCAACATAGAACTACCTGATTTCCCGCTATTACTTGCGCCTATGGAAGACGTGAGCGATCCACCATTTCGCAGATTGTGCAAATTGCATGGTGCCGATTTGATGTACTCCGAATTTATCTCTTCAGAAGGGTTGATTCGTGATGCCATAAAAAGCAAAATGAAATTGGATATTTTCGATTACGAAAGACCAGTCGGAATTCAGATTTTTGGTGGTGATGAAGAGGCGATGGAAATGTCAGCTAAGATTGTTGATGCCGTTCGCCCTGATTTGGTTGATATTAATTTTGGTTGCCCGGTAAAAAAAGTAGTCTGCAAAGGTGCTGGCGCGGGAGTTTTAAAAGATGTCGATTTGATGGTGCGTTTGACAAAAGCTGTAATCAAAGGAACTAATCTTCCCGTAACGGTAAAAACAAGATTAGGTTGGGATGAAAGTTCCATCAATATTGATGAGGTTGCCGAACGACTACAGGATATTGGCGTGCAGGCTTTAACGGTTCACGCAAGAACTCGTGCTCAAATGTATAAAGGCCATTCTGATTGGTCACATATTGCACGAGTGAAAAATAATCCAAGAATCACAATGCCAATTTTCGGTAATGGAGATATAGATTCTCCAGAAAAAGCATTGGAGTATAAGAATAAATTTGGTTTAGACGGAATGATGATTGGCCGTGCTGCAATAGGTTATCCGTGGATTTTTAACGAAATCAAACACTACTTCAAAACCGGAGAACATTTGGCACAACCAACTATGGCAGACCGAATAGAAGCAGCCCGAAATCACTTAACCTGGTCAATGGATTGGAAAGGAGAACGCGTCGGAATTGTAGAAATGCGTCGTCATTATACCAATTACTTCAAAGGAGTTTCTAATTTTAAAGAACACCGATTAAAATTAGTAACGCTTGAATCGGCTGAAAGTTTGTTCAAAGCTTTAGATGAAATTCAGGAAATTTATTCTGATTATCAGTTTGTTTAATCCAACAATTTTTTAGTCACACGACTGCTCGCAATTAAACTTGAAATAAAACCAAGCGCGACAATAGTTCCAAAAACAATCAATACATTTTGAACGCTGAAAACCACAGGATACGCCAAGGAGTCGGTAATCATGACTAATTCGAAATGCTGCTGAATCAATACTATTATTATCCCCAAAACCAATCCGATAATTCCACCAATAATCGTCAGTAAACTACCTTGAAGCAGGAATATTTTCTTTAAATCTTTGACTTCGGAACCTAAATTGAAAAGTGTTTTCAGGTTGCTTTTCTTGTCTAAAATCATCATGATTAAGGCACCAATCAAATTGAATAATGCAATAATAATCACCAATGTAAATATTAAGTAAACAGCAATATTCTCTGTATTCAGCATCTTATATAAGGTAGCGTTAAGTTGCGCTCTGTTTTTTATTACTACTTTGTTATCGAAAACAGCATTAAGTTTTTCTATAATATCAGCCTCATTGGCGTTGGATTTCATCTTAATTTCAATTGCAGAAACCTGATTGTGGTTGTATTCCAATAAATCCTGAGCCAAAGTTAAATCGGCAAAAACATATTTACTGTCCAAATCTTCGCTAATAGCATAAATTCCAACCGGAATCAAAACCGATTTATTAAAAGCCTCAGCCTCACTTTCGATAACGGCTTTTCCTTTTCGAGGCACATACACTTCAAAATCATTATTGAAATCAAAAAGGCCAAGCGATAATTTTTGGGTGATTCCGTAACCAACTACCACTTCAGCGGTTTTGTAGCGAAGCCATTTTCCGTTAAAAAGATTTTTAGAAACAGCATTGATTTTAGAATAGTTAGCATCAACACCTTTTAAGTAAGTCACTTGTTCTTTTCCGTCAAAAAAGAAAAGCACGCGTTCTTCAACTACTTTACTGTAAGAAACAACTCCATCAATTGCTGCAATTTCATTTTCCTGTTTTGGAGAAATAGAAAAAGTCTTTCCCTCAACCGGATTAACTTTTAAATCGGGATCAATAGTATTGGAAAAAGATAAACTAAAATCACGCAAGCCGCTGAAAACCGAAAGAACGACAAACAAAGCGAGCGTTCCAACAATAATTCCCAGCGATGCAATGCCTGTAATAATATTGATAGCATTGTTTTTACTTTTGCTAAAAAGATACCTTTTGGCTATGTATAGCGGGAAATTCAAATTATACTTTATTATTGGTTTTTGGAAAAAATGTATTGTTTATGGTATAATTTGGAATTAAAAAAATAAAAGTTCAAAATGGACTTTTATTTTTTAAATGCCTCAAAATTAAAATTTCTTGCGTTTTTCTAAAAGGTCACGATTCTCGATAGGATTTTCTTTTCCTGACAACGCATTGTCAATCTTCTCGATATAATCCAAAGAGTCATCAATATAAAAAGAAAGGTTTGGAACTTTTCGTAATTGCAATTTTACACGTTGTGCTAAATCGTGCTTAATCAAAGGCGAATTGGTTTTTATCGCAGCCATTAATTCGGGCGCTTTATCCTGCGGGAAAACACTCAAATACACTTTGGCAATAGACAAATCAGTAGTCACGCTTACTTTAGAAACCGAAATCACCAAGTTAGAAATTCCGTTTTTACGTACTTCGCCCTGCAAAATATCTACTAAATCCTTTTGCAGCACACTGCCAATTTTCTTCTGTCTGTTCGTTTCCATGAGGCAAAAATACAACTTTTTGAGTTGCAAAGTTACAAAGTAGCAAAGTGTCAAAGTTTTTTAGGAGCTGTTTCCGGCTATCCGCTATATCTTTTTCTGGCTTTACAGCCAAAAAAAGGATGCCGCTTCTATCCGGGCTAATTTTCGAAATCTTTACCTTGAACTTTGTAACTTTGCTACTTTGTAACTATAAAAAAAAATGAAAAAAATTGAGCACATCGGAATAGCCGTCAACAGTTTAGAAATTTCCAATTTACTTTTCGAAAAACTATTTGGCAATCCTCCATACAAACAGGAAGAAGTCGAAAGCGAGGGTGTAAAAACCTCTTTTTTCATGAATGGTCCAAATAAAATAGAACTTCTCGAAGCTACAAATTCCGAAAGTCCAATTGCTAAATTCCTCGAAAAAAAAGGAGAAGGTATTCATCACATTGCCTTTGATGTCGAAAATATTGTGGCAGAAATTGAACGACTAAAAAAAGAAGGATTTATTGTTTTGAACGAAACACCCAAAAAAGGAGCCGATAATAAACTAGTTGCTTTTTTACATCCAAAAGGGACAAATGGTGTCCTTATTGAACTTTGTCAAGAAATCAAATAAAAACACTTGTTTTGAATAAAAAATAGTGCTAATATTGCAACCTCAATACAGTTTTGGCTTTATTGAAATCCGGTCCTATAGCTCAGTTGGTTAGAGCACCTGACTCATAATCAGGTGGTCCTTGGTTCGAGCCCAAGTGGGACCACAATAAAAAGACTTCGTTACGAGGTCTTTTTTGTTTGTTGTGAAACCAACGAGTTAAAAAAAACGTTTATGTATATAAATTAGTTGGGTTTTATGAATGTGAATACTGCCTTATCCATAGAATCAAGGTTTTTGCAGTTTAAATTTTAATTAACTTTGTCGATTAAATATTTAATTTATTTTGGTAAATAGATTTTTTTTATACTTTTACGCACTATGAAAATTGTCCCGAATAGATTTTTTATCATTCTGGCTGTGTTTTTCTTGTCAGTAACAAGCGTGTTAGCTGACCCAGGACCACCGCCGCCATCAACACCGCCACCGCCACCAGGACTGCCTTTGGATGGTGGAATATTTATTTTGGCACTACTTTCAATGTGTTTTGGAATTTATAAATTGAATAAAATAAGAAATATTAAAAAAGCTTCAAATTAATTTGAAGCTTTTTATTTTCCGCAAGTTTTATGGTTTATCGATTTAAAGTATGTAATCGAGCAACGTATTTTCCCACAACATCAAACTCAAGATTAATCTTGGAGCCGATTTTAAAATTTTTAAAATTTGTATGCTCAAAAGTATAAGGGATAATTGCCACACTAAATTCATTTGCTTTAGAATTTACAACAGTCAAACTCACGCCATTTACCGTTATCGATCCTTTTTCGATGGTAATGTTGTTTAAAGTACTATCGTATTCAAAAGTAAAATACCAACTGCCTCCGGCTTCTTCAATAGATTTGCAAACTCCTGTTTGGTCAACATGCCCTTGAACAATATGACCGTCTAGCCTGTCGCCTAACTTCATTCCGCGCTCTAAATTTATTAAATCGCCAATTTCCCAAGCTGCTAAATTTGTCTTTTCAATAGTTTCTCTAATAGCAGTTACAGTATACTCGTCATTGTTGATTGCTACTACAGTCAGGCAAACACCATTATGAGAAACACTTTGGTCTATTTTTAATTCATTTGTTATAGTAGAAGAAACAGTGATGTTTAAATTATCATTATCTTTTTTTAAATCTTTTATTATTCCAAGGGTTTCAATTATTCCTGTAAACATTATGGTTTTATTTTACTAAATTTGCACTTCAAAATTAGCAATAAATAATCAGTACTTTTTATGAAAAAAGCAGAAAATATAATCGTTGGAATTTCAATAGGAGATTTAAACGGTATTGGAAGCGAAGTAGTTCTTAAGACTTTTGACGACTCAAGAATGTTAGAACTTTGTACACCTGTAATTTTTGCGAACGTAAAAGTGATGTCTTTTATTAAAAAAGTATTAGAATTAGAAACACCACTTCACGGGATTGATCAAATAGATCAGATTGTTTTGGGAAAAGTTAATGTTCTTAATGTCTGGCGTGAAAGTGTCGATTTAAATTTTGGAACAAACGATCCGGCTGTCGGCAAATATGCTATTAAATCATTTGTTGCCGCAACAAAAGCTTTGAAAGAAAATCAAATAGACGTCCTGGTTACGGCGCCAATTAATAAATACAACATCCAATCGGAAGAATTTAAATTTCCGGGACATACCGATTATTTAGATAAAGAGTTAGAAGGAAATGCATTAATGCTGATGGTTCAGGATAATTTAAGAGTTGGTTTATTAACCGACCACATTCCTGTAAATGAGGTGGCAAAACATTTAACAGAAAAGCTAATAGTTCAAAAAATTGAAACTATAAAACAGACTTTGGTACAGGATTTCGGAATCAACAAACCAAAAATAGCTGTTTTGGCATTGAATCCTCACGCCGGCGACAATGGTGTAATCGGAAAAGAAGATGATGAAATAGTAAAACCGGTCATAAAAAAATTATTTGAAAAAGGAACCTTGGTTTTTGGTCCTTTTGCAGCAGATGGTTTTTTTGGCAGTAGCCAATATAAAAAATATGATGCTGTTATTGCAACCTATCACGACCAAGGATTAATTCCATTCAAGACATTGTCATTTGGAGGCGGAGTAAATTATACAGCAGGCTTGAATAAAATCAGAACTTCTCCTGATCATGGAACCGCTTATGAAATTGCCGGAAAAGGAATTGCCGATTATAATTCATTCAAAGAGGCAGTTTATACAGCTATTGATATCTATAATTCGAGAAATCAATACTTGGAAATGAGTAAAAATCCTATGAAAACAAAGGAAAAGCAGTTATAAACAAAAAAATGTTTATAAGCGTATTGGATTTGCAATAATTTTATATCTTTGCGCTCCGAAACTTTGGGCTCAAATTGTTGTTTAGATGAAAAGTACGAATGAATATTTAATCCCTTTCATAGGGTTAAAAATAGGTAAGCATCACTTTGAGTATATTGTAGAGAAAAAGTTCTTTGATCAATTTAGTTTTGATGAATTTGAAAGCTGCACTGTAAAGGTAAATGTTGTTTTAGAAAAAAAAGCAACAATGCTCGAAGTCAGTTTTGCTCACAAAGGAACCGTTAATGTTCCTTGTGATTTGACAGGTGAACAATTTGATTTACCTATAAAAGGGAAAATTAATCTGGTAGTTCAGTTTGGTGATGAATTCAACAATGATAATGAAGAATTGTTAATTCTGCCACATGGTGAACATCAAATAGATTTGGCACAATACATTTATGAAATGATTGTACTTTCTATTCCGCCAAAAAGAGTTCATCCCGGAGTTAAAGATGGAACTCTGCAAACTGAGGCATTGAAAAAATTAAATGAGTTGCAGGTTAAAGACGAAGAAGTAATAAAAAAAGAAGAAGAAATTGACCCGCGTTGGGACAAATTAAAACAACTATTAACGGATAAATAATATAGTAAAATGGCACATCCTAAAAGAAAAGTTTCGAAAACGAGAAGAGACAAAAGAAGAACACATTATAAAGCAACTGTTGCTCAAATCGCGACTTGCCCAATAACTGGAGAAGCACATTTATACCACAGAGCTTATTGGCATGAAGGTAAAATGTATTACAGAGGACAAGTAGTTATTGATAAATCAGTAGCTGTTGCCTAAGTAAAGTTTTTTACAAAACTAACTCTCACTTTGTGGGAGTTTTTTGTTTTAAAGAAAATTAATAAATATCCCATCCTAAAATACCTTAGGTATAATTTTTTTTTGTAATTTCAACAACTTTTCATTTTTAAAAAGCGGAAAGAAAAATATCCAATTTATGAATAAAATTACAGCCGCAATAACCGCAGTTGGAGCATATGTCCCAGAATTTGTACTCTCAAATCAAGTACTGGAATCAATGGTAGAAACCAATGATGAATGGATTACTACCCGAACAGGAATTAAAGAAAGAAGACTTTTAAAAGAAAAAGGAAAAGGAACTTCTTTCATGGCTATAAAAGCAGCACAAGATTTAATTGCTAAATCTAAAATTAACCCCGAAGAAATAGATTTGGTTATAATGGCAACAGCTACACCAGATATGCCGGTAGCTGCTACCGGAGTTTATGTTGCAACACAAATCGGAGCTGTAAATGCTTTTGCTTACGACCTACAAGCTGCCTGTTCAAGTTTTTTATACGGAATGTCAAATGCCGCAGCTTATATTGAGTCAGGCAGATACAAAAAAGTACTTTTGATTGGTGCCGATAAAATGTCTTCGATTATTGACTATACTGATAGAGCTACTTGTATTATCTTTGGAGATGGTGCAGGAGCGGTTTTATTTGAACCAAATTATGAAGGTCTTGGTCTGCAGGATGAGTTTTTGAAAAGCGACGGTATTGGTAGAGAATATCTAAAAATTGATGCTGGTGGTTCTATTCTTCCTACATCAAAAGAAACGGTTGAAAATGGCCAGCATTTTGTTTTTCAGGATGGTAAAACAGTTTTCAAATATGCTGTATCAGGAATGGCAGATGTAAGTGAGAAAATAATGGAACGTAATAATTTAACCAAAGACGATGTGAATTGGTTAATTGCGCACCAGGCAAACAAAAGAATCATTGATGCCACTGCTAACAGAATGGGTGTTGATGAAGAAAAAGTATTGGTAAATATTCACCGTTACGGAAATACAACTTCAGCAACTTTACCATTGCTATTGAGTGATTTCGAAGATAAATTTAAAAAAGGAGATAATTTAATTTTTGCAGCATTTGGTGGTGGATTCACTTGGGGTTCTATCTACTTGAAATGGGCATACTAACACTCGAGGCGCAGCCGAACTGTTTGGAGCGCAGCGAAAAAAACAATAAACTAAACTAATTCTAAAAACAACTAATTATGGATTTAAAAGAAATTCAAAACCTAATCAAATTTGTATCCAATTCTGGAGTTGCAGAAGTAAAGCTGGAAACAGGAGAAGTAAAAATTACTATTAGAACTACATTAGAAGGAAACTCACCAGATATCACTTATGTGCAACAAGCACCGATACAACAAGCTGTAGCCGCTCCAGCTGCTCCTGCACCGGTTGCTGCTGCACCAGCTGCACCAGCCGCTGCCGCTGAAGACAACTCAAAATATATTACTATAAAATCACCAATGATTGGAACGTTCTACCGCAAACCATCACCAGACAAACCAGTCTTTGTTGAAGTTGGAAGTTCAGTTGGGAAAGGAGATGTGCTATGTGTAGTAGAAGCAATGAAATTATTTAACGAAATCGAAGCTGAGGTTTCAGGAAAAATCGTTAAAATTTTGGTTGATGATATGTCACCGGTTGAGTTTGACCAACCATTATTCTTAGTTGATCCATCATAATATTTTGAAATTCCAAACAATCAAAATACAAATTCCAATATTGGATTTTGGGATTTGGAATTTGTAATTTTAAAATTTAAAAAGATGTTTAAAAAAATATTAATTGCCAATAGAGGAGAAATTGCACTTCGTGTAATTAGAACCTGTCGTGAAATGGGCATTAAAACGGTAGCAGTATATTCTACTGCCGATGCGGAAAGTCTGCACGTAAAATTTGCAGATGAAGCCGTTTGTATTGGTCCTCCGCCAAGTAATTTGTCCTATTTAAAAATGTCTAATATTATTGCCGCTGCCGAAATTACAAACGCAGATGCAATTCACCCAGGATATGGTTTCCTTTCAGAAAATGCTAAGTTTTCTAAAATTTGTCAGGAACACGGAATCAAATTCATCGGTGCTTCGCCCGAAATGATTGACAAAATGGGAGACAAAGCTTCAGCAAAAGCTACTATGAAAGCAGCCGGAGTTCCTTGTGTTCCCGGTTCTGACGGTTTATTAGAATCTTTTGAGCAGACTCAAAAATTAGCCAAAGAAATGGGCTATCCTGTAATGCTTAAAGCAACAGCCGGTGGTGGTGGAAAAGGAATGCGTGCCGTTTGGAAAGAAGAAGAACTTTTAAAAGCTTGGGAAGGTGCCCGACAGGAATCAGCCGCAGCTTTTGGAAATGACGGAATGTACATGGAGAAACTGATAGAAGAACCACGCCATATAGAAATTCAGGTTGTTGGAGATTCATACGGAAAGGCATGTCACTTATCCGAAAGAGATTGTTCGGTACAACGTCGTCACCAAAAATTGACAGAGGAAACTCCGTCACCATTTATGACCGATGAATTGCGTGACAAAATGGGTGAAGCTGCTGTGAAAGCTGCAGAATTTATCAAATATGAAGGAGCAGGAACGGTTGAATTCCTTGTAGACAAGCACAGAAATTTCTATTTTATGGAAATGAACACACGTATCCAGGTAGAGCATCCAATTACGGAACAGGTTATTGATTACGATTTGATTCGTGAGCAGATATTAGTAGCTGCCGGTGTGCCAATTTCAGGTAAAAATTATTTACCTCAATTGCATTCAATCGAATGTCGTATCAATGCTGAAGATCCTTATAATGACTTCAGACCTTCACCGGGGAAAATCACGGTTTTGCATGCGCCAGGTGGTCACGGAGTACGTTTAGATACGCACGTTTACGCAGGTTATACCATTCCGCCAAACTATGATTCGATGATTGCCAAGTTGATTACAACAGCTCAAACCAGAGAAGAAGCTATTAACAAAATGAAACGAGCTTTGGATGAGTTTTACATCGAAGGAATCAAAACAACCATTCCATTCCACAGACAATTGATGGACGAACCGGATTATGTTGCCGGAAATTATACGACCAAGTTTATGGAAAGTTTTAAAATGAACGATCCTGAATAAATAAAAAAACCCAACTTTTAAGTTGGGTTTTTTGTTTTTGAATCAACGGGTAATGTTTCCTTTAACCATTTGAAGAATTCACGTTGCCAAACCATTCCGTTTTGCGGTTTTAAAACCCAATGGTTTTCTTCCGGCAAATAAAGCAAACGACTTTTTATACCACGAAGTTGTGCAGCCTGAAATGCCTCTTGTGCTTGTCCAATTGGCACACGATAATCTTTTCCGCCTTGAATAATAAGAATTGGCGTGTTCCATTTATCTACAAAGTTTATCGGATTGAATTCGTTGTACGCCTTTTGAGCAACTTTATTGTTCTTGTCCCAATAGGGTCCGCCAAAATCCCAGTTGTTGAAGAATACTTCTTCGGTTGTGCCAAACATACTTTGCGTATTAAAAACGCCATCATGAGCGATAAAAGTTTTAAAACGATTGTTGTGAATTCCGGCTAAATAGTAAGCAGAATAACCACCATAACTAGCACCAACACAACCCAAACGCGCTTTGTCAACATAACTTTCTTTAGACACATCGTCAATTGCTGAAAGATAATCGTCCATTACCTGTCCGCCCCAATCTTTAGAGATTTGTTCGTTCCAGGCTTGTCCGTGACCATACATTCCTCTTCTGTTTGGTGCTACTACAACATAACCTTGTGAAGCCATCAAAGAAAAATTCCAACGGAAAGAATAGAATTGTGTTAATGGAGATTGTGGTCCACCTTGACAATAAAGTAGTGTTGGATATTTTTTAGTTTTATCAAAATTTGGAGGAAGAATTACCCAAACCAACATTTTTTTGCCATCGGTTGTAGTTACATATCTTCGCTCGAATTTTGGCAAAGCCAATCTAGAATAGGTTTCGTCATTGACTTTTGTTAGTTGTGTAAATGTTTTTTTCTTAAGGTTATAGGAATAGATTTCCACAGCGTGATTCATATCCGTTCTGGAAACGATTACATTATCGCCTGAAAAACCTACGATATCATGAACATCAAAATCGCCCGAAGTAACTTGTTTTACCATCACAGCAATTTTGGTTAAACCAGGAAAATTAACTTCAAATAATTGCAATGTGCCATCAACAGCTGCCGTGAAATAGACTTTTTTTCCATCAACACTCCACTTAAAACTCTCCACAGATCCGTCCCAATTAGCAGTCAGATTCATATTCATTCCTTTGAAACTAACTATAATATCGTTTTTATCCGCTTCGTAACCATCACGTTTCATTTGCAACCAAGTCAAATCACCATTTGGAGAAAAAGCCGGGTAAGTATCATAACCGAGGTTGTTTTCAGTTAAGTTTTTTGTGGTTTTTGTTTCGATGTCATATTCATACAAATCAGTATTGGTTGATATTGCGTAAGCTGTTCCAAATTTCTTTTTGGAAACATAAATAATGCTCTTGCCATTTGGTGACCAAATATAATCTTCATCTCCACCTGAAGGTTTTTGTGGCGAATCGTATGGTTCATCTTTCATGATGTCAAACGGAGTTGAATCACTTCCATTGTTTAAACCATAAAAAACATGATTGTGCGTCCCGTTATTCCAAGTATCCCAATGACGATAATCTAATCCATCATAAATTTGTGCTTCAGATTTGTCTAATTCAGGATAGAAATCTTTGCCTAAAACATTTTCGGTTTTAACTTCTTGAGATGATAAAATGTACTTTCCGTCAGGAGAAATATTTTTGTCTGCAATTAAATTTTTAGTTTCAGCTTCTTGAACTTCTACAGCTTTACCACCAATAACAGGTATAGTATAGAACTTAGAATTAAATTTGTTTTCATCTACAGCAGGAGTTGAGACTTTATAAACAATTGACTTTCCGTCTTTAGAAATTCCAAGAGCGGAAACTCTGCCAAGTTTCCATAAAGTTTCAGGAGATAAAACTTGTTGCGCTGATGTTGTTAAACTCATTGTGATAATGGTTAAAAAAAGTATTCTCTTCATTGTTTTATTATGATATTTTAAAGCGCCAAAAGTAGCAAAATTAATCCATAAAAAAAGCCACACTTTTCAGTATGGCTTTCTATTTTTTTTAGAAAAATTATTCTTTAATAAAACGTTTTGTTGCTGTTGAAGTTCCATTAGAAACTTCAATTAAGAAAGTTCCTGTTTTTAATGAACCAACATAAATACTTTCGTTTTCAATTTTACCACTTCCTAATTCTTGTCCCATCATATTGAAAATTCTATAAGTTGATGGAGATTCAAGATTAGTAATATTTAAAATATCACCTTTTACAGGATTTGGATACAAGTTGAAAGAGATTCTAGGAGCACTAACCACTTCATCAATTCTTGCAGATGAAGTAATGTTTACGGTATAATCTTCCACTTCTCCATAAGAGAATGTTTCACAATATGACGGAGACGCATTGTATTTCATAGAAACACGCATTCTAGTTGAACCAAGTAATGCAGTTGCAGGAACAGTAAAGCTGTTAGTGATAGGAGTTGTTTTGGTTTTTGTTCTGTTAACTACTTGTTCGCCGGAATCGGCAAAATCACCATCTTGGTTAAAATCTATCCAAACTCTGTAGGCTTCGCTGTAAACAGTTGATGTCCAGGCCGGAGTTATAGTTATAGAATTACTTGTTCCACGTGTTAAGTTAGTTGAAAGCGAAGTGAAATTACCATAACCGCTATTATTCCCTGATAAATTATTTATAGTGCCAAGTTGAACTCTGTTGATGTATTCATCAGCAGTACTGTTTCCTTGTGAAGCACAATAAGTTACTGAATTAGCCAGAGTTGTAACGCTTGCAACATTACTGTCAGTAGAAATATTTCCGGCAGCGTCTTTAGCTCTAACAGTAAATGTGTATGACGTTGAAGCAGTCAAGCCAGTCACAGTATAAGTTGTAGCCGAAGTTGTTGATGCTAAAAACACACCGCCTTTATAAACATTATAACCTGTAACGGCAACGTTATCAGTGGCACCCGACCAAGATAAATTTGTTGTTGTAGTTGTAGTTCCGGAAGCTGTTAATGCTGGAGCAGCTGGAGCAGTAGTATCCGGTGTTAATGTAGTTACGTTAACAGTGTTACTAGCGACAGAAACATTTCCTGCAGCATCTTTAGCCTGAACATAAAATGCATAAGAAGTCGATGATGACAAACCAGTTGCGGCATAAGTTGTAGACGCAGTCGAAGCTAAAAACACACCGTCTTTATATACATCATATCCAGTCACGGCAACATTGTCAGTAGCACCTGACCAAGATAAATTGGTTGATGTCAAAGTTGTTCCTGAAGCTGATAATGTTGGAGCCGTTGGAGCTGTAGTGTCCGGAACCGGATCCAAAGTTGTTACACTTGCAGTATTGCTGGCAGCAGAAACATTTCCTGCAGCATCTTTAGCTTTTACAGTGAAAGCATAAGTTGTAGAAGCTGATAAGCCGGAAACTGCATAAGATGTAGCAGCGGTTGAACCTAATAGAACGCCATCTTTATACACATCATATCCCGTTACAGCAACATTATCTGTAGCACCTGACCACGATAAATTTGTTGTAGTTTGAGTTGTTCCTGAAGCTGATAATGTTGGTGCTGTTGGCGCAACAGTATCTGTAGAACCTGCAGTAATAGTAAAATTAGTATTGGATACATCAAAGAAAATATGATTTGTTCCTTTTACCATGATTCTGTTGGTTGTTCCTGCTGTGTTAGGAATTACAACTGCTTCTGAACCATCATTTGGCGTAGCCGCTAATAAAGTTGTCCAAGAAGTTCCGGCATTAGTTGAGATTAAAATATCAACATTGGCACAGTTTACATTATTTGCTGTTGTTCCGGCAACATTCCAAGTTACGGTTTGAGTGCTTCCTCCAACGTAAGAAACAGCAGTGTTTGGAGAACTCACAGTAAATGGTCCAGCAGTAGCGTTTACCGTAACAATCATGTCATCACTATTATTTGCTGGTCCACCAGCTCTATTATCACGAACAGTTACTCTGAAGTTTAATGTTCTTGCCACAGAAGATAATGCTTCCACAGTAAGTTCACTTCCCGCAGTCGTTGTTGCTCCGGTTAAAACAGAAGCCATTCTTGGGAAATATCTTGTTGGAGAAGTAGATGAATTATAAGATCTGAAATTTACTCCGGTAGTTTTAGTAGCACTTGGAACTGCTGTTGTAGTCTGAGCATCCATTTCTTCCCAGTTATAGGTAAGTGCATCTCCATTAGCGTCTGTAGCAGTAGCGGTTAACATAAACGGAGTGCTTTTTGGAATTGTATAATCTAATCCTGCACTTGCAGTTGGGACTGAATTTCCGGTAGCGATATTAACTGAACAGGTTTTTGCTTTAATATTATTAGTTACCTGTTGGATACTTATGGCATGAAAGTAAGCATCAGAATGCGGTTGAACATCAAGAGAAGTTATACCGGCATAACCCATAATTGTTGAACCTGAACCCGGTTCCATTTGAACTCCGGTTCCTTCGTTTCCACCATGTGTCCAAGTGTGATTTGCACCCATTTGGTGTCCGATTTCGTGAGCAACATAATCAATATCAAAATTATCTCCGGACGGAATTCCATCAGCTGGAGAAGTGATACCACTACCTTTTCCACTAGAACAAATACACCCTATGCAACCTGCATTTCCACCACCTCCGGTAGCACCAAATAAGTGACCGATATCATAATTAGCATCGCCAATTACAGATGTTAATGTTGACTGCAATTGAGAATTCCATTGTGACATACTTGAAGCAGCAGAATATGGATCTGTTGATGCACTAGTGTAAATAACCAAGTCAGTATTGGCAATTATAATCAAACGAGCACCAAAATCTTTTTCAAAAACACCATTACATCTGGTGATTGAGTTGTTTATTGCTGCTAAAGCTAAAGCTTTTGTACCACCAAAATAGGCAGTGTATTCTCCTGTACAAGACATTGCCAGACGGAATGTTCTTAATACAGAGTCATCTGCGTTTGGTCTTTGTGCGGTTGCATCCATTCGTGGAGCAACCTCGTCAATTACACTACACTCGAAAGGAGTAAGTGATTGTGCTCTATCTGATTTTCTATAAACGGTATAGGTTCCTAAATCAGCTGATATAGGCTCAATAAATACAGCAGATTTATCAGGAGAGAGCACCATTGATTTGAATCCTAATGGCGAAACGCTAAAATGTGCGGTTGCTGCAGGATTATCAATTCCAATTCCAATATAGGATTTAATTTCAGGATATCTCGCAGCTAATGCCGGATCCATATTAGGATTTTCGTAAACACGATATCTTTCTAAAATACCATCAGCATTAGGAATAGATAATACAGTATTCGATTGTTTGACATTCGCCATTCTTGCAGGCGCATTGTTCAAACCCGTTTTCAGACTTAATAGATTCAAGTTGAAAAGTTTGTTTTCCGGAAGGCGCATTCTCGAATCGAGCGCAACCATGTCGGTTTTCTTAGTAGTTGAATTCCAAACTGTACTTATATTTTGAGAAAAAGACACAGTGGTAATTGCCAATAATGTAGCAATGAGTAATTTAAATTTCATAATTCAATTTGGTTTGATTAAATATAGTGTCGCAAAAATAAAATTATTTTTAAGAAATCGATGTTATAATTAATAAATCTATTAACAAATCGACAAACTACACCCTTTATTATTGTCAGATAACCAAAAAATAAAAACAATTCGTATATAAATGATAATTTTCTTAATGTTTTGCTCAGAGGTTTATTCAAAAAAATTAATTTTAGAAAAAAATAAAGAATGAATCTTAGTTATTGGGAACTCAAAAACTGGTTTACAAATATAGATTTTACCATTGTTGGTAGCGGAATCGTAGGTTTACATTGCGCTTTGGCATTGCGTGAAAGTTTTCCTGAAAGTAAAATATTGATTTTAGAAAAAGGAATCTTACCTCAAGGAGCAAGTACAAAAAACGCAGGTTTTGCCTGTTTTGGTAGTCTATCGGAAATTATTGATGATTTGAAATCGCATAGCGAAGAAGAAGTTATTCAACTTATTTCAAAGCGATGGAACGGATTGCAATTGTTGCGTAAAAATTTAGGTGACGAAACTATAGATTTCAAACCTTATGGTGGCTATGAATTATTTCTGAAAGATGATGAAAGTACATATTCAGAATGTCTACAAAAATTACCATTCATCAACGACTTATTAAAACCACTTTTCAAAAATGATGTTTTTGCCAAAGAAGTGGATCGTTTTGCTTTTAAATCCATAAAGGAATACGTAGTTTTTAATCCGTTCGAAGCCCAAATCGATACCGGAAAAATGATGAATGCCTTATTACAAAAGGCAATTGCGAATAATATTTTAATCCTCAACCAGGTTGAAGTTACTTCTTATCAGGAAAACAATAATGAAGTTGAAGTTGTCTTGGGAGATTTCAGTTTTTCTACAAAAAAGCTATTATTTGCCACCAATGGTTTTGCAGCAAAATTAACCAACAATCAGGTGAAACCTGCAAGAGCACAGGTTTTGATTACAGAGCCAATTCCAAATCTGGATATTAAAGGAACGTTTCATTTAGACAAAGGCTATTATTATTTCCGAAATATTGACAATAGAATTTTGCTTGGCGGAGGAAGAAATTTAGCATTTGAAACAGAAACTACTACAGAACTTGGTCAGACAGAATTAATTCAAAATCGTTTGGAGGAATTATTAAAAGAAGTAATTTTACCAAACACCGATTATAAAATTGCGCATCGCTGGAGCGGCATCATGGGATTAGGTTCGACCAAAAAACCAATTGTCGAACAAGTATCGGAACATGTTTATTGCGGCGTAAGATTAGGCGGAATGGGAGTTGCTATTGGAAGTTTAATAGGACAGGAGTTAGCGGATTTAGTAAAATAAAACATGATAAGAAAAATTTTTCGTTGGATTTGGAAAGCGATGCTTTGGTTTTTTGGACTTTCCATTTTATCGGTCATACTATTTAAATGGGTTCCAATTCCGTTTACACCTTTGATGGTTACCAGAATTATTGAATTTAAGTTAGATGGGAATGATGCTATTTACAGTCATAAATGGGTTCCGCTGGAACAGATTTCCCCCAATCTTCAAAAAGCCGTAATTGCCAGCGAGGACGGGAATTTTTTAAAGCACAGCGGTTTCGATTTTAAAGCGATGCAGAAGGCTTTTAAAAATAATAGTAAAGGAAGAAAGCTAAAAGGCGGAAGTACCATATCGCAACAAACCGCCAAAAATGTTTTTCTGTGGCAAGGCCGAAGTTATGTGCGAAAAGGACTCGAAGCTTATTTCACCGTTCTGATTGAATTAATCTGGGGAAAAGAACGCATTATGGAAGTTTACCTTAATAGTATTGAAATGGGTAATGGTGTTTATGGCGCGCAAGAAGCGGCAAAACATTGGTATAGAAAACCGGCAGCAGATTTAACGCGGAGAGAAGCGGCGGGAATTGCGGCAATTTTACCCAATCCCAGAAAGTACAAAGCAACAAACTCTTCTTCCTACATAGAGAGACGAAAAGATAAAATCATGAGAGTGATGCGACACATTGGAAAGATTGATTATTAAATAAAAACGTCCCGATTCTTCGGGACGTTTTTATGTCAAAACATTTTTAGTAAAATAGAGGTCTGTATTGTTGCCAATGTTTGAATATTAAAACGGCATTGAAAACAACAACCAAAACAGCAACCGATATTCCCGGTATATCCAAAAACAAATGAAATAACAAAATATTAATCGATATCGGGGCTAACAATATTAGTGCAAAAGCCACCCATTTTTTCAGTAATAACATAGCTCCAATAATCACTTCTAAAAAACCTACCACAGGAAAAATATAACCTGTTGCGCCAAGTGAATTTATGAATTGCCCAGCGGCTGTGTTAGTGTCCGGTTGATCCATAGGAAGAAAAGGATGTATCATATTTGCACCAAAAACTACAAGTGCCAAACCTAAAGTAATTCTAACAATTTTAGTAAACATTGAATTCATAAAATGATGGTATTTAGATTAGTAATAATGTAAATTTAACATTAAAAATTTAAACATTTAGCGCACTAAAAATCTAATTATTAACACATTGTTATTATTCATTATACTCTTTAAATCATAAAATTAATTCCAAGGATTATGTTTCGACCAATATTTGGAATTCCATCAGTCTTTAATCTTGACAAATGCGAAATATAGGTTCTGTCAAATAAATTATTAGCATTTAAATTGAAGTTGAAAGTAGTTTTATAGATAGTAATTTTTCCGCCTAAACCTAAATTTATCAAAGTGTAATCTTTAGTTTTTGTTTCAAATTCGCTGTTGTTATTTTGTGCAAAAGTGCTTTCAATATTAAGCGTTGCAAAGCCTTCTTTCCACCAGTTTTTTAATTCAAATTCTCCTTTAAAAGTATTGTTCCATTTGTTGGCCGGAATTAACGGTAAATTACTTCCATCATCTTTTTTGCCAATAACCGTTTCAAAACTACTCGTAAAATGCAGCCAATCTAAAGGATGTGGATGGAAGTGAATTCCAGTTTCTCCACCATATAATTTGGCATTCGCCTGAACATAATCATAAACATTGTTGCCGTCAATGACATTTCCGTTTGGCGAAATAAAAATGTAATTATTAATATGATTATAAAAACCATTAGCAAAGAGTTCAAAGTGTGAACTTTTATATTCCAAATTCAAATCGGTTTGCAGATTTTGCTCATTGTCAAGTGATGAATTCCCAATTTCATAGCGATTGCTGCCTTCATGTACACCATTCGAAGTCAATTCAGCCAAGTTAGGTGCTCGAAATCCAGAAGCAACATTCAGGCGCAAAGTAAAATTATTAGCCAAATGGGTTTTGTAACCAAGTGAAGCATTGAAACTGTCAAAACTTTTGTCTACAGCTTCAAAATAACCTTCCTGTCCAACAATTCCGTTGGTTTCGCTGCTTACTTTTCGGTTGTCAAAACGCAATCCGGCTTGTAGCACATTTTTGCCAAATTCGTAATTAGCTGTTCCAAAGATTCCAAAATCATTGGTTGAAGCATCCGGAATCAATAATTCTTCTCCCGAATTGGTGTTGGTTTGATGCATTCCCTGAACTCCAACAATAGTTTCCACTTTGCCTAATTTTGGCAAATAATATTTCAAATCGTAATTGAATGTTCGCAGTTTCATGTGTAATGAAGCTACATTACTGTCTTCAAATTCGCTTCGGTCATTGAAAATATATCCAAAATCAGCATCAAGTTTCGAGTTCTTGAAATAGAAATTATTATGCAGACTCAAAATATGATTGTCAACCGCTTGCTTAGGATAAATAGTAGAATGACTGGTAGATTGTTCACTTATTCCTTCTTCCGGAATTCCTAAATCTAATCGATTAAAATTGTATCGAAGCACACTGGAAAAGCTCGAATTACTGTAACCAATTCCGGTTTTTAAATCGGTTTCATTGTAACGTGTATTTGTAACTCTGTCACTATTTGGACCCGAGGGCGAAGTCCGAATTGGCGAAGCAATCTGATAATCAGCATGTGTGTTGAAACTTCCACGCGCTAAAAATTTCCAGTTTTCGGTTGAAGTTTTTAATCCTAAAGAAGTGTTGCTTCCTAAAGTATTTGAAAAAACACGTTGACTAAAATCGGCTTTGAATTCTTTTGGATTGGCAAATTTTTCAGGATTGAAATATAAAACGCCACCCAATGCATCAGAACCATAAAGCAGCGAAGCCGGACCTTTGATAACTTCAACACTTTCGACCCCGGCATCGTTTAAACCCAAACCGTGTTCTTCTCCAAACTGTTGATTTTCCAACCGAACGCCTTGTGAATAGACCAAAACCCGATTACCACTCAACCCACGAATAACAGGTTTTCCAATCGAAGTTCCGGTTGAAACCTGTGAAACTCCGGGAATTTTTGCTAATCCTTCAACAAGCGTTGTGGCTCCTTTTTGTTGTAAAGATTTTAGGCTTTCGTGCTCGACTTTCATCACGTTTTGCGATTGCAGTTTGTTGAAAGCAGTTGAAACAATGACTTCATCCATGTGAATTGCATTGTCTTCGAGTGTTGTGTTTTGAATAGTTTCTTTTTCGGAAATAGTTACAGCAATTAGTTTTGTAGCATATCCAATAAATGAAAAAGAAAGTTTGAATGTTCCGTTTGGTAAATTATTTAAAGTATACTTTCCATCAGCATCTGAAATGGTTTCTTTATGGATTTCAGGAATGGAAATGATAACATTCGGTAATGGTTTGTTGTCTTTGTCGGAAACAGTTCCAACGATTTTATTTTGCGCGGTAGCAACTAACGAAAAGCCCATCAATAGGGCAATATAGATTGATTTCATGATTAATTTTATTGATAAATAAATGATTGACCGATACTATTTCGGTCTGATAATTCAAGGAATCTGAAATGAATTCAGATTAAACAATAAAACTTGGTGGTGCCCGAAGCGCAAAAAGACTTCCTCGGAAAAACTGAGTTATTTCTTTGGAATAATAAGAGGAATATTTGGTAATAACTTCAACTTTTTGAGAAGTAAAAGTTAGTTTAGATGGCGAAATAAAGTTGCTAAACGTAAATTCACAAGTAAAACAATGATCAAATCCTTCGTGTGCGTGAGTGATTTCGGTTTTGTGATGATGGTAATTGTGGTAGCAGTGTTTTTCTGAAAATTGTTTTTCTAAGTGACCAATAGCATCAAAAGACTGAAAAAGTATTGCCAGCAACACTAACAATCCCATGATTGAATTTACTATGAGAAATCTTTTTTTCATCAAGTGCAAATGTAAGTCATGCTCAAAGAAAAACCGTCTGATTTTAACAAATTTTATGATTTGTAAAACCGGACGGTTGCCTATTTCTGTCACTTCCCCGATCAGGTGGAAGTCTATTATACTAATTTATTCGCTACTAAATATTCAGCAATCTGAATTGTATTTGTAGCAGCACCTTTTCTCAAATTATCGGAAACAATCCACATGTTCAAAGAGTTTGGCTGACTCTCATCACGACGAATTCTACCAACGAAAACTTCATCTTTTCCTTGAGCGTACAAAGGCATTGGATAAGTGTAAGTATCATTGTTATCTTGAACAACAACGCCATCCGTATGATGTAAAATGTTGCGTACCTCATTCACATCAAAATCATTTGAAAACTCTACATTCACGGCTTCGCTATGACCGCCAACAACCGGAATTCTAATCGCAGTTGCGGTAACAGCAATCGATTTGTCTCCAATGATTTTTTGAGTTTCACGAACCAATTTCATTTCTTCTTTGGTGTAACCGTTATCTTCAAAACTATCACATTGTGGAATTGCGTTTCTGTGAATTTGGTATTTATATGCCATTTCACCTTGAACACCTGCGTATTCATTTTCTAATTGTCTTACTGCTTTCACTCCGGTTCCTGTGATAGATTGGTATGTAGAAACAATCACACGTTTGATGTTGTATTTTTTGTGCAATGGCGCTAAAACCATAACCATTTGAATAGTCGAACAGTTTGGGTTAGCGATGATTTTATCTTCTTTTGTCAATTCAGATGCGTTAATTTCCGGAACTACTAATTTTTTGGTTGGATCCATTCTCCATGCAGAAGAATTATCGATAACTGTTGTTCCTGCTTCGGCAAATTTTGGTGCCCAGGCTAAAGATGTTTCGCCACCAGCCGAAAACAAAGCGATATCTGCTTTCATATCTACTGCCGTTTGTAAGCCAACTACTTTATACTTCTTACCCTTAAATTCGATTTCCTTACCAACCGATTTCTCGGAAGCTACAGGAATTAATTCGGTTACAGGAAAATTTCTTTCCGCTAATACTTGAAGCATAACTTCGCCAACCATTCCGGTTGCGCCTACAACAGCAACTTTCATATTTTTAATTTTAAAGGGTTAAGTTTTGAAAGTGCAAAAGTATGTAGAAAAAAAAGAAAATAGAATATAGAAGAAAGAAAAAAGACAGTAAAATACAGCTAACGTTGTAATTAGCCCCGATAGTAGTGGAAATCCTTTTTTTAAACTGCACGGGTTTAAACCCGTGGCAGTTTAAAAAAAGATTGTATCGGATAGCGGGAGTGAGCGTCCTGATAAGCGGAATGCTGTGCTCCTGAAATAAAAAAAAAGACCCTGAAACAAGTTCAGGGTTAAATTAGAATATATAATGTAGCGGTATTATTTTTTTAATAAATCTCTGATTTGAGTAAGTAATTCTTCTTGAGTTGGTCCGGCCGGAGCTGGAGCTTCTGCTGGTTTTTTGGTTTTGTTGTATGCTTTTATAATCATAAACATTACAAAACCAATTACAACTAAACTGATTATTGAATTAATCCAAGCGCCATATCTAACTGCGTTTTCAGGAGAAGTTATAGCACCGGCTGCGTCTTTAACTTCTGGTGATAAGACATATTTTAGTGCTGAAAAATCCATTCCTCCGGTTAGCATTCCAACTAGAGGCATTGCTATATCGGCAACGAATCCGTTTACTACGGCACCAACGGCGCCAGCCATGATTACGGCAACTGCGAATTCAATCACATTACCTGTCATAATAAAACTCTTAAATTCCTTTAACATAATTATTTTGGTTTATTGGTTAATAGAAAACTAAGTTAGTCAAAAAAATAAAACTTTGAAATTATTCTCTGAAAAAAACGCGTTTAACTCGCTGAGAAATGCTGGTTAGAATTTCGTATGGAATGGTATTGAGTTGCTGAGCCATAAAATGGACTGTTGGATTTTCGCCAAAAATAATTACGGTGTTGCCTTCCTTGCAATCAATGTCGGTTACATCAACCATCAGCATGTCCATACAAACGCTGCCGACAATTTTGGCTTGTTTGTTATTGATGACAACATAACCAACGCCATTACCCCAACTTCTGCGAATGCCATCAGCGTAGCCAATTGGAATGGTGGCGATTTTGGTTTCTTTTTCGGCGATAAATCTTCGGCCGTAGCCTACACTTTCATTCGCATCGATAGTTCTGATTTGAGAAATAACCGATTTTAAAGTGCCGACGTTTTCGAGTTCTTTTTGTTCTTCGGTATCATTTGAAATTCCGTACAAACCAATGCCTAAGCGAACCATATCGTATTGCGCTTCGGGATAATTGGTAATGCCTGAAGTGTTTAAAATATGTCGAATAGGTTTTATATTCAACTCTGTTTGCAGTTGGGTTGACAATTTTTCAAATAAGACAATCTGCGATTTAGAAAACGCATCGTGTTTCAAATCGTCACTTGTTGCCATGTGCGATAAGACACTTTTAATTTGTACGGTTTCGTTTCCTTTTAGAATCTCGATTAAATCTTGTAGATTTTCTTCTTCAAATCCAAGGCGATGCATTCCGGTATCTAATTTAATATGAATTGGGAAATGCTTTAATTTCTTTTGTTCCGCAATTTTTAAGAATGCTTTTAATCCTTTTATCGAATAAATTTCAGGTTCTAAATGATGCTGAATAATGGCAGCAAAGCTTGTCGTTTCGGGATTTAAAACCATAATCGGAACTGTGATTCCTGAATTTTTCAGCGAAATTCCTTCATCGGCGAAAGCCACACCGAGATAATCTACTTTGTGATGTTCGAGTAATTGTGCAATTTCAAAGCCACCATTTCCGTAGCCAAACGCTTTGACCATTACCATCATCTTGGTTTTTGGTTTTAACTTCGATTTGAAAAAACTCAGATTATGGCCAATCGCATTGAGGTTAATTTCTAAAACGGTTTCATGTGTCTTTTCTTCGAGCATCGACACAATTTTTTCAAAATTAAAATCGCGTGCGCCTTTGATTAATATGGTTTCGTTTTCAAAATTCAGGTTGTCAAAAGCATTCGTGAATTCGGCTACATTTTTAAAGGTAACACAATTGATGAATTTGTTTTTATACTGCGAAATGGTTTCTCCAATGCCAATCACACGGGTAATTTTATTCGAAATAATCAACTGCGAAACCTGAGAGTATAATTCTTCGTTACTCAAACCGCTCTGAAAAATATCCGAAAGAATAATCGTTTTCTTCTTGTGTTGTTTCTGATTTTCTAAAAAGTCCAAAGCAATTTTTAGCGATTGAAAATCGGAGCTGTAACTGTCATCGATAAGTGTACAATTATAAATTCCGTTTTTCACTTTTAAACGCATTTCTACAGGATATAGATGTGCCATTCTAGTTTGAATGACGTTGTGATTGTATCCAAAATACAACATCACCATCATGCAATGTATCGCATTTTCCACCGAAGCCTGATCCTGAAACGGAATCGTAATTGGGAACGTATCTTCTCTGTAAGTAACTTGTAATTCGGTTAGTTCGCCTATGTTTTTTTTCGTGATAAAAACATCAGCACTTTTATCATCAGAACACCAAGTGAAGATTTTTATTTTTGGATTAACAAAAGCACAGATGGTTTTGTTTTTATTCAGAATCAAAACGTTTACCGAAACAAAAAGTTTTAATTTTTCTTTGATTTTTTCGGCAACGCTCGAAAATCCTTCGTCGTGCGCCGAACCAATGTTGGATAAAATTCCAATTGTTGGCTGAATTATTTTTTGGAGTTTTTCCATTTCGTGGCTCATGGAAATTCCGGCTTCAAATATTCCTAAATTGTGTTTTTCGTTGATACCTAAAATTGAAAGCGGCACACCAACTTGTGAGTTATAACTTTTTGGACTTCGAATAATATTATAATCCGGGCTTAAAAGAAAGTTCAGCCATTCTTTAATGATGGTTTTTCCGTTGCTTCCGGTAATTCCTATAACAGGAAAATCAAACTGACTGCGATAAAAGGCCGCAAATTTCTGTAGGGCATCAAGGGTATTTTCGACGACTAAAAAATTCGCTTTTCCGGCAACATTTTCCGGAATCTGAGAAACCACAAAATGCTGAACGCCTTTTTTAATCAGCTCTTCAATATATAAATGCCCATCGTGATTTGGTCCGGAAATGGCAAAGAATAAGGTGTTTTCGTCGTTTTGCAACGAACGACTGTCAATGGAAATATAGTCAATAATTGCTACATCATTATTACCAACCCAATTGGCTTTGATGATGGGAACAATATTTCGGATGGTTAGTATCAAGAGTTGGATTTATTTTTGCTTCGCCAATTCGCTGGCGTTCGGGTCGTCTGATAAATGTTCAGGATCTTTAACTTCCATATTTTCGCGCATTGCCTTGTAATAAGCGGCGCGACTCAATGGCTCATATTCTTCGGTTTCACCCAATAAAACCAATTTGTCGCTGTCGGTCTTTCTAAAACTGTAGTGCGCTAAATTTCCGGTTCGGGTACAAACCGCGTGCACTTTGGTAACATATTCTGCGGTTGCCATTAATGCCGGCATTGGTCCGAAAGGATTTCCTTTAAAATCCATATCCAATCCAGCTATAATTACCCGGATTCCGGAATTGGCCAAGTCATTACAAACGGCTACAATTTCATCATCAAAAAACTGCGCTTCATCAATACCAACTACGTCGCAACCTTGTGCCAGTATTCTAATGTTGGCTGCAGCAGGAACCGGTGTAGAACGGATTTCGTTTTTGTTATGAGAAACTACCATTTCTTCGTCATATCTTGTATCGATTGCCGGCTTGAAAATTTCCACTTTTTGTTTGGCGAATTGCGCTCTTTTCAACCTTCGGATGAGTTCTTCCGTTTTACCCGAAAACATCGAACCGCAGATGACTTCAATCCAACCAAATTGTTCTTTATGATTTACTGTATTTTCGAGAAACATTTTGTATTTTTCTTGCGCTAAAAATGAATAGTTTTTATTACTTTGTAACAGAAACAAAAATATTAAAAAAGACGACCTTATTCCATAATATTTTCAAACTTATGAAAAAAAGATTAGAAGCCGAATTAATCAGCATTGCACACCGAATTTTAAAGCTAAAAAACAAATCGGAAGTTGATCAATTGTATAAAGAAACGCAAAAACTTTACGAAACATTGTCTGTTTTAAAATTCTATCAGGACAATTTCGAATCGGTAAAATCTGAAGTGTCAGAAGAGGTTTTAGAAGAAAAATTATCTAATCAAGCTCCAATTGAACAAGTTGCTGAAGCAAAAGATGAAGTAATTGAACCAATTGCAGAAGTTGCCACAGAAGCCGAAGCTGAAGAAGAAGACACGAGCGAAAGCGAACTGGCGGAGCAAATTATTTCGGAAGAACCTGAAGCAGTTTTGGAAGAAGAGGAAGTATTGGAAGAAGTTGCAGTAGATGAACCTGAAGCAATTTCGGTGGAACCGGCTTTCAAACCTATTTTTGAATTAGAAGCTGAAGAGGATGAGGAACCAGTTGCGGCAGAAGTAGCTTCTGAAGTGCAACCGGAAGAAAAACTTGAAGATCTTATCGGGAATTATGCTGATCCGGTTTTTGTGAAACCAAATGAAGTGTCATTATTTCCATCAGAAACGCCACTAGAAGAGGTAAAACAAGAAGTAAAGGAAGAACCAAAAACGGCAGCTTTCAATGAAATGACTTCAAAATCAATCGCTATTGGATTGAACGACCGAATTGGTTTTGTGCAACATCTTTTTAACGATAGCAACGAAGATTTTAATCGTGTGATTTCTCAGTTAAACACTTTTGATACTTTTGAAGAAGCCAAGAATTTCATCAACGAAATGGTGATTCCGGATTATAACTATTGGGTTGGCGAAGAAGATTATATCGAACGATTCATGGAAATCGTTGAGAAAAAATTCCAGTAAATGGCCAAACTTTACATAGTGCCAACGCCAATTGGCAATCTTGAAGACATGACTTTCAGGGCGATTCGCGTTTTGAAGGAAGTCGATTTGATTTTGGCCGAAGACACACGAACCAGCGGTAAACTCCTGAAACATTTTGAGATTTCGACGCACATGCACAGCCATCATATGCACAACGAACACAAAACCGTTGCCAATTTGATTAAGCGATTGCAGGCTGGCGAAAACATTGCGCTGATTTCTGATGCCGGTACTCCGGCCATTTCTGATCCCGGTTTTTTGTTAACGCGAGCTTGTGTTGAAAATAATATTGAAGTCGATTGTCTGCCTGGTGCAACAGCTTTTGTTCCGGCTTTGGTGAATAGCGGTTTGCCCAATGACCGATTTGTTTTCGAAGGATTTTTGCCCGAAAAGAAAGGAAGACAAACCCGATATTTGGCATTATCCGAAGAAAACAGAACGATGATTTTCTATGTTTCGCCACATAAACTCGTAAAAACCTTAGCCGAATTTGTGCAGTATTTTGGCCCCGACAGACCAGTTTCTGTTTCAAGAGAATTATCAAAACTACACGAAGAAACCATCCGCGGAACTGCCGCAGAAGTCCTAAAACATTTTGAAATAAAACCACCGAAAGGAGAAATTGTAGCTGTGGTTGGTGGGAAGATTTCTGAAAAAGAAAAGAAAAAAAACGAGGAATAAATTACTCCACTTCCAAATCAACAAAAGAGAACGAATTCCCACTAAACAAACCTTTATCGGACAATTTCAAATCCGGAATTACCAATAACGCCATAAATGATAAAGTCATAAACGGTGCTTTCAAATTGCTTCCCAATTGTTTTGACATCGCATCAATTTCCTGATACAATTTTCCGGTTTCCCAGCCGTCTTTGTCGCTCATGATTCCGGCTACTGGAAGTGCTAACGATTTGGTTTCAGCACCATTCACAGCACAAACGCCACCATTATTTTCAATTAGTATATTGACAGCTTTGCAGATTTCTTCATCCGAAGTTCCAACGGCAACAATATTATGACAATCGTGCGCCACTGAACTTGCAATCGCACCTTTTTTAAGCCCAAAGTTTTTGATAAAAGCAATTGCTGGTGGAGCATTTTCGTAGCGGTTGACAACCGCCATTTTTAGAATGTCATTTTCTATATCAGAAACGATTTTTCTGTTTTCTATTTTGGGTTTGTGGTGAATTTCATTGGTAATTAATTGCCCTTCCAAAGCTTCAACAACTCTGATTTTTGAAGCTGAACTACTAATATCAAATTCAATAACCTGTTTTTTAGAAGTATTGAAATTATTAGGTTTTTCAAAGTCGACGTGTTTTACAAATGATTTCCCGTTTTCGGCAACGAGTTCGCCATCGATATAGGTTTGCAACACGTTGAAATTGGTTAAATCTTCTACCACAATAAAATCAGCAGCATCGTTTTTTTGCAATAAACCAATATTCATTTTATAATGTTTCACCGGATTGATACACGCCATTTGCAATATTTTGAAAACGTCAAAACCTTTGGCAACAGCTCTTGCGCAAAGCAGATTAATGTGTCCGACAATCAAATCGTCAGGATGTTTATCATCGGAACAAAACATCATGTTCTCGAAATTATCCGGCAATAAATCAATCAAAGCTTCGAAATTTTTAGCGGCGCTTCCTTCCCGAATAATAACTTTCATTCCAAGTGAAAGTTTTTCAGCGGCTTCGTCGTAAGTAAAACACTCATGGTCAGTAGAAATTCCGGCAGCAATATATTTTTTGATAGGCGCACCACGCAAACCCGGCGCATGACCATCTACAGGTTTGTTGAAATATTTCGCCCAGGCAATTTTTTTTAAAACTTCTTCATCATCAAACAAAACACCTGGATAATTCATCATTTCCGATAGATAATAAATATCGGGCGACGCCATTAATTCTTTGATTTGTTCCGAATCAATTACAGCGCCAGCCGTTTCATAAAACGTAGCCGGAACGCAGGAAGGCGCGCCAAAATGAAACTTTAAAGGCACTTTTTTACCGTTTTCAATCATATAATGAACACCATCTTTTCCCAACACATTCGCAATTTCGTGCGGGTCAGAAATGGTTCCGACTGTTCCGTGCAACACAGCAAGTTTCGCAAATTCAGAAGGCACCAACATCGAGCTTTCAATATGAATGTGTGCATCAACAAAACCGGGAAGAATATAAGTTTTGACGTTGTGTGTTGCCTCAGTTATGGAAGTGATTTTACCATTTTCAACAGTAATTTCACCCGAATATATTTTGCGATTTGGAATATCTACAATCTGACCTTGAATTTGCATTTGAATTTCTTTTATAGTTCAAAAGTAGCAAATATTATTTTGGTTTTTATTTATAAATTATACACTAAAACTATATCATTTGTTATAGCCTTTCACGTATTTTTGTTTGCAATCATTCGTAATTAATTATGCGCTGGACACTCAAACCAAAACCATCTTCCGAAAAAGTAAAAGACTTGGCTTCACAATTAAAAGTGGATGAGCTGATTGCGATGCTTTTGGTGCAGCGCGGTATTGAAACTTTTGAGCAGGCAAGACAGTTTTTTCGTCCGAGTTTAGCCGATTTGCACAATCCGTATCTAATGAAAGATATGGACAAAGCGGTTTCCCGAATTGAAACTGCGATTGCCAAGGGTGAAAATATTCTGGTTTTTGGAGACTATGATGTCGATGGAACAACGGCAGTTTCGTTGGTTTCGTCTTATCTGAAAAGTTATTATCCAAATGTCGCGACTTACATTCCCGACCGTTATGACGAAGGCTACGGAATTTCGTATAAAGGAATTGATTTTGCAGATGACAATGGGATTTCTTTGATTATTGCGTTGGATTGCGGTATAAAATCCATTGACCATATCGCTTACGCAAATGAAAGAAACATCGATTTTATCATTTGTGATCACCATCGTCCGGGCGATACTTTGCCAAATGCTGTCGCAGTTCTCGACCCAAAACGTGACGATTGTTCGTATCCGTATGATGAATTGTGCGGTTGTGGTGTTGGTTTCAAATTGATTCAGGCTTTGGGCGAAAACAGAAATCAAACCATTGACGATTTACTGATTTATCTCGATTTGGTTGCCACCGCAATTGCTGCCGATATTGTTCCGATGACGGGTGAGAACAGGGTTTTGGCCAAGTTTGGATTGGAAGTTATTAATGCAAATCCGCGTCCGGGAATTAAAGCCCTTATCCAAAATGTAAAGAAAAAAGTGTTAACGATTACCGATGTCGTTTTCATCATCGCACCAAGAATTAATGCAGCCGGAAGAATAAAACATGGGAACGCTGCCGTTTCTTTATTGACGGAATATGATTTAGACCAAGCCGAACAATTTGCTTCGGAAATCGAACAGCACAATACTGACCGAAAAGATTTAGACAAACAAATCACGATTGAAGCCTTAGACCAGATAGAAATAAATGAGGAAACCGATAGATTTACGACTGTAGTTTATGATGAAAACTGGCACAAAGGCGTCATTGGAATTGTAGCGTCACGCTTGATAGAAACCTATTATCGCCCAACGATAGTGTTTACCAAAAGTGGCGACAAACTAGCAGCTTCGGCGCGTTCTGTAAAAGATTTTGACATTTATAATGCGTTGGAAGCGGCTTCTGAACATCTCGAACAATTTGGTGGTCACATGTATGCAGCCGGAATGACATTAAAAGAAGAAAATTATCAGAATTTTAAAAATGCGTTTGAAAAAGTAGTCTCAGAAACCATTCATCCCGATTTGTTAACGCCGGAAATTTCGATTGATGCAGAAATTAATCTAACCGATATTGATGATAGATTGGTGCGATTATTAAACCAGTTTGAACCTTTTGGTCCGCAAAATATGACGCCGACTTTTATGACCAAAAACCTAAAAGACACGGGTTATGCCAAAACATTAGGGGAAAAAGGAGAACATTTAAAGCTATTCGTAAAACAAGCTAATTCGAAAGGTATTGGAGCAATAGGTTTTGGTTTAGGCGATAAGTTAGAAATAACAAAAAACCATCAGCCAATTGCAATTTGTTATTGTATTGATGAGAATGAATTTAATGGAACTGTATCTTTGCAATTGAGATTAAAAGATGTTAAGCCTGTTTAAATGACGAAAAACGATCCTTACGAAGCACTTCGGTATACTGAATTTAAGTTTTTTTTACTGATGCGATTTGCCATGGTTTTTGCATGGTCGATGCAATTTGTTATAATTGAATGGGAAGTTTATAAACTTACAAAAGATCCATTGTCACTTGGAATTATTGGTTTAATGGAAATTATTCCGGCAGTTGGAATGGCTTTGTTTGCCGGACATATAGTTGACCAAAAAGAAAAGAAAAGTCTATTAGTAAAATGTATTTTAGGGTTTTCAGTAGTTAGTTTTGGCCTTTTTTTAATAACGGTTCCAAGTATTACTAAGGATTTATCGCTTCAAACTATATTGTATGTTGTTTATGCTTTGGTGTTTTTTGGAGGTTTAGTTCGCGCGTTTATTGGACCAACTGTATTTTCCTTAGTATCTTTAATTGTTCCAAAAAAAGCGTACGCTAACGCATCGACCTGGAGCAGTTCTATTTGGCAAATGGCAGCGATGTTTGGACCGGCAGTTGCAGGTTTTTCCATCAGTTTGTTTGGCGTTCATTGGTCAATGTGTTTGGTTTTCGCTTTTTCACTTTTCGCTTTATTGTTTTTAACAAAAATTGAAAAGAAACCTATTTTAAACCCCAAAATTGGCGAACCCATTTTTCAAAGTTTATCAGAAGGAGTCAAATTTGTCTTTAAAAACAAAACAATATTAGGCTCTATTTCTTTAGATATGATTGCAGTTCTTTTTGGTGGTGCTATGGCATTGCTTCCAATTTTTGCTCAAGATATACTTAAAGTCGGTTCTGAAGGATTTGGAATTCTTCGGGCAGCGCCAGCAGTAGGCTCAGTAATCACAATGATACTTTCGGCTTATATTTCGTTGAATAAAAAAGCTGGAATTAAATTATTGGCTGCCATTTTTCTGTTTGGCGTTTGCATCATTATTTTTGGATTGTCAACTTATTTTTGGGTTTCTGTTTTAGCCATGTTTTTTAGTGGTGTTTTTGATGGTGTTTCTGTAGTGATTCGAAATACCATTTTACAGTTGCATACGCCAGACAATATGCGTGGTCGAGTGTCATCAGTTAATTCAATTTTTGTGGGTTCTTCAAATGAATTGGGCGCATTCGAAAGTGGACTTACCGCTAAAATAATGGGAACAGTTCCGGCTGTAGTTTTTGGAGGAACAATGACATTGATTACGGTTGCTTTTACCGGATTTATTTCGCCGTCGTTTAGAAATTTGGATTTGGCAAAAGATGTGGAAGCCTTGAAGAGTGAAGAATAGGTTTTTAAAATTCTAATACTCTTTCAACTCAAATTTTTCGCCATCAAAAACACCATATGTAAAGTAACCAATCCAATCGCCAAGGTTGATATATTCTGAGTTTTCACCAACTTTTAAAACCATTGGTAAATGGCGATGACCAAAAATAAGGTAGTTATACTGTTTGGTTTCGAGTTTTCGTTTGGAATATTGTACTAACCATTCTTTTTCTTCGCCAAGGAATTTCACATCGGCATCGCCCGAAATTAGTTTATTTTTTACAGAAAGGTATTGCGCTAACTTCACTCCAATATCAGGATGCAGCCAACGATACAGCCATTTTGAAAACGGACTGGTAAACACTTTTTTCATGCGTTTGTATCCTTTGTCTCCCGGACCTTTTCCGTCGCCATGTCCAATTAAAAAGGATTTTCCGTTGAATTCATATTCCTGATTATCGTGATAAACCGGAATGTTCAACTCTTTTTGAAAATAATCGTTCATCCACAAATCGTGGTTGCCCACAAAGAAATAAATCGGAATTCCACTGTCGCGAATTTCGGCTAATTTGCCCAGAACTCTTACGAAACCTTTAGGAACAACCGTTTTATATTCAAACCAAAAATCAAATAAATCACCTAACAGGAAAATACATTCTGCATCTTTTTTTACTTCGTCAAGCCAGGCGACAAATTTTTGTTCACGCGGAAAACTAGCTTCAGGTGTCGGTGCACCAAAGTGTTGGTCAGAAGCAAAATATATTTTTTTGTTGGGAGAAATAGTCATTTAAAGTTAGTTTTATAAAGGCACTTCGACAGGCTCAGTGTGACAATTTAGTTATCTGAGGCAAACCATTCGGCAAAAGACGTCTCGGTTTCCTGTAATTTCAGCGAATGCAATTTGATATCATTTGGCAAACGACTTTTTATTTTTTTGGCAAAATCAGTTACCATATTTTCGCTCGTAGGTTGGTAATCCACCAAAATTACATGATGTCCGCGGCTTTTTAATTCGGCAGCCAATTCAACATGTGGTGTGTTTTTATTAAAAACAGTTGCATGGTCAAAAGCATCAACGACTTCTTCTTTGACAATTTTTTTCAAATCAGAAAAGTCAATTACCATCCCGAATTTTACATTTGAAGTATCCGAAATAGGCTTACCAATAACCGTCACCGAAAGTTTATAGCTGTGTCCGTGCACATTTTTGCATTTGCCATCATAGCCATATAGCGCGTGTCCGGTTTCGAAAGAAAATTGTTTTGTGATTCTGATGTTACTCATGCTTGAAAATTTATTGCAAAGGTAATTACTTTTTAAATTGGCTCAAGGCTTCTTTGGTAAAATCAGAAAGTACTAGTTTTCCCGAAATAGCAGCTCTTTCATATAACAGTTCATCCCAATTTTCTGTGCCTTGCCAAAATATTTTTTTCAATTCGGATAAAGCCTCAGGATTGTAAGATGCTAATTTTTTAGCAAGTTTTATCGTGGCTTCAGTTACTTCGTTTTGGCTGTCAAAAATATCGGCATACAATCCTTTTTCCTTTGCCCAATCAGCCGTTTGCCAAATGTTGGGTTGTAATGTCAATTCAGACATGGCGATTTTACCAATTTTTCTGGAAACTGCCGGTTCAATTACGAACGGTCCAATACCGATTGCGATTTCAGATAATTTAATACCTGCATCCTGATACGCAAAAGCAAAATCACAGGCTGCAATAAGACCAACGCCACCACCAACAGCTTTGCCTTGTATTTTACCGACGATGATTTTGGAACACTTTCGCATCGCATTAATCACATTGGCAAAACCCGAAAAGAATTTTTTTCCGGTTTCAAAATCGGTTATGGAGAGGAGTTCGTCAAAAGAAGCGCCTGCACAAAACGCATTGCCTTCGCTTTGCAAAATAACTACATTCACTTCAGCATTAGCAGAAATTTTATTTAATTCATCTGTCAACTTTTGTAATAATTCACTTGGAAATGAATTGCTTGCCGGATGACTAAAAGTAATCGTAGCAATGGTATCTTCGATTTGAATTTCGATAAATCCGTTTGAATTTTCGTCAGACATAAATTATGATTTGATGTAAAGATAAGAAATAAAAAAAAGCCATCTGGTTTTTAACCAAACGGCTTTTGTGGAGAAGATGGGACTCGAACCCACGACTTCTTGCCTGCCAGGCAAGCACTCTAACCAGCTGAGCTACATCCCCAAAATTTGTCCGACAAATATATAATTTTATACAAACAAAAGACAAGTCAAGTGAATCTTTATTTTTTGTTTGGAATTTAATTACTTTCCATTCTTTAAATCTTCAGCAACTTTCTCTAATTCAGCGTACCAATCTTCGCCAAATCTTCTAATCAAAGCTTCTTTTACAAACTTATATACCGGAACTTCAAGCTCTTTTCCTAATGAACAAGCTGGATTGCAAATGTCCCAACGGTCATAATTGACGGCGGCAAATTCGGTAAAATCTTTTACACGAATCGGATACAAATGACAGGAAACCGGTTTTTTCCAATCAATGATTCCTTGATTATAGGCTTGCTCGATACCGCAAAGTGCTGTTTTTCCATCAAAAATTACATAGGCACAATCTTTATTATCGATTAATGGAGTCTCCAAATCCTGGTCGGTTCCCACAACCCAAGTGCCTAATTTTTCTATAGCTACTATACCTTCTTTGCGTAAAAAGGGTTTTACTTTTGGATAGATTTTTTCCAAAATTTCGGTTTCTTCTTTTGTCAAAGGTGCTCCGGCATCGCCATCGACACAGCAAGCACCATGGCAGGCTGAAAGATTACAAACAAAATCTTTTTCGAGGATGTCTTCAGAAACTATGGTTTTACCTAATTGAAACATTAGAATTTAGGAATAAGGATTTATGATTTAGGAATTAAATTCTGTGCAAAAATAGCCAATTTAGATTTGGGATTTGGAATTTCCATTTTGGAATTTAGTACTTTTGAAAAAAGAAATATATGAACATCGATTTTAGAGAAATAGCGACAGCCACAATGGTGCTTTTTGCCGTGATTGATATCGTAGGAAGTATTCCTGTAATTATAGGTTTGCGGGCAAAATTTGGACATATTCAATCGGGAAAAGCTTCATTGGTTTCGGCCGGAATTATGATTGCGTTTCTTTTTGTGGGTGAAGAAATCCTGAAATTAATTGGTATTGATGCGAATTCTTTTGCTGTAGCCGGTTCGTTTGTGCTGTTCTTTTTAGCTTTAGAAATGATACTTGGAATTCGGTTGTACAAAGATGATAAAGCAACTTCGGCTTCTATAGTTCCGATTGCATTTCCCTTGGTTGCTGGTGCCGGAACGATGACAACCTTACTTTCGTTGCGTGCAGAATTTCAATCTGTAAACATAATCGTTGCCATAGTTTTGAATATTATTTTGGTGTATTTGGTTTTGAAATCATCTGCCAAAATTGAAAAAATGCTTGGCGAAAATGGATTAAGTATCATTCGAAAAGTTTTTGGCATTGTACTTTTGGCCATAGCTGTTAAATTATTCGCCGCGAATGTTAAAGGACTATTTGCATAAAGCCAAATTTTAGTATTTTTGTCCTCTAAATGTAATTCATGAAAATTTTCACCAACATACTTCTTTTTATTGCTATTGCGCTGATAATAGTAAATGTTTTTCTGCTCGATTTCGACAAACCGTTTGAAGGGAACAGCATGATTGCTTTGATTGGCATTGCGGCTTCTTTTTGCGCCGTTCTTATTCTTTTGATTTTTAGAATGTCTAAAAAAATCGAAGAAAAACTTAAAAACTAAATTTTTTTAAATCTCAAATAGCAAATTCCAAATCCCAAATAAAAGTCAAATTTCAAAATACAAAAGGCCTGGGTTTTATGATTTGACTTTTATTTGTGATTTGTTTTTTAATAATTTGTAATTTGTAAAACTATGTATGATGTTCTAATAATTGGTGGTGGCGTTTCCGGAATGTCATGTGCTTTGGTTTTGGGTTCGGCTCATAAGAAAGCATTTGTACAGGATAAAAAAATCGGAATTATTACGCACCAAAAAACATCATCACTTCAAGAAGCTATATTTTACAATGCTTATGGCGTTCCTTCGGGGAAATTAGGTTCAGAATTATTGACCGAAAGCACCGAACATTTACAACAATTATATCCGCATGTAACTCAAATTGAAGGGGAAAAAGTATTGAAAGTTGCAGGTGAATTCCCAAATTTTACGGTTACAACCAATAAGAATTCGTATCAGACAAGAAACATTGTTGTTGCCATTGGTTATTCTAACACTTTTGACATCGAAGGTTTGATGCAGTATGTTGAAACACACAAAAAAGCCTTAGCCGAGAAGCAGCGAATTCAACTTAAAAATGAAGATCACAAAGTAGCTGAGGGAATTTATGTAGTGGGAACGCTAGCCGGTTGGCGCAGTCAGTTAGCAATTGCAGCCGGAAGCGGTGCCGCGGTAGCGACCGATATTCTGACTTTATGGAATAATGGAATTTCCTCGCAAAGTCACGACTCAATAAAAAAATAGCTTATTTTAATATTGCTTTTAACATCGTATCATCTTTGAGAATGATGTTGTAATATTGGCTTTCACCAAATAACTGACGCGCAAATTCAGCAGAGATATATTTTTTAACCAAGGTTTTATTGCTGTCCAATTTCATATCCAAACCAGCGTCTTTAAGATAGTTTTCCAATTTTGGAACATAGCTGTAATCATTTTGCATTTTGCTTAAAAACTGTTCGAATTTCAATCCTTTGAATGCGTTTCGATTTTTATCTAATTGCTCAAAAACAAAATGTCCCACAACTCCGGAGTTTAAAATATAAGCCAAATTTTCTTCGCCTTTTTTTACTTCAAGCGGGACAAAAATGTCAGGTACAATTCCGCCGCCGCCATAAACTGTTCTTCCTTTTTTGGTTTTAAATTTCAGAGAATCGGCAATTTTCATTTTGTCTTTTTCATAAAGTTCGCCACTTGCGAAACGGGTTTCAGCATCGTGACTGTATTTGTCGCCTTCACCTTTTGTATAGGGTTTTTGAATAGATCTTCCGCTTGGAGTATAATATCTTGAAGTCGTCAAACGAACTGCTGAACCATCTTCAAAACCCATTTCGCGTTGCACTAATCCTTTGCCAAATGAGCGTCGACCAACAATTGTTCCTCGGTCATTATCCTGAATCGCACCAGCCAGAATTTCGCTTGCTGATGCCGAGTTTTCATCAATTAATACGAACACTTTTCCGGTTTCAAAAATACCTTCTTCAGTTGCATATGTCTTGTTGACTGTTCCTTTTCTGTTTTTGGTAAAAACGACAAGTTCTTTATCTTTTAATAGTTCGTCAGCAATTTCAACCGCTTTTTCTAAATAACCACCTCCATTGTCGCGTAAGTCAATTACTAAAGTGGTCATTCCCTGTTTTTTTAATTGCTCTAAACCGGTTCTGAATTCGTCATAAGTATTCTCGGCAAACCGATTGATTTTGATGTAGCCTAAAGTTTTATTGAGCATCAAATACGTATCGACACTTTTTATCGGAACAACTTCGCGCTCAACGGTAAGCTTTAGTTTTTTGTTAGTACTTTTTCTGAAAATTGTCAGCACCACTTTTGAACCTTCTTCGCCTTTTAGTTTGCTGTATAAGCTATCTGTTGGTAATTTTCGTCCAAAAAGTTTGCTTTTACCGGCGTATAGAATTCGGTCCCCGGAAAGGATCCCCGCTTTTGCAGCCGGGCCGTTTTCTATAGGTCTTACCACTGTAACCGTGTCATTAAACATATAAAAATTCACACCAATGCCGACAAAATCACCTTTCATAATTTCGGCTTCAGATGATTGCTCGTTTGGCGGAAGATAAACAGAATGCGGGTCAAGATTTGCCAGAATACTGTTTACGGTCATTTCGACAATCGAATCAGAATTGACATCATCAACATATTCTTCATTGATAAAATCCATTAGGCGTTCAAGTTTGACTTTTCGCGCATTTTGTTTTGATAGTGTTCGTTGCGGAAAATTTAGCATACCACCAATGACAATGCCTAAGGCAACGCAGGCAAATAATAGTATTGGCAAATATTTTTCCTTTGATTTCATTTATGCTGAACTTGTTTACTTCGTCAATTCGCTTTGCTCGGGTCAGTATCTCTTGTTACCCTAAATCTTCAATTTGGTTGACTACAACTCCGGCTTTTTCTAAAAACTCTAAACCGGTTGTATCGCGATAGCCATGTTGAAAAACCACACGTTTTATTCCAGATTGATGGATGAGTTTACTACATTCTTTGCAAGGAGAGAGCGTTATATATAAAGTAGCGTTTTCACAGGTTTGTGTTGAACGGGCTACTTTAGAAATTGCATTGGCTTCGGCATGAAGCACAAACCACTTTGTTAAACCTTCTTCATCTTCGCAGCAGTTTTCAAAACCCGTTGGTGTTCCGTTATAACCATCTGAAATAATCATTCGGTCGCGTACGATGATGGCGCCAACTTGTTTGCGTTTGCAATAGGAAAGTTTGCTCCATTCGGAAGCAATTCTTAAGTAAGCAATATCGTATTTGAGTTGTTTTTTTTCTTTCATTTATTCTGAACTTATTTCAGAATCTGTCATGCGATTCCAAAAAGTTTACGGTTTTTCTTTTAGCCCCGATCGTAGCGGCACCCTGCCTGCCGGCAGGCTGGTATGGATAGCAAATATACCCAAACCTTTCGCTTCTGAACAATTATTTAACCCAAATTTCACTTCTGATAATCATTGGGATAACTACGCCGGCAACAAAGGCAGAAACGATTAAAATCCAGTCGCGTTTTGAGAGTTTGAGTAAGGTTTGAACAACATAAGCAAGGAGCAAAGCCACAAGAATCACGATAATTTGTGACACGCCAAAGCCAAGTGACGATTCAAAAAGCGGTAATAATTTATCGGTTGGTTTTCCGGAAATATGGTTGTTGAAATAATTGGCATACCCTAATCCGTGAATGAGGCCGAATAATGCTGTGACTATGGCAATAAAGGTAATACTGTCTTTTTTGCTTGATTTTCCCGAAGAAAGAATGTTGTATAAAGCAGCTATGAGAACAATTATCGGAATAATAAAAGCAACAATATTTACTTTAATAGTTATCACATTAAACACGGAAAGCATGAGTGCTAAAGTGTGTCCGGAGGTAAATAATGAAACAAGAATCAGAATTCTTTTCCATGATTTGAATTCGTAAGGAACTGTGAGGACTAAAAGAAATAAAACATCAATGTAGGCATTCATATTCCACATATGTTTTAATCCCATAGAGAAGTAAATCCAGAAATCAGACATAGCATTTAGGTTGTTTGGCATGGTAAACTTACAATTTATTTTGTTTTACCATAAAAAATTAGCCCTAAAATCGATGAAAAACATTTTTGATTTGGACTTCCTGAAAAAGGGAAATTGAATTATATTTGTATATTAAAACCAATAAGTTATGTCATTTTCAGATTTATTTGACAGCGAATTTAAAAGTAGAAACAAAGCTCATTTTTCAGCCATTGTACGTGTTGCCATTGCCGATGGTGATTTGAGTAGAGAAGAAAGAGAATTTTTAGATAAGTTGGCGGTTCGTTTAGAAATTTCGGCGGCAGAATACGAAGAGATTTTAGAAAACCCTTTGAAATATCCAATCAATCCGCCTTATTTACATTCACAGCGTTTAGAGCGTTTGTATGATTTGTCAAGAATGGTTTATGTAGATCATGTCCTTGGTCCAAAGCAAAAAGAGATTTTAACGAAGTTTGCATTGGCACTTGGATTTACTCCGGGAAACGTTTCTTTTATTGTGGACAAAGCGATGTCATTGTTGGTGCTTCACGTAGATTTAGATAGTTTTGTTTACGAAATGACACATATGAATAAGTAATAAATAGCCTTGATTTCTTGATGCTTTTATGACGAACTAAAGTTCGTTTACCTGACTGCCACTGGCAGTCCTCCTCTTAATATCAAATGTTTACGAAATGACGCATATGAATAAATAGTTGCTGAGTAGCTAAGTAACTGATTTACTTTTATTTGTGTTTCGCCATAAATTCTTCGGCTTTTTTCACCATATTAAAACTTCCGCAGAAGAATGGAACACGTTGGTGTAACTCCGTTGGTTGGATTTCCATGATTCTTCCAAAACCGTCCGAAGCTTTTCCGCCGGCTTGTTCTACAATAAATGCCATTGGGTTGCATTCGTATAATAAACGCAATTTCCCTTTTGGTGCTTTAGAGCTCGTTGGATAAATATAAATTCCACCTTTAATCATATTTCTGTGAATGTCAGAAACCAAGCTTCCAATGTAACGCGAAGTGTAAGGACGATCCTCTTCTTCCAACTGACAATATTTGATATAATCTTTTACGCCTTGCGGGAAATGAACATAATTCCCTTCGTTGATAGAATAAATGCTTCCGTCTTTTGAAAACTGCATATTCGGATGAGACAAATAAAAAGTTCCGATGGCAGGATTTAATGTAAAACCATTAACGCCATGTCCGGTTGTGTAAACTAGCATGGTTGATGTCCCATAAATTACATATCCAGCTGCAACTTGTTGTGTCCCTGGCTGTAAAAAATCTGCTGACTTTACCGGTGTGCCAATTGGAGTAACACGTCTAAACACAGAAAAAATAGTTCCAACCGAAACGTTTACATCAATATTGGATGAACCGTCAAGCGGATCCATTAAAACAACATATTTGTTACTGTGACTGTTGTCTGAACCTTCAACAGTTATAAAATCATCGTTCTCTTCGGAAGCAATTCCGCAAACAATTTCACGGTTGATTAAGGTTTGAATAAAAACCTCATTGGCATAAACATCCAGTTTTTGTTGGTCTTCTCCCTGAATGTTCTGCTCTCCTGCTGCACCAACAATATCAACCAAACCGGCTTTGTTTACTTTGTAGCTTACTACTTTGGCAGCTAATCGAATGGAATTGATAATTCGTGATAATTCTCCCGAAGAATATTTGAATTCTTCTTGTTTTTCGATGATAAATTCACCTAAGGTTTTGTTGCGTTCTTCCATGATGGAACCGTTGTGGTTGTTTGTGCAAATATCGATAAATTTGGCAAAGAAAAAATCTATTTCGTGAAGAAATTAATAATTGTATTTTTGCCTGAAATTTGACCCAAATGAACATTCGAAAAGGAGAAATAAAAGATATGAAAGGGGTTCTCGATTTGATTCAGGAACTAGCCACTTTCGAAAAAGAACCCGATGCTGTCGTAGTAACGGTTGCCGATTTGGAGCGCGATGGTTTTGGAGCTAATCCTTTGTTTCATACTTTCGTGGCGGAACAAGATGGGGAGATTGTTGGAATTGCGTTGTATTATTACCGCTATTCAACATGGAAAGGCAAAACCATTCATCTGGAAGATTTAATTGTCAAAGAGAAAATGCGCGGCTCAGGTTTGGGATTTGCATTGTATTCTAAAATTATAGAACAGGGGAAAATTGACAAAGTACGCCGAATCGAATGGGCAGTTCTCGATTGGAATACGCCGGCGATAGATTTCTATATCAAATCGGGGGCAAAAGTGCTGGAAGATTGGCGTGTAGCACAAATGGATGAAACAGGCATTTCAAATTTTTTGGAAAATTTGAAAGCCAATTAACAAAAAATCAAATCCCAATAGTTGGAATTTGGACACGAGCGTCAGCGAACTGGCGCAGCAATTTTTAATACTGGAATTTTAAAATAAGAAGGATGAGAATTTTCAAATTTGGAGGAGCATCAGTAAAAGATGCCGATGGGATAAAAAATGTATTTAGTGTATTGGAAAAAGTAGGTCATGAAGACACACTTTTGGTAATTTCCGCTATGGGAAAAACCACTAACGCATTAGAATTGGTAATCAAAAATTATTTTGAAAAATCTAACGAATTGCATTCGTCTTTGCAGGATGTTAAGAAATACCACAACCAAATTTTATTGGATTTATTTGATGACGAAAACCACGATGTTTTTTACGCAGTGAACAGTCATTTTGCCGATTTGGAATATTTTATCCGAAGCAATAAATCGCCAAATTATAATTTTGTGTATGACCAAGTGGTGAGTTTTGGAGAAATTATTTCGACTACTATTGTAAGTCATTATTTCAATTATGCCGGTTTAAAAAACAACTGGATTGACGTTAGAAATTTCGTCAAAACCGATGCTACCTATCGTGATGCCGAAGTGAATTGGGAAAAAACACAACAACTTATAGCTAAAGGTGTAAAGAAAAAAGCACTCAATATTACGCAGGGATTTTTAGGCTCGGATGAAAATAATTTCACTACAACTTTGGGTCGTGAAGGTTCCGATTATACCGCTGCAATTTTTGCCTATTGCCTAAATGCTGAAAGCGTAACAATTTGGAAAGACGTTCCGGGTGTAATGAATGCCGACCCAAGAGTTTTTGAAAATGCGATTTTGTTAAACCAAATTTCGTATCGTGAAGCGATTGAGCTGGCGTTTTATGGCGCAACCGTTATTCACCCGAAAACATTACAACCGCTACAGAAAAAAGAAATTCCGTTGCATGTAAAATCATTTATCAATCCATTATTACCGGGAACGAGCGTTTCCAAAGGGAAAGATTTAGAGCCACAGGCACCATGTTATATCGTTAAAAGAAACCAATTGTTGATTTCGTTATCGTCTATCGATTTCTCTTTTATCATGGAAGAAAACATCAGCGAAATTTTCGCCTTATTTCACCAATACAAAATGAAAGTGAGCTTGATTCAGAATTCGGCGATTAGTTTTTCGGTAAGCGTGGAAGATAAATTTGGCAATTTTAACGAATTGAAAGCTATCTTAGCTAAAAAATTCAAAGTGTCTTATGACGAAAATGTTTCGCTTTTCACTATCAGACATTTTACCAAAGAAGCAGCAGAAATGGTCGAGAAAGGTAAAACAGTTTTGCTAAAACAAATCTCAAGAGAAACAATGCAGATTGTGACGAAAGAGTAAATTTTATACTCAAACCGGCTTTTTTACGTTTATACTATGTATGCTAAAAAAACTCTTTTTATTGTTGATAATCATTGGCTTTTCCAAGCTTTCAGCTCAGGAAATCAAGACCTTATACAACAGTAAAAAAGTTGCGGTTTCAAACGATACCATCGAAATTGAAAAAGTAAGCATCAGCCCAAGTTTCTTCAAACTACAAACTGCAGAAGGAAAAGAAATAGATACCAGTTTCTACAAAATCGATTTCAAAAAAGGGAAATTGGTTTTTAAAAACGGCTTCACTTCACAGGATAGTTTGACAGTTCGCTATTTCAAATTCCCCGAGCAGTTAACCAAAACTTACAGCATTTACGACCAGGACCGAGTGGTCGCCAATGATGGTGATTTGTACAAAGTCAATCGTACCATAAAAAAGTTTGTTCCGTTTGATGGATTAAATACTTCGGGAAGCATCACACGTGGCGTTACGATTGGCAACAATCAAAATGCTTCGGTAAGCTCTAATCTCGATTTGCAAATCACAGGAAAAATTTCGGATAAAGTTTCGCTTCGCGCGTCAATTCAGGATTCTAATATTCCTTTGCAGGACAACGGTTATTCACAAAAACTGGATGAATTTGACCAAATTTTTATTGAATTATTTACTGATAAATGGAACATTCGCGCAGGCGATTTATTTCTCGAAAACCGACAATCCCGATTTCTGAATTTCAACAAAAAAGTGCAAGGACTTTCAACCCGTTTTACTTTTGGCGGAGAAGAAAACAAGACCGATATTTTCGCTTCGGCAGCTTTGGTTCGAGGACAATATGCTAAAAGCTCGTTTGTCGGGCAGGAAGGAAATCAAGGGCCATATAAACTTCGTGGTAATAATGGCGAATTGTATGTGTTAGTGATTTCGGGTTCAGAGCGGGTTTATGTCAACGGAATCCTGAAAAAGCGTGGAGAAAACAATGATTATATAATTGATTATAATGCCGGTGAAATTACGTTTACCTCATTGTTTCCGATAACTTCCGAAATGCGGATTGTCATAGAATACCAATATTCGGATAGAAATTATACTCGTTTTGTGACGTATGGCGGTGTTAATCACGAAGCAAAAAACTGGAGTTTGGGCGGTTACCTGTATTCTGAAAGTGATGTAAAAAATCAACCGTTACAACAAAACTTAAGCACTGAACAAGTGGCAATTTTGAGTAACGCCGGAGACAATATTAATTTGATGAATGCGCCGTCTGCTTATTTGGATTCGTATTCAGAAAATAAAATTCTATACAAAAAAATAACGGTTACCGGTGGTGAAGCTTTCGAGTATTCAAATAATGCTGCAGATGAATTGTACAATGTAAAGTTTACATTAGTTGGCAATAATCTTGGCAATTATATCTTGACAAATTCATCAGCTATTGGAAAAATTTACCAATATGTTGAACCAATTGCAGGCGTTCCGCAGGGAAATTATGAACCAATAACACGATTGGTAGCACCAACGAAAATTCAAATTGCGACCGTTTTAGGGAAATACAATCCGAGTGAAAAAACAGCGGTTGATTTTGAAGTTGGCTTGAGTAATAACGATTTGAATTTGTATTCTTC
This sequence comes from Flavobacterium anseongense, assembly GCF_021608185.1. Taxonomy (GTDB): domain Bacteria; phylum Bacteroidota; class Bacteroidia; order Flavobacteriales; family Flavobacteriaceae; genus Flavobacterium; species Flavobacterium anseongense. The sequence continues at coordinate 560,217 of NZ_JAKIHN010000001.1, read as the reverse complement.
TCTTGATGACAGCAATAATAAAGGTGTTGCCGGAAAGCTCAATTTCAAGCAGCGATTGTTTACCAATAAATGGCAGATTGATGCTTTTGGAAATTATCAATACGTGCAGGAAAACTTCAAAACTATCGAGCGTTTGTTCAATATTGAGTTCAATCGCGATTGGAACTTGACTACCTTGGAAGGCAATCAGAGTTTGTTGATTAATGGTGTGGATTTCATTCTGCCCGAAAAAGGAAAGCTGACCTATCAATTTGAAAAGCTCGATTTCTCCAAAAGTTTTTCGGGAAACCGTCATATCGTTAATGGATTATTTAAACTCAACAACTGGAACATTCTTCAAAACAGCAGTTACTTAAAAAGTAACGGAACGTATGCGAATTCAACCTTTATCCGAAACCAATCACAAGTTCGCTACAACTTTAAAAAGAACTGGATTGGCAGCAGTTTGCGCTTGGAAAACAACAAAGAAAAAATTGTGGCAACGCAACAGTTTTCGACATTAAGCCAAAGATTTACTGAATATGGCGCATTTGTTGGTCGTGGTGACAGCACTAAAGTTTTTGTAGAATTAGGTTATCTGCAACGTGTGAATGACAGTTTGCAAAATGGTTTACTGCAAAAAGTAAATACGTCGCAATCCTATTATTTAAAATCGAAATTACTCCAAACTAAGAAAAGTGATTTGTCCTTGTTTGTTAACTACAGAAATCTGAAATATGTTGATGCCACAGGAAAAAATGAGCCTTCATTAAATTCCAGATTGTTGTACAACGACAAATATTTCAATCAATTGATTTTGGCTACAACGGCTTATGAAACTACATCGGGAACCATAGCGCAACAGGAATTCACTTATTTAGAAGTCGAACCCGGACAAGGAGTTTATACTTGGATTGATTACAACGGCAACGGCATTCAGGAATTGGAAGAGTTTGAAGTGGCAGCTTTTCCGGATCAGGCGAAATATGTTAGGGTATTTTTACCCAATCAGATTTTTGTCAAAACACATCAGAATAAATTCTCACAGGCGATCACATTAAATATGAGTCAATGGCAAAACGAAACCGGTTGGAAAAAAGCAGCATCCTATTTTTACAATCAGACTTCATTTTTAATAGAAAGAAAAATAAAGCGCAACGGAGACAATTTCGATTTGAATCCGTTTTCACATTCTGATGAAAATCTGTTAGGATTGAACACCAGTTTCAGGAATAGCTTGTTTTATAACAGAGGAAAACAGAATCATTCGATGACATGGACTTTTATCAGTAACCGAATAAAAAATTTACTTTCTGTAGGTTCACAGGAAAATAAAAACAACACACATCAGTTCCAATATGCCCATTTGGTTCAAAAGACATGGCTTTTTACTTTAGGAACTGAAACATCTCAATCAGCTTTGACTTCTGAAAATTACAGTAGTAAGAATTATAAAGTTGATGGGTTTCAAATCAATCCAAAAATTTCCTATCTCTTTAATAAAAATGCGAGTTGGGATATTTTTTATGAATACCAAAACAAAGAAAATCAGATTGGCAATTCTGAAAAATTATTGCAAAACCGTTTCGGAACTTCGTTTTCTTATGCCAGCGAAAAGAAGGTTACGATGAACGGAGAATTTTCGTTGTACCAAAATAAATTTGAAGGCGATGCACAATCTGCTGTAGCATTTCAAATGTTGGAAGGACTACAACCGGGGAAAAATATGACTTGGCGTTTCCTGCTTCAAAAAAACCTGACACAGTTTTTAGATGTCAACATTAACTATCAAGGCAGGAAAACAGAAACCAGCCAAACCATTCACACCGGGAATATACAATTGAGGGCATATTTTTAACAGTTTGTAATGCTATTGCATTTATTTTTTACTTAACTTTATCAGTATAATCCATTAAACACATTATCATGAAATCAACGATTCACGAACTCTTGCCAAACAATCTACTTCGCGTGAGTAAAAAATTATTTTTATTGTGCTTCCTTTTGGTTTTTATAGCCAATACTAATGCTCAGGAATCAAAAGCAAAGAAAGAAGCTAAAGCTAAAACAGAAAAGGCTGCCAAAGAAGTAAAAGAAAAAGCACCTAAACTTAAAAAAGACGGCACACCGGATAAGCGTTTTAAAGATGCAGATAAGAATGCTCCAAAACTAAAAAAAGATGGAACAGTAGACAAACGCTATAAAGGAGCTAAAGACAATAACGCTTCAGCTACGGGTGAAGCAAAATCAACTGCAGGAAAAGCAAAAGCCGCCGCTAATAAAGCAGAAGCCAAAGCAAAAAAAGAAATTAAGGAAAGAGTTTCAAACGAAAAAGCACCAAAAGTTCGTGACAAGGTGACGGGAACTTATAACGGTAAAAAAGTGTACACTGGGCCAAGAGGAGGAAGATATTACATCAACTCTAATGGTAATAAAACCTATATTTCGGATGATAAATAAGAAATAATGTAAACACTTTTTCGAAGAGCGGTTTTTCTACTGGAAAACCGCTCTTTTTTTGTGTCATAAATTTGCGTTTTCAGAAGATTAAAAATGTTAAAATTTTACTATCAGAAAATTCGTAATCACCTTTGTTTTAGGGCTTTTTAAAGATTTTTATTTTTTTAAACTATTGAAAATCAGTAATTTATAAAAAATTAAAAATCAACACAAAAATAGGGGATTTGTTAAAAACTAGACCGTATTGTGAATAAGTTTGGCTTTCTTTTTACGTTTCATTTGATAATCTTTGTAACAGACAGATTGTAATAAAAATTACCTCAAAATAACAAAAAGACAAATTCAAAATGGCTAGTATAGAACCAATTTTACAGGAAAACAAAAACCGCTTCGTGATTTTTCCAATTAAACATCACGATATATGGGATTGGTACAAAAAAATGGAAGCCAGTTTTTGGACTGCAGAAGAAATTGATTTGCACCAGGATTTGTCAGATTGGAACAACAAATTGAATAGCGATGAAAAATATTTCATCAAACACATCTTGGCGTTTTTCGCTGCTTCTGATGGAATCGTAAACGAAAATTTAGCCGAGAACTTCGTAAATGAAGTGCAATATCCTGAAGCTAAGTTTTTCTACGGTTTTCAAATCATGATGGAAAACATTCACAGCGAAACCTACTCGCTTTTGATTGATACTTACGTAAAAGACGAAGCCGAAAAAGCACAACTTTTCAATGCTTTAGATGTGTTTCCGGCAATCAGAAAGAAAGCAGACTGGGCGTTAAGATGGATTGGTTCCGATTCTTTCGCCGAGAGATTAATCGCTTTCGCAGCCGTTGAAGGGATCTTTTTCTCAGGAGCATTCTGCTCAATTTATTGGTTGAAAAAACGTGGATTAATGCCGGGATTGACTTTTTCAAACGAATTAATTTCACGTGATGAAGGTGTTCACTGCGATTTCGCGGTGCATTTGCACAACCATCACTTGGTGAACAAAGTATCAAAATCAAGAATTGCCGAAATAATCACCGATGCATTAGACATCGAGCGCGAGTTTATCACCGAATCACTTCCGGTAAGCTTAATCGGAATGAATGCCAAGCTGATGACACAATATTTAGAGTTCGTAGCCGATAGATTACTGGTGGAATTGGGTTGTAAAAAAGTGTACAATTCAACTAATCCATTCGATTTTATGGATATGATTTCGTTGCAGGGCAAAACCAATTTCTTCGAAAAACGTGTTGCCGAATACCAAAAAGCCGGTGTAATGAACACCGATTCAGAATCAGGAAAAATTAGTTTCGACGCTGATTTCTAAGAAAGACAAACGCCTAGCCCAGATTGCAATGGCATCCTTTTATCTTGTTTGCAAGACAAGATAAAAGATAGAATGGAAAGCTGGAAACAGCTTCAAAAAATAAAGCAAAACAATTTACAAATAACCAGAAAATAGGTAAAGGGATTTTCTATTTTCAAAAACTGACAAGCTTATGTATGTAGTAAAAAGAGACGGCCATAAAGAGCCGGTAATGTTCGACAAAATCACGGACAGAATTAAAAAATTATGTTACGGATTAAACGATTTAGTGGATGCTGTAAAAGTAACCATGAGAGTAATCGAAGGATTGTATGACGGAGTAACTACTTCAGAACTTGACAACTTAGCGGCAGAAACTGCGGCTTCTATGACAGTAACTCACCCTGATTATGCTCAGTTAGCAGCGCGTATCGCGATTTCTAATTTGCATAAAAACACCAATAAATCCTTCTCGGAAACCATGAAAGAAATGTACTTTTATGTAAATCCAAGAACGAACCAAAAAGCACCATTACTATCCGATGAGGTGTATGAAGCGATTCAGGCTAATGCCGAATTTTTAAATTCACACATTATTTACAACCGTGATTTCAACTACGATTACTTTGGTTTCAAAACCTTAGAGCGTTCGTATTTGCTAAAGATCAACGGAAAAATTGTAGAACGTCCACAACATATGTTGATGCGTGTTGCCGTTGGAATACACTTAAACGACATGGAATCTGTAATCGAAACTTACGATTTAATGTCGAAAAAATTCTTTACGCATGCAACACCAACCTTATTCAACGCCGGAACTCCAAAACCACAAATGTCATCTTGTTTCTTGTTAACCATGAAAGACGACAGCATAGACGGGATTTACGATACACTAAAACAAACCGCAAAGATCTCGCAATCTGCCGGTGGAATTGGATTGTCAATCCACAACGTGCGCGCGACAGGTTCATACATTCGCGGAACTAATGGAACTTCAAACGGAATTGTTCCGATGTTAAGAGTGTTTAATGACACGGCTCGTTATGTAGATCAAGGTGGCGGAAAACGTAAAGGAAGTTTCGCGATTTATTTGGAAACCTGGCATGCTGATATTTTCGAATTCTTAGACTTGAAAAAGAACACCGGAAAAGAAGAAATGCGTGCACGTGATTTATTCTTCGCGATGTGGACATCCGATCTATTCATGAAACGTGTTCAGGAAGATACACATTGGACATTAATGTGTCCAAACGAATGTCCTGGATTATGCGATGTTTACGGAGAAGAATTCGAAGCATTATATACTTCATACGAAGAGCAGGGAAAAGGAAGAAAAACGATTAAAGCACGTGAACTTTGGGAGAAAATCCTCGAATCACAAATCGAAACCGGAACACCTTATATGTTGTACAAAGATGCAGCAAACCGTAAATCGAATCAAAAGAATTTGGGAACCATCCGTTCGTCAAACCTTTGTACCGAAATTATGGAATATACTGCTCCGGATGAAATTGCTGTATGTAATTTAGCCTCGATTTCGTTACCAATGTTTGTCGAAAACGGAGAATTCAACCACCAATTGTTATACAACGTAACAAAACGTGTAACCCGAAACTTAAACAAAGTAATCGACAGAAATTACTATCCGGTTCCGGAAGCAGAAAATTCTAACTTACGTCACCGTCCGGTTGGATTGGGAGTGCAAGGTTTGGCCGATGCTTTCATCTTGTTAAGAATGCCTTTCACCAGCGATGAAGCTAAAAAACTGAATCAGGAAATTTTCGAAACCATGTACTTCGCAGCAGTAACCGCTTCGATGGAAGAAGCTAAAGTAGAAGGACCCTATTCGTCTTTCAAAGGCTCACCAATTTCAAACGGAGAATTCCAACACAATCTTTGGAACATCAAAGACGAGGAACTTTCAGGGCGTTGGGATTGGAAAGCGTTGAGAAAAGATGTGATGAAACACGGAGTAAGAAACTCGTTATTAATGGCGCCAATGCCAACAGCTTCAACTTCACAAATTTTAGGAAACAACGAAGCATTCGAACCATACACTTCTAACATTTATACACGTCGTGTATTGTCGGGAGAATTCATCGTGGTAAACAAACATTTACTCGAAGACTTGGTAAAACGTGGCCTTTGGAACGAAGAATTGAAACAGCAAATCATGCGTAACAACGGTTCGGTTCAGGATTTGGATATTCCACAAGACTTAAAAGAACTATACAAAACCGTTTGGGAAATGTCGATGAAAGACATCATCGATATGTCGCGTCACAGAGGTTATTTCATCGACCAATCACAATCGCTTAACCTGTTCATGCAGGATGCGAATTACGCAAAACTAACCTCGATGCATTTCTACGCATGGCAAAGTGGTTTGAAAACCGGAATGTACTATTTGAGAACGAAAGCAGCCGTTGACGCTATCAAATTCACATTAAACAACGATAAAAAAGCAGAACCAACAGCACAAATTCCGGAACCGGTAGCAGTTGAGGTTGTTGCTCCAAATGAAACAGGTGAAATGACCGCCGAAGATTTCAAAGCAATGATAGAGAAAGCCAGAAACGCGGGACCGGATGACTGCGAAATGTGTGGGTCGTAAAATAAGACTATAGATTCGATTAATAATTGGAAAGCAGCTGTCGAAAGATGGCTGTTTTTTTAGTATTTTTAGGAGCAATTTCCCGCTTTCCACTATATCTTTTATGCAAAGCATAAAAGGATGCCGTTGCAATCGGGGCTAATAACAAATCCATGTCAAAAGAAAAAAAAGGAGTTTACACAGGAATCATCGAAAAAGACAAAGACGGCAATTATTTTTGCGGCGAATACCTTTTAGATTATAAATATACCGAAGCCGGTTTTAAAATTGGTGACGAAATCAATATCAAAACGGTAATTGCCAATCCGAGCGATAAAAGCTATAATCAATACCCAAAAAAATCAAGAAATTTCTTTTTGGCAAACCAAAAGGAATAGTCATTATGGAAGAAACCAACAAAAAACAATTCAAAGTTACTCAAGATTTATTGGTTAAATTTGAGAGAAGATTTCTCAATTACCTTATCGATGTCATTGTTTTGTCGGTTATACTGTTTATCGGACTGATTTTTTATATTGCAGGTGCTAATACTGAAGAAATTAAAGATTTCATGAATCGTTTTATGCTTAACAGTACCTTACAGTTTACCATTACGGCCTCAATAACATTGGTATATTACAATTTGATGGAAATATTTACCTCAAGAACTATCGGAAAGTTTTGTACAAATACAATAGTTGTTGATGAAAATGGAAACAAAGCAGGCTATGAAGCCGTCATGATTCGATCTTTGATTCGCATTATTCCTTTTTACTGGATATCTTTTATAGTTTTTCCAACGAGAGGACTTCATGATATTGTTTCAAAAACCTATGTGGTCAATAAGGATTTATTAGACGAACGAAAGAAACAATTTTACGCTTTCAATAAAGTATGATTACGATTAAAAGAACCACTTCAGATAATGCCGATTTTGGCAGTTTAGTTATCCAATTGGATGCTTATTTAGCAGTTCTTGATGGCGAAGATCATGCTTTTTATGCACAGTTCAATAAAACCAGTTTGCTCAAAAATGCAGTCATTTGTTATGAAAATAACAAAGCGGTTGGCATTGGAGCGTACAAAGAGTTTGAACCTAAAGTTGCCGAAATAAAACGCATGTACACTTTGCCCGAATGCCGCGGAAAAGGAATCGCCAAAGCGATTTTAACCGAACTCGAAGCTTGGGCAAAAGAAGAAGGATACACAACTTCAATTCTTGAAACCGGATTTATGCAGGTTGACGCTATTGGGTTGTATCAAAAATTAGGGTATCAAATTACTGATAACTTTGGGCAGTATGTTGGAGTTGCCAATAGCGTTTGCATGAAGAAAAGCCTAAAATAGATTATATTTGAAATTATAAATATTGTCACCCTGAGCGCAGTCGAAGGGCTTAATTCTAAATTACTATGAACTGGGAACAACTTTTATCACTAAAACGCCAAGGCGATACCAGCAAAAGGTTACGCGCTGAACAGGACGACACGCGTCTCGGCTTTGAAGTCGATTATGACCGTATTATTTTTTCGTCGGCTTTCCGAAGTTTACAGGATAAAACCCAGGTAATTCCATTATCGAAAACCGATTTTGTGCACACGCGTTTGACACACAGTTTGGAAGTTTCTGTAGTTGGGCGTTCCATAGGAAGATTGGTTGGTAAAAAAATCCTCGAAAAGTATCCACATCTGCAGGAAATACATGGCTATCACATGAACGATTTTGGAGCTATCGTTGCAGCAGCTTCCTTAGCACACGATATCGGAAATCCACCATTCGGCCATTCAGGCGAAAAGGCAATTGGCGAATATTTCTCTATCGGAAAAGGACAACAATACAAAGACCAATTAACCCCCAAACAATGGCAGGATTTAATCGATTTTGAAGGCAATGCCAATGGGTTTTCAGTACTGTCAAGTTCACGTCCCGGAATTGAAGGAAGTCTGCGTTTGACCTATGCAGTTTTAGGAGCGTTTATGAAATATCCAAAAGAAAGTCTGCCTAAAAAACCAACTAAAAACATCTCAGATAAAAAATACGGTTTCTTCCAATCCGACAAGGATTTCTTTAAAGAAGTTGCAGAAGAATTGGGAATGATTCCGAATAAAACCGGAAATGACATTGGTTTTGAGCGTCATCCTTTGGCTTTTTTAGTCGAAGCAGCGGATGATATCTGCTACACGATTATCGATTTTGAAGACGGAATAAACCTCGGTTTGGTTTCCGAAGATTTTGCGTTGGAATATTTAATCAAATTGGTAAAAGACACCATCGATACAGCTAAATATCAAACGTTAACAACTAAAGAAGACAGAATTAGTTATTTGCGTGCGTTGGCAATCGGGAACTTAATCAATGACGCCGTAAGGGTTTTTATCGAAAACGAAGAAGCCATTTTACAAGGTAAATTCCATTTTGCGCTAACCGATAAAAGCAAATATAAAGCTCAGATGGATGACATCATCAAGCTGAGCGTAAAGAACATTTATCAAAGTCGGGAAGTCATCGAAAAAGAACTTTCGGGTTACCAAATAATCAACAATTTATTGGATAAATTCATTACGGCTTACAACAATAATCACGAAGGGAAAGCCACGAATTACGATAAATTATTATTGAAAATTCTTCCCGAAAAGCATCATCTGGAAAAAGAAAGTTTGTATGAAAGATTGCTTCATATCTGTCACTTTATCTCAATGTTGACTGATGGAAAAGCAGTGCTTTATAATAAGATAGTAACCGCTTAATCTTCATCTTCCTCCTCTTCCTCAAGCAAACCCGAAAAAAGCGAACGCAATCCATCCACATCTATATTGCAGAATTGCTGTAGCTCATCAATCGTTCCGTGCTCTATAAAATAATCAGGAACACCACAAAGGAAGATTTCGTTTACGTAATCATTTTTAGCTGAAAATTCTAAAACCGCACTTCCAAAACCACCGGTAGTTACGCCATCTTCGACCGTAATAATGGTGGAAAATTTATCGCAGATTTTGTGCAGTTTCTTTTCATCCAAAGGTTTTACAAAACCAAAATGATAATGTGCAAAGTGGTTTTCGGTATCTTCAATGTCATTTAGTGCCTGAATCACATTATCGGCAATCGTTCCGGTGGAAAGAATGGCGACTTTTTTCCCCTTTCGGAGTTTTTTAGATTTCCCGATTTCGATTCTCTCAAAGCTATTGGAATTTGGAATTTCAAAATTTGGAATTTCATAACCTATCGTTTTCCCTCTTCCACGAGGATAACGAATCGCAATTGGATTTTTCAATCCTAAGGAAGCGGTGTATAAAATATTCTGTAACTCGATTTCATCTTTTGGCGCATAAATAAGCATATTTGGAATGCATCTCAAATAGGCCAAATCAAAAACACCGTGGTGTGTTGCTCCGTCTTCACCAACCAAACCGGCTCGGTCTAAACAAAAAATCACAGGCAGATTTTGTAACGCTACATCGTGTATTACTTGATCATAAGCACGTTGTAAAAAGGTGGAGTAAATATTGCAGAAAACAACCATTCCCTGTGTTGCCATTCCGGCCGAAAGAGTCACAGCGTGTTGCTCGGCAATCCCAACATCAAAAGCGCGTTTTGGAAAAGCATCCATCATAAATTTCATCGAACTTCCGCTTGGCATTGCCGGCGTAATTCCGATAATCTTCGGATTATTTTTAGCCAATTCAACCAAAGTCAAACCAAAAACATCCTGAAATTTCATAGGAAGATTTTCTTCGGATTTTTTATGAATTTCACCAGTCGCAGCATCAAATTTTCCCGGAGCATGATATTTCACCTGATCGTCTTCGGCTTGTTGTAAACCTTTACCTTTGGTGGTAACGATGTGTAAAAACTTTGGTCCTTTTACTCTTTTCAGACGTTCTAATTCTTTGATTAAACCATCAATATCGTGACCGTCAATTGGGCCGGAATAATCAATGCTCAACGACTTAATAACATTATTTTGTTTTGGATTTTTCCCTTCTTTAACCGCAGTCAGGTAGTTCTTTAAGGCACCAACACTTGGGTCAATTCCGATAGCATTATCATTTAGAATGATTAACAGATTCGCATCGGTAACACCGGCATGATTCAAACCTTCAAATGCCATTCCGCTCGCAATCGAAGCATCGCCAACTACCGCAATATGATGCTTGTTTTCAGCTTTTAGTTGCGATGCAATCGCCATTCCTAAGGCTGCTGAAATAGCAGTAGAAGAATGACCAACGCCAAAAGTATCATAAACACTTTCACTGCGTTTAGGGAAACCTGAAATTCCGCCAAGTTGTCGATTAGTGTTAAACTTTTTTCTTCGTCCGGTTAATATTTTATGTCCGTATGCTTGATGTCCAACATCCCAAACCAATAAATCATTTGGCGTGTCAAAAACATAATGCAAGGCAATCGTCAGCTCAATCACACCAAGTGATGCGCCAAGATGACCTTCTTTTACCGAAACGATATCAATGATAAACTCGCGCAATTCTTTGGCCAGTTGTGGCAATTGCGAAACGTCTAATTTTCGTAAATCGGTTGGATTGACAATATGTTCGAGCAATTTTTTTGACATGAGACAAATGTACGAATTGAAATTGTATTTTTGTTTTATGGAAAATCCTTTCACCGACGACTATTTTATGAAGAAAGCATTGCAGGAAGCTGAACTCGCTTTTGAAAAAGGTGAAATTCCGGTTGGTGCCGTAATTGTCATTGATAATAAAATCATTGGCCGAACGCATAATCTAACCGAAATGCTCAATGATGTTACGGCTCATGCGGAAATGCAGGCCATTACTTCGGCAGCAAATTTCATCGGGGGGAAATATCTAAAAGGATGTACTTTATATGTCACTCTCGAACCTTGTCAAATGTGTGCCGGCGCTTTGTATTGGAGTCAGATTTCAAAAATAGTTTTTGGCGCTTCCGATGAGCATCGCGGATATCAAAAATTAGGCACCACAATTCATCCGAAAACTCAGGTAATTCAAGGAGTTTTAGCAAAAGAATGTTCGGATTTAATGACCCGTTTTTTTGCATCCAAAAGGAAATAGCTTTTATACTAATAGTAGCTTTTTTGCGTTATATACTAAACGAAAAACAATATGGAAAAAATTAAATCTTCAATAATTATAGGTGTTGCCATAATTATTACCGCATGGATTTTAGGAAAGTCCTTTCAGAACAGAAACAAGAATTTAGATTCAATTACTGTAATCGGATTGGGAACAAAAGATTTTGTTTCTGATGAAATTCTTTGGTCGGGAAGTTTTACGACAACTAGTTTTGATATTAAAGCAGCGTATAACAAAATTGTTTCTGACCAGAAAATAGTTTCAGAATTCTTTTTGAGTAAAGGTTTTAAGGCAGGAGAATTTAGTTTTGGAGCGGTAAATTTTCAGAAGAAATTTAGGGAGGTACGAAGTGAAGGAGCCGATAGTCAAACGCGTTACGAACAGGTTTTTGACGGTTATGTTGCGACACAGACGATTTCATTTTCGGCTAAAAAGAATCCCGATTTAATGAAGCGAATAGAAGAAGTGTCGAGCAAGACTTCGGAATTAGTGAATTCGGGAATTGAATTGTCATCAAACAGTATTCAGTATACCTTTTCAGATTTACCAAGTTTAAAGCAGAGTTTGATTGAAAAAGCAACGAAAGATGCAAATGAGCGCGCTGTCAAAATTGTAAAAACAGCCGACGGAGATTTAGGGAAATTAAAAAGAGCCAGTATGGGCGTTTTTCAAATTACGGGACAAGGTTCTACTGAAGATGACAGTTATGGTGGAATTAACGATACCTACAGTAAAAATAAGACAGCTCGGATTACGGTTCGACTCGAATATGAATTAGACTAACTTATAGGAAATAATATGCGCAAAAAAAACCGCCTTTCGCAAGACTGGCGGTTTTTTTGGATTTATTTTAGAAAATTATTCCTTAACAAATTTCGAACTTGTTGTTCCTTTATCGCTTATAATCTTAATAAAGTAACTTCCGGTTTTTAATCCCGAAACATCAACAGTTTCAGTCGGATTAGTACTTATTTGCAACAACTGACCAAGCATATTATAAATATTTACCGAACTTATTAAGACAGTTTCTTTTGTTGTAATAGTCAAAACATCTTTAGTAGGTACCGGTGATAAAGTAAACAGATTACTGAATTCAAAGTCCTGTGTTCCCAAAGCAGTAATGGTTGTAGTATAAGTATTAGTGGTAATTGGGAAATTATAATCAAAATAGATGTTAGCGCTGTTGCTGAATGTACTTCCAACGGTTAAGGTTGGTTTGATTTTGATTTTAAAAACCACATAACCGTCATTGTTGGCATCGTCAAAAGGGAGTTGAATGTTTTCGAAAATGAATTCTACCTTATTGGAATTGTTAATCCTGGTAACAAAAGGGTGGCTGCCCTTGAGTGGAATTAAAGTCGCCACGTCAAACTTTGCGGTATCAATAATGTCTTTTACCACAACATTTTCTGCCGGGTACGTTCCTGTATTTTCGAAGCGAATCATGTAATGTACATAGTTTCCAATATAACCCGGTGCAACAATTTCGCCCTCCAAGCAGGTTTTATCGTTGGGGTCGTAGGAAGCCACAACATTTTGTTTTAAACCGAAAGTATTGTCGATTTGCATTTCATCACTACCTGATGCCGTTATGATTGCTTGGTAACCTAATTGATCATCAATATTGACTGGTGGGATTTCTGTTGGGCTGTTTACATTCAATACCAACCTAATTGTTCTTGTCTCTAAAGGTTGTAAATCTGAATAATTCCAAGTCAATGTATTTGTTGCTTGATTGGATAATAAAGGATCGGCTGAAACGAAATCCAAAACGGCATCATCAAATATAAACTGGATAGAACCATTTTCTATTACCGTTCCTTTGTTTTTATACACGATATCGTAAGAAGCATTAAATCCCGGGCGTGCCGGACCAATTGGAACTATAATAACTTCTACATCGTGATGGGTGCCGTTTGGTGTTATGCAAAAATTCTGATTAAAGGGACTGGTGCTTGTAGGAAAAGCAACGGTTGCATTGGCAGCGGTATAGTAAATGGAATTTTCCAGGACCGGGGTTAGGGTATATGTACCTGCTGATACACCAATATAATAATTCCCTTGATCGTTACAAATTATACTCCCTGCTTGTTGTGTTCCGATAGAAAGGTTGAGTCGTAGATTAGGGTAGGGGTTGTCACTCGCATCACAACCATTATTGTTTAAATCCCTTCGGTTGGTTCCGTTTATGGTATAAAAAGTTCCGCCAGGAGTAAATGAACAATAACTATTCACGTTACATGAAGTGTAACCATATTGAGCTATTTTATTTTGAACAAAAGTCAGATCATTTTCATCTGCACACACATATTTGATGTCAAAATTGGAATCGAAACCTAAACTAACCCAGCTGGCGTTGTTTTTAATAAACAAATTTTGTAATTGATTATTATAACACCACAAATGACATAAGCTTGAAAAACCTGTAACATCAAGGCTCTGCAAATTATTATGCCCAACATTCAGATACCTCAAACGGGTTAAATCCCCAACATTAAAATTCTGCAAAAGATTACCGCTCAATCCCAAATATTCCAAGTTTATAAAAGCTTCGATACCGGTGATGTCAGAAATGTCTAAATTAGTAAGAGCAAGCCATTTAATGGTTTGTGCTTCACTTACCTGAATTTCGCCGTCACCGTTAGCATCAATGCTGTTATAAGGTGTTACATACCAAGAACCACTCGTTGAATTATAAACAGGAGTTTGCGAGGACGCAGTCCCGTTACTGGAATTAGCTTGTAATAGCTTCGCCTTTAAAATAGGATTGGGGATGTTTACAATTTGTGCACGACCAACAAATCCAATAAGCGCAATAACTAATAGTGTGTAAAGTCTCTTCATATAAATAGTTTGAGAGTCAAATATATATATAAAAAAGAGGTAAGATAAAATTTACTTCGAATTTTTATAAAGATTCAGAGTTTAGTCAAAACCCCTAGCCCGGATTGCAACGGAAATCCTTTTTGTTTTTACAAAAAGATTGAAGTGGAAAGCCGGAATAGCTTCAAAAAAAGACACAAAAAAAACCGCCAATCTTACGAAAGGCGGCTTTTATCCTGAATTAAATCAGCATATTACTCTTTTATGAACTTACTGCTGGCGGTTCCTCTATCACTTAGAATTTTAATAAAATAGGTTCCTGTTTTTAAACTCGAAACATCAATAGTTTCAGAAGGGTTGGAACTTACTTGTATTAATTGTCCAAGCGTATTGTAAATGTTTACGGAGCTTATTGTTACATCCTGTTTTATTGTTATAGTTAAGTTGTTTTTTGCAGGAACTGGTGACAATGTAAACATACTTCCAAACTCAAAATCATTTGTAATCAATGGGTTATATACTGCTGTAGTGGCAGTATTGGTAATCACCGGTAAATTATAATCAAAATAAATATTAGCTGTATTGCTGATGTTGGCGCCAACAGTCAATGTAGGCTTAGTTTTTATTTTAAACGCGACATAACCATCATTGTTGGCATCATCAAACGGCAGGTTAATGTTTTCAAATATAAATTCAACTAAATTGGTGTTTGTGATTTTTGTAGTGAATGAATGGCTGCCCGATACAGGTGTCAAGGTGTTAATGTCAAACTTACTTGTATCAATCAAGTCACGGACTACAACGGTTTCTGCATTTGCTGTTCCTGTGTTTTCAAAACGGATTACGTAATTCAAATAGGTTCCAACGTTGCCTATTGGCAGAAAATTACCTTGTAAACAGGTTTTGTCGTTTGGATCATATGAACCCACTACTGTTTGGTTTAGATTTGCTGTATTGTCTGATGGTGTTTCATCTGTAGCTCCACTGACCGTTGCGCTAAAAAGTAAACCATTACCGGCATTTACGGGTGGAGTTTCAGCAGGCGAATTAATATTCATAGTTACAAGAATCTGTCTAATTTCAAACGGCATTAAATTACTGAAATTCCAGTTTAATGTATTTGTTCCCTGACTGTCTATGGCTGGTGTGGCAGTAATTAAGTCCATTACATTATCATCAAAATTAAAACTAACCGTACCGTTCTGAACATGGGTTCCCTTATTCTTATAGGTAAGCCTGTATGTGGCATCAAATCCCGGGCGAGCACTAGTGACAGGAACCAATCCTATTTCTAAATCGTTATGCGTACCATTTGCCGAAATACAAAAATCCTGCACAAAGAGATTATTTAATGTCGATAAGGTAACACTGGCGCTTGGTGGCGAGACTGTAAAATAGGTTGGATTTGCCAGTACGGGACTAAAACTGTTATTCCCGGCTTGTACATCATAATAATTATAAAATCCGGTTTGATCGGCAATTAGATTTCCAGTGGTAGATCCATTAGTAAAAGTTATTCTTTGGTTTGGGATGTTTATGTCGGAAGCATCACAACCGTTGTTATTACTGTCATAACGAACGTTGCCTTGGATAGTGTAGGTATATTGATTGTTTACGGTAAAACCATCAGGTAATGTTATGTCTAGTACACCACCAACTTCGACTAAGCGTACATCATACAAGCCGGGAGCAGCATATGCAGGAATTGATAAATTAGCCCATATTGTATTATTGAACTCAGAATAAGCCCAATTAGCCGGAAGAACATTGGAAAACTGATCAATAAATGAAACGTCTACCTGAGGGCTGGCTACCGAAAAGGTCACATCCTGCGTGGTAATGGAAACGGTCAGATACTGTTGGCCTCTATTGCCATTATTCGGGCTTACAGATATTATGGACTGGCCAATGATAAAGTTTGAATATAAGAATGTGAAGAGAAGTAATAGTTTTTTCATTTTCAGTGGATTAGTGATTGAATGTATTCATCGAAGGTAAGAATATTTTTATTATAACCAAAATATAAGTTTAGGAGATCAGCTTCCGTTTTAATTTTTGATTTTAGATAATTATTCAGATTTTGATTGTTTATGCGAATGAGAGTTATATTTAATTTTTTCTCGACGATAGGAATAAGTATCTGTTTATAGGATTTATTTTCAGAATTGTTTTCGCATTTTACAATTGTTTCAAAAGCTTTTTCATACTCATTATGATTGAAATAAGTTGCGGCTAAATTGATTCTGGCATCTTCATAATTTGGAGAAATGGTCAGGGCTTCTTTGTAGTGTTTAATGCCATATGCGGTTTCACCGTTTTTTATATAGGCAGAACCTAAATCATTGTTGACAACCAAATTGTATGGATTAACATTATAAGCATCGAGGAAATAATTCAAGCTTTCATCAAAATAACCCTGATTATATTGTATCCTGCCAATATGCCAATCCAGCGGAATTGCGAAATTATCTGTAGATAAACAATAGGTTTTCGCTTTGTTAAACTCGAAAAGCGCTGTTGTAATATCTGATTTTTTTTCGGCTTCTAAAGCTTTATATAAATGTATTTCACCTTTTATCCTGTACACTAATACGGACGCTGAATACATTAACAGAATGAGGCTGCTGAGATAAAAAATGCGTGAAGGAATGGCTATTTTTCTGATACTCTTAGCTTTTATATATTTGGCATTGATTATCGAAAAAGTGACAAACAACAAGATTTGATGTTCGATTCGGGTTATAGGGAAATCAAAAAAGGCAACAATCAGATAGCAAACAATAAAGAAAAATAAATAGCTGGCGTTTTTTCGGTCAGTGCTGTTTTCTTCGTTTTTTGCCAGCCAATATGCTTGATACAGCATAGATACAAAAATCCCTATATAACATAAGAATCCAAAGATTCCGATTTCGGAAAGAACCAGCAAAAAATCATTGTGCGGAGTACCAACCATCATTCTGCCGTTAATAATATTTGCATCAGAAAATTGGTGTAAGCCATATTTTGGGTAAGTGTTAATCCAGTTCCCGAGACCAACTCCATTAAAAAAATTATCTGTCGTCATGTAGATTGATTGTTTCCAAAACTCCAACCTTTCATAAAAAGTCCCCGAAGAAAGCAATCTGGAAAAATAGTGTTCCCTTATACCTGAAGATGAAGGAATGTTGCTTTTAATTGAAAGAAGTGTCCAGATGCCAATTGCCGCTGTTCCGATTACTGCAATGATTAACCAATAGTAGATTTTTTTTGAAAACCTAGTTTTTATTTGAAGCACAAAAGCCAAAAATAAATATAAACTAAGTGCTATCAGTACGGTTCTGGTTCTCAACATCAAAAGCAGTAAAATACTAAAAACAATTGCTGTGACAGAAATCATTTTAATTTTTTTTGACATAGCAATTCCCATGAAATAAAAAGGGAAACAAAAAAACAAAATGGAGGATAGAAAGTTCTTGTTTCCAAAAGTGCCGGTTACAATAGTAATCTTTCTAAAAAAATTATATCCGTCTATGGTTTTGTTAAGCACTGCAATTAATGCAATTGCTGTAGCCAACGAACCAAATAATATTACGTGTGATTTTATCTTCTCAATGTCAAGCAAATTGTTAATTGCCAAATGCCTGACTAGTAAAAAAAACAGAAAATAAATCAGATATTTAGATAATGTAGCATGACTCAAGTCAGGAATTTGGGACTTTGCAAATGAACAGACACAAAAAAAAATAAATCCAAAAAACAGTATAACAGTTGTGTCTGCTGTATAAAAGCCAATAGCCTTATTTCTGGTAAATAAAAAAAACAAGACGGAGAATAAAAAAACCGTGGTCAACAACTGCCTTGCCAATAAGAAAGGATCCGATATTGAGCTAAAAAAAACAAATTGAAGTAAAAGAAAATAGAGAAATGAAAGTAAATTAAAAGTTTTGCTTTTATTCAGTAAATCCATAAATATTCTTTTATTGTTTTTCAAAAATACATTTAATAAGAATGTCTTTTAAATATATTTGCTTTTATAAGCAACTTTGATGAACGAGAAACACCAGATAAACTTAACCTTACTTCATATTGGCATAGGCTCTTTGATAGCATTTTATCCTTCTTTGGCTAAAATTTACCTGTTTCTTATTGTTTTAACTGGCTTTTACTTTGTTGTTAAAAACAAAAACAAAAACAACGAAGTACTTTATGTTATAGCGTACATTGCCGGAAGTGAAGTTTTTCTAAGGGCAACTACTGAAAATATGCTATATGAATTTGGGAAATATTCTATGCTGTTTTTTGTCCTGACTGGTTTTTTTTATGATGGTTTCCCAAAAAGTAAAAATCCTTATTGGATCTATTTATTGTTGTTGTTACCCGCAGTTTTTGTTTCATTGCCTTATTTAGATGGAGATATCAGGAGAAAAATATCATTCGAGCTTTTAGGCCCTGTCTGCCTGGGAGTTGTTGCCTTATACACTTATAAGAAGGAAATCTCAGTTGTACAGATAAAATTTCTTTTAACATTGCTGGCACTTCCTGTATTTGCCTCGTGCGTGTATTTGATTGTAGGATATTCTCATAACACTTATGTCGTAAACTCTTTTAGTTCCAATTTTTATTATTCAGGTGGTTTTGGTCCGAATCAAATGGCTACAGCTTTGGGACTGGGCGCATTTATTTATTTGCTGAAGGTAATAACGGAATCTGATAGCCAGAGAATCTTTTATCTGAATGTCATTATTTTTTGCCTCATCTCTTATCGGGGATTGCTGACTTTTTCCCGAGGAGGAACTGCAACTGCAGCAATCGTAGCCTTAGCGCTGTTTGTTTCAATTTATATTAGCAGAAAAGGAATTTATCAATTGAAACGGAAATTTGGATTGCTGGCACTAATGCTGATCTCAATTTTCATACTAACTGCTTATCAAACAGAAAACTCTTTGTTAAAAAGATATATAAAATGCGAAATATTAAATTCTAATGATAAAATAAAAAAAAGAGGTCGATACATGCAGGTTAGATCGGACATCCAAAATTTCACTAAAAATCCGTTATTGGGAGTTGGTGTTGGAAAAGGGATGGAAATTAGAAATAGTACTTATAAGCAAGAGCTTAGAACACACACCGAAATAACAAGATTGTTATCAGAGCACGGAGTTCTTGGGCTTTTTTGTTTATTAATTTTAATTTTTTATCCTCTTCAACTTTATTTTAAGGATTTTCGAAACTTTTATTTGTTGCCATTCTTTATTTTTTGGTTGTTTACCATAAATCATTCAGCCACACGCATCATTGCACCATTATTTATCTATTCGCTGACATTATTGCAAATTAATTCTGAAGAGGGAGAAAATGCTGTGGTTATCGAATAGTTCTTATGTAAATTTTTGATTACTCTCAATAAAAAAACCGCCAATCTTTCGAAAAGCGGTTTTTTATTCTGAATTTATTTCAGAACTTTTATTCTTTGATTTCCTTTCCTTCTTTATCGAAGAATCGGTACTCTAAATACGTGTAAGCGTCACGAGGTATGATTTTCACCCATTTTTTATGTTCAAAAAACCATTTTGAACGTAATGATGGAAAACCTTTTTTAAGGTATGCTGCCACAAAAGGATGAACGTTTAGTTTCACGCCGCTGTGGTCTTTAATAATTTTTTCAAGTGAAAAATTAATCTTGTCAATAATCTGAATCGGCGCATCTACATCGCCACTCAAATTATTCGGATTTTCTTCCCTTGTTTCAATATTTACTTCTGGTCTTACCCGCTGTCTTGTAATTTGAACTAATCCAAATTTACTTGGCGGTAAGATTTTGTGTTTGGCTTTATCGTCGCTCATTTCTTCTCTAAGGAAGTTGAACAACACTTGGCGATTGTCTGGATCTTTCATATCGATAAAATCGACTACGATAATTCCGCCCATATCCCGAAGACGTAATTGTCTTGCGATTTCTGCTGCGGCTATCATATTTACTTCGAGAGCAGTATCTTCCTGATTGTTGGCTTTGTTAGAACGGTTTCCGCTGTTCACGTCAATAACGTGTAAAGCTTCGGTGTGTTCTATAATCAAATAGGCGCCTTTACTCATAGATACTGTTCGCCCGAAAGAGGTTTTTATTTGTCTTTCGATATGATATTTTTCAAACAATGGCGTGTCTTTCGACTGATAAAACTTTACAATTTTTTGTTTCTCCGGAGCTATTTCGGCTAAATAGTCCTTTGTTTCTTGGTACAACTCTTCATCATCAATTTGAATACTGGTAAAAGTATCGTTGAATACATCTCTAAGTATTGAAGAAGCTTTATTAAGTTCTCCTAACACCTTTGATGGATGATGTGCGGTTGGTAATTTTTTACTCATTGCAGTCCATCTATTCATTAAGTTCTGCAAGTCTTTTTCTAATTCGGCTATGTTTTTGCCTTCGGCTACTGTTCTCACAATAACACCAAAACCTCTTTGTTTGATAGATTGTACCAGTTTTTTAAGACGGTCTTTTTCTTCTTTGGATTCTATTTTTTGTGAAACAGAAACGCGATCCGAAAAAGGCACTAAGACTAAAAAGCGTCCGGCGAATGAAAGCTCACAGCTTATTCTTGGACCTTTTGTAGAAATAGGTTCTTTTACTACTTGTACTAATATTGACTGATTGGCGTTTAGTATGTCTGCTACTGCACCATCTTTGTCAATTTCTTTCTCAAACTGGAAGTTTTTTAGGGAGAAATCTTTTAGTTTACCTGCGCTTACAAGTTTTATGAATTTCACATATGAAGCAAAACTTGGACCCAAATCGTGATAATGTAAAAAGGCATCTTTTTCGTAGCCTACATTTACAAAAGCAGCATTCAATCCGGCAACGGGTTTCCTTATTTTGGCAATAAAAATATCGCCAACCTGGAAGTTGCTTGTTTCTTTTTCTTTGTGTAATTCAATTAGTTTTCCATCTTTTAATAAGGCAAAATCTACAGCGTCATCACTAGATCTAATGATTAGTTCTTTATTCACTTTGTAAATTTTTATCCAAGCTGGTTGTCGGTTGTTGGTTGTCAGTTGTCAATTATTGGTTGTTGGTTATTGGTTGTCGGTTGTTGGCTATTGGTAGAGTTACCACCATCAACTATAAACTGTAAACTATCAACTGTAAACTATCAACTATCAACTATAAACCATCAACTCCTCAAGGATGGATTAAACATTTTAAACAGGTAATTGTTTTTTACCCGGCGGAATTTTTCAATTCCAATTTCAATGAACGTTTTCTAAAAAAAGAAAAGTAGTTTAAAACTACTTTTTCTTTTTGTGTCGGTTAGCTCTCGCACGTTTTTTACGTTTGTGCGTTGCTACCTTATGTCTCTTTCTTTTTTTACCACTTGGCATAAGCTGGTTATTTTTTGATTAATAAATATTTTTTATACTGCTACTTCAGTATTGGTTTTTATTGCTTCTACAAATACTTTTGCAGGTTTGAATGCAGGAATATTGTGTGCTGGAATTTTGATTGTCGTATTTTTTGAAATGTTTCTACCAGTTTTTTCAGCTCTAGTTTTGATAATGAAGCTACCAAAACCTCTTAAATAAACATTGTCTCCAGTTTCTAAAGAAGATTTAACTTCTTCCATAAACGCTTCAACTACTGCTTGAACATCTCCTTTTTCAAGTCCTTTTCTTTCTGAAATCTTTGCTACGATATCTGCTTTCGTCATTTTCTTTCGTATTTATTATTAATTATGTAATTTTTTTGAGGTTGCAAATATATGAATAATAAAAACAATATTTCAAGCATAATCTATTAAAATTTAATCACATAAAGATTTATTTTTGTAATCCACAATTTAGCTATGAATTTTCCTAAAGTACTTATTCAATGGTATTTACAAAACAAACGTGATTTGCCATGGCGCAATGACACGAATCCGTACACGATTTGGCTTTCAGAAATCATGCTTCAACAAACTCGTGTTGCACAAGGATTGCCTTATTTTTTGCGTTTTACAGAAGCATTTCCGACGGTTTTTGATTTGGCAAATGCCGATGAAGAAGAAGTTTTAAAATTGTGGCAGGGTTTAGGCTATTATTCCAGAGCCAGAAATCTGCATAAAACCGCAAAACAAATTGCTTTTGAACTTAACGGAGAATTTCCAAAAACCTATGCAGAATTATTACATTTAAAAGGAATTGGCGAATACACCGCCGCCGCAATCGCCTCATTTGCATATAACGAAAGTGTTCCTGTAGTTGACGGAAATGTTTTTAGAGTCTTGTCACGCTATTTTGATGTCGAAACCGATATTGCTTCGGCGGGAGCCAAAAAGGAGTTCACCCAATTAGCAGCAGCATTATTACCAAAAGGAGAAGCTAATTTATTCAATCAGGCAATAATGGAGTTTGGTGCTTTGCAATGTGTACCCAAAAATCCGGATTGCAGTAATTGTGTTTTTAATGAAAGTTGTCTGGCTTTGCAGAAGAAAAAAGTAGCACAGCTTCCGGTAAAGTCTAAAAAGTTGAAAGTAACCAAGCGTTATTTTAATTATTTGATTTTTTCAGATCAAAATAGCAATACTATAATCAGTAAAAGAACTCAAAAAGGAATCTGGCATAATCTATATGAGTTTCCGTTGATAGAAACTCAGTCAGTTGAAAATGATTTAACTGTTTTAGAATTAATCCAAAATCAAAATTTTGTAAAAAACAGGATTCAGGAAATACAGCTCTATAATCCCGATGCTATAGTTCACAAACTTTCACATCAGCATCTCTCAATAAAATTCTGGAACATCAAAGTTGAAGGTATTCTTTTTAACGGAATGGATTGGGAATCAGCTTCTAAATTTCCTTTCCCAATCGTCATTTATAATTTTATTGAAAAAGAATGGTTTTAATTTTCAAAAAAAGTAGTAAATTTGAAGGAAGCTAAATTAGTTGAAAATGAATGGTACCTTAAATAAAGTAATGTTAATTGGTCATCTTGGTGACGAAGTCAAGATGCATTATTTTGATGGGGGTAATTGTATTGGTCGTTTTCCTTTGGCAACCAACGAAGTCTATATCAACAAACAAACTAACGAAAAAATTACTTCTACCGAGTGGCATAATCTTGTGGTAAGAAATAAGGCTGCCGAAATTTGTGAAAAATATTTATCAAAAGGTGATAAAATATATATCGAAGGCAGAATAAAATCGCGCCAATGGCAAGCCGAAGACGGAACAACAAAATACACAACCGAAATACAAGTTACCGAGTTTACATTTTTGACTACCAAAAAAGAAGTTGACGGACTAAAAACAACACAAAATGCAGAACCAAAAAGTACTAATTTTGAAGCGCCAAGTCCGGCAGCTCCCGAAAATGATTTGCCGTTCTGATATTGTTTAACTAATCTCTACTTCATTGGACCCAGAGCCCAGTACTAATTTTTTAGCAACTATAGATACCAATTTACTTTTTGGAATTATAGGCATTGCGTTTCTTTTGTTTTGTTCTGCTATGGTTTCTGCTGCAGAAGTAGCGCTTTTTTCGCTTACACAACAAGATTTAAATACTTTATCTGAAAAGGATGCTTCCAAAGCCAGCCTCATTTCTAAATTATTACAGCGTCCAAAAAAATTACTGGCAACTATATTGGTGGCGAATAACTTCAGCCATATTGGAGTTGTAATCATCTTTTCATTTTCGGGGAATTCTATTTTCGAAGGAATAGCTTCGCCCGTATTGAAATTCATTGTCGAAGTAATTCTTATTACATTTTTGATTCTTTTGTTTGGTGAGGTTTTGCCCAAAATCTATGCGAGCCGCAACAATATAAAGTTTTCAAAAGCGGTGGCAACACCAATGAGCGTTTTGGATACATTGCTTTCGCCAATCAGTTTGCCAATGCGCGCCGTAAGTATTTATTTGCATGAGAAATTAGGCAAGCAAAAATCAAATATTTCGGTAGATCAATTGTCGCAGGCATTGGGATTAACTTCTACAGAAGACACAACTACCGAGGAACAAAAAATATTAGAAGGTATTGTTTCGTTTGGGAATACAGATACCAAACAGGTTATGAGTCCAAGAATTGATATTTTTGCACTTGAAATAGATGAAACTTTTGCCGAGATTTACACCAAAATAGTCGATAAAGGCTATTCCAGAATTCCGGTTTATCGGGAAAGCATCGATCATATTGAAGGCGTTTTGTTTGTTAAAGATTTGATTCCGCATATCAATAAAAAAGAATTCGATTGGAATAAGCTGATACGAGAACCATTTTTCGTTCCCGAAAACAAGAAGCTTGATGATTTGCTGAAAGAATTCCAAAGCAAAAAAAGCCATTTAGCTATTGTGGTTGATGAATACGGCGGAACTTCGGGTTTGGTTTCATTAGAAGATGTAATCGAAGAAATTGTTGGCGATATTTCGGATGAGTTTGATGATGAGAATTTGAATTTTTCGCAGATTGATGACAAGAATTTCCTTTTCGAAGGCAAAATAAACCTCAAAGATTTTTACAGAATAGTCGATGTAAATGAAGAAATATTTGAAAGCAGTAAAGGCGAAGCGGAAACCTTGGCAGGATTTATATTAGAAATTTTAGGTAATTTCCCCAAAAAAGGACAGAAAATCCATTTTTCAAATGTGCGTTTCACCATCGAATCTGTCGATAAAAAAAGAATAAAACAATTAAAAGTAACTCTCGAATAAGTCACAATGATAAAAAAAACAGTCGGTTTTCTTGCTATAATAATGTTGTTGATTTCAGCATCAAGCTGCAAAGATGATGCGTTGCCAAAACCGGCAAGTCAGTTGCGATTGGATTATCCAGTTGCCAAATATGCTTTGTTTAGCAATCATTGTCCGATTGAGTTTGAGATGAATGAAGATGCTATTATTAAAGAAGAAAAGAAGTGTGGCTTCACTATTCATTATCCAAAAATGAAAGCAACCATTTATCTTACCTACAAAACAGTAAATAAGAATATAGATTCGCTTTTGAGAGATGCGCAAACATTGACCTACAAACACGTCATAAAAGCGGATGATATTTTGGAACAGCCATACATTAACAATGACAAAAAAGTATACGGAATGTTTTATCAGGTTGATGGAAATGCTGCTACAAACGCTCAATTTTATGCTACAGACAGCATCAAACATTTTGTAACTGGTTCGGTATATTTTTATGCTAAGCCAAAATTTGATTCGATTATGCCTGCCGCGGATTATATCAAAAATGATATGCAGCGTTTACTGGAAACGATTAAATGGAAATAAAAAAGGAACTCAATTGAGTTCCTTTTTAGTTATGTAACGTTGGAATTATACTTTCCCTTTTGTCTGCATTCCCGAAACCTTATAAGTTTCACCATCACCCGTAGCTTCTACCGTTTTTGTTAATTTTTCCGGACTTAAAACTGCAGCGTCAAAATCGACGGTTGCTTCTTTTTTATCAAAATCAACTGTTGCTTTTTTAACGCCATCTAATTGTGATAATTTGGATTCAATGGTTTTAGCACAACCCATAGCGCAGGTCATTCCTTCAATTTTGAAACTTGCCGTTTCCGGTTTTTGGGCTACAACATCTTTTTTCTCAACATTTGCTTCGGCATTTTCAGCTGTAGGTTTACCCGCGGTGTCTTTGCATCCGGTTAATAAAGAAAAAGTTGTAGCAAGCGCTACTATATAACTAGTGGTTTTCATAAAGAGTAATTTTCAGATATAGGCATCAATTTATTTGACAAAAATAATCAAAAATAAAAGTGATTATTCTTAAAATAATTACAAAATTTGATGCTTTCAAAAACTACTATGAAATTACAACAGTTAAAATGGGTTATTCTGATTGTACTTGCTTTAATTTGGGGAAGTTCATTCATACTAATTAAAAGAGGATTAGATGGTTTAAATCCGTTTCAGTTGGGTTCGTTGCGAATCATTTTTTGCGCTCTTTTTCTTTTGATTATTGGTTTTAAAAATATAGCTACCATCCCGCTGCATAAGTGGAAGTATATTGCACTGACTTCTTTATTCGGAACATTTATTCCGGCCTATCTTTTTGCCATTGCCCAAACAGAGATTAACAGTTCGGTGAGTTCGATACTTAATTCTTTAACGCCTTTGAATACGTTAATTTTAGGCGCGATTCTTTTTGGTTTGGATTTTAAAAGAACGCAGATTTTTGGCGTAATCGTTGGCTTAATCGGGACAGTATTATTGATTTTTAACGGAGCAATTCACCATCCGAATCAGAATTATTGGTACACTATTTTGGTACTGATTGCATCGATTTGTTATGCGATGAATGTGAATTTGATAAAAAAATATTTATCCGATTTAAAGCCATTAACCATTACAGTCGGCAACTTTTTAGTGATGTTGTTTCCGGCTTTAGTTGTTTTGTCTTTCACCGATTTCTTTATGGTGATTGAATCAGAAAAAATCCAACATGCCATGATTTTTGTGGCGGTTTTGGGAATAATTGGGACAGGAATTGCCAATGTGCTTTTTTACAAACTAATACAAATCTCGTCTCCGGTTTTTGCTACTTCGGTCACTTATTTGATTCCGGTAGTGGCTTTCTTTTGGGGACTTCTCGATAACGAAATGCTAACACCGTTGCAGTTTATAGGTGCTTTTATTATTTTGATTGGTGTTTACTTATCAAGTAAAAAATAGAAAGCTTAACCGCAAAGCTTTTGGTTTGATATTTGGATTTTTAGAATTTGATTTTATTTTGAATTTATAACAAAAAAAAAGACCGCCAGTAATAGCGGTCTTTTTAGTATCTATTTAATTTCGATTATTGAAAATCAGCATCAGAAACACCTTCGTTAATTTTCACATCACTCATTTTGATGTCTAATTCAAAACCAACATTCATAATAGTGTTGAAAGGTACTTTAACGCCTTTTACATCTCTATAATCGTTGAAGTTTGTTACTCTTGTCATCTTTTGTCCACCTTGCTCATCTGTTGAAGCTTCAGCAGTTTTTAAACCTGATTTCACATCAAAATAATAAGTAGTATCTCCATCAACAACAGCATAAGCATCACCACCATTCATTGGCTCAATTCCTGAAACGGTTACCCCTTTTTTAGTAGCCAATAAAGTTTCGTTGAATAATACTGCGCTCTCTTTCATTTTTGCAAGTTCTTCACCTTCCATAACTTTTTTCTGTCCTTGTTGCATCATGTATCCGGTATTTCCGTTTACAACCTGCTTCATAATAGACCCCATTCCAGCCATAGAAAGTTCAACAGCCATTCTTCCTTTGTTATCCGTTTTTGATGAATAAGACAAAGGCATTGGAGCCTGAGGGATAGTTGTAGAACCGGTATAAGCTATAGATTTAACTGCTTTCACAGCTTTGTCTCCACCAATCGCAGCTACATAAGCATCGATTACTGATTTAACAGTAACTCCTGCAGGAACTGGTTTTTTCATAGCTGGTTTTTCAGTAGGATTACCGAATTTATCGAAATAAAATATTGGAATTTTTAGTTTTTCCAATCCCGAAATCACTTCCGAACCTTTTCCGGTAATTACTATACGTAAATTATCCGCTAAGAAATATTTATTGGCAACTCTCATAATATCTTCCGGTGTAACGGCATTGATATTTTTGATATAGTTTTCATAAAAATCAGCTGGCAAACTTTCAGTTTCTATATTTAAAGCGTAACGGGCAACGGTTGCCGGTTTTTCAACCTGCATTACAAAACGACCAATATAACCTGCTTTTACACTGTTCAACATTTCTTCTGAAACTTTTTCAGTTCTGATTTTCTTTAGTTCTTTTAAAGATTCTACGACAGAACTATCGGTAACTGCATTTCTAACTTGGGCATTTGCTTTGAATTTGCTGTAGATGTTTTTGTCAAAACCAACACTAGAGCGTGCACCATAAGTCCAACCATGAGCTTCACGAAGATTCATGTTCAAATAACTGTTGAAATCGCCACCAAAAACTTGGTTAGCTAAAATCACAGGAAAGTAATCAGCATCAGACATTTTTAGATTTACGGTGTTAATCAAAGAGATTTCAGATTGAACCGCATTTGGCATATCCACAAAATTGATTTGTGTATACTGAACGTTGCTTGGATTAGAATACGTTAATCTTGGTGCTGTAGCTTTTACCCATGAACCAAATAGTTTTTCAACCATTTTTTTCACTTCTTTTGTTTTTACATCACCAACGATTACTAAATAAGCACGTTCCGGAACGAAATAAGAAGCATAGTTTGCTTTTACATCAGCCAAAGAAACGTTGTTAATGGTTTCTTCTGATAAATATTCTCCAGCCGGATGATTTTTGCCATAAGCCAAAACATTTTCAACTCTTCCGGCAACTACCGAAACACTTTTTTCCTGTGCTTTTAATCCGTCGATAAGTTTTTCTTTTTCTTTATCAAATTCTTCCTGTGTGAAGTTTGGTGATAAAGCACCTTCAGCCATAAGCTCTAAAATTCTTTTGGAATATTTAGACAATCCGTTTGCAGAAGCTCCTGATGAAAAGAAATTGATATCAGCTCCAAGAAAATCTACTTCTTCGTTAAAAGCATCCTTTGTTGTTTTTATAGAACCATTTCCAATTAAGCTGCTGGTTAAATCATCAACTCCTTTTTTGTTTCCTTCAGCATAAGGAGCATTGTCAATAGTTAAATTGAATGAAACTCTGGGAAGTTTATGGTTTTCGACAACTAAAACTTTTAATCCGTTTGGTAACGAAAAAGTTTCAGGTTTTTTAATATTGATTGTTGGCGATGGTCCAGGTTTTGGCTGTGTTCTGTCTTGTGCTTGCATAATTAAAGTTAAAAACAAGCTTGATAATACTATAATTGATTTTTTCATTTTCTTACGGTTTATTGTTTGTTTTCAGCTTTGTCTTTTGCAGGTATATAATCCAAAATCAAACGTTGGTTTGGATTTAAGTATTTTTTAGCAGCATCTCTCATTTCTTCACGAGTGATAGAACGATAGATATCGATATTTGTATTAACCAAATTAACATCACCATACAATAAATAGTATGTTGCTAAGTTTTCTGCAACACCTTCAATACCTGAATTTTCGTTAACATAATTGCTTTCGTTGATGTTTTGCAGTTTTTGAAAATCTTTTTCTGAAATCAAATCAGTTTGTAACTTCACGATTTCTTCATCAACTTCTTTCATTAAGTCAGCTGAAGTGAAATCTCCTTGTGGCATTCCATAAAGAATGTATTGTCCGTAATCTTCCTGCGCATAATTGAAAGCTCCGATTTGCAAAGCCATTTTTTTATCGTCAACGATTTTTTTGTACAATTTAGAACTTTTCCCATTGCTTAAATAAGTAGAAATCATATCCAAAACTCTTGCATCACGGGTTTTCATAGATGGAATTCTATAAGCAGCAACAACCATTGGTTTTTGAATATTTGGATCTTCGTAAGTTGCACGAATTGTTTCTGTGATAGGCGCTTCTGTAAAAGTTTGCTTTTTCAATTCAACGCCTCTTGGTATTGGTCCGAAATATTTCTCAATCCACGCTTTTGTTTGAGCGATGTCAATTTGACCTGCTACTACCAAAACAGCATTGTTTGGAGAATAGAATTTTTTGTTAAAATCTTGAAACTCTTTTAAAGTTGCGGCATCCAAATGTTCCATAGAACCGATAGTTGCCCAACGGTAAGGATGCACTTTAAACATGTTTTTCTTTACTTCAGCAATCAATTGTCCGTAAGGCTGATTGTCAACACGAAGTCTTTTTTCTTCTTTTACCACTTCGTTTTGTGTATCAACACCAATTTGGTTGATAACCGGATGCATCAATCTTTCTGATTCCATCCACAAACCTAACTCTGTATTGTTCGAAGGGAAAACTTCGAAATAATAGGTTCTGTCTTCTGTAGTGTTGGCGTTGTTAGTTCCTCCGTTTGAAGTTACTATTTTAAACCATTCACCACGTTTGATGTTTTCGGTTCCTTCGAACAGTAAATGTTCAAAAAAGTGAGCAAATCCCGTTCTTTCCGGATTTTCATCTTTTGCACCTACGTGATACATAACAGAGGTAATTACAACAGGCGCAGATGGGTCATTGTGTAAAATTACATGAAGACCGTTTGGCAAATCGTACTCCTCGAAAGCGACCTTTTGGGCCTGAGCTGTTCCTCCAAGCATAAGCATTGAACTTAAAGCGATTAATGAATTTTTCATAAAAAATTTAATTTTTCAGTTGATTGTTCAGTTAGTTGACTAACCATTTAATTTGTTACACCAAATGTATCTTTTTTTATTTATTTCCTTAAAAATATTTCCACTTCATAAAAGCTTGATTTTAAATACTAAACTTTTTTTACATAGAGGTTGCGTGTGTGGAAAATAGTCGTATATTTGCGGACTTAAAAAAATTAACTAAATAGTAATGTTATGTATGCAATCGTAGAGATAGCAGGGCAACAATTCAAAGTAAGCAAAGACTTAAAGGTTTATGTTCACCGTTTAGCTAATGAAGAAGGTTCAAAAGTTACTTTTGACAAAGTTCTTTTATTAGACGATAATGGAAACATCACTTTAGGCGCCCCAGCTATAGAAGGTGCTTCAGTAGAAGCCAAAGTGTTATCACACTTAAAAGGAGATAAAGTAATCGTTTTCAAAAAGAAAAGAAGAAAAGGATTCAAAAAGAGAAACGGTCACCGTCAGTACTTAACTCAAATTCTTGTAGAAGGAATTTCAGCGACAGGTGGAAAGAAAGCAGCTCCTAAAGCAGAAAAGGCTGTAGCAGCAACTGAAGAAGCAGAAGCTCCAAAAAAAGCTAAAGCTCCAAAAGCAGAAAAGGCAACTGAAGCAGCTCCAAAAAAAGCAGCTCCAAAAGCTAAAAAAGAAGATACTCAAGAATAATAACAATATTTAAAACTTATACGTCATGGCTCACAAGAAAGGTGTCGGTAGTTCTAAGAATGGTAGAGAATCAGAATCGAAACGTTTAGGCGTTAAGATTTATGGTGGTCAAGCTGCAATTGCTGGTAACATCATTGTTAGACAAAGAGGTTCTAAACACAATCCGGGAGAAAACGTTTACATGGGTAAAGATCATACTTTACATGCAAAAGTTGACGGAATCGTAAAATTCCAGAAAAAAGGAGATAACAAATCATTTGTATCTATCCTTCCGTTTGAAGCATAAGAACAACTCTTATTTATATACAAAACCCGATTCAGTAATGAGTCGGGTTTTTTGTTACCAATATTCAATCCCTACGGTATTCTACACTGATGCAATCCCGTTAGGGATTCAATACAGGTAGAAAAATTAAATTCAAAAGGTAAATCCCTTCAGGGATAGTATAAACAAAACCCGATTCAGATTCGGATTGTTTTTTTGCAGCGAATAGTTTGGGCATTCTTGGATTCCATTTTCCCGCTTTCCACTATACAAGGTGTCGTTACAATCGGGGCTAGTTTGGATTTGTCTTTTGTGTCAGTTATATCGTCCCTAACGGGACTTTCTTCTTTATTGACATTAAATAGCTACCTATATTAAATCCCTATGGGATTGAAAACAAAAAACCCTCACATCACTGTAAGGGTTCTTTTATTCTAACTTCGTACTTCGTATCTCGTACTTCGTCCTTTCTTAGTATCTGTAGTACTCAGGCTTAAATGGTCCTTGAACTTCAACACCAATGTAAGCTGCCTGCTCGTCATTTAATGTTTCTAATTCAACACCAAGTTTAGCTAAATGCAAAGCAGCTACTTTTTCATCTAAATGTTTAGGCAACATATAAACTTCGTTTTTGTAAGCTGAACTGTTGGTCCATAACTCAATTTGAGCCAAGGTTTGGTTGGTGAATGAGTTACTCATTACAAAACTTGGGTGACCTGTTGCACAACCTAAGTTTACCAAACGACCTTCAGCAAGGATGATGATATCTTTTCCTGCGATAGTATATTTATCAACTTGTGGTTTGATTTCGATTTTTGATGCGCCATGGTTTTTGTTTAACCAAGCCATATCAATTTCGTTATCAAAATGACCAATGTTACAAACGATAGTTTTGTCTTTCATTTGTTCGAAGTGGCTTCCCATAACGATATCTTTGTTTCCTGTAGTGGTGATGATAATATCAGCATTACCAACAACAGTGTTTAATCTTTTAACTTCGAATCCGTCCATTGCTGCTTGTAAAGCACAGATTGGATCGATTTCTGTAACAGTTACGATAGAACCGGCACCTCTGAAAGAAGCTGCAGTTCCTTTACCAACGTCACCATATCCACAAACAACTACTCTTTTTCCAGCCAACATAACGTCAGTTGCTCTTCTGATTGCATCAACAGCCGATTCTTTACATCCGTATTTGTTATCGAATTTAGATTTAGTAACCGAGTCATTTACGTTAATAGCCGGCATGAATAACGTACCGTTTTTCATTCTTTCGTATAATCTGTGAACTCCTGTTGTAGTTTCTTCAGACAATCCTTTGATACCAGGAATTAATTCTGGGTAACGGTCGAATACCATATTTGTTAAATCACCACCGTCATCTAATATCATGTTCAATGGTTTTCTGTCTTCACCAAAGAATAATGTTTGCTCAATACACCAGTCAAAAGACTCTTCGTCAAGACCTTTCCATGCGTAAACTTGAATTCCCGCAGCAGCAATAGCAGCAGCAGCCTGATCCTGAGTTGAGAAAATGTTACAAGAAGACCAGGTAACTTCAGCTCCAAGAGCAATTAATGTTTCAATAAGAACCGCAGTTTGAATAGTCATGTGAAGACATCCAGCAATACGAGCTCCTTTTAAAGGTTGGCTTGCACCATACTCTGCACGAAGTGCCATTAATCCCGGCATTTCAGCTTCTGCCAATTCAATTTCTTTTCTTCCCCAAGCTGCAAGCGAAATGTCTTTCACTTTATAAGCTACATAAGGTAATGTTTGTGTACTCATCTATTATGTATATTTGTTTTTTTAATTTCGGTGCAAAATTACAACATAGGTTTTGATTTTTATAATTTATTTTTAAAATTATAAAATGTTTAGCCTTATAATCTTTTGAAAAACAGTAAAATACTAAATGCCTCTACTAAAAATCATAACGTTAAACGATTACACCAAATTGTTGGTTTGGAAAATAACCGAAACCTTTGACGAACTCTTTCAGAGCGTTGCACTGAAAGATGTTTCTTTGGCAAGAGTCGACAATATGAAAGCAGAAAGCCACCAAAAAGGGTTTTTGAGTGTCAGACGATTGTTAATAGAAGCGGGTTATTCCGATTTTGATTTGTATTATGATGAATTTGGGAAACCACATTTAAATGATGGAAAGCACATCTCCATTTCGCATTCGCATGATTTTTCGGTGATTGTTTTGAGCGATGTTAATATTGGTGCCGATTTGGAAATTCTAAAAGACAAAACCCTAAAATTAGCTCCGCGTTTTATGGATGTTTCGCATTTGAATAACCTTAGTAAAGAAGAGGAACTGAGAAAAGCAACTGTAGTTTGGGGCGTAAAGGAATCGGTTTTTAAAATCAAAAACGAAATTGGAATTAGTTTTAAAGATCATATTTTTGAAGATGACTTTAATTTGTCTGATAAGAAATGTACAGTTGAATTGCGTATAAATAACAAAGTCGAACACTTTGATATTGTATTCGACTTTATTGAAAATTATGTTTTTGTGTGTGCCTTTGAAGCTAAATAATTAGCACATTCATTGCAATTGCCAAAATACTTAGCACTGCACTGAATATAGTCATATTAAATACTGTTTTAGGTGACAATTGTGCCAAAATACTAACATTCACCAAGGTGCAGGTAATTACGACCAATCCAAGTTGAATCATTTGAAAGATATTGGTTCCGTTCTCAAGAATATACATTGCGGCAACTCCACCTAAGCAACTTTGCCCAATAATAACCAAGGCTGCAAAGCCTACATAACTTTGTTGAAAATCTCCGAGTGTTTTTTGATATAGTGTCATGATATATGATATTTATGATTTTATAAGACAAAATTACACCGCTTATTATCCCTAAAAAATGATATAAATCATGTTTTGGAAAGTTTACAGATTTTAAAAAAGACTTACATTTACAAACCTTAATCCAAACACAACGCTCATGTTGTATGACCAAATCTTATCGGCCAAAAAAGAATACAAAAAACTACTCGCCATTTTAATCGATCCCGATAAAGTAGCAACAGAAAGTATTCCTGTTTTAGCAGAAAAGATAAAGCAATCACCAGCAACGCACATTTTTGTGGGCGGAAGTTCGTTTGATGGGCATCATTTGAATGAAATTATATTCGGATTAAAAGAAAAAGTAGCTTTGCCGATTTTGCTTTTCCCCGGAAATCCATCGCAGATTTCGGCTGCAGCTGATGGGATTTTATTTCTGATGTTACTTTCAGGTAGAAACCCAGATTATTTAGTCGAACACCAAATTAATGCTGTTCCGATTTTAGAGAAAACCAATCTTGAAATTATTTCAACAGGCTATGTTTTAATAGAAAGCGGAAGCGAAACAGCCGTTGAACGCGTAAGCAAAACTAAACCTTTAGCTAAAGACAACAGCAACTATATTGCTCAAACCGCAAAAGCAGGTGAATTAATCGGTAACAAGTTAATCTATCTCGAAGCGGGAAGTGGTGCGTTAAATGCGGTTTCACAGCAAATCATAAAAGAAGTTTCGAGTAGAATTAATGTTCCGTTACTTGTTGGTGGCGGAATACGTTCCAAAAAGCAAATCGATGAAGCTTATGCAGCTGGTGCCGATTTAGTAGTAATAGGAACAGCATTTGAAAATGATATTAACTTTTTTGATAATAAATAACTTGTCACACTGAGCTTGTCGAAGTGTCAAATCCTAAATATAAAATGTTCGAATTTCTGTTTAACCAATATAAAGATGCTTCCACAACACAAATTGTTTTGGAGTTTTTAGCTTTTGTGTTCGGCATAGCAAGTGTTTTTTACGCCAAAAAAGAGAATATACTGGTTTATCCAACCGGACTTATTGCTACGGTTATAACGGTTTATTTGTTATATCAAGCTAAATATTTTGGTGATATGACCATGAATGTTTATTATTCAATAATGAGTATTTACGGTTGGTATAAATGGATGTCAAAATCAAACGAACCCGATTTGGAAATAACCAGAACAAATCTGAAAGAGAAAGTAATTGGCATTTTATTCTTTATCATAACTGTATTTATAACCTATTTGGTTTACAAGTTTTTCGATTACAAACTTGAAATTCCTAATTATATTGATATTTTTACATCCGGTCTTTTTTTCACGGCAATGTGGTATATGGCTTTGAAAAAAATTGAAAACTGGACCTTGTGGATAATTGGAGATTGTATAGTTGTTCCGCTATTTGCCTATAGAGGATTAGGAATGCTCTCACTACAATATTTAATTTTCACAATTTTAGCAATCATGGCTTATTTAGAATGGAAGAGAACTTTACAACAAAAGATAGTTTAACAAAGCAACACGGTTTTACCGAAGCAGATTTTGCCCAAGTCAAAAGGTTGGGGATTTCTTTGGATAAAATCGAAGGCGAACTTTTGTTGTTTCAACTTGGAATTCCAAAGATTACACTCGAAAAACCAGCGACTATAAACGATGGGATTGTAAAATTATCAAATGAAGATTTTCAAAAATTCGCCAATTTTTTTGACACAAAAAAAGATAAATTAAAACTCAAAAAATTTGTTCCGGCTTCAGGCGCAGCAAGCAGAATGTTTAAATTTTTAAGTGAGTTTCTAAATGATTTTGATCATGAAAATGAAACTATAAATGCTTACATCAATAGAAAAAAGGATAAAAACCTACCAATATTTCTTGCCGGAATTGAGAAGTTTCCATTCTATGAAACAATAAAAACCAAATTAAAAGAACTATACCAAGATTACTATTCTTTGGAAAGTCATGAGAAAAGTTATCTCTTTATCAAAACAATGTTATCATCAAACTATTTTGATTTTGCCAACAAACCTAAAGGCGTTTTAGATTTTCATAAATATGAAACAGAAATTGCAACACCAGTAGAAGAACATCTCAATGAATGCGCTTTTTATGCCAGCGCTAATTCGGTTTCGCATTTGCATTTTACGGTTTCTGAAAACCATGAAAAATTATTCCAAAAAATAATAGATAACGTAAAAGACAAAGTCGAAAAAAAATCGAACACAAAACTCAACGTAAGTTACTCGTATCAGGATAAAAGCACGGATACTATTGCAGTTTCTCCAAATAACGAACCATTCCGGAATGAAAAAAATGAATTGGTCTTTCGACCTGGAGGTCATGGAGCATTGATTAATAATCTCAACAATCTAGACGCTGATGTGCTTTTTATCAAAAACATCGACAATGTAATTCAGAATCACATTCAGGAAATTACACTGTATAAAAAAGGATTGGCAGGTATTTTACTCGATTTGCAACAACAGATTTTCAAAATTCTGAAAGCAGTTGAAAATGACGAAATAGCAGAAAGGCACATCCCTGAAATAATTGATTTTATGGAGCAAAAACTAAACATTGATGTTTTGGAAGATTTCCACAAATATACCATTGAGAATAAATTAGAGTTCATAAAAAACAAATTAAACCGTCCAATCAGAGTTTGCGGAATGGTAAAAAATGAAGGAGAACCTGGAGGAGGACCATTTTGGGTAAGAAGTTATAAAGGAAATGTGTCGTTGCAAATTGTTGAAAGCTCTCAGGTTGATACCCATAATAAGGAGCAACTGGAAATTTTGACAAAAGCCACTCATTTTAATCCGGTAGATTTAGTATGTGCTACCAAAAACTATCATGGTGAAAAATTTGATTTGACCCAATTTATAGACTCAAGCACCGGCTTTATTGTTCATAAAAATAATAAAGGCAAAGACTTAAAAGGTTACGAATTACCCGGACTTTGGAATGGCGCCATGGCAAAATGGATTACCGTTTTTGTCGAAGTCCCGCTGGTAACTTTCAATCCGGTTAAAACCGTAAACGATTTGCTAAAACCTGCACATCAACCCCAAAATGGAAACTGAAAAAATCATTGTTGAATTAAGTTTTAAAGCTGTTAGAAGTTCCGGTGCCGGTGGACAAAATGTAAATAAAGTTTCATCCAAAGTAGTCCTGACTTTTGATTTGAATGCTTCACAAGCTCTAAACGAAGAGGAAAAATCAAGAATCAAAATCAAATTGGCATCTAAATTAACTTCAGAAAATCTCCTGATTTTAAACTGTGACGAAGACAGAAGTCAACTCAAAAACAAAACAATCGTCACCAAACGCTTTTTGGAAATGATAGAAAAAGCACTCAAAGTTCCCAAGAAAAGAAAGGCAACCAAAGTTCCAAAAGCGGTTGTAGAAAAAAGATTAAAAGACAAATCAACGCTTTCTGAAATCAAAGAAAACAGAAAGAAACCAAAATTGTAAAATCTAACAGTCCAAAAATCTAATAATCTAAAAATCTTTTTTTACTTTTGCCTTGTCTCAAAAGGGGTGCTCTAAATAACGAGCTGAGATTATACCCAATGAACTTAGAACAGGTAATGCTGTTTAAGGATTTGACGAAAACTAAAGTGCACGTTAGTTGTTGTCAGGAGTATCAATTTAATTTTTAACAAAGAATAATTACCTCTTTTTATTCGTAACATTTTACGAATGGAAAATTTATTATCTACGATCAGTTCGCCTACGGCTCGGGTCAAACAAGGTGCGAGGTACGAAGTACGAAGTACGAAGAAGAAAGTAGCAGTTTCTATTTTTTTCTCTCTATTTTCTTTTTTCTCTTTTGCGCAGCAAAAAGTACAAGACACCACCAAAGTCAACCAACTTGATGAAGTTTTGGTTTCCGGAGTTCGGGCCAACAAAAAAAATCCGGTTACATTTACAAATGTTACCAAAGAAGAAATCACGCCGCGAAATCTAGGGCAGGACATCCCAATTTTATTAAACTATTTACCATCGGTTCTCACAACAACTGATGCAGGAAATGGTGTTGGCTACACTTATATGCGTGTTCGTGGTGCCGATGGTTCAAGAATTAATGTAACGCTGAACGGAATTCCATTTAACGACAGTGAAAGTCAGGGAACTTTTTTTGTTGACCTGCCAGATTTTGCCAGTTCATTAGAAAGTGTTCAATTGCAGCGTGGTGTTGGAACATCGACTAATGGTGCCGGAGCTTTTGGAGCTAGTTTAAACATGCAGACGAAGTCATTTCAGGATAAGGCATATGCCGAAATCTCTAATTCCGGAGGAAGTTTCGGAACTAGAAAACACACCTTAGTTTTCGGTACCGGTTTGCACGATAACTTCGAAATTAACGGAAGGATTTCGCAAATTGCTTCCGATGGTTATATCGACAGAGCTTCAACAAATATGTTTGGTTATTTTTTTGATGTGAATTATGTAGCAAAATCTACCTCACTTAAGTTTATCGCTTTTGGCGGAAAAGAAAAAACTTATCAGGCATGGAATGGACTTGAAGATCCTTATTTATTAGAGCATGACAGAACTTTCAATACGGCTGGAATGTATACCGATGAAAATGGAAATACAAAATTCTATGACAACGAAACCGATAACTATTGGCAACATCATTTTCAGTTGCACTGGTCTGAAAAATGGTCTCAAAAATGGACGTCAAATGTAGCGCTTCATTACACTTTAGGAAAAGGATATTACGAGCAATACAGAGAAGATGCAGATTTAACGGATTATAATTTGCCGAATTTCGAAGGTAACTCGGCTGCTGATTTAGTAAGACAAAAATGGTTGGATAATGACTTTTTCGGAACTACATTTTCATTGAATTATAAGAATAATAAAACCGATATTTTATTTGGTGGCGCAGTCAATCGTTATTTAGGATTGCATTACGGGAAAGTAAAATGGACACAGTTTTATGTTCCGGAATCGAATCTTTATTATGATAATTATGGAAATAAAGATGATATAAATTTTTATACCAAATTCTCGCAAACATTCGGAAAGATAAATTTCTTTGCCGATTTGCAATACCGAATGGTATTCTACAAAGCTACTAGTGAAGTCTTTGGATATGTAGATGATACCTTCCGATTTTTTAATCCAAAAGTGGGTGCGAATTACCAATTGAATACCAATAATGCGATTTATGTTTACGCCGGAATTGCAAATAAAGAGCCACGTCGTGATGATTACGAAAACGGCAGCATCAAACCTGAACGTTTGTACGATTATGAATTGGGATGGAAATACAATTCGGAAAAAGTAACTGTAAACACTAATGCGTTTTATATGCAGTACAAAAATCAGTTGGTTTTAACCGGAGCGTTAAATGATGTTGGCGCGCCAATTTTCACAAATAGCGGTCACAGTTATCGTTATGGAATCGAAATAGAATCGGTAATCAAAGCAATAAGCAAACTAACTTTTCAGCCTAATATTACCTTGAGCCAGAATAAGAATAAAGATTTCTATTTTCAGCGTGATGGCGTTCTGCAGAATTTAGGAAACACAAACATTGCATTTTCACCGGATATTGTTTTTGGAAATGCCACAACCTATTCGCCAATCAAAAATCTGAATCTTACTTTGCTGAATAAGTTTGTCGGAAAACAGTTCATGGGAAATATCGATTCACAAGCATCAATTTTGAAAGCTTACAATGTTCACGATTTGAATATAACTTATTTGTGGAATATCAATAAAGGAATAAAATCGATTCTCTTTTCAGGATTAATAAACAATATCTTTGATTACAAATATGAATCGAATGGTTATTTCTATACGTATGACGATGATTTTTCAACGCCCGGAGTTACAACAACTATAGAAGGTGCAGGATATTATCCGCAGGCGGGGATTAACTTCTTGGCTGGATTAACGGTGAAGTTTTAAAAATCACAACTACCGAAATATTAGGTAGTTGTGATTTTAGTTTTTAGATTTATATAAAGTTATTCAACAGCTATCAAATGACTTTCCATTTGGCCATTTATAAATATTTTTAAAGCATATATGCCTTTGCTTAAATTTTGAACTGAAAAAGTTGCTTTATTATCTATAATTTCAACATTTGATTTAAAATATCCCATTAAATCATATAATTGACCGGAAATAATTGTTCCTGTTTCTGGTTTATTGTTTTGGTTTATTAAATCAACATAAACTAGATTATTTGATGGATTTGGATATACAGTATAGATATTTGTTTGAGATGTTCTCATGTAACTATTATCATTACAATCTAAAACTGTCATAGTATAATATCCCCAATTTGAAACCCCGCAGCTGTTAGTAACCCTAACTTTAAATGAAATTTGACCTAAATTATATGGGTTTAGATAAATTACATTTTCATTTCTAATATAACTGAAATTTTGGGTTAATTTTACAATTTCCCATTGTGAACTTGAATCGAGACCGCTTACTAAAATTGTTTTTTTGTTTTCATATGTATCACCTCCTAGACATAATGTCATAGGTTCATTGTCTGTTAAATATGGGTCAACGTTATATTCAAATTCTGCCGGATTTGGATTATTATTGTTGTTGTGGATATATGGCTTGTTAATCCAAATATGTTTGCTTATTGTTTTACCATTATTAAATACAGCAGTTACTGTTCCTTGAACTCCATTAATTGCTCTAATAGTTACAGAAGTTCCGCTTTGATTTGTGATTTGCAGATTGTCACTAATTTGCCAATTCTCTACCTGTCCCGGTAACTTGCATATGTCATCAAAATTATAAACAGTGTCTGTATCATATGAGCAAATAATATCCGGACCATCTAACACGACTCTATCTAACGGATAATTTGGTAATTGCGGATGACCTGCTAATTCTTCTAATAACCAATCAACGCATTCTTTTGTAAAAGATGTGTGTTGTGTATTTTTTGAACCACCAAAATAACTGTCAAAAGGGGTTTTTCTATTTGTTGGACATGCTAAATTATCATCTAACGGATTGTTCCAGTTTTGGTCTGGTTCCAGATGAGCAATAGCTGAAAATGTGGGGATGAAGGAATGGATTGGGTTGAACTCATGTAAAAACCATCTGCTGCCACCCAATGATTGGCTCAAACTAAATATAAAATTCGCTATACCAAAATCGTTAAAACTATTCAAAGGATAAGTTCCAGGCACTACATTTTGTGTTAAGGTTGGTCCCGCAATTTGTTGTTGTGCATCAAAAAAACCGCCGGGGACATTGTCCATAACACCTCTTTCATTTAAGTTAGTAGCAATTGTAGTTTTATCATTAAAGGCCTTTTTAAATCTGCAGATTCTTTTTGTCTCTCCTGTTTTTGGCATAAACTGACTTTCAAGTGAAGCAATATGGATATACCAAGTTACTGAGCCAATGGGTAAATTAATATGAATTCTTTGAAATCCTCTAATGTTTAATACTTTTTCGCCGGCATTGGCAAAGGTTGGTAATGGGTCGCCATTAATAGCTTGAGTTTCTTTCGATCCTGTTAGCGAGCCATTTACAACGGCTATTTTACGCAAGTTCTGTGGCCAACCACTTGATCCTGTAATACCATTACTGTTTTGTCTGTTGTAGTGTTCCTGAAACATGATATTGCCGTTGTTCGCACTCATTCCAAATGATGTGGTTTGACCATTTAACATTTCGGGTTCTGCTATATTATGGGTTGTAGTAAAAGGGTTGCTTGAAAATTGAGGATATAAAAAATTTGGGATAGTTTTATCTCTATGAAACTCTATTAACTGTTGCTGTGCCGCCGGGGATGATAATTGTTTTCTATAGAAGTCATTTGCAGCAGCACTACTGCTTTTTGCCAAACTTAGTAAGGCCTGGTCGCCTAAAGGAATATTAGCCCCTAAATGCGGACTATCTACGCTTACCCATAAATACACATTGTGTTTCCAGTCATTATCATTTGTGTCTTGAAACTTCTTTTCCATATAAGATAATGCATACCTGGAAATTTGCCCCGCCATACTGGGTGCTATAATAGCAATTTGTTTATCGCTACCATTAGTAACCAGTTGGTCTCTCACATTTTTGATTAGTTTTATTACAGACATAGCATTGCTCTCTATATAATAGGCTCCGCCATTTATAGCTACGCCTTGACCATTGTTCAGATTAGTTGTGGAATAGTTTGGAAAGTTCACGATGATAACGTCATAACCGAGTGTTCTTAATTTTGGAAGTAAATAAGTCGCATTATGATCATTATCATAATAAACCATCATATCAGTTATGGAGCGGTGACTTTCGGGGTCAAAATTGCCAAATTGATCTTTGTGTTTTGAGGCACACACAGCATCTTGTTCGCAATCGCAATCTTCTATTTTGCGTGTGTCTCCTGGGTCAAAACCGTCTATGATAATGATAGGTTTCTTTAGCAGTTTTTGAGTATTGCCATTGCTGTAATATATTCTATAATCAATTTTCGATTTTATTTTTGGGTCGCCTTCCCGGTAGCCTGTAAAGTCTATGTCGGCCTGGAAATTTGTATAATCTTGTCGCAATTGATCACTACTGCTATTGGCGCAACTTACATAATCCGCCGAATTCAAATTGATATTTCTAAAATAAATTTCTGCATTTGTAACTATATTAGAACCATCACTATAAGCTATAGTAAAGATTAATTTCTGACTCCCGCTTTTATCATATGGTATGGTAATGTTTTGTTCATTAAAATTACCTCCCACTATAATATCTTTTTTGGTGCCATTACCAAAATCTACTGTAAGTCCTTTAATGGTCTTGTCACCATTATTAAAAAAGAATTCATTTGTGAACTTGTATGTAATATCTTTTCCGTCTATTGCATCCTTAAGCGGCGCAATTACCGTGTTGTGCATCATGTAAAAAGGCGTTGTATTCGGAATTTGAACAAACTTTTTGGTAATAGTATCAAGTAACAAACCTCCTTTTAGTGGTTCTTCTTCATTGTAATTTAACACATTGAATTGGGTGTTCAGTATACCAATTGAAACAATGTTATCGTCAGTTGAGTTACTTATCTTACTGTCCAGTTCATCAAGCGAAATAAACTTTTTTGCATTGCTGGCTCTGTACATTTCAAGTAAGCTTTGTCTGAAATAATCGAAATTGGCAGTATTGGCATAACCTTCGGAATTATAATTGTAAAGGTCGGCTAACTGAAGGGTTCGTTCATAGATAATTTCGCTGGTTACAAGTGACTTATCTATGTTAGTAAGTAGAGAGTCTAAAGCTTTTGGTTGAGCCGCCTCTTCGTTTTGGGCATTTATGCTTAAAGAAATAAGCATAAACATAGCCAGAAAAAATAATTTTTTCATAATTTTGATTGCTTTTTGGTTAATAAATTAATTATTGATCATTACATCAGGGTTGCCTTTGCCGAGGCAACCTTTTTTATTTACGGAAAGTAAGTTTGCATTATTGTGCGACTATTTACATCAAATCTTCCTTTGGTTATTTCTATTTCATCATTGGGGTTGTTAATATTTCTCAATTTACAATTGAATGTTCCAGATATTATACTTCCGGTTGCTGGGCCAATGATTAAAGTGGTAATTGTAAAAGAACCTGAATTTTCATAAGAAACATATTTTTGATAAGTATCAGAACTTTTATCAAAAACAACACAGTATATATAATTGTGCGCATAGCCATCAACATCTCTCATACCATTGGATTCGTTTATTTCAAAAGTACCCGTCCCATTATTTGGTACATTGTGCATATGAAATAAAAATTTTGCACGATGAGAACTTTTATAATCTGTTATTTCTAATTCATAATAATCAAAAGAAGCTTCTGGAAATCCTCTGGACAAAATGGCTCCGGATAATGGATCAACTATACTATTATTCCCCGATCTTGGCAAAAATAGTTTACCATCTATCAAACACCCAAAAGTGTTTGCGCCGGTTTGTGTTTCTTTTGGCAAACCGTCTTCAGGATTACTGTCGCTACTGCAGGCTGTGAGTAGCATCGTTGCAATGAATATTAATGCTGTTTTTTTCATGTCATTTTATTTTTTGTTAATAATTAATTAGGGGTTGTCTTTGCCGAGGCAACCCTTTTTTATTTATGGAAAATATTTTTGTGAAAGGTTATGGCTATTAACATCAAATCTTCCATTGGTTATTTCTATTTCATCACTAGGGTTTTGAATGTTTCGTACTCTACAATTAAAAGTTCCGGAAACAATATTACCACTGCTCGCATTTATTGATAGTCTTTTTATGGATAATGTTCCTGAGTTTTCGAAGGAAACATATTGCTGATAAGAATTAGTATTTTTATCAAATATTACACAATGAAGATACGTATGATTTAAACCATCAACATTATCCATACCGTTTGATTCGTTGATTGTGTATTCTCCTATTCCGATATTAACGACATCATGCATGTGGAGTAATAGACTTCCTCTTTTAGCACTTTTATAATCAATTATTTCAAGTTCAAAGTAATCAAACACATTTGGGTAACCTCCCCATAACGTGGCTCCAGACAATGGATCGACTATGTTATTATTTCCCGATCTTGGCAGTAATAATTTACCATCTATCAAACATCCAAAAGTGTTAGCTCCTGTTTGTGTTTCTTTTGGTAAACCATCTTCGGGATTACTGTCGCTGCTACAGGCTGTGAGTAGCATCGTTGCAATGAATATTAATACTGTTTTTTTCATGTCATTATATTTTTTGTTAATTATTAATTAGAGGTTGCCTTTG
Source organism: Flavobacterium anseongense (assembly GCF_021608185.1). Lineage (GTDB taxonomy): Bacteria > Bacteroidota > Bacteroidia > Flavobacteriales > Flavobacteriaceae > Flavobacterium > Flavobacterium anseongense. The sequence continues at coordinate 515,317 of NZ_JAKIHN010000001.1, read as the reverse complement.
CCGATGTAAACTTTTTATTTTATTGTTTTTTAATAACTATCTATTTTTAATTTTTTTAGTACTAACTATCAAAAATCATATTGTAAAATTAAAGAACAAAAAAATACTTTAGATACACTTTTAATGTACATTTTTGAGATAAAACTGATAAGTTAACCCACTAAAATTTACTTTCCTTACTTTTCTAAAAAAGCATTTTTAAATTCTACACTAAAGTTTTAAAACAAAAAAGCCCCGATTATTGGGGCTTTTTGTTTTAATTAGTTACATATAAATAACCACCGTTGACTTCTGTGCGGTATTGTTTCATTGGATATTGTTGTCCCGGAGATTGTCCCGAAAACAGATTATAAGTCGTATTGTCGCAACTACATCTGGCTTCAATACCTGTAATAGTCATAGGTGATGAGCATGTATTGTAAGGCTGATTCGGACAGGCTAAATCATAAGCAACAAAATAACCGCCGGCATTAAAAACTACAACTCCTCTTGCGCCCGAACCCGGAGAATAATCTACAATATGATTGCTCGCGAATTGTAAATTGCTATAAGCAGGCAGACTCAAATTGAGGATTAAATTCACCTGATAATTTGGGATATTTGGATTGTTATTATTGACAGTTCCACCATCACAACCGATAATAAGTAGGGAGAATATCAATAGAACTAAAATCTTCTTCATATTAAAATTATTTGAAATACATAGCGTAACAAATTTAAATTAATTAACTTTGACAAGCGTTAAAAAAACGCCAACAATTTTGAAATAAATTTAAAATAATATCTTTGCAAGATGAAATCCCGTTGCGATGGGATTTTTTCTATTTATATAAAAGAGGGAAATCATGAGTACAGTATCATATTACACAGCAGAAGGATTAAAAAAATTAAGAGAAGAATTAGATCAATTAAAAAATATAGAAAGACCTAAAGCTTCACAAGCAATAGCAGAAGCAAGAGATAAAGGAGACTTGTCTGAAAACGCAGAATATGACGCTGCAAAAGAAGCGCAGGGAATGTTAGAAATGAGAATTGCCAAGTTAGAAGAAGTACATTCCAACGCTCGATTGATAGACGAATCGCATCTTGATGTTTCAAAAGTTTTGGTTTTATCTAAAGTAAAAATCAAAAACCAAGCGAACGGAATGGAGTTGAAATATACTTTAGTTGCCGAAAGCGAAGCCGATTTAAAATCAGGAAAAATTTCGGTTACCTCACCAATTGGTAAAGGATTATTAGGAAAATCGGTTGGCCAAATTGCTGAAATTACGGTTCCAAACGGGAAATTAAACTTTGAAGTTCTTGAGATTTCGAGAGACTAAATTCAGTATTCAGTAATCAGTTTTTAGTGTTCGGTAAAAAAGAATGAGTTCAATATTCACCAAAATAGTAAACGGAGAAATACCTTGTTATAAAATAGCAGAGGACGAAAACTATTTGGCTTTTTTAGATGTAAATCCAAATGCGAAAGGTCACACGCTTTGTATCCCGAAACAAGAAATTGACAAGATTTTTGATATGGATGAAGAGTTGTATCTGGGCTTAATGAATTTTTCCAGAAAAGTAGCCAAAGCTGTTGAGAAAACAGTAAAATGCAAGCGAATAGGTCTTGCAGTTGTTGGATTAGAAGTGCCACACACTCACGTGCATTTGATTCCGTTACACGATATGGATGATATGCGTTTTCAAAGAAAAGTGTCATTAACCAAAGAAGAGTTTGAACAATTGGCTTTCGATATTCGGGCTAATTTGTAATCAACATTCACATAAAAATAAGAGAACCCTGCGACTTTTTAAATTTTGGCAGGGTTTTTTATAGGTACAAATCATGAAAAATATTTTAATCTTTATACTGTTCTTCCTGACCCATATTTTGATTGGACAAACTACTCCAAACTATGCTTACGTTGACAGCAGAATGGCAATAGTTCCTGAAAATTTAACTACTACCACATCCGACATTGCAACGTATATTAATTCAAATTTCACCAGTCAGGATGAAAAAATAAGAGCTGTTTATTATTGGATAACATTAAATATAAGTTATGATGTTCCGAATATGTATGCGCCAAATAATCTGGATTCACCAGAAGTAAAAATAGCCTACACTTTAAAAAACCGAAAAGGAGTTTGTATTCATTATGCTGAAGTCTTCAATGAGATTGCCAATAAAGTTGGTGTCAAAACCTATATTATTGGGGGATATACAAAGCAACTTAACGAGGTCGCAAGTATATCTCATGCGTGGAATATTTCACAAATTGAAGGTAAATGGTTTTTGTTTGATGCAACCTGGGGCGCGGGATCTATCGTGGGGAAAAATTTTGTTAAGAAACAAAACAATATTTATTTCAAAACAAGTCCGGACAAAATGATTGTCAATCATATGCCTTTTGATTACTTATGGCAACTTTTGAATGAACCTTTGGCCAATGCTGAATTTATAAGTGGAAAGCCTGACTCTACAAAGCCTAAAATGAATTTTGATTATAATGCAGAAATTGAAAGATATGAAAAAATATCTGATGCTGAGAAGGCTTTTGAAGCTTCGAAAAGAATAGAGAAAAACGGACTTTTAAATAACGTGATTCAGGAGTATTACAATATGAAAAAGAAAGAGTTCACCGTTATAAACCAAAATAAAAGTGTCGAAAAACTGATTGAAATTACAGCTAATTTTAATGCGGCAATAAGTGATCTTAACGATTTTATAATGTTCAGAAACAAAAGATTTAAACCAACTCAATCCGACGAGACATTAAAAAAAATGATGCAGGATGTAAGGGATAAAATGAACAAATGCCAAGAAGATGTTTATAAGGTTGGTTCAGTAAGTCCGGAAAACGCTAAGAATTTGAACAGCTTGAAAAGGGCAATTTTAGATGGATTAGAAAAAACCAAAGAAAGTGAAGATTTCCTTAAAGAGTATTTAAGTAAAGGATCATTAGGAAGAAAATTGATGTTCACGAACTTGAAATAGTTATCCTTTTTTAAAGGAAATTTGTATTGTAGTTCCTTTTCCGATTTCAGAATGCAGTACTTTTATTTTTCCTTTGTGGTATTCTTCAACGATGCGTTTGGTCAGAGACAAACCTAATCCCCAACCTCGTTTTTTTGTAGTAAACCCCGGTTCAAAAATACGTTTGAATTGGTTTTTCGGAATACCATTTCCAGTATCCGTAACCAATATTTTAACTAAGTTATTTTCGCTTTCAATCACTACCGATATTTTGCCTTTGCCTTTCATAGCATCAATAGAATTCTTGACTAAATTTTCAACGGTCCAACTATGAAGTGCCGGATTTAAAGAAACCATAATAGATTTTTTTGGTGCTTTAAAGGAAAATTCCACTTGTTTTGAAAACCGCGATTTCAGATAATCAAAAGACTGTTCTGTTTCTTCGATAATATTCAGGCGTTTTAAGACAGGCTCAGAGCCAATTTTTGAAAATCTATCCGTGATGGTCTGCAATCGGTTGATGTCTTTTTCAATTTCGGCAATAGTTGTTTCATCTACATTATCGGCTTTCATTATTTCCAACCAACCAATTAAGGAGGATAATGGCGTCCCAATTTGGTGAGCTGTTTCTTTTGCCATTCCGGCCCAGAGTTTGTTCTGGGTTGCCATTTTCGTACTTCGGTAAAAGTTGTAAACCAAAGCGCCAAAAAGGAAAATAATCAATAATAAAGCAATTGGATAATATTTTAATTTATTGAGTAATGATGAATTACCATAGTATAAATGCTGCACCTGATTGGGACCAATTCGAATTATAATCGGGTCATTTTGTTTTTTTAGTTTTTCCCAAAAATCAGCCAGTTTAGTCTTGTCCTTTATAATACTCTCATCAATATTGGCAGTATTGATAATGTTATTGTTTTCGGTTAAGATGATAGGAATCGTTTTGTTGTTACTAATCACTTGTCTGGGAAGTTCTACATCATCCTGCAAAGGATCGGCGTTAAGCAAAGTCTTTAAACTTTCTGCCCAAACTTCCATTTTGACACGTTCGTCATTTTTAAAGATTTGAAAAAAAGAGTAGGTATTCCACAATATTAAAACCACAATGACAAATGAAGCCATTATGATAATCCAACGGGTAAGGTTTCGTTTTTCAGAAAACTGCATTGACAAATTTTTTATAAATATAATTAAAAGTATTAAAGAGTAAACTTATTACATTTGTAAAAAACAGCAAAACACGATGCTCAGTTTCGAACCACACACACTTTCTCCGGCGCAATTGCAAGGCTATTTGCAAAGTGCGGTAGCACCAAGACCAATTGCTTTTGCGAGTACTATAGACAAGAATGGAAAGCCCAATCTGTCACCTTTCAGTTTCTTTAATGTGTTTAGTTCTAATCCACCAATTTTGGTTTTTTCGCCGGCACGACGCGTTAGAAACAATACAACCAAACATACACTCGAAAATTGTCAGGCAACCAGAGAAGTAGTCATAAATGTGGTGAATTATGATATAGTACAACAAGCATCATTATCGAGTACCGAATATCCTGATGGTGTAAATGAATTTCTGAAATCGGGTTTAACAATGTTGCCTTCGGATATGGTAAAGCCTTATCGTGTGGCTGAAAGTCCGGTGCAGTTAGAATGCAAAGTCAATGAAATTATTGCTCTCGGAAATCAAGGCGGAGCAGGAAATTTGATTATTTGCGAAGTCGTTAAAATTCACATCAATGAAAACATTCTTGATGATAAAAATATGATTGACCAAAGTAAAATTGATTTGGTTTCCCGTCTGGGCGGAAATTGGTATTCGCGTTCCAATCAAGGTTTGTTTGAAGTCGAAAAACCCTTGACAACACTGGGAATCGGAGTAGACGCGATTCCGGATTTCATCAAAAAAAGTCCTGTTTTTGACGGGAATGATTTGGGCAAATTAGGTAACGTAGAAGCATTGCCAACACAAGAAGAAATTACTATATTTGTAAAGCAAAATTTTGCAGTTAAAGGTGTTTTGAGTTCGGATGATGAAATGAAAATCCACCAAAAAGCAAAAGAATATCTGAATAATAATGACGCGCTTTCGGCTTGGAAAGTGCTTTTAGCAAAACAATAATTATGGAAGTTACAGGAAAAATTAAGGTAATCAATGCAGAGCAACAAGTTTCTGCTTCATTCAAAAAAAGAGAATTGGTTGTGGCGACAGAAGAGCAATATCCACAATTTATCAGCATCAACTTTGTGCAGGACAAATGCGATTTGTTGAATAATTATAATGTGGGTGATGCCGTAAAAGTGTCAATCAATTTAAGAGGAAGAGAATGGACAAACCCTCAAGGCGAAACCAAATACTTCAATGATATTCAAGGCTGGAGAATTGAAAAACTGCAAACGGAAGCGCCAACTGCCCAGATGGCTCCAATGCCACCGGCTGAAGCATTTGCACCGGCAACTAACTTCAATGAAGAAGAGCACGATGATTTACCATTTTAATCTTTGATTAAAAGGTAAATCAAAATTTCAAATACGAAATTTCAAATTCCAAATAAGTTTCAAAATTCAATTTTCTAAACTCAGTGTTTTGAATTTGAATTTTGGGTTTTTTTGGAATTTGTTTTTTATTTGGTTCTTGTAATTTTAAATTTGGAATTTTAACATATGTATTTTCTGTCCAAAGAATTATATTTTCCGCCAGTTGATGAAGCTTCGATAGAAGGTGTTCTTGCTATTGGTGGCGATTTATCCGTCGATAGATTATTGCTTGCTTATCGCAATGGAATTTTTCCTTGGTTTAATGAAGATGAACCCATATTGTGGTGGTCTCCGCCGGAAAGAATGGTGGTTGCTCCGTCTATTTATAAAGTTTCGAAAAGCATTCGGAATCTCCTCAATCAAAATAAATTTCAGGTTACTTTTAATCAAAACTTCAGGGGAGTAATTCTCGGCTGTCAGCAAATTGAACGCCCAGGTCAGGAAGGGACGTGGCTTTCAGATGATTTTGTAGAATCTTATTCCAAACTCCATGAAATGGGAATCGCAAAATCGGTTGAGGTTTGGCAAAATGAGGAATTGGTTGGCGGTTTATACGGTGTTGATTTGGGACATATTTTCTGCGGCGAAAGTATGTTCTCCAAAGTACCGAATGCTAGTAAGATTGCGTTTGTAACTTTGATTCAATATCTAAAAGAAAACAATTATAAACTTTTGGATTGCCAGGTTCATAATGATCATTTGGAAAAACTTGGCGCTTTTGAAGTTTCGAGAGATACGTTTATGAAGGTATTGAAATCTGAAGAAATCACTTTCGCTTCCAACAATCTGAAACATGGTCATTAACCATCCCCGTTGCCTGCATGTGAGCATATACAACTGTTGACCCAACAAATTTAAATCCCCTTTTTTTTAAATCTTTGCTAATTTCATCCGAAAGAGGTGTCGTAGCTTTTATATCGCTCATTTTTTTGATGTTATTATTAATAGGTTTTCCGCCGGTAAAACCCCAAATATATTTTGAGAAACTTCCAAATTCCTTTTGCACTTCCATAAATGCAACAGCATTAGAAATCGTCCCTTTTATCTTTAATCCGTTGCGAATAATTCCGGAATCCAGCATCAATTGTTCGATTTCTTTTTCTCCGTATTGAGCTATTTTTTTGTAGTCAAATTGGTCAAATGCTTTACGGAAATTTTCTCTTTTTTTCAAGATCGTATACCAACTCAATCCGGCCTGAAAAGTTTCCAAAACCAAAAATTCAAACAGTTTATCATCGTCATAAACCGGATTTCCCCATTCGTTATCGTGGTAATCGCGGTATAAATCATCTTTTTCGCACCAGGCACAGCGTATTTTATTTTCCATCTTTAGCAATATATTTATCAATTAAATTATGTCCCAAATAAATCATTGGTGTCATCAAAACTGCTATGGCAAGTTTAACGGAGTAACCTGTCATCGCTGAAAGGAAAAAGGTTTTAGTATCCATAATTCCGGGTAGCCAAAAAGCAATTCCAAGAACAATAAAGCTGTCAAATAATTGTGAAATCACTGTTGAGCCTGTACTTCGAAGCCAAATCATTTTTTGCCCGGTCTTTCTTTTGAAAAAATGAAAAATGGTAACATCTATTAATTGCGAAATCAAAAAGGCAGTAATGCTTCCCACAATAATTAATTGACTTTGCCCAAAAACAGCATTAAACTGCGAGGTTGAAACTGTGCTAATTCCTGATGATGGAATTTTCATCGCAAAAAATAAAACGATAAAAGTATAGGCAATCAAGCAAGCTGTGATTATCGAAAGTTTTCGAACTCCTTTTTCGCCAAAATATTCGTTGATTAAATCGGTAGTAACAAATACAACAGGCCAAGGCAAAATACCAATACTCATTACTGCCGGACCAACATCAATCAGTTTACCGCCAATTAGTTCCGCCACGACAGCATTAGTAATAAATATTCCGGCAAGAATAACATAGACAATGTCTTTTCTGGATTGAAACATAGGGATGTATTTTTCTCAAATTTATACAATTTTGGTTAATGATTATGAAGTAGTGAGATGAATTGATTTTTCATTACTTTTGGTGAAAACAAACAAACAAATAATGAAAAAAATAATTTTAACATTGATTATGATTGCCCCAACAGTTATGGTAAATGCACAAACAAACCAAAATTCTTTTCTAAATGAATGGAAAGGACCTTACGGAGGTGTTCCTGCATTTACAGATTACAAACTACAGGATTTAAAACCAGCGCTTGAATTTGCCATTCAGGAGAAACTGAATGAGATTGCTAAAATTGCCAATAATCCTAAGCCGGCAACTTTTACTAATACCATTGTCGCCTTAGAAAAAGCTGGAAAAAGATATAGTCAGATTTATGCTGTTTTTGGGATTTACAGTTCCAACATGAACAGTCCGGAATTTGAGCCTATCGAAACCGAAATGACACCTAAGATTTATAATCTTGGTAATAAAATTTATCAAAATGCGAAGTTGTTTGCTCGAATTTCTAAAGTGTATAATGCACCATCAACCAAAAAATTAACCAAAGAACAACAACGATTGGTTTGGTTGTATTATTCTAATTTTGTTCGCGAAGGTGCTAAAGCAGACGCAAAAGCAAAAGCAAGAATTGCAGCAATCAATCAGGAATTGGCTAGTTTGTTTACCAAGTTTAGTCAAAATCAATTGGCAGACGAAAGCAATTATTATTTAGAGCTAAAAACTGAAGCTGATTTTGAAGGTTTGCCGGATGAATTAAAAAATGCGGCAATAGCTGATGCCAAAGACAGAAAACTAAACGTGATGGGTTGCATTGCCAACACACGTTCTTCTATTGAGCCATTTTTGACGTTTTCGAATCGTAGGGATTTAAGACAAAAAGCGTTTCAGATATTTACCAGTCGTGGAGATAATGACAACGCCAATAATAACAATGCTACCTTAGTTCAAATTTTAAAACTGCGTGCAGAAAAAGCCAAACTGTTAGGGTTTAAAACCTTTGCTGATTGGAGTTTGTCAAACACCATGGCGCAGAAACCTCAAAAAACTTTAGATTTAATGATGTCAGTTTGGACACCGGCAGTTGAAAAAGTACATGCTGATGTTGCTGATATGCAGAAAATGGTCGATGCCGAAGGAGGAAATTTTAAAATTGCTGCTTGGGATTATCGTTACTATTCAGAAAAAGTCAGAAAAGCAAAATACGATTTAGACCAAAATGATTTAAAACCGTATTTGCAATTGGAGAAATTACGTGAAGGAATGTTTTGGGTTGCAGGAGAAATTTTTCATTTAGGATTCAGACAAGTAACTAATGTTCCCGTTTTTCATCCTGATGTTAGAGTTTGGGAAGTCTTTAATAAAAACACAGGGAAAACAGTTGGTCTTTGGTACTTTGACCCTTATGCGCGTAAAGGAAAACGTTCAGGCGCATGGATGAATGCTACGAGAGAACAAAGCAGGGTGAATGGCGACGTGATTACCATAGTGTCAAACAACTGTAATTATATTAAAGGGAACGATAGTGAACCAGTATTAATTTCATGGGATGATGCCAGTACACTATTTCATGAATTTGGACATGCTTTACACGGTTTGAATTCGAATGTAACTTATCCAAGTTTATCAGGAACTAATACCCCGAGAGATTATGTAGAATTTCCGTCACAAGTTATGGAACGTTGGTTAGCGACACCACAGGTGTTGAATCAGTTTGCATTGCATTATAAAACAGGCGAACCAATGCCAATGTCTTTGGTAGAAAGAAATGAAAAAGCAGCAACTTTTAACGAAGCGTTTTCAACGGTAGAAACGATTGCTAGTGCTTTGGTTGATATGAAATTACACTTGTTAGAAAATCCGGATATTAATCCAAAACAATTTGAAAAAGAAACTTTAGATGCTTTAAAAATGCCAAAAGAAATCGTGATGCGTCATCGTATTCCACAGTTTGGACATATCTTTTCTGACGATGCTTATGCCGCAGGTTATTATGGTTATTTGTGGGCAGATGCTATTAGTGCTGATGCGACGGAAGCCTTTACAGAAACCAAAGACGGTTTGTATGACAAAGCAGTAGCGAAACGATTATATGATTATGTTTTCAGCATAGGAAATACGATTGATCCGGCAATTGCGTATAAAAAATTCAGAGGCAGAGATGTGAATACCGATGCTTTAATGAGAGCAAGAGGATTTGAAGTTCAGAAGAAATAATAATTAAAAAAAAACCCGATTCATTTGAATCGGGTTTTTTTATCAATGTTTACATCGGTAAGCGGGAAACTAATTTTTTACAATTTTTTTGGTAATTATTCGCTTAGGACTTTTTACCTTAACTAAATAAAATCCGCTTATCAGATTACTTGTATTTATTATATTTTCAGATAGTTCCAACGGAATACTTTGCAATAATTGACCTTGCAAATTGTATATTTCTACTGTCGTATTCTGGTATTCATTTGTTTCTATAATCAGCTGTTCACTAAAGGGATTTGGATAAACAGAAATTGAATTTTCCAAAGTCGTGTTATTTATCCCTAATGACACGCTGCATAAACTTGTCACTTGTATCGCAGTATTCCTGTTTACATTGGTTCCGTCACCTAATTGACCATTGTTGTTCAATCCTGTCGCCCAAACTGTGCCGTCACTTTTCAGGAAAAAAGAATTATCCCATCCTGCAACTACTTCGATAATATCGGACAGACCAGTTACCTGAATCGGCGTTCTTTTGTTGACGGTAGTTCCATCTCCAAGTTGTCCTGACCAATTTGCCCCTACAGCCCAAACGGTATTGTCATTCTTTAAGAAAACGGCATGGCTTCGACCAGCTGAGATTGATGTAATTCCCGATAATCCAACTACCTGTACCGCATTCGGTCTGCCAAGAGTAGTTCCATCTCCGAGTTGCCCACTATCATTTCTTCCTGCAGACCAGACTGTTCCATCAGACTTTAGGAAAAGAGAATAAAAGTAACCTGCCGATACCGAACTAATTCCGCTAACTCCAGGAACCTGCCCGATAGTGCTTGTAGTTTCGTAGGTTCCATTTCCCAGTTGACCAAATTGATTATTGCCAACTCCCCAAACGGTTCCGTCATTTTTAAGAAAGAGAGTATGATAATAAGCTGACACTTCGGTAATTCCTGTTAATCCCAGTGCTTGAACTGGACTGCTCCTGTTTACAGTTGTTCCATCACCGAGATTTCCGGCTGCATTATTGCCAACTCCCCAAACAGTACCATCACTTTTAAGGAAAAGAGAAGAGTAATATCCAGAAGCAATTTTTTCAATCCCTGTGAGTCCAATTACTTGTATAGGAATGTTTTTGTTAACAGTGGTTCCATCTCCAAGTTGACCACTGACATTATATCCAACTGACCAAACTGTCCCATCGTTCTTTAAGAATAATGAATGCTCTCCAACAGCGGCAACCTTGGTAATTCCTGAAAGAGTGCTTACCGGTCCTGGGGTATAAATACCAAAACCAGTTCCATTGCCAAGCTGTCCGAATTCATTTTTTCCAACAGATTGCACTGTTCCACTCGAGCAAAGAAAAAGGGAGTGATACCCTCCACTAGCTAAGGATTGTGCGTTTGTAACATTAATTAATCCATTAAAACAAAAGAGAATTGCAACTGTTATTGAATTGAATAGATGTTTTTTCATATTGCTTTAAAGATTAATTAAAAATAGGCGGATCTATTTTTGTTTATACCCGGCTGTTTGTCAATATTTTATAATAACAAATATAATAAAAGCATTCTTACATTCATTGTTAAAAACAAAAAACCCGAGCCATTTCGCTCGGGTTTCTTTATAAGAGATTCTGAAACAAGTTCAGAATGAATTATCCTAAAGCAACTCTTTTGAAACCAGTTACAGTCAAACCTGCATCAACAGTTTTAATGTAAGCAGCTACGCTCATTGAGCTATCTTTGATATAATCTTGGTTTACCAAAGTATTGTCTTTAAAGAAACGCCCTAATTTACCTTTAGCGATGTTTTCGATCATTGCTTCCGGTTTTCCTTCCTGACGTAATAAATCTTTAGCGATTTCGATTTCTTTGGCGATAACGTCTGCATCAACTCCGGCTTCATCTAAAGCAATTGGTGACATAGCAGCAGCCTGCATAGCTACGTTTTTAGCAGCTTCGTCAGCTCCGGCAACGTTAGCAGAAAGTGCTACAAGAACAGCAATTTTTCCAGAGTGAACATAAGAACCAACGAAAGCACCATTCAATTTTTCGAAAGAGGCGATTTCAATTTTTTCTCCGATTACACCAGTTTGCTCGATTAATTTTTCGGCAACAGTGATTCCGTTAAAGTCAGAAGCTAAAAATGCTTCTTTAGTATCATAGTTTAATGCTTGGTTAGCGAAATCGGTAGCCAATTTTACGAAACCTTCATTTTTCCCAACGAAGTCAGTTTCGCAGTTTAATGTTAAAACAACACCAGAAGTTTTGTCAGCATTAACAGCAGCGATTGCAGCTCCTTCAGTAGATTCTCTGTCTGAACGGTTTGCAGCCACTTTTTGACCTTTTTTTCTAAGGTTTTCGATTGCTAAATCAAAATCTCCTTCAGCTTCTACTAAAGCTTTTTTACAGTCCATCATTCCTGCACCGGTAATCGTTCTTAGTTTGTTTACGTCTGCAGCAGTAATTGTGATTGTTGACATAATATTATATTTTTTTAAAGTTCAAATAATTTGTAAAAAGACAAATTCCAAAGTTAAAATCCCAAATTCCAATTTTAAAAATCATCAATTAATGACAATTATTGGAATTTGGAATTTCTTTTTTTGGAATTTTGTTTTATTTACTCTTCAGTTTCTGTTTCAGTAGCTTCAGCTTCTACTTCAGGAGCAGCTTCTACTTCTACAACTGCTTCTACTTCAGGAGCAGCTTCAACAGCTACTACTTCTTCTTCAGCTTCGGGAGTGTCAACTTCTTCTTTGTCAGAAGTTCTGTTGTTCAATCCGTCGATAACTGCAGCAGTTACTAAAGATAAAATTTTATCAATTGATTTTGAAGCATCATCATTGGCTGGGATAACGTAATCTACTTCACGTGGATCAGAGTTAGTATCAACCATTGCAAAAACTGGAATGTTTAATTTTTGTGCTTCTTTGATTGCGATGTGTTCCGCCTTGATATCCACTACAAATAATGCAGCTGGAAGTCTTGACATATCAGCGATAGAACCTAAGTTCTTCTCTAATTTTGCACGAAGACGATCTACTTGAAGACGCTCTTTTTTAGACAAAGTCATAAAAGTTCCGTCTTTCTTCATTTTATCAATAGTAGCCATTTTTTTAACGGCTTTACGGATAGTAACGAAGTTGGTTAACATACCACCTGGCCATCTTTCAGTGATGTACGGCATGTTACAAGCAACTGCTTTGTCAGCAACGATGTCTTTTGCTTGTTTTTTGGTAGCTACGAAAAGTATTTTTCTACCTGATGCTGCGATTTTTTTCAAAGCTTCGTTAGCTTCTTCAATTTTTGCAGCAGTTTTATATAGGTTGATAATGTGAATTCCATTACGCTCCATATAAATGTAAGGAGCCATGTTTGGATCCCACTTACGAGTCATGTGTCCGAAGTGAACACCTGCTTCTAATAAATCTTTAACTTCAATTTTGTTTGCCATTGTGTAATAGTTTACGTTCCGTTTGATTAGCAATGCGTCACCTTTTTCGCTTAATGAATTAAGACTTTGGACTGCATTTCGATGCTAAACTAATTCCCTTTTTAATTAAGGAATATCGACAACTGTGTTTTAAATTCTAATTTGGTATGCTGAATTAATTTCAGCATCTGTTTGTAATAATTCGAGTAATCTTGAAAAGATACTGAAACAAGTTCAGTATTAACGTTTAGAGAATTGGAATCTCTTACGTGCTTTTTTCTGACCGAATTTTTTACGTTCTACCATTCTAGGATCTCTTGTTAGTAATCCTTCTGGTTTAAGGATGCTTCTGTTTTCAGCTTCCACTTCACACATTGCTCTTGCAATTGCCATTCTCACAGCTTCTGCCTGCCCTGTAGAACCACCACCATATACATTTACTTTTACGTCAAAGTTCTCTGCATTGTTTGTCATAGACATTGGTTGCAATACTTTGTACTGTAAAGTAGCTGTTGGGAAGTAGTTGTTAAATTCTCTTTTGTTTACGGTAATCTTTCCAGTTCCTTCTGAAACATAAACACGTGCTACTGCACATTTTCTTCTACCGATTTTGTGAATAACTCCCATTATTTAAGATCGTTAAGGTTAACTGTTTTAGGTTTTTGAGCAGCGTATTTGTGCTCTGTACCTACAACAACATTTAAATTTCTGAAAAGTTCAGCACCTAATTTATTTTTAGGTAACATTCCTTTAACAGCTTTTTCTACTAGTAATGCAGGATTCTTTTGTTGCATAACTTTAGCAGTCAAACTTCTTTGTCCTCCAGGGTAACCTGTGTGACGAATGTAAGTCTTGTCGTCAAGTTTGTTACCTGTAAGGTTGATTTTCTCTGCGTTGATAACAATTACGTTATCTCCACAGTCGACGTGAGGTGTGTAACTTGGCTTGTATTTACCTCTTAAAAGCATCGCAACTTTTGAAGCAAAACGACCTAAGTTATGACCATCAGCATCTACAATGATCCACTCTTTTTGAGCAGTGGTCTTGGTTGTAGATTGTGTCTTGTAGCTTAATGCGTCCATAATTTTATTTTAATTAAACATTCCATTCCCAATAAAGGGAGTGCAAAAGTACAATTATTTATTAATAAAGCAAATAGCATTTTTTAAATATTTTTATAAAATGCGATTTTTTATGTAAAATCCTTTTAATGAATGGACTTAACAAGCAAAAAAGAATTGAATCATCGAAAAAAAAACATTGTATTTCTTATATTTTTTGGCCAACTTTAGCTCATCATTATTATGTAGCAGAATAAATTTCACTATTTTTACATCTTAAGAAAACAAAAATGAGATCGAAAGCCACATTAAAACAAATTGCAAAAGAATTAGGAGTTTCTGTTTCCACTGTTTCTAAAGCATTAAATGGAAGCCCTGAAATAAGTGAACCAACAAAGCAACGTGTTCAGGAATATGCCAAGTTGAAAAACTACAAGCCTAATGTTATTGGGCTAAACTTAAAAAACAGAAGAACAAAAACCATAGGAGTTGTTATTCCTAATATATTGAATTCCTTTTTTGCCAAAGTTTTTACCGGAATTGAAAAAGTGGCCGACGAAAAAGGATACAAGGTTATTACCTGCATATCCAATGAAAGTCTTGAAAAAGAAATTAACATACTCGAAATGTTAAGCAACGGAACTATAGACGGTTTTATTCTTTCAATTTCAAAAGAAGCCCAAAAATTACAGCAATTTGATCATTTTAAGGCAATCATTAATGATGGAACACCAATGGTAATGTTTGATCGTATTGCCGATGAAGTACAATGTGATAAGGTAATTGTTGACGATTATGAAAGCGCCATCAATGCTACAAATCATTTAATAGATACCGGATGTAAAAATATTGCCCTTTTTACCACAATTAAACAGTTAAGTGTTGCTAATCTGCGTGCCCAGGGTTTTTATAAAGCATTTGAACAAAAAGGATTAAAGGTTAATGAGAAACTAATAATTCAGACAGATAATATTGATGAGTTTGATATCTTGGTTAAAGATTTTTTTGATAAAAATGAGGTTGATGCTGTTTTTGGTTTAGATGAACATGCAGCGACAATTGCTATGAAAATGGGATTAAAAAAGGGGATGAAAATCCCTGAAGAACTCTCTGTAATTGGTTTTGCTGATGGAGTTTGGTCACGCCGAATGACTCCAAGTTTATCAACGGTTAGCCAGCACGGTCCGGAAATAGGTGAAGTAGCAACGCAGCTACTAATAGATAAATTAGAAAGAAATGAAGAAGCACCGGTTTTTTCAACCACAACAGTTAAAACCGAATTGCGTCAAAGAGATTCTACAAAGAAACTACCTTAAATATATAATTGGTTTCGACCAATTCTTTCTTCTCTAATACCACTTCAAAAGTCAGAGCTTTTTTTAATCCTATGGCTTTTATTTTTTCTACATCACAATCCTGTGACAAAATCATATAACAATTAGCTGTTGCCAAATAACTAGGTAGTTGAACAAATAGTTTTTCAAAATATTCAAAGTTTTCACCACAAAACCAAGCCTGCTCTTTTATGTTTTTTGGTTTTTTCGGATAATACGGTGGATTGATAATGATATAATCAAAAGATTGATTTTTCAGCTTGTCAAACAAATCAGAATGAACTATTTTCAGTTGCAATTTATTCTTTGAAGCATTGGTTGCTAAATAATCCAAAGCGATTTGATTAATATCAGATGAAGTTACATCAGCTCCTTTTTTTGCTGCCAAAAGCGAAATGATTCCACTGCCGCAACCTAGTTCCAGAAAAGTTTTTTGTTTTAAATCTAAATCATTGATAAAATCCAGCAGAATTTTTGTGCTGAATGTCATTTGTGGCGGAAAAACTTCGGGATGTACTTTAATGCTAATGTTGTCGTAGCAAAAAGTTCTCGGTTTCCAATAGTACAATCGTAAACCAAGTTTCAAAAAAGGATGCGATATTTTCTTTAAAAATGCTCTCATTATTCGGAGTAGAAGCCTTCAATTTCAGGTTGTCTGTATTTCCAAAGCTTATGCAATGCTTTAATTTCATATGGATAATTATAAACTCCGGTTTTATAACGCCAACTTGCGACTGTTGTCAAAACGGTTCTTTTAAAACCTCGAACCCTAAAATCAGAAACCGTTGGATAATAACCATTCAATACCGTTTCAAAATTTTTAATTGTGTCAATCATATAAGGTTTCAACCAAGGGGTCAGCGGGTTTTTTCGTAAATCGAAGTTTTCCCAACTCGGCGAAATCCAGTCTTCCAAATGTTTAGGAAATGAGAAACCGGCATCGAGAATTTGTTTGTATAAGTCGGAACCTTCTGTTGGTACCGGACTAAAAAGATAAATGATGATTTCCGCATTCGGATTGATGACTTTTATTTCTTTGATGAAATTGATGTCCCACAAAATTTGATCATAGACTTCTTTCTCAGTTTTGGCTGGCATCCCAAGGACAAAAGACAGTTCCGGAATGATATCGGCTTTTTTCATCCGTAAGACAAAATCTTTAATCATTTGTCCGGTTTGCGTTCCGCCTTTGTTCATTTGTTTTAATACGGCATCATTTCCGGTTTCAGCACCCAGAAAAATCATTTTACAACCTGCTTTCCGCATTAGTTTTAGTTCATCATCACTATACATATTAATAGTATCGATGCGGCCTTCGCCCCAATAACTGATGCCATCATTCATTATTAATTCCGAAAATTCTAAAACTCTTTTTTTGGAAGTAAAGAAATTATTGTCGTGGAATTCGACTGCGTCGATATTGTATTTGTCCTTGAAATATTTGACATCTTCATAAATTCGAGCTGCAGACATGCCTTTCCATTTGGCATTATAAATTGGAACCACTGCGCAAAACGAACATGAAAAAGGACAACCCATACTCGAATGATATGACAAGGTTTTGTTGCCCATAAAGGTTTTGGCCAAATAATTTTTGACCGGATAAAACGAATTCAAATACTCATAAGGAAACTTAGGCAGCGTATCTTGGTCGAGCAAAGCTTCGACAGCGGTTTTGATGATTTCGCCTTTATCGTTTTTATAGATTAGGTTCTTGATTAAGAAGATTTTTTCTTTTTCATTATTTTCCAAAGCTTCAATTAAAGAAGGAAAAGCAACATCTCCAGGACCGTTAATAACATAATCAACAACACCAGATTCTAAAGAAACTTTATATTGGTTGGCCGCAAAATAGCCGCCCCAAACCGTAACCGTTTCAGGAAATAATTCTTTTATTTTTTTGGTAAACGGAATCGCCTGACGCAATTGCGGACCGGGCATAACGGTTGAACCAAAGTATTTATAGTCACCCGATTTTAAATAATTTTCAATGGTTTCCCAGGGATTTTTCTCCAAATTACCATCCACAAAAACATACTCATATTTGCCATGAACAGCCGCTCCAACCTGCAAAATCGAATTGGGAATTCGATGTTTGCCGTTAGCACTTTTTGGGTTGAATAGGATGATTTTATTTACTGACATTGGAGTGAATATATAACAAATCTACTAAGTAATACTGATTTAAATTCATATTTTTGAGGTTAAATACCTATAATTTATTTTGGATAATCGAATCATCACCATTTTAAAAAAACACAATATAGATTCCCTTTTCTTTATTGATGTTGGCGCCAAAGACAAGCTTGATTTTTTGGAAGACTTGTCGACAATAACCAATATCGTAGGCTTCGAACCCAATCCAATCGAATTGGAAATACTTAAAGAAAAATACATTCAACATAATTTTAAGTCATTAGCTTTAATTGGTAATTGTTTGTCGGATTACGAAGGCGAAGTTTCCTTTAATGTCACAAAGCACAGCTCTATGAGCAGTCTGCTTGAAACAGATTTGGGCAACTATCAAAAGCATTTTGGTTTATATAAAAACTTTGACAATTGGAAATCAAACATTGCCATTGAAAATGTAATTAAGACTTCGGCGGTTACACTGGATAATTTCATAAAAGACAAAAATGAGACAATTGATTACTTAAAAATTGACACTCAAGGTTCAGAATTGAAAATTTTGCATGGTGCAGCAAAGCTGCTCAACGAAAAACGAATAAATATTCTAAAAGTTGAAGTGTCAACCATTGCGGTTTATCAAAATCAGGTATTGTTTTCGGATATCGACATCTATTTAAGGGATAAAGGTTATGTACTGGTTGATTTTATTACTTACAGAGAAAATTATACTCCGGTTTTGGCTAATAGTCATGATAAAAATTGTCATTATGCACCTTGCGGCGATGCTATTTATGTTTTGGATTCTGAATTTTTAAGCAATGAAAACAAAATAAAATCAGGCTTTCTCTTGCTTTGGTTAGGTTATTATAGTTTGGGTTCTTATTTACTCAATACTTCCGGTCTATCAATAGAAGAACAAAAGGTTTTTACGAATCACAATTTTATTTCTTTTAGAAAAAAAATTAAACAACTCATCATCAATCTGTGTCCGCCAATGGTGTTGCAATGGTTTAAAAAACGTTAAGTTGGTTCATATTGGTTTTGATTCAGATGGGTTAAAAAATGGATGTGATACAAATTGGCCGTATTTTCATTTACAACAATCGTGTTGATGGTTTTCCCAAAGAGCAACATATGGCTTCCTAAATTCAGCGTTTTTAAAATTTCGATTTCGTCATATTGTATGACCGATTCGGGAATCGGGAATTGATATAAATTGGTTTCCAAAATTGAAAAAGGCAAGGCGTCAATACCTTGCGGATTTCCGGAATGATGCTTGGCCAATTGATAAATTTCTTCCTTTAAAGAAGAAGGAAATTCAGCGGCAACGATTTTCTTTTCTTCTATAATTTTGTCGAGCGTATTGTTGGTATGCCGTAATCCAAAAACAAAATGATTCGTTCCCGGAATATTGCCAACCAAATCCATTGGGAAAATATTGAAATAATCGTCTTTTTTAAAGGAAACCAACCGCACTTTTCGCGGAAAACTAAAAGCTGCCGTAAGGTTTTTAAATAAGTTGAACGATAGCTTTGGCTTTTTATAATAGAGTCCATAAATCAGTTTTGTTTTAAACGGACTTATATAAAACAATTCACTTTCTTCAACGGTAAACAAAAGCAAAATGCCTTCTTTTTCAGTAATGATTTCGGTTAGATTTAATTCTACAATCGCCAGTGTTTTATTTTGGCCCGACTTGAAATACAATTTTCCCTTGTTTTTTTTATCAAAATTTGGCGCGCTTTCAAACCAAATTCCAAAAACCATTGGTTCTAATGACAGCAGCCAATGCTTTTGGGAAACATCGGTTTGTTTTTCGTCAACTTCAAAGAATACATTTTCTTTTATCTCATTTTCAGTAATAGAGACAGCTGGATATTCTTTAAAGAAAGCATTTCCAAAGAGTAATATGTTCAACAGTTTTTTCATTTTTTTGTCAAATGGATTAATGAAAAACCTTCTTCTTTTAATAACTCACAACTTTGGAATTTAAAATAATCTACAGCCCCTTTTCGAATTGATTTCACCGAATGAAGATAAACCAATTGTTTTTCACCCTGAAAGGCCACTTTTATCCTCATAGGTTTTGTTCCGTTTAGCGATTTTAGAGCTCCGAAAAAATTCATTTGCATTCTTTTTTTCAGATTATAATGTAAAACCAGCAACACAATTTCAGCCTTGTCTGCCGTTACCAAAGTCAATTTCTTAAAGAATAAATCAAGATCTAAAATACAGTTCAGCACAGCGAAATTAGCTATTACACCATTGGCTTTCTCCTGAAACGGAAGCGCATCAGCCCAACTTGTAAAATCGGTTTGACTGTTTTCTAAAAACACAATTCCGGCTTCCGGGAATTTGTCCATCGCCATCTTTCTCATACCGGCTGAAGGTTCGCAGAAAATCACTTTGTAATGATGTTCCAACAACCATTTTAAATCTTCACCCGTTCCTCCACCAAAATCTAAAACAGTGCCTTCTTTCAAAAAGGAAGTTAATTTCTCTGCCACTTTTTTACGCAGAAAATCCTCTTGAGTATTATAACTCAGCATGGCATCATAATCCGCTGCTATTTTATCATAATAGCGGCTATTTTGTTTGCTGATATGTTTTTGATTCGGCTTCATTTGGCGTTACGCTTTTTGAGTTTGATGTGAAAAATGGGTTAGATATTGATAGGCTGTAAAGAGATGCGCTATAGCCGAACCCATCAAAGCACCTTTTAATCCATAACCAAGATAAAGCAAAAGAATAGAAGCGAAACTATTAATTACGATGGCTATGATTCCGGTTTTTAGAATAAAACCCTGTTTATTTTCTTTATACAAAATCAATATTTTAACCGTGTATAAATAGGGCGGAAAAGTGATTAAAAATCCCAATAAATAGTAGTGGTAATCAAGGCTGATGTTATAAACATAGTGCATGATCAAAAACAAAACCGCCAAACAAAAGCACACCACCAAAGGCGAGATGATAGCAATAAACCGTTGAAAAACACTCACTGAACTCTTTTGCAATCGATAGATATTCTTCATATAAGGAAAAATTAAAAAGGTTCCCAAAGCATGAATCAAAATGAAAAAAGTGGTGATGATTTGGTAAATCGCAACGTTCTGATCAGATTCGAAAAAAGTGATAATTACAAAATCCATTCGCGATTGAAGAAATCCGACCAAGCCCAGTAAAAAGAAGGAAACTGCGGTGACCAAATATTTTTTGTCTATGCCAAAATGAATTTTTTTTAATTCCGGAGTATACATAATGACGTAGAAAACAGCTCGCACCAATTGGTAATAAGCATAATATTCGATAAGCTTGTCACTATTGACTTCATTATAAAAAAGCAACAAAACCAGTCCCGAAAACGACAGTATTTCCAGGAGAATTGATTTTGCATAATCTCTTTTATAAATCCAAAAAACCTCAAGCGATTGTGAAATGTAAACGCTGATTATCCAAAGGGCAAAAAACCAGAAACAGCTGATTGGAAAAACAAACAAAGCCGCTACAACGGCAAGGACTAACAATGGCAAGCGCGAATTGAAAACCAGATAGAAATTCTCGATTATTTTGTTTGGCGCTTTGCTGAATTCCCGAATTAAAAATTCCTTATTTCCCCAGCTGATGACTGTAATTATGATATTGACATAAATAAAATAGGCCGCAAATTCTCCCCATAATTCTTTTGAATCCCATTTGAATATAATGACTGACAGGATCAGGGTTAGCACCTGACCCAATACTTGCTTGAGGATGTTGACCAAAACAAGTTTTATCCTGTCGAATGTCTTTTTTAGATTCATTTCAATTCCATTTTTCTTAAGGTATAAAACCCAATGCCTCTACCATAATCTGAAAGATATAACACTGTTTTATTGTCAATTAAAATGGGTTTCAACTTATGGTTTTTGTCAAACGTAAGTTGATTGCTATTTAGTTCTATAGCTTTGCAGGATTTATTTTCAAACGGAATCACCGCTTGGTTTTCACCTTTCTCATTCCAATAAAAATAAGTCAGTTGGTTGTCTTTTATTTTGTAATCGTAAATCAATATTGGTCCGTTTTTAAGGAGAATAGTCGATGTAACGGTTTCATTCTTTTTGAAAATCAACACCAAAATCATTGACATCAAAGAAAAAACAGTCACTATTTTCCAATTGATTTTTTGCTGAAATTCAAACAAAAACAAGACAAACAGCAACAAAAGCAAGAACAATCTTAGATATGATAAAGGAAACGCTTTCTCAATAAAAAGTGATAAAGAAAGATTGCTGATTAAAAATAAGACGATAAACAGGGTGATTTTTTTGACGTTTGAAATGTCGCTTTTTAGCAATGCCAGAAATGGGAATATCAGCAAAATAATTGTATAAGTACTTCCGTATGGCGAAAGTAAAATCATTGCCAAAATCCAATAGGAAAAAGCAAATAACGCATTTGAAGTTTTTTTGGAAATAAAATAACCAATACCTAAAATTCCTATTTTGAAAGCCAGCATCACTGCAGAAAATAAAACAGGATAATTAAAAATGGATTGCGAATTATCCGTTGCATCAAACACCAAAAGTTCTTTCAGGAACATAAAAACCGACTGATAATTGGGCACAAAAGCCGTAGCAATCTCTCCGTTGGAAGCTTTAGGCAACACTTCTTTGAGATAAAAAATCCAAATATCAGCTCCGGTAAAGAGTAACGAAATTCCAAAAAGTAAAATGCAGGAAACCGCTAAATAGAGCAAGGCTTTCCATTGTTTTTTAAACACAAAAAGAACAAAAAGTAATACTGGAAAAACCTTGAGTAAAATTGCCAAACTCCAAAAGAATGCCATCGATTTCCAACGCTCTTTTTCATACGAAAGCCAACCTTCGGCCAACAGGAAAAACAGCAAAAAGTAGACTTGTCCAAACAGCAAATTGTTTTTTATCGGAACCAAAAATAAGATAGGAATCAGCAAGGCATATTTCAGATTGATTTTATAATGCGAAAACAATCTGTAAATGCTGAATACAAACAAACTTATCGAAATACAATTGAAAACTAACTTTGCAATCAGAACTGAAATAAAAGAAAAGGGCGAAAAAAAGAATGCCAAAAAAGGCGTATTCGGCGCATAACTGGCAAAAATATTATGATGTCCTAAATCGGAAATGGCTTTGTTGAATTCGTATGGAAAATAAACAGCGGAAGTAAAATGTCCTTCACCCAAAAACTTTCCGCCAAAGTAATAATTGCTAAAATCGTGAATTGGAAATTCCAAAGATTTATATCCATAAAAAACACAAAGCAAAAGCAGAGGAAGCAAAGGATAATATTTCAGAATGCTTTTTTTCATAAATTCTTAAAAATGGAGAACGAACCCAATTTAATTTTCTGTAAAAAATAAGAAGCGGAAACCCTTAAAACACCAAAACCATAAGTTATGCTTCTCCTAAAATTAATAGAACTGGCTTCCTCAAAATAATTAGCCGGGCAGGATATCTCACCAATTTTCGCATTCAAAAAGCAACATTGTGCAATGATTTCATTGTCAAAAACAAAATCATCCGAGTTGTTTTCGAAGTCAATTTTTTGTAACAATTGCGCGACGAAACAGCGATAACCCGTATGATATTCAGATAGTTTTTGATTCATCAAAACATTCTGAATGAAAGTCAAAATCCTATTCGAAATATATTTATACAAAGGCATTCCGCCTTTCAGCGCACCTTTGCTTAAAATTCTGGAACCCAAAACGACATCGTACAAATCGTTTGCAACCAACGAACACATCGCCGGAATAAGCTTTGGTGTATATTGATAATCCGGATGAAGCATTACGATAATATCGGCATTGAGTTCAAACGCTTTTTGGTAACACGATTTCTGATTCGCGCCATAGCCTTTGTTTTTATCATGGGCAATGATGTTTTTGATGCCGATTTTTTTCGCAACTTCTATCGTTTCATCATTACTAAAATCATCGGTTAAAATCACATCATCAACAACATCAAACGGAATTTCTTCAAAGGTTTTTTGAAGTGTTTTCCCAGCGTTGTAAGCCGGTAGAACAACGATTATTTTTTTTTTGTTAATCATTTAAATGGTTGACTTCGATTGCCGATTCTTCTCTAACGTGACTCGAAACAGATAATCCCTGAAATGGTGCTAAAACTTCAACATCTTCCCTATTGTATAAAGTTCCCAAAAACGGAAACTCAGCATACACATGCGTTGGCAATCCGGAAAGCAAATTTTGAACTTGTACTACGGATAAATTCCATTCTAAACTCAACCGCTCTGCCGATGGTTCCATAAATGAAATATAGAGCAACTCGGTTAAGGTGTGTTGCTGAGTTTGTGAGAAATCAACACCGTTGGTTAAGGCTAATTTTTGATTCCGATGGTTTTCACGGTAACCCAATAATGTAGCTCCCAAATCGGCAGCACTCAAAAATCCAGCATAATCATTGTTTGGATAAAATAACGGCTGAATGGTTGACTCATGACACCACATGCATTTGGCTGGTTTTCCGGCATTGGAATGACTAGCGTCGGCATTATTTTTTCTATTGCCTTCAATGTCAAAAATGCCAAACCGCAACTGACCATTTGGCAATAATTCGACGGTTTCATATTCATAAATCTCGCCCGTAACCGGATCAACTTCTTCGGAAAGAAACACTTGATTGAAACCATTTTGCTCCGAAAACTGAATGATGCGGTGTTCCAATGAAACGCCCGAATTGTTAACATAGCCTTTTTGAGGTAAAAGCGTGTATTGATTTATAACTTCCGTAAGTGTTTTTGGTGTTCCAATGATTTTGTAATAATGCTCGGAAGCGCCGATCAACTGCGTGACAAATCTTCCTAAATCAACCGCATTATTGGCTTGATATTCGGGAGTGGCTTTTATTTTTTCAGCTAATCTTAAAAGATTTTGTTGTGCAATTTCGTTAAAACCTAATTTCTTAATATTAATTGTAATCGTAGTTTCAGTATTTGAAAATCCACTGTTAGAGCTTGGTAAAGTTGCGCCGACATAAGAAAGTGCCCATTTCAAACCAATCAAGGACTTGTCGATAGTATCATCTGAATAGGCTTTGTTCCATTTGAGATTGATGGTGGTTTTGGTTTCGATTAAATCGGAATAAGAATCTCTTTCACAGGAAACGGATACTATGAAACAGAAAAATAAAAGTATTTTTTTCATGGTTTATTTGTTTAATTTCATTAACCCTGTTGCTAAAATGGATTTGGTTTTTAATTTCAAAGCTTTTAAACTGGTTTTCGAAATGGTTTTATGAAATTCGACTTCATTCACCACTTTGCTTACAGCATATTTGTAATATTTTCGGGAATACGTTCGCTCAAAATCAATGTCGCGGTCAGTGGAAGTTTCCCATTCCGGTTGACTTGTAATTTTAGATTCAATTTCATCATATAACGAAGTTCCTTTAATAGGATACGCCACTGTTATGGTATATAAAGTCGGATTGGCATCCTTTAAATACTGAATCGTTTCTGTAATGTCTTTTTCGGTTTCTCCGGGATAACCAAGCATGATGAATGTTCCGGTTTCAATTCCCATTGCATTCGTATCCTGAATTATTTTCTTCACCTGATTCACATCAACACGTCTGTCCATCGCATCAATGATGGTTTGTGAACCGCTTTCGGCACCAATCCAGATTCTGAAACAACCAACATCTTTTAGTAGTTGCAGAATTTCGTCATTCAAACGTTCGGCTCTTGTAATACATTCAAACGGAATTACAGCATCTTGTTTCAAAACTTCTTCTCTAAAAGAAATCAACCATTTATGGCTTACAGTAAAAACATCATCCACAAACCAAAGCGCATCGGGATGGTATTGTTCTTTCAGTATTTTCATTTCTTCCGCCACTTGATTTGCAGGACGGCGACGATAACTTTGACCGTAAACTGCCGTGCTGCACCATTTGCAGGTATAAGGACAACCACGCTGTGTAGAAATTGTCATCGAACTTTGTCCGTGATTGGTTTTCCAGGTTTCCAGATAGTTGTGCATGTTAATGGCATCTCGATTTGGCAAGGGCAATTCGTCCAGTTCTTTGAACTTGGTTCGTGCTGTAGTTTGTATGATTTGATTGTTTTCCAAAAAAGCAATGCCATTCACTTGATGAAAAGTGGCATTTGTCATAATCGCATTATACAATTCAAACGTAGTTTCTTCTCCTTCGCCAATGACTAAAAAATCAGCACCGGCTTTTAAATAGTTGGCAATATTGTATGTAACATCCGGTCCGCCAAGAATGATTTTCGGAAAACCAAAAGCTTCACTTTTCAGGATTTTAATCAGTTTAATGACTTCAATTTTAGTCATCAGATTGGTGTAAATGCAAATGACTTTTGGACTTTTTTCAGCTATAAATTCGAGTTGTTCTTTTTGGGAAGAAAATGTCGTGTCAAAAACATCATTCGCAATATTCTTGCTTTTCAAATAGCCCGAAACATAAAGCAACCCTAACGGTGGATAGGGTTTCATTATCTTTTGCTCCTTTGGATCATCCGATAAATAATAGGCATGTGTAAAAAGCAAACTCATCTTTTTTGCAATATTATGATGTAATGATCGGCATATTTTGAAAGGAATTGCCAGTTTTTAATTCGGTTTTCAAATGAATTTAAAAACCCTAACAATCCTTTTTTGTTTTTGAAAAATGGCTCCAAATACGATGGCGGCACAAAAAAGCCAATCGGCTTTGTTGCTACAATTTCAAAATTAGCTTCCGCTAAATTTACAATATCTTTTGGGTTGTAGTAATACGTTGCTACTTTTTCTCCGTCAACATCGGCTAAAACGAATTCTTTTTTTCGTCTGAATATTGATGAAAATCGGGCTTTCGCCAAAAAGTAAAATTGCTCCCAAAGTGTATTCTTCGGCATAATTACCAAAGCCAATTTCCCTTTTTCAGAAAGTATCGAATCGCCATTCACAAAGAACTTTTCCAATTCCGATTTCGACAAACAATTCAAACCACCAAAATTGGAAAAAATCAAATCGAATTTTTCGCTTTCAAAAATTGAAGCAATTGAATTTATATCGGCTGTTTTGAAGTTGAGGTTTGCTTTACTTTTAGCGACTTCAATCATTTTTGGTGAAATATCCGTAGCCGTTACATTGTAATTTTGTTTGGCAAACCAAATCGCATCTTCGCCGGTTCCGCAATTGATCTCTAAAACATTTTGAATTGAATCTAACTGTTTTGAAAGCTGTTTGTAAACTGAGTTTCGCTGCAGTTTTCCAATTTCTGAATTGGTAAATGTGGAGTCATAATTTACAGCGACTTTGTCAAAACTAGCTTCCATGTTGTTGCATTTTTTTTAGCGAAAGTGTATCCAAAAACGCACTCGGAATATAATAACCCAATTTTGCAATCGATTTTATTTTGGCAACAGAAACACTAGAAGGTTCAGAGAATAACAGTTTTAAATTTTCAAATCCTTGCAGTTTTCTGAATTCTTTATGCACAAAGCGTTGCAGTTTTCGGTAGTAATTGGAATTATACGTGCCATGAAACATCATCTCAAAATCATCCGAATCGGTCCAATTTGATTTCAGTTTTAAATCATCTTTGACTTTCTCATAAAATTTGGTTCCGGGCAACGGATAGGAAACAGAAATTCCGATGTTATCCGGCTTTAATTCTTTGACCATTGCAATCGTTTTGGCAATGTCTTCCTGATTTTCGTCTAAATAACCAAACTGCAAAAAGAAGGCAACCTTGATTTTTTTAGCTTTTAGAATAGCTGTTGCCTGATAAATCTGTTCCACAGTTGTGCCTTTATCCATCGCATCCAGAATTTTTTGCGAGGCACTTTCGGCACCTACCCAAACTTCTTCCAAACCCGATTCAGCCAGGCAATCAATTGTATCTTCTTTCAATAATAAATCAACGCGACTTTGGATATAATAGCTGATTTTTAGATTTTGTTCTTTCAATTTGGCGTTGAATTCCTGCACCCAATTCGGCTTTAAGCCAAAAATATCATCACACATCCAAAAACGAGTCACTCCAAAATTGGCTTTCAAAAAAGCAATTTCATTAACAATATATTCGGGCGAATGAGCGTTGTAACGATTGCCATAAATGGGTTTGGCGCACCAATTACATTTATACGGACAACCTCGAGTGGTGGCAATATTTAATGTGAATTCCTGTCCGCTTTGTTTCCAGACTTTTCGATAGCTTTCTATGTCTACTAAATCCCAAGCGGGCAAAGGGAATTCGTCTAAAACTTGTTGCACTTCTCTTTTTTTATTGACCTGAATAGCATTATTTTTTTGGAAAACTATTCCTTGTAGATCATCAAAGCTCTTGTTTTCTTCAATTGATTTTAGAAGCTCCAAAAGTGTGACTTCGCCTTCGCCCTGCAAAATAAAATCAGCGCCTTTTTCAATATATTTTTGATAATGATCGGTAGCATCTGAACTGCAGACAATGACGGTGCAATTGTGGTTTTTGCCATATCGTATCATTTCAAAACAAGCTTCACGCATATTGGTGAGACACATTTTGGTGAGATAATTAAATCCATCGTCAAAAATTACAAGATAATTTGGTTTTGTTTGGTGTAAAATAGGTTGGATTGATTTTGGAGAATCCAATAAATTAGTGTCAAAAAGGGAAACTTCAAAACCGTTTTTTTGCAATAAAGAAGCCGCATACAAAGTTCCCAAAGGAGGAAAAGGAGTTTTGTTTTTCCATTGTTTTGGGTCAAGTTTGTAATAATAGGAATGCGAAAAAAGGATTTTAGACATGCTCTCTTTGTAAAACTACATTATACTTTGACTGAACTTCTTCGAGTTTTGTATTCAAAGATAAGATAACTTTTTTTTGAAAGTTTGATGGATGGTGTTTTGAAACAGATTTGGTTGTTTTGAGCGCAATTTTGAAATCTTCTTCATTCATGTAATGAAATTTAGACTTCCATTTTTTTAAGGTTATTACTTTGAATGCGGAATCAGTTATAGTTCCAAATTTAGTGTCAAAAGCGAATTCAATTAAACGGGAAAGACTAGTTTTTTTTGTGTTTTGAATCGTTTCAATTTGCGGTTCAAACTTCGAAAAATAATCATTTACCCATTTGTTGCTTTGATAAAATTGCTCGAAAACAGTTTTGCCATGTATCGGAATCAAAGTTTTTAATTCGGTAGCCGTAAACCTATTCTTTTCCTGAATTTCCATTTGATTGGATGAGACAAAGTAATTTACACAAAAATATTTTCGGGAATTAAGCAGAAATATCTTTTTGTAAAGCATTAATAAGGTTCTACATATCCATAATTTATTGGGTTTAGTAATGACAAAAAAATCAATATCACTTTCATTATCATAATAGTCTTTTGACAACGAACCCGATATTCCAACGGCTTCAACATATGGAAATTTGGCAATCAATTTTGCTCTTTGATTAGCTTTTGTAAGTGCTTTCTTGGCGTGTAAATTCCCTCTCAGTCTTTTGATGACCGAATCTAAATCGCTGCCATAAACATAAAACTCATCCACTTTGATAAGAATTTTTTCATCCATCAAGTGTTGTAATTCTTTTTCTGTTTCTGAGATATTTACATAGTTAGTGTAACTATGTATTTCTTCAATTTTAAGAGGATATCTAAAAATAGAAAAATACAAAATCGTCTTTAGTGTTTCCAAAGTCATAGCATTTTTACATTTTAAAAGTAGTAAAAATTTAGATGCAAAAATTTAAATAACAGCTATGTTTACCCTTTGTTTACCTAAACGGGTTAGTGTGCCTCAAGCCAATCTTTTCCTAAACCAAGTTCTACATCGAGAGGAACAGCCATTTTGAAGGCATTTTCCATTTCGTGTTTAATCATCGGCTGGATTTTTTCTAATTCAGATTGATGCACATCAAAAACAAGTTCATCATGAACTTGAAGAAGCATTTTTGATCTCCAGTTTTCCGAAGACAGTTTTTTGTAAATATTAATCATCGCAATTTTGATAATATCAGCAGCGCTTCCCTGAATTGGAGCATTTACAGCATTTCGTTCTGCAGCACCACGAACAATAGCGTTTGCTGAATTAATATCTTTTAAATAACGACGTCTTCCTAGAACCGTTTGCACATAACCATTCTGACGGGCAAAATCGACTTGCTCAGACATATAGGATTTTAATTTTGGATAGGTTTTGTAATACGCATCGATCAAAGCGGCACTTTCAGAACGCGATAATGAAGTCTGATTGCTCAATCCAAAAGCAGAAACACCATAAATGATTCCGAAGTTTACCGTTTTGGCATTGCTTCGTTGTTCTTTGGTAACTTCTTCCAGCGGGACATTAAATACTTTTGCGGCCGTACTTTTATGAATATCTTCATTGTTCTGAAACGCCTTAATCATATTTTCTTCGCCCGATAAAGCAGCAATAATTCGAAGTTCTATTTGCGAATAATCGGCAGAAAGTAAGGTGTAATTTTCGTCTCGCGCAATAAATGCTTTTCTGATTAGTCTACCGCGTTCGGTACGAATCGGAATGTTTTGCAGATTTGGATTATTAGAACTCAAACGACCTGTTGCTGCAACGGTTTGCATATAATCGGTGTGAACGCGTTTGGTTTTGGCATCGACCTGAGTTGGTAACGCTTCGATATAAGTGCTTTGTAATTTCACCATTTGACGCCAGTCGAGTATGTCTTTTACAATTGGATTATCGTTCGCCAAATATGACAATACTTCTTCGCCTGTGGCATATTGCCCGGTTTTGGTTTTCTTTTGTTTTGCTCCACCAATTTTTAGTTTATCGAAAAGAATATCGCCGAGTTGTTTTGGGGAAGCCAAATTGAACTTTTCGCCTGCCGCTTCGTATATTTTTTGTTCGAATTCGTTGATTTCTTTTTGCATGTCAACCGACATTGATTTTAAATAATTGATATCAAGATTGATGCCTTCCATTTCCATAGCGGCAAGAACCGGAATCAATGGAATTTCGATTTCTTCGAACAACTTTTTGGTTTCAGCTTTGTCTAAAATTGGGCTGAAAACTTCTTTCAGTTGTAGCGTAATATCAGCATCTTCGGCGGCGTATTCTTTGATGTCTTCCAAAGGCACGTCGCGCATTGACAATTGGTTTTTACCTTTTTTGCCAATTAATGTTTCAATTGATTTTGGCGAATATTTCAAATACGTTTCCGATAAAACATCCATATTGTGACGCATATCCGGATTAATCAGATAATGCGCAATCATTGTATCGAATAATTTTCCTTTGATCTGGATTCCGTATTTGGACAAGACTTTCAAATCGTATTTAACGTTTTGTCCAATCTTTTCGATGGATTCGCTTTCAAAAAATGGTTTGAATTTTTCTGCCAAAGCTTGAGCTTCCTCTTGGTTTTCGGGAAACGGAACGTAAAATGCTTTTCCTTTTTCAAACGAAAATGACATTCCAACTAGCTCAGCATTTAATGCGTCAATTCCCGTAGTTTCGGTATCAAAACACACCGACGTTTGATTCATCAGGTTTTGCAGGAATAATTTTGTTCCTAATTCTCCCTGAACAACTTGGTATAAATGTTCAGTAGTTTCCAGTGTTGCATAATAAGAATGTGGTTTTGGTTCGTCGCTTTCATCATCTGAAAAGCCAAACAAATCGAATTGGTTTTCATTTTTTGGAGCTGCTTTTTTGGCTGCTTTTGGAGTTTCATTTGATGTTTCTGTACCATTTCCATTAGTTTCAATTTCATCAAATTCTTTTCCGGTTCCAAACCATTTATCAAATTGTGCTTTCATTTGACGGAATTCTAATTCCATGAACAATGCGTCTGTTTTTTCCACATCGGGTTTGGATACTTCAAAATCAGCAGCATCAAAAGTTACCGGGCAATCCAATAGAATTCGGGCTAATTTTTTGGATAAAATTCCGAGTTCGGCATTGGCTTCGATTTTGTCTTTCATCGCGCCTTTTAGCTTATCGGTATTTGCCAAAAGATTTTCCATCGAACCAAATTCTTTCAATAATTTCTTCGCTGTAACTTCACCAACGCCGGGCAATCCGGGAATATTATCGGCAGCATCGCCCATCATTCCGAGGAAATCAATCACCTGATCCGGATGTTCGATTTCGAATTTGGCTAAGACTTCGGGAATTCCCCAAATTTCGATATCGTTCCCCATTCGGGCTGGTTTGTACATAAAAATATTTTCGGAAACCAATTGCGCAAAATCCTTATCGGGCGTAACCATAAAAACCTGAAAGTTTTCTTTTTCAGCTTGTTTTGCCAAAGTTCCAATCAAATCATCCGCTTCGTAACCCGGTTTTTCAATAATTGGAATATGCATCGCTTTCAATAATTCCTGAATATAGGGAACAGCAATTTTTATGGCTTCGGGCGTTTCATCGCGATGCGCTTTGTATTCCTTATACATTTCATAACGATAGTCGCTTCCGCCTTTATCAAAAGCAACGGCCAAATGATCCGGTTTTTCACGCTTGATAACATCCATTAAGGCATTCATAAATCCCATAATGGCGGATGTATCCATTCCTTTTGAATTGATACGTGGATTTTTTATAAAGGCATAATACCCGCGAAAAATTAAGGCGTAAGCATCGAGAAGGAAAAGGCGTTTTTGTGACATAATTTAAATAGGATTAGAATCTGAAAGAATTCAGATTGAGGTGTAAAAATAGCTAAAGTTTCAAAAATGACCGATTGTTTTTCAACAGAAATTAAATCAATGTTAAAAATGATTTAATAACTTCAAATTGCATTAACTTTCTTTGTTAATTTGTTAAAAATTTTAAAATGGGTCTTCGCTTGATATTTCTTTTCGTAATCATTTTCATAGTCGAACTTTACGCTTTTCAAGCTATAAAAACAGTTACAAAGTCTAAATGGATTTTGATTACTTATGCTGTTATTTCGGTTGCGGCGATTGTATTTATTACCTATGAGATGATGAAGTTTGACAGAAGCGTTGGGCAAACCAAAATGACTTTGATTACTTTAGGATTACTGCTTTTGGTTTTGCTTCCTAAAATAGTATTGACATTTGTAATGCTTTTGGAAGATGTTTTCCGATTTTTAATGGGAACAGTTACTCATTTTATGGGACACAATTCGGACAGTTTTCTACCCGAAAGAAGAAAGTTTGTCAGTCAGGTAGCACTCGGATTAGCGGCGGTTCCGTTTCTTTCTTTGGTTTACGGAATGGCGATTGGAAAATACAATTACAAAGTATTTCGACAAACCTTATTTTTTCCGGATTTACCCGATGCCTTTGACGGCTTTAAAGTCACTCAAATCTCGGACATTCACAGCGGAAGTTTTGACAACGAAGAAAAAATACGCTATGCAATTGATTTAATCAACGAGCAAGAATCTGATTTGTTATTGTTTACTGGAGATATAGTTAATGCCAAAGCTGATGAAATGCATCCGTGGATTGCCATTTTTAATGGAATAAAAAAACACGAATACGGGAAATATTCCATTTTGGGAAACCATGATTATGGAGCTTATTTAGATTGGAAATCGGAAAAAGCAAAAGCCGATAATTTTGAAGCCATCAAAGATTTACACCGTCAAATCGATTTTAAATTGATGATGAATGAGCATGTAAAAATCAAAAAAGGGAATGATGAAATTGCCTTGATTGGCGTAGAAAACTGGGGAAAACACTTTGGCGAATTTGGCGACATTAATAAAGCTTCGGAAAACTTAACCGCTGAAGATTTTAAAATCCTGATGAGTCACGACCCAAGCCATTGGGAATATATTGTGAAAGAACATCCAAAAAACATTCAGCTAACACTTTCGGGACACACACACGGAATGCAATTTGGCATCGAAGTTCCGGGTTATTTTAAATGGAGTTTGGCGCAATACATGTACAAACAATGGGCAGGATTGTATGAAGAATTTGGAAGATATGTGTATGTAAATCGCGGTTTCGGATTTCATGCCTATCCCGGACGAGTTGGTATTATGCCCGAAATAACGGTTTTTGAACTAAAAAAAGGGGAAAAAGTAGCATAATTAGTTAAAAATGCTACATTTGTGCTTTAGTATTTCTTTTAATCAAAAAAAAGAATTAAAATTATTTTGGTTTTATGTCAAAATTTGGAGAATTAATCAATGCTCAAGTACCTGTGTTAATCGACTTTTACACAGAGTGGAATGAATCTTCGGTTTCTATGCATCCTGTTATCAGAGATGTAGCAGCTGCGCTTGGTGATAGAGCAAAAGTGATAAAAATTGATGTAGATAAAAATCAGGAATTGGCCGATGCACTTCGCATCAAAGGATTGCCAACCCTTATGATTTACAAAGAAGGACAAATGGTTTGGAGACAATCAGGAGAATTGGATGCCAACACTATTATTGGACTTGTTCAGGAACAGCTTTAATCAATTTTCGCACAAACAAATCCTTTCTCTTTTAGGAATTCTAAAGTCTTAGGCAAAACATATCTTAGGTTTTGTTCAGCTTTTACACTGTCGTGAAAAACGATAACACTTCCGCTTTCTACATTTTTTAAAACATTATCCAGGCATTCTTCCGGAGTAATAGTTAGGTCGAAATCGCAACTCAACACATTCCACATTATTATTTTGTAACCCATTCGCCGTAAAATACTTGATTGCGAAGGTTTGATTTTTCCATATGGAGGTCTAAATAACTCAAAAACATTATCCTTATCCCTGTCACCCTGAGCCTGTCGAAGGGCTTTTCCCTTTTCCCTCATAACTAACGAACACTTTCTCGTATTTTCAACATATTCTTCAGTATCAGTTTCCCAACCTTTTAAGTGATTAAAAGTGTGGTTGCCAATTGCGTGTTCTTGTGAAATTATTTTTTGAAAAATTTCCGGATGCTTTTCAATGTTATTTCCGATGCAGAAGAAAGTGGCTTTTGCATCGCATTTTTTTAGCTGTTCCAATGTCCATTCGGTAATTTCAGGCGTTGGTCCATCATCAAAAGTCAGGTACACTTTGTTTTCATGATTAGGAATTTCCCAAACATAATTTGGAAAAATCCTTTTGATAAAATAATTTGTTTTCACCCAGAAACTCATACGTTAAATATAAAAAAAATGTGCCAATAAGAAATTTTCAAATTGACACATCTTCAAATTTTTAAATCGATTTACTCCAAATCTCTTCCGAAACGGGTAAATCTTTGTACAAAGGAATTAAAGATTGGTTTGTTTTTATTGTAAAATTCTAAATCACCACGTTCTTTCATCACAAGTAACAAACTTCTGTAACGTTCAATATCCGTGATGATATCAGAGGCAATTCCGTTTTGAATTGATGGCTGAATATTGGAATAATAGGTTAGATTTTGTT
This sequence comes from Flavobacterium anseongense, assembly GCF_021608185.1. Classification (GTDB taxonomy): domain Bacteria; phylum Bacteroidota; class Bacteroidia; order Flavobacteriales; family Flavobacteriaceae; genus Flavobacterium; species Flavobacterium anseongense. The sequence goes on along the minus strand of NZ_JAKIHN010000001.1, from coordinate 480,351 downwards.
TGTATTTCGTCATTAAACGTTCTAATAACTCACGGGCTTTTGCTTTTTCACCAAGTTCATAATAACCACTGGCAAATGGTTCCACCATAGTGTAGTAACCGTAATAGTCCATTGGCATTTTGGTTAAGGCTAAATTGATAACTTTTTTGGCTTTGGCGGTTTTGCCTTCGTTGATTAATTGTTGTGTCAATCTTGCCATATTTGTTCTGTACGAAATACTGTTTTTACGAGTTTCCGGATCGTGATAGATTGATGTAGATTCTCCGTTGCCCCAGTCCCATTTCATAACTAAATCATACATTTTGTCGCTATCAATTCCACCCATATCGTATGGATTTTCTTTATCGATAGGTGTTTTAATCGGCACTAATTTATAAACCAATCCATCAAGCTGAAGATAGTCTTTCATCCAAAGATAATCGTCATCACCAAAGCTTCCGCCGGTAAAATATATTGGGCGTTTCCAATCGTTGTTTGCTAATACATCAAAAGCCATCAAACGGTTTTTGTACATTGCACTTCCTTTGATATCTACATCGATGTATGGAACAATAGAATCATAATACTTAGGATTAACCACCTTGTTTTTGATGATGTTATTTTTATCAATAGGAATTCTGATTTTATTGGTTGGATAAAAATGTATCGTTTGTCCGTTTGACATTTCAACCGTAGATTGTGGGTTTCTGATAAAATCAATCCAAGCTTTTAAATTCCAACGAGCATCCGTTTTTGGAATATGAGCCACATAATCTAATTTATCTCCAACATACTCGCTATGCTTGAAAGATATTGGTAAACCGTCAGCATTATACGTTTTGAATTTCATTTGGTCAATATACCAATCGGTCATAAACAGCTGCGTATTCACGATTTTAATATCGGTTCTTATGCCTTCAATTTCCTGTGCATACCAAAGTGGGAAAGTATCGTTATCGCCAATGGTGTAAAGGATTGCATTCTGGTCGCAGGATTCCAGATAATTTTTTGCCATAGCAATGGCCGTATATTTTTTAGCGCGATTATGATCATCCCAGTTTTGAGAAGCCATTAAAATTGGTGCTGCTAAAAGACATGCTCCAATTACGATTGGACCTACTAATTTTGATTTTAATTTTTCGGCTATCATTTCATAAATGGCGTAAACTCCAAAGCCAAGCCAAATGGCAAAGACATAGAATGAACCTACTAAGGCATAATCGCGTTCACGAGGTTCAAATGGTCTTTCGTTTAAGAATATTTTTAGCGCAATACTAGTGAATAAGAATAAAGCCAGTAAGACATAAAAACTTTTTAAATCTCTTTGGGCATGATACATCAATCCGATTAAACCAATTAAGAATGGTAAGAAGTAATAAAGATTTCTTCCTTTATTGTTTTTAACATCATCGGGCAGATTTTCCTGTGATCCTTTACCAAGATGAATTTCGTCTATAAACTTAATTCCGCTTAACCAATTGCCGTCAAGATTGTCGTATTTCCCTTGGATGTCGTTTTGTCTTCCAACAAAATTCCACAGTAAATACCTGCCATACATATAGCCAAATTGGTATTCAATCATGAAACTTAAATTGTCCCAGGTTGATGGTTTTTCTACAACTATATAGTCACTGTATTTTTTTAGGAATGAAACATAATCCTCGTTGTCAATTTTTTTCTGAGCGTAAGCCGATTTAAATTCAGCAATAGTTTTACTCATCTCGTCTTTTAACTGACCAACTGCCATGGCAACCTGCTCTTCGCTTAAGCTATCAATGTCAACGCCGTATTGTGCTAAATCTTCTTCGTAAGGATAATTTTGATTTAGTTCTACTTTTGGAACTCCGGTAAACTGAATGTAATTATCAATATGTTCAGTGCTCCAAAGCCTTGGAAGAATTGCTTTTTGTGCATTGTCACTGTTTTGTTCTGCATTTTTGTAGTTGTTTACAATGACATATTTCCCGGTTCTATAATCTCTTTCATAGTTGGGAGCTTTGTCTAAATAGGGTTCATCTTTATCTAAACCGGCAAAAGTATCAGTGTATTGTGGTCCGTAAAACAATGGGTTTACACCATATTGTTCCCGGTTATAATACGCTAAAACTTCGGCAGCATCTGATGGTTTATTTTCATTGATAACTACATTGGCATTGGCACGAATCGGCAACATCATCCAAACCGAAAAACCGATTAGCACAAAAAGAATACATAATAAGCCGGTGTTATAAAAAGGATGTCCTTTTTCTCGAGTGTATTTTAATCCAAAATAAAAGAACGCAACAATCAATAAAAGCGCGAATATGGTTCCGGAATTGAATGGCAATCCAAAGCTGTTAACCATAAAGATTTCCATTTTACCAAAGAAGGCTAAGGTATATGGCAATAATAATTTGAAAATGAACAACAAAATCGCAACGATAACAATATTTGCAATGATAAAATTCTTGATGGTAATGGTTTTGAAATTTTTAAAGTAATACAAAAACCCAATGGCCGGAATTGTCAACAATGCCATAAAGTGAACTCCAAATGAAAGGCCAATCAACAATGAAATCAACAGCAGCCAGCGATTACCTCTTGGTGTTTGCATGTCTTGTTCCCAACGCAATCCGAGCCAAAATAGTAAGGCAATGAATAACGAAGCCATAGCATATACTTCGGCTTCAACTGCGCTTGACCAAAAGCTGTCAGAAAATGTAAAGGCTAATGAACCAACCAGCGAACTTCCTAAAATAACAATTGCTTTGCTTCTGTCAATTTCGGTGTATTGAGAAACTATTTTTTTTAATAAAATAGTTGATGACCAAAACATAAACAAAATAGTAAAGGCACTTGAAAACACCGACAGCATATTTACCATTAGGGCAATGGTTTCTTTACTTGTGGCAAACATGGCAAAGAAAGCTCCCAGAATTTGGAACAATGGCGCTCCTGGTGGATGACCAACTTCTAATTTTGCGGCTGTTGAAATATATTCTCCACAATCCCAAAAGCTCATGGTAGGTTCAACGGTTAGCGAGTAAGTAATTAAGGCAATTGTAAATGTTGTCCATCCTAAAATGGTATTCCACTTATTGAAGTTAAAGTTCATCATAAAGCTATGAAATGAAGGTTTTTATTTAATGTACAAAGAAACTATTTTTTTTAACGCAAGGAAACGCTCCTTAACAAAATTTTCTCAAATCCGATAACGGTTTAATTCCAAGTTTATTGTGATACAAATTGGATTGATTTTAGGGTTAGTTTTTATTTTTTATAGTTATTTATTTGTGTAAAATAAAATTTGTACTAAATTTGCACTCGCGTAAAGCAAAACTGGTCTATGGTGTAATGGTAACACTACGGTTTTTGGTGCCGTCTTTCTAGGTTCGAGTCCTAGTAGACCAACGATAAATCCCGCTTCGGCGGGATTTTTGTTTTTTAACATTGGACAAGAAGTTTATCCCAAATTTATTTTGGGAAGGCCTAGTAGATCAACAAAAAATCCTCTCAAGTTGAGAGGATTTTTTGATTTTATGGTTTTGGAAATATAATTATATTTTGAAAGTAACCACAGGGCGCAATGCGTGGTTTACCAAATCTTCACTGATGCTTCCATTAAAAAAGTGTGAAATTCCTTTTCTGCCGTGAGTACTTACTCCAATTAAGTCAGCATCAATATGGTCGGCAAAATGTAAAATTCCGCTTTCGACATTCACATCATTATAAATATTAATAGAATATTTATTTACAGTAAAATTAGAAACAAAATTTTTCATTATTTCATTGGCAACATGAGTCGGTTTAAAAGTACTTGGTGTATTAATCATGGCTAACTCTAATTCTGCGTCAAATTTGTTGGCAAACTCAACTACCTTGGCAAAAGGTTTTTTTATTTCGTCTGAGAAATCAGAAGCAAAAACAAATTTATCTACATTAAATTCTCCAACATCTTTTTTAATGATTAATACAGGAGCTGCCGAATGACGAACTACTTTCTCAGCATTAGAACCAATAAACATTTCCTTAAATCCGCTTGCTCCGTGTGAGCCCATCACAATTAAGTCGATATCATTTTTCTCACTAACCTTAAGTATTCCATCAAATGCCAATTCAAACTGAATAATTTCAGAAACCTTTAATCCTTCTAAACATTCATCATCCATCAAATCTTCCAGCCTTTTAATCGCAGCGTTTTTGAAAAGCATTATTTCGGGTAAATCATGACCACTTCCAATAGCATCACCAGCTTGGTGTGGTAATTCTAACATATGTAGTAATATAATTTCACCGCCATTTTTTTTAGCAATTTGTGAAGCAACTTTTAAAGCATAATAGGCATGATCTGAGAAGTCTGTAGGAACTAAAATTTTTTTCATAATAAAAAAGTAAATTTTGGATTGTATTAAATAACACAATAAAGGTATTATTTTTTTTTTGATACGGCAACATTTTTTGATTTATAAAAAAATAACTATATTTGCCCCGTTATTTACCATTTAAACTAAATAATGAGGGAAGCATTGCTTCCCTCTTTTTATACAATTATGGCATTTAGAGACAAAGTTTTAGCATTATTGGAAGAAGCGTTAAAGGAAAAACCTTCTTTGTTTTTGGTAGATTTAACGGTTTCGGAAACATTTAAAGTAATAGTAACTTTAGATGGAGATAATGGTGTAAATTTGCAGGATTGTATTGATGTAAGTCGGGCAATTGATAATAATTTAGACCGCGAAGAACAGGATTACGCATTAGAAGTAGCTTCGGCAGGAGTTTCGACACCACTAAAAATGGTTAGACAATATCGCAAAAATATTGGAAGAATTTTAAAAGTAAAAACAGCCACCGAAACTATAGAAGCGTTATTAGAGCAGGTTTCCGACGAAAACATTACGCTTTCCTGGACGGCAAGAGAACCAAAGAAAATTGGAAAAGGAAAAGAAACAGTTGAACACAAACGCGAGATTCCTTATTCAGACATAAAAGAAGCAATTGTTACAATAATATTTAATTAAATTAGGCATGGAGAATATTGCATTAATCGAATCATTTTCAGAATTTAAAGACGATAAGCTTATTGACAGAGTGACGCTTATGGCAATTTTGGAAGATGTATTTAGAAACGCATTGAAAAAGAAATACGGTTCTGATGATAATTTTGACATTATTATCAATCCTGATAAAGGAGATATGGAAATCTGGAGAAGAAGAGTTATCGTTGCTGATGATGATTTAGATTTGGAAAATGAGGAAATTACCTTAACAGAAGCAAGAAAAATTGAAGCCGATTTTGAAATTGGAGAAGAAGTTTCTGAAGAAGTAAAATTAATCGATTTAGGAAGAAGAGCTATTTTAGCTTTGCGTCAAAACCTGATTTCAAAAATACACGAGCACGATAACACGAATCTTTACAAACAATTTAAAGATTTAATTGGTGAAATTTATACCGCCGAGGTACATCACGTTCGTCCAAGAGTTGTGATTTTGATTGATGACGAAGGGAATGAAATCGTTTTGCCAAAAGAAAAACAAATCCCATCTGACTTTTTCCGTAAAGGAGATAACGTTCGCGGAATCATTGAAAGCGTTGAATTGAAAGGGAATAAACCTCAAATCATAATGTCGAGAACGGCAGATAAATTCCTGGAAAAATTATTCGAACAAGAAATTCCGGAAGTTTTTGATGGTTTGATTATGATTAAAAACGTAGTGAGAATCCCAGGCGAAAAAGCAAAAGTAGCTGTTGATTCTTATGATGACAGAATTGATCCTGTTGGAGCTTGTGTTGGTATGAAAGGTTCTAGAATTCACGGAATTGTTCGCGAATTAGGGAACGAAAATATCGACGTAATCAATTACACAACTAATTTGCAATTGTATATCACAAGAGCATTAAGCCCGGCAAAAGTATCTTCGGTTAAAATTGACGAAGAGAAAAAAAGAGCTGAGGTTTTCTTAAAGTTAGAAGAAGTTTCAAAAGCGATTGGTCGTGGTGGACACAACATTAAATTGGCAGGACTTTTAACAGGTTACGAATTAGACGTAATCAGAGAAGGTGCTGCTATCGAAGAAGATGATGTTGAATTAACAGAGTTCTCAGACGAAATCGATGGTTGGGTAATCGACGAATTTGCAAAAATCGGATTGGATACGGCAAGAAGTGTTTTGAATCAGGATGTTGCCGATTTAGTAAGAAGAACCGATTTGGAAGAAGAAACCATTTTAGAAGTAATAAGAATATTGAAAGAAGAGTTTCAGGACTAATCTTTTAACGCAAAATAGATAACATTAATAAGATTTTATGTCTGAAGGAAATATTAGAATTAATAAAGTTTTAAGGGAATTAAATATTTCTTTGGAAAGAGCTGTGGATTATCTTAAGGATAAAGGAATTGTCATCGAGGCAAATCCAAACACAAAAGTTTCCGATGATGTATATGCTATTCTTTGCGGACAGTTTGCCGGTGACAAAGGGAATAAAGAAGCTTCGAAAGGGATAAGTGAAGAAATCAGAAAAGAAAAAGAAGCACTTCGAATAGAAAGAGAAAAAGAAATCGAAGACAAACGCAAGCAAGACGAAGAACGTCAGCATCAACAAGAGTTGATTAAAGCGAAAGCAACGATTACTGCTCCAAAGCAAGTTGGTAAAATTGATTTAGAACCTAAAGCTCCGGCTCAACCTACAAAACCGGTTCAGGAAACGAAACCTGTTGTTGAAACAAAAGAAGTTGCTGCTAAAAAAGAAGAGACAACGGTTGCTGCTCCAAAAGAAGAAAAAGTAGTTGCGCCAGTTGCTGAAGAACCAATTGATGATACGCATACAACACAATATCAAAATCTTACCGGACCAATACTAACAGGTCAAAAAATAGATTTAGCACAATTCAACAAGCCTAAAAAGAAAAAAGAGGAGTTTAAAAAAGATGCCAACAAACCTGCAACTCCAGCAGACGGAACAAATGCAGCGGCAAATAATAACAACGCCAACAAGAATAAAAGAAAAAGAATTCCCGGCAAACCTGAACAAGGAAAACCAGTCGTTGGTGGTGGTGGCGGAAGCAATGCTTTTGGACCTAACAAACAAGGCGGCGCAAAACCAGGCGGTGGATTTCAAAAAGGAAATCGTCCTGCGATAGTTCAAAAAGTTGAGCCAACGGAAGAAGAAGTTAAAAATCAAATCAAAGAAACTTTAGAGCGTTTACAAGGAAAAGGAAACAAATCTAAAGCAGCAAAATACAGAAGAGACAAACGTGATTCTCACCGTCAACGAAGTGAAGATGAAATGCTGGCTCTTGAAGAAGGAAGCAAAACAATCAAAGTAACCGAATTCGTTACGGTTGGTGAAGTAGCAACGATGATGGATGTGCCTATTACAAAAGTAATCGGTACCTGTATGTCACTTGGAATCATGGTAACTATGAACCAAAGATTAGATGCTGAAACCTTATCAATCGTTGCTGATGAGTTTGGTTTTGAAGTTGAATTCATTACAACAGATTTAGAAGATGCTATTGAAGTTGTTGAAGATAAAGAAGAAGATTTAGTAACACGTGCACCAATCGTAACCGTAATGGGTCACGTAGATCACGGTAAAACTTCCTTGCTGGATTATATTCGTAAAGAAAATGTAATCGCCGGAGAATCAGGAGGAATTACACAACACATAGGTGCTTATGCCGTTACACTTGAAGGCGGACAAAAAATAACTTTCCTTGATACACCGGGTCACGAAGCGTTTACTGCAATGCGTGCCCGTGGAGCTCAGGTTACCGATATTGCGATTATTGTGGTTGCTGCCGATGACGACATCATGCCGCAAACCAAAGAAGCTATTAGTCACGCGCAAGCTGCTAATGTTCCGATGATATTTGCAATTAATAAAATTGATAAGCAAGGCGCAAATCCTGAAAAAATTAAGGAGAAATTAGCCGCTATGAATTTATTAGTAGAAGATTGGGGTGGAAAATACCAATCGCACGATATCTCTGCTAAAAAGGGAACAGGCGTAAAAGAATTGTTAGAAAAAGTATTGCTTGAAGCTGAAATTTTAGACTTAAAAGCAAACCCAAATAAACTTGCTGTCGGAACAGTTGTGGAAGCACAGTTAGACAAAGGAAGAGGTTATGTATCAACAATCTTGGTACAATCAGGAACTTTGAAAGTTGGGGATTATGTATTGGCAGGAAAAAATCACGGAAAAGTGAAAGCCATGCATGATGAAAGAGGACATACAGTTATGACTGCTGGACCATCAACACCAATATCTATTTTAGGTTTGGATGGTGCGTCAACTGCCGGAGATAAATTTAACGTGTTTGAAGACGAAAGAGAAGCAAAACAAATTGCGGCAAAACGTACACAGTTATTGCGTGAACAATCGGTTAGAACACAACGTCATATTACCTTGGCGGAAATTGGTCGTCGTATAGCATTAGGACAGTTTAAAGAATTGAACATTATCCTTAAAGGTGACGTGGATGGTTCTGTGGAAGCGTTATCGAGTGAGTTTTCTAAATTATCAACCGAAGAAATTCAAATTAATATCATTCATAAAGGTGTTGGTGCGATAACAGAAACTGATGTAATGTTGGCTTCTGCATCTGATGCTATTATCATTGGATTTAATGTTCGTCCTGCCGGAAATGCACGTCAGATAGCGCAAAAAGAAGAAATCGATATCAGAAGTTATTCTATTATCTACGATGCTATCAACGACTTGAAAGACGCGATGGAAGGAATGCTTTCTCCGGAAATGAAGGAAGAAGTTACCGGTACAGCAGAAATCAGAGAGATTTTCAAAGTATCTAAAGTGGGAACTATTGCAGGTTGTATGGTTACCGATGGTAAAATCTTTAGAAACTCTAATGTTAGAATTATTCGTGACGGAGTTGTAATCTTTACAGGTGAATTGGCTACGTTGAAACGTTTTAAAGATGATGTAAAAGAAGTTTCTAAAGGGTACGATTGCGGTATGCAAATCAAGAATTACAATGATATTGAACAACTAGATATCATCGAAGCTTTCCAGGAAGTTGAAGTGAAGAAAAAGATCAAGTAATAAATAAAAAAATCCCGAGCAATCGGGATTTTTTTATTTATAGACTTTTGTGACTTTTGAAAAACTTTTGATTATTTGTGGTTAAAATAAAAATCAACCACAAAAGCAACAAACAAAGACAAAGGCACAAAGAAAAATTATTTATTCGGCTTTATCAAAAACGCATTCGGATATTTTTTCTTCAAATCATTGAGGTTTTTTTCAGCTTCAATTCGGGTTTTGTAATTCCCTACCCAAACTTTATATAATGGCGTACTGAAAACAATAGTCGCATCAATATTTTTATTCTCTCTCTTAAAATCAAGCAACGTCTTTTTAGAATTTTCGGTATCACCATTAAAAATCTGAATTTTATAACGGTCATTTATCGTAATAGAGCTGTTTATTTTTCTTTTTTCATTCAAGAGCTGCTCAAACTTTGGGTCTTGACTTACACTTACTTTAGCCTCTTGACTAAAGCTTTTTTGAGACATAATCAACAGAGTAAGTGTAGTGAAAGTGATTTTTATTTCTTTTAAAAAGGTCATAATTGTTTGATTTTTATACAAATGTAAAACTTATAGAATTAAACAAAAGAGAATTCATTATTTAGAATTAATATAAATTGATATTTAAGATATATTTAAGGTTTTGAGAATAGTTCATAAGTCGTATTTTTGTGCAAGTTTTTAATAAAGCGTCGATTTTTGAATGAATGTCATTCAGTAAAAATCATGCCAACATTAGCCGATAATTACTTATTATATGAAAAAAGTGGGTAACCATAATTCGATTTCAAGGAAAATAATCTACAGTTTAGCTTTAATGCTAACATTCTCCTTCACTTCATTTTCACAAGCAACTCCACCAGCAGAAGCAACACCGGCAACTGCAACAGCCACGGCAGCACCAGCGGCAGCCGCAGGAGGTGACGCAGTAGCAGGAAAAGCATTGTTTAACGCAAATTGTGCAGCTTGTCACGCTTTAGACAAGAAAATGACCGGGCCTGCCTTAAGAGGAGTAACAGCGCGTCATGCAAGAGAATGGTTTTATCCTTGGATAGCCAATAGCTCTGCTATGGTAAAGTCAGGTGATGCAGATGCTGTTAAAATTTTTAATGAATATAACAAGTCAGTAATGACTGCCTTTCCTCAGTTGTCTAAGCAAGATGTAGACAATATATTAGCTTACACAGATGAGCCAAAACCGGAAGCGCCAAAAGGACTTGTTACAACTGATGCTGGAGGCTTAAAAGCAGCAAACGAAGGCGGAATTTCAAACAACGTTATTCTTGGGGCTTTATGCTTAGTGTTATTGATGTTGGTTATCATGTTGTTCTTTGTAAACAATGTGTTGACTAAAGTAGCCAAAGCAAACGGTATTGAAGTTGCTGAAAAAGAAGCAAGATTACCAATTTGGAAAGCATTTGCTAAAAACCAATTTTTGGTTTTAGTTTCTTCTATATTCTTATTATTAGCGAGTGGATTCTTCGTGTATGGTTACTTAATGCAAATAGGTATTGATCAGGATTACGCACCAATTCAGCCAATTCACTACTCTCACAGAATTCACGCAGGAAGCAACGGTATCGATTGTAAATATTGCCACTCGGCTGCACGTGTTAGTAAAAATGCAGGGATTCCTTCTTTGAATGTTTGTATGAACTGTCACAAAAATATTTCTGAAGTATCTGACACTACAGCAACTCCGGAACATTCAAAAGCATTCTACGACGGAGAAATCAAAAAATTATACGCTGCTGTAGGTTGGGATGGTTCAAAATACACAGGAAAAACCAGTCCGGTGAAATGGGTTAGAATTCACAACTTACCGGATTTCGCTTATTTCAATCATTCGCAGCACGTAACAGTGGCCGGAATTGAATGTCAAAAATGTCACGGTCCTGTTCAAGAGTATGAAATCCAAAAACAATTTGCTCCATTAACTATGGGTTGGTGTATTAAATGTCACCGCGAGACCGATGTGAAAATGGAAGGCAATGCTTATTACACAAAAATTCACGAAGAACTTTCTAAACGATACGGAGTAGACAAATTGACTGCTGCACAAATGGGAGGAACGGAATGTGGTAAGTGCCACTACTAATAAAATAATTTAAGAAGCTAATATTTATATACGATGTCATCGAACAAAAAATACTGGAAAAGTGTTGAGGAACTAAACGAAAATAGTTCTATTGTTGAGGCGCTTAGAAATAATGAATTTGTAGAAGAAATTCCAACCGACGAATTTTTATCTGACAAAGAAGCATTATCATCTTCTTCAACTACTCGTCGTGATTTCTTGAAATACGTTGGATTTACAACTGCAGCTGCAACATTAGCAGCTTGTGAAGGTCCGGTACACAAATCAATTCCTTATGTTTTACAGCCGGAACAAATCATTCCCGGAGTTGCTGATTTCTATGCAACCTCTATGTTTGACGGTTTTGATTTTGCTAACCTATTGGTAAAAACACGTGAAGGTCGTCCAATTAAAATAGAAAACAATACTATTGCCGGTGCTAAGTTCGCCGCCAATGCAAGAGTTCATGCTTCTGTATTATCATTATATGACAATACGCGTTTGAAAATAACCAAGATTGCTCAGAAAGATGCTTCTTGGCAGGAAGCGGATTTAAAAATAAAAGCAAGTTTAGCTGATGCGAAAGCTAAAGGTGGACAAGTTGTTCTTTTAACGGGAACTTTAGCAAGTCCATCAACAGAAAAGCTAATCGCTGAATTCATTGCTAAAAACCCAACAGCAAAACACGTTATTTACGATGCTGTTTCTGAATCGGCTGCCTTAGATGCATTCGAAGCAGTTTATGGAGAAAGAGCTTTAGTAGATTACGATTTCTCAAAAGCAAATACAATCGTTTCTATTGGCGCTGACTTTTTAGGTGATTGGCAAGGTGGAGGTTTTGATTCCGGTTATGCAAAAGGAAGAATACCACAAGCCGGGAAAATGTCAAAACACTACCAGTTCGAAGCTAATATGACTTTGTCCGGAGCTGCTGCTGACAAACGTGTTCCAATGACCGTTGCCAATCAAAAGCAAGCTTTAGTTAAAATATATAATGTAATTACAGGTTCTGCGGTAGCAACAGGAAAAGTTGATAACGAAGATGTAGTTACAAAAGCAGCACAACAATTAAAAGCTGCAGGAACCAAAGGACTTTTAGTTTCAGGTATCCAAGATAAAAATGCGCAATTGTTAGTTTTGGCTATCAATCAGGCTTTGGCTAGTGAAGCATTTTCTACTATCGGAACACGTCAAATCAGAAAAGGTTCTAACGAAAAAGTTGCTCAGTTAATTGCTGATATGAATGCAGGAAGTGTTCATACTTTAATTATGAGCGGAGTAAATCCGGTATACACTTTAGCGGATTCTGCTAAATTCGTTAGCGGATTGAAAAAAGTAAAATTGTCAGCTGCATTTTCTTTAAGAGAAGATGAAACAGCTTCGATAACAACTATTGCAGTTCCTGCACCTCACTATTTAGAGTCTTGGAATGATTTGGTGTTGACCAAAGGAACTTATGCTATAACACAACCAACAATTCGACCATTATTCAGTTCTAAACAATTCCAAGAAGGATTATTATCATGGAATGGAAATACTGCTGAGTATTACGATTACATAAAAACAACTGCTGCATCATATACAAATGGCGCTTCATGGAACCAAACGGTTCACGATGGTATTGCAGTTGGAGTTTCTGGCGGAGCTTCTGCAAGTTCAGCAGATTATGCCGGTGCTGCAAACGCATTAGCAAAATCAAAACCGGCAAACGGATTTGAATTAGTATTGTATACTAAAACAGGTTTAGGTGATGGTCAACAAGCTAACAATCCATGGTTACAAGAGTTTCCTGATCCAATCACAAGAGTAGCTTGGGATAACTATGTAACGGTTTCAAAAGCGGATGCTGATACATTAAAATTAGAAAATCAAATCGTTGCTAATGGTGGACTTAACGGAAGTTATGCAACACTAACAGTAAACGGAGTAAAACTGGAAAATGTTCCGGTTATAGTTCAACCAGGACAAGCTAAAGGGACTTTAGGTATGGCTTTAGGCTATGGTAAAAAAGTTGGATTAAAAGAAGAAATGCAGGTTGGTCTTAATGCGTATGCATTCTACGCCGGATTCAATAATGTACAGTCTGCTACTATCGCTGCGGCAAGTGGAGAACATGAATTTGCTTGTGTTCAGTCACAAAAAACGTTGATGGGTAGAGGCGATATTATAAAAGAAACGAACCTAACTATATTCAATACTAAAGATGCTAAAGAATGGAATACTGTTCCTATGGTATCTTTGGATCACAAAGAAGTAGAGGCTACATCAGTAGATTTATGGGATTCATTTGACCGTTCAGTTGGACACCATTTTAATCTTTCAATTGATTTGAATGCTTGTACAGGTTGTGGAGCTTGTGTAATAGCTTGTCATGCCGAAAACAACGTTCCTGTTGTTGGAAAATCAGAAATTAGAAGAAGTCGTGATATGCACTGGCTCCGTATTGACAGATACTATTCATCTGAAGAGACTTTTGCTGAAGACAACGAGAAAAAAGAAAACTTTGATGGTTTATTTGGTAAAAAAGGATCATTAGGCGGATTTGGTGAAATGGAAAACCCTGCGGATAATCCACAAGTATCTTTCCAACCGGTAATGTGTCAACACTGTAATCACGCACCTTGTGAAACAGTTTGTCCGGTAGCGGCAACTTCACACGGTCGTCAGGGTCAAAACCAAATGGCTTATAACAGATGTGTTGGTACTCGTTACTGTGCTAATAACTGTCCATATAAAGTACGTCGTTTTAACTGGTTCTTATACAATGGTAACGACGAATTTGATTTCCATATGAATAATGATTTAGGACGTATGGTTCTTAATCCGGATGTAAACGCTCGTTCTCGTGGAGTTATGGAAAAATGTTCTATGTGTATCCAAAAAACACAGTTGACTATCTTAACGGCAAAACGCGAAGGAAGAGAAGTAGCAGCAAATGAATTCCAAACTGCTTGTTCGGCAGCTTGTTCAACAGGAGCTATGGTATTTGGAGATGTTAATAACAAGCAGGACCAAGTAGCTAAACTAGCCGAAGATAAGAGAATGTACCATTTATTAGAAAGTGTTGGTACAAAACCAAATGTGTTCTATCACGTTAAAGTTAGAAATACGTAGTATATATTAATTAAGAAATAAAGGAATATGTCGTCTCATTACGAAGCACCCATTAGAAAACCATTAGTTATAGGTGAAAAATCATATCACGATATAACTGTAGATATTGCTGCTCCAATTGAAGGAAGAGCTAATAAACAATGGTGGACTGTATTTAGCATTTCATTAATAGCTTTCCTTTGGGGAATTGGCTGTATCATTTATACCATTTCAACAGGTATCGGAACCTGGGGTTTGAATAAAACCGTTGGTTGGGCTTGGGATATCACTAACTTCGTTTGGTGGGTAGGTATCGGTCATGCCGGAACACTTATATCAGCTGTGTTATTATTATTCCGTCAACGATGGAGAATGGCCATTAACCGTTCGGCAGAAGCGATGACTATTTTCTCTGTAATCCAGGCTGCAATTTTCCCGGTTATTCACATGGGTCGTCCATGGTTGGCTTATTGGGTATTACCTATTCCAAATCAATTTGGATCACTTTGGGTAAACTTTAACTCACCATTGCTTTGGGACGTATTTGCAATCTCTACGTATCTTTCTGTATCATTGGTTTTCTGGTGGACAGGATTATTACCTGACTTTGCAATGCTTAGAGACAGAGCGGTAACACCTTTCAGCAAAAAAATATATTCTATCTTAAGTTTTGGATGGAGCGGAAGAGCAAAAGACTGGCAACGTTTTGAAGAAGTGTCTTTGGTACTTGCAGGTTTAGCAACTCCACTTGTACTTTCGGTTCACACGATTGTATCTATGGACTTTGCTACTTCGGTTGTACCGGGTTGGCATACTACCATCTTCCCACCATACTTCGTTGCCGGAGCGGTATTCTCAGGATTTGCGATGGTAAATACACTTCTTATTATTATGAGAAAAGTGTCAAATCTTGAAGCTTATATCACTATTCAACATATCGAATTAATGAACATTGTAATCATGATTACAGGTTCTATCGTTGGTGTTGCTTATATTACCGAGTTATTTATCGCTTGGTATTCAGGAGTTGAATTTGAGCAATATGCATTCTTAAACAGAGCTACCGGACCTTACTGGTGGGCATATTGGTCAATGATGACATGTAATGTGTTTTCTCCACAATTTATGTGGTTCAAGAAATTAAGAACAAGTATTATGTTCTCTTTCATTATCTCGATTGTAGTAAACATCGGTATGTGGTTTGAGCGTTTCGTAATCATCGTTACCTCATTACACAGAGATTATCTTCCATCGTCATGGACGATGTTCCAACCAACATTTGTAGATATTGGAATTTTTATAGGAACAATAGGTTTCTTCTTTGTATTATTCCTTTTATATGCCAGAACATTCCCTGTGATTGCTCAGGCAGAGGTTAAAACAATCTTGAAATCTTCGGGAGAAAATTACAAAAGAGACAGAGAAGCAAAAGGTCACAATCATTCAGATAAACATTAATAATTGCTATGAGTAGTAATAAAGTTATACACGCAATATACAATGATGATGATGTATTGATGGATGCAGTTCACAAAACGAGAGCTGCTCATCATCATATTGAAGAAGTTTTTACACCGTTCCCGGTTCACGGTTTGGACAAGGCAATGGGCTTAGCGCCAACACGATTAGCAATTTGTGCATTCATTTATGGATGTATTGGTTTATCGGTTGCAACAACCATGTTGAATTATATCATGATTCAGGACTGGCCACAGGATATCGGAGGTAAACCAAGTTTTGCTTTCTATCAAAATATGCCTGCCTTTGTTCCGGTTATGTTTGAAATGACAGTTTTCCATGCTGCCCACTTAATGGTTATCACTTTCTATATGAGAAGTAGATTATGGCCATTCAAAAAAGCTGAAAACCCGGATGTTAGAACAACTGATGACCATTTCCTAATGGAAGTTTCTGTTAAAGATAACGAAGACGAATTGGTGAAGTTCTTCAAAAGCACAGGTGCCGTAGAAGTTAAAGTTGTTGAAGTTGAAAATGATAAGCATTAATATAGATATGAAAAGTTTATTTAAAATAGCATTTGTATTAGGTATCGTTGTTTCCTTTTCGTCTTGTAAAGATGACCAGAAACCAAACTACCAATATATGCCAAACATGTACGAATCGGTAGCTTATGAAACCTATTCAGAATCTGATGCTTTCAATTCGCCAACGGGATTAAAAGGAAAAGAAGGACAGTTACCAGCGGAAGGTACAATTAAAAGAGGATTTGTTCCATACGGAATTCCAAATACTACGGAAGGATATAATTTCTCTAAAACAATTACAACTTCACCGCTTGATTCTACAGCGGTTGATATGAAAAAAGCTGAAGAATTATATGGTATTTATTGTGCCATTTGTCACGGAGCAGCAGGAGATGGACAAGGGAAGTTGGTTAAACAACAAAAATTCCTTGGAGTACCTAGTTACAAAGACAGACAGGTTACTGTAGGTAGTATTTACCATGTTGAAACATATGGTTTAAATTCAATGGGTGGTTATTCAAACCAATTGAGTCAACAAGAACGTTGGATGATTGCAGCCTATGTTCTTGAACTTAAAAGCAAATTATAATTGTAGAACAAACAGATTGTTATAGATATGTATACATTTTCAAGTAAATTAAAAACCTTTTCTTTTGTCCTAATGATCGTTGGTATTCTTGGGATTGGTTATGGTTTTTTAACTGCGCCAAAAACTATTCAGGATGTTGAGGCTATTTTGAAAGCTGAAGAGGCTCATCACGAAGGCGGTCACGAAGCAGCAGCAACTCACGAAGCCGCAGGAGCAGAATCTCACGAAACAGTAGCAGCAACCCATGAAGAAACTGCTAAGACAGCCGAACATTCTACTGCTGTTGAGCACGAGGAAGCTGTAGCTGAAACCACTCATGATACAATTGCTAAAGATACTGTAGCGGCTGTAACAGTAGCTGAACCAGCTCATGCAGAACACGCTGAAAATAAAGCTGAAGCACATGCTGATGAGCACGCAGAGCATGTTGAACACGTTTTTCATCAATTACAAAATAAACCATGGGCAGCATTATATGTTGCATGTATCTTCTTCTTGTTAATTACAATGGGTGTTTTAGCATTCTATGCTATCCAACAAGTGGCACAAGCAGGTTGGTCTCCGGTATTGTTCAGAGTAATGCAGGGAATAACGGCTTACTTACCTGTAATATCAGTTGTCTTCTTTGCAATCTTATTGTTATCTGGATTCCATATTCACCACTTATTTGTGTGGATGAAAGAAGGAGTTACCGATCCAACAAGCCCAAATTATGACGAAATTATTGCAGGAAAATCAGGCTATTTGAATTTTGCCTTTTGGATTTCAAGAGCAGCAATATTCTTATTAGGATGGAACGTATATCGTTATTTATCAAGAAAAAATTGCTTGGCTCAGGACGAAGCTAACGATGATGTTTTCTACAAAAAGAACTTCAAAATGTCAGCGGCATTTTTAGTATTCTTTATAGTGTCTGAATCTATTATGGCTTGGGACTGGATTATGTCTATCGATGCACACTGGTTCAGTACTCTTTTTGGATGGTATGTTTTTGCCAGCTTCTTTGTAAGTGGTATTACAGTAATCCAACTGGTAACGATTTATCTAAAATCTAAAGGATATTTAGAAAACGTAAATTCAAGCCATATTCATGATTTATCAAAATTCATGTTTGGTATCAGCGTTTTCTGGACGTACTTATGGTTCTCACAATTTATGTTGATTTGGTACGCTAACATTCCTGAGGAAGTTACTTATTTCAAAACAAGAATAGAAGTGTTTACTGTACCATTTTGGGGTGCGTTTTTCATGAATTTTGTATTCCCGATTTTACTTTTAATCAATAGCGACTTCAAACGTATTTATTGGATAGTTGTTATGGGAGGAATCGTAATTTTAGTCGGACATTATGTTGATTTCTTCAATATGATTATGCCGGGAACGGTTGGTGACAGATGGTTTATCGGTGTTCCGGAAATTTCAGCACTATTATTTTTCTTTGGATTATTTATTTATGTGGTATTCAATGCTTTAACAAAAGCTCCATTGGTTCCAAAAAGAAATCCTTTCATCGAAGAAAGTAAACATTTTCATTATTAATATTTTAAAGTAAATTACAAATGACAACTCTTTTGGTACTTATAGTTGTAGTTTTATTGGCAGTAGCCTTGTGGCAGTTAACTAAGATATTCGACTTAACTCAAGTTGGAGCAAGTGTTAATGACACACAAGTCGCAAATGATAATGATAATAAAGTTAACGGTTACTTGATGTTTGGTTTCCTTGTTTTCATTTACCTGACAACAATTTGGTGTTTGGTTTATTATGGGAAATTCCCCTTGATTGGCGATTCTGCTTCAGCACACGGACCGGAAATTGACAACCTGATGGTCATCACTATGGTTCTTATCTTTATCGTACAAACAATTACACAAGCCTTATTGCATTATTTTGCTTTCAAATACAGAGGAAGACAAGGCCAACAAGCACTTTATTTTGCAGATAGTAATAAACTAGAATTTATCTGGAGTATCATTCCGGCAATTGTTTTAGCAGTATTAATTCTTTACGGATTATACGCTTGGACGAACATTATGTTTGTGGATGAAAAAGACGATAAAGATGCGATTGTTATCGAATTGTATGCACAACAATTTAAATGGGAAGCAAGATATTCCGGTGCAGATGATGTACTAGGAAAAGCTAACGTAAGATATATTGAAGGCGTAAATAATTTAGGAGTTGATTTATCAGATCCAAATGCACAAGATGATTTTACTTCAACAGAATTACACATCCCGAAAGGAACAAGAGTTATTTTCAAATTGCGTTCTCAAGATGTATTACACTCGGCTTATATGCCACACTTTAGAGCACAAATGAACTGTGTTCCGGGTATGGTGACTAACTTCTCATTCATTCCAACACTTACTACTGCTGAAATGAGAGAAAATCCGGATATGATTGAAAAGGTTGCCAACATCAATAGTATCAGAGCTAAGAAAAGTGCTGATTTAGTTGCTAAAGGTGAGCCAGCTCTTGACCCTTACACCTTTGATTACTTATTGTTGTGTAACAAAATTTGCGGTGCTTCTCATTACAATATGCAAATGAAAATTGTTGTTGATACACCGGAAGAATACAAGGCTTGGTTAAAAGAAAATTCACCAAAAACTATTGTATTGGCCGTTAAAACTGCAGCAGCTGAAGCTAAAGCAGCAGCAGCTCCGGCATCAGAAACAAAAGATACAACTACTGTAACAAGCAATGACACTACTGTAGTTGCTAATGCAGAAACGAAATAGTATAAAAAATTTAAAGTTTACCTAATATGTCAGCAGAAGCTCACGATCACGATCACGGTCACGACGAACACGAACACCACCATAAAGACACGTTCATTACTAAATACATTTTTAGTATTGACCATAAAATGATTGCCAAACAATATTTGATTACAGGTATAGTTATGGGTATAATCGGTGTTGGAATGTCAATGCTTTTCAGAATGCAAATAGCTTGGCCTGAAGAATCATTCAAGATATTTAATTTCCTTTTAGGAGATAAGTTTGCTCCAAACGGAGTAATGTCAAATGATGTTTACTTGTCTTTAGTTACGATACACGGAACCATAATGGTATTCTTTGTACTTACGGCTGCATTGAGCGGTACGTTTAGTAACTTATTGATTCCGTTACAAATTGGAGCTAGAGATATGGCTTCTGGAATCTTAAACATGATTTCCTATTGGTTGTTTTTCCTTTCAAGTGTTGTAATGATATGTTCATTATTTGTTGAATCAGGACCCGCAAGTGCAGGATGGACAATTTATCCACCATTAAGTGCATTGCCACAAGCCATTCCGGGATCAGGAACGGGAATGACTTTATGGTTAGTTTCTATGGCTATCTTCATCGCAGCATCTTTACTAGGTTCATTAAATTATATCGTAACTGTAATCAATTTAAGAACAAAAGGAATGTCAATGACAAGATTGCCACTAACAGTTTGGGCATTCTTTATCACAGCTATTATCGGAGTTATATCTTTCCCGGTATTACTTTCTGCAGCTTTGATGTTGATTATGGATAGAAGTTTCGGAACGTCATTCTTCTTATCTGATATCTATATCGCTGGTGAAGTTTTACATTATCAAGGTGGTTCTCCGGTATTGTTCGAACACTTATTCTGGTTCTTAGGTCACCCTGAAGTTTATATCGTATTATTACCTGCATTAGGAATTACATCCGAAGTTATTGCCACACACTCTCGTAAACCAATCTTTGGTTACAGAGCGATGATTATGTCGATTATTGCAATTGCATTTTTATCAACTATCGTTTGGGGTCACCATATGTTTATCTCGGGAATGAACCCGTTCTTAGGTTCGGTATTTACATTCACGACCTTATTGATTGCAATTCCGTCTGCTGTAAAGGCATTCAACTATATCACAACTCTATGGAAAGGTAACCTGCAGTTAAACCCTGCAATGTTATTCTCTATCGGATTGGTTTCTACTTTCATTACAGGAGGTTTAACTGGAATCATTCTTGGAGATAGTACATTAGATATTAACGTTCACGATACATATTTCGTTGTGGCTCACTTCCACTTAGTAATGGGTATTTCTGCTCTTTACGGAATGTTTGCCGGAATCTACCACTGGTTCCCAAAAATGTTCGGAAGAATGTTGAACAAAAACTTAGGCTATGTTCACTTCTGGGTAACGGCAACTTGTGCTTATGGCGTTTTCTTCCCAATGCACTTTATCGGAATGGCTGGTTTACCAAGAAGATATTATACCAATACAAACTTCCCATTGTTTGATGATTTACAAAATGTAAACGTAATTATTACAACATTTGCTTTAGTTGGTGGAGCTTTCCAATTGGTGTTCTTATACAACTTCTTTAGCAGCATTTTCTACGGTAAGAAAACAGTTCAAAACCCATGGAAATCAAATACATTAGAATGGACAGCGCCAATTAAACATATTCACGGAAACTGGGAAGGTGAAATTCCTCACGTACACAGATGGCCATATGATTACAGCAAACCTGGTCATGATGATGATTTCGTACCACAACATATTCCGATGAAACCGGGTGAAGAACAATTGCACCACTAATCATTGAATAAAATATAATAAATGCCTTTCTACACAGAAAGGCATTTTTATTTGCATGTAACTTTGTTATATATTTGTAATATGAACGAAAATCTTAATCCAAACAACTCCGGTTACAATCCCGATGAACTTGATGTCGAAAAAAAGTTAAGACCTTTAGCTTTTGATGATTTCACCGGTCAGGATCAAGTGTTGGATAATCTAAAAGTATTTGTAGAAGCCGCCAACCAAAGAAGTGAAGCGCTCGATCATACCTTATTTCACGGTCCACCCGGATTAGGAAAAACCACCTTAGCCAATATTTTAGCTAATGAATTAGGTGTTGGAATCAAAATCACTTCCGGTCCGGTTTTAGACAAACCCGGAGATTTAGCGGGATTGCTAACCAATCTCGAAGAAAGAGATGTTTTGTTCATAGACGAAATTCATCGTTTGAGCCCGATTGTGGAAGAATATTTATATTCCGCAATGGAGGATTTCAAAATCGACATCATGATAGAATCCGGACCAAATGCGAGAACGGTCCAAATCAATTTAAATCCGTTTACTCTTGTCGGAGCAACAACTCGTTCCGGATTATTAACAGCTCCAATGCGTGCCCGTTTCGGAATCCAAAGTCGCTTACAATATTACAATACAGAACTTTTAACCACAATAGTCCAACGCAGTTCCAGCATCTTAAAGATGCCAATCACGATGGAAGCGGCAATTGAAATAGCAGGAAGAAGTCGCGGTACACCTCGTATTGCCAATGCACTCTTGCGTCGTGTGCGCGATTTTGCTCAAATAAAAGGCAACGGAAAAATTGATGTTGAGATAGCTCGTTTCGCATTAAAAGCATTACACGTAGATGCACACGGTTTAGACGAAATGGATAATAAAATCCTCAACACGATCATCGATAAATTCAAAGGTGGCCCGGTTGGAATATCAACTCTGGCAACAGCCGTTTCCGAAAGCGGCGAAACCATCGAGGAAGTTTACGAGCCATTTTTAATTCAGGAAGGTTTCATCATCAGAACACCGCGAGGAAGAGAAGTTACCGAGAAAGCGTATAAGCATTTGGGTAAAATCAACACTAATATTCAAGGCGGACTTTTTTAGGGCATTACCTCGTCTCGTCTTAAAGACGAGAACGAGGTCGGGCTTTCCGCACTCGCTTTTTTTAGCAGAGCTAAAAAAGAGCTCAAACAATCGCTACAATCCCTAATGCAGTATGTATTCCAACAAAGAAAAATATTCCAAATTGATAAAATCTGAAGCCAAACGCCTCGGTTTTTTGTCATGCGGAATTTCAAAAGCTGGTTTTTTAGAAGAAGAAGCACCGCGATTGGAAAGTTGGCTGAATAAGAATCACCACGGCGAAATGAAGTACATGGAAAATCATTTCGATAAACGGTTAAATCCAACGTTGCTTGTTGATGATGCCAAAAGTGTGATTTCTTTGTTACTGAATTATTATCCATCCGAATCACAAAATTCAGATAGCTATAAGATTTCCAAATATGCTTACGGACAGGATTATCATTTTGTCATCAAGGAAAAATTAAAAGAATTACTGAACACTATTCAAACCCAAATCGGAGAAGTTTCCGGTAGAGCTTTTGTCGATTCGGCACCGTTTTTAGACAAAGCCTGGGCAGCCAAAAGCGGATTAGGTTGGATTGGAAAAAACAGCAATTTACTAACGCAGCAAGTAGGCTCATTCTATTTTATAGCCGAATTGGTAATCGATTTAGATTTGGAATATGACCACGCAACAACCGACCATTGCGGGACATGTACAGCATGTATCGATGCCTGTCCTACCGAGGCTATAGTTGCACCTTATGTAGTCGATGGAAGCAAATGCATTTCCTATTTTACCATAGAACTTAAAGAAAATATTCCGGCAGAAATGAAAGGAAAAATGGATGATTGGATGTTTGGCTGCGATGTCTGCCAAGACGTTTGTCCGTGGAATCGGTTTTCAAAATCTCACAACGAACCACTTTTCAATCCAAATCCTGAAGTGCTCTCGATGACAAAAAAAGACTGGGAGGAAATCACAGAAGACACTTTTAAAAAAGTATTCAAAAATTCTGCAGTAAAACGAACAAAGCTGGAAGGATTGCAAAGAAATATTACTTTTTTAAAGTAGATTCTCTCTCAATTATTCCGGTTTCCAACTCAATAGTTCTTGGTTTAAAAGCGTGTAATTCTTTTTTAGCATTTATTTCTTCCAGTAACAGGCCAAACGATTGAACACCCATTTCAAAACTAGGTTGGTCAACGGTACTAAGTTTAGGAGTAATCACTTGCGACATAAACCAATTACTAAATCCAATGACCTTTATTTGTTCCGGGATTTTTATATTTACTTCATTAAAATAAGCCAAAACTCCAACGGCCACCAAATCAGTAATTACAAAAATACCATCTACATCGGGATGTTCTTTAGCAATTTGCTCTGCAAATTCTTTACCTTCATCAAAAGTTACATTTTTACAGGTGTAAACTAATTTTGGGTCAAAAGGAATATGGTTTTTCTCTAAAGCTTTTTTATAACCTAAAAATCGGTCAATCGCATTTTGAGGATTTACCGGTCCGCGAATGTGAGCAATTTTTCGACAGCCTTTTTCAATCAAATGCTCTACCGCATTGAAAGCCGCTTTTTGGTCATTGATAATTACTTTTGAACAAGGAATTAATTTAGATATTTTGTCAAACATCACAAATGGAACTTCTCTTCGGAGAATTTCCTTGATATGCTGATCATCATTTGATTCGTTTGAAAGTGACATAATAATGCCGTCTACTCTTTTATTCATCAATAATTCTACTTGCTTTTTCTCCAATTCTAAAGATTCATTCGATTGTAGTATGATAACCAAATAACCATTTTTCTCCGCTTCATCAATAATTCCGTTAATAACGTTAGAGAAAAAATGATGGACAACTTCCGGAATTATCAAACCAATTGTTTTGGATTCTTTTGTTCTGAGGTTAACCGCAAAACTATTAGGAGTATAACTGAGAGACTGTGCTAAATCTAAAACTGCTTTTCTCGTTTTTGGACTTACATCTGGATAGTTTTTCAACGCTTTAGAGACCGTAGTAATAGAGATTCCTAAGGTTTCGGCAATTTGTTTTAAAGTTATGTCTCTCATTTAACAAATATCATAAAAAAAACTTAATATAAATCGAAAACGTTTTCGGTCTTTTCGAAAACGTTTTCGGTGACAATATCTTAATTAATTGTTAATTAAAAATATAATTTCGAAAAATAAACCAACGATAATTACTAATCAAACAAATTACAAATGATGAAAAAAAGTACTTTATTTTTGAAAAGGATGTTGCTTTTTATAGCACTAATGCTATTTAACTTCTCATTTTCACAAAGCAGTAGTCTAACAGGAAAAGTTACCGATGCAAAAGGCGAAGTAGTAGTAGGCGCCAATGTAGTATTAAGTAGTGGTTCTAAATCTACTGCTACAAATGCCGATGGTATTTACACTTTCTCAGGTCTAAAGGATGGTGAGGTTACAGTGACAGTATCTTACATAGGTCTTGCTACTCAAACGAAAACCACAACAGTAAGCGGGAGTACCAATTTAGATTTACAAATGCAGGACGATTCTAAAACTTTAGATGAAGTTGTGGTAACTGGGGTTGTTAATCCAAGAGCCAAAATCAAATCGAGTGTTTCTATTACCAGTTTAGATGTGAAACAGGTTGAGCAGTCAGCTCCGAGGTCAACAGCCGAAATCTTCAGAACCATTCCCGGTATTCGCTCAGAATCTTCAGGAGGTGAAGGAAATGCCAACATCTCTGTTCGTGGGGTGCCAATTTCTTCAGGAGGTTCTAAGTATTTGCAAATACAAGAAGACGGATTACCGGTATTATTATATGGTGATATCGCTTTTGCAACAGCAGACATCTTCACAAGATTTGATAGAAATGTCGCCAAAATTGAAGCTATTCGTGGTGGTTCTGCCTCTACACTTTCTTCTAATTCACCAGGTGGTATTATCAACTTTATCAGCAAAACAGGAAAAACCGAAGGCGGAAGCATGGTAACCAGTTTTGGTTTAGATTATAATGATTTTAGAACAGATTTAGAATATGGTGCTCGTGTTGGAGATGGATTGTATTTTCACGCTGGCGGTTTCTATAGAACCGGAGAAGGAGTGAGAAGTCCTGGTTTTACAGCCAATAACGGAGGGCAATTCAAAATGAACCTTACTAAAGAATTCGAAAAAGGTTCAGTAACCGTATACGCTAAATTCTTAAATGACAGAGCAGCAGCTTATATGCCAATGCCAATCAAAGTTACCGGAAGCAATTCGAGTCCAAATTGGGAAAGTATTAGCGGATATGATGCCACTTCAGGAACACAACAATCACCTTACCTAATGCATAATGTAGGTTTAGACGGTAACGGAAACGTAAGAAGAGGAAATGTAGCCGACGGTATGCACCCAGTTTCTAAAACACTTGGAGCTTCAGTTAATTTTGAATTAGCCGATGGCTGGAAAGTAACCAATAACGGAAGATTTTCTTCCAACAGTGGTCAGTTTATCACACCATTCCCAGCCGAAGTAGCATCAGCAGCAACCATTGCAAACTCTTTCGGTGCAGGTTCAACATTGACATTTGCTAATGACGGTTCCGCATTCAACAACCCGAATGGTTTGGTTTCAAGAATTCACATGTTTGATGTTGAATTAAACAACTTCAACAATTTCATGAATGATTTAAGAATTACTAAGAAGTTTGATAAAGTTGGTATAACTGCTGGTTATTTCAAATCGATTCAAAACATCTCTATGTCATGGTTGTGGAATTCGTACTTACAAGAAGTATCAGATAACAATCCACGACTAATCAACGTAACTGACGCAGGCGGAAACTTGCTTTCTGCCAACGGATTGTACGCCTACGGTGTTCCGGCCTGGGGCAACTGTTGTACCAGAAATTATGATACACAGTATAATGTTTCTGCACCCTATGCCAATGTCTCTTTTGATGCTACCGATAAGTTATCTTTAGAAGGTGGAATTCGTTTTGATATGGGACAAGTAAACGGTTCCTTCGCAGGTTCTTCTCAAACAGTATATGACATCAATAACGACAATGTAATCTCAGCATCGGAAAGCAGCGTGTCTGCTATCAATACAGCTAACACAACCGCAGTTGATTACGACTATGATTATGTGTCTTATACTTTAGGAGCTAACTATTTAATCAATGCTGGACAATCTGTTTTTGTTCGTTACAGTAAAGGTGCTTCTGCTAAAGCAGATAGAATTTTATTTTCAGGTTTAAATTACCTTGACGGAGACAAAATCAACTCGTTAGATTATTTAGCGCAAGCGGAATTAGGATACAAAAGAAAATTCGATAAAGGATATATTTACGCTACTTTGTTCAGCTCAACAACTACAGAAGAAGGCGGATTCGAGGCGACTTCAAACAGTATCATCGAGAACGATTACCGCTCAATGGGTCTTGAGTTAGAAACCTCTTATAACGTAAACAATGATTTGAACTTACGTGGTGGATTCACATATACCAAAGCCGAAGTAACTTCGGGTGCCAATGATGGGAACGAACCAAGAAGACAACCTAAAATGATGTACAACTTTATCCCATCATATAAGTTTGGCAAAGCCAAAAACACACTTGGATTGAGTTTTATAGGTCAAACTAAAGCGTATGCTCAAGACAGCAATGAATTAGTGATGAACGGATTTGTAATCGTAAACGGATTTGTAGAATTCGGAATTACCAAAGGTTTGTCATTAAACCTTGCAGGTAACAATTTATTAAACACTTTAGCTATTACAGAAGCTGAAGAAGGAAGCATCACAGCCAATACCACTAATATTGTTAGAGCAAGACCATTACCGGGAAGATCACTTTCTATGGCATTGTCATACAAGTTCTAAAAAGATTTCATGTTTAATTTGAGTAATTCCTATACCAATGAATAATTGGTATGGGAATTATTTTTAACCAAAGAATTTTTATCTTTAGTTAATTCTTAAAAGATGTTCCAATGAAAAAATCAGTTGCTCTTTTATTTTTTTTGATGCTTTTTGTCAGCCATAATTTGTCGGCACAAGAAAATCAAACCAAAACCATAACTAAAGCTGAAAAACCAGTAATGATTGTTTATGGCAGTGACGAATGTCATCATTGTACGGACACCAAAAAATACCTCAAAGAAAACAATATCGAATTTGTTTTCTATGATATCGATAAAAATCAGGAAGCTCTGAAGGAAATGTTGTTTAAACTCAAAAAAGCCAAAATCAGTACCAACAATTTATCAATTCCGGTAATCGATAAACAAGGTGTGGTATTTACCAATAATATTCCTTTTGAAGATTTTCTAAAGAAATTAAATTAAAAAAATGAGCAAAAAAAGACACCTAAGCTTTTGGCAAATTATCAATATGAATGTTGGTTTTTTTGGCATTCAATATAGCTTTGGTTTGCAACAAAGTGCTGTTAATCCTATTTATGATTTTTTAGGAGCTCATCCCGATCAAATACCAATACTAAATTTAGCAGGACCATTAACAGGCTTGTTAATTCAACCAATTATTGGAGCCTTAAGTGACAAAACATGGTCGCCAAGATTGGGAGGCAGAAGAAAGCCCTTTTTCCTGATAGGAGCATTGATTTGTAGCTTAGCACTTTTTGCTTTTCCGTTTAGTAGTTCTTTATGGATGGCGGCCGGTTTACTTTGGATTTTAGATGCAGGAAACAATACAGCCATGGAACCGTATCGTGCTTTTATAGCCGATAAATTAGATGAATCGCAACAACCGATGGGTTTTCAGGCACAAAGTTTTTTTACAGGATTCGGACAAACATTAGCTAATGTCTCTCTATTCATTTTTCCATTAGTTTTTATTGGTACTACCGGCAAATTGCCCACTTGGGTTTTTGCTTCGTTCTTTTTGGGTGCTGTTTGCTCGATTGCTACGGTGTGGTGGAGTTCTCACACCACAAAAGAGATTCCTCCAACTGAAGAAGAACTGCAAAAAATAAAATCCGAACGGCTTAGTCTTTTTACTCCTTTTATTGATATAGCCAAAGCCGTAAAAGACATGCCTAAAGTAATGTGGCAATTGGCGTTAGTTTATTTGTTCCAATGGTATGCCTTATTTTGTTATTGGCAAAATTCCTCCAAAAGCATAGCGCTCTCGGTTTGGAATACAACTCCTGAAAAAGATATTAAATTATACGGAGAAGCAGTCAGCTGGACAGGTTTAGTCAATGGTTGGTACAACATAGTTACTTTTTTATGTGCCTTTTCGTTGGTTTATTTTGCCAAAAAATATTCGCCAAAATATGTGCATTTCGGATGTTTATTAATGGCCGCCATTGGGTTTATGGCATTTCCTCACATTCATAATAAATATTTACTATTTCCTGCGATTACCGGATTTGGAATTGGTTGGGCCAGCATTATGGGTATTCCTTATTTAATGGTCGTAGCCAACATACCAAAGGAACGCTACGGCGTTTATATGGGAATTATCAATATGATGATTGTAATTCCAATGTTTATTCAAACCATAACTTTTGGATTTATCATGAAACATTTTTTACATAATGATGCCCGATTAGCAATCACTTTCGCAGGGGTGTTATTAGTTATTAGCGCAGTTTTAACTTTATTTATTTCAACAAAAAAGCAAATCATCAGTGAATAATACAGCCTATCATAAAGCTATCGATTTATTGCGAGATGTTGCTTCGCCTAATGGTTTTTTAGCCAGTGCGGAGAATACGACCAATTACAAAAGAGTTTGGGCACGAGATGGTGTGATTTGTGGTTTGGCAGCTTTGGCTTCGGGTGACGAAAAACTAATAGAGACGTTTAAAAATACTTTAGAAACATTAGCTAAAAACCAACATCCAATCGGAACTATTCCTTCTAATGTGTTGATTGCTGAAGCTAAAAATCAAGTCAGTTATGGTGGTTTGGCGGGAAGAGTTGATGCTGTAACTTGGTTTGTAATTGGCGTTTGTCAATATGCAATTCATACATATGATTTTTCGTTTGTTACCAAATATAATTCCGAAATTGAAAAATGTTTAGATCTTTTAGACGTATGGGAATTCAATAACAAACATCTGTTATATGTGCCACTTTCCGGAAATTGGGCAGATGAATTCGTTACGGATGGATATGTTTTATATGATCAGTTATTACGTATTTGGGCATTGAAAAGCTACAATTACTTTGTAAAAAGCGATGCTATTTCAGAAAAAATAGAAAGTATTTTTACTCAAATAGAAATCAATTTCACACCTAATTCTGTCGGAGAAAAATATCATGAACGTGCTTATAACGAAGTAAAATTTAATGATTATATGCCCTCTTCTTTTTCGCCTGCAGGTTACAAAACACAGTTTGATGCATTTGCCAATTCTTTGGCTTTACTACTTAATGTTGGGTCAAAAGAGTTTCAGAATAAAATAGTAAATTACGCTATATCATTAGCAGCAGAAACACAATTGGGATTACTTCCCGCTTTTTGGAAACCCATATTTGAAAATGACGAACATTGGAATCTGCTCAAAAATAATTGTAAATACGAGTTCCGAAATTACCCTTTCGAATTCCACAATGGGGGCAGTTGGCCAATGGTAAACGGGTTTTTCGGATTGGCATTAATCGCAAAATCGGAAACCAAAAAAGCCGAAATCATTTTAGATAAAATAAATGCAGCAAATGGCATGAATGCCTTTTCATTTTATGAAAATTTCAATACTAAAACTAGTGCCCCTAATGGAGTCGCTTTCTGTTCATGGAGTGCAGCCGCAACGGTTTTAGTACACCAATCGTTATATACTAATTTTAAAATGTATACTTAATTGAAATCTATAGACATCATATGTATAGGAGAAGTGCTTATTGATTTTATTGGTCACGAGGTCAACACATCCATTAATAGAACTAAAGATTATCACCGTTTTTTGGGTGGTTCGCCAACAAATGTTGCTGTAAATGCATCACGTCTTGGACTGAATTCTTTGCTTGTTGCCTCTTGCGGCGATGACGGTTTAGGAGATTATGTTATTAGAAAATTAAAAAGCAATGACGTAAATACCAAACAAATCAGAAAATCAGAAACAACACCTACTTCCATAATCTTTGTTTCTAAATCAACCGAAACACCCGATTTTATTCCGTATCGTCAGGCCGATTGCGAGATTTATGAAAGCCAGTTACCTGATGAGATTATAGCCGAGGCCAAAATATTTCATACAACTTGTTTTGCATTGAGTAAAAATCCAGCGAGACAAACGATATTGAATCGCGCAAAAAAAGCCGCAGCATTAGGGTTAAAACTCAGCATAGATGTAAATTTTTCGGAGAGAATCTGGCCAGACAGAGAAGAAGCTAAAATGATTTTAAAAGAATATCTATCCAATGATCCATTGGTAAAATTGAGCGAAGATGATTGTTATAGACTGTTTGCAGCCGTAAAATCAGAAGAATATATTTTCGAATATTTCCACAGTTTAGGTGCTTCAACCATTTGCCTTACCAAAGGGAAAAACGGTGTCATAGTTTCAGATGTCAATCAAGGAGTGTTTTTTCAAAAGGCAATTCCAATTGACGAAGTGAAAGATACTACAGGAGCTGGAGACGCTTTCTGGACCGGATTTTTATATGCCCAATTGCATCAAAAAAACATAGAAGACACTATGAAGGTTGCTCAAAAATTAGCAGCCATTAAACTACAGAATGTTGGGCGATTGCCTGATAATATTAACATCAAAGAGTTAATACAAGAATAAACGCCATTCAGTAATATAGTTAGTTAGATTGAGGAAAAGCTGTAATGTTAAGTTATGGCTTTTTTGTTTATCAGTTTGTGCAAAAAGAAACCACTAAAAATTTCCTTTTTACATTCAGTCTTCTACCTTTGTAGTTATCAAAATAAAGACAATGCATAAAGACAGCAAACGAAGAGAAGCACTTTTATACCACGCAAAACCTACACCCGGAAAAATCAAAGTAGTACCGACAAAGAAATACGCTACACAAAGAGATTTGTCATTGGCCTATTCTCCTGGTGTTGCCGAGCCGTGTTTGGAAATTGCCAAAGATGTAAACAACGTTTATAAATATACTTCCAAAGGGAATTTGGTTGCCGTAATTAGTAATGGAACTGCCGTTTTAGGACTTGGAGATATTGGTCCCGAAGCTTCAAAACCCGTGATGGAAGGAAAAGCATTGCTCTTCAAAATCTTTGCTGACATTGATGTTTTTGATATTGAAGTCGGGACAAAAGATGTTGATGCATTTATAGAAACGGTAAAAAATATCGCGCCGACTTTTGGCGGAATTAATCTTGAAGATATTAAAGCACCAGAATCTTTTGAAATAGAAAGACGTTTAGTAGAAGAACTGAATATTCCCGTGATGCACGATGACCAACACGGAACTGCTATTATTTCGGCAGCAGCTTTACTAAATGCTGTTGAATTGGCCGGAAAGAAAATGGATGAAGTAAAAATGGTTATTTCAGGCGCAGGTTCGGCAGCAATTGCTTGTGCGAATCTGTACGTTTCTTTTGGTGTGAAGCAGGAAAACATTGTGATGTTTAACAGCAAAGGAGCACTTAAAAAAGATGATCCAAAAATCTCAGAAGACCAAAGAAAATATGCTACCGATAAAGATTATCCATCGCTGCTGGAAGCAATGGTTGGAATTGATGTTTTTGTCGGATTGTCAACAGGAGATATCGTTACGCCTGAGATGTTATTGGGAATGGCAAAAAATCCAATTGTTTTTGCAATGGCAAATCCAAATCCGGAAATAAACTACGATTTGGCTATCAAAACCAGAAGAGATATCATCATGGCAACAGGTCGTTCTGACCATCCTAACCAGGTGAACAATGTGCTTGGTTTTCCTTATATTTTCAGAGGAGCTTTAGATGTCAGAGCAACCAAGATTAACGAGGAAATGAAAAAAGCAGCGGTGGTTGCTTTAGCGGAATTGGCCAAAGAATCGGTTCCGGAACAAGTGAATATTGCTTATGGTGAAACCAAATTAAACTTTGGAAAAGAATATATTATTCCGAAACCATTCGATCCAAGATTGATTGCCAGAGTTCCGTTAGCGGTGGCAAAAGCAGCAATTGAATCCGGAGTTTCATTACATCCAATTACCGATTGGGAGAAATACGAAGAAGAATTATTAGAGCGTTTAGGTTCAGATAATAAAATGGTTCGTTTGTTAACCAATCGCGCTAGAACCGAACCAAAACGTGTAGTTTTTGCGGAAGCAGATCATTTAGATGTATTGAAAGCAGCCCAAATTGCGTACGAAGAAGGTATCGCTCATCCGATACTTTTAGGAAATAAAGATGTGATTTTGGAACTCAAAGAAGAATTGGGTTTTGATGCTGATGTGCCTATTTTTGATCCAAAAGACAAAGAAGAAGACAAACGAAGATTAAAGTATGCCGACATCTATTGGAAGTCGAGACAACGAAGAGGAATTTCGTTACTCGATGCTCAAAAATGGATGCGTGAGCGTAACTATTTTGCGGCAATGATGGTCAATGAAGGGGATGCTGATGCGATGGTTTCAGGCTATTCCAGAAGTTATCCATCAACCGTGAAGCCATTGATGCAATTGATTGGAAAAGCTCCCGGAATTACCTTAATTGCAACTGCCAATATGATGATGACCAATCGCGGGCCGATGTTTTTATCGGATACTGCAATTAATCCAAATCCGACTGCGGATGAATTGGCAAAAATTGCTTTAATGACTGCTAAAACGGTTAAAATGTTTGGAATGGAACCGGTAATTGCCATGGTTTCTTTTTCAAATTTCGGATCATCATCGCACGAAAGTGCTAACAAAGTGAGAGAAGCGGTTGCTTATCTGCATAAATATTATCCTGATTTGGTTGTCGATGGTGAAATCCAATCTGATTTTGCTTTAAACCCCGATATGTTGAAGGCTAAATTTCCTTTTTCAAAACTGGCAGGAAAGAAAGTTAACACCTTGATTTTTCCAAATTTAGAATCTG
Organism: Flavobacterium anseongense; assembly: GCF_021608185.1. Taxonomy (GTDB): domain Bacteria; phylum Bacteroidota; class Bacteroidia; order Flavobacteriales; family Flavobacteriaceae; genus Flavobacterium; species Flavobacterium anseongense. The sequence continues at coordinate 446,969 of NZ_JAKIHN010000001.1, read as the reverse complement.
CAAATATCACTTATAAACTTTTAAAAGAATTAGACAAAGTGGATTCTGTTGGACCAATAATGTTGGGAATGGAAAAAGCTGTTCATATATTCCAACTAGGCGCAAGCGTTGAAGAAATGGTAAATATGGTTGCCGTTGCCGTAGTTGATGCGCAGGAAAAAGAGAAAAGAAAAAAGATGTCAGCTAAATAGTTTTTGTATTATTGTACAGATATTGCAGTGACATTCTTCCAATTAAAGAATTTTGCTATATTTGAAATAGATTTTAGTAAAAAATGATTGCACACATTCAAGGAAAATTAATTGAAAAATCGCCAACTGAAGTAGTAATTGACTGTAATGGAGTTGGTTATCATATTAATATTTCGCTGCATACTTTCTCATTACTTCCCAATGCCGATTTTATCAAATTGTTTACGTTTCTTCAAATTAAAGAAGATGCGCATTCTTTGTTTGGTTTTGTAGAAAAATCAGAAAGAGAGTTGTTCAAGTTATTATTGTCAGTATCTGGAATTGGAGCAAGTATAGCGAGAACAATGTTGTCGTCATTAGATCCAAAACAAATAATACATGCTATTGCAAGTGCAGATGTTGGTACTATTCAATCGATAAAAGGAATCGGGAGCAAAACAGCACAACGTGTAATCTTAGATTTGAAAGAAAAAGTGTTAAAAATCTATGATTTAAATGAAATTTCTACTTCGCAACACAATATTAGCAGAGAAGAATCGTTATCTGCTTTAGAGGTTTTGGGTTATGTTAGGAAAAATGCTGAAAAAGTGGTGGATAAAATCATCAAAGAAAATCCTGATGCCGGAGTTGAAACAATTATCAAACAAGCATTAAAAAATTTATAATTCTTGGAAACACTATACTTTACAAAATCAATATTTAACTATAAAAAATTAATCTTAGGATTCTTTTTGTTGCTGAGTGCTACTGTTTTTGCTCAAGTTACTCCAACCGAACCAAAACCAGAGGAACAAGAGCCAACAGGTTATTCAACAGGTAAAGTTGAGATAAAAAATCCAAACAGCATTGTTAACGCTTATACATACGATCCGGCCTCAAACAGGTATATATATACCAGCACGATGGATGGTTTTAACATTAATTATCCAATTATTTTAACACCGCAGGAATATGAAGAATTAGTGCTTCGTGAATCGATGCGCGAATACTTCAAAGAAAAATCAGATGCCATTGATGGTAAAAAAGAAGGCAGCGAAGCAAAGAAAAAAGATTTATTACCACGATATTATGTAAATTCCAGTTTCTTCGAAACTATTTTTGGTTCAAATACAATTGACGTTAAACCTACCGGTTCTGTTGAAATGGATTTAGGGATTCGTTATACCAAACAAGATAATCCGGCTTTTTCACCAAGAAACAGATCACAGACTACTTTTGATTTTGACCAAAGAATCAGCATGAGCTTGAACGGAAAAGTTGGAACACGATTAAGCGTGAATGCCAATTATGATACCGAGTCAACTTTTGCTTTTCAAAATCTTATCAAATTAGAATATGCACCAACTGAAGACGATATCATTCAGAAAATAGAAGTCGGTAACGTAAGTATGCCACTTTCAAATTCATTGATTCGTGGAGCGCAAAGTTTGTTTGGAGTAAAAGCCCAATTGCAATTCGGAAAAACTACAGTAACCGGAGTTTTCTCAGAACAAAAATCTCAAACCAAATCAGTTACAGCTCAAGGCGGTGGAACCATTCAGGACTTTCAATTGTTTGCACTCGATTACGATTCTGACAGACACTTTTTCTTGTCCCAATATTTTAGAAACAAATACGACGAAGCTTTACAAAGTTACCCTGTAATTAGAAGTAGAGTTCAAATCACAAGGATTGAGGTTTGGGTAACCAATAGACAAAATCGTGTGAGTACTACCAATAATAATTTAAGAAATATTCTTGCACTTCAGGATTTGGGAGAAACACAATTAAGTGGATTGACACCGAATCAGGTTGTAGCTGTAAATTCAGCTGAATATCCAACTTTTTTTCTGGCGCCAACAGATTCCCCTTCAGACAATAGCAACAATAGATATGATCCCGGATTAATTACAACAGGCGGTGGATTATTAAACACAAATATTAGAGATATTGTGACTTCAAGTGCAGGGTTTAATAATTTCAATCAGGTTGATGAAGGGACAGATTATTCCAAATTAGAAAATGCCAGAAAGTTAGCGCCTAATGAGTATACGCTTAATCCACAGTTAGGTTATATTTCGTTGCAACAACGTTTAGCCAATGATGAAGTCTTAGCGGTTGCTTATCAATATACTATTGGTGATGAAGTTTATCAGGTTGGAGAGTTTGGAACAGACGGAGTTGATTCCACAGTACTTACAGGTACAACACCCGATGACGCATCAGTGTCAACCCAAAGTTTGATTCTGAAAATGTTAAAGAGTAATTTAACCAATGTTCAGAAGCCAATCTGGAACTTGATGATGAAAAATATTTATCAAATTCAAGGTGGATACCAATTACAGCAAGAAGATTTCAGATTCAACATTTTGTATAGTGATCCGTCACCAATCAATTATATTAGTCCGGTCACAGGAACACCCTTCCCGACAAGTCCAACACCTGGGAATGAAGTTTCGGAAACACCGCTTTTAAAAGTTTTCAATGTTGATAAATTGAACTACAATAATGACCCACAAGTTGGTGGAGATGGTTTTTTTGATTTTTTACCCGGATTAACTGTTGACCAACAAAATGGGCGCATCATATTTACTACCGTCGAGCCATTTGGTAAATTGATTTTCGATAAATTAAAATTGGGGGCAGAAAATTACTATGATGAGAATACCTATAATGGGAATCAGGCAAAATACGTTTTCAGAAGCATGTATGCAGGAACACAAGCTGCAGCTTTGCAGGATGCTGAAAAGAATAAATTCCAATTAAAGGGTAGATTTAAATCTTCAGGCGGTGACGGAATTCCGATTGGAGCTTATAATGTTCCAAGAGGTTCGGTTGTAGTAACGGCAGGAGGAAGAGTATTGCAGGAAGGGATTGATTACAGCGTGAATTACCAGGCAGGAAGAGTTCAAATTTTGGATCCTTCCTTGCAGGCATCAAATACACCAATTCAGGTTTCTGTCGAAAACAATTCCACTTTTGGACAACAAACCAGAAGATTTATGGGAATTAATGTAGAACACAAATTCTCTGATAAATTATTAGTTGGTGCAACCTACATAAAAATGACGGAAAGACCACTTACCAGTAAATCTAATTATGGTCAGGAATCGGTTAACAATACTATTTTTGGGTTCAATGCTAATTATTCCACCGAAGTTCCCTTTTTAACCCGAATGGTCAATAAATTGCCAAACATCGATACTGATGTTCCGTCTAATTTCTCATTACGAGGCGAGATTGCTTTTTTGAAACCTGATGCTTCAAAAACAGACCAGTTTGAAGGAGAACCAACAGTTTATGTAGATGATTTCGAAGGATCGCAAACGACTATTGATATGCGTTCAGCACTTTCGTGGAGTTTATCTTCTACGCCAAAAAGACCAACGATAGCAGATTATGAAGATTTCGGTTCGAATGCAGTTGATTTGAGTTATGGTTTCAAAAGAGCTAAATTAAATTGGTACAGTATCGATCCAACCATTTATGTTCAAACACCCGGAGATATTGGTCAGGATGGTATTTCTGCCAATAATACGAGAAGGATTTTCAGTAAGGAATTATTCCCTAATACCGATATTCAAATAGGACAATCTACAGTGATTAATACTTTAGATTTAACCTATTATCCTGAAGAAAGAGGTCCTTATAACTTTAACCCAGTAGCACTTCCGTCTGGATTTAATAGCATCGATGCAAAGAAAAATTTTGGTGGGATTATGCGAGCTATAAACTCTACCAACTTTGAGCAAAGCAATGTAGAGTATATTCAGTTTTGGGTTTTAGATCCCTATTTTGACCCTGCAAATCCTTCAGCTGTTGCAAATACGACAAACTCAGGGCAAATCTATTTTAACCTTGGAGAAATATCAGAAGACGTTTTAAAAGATGAGCGTAAGCAATATGAAAATGGATTGCCATCTAACAGTGCTTCACAATCGTTAACCAATACTACAGTTTGGGGTAAAGTTCCATCTTCACAGTCACTTATTTATGCTTTTGATGTCGATGGAGGCAATAGAGCGGCGCAGGATGTAGGCTTTGATGGTATTAATGATGCTGCCGAACAAAGTCTTCCTGATATTGGCGGTTATGCGGCTTTAGCTGACCCTGCAGGAGATAATTACCAATATTTTTTAAGCGCTACCGGGTCAACCGTATTAGACCGTTATAGAAATTATAATGGAGTTGAAGGCAACTCACCGGTTGGAGTTTCAGATAACAACAGAGGTTCGTCAACACTTCCGGATGTTGAAGATATCAATCGTGATAATACGATGAATACAGCGAATGCATATTATGAGTATAAAGTTGAAATGTATTATGCCGGCCCTGATGGAATGCCGGTAGGACAAAACTTTATTACAGACAAAGTAGTTACTAATGTTACAGACACGCCTAATGATATCCCAACACAAGCAAGATGGTATCAGTTTAAAATTCCTGTATCACAACCAACTAATGTTGTGGGTAGTATTTCCGATTTTCGTTCTATTCGTTTTATGAGAATGTTTATGACAGGATTTGACAAACCTATTACACTGCGTTTTGGGGCTTTAGATTTAGTTCGTGGCGAATGGAGACGTTATGATAACTCATTTCAAACAACAGATACCGACCCAACGGATGACAACACTAATTTTGATGTCTTGGCAGTTAATATTCAGGAAAACTCACAGCGAGTTCCCATTCCTTATGTAACGCCTCCGGGAGTTGTTAGAGAACAGCTTCAAAACGGACAACAAGTTATCAATCAGAATGAGCAATCACTTTCGCTAAGAGCAAACGGAACACCTGCAGGAACAGGAGGATTAGAAGTTGGCGACTCAAGAGCGGTGTTTAAAAATATTGAAGTTGACATGCGTCAATACAATAAGTTGAAAATGTTTTTACATGCTGAAGCATTACCGGGAGATACAACACCATTGCAGGATGATCAAATGAAAGCATTTATTCGTTTCGGAAATGACTTTACTAATAACTATTATCAGGTTGAAATTCCACTTAAAGTGACTCCGACAGGAGCTACTGATGCTAATATTATTTGGCCTGACGCCAATGAAATTAATTTAAATTTGTCGCTGTTAACCAAAATGAAAGTGAAATCTTTAGGCCTTGATTTTACGACTTTCCCTGATGGCGTTTATTATCCTGATGATGACATCTCACTTCCTGATGGTGATGGTGATCCAAACTTGCGATTAGGAATAAAAGGAACGCCAAATTTTGGTTTGGTAAGAACGTTGATGGTTGGGATTAAAAATAATCACTCCGATAGCGTTCGTGGTGAGGTTTGGTTTAACGAATTGCGCTTAGCCGATTTGAATAACAAAGGCGGAATGGCAGCGGTTTTAAATATGGATACCAACTTAGCCGATTTTGCTACAGTTTCTGCTACAGGAAGAATGAGCACCATTGGTTTCGGAGCTTTAGAACAAGCACCACAAGAAAGAAGCAGAGAAGATATGCAACAGTATAATATTGTTACTAATCTTAGCTTGGGGAAATTACTACCAAAAAAATGGGGAATTAATTTACCCTTCAATTATGCTGTTGGAGAAGAATTAATCACACCGGAATACGATCCGTTTAATCAGGATATTCGTTTACAGCAGCTTATTGACAATACATCTAGTGCCGCAGAGAGAGAAAATATCAGAAGAAGAGCGATAGATTTTACAAAAAGAAAAAGCATCAACTTTATTGGTGTCAAAAAAGATAGGGCTCCGGAACAAAAGCAACACATCTACGACCCGGAGAATTTAACCCTTTCGTATTCCTATAATCAGGTTGAAAAGCACAATTATGAAATCGAAAATTATATCGATCAACAGGTAAATACAAGTGTTGATTATACTTATACATTTAAAAATAAAGCAGTTGAACCGTTTAAGAAAAGTAAGTTTTTTAAGAAAAGTTCGTATTGGAAAATGCTTAGCGATTTTAATTTCAACTACCTGCCGGCAAGTATTTCGTTTAGTAGTAACATCATCAGACAATACAACAAGCAACAGTTTAGACAGGTTGATGTAGCCGGTATTGCTTTAGATCCATTGTTCAGAAGAAATTATATGTTCAACTATCAATACGGATTTAATTATAACCTCACAAAAGCATTAAAAATAAACTTTACAGCAGCGTCACACAATATTGTCCGCACCTACATGGATGAAAATAATGTTCCGGATAACAGCAATACAATTTGGACAGATTTTTGGAACATCGGAACACCAAATCAGCATAACCAACAAATTGTCGTGAACTATGAATTGCCAATTAACAAAATTCCGACATTGGCATTTGTAAAATCGACCTATTCTTATACGGGAGACTATAGTTGGCAGAGAGCGTCATTAGCCATGAATTCAGTTGATGGATATGATTTAGGAAACACCATTCAAAATGCAGGTTCACACCGTTTGAACACGGCATTCAACATGGAAACTTTTTATAAATATATTGGATTAGGTAAAAAACCAGCAGCACCAGCTCAAAAACCGGCAGCCTTACCAAAACCGGGAGAAAAAATTACCAGTGTTAAACCACAACCTGCCAAAACAACTAATGTGTTTGTTGATGGATTGAAAGGTGTTTTAACCAGTGTGAAGAACATTCAGATTAACTACACTCAAAACGAAGGAACTGTTCTTCCCGGATTCTTACCCGGATTAGGTTTCTTTGGCTCGGCAAAACCATCACTAGGGTTCGTTTTTGGAGGACAGGATGATGTGCGGTACGAAGCTGCAAAAAGAGGTTGGTTGACAAGCTATCCTGAATTTAATCAAAGCTTTACACAAGTTGTAACCAAGACTTTAAATGTTACGGCTAATGTCGATTTATTCCCCGACTTTAAAATAGATTTAAGTGCCGATAGAACGTATGCCAATAACTATTCAGAACAATTTAATACAGATGCAAGTGGTTATCATCCTCAATCACCATACAATTTTGGTAACTTCTCTATTTCTGCAGTAATGCTAAAAACTTCCTTTAAGGCAAGTGATGAAAATTACTCTTCCACTTTCCAGGATTTTAGAGATAACAGAATTATTATTGCCGATAGATTAGCACAGCAATATTATGGAGGACCAAATTATCCAAGATATGGAGATGGAGCGAATCCGGTTCCGGCACCATCAGACCCTAATTATAATTTTTACACGAATAATTTTGGATACCCAATCGGATTTGGTAAAAACAATCAGGCCGTTTTGATTCCGTCGTTTTTGGCAGCTTATACAGGATTAGGCATTGCCGATCACAAAGCAGGCGATGCAGCCAAAGGAGTTTCTTTAGGCGCTTTCAGAGATTTTCCAATCCCTAACTGGACAATTAAGTACAGCGGATTGATGCGTTATAAATTTTTCAAAGAAAGGTTCAAGCGTTTCTCCATTCAACATGCTTACAGGGCTTCATATACAATAAACTCTTTCCGCTCAAATCTTGATTATGACCCTAATGTAGCTATTCAGGACAATAGTGGTATTGGTAACTTCTACAACAAAACAATTATTGCCAACATCAACTTAGTGGAGCAATTCAATCCACTTGTTCGCATCGATTTTGAAATGAAAAATGCTTTCAAAATTTTGGCTGAAATTAAAAAAGACAGAAGTTTGTCATTGAGTTTTGACAATAATTTATTGACAGAGGTTCAAGGTAAAGAATATATTGTTGGTTTTGGATACCGCTTTAAAGACGTTATTTTCTCTTCGCAATTAGCAGATAATCCAACCGGAATTATTAAGAGTGATATCAATTTAAAAATTGATTTCTCGTATAGAAATAACAAAACCATTGTACGTTATTTAGATTATGATAACAATCAATTGGGTGGTGGGCAAAATATTTGGTCAGCAAAATTAACAGCCGATTATTCGTTTAGTAAAAACCTGACGGCAATTTTCTTCTATGATCATTCATTCTCAAAACCAGTGATTTCTACATCATTCCCATTAACGAACATTAGAGCTGGTTTTACCATGCGATATAATTTTGGAAACTAACAGCTATTTTTCAATAAAAATTACAATATCAAATGGTATCTTTGCGGTCTAAACTTAATATCAAATGAATATACCAAGCAATTTAAAGTATACTAAAGACCACGAATGGGTTTTAATTGATGGCGATATTGCCACTGTTGGCATTACCGATTTTGCGCAAAAAGAATTGGGAGACATTGTTTATGTTGAAGTAGAAACATTAGACCAAACATTAGACAAAGACGAAGTTTTTGGAACCGTTGAAGCCGTGAAAACAGTTTCCGATTTATTCCTGCCATTGTCAGGAGAAATTATTGAATTCAATGACGAATTAGAAAGAAATCCGGAAGATGTTAATTCAGACCCTTATGGAAAAGGATGGATGGTGAAAGTTAAAATTTCAAATGTAGCCGAAGTAGCAGAATTACTTTCGAGTGACGCTTACAAAGAACTTATTGGTGCTTAAAAAAGTAACATTCAGTTTTGCCGTTGGGTGGACTGTTTTAATTGCTGTTTTATGCTTAGTAAAGTTTACCGATTTGCCTTCTATTGGAGTTTCCGGAGCTGATAAATATGTTCACTTTACGCTTCATTTTGTTTTTACGATGCTTTGGGGATATCATTTTTGGCTGAAGCTAAATGAAATAGCACTACCAAAAATAGTAGTAATTGTCATAATCTCACTTTGCTACGGAATACTAATTGAAATTTTACAGGAAAAATTTACCACAACGCGACATGCAGATGCATTTGATGTTTTGGCAAATTTTGGCGGAGCATTATTAGCTTTAGTTTTATTTGTTTTAATCAAAAGAAGAAAGCAACAAACAACCAGATAATAAAGATTGTCCCGTTTCGTTATCTTACGCGACGGGATTTTTTTTACTTTTATCACATGAATACAAAATCCTAATCTTGAATCGATATATTTAAAGAAATGAAGAAAACACTTCCGTTTTTAGTACTGCTTTTTTTAACAAGCACAATTAACGCTCAGGTTTCGCAAAAAGCAGCTGAAAGATTTCCGGTTTTTCCGGCTTGCGAAAGTTTACAGTATCAGGCATTAGAAACTTGTTTTTACAATCAGGTTCAGGATTTTGTGTACACTAATTTTAAAGTGCCTGAAAATCTGAAACAAAATAATTTCAAAGGAAATGTCATTGTACTTTTTGAAGTGAATGATGAAGGAAATTTCAAAGTGCAATATGTTGATGCAATCGATGAAGCATTAGTCGCAGAAAGCAAAAGAGTTTTTGAAAAAATGCCAAAGATTTCTCCGGCAACGTATAACGGAAAGCCGACCTATGCCAAATACACTATCAAAATTGCAATTCCGTTACAAAGCGCAGCCGACTTACAAGCACAAAAAGAAGCAGATGCTTTGGCTGAAAAGAATTCATACATATACAAACCAAATAACAAACAGCTTACGGAATTAGATAGCATCAAGTATAAAAAATTTGAAAAGCCACAGTTTCAAAGTCATATTAATATTCCGTTTTCACACAGTTATTATTCGCAGTTTGATGGTGCAATGAATCAGATTGGCGCCAATAATCATACAGGCTCGAAACCTTTTTCTTATGCTGATGTTTCTAAATATTACAATCTGAAAGAAGAAAATCAGAAGTTGCTGAAAAGCTCTAAAGCATGGTTTGGCAGAAAACTCTGGAACGAAAATTTAGTCGAAATACAAGGTGAGGATTATTGGTTTACACTAAATCCAATTTTTGATATCCAAATGGGGAAAAGTGACCCAAGTGTCGCTTCTTATACTTATATAAATACAAGAGGGATTCAATTTAATGGTGGTTTGGGAAAAGAATTAAATTTTACCACAACCATTTATGAAAGTCAAGGACGATTTGCTGATTATTTCAATAGCTATGCAGCATTAATAAAACCCGATGGTGGTAATCCTGCTATTATTCCGGGTATCGGAATTGCAAAAGGATTCAAAAAAGATGCTTATGATTTTCCTATGGCTGAGGCCAATTTGTCGTATACACCAAGTAAATTCATTAATCTGAATTTGGGTTATGGCAAGAATTTTATTGGCGATGGTTATCGTTCTTTATTGTTGGGTGATGGTGCGAGTCCGTATCCTTATTTTAAAATGAACACTACTTTCTGGAAAATAAAATACACCAACATTTATACATGGCTCAAAGATGTTCGTCCCGAAGTTACCGAAGACAGAACCTATGCAACCAAGTTTGCAGCCAGTCATTATCTAAGTTTGAATATTACTAATAAATGGAATGTTGGCTTATTTGAATCGGTGATTTGGACTAATAAAAACAACCGTGGTTTTGACATGAGTTTTGTAAACCCAATTATATTTTATCGTACAGTCGAATTTACGTCTTCGGCCAGAAGCGGAAATGCCTTGTTAGGTTTGACATCCAAAGTAAAATGGAACAATCAAATCAATTTTTACGGACAGTTTTTGTTAGATGAATTTTCATTGGATGCAGTAAAAGCCGGTAACAAGAGCTGGAAGAATAAGTTTGGGTATCAATTAGGAGCCAAATATTATAATGCATTCAACATTAAAAATTTATTGTTGCAGGTTGAATACAATCATGTGCGTCCTTATGTGTATGCACATAGCGAAGCCATTACCAATTATGGTCACAACAATCAAAGTTTAGGACACAATTGGGGCGGGAATTTCAAGGAATTTATCGCTATTGCCCGTTATCATAAAGGAAGATATTTTGCCGATGCTAAAGTTACTTTTGGTGAACGCGGATTGGATTTCAATAACGCAACCGACAACTTTAATTACGGAAGCAATATCTATTTAAGTTATAATGATAACCGCCCTTTTGATACAGGAGTAAACATTGGGCAAGGAAACAAAACCAGCATTTTCATAGCCGATGTGCAAGCGGGTTATTTGATAAATCCTTCAACCAACATGAAACTGTTCGGTAGTTTTATCTACAGAAACTTCAGCCCGGCAACGGAAACTGCAACTGCTTTTAAAGAAAGCACCACTTGGTTTTCAGTTGGATTGCGATGTGATATATTTAACTGGTATTTTGATTACTAGGATTTTGTTCGCATAACCAAGCCACTCTTTTATAATTCCTGAAAAGACGGGACACAAGCGAAGCAGTCCTAAATTGATTTTCAGATACCCACACCAGTGGCAAGGTTTCCTTATTTCCTTGCTAATTGCTTATTTGTCAAGCAGCAAATTCATTTTTACTTATTTAAACGATTGTTAAACTAATGCTAAAGTAATTTTTGCAAACATATTTTGTTTAACTTTGAATAGAAATAATTAAACAAAAGTTTATTTATTTTCAATCCCAACTCTTTCACCTACTAGTTTTATTAGAACCATTTTTTTGGTTTGTATCATTTTTGAAAATCAATAATTTCAATAATAACATTAAAACTATTCACTATGAAAAACAAAAATTTCAAACTAATTACTGCCGTAAAAGCATTTGTGCTGTTGGCTTTTATTTCTTTCAGCTTTTCATCTTGTTCTCCGGATGATAATACAACTGATGATGCAACAACTTCAAAACTTTCTATCAAAGAGACTTTTGATGTATTGAATCGAGCTCCGGCTCCAGGTAATGCTTCCATTGCAGGCATAGCGGTAGATGCCGGGTTTAATGAGTTGGTTTCTGCTTTGGTCTATGTAGATTCCGAACTTAATACAGGACTTGTAAATCTGTTTGCCAACGGAAAAGACCAATACACTGTTTTTGCTCCAACAGATGAAGCCTTTCAAAATTTGTACGCTGCCTTAAATGTCAACAGTATTACTGAACTTCCGGCACCATTAGTTCGTGATGTTTTATTATACCATGTAACAGAAGGTAGACGTGCTGCCAATAGTGTAGTGCCAAGAAGAGGAACCCGAGAAATAACTACGCTCTTAGGAAGTCAATTTTCGGTAACTCCAAGTGGTTCTATCAATGCCATTGGAAATACAGCCACTATTACGGCAGCTAATATTTCAGCTTCAAACGGAATTATACATGTAGTAGATGCAGTATTGTTGCCAATAAATTAGTTAATTGTTTAGAATTTTAAGTGGAAAAGAGACCAATATTTATTGGTCTCTTTTTTGTTGGGACAAACTACTGAATTTAACCAAATTAAAAGTTTTGCGTTTGGTTTTAAAAAGTATATTTGCGCCAACAATAAAAACAAAATAATTTATGAAAACAACAAAGAACATACTTTTGTTCTTTTTGATGCTGTCTGTATTTACGGTTTCGGCACAAAAGAAAAAAGTAGCTGTAGTAACCTTTTACGCCAATAAAGTAATCGATTTTACAGAGATTGCCGGTGACAAACTTACCGAAGGTGTTATTAAGAAAGTATTTGAATTGCGGGACAATCCAAAGTTTAATTTGAAGCCTATTTTGAACAAATTTCACGATGCTTTTTACAACGAATATGCTAAATCATTTCCTTTTGATTTGGTGCCTGAAGCAGATGTATTAGGCTCTGATGCATACAAAAATTTTGTTCCTAAGTACCAAATGTCAAATTTTGAAGCCAAAGATTACCTGGTTTACGATGGATATAAATATATTTATGATGGTCCGTTGGCAGCTGCAAACGAAGAAGGTATGACCCAAGCAATGGCAGATGCTGTTAAGGCAGATGGAGTAATGTTTTTACATATCGATTTTTCTTTTGAAAAAGGATTTGGAATCGGAGGAACGACAACATTAAAAGTTAGAGCGTTTACAAGAATTTCGGTGTATAATAAAAAAGGAGAAAAACTTTTTGTAATCAACGAAAATGAGCGTTCAAAGAAAACGATGATAATGGTTGGTGGTATTCCTGTACTTGATGTAGATAAAATTCTTCCAAACTGCGAAAGTGCTATGGAAGAACTTATGGGAGATTTGAATAAGCGTATTCAGAAAATAGTTAAGAAAACAGAAGCTAAATTATAGTTGCGAAAAATATAATGTTGATGAAAGCACTCTTGAAAAAGAGTGCTTTTTTATTTTGAAAAGAAACAAAACGTCCCGAATAGCCCCGATAGGAGCTGGCTACCCTGCCTGCCTGCCGGCAGGCATGTAGTGCGGATAGCGGGAGGATAAGTGAAATGAAAGATAAAGGCGACGCTCCTAAAACCAAGTCTAAGCAGGAATGACAAAGTTGGAAATATCCTCTATATTTTTTTGTCAAATCGTTTTCTATAAAGTACCTTTGCGGCAGTTTTAAAAACACCAATGAACGCGACTGCTTCTACATTTTCTATCAGACAAATTGCGATTGATTTTAAAGAAATCACCAAAGCAGGTTTAGCTATTAGTGTCGTGTTTTCTTCTATTGCGGGTTATTTGCTTGGTGTACTCGATTTTCATGATTTAAAAATTTCGACTTTATTGATGTTGGCCATTGGTGGTTACTGCATGGTTGGTGCTTCGAATGCTTTTAATCAGGTTATCGAAAAAGACCTCGACGCCTTAATGGACAGAACCAAAAACCGTCCTGTTGCTTCGGGAAGAATGTCGCCAAATCATGCTTTGTTTGTTGCTAGTTTGTTGACAATTATTGGTTTGATATTGTTGTATCTTATCAATCCCAAGTCGGCTATGTTTGGCGCGATTTCAATTTTTCTGTACACAAGCGTTTATACACCATTAAAACAACACACACCGCTTTCGGTTTTTGTTGGAGCTTTTCCGGGCGCGATTCCGTTTATGTTGGGTTGGGTTGCGGCTACCGATAATTTTGGAATAGAAGCCGGAACACTTTTCCTGATACAGTTCTTTTGGCAGTTTCCACATTTTTGGGCCATTGGTTGGTTCTTGTTTGAAGACTATGAAAAAGCAGGATTCTTTATGTTGCCAACAGGAAAAAAAGATAAATCTACTGCGATGCAAACGATATTGTATTGTGTTTGGTTGTTGGTCGCTTCGATGTTGCCTTGTTTGGGCTATACCGGAAGATTATACATTTCTCCGATTGCAGCGGTAATCGTATTTTTGCTTGGTCTTTGGATGCTTTTTTATGCGGTGAAATTATATCAGGAAAGAACTTCAAAAGCAGCCCGAACTTTAATGCTGGTAAGTGTTTCTTATATATCTTTGCTGCAATTGGTTTATATTATTGATAAATTTTTAAGATAGTTTACTTATGACAATGACTGCCCAGGAACATAAAGAAAGAAAAGCAAGATCAGCAAAATTATTGTTGTTGTTTGCTATGGGAAGCATGACGATGATGTTTGCCGGAATAGTGAGTGCTTTTGTAGTAAGCAAATCAAGAGAAGACTGGATGAAAGATTTCCAGTTGCCAACCGCTTTTTACTTTAGTACACTTGCCATTATTTTGTGTAGCGTTACTTTTCATTTGGCTAAAAAGGCAATACAAAAAGACAATAGAACGGCTACGACCAACCTTCTTTTACTGACTTTAGCCTTAGGAATTTCGTTTGTTTTTTTTCAATTTAAAGGCTTCGGACAATTGATGGATAACGGCTATTTTTTTGCCGGACCTGAGAGTAATATTGCCACAACTTTTCTGTACGTAATTGCGACAGTTCACTTAGCGCATCTTGCAGGAGGATTAATTTGTCTTTTAATCATAATTTATAATCATTTTAAACAAAAATACAATTCAAGTCAAACGCTTGGAATTGAGCTAGGTGCAATGTATTGGCACTTTCTTGATTTCTTATGGATTTGTTTGTTTTTATTTTTATATTTCTTTAAATAAGAAAAAAAATCTAAATTTGGGAACTTTTTAACTTATAACTTTTATGGGAGCTACAGTTACTACTGGAAATAATACTGAAAATACATGGGGCGGCGGAAACGAGCCAATGGGAGCAAGTTATGGCAAATTAATGATGTGGTTTTTCATCATATCCGATGCTTTAACCTTCTCTGGTTTTCTTGCTGCGTATGGTTTTTCTAGATTTAAATTTATTGATAATTGGCCTATTGCCGATGAAGTGTTTACACACTTCCCATTTATGCATGGTGTAG
Organism: Flavobacterium anseongense; assembly: GCF_021608185.1. GTDB lineage: Bacteria > Bacteroidota > Bacteroidia > Flavobacteriales > Flavobacteriaceae > Flavobacterium > Flavobacterium anseongense. Next base: position 431,831 of record NZ_JAKIHN010000001.1, on the reverse strand, counting down.
AAGCACCGATGTATTATGTGGCATTGATGACTTTTATCCTGATTTTTTCTTCTGTAACCATGGTATTGGCAGTTGATGCCGGTCATCACATGAAACAAAAAAAGGTAGCGTTCTACATGCTGTTGACTATTCTTGGCGGTTTAATCTTCGTAGGTTCACAAGCCTGGGAATGGAAAAACTTCATTAAAGGGGAATACGGTGCTGTTGAAACTAAAGGTGGAAGCATCATTCAATTTGTGAACAATAAAGGAGAAAGAGTTAAGTTGGAAGACTTTGCGATAGACTTGCCTGGACAAAGAGAAGCCTTAACAAGAGATAAAGGGAAGTGGTTTATGAAAGATGAAGAAACCCTAACCACTTATTCGGTTGCCGAAGTACAAGCCGGTTTTGCAGCACATCCTGAATTATTAGTCAGAACAGAAAAAATTTATAGAGATACTCCCGAAGATAAAGCAAACAAAAAACTTCAACCGGGTTTAAATCACAATAAAAAAAGAGAAGTCTTAACAAGAGCTGAATCCGAAATAATGGTAGCCAATGCCGCTATTGTTGTTGAAGGTGCAAACTTGAAACACAATGAATACGGAAGTAAACTATTTGCTGATTTCTTCTTCTTCATAACGGGTTTCCACGGTTTCCACGTATTTTCCGGAGTTATTATCAACTTCATCATTTTCTTAAATGTTGTTTTAGGAACATATGAGAAAAGAAGAACCTATGAAATGGTAGAAAAAGTTGGACTTTATTGGCACTTTGTCGATTTAGTTTGGGTATTCGTATTTACATTCTTCTACTTAGTTTAATTTTTTTAAAAAGTATCACACATCATGGCACACGCAGAAGGGCACGAACAAGGATCAAACATAAAAAGAATCTGGACAGTTTTCGGAATTCTTTCCGTAGTAACAATAGTTGAAGTTTACTTGGGAATCTTAAGACCCGATTTTTTATACATGAACAACTTCATCAGCATGAATTTGCTGAACTGGGTTTTCATCATTTTAACACTTTATAAAGCCTATAAAATCACATGGGTTTTCATGCACATGGAAGGTGAAACAGCCAGTTTACGTTGGTCAGTTGTTGCCACTGTTATTTTCCTTGTATTATACTTACTATTTATACTTCTTGTTGAAGCAGATTACATTTTTGAGGTTTTTAAAAATGGCACTATTAAGTGGAATTTTTAACACTATATTAATTCAAAAAAAGTCCCGTCTATTCTATTGAAACAGACGGGATTTTTTTATTTTTGCACATTCCTTTTTCACAATTCAAATGAAAAAAAACATTGTCCTTTTTGTATTGTTTATCCTGCCTATAGTTGCCTATCTTTTCTTTGCATCTGGAGTAAACAGTTTTATTTCTTTACCAACGATTACCAAAAATATTCCCGAAGTTAACACCTGGAAAACGCTGGACGACAAACCGGTTGCCTTAACCAATAAAATTACAATTCTTGGCTTTATAGGAAGTGATGTTATGAAACATAAAGGCAACTTTTTCAACCTTTATGAAATCATTTATGATAAATATAAAGACTTCAAAGATTTTCAAGTCGTAATGGTATTACCTGACGGAACACAGAAACAGGTCGAAGAGCTACTAAAATTAGACATAAACAAATTAGGCACACATAAAGGATGGAATTTTGTTTTTGCTTCGCCAAATGAAATAAATGCGTTCTATGACAAAATGCAATTGGTTGGGAAACTAGATAGTACATTGGCAACACCTAATGTTTTTATCATCGATAAGAAAAGAAACCTAAGAGGCAGAAAAGGCGAAGATCAAAAAGGAACACCTGAATATAAAGAAGGATACAATACCATTTTTGTTTCAGAGCTTTATAACAAGATGATGGACGATATGAAAATCATCATTTATGAATATCGTGCCGCACTTAAAAAAAACCACAACGCTACCAAAGAACTCTAGATTTTTATCAAATGAAGAATAAAGCATACATCGGAGTATCATTTGTTATTTTAGTTTTCGGAATCATCTTTATTCCAAAAATTATCAATAGAATAAAAAGCGGTACTATCGTTCAAGGCGACAGAATAGACGCAGTTTCCAATCATAAAGATGGAGAAACAGGTTTGGTAACCATTGGGCCAGTGCCCGAATTTGAATTAACCGACCAAAATGGAGCAAATATTAACGACAAAACCTTTTTAGGGAAAGTATATGTGGTGGAGTTTTTCTTTTCAAGCTGTCCTTCGATTTGCCCTGTTATGAATAGAAATATGGTTGATATTCAAAATGAGTTTTTTGGAAATCCCAATTTCGGAATCGCTTCAATTTCTATCGATCCGGAACATGATACTTCAAAAGTGCTAAAAGAACATGCCAAAACTATTGGCGTGAAATCTTCTAATTGGCATTTGTTGACCGGAGATAAAGAATATATTTTTACTATCGCCAACAAAGGGTTTAATGTATATGCCGGCGAAAACAAAAATGTAGAAGGTGGATTTGAACATTCAGGTCTTTTTGCTTTGATAGACAAAAAAGGAAACATCCGTTGCCGAAAAGATAATTTTGGAAACCCAATTCTATATTATGACGGGTTAGAGAAAAAAGGAGTAAAAGCCATTACACAAGACATAAAAAAACTTTTAAATGAATAAGTCAGACAACAAAACATTAGAACAAAGATTTAGATTTCCGATAGTATTGGTTTCAATACTAATACCAATAGTTGTAGCGGTTTTGTTCACAGTAAAGCTAAAAGATTTCGGCATAGAAGTGGAACCACTTTCTTTTTTACCTCCAATTTATGCTTCAATAAACGGGCTTACAGCCTTACTTTTGGTAATGGGTGTAATGGCAATTAAAAACGGAAACCAAAAAGTGCACGAAAGATTTATGACTACTGCCATAGCTTGCTCTGTAGTTTTTTTGGTAATGTATGTGGCGTATCACATGACGGCTGACTCGACCGTTTTTGGAGATGTAGATGGCAACAAAATTTTAGACGCAAAAGAAAAGGAATATGCAGGTTCAACACGTTATGTATATTTATTTATTCTACTTTCCCATATTTTGCTGTCAATCATCATTATTCCTTTGGTGTTGATTACCTATGTCAGAGCATTAGCAGCAAGATTTGACAAGCACAAAAAAATAGCTAAAATTACTTTCCCATTGTGGTTATATGTTGCGGTGACCGGAGTTGTAGTGTATTTAATGATTTCGCCTTATTATGCTAATTGATTTTAAAATTCCAAATCTGAAATCCCAAATAACAAAACTTTTTATTGGAATTTGTTTTTTGTTTTTTGGAATTTCCGCTTCCGGTCAATGTGCCATGTGTCGCGCTTCTTTAGAAAGCGAAGGCAATAAAACCAAAGTAGAAGCAGTAAACGACGGGATTGTATTCCTAATGGCGATTCCTTATCTAATTGTGGCTGTTATAGGTTTTGCAATTTATAGGATGTACTTTAAGAAGAAAAGTGTCTGAACACTAACAGCTGAACACTGACCACTTTCTCTAATCCATTCCGTCAATTTTTACATTCATTTTTCCGGTTGTTGTAATGAATGCTATAATGGCTTTATCGGTCACTTCTACTTTTTCGAATTCAAAATCATTCATAGTTCCGTTGACGAAAACTCCTTTCATTGGCGAATAATTATTTAAATAAGGCAACAAACTCTTTTTACCTTCTTCCAGATTTTCCTTGATAGAATAACGACAATTCTCCTGAATCTTTTTCAAAATAACGCCTTGTAATAACCAATTGGCGGTTCTTGTTAAAAGTCCTTTGGTGTTTAAAACATAATCCATTTGATCAAAATAAATCTCTTTGGTTACGGCATTATAATTCGGAATTCCCGAAAGATAAATTGTTCCGTTGATGCTTCCGGTCATATCGAGAGCAACAATTATTTTACTGTCTTTTTGCCAAAGTGCTACGTTTTGAACCACAATTTTTCTGCTTCCTGCAGCAAATTCTTTTCCTTGAAAATTACTTGAAATAATTCGGGAAGCACTTTCATAAGTTGAAATAGCAGCGACGTTAGCAGTTAGTTTTTCCGGAATTTTAGTCACCGCTTTAAACTGAACAGCATTTCTGTCAAAACTGCTTTTTGGTTTCGAACCAACCATTGTTTGCATATTACATTTTAGTCCTAAATCCATTTTGATTTCTTTCTTTCCCAAAACGGCATCGGTTACATAAACTTCAATCGGAATAAGTTTAAACCAGGATTGGTATTGCTCACTGGTGATAAATGGCGTACTCATTTTTTCTAAAACATCAAGCACATAAGGTTTAAAATCACACGACTGTTCAATAGCTTCATCAATCTTTTTAGCAATTTTTGATTTGAAAATTGAAAGCGTTGGATTGATAATATAAGTAATAGGAACATTTCTTCCGGCAACTACTATTGACGGACTTTCTGACCATTCAAAATCCTCAATTTTAGAGGAAGTTGACATTTTCCAATTAGACAATCTCACATCGCTAAGCAATGTAATTGTGCCATTCAGATTAATTTCCCGAGTGTCGTTTAAACCCATGAAATCGGTTCCGTATTTAAATCGGGACCAAATTTTTAATGGTAATACCGTTTGAATTTTACCGTTTTTCTCAATCAGACGAATCGGAGCCGTTTTGGTGATTTTCATTTCGGTTTTATCATCTTCTAAATTGGAGTCGTTATAAATCTCACCATTCAGTGTTTTGTTCAATTGGGTTTCTATTTCTTTTAATGAAATTTCTAATGGCATATTGACAAACGATGTTTTGGTATTGAAAGCCATGGGAGTATCATCCGAAGGAAGCGGTTTTAGAGCTTCAATTTTTTGAGTAGTCGAACAACCGGTATAAATAAGAGAAAGAAATAGGATAGAAAGTGTTGCTTTTATTCTAGACATGAGTGTGATTAATTTTGGGCAAAAATAAAAGTAAAAAATGTAAAACATTGTAACATTATTAAAAAAGGTAAGTCTAAAGTGGTATGTCTTTTAAAAGACAAAAATTATATCTTTGTTTATTAGAAAATCTTAGGGCTACAAACCCGTTTTACAATGAAAAACAGTATACAAGCTTTTGCACTAATTTTTAGTCTTCTTTTAGGATTTACTTCTGTCGCTCAACAAAAAAAATGGACTATTCAGGAATGTGTTGAGTACGCTTTAAAAAATAATATTTCCATCAAGAATTCAGAATTGGATATAAAATTAGCCAATATTGATAAGCTATCAGCAGTTGGAAATTTTCTGCCAAATGTAAACACAAGTCTTTCACATTCCTGGAGTATTGGTGCCAATACGAATCCGGTTACGAATGTTAGAGAAAATCAAACGACACAATATACCCAAGTTGGTTTGAGCTCGAGCGTTACTATTTATAATGGTTTGCAAAATGTAAATCGTCTTCGCAATGCTAAAATGGTACAATTAGCCAGACAATACCAATTAACCAAAATGCAGGATGATATTTCGTTATATGTTGCCAATGCCTATTTGGATATACTTTTTAATAAAGAAAATCTAAAAGTGCAGCAAGGGCAGCTAGCCAATGATGAAAAGCAGTTGAAACGTACAGAAGAATTGGTAAATTCGGGTTCGCTGCCAAGAGGCGATTTATTGGATATGAAAGCTACAATTGCCGGCGATAATCAAAAAGTAGTCGCAGCCGAAAATAGTTTGTTGATTTCAAGATTGAGTTTGGCGCAATTACTTCAATTAGAAGATTTTCAAAATTTTGATATTGCCGACGTTGATATTGATGCTAAACCAAGTTCGGTTATGGCAGAAACTCCCGAAGCAATCCTCGAAAAAGCTAAGCAAGTCAGAGTCGAAATTAAAATAGCACAAACCAATTTAGATCTTGCACAAAGAGATATCAAAATCGCAAGAGGTGCATTGCAACCAAGTTTAACTTTTGGCTATAACTTTGGCACAAACGCTAGTTATACCGATAGAATTATTGGTGTTGATGGAAGCGGAGTGCCTATTATTGCAAGTCCGTTACCGGTTTTTGAACAATTCAGTAATAACAAAGGACACAACTTTGGACTTCAGTTAAACGTTCCAATATTCAATGGTTTTTCAGCCAAGAATAATGTTGAGCGTTCAAAAGTAGATTATGAAAAAACTAAAAATGCATTCAAACAAGCCAATCTCGATTTAGAAACCAATGTTTACAAAGCCATAACCGATGCTAAAGGTGCTTTGAAAACTTATGAATCGGCAATTGCTACAGCTGAAGCCAGGCAAGAAGCGTTTAATTATGCTAAAGAAAAGTATGCCGTTGGTTTAATGAATGCCTTCGATTTTAATCAATCACAAACCGTGTTTGTTGCTTCGCAATCGGATGTTATTCGTGCTAAATACGATTATATTTTTAAAATGAAAGTAGTAGAATTATATTTTGGAATCCCAATCATTCAAAAACAGTAAATCATGTCAAAAAAGAAAATTTATATACTAGTTGGAGTTGTTATCGCATTAATTATAGTGCTCGTTACCTTAAAGTCAAAAGGAATTATTGGCAATAATGACGATTCGAAGCAAGTTGAAACAGCTAAAGTTGATGAAATAACAATAATAGAAACTGTTTCGGCAACCGGAAAAATCCAACCGGAAATAGAAGTAAAAATATCTTCGGAAGTATCAGGAGAAATTATTGCTTTGCCTGTGAAAGAAGGACAAGTGGTAAAAAAAGGAGATTTATTGGTTAAAATAAATCCGGATTTATATACTTCGGGTTACAACAGAACTATTTCTAATTTATCCGGGACTAAAGCAGGATTGAGTCAGGCTGACGCCACTTTTAAAGAAGCAAAAGCAAGTTATGATAGAAGCAAAACCTTGTATGATAAAGGAATTATATCCAAATCAGACTGGGACAAAGCAATCGCTGCATTCGAAGGAGCGAAGGCCAACAAAGAATCGGCTTATTACAATGTGCAAAGTGCGAATGCAACGGTAAGAGAAGCAAAAGATAACTTGGGAAGAACAACTATTTATGCTCCTGCTGACGGGACTATTTCTTCACTTGGGGTTGAATTAGGAGAGCGTGTTTTGGGAACACAGCAAATGACCGGAACGGAAATTCTTCGTGTTGCCAATCTTAATAATATGGAAGTTGAAGTCGATGTAAATGAAAATGATATTGTAAAAATCAACATCGGCGATAGCACAAAAATTCAGGTTGATGCTTATCTGAAAAAAGAATTTAAAGGGATTGTGACCAGTATTTCTAATTCGGCAAGTGCAGCAACAACGGCTGATCAGGTGACAAACTTTAAAGTAAAAGTTAGAATTTTAAAAGAGTCATACCAAGATTTGTTAGAAGGAAAGCCTGAAACCTATTCGCCATTCAGACCAGGAATGACGGCAACGGTTGATATTATTACGAAGCGAAAAGAAAATGTTATTGGTGTGCCAATCAGTTCCGTGGTTGTAAAATCAGATACGACGGCAACCAAAAGTTATGAGATAAAAGAGGATGATGCAGACAAAAAAGTTACTGCAAAAAGCGACAAGAAATTTGAATGTGTTTTTGTAAAAGTAGGTAACAAAGCCAAAATCAGAATTGTGAAAACAGGTATTCAGGACGATACAAATATTGAGATTACTTCCGGTTTAAAGAAAGGTGATGTAGTCATCGTTGGACCTTATACAACGGTTACTAAAGACCTGAATTCGGGGGATAAAGTTTCTTCAGGAAAAGATTCTGATACAAAAGATAAAAAGGAAACTTCGATAACAGTTTCTACTAATTAAAACTATTTATTTCTAAATCTTGATTTACATTCTTAATATAGAAACGGCAACCAAGAATTGTTCAGTTTCTTTGGCTAAAGATGGGAAAACTGTTTTGGTCAGGGAAATAGCTGAACAAGGCTATTCTCATGCCGAAAAACTACATGTTTTTATCGAAGAAATTCTAAAAGAAACAAATGTTTCGGTTCAGGATTTAAAAGCTATTGCGGTTAGTAAAGGGCCTGGTTCTTATACCGGTTTGCGCATTGGAGTTTCTACCGCAAAAGGCTTGTGCTATGCACTTGGAATTCCGTTGATTTCGGTTGATACTTTGCAGGTTTTAGCTCAAAAAGTTACAGTTGAAAACGGTTTAATCGTTCCAATGCTGGATGCGCGAAGAATGGAAGTTTATAGTGCCGTTTTTGACGCAAATCACAACAAAATAATGGAAGTGCAGGCTGAGGTTCTTACTGAAAACAGTTATGTAGAAATGACAGAAGCTGTTTATTTTATCGGCGATTGTCAGGAAAAAGGCAAAACCGTTTTAACCAAAGACAATTTCCATTTTCTTTCTGAAATAGTTTTTCCTTCTGCAAACGAAATGAGTGCGTTAAGTTTTGAAAAATTCGTGAAAAATGAATTTGAAGACGTGGCGTATTTTGAACCTTTTTATCTCAAGGATTTTTTGATAGCAAAACCAAAGTAAATTATTTTTTTGGAGCTTCTTTTACAATTGATTGTATTGCAATTCCAGCTTGGTCAAAGGCATTTTTACATTCTTCCAAAACGTCCGAACACATTGATCCAAAATCGGCATTCTTTGCCCACGGTTGTATTGCTAACTGAATAGCGGTATCTGTCAAAAGATTAACCACAACAGCTGGTGCCGGAGTTTTTAAGACTTTTGGATTGTTTTCCAAAACCTGCATCACAATTTCTTTGGCCATTTTAATATTGGTGTCATACGAAATATTAAAAAGCAGATTGGCTCTTCTGTTTTTTCCTAATGAAAAATTGGTTATTACACCGTTAGATAAAATTCCGTTCGGGATAAAAATAGTCTGATTGTTTCCGGTCACTAATTTGGTTACAAAAATCTGAATTTCACTTACAGTTCCAGTAACGCCTTGTGCTTCTATCGAATCGCCCACTTTGAAAGGCTTGAATAAAATAATCAATACACCACCGGCAAAATTGGATAATGAACCTTGTAAAGACAAACCAACCGCCAAACCAATTGCTCCAAGAATAGCGACAAACGAAGAAGTTTCAATTCCGAGTTTGGAAATAAAGGTTATGAAAAGTAAAAAGCGCATCGCCCAAAGCAAACTATCAGCCAAAAATGCAGATAAAGTGGTGTCGAATTCACGCTTAATCATAATTCTTCTCACCAAACGATTGACTAATCGAATGGCATATAATCCAATGAAAAGAATGACCAAAGCCGAAATTAGCTTTGGTGAGTAATCAATTAAAAGTTTTATAAATTGATCGACATATTCCGCGAAGGAATGAATATAGTGCAGTTCTTTCTTTTCCATAATTTGATAAAAAATCCCGACTCCCGAGACTTCGGGACGGGATAAATTATTTTGGCAAAAATAGTGATTTTAAAAATTAATCGGCATTTTCATCAGCTGGTTTTACAACATCTTCTGCTTTTGTTCTTACTTCTTCGGCATCTTCGGAAGCGTCATTTGCAAAAGCATTTTTTACACTTGCTACTGCATTTTCTGCCATTTCTTCTGCTTTTTCAACATACTCACTTGCTTTCTCTTTTACGGTTTCAACAGCATTTTCCAAAGTTTCTTTAGCAGCCGGAATATGTTCAGCTACTTTTTCTCTGGCCGTATCTACAAAATCTTCTACTTTATCTATTACCGGTGCAGCGGCAACTTTCGCTTTTTCTAGTGTTTCTTCAGCAAATGTTTCTGCTTTATCTGCCACTTCTTTTGGTGATGAACCAAATAGTTTTTTAAAAAAATCTCCTAATGCCATGACTTTGAATTTTAAATGATTAATAATAACAATATTACGATTTTTATGCGATTAAAGCTCAATTTCTGTAGTGATTTCTTCAAAACTGGTAGTTGGTTTTTGACAGGTTTTGTTCTGACATAAATAAAATAAGGTTTCGTTTTCTGAAAAACGATTTTCTAAAAATGGAAGTTTAGAAACTGTTGAACTTCCGGCAATAATGAGGTTTGGTAAATAGATTTTATTTATTTTTTCCAGATAATCTAAAGCATCATTTCCGCAAATTGCCAGTTCTTTATTCTGTTCCGAAAAATGTAAAAGTATGTTCAGCCAATTCGAAAATGCCGAAGGATAAGTAACGGTTGGAATGATATTTTGAACCATTTGCCGGCAGATTTTTTCGTAATAAGTATTCTCGAAATAAATGCTCAATTTGAATAAAGCATCAGCCATTACTGAATTCGAAGCCGGAATTACATTGTCTTCCACTTCAAAATGATTGGTAATTAATGCTTCATCCTGATGTGAAGTGAATGAGAAAAACTGTGCTTTTTCATCATAAAAATTATCAAAAGTATAATCGGTTAATTGCTTGGCATTTTGTAGCCAACTGTAGTTAAATGTAACTTCATATAACGAAATGAACGCCTGAATGACATGTGCATAATCTTCCAGAAAACCATTGATGGTCGCTTTTCCGTCTTTGTAACTGTGTTTTAAACTTCCTTCTGAATTCCAAATGTTTTTTGTGATAAAAGAAGCATTTTGTATCGCGATATCTAAATAATGTTTGGTTCCGGTTGCTTTGTATGCTTCTACAAAACCTTTGAGCATAATGGCATTCCATGAGGTCAAACATTTGTCATCTAACCTTGGTTTGTTTCGTTTTTCTCTTTCCGTATAAAGAATTTGTTCCCAATGTTTTTTCTTCTGGACTAAACTTTCTAAATCAATATTTTGTCGAAAAGCTATTTCTTCTAAGGATTGATTTTGGATTAAAACATAATTTTCATGTTCCCAAAATCCGAATTCATTGATATTGAAAACTATTGAAAACAATTCGAAATCGTCTTGAAGTAAAGCTTGTAATGCTGCTTTTGTCCAAACATAAAATGCACCTTCTTCGAGATGGTTTTCTTTGTTCAAACTATCAGCGTCAAGTGCTGAATAAAAACTTCCTTCTTTGGTGAGCCATTCTTTTTCAACGAATTGTAATGTTTTTTCAATGACTTCTTTATAGAGATTATTTCCGCTCAATTTATAGGCATTGGCATAAAGCGAAACTAATTGTCCGTTGTCATAAAGCATTTTTTCAAAGTGAGGCACATGCCATTTCATATCGACTGAATAGCGTGAAAATCCACCGTCAATAGTGTCGAACAATCCGCCATGGGCCATTTTTGTCAAGGTGAGATTTACAAAATCCAATAGCGGTTGGTTATTAGTTTGATAACCAAATCGCAATAGGAATTCATAATTGGTTGGCATCATAAATTTTGGTGCACGAGCCATTCCACCAAAATCCCAGTCGAAACTTTTTTGCCATTTTGAAACTAAGGACTCCAGAATTTCAAAATTAAAATTCGTCTCCGATACATTTTTTGAAATGATGCTCAGCGATTGTAAGCCGTCATTAAGTTTTTCGGCATAATCAAAAATCACTTCCGGTTTTTCGGTATAAATTTCCTGAAGTCGTTCTAACGAATTTATCCAGTCGTTTTTTCTGAAATAGGTTCCACCCCAAATTGGTCTTCCGTCGGGTAACGTTACGACATTCATTGGCCAGCCGCCATGTCCGGTCATAATTTGCACCGCTTTCATATAAACGGCATCAATATCAGGGCGTTCTTCGCGATCGATTTTTATGCTGATAAAGTGAGCATTCATCGTTGAAGCAACTTCGTCATCTTCAAAACTTTCGTGTTCCATCACATGGCACCAATGGCAAGCCGAGTAACCGATGCTGATGATGATTAGTTTGTTTTCTTTTTTGGCTAAAGCTAAAGAAGCTGCATTCCAGGCTTTCCAATGTACCGGATTGTTGGCGTGTTGTAATAAGTATGGACTCGTTTCGAGATGTAGTTCGTTCATTTTTTACATTAAAAAAGCGCCCAAAATTGGACGCTTAAAGTTAGTTTTTTTATTTTGAATAACGATTATCCGTTTAAGGCTTCAACCACAATGTCTTTATCGTTGAGCATGTCTTTCAGCATGTTCTCTATTCCACTTTTTAACGTAAATGTAGAAGATGGACAACCGTTGCAGGCGCCCTGAAGTACTACTTTTACACGTTTTTCGGTTTCATCATACGAATCAAAAAGGATATTTCCACCGTCGGCAGCAACGGCAGGTTTTACGTATTCTTCGAGTATGTTGATGATTTGTTGTGAGGTAGTATCGAGATTATCGAAATTTTTAATTTGTTGTTTTTCCTGTTTTTCGGTGTTTATAATTTGACTTTCATCGATTACAGTTCCGCCATTTTCGATAAATTGTTTTATGAATGTGCGTAGTTCCATTGTGATTTCGTCCCACGAAATGCTTTCGTATTTGGTGACAGAGATATAATTTTCGGCAATGAAAATTTCTTTCACAAAATGGAATTTGAACAATTCCTGTGCTAATGGCGATGGTTTGGCTTCGTCTATATTTTTGAATTCGGCTGCTGTTTTGGTTAGCGCTTTATTGACTACAAATTTCAGTGAAGCCGGATTTGGCGTGGTTTCGCCATAAACAGTTATAGGTTGTTTTTTGATTGGATTATCATTTGGCAAAACAATCACGCCACCGTTATTGACAAAATTTTCAATTTGTTCTGCAACATCATCTTGAACGTCAGACCATTCAACAATGCTGTATCTTTCGATGGCGATAAAATTTCCTGAGATGTAAACCGTTTTCACAAAAGGAAGGTAAAACAGTTGTTGTGCTAAAGGAGAATTTTTGGCTTCGTCGATATTTTTGAACTCAAAGTTCTCATTTTGAGTTATAAATTCGGGGAATTCAAATTTTAGTATGGTTGGGTTTTGAGTTTCTTTTATGCTGATTTTCATGGTGAAAGTATTTTTTTATGCAAATTTAACAAAGTTATTTTCTGTGAATGGCTATATTTGGACAATTAAACAATTAATTAACATATTGTGGGATATTAGGAATGGAGAGCCATTGTCTATTATTTCTTTCCGATTAGAAAAAGGGAGCAAGGATATTTGAATATTGTTAAATTAGATAGAAAACTTATTACAAAAATTTATATATTTGAGCGCCGTGTTAAATTAAGAAGCCAAATCAGTTGAAAAAGCAGTAAAAAGGGATGAATTGGTTTAACATTAAGCATATATAAAATATTGCAACACAACATTTTAAAGCCCATTTCTTATTAATAAATATAGTTACAATGAATTTTAGAAAGATTTATTTATTAGCACTACTAGTAGTAGCACAATTTGCACATTCACAGGAAGGATTGCCGGTGTACTCGGATTATTTATCTGACAATTACTATTTGCTTCATCCTTCGATGGCCGGAGCTGCAAATTGCGCAAAATTAAGACTAACAGCAAGACAACAATGGTTGGGACAAAAAGATGCGCCGGCATTGCAAACATTAAGTTTCAATGGTGCTTTAGGGGAAAGATCAGGAGGTGGAATTATTGTTTTTAACGATAAAAACGGTTATCACTCACAAACAGGGATGAAATTGACTTATGCTCACCATATTATGTTTTCACGTGACAATATTGATTTGAACCAACTTTCATTTGGTATGAGTGCCGGTTTTATTCAGAGTAATTTGGATGAAACAACATTTTATCAAAACAATCCTTCTTTTGATCCTTTGATTTTTGGTTCAATTCAGAAGTCAACTTATTTTAATGTTGATATTGGAGCGTCTTATAATTTTCTTGATTTCTATGTTCATGCAACAGTTAAAAATGCATTGGCGAGTGACAGAAAGTTATACACAGATAGTGAGCCTGTAAATTTGAGAAGATTTATTTTGAATGCTGGCTATACTTTTGGTGATGCGGAACAGATTTTATGGGAACCTTCTTTTATGTTTCAACTGGTTACATTAACTCAAGAGAAAACGGTAGATTTTAACATTAAAGCCTATAAAGACTTAGATTTTGGGAGATTGTGGGGTGGATTATCATACAGAAGAAGTCTTGATGGTGCACAGTATGTTCAAGGAAATAGTGTAGCTGATCAAAAGTTGCAATATGTAACACCAATTATTGGAGTTAATTTTAAGAATTATGTGTTTTCATATACTTACTCACATTTAATGGGCGATGTTAAATTTGATGCAGGTGGATTTCACCAATTAACTTTAGGACTTAATTTATTCTGCAAACCGGAGAAATATCACTGTAATTGTCCTGCAATTAATTAATACAAATAACTGTCCCGTCTCGTTAGAAAACCAGACGGGACAATTTTTTTAACCATGATACTTAAAGCTGTAAACGGTAAAAGTCCTCAAATTCCCGACGATTGTTTTGTTGCTGAAAATGCAACCATTGTTGGCGATGTTGTTTTGGGAAAATCCTGCAGTGTTTGGTTCAATGCGGTTGTTCGTGGCGATGTTCATTATATAAAAATAGGAGATAAGGTCAACATTCAGGATGGAGCCATTATTCATTGTACCTATCAAAAGCATCCAACTGAAATTGGGAATAATGTTTCTATTGGTCATAATGCTATTGTTCACGGATGCAAAGTTCATGATAATGTATTAATAGGAATGGGAGCTATTGTGATGGATAATTGTGTAATAGAAAGCAATTCTATTGTTGCAGCCGGAGCAGTGGTTACTCAAAACACTGTGGTTGAATCGGGGACAATTTGGGCAGGTGTTCCAGCTAAGAAAGTAAAAGACATTGACCAATCTGATTTTGCCGGTGAAATAGAACGTATTTCGAATAACTACGTGATGTACTCTAGTTGGTTTAAAGACGTTTGAAATTAAAAGGAGGACTGCCAGTGGCAGTCAGGTATTTTTTTTAACTTCCTGAACAAAACTAAACGTCTATCTAGCCCCGATGGGAGCGAGCTACCATGTAGCGCGGACAGCGGGAGCCAAATATCTTGAAAAAGCTATTGATGTGCTCCTAAAAATCTTTAACAATTACCTCATATTTATTATTGAGGATATCCTTCAACACTTTTGGATTTGAATTAGAATAGAAAACGGCTTTTGCAATATTCTTTTCATTGTTTAACCCGTTTCTTTCCGATAGCACATTTTTTGTCTGACGTGCTACAGCTTCTCCGGAATCGATGATTTTAATTTCTTTTGGAAGTATTTTTTGTATCTGTGGAATCAGATAGGGATAATGGCTGCAGCCCAACACGAGATAATCAATGTTGGCCGCAATCATAGGTTCTAAATAGATATGAAGCAATTTATTCATTTCGGGCGAATTCATTTCTCCGTTTTCAATTAGCGGAACTAAACCGTGACCTATTTGTTCGATAATTTTGGTGTCATGGAATTTCTCGGCAGTTTGGTGAAACAACTCGCTGTTTAAAGTTCCCTGAGTGGCTAAAATTCCGATGGTATGACTTTGGGAGTTTAGAGCTGCCGGTTTTATGGCGGGTTCGATGCCAATGAAAGGGACATCATATTTTGCGCGCAATTCTTTAATAGCATTGGTTGTTGCTGTATTGCAAGCGACAACTATTATTTTGGCATTTTGATTCAGAAGAAACTCGGTGTTCTTGATGCTAAGCGCGATGATTTCTTCTTTAGATTTTTGTCCGTAAGGGGCATTTTTACTATCTGCAAGATATATGGTGTCTTCGTTTGGAAGCAAATTGTGAATTGCTGTCCAAATGGATGTTCCTCCAATTCCGGAATCGAAAAGGCCTATAGGATTATTGTTTTCCATGTAAACAAAAGTAAAAAAAAACTGCTCAATTAATTGAGCAGTTTTTGATAGTATTATGATTTAAAATTAAAATCCTAAATCTTTTTTAACGTCAGCTGTTAAATCCGGGCCATCAGCTAAAAGTAAATCAGCAAGGTTTAAAACATATTGGTATCCTTTTGCTTTACCAACTTTAATGATTGAAGCTTTGATTTTATCCATTAATGGTTTTACCATATCTGCTTCTTTCTTTTGCAATTCTTTTTGAGCATTATCTCTGTAATCCGTAATACGTTTTACTAAGTCTTGTACTTCTGTTTGGCGTGTTGCATTAACGGCATCTCCAACAGTTGCAGCTTCCTGGTCGTATTTTTTAATTTTGTTTTGGTATTCTTCTGCCATTGTTTTGTATTCAGCATCGTAAGTACCACTCAATTTTTCTAATTGTTTTTGAGCATCAAGCATCGCCGGCATTTTAGAAATTAGTTCATTTACATCTACGTGTGCAACTTTAGCTTGTGCATTCATTGTAAAGCTTGCTCCTAAACACAACACTGTAGCTAGTAATAATGATTTCAATCGTTTCATTTTAAAAAGTATTAATTAATATTTATTATTTATTCTGTTTTTGGTTTATTCTTTGCGTCTTCTTTTGCTTTTTTTGCAGCTTCTCTATCTTCGAGAATTTTTTTCTTTTTGTCTTCTAAGGCTTTTTTTCTTTCGGCTATCAGTTTTGCTCTTTCGGCAGCTTTGACGGCTTTTGGATCTAAGGCTGTTGAATCAGTTGTTTTGTTTGCTTCTTCAGTAGGCGTTGATGTTGCTTTGTCATCATTGGTTTTGTCCTTAGCAGGAACCGTGCCAGTTTTTTTAGCGTTCTTGGCTTCTAACAATTCAGCTCTCTTTGCTGCTTGCTCGGCTTTTTTAGTTTCGGCAGCCAGTTTTCTATCAGCTACCAATTGTTCTCTTGCTTTCTTTTTGTCTTCTAAAGCTTTTTTACGAGCTTCCAATGCTGGATTGGCATCAAGAGCTGCATCTTCAAGAGCTTCTTTGGCTTCTTGTTGCTTAACTTGTTTTGCAGACATTTGTTCTCTTTTCTCGGCTCTGGTAATAACTCGTATAACCTGATCGCTTATGTCATATCTTTTTGCAGCAAAAAGCATTGTTAAATCGGAAGCTTTATCAAAAACAAAGTCAAATTTTTTAGCTTCGGCAATATCCTGAACGGCAGTAAAAACCTGATCTTGAATTGGTTTTACTAAGACAGCTTTTTGTGTAATTAAATCGCCATTTGGGCCAAACTTTTTTTGTTGAAAGTCTAAAAGTTCGGTTTCCTGAAATTTTATTTCTTCTTCACGTTCGTCTATTAACTCTTTGGTTAATAATGCTCTTTCTGTTTTTAAAGCATCTTTTAATTTAGCAATTTCAATTTTTTTGGCTTCAATATCTTGTTTCCATTTTTGTGCTTTTTGCTCTAACTGACTTTTTGCTTCGCTATAATCAGGGACATTTTGCAGAATATATTCCATGTCTATATAGCCAATTTTAACACCTTTAGATTGTGCATTAGTCTGATATACAGCAGATAAAGCCAGGATTAACAGTAAAAGATATTTTTTCATTCTTAATTTTGATTTAGAAATATTGTACCAAATATAATTAAAATTGTTGACCAATTATAAAATGTGTTTCCCAACCATTCGGATTTGTTGTGCCAGAGGCACCATTAAATCCAGGAAGACCGTCAAAGCCATGTGCAAAGTCAATTCCCAACAATCCAAATGCTGGCATAAATACTCTTAAACCAAATCCGGCCGAACGTTGCAGTACAAATGGTTTGTATTCTTTGAAAGTGTCATAAGATGATCCGGCTTCCAGGAAAGTCAACGCATAAATTGATGCAGCAGCTTTTAATGTCAATGGATATCGTAATTCTAACGAGAATTTATTATAAACCGTTGCGCCATCTTGTGAAGATAATGATTGGTTTGGATATCCTCTTAATTGAACAACTTCTCTTCCGTCTAATGAAAAATTAGCCAGTCCATCACCACCAACAAAGAATCTTTCAAATGGTACTAATCCTCGACCGCTATTGTAAGCGCCTAAATAGCCAAACTCTCCCAAAGCTCTCAATACTAAAGCTTTTGATTGTGATCCTGCTAATCTTGTGTACCAATCGGCTTTAAACTTTATTTTGTAATATTCGAGCCAGTTAAATTTTTGTTGATCAACTTTTGATCTGTCTGCGGATGCAAGTGTGTAATCATCACCAACCGTTTGATAAATTCCCGAACCAGGAGTTGTTTCCTGCAAATAATCGCCTTGAGCAGGTTGTCGTCCGTCGCTGGTTGGAACTGTATTTATACCGGCATCATCTCTGTATGTAAGTTTATAATCTTTTTGATTTTCTAAATCGGAATAATTTATTCCATTAAATAATGAATATGGTAAAGTAAATTTTGCTGAAAGACTAAATTCAGAACCTGATGTTGGGAAAATTGGGTTGACTCCTTTATTATTTCTGCTCAAACCAAGTGTGTAGGCTAAGTTTCTTGATGAACCGTCACCGAAGGTAAACAATCCGGTGTTGTAGTTGTTCAAATTATAATATTGAAAACTCACAGAACTTGAAAACACAAAGAAATCATCCGGAACAGTTAATCTTTTTGCAATACCGACAGATAAGGAAGTGATGTTAAAACTCTTGTCTCTATCTACGTTAGTTGATCTTCCTGAGTAAAGGAATTGTTTGCTATGCGACAATGAACTTGAAAATTGAATTGGTTTTTTCCCGCCAAGCCATGGTTCAGAAAACGATAAACTATAGGTTTGGAAAAACGAACTTGCCTGTAAACGCAAGGCAACTTTTTGTCCATCACCCATTGGAAGCGGTTTGTAGGCTTCTTTTTTAAACATATTTCTGGCCGAGAAATTATTAAAAGACAATCCTAAAGTTCCAATGAATCCGCCACCGCCATAACCACCTTGGAGTTCAATTTGGCTGGATCCTTTTTCAACAACATTGTACTCAATATCAACCGTTCCGGCAGCAGGATCAACATTTTTGAATTTTGGGTCAATTGCTTCAGGATCAAAAAATCCTAATTGTCCAATCTCACGAATTGTTCTAACCAAATCTTCTTTGCTGTATTTTTGACCCGGTTGGGTTCTTAGTTCTCTGTAGATTACTCTGTCATTTGTTTTGTCATTCCCAACAACTGTGATATTGTTAAAGTATGCAATTGGTCCTTCGGTAACTCTAATTTCAAAATCAATAGTGTCATTGGCAGTTTTTACTTCGACTGCGTTAATATTTGAAAATAAATAACCATTGTTTTGGTATAAGTTGGTAAGATCATCTCCGTCAGGTTTTGATTTATCGGCAATTCTTTTTTCAAGCAAAACACCATTATAGGTATCTCCTTTTTTGATTCCCAGAACTCTTCCTAACATTTGATCAGAATAAACAGAATTTCCAAGGAATTTAATGTTTCCAAAATGATATTTTCTGCCTTCTTCAACTTTTACATTGATGGCAAGCTTTGATTTTTTTGCGTTTAAGAATACAGAATCACTTGTAACTCGTGCATCTCTATATCCTTTTTCTTTATACTTGTCAATGATAGAAGTTAAGTCTTCTTTGTATTTGTCTTTTATATATTTTGATGCTTTGAAAATACGAATCGGATTGATTTGTTTCGTGTTTTTCATTGCTCCTCTCAATTTGGCATCGGAAAATTTTTCATTGCCTTCGAAGGTTATTTTGGAAATTTTCAGCTTATCGCCTTTGTCGATATTGACAAGCATTTTAACGTTATTTCCTTCGGTTGTATCGGGAATAGTTTTTATGTAAACTTTGGTGTTAAAGTAACCGTCTTTTTTATATTTGTTTTCGATGTAATTTTTAGTAGTCGTAATCAGGTTTTCATTTACAATTTTTCCTTTTGTCAATGAATTGTCCTTGATAAGTCCTTCTACTTTTGATTTTTTAACCCCTTGAATTTTAGCTTCACTAAGTTTAGGAAGCTCGACAATATCCAAGTCTAACCATATGCTGTCTGCTTCTACCTTGTTTACATAAAAATCAATATCGCTAAAAAGACCAAGTTTCCCCAGTTTTTTTATGGCATTACTCAATTCTTCTCCCGGAACTGTAAGTTGTTGTCCTTTTTCTAAACCGGCAAAAGTCACAACCGTTTGTTCGTTGTAACTAATTTTGCCGTTAACTTTTACGTTCGCTAAAATATATTTTCTGCCTTGGTCGAATGGAATTCTGTCTTGAGCTTGTAATTTAAAAACAGTTCCAAATAATAAAATGAATAGAACTATTTTTGAAGGGTTAATCTGCACTGAAATTTTATTTAATTTGTTCACTTGTTTTTCCAAATCTTCTTTCTCTTTTTTGATAGCTAATAATGGCTTTATATAAATCATCTGCTTTAAAATCGGGCCATAAAACATCGGTAAAATAAAACTCTGCATAGGCAATCTGCCATAACAAAAAATTACTGATTCGGTGTTCGCCACTGGTTCTAATCACTAAATCTACATCGGGTAAATTGTGCGTGTAAAGATGCTCATTTATAATTGATTCATCAAGAGTGTCTATAGAAATTATATTATTTTTAACTTTCTCACTTATAATTTTAACAACATTTAACAATTCCTCTCTGGAACCGTAGCTTAACGCCAACGTTAGCGTCATTCTTGTGTTGTTTTTTGTTTTTTCTATAACGTATAAAAGCTCCTTTTTGGCTTTAGACGGAAGCAGTTCAATGTTCCCGATACAGTTTAATCGAATATTGTTTTTTTCTAAAGTTGCCAATTCTTTTTTTAATGAATTGACCAATAAATTCATCAGAGTATCTACCTCTAATTTTGGTCGGTTCCAATTTTCGGTAGAAAAGGCGTATAGTGTTAGATTTTCAATTCCAAGTTTGGCACAGGTTTCAACCGTAATTCGTACCGATTTTGTTCCTTTTTCGTGACCAAATGCCCTTAGTAAACCTTGTTGTTTTGCCCAACGACCATTTCCATCCATAATTATGGCCAGATGTTTTGGTAAGTTGTCTTTATTAATGGTTTCTAATAAGCTCATTTTTTATTCTTTGCAATAACAAGGCTTTTCAGTAAAAGTATATGTAATCGTAAATCCGCTGAACACATACCAATCCTTGCTGTTTATATTACCAAATTTCAATGGTTCTAAATTTTTATTTTTGGGCAGACTTCCATCTAAATTATCAGTGAAAGTATATCTCGCCCCAACTTCAAATCCTAAAACAAAATTTTCAAGCACATTACTTTTAACACCAACTGTCATTGGTATGACGAATGTACCTGCTGTATAGTCTTTTTTCGTTTCTCCATTAATAACATACAGTTCATCGTAAATAGTATAAGTAATACCTGTATAGACATATGGCGTCACTTTTTTTATTAGCACTTCATGTAGGTTAAAATCAAAAAAATTGAATTCTAATCCAGCTGAAAACTCCTTTATTTCATTTTTAAATTTATAACCTCTTTCCACTCTTGCTTTCACATCTGAGTCTAAATCATTACCTGTGATAGTCGACTGTGTATAGGAAAATCTATAGGAATGTCTTGGGCTTTTATTCCATTTGTATAAAATACCAATGGCTAATTTTTCAGGAGAAACATAAGTAGTTTTACCAACATCTCCTATGAAATTACTTCCGCCTAAGAAAACACCAATTTCATTAATTTGTGCTGTCAAAACATTCTGGAAAATCAAACAAAAAAATAATACTAAAATCCTTTTCATTAAATTGAAAATAGCGTGCAAATATAACAATTCTCAGTACTTATTTAACATGAATTTTATATTTCTGTCAAATTAAATAAAGTACTGATTATTATTGGTCTTGCAATGGTTTCTATTCTAAAACGCAATTTTTAGAAATGTAGTATAAACAGAGGGGGATTTTTTCTAATTTCGCTTGTCTTCTCCCCAAAGTAATTTGTTTCGAAGTGTTTTAAGAAATGTTTCTTCAGGAATTTCAACCATCTTAATTTTGAATGGCGTTTTCTTGATTATTAATTCCGAATTATTACTGATAGAGGTTATACGGGAATCTAAAGCAACCAAATATTGTTCTTCTCTTCCCGAAACTTTAAGTTTTATCTCGGTGTCATCCGGAATCACAAGTGGTCTTGCGGTTAGATTATGCGGAGCAATTGGTGTGATAACCAATCCTTTTACATCGGGTGTTAAAATTGGTCCACCACAACTCAGAGAATAACCTGTTGAGCCAGTTGGTGTGGCAATGATTAATCCGTCAGCCCAATAAGAATTTAAATATTCCCCATTCAAAGAGGTTTCAATGGTAATCATAGAAGTCGTTGCTTTTCTGCTGACCGCTACTTCATTCATAGCAAAATTAATGTCAATATCAGGAGATTCAATACTCAACAATGTTCTTTCGGAAAGAGTATACTTTTTTTCTAAAACAATCTGAAGAAATAATTCAATTTTTTCTTTCTGTACTTTGGCCAAAAAACCAAGTCTTCCCGCATTGACACCAAGAATCGGAATTCCGGAATCGCGAACAAAAGTAGTTGCTCTTAAAATGGTTCCGTCACCACCAATACTGATAAGAATGTCAATACTGCTGTCTAGATCAGCGTGTGAAGCGAATGTTTTATACTGTCTTTCGAGAATTTTTTCTTCGTATAATATCTTTAAAAAATTTTCCTCAATAACCAACTCGACATTGTTTCTATTAAAAAAAACAAAGATGTCTTTAATAATTGGTCGGGTGTCGTTTTGATAATATTGTCCGAAGATGGCAACTTTCATATGGTTTAGGTTTTACTTTGTACCTTGTATCTCTAACTTCGTACTTTGATTTACATATTTAAATATTTATCCAAATATTCAGAGCGTTCTTTCAAAGTATTCAAGTAGTTGTCTTCGTGATGTTCAGATACAATTTCATAATTATACCTGCGAAATGACTGAATGATTTCATTCATGCCGCCAAGTGTGGTTTTTATGGTTACCTGTACTTTTTCTGAATCGGCTTCCGAAACAAAAACGCCAAGCAGTTTACCATTATTGCTTTCTACAATTTGAGTAATCTGACTCATCGAGTAATCTGCGGTTGGTTTTTCAACTACGATAATTCCACCGGTTTCTTTAAGGAAAGGCGTTTCATTCAAAAACTTAATGACATCTGTAATTTCGTAATAACCAATATACTTGTTGGTTTCATCCAAAATCGGAACAATATTCGAATTGTTTCTTGCAAAAACTTCTAATACATCCAACCAAATCATGGATTCACGCACAAAAAAACCTTCAAAAGCATATAGAAAATCTAAAATCTTTTTTCCCGTTTGAAAAGTCTCCGCATCAACCGCCGATATACAACCCAAATAAACTCCGTTATCCATAACAGGAAAATGAGAATACGTAACATCGGCAAAAAAATCCTGAATTTCTGCCACAGATTCCGTACTTGAAAATGGTTTAAAATCGTTATTGATATACTCGGAAAGTTGTCTCATGCATTGTTTTCTTTTAACGACTGCAAAATAATCAAATTTTGGGACATGATAGCTTGGTTAACTTTGTATTTTTGCAATCATATTTTTATCAGATAAAAATCTCATGACAAAACTAAGCGTAAATATCAATAAAATTGCGACTTTACGAAACGCTCGTGGCGGGAATGTTCCCGATTTATTGCAGGTCGCCAAAGACATTCAGAAATTTGGCGCGCAAGGAATAACCATTCATCCACGACCGGATGAAAGACATATTCGCTATCAGGATGCACGCGATTTAAAGCCAATCGTCTATACCGAGTTCAATATCGAAGGAAATCCACAGCATAATTTTATTGATTTGGTTCTCGAATGTAAACCCGAGCAGGTAACATTGGTTCCCGATGCAATTGGAGCCATAACTTCTTCTGCCGGTTGGAATACTGTTAAAAACGAATCCTATCTGACCGAAGTAATTCAGGAATTTCAACGTAACGGAATCCGGACTTCTATTTTTGTTGACCCGGTTTTGGAAATGATCGAAGGTGCCAAAAAAACAGGAACTGATCGAATCGAATTATACACTGAAGCATTTGCACATCAATACGGTTTGGGAAATCTAAAAGCGATTGAACCTTATACAAAATCGGCTATTTTATGCAACGAATTACGTTTGGGAATAAATGCCGGACACGATTTGAGTTTGGATAACATCAAATTCTTCAAAGAGAATATTCCGGGATTATTAGAGGTTTCTATTGGTCACGCCTTGATTTCGGAAGCATTATACCTTGGTTTGGATAATGTCGTTAATATGTATTTGCAAAAATTAAAATGATTTTACACTCCAGAATAGAAGGCGAAGGCAAGCCACTAATTATCATTCACGGTTTTATCGGAATGTCCGACAACTGGAAATCTTTTGGATCGCTTTATGCTGCCGAAGGTTTTCAGGTTCATATGCTCGATTTAAGAAATCACGGCAAAAGTTTTCATTCCGATGATTTCAATTATACTGTAATGTCGAATGATGTTTTAGAGTATTGCCAACATTATAATCTGACCAATCTTTCTATAATCGGTCATTCAATGGGCGGAAAAGTAGCCATGCTTTTTGCAACGACTTATCCCGAAATGGTTGAAAAATTAATTGTAGCCGATATTGGTCCGAAATATTACGCACCACACCATCAGGATATTTTAGCAGGATTGAATGCTGTCGATTTCTCCACAAAACCTGATAGAACTCAAGTTGAAGAAACACTATATCCATTCATTCCTGATTTTGGAACACGACAGTTTTTAATGAAAAACCTCTATTGGGTTGAACCGGGACAACTCGCTTTCCGATTTAATTTACCCGTTTTTAATACCAAAATCGAATCGATTGGTGAAGCTTTGCCAGATGAAAATCATTTCGACAAACCAACACTCTTCATCCGTGGCGGAAATTCAAAATACATTTTAGATACCGATTTGCCCGATATTAAAAAACATTTTCCTAATATTGAATTAGCAACAATTCCAAATGTTGGTCATTGGCTTCATGCCGAAAACCCAAAATTGTTTTTTGAGGAAACGGCAAGATTTTTGAAATAAACGGCAGTCACAAATGCACGAATATTTTTTTATTTAAATTTTCTAGAATACATTCGTGTATTCGTGACGAAACAACATATCAGAAATAAATATAGAAATATGAAACTTTTAATGAGAATACTTATCACGGCACTTTTAGTATTGGGTTTGGCTAAAATCATGAAAGGCGTAATTGTCGACGAATTCACAACAGCCCTAACAGTTGCCATCGTTTTGGGCTTACTTAACTTTTTTGTAAAACCAATTTTGGTATTATTCACTTTGCCGGTAACCCTTTTTACTCTGGGCTTATTTCTGCTGGTGATAAATGCGATTATGGTTTTGTTGTGCGACTATTTTATAGATGGTTTCACAATTAGTTCGTTTTGGACAGCCATGTTATTCAGCATTGTTTTATCGCTTTCACAATCATTGGTTTACCAAATCACGGGTGATGCTAAAAAATAGCATGTAAATCAATAAAATAAAATTGGTTGGGTTGCAGAAATGTTATAATTTTGCAACCCAATTTTAGTATAGATAAAAAATGAATATTACAAGAAATAATGTAGACGCATTAAACGCTGTAGTTACTGTAGAAGTATCAAAATCGGATTATGCAGAAAAAGTAAATAAAGTATTGGCTGATTACCGTAAAAATGCAGCCATTCCTGGCTTCAGAAAAGGGGCAGTGCCAATGAGTTTAATCCAAAAACAATACGGAAAAGCGGTGTTGTTAGACGAAGTAAACAAATTACTGCAAGACAATTTAAACAAATATTTAGTAGAAGAAAAATTAGACATCCTTGGAAATCCACTTCCAAAAGTAACCGAAGATTTCAATTGGGATGTTGAAGATTATAAATTCGAATTCGAATTGGGTTTAGCACCTGAATTCAGTGTTGATTTGTCAGCTAAAAATGATTTGGTACAATACAAAATCGTTGCCGACGATAAAATGCTAAATGACCAAGTGGCACGTATCCAAAAACAATACGGAAAACTAATCGCAAAAGATACTGTAGAAGAAGGAAACGACGTTTCAGGAATTTTCAGTAACGAAGAAAAAGGAATCAACAACAGAACGACTTTGTCTTTAGATACTTTCGCTGACAAGAAAACTGCAAAAAGTTTCATCGGTAAAAAAGTTGGCGATGTTGTGACTTTAAAAACAAAAGGCTTATTCGATGATGATCACAAACTAATGGACGTTTTGGCCGTTGGTCACGATGACGTTCACGGTTTAGATATCGAAGTAACTTTCACAATCGACGAAGTAGTTGGTCACGAATTAGCAAATTTAGATCAGGAATTATTCGATAAATTATTCGGGCCAAAAGTAATCACTTCGGTAGCTGAACTAAAAGCAAAAATCAAAGAAGATGCTGAACAACAATTCAAACAACAGGCAGATCAAAAATTCTTAAACGATGTGACCGAGTTTTTAATTGCTAACACCAAATTTGATTTGCCGTCTTCATTCCTAAAAAAATGGATACAATCAGCAGGTGAAAATCCACTTTCGGCTGAACAAGCAGAAGAAGAATACACAAAATCTGAAAACGGATTGCGTTACCAACTAATCGAAGGAAAAGTAATGGCCGAAAACAATCTGCAAATTACTTTCGAAGAGTTAAAAGACTACACTTCAAATGTTATCAAAAAACAAATGGCGCAGTTCGGACAAATGAATCCAACCGATGAAGATGTTCAGGGAATTGTAGCACGTGTAATGTCAAACCAGGACGAAGTAAAACGTCTGTCAGAGCAGGTAATGAACGAAAAAATGCTAAACTTGTTCAAAGACAAGGTAAAAGCAAAGTCAAAAGAGGTTTCTTATGACGAGTTCATCAAAGCAATGTATGGTGAATTAAAACACTAAGATTATCTAATAATTATTATATTTGAGCGTCAAAGTAATTTGGCGCTTTTTTATTCTGAACTTGTTTCAGAATCTTTTGAAGCTAATCCGGCTATTCGCTATATCTTTTTCTTTAAAAAAAGAAAAAGGATGCCGCTACTATCCGGGCTAGGGCATTAGGTTTCAGACACAATGTCATCTTATAAACAAGGCACGAACTTTGACTAAAATACAATTCATAACTTATAACTCATAATTCATAACTAAATGGACTACGGAAAAGAATTTAAAAAATTTGCTACCAAAAAACATGGCGTAAACAGTTTATATTACGATAAAATCGTAGGTAGTATGACACCTTATATTATTGAAGAACGCCAATTGAATGTCTCACAGCTAGACGTTTTCTCACGCTTGATGATGGACAGAATCATCTTTATGGGAACCGGAGTTGACGATTATATGGCCAACATCATCCAAGCACAGTTGTTGTTTTTGGAAAGCGTTGATGCTTCAAAAGACATCCAAATATACATCAATTCTCCAGGTGGAAGCGTTTATGCAGGACTTGGAATTTATGATACCATGCAATACATCAAACCAGACGTAGCAACAATTTGTACCGGAATGGCAGCTTCAATGGGAGCGGTTTTATTATGTGCCGGAGCAGCAGGAAAACGTTCAGCTTTACCACATTCAAGAGTAATGATTCACCAACCTTCTGGTGGTGCACAAGGTGTTGCAACCGATATGGAAATCAACTTAAAAGAAATGTTGAAACTTAAAGATGAGTTATACCAAATCATTTCACATCATTCAGGACAAACATTTGATAAAGTGCACAAAGATTCAGAACGTGATTATTGGATGATTGCTGACGAAGCCAAAGAATACGGAATGATTGATGAAGTTTTAAGAAGATAATTCAGTTTACAGTTTACAGTCTCAGTTCACAGTAAAGTGACTGCGACTACGACTGCGACTGCTAACTAATAAAAATGGCAAAACAAGTTTTAGAATGTTCTTTTTGCGGAAGGAAAAAACCGGAAACCAATTTATTGATAGCCGGAATAAATGCGCACGTTTGCGATAGGTGTATTGAACAGGCTCACGGAATAGTTTTAGAAGAATTAAAATCAGGCGGTGCGGCTTTAAAATCGGCTACCGATTTGATTTTAAAAAAGCCAAAAGAAATCCGTACGTTCTTAGACCAATACGTTATTGGACAGGAGCAAACCAAAAAAGTAATGTCGGTTGCGGTTTACAATCACTACAAAAGATTGATGCAATTGCAACACGAAGAAGATGTTGAAATCGAAAAGTCTAACATCATCATGGTTGGCCAAACCGGAACCGGAAAAACATTGGTAGCAAAAACTATTGCACGAATGCTCGAAGTTCCATTAGCCATTGTTGATGCAACGGTTTTAACTGAAGCTGGTTATGTTGGAGAAGATGTAGAAAGCATCTTAACCCGATTATTGCAAGCAGCCGATTATGATTTGGCAAAAGCCGAAAGAGGAATAGTCTTCATTGACGAGATTGATAAAATTGCACGTAAAAGCGACAATCCATCAATTACCCGAGATGTTTCAGGTGAAGGTGTGCAACAGGCTTTGCTGAAATTATTGGAAGGAACGGTAGTAAATGTTCCGCCAAAAGGAGGAAGAAAACATCCGGATCAAAAATTTATTGAAGTCAATACCAAAGACATTTTGTTTATTGCCGGTGGTGCTTTTGATGGCATAGAAAGAATTATTTCTAAACGATTGAATAGAACAGCCGTTGGTTACACCACTTCAAGAAATCTTGACAGTATCGACAAAGACAATCTGTTGCAATATATTATCCCAAAAGACATCAAAGATTTTGGATTAATTCCGGAAATTATAGGAAGACTTCCGGTACTAACACACATGGATCCTTTAGACAGAGCAACGCTTCGTGCTATTTTAACCGAACCAAAAAATGCCTTAATCAAGCAATATCAAAAATTGTTCGCTATGGATGAAGTTAAATTCACCATAGATGACAATGCCTTGGATTATATAGTTGACAAAGCTTTGGAATACAAATTAGGAGCAAGAGGTTTACGCTCACTTTGTGAAGCCATTTTAACCGATGCGATGTATGAATTGCCTAGCTCGGACGAAAAGCAATTACACATTGATGTTGATTATACACGAGACGCATTAACCAAAAATCTTCTGAAAAGATTAGAAATAGCTTCATAAAAAAATCCCTCAATTGAGGGATTTTTTGTTTTAATAAGTTTATCTTACTAAACCGCCACCAGAATTGATTTTGTCAACGTCGATGTTGGTGTTGTCTTTCTTCAAACTTAAGTTTCCAAAGTTATAAACCAACGAAATCCTAAAGGTTCTAGAATCTTGTTTTTGATAGAATTGCGTTTGCAGATTAGTTGACGAAATTGTAGCGTTCACTTCATTGGCATTGAAAACATCAAAACAATGCAATCCTATTTTCAGATTTTTATTCATAAACTCTCTGCTGAATGTGATGTCAAACTGTTGAATTGGTTTGGTAATATTGTAGATTTCCCAAGTTCCTTTTGGTAAAATAAAGTAAGACATATTATTCTTGATGTTCCAAGGTAAAATGAATTGTGCTTCCGCAGCATAATTAAAGATGGGCTTGTTTTTAAACGAAAAATCATAACCTTCAGTTTGCACTTTGATGTAATTGAAATTGAAAAAGATGTAATTCATTTTCTCCATATTATTCATCCTTTTTTCGAATTCAGCTTTTCCTTTAAGGAAATAATCCAATGGCAACGGAATTGAAGCAAACAAACTCAAAGTCTTTACTTCATCAAACTGTTGAAAAGTTGATGTACTCACCAATTCTCCGGGTTCAGCATTGAATATGAAGAAGTTTTTGTCTTTGGCAATCGTATAATTTCCACCCAAACTCAAAAACTGAAAAGCAGTCATTTTAAACTCAAAATTGTCAAAAAACATTGGCTTTAAAAACGGATTTCCTTCTGAAGTATTGTATTGATCAAAATTCGCAAAATTATTTGGGTCTAACGTATTGTAATCAGCTTGTCGGATTTTTTTGGAATACGAAGCTGAAAAATTTACATTTTCATTCATTTCATAAAGCGCACTCAAATTTGGGAAAAAGTTGGTGTTTTTGAAATTGATTTTGGTTTCAGTACTATTTTGCACCGCCGTTCGGTCAACTTTATAATCCTCAAAACGAAGACCGGCTGTGAAGTTAAACTTCTTGATTTTTTGTCTGGCTTCAACATAAAAAGCCAAATTATTTTCGGTATAATCAAAATCGATAACCGAATTAGATGCCGAATTCAAATTGTAAATTCCGTTATCAGTTACTCTAATAGTATTGTATTTTCCACCTGTATTCAAAGAGAAATTGATTTTGTTAAACGGAATCGCAAAGTCGTATTTCAAATAATAATTAGACAGTCCGAAATCTGCTTTACCATTATAATATGTAGCGTCACCATTGCTTAGACCATTAGAAATTGTAGTTGGTGTTTTATCAAAAAAATTACTGAATGCTGTTATGTCAAGTGTTCTTCCGATAGTGTCCAACTTGGTTTTGTACTGTAAACTCAACTCGTGATTGTTGTTTTTGTTTTTGGCATAACCAAAGTTCGAAAAATCAATTCCGGTTCCGGTAGTTGTGGCTTCGTTGGTAATTCGGTCATTCGCCATATTCAGATTATAGTTGAACAATAAATTCGATTTTTCATTCAGCTTATAATTCGTTCCCGTTCTGAAATAAAAATTTCTATTGGTAAACTTGGCCAGGTTTTTTTGATAAAGATGCTCGTTTGGAGTAAAAGAAGTAAAGATTTGATCTGTTATGTTCAAACTTTCACTGTCAATATAATTGTAGCCAATCATAGTTTGCCAACTCAAATTTTTTGTCTTTCCGTTCAGCAAAATCTGTGGACTTGGTTTTTGATATTCATTAAAATTATAATTGATGTTAAAACTGGCGTTAATCCCTTTTTTTCTCTTGGTGCTGGTAATAATATTGATGATAGAACCACTTGCATTGGCATCAAAAGAAGCTCCCGGATTATAAATTAATTCGATTTTCTCAATGGCATTTGCCGGCAATGTAGCCAGATAATTTTGTAAATCGGTGCCGCTAAGTGTAGTTGGTGTGCCATCAATATATATGTTCACGCCTTTGCTGTTGAGTGTAATACTTCCGGATGGCGATGTTATAACACCGGGAATTTTTTTTACCGCTTCTAAACTACTGCCGCTGTTAAGCATCGAGTTGTCCCTAACGTTAATGGTGGTTTTGTCTGACTCGACTTTGATGTACTGTTTCTTGTTTCCATAGACAGTAACTTCCGAGAGTTCATTTGATTTTTCTGTTGTGGTAGTCTTTGAGGTTTCCGGACTTTCTGCCGGTTTTTCTTGTGCAAAAGCACCAGTTGCTGCCATTAATAGCACAGCCATAATGATTGATTTCATTTGTGATTGATTTTGATTGATGATGATTTTCTCCGCTACGCTCCAAACAGTTCGGCTGCGCCTCGGGTGTCAGTAAGACTTCTATCCCAAGCAAATGTTACACATCGAATGAAATTTTAGCAAATATTATTTACAGTGGAGTTTGTTTTGGTTGTTTCAATAGAACAGCGTCCTGGTCCGCATCTTAATCTTTTTGGTCCGCATGACGTTAGGAAAGCCATCAGAAATAGTATGAAAAGAATTTTTTTCATTTTGTAATTTGGAATTTTCTATTTGGAATTTTCTATGACCTGCATGCTTTTCAACTGTTCCAAATAATCTCTTTCGTTAGAAAGTCTGGGGATTTTGTGTTGTCCGCCGAGTTTGTTGTTTTCTTTAAGCCAGTCGTAAAATAAATTTTCCCGGGCAACATTAATGACTAAAGAATTTAGTGTCATGTTGTTGTAACGCTTGGCTTCATAATCAGAGTTTAATGACTGCAAATTTTCATCTAATGTTTTTTCGAAAAGTTTGATGTCTTCCGGATGTTTTTTAAATTCAATCATCCATTCGTGTGCACCTTTTTCCTTTATTTTCATAAAAATAGGGGCAACAGTATAATCTTTCACTTCACAATTCAAAGCAGAACAGGTTTTAGATAAAGCCATATCGGTATTTTCAACCATTAATTCTTCGCCAAAAACGTTGATATGATGTTTAGTTCTTCCTGAAACCCGAATTCGATATGGTGACAAAGAAGTAAACCGAACGGTATCACCAATCAAATAGCGCCAAAGCCCGGCATTAGTTGTAATCACAATGGCATAATTCTTAAATAATTCTACATCTGAAAGTCGAATTACTTTTTGATTTTCGGTGCCAAAAGTATCCATCGGAATGAATTCGTAGAAAATGCCATAATCCAACATCAACAGCAAATCGTTGGAATAATTCAAGTCCTGAATCGCAAAAAATCCTTCAGATGCATTATATATTTCGTAGTATTTGAAATTATTTCGAGGAAGTATCTTTTTATATTGTTCTCTGTACGGTTCAAAACTCACGCCGCCATGAAAATAAACTTCCAAATTTGGCCACAATTCCATTAAATTATCTTTCCCGGTTTCGGTCATGATTCTGTTAAGCAAAACCAACATCCATGAAGGTACACCCGCAAAACTGGTTACGTTTTCGTTTTTAGTTTCGTTGATAATCGCGGTAAGCTTAGATTCCCATTCACTCATTAAAGAAATTTTACTGCTCGGTGTACTACTGAATTCCGCCCAAATAGGCATATTTTCAATAAGGATTGCGGATAAATCGCCAAAATAGGTATTGTTGTTTTCATAAATCTTTGAACTTCCTCCAAGACGCAAACTTTTACCCAAAAACATTTCGGAGTTTTCATTATTGTTCAAATACATACACAACAAATCCTTGCTGCCTTTGTAATGACAATCTTCTAAAGCTTCATTACTTACGGGAATAAATTTACTTTTTGCATTAGTTGTTCCACTCGATTTGGCAAACCATTTTATTGGTGTGTTCCAAAAAACATTTTGTGCACCTTTTCGGGTAAGTTCTATCATAGGTTCCAAGTCTTCATAAGTCGAAACCGGAACTCTTTCGGCAAAAGTCTGATAGGATTTGATACTTCCAAAATCATATTTATGCCCAAAAACCGTTTCTTCCGATGAACGAATTAAGTTCATCATTAGTTCTTCCTGAACTTCATGCGGATATTTCAGAAACAACTCAATCTGATGAATGCGTTGTTTCAAAACCCAGGAAGCAATAGAATTTATTAATGGTATTGGCATATTTGATTTATGATGTATAACTTTACCAAATATAGAAAATAATCTTAAGAATAAACCATGACTTACGAAGGCGTATTAACCAAAATGCAAACCGAATTCTCGAATCCGATTCAGTATTATCTGGTTTTTGAGAATAGTTTTTTGAGTTTGAATCAGTTGCTGGGAAAATCGATGGAAATAGATTTCGTTGGTTACCAATGTTTGAATTGCGGCAAAAAGAAAAAGATTTTCCGTCAGGGATTTTGTTATGATTGTTTTATGAGTTCAGCAGCTGCAGGCGATTGGATTATGAAACCCGAATTAAGCACGGCGCATTTAGACATAGAAGACCGCGATTTGGAGTACGAAAAAAAAGTGCAGCTGCAACCACATATTGTGTATTTGGCACTGTCGAGCGAAGTGAAAGTTGGGGTTACCCGGCAAACTCAAGTGCCAACTCGTTGGATAGATCAAGGCGCAGTTCAGGCGATTCCAATTGTAGAAGTTCCGAATAGATATTTAGCCGGAATTACCGAAGTAGCTTTAAAGAATCATTATTCAGACAAAACCAACTGGCAAAAAATGTTGAAAAACGAAGTTCCACAAGTTGATTTACTCAAAGAAAAAGCCTCATTAAAATATTTAATTCCAAAAGAAGTTCAGGAGTTTTATTATCCCGAAAAGGGGAATTTATATGAATTGCATTATCCAGTTTTGCAATTTCCAACTAAAGTCAACAGCCTGAATTTAGATAAATCACCAAGCTTCTCAGGGAAATTAACCGGTATCAAAGGACAATATTTGATGTTTGAAGACGGAACGGTTTTTAACGTCCGGACTTTTGAAGGTTATGTTGTGAAAATTGCTATTTAAATAAAAACCCTTTCAAGCGAAAGGGTTTCTTTTTTATTTTGTAGTCGTTGGCGTTGTCTCAGCAGGTTTTGGTGCTGCTTTTTTCTTTTTATTCAACAAGCCGTTGAGTAAATCTGTTGCCTGTGTTTTTACATCTGGTTTTGGCGTGGCCGTTTTCGAAGTATCCTTAGGTTTCGTGTTGTTCTGGATCATAGTACTAAGTGCTGAAGTTCCTTGTTGAATCAGTTTGTCTTTTTGTTGTTTTACCAAGTTAGTAACCAAAGTGGTGGTAGCTTGTTTGACATCAGTAGTAATATTTGGATTTTTAAAGTTACCGCTAAGAATAGCATTTATAGGAATCGTTTCAAACTTTTTTGCGTCAGCCGGCGTTAATTTCCCAATTAAATTATTGATTTCTGTTCCCAAATATTTAGCCGGAACATCCAATTTCACATTGTAGTTCATCAATTGATCGAAACCGTGTGATCCGCCAACTGTGGCTTTTATGTCTTGGTATTTGATATCGAATGGTTTTACGTTTACTTTCCCGTCTTTAAAAGTTAATGCAGCTTTCAAATCATTAAGATTTAATTTTTTTAAATCTACAAAACCCAGCTTGTCATCCAAAGCGGTTAACAAAGTTGAATTGTTTGAATTTACTGTTGTGGAAAGCAATTGACCAAGTAAATCTCCTGTGATGCTTTTTAAATCAGGCGTCATTTCTTTGTCCTTCAAATTTCCGGAAAGCTTGATTTTTGAATTTAGTTTTCCGTTAATGATTCCGGCAATAGGCGCAATTTTTTTCATCATTTCCAATTGGGTGAAAGTTTGCGCAATGTCAACACCATTCAACCCTAAATCCATATTGAATTTTGAAACTTTTTCTTTGGTCGAAACATCGCCATTGAATGTAATGGCACCGCCAAAAATATCGGTTTTACCATTTTCCAAAGTTGCTTTTTGGTCTTTGATAATTATTTTTCCGGAAACATTTTTCAAAACTAAATTATCATACAGAACCGTGTTGGCTTTTGCTGTTAATGAACAATTTAGAAACGCCGGTATTTTCATTGCTTCCTGAGCTTTGGCTTCTTTTTTGGCGTCAGCTTCCGAAGTCATAAAGTCACTTACCGCCAATTGATTTGAATTCAGATTAAAGTTTCCTTTCAATTCCTGATTTTTAAATACAAAGCCATAGAAATTTTCCAACACACCATTCACCGCTAAATCTGTTTTTCCGGTTGTAGCATTGAATTGTTTAAGATTCACCCGACTTGGGTCAAAGGAAACCAAAGCCCTACTAATCTTCATGGTTTTTCCATTTTCATCGGTATAATTGAATCCGGTCAAATCGATTGTTCCGGCATTTCTGATTCGCGCATAATCGCTTTTTTCAACAGATTGCATATCGAATTCGGTAGTAACATCAGCTTTTAAAATTCCGCTTAATGGTTTCTCTAATTTAATTGGATATGCTTTAGAAACATTTCCCAAATTAATCGTTCCTTTCAAAGCAGCATTCACCAAAGCATTTTCGGCAACATTTTTAATATTCGCTTTAGCATTGAAAACATCTTGGTCGATTTGGAAAGAAAGCTTATCCAAATTCACATAAGTGTCATTCATAATACCTGTTTCATTGATAATTTTGGTATCGATGATGATATTCTTAACCGATTTTGGCAAATTCGGATATTGAAAAGAAGCATTATTGGAAGCAATTTCGATATTGAATTTTGGGACTGATTTATCAGAATACAAACCTTTGGCAAATCCGGCAACCGTAAAATCGCCACTGGTTTTCACATCTTTTAAATTGCTCGAATATTGCGCCGGAATTAATCCCAAGAAATTTTTGAATGAAGAAGTTGGTGTCTTAAATTTCAAATCATATTGTTGTCCGGCATCAACCAATTGAATGAAACCATCGAATTCTAAAGGCAATTCATTGATTTTAGCTTTGTTCTCTTTGAAAGTATATTTGCTGTTATCCAAGTCAATTCCGAGTATCGCATCAAGAGAAACGGCAACGTTTTTCATATAATTCACTTTGTCCATATCGAGCGAAACTTTGGTCGTAGTTTTGGTCACCAAATCCAATTTTGATGAAGCAAAATCACCTGTTCCTTCATGATTGATGCTGTCTAAAACCATTTTGATTTTCGACTTTTCATCATAATATTTGAATTTGAAATTCTCAACCGAATATTCTTTTATTTTTAATGAAAGCGGTTTGCTTTTTTCATTGTCGGCTTTGTCTTTATCTTTTAAAGCAATGTCATAATTGCCAATTCCGTCTTTGTTAAAGATGATGTTTATCAGTCCGTTTTTGGATGAGATTCCATCAATATTCATAGGTTCGTTATCATCATTGAATAACTCTTTGATAGACATCTTCAGGTTTAATTCTTCAAAAGAAACTAAAGTATCGCCTTCAAAAGGGGCTTTGTTGATGATGGATAATTTTTCTATCGAAACACTTGCATTAGGAAAATTTCTGAACAAACTCAAATCGGCATCGGCGAAAGCTACTTTAGCATCGACTTTTTCATTGATTGACGATAAAATTTTAGCTTTGATTTGGTCTTTAAAGAAATACGGAATTGCGAAAGCCGAAATCACTAACAACAACAAAACAATTCCAACAATTTTTAAAATTTTCTTTAACATGGTATGATAGATTTAGTTACGCATTTACTTAACAAAAATAAAGCCTTTTGCTTATAAAACGGTTACTATTTATGGAAGTTTTATGATTTTATCAAAAGGCAATTGTTGAGAAATTGTTATTAACAGTCGGCTATTTTTTGACGTTATTCTAAAATAGTTTTAGTTAATTTGTGCTTCCATGAAAAAGCAGCATCAAGTCATTTTATCGTTAGGTAGCAATCAAGGCAATCGTCTCGAAAACATTGTGCGTTGCATTGATAATTTGCATAATGAAATTGGAACAATTATTAGAGTTTCCAAGCTTTATGAAACGCCTGCTTGGGGTTTTGAAAGTGAAAAATTCTACAATTGTGCTGTGATTATGAATACACATAAATCGGCGCATCAGATTTTGGAAGAATGTCTTTTGCTCGAAGAAGCTTTAGGAAGAGTTCGTGAAGATGTCGAAGGTTATCAGGCGCGAATTATCGATATTGATGTCATCGCTTTTGATGAGGAAATCATTGCTTCCGAGAAACTAAAAGTGCCACATCCGGAAATGCAAAACCGTTTGTTTGTGTTGTTGCCAATGCAGGATTTACATTTAGACTGGCGTCATCCCATTTTACAAAAATATTTGCATGAATTGCTAGTACTTTCGGAAGATAAAAGCAATTGTAAAGTCATTCAGAATCTGGAAATTCCAATTTCAAAATTAAAACTCGACCATTTTAATTACATCGCTATTGAAGGAAATATTGGTGCCGGAAAAACGACGTTGACAAACAAATTAGCGGAAGATTTTAATGCTAAATCTGTTTTAGAACGTTTCGCGGATAATCCTTTTTTGCCGAAATTCTATGAAGACCAAAACCGTTATGCTTTTCCGTTGGAAATGTCTTTTTTGGCCGATAGATATCAGCAAATTTCGGATGATTTAGCACAATTTGATTTGTTTAAGGATTTCATCGTTGCCGATTATCATATTTTTAAATCGTTAATTTTTGCTAAAGTTACGCTTGCCGAAGATGAGTTTCGTTTGTATAAAACCATGTTTGACATCATCTATAAAGAAATGCCAAAACCTGATTTGTATATTTATTTGTATCAAAGCACCGAACGACTTTTGGCAAATATCCGAGAAAGAGGTAGAAGCTACGAGCAGGAAATTCCGGCGGAATATTTAGAAAAAATCAACAATGGTTATTTGGATTATATCAAATCGCAAACCGATTTAAATGTGTTGATTATTGATGTGACCAATAGAGATTTTCAAAATAATCAGGAAGATTATGTTTTTATTTTAAACGAAATTCAGAATAAGATTTCGGGTTAATAATTCATTTTCTGAAACAAGTCCCACACCACAATTCCGGTACTAACCGAAATATTTAATGAATGTTTAGTTCCTAACTGCGGAATTTCAATCGTTCCGTCGCAAAGTTCTATTGCTTTTTGAGCAACACCAAATACTTCATTACCAAAAACCAAAGCGTATTTTTTGGTTTTATCTACTTTAAAATCCTGAAGAAAGATGGCATTTTCCACTTGTTCGATGGCAAAAACGGAAACATTTTCTTTTTTCAAATTTTCAATTACGGCCAAAACATTTTCCTGATATTCCCAGGTAACTGTTTCTGTCGCGCCAAGTGCGGTCTTGTGAATCTCTTTGTTGGGTGGAATTGCCGTTATTCCGCATAAATATATTTTCTCGATTAAGAAGGCATCGGCAGTTCGAAATACAGAACCAATATTGTGCAGACTTCGGATGTCATCCAATACAATTATGATTGGTGTTTTCTTGGCATCTTTGAAGTCTTCGATTGATTTTCTTTCCAGTTCTTTATTTTCAAGTTTGCGCATCTTTTTTATTTTAGAGCATTTGACTTTCGGTTTCGAGCGGTAAAGATATTCAAAAAAAAAGTCCCGAGATTATCGAGACTTTCCTGAATTATAATTAAGTAAAATTAGCTTTTTGTTGGAGCGCTATCAGCTGGAGCATCTGGTAAAACAGTTCCTTTGATAGTAACTACTTTAGTTTCTTGTCCGGCAGCATTTGATTTTATAGTTACCGTTTTTGTAAATGGACCAACTCTGTCAGTCGCATATTTTACACCAATAACTCCTTTTGCACCTGGAGCGATATCGCCTTCAGGTTTAGAAGGAACGGTACAACCACAAGAACCTTGGGTGCTTTCTATTTTTAAAGGTTTGTTTCCGTTGTTAACAAATACAAACTCTCTTTTCCCGTCAGAGTTGTGTGGAATTGTTCCGTAATCGATAGTTTCGTTTTCGAAAAGCATTCCGGCTCCGTCAACTTTTGGAGTTTCAACTTTAGCTGGAGCATCAGCTTTCTTAGTAGTAGCTTTTTTTGCGGTTTGAGCATTGCTAGTTGCAACACCAAAAACAGTAATTGCAGCTAATAAAATAATTCTTTTCATTTTATATAGTATTTAAGTTTCTGTGACAAATGTATTGTAAATTTAGAATGCCTCTCTTTTTTTTGTCTTAAGGTTAAATTAATTTTTTTTAGGAGGACTAAATCATTCTAAAATATTTAAATTCGCTTTCACGAAAAATTAATTCTGAAACCATTGGCAGCCAAAGAAACTTCGACAAAAGAGACTCCTTTAATGAAGCAATACAACGAGATAAAAAGAAAGTATCCCGATGCGTGTTTGTTGTTTAGAGTTGGCGATTTTTACGAAACCTTTGGAGAAGATGCCATTCGGGCTTCCAAAATCCTTGGAATTGTTTTAACCAAGCGTGGTGCAGGTTCCGAAACCGAAACAGCTTTGGCGGGTTTTCCACATCATTCTTTAAATACTTATTTGCCAAAATTGGTAAAAGCCGGACTTCGGGTAGCGATTTGTGACCAACTCGAAGATCCAAAAATGACCAAAACAATTGTTAAACGTGGCGTAACAGAGTTGATTACGCCTGGAGTTTCAATGAACGATGAGGTTTTACAATCAAAATCTAATAATTTTTTGGCTTCGGTTTATTTCGGTAAAAAGCAATTAGGCGTTTCTTTTCTTGACGTTTCTACAGGCGAATTTTTGACTGCACAAGGCAATGAAGAATATATTGATAAGCTGTTGCAGAATTTTAGCCCGAGTGAGATTTTAATTCAAAAAAACAACCGAAACCAATTCAAAGAACTATTCGGAGAAAGGTTCAATGTTTTTTATCTCGAAGATTGGGTTTATAAAGAAGATTACGCTTTTGAAACCTTAAACAATCATTTTCAAACCAATTCGCTAAAAGGTTTTGGAATCGATGAGTTGCTTGATGGAATTATAGCTTCAGGAGCGATTCTGTTTTATTTATCGGAAACGCAGCATAATAAAGTGCAGCACATCACCAATATTCAAAGAATTGCTGAGGATGCTTATGTTTGGATGGACAGATTCACCATTCGAAATTTAGAATTGTACCACAGCCATTCGCAAAATGCGGTTACGCTGTTGGATGTGATTGATAAAACGCTTTCGCC
This sequence comes from Flavobacterium anseongense, assembly GCF_021608185.1. Lineage (GTDB taxonomy): Bacteria > Bacteroidota > Bacteroidia > Flavobacteriales > Flavobacteriaceae > Flavobacterium > Flavobacterium anseongense. The sequence goes on along the minus strand of NZ_JAKIHN010000001.1, from coordinate 392,048 downwards.
AATGGGATCAAGGTTATTGAAGCGTTGGTTGGCATTGCCTTTAAAAGACATCCACAAGATTAGAAGTCGTCATAAAGTTGTTTCTTATTTAAAAGAAAATATAGAAATTCTTCAAAAAATGCAATACCAAATCAAACAAATTTCCGACTTGGAGCGTTTGATTTCTAAGGTGGCAACCGGAAAAATTTCTCCAAGAGAAGTTATTTATCTAAAAGAATCATTAGACGCTATTATTCCGATTAAAGAAATTGCGTTAGAAAGTAAACAAGAAGCAGTTCGGGTTATTGGCGATAGTTTACATTCATGTGATTTGCTTCGCGAAAAGATAAGAACCACTTTAAATCAAGATGCGCCGGTAGCTATTGCCAAAGGGAATGCTATTGCAAGTGGCGTTCATCCCGAATTAGATGAATTGAGAAGTATTGCCTTTTCAGGGAAAGAATATCTGGAAGGCATTGAAAAGCGGGAATCGGAAGCAACAGGTATTTCATCTCTGAAGATTTCTTTTAATAATGTTTTCGGCTATTATATAGAAGTTCGAAATACACATAAAGATAAAGTTCCGACGGAATGGATTAGAAAGCAGACTTTAGTAAATGCCGAACGTTATATTACCGAAGAATTAAAAGAATATGAAACCAAAATCCTTGGAGCCGAAGAAAAAATTCATCAAATAGAAAGTCAACTCTTCGAACAATTAGTGAGTTGGATTGCGACTTATATTAAACAAGTTCAGTTAAATGCAAATCTAATAGGACAGCTCGATTGTCTGATTTCTTTCGCGCAATTGGCTATAGAAAACGATTATGTATGCCCAATTCTGGACGAATCCTTTGATTTGGAAATCACCAATGGTCGCCATCCGGTTATTGAAAAGCAGTTGCCTGTTGGAGTTCCATATGTTCCGAATGATGTTTTCTTAGATAGAGAATCGCAACAAATTATAATGATTACCGGACCAAACATGTCGGGGAAGTCAGCAATTTTGAGGCAAACGGCTTTAATAGTTTTATTAGCGCAGATGGGAAGTTTTGTTCCGGCAGAAAAAGTCAGAATGGGAATTGTAGATAAAATTTTCACTCGAGTAGGAGCAAGTGATAACATTTCGATGGGCGAATCTACTTTTATGGTTGAGATGAATGAAACCGCTTCGATTCTGAATAACATTTCAGACAGAAGTTTGGTTTTGTTGGATGAGATTGGTCGCGGAACCAGCACATACGATGGAATTTCAATTGCGTGGGCGATTGCTGAATTTCTACATGAAAATCCGGCTAGAGCCAAGACGTTATTTGCTACTCATTATCACGAATTGAATGAAATGAGTGAGTTGTTGCCGAGAATTAAAAATTATAATGTTTCGGTAAAAGAATTAAAAGATACGGTTCTTTTTATACGAAAGTTAGTTACCGGCGGAAGCGCTCACAGTTTTGGTATTCATGTAGCAAAAATGGCGGGAATGCCTCAGACAGTAATACAAAAAGCACAGAAGCTTCTGAAGAAATTAGAAAAAAATCATTCGAGCGATGCATTAGGTGGAGTTAAAGCTAAGGACGAAATGCAACTGAATATTTTTAATCTTGATGATCCGTTGTTAGAAGAAATACGAGAAGATATAGTTGGTTTAGATATCAATACATTGACGCCAATCGAAGCATTGATGAAACTAAATGAATTAAAAAGAATGCTGCAGAAAAAATAAATGCTGTTACTGAATTGTGTTTATCAATTGGTTAGAGTTTGACAAAGTTTTTTTCAAAAAAAACGTTTGTATTATTCATTTTTAATATTACATTTGCATCCGCAATACAGCATAAGTATTGCCGTTCTAAGAATTAATGCGAATGCGAAAATAGCTCAGTTGGTAGAGCGCGACCTTGCCAAGGTCGAGGTCGCGGGTTCGAGCCCCGTTTTTCGCTCAATTACCAAATAATGCTCGAGTGGTGAAATTGGTAGACACGCTGGACTTAAAATCCAGTGAACAGCAATGTTCGTGCGGGTTCAAGTCCCGCCTTGAGTACAAAAAGCTTCAAACTATGTTTGAAGCTTTTTTGTTTATATGGTTTACAAAATAAATTTGGAATGTATATAAAATAAGAAAGCCACGCTTAGCGTGGCTTTAAATCTTTAAAAATAATTAGTTATTTAATTATTTTTTTTCAGCTGGAGCAGCCTCAGCTGGAGCAGCAGCAGCAGTTGTGTCAACAGCAGTTGTGTCAGCAGCAGGAGCAGCAGTTGTGTCAACAGCCTCAACAGCAGTTGTGTCAACAGCTTCAGTAGCAGCAGCATCAGCTTGCTTACAAGATACTACAGTTAATGCAGCAATAACAGCTAAACTTAAAAATACTTTTTTCATCTTACTTAATATAAAAGGTTAATTATTAATTCGAGGCAAAGATATAAATTTTTTAATAGGTTAAAATAAATTTTTAATTTTTTTTAAAAAACCCATATTTTACTTCGGCTTTTGTTTAACAAGAATCGTGCCAAAACTTAAATTAATGTTAAAAAAATTACTTTTTCTTTCCTGGAGCAATGATTTTTAGCTCTTTAATCAGATTATCAGCGCCTGCAAATTTATCAATGATGAACAAAACATAACGAATATCAACCATTATATTCCTACATATTTCAGGAGAATAATAAATATCGCTCATCGTTCCTTCCCAAACCCTATCAAAATTCAAACCAATTAGATTTCCGTCGGCATCAAGTGCCGGACTTCCTGAATTTCCACCTGTAGTGTGGTTTGTGGCTATAAAATCCAAAGGCATTTTACCATTTACGCCATAAACGCCATAATCTTTGGCATTGTATAAATCAATTAATTTTTTTGGTGCATCAAATTCATAATCGCCTGGGATATATTTTTCAATGACACCATCTAGATAGGAGAAAGGCTCGTAAAAAACTGCGTCACTTGGTTTGTAACCTTTAATTTTCCCATAGGTTACACGTAGTGTGCTATTAGCATCAGGAAAATTTCTGTTTTTTGGGAATAACTCTAAAATGCCTTTCATATAGGTTCTTTGTGCTGCTGTATTTCTTAAATTTATTTCGTCATATTTTGGAGCAACATTTTTTATATGTGCATCAATAATAGTTTTACCAACTTTATATCCTTCATCATTATTCAGTTTTTCTAAAACAGTTTTCGAATCGCCTGTTAATAATTCTTTGACTTTATCATAGCTTACCAATTGCGATTTTGTAAAAACTTCGTTGGCTATATTTTCAGCATTTGCATTTTCTAAAGAACTTGGTAGAAATTGTTTTGGATATTTTTTACTGTAAATATCAAGTAACTGTTTAAAAACTTCCTGATTAACTTTTGGATTGAATTCGCTGTAAAATTCTCCCCAACCATTGATTAAATTAGTTCTTCTGTCGTTAAATGCCTGCTCACCTTTGGTGTTGTACAATTGTTCTAATTGATATAATTTATAAGCAACAGAGAGAATTTCAGCATTAGTAACCACAATTTCATTAAAATAATCACGAGCCAAAGAAAAGTCTTTGATTTGAGTATAATTTTTTTCAAAATCGGGAATCAAATTCCCGTATTCGGCTTCTTTCCCTGCTTCGATAACTTTCTTTTGGAATTGCTTTTCAAAATTTTGTTTTGCTCCAACTGCATTAGATTTTTTCAATCCTTTGATTTCTCCTTGCCATTTTTTCCAGGCGTTTGCAATAGTTTGATTTTTTGAAGCATATTGAATTTTAATCGCTTTATCCTTTCGCATAAATTCATTTAGAACTTTCAGAGTAGTATCACGGATTTCAATTTTAGCCGGATTAGATGTGTTTACGATTTGTTCAACGGCAAATGAAGGTAAGTATTCGTGAGTTGTTCCGGGATACCCCAAAACCATAGTAAAATCATTTTCTTTTAATCCTTTAATAGAAATCGGGAAATAATATTTTGGTTTGTAGGGAACATTTTGCGGAGAATATTCCGCAGGGCGATTGTTTTTATCGGCATAAATTCTGAACAGCGAAAAATCGCCTGTATGTCTTGGCCAAACCCAATTATCAGTTACATCGGCAAATTTTCCAATCGAACTGGGTGGCGCACCAACCAACCTTATATCTTTAAATGTTTCGGTTACAAAAAGCAAATATTGATTCCCGTTGTAAAATGTTTTAATAACATTTTCTTCCCAGCTTTCTTTTGGTAGCGTTTTGGTAAGCGTAGCAATGTTTTCCTGAATTTTTTTCTGTTTGTCAACTTCCGATTCAATCGCGGCAACACCGGCCAAAACTTTTGAAGTCACATCATCAATTCGAACAACAAAAGAAACCACCATGCCTTTGTTTAGTAATTCATCTTCCATTTTGTATGCCCAAAAACCATCAGCTAAATAATCATGCTCAACAGTAGAATGATTCTGAATGGCATCATAACCACAGTGATGATTGGTTAAAATCAACCCTTTATCAGAGATGACTTCGGCAGTACATTTTTTGTCAAATTGCGGAACACCGTCTTTTATACTTGATTTATTGATTGAATAAATCTGCTCGGCAGTAATTTTCATACCAAGGTTCTTCATTTCATCTTCGTTCATTCCTTTTAAAAGAGAAGGAATCCACATGCCACCTTGCTGCGCGGAAACTTGGACGAAAAGGAATAAAAGTAGTAGCTTTAAATATTTCATAATGTAAATTATTGATAGAAGTGAGTTTGTTGTTTGTATTATTTGTTACAGATGTGTTTCAGAATAACATCTGTCGCGCCTTTATTCATTTGAACAAATGTCGAACATATATGCCCTTTTTCGTGTCGAATGTCTTCGTTGGAAATCAAGTTTGAAAAAGCATCATTTAGTTCGTTTTGGTTAGCAATAGAAACGCAGCCTTGCTGATGAACCAAAGCAACAGCTTCGGCAAAATGAGAAAAATTTGGACCCACAATAATCGGAATTCCAAAAGTAGCCGGTTCCAAAATATTATGAACACCTGGATTTCCAAAACCACCGCCAACATAGGCAATATCAGCATAGCTGTAGATTTTGGTCAATATTCCGATGGTGTCAACGATTAAAACATCGTAATCTGATAAATCGATATTCTCTTTTTCTGAAAATAAAATCACTCTCTTAGAAATTGAGTTTTTCAATTCCTGAATTTGTTCCGCTTTAATATTGTGTGGTGCAATAATAAATTTTACTTTTTCAGTAGTCTGATTGATATAGTTTACGAGCAAATATTCATCTTTTGGCCAGGAACTTCCAATCACAATAGTGGTTGTATTGTTTTTAAATTCTTTGATAAAATCAAGCGAATTGTCTCTTTCCAAAATAGAAACTACTCGGTCAAAACGGGTGTCGCCAGAGATTTTTACATTATTAAAACCAAGTTTTTGGAGCAACAATTTCGAACTTTCATTCTGCACAAAAAAGAAATCAAAAGTCTTTAATGCGTTTCGGTAAAAACTGCCATACCATTTGAAAAATGCCTGATTTTCCCTGAAAATTCCTGAAATCAGATAGGTTTTAATTTCAAGTTTTTTTAATTCATTCAAATAATTTGGCCAGTATTCATATTTGATAAAGAAAACCAAGTCAGGATGAATGAGCTTCAGGAATCTTTGTGCGTTACTTTTTGTATCTAAAGGCAAATAAACCGTAACGTCAGCAATGGTATTGTTTTTTCGGACTTCATAACCCGAAGGTGAAAAGAATGTCACCACAATTTTATGATTTGGGAATTGAATTTTGATTTTTTCTATCACTGGCAAACCTTGTTCGAATTCGCCTAAAGAAGCGGCATGAAACCAAATCGTTTTATCAGACGAACTAATTTTGCTTTCTAATGTTTGAAAAACAGTCTTTCTTCCGTCAACAAACAGCTTTATTTTTGGACTAAAAAGCGCCGCAATTTTCACTATTTGTGAAGCAAAAAGCAACAATAAATTATATAGAAAAAACATCCCTAAAAATTAATTGAGCTAAAGTACGTTTCTTTTATGGAACATGAAATTCTACTTCAGAATTTCTTACTTTTGCATCACAAATTTCAGAATCATGCGAAAAATACAAATGGTTGACTTAAAAAGTCAATACGAAAAAATAAAAGCTACAGTTGATGCTTCTATTCAGGAAGTTTTAGACACTACGACTTATATCAACGGACCAAAAGTACACGAATTCCAAAAAAATCTTGAAGATTATTTGGATGTAAAACACGTAATTCCATGTGCTAACGGAACCGATGCGTTGCAAATTGCCATGATGGGATTGGGACTAAAGCCAGGCGATGAAGTTATAACTGCAGATTTTACGTTTGCTGCAACTGTTGAGGTAATTGCCTTACTACAATTAACACCGGTTTTGGTAGATGTTGATTTGGTGAATATGAACATTTCGATTGATGCGATAAAGAAAGCGATTACACCAAAAACAAAAGCAATCGTTCCGGTGCATTTGTTCGGAAGAGCTGCCAACATGGAAGCAATTATGGCGATTGCCAAAGAACACAATTTATATGTAATCGAAGATAACGCACAGGCAATTGGTGCTAATTGCAAATTTTCTGATGGAACTAAAAAGAAAGCGGGAACAATTGGTCATGTATCGTCAACTTCATTTTTCCCCTCTAAAAATTTAGGTTGTTATGGTGATGGTGGAGCAATTTTCACTAATGATGATGCTTTGGCACATACTATCCGTGGAATTGTAAATCACGGAATGTATGTTCGTTATCATCATGATGTGGTTGGCGTAAACTCGCGTTTGGATAGCGTTCAGGCTGCAGTTTTGAATGCAAAATTACCATTGTTAGACAGCTACAATGAAGCAAGACAAAATGCTGCAAGAAAATATTCAGCAGCTTTTGAAGGACACAAAAATATAATAGCGCCAACTATTTGTGATAATTGTGATTGCCACGTTTTTCACCAATATACTTTGAGAATTATCGATGCTGATAGAAATGCTTTGATGGAACATTTGTTAGCTAAAGGAATTCCGTGTGCGATTTATTATCCAATTCCGCTGCATTCACAAAAAGCATATCTAGATTCAAGATATAAAGAAGAAGATTTTCCGGTAACGAATCAATTGGTAAAAGAAGTAATTTCGTTGCCAATGCACACCGAACTGGATGACGAGCAAATCAAATTTATTACGGATAGCGTTTTAGAATATTTGAAATAGTTGATGGTTTATGGTTGATAGTTGATGGTTTTTCATCTAACAACCAACAACCAACAACCAACAACTTAATTTATGAAAATACTGGTAACAGGCGGTTTAGGATTTATAGGTTCACACACAGTTGTCGAATTACAAAATGAAGGTTTTGAAGTCGTGGCGATTGATAATCTTTCCAATTCTTCTATTGAAGTTCTTGACGGAATTGAAAAAATTACAGGCAAAAAACCAATTTTTGAAAATATTGATTTAAGGGATAAATCCGCTGTTCAAGATTTCTTCAAAAAGCATAACGATGTTGTGGGTGTAATTCACTTCGCAGCTTCAAAAGCGGTTGGAGAAAGCGTTGAGAATCCTTTGTTATACTATGAAAACAATATTAATTCGTTGGTTTATCTTCTGCAGGAATTGACAAAATTACCACAAGCTAATTTTATTTTCAGTTCGTCTTGTACGGTTTACGGTCAAGCCGAAAAAATGCCGATTACCGAAGATGCTTCCGTGCAACCGGCAAACTCACCTTATGGAAATACCAAGCAAATAGGCGAAGAAATCATCATTGATGTGGCAAAAGTTAACAATATCAATGCGGTTTTATTGCGTTATTTTAATCCGATTGGAGCGCATTCAAGTGCAGAAATCGGAGAATTGCCAATCGGAATTCCACAAAATTTAGTGCCATTTATTACCCAAACAGCTTTTGGTTTGCGAAAAGAGCTTTCTGTTTACGGCAATGATTATCCAACAGTTGACGGAACCTGTATTCGCGATTATATCCATGTTGTCGATTTGGCGAAAGCCCATGTTGTAGCACTGCAAAGATTATTGAAGAAACAAAATCTTGAAAAAGTAGAAACCTTCAATTTAGGAACAGGAACAGGAAGTTCAGTTTTGGAAGTCATCAACGCTTTTGAAAAAGTATCCGGGAAAAAATTACCATACAAAATTGTTGGAAGAAGAGAAGGCGATGTGATTTCCGCCTATGCCAATACCGATAAAGCGAATAAAGTTTTAGGATGGAAATCAGAACTTACGTTAGAAGATGGATTAGCTTCCGCCTGGAAATGGGAACAGAAAATTAGAAGTTAGATTTAAGTTTTCCACATAAAAAAAGTCCTCACATTCGTGAGGACTTTTTTAGTTATTTCTTAACCGATTCTTTCAGTTTTTTTGCAGCTTCTTCCATTTTCTGAGCACTCTTTAATTTGACGGTGTCTATTTTGGCGTTTGTTTTTTCTTTTAAAGTGTCGAGTTCAGCTTCGGCTTTTGCTTTAGCCGTATCAATAGTTGCTGTTACTTCTTCGGTCACAGCATCTTTGACTTCGTCCAGTTTTTCTTTGGTTTTGTCTTGGCAGCTAACTAATACTGCTACAAATGCTAGTGATAAAATTAATTTTTTCATGATATTTATAATTTGATTTTTAATAATAGATTCGGATCTGGGCAATTTGCCAAATAAAATGCCAGCTTTTTTGAACTGCAAACACCAGGATAATCTCCCATTTTATTTTCCATATCGATAATGATTTGGAAATGTAAATGCGGCGCATAATCTCCATTGATTGGTGGTAAACCTAAATTAGCAATTTGTTCGCCTTTCTTCACAAAGGCACCTATTTTTTTACCTTCTAAACTACTCAAACCCAAATGACCGTACAAAGTATGAAACGTAAAATTTTCTATTTGATGTTTCAAAATCAGTGTCGGGCCATAATCGCCAAGTGACTCGTTGTTTTGAAAGCTGTGAATCGTTCCATCCAAAGCCGCATAAATCGGTGCAGATTCGTTTATCCATAAATCCAAACCAATGTGAATATTGCGTTCATCGCTGTCTTGATTCTTGAAAACCGTACTTCTTTGGTATAAATTTCGACGTTCCTGATAACCTCCAAAAGCAATTTTCGCCTGATGATTGTCTAAATATTCCTGAATGTAATGCTCGTAATCTTCAGCCGTTTCCAGTTTTTGATTGGACAAATTTAAATTCGTAACAGACAAATCCAAAGAAACATAATCCTTATAATCAACTTCGTCAGAAATGACTTTAGCCGATTTAATTTCACTTAAGATTTTGATTATGCTTTTCATTAAGCCGAAATCGTTTCGACTTCTTTATCAATCTTATTAACTAATCCAACCAATACTTTTCCGGGTCCAACTTCCGTAAAACTGGTCGCTCCGTCTTTTATCATTTGTTGTACCGATTGTGTCCATCTTACCGGAGCAGTCAATTGGATGATTAAGTTTTTCTTGATCTCGTCTGCAGACGAGACTGCACTTGCCGTTACATTTTGATACACCGGACAACTTGGAGTGTTGAATGTTGTAGCTTCTATGGCTGCAGCCAATTCTTCTCTGGCAGGTTCCATCATTGGTGAGTGAAATGCACCACCAACCGGCAAAATCAAAGCGCGTTTGGCTCCGGCTTCTTTCATTTTTTCACAGGCTAATTCCACAGCTTTGTATTCTCCCGAAATCACTAATTGTCCCGGACAGTTATAATTCGCAGCAACCACAATTCCGTCAATAGAAGCACAAATATCTTCCACAATTTTGTCATCCAAATTTAAAACGGCAGCCATTGTACTTGGCGTAATTTCACAAGCTTTTTGCATCGCAAGCGCACGTTGTGAAACCAATTTTAATCCGTCTTCAAATGATAATGCGCCATTAGCAACCAATGCTGAAAATTCACCTAAAGAATGTCCGGCAACCATATCAGGTTTAATATTTAAGGTTTTCGCCAAAATCACCGAATGCAAAAAAACCGCAGGCTGTGTAACCTTGGTTTCTTTTAATTCTTCGGCAGTTCCTTCAAACATAATGTCTGTAATTCGGAAACCTAAAATATCATTGGCTTTTTCGAAAAGTTCCTTCGCTAATGGAGAATTCTCATATAAATCTTTACCCATTCCGGTAAATTGTGCTCCTTGTCCTGGAAAAACGTATGCTTTCATTTAGTCGTTTTATAGTTTTGAATAACAAAAATAGTAAATTTTTAGGAGCGGAACATTCGCTTATCTGATTCAACCATCCTCCCGCTTTCCGTTGCAATCTTTTTTTTCAAAAAAGGATTTCCACTGCAATCGGGGCTAAAAGGAATCTTTTCGCTTCCTTACCAGCTATAGTTCAATCAAATTAACAATTTCCAGCAACTGATTATTTAATTCATCATTGGAAATTATTCCTTTTTCCACATTAAAATTTTCATTAAAACTTGGCAATGAAAAACTACCTTTAACAACACCGCCCTGAAACGGCATCCTTTTTACAGCAATATCAAGTACCGAACTTCCGCCTCGAGCTCCTGGTGAAGTAGCCAGTAAAAGCATTGGTTTTTCCTGAAATGTTTTACCATTAATACGCGACATCCAGTCGAGGATATTCTTGAAAGCCGTTGTATAATTTCCGTTATTCTCGGCAAAGGAAATTAGGACTAAATCGGCATCGCCAATTTTTTTGTAAAAATCATGTGCTAATTGCGGAATACCATTTTCTTTCTCTCTGTCTTTTGAGTAGATTGGCATTTCGTAATCATTCAAATCCAACAAATCAACAATGGCATTGCTGAAAAGACTTGCCGCATATTTTGCCAGTTGTTTGTTGATTGAATCGCTGCTGTTTGATGCACCAAAGGCAAGTAGTTTCTTCATTTTTTATTTAAGTAATAGGTTAGCGCTCCCGAGGGACATTTGTTTATCGTTTCGATAATTTTATTGGTGGTTGAACCTTCGGGTGTAATCCAAGGTTTTTCTTTTGGTTTGAAAACATCGGGATTGTTTTTTACGCAATTGGCAGAATGAATGCATTTCCCCGATTGCCACACTATGGTCACTTCGCCATTGGTGTATTCTTTGGTTAGGTCTTTAGGATCCATTATATGGTGGTGTTAATAGTTATTTTGTTTTTCAGAATTTTAGAAATCGGACACTTTTCAGCAATCAACAGCAAGCGTTCTTTTTGTTCATAACTAATGTTTGATGGAAATGTGATTATCCTCGAAATGGTGGTTTCTAAATCCGGAGCCATTTCCTGTGCTAAATTTAGTGAAATATTGATTTCGGGAATGTCCCAGCCTTTTCTGTCGATGTACATTCTCAAAGTAGATAAAGTACAGCCTGCCAAAGATGCCAGGAAAGTTGAAAAAGGGTCAGGCCCAATATTTTCTCCACCCACATTTTCGGGTTCGTCCATCAGCAAAGTGCCGTTACGCCAGGAAATGGTACATAAATATTTTTGTGTACCAATTTTTCCTTCAACGTTATTTTCTAAAAGATTTGCCATAAAATAAATAGTAAGACCTGCAAGGTTTTCCAAACCTTGCAGGTTAGTTATTGTTATAAAACGTCTCTAAACTCGGGAACTTTATCAAAAACACTTTTCGCAAACGGACAAAGCGGAATGATTCTTATGCCGTTTTCACGAGCATATTCAACAGCTTTTTTTACCATTTGTTTGCCAAAGCCTTTGCCTTCGTTTCCCGGATTTACTTCAGTGTGATCAATGATGATTTGCTTGTCACCTGCAAAAACAAAGGTCATCATAGCTTCGTGTTTTCCATCAACATCAATATAAAAAAAGCCTTTATTGCCGTCTATTTTTAATTTTACTTCGCTCATAATTCTATTATTTATTGAGTCATTGGAACTTCCATTAACAAAATTTCAGCATCAGAAGTAGCTTCAAAAGTTACTTTGTCAAAATCGGTGATGCCCAAACCGTCACGTTGTTCTAGTTCTTGTCCGTCAACTTTTACGCTTCCTTTAATCACAAACACATACAAACCATTGCCTTCTTTTTTGCGATTGTAATCAATAGTAATTCCTTTATCCAAATTCCCCATATGGAACCAGGCATCTTGGTGAATCCAAACGCCAGAGTCATCGGCATTCGGGGAAAGAATTTGTTGTAATTTGTTGTGACGGTCTGTAGTATCTAAAGTGATTTGTTGGTAACGAGGCTCTACATTTCTCACTTTTGGGAACACCCAAATCTGCAACAGATTCGTTCTTTTATCGTGATTCGGATTAAATTCAGAATGTTGAATTCCGGTTCCGGCACTCATAACTTGCACGTCACCAAATTTGATAACCTCAGTATTTCCCATGCTGTCTTTGTGCGCCAAATCGCCTTCCAACGGAATCGTAATAATCTCCATATTATCGTGTGGATGTGTTCCGAATCCCATTCCGGATGCTACAATATCATCGTTTAAAACCCGCAATACACCAAACTGCACTCGGTTTGGGTCATAGTAACTTGCGAAACTAAAAGTATGGTGTGCGTTTAACCAACCGTGATCAGCTTGTCCGCGTGTGTTTGCTTTGTGTACAACTGTATTTTTCATATCTATAAATATATTAATTATTATGATACAAATTTACGGCGATAGGAAAGCTGGAGCACTTAACCTAGATTAAGAAATAAGTTTTCAGTCTTCAGTTGCAGTCTTTAGTAGTTGTTTTTCTGTCAACTGTGACTGAATACTGAGCCTATTTTTTCAACATTCTCGCTTTCATCTTACTGAAAAACTCCGGCGTAACACCAATATATGAAGCGATTTGTTTTTGAGGAACTTTCTGAATCAGCGTTGGATATTTTTTACAGAATTTTTCAAAGCGTTCTTCGGCGGTTAAACTTAAATTATCCATTAAGCGCTCTTGGTTTGCTACTAATGAATTTTCAGTTAGGATTCTGAAAAAACGTTCCAGTTTTGGGATTTCGAGATACAATTTTTCTTGATTTTCTTTAGTCAATACAACTACTTCAGCATCTTCTAAAACTTCGATAAAAAGATTTCCTGGTTTTTGCGATAGCAGACTGTACATATCACTAATCCACCAGCCTTCGCAGGCAAAACTCATTACATGTTCGACAATGTTGTCATTGATATTAAAACTTCTGAGCAAACCTGAATTCACAAAATAACCTTCCTTACAAACATGCCCTGCATTTTGAAGAATGGTTTTGGCTTTGACTTTTTTGGTTTCAGTTTTGGATAAAAACAACAACTCTTCTTCCGGAGTTAACGAGACGTGTTTTGAAATGTTTTGTAAAATCAGATTCATATTCCCAAAAGTACAATAAAAGGAATACATAAAAAAAGCGTCCCGTTTTAATTGGGACGCTTATGTTTTTTAATGTTTGTGACCTGCATGTGGGTCTGGTGCCGTTGCAGGAAGTAATTTAAAGCTTGAAGCTACAAATCGATCTCCTTTTACTTCGCCAACCACTTCGGCTTTTCTTATTGTTGAACAAAAACCATCTTCAGCATGTGCATCTCCGTGTTTGTGAATGTCTGTTCCGTCAACAAAATATGATTTTCCGTCGATACGAACTGCTAAATCACAACCGCCTTTACCTTTCATTCCGAATTGGCATTGACCACAAGCGGCTTCTACGGTTTGGGTTTTTGGCTTGTCCTGCGCATTTACAGTAATACATACAAAAAGAACAAGAATTGAAATTACTTTTTTCATGATAAATATAATTTAAGATAAAGCTTCCTTAATTCTTTTGAAAGCTTCGGTTAATAATTCTTCACTGGTTGCATAAGAAATTCGGATGCAATTTGGATTGCCAAAAGCGTCACCAGTTACTGTAGCAACATTGGCTTCGGCTAATAAATACATCGAAAAATCATCTGCGTTGTTAATCAATTTTCCACGTAATGTTTTTCCGAAATAAGACGAAACATCAGGGAAAACATAAAATGCACCTTCAGGCGTATTGATTTTTAATCCCGGAATGCTTTTGGTTAAACCAACAACCAAATCTCTACGGTTTTTAAAAGCAGAAACCATTTCGTTTAAAACACTAGGGTCAGCATCAACAGCGGTAATTGTAGCTCTTTGCGCAATAGAATTCGCTCCCGAAGTAACTTGTCCCTGCATTTTTGTACAAGCTTTAGCAATAAATTCAGGTGCGCCGATATAACCAATTCTCCAGCCTGTCATAGCAAATGCTTTGGCAACTCCATTCACCGTAATGGTTCTTTCAAACAATCCCGGAATGGATCCGATACTGCAAAAGGTTCCTGAGAAATTGATGTGTTCGTAGATTTCGTCAGAAACGATATAAACGTTTGGATATTTTTCTAATACTTTACCAATTGCTGTCAACTCTTCACGATTATAAACCGAACCACTCGGATTACAAGGCGAACTGAACCACATCATTTTGGTTTTAGGCGTAATCGCTTTTTCCAATTGCTCGGCTGTCATTTTAAAATCGGTTTCCACCGAAGTCGGTACTTCAACCGGAACGCCACCGGATAATTTGATGATTTCAAAATAAGAAACCCAATAAGGTGCAGGAAGAATTACTTCATCACCATCATTCAGCATCACTTGTGCAATGTTGTATAATGATTGTTTTGCGCCGGTAGAAACTACGATGTTTGCCGGTTTGTAGTCTAAATTATTATCGCGTTTGAATTTTCTGCAAATCGCATCTTTCAGTTCTCCATAACCGTCAACCGGCGTGTAAGTACTGTAATTTTCATCGATTGCTTTTTTAGCGGCTTCTTTAATAAAATCGGGTGTGTTGAAATCGGGTTCACCCAAACTTAAACTGATGATGTCTTTTCCTTGTGATTTTAATTCTCTTGCTAATGCTGCCATTGCAAGGGTTTGTGATGTAGCTAAATTGTTAATTCTGTCCGATAAAATACTCATTGTGTGTTGTTAATTATGTTAAATAAAGAAACGCCAATTAAGGCGTCTTTTGATAAAATTAGGCTAATTGTGGCTGTCTTCCCAGTTCCCTTAAATGTCTGAAGTGCGAAATAATTGCGGCTCTGGTTGTTTTGAATTCATAGTATGGTAATTCACATTCTGCTGCAGTTTGCTTAACGATTTCAGCAATTTTTCCATAATGAATATGGCTGATATTTGGGAATAAATGATGCTCTACTTGGTGATTTAATCCACCTGTATAATAGTTTACCAACCAGTTTTTTGGAGCAAAATTAGCTGTGGTAAATAATTGGTGAATAGCCCAGGTATTTTCGATTTCGCCATTGTCATCCGGAATAGGGTTTTCTGTTTCTTCAACAACATGCGCTAATTGGAAAACCACGCTTAAGATAACTCCGGCAGTGTAATGCATTACCAAAAATCCTAAAACTACTTTCCACCATGTGATTCCCATAACCATCGGTGTTACTATCCAAATAGAAAAATAAATTATTTTTGTGATGATTAAAGTGGTCCAACGAATAACTGGTTTTTTGAATTCGCCGTAAGATAAATTACGTTTCAAATAGCGCTTCATTTGAAGAAAATCGGTAGTAATTGCCCAATTGAATGTTAGTAAACCATATAAAAAAATCGAGTAATATTGTTGAAATTTATGAAAGCGATACCATTTAGCTTCTTTGGTAAAACGCATAATTCTTCCTGCTTCTAAATCTTCATCGTGCCCTAAAATATTAGTATACGTATGGTGCAAAACATTGTGTTGTACTTGCCAATTATAAACATTTCCGGCCAAAATATAAATGCTTCCGCCCATGAATTTATTCACCCATGATTTAGAAGAATACGCACCGTGATTTCCATCGTGCATCACATTCATACCTACTCCGGCCATTCCTATTCCGATAACAACATTAAGCAGAAGATAAACCCAAAAAGGCATATCCATAGCTAATAAAAAGAAATATGGCGTTAGGAAGATGGAAAACATTACTATAGTTTTTAGGTGCAGTTTCCAGTTTCCGGTTCTGTCAAGGTTATTCTCTTTGAAATAGTTATTTACTCTAGAGTTAAGTGTTCTAAAGAATTTTAAACTATCTGTTTTAGAAAAAATAGGTGTTGTGGTATTCATATTATAGAATTCAAAATTTTTCCCAAATGTAATTATTATAATTTTTTTGTAACTGATATTAATCATTTTTTATCAACTAAAACAGTATTTTTGTTGAAAATTCAACACATGGAAGAAATTCTGAAACAATTTCCTAACCTTACTGAAAATCAAATACTGCAGTTTCAAAAACTCGAAGCATTGTACCAAGATTGGAATGCTAAAATCAATGTGATTTCCCGAAAAGATATTGATGAATTATATACTAAGCACGTTTTACATTCGTTAGCAATAGCCAAAATTCAGCCGTTTGAGCCCGGAACGTATATCTTAGACGTAGGCACAGGCGGAGGTTTTCCCGGAATTCCATTAGCGATTTTGTTTCCGGAAACGCGTTTTTATCTGATTGATGTTATTGCCAAAAAAATAAGAGTAGTACAGGCTGTTGTTGACGGATTGGGGTTAAAAAATGTCAAAGCCGAACAAATGCGTGCCGAAAACGCAAAAGGCGATTATGATTTTATTGTGAGTCGCGCTGTGACTAATATGCCTGATTTTGTTTCGTGGATAAAAGACAAAATCAAAAAGCAAAACAAGCACAAATTGCCAAACGGAATTCTTTATTTAAAAGGTGGTGATTTGACTGAAGAACTAAAGGATTTCCCAAAAGCAACCGAATATAACATTGCCGATTTTTTTAAAGATGAATTCTTTGAAACTAAAAAGGTTGTGCATTTGCCACTTAAGTTTAAAGCATAAAAAAGCCCCGATTTAGGGGCTTTTTTAGTATTAACTCTTAACGATTTTCTTCGTTACACTTCCTTTATCATTGCCGATAGTGATGAGATAAATTCCTTTGGATACCGAAACCGGAATTTCAAATGTTCCGTTTATAGTTTGACTTTTCGTTTGATAAATAGTTTTTCCCAGCATATCTGTTACCGAAATAGCAGCTTTTTCAATAGTGTTTAATGTGTTAATCTGAATTGAATTTTGAATTGGATTTTGAATCCAAATCATATTTAAAGCAGTATTTTCATTAGTAGATAATACCGGATTTAATATTTCATTTAAAGCAAAAGCAGTATTCTGGGCATTTAAAGTAACGTGATTTTCATTTACTGTTGGGATAGATGATGCCACAAAAGGAGTAACAGAACTTCCGGTTACCGGACTGTACAAATTTTGAGTGTTTGAGATTGCCATCGAACTCCACGTTGGTATAAAAGTAAAATAATCTGCATTTAAATTGGCAAAAAATTCTAATAGTAGTGGGTCAGTTCCTAACCCTGCTTCCAAACCTGACAAATCAAATCGTCCTCCCGGTGCCGTATCAAGACCGGCGGTATAAGTCGGTGCTTTTGAATTGGCCATACTCTCATAAGCGGTTACCCATGCAATTACTATAAATGCTTGTCCTCTAAAGCGGCTTACTTGGTTGGTTGTGTTGGTGTTTGGAGTATAACGCAGATTAATAATAGCTCTTTGTGTTGATGTTATATTAAAAGTGTGATTCATTACTTCAAAATCGGGAGTGTAATTCATTGTTCCGTTTCCGGCTCCATTGGCAATGGAAACGTTGCGAACTGTAGTTGGAAAACCCATGGCATTCAATTCATTTTGAAAAGCGTTTCTGTAGTTCGGGCAACCTGTTGGTAATAGCGATGTAGATGCTGTATTGAATTCAAAAGCGCTTCCGGTTTGCAAATGACCTTCAAACTGGTCGATTAACATTTCTCTCGCGGCCGGACTTTTCATCATGCCATCAACAATAGGTTGCACCGCAGTAATTGCAGCCGGACCGTAAGCCATATAATTAAACAGATGCTGGAATCCAATTGGTACATTGGCTCCTTGATGAGGTGAATCAAATGAAATATACAATCGGGTGTCGTGATTTAGGCTGTTCATTTCCATATAGCGCAAAGCATATCGGGCTATTAATCCGCCCATACTTGGTCCGATAACTACATTTTTTTCGGTGCCTACTTTTTGAGCATTGATTTGGTTGAGAAGTTCCACAAATATCATGGCGTTTCTTTGGATGTAATCGACGCCACCATCTATAACAGTTGTCGTTGATGGACGCGTATAGGTTGGGAAATTCAAGATGATAATATCAAAACCCTGCGCTCTTAAGTCGGTAGCTAAATTTTGACCAGTTCCATAATTTAAAAAACTGTAGATAGCAGTTGTATTTCGGGTATCTCCGGGATCAAAACCATCTAAAAGGAATATCGGTTTGTCAAGAACGCCATCCACATTGTCTAAGAAAACTTCGTATTGTCCTTGTCCAACGAAGGCGCTAGTTTCTCCATAACCTTGATACGGAATTGTAGAAGTAATCGTATTGACTACATTCGGAGCTAAAGGCTGCGCGTTTTTGTTTCTTACGGATTCAGAATTACTGATTTCTATTTCAAATGACTGTGTTATTGTTTCCTGATTAGTGAATACAATTTTGCATTTTACGATGTGCTTACCATTTTCATTTAAAGGCAATGTAAATGGGTTGTTTGTTGTGATTTGTTTCCAACCGGATGTTTCTTCCGATTTGATATAAATAGCTGCAATAACTTTAGCTGTGGTATTGAAGATGAAATTGTCTTTCAGAACAAATGAAGCTTTTGTCGATTTAGCTATTAGTGGCGCCATAAGATTAATCGAATGTTTTTCAAATGCATTGGTCACATTCGCTTTTAACTGTAATTTATTATTGCTGTTTGAAAACACATCTCCGTTTTCTAGGGCTCTTTTTTTAATGGTTTCAAATTCTGAAATTAAAATGGCGAGTGGGATTTCATTGTTTACCGAACCTAATTTAGCTGCTTCTTTAAGTGTTTCGTATTTTGGTAAAGATTGCGAAAAATCGGCACGTTGTATTTCGTGATATATCTGGTTGAAATAACCTGAAGTAATAGCTGTCTTCCGAATTTCTGTAGCATTGGATACGCCAAAAACTCGGTCATAAAGTATATTTGTTTGGGTTTTGTCTTTTAATAAATCATAGGCTTTATCCTGGGCGAAACCCAAAGCAGAAAACAATCCGAAAAATAATAGCGTAATTTTTGACTTCATTTGTTGGTTATTAATATTGACCATCGAATATACAAAAAATTAGCAATCAACACCATAAAAAAAGTCCGGGCATATAGCCGGACTTTATATAATTATAAACCGTTATAAAACTATTCTCCTAAAAACGGATAACGATAATCTTCCGGAGTTACAAAAGTTTCTTTGATAGTTCGTGGCGAAACCCAACGCAATAAATTCTGCATTGAACCTGCTTTGTCATTGGTTCCCGAAGCTCTGGCGCCACCAAACGGTTGCATTCCAACAACTGCTCCGGTTGGTTTGTCATTGATATAGAAGTTTCCGGCGCTGTTTTGTAAAGCCAAAGTTGCTTCTTCAATTGCGTATCTGTCCTGACTGAAAATAGCTCCTGTCAAAGCATATTCTGAAGTTCCGTCAACCAAAGCTAATGTCTCTTTCCATTTGGCATCTTCATAAACATAAATCGTCATAACCGGCCCAAAAAGCTCGGTTTCCATGGTGGCATATTTTGGATTTGTAGTAACAATTACAGTTGGTTCAATGAAATATCCTTTTGATTTATCATAGTTTCCACCAACGATGATTTCTGCATCTGCATCAGCTTTTGCCTGATCAATTGCTTTAGCCAATTTGTCAAAAGAACCTTCGTGGATTACAGCGGTGATAAAGTTTCCAAAATCTTCAGGCGAACCCATTTTCATTGATTTCACATCTGTAATTAATTGTTCTTTTACCGCTGGCCACAAACTTTGCGGAATATAACCTCTTGAAGCAGCCGAACATTTTTGCCCTTGAAATTCAAAAGCCCCACGAGTGATTCCGGTAACGACTTGTTTTACATTGGCACTTGGATGTGCCAAAACGAAATCTTTTCCACCTGTTTCTCCAACAATTCTTGGATAGGTTTTATAAGTATGAATATTGTTTCCGATTTTTTTCCAGATTTCCTTGAATACAAATGTTGAACCTGTATAATGAACACCTGCAAAATCAGGATGTGCTAAAACGGTATCGGTAATCATAACAGGATCGCCAAAAACGACATTGATAACACCATCAGGAACACCGGCTTCTTTGAAAACGTCAATGATGATTTTTGCTGAGAATACTTGACTATCGCTTGGTTTCCAAACAACAGTATTCCCCATCAAAGCAGCACTTGCAGGAAGATTGGCTGCAATAGCAGTAAAGTTAAACGGCGTAATTGCATAAACAAATCCTTCCAATGGGCGATATTCAACCCGGTTCCAAATATCAGAAACTGATTTTGGCTGGTCGTTATAAATCTGTGTCATGAATTCTACGTTGTAACGCAAAAAGTCAATCAACTCACAAGACGCATCAATTTCTGCTTGATAAATAGTTTTCGATTGCGCAATCATTGTTGCTGCGTTTATTCTTGCTCTGTAAGGTCCGGCAATTAATTCGGCAGCTTTTAAAAAGATAGCAGCGCGTTGTTCCCAAGCCATGTTTGCCCATTTCTTTCTTGCTTCAAGAGCACATATAATGGCTTTTTCAATATGTTTTTTCTCTGCCAAATGATATGTTCCAACAATATGTTGATGGTCATGAGGCGCAGACATGTTTCTCGTATTTCCGGTTCGAATTTCCTCGTTACCGATATAGTTTGGAACATCTATAGTTTCGTTCCACATTTTTTTATAAGCTGCTAAAACTGCTGCTTTTTCAGGAGAATTTGGAGCGTATGATTTTACGGGTTCATTTACCGCTTTTGGCACATGAAAAAAACCTTTTGGCATATTCAGATTATTAGATTATTAGACATCTTAGATTTTTAGATAACTGGTATCTAAAAGTGCCACAAAAGTACAAAGGAAATTTTGAAATTTTAATAAGAGAGGACAAAGATTAATTTGCTTTTAACAAGACTTTTAATTCAAGGCAAACGGAGCACTTAGTTTAAAAGTCGGTACTATAACTTTGAAAGTTTTGGTAGTAGTAAAATTAATCATATTAAAATAACCACTCATCGCTCCAAATGGAGATGAAAGTAAACAACCTGAATTGTATGTGTGCTTTTCTCCTGGTTTCAGTACTGGTTTTTTGCCAATTACACCTTCGCCGTCAACAATTTCAATGTTGTTTAGAGAATCCAAAATTTCCCAATGACGCGTGTTTAACTGAACGGAATCCTTGCTGTGATTTTCGATGGTAATTTCATAACTAAAGGCAAAATGAAGCTTGTAGTTCTTGAAGTAGGTGCCTTCAAAACTAGTCAAAACGGATATTTTTATGCCTCTTGTTATTTGAGTAACCATAAATGAGATTGTAAAACGAAGTCAAAATTACAAAAAATACTGCTCGGTAAAATAAATTAGTGTTAATTTTTAGTTAGTTATATCAACCGAACTCGCTATTCCTTTTCCAATAATTCTGTCATATCGTTGATTATTTTCTTTGTAATAGACTAAAACAAAATAATTATTTTCTGTTTGGAAAAAATTACCATCGATAGCATTTTCCGAATCAATTTTTCCTTTTCCATCTGAAATCACATATTGATAATTGGTAAAGCCTTGCTTTATCATGAGTGCTTTTTCGTAGATTCCTTTTTCGGCATTATAATCCATTTTGTTTTCATCATTCATGGCAAAATTGTTGAACATACCGTTAACGTAAATAGATTTTGAACCATATAAGTTTGGAGCCGAAAGAGAGAAGAAAACCCAAGAATAGTCGGCTTCAATTTCATTATTTTGTGCACCAATGTTTTTTATAATAAAGTTTCCATTAATATCAGGGAAATAGGTATATGGAAAATTGGCTTTTGCCTGATCTAAATATAGATGCGCATTGTAAACGCCACCTTTAGAATCTATGGTAGCTATGCTGTTATTAGCAGCCCGAATATCTTTGTTTTCAAAAAAACGGAATTCATTTCCGGCCCAAAACTGCGTTTCAGTATCGTATTTATAAATCAAATCATTGCCAATGGTATATTGTGGTTTGATGTTAGTTATAGCATTGTCAAATTTCCCGTTTTGCATCAGCATAACTTTTACGTTATTCAACGGGCTTTGGAAATTTATAGTAGCCGATTTAATAGCAAAATCCAGATTGTGTTTTTGCTCTACAACATTTAAATTTCGGGCTCTTCTTATTTGCAATGGTACTGATACCAATTCTTCATAGAGTATGAATTTTTTTGAAAAAACTACATGTTTTTCTTCATCTAAAATACTTATAATATAATTTCCACTTACTCTAAATTGTGTAAATCTGTTAGGAAATGAAAGTCTATAATGTGAATATAATTGCAAACAATTTAGGGAGTTAGAGTAATCCTGAATTCTTTGATCATCAAAACCGTTTAGGTATTCTGCTTTTGCTAACTGAGATGGTTTCCAGTCGTAATCACAATGGGTTATGGTATAATAATAATTGGCTTCATTGCCATACAAATCATCAAATTGAACTTGAAAGCTGTCACCTAATCGGAATATAGGAATCGCATTTTGTCCGTTTTGAACAAAGCTTACGGTTTTGATGTTGTAAGGTGGGGAAATTTCTTTTTCAACTTGTGAAAGAGAAATAGTTGTAACCAACAAAAAGCAAGAAGATAATAGATTTTTTAGCATAATTAGTAAATCTGAAACGTAAAGATAGTAAAATTTACTTACCAAGATTATACCAAATCTTAGGTTTTACTTAAAACAGACAGGAATAATTTCGCCTTTCGCCAAACAATATTTTTCTACCAATTCAGGAGCAATTTTGTTAGTGTAGTCTTCTTCGATTACGGTAAAACCAATGCTTCTCAGTTTGTCAAAATAATCTCTGCCGTAAACGCGAACGTGGTCATATTGTCCGAAGATTTTTGCCCGCTCTTTTTGGTCAACAATTGTGTCATCTGAGAAAGTCATGGCTCTTTTCAAGTCTTGTGGGATTTGAAAGATGCCCATGCCACCGGGTTTTAACACGCGATATAATTCCTGCATGGCTTTAGTATCATCGGGAATGTGTTCTAAAACGTGGTTGCAAAGGATTAAGTCATAAGCATTGTCTTCAAAGGGCAAATTGCAAATATCTGCTTTTACATCTGCTAAAGGCGAAAGCAAATCGGTTGTAGTGTAATCAATGTTAGTTTGCTTTTTGAAACGCTTGTAAAATTCCTGCTCCGGTGCAAAGTGCAGTACTTTTAATACTGAACTTGTTTCAGTATCTCGTAATTTAATTCGTTTGTTTTTTGATATTGGAGAATCTGTATCAAGTTCAGATTGAAAAAAATCGGTTTCATTCTGTAAATACAACCACAATAATCGGTGTCTTTCTAACGAAAGCGTACTTGGAGAAAGCACATTATTTCTTTGTGTTCCATATCCATACGGCAAAAACATACGGAAACTTTTTCCGTCAATTGGGTCGGTGAATCGATTTCCTTTTAGCAAAAAAGCCAATATTGGACGAACTACAATACTCAACCGGATAAGGATTGGTCTTGGAATGGTATTTAGTATGAATTTGAAAATCTTTTTCATTACAGCACTAAAGGATTTTTACGAAACTCATCCTCTTCATTGCTCACAATTCCCAATGCTTTATAGATATAACCAAAAGTTGAAAGCAGTTCGGGTTTTCCGTTTATTAAAGCCACATTATGTTCAAAATGTGCACTTGGTTTTCCATCGGCAGTTAGAATTGTCCAGCCATCTTTGAGTTGTTTGATGTTTTTGGTCCCCATATTAATCATTGGTTCGATGGCGACAACCATTCCTTCAACGAATAATTTTCCGCGACCGCGTTTTCCGTAGTTTGGCATTTCGGGATCTTCGTGCATTTTTTCACCTAAACCATGACCAACAAGCTCACGAACTACACCATAACCGTGAGATTCGCAATATTTCTGAATAGCATTTCCAACATCTTCCACACGATTTCCGGCTCTGAATTCTCTTATGCCAACATATAAAGATTCTTTGGTGACTCTTAAGAGTTTTTTGGTTTCAGGTGTTACTTCGCCAATTTCAAATGAATAGGCATGATCGCCATAAAATCCGTTTTTCAAAACTCCGCAATCCACTGAAATCACATCGCCTTCCTGAAGCGGAATGTTATTCGGAATTCCGTGAACAACCTGCGCATTTGGACTCATGCAAAGTGAATTCGGGAAACCATACAAACCAAGAAAACCAGGAACTCCGCCATTATCTCTGATGAATTCTTCGGCAATCTTGTCTAATTGTAAAGTTGTTACGCCGGGTTTAATTACTTTGGCAACTTCACCTAAAGTTTTAGAAACCAACAAAGCACTTTCGCGCATCAATTCAATTTGTTCGGCTGTTTTTGGAATAATCATAAATCAAATTTATCAGTTGGCAAAAGTAATTATTTTAGTAATACTTATTCAGGATTGGCCATGATTTTAAACAAAGCGGCATTTGAATCTAAAAAGCGATTCTCAAGTTGTAATTTTGATAATTGTGCTGAAACCAAATTATTTTCTCTCGAGTTGATTAAGAAGATAGAGCTTTCTCCAAAGGAAAACAGTCGTTCTTCAGAAGCCAACATGGTGTTGTAATCATTAACAAGGCTTTCGATTAATTGTTGCTGTTTTTCCAGAGAAGCTATTTCCGTTTGTTGGGCTTTGATTTTGTTCTTTAATTGCACACGCTCCAAATCTAAATCGAATTTCACATCTTGCAGTTTGTATTTCGTCAATTGCAAACTACCACGTTCTTTTCTTAAAAACACCGGAAAGGAAAAATTCACACCTACTTTATAATCCTGAAATCGGTAATTATCAATATAACTCGGTTCTGATAAATAGGAGTAACCCAGGTCGATTTTAGGCAAAAGCATATTGGCTTTGAGTTTTCGTTCTACTTCGAGCATTTCAATTTTGTTTTCCAAGGCATTGATTTTCGGATGATTTTCGAGTGTTGGATTTTCAAGCATCAAATCGTTGGTGCGTAAGGTTTCTTTGATGGTTGCAGCCAAATTTTCCTCAGGAATAATATCGTCTTGCAGTTCGAGCGGAACGTTATTTTCTAACCAAAGAAAATTGGATAATTCCAATTGGGCTTTCGCCAATTTTAATTTGGATTCCTCTAAACTCAGCTTTCGATTTCTTACGATGATTCCGGCTTCAACACTATCGATTGCCGGTTTATCGCCTTCTTCAATTGATTTTGTGATGCCTTTGTAACGCACTTCGGCATTGGTCAAATAATTTTGATACAAGGTGACTTCATTAAAATTTCGTTTCCAATTAAAATAAGCAACGGAAGCATCATATAAAACCGAAACCGCCATCAAATTACGCTCAGCCTGACTCAATTTGACTTGAATTTTGGCTTTTCGCAAATCGGCCATGCGTTGGTTAATGAATAATCCTTGTCCAAGCGGGATTGAAATCCCAAGCGAAGTCAGTCCTTGATTTGGAACTGTATTTTCGGGATTCAGATAAATACCATCGTTGTTGTCAAAACCCGCTTTGATTTCTACTCCGTACCAAGTCGGGATTTTAAAACTGCTGTTCAGTATCGAATAATATTCCTTGTCTTTGAATTTTTTCTGGTCAAAATCGACTTCAATTTTAGGATCAAAACCACCACGCGCCATCATTAAATTGGCTTGTGCCTGATTGAGTTCTAAGTTGGCACTTTTTACCAACGGATGGTATTTTTTCACATAGCCTAAAAACTCATTATAGGTGAGCTCTTTGGCAGCATTTTGACTCCAAACAGATATTCCGAAAAATAAAAAACCTAAAACTATCGATTTCATTACTTTTTGTCTTTTTGAAGGTTGCTTTTCGGTTGGTAGTAATTAGGTGGGAAACCGTTGAGCGTTCGCCAAATTTCGAACCAAACCGGAACATTGTCCAGTAATGCTAGTGTTTGAGCACCCGAACCGATGCTGATTTGTTTTGGCCAAGGCGCATCCTTTTCATCGGGTGCAATTAAAACCCTGAATTTTCCGTTATCACTGATAAAGTTTTCGATGGCTACAATTTTTCCACCAAAAGTACCATAAGACATATCAGGCCAACCTGAAAATACTATCGTTGGCCAACCATCGAACCAAATTCTCACTTTTTCCCCTTTGTGTAATAATGGCAAATCGGTTGGTGTGACAAAGGTTTCTACTGCAATATCATATTTCGCCGGCATAATGCTCACAATTTGGGTGCCTTCTTTGATGGTTTCCCCAATACCCGATTGCAACGCTCTGTTTACGTAACCACTTTGAGGCGCTTTAATATAATACATCCCGTTTCGGATTTGATAATTAGTGTATTGGTTTTTGAGTTTGTTAACTTGCGCTTCGGTATCGTACTGACTGCTAAGTGCAGTGTATTGGTCGCTTCGGGCTTTTTGTTCTTTTTCGTTGTATTCGGCGATGATCCGATTGATTTCTACTTTGGCATTGATTAATTCGTTTTCGCTGGCCAACAGTTTGTTTTCCTGAGTGATGATTTTGGCTTCTGTTTCTTGTAATTTCAAGCGTTTTTCCTCAACATCAGTCATGGGTTTTAAACCTTCTTTGTTAAGAGCTAAAGAACGATTGAATTGTGTGGTTGCGATTTTAATTTGGGTTCGTACAGCTACCAAATCCATGCTGTCACTTTTTACTTTTAACCGTGATTGCTTGATTTTATTTTGGGCTTGTTGCAGTTTTAATTGGCGTTCGTTTTGAATCGCTGCAATTTGAGCTGCAAGTGAAGTGACTTTGCCACCATAAGATTTTCCTGCAAGCTCTTTGGCTTTAAGTTGGCTTTCGGTGTTTTTTACCAAATTCGGGTCAAGGTAATCTTCTTTGGTTTCCGAAATGAAAAGAATCGTATCGCCCTTTTGCACAAAATCACCTTCTTTGACATACCATTTTTCAATTCGACCGGCTATCGCCGAGTGAATGGTTTGTGGTCTTTGGTCGGGTTTTAACGTGGTAACAGCACCGCTTCCTGAGATATTTTGTGTCCACGGCAAAAACAAGATAAGTAAACCCAAGAGCGAAACACCGACTATGATTTTGTTTAAAATTTTATAATGCGGTCGATTGCTTAGTGTTTTAAACGTGCTATATTTTTCTATGCTTTCGCCAATTCGGTTGTTGTTTGAAATGTTAAGCATCGCAATTATTTTTTGATATCGTTAATTATTTTTCCTTCGCTCATGGTTATGTTTCTGGAGCATTTTTGTTTCCAATAGTCGTTTTTAGAAGAAACAATTAATGTCCAGTTATTATCTTCCGAAGTAATGAAATCGATGACTTCTTTGGCCGCATCATTGTCCATTTTATCTAAGGCGTCTTCATAAAATAGAATTTTTGGGCGATTGATGATACTTCTGGCTAAAAGAATTTTTTGGGCATTTGAAGAAGATAGTTGTTTTCCTTCGGGATAAATTTTGGTATCCAAACCTTTGGGTAACGACTTGATAAAATCGCCTAAATTCACACTTTCGATAGCCCATTTTAAATCTTCCTGAGAGATTAACGGATTGTTGAAAGTGATGTTTTCTAAAATAGTGCCTTCAAATGGTGTTTCTCCAATGATAATGGTACTGATTTGAGATCGGTATTGTTCTAAATCAATTTTGCGATAAGTATCATCATTGATGTAAAACGAACCCGAAGTTGGTTGCAACAATCCAGAGAGGATTCGAATAAGCGTTGTTTTCCCTGACCCATTTAATCCTTCTAAATATATTTTTTCGGATTGTTCAATACTCAGATTTATTTTCTCCAAGACATAATCATTGGCATCAGGAAATTTATAACTCAGATTTTCAGCTTCTAATTGAATGTTAGTATAACAATAATCCGCTGCTTTTGAGGAAGTATCCTCTATTTCTAAGTCGGTTATTTGACCAATTTTTTCAACAGCAGTTAAAACATCGTAAAGGGTTTCTAAACCGATTACAATTTTTTCTACCGAATTAATTACCAATAAAATGATGATTTCTGCAGCTACGAACTGACCGATATTCATTTTTTGGTTTAAAACCAAATAGCCGCCAATGAGTAACAATCCCGCAGTAATTATGATTTTGAAAACAATCAATTGGGTAAATTGTCTTTTAATAATACCAAAGTGTCTCTCGCGGTAGGTTAAGTATTCCGAAACCAGTCGATCATTTTTGATTAAAGCAAAATCAAAGTTGGAAGATTTTTTAAAGCTGAAATTATTTCTCGCCATTTCCTGTAACCAACTAACGACTTTATACTTGTATTTCGACTCTTTTAAACTGCTAGACAATCCTGAATTATAAGAAAATCGGAAAATCACATAAAGCAAGATGACCAAGAAAACACCAAAAAATATAAAAAAAGGATGGTAAAGAGACAGTAATATAATCCCAAAAATAATTTGTAAAATCGCTGAAGAAAAATCAATCAGTAATTTTGAAGCCCCTTTTTGAATGGTCATAGTATCAAAAAAACGATTGGCTAATTCCGGCGGATATTGATTGTGCAACGCATCGGTTTTAATTTTTGGTAAACGGAAACCAAATTCAAATGAAGAACGGATGAATATTTTTTGTTGCAAATTCTCAGTGATTCGCAATTGCATTAAGGATAGAATACCAACTAATGCTACTCCGGCAATCACAATGAATACTAAAACAATCCAAGAAATACTAACTCTTCCCGATTGGATTAGGTTGATAATTGCTTGAATTCCTAAGGGTAATGATAAACTCACTAAACCGGCAAAAATGGCATAAAAAAATATTTGAGAAATGTCCTTTCTGTCGAGTTTAAGTAAGTTGATTAATCTTTGAGACGCAGTTAGTGCCATAGTTATTTCCTTAAAGTTTTTTGTGCCAAATCAATATAAAAATCCGTTGGCGAATTATTCTCATTGCAATTGGTAATGGTTTTCAAATGGTCTTTTAAAAAGTGTTGGTGCAATGAGCCTTCCACAATTGAAGAAGCTAAGCTTTTGCTATAACCATACTCCGGATTTATCTCTTGGATGATATCAATAATTCGGTTTATCACTCTTTTGTAAACCAAAAAGAAGCCTTCTCTGTTTTCTTCATCTACCTCTTTAGTCAAAAAAGTTTTGGTGAACTCGGCAATAATGATTTTATTCAAAATCGCTTCGTTGATATGAAGAGTCGTTGAGTCGTCTTCAATTTTTTCGGTGACGATGGTAATAGCTCTCTTGAGTTTTTCCATTGGGTCAGCTATATTTGAAGTAGCAAAAACCAAGCGATATTCCATCCATCCCCAATACCAAGAAGACAAGTAAACCAAAAGTTTGTGCTTGCTTTCGAAATAGCGGTATATCGAACTTTCATTGGAACCAATTCGTTCTCCTAGTTTTTTAAAAGTGAAAACTTCAAACCCAATTTCATCAATCAGAACAATACTTTCTTGGATGATTTTCTTGCCAAGTGTTGAGGTCTCAGGATCTTTCACGTAAATTTTTTCGTTTACTTGAATTTTTAAGTTGGATAAAATGATGTCCATTCTGATATAATTTTATGCAAATATAATAGTAATACTATTAATATTGAAATTTTAACTTTTATTTATAATTTCATCTATTTCCATACTATGAGAAATGTCATATTTTTATAAGGTATTCCGATATAATTTTGAACAAATTTTTTAGGTATGAGTAAATATGTTACGGCTGCAGAAGCAGTCAAAGTAGTTAAATCAAATGATAGGGTTTATGTTCAAGCGGCGGCAGCAACGCCTACTATTTTAACCAAAGCCTTAGCTGAAAGAGCTTCAGAACTCCGCAATGTTGAGGTTTGTCACTTGCACACGGAAGGTCCGGCACCTTATGCCAATATCGAATTAGCCGAAAGTTTTCATGTGAATTCTTTTTTTATCGGGGCCAACGTGCGTCACACTTTAACTGCCGGAAACGGTTCTTATACTCCGGTTTTTCTTAGTGAGTTACCTCATTTATTTCGCAAAAAAGTATTGGAATTAAGTGTTGCTTTTATTCATGTTTCGCCACCAGATAAACATGGTTACTGCTCGCTTGGCGTTTCAGTAGAAGCAACTGTTGCTGCTATCGAAAATGCTAAAACAGTTATTGCTCAAGTAAATCCACAAATGCCGAGAACTTTTGGTGATGGAATCATTCACGTTTCCGAAATTGATTATTTAGTCGAAGTCGATACATCAATTTATGGACATGAACCAAGTTTGTTTACTAAAGAAGAAGAAAAAATAGGAGAGTATGTTGCTTCTTTGATTGAAGATCGAAGCACATTACAAATGGGAATTGGTTCGATTCCCAATGCGGCTTTGAGCAAACTAAAGAATCACAAAGATTTAGGATTACACACCGAAATGTTTTCGGATGGTGTAATCGATTTGATAGAAAGTGATGTCATCAATTGCAATTATAAAGGCACTTTGCGAGGCAGAGTTTTGGCTACATTTTTAATTGGTTCGAAACGATTATATGATTTTGTAAACGACAATCCATTCATTGAAATGAAAGAATCATCGATGGTTAATGACACTGCCCGAATTCGTAAAAACCCGAAAATGGTTGCGATAAATTCGGCTATTGAAGTTGATGTAACCGGGCAGGTTTGTGCAGATTCTATTGGTGCCAAAATGTACTCAGGAGTCGGCGGTCAAATGGATTTTATTCGAGGTGCTTCGCTAAGTGACGGCGGAAAAGCGATTATTGCCTTGCCATCGATAACCAAAAGAGGAGAAAGTCGCATTGTTCCGTATTTAAAACAAGGAGCCGGAGTTGTCTCTACACGTTCCCACGTGCAGTACATCATCACCGAAAACGGCATTGCTAATCTTTATGGCAAAACCCTAAAGCAACGCGCAGCCGAAATGATAAAAATTGCACATCCGACACATCAGGAAAGTATCGAAAGAGCATATTATCAAATGTTGAAATAAAAAATCCCTCTTTTGAGGGATTTGTTTTATAATAACGAATGACTTGTCATTACTGCTGGTTTTTCAATTCCCATTAATTCTAAAATGGTAGGAGCAATGTCGCCCAAAACACCATCGTGAATAGTTTTTAATTCTTTATCTACTAAAATTATTGGTACCGGATTCGTAGTATGTGCCGTATTTGGTGAACCATCAGGATTTATCATCGTTTCACAATTACCGTGGTCAGCAATGATGATGGTTGTGTAATTGTTTTCAAGAGCCGTTTCAACTACTTCTTTTACGCAGATGTCAACTGCTTCACACGCTTTAATTGCGGCAGCCATTACTCCGGTATGTCCAACCATATCGCCATTGGCAAAGTTCAGACAAACAAAATCTACTTTTCCTTCTTTTAGTTCCGGAACCAAAGCATCTTTCAATTCGAACGCACTCATTTCGGGTTGCAAATCATAGGTTGCCACTTTTGGTGAATTTCTCAAAATGCGGGTTTCGCCGTGAAAAGGTTGTTCTCTTCCGCCGGAAAAGAAAAAAGTAACGTGTGGATATTTCTCCGTTTCGGCTATTCGAATTTGTTTTTTATTGTGTTTCTCTAAAACTTCTCCAAGCGTTTCGGTGATGTTGTCTTTGTCATAAATCACATGAACATTTTGATATGTATCATTGTAATTGGTCATCGTCACATAGTACAAATTCAATTTGTGCATGTTTTGTTCATGGAAATCTTTTTGCGAAAGCGCTTCGGTAAGTTCTCGTCCGCGGTCAGTTCTGAAGTTGAAGAAAACGACCACATCATCATTTTGAATGGTGGCGATTGGTTTATCATTAACATCAACAGCTGTTAACGGAAGAATAAATTCATCAGTAACATTTTTGGCATAACTTTCGGCGATGCTATCAACTAAATTTGTCGAGTGTTTTCCTGTGCCATTTACGATTAAATCGTAAGCCAATTTTACACGTTCCCAACGTTTGTCTCTGTCCATGGCATAATAACGACCCACGACTGAAGCAATTTTAACTGTTGATTTTCGGATATAACTTTCTAAATCTTGTATGTATTTTTTTCCCGATTTTGGGTCAACATCACGACCATCCGTAAAAGCGTGGACAAATACTTTTTCCAAACCAAAATCCTGCGAAACATCTATCAAACTACGAAGATGCGAGGTGTGAGAATGAACGCCTCCATCTGAAACCAATCCTAAAAAATGAACCGCTTTGTCATTGGCTTTTGCATAATTGAAAGCGTCAATCAAAGGTTGTTCTTTTCCCATAGTCTTATTGGCAACAGCCAAATTGATTTTTGCCAAATCTTGATAAACTATCCTTCCGGCGCCAAGATTCATGTGACCGACTTCACTGTTTCCCATTTGTCCTTCGGGCAGACCAACGTTTAAACCATCGGTTCTTAATTGTGCGTTTGGATATTTTGTGTAAAGCGAATTTATAAACGGAACATTGGCATTATCGATAGCGGAAACTTTTGGGTCAGGCGATTTTCCCCAACCATCCAATATCATTAGGATTACTTTTTTATTCATGGTGCAGAATTTTAAACAAAGATAATTCTAAAAAACCAGTTTTAGAAATGTATTCTTTCCTTAGGTTTTGTAAAGGATTTATAAAACTTAGAGTTTTTGAGTGTATTGTAATCTATAAAATAGCGAACGCTGATCGATAAGACATGACTCAGGTTTTCATTGTCGATAGCATCTCTGAAATTACTTCCAAATTGACGACTGTATTCTCTACTAAATAAAGAAGAACTGTTTCGATACAAAATAGAAACCTGACTTCCGGGAGCAAACCACCAGGAATAAGATAAATCTAAATTCCATGTATTGAGATTCGAGTTTTTGTTAGTGTCATAAATCAAATTATCAGTAAGACTTCCGTCATCTTCAAGGGTCAAATAGTCATGATTTACAGCATAAGACCAATAATGGCGAACCGTTAAGTTCAGATTCATATTAGGATTGAGTGAATATTTTCCCTGAAGTGTATTGATATAGGTGATTCTGTTTCTTCTTGCAAAAATGGTGTTGCCATTTTCATCAAAGTCAACCCAGCCGATATTTCTGTTTTGCCTTGAAAATTTGAAACTATATATTAAAGATATATGATCGCTGAAACGATATCTTGGGCTTATGAAAACACTATAATTTACTCTGTCTTTTTCGTTAAAAAAAGTGGCAGACGGATTAAAATCTAAAGCAAATTTTCGAATATAATTAGATGAATAAAAGAACCAAGGTTCATAAAATTCAGGGTAAATCACAAATTTTGAATCATCGACGGAACGAGGTTCGTAGAAATCGTATACTATAAACGGTCTTGAATTAATACCATATCCGAAATAATCATTTTTTGTAGTAAACGAATTTATGAATATGTTCAGACTATTATTTTGGTTTTTCACCGTATTATTGTCAAATTCTGACTTAACATTTAAATTTAATTTAAAACTGTTGTATCTCTTGGTTGGCTTTAAAATTCGGTAACTTACATTTCCGTAATAGGAATGAAAGTGAGTTTGAAAATTAATTCCTAAATCATTATTGTCGTAGTCTTTGGAAACATAAGAACCGCCAAGTCCAAATCGATATTTTCCTTTGGTTTTATTAAATTCGATAAAAGATTTGAAGCCATTGGTGTCATCAACATCATTAATTTG
This sequence comes from Flavobacterium anseongense, assembly GCF_021608185.1. Classification (GTDB taxonomy): domain Bacteria; phylum Bacteroidota; class Bacteroidia; order Flavobacteriales; family Flavobacteriaceae; genus Flavobacterium; species Flavobacterium anseongense. The sequence goes on along the minus strand of NZ_JAKIHN010000001.1, from coordinate 358,496 downwards.
GCTGTATTGAAAATTACCCTGCGTTTGGAATGAATTGGTTTTAGTATTTAAATCCCATGACACTGCACTAACATTGGCATCTCGAAAATTACCGTTTCGGGTTACATTTGTATTTGTAAATGAAACCGAAGAATTTTTATTAAAACGCTGATCAAGAACAAAAACATTATAATTTGATACAGGCGCTAAAGTTGCTAAGTGTGTTTGATTTGTATCGGTGTTTCTTACTTCAACGCTTGTTTGCTCGGTAACAGCATTTAAAACACCAATTCCCAAACCGCTTTTTGTTCTTCCCGAAACTTTCAAGGCATTGATAAGTTTTATTGTATTTGGATAGCTATCAATAGTTTCATTGTCAGCCAATGCAATCGAAGGACTTTCGCCAATTCTTCGGGTGTAAAGCAAATCTCCTTTGTTAAATAAATCGGTTCCTTCAGTAAAAAACGGACGGTTTTCTGAAAACTGTTGTTCGAATGCGCTAAGGTTTAATTCAACATTGTCGAATTTAGTCTGACCAAAATCAGGAATCAAAATTGCATCGAGCGTAAATGCATCATTGATTCCGTACTTTATATCCAAGCCACCTTTTAATTCACCATATGTTTTTTGATTCTTGCTCGCATTCAAATAATAGGAGGAAAAAGGAATCAGAAACAATCGGGTTGGTGTTTTTATATTTTCAATGCCTTCCAAAATTCCGGCCTGATTGCTTTCGGAACTTATTTCATTTCGAATCAGATTCCAGTTATATTGCTGATTATCACGTCTAATTTCTCTGTAGAAATTCAAGCCCCATGTTTGTTTTTTTGCTGTAGAAAAACGTAAAGCAGCATAAGGTATTCTCATTTCAACAGTCCAACCGAAATTGGTGAGCTGTGTTTTGCTTTCCCAAATGGCATTCCAGGAAACATCTTCACCATTTGCTTCGGTATAAAAAACATCTATTTGAACTCCGGCAGTACTAACAAAAAATCGGAACTCTTGTTGCCCATCATTGTATCCGTTAAGTTGCACTCCAAAATGATCTGCTACAGCGAAGTTATCTCTTTCGGTTAATTCTCTCGAAATTGCATTAGGTTCATCATCGTATAATGTGGCTGCTACATAAATGGCTTCATTGGTATAAACGACTTTTACTTCTGTTTTTTTTTCGGGTGGAATAGGCACGCCGTTATAAGGTGCATACATTACAAAATCGGTTGCAATCTGAGCAGATTTCCACGCTTTCTCATCAAACTTGCCGTCAATTGAGATTTTTTCTTCGGTAAATTGCGTTTGAAGTGTCTTTTTTTGACCAAACAATTTGCTTGCAAAAAGCAAAATTATGCAGATAGAATAGCATGAATATTTGGGCATTGGTGGTTAGGTTAGTCAAACAAAAGTAAAGAATTAATTCATATTTGCAACTTTTGAAATTAATAAAATCATTCAAAAACAACGAGTTAATGCCTTAAATTTAGCTTAATAAAACCATAAATATTTTTGTTTTTCAAAATTTAGTTTATGTTTGCAGCACCAAGTCTAATTTTTAAACCTAGTATCAATCAATGAATTATAAGTTTTTTCCTTTGTTTTTTGTTTTCTTGTTGATGTCATTCACAAGTCTTCCAAGCAAATCAAATTCCAAAAAAATTAGCACAGAAACAGAAACTACAACTGTTTTAGAAAATGTATCTATTTATAATCAATTAGATGCAAACTCTTTTGTATTGCCAAGTTTTGACTGTTTCAATTTAGCATTGGATGGTTTCTATTTGCTAAAAGATAAAGGACTTGTTCAAAAAAATATCTTAACCTTAGTTGATTTTAGCTTGTCATCAAACAAGAAACGTCTTTGGGTAATCGATTTGGATAAAAAAATCATTTTGTTCCAAACTTTAGTGGCTCATGGAAGAAACACAGGAGAAGAATTTGCCAAGCAATTTTCAAATCAGGCAGAATCTTTCCAAAGCAGTGTTGGATTTTATGCTACTGGCGAAATTTATGATGGTAAGCACGGAATGTCTTTAAAATTAGATGGACTTGAAAAAGGGTTAAACGATAAGGCAAGAGAAAGAGCTGTTGTAGTTCACGGTGCAGATTATGTTTCAGAATCGTTTATAAAGCAAAATAAGAGATTAGGAAGAAGCCAAGGTTGTCCTGCACTTCCTGTTGAAATGAATGCCAAAATTATCAATGTGATAAAAGATAAATCGTGTTTATTCATTTATCATCCATCAGTAGCCAACGAAATAATGTCGAGATTGGCGTCTTAAAAATTTATGTGCATAAGAAAATGTTTTTACAACATTTTCATTACAAATGACTTACAAGTATAAATTCTGCGCCTTTAAAAAATCAATATTTTTTTTAAAAAAAAGTTGCATCGAAAGAATGTTATTCTATATATTTGCACCCACATTATTGCGGAAGTAGCTCAGTTGGTAGAGCTCCAGCCTTCCAAGCTGGTTGTCGCGAGTTCGAGCCTCGTCTTCCGCTCTAAAAGTCTCAAACGTAAGTTTGGGACTTTTTCTTTTTATTTTGTGGCGAGAAGCCTCGCCTGCCTGCCGATAGGTAGGTCTTCCGCTCAAAAGCCTTAACGAAAGTTGAGGCTTTTTTATTTTCCTAAAAATGCTAAATCGGTTTCAGGGGCTAATTCTTCAGGAGTTTTATTTTGATTGAACAATCGAGCCGTTAAACTTCCTTTCAGAATTATTTTGTCACCAGCAACTTCCAGCCAACTTCCTTCACGTAATCCTAAAACGGGTGTATCATTAAAAGCATGGAATTCTTTAATTCTGGTTTCACGGGTTTCGCCCATGTGTTTGCTTTGCAAATCGGCGTCAAGATAATGTGGATTCAAATTAAACGGAATCAAACCCAAAGTTTTGAAACTAGGCGGATATATAATCGGCATGTCATTCGTGGTTTGCATCGTCAATCCGGTGATGTTGCTTCCGGCACTTGAGCCAAGATAAGGTGTTCCGTTTTCGATAACTTTTGTCAAAACTTCCATCACCTTGTTTTGATATAGTTGTGTTACCAATAAAAAAGTATTTCCGCCTCCGGTGAAAATTCCCTGTGACTTTTGAATAGCTTCTGTCGGGTTATCAAATTCATGCAAACCTTTGACAGCTTTATTTATTTTGGCAAAGGCCGACTTGACATTCGAAGTATAATCATCATGAGAAATTCCACCCGGACGCGCATAAGGAATAAAAAGTATTTCAGTACATTCTTTAAAATGAATGGCTAAAGTGGATAACAAATAGTCTAAATAACTTCCACCATGAAGGGTTGAAGTACTGGCGATAATCATTTTTTTCATTGCAACGAATAGGTTCTTTAGGGGTAAGTTTAACAAAAGATTATATACTTTTAGTGTTCTAAAAGATATTTTTACAACGTAAAATTAGAATAATGAAGTTATTTAAAAGTATAATTATATTTTTATTTTTCGCTCAAACCTTTGCTCAAGGACAAACCTTAACCTTGTTGAAGGGGAAAATAACTTCTCAGCTAAAAGAACTAAACGATATAAACATCACAAATATTCGTTCCGATTCTAACACGACAACCGACCAAAACGGAAACTTTTCGATGTTTGTAAAGGTCGGCGATAAGCTCCAGTTTTCAGGCCTTCAGGTCATAACCAAAACGATGGAAATTGATGAAAATGATGTCGCCAAAAAACTATATGTAGTCAATTTAGAAGCCAAAGTCATTCCGCTTGACGAAGTTGAAGTCAAAAGTTACCCCAACATTAATGCTGTTTCACTCGGAATTTTGCAAAGACCGGCCAAAGTATATTCGCCTGCTGAAAGAAAATTAAGGACAGCCGAAGAATTTCATTGGTATAGTCCATTATTAATTCCATTCGGAGGAATGCCCTTTGACGGATTAATAAATTCAATTAGCGGACGAACAGCCATGCTGAAGAAAGAATTAGCTGTTGAGAAAAAAGAAAAGTTATTAGAAAAAATCGAATACATGTTCAAGGAAGAATTCTTTTTGGAAAATCTGAAAATCCCAAAAGAGTATCTCAGAGGTTTTTGGTATTATGCTGTCGAAGACCCAAAATTGGTCAACGCTTTGAATACAAAAAATAAAATAATGGCTCGATTTATCTTCTCGGATTTAGCGACTAAATATTTGGAAATTTTAAAAAACTAATAGCAATTTAAGTAACTTTGCAATTCATAAAGAAAAATCTAAAACTATGTTTGGAATTGGTGGTGGTGAATTAATCCTTATTATTTTGATTGCCTTAATGCTTTTTGGATCGGAAAAAATTCCGGATGTGGCAAGAACTATGGGGAAAGCTATGGCGCAATTAAAAAATGCCACAAACGAAATAAAAAGTGAAATCCAAAAAGGTGCTGAAGCCAACGGAATTGATACTTCTATGAAAGAATTGACGTCAACGTTTACCGATGAGGTCGAAAAAGTAAAATCGAATTTAGATACGAATATTTTGCCCGAAGCGACCAAATTAAAAGAAGATATTGAGAATTTATCCGGACCAATAAAAAGACAATCATAGTGTTTGAAAAAATTCTCCAACTAGATAAAGGGCTGCTGATTTTCTTAAACGGATTAGGCTCACCGACATTTGATGGTTTGTGGCTCATAATTACAAAGCAAATTTATTGGACGCCAATATTTCTCCTTGTTTTTTATCTGATTCAAAAGAAAAAAGGGTGGAAAAGATTTGGTTACTACCTTCTTTTCACAGCATTTTTAATATTGCTTTGCGATCAAACGGCAAATCTTTTTAAATGGTATTTCCATCGTTTACGACCTTGTAATGATGAAACGGTAAATCATATTATTAGAGTTGTAAAAACTAGTCCATCGTTTAGTTTCTTTTCCGGTCATGCAGCCAACTCAATGGCAACAACGGTTTTCACATTTATGATTATGAAGAAATTTTATAAACAGGCTTATTTGCTGTTTTTATTTCCGTTAATCTTTGCTTACAGCCGAATTTATCTTGGGTTACATTTTCCAACAGATATTTTAACAGGTTATGCGTTTGGAGCAACATTCGGGTTTATTTGCTACAAACTATATAGAAAGTACATTCTTAAAACTAGAGTACGCGTGAGACAGTCAAACCATCACGAATAGGGAGCAAAACGGTTTCAACTCGTGTATCCTCTTTCAGTAATTGATTGTATTCCAAAAGAATTTTGGTTGTAATATCGTTTGGTTTTACTTCTTCCAAAACTTTTCCGCTCCACAAAACGTTGTCCGAAAGGATTATGCCGCCTTTGTTCATCATCGGAACTATCAAATTAAAATAATTGATGTAGTTTTCTTTATCAGCATCAATAAAAACCAAATCGTATTTTTTATTCAATGTCGGAATTACATCCAAAGCTTCACCTAAATGTTGTGTAATCTGGCTTGACCATTGTGATTTGTCAAAATATTTTCGCTGAAAATCGTACAGTTCTTCTTCGTTATCTAACGTGTCAATCGTACCGTTTTCTGCCAAACCTTCTGCTAAACAAAGTGTGGCATAACCGGTGTAAGTCCCGATTTCGAGGATACTTATTGGATTAATAATTTTCGAAAGCATGCTCAAAACCCTGCCCTGAAAATGACCGCTCAACATACGTGGCTGCAGAATCTTTTGATGGGTTTCTTTATTCAGCTGCGCCAACAATTCGGGTTCGTTTTCTGAATGTTGTGTAACATAGTTATCTAATTCTTCGGAAAGGAAATGCATAGGTGTAAATTTCAAATTTCAAAATTACAAATTCCAAAATTAGTATTTCAACTTTATGACTAACTTTGCGCCATGGAAATCGAGAAAAAAGACATCCGAAGTTTAAGCAAAGAACAATTGCGGGATTTTTTTGTGGCTAATGGCGACAAAGCATTTCGAGGCAACCAAGTCTATGAATGGCTTTGGAGTAAAGCGTTGCACAATTTTGATGACATGACCAATGTTTCCAAAGAAACGCGAACCATGCTCGAAAATAACTTCGTAATCAATCATATCAAAGTTGACCAAATGCAACGCAGCGAAGACGGAACGGTAAAAAATGCAGTCCGACTTCATGATGGTTTGGTTGTAGAAAGCGTTTTGATTCCGACAGAAACCCGAACCACAGCATGTGTTTCGAGCCAGGTTGGTTGTAGTTTGGATTGTAATTTCTGCGCCACAGCACGTTTAAAAAGAATGCGAAATCTGGAGCCCGGAGAAATCTATGACCAAGTTGTTGCCATCGATAGAGAAAGTCGTTTGTATTATAACCGACCGCTTTCAAATATTGTTTTTATGGGAATGGGCGAACCGCTGATGAATTACAATAATGTGATGAAAGCGATTTCAATGATTACCTCGGAAGAAGGTTTGGGAATGTCGCCAAAACGAATTACGGTTTCCACTTCCGGAGTTTCTAAAATGATAAAAAAAATGGCTGATGATGATGTGAAATTCAAGCTAGCCGTTTCATTGCATTCTGCTATCGAGGAAACCCGGAATCACATCATGCCGTTTACCAAAAACTTTCAGTTGCCCGAATTGAAAGAAGCGTTACAATATTGGTATCAAAAAACCAAAAGCAAAGTCACTTATGAATATGTGGTTTGGAAAGGCATTAACGATGATAAAGCTTCTATAGATGCTTTGGTGAAATTCTGTAAATACGTTCCATGCAAAGTCAATTTGATTGAATACAACCCAATTGATGATGGTGAGTTCCAACAAGCATCAGACGAAGCAATCGATAATTACATAAAAGCATTGGAACGAAACGATATCGTAGCCAAAGTTCGCCGAAGCCGAGGAAAAGATATAGATGCCGCTTGCGGTCAGTTGGCTAATAAGTCATAAAAAAAAGTGCCAAATTTTATTAAAATTTGGCACTTTTTAGTAAGATGAAAAACTACTTTTTAGTTTCCTAGAGTAATTGTTGTGGTTGTACCATTAATGGTTAAAGTCGCTTGGTTATCACATTCTCCAGTTCCATAATCCAAAACCGCGGTATTATCGTTTCTAACAATTTCTACAACGCCGCGAACAATATAAGGGCAATTGGCTCTAACTCTCAAAGGTGTTGTGATGGTTGATGTTCGAGTTCCGGCAGGGAAAGTAGTTGTCCAACTTCCGGAAATTGAAAACACATTATCAGCCCATACCATTGGTGTATCAAAACCTTCAATTAATTCTCTCACTCGGTTACCAGCTCTGTGGTAAACATTTCCATTAGGGAAAGTTGCCGTCATATCGATAGACATATTAGCTACAGGATGAACAGCGCCTTGCGCGGCAGTGCTTTGCATAGATCTTACTACAGTTCTGTTACCTTCAATTAAAATGTTATTGTGGTGGAAATCAACAAAAGTATAGCTAATAGTGTGTGATGGTGTATCAAAGTTTAAGCTTCCGCTCACAATAATAGTTCCGTCTAAAACGTTTCCGTTTGGTAAAGTACAGTTGTCAAAAACTACAGTTCTGGTCCAAGTGGTAGCTGTCAAATCAACAGTAACTGTAGCACAAGATGGAAGGTCCTGTGTTTCAAGGTTGTTTTTCCCCGCACCAGGATTTACCTGAAGGGCATATTGATCTTCTACAATTTTCGCTACATCTTCAGTAGCCATATCAATATTGGCACTTACTTTGGCTTCACTTAATTCAGATGTGCTGTTGCTGTCATCTTTACTGCAACTAAAAATAGAAAAAGCTAATGCCAGTCCTAAAATAATTTTTGTTGTTTTCATATTTCTATTTTTTTATGGTTTGGTTGGTAAGAGTTACTTTCTTAAAAAAGGTTTAATCAAAAGTAAAAAAATTTTTCAAACGACTGCATTATTGTATCTTTGAATGCGATGAACGTCACCTCACAAATAAAAAAACCCATTCAAGTGGAAATGGAACTTTTTGAAAAAAAGTTCTATGAATCGATGACTTCAAAAATCGCCTTACTTAACAGAATTACCTATTATATCGTAAACCGAAAAGGAAAACAAATGCGACCAATGTTTGTTTTTCTGGTTGCCAAAATGCTTTCCGAAAAGAATGAAGTCAATGAAAGAACCTATCGTGGCGCCAGCGTAATCGAACTAATTCACACAGCAACTTTGGTTCACGATGATGTTGTGGATGATAGCAATCGTCGTCGCGGATTTTTCTCTATTAATGCTTTGTGGAAAAACAAAATAGCGGTTCTTGTTGGGGATTATTTACTGTCAAAAGGATTGTTGCTTTCTATTGATAATGGCGATTTCGATTTACTCCGAATAATATCAGTAGCCGTGCGGGAAATGAGCGAAGGTGAATTACTTCAAATAGAAAAAGCCCGTCGTTTAGACATTGTGGAAGAAGTCTATTATGAAATCATCCGAAAAAAAACAGCAACCTTAATTGCTTCCTGTTGTGCACTTGGCGCCAAATCGGTTTCTGAAGATGAAGCTCAGGTCGAAGCCATGAGAAAGTTTGGAGAACTCATCGGAATGGCATTTCAAATCAAAGACGATTTGTTTGATTATACGGATGATGCGATTGGAAAACCAACCGGAATAGACATCAAAGAACAAAAAATGACTTTGCCTTTGATTTATGCCTTGAATAATTGTTCGCCTAAAGAAAAAAGCTGGTGCATCAATTCGATTAAAAATCACAACAAAGACAAAAAGCGCGTTAAGGAAGTTATCCAATTTGTAAAAGACAAAAATGGTCTGGTTTACGCCGAACAAAAAATGGTAGTATTCCAGCAGGAAGCACTTCAAATTCTTGAAAAATTTCCTCAATCTGACTATAGAGATGCACTTTCTCTTATGGTAAATTACGTTATCGAAAGAAAAAAATAAAAATATTTTTATTCGTAAAGCATTGATTTTACTGGCTTTTTAATTTTTTTTAAATCGTCATGCAACTATTTTTCAACCATCCTCGTCTATGCTAATAGAACACTAACCAATAGTTTTGAAAGTAATCAATTTACATCAGGAAGAAAAAGAATTAATCGAATTGGCTGTCGAAAATAACCGTCATGCACAACATAGATTATATTCTAAATTTTCTCCAAAAATGTTAAGCGTCTGCCGTCAGTACATCAAAGATTTGCAACAGGCAGAAGACATTATGATTACGGCTTTTATGAAAGTGTTTACCAACCTTCAACATTTTGAACAAAAAGGAAGTTTTGAAGGTTGGATAAGAAGAATCATGATTAACGAATGTATTTCTTTTATCAGAGTTCAGAAAAAAGTAAAATTCATCGAAGACGAAACTTATTTCGAAGAAAGTCATAACAATATTGAAAGCCAATTTTCGGTAGAAGATATTCAGTTTTTGATTGACAATTTACCGGATGGTTACAAAATGGTTTTCAACCTCTATTGTATCGAAGGTTTTAAACATCAGGAAATTTCCACCATGCTCGGAATAAGCGAAGGAACATCCAAATCACAGTTGTCTCACGCACGTAAAATGCTTCAGGACAATATTAAAAAATTAAAAAATTATAGCAATGGCACTGAATAAATTAGAAAATCAGATAAAAGAAAAGTTGAATTCGAGAGAAATTCAGCCTTCAGCTCAGGCTTGGGACAGATTAGATGCGATGCTTTCGGTTGCTGAAGAAAAAAAAACAAGACGACCTTTTGGCTTTTTGTTTATTGCTGCCAGCATCACGGTTTTGCTAACTGTTGGCATGTATTTCTTCACACAAAATGGGACCGAAATTCAACCTAAAGATGATGTTGTTACTGTATCACCTAAAGATACTATAGTAAAAATCCCAAATTCCAAATTCCAAATTCCAAAAGAGAGTGAAAATCAAGTTGTATTTTCAAATCAACCGACAACTGTCAACCGACAACCGACAACCAATAATCAACGAGTTTCAATCAACAATCAAAAAACAACAATCAATCAAAACCATTCAAACAATCCTCTTATCAATCGTGACAAAGAAATTGAGTATCAAAACAGTTCAGATGTTGCTTTAAAAGATTTGCCCAAAATAATTACGGGAAATCAAGTTATAAGTGGCGTTAATAAAGAAATTAAATCAGATGAAGCTTTATTAGCTGGTTTAGACAAAAAAGCTAAACAATCTGTAAACAGTAAATCGATGCTTCAAGTAGACGCCAAAAACCTACTTTATCAGGTTGATGGTGAATTAGAATTGACTTTCAGAGAGAAAATAATCAATAAAGTAAACAAAAATTATCAGGAAGTAAAAGTGGCTTTGGCCAACAGAAATAACGAATAAGCAATAACAAAAATCATTAATCAAAAAAAATCACAAACATCATGAGAAATTTTACCCTTTATTTAGCAGTAGCAGCATGCCTGGTAGCAAGTAAACTATCAGCACAAGAAACTTTTGAAGACAAAGCAAAAGCCATCGCTGTCAAAATTGAAAACATTACTAAAGAAGAAAAAGCTGCTTTGAAAGCAGAATTGGAAACTGTAAACAAAGACTTGGAAAATAACGTAATTACAAAAGCGCAGGCAGACCAAAAGAAATTGGAATTAGCAGAAATACGCTCCAAAAACATTGAAACAAGAATTGGTCAAGCTCAGGAAGAGTTAAAAGATCTGGTAAAACAAAAAGTAGACGGAAAAATTGCGGAAAGTTACGATCATGATAGAGTTGTAATCTCTTTTTCAAAACACAAAACCACTGAAAAATACAAAAGATGGAAAGATTCTATTCGTAATGCATCAGAAAGAAGAACGACTACACAATTTGTGTTCGCCGCTGGGGTTAATAATTTAGTTACAGATAAAGCTGTCGCTCATTCTGATTATAGATATTGGGGTTCACACTTCTACGAATGGGGATTTACATCGAACACTAGACTTTTCAAAAATGATAATTTACTGCATTTGAAATACGGATTTTCAGTAATGTATAATAATCTTCGTCCAACCGACAACAGATTATTTGTAGTAAATGGTGACCAAACCAATCTAGAGACAAGTTCGGTAAATCTTAAAGATTCCCGTTTCAGAAATGTATATGTAACCTTGCCTGTACATTTAGAGTTTGATTTTACAAAAACTAAAACCAATGCTGAAGGTAAAAAAATATTCAGAACTCATGAAGGTGTCCGTTTTGGAATAGGTGGTTACGCCGGATTCAGAGTAAAATCAAAACAGATTTTAAAATACAATGAAGACGGACATGATACAACAGTTAAAGAAAAAGGAGGTTTCAATACGAATGATTTTATCTATGGTGTGAGTACATATCTTGGTTATGGCGCAACAAGTTTATATCTAAAATATGATTTAAATCCATTGTTTAAAGACAATGCCGTTAAACAAAACAACATTTCACTTGGTGTTCGTTTTGACTTGAATTAAAATTTGTTTTTATTCCGCTGCGCTCCATACAATTCGGCTGCGCCTCGGGTGGTTAGTTTATACTTCAAAAAGATGTTTCAGCGATGGAGCATCTTTTTTTATTTTTATGTATTTTTACCATCTTTCAAATTTTAAATCATTCAATTCACTTTGATTACTCGCGAAACCATAGATAAAGTTTTTGAAACCGCACGTGTGGAAGAAGTCATAGGTGATTTTGTCCAACTCAAACGTGCCGGTAGCAATTACAAAGGATTAAGTCCGTTTTCGGATGAACGTTCGCCTTCGTTCATGGTTTCGCCTGTGAAACAAATTTGGAAAGATTTCAGCTCCGGAAAAGGCGGAAGTGTTGTGACTTTTTTGATGGAACACGAGCATTTTACGTATCCGGAAGCGATTCGTTTTTTGGCCAATAAATACAATATCGAAATTGAAGAAACCGAAGTTTCTCAGGAAGATAAAATAGAAGCCAACGAAAAAGAAAGCTTGTACTTGGTTTCTGAATTTGCCAAAACGTATTTTCACGAAACGCTTTTAAATTCAGAAGAAGGAAAGGCAATAGGTTTGTCGTACTTCAAAGAAAGAGGTTTTACCAATGAAACCATCGCCAAATTTGGTTTGGGTTATTCGCCCGAAACTTGGGATGCGTTTACCAAAGAAGCGTTGGCAAAAGGCTATAAATTGGATTATCTTGAAAAAGTTGGACTGACTATTCTCAAAGAAGACGGAAAGCATTTCGACCGATTTAAAGGAAGAGTAATGTTTCCAATTCAAAGTTTATCAGGACGAAATTTAGGTTTTGGCGGGAGAATTTTGACTAATGATAAAAAAGCAGCCAAATATCTCAATTCGCCTGAAAGCGATATTTACCATAAGAGTAAAGTGCTTTATGGAATTTTTCATGCTAAGCAAGCTATTGCCAAACAGAATAATTGCTATTTGGTTGAGGGTTATACCGATGTGATTCAGTTGCATCAGGCCGGAATTGAAAATGTGGTAGCTTCATCGGGAACTGCCTTGACTCCGAACCAAATTCGATTAATCAACCGATTGACCAAAAACATTACCGTTCTTTTTGATGGAGATGCTGCCGGACTTCGCGCTTCGGTTCGTGGAATTGATTTGATTCTCGAAGAAGGAATGAACGTTAAAGTTTGCACATTTCCTGATGGTGATGATCCGGATAGTTTTGCCAGAAAGAATTCGTATGAAGATTTAGTTTCGTACTTAGAAAATAACGCCAAAGATTTCATTCAATTCAAAGCTTCGCTTTTAATGGATGAAGCCAATAACGACCCAATTAAGAAAGCTGATTTGATTCGCGATATGGTTGTCAGTATTTCTAAAATTCCGGATAGAATAAAACGAGAAATCTATATTCAGGAAACATCCCGAATTATGGATATTTCAGAACAAGTGCTTCTCAATACATTAGCACAATTGGTTCAGAAAGACATTTCGGAAGCCGGGAAAAAACTAAAGCAGGAACAAAAAGCATTTGAAGTTGTTAAAACCGAAACGCAATCAGCACAAGAGAAAGTCAACATTGTTTACGAATTAGAACGTAAGATTATTGAAATGTTATTGCTTTACGGTTCTCAGGAAGCCGACTTTGATGATTTCATTTTAAAAGCCAACGAAGAAGGCGAAATGATAGAGGAAAAGGAAACCAGTACTGTTAAAGTTCATCAACGTATTTACTTGAGTTTGCAGGAGGATGAGGTCGAATTGGCAAATCCTTTATTCAAAGAAATCTACAATGATTTAATTGCCTATTACAATCAAAATGAAGAATTCAACATCGAGCAGTATTTGATGCAATTGTCTGTTGAGCATTCACAAATGGTTACCGATATATTGATGGCGGAAGAAAGAGAATTGCTTCACAATTGGGAAGCTAAACACATTTATGTTAAAACGAAAAATCAAAATGTGAGTCAGTATGTTTCCGAAACCATTGTTTCACTTCGTGAATATCTAATCAATAAATTGATTATGGATTTGATGAACAGTTACAGTAATGAAGAAGAAAATGATTTGGAAGAACTAAAATCGACCATCAACGATTATAATAAACTGAAAGTTAATCTGACTAATAAAATAGGAAGAATACGTTCGACTTACATATAAAAAAACCTCGCGCTTGCGAGGTTCAGTTTTTTTAAACGATTTCCAAAGTTTTAGCTTTGTTGACAAGGTCAACCAAGTTCGTTACATTAAGTTTCGTCAGCAGACGAAGTTTGTAAGTACTGATGGTTTTTTCGTTAAGCGCTAAAATTTTAGCAATCTCGTTGTTCTTTTTACCATCGCTTAAAAAACGCAGCACTTCGATTTCTCGATTAGAAAGTTTGCGATACAAACGTTCCGATTTGTTTTGCTTAGCAATCAATGCCAAACTTTTCTTGATTTCATCATTTAGGATAATTTGTCCTTGGCTTACTTTGACAATAGCAATTCCTAAATTTTCAAGCTTTGATGTCTTGTGAACATAACCCGAGCAACCAGCTTTTATTGCATTTGGTGCATAGATGTGTTCCGACAAACTACTAAAAACGACAACTTTGGTTTTTGGGAAATTTTTAATGATCGACTTGACTTCATAAATACTCTTTAATCCTTCAAGTTCTAAATCGATGACTAAGACGTCAATTTCTTTGTTTCTTAATGCATCCGGAACCATAAAAAAATTGCCAACATTCGAAACGACGTTTATTTCAGGATGATCCTTAAAATAAGCTTTCATTCCAAAATGAACAACCGGAAAGTTATCAGCAACGCATAGATTTATCATAATTGTGGTATTTGATAAAAGTTAATAAACTATAAGTAAAGGTAAGAAAACATATTGAAAAAATGTTAAAATTTTTAACATTTTTTATATTCAGAAGGGATTAAACATACGGGAATCGGATTCATTTTATGTTGGTTTATTGTGTTTAACTTCTTATAAATTTCAAAAACTTCTTTTTCTCTTCCGGAGAAATTTTCAGCGTTTTTATTGTTTTCCGCCGCAAGCATTGCCCATTCTAACTCATCATAACTTGCTCCAAGTTGATCTTCGTCAGTTCTTGAATCGCCAAATAATCCATCGGTTGGTGCTGCATTTTGAATAGATTCGGGAATTTCTAAATAAGCTCCCAAAGCATAAACATCACTTTTCATCAAATCCGCAATCGGACTCAAATCAACTCCGCCATCGCCATATTTGGTATAAAAACCAACGCCAAAATCTTCTACTTTATTTCCTGTTCCAGCCACAAGTAAACCGTGAATTCCCCCTAAATAATATAAGGTTGTCATACGCAGTCTTGCTCTGGTATTGGCTAAAGACAAATTTAACTTCACTTCATTATCTGAGCTTGGCATTTCTTTTTTAAATGTTTCAAATACCGAAGTCAAATTGGTTTCAACACTTTTTACATTCGGGAATCGCTTTTTTAATTGCTCAATATGTTCCCTTCCGCGGCTCACTTGTGTGCTGTCCTGATGGATCGGCATTTCAACACATAAAGTGGTTAAGCCCGTTTGAGCACAAAGCGTAGAAGTCACAGCCGAGTCAACTCCACCTGAAATTCCAACTACAAAACCATTCACATTCGCATTTGTTGCATAATCCTTCAACCATGTAACAATAAAGGTGTTAATTTCCCCTACCTTAATAGTACTTTTTTTTGCCATTTGTTATGAAAATTTTTAGAAACTGCACTGTATATTTGCAAATGTAAAAAATCAAAAGGGTTTTAATCGGTTTAACATTCGTTAATTTTAAATGAAAAAATATATAGTTGCAGTAGTCCTTTTAGTTGGTTTAATCTCTTGTGATAAAAAATCAAAAATCGAAAAGGCAATAGAAGAAACACCCCCGATTTCACTTAAGGTATATCGATTTGAAAAAGCCTTTTTTGAAACACCACCAAATGAGTTACAAAATCTAAAAGCCGAATATCCTTTTTTCTTTCCCGAAGGTGTGCCGGATAAAGTTTGGATAGAAAAAATGCAAAATCCGTTATGGAAGGAATTGTTTCAGGAAGTAGAGAAGAAGTATTCTGATTTTGGAAAGCAAACTTCAGAAATTGAGGATTTGTTTAAACACATAAAATATTTTTTTCCAACAGCTACGATGCCAAAAGTGTATACGGTTATTGCTGATATGGATTATAACAATAAGGCAATATACGCTAATGACAAACTTGTAATTTCTTTGGAATTATATCTTGGTGCAAATCATAAATTCTATGAATTCCCTAAGTATTTAGAGCAAAATTTTGAAGAAAGACAAATGATGCCCGATATCGTTACGAGCTTTTCTCTAGGAAAAATTCCGCCGGCAAGAGAAAAGACATTGCTTGGTGAAATGATATATTATGGCAAGCAATTATACCTGAAAGATCAGTTATTGCCTACCTATACAGATGCTGAAAAAATTGGCTATCTACCCGAACAAATTACTTGGTGCCAGGAAAACGAGAGTTATATTTGGCGCTACTTTATAGAAAAAGAATTGCTCTATAGCGCTGATTCTAAATTGCCCGGACGCTTTACAAATTTGGCGCCTTTTTCTAAATTTTATTTAGAAATCGATAACGAATCTCCCGGAAGAGTAGGACAATGGATTGGATGGCAGATTGTCCGTTCGTTTATGCAAAATAATGAAGTCAGTATGCAGGATATGCTGAAAATGGATGCCAAAGAACTATTTGAAAAATCAAAATACAAACCCAAAAAGACTGATGAGTAAAAACATTACCTCCGAAATAAAATTCCTTGTTGAATTAGATGAAAACCGTGTTCCTGAAAAGCTAAGCTGGTCAGCACAAGACGGTGGCGTTGAACAAGAAGAAGCAAAAGCCATGATGCTATCAATTTGGGATAGCAAAGTGCAGGAAACACTTCGTATAGATTTGTGGACAAAAGAGATGCCTGTTGATGAAATGAAAAAGTTTTTTCATCAAACCTTGGTTGCTATGGCCGATACTTTTCAGCGTGCAACACAAGATGAAAAAATGGCTGATACCATGAGAGATTTTTGTGATTATTTTGCCGAAAAATTAGAGTTGAAAAAATAAATTCTAAAACTGATTCAAGTCTTTAAAGACTTCTGTGTTTACATCGTCAATATATTGCAAAACTATTTCTCTTCCTGTGTTTTCTGTTGCCGAAGTAACAAAATGTTGTGGCATTTCTTCCCAGTTATTGGCTAAAAGCGCTTTTCTGTAAGCGGCAATGTTTGAATCAATTTTTCCACGGCTTATCTTATCCGCTTTAGTAAAAATGATGCAGAAAGGTACTTCAATTTCACCCAAATAATTGATGAATTCCAAGTCGATTTTTTGTGCTTCTAACCGAATATCGATTAGCACAAAAGCGCAAACCAATTGTTCTCTTTTTTCGAAATAATCGGTTATGAATTCCTGAAAAACTTCTTTTGTTTTCTTAGAAACCCGAGCATAGCCATAACCGGGCAAATCGACTAAAAACCAATTGGAATTTATTTTAAAATGATTTATAAGTTGTGTCTTCCCTGGTTTTCCTGATGTTTTTGCCAAATTTTTATGATTGGTCAGCATGTTGATTAAAGATGATTTCCCAACATTAGAACGACCTATAAAAGCATATTCAGGCAAACGTTCCAAAGGACATTTGCTGACATCAGAATTGCTGATAATAAATTCGGCAGTGTTAATTTTCATCTTTATAAATGAACTTCTTTTAACCATTCATCAAGTAAACGGTTGAACTCGTCAGGATGCTCCATCATGGCAGCGTGGCCGCATTTGTCTATCCAATACAATGAAGAATTAGGCATTAATTTGTGAAATTCTTCCGCTACTTCAGGTGGTGTAACCTGATCGTTTTTCCCCCAAATTATACAGGTTTTAACATGCATTTTTGGTAAATCTTTAGCCATATTATGACGAATCGCACTTTTTGCAATAGTCAATGTTTTAATCACTTTTATTCTGTCATTAACTACAGCAAAAACTTCGTCAACTATTTCTTTTGAAGCCACTTTTGGGTCATAAAAAACAGCTTCTGCTTTTTTCTTTATATAATCATAATCACCACGCTTTGGATAACTGTCTCCCATAGCACTTTCATACAATCCTGAACTTCCCGTAATTACAAGACCGGCAACTTTTTCAGGATACATTTTAGCATGATACAGAGCTATATGTCCACCAAGAGAATTTCCCAAAAGAATAACACGATCAAAACCTTTGAAAGTAATAAAGTCTTTGACATATTTTGCAAAAGCTTTCACGTTGGTTTTTAAAATATTTTGGGTATAAATAGGCAACTCAGGAATAATTACTTTATATCCTTTAGACGAGAAATAATCAGCAACGCCATTAAAGTTACTCAAGCCACCCATTAACCCGTGTAAAACGACTATTGGTGTGCCTTCTCCGGCTTCAAAATAGGAATATCTGCCTTCTTTTTTAAATTTTCCTTCCATGTGATTTTTTTGAGTTTTGCCTCGCAACAAATATATGATTTTATAGATTAAAACCCATTTATATAAGGATTATTTACTACTAAAATTGACAATTTCGTCAACACTCCATCAGAAACGAATAAAGCATTAATTGTCAACAATTGCGAAAATAAATTTAGTCTAAATAGGGAAGTTGAAAAGTATTAAAAATCAATTTTCAAAATCACTTTTTCCTAATTTCCCGACTTATTTTGATGATTTTTTAAAAATTAAACAGACAGATTTTCTTAAGTTTTTTTGCAATATGGGATTAAAGTGGTAAAACTTATTAACAAAGTGGTATTTTGTGGTAAATTGTGGTAAATATTTTTATATTTTTGCTGGTAACCAGAATAAAACCAAATTGAACACCATAATCGGAACATACGAATGCAAGGTTGATGCCAAGGGAAGACTCATGATTCCTTCGGCGTTGAAGAAGCAACTTGCTAATTCTCTTCAAGATGGCTTTGTCTTGAAGCGTTCCGTTTTTCAACCTTGTTTAGAATTATATCCAATGACAGAGTGGAATTTGATGATGCAAAAAATCAACAAACTCAACCGCTTTGTAAAGAAAAATAACGACTTCATCCGTCGATTTACTGCCGGAGTAAAAGTGGTCGAAGTTGACGATTTAGGAAGGTTGTTAATTCCGAAAGATTTAGTTGCGTTTAGCAAAATATCGAAAGATATCGTTCTTTCTTCTGCTGTCAATATAGTGGAGGTTTGGGATAAAGATTTATATGAAAAATCGATAGCAGGCGACGATATTGATTTTGCAGACTTAGCCGAAGATGTAATGGGGAATGTAAATGACGATGAAAATGGAATATCATAATCCGGTTTTACTGAAAGAAACTGTTGACGGACTTAATATCAAACCTGACGGAATTTATGTGGATGTGACTTTTGGCGGCGGCGGTCATTCTAAAGAGATTTTAAAACGATTAGGACCAAACGGAAAACTATTCGGATTTGACCAGGATGAAGATGCTCAGGCAAACGCTTTACCAGATGAAAGATTTACGCTCATACCTGAAAACTTTAGATATATCAAACGTTTTTTGAGGTTTCACGGAGTGAAAAGTGTCGATGGGATTCTAGCAGATTTAGGTGTTTCATCACATCAGTTCGATGTTCCCGAAAGAGGTTTTTCTACTCGCTTTGATGCCGAATTAGATATGAGAATGAGTAAAAAAAATGAGTTGGACGCGTTCAAAGTGGTAAATGAATATGATGAAGCCAATTTAAAAAGAGTGTTTTTGGATTATGGCGAATTGAAAGTTGCTCCGGCTCTAGCTAGAACAATAGCTGAAGCAAGAGGAAAGAAAACTATCAAAACAACTGACGAATTAAAAATTGTTCTGTCGAGGTTTTTGCCCGAACAACACAAAAATAAAATCCTGGCTCAAATCTATCAGGCAATAAGAATTGAAGTGAATCAGGAAATGGATGTTTTAAAAGAATTTTTAGAACAATCACTTGAAATATTGAAACCGGAAGGAAGATTAAGCGTGATATCCTACCATTCTTTAGAAGATAGATTGGTAAAGCGTTTCATAAAAAACGGAATGTTTGAAGGTGAACCTGAACGCGATTTTTTCGGAAACTTTTCAGTTCCGTTTAAAAGCATTGAAAAGTTAATCGTTCCAACCGACGAAGAAATAAAAGAAAACAACAGAGCAAGAAGTGCCAAGTTAAGAGTAGCTGAAAAGAAATAGAAATGAAAAAAGGAGTTTACAGCATATTAAAAGCTAGGTTTTTAGTCAATGAAGATGCCACAAGAAACTGGCGTTTCATAGTTTTTTTGTTTCTGTTAGCACTTTTGATGATAGGCAATACACACCGATTTGAGCAAAAAGTATTTCGTATAACAGAATTGACAAATGAAGTAAAAGAATTGCGCTCCGAGTTTGTTGACAAACGCTCCGAATTAATGAAGTTAAAAATGGAATCGACAGTTTCAGAGAAAATGGAAGAAAGAAAGATTTTTCCATCGTCAGTTCCACCACAAAAGATAAAAGTTAAAAAACCAATAGAAAAAAGTTTCTTTCAAAAATTATGGCAGTAGAAGATAAACATATCTCTTACCGTATTTATTTAGTTGCGTTCAGCATCTTCATAATGACTATAGCAATTGCTTTTAAGCTGACTAAAATTCAATGGTCAGAAGGAGATTATTATAGAAAATTAGCCAAAGAAAGAACGGTTAAGAACTTTGTGATTCCAGCCAATAAAGGAAATATTTATTCTTCAGACGGAAGTTTATTGGCAACCTCAATTCCAAATTACAACATCCGTTTTGATGCTGTAGCTCCAAAATCTGAAAATTTTGAGACGAATGTAAAACCATTAGCCGATTCATTATCAAAAATGTTAGGCAAACCAAGTTCTTTTTATCACACCCAACTAAGAATGGCTCGTGCCAATAAGAACAGGTATTTATTAATTGCTCGTGACTTAAGCTATACAGAATATATCAAAATTAAAGGTTTTCCACTTTTTAATTTAGGAGCGAATAAAGGCGGAATGATTACCGAGCAGGAAACCGTTCGCGAACATCCAATAGGAAAAATTGCCGAAAGAACAATTGGTTATGACCGAATTGACGAAAACGGAACCCGCGTTGGTAAAGGAATTGAATGGTCTTTCAGAAAATATTTAAATGGAAAAGACGGCAAAGTCTTAAAACAAAAAATCGCCAAAGGCCAATGGAAACCTATTCGCGATGTGAATGAAGTTGATCCGCAGGATGGTTATGATGTGATTTCAACTATCGATGTTTATATTCAGGATATTGCGCATCACGCTTTGTTAAAACAATTAAAAGAATTCAAAGCAGAACACGGTTGTGTTGTGGTAATGGAAACCAAAACCGGAAGAGTAAAAGCCATCTCTAATCTCGGAAAATTAAAAGAAACCGATTCGACTTATTTTGAAACTACAAATTATGCAATAGCCGAATCACACGAACCGGGTTCAACCTTCAAACTGGTTGATATGATTGCCTTGTTAGATGATAATAAAGTAGACACCAGTAAGGTTTATGACAGCAAAGGCGGAATAATTGATTACCGAGGAAGCAAAGTCCGTGATTCTCACGAAGGTGGTTATGGAAGAATTTCTTTGGCTCGTGGTTTCGAAGTTTCTTCAAATACTATAATGGTTCAGGCGGTTTATGAAAACTATAGAAACAATCCACAACAATTTGTAGACAGAATCGACAGAATGGGATTGAACAAACCATTAGGATTGCCATTTCAGGGAGAAGGACAACCTTATATTCCGCAACCCGGAGACAAACATTGGAGCGCTATTTCGCTACCATGGATGGCTTTTGGATACGGTGTTTCTGTAACTCCATTACAAACATTGACCTTGTATAATGCAGTTGCAAACAACGGCGAAATGATAAAACCACAATTCGTTTCCGAAATAAAAGAATGGAATAAAGTCATCAAAACCTATAATAAAGAAGTCATCAATCCGAAGATTTGTTCTGACGAAACAATCAAGAAGTTAAAAGCTGTAATGCAAAACGTAGTTAAGAAAGGAACAGGTTCGAAGTTGTATTCCAAAGATTTTTCTATGGCTGGTAAAACTGGAACAGCGCAAGCCAATTATGGAAAAAACGGCGGAAATGACAAACATTACATTTCTTCTTTCGTTGGATTTTTTCCAGCCGAAAACCCTAAATATTCCTGTATTGTAGTGGTTCACAAACCAAATACTTCGGGCAATAATTATTATGGCGCTGATGTAGCCGGACCGGTTTTCAAACGTATCGCACAAAAGATTTTTACCGATTCGCCATCAACAAATGAAATCAAAAATCTGAATAAAAAAATCAGCAAACAGGAAGTGGCTTACGACGATTATAAAATCAAATCAAATGCTGAAATCAAAGTTATTCCAAATTTAAAAGGAATGAGCGGAATGGATGCTGTGGCGCTTTTAGAAAATTTAAAACTAAAAGTAAAAGTTATCGGCATCGGAAAAGTAAAAAAACAATCAATTCCGGCTGGAGCTTCTTTGAATAAAAATCAAACAATCATACTCGAATTATCGTGATAGTTTTAAAAGACATACTATATAAAGTTGCCATCGAGGCTGTAAAAGGTTCGACAGAAATGTGCATCAACAAAATCGAATTCGATTCAAGAAAAGTTGTTGAGAATGATGTTTTTGTTGCCATTCGCGGAACAGTTTCTAACGGTCACGACTTTATCGAAAAAGCCATAAATCTCGGAGCTATAGTAATTGTTTGTGATACTTTACCGGAGGTAATTGTTACCGGAGTTACTTATATCGAGGTCAAAGACACCAATACAGCTTTGGCATTTTTGGCAGCAAACTTTTATGGAAATCCATCACAAAATCTAAAATTAGTTGGCATTACCGGAACGAATGGTAAAACAACCATCGCTTCTTTATTATACCAATTATTCCAAAAAGCAGGCTACAAAGTTGGATTGCTTTCAACCGTAAAAATCATGGTTGATGATAAAGAATACAAAGCAACGCACACCACACCGGATTCATTAACTATTAATTATTATTTGGCAGAAATGAGCGAAATGGGTGTTGAATATTGCTTTATGGAAGTAAGCTCGCACGGAATTCATCAAAAACGTACCGAGGCCTTGCATTTTGAAGGTGGCGTTTTCACGAACTTATCGCACGACCATTTAGATTATCATCCAACATTCGCCGAATACCGCGATGTAAAAAAATCATTTTTTGACCATTTGCCAAAATCAGCTTTTGCATTGACCAACATCGATGACAAAAACGGTTTAGTGATGATTCAAAATACGGCCGCCAGAAAACTGACGTATGCGTTGAAATCGTATGCCGATTTTAAAGCACAAATTCTCGAAAATCAATTATCAGGATTATTGTTGAAGATAAATGAAAGCGAAGTTTGGGTTCGCTTAATCGGAACTTTTAACGCCTATAATTTATTGGCAATCTACGGAACTGCAATCGAATTAGGATTGGATAAATTAGAAACATTGCGATTATTATCAGAATTGGAAAGCGTTTCAGGACGATTCCAGTTTATTGTTTCAAATTTCCAAATTACAGCAATTGTAGATTATGCACATACGCCGGATGCTTTGGAAAATGTCCTGAAAACCATCAATGACATTCGTTCTAATAATGAACAATTGATAACTGTAGTAGGTTGTGGTGGCGATAGAGATAAGACAAAAAGACCAATCATGGCAAACATTGCTTCGACCATGAGCAATAAAGTAATCATTACTTCTGACAATCCAAGAACCGAAGATCCAATTGACATTATTGCCGACATGGAAGAAGGCGTACAGCCACAAAATCAAAGAAAGACATTGTCCATTGTTGATAGAAAACAGGCTATTAGAACGGCATGTCAATTGGCAGGCCCAAATGATATTATTCTAATTGCCGGAAAAGGACACGAAACCTATCAGGAAATTAATGGCGTTCGCTACGATTTTGATGATATGGAAATTGTAAAAGAAATTTTAGAACAACTGGACAAATAACCGAATTAACAAATAACCGAATATGCTATATTACTTATTTGAATACCTCGACAAAACAATGGACATTCCTGGAGCAGGAGTTTTCCAATATATCACTTTTCGTTCGGCTTTAGCGTTGATACTTTCGCTAATGATTTCAACCATTTACGGAAAAAAAATCATCACTTTCCTGAGAAATCAACAAGTAGGTGAAACCGTAAGAGAGCTTGGTTTAGAAGGTCAAACTCAAAAAGCAGGAACGCCAACAATGGGTGGATTAATCATCATCATTGCTACTTTGATTCCGGTTTTATTGCTAACCAAACTGAATAATATCTACATCATCCTTTTGGTAGTAACCACACTTTGGATGGGAACCATAGGATTCATTGATGATTACATCAAAATTTTCAAAAAAGACAAGCAGGGTTTAAAAGGAATTTTCAAAGTAGTTGGTCAGGTTGGTTTAGGTTTGGTTGTTGGTTCGGTGTTATATTTTAATCCAAATGTAACAGTTAGAGAAAGATCATCTACGCCGATTTCTTTCAATCAAACGGAGAACGTTATTAAAGAAACACCTGCTGAAATCAAATCTACAGTTACCACAATTCCGTTTACTAAAAACAACGAATTAGATTATGCCAAAATCATCGAATGGACTGGCGATGGTTATGAAAATTGGGCTTGGTTGGTTTTTATTCCAATCGTAATTTTTATCATTACAGCGGTTTCAAACGGAGCCAATTTAACTGATGGAATTGATGGCTTAGCCGCTGGAACTTCTGCTATTTCGGTACTCGCTCTCGGAATTTTTGCCTTCGTTTCGGGTAACGTTATTCTTTCAAGCTATCTGAATATCATGTACATTCCTAATTCAGGAGAAATGACGGTTTTTATTTCGGCTTTTGTTGGAGCACTAATCGGATTTCTTTGGTACAATTCCTTCCCGGCAACGGTGTTTATGGGTGATACAGGAAGTTTAACCATCGGTGGAATCATCGCGGTCTTAGCTATTTCTGTTAGAAAAGAAATGTTATTACCGGTATTGTGCGCCATCTTTTTCGCCGAAAATTTATCAGTGATTTTACAGGTTTCTTATTTCAAATACACTAAGAAACGTTTTGGGGAAGGAAGGCGAATTTTTCTCATGTCGCCATTGCATCATCATTACCAAAAGAAAGGATATCACGAAAGTAAAATTGTTACCCGTTTTTGGATTGTAGCAATTCTATTGGCTATAGT
Organism: Flavobacterium anseongense; assembly: GCF_021608185.1. GTDB lineage: Bacteria > Bacteroidota > Bacteroidia > Flavobacteriales > Flavobacteriaceae > Flavobacterium > Flavobacterium anseongense. The sequence goes on along the minus strand of NZ_JAKIHN010000001.1, from coordinate 333,958 downwards.
TTCTATTGTGACATTAAAACTGAGATAATGCAACGATTGGTAATACTTGGTGGTGGAGAAAGTGGCGTGGGAACAGCCATTTTGGGGAAGAAACAAGGATACGATGTTTTTGTTTCCGACTATGGACAAATAAAAGACAATTACAGAGAAGTTCTTAAACAATATGAGATTAAATGGGAAGACGAAACCCATACCGAAAGCCTGATTCTGAATGCTGATGTGGTAATGAAAAGTCCTGGAATTCCTGAAAAGGCACCAATAGTAAAAAAGCTGATAGAAAAGGGAATTCCGGTGATTTCTGAAATTGAATTTGCAGTCCAGTTTACCAAGGCAAAAACCATCGGAATTACAGGAAGCAACGGCAAAACAACAACAACAATGTTAGCCTATCATTTGCTGAAACAAGGCGGATTGAATGTTGGGTTAGCAGGAAACATTGGTAAGAGTTTCGCCTGGCAGGTTGCCGAAGAAAATTACGATTGCTATGTGTTGGAATTGAGCAGTTTTCAATTAGATGGAATCATAAAATACAGACCGGACATAGCCATAATAACAAATATAAGTCCGGATCATTTGGACAGATATGAATATAAATATGAAAACTATATAGCATCAAAATTCAGAATAACAATGAACCAAACCGAGAATGATTTTTTCATCTATGACGCCGATGATGAAGCGATTTCAGAATGGTTCAAAACAAACAAAACAAAAGCACAATTAATTCCTTTTTCATTGACAAAAACATTTGAAAACGGAGCATTTATAAAAAACGACACTATGGACATCATCATCAACAACGAAGAATTTGAAATGAAAACCGGAGAAGTTTCTCTGGAAGGAAAGCACAACATGAAAAACGCTATGGCAGCAACCTCTGTAGCACAGCTGATGAAAATCAGAAAAGAAACGATTCGTGAAAGCTTATCCAATTTTCAAGGTGTAGAACATCGTTTGGAAAAAGTACTCAAAATCCAAAATGTGCAATACATCAATGATAGCAAAGCGACCAATGTAAACGCTACTTTCTTTGCTTTAGACAGCATGACAGTGCCAACCGTTTGGATTGTCGGTGGTGTTGATAAAGGAAATGATTACAGCGAAATCATGTCGTTAGTTCGCGAAAAAGTAAAAGCAATCATTTGTCTTGGTGTCGATAACAAAAAAATAATCGATGCTTTCGGAAATGTAGTTGATATGATGGTCGAAGTGGATAATATGCGTGACGCTGTAGTTACGGCTATGCATATTGCAGAAAAAGGTGATGCAGTTCTATTATCTCCGGCCTGCGCAAGTTTCGATTTATTTCAAAATTACGAAGACAGAGGAAATCAATTTAAAGCAGCGGTAAAGAATTTGTAAAAAAGCAATCAGCAATCAGCAATTAGCTGTTAGCAAAATATAAAAAGCTAAAGGCTAACCGCTGATAGCTAAAAGCTAAAAAAATGAAAGAACTAATAAACAGCTTAAAAGGAGATAAAGTCATCTGGGCATTCGTTGCCTTGTTGGCGCTATTTTCGTTTATGCCTGTTTTTAGCGCGAGCAGCAATTTGGCCTATATGCGTCATGGTTCAGGAAATGCATTTACTTATTTACTGAAGCATGCAGCCCAAGTTCTCGTTGGATTTTTTATTCTTTATAAAGTCCATAAAGTTCCATATCATTACTTCAAAACAATTTCCAAAATTCTATTGCCCGTTGTTTGGATTTTACTGATTTACACCTTGCTAAAAGGAACGATAATCGAAGGGGCCAACGCGAGTCGATGGATTCAGATTCCGTTCATTGGCATTACGTTTCAAACTTCTACACTGGCCTCAATCGTGCTGTATGTTTTTGTAGCACGCTATTTATCCAAGAAAAGAGAAACTCCAATCACGTTCCAAAACTCACTTTGGGAATTGTGGACGCCGGTTTTTATTACCTTAATTTTTATTCTTCCGGCAAATTTATCTACAGCTGCTTTAATATTCTCAATGGTATTGATGTTGGTTTTTATTGGAAAATACCCGTTGAAATATATCGGAATCATAGTCGGAGCTGGAATTATAGGATTGACATTTTTCATATTAGTAGCCAAAGCTTTCCCGGATGCATTTCCAAATCGTGTTGATACTTGGATTGCCCGTATTGACAACTTTACCAGCGACAAGCCCGATGAAGATGATTATCAAATCGAAAAGGCAAAAATAGCTATTGCTTCAGGTGGAATTTACGGACTTGGTCCCGGAAAAAGCGTACAGAAAAACTTCCTGCCACAATCATCTTCCGATTTTATCTACGCCATTATTGTGGAAGAATACGGATTAGTTGGCGGATTATGTGTCTTGGGATTATATCTATTATTATTATTCAGATTTGTTGTCGCTGCACATAAATCCAACACGCTTTTCGGAAAACTCGTCGTCGTCGGCTTGGGTTTTCCCATAATTTTTCAGGCGATGACCAATATGGCTGTAGCTGTAGAATTGTTACCTGTTACCGGACAAACATTGCCTTTGATTAGTAGTGGAGGAAGTTCTATTTGGATGACGTGTATTGCACTTGGAATTATTTTAAGTGTGACCAAAAAAGAAGAAGAAATAGCAGAAGAACAAGCTGAAAAACAAAAACGTGAAGACGCTCTACAAAAGCTAATCGATAAACAATTGCAGGAAGATGAAGAAGCAGAATTGGAAGATTTTTCAATTGTAGATACAGCAAATCCAATGAGTGCTGTTTTAAATAAAAAATAAAATGAGAAAGCTCAAATTCATATTAAGTGGTGGCGGAACCGGTGGGCATATCTACCCGGCGATTGCTATTGCCAATGAATTAAAATTGCGTTTTCCCGATGCTGAATTTCTTTTTGTTGGTGCCGAAGATAAAATGGAAATGCAAAAAGTACCACAGGCAGGCTATGAAATTGAAGGACTTTGGATTGCAGGTTTACAACGAAAACTAACCTTGCAAAACCTGATGTTTCCGCTGAAAGTGACAAGCAGTTTGTTGACATCCCGAAAAATATTAAAAGCATTCAAACCTGATGTCGTAATTGGAACAGGCGGTTTTGCCAGTGGCCCTTTATTACAGATGGCAAACATGATGAAGATTCCAACGGTGATTCAGGAGCAAAATTCCTATCCGGGAATTACGAATAAGTTGTTAAGTAAAAAGGCCAATACAATTTGTGTGGCTTATGAAAATTTAGAGCGGTTTTTCCCAAAAGAGAAAATTGTTATCACAGGAAATCCGGTTCGTCAGGATTTATTGGAAATTGATTCTAAACGTAAAGAAGCCATTAAGCATTTTAATTTAAATCCAAATAAAAAAACGCTCTTGGTACTTGGCGGAAGTTTGGGTGCAAGAAGATTAAATCAATTGATTGAAAAAGAAATTTACAATTTGGTTTCAAAAGACATTCAGATTATCTGGCAATGTGGCAAATTGTATTATCACGATTACAATCATTTTTCTGATGGCCAGCTAGTACAAGTGGTTTCGTTTATAGACCGAATGGATTTGGTTTACGCTGCCGCAGATTTTGTAATCTCTCGAGCCGGAGCTTCATCAGTCTCCGAGTTGTGTTTAGTTGGGAAACCGGTAATTTTTATTCCGTCACCCAATGTAGCCGAGGACCATCAGACCAAAAATGCCAAAGCAATTGTAGATAAAAAAGGAGCCATTTTGATTAAAGAAAGTGAATTGGATTTCACCTTCGAACCGATATTTTCGAATTTAATTTTCAATGAAAATTTGCAAAAAGAATTAAGCGAAAACATCAAAAAACTGGCTAAGCCAAACGCTACAAAAGACATAGTTGAACAAATAGTTAAGTTGATAAAATAAGTGAATCTAAACCAAATACATAACGTCTATTTCATCGGAATTGGTGGCATCGGAATGAGTGCTTTGGCTCGGTATTTCCAAAACATTGGAAAAAATGTTTCGGGTTACGACAAAACGCCAACCATGCTTACGGATGAATTGATAGCTGGTGGAATGTCGATCCATTTTGAAGACAATATCAACTTAATTCCGGCAGATTATTATGTCGAAAACACGTTGGTTATTATCACACCGGCGGTTCCAATTTCACATTCGGAATGGAATTATTTTAATGAAAGAGACTATGTTGTAAAAAAACGAGCCGAAGTCTTGGGAATTATTACCAAAGACACTTTTTGTTTCGCCGTTGCCGGAACGCACGGAAAAACAACAACATCCAGTATTCTTGGTCATATTTTATACGAATGTGGTACCGATGTCACGGCATTTATTGGCGGAATTGTAGAAAATTATCATTCCAATTTAATTGGAAACGGAAAAACGGTTACTGTAGTTGAAGCCGATGAGTTCGACCGTTCGTTCCTGCATCTGCATCCAAATATTGCCTGTGTAACATCAATGGATGCTGACCATTTGGATATTTATGGCGATAAAAATGCGATTGAAGATTCCTTTAGAGAGTTTGCTGATAAAGTTGAAGACAAAACCAAAATATTTGTTCCAAAAGGTTTACAGTTAGAAGGATTAACTGTCGGAATTGATGAAGATGCAACTTTCAAAGCGTTTAACATCAGAATTGAAAATGGATATTATGTTTTCGATGTGCAAACGCCATCCGAAACAATTGAAAATATACAGTTCGGTTTACCCGGAAGACACAATTTAATGAATGCCATGATGGCTTTAGCGATGGCTAAAACTTTTGGTTCCCCAACCAAGACCATCGCTAAAGCTATGGCTTCATTTAAAGGAATCCAACGCCGGTTTTCGTATCAGATTAAGAATGAAAATCTCGTTTATATTGATGATTATGCTCATCATCCAACTGAAATTAATGCAGTGCATCAGGCAGTTCGCGAATTGTATCCGAATGAAAAAGTACTGGCGATTTTTCAACCGCATTTGTTCAGCAGAACCAAAGATTTTGCCGATGATTTTGCCAAAAGCTTATCGCAATTTGACGAAATTTTGTTTTTAGATATTTATCCGGCACGCGAATTACCAATGGAAGGAATTACTTCAAGCTGGCTGCTTTCCAAAATGGAAAATCCAAATAAAATATTGGTTTCAAAAACGGATTTAATTCCGACAATTTTAAAAAGTGACGCTAAAATAATTGTGACGATTGGCGCCGGAGATATTGGTGAATTAGTTCCAAAAATTAAACAAGCATTATCATGAAGATTTTCACTTGGACAAATATTCGATTAGTATTGATGATTATAGTTGTAATCGCCCTGTTTTCGTTTACTTCTTATAGAAATGAGCATCGAAAAATTAAGAAAACAGAGGTTGTTTTTGTCGGCGAAAGCACGCTTTTTTTGAAGCCCGAAATGGTTAATAAATTGTTAATAGAAAAAAATCAAGACCTAAAAACAATCAATAAAGTTGATTTAGATTTGAAGAAATTGGAAGCTTCTATCAACAAACAGGAAATGATCCAGAAAGCGGATGTGTTTGTCAGTGTTGATGGTGTTTTAAAAGCGGTGGTGAAACAAAAAACACCAGTAGGAAGAGTATTCGATGAGGCAGGTTCTTTTTATATTGATTATGAAGGAAATAAGATGCCGTTATCAGATAATTATACAGCCAGAGTGCCGCTACTATCGGGGGAAATTACAGTAGTAAAAAAAGAAAAATTATCTGAAGTTTTAAGGATGATTAATGAAGATGAGTTTTTGAAAAAAAACATCATTGGTGTGCAGGTTTTGCCTAACGGCAGCTTGGTTATGGCGAACAGAAATTACGATTTTCAAATAGATTTCGGACGAGCTATTAACATCGACAAGAAATTTAAAAATTATAAAGCGTTTTTTCAAAAGGCTGTTTCAGACAGCACTTTGAACAAATACAAAAGGATTAACCTGAAGTTTACTAAGCAAGTAGTTTGCATTAAATAGAAGATTATGGAAAAAGAGAATATTGCAGTTGGATTAGACATTGGAACAACCAAGATTGTTGCCATGATTGGCAAGAAAAATGAGTATGGAAAGTTAGAAATTTTAGGTGTTGGAAAATCCAAAAGTCTTGGTGTTGCTCGTGGTGTGGTAAACAATATTACCCAAACTATTCAATCTATCCAGCAGGCAGTTATTGAGGCAGAAGCAAATTCAGGATACAAAATTAATGATGTGGTTGTTGGCATTGCAGGACAACACATTCGCAGCATTCAACATACCGATTATGTAATCAGAACAAACCCTGAAGAAGTAATCAGCGGTAGAGATATTCAGTTGTTGATTGATCAGGTAAATAAATTGGCGATGCTTCCGGGAGAGGAAATAATCCACGTTTTGCCACAAGAATTTAAAATCGACGGACAATCTGAAATAAAAGAACCAATCGGAATGTATGGCGGAAGATTGGAAGCCAGCTTTCATGTAGTAGTTGGACAAGCGTCTTCTATCAGAAACGTGGGAAGATGCATCCAAAGTTCAGGCATTGAATTATCCGGATTGACATTAGAACCATTAGCTTCGGCTGATGCGGTTTTGAGTCAGGAAGAAAAAGAAGCCGGTGTTGCTTTGATTGACATTGGTGGAGGAACAACAGATTTAGCCATTTTCAAAGACGGAATCATTCGTCACACTGCAGTGGTACCTTTTGGTGGAAATGTAATTACAGATGATATCAAAGAAGGTTGTTCAATTATCGAAAAGCAAGCTGAATTATTAAAAACAAAATTCGGTTCAGCGTGGCCGGGTGAAAATAAAGACAACGAAATTGTATCAATTCCGGGATTGAGAGGAAGAGATCCAAAAGAGATTTCTTTGAAAAACTTGTCTAAAATAATTCATGCCAGAGTTGTTGAAATCATCGAGCAGGTTTTTACCGAAATCAAAGCTTACGGACACGAAGATCCACGCAAGAAACTGATTGCCGGAATTGTATTAACAGGTGGTGGTTCGCAATTGAAACACATCAAGCAATTGGTGGAATATATTACAGGAATGGACACCAGAATTGGTTATCCAAACGAGCATTTGGCGGGCAATTCAAGCGAAGAGATTTCAAGTCCATTATTTGCAACAGCAGTTGGATTGGTGATGAACAGCATCGAAAACAATTCAAATAGTGCCTACAAAATTGAATTGAAAGAAGTTGCGGTCGAAGCTCCAAGACAAGCCGCATTTCAACCAGTAGCTCAGACTCAAGTTGTAGAAGAAAAAGTCGAAACTGTTTCCGATGCAATTGAAGAAGAAATCAACCTTGAAACTGAAACAACAGAAAACAAAATTAAAAGATCATTTTTTGACCGTTATGTTGAAAAGATTAAAGACTTTTTAGATAACGCCGAGTAGATGGAAGCGGAAAGATGGAAGTAAAAAATAAGACAAAGAAATACAGAATATATAATACCTAACAAACCAAAATAGTATGATAAGCAACTCAGAATTTGGAAACATCTCATTTGATTTACCAAAGAATCAATCAAATGTGATTAAAGTAATCGGAGTTGGTGGCGGCGGAAGTAACGCTATCAATCACATGTTCCAGCAGGGAATCAAAGGCGTTGATTTCATCGTTTGTAACACCGACTCACAAGCACTTCAAAATAGTCCGGTGCCAAATAAAATTCAATTAGGTGTTAACCTGACGGAAGGACTTGGTGCAGGAGCAAATCCGGATGTTGGACACCAATCAGCGATTGAAAGCATTGGCGACATTGAAAAAATGTTGGATACCAATACCAAAATGGTTTTCATCACAGCAGGAATGGGCGGTGGAACCGGAACAGGTGCTGCGCCGGTAATTGCACAACTTGCTAAAGAAAGAGATATTCTTACGGTTGGAATCGTAACTATTCCGTTTCAATTTGAAGGGAAAGTGCGTTCTGAACAAGCATTGTTAGGTGTTGAAAAATTAAGAAAACAAGTCGACTCTTTGATTGTTATCAATAACAATAAATTGAGAGAAGTTTATGGAAATCTTGGTTTCAAAGCAGGATTCTCAAAAGCTGACGAAGTGTTAGCTACAGCTTCTCGTGGAATCGCAGAAGTAATTACACACCATTACACTCAAAACATCGATCTAAAAGACGCTAAAACTGTTTTATCAAATAGTGGAACTGCGATTATGGGTTCTTCTACTGCAACTGGTGATAACCGTGCAAAAGAAGCCATCATTTCTGCTTTGGATTCTCCATTATTAAATGACAATAAAATTTCAGGTGCCAAAAACGTATTGTTGCTTATCGTTTCGGGTTCTAACGAAATTACTATTGACGAAATTGGAGAAATCAATGACCATATTCAATCCGAAGCCGGACACAATGCCAATATCATTATGGGTGTTGGTGAAGATGAAACTTTAGGAGAAGCTATTGCGGTTACCATTATTGCTACAGGTTTTAATGTGGAGCAGCAAAACGGAATTGTAAATACAGAGGCTAAGAAAATTATTCACTCATTAGATGGTGAACATAAATTAGAGCGCGATTTAACCCAAAAACCAGTTGAAGTTTTCACAGCAATTGATACTCCGGTAATCGAAGTTAAGGAAGAAAAAATAGTTTTCGAATTAATCGAAGATGAGATGGAAATTCAAACTCCGCCTGTTGCTGAAATTGAAGAAATAGTTTCTCCGGCTGCTATTATCGACGAAAACGAATTGATTGCTATGAATCATTTCATCAGAAACTTAGATGTAACTTTTGAAATCGTTTCGCCAATCAATGACATCGATTTCAAAGTAACAACTCCGGAAGTTAAAGAAATGAAAGTTGTTGAACCAATTATCGAGAAAGAAGAAGAGCAAATCACCTTCACTTTTGATATGCCGGCAATGCCAACATTCGAAAGAGTTGAGGAAGTTCAGAAAATTGAAGCAGTTGAAGAAAGCAAAATTGTTTTCGATTTATCGGAATCATCAGTAAATGAAATCGTGGTAAACGAACCAGTGCAATTTGTACCAATGACTGAACTCAACGAAGAAGGCGTTATCAAATATTCTTTAGAAGAATACATGGAGTTGGAAAACGATTTGTTAAACTCAAAACCAGCAGCTGCAGCTATCGTTGAAGAGCCAATTGCCGAAGAGTTAAACATCACCATGAAAGTAGAAATTACTGAAAAACCAAGCGCAATCATAAGCCATTTTGAAGACATTTCACCTGTCGAAATGACTATCGAAGAAACCCTGAAACACAGAGCTGACGATAGAAGAAAGAAATTAAAAGAGTTCAATTATAAATTCCATAACAACCCTTCAAAAATTGAAGAAATGGAAAAAGAACCGGCATACAAGCGTCTTGGAGTAGATTTGTCAAATAATGCTCAAGCTGAGACAAACTCAAGAATGTCTATAGGAACTGATAGCAACGACGATACACAGTTGCGTTCAAACAACTCATTCTTGCACGACAATGTAGACTAGTCTACAGATAACCCCAAAATGTTGACCCGAAAATTTCATTGAGATTTTCGGGTTATTTTTTTTACCTTCGCAGAGCTTTTTTAGAAGCGAATGGTTCGGGCATTATTGTCATCCATTTTCCCGCTGTCCGCGCTACACGGTAGCTCGCTACCATCAGGGCTAAGGGAAAAACCATTTGAATCTAAGAAGTCTAAAAGTCTAATAATCTAACAATCTAAAAGATGAGTTTATCAACCCAAATAATGGACGAAATGAAAAATGCCATGCGTGAAAAAAATACCATTGCATTAGAAGCACTTCGTGCCATCAAATCAGAAATCTTATTAGCACAAACTGCCGGAGGTTCGTCAGAAATCACCGAAGCCGACGAAATCAAGATTTTACAAAAACTGGTAAAAATGCGTAAAGACAGCGCATCAATATTTACAACACAAAACCGTCCTGACTTAGCAGAACCGGAATTAGCACAAATCGCCGTAATCGAAAAATTCCTTCCTGCACAACTTTCAGAAGCAGAAGTAGAAGCAATAGTTTCTAAAATAATAGCAGAAACCGGAGCATCAGGAATTGCTTCAATGGGAAAAGTTATGGGATTGGCATCAGCACAAATCGGTGGAAGTGCGGAAGGGAAAACTATTTCGACCATAGTTAAGAAACTTTTAGTATAAATTAAGTGCGAGGTGCGAAGTTGGAAGTACGATTTAACTTCGTACCTCGTACTTCTAACTTTGTACTTAAAAAGGCTGCGTAGTTCAACTGGATAGAATATCAGATTTCGGCTCTGAGGGTTGGGGGTTCGAATCCCTTCGCGGTCACGAATAAATAAAATAGCGGGAAAAAATGTCCAAACTTGTTTGAGCATTTTTTCCCGCTATTTTATTTTCAAAGCGGAGCTTTGAGGGAACTTGCATAGCAAAATCCCTTTATTTTCAAAGCGGAGCTTTGAGGGAACTTGCGTAGCAAAATCCCTTTATTTTCAAAGCGGAGCTTTGAGGGAACTTGCGTAGCAAAATCTCTATGTCAGGTTTGCACAAATTTACAATTTACCGAATAACTTATCAATCGCCACTTTAGTTAACGATACTGTTGCTCCGCCTTCTTCACCATTGTTATAACTTATCTTCATCTTCACGTTGACTACATTCATAGCTTTAGTATAATGAAGGGTTACTGTTTCTGTGGGTAATTCAATCTTAATATCTTCCTTTGGTAAGTTTGTGAAGCCATCCGCAATGACACTATAGAATCCTTCCAGAGCACCATCAATATCTTTAAAGCTGAAGGTTTTAAATTCAGCTACTTGTGGCTTATTGTTATTTTGGTATTTGAAAGTAACTAAATCACCTGTTTTTGTTATTTCAATAGTACTCATAGTAGGTGTACCCAACTTACCTATAAGAACTGGTTTTGCTTCAGTTTTACCAATCTTGATTTGAGCGGTGGTTGCAAGGGCAAAGAATAGCATTGATAATGATAGTAGTTTTTTCATAGTGAAAGGCTTTTTAATTATATACTTGTTATCTTCTTTAAATCGGATATGGTTTTGGTTGGATTTTCCGCTTTAAAAACAAAGTTTCCGGCTACAAGTACATCTGCACCTGCTTTTACTAATTGAGCCGCATTTTTATCGGTAACTCCTCCGTCGATTTCAATTAAGGTTGATGCGTTTTTTCTATTTATTAACGCTTTTAGTTTTTCAATTTTAGTATATGTATTTTCAATAAAAGATTGTCCACCAAAACCAGGATTAACACTCATTAGGCAAACCATATCAATATCATTAATTACGTCTTCTAATAAATCAATACTAGTGTGCGGATTTAGCGCGACTCCGGCTTTCATTCCTTCTGCTTTTATTGCTTGTAACGTTCTGTGTAAATGTGTGCAGGCTTCGTAGTGAACGGTTAATATATTAGAACCTAATGTTGCAAAAGTCTTGATGTATCTGTCAGGATCGACAATCATTAAGTGTACGTCAATGGTTTTTTTTGCATGCTTTGTAATGGCTTCTAAAACCGGCATTCCGAAAGAAATATTCGGAACAAAAACTCCATCCATAATATCAATATGAAACCAGTCGGCTTGGCTGCTGTTGATCATTTCGATATCGCGTTGTAAGTTGGCAAAATCGGCAGCAAGGACTGATGGGGCAATAAGTGTATTTTTCATTCTAGTTATGTTGTTTGTGCAAAAGTAAATTATAATTAGAGAACCTGAAACAAGTTCAGGTTAAAAAAATAAAACTCGGTAATCAGCCGGAGTTTCAATCATCACACGAGGCGAAGCCGAACTGGCGGAGCGTAAGCGGAGCAATCAAAAAATATTTTTTGGTTGATGATATAAAAAATAAAACTCCGGTAATCAGCCGGAGTTTCAATCATCAATCAAAAAACGAACAGTTAATCAGACTGTTGTTGTGGTTTTTGGGATTATCCCAAATATGTTTTTAATATTTTACTTCTTGAAGTATGTTTTAATCTACGAATAGCTTTTTCTTTAATCTGACGCACACGCTCACGGGTTAAATCGAAAGTTTCTCCGATTTCTTCTAAAGTCATCGGATGTTGGTCGCCTAAACCAAAGTACAAACGTACAACATCTGCTTCACGTGGCGTTAAAGTTTCTAAAGATCTTTCAATTTCTGTACGTAAAGACTCATGTATTAACTCTCTGTCAGGGTTTGGAGATTCGCCGGAACGTAAAACGTCATATAAATTTGAATCTTCACCTTCTACAAGAGGCGCATCCATTGATAAATGACGACCGGAGTTTTTCATTGACTCTTTTACATCATTTACGGTCATATCCAATTCTTTTGCAATTTCTTCAGCACTTGGCGGACGTTCGTTAGATTGCTCTAACAAAGCGTACATCTTGTTGATTTTATTGATAGAACCAATTTTATTTAAAGGCAAACGAACGATACGAGATTGTTCTGCTAAAGCCTGAAGAATCGATTGACGAATCCACCAAACTGCATATGAAATGAATTTGAAACCACGAGTTTCATCAAAACGTTGAGCCGCTTTAATCAAACCTAAATTTCCTTCGTTAATCAAATCGGGAAGTGTTAAACCTTGATTTTGGTATTGCTTAGCCACAGAAACCACGAAACGTAAATTGGCTTTTGTCAATTTTTCTAACGCTCTTTGGTCGCCGGCTTTAATCTTTTGTGCCAACTCTACTTCTTCATCAGCAGTAATTAAGTCAACTTTTCCAATTTCTTGTAGGTACTTGTCTAGGGAAGCAGTTTCACGGTTAGTTACCTGCTTTGTGATTTTGAGCTGTCTCATTAATTTGTCTCCTTTACTTTAAAGTGTTCAAGTGGTTGTACGTTACAATTTTAAAAAAGTTACAATTTAATAACATTTTTTATACTTACCTTCTAATCAGATGTGAATAAAAATAAAAAATCTACTTCACGAGTGAAGTAGATTTTTTATGTGTAATTTATAAAATTATAACTTTCTGGTACCTGACCATGTACCGCTTTCGCCAAAACTGTTTTGCCAAGATCCACTTATGCGATTGCCACTACTTGTTCCGGTAAAGGTGCCGCCCTCAAACGTTCCAGTTATAGTAGTGCCTATTAATGTGCCATCTGTATTAAAGGCGCTGCCACCATCGTTAGATCTTGCAATCCCATCAACAACAGCATCCACTATAACAACATGAAATAAACCTGAATCGTCACCACTAAAGCTACCCACATAGCATTTGGCTAAAACGTTATGAAATTCTTTTAGAACGACTATTGTAGCATCCGGATGCCCACTTATATTTATATTGCTGACTGTTGGATCTCCTCCATTAGCAGTGACGCTAAAATCAAAAGAATTACTTCCATTTGTGAATGTCAATCCTGCCATTGCAGAATTTAAAGTAGCAGATTCGGTCGAAGTATAGATTGAAGTCGATCCATCAATGGTTAAACTTGCCTCCAAAAATCCATCATTATTAATATTAATCAAAACAGTTCCGGATGAACCTATAAATACCCCTTTATAGATGCCAAAATTACTATTGTCATATTCTACTTTGGCTAGTGGTGTGTCTGATAATGCAGGTCCTGAGGAATCGTCACTTGAACACGAAAATGTAAAGACTCCTGTAAAAAGGATAAAAAATAATTTTTTCATAATAAATGGGTTTTAATTGTGTTAGTTAGCTTAAAGTTAATAATTTTTATTCAAAATTATTTTCAATGCCGTTTAAAGGTCAGAAATATCGTTTAACTGTGGAATTATATAGGTAAACAATTATTTTTATTTTTAATAAATCCAGCAGAATCAAAAAACCCCGATTCAAAATGATGAATCGGGGTTTTCTATAAACTAAAAAAAGTAATTACTCTTTTTTATCTTCTCTTGGAGGTCTTGGTAAAAGTGCTTTTCTTGACACTTTTTCTTTTCTTGTTTTTGGATCAACACCAAGATATTTTACCAGGAAAACATCACCCATTTTAACTACATCGGAAACATTTTCTGTTCTTTCCCAAGCCAACTCAGAAACGTGCAATAAAACTTCATTTCCGGGAGCAGCTGTATATTCTACAACAGCACCAAAATCTAACATTTTAATTACTTTCACTTCATAAGCTTCACCAACTGCAGGTTTGAAAATGATAGAATCAATTTTCGCCAATACTGCAGCAATTCCATCCGGATCAGTTCCAAGGATTTCAACAACACCTTGTTCGTCTACTTCGTTGATAACGATAGTTGTTCCGGTTGCTTTTTGTAATTCCTGAATAACTTTTCCACCAGGTCCAATCAAGGCTCCAATGAAGTTTCCAGGAATTGTTCTTGTAATGATTTTTGGAGCATAAGCTTTAACATCAGCTCTTGGGGTAGCAATAGTTTCAGTTAATTTTCCTAAGATATGCATACGACCATCACGAGCTTGGTTCAAAGCCTGTTCCATAATATCATAACGTAAACCGTCAATTTTGATATCCATTTGACAAGCTGTGATTCCGTCTTTTGTTCCGGTTACTTTAAAGTCCATGTCACCTAAATGATCTTCATCACCTAAAATATCAGAAAGCACCGCAAATTTTTGTCCATCAGTAATCAATCCCATTGCAATACCTGAAACCGGTTTTACCATTTGAACTCCTGCATCCATCAATGCCATTGTACCGGCACAAACCGTTGCCATAGAAGAAGAACCGTTAGATTCTAAAACTTCAGAAACAATACGGATTGTATAAGGACAATCAGCCGGAATCATGTTTTTCAAAGCACGTTGTGCTAAGTTTCCGTGACCAACTTCTCTCCTTGAAGTTCCTCTTAAAGGTTTAGCTTCACCGGTTGAGAATGGTGGGAAATTATAATGTAAATAGAATTTTTCTTCTCCTTGTTCAGATGGTGAGTCAATTTGGTTAGCTTCTCTTGAAGTTCCCAAAGTTACTGTTGCCAATGCCTGAGTTTCTCCACGTGTAAACAATGCAGAACCGTGAACTCTTGGCAAGTAATCAGTTTCACACCAGATTGGTCTGATTTCGGTTGTTTTTCTTCCGTCCAATCGAATTCCTTTTTCAAGGATTACGTTACGAACGGCTTCTTTATTGGTTTTGTAGAAATATTTTCCAACTAAACCAGCCAAGTCTGCATTTTCAGCATATTCTTCTTCAGTAAATAAGGCTTTACATTCTTCTTTTACTGCAGCGAATTTTTCGCCTCTTTCACTTTTTCCTGAAGCTTCCTGAGCAATAGCATAACATTTGTCATATCCAGCCGCTTTTACTTTTTTGTAAACTGCTTCGTCTTCAACTTCACCTTCATACGTACGGATTTCTTTTTTACCAAAAGCTTCCTGTAATCTTAACTGCGCCTGAATTTGAACTTTGATAGCCTCATGAGCAAATTTAATAGCTTCTACCATTTCTGCTTCTGAGATTTCTTTCATTTCTCCTTCAACCATTGCAACAGAATCCATTGAAGCTCCAATCATCATATCAATATCTGATGAGTCTAATTGCGCTTTGCTTGGATTGATTACAAATTTACCGTCGATACGTGCAACACGTACTTCAGAAATTAAATTGTAGAATGGAATGTCTGACACAGCTAAAGCTGCCGAAGCTGCTAATCCTGCTAAAGAATCCGGCATAACATTTTCGTCGTGAGACATTAACTGAATCATCACCTGAGTTTCAGCGTGATAATCATCTGGGAAAAGCGGACGTAAAACACGGTCAACAAGACGCATGGTTAATACTTCGCTGTCACTTGGACGTGCTTCTCTTTTGAAAAATCCGCCAGGAAAACGTCCTGCTGCTGCAAATTTTTCACGGTAATCTACCGTCAAAGGTAAAAAGTCAACACCAGGATTTGATGTTCTTGCTGATACGGCTGTTGCTAACAACATAGTGTCTCCACAACGTACAACTACAGAACCGTCTGCCTGTTTTGCTAATTTACCTGTTTCGATTGTGATGCTTCTTCCATCACCTAAATCGATTGTTTCTTGGGTTACTTTTGGAATCATAAAATTTAATTCGTTTTTAAACAATTAGGTTAGTTGTGTTGTAGTTGTTGTAGTAGTTGTTTGTAACCCAATGAAAAACCGAAACTTTTCTTCTTTTTAATCTAAAAATAAAAAGAGGCGCGTGTGCACCTCTTTTTTATTGACTATTTTCTAATATTCAATTCTTTGATGATCTCACGATATCTGTTGATATCTTTTTTCTTCAAGTAGTCAAGAAGACTTCTTCTTTTACCTACCAAAAGTACTAACGAACGCTCAGTGTTGTAATCGTGACGATTTTTTTTCAAGTGCTCAGTTAAGTGAGAGATTCTAAATGTGAACAATGCGATTTGTCCTTCTGCAGATCCTGTGTTTTCTGCTTTTCCTCCGTGTTTAGCGAAGATTTCTGCTTTTGTTTCTTTACTTAAATACATTCCAATATTTCTTTAAATGATTATTATGTATGAATAGAGGTTTTCTCAATTCGTGTGCAAAGATAATCTTCTTTTTCGATTAGGCAAATAAAAAGATTGTCTTAACTTAAAAAAGTTTGGCAACTTCCTGATTTACAAATTCTAGAAAGCGTTCGTCGGCTTCTGTGAACGGATCAATCACGTGACTGTCGATGTCTATTTGTCCAATATTTTTTCCATTTACAAAAAGCGGTACCACAATTTCCGATTTAACGGTAAAGCTGCAGGCAATATAATTATCCTGAACAGCAACATCGGGAACGACAAAATTCTGATTGGATTCTGCTACTTGTCCGCAGATTCCTTTTCCAAATGGAATTACTGTATGGTCTGTTTCGGCACCAACGTATGGTCCAAGATGCAACGTTTTATTTTCGTGATTGGCAAAATAAAATCCAACCCAATTGTAATAATCGACATTGTCAGTAAGCAATTGGCAAAGGTTTTTCAATTTGATATCTCTTTCAGCATTCGCTTCAGAAAGTAGTGCAATTACTTGTGGTTTTAAGTTTTCGAAATTCATTTTCAATTTTTTATGCAAAAGTAACGACTGCACTTTTTTTATTTTATATAAATTTGTTAAAAATTCTATTTTGAAGAATCTGCTGCTGCAATACAAACCTTTCTTGCTTTTTCTTGGAAAATTTATCTTGAGTTATTTGGTTTTGACCTTTATTTATCAAAGCTATCTAAGTCGTTATAATGTCAAAGATTTTGAAGTGGATTTTTTTACACAAGTTGTAGCCGATCAATCTGCAACGGTTTTGTCCTGGATTGATTCTAATTCTTACACCATGCCACATCAGACAGAACCGACAGTAAAATTAATTTATAAAGGCAAATACATTTCCCGGATTATTGAAGGATGCAACGCAATCAGCGTGATTATTTTGTTCATCTCATTCGTAATTGCGTTTACCGGAAAATTCAAAAAAACGGTTTTGTTTATTGTCTTTGGAATTGTTTTAATTCACGTTTTGAATATTGCTCGAATTGGGCTTTTGTGCGTTGCGTTGTATCATTTTCCTCAGTATGAACATTTGCTGCATGGTGTGATTTTTCCGTTGGTGATTTATGGAGTTGTGTTTTTGTTATGGGTATTATGGGTTAATAAATATTCGTTGTATGCTACAGAAGTTGATAAGAAATAAAGAAAAAGTAGGCTGGTCATTGTTTTTGATATTGCTTTTGATTTTAATCAGAGTATTCGAAGACACGCTATTCTACGATCCGTTTTTAAATTATTTCAAAGATGAGTATGCACATTTGCCGTTTCCAAGAATCAACATTTTTAAATTGTTTTTTAGTTTGGGAATACGGTTTTATCTCAATTCAGTGATTTCATTATTGCTGCTGTATGTTATTTTTAAAGACAAACAAATTGTAAAATTCTCAGCTTTCCTATATATGGTTTTAGGTTCAATATTAATGATTAGCTTCATTTTTGTCCTGACATTTTTTGCCGAAGAAAGTAAAATGACCTTGTTCTACATCAGACGATTTTTGATTCAGCCGATTTTCATTTTGTTGTTTATTCCGGGATTTTATTATCAGAAACAGATGAAAAAGTAGCTGATTTTTTGTAACTTTACAAGTGTTCTATATGCTGAAATTTAATTTTGAGTTTTATGAAAATTGTAAAGCATTCTGGTGGTGTTGTCGAGTTCAATCGGGACAAACTTAAAAGTTCTTTATTAAAATCCGGAGCAGACAAATTGGTTGTTGAAAGTATTTTACAAGCAATAGACAATCAAATTTATGAAGGCATTACTACCAAAAAAATCTATAAACTTGCTTTTGCTTTACTCAAAAAAACATCTAATTCGAATGCAGCAAGATACAATCTGAGAACTGCCATTCAAATGCTTGGTCCGGCTGGTTTTTTCTTCGAGAAATTTATTTCGCGTTTTTTTACATCCGAGGGCTATACGACAAAAACCAATCTGATTCTGCAAGGAAGATGTGTGACTCACGAAGTAGATGTTGTCATCAGAAAAAATAATTTTAATGAAATGGTTGAATGTAAGTTTCATCCCAAAAGTGAAACAAATTCGGATGTAAAAGTTCCGATGTACATACTTTCCAGATTCAATGATTTGAAAGATAGAAACCATGCTATTTTTACCAAAAACGATAAGATTTCAAGTTGCTGGATTGTAACCAATAACCGCTTCACTTCCGATGCAATGGCTTTTGCTACTTGCTCCGGATTAAAACTGCTGAGTTGGGATTATCCTTCAAAATTCTGTCTCAGACAAAAAATAGATCAAGAACATTTGTATCCCATTACCTGCCTGACCACTCTGACGATAGCCGAAAAAGATAAATTGATGGTTTTAGATATTATTCTGGCTCGGGAAATTATCGATAATGTTGAAGTCCTTCAAAAAATTGGACTCAGCCCAATCAGAATAAAAAACGTGACTAAAGAAGCTTCAGAACTGTGTAACTATTTGTGATATGAAAATTAAATTTCTTGGCGGAACCGGAACAGTAACGGGTTCAAAAACCTTAATCGAAAGCAACGGAATAAGAATCCTTATTGACTGCGGACAATTTCAAGGGATAAAACCATTACGAGAACTCAATTGGGAACCATTGCCGATTCTGCCCAATACAATTGATTTTGTTTTACTGACACATGGCCATTTAGATCATTGTGGTTGGCTGCCAAGATTAGTCAACCAGGGTTTTGAAGGCAAAATATATTGCACAAGTCCAACCGCGACAATCACCAAATTAATTTTGTTGGACAGCGCCAAAATACAGGAAGAAGAAGCCAATAAAGCCAACAAAGAGCATTTTTCAAAGCATGAAAAAGCCGAACCTTTGTATAATGTTGAACAAACAGAAGAAGTTTTTCCATTATTTAAAGTGATAAATCCAAATCAAGAAGTGTCACTCGACGCAGAAGTAGCAGCTGTTTTCAGAAATGCCGGTCATATCATCGGCGCTTGTTCCATCGAATTAAAGTTAGAAGGTAAAACGCTGGTTTTTTCCGGTGATATTGGTCGCGTTAATGACGTCTTGATGTTCTCACCTATCAAACCAAAAGAGGCCGATTATGTTTTTTTAGAAAGTACTTACGGCAACCGAATTCATCCCGATGAAGATGTAAAATTACTTTTGGAAACCTATATCAATAACACTTATCAAAATAACGGAACAGTTATTATTCCTAGCTTTGCGGTTGAACGCGCTCAAACAATCATGTATCTGATTTGGCAATTAAAGGAAGAAGAAAGAGTTCCGGATATTCCGTATGTAATAGATACGCCGATGGGAATAAGTGTTTTGGATGTTTTTATAAACAATAAAAAATGGCACAAATTATCGGAAGAAGAATGTGTAAAAATGTGCCGAATGTTTGTTATGAATTCAGAATATCAGGACACCATGAACACCATTTTTGACAAACGACCAAAAGTTGTCATTGCCGCAAGCGGAATGGTAACCGGCGGAAGAGTCTTGAGTTATCTGGAAGAATATATCGGCCTACCCGAAACAACTGTAATCATGGTTGGCTACCAAGGTGAAGGCACACGAGGAAGAAAACTATTAGAAGGAGCAACAGAGATAAAAATTCACGGGAAATATTATCCGGTTTTGGCCAAAATTTTGGAAATACAAGGATTGTCAGCACATGGCGACCAAAATGATTTGCTCAATTGGTTGTCAGAACTAAAAAATAAACCCGATAAAGTGTTTTTAGTACATGGAGAAAATCAACCGGCTGATGAATTGCGCATCAAAATTCAGGAAAAATATGGTTTTGATTGTGCTGTTCCGTCGATGGGACAAGAGTTTGAATTGTAAAGTTTTAATTCAATTTTAAGTTTTTGCCAAATGGTTTTTACTAACTTTGCCCTATGATTTTCAAAAAACACATAAGTATATTATTGACAACAGTCCTGTTGGTTTCCAATTTAGGATTGGCGTTTAATGTGCATTATTGTGATGATGAAATCGCATCAATAACTATAAATGAAGCTCCAACTTCACTTGAAAAAGTAGACGAATGTTGCGGAATTGTCGAGAAAGATTCGAAATGTTGCAATGATAAAGTCATCAAAGCTGAAATAAAATCAGACCAAGTTATTGTCAAATCAATATCATTTGATGTTGAATTTATTCCAGTTTTACACGACTGGAAACCAGCGATTTTTGTTTCAAAAAACAACTTCAAACAAAGAGATACTATTACTTATTATTGCGATCCTCATGCACCGCCATTGTATCTCTTGTACAGCCAATACACTTTTTACGCCTGACTTAATCTGAATTCAGTTCAGATTCTTTAACCTGAATTTATTTACTGGCGTCAGTTCGCTACGCTCGTGTCAGGTTCTCATTATAGGAATCTCTCGAAATTCAAATTAAGTTTAATTTTCAGTATCAACAGATGCTGAAATAAATTCAGCATAAAATGAAAAATACAATGTTGTTCTTAACATTGCTGGTTTCAGTCGTTACTTTTTCACAAGAAGAAATCACAAAAGATACTCTGAAAACAGTAAAGGTTCAAGCCAATAAAAAAGGACTAAAAAAATCAATTTCCGGAACGATGAATACTACGCTGGTTACGAGTAAAGAATTACTCAAAGCTGCCTGTTGTAATTTGGCCGAAAGTTTTGAAACCAATCCATCCATCGATGTTAATTTTTCGGATGCTTTGACCGGAACCAAACAAATCAAAATGTTGGGTTTGACAAGTCCCTATATAATGATTACCGAAGAAAATATTCCATCGGTTCGTGGTGCTTCTCAAGCGTATGGATTGTCTTTCACACCGGGAACTTGGGTTGAAAGTATTCAAATTAACAAAGGAGCAGGAAGTGTTGTCAATGGATACGAAAGTATTTCGGGGCAAATCAATACCGAATTAATCAAGCCAATAAAAGACATCCCGTTTTTTCTTAATGCGTATGGTTCGACCGATTCGCGTTTTGAATTGAACACCCATTTCAACAAAAAGATTTCCGATTTTTGGGCAACGAGTTTGTTTGTACATGGTAATACAAGAGTTGCCAAAAACGATATGAATGACGACGGATTTCTGGATAATCCGTTAGGAAAACAATTCAACATTGCCAATCGTTGGCAATATTCCAATCCGAATACAGGTTGGGTTTCGTTTTTGAATCTTCGTTATATGAATGATGAAAAACAAACGGGAGAACTCGATTTTGATGCTGACAGAGACCGTTTGACGACCAATTATTGGGGTTCAGAAATCAGTACCGAAAGACTTGATTTCTCGTCAAAAGTGGGTTATGTTTGGAAAGATATGCCGTACCAAAGTATTGGTTTCCAAAATGCTTTTACCAGTCATAATCAGGAATCATATTTTGGTTTGAACCAATATGATATCAAACAGCAAAGCTATTATTCGAACCTGATTTTCAATTCGATTATCAGCAATACAAAGAACAAATTTGCTACAGGATTGAACTTTACCTATGATAAATATGCTGAGTTTGTAAATATTTCCGATGTAAGCAGAATCGATAATTCGGTTGGTGCTTTCTTTGAATATACTTATGATAACGGCGATAAATTTAGTTATATTCTTGGTGGCCGATTTGATTATCACAATAGGTTAGGAGCTTTTTTTACACCAAGATTGCATGTGAAATACAATCCATGGGAAAAATCGGTGTTGCGATTTTCAGCCGGAAGAGGAAAGCGTGCGGCTAACATTTTTGCTGAAAACCAAAACCTATTTGCCAGCTCAAGAACGTTTTCCGTTTTGGACACAAATGGGAAAGTGTATGGTTTGGATCCGGAAATTGCATGGAATTACGGCCTTAGTTTTACTCAAAATTTCAAATTGTTTGGAATGAATGCCGATACAACTGTTGATTTCTACAGAACCGATTTTCAAAATCAAGCAGTGGTTGATGTGATGAATTCACCACAGCAGGTTTTGTTTTATAACCTAAAAGGAAAGTCATATGCTAATAGTTTGCAGCTTGATTTCAATTTGGAAATTATCAAGCATTTGAATTTGAGAACGGCTTATAAATTTTATGACATTTCGACCGATTATCTTTCAGGAAGTTATCAAAGACCATTACAGGCGAAGCATCGTTTCTTTGTGAATTTGGAATATGAAACTCATATCAAAGACAAAGGGCAACAATGGAAATTTGATTTTACTACAAATTGGTTAGGAAAGCAGCAACTACCATATACCGCAAGCAATCCGGAGCAAGACAGGTTGCCTGAATTTTCACCTTCATTTGCAGTAATGAATGCACAAATTACCCGAACTTTTTCGAGTACCTTTGAAATATATATTGGCGGAGAA
The DNA here is from genome assembly GCF_021608185.1 of Flavobacterium anseongense. Lineage (GTDB taxonomy): Bacteria > Bacteroidota > Bacteroidia > Flavobacteriales > Flavobacteriaceae > Flavobacterium > Flavobacterium anseongense. The sequence continues at coordinate 311,341 of NZ_JAKIHN010000001.1, read as the reverse complement.
AACATTGGAAATTACAAACAAGACAAAGCCATTTTAGGAAGTGATAATCCGTTTGGTCCAAATTTTGACACTTCAATTGTATATGCGCCGATTTTTGGTCAGATGTATTACGCAGGATTGCGATTTAAAATTAAATAACTTTCAGCATCGAAAGATGTTGAACTAAATTCAACATAAATGAAAAATATAGTTTTAGGAATGATGTTACTGTTTGTAGCACTTTCAACACAAGCACAAGACAAAAAGAACAAAAATGCCAAATATGAGTTTGAAGTAAATGGCAATTGTGAACAATGTAAAAAACGAATTCAGAAAGCAGCATTTTCTGTTGCAGGAGTGAAAAGTGCCGATTGGAATATTGATGACCATATGCTGCATGTAATCATAAATGAAGAAAAATGTTCATTACTTGATGTAAAAAAGGCAGTTGCGAAAGTTGGTCATGATACTGAAGAAGTTAAAGCAACAGATGAGGTTTATGAAAATCTTCATAGCTGTTGTAAATACGAAAGAAAGTAATTTTAAAAACTCCTTAATTTTTTAAGGAGTTTTTTTATGCTTATTTTTACCGAAAAAAAAATTGAAAAAGATAGGAATCGTTTTGTTATTGCTGATTTACAGCAATTGTTTTTCTCAAAAAACAATAGAGGATCAAAGAGTTTGGTTTGCTTACACCGGGCAATATAAGGTTTCTGAAAAATGGGGTTATCATATTGAAGCGCAATTCAGACTTGACAATCAACTGGAACAAAATCTTCAAAATTTATTTAGAGTTGGTGGGATTTATTATTTGTCAAAATCTAAAAATATTAGTGGTGGCTACGCTTTGGTCAATACTTATAGTGCTTCGTTAAATGAATTTTTCAGAGAAAACAGGTTTTGGGAACAATACCAACATAATACAAAGTGGAACGAGAATGCGAACACTATCATTCACCGATTTCGATTAGAACAACGATGGGTTGAGCAATTGGCAATTGAAGGTAATACCACAAATTATCAGAACAGATTTCGTTATTTGAACAGAAATTTATTCCACATCACAAATCTGAAATCCGGTAATGAAGAAATTTACGCTGTTGTTCAGGATGAAATTTTTCTGAATTTGGGCGATAATAAAATCAATTCGAAAGTTATCGATCAAAATAGATTTTTAATTGGACTTGGGCTGAATTACAACAATAATATCCGATTGGAATTGGGTTATATGAATCAGTTTGTTACATCCAATTCTGGTAATAATGCTATGAATCATGTTGTTTCGGTATCGTTGTTGCAAAATTTAGATTTGGAAAAACATTAGTTATTGATTTGTGAAAACGTACTGATATCCCAAAAAAAAGGAGTATTTTCACGCTCGATTTTATATACTTAAATTTATACTCTATGAGTGATTTTGACTGGATGCAATTACTAAATCCCGAATTTTACATAACCATGTCTATTGGTGGTGTAAAAGTTGGTTTGTGGATTGTGTTGTTTATTGTTTTTGCCGAAACAGGTTTGTTTGCCGGTTTCTTTTTGCCTGGTGACAGCTTACTTTTTTTAGCGGGAATATACAGTCGGGATTTAATTGAGAATTTTGCTGTCATTCCAACAGATATTGCTAATGTGACACTGTTGTCAATATTAGTTGCTGTTGCGGGAATCTTAGGAAATATGATGGGATATTGGTTTGGGGAAAGAAGTGGATATTATTTATATAAAAAAGAAGATAGCTTTTGGTTTAAGAAAAAATACCTGATTCAGTCAAAGGATTTCTTTGAAAGATATGGTGGAAAAGCGATAATCTTCGCGCGTTTTTTACCAATAGTCAGAACATTTGCACCTATAGTTGCCGGAATAGTGACTATGGATAAAAAGAAGTTTATGTTTTACAACATCGTAAGCTCATTCCTTTGGTCATTTATTTTAATTTTTTCCGGGCATTATTTATACGGAATGTTTTTAGAGAAATTTGATATCGATTTAAAACATCACATTGAGAAAATTGTCATCGGAATAATATTAGTTTCTACTTTTCCGGTTTTCATAAAGATGATAAAGAAAACACCAAAACAAGAAGAATAAAAAAACGCCTCAAGAAATTGAGGCGTTTTTAATATATACTTTGTACTTTTTACTTCGTAACTCGTACTTCAAATTACATCATTCCAGGCATTCCACCGCCCATTGGCATTCCACCACCGGCGTTTTCTTCTTTGATTTCCACCAAAGCACATTCGGTAGTTAAAATCATTCCTGAAACTGAGGCAGCATTTTCAAGGGCTACACGCGTTACTTTTTTAGGATCGATGATTCCGGCTTTTAGCATGTCAACATATTCGTCTGTTTTGGCGTTGTATCCAAAGTTTGCTTTTCCTTCAGAGACTTTTGCAACTACAACCGAACCTTCTAATCCGGCATTCTCAACAATAGTTCTTAACGGAGCTTCAACAGCACGTGATACAATTTGGATTCCGGTAGCTTCATCAGCATTGTCTGCTTTTAGTTTATCTAGAACTGATTTTGCTCTTAATAAAGCAACACCACCACCAGCTACAATTCCTTCTTCAACCGCAGCGCGAGTCGCATGAAGCGCATCGTCAACACGGTCTTTTTTCTCTTTCATTTCTACTTCAGAAGCAGCGCCAACATAAAGTACGGCAACACCGCCAGCCAATTTAGCCAAACGTTCCTGTAGTTTTTCTTTATCATATTCAGAAGTCGTTGACTCCATTTGACCCTTAATTTGGTTTACACGATTTTTAATCATGTCAGCCGTTCCGGCACCATTTACCAAAGTTGTATTGTCTTTATCAATTGTTACTTTTTCAGCTGTACCCAACATTTCTAAAGTAGTGTTTTCTAAAGTATAACCACTTTCTTCAGCAATCACAGTTCCACCAGTTAGGATGGCAATATCTTCCAACATCGCTTTTCTTCTGTCACCAAATCCCGGAGCTTTTACTGCAGCAATTTTCAAGGCACCACGTAATTTGTTTACTACTAATGTTGAAAGAGCTTCTCCGTCAACATCTTCAGCAATAATTAATAATGGTTTCCCTGATTGCGCAACCGGTTCTAATATTGGTAATAATTCTTTTAGAGAAGAAACTTTTTTGTCATATAACAAAATGTATGGTCTTTCTAATTCCACTTCCATTTTCTCCGGATTGGTAACGAAATACGGAGAAAGATAACCTCTGTCAAACTGCATTCCTTCTACAACATCAACGGTTGTTTCTGTTCCTTTGGCTTCTTCTACAGTGATAACACCTTCTTTTCCAACTTTCGCGAAAGCTGTAGCGATTAAATCGCCAATTACTTCGTCGTTATTTGCAGAAATAGAAGCAATTTGTTTTATTTTTTCAGAATCGCTTCCAACAACCTGAGCTTGTTTGGCAAGGTCAGCCACAATAGCTTCAACAGCTTTGTCAATTCCACGTTTTAAATCCATTGGATTGGCACCGGCAGCAACGTTTTTCAAACCTTCTTTAACGATAGCCTGAGCCAAAACAGTTGCAGTTGTAGTTCCGTCACCAGCTAAATCATTGGTTTTTGATGCTACTTCTTTAACCATTTGCGCACCCATATTTTCTAATGCGTCTTTCAATTCAATTTCTTTTGCAACGGTAACACCATCTTTGGTAACTGTTGGTCCACCAAATGATTTTCCGATAATTACATTACGACCTTTTGGTCCAAGGGTTACTTTTACTGCATTTGCTAATGCATCAACACCACGTTTTAAACCGTCGCGAGCTTCAATATCAAATTTTATGTCTTTTGCCATTTTTTTGTTTATTTTTTAGTCTTACTACTTAATTCTCAAATCTTAATCTAGTTAGATAATTGCAAGAATATCATCTTCACGCATGATTAGGTAATCTTTTCCATTGAACTTTAAATCCGTTCCGGCGTATTTTCCATACAGAACAACATCGCCAACTTTAACTGTTAATGGTTCGTCTTTTTTACCGTTTCCAACAGCTACAACAGTTCCTTTTTGTGGTTTTTCTTTAGCCGTATCCGGAATAATAATCCCAGATGCTGTTTGCGTTTCTGCAGCAGCAGGTTCAATGATAACTCTATCCGAAAGAGGTTTAATATTTAATGCCATAATTTATGAATTTATGTTATTTTAAAGTTGGTTTTTGCTAGTCAGAAATTGTGCCAAGCGATATTGTTCCTAAAAAAAATGCCAGCATGTCAGTGCTGGCATTATATTTTTTGTATACAAATTATTTTTTTGGAGTCTCAGCTGGTTTAGCAGGAGCCGGAGTTACCGTTTTTGGCACTGCCGCTTCTGTCTCATCAATGATTTTTGAGTTAGCATCACTGGTGCTTCCGGTGAAACTTAAGCTTGATAATAAAATCAAAACGATTAATATAGTGGCTAATGTCCAAGTACTTTTATCTAAAAAGTCAGTTGTTTTTTGAACGCCACCTATTTGAGTTGAACCACCTAATGAAGATGATAAACCGCCACCTTTAGGGTTTTGTACCATAACTACTATGATTAATAAAAAACAAACTATTGTTATTAATACTAAAAAGATTGAAAATGTGCTCATTACTTAATTATTATTTTGTTGTAAAATTTTAATATCCGAAATTCGGTTTGCAAAGAAACTACTTTTTTCCGGATATTTCAAAATTAATATTTCATAGGCTTGAATTGCTTTTGAATATTTTTTTTGTTCTAAATATACTCGGGCTAAAGTCTCTGTCATCAGGAAAGAAGTGTCCTCTGAAATGACTTCTATCACCGGAACTGTAGCGTCTTTTGCAATTGGAGTTATCTTTGGATTGTTTTCTATAAACTTATCGATTAAATCCAATTTTTTCTTTTTATCATCATCAATTGAAGGCTTGCTTTCTTCTCTAATGATTGGTTTTAATCGAGACAATTGCAGCCATTCCTGAAAAGAATGCTTCTCGTTTTTAGAAAACTCCAATGGTTTTCCGATTTCCAATTTTTCTTCTGCTTTTTGTTCTTCTGTGGTTGAAGCTTCTTTGATAGAAGTCAAAATAGATTGTTCTAAGGCATCAACAACAGGCTGGTTGGCTTCGACAATAATGTGTTCACTTCCTATGACGCTCATGTTCATTAACTCTTCGAGTTTCTTTTCATACAAGCCTTTTTGAACCGAAACAAAAGAATCGGAAGTGATAAAGTCAAATAAAATACTTCTGTCTGTAGTATAAGCAGCAGAAACTTTCAATGCATAATTATAATTAAAACTATCCTGATTATACAAATGTTTCAACTTCAACACACGCGCACTTTGAAAATAGGGAAATGCAGTCAAAACATTGTCCAATGTTTCGGCATACCTATCATTGATGGCGTCGGGTTTGTTTAGTAAATATGTGTAATCGGTTAAGTTCATCTTACCACTTTGCTAGTGATTCGTTAAAAACATCTTGCGTTATACGCTCAAAAATTTCATCGATATAGTCGTTTAATACCGAGCCTGTTGGAAGAGAGCTTCCTTCATAATCTCTGTAAAAAGAAAAACGTCTTTCAAAATTATCGGCTTCTTTATTTTTATTGCTAAAACGAACATTCACCGAAATGGTCAATCTACTTTGAGCGGCAGTTTGAGAAGCAGTGGCTTGCATTGGGGTTATTCTATATTCAACAATTTCGCCTTCATAAAGCAAATCACCATTGGAATTGGTCAAATCCAGGTTGGTTTGATTCTGAATAATTTCCTGAAGTCTGATAGTAAATCTTCGTTCAATTCCGGGCTCAATTAGGTCGGCATTATTCTGAAAAAAGTTCACCTGAAATGACTTAGCATCTATTGGCTTAGCACCAGTAAAGTTATATACCGAACAGCTGTTAATGCTGATGGCAAGAATTAAAAAGGAAAGTAATCTGAAAAACTTCATGGTAACAATTAAAGACCGCTAAAGTAATTCTTTATTTTGAATTATGGAAGGGTTAAAATTGGTAGATGTAATCTGCAAAAGAGTAGACACCAACAGTATTCATACTATTGTCTAAAACTTCAATGCCAATTGAGAAATCTTTATCGTTATGAGTTGGATTATTACTTGTAGAAGAAGAGTAACCATAACTATAATAATGGTTGTCAGATGCACCTCTGTCATAACCACCGGCTATACTTGTCGAAGCTACACCATCAATAAAGAAATTTGGATCGGTCAATGATTTTACTCTTGCTACAGCTAAAACAGCATTGTAAAGAGGATTAGCACCATACAATCCATCAAAATGGAAATTTTTAATGATTTCGGTTGAACCGCTGTTTATTTTTTCAAATGAAGTCATATCGCCACTGGAATAAGCCATGTGATATTCTCCGGCATCAGTTCCTGTTCGCACGAAATTTTCAACCAAAAAATCTGAATTTACCTGACAGCTAATTGTAAAACTGGAACCATAAGAATAGGTGTAAGTTCTTGTGGAGGAATTGTATGCATATGGTAATCCATTGATACTTTGAATAGTATTGTCAGCATTATAAGTAATCGTAGTTGTTTCAGAAACTAATCCCCCCGTATATTTTATATCGCTTACCAATCTGTTATGACTATCGTAGATAAACTCTTCAACAACAGTTCCGTCGGCAAGAGTAATGTTTCTCAATAAATCATCGCTGATATTCCATTGTCTTTCGTTTGGAGTGTTGGAATAAAAAACAACTTTTTGTAATGTAGTAGGAGGAACAACGGTATCACTCTCGCTGCTGCATGAGGTTAATGCAATAGCTGTTATAAAAAAGAAGAGTATTTTTTTCATCATAATATAATTTGGTTACTGTAAACGTAAAGACTTATTTATGAAATAAAAAAATTATAGGTCATACTGCTTAATTTTTCGATAAAGTGTTCTTTCTGAGATTCCCAACTCATCAGCAGCGGCTTTTCTTTTGCCTCTGTGACGTTCTAAAGACTTCTTGATGAGTTCGATTTCTTTTTGTTCTAATTTCAATACTTCTTCCTCATCAATGGTTTCTGCTACCAGATAATTAGTATCATCGTCATCGTCAAATTCTTCTTGCTCTGTTTCGTTTTGAGAAGAAATGGTATTCAGTCTTGGTTCATCAGCAAAGTTAGAAATAGCTTCTTCTTTCGAGCCAAAAACTTTCTGAATCAAATTCTTGTTCATTTCCTGCACTTTCGAACTTCCGTTTTGCATCAATTCTAAAGTTAGTTTTTTTAGATCATGCAGATCACTTTTCATATCAAAAAGAACTTTGTACAAAATATCTCTTTCGGTAGAAAAATCATTTTCCGATTTTTTTCCGCCAATAACCGAAGGCAAAGTGCTACCTTCAACAGGTAAATAAGATTGGATTGTTGCCAATGAAATATCGCGATTCGTTTCTAAAACCGAAAGCTGTTCGGCAAAATTTCTAAGCTGACGGATGTTTCCGCTCCAACGGTATTTTTGCAAAAACTGAATGGCTTCATCACTCAATTTAACGGGAGGCATTTTGTATTTATGTGCAAAATCCGAAGCAAATTTTCTAAACAATAAATGAATGTCTTCTTTTCGGTCACGCAATGGTGGCAAAGGAATATCAACCGTGCTCAAACGATAATACAAATCTTCACGGAATTTTCCTTTTTCGATGGCATCGAATAAATTTACATTGGTAGCCGCAACGATACGAACATTGGTCTTTTGTACGTGTGATGAACCGACTTTCATGAACTCGCCATTTTCTAAAACACGTAATAAACGTACTTGGGTTGCTAATGGTAATTCGCCCACTTCATCCAGAAAAATTGTTCCGCCGTCAGCTACTTCAAAATAACCTTGACGCTCTGTATTTGCACCGGTAAAAGAACCTTTTTCATGACCGAAAAGTTCGCTGTCAATAGTTCCTTCGGGAATGGCACCGCAGTTTACGGCTATATATTTTCCGTGTTTTCTGTGCGAAAGCGAATGAATAATTCTGGGAATACTTTCTTTACCAACACCACTTTCACCCACAACCAATACCGAAATATCAGTTGGAGCAACTTGAATCGCTTTTTCTATTGCGCGATTGAGTTTTGGATCATTCCCAATAATCTCAAATCGTTGTTTTATACTTTGAACAGTTTCCATTTTATGCTGAATTTATTTTCAGTATTTTTTAATTAATTTGCATTTCACTATAGCCAATCGCTTGACCAATCAAGGTTCCGCTGGTACAATTGGTGACTTTTACATTTACGAAATCACCGATTTTATAATTTTCTCTTGGAAAAACAACCATAAAACTCTGTGAATTTCTTCCTGATAAATCTTTATCTGATTTTTTAGAAACTTTTTCTACTAAAACTTCTACGGTTTTACCAACAAATTCTTTAGTTCTGATGCCACTGTGAGTTCTTTGTAAGTCCACAATTTCCTGAAGTCTGCGCAATTTAGTTTCTTCTAAGACATCATCATCCATTTTTCTTCCGGCTAATGTTCCGGGTCTTTCAGAATATGAATACATATATCCAAAACCATATTTTACAGCTTCCATTAAACTTAATGTGTCCTGATGATCGGCTTCTGTCTCCGTTGGAAAACCGGCAATCATATCCTGTGTAACGCTAACATCAGGTATTATTTGATGAATTTTGTCAATCAATTGTAGATATTCTGCTCTTGTGTGCAAACGATTCATTTCCTTAAGAATCCTGTCGCTTCCGCTTTGAACCGGCAAATGAATATGCTTGCAAACGTTTGGATATTTGGCAATCACATGCAACACTTCTTCGTGCATGTCTTGCGGATTGGATGTCGAAAAACGAATTCTCATCTTCGGAAATTGCACTGCAACCATTTCTAACAATTGATCAAAACCAACCGCTGTGGCTTTTTGCATTTCGGTAGCTTTATCAAAATCTTTTTTCAAACCGCCGCCATACCAAAGATAACTGTCTACATTTTGACCAAGAAGTGTTACTTCTTTATATCCATTGCTCCATAAATTTTTGATTTCAGCTAGGATACTTTGTGGTTCTCGACTACGTTCGCGTCCGCGAGTGAATGGCACTACACAAAATGTACACATATTATCACAGCCACGAGTGATAGAAACAAGCGCTGTCACACCATTGCTCATCAAACGGACAGGCGAAATATCACCATAGGTTTCTTCTTTAGATAAAATTACGTTAATAGCATCTCTGCCGTCTTCGACTTCTTTTAATAAATTGGGCAAATCCTTATAAGCATCAGGACCAACAACCATATCGACGATTTTTTCTTCGACAAGGAATTTCTCTTTCAAGCGTTCGGCCATGCAACCCAAAACACCAACTTTCATTCCCGGATTTACTTCGCGTTTTACTGCATTGTATTTCTCCAAACGCTTTCTGACGGTTTGTTCCGCTTTATCACGAATAGAACAGGTGTTTACCAAAACCAAGTCGGCTTCTTCTAATATAGTAGTAGTATTATAACCTTCGTTAGTCAATATGGAAGCCACGACTTCACTGTCCGAAAAATTCATCGCACAGCCATAGCTTTCTATAAATAGTTTTTTGGTATTTTCTTTTTTTTGTTCCAAAACAAGGCTGGTTCCTTGCTGTGTTTCGTCAATTTCTTTTTCCATTTATGCTGAATTTATTTCAGTATCTTAAAATCACTGTCGCGACAGCAAAGATAATACTAAATTACAAAATATGACAAGATGGCAGTTTGGTTTAACAAAAGTTTTAGAGCGAAAGGTTTGAGCACTCTTCGAGTCCTTGTTCCCGCTTTCCGTTACAATAACTTTGGCAAAGTTTTAAACTTTGCCAAAGTTGATTTTCACTACAATCGGGGCTAGCTGGTTGGCGTCTTTTGCCTTAGGTATAATTTGTTAAAAGGCGTCAGTCGTCGTTAAAAAATAGCAATAAAACGGTTTTTTAAAAAAAACGTTTACTTTTGCCGACACAAACAATCGGATTATGGCAAAGAATTTAGTTATAGTTGAGTCACCGGCAAAAGCCAAGACAATCGAAAAATTTCTGGGAAGTGATTTCCAAGTAGAGTCAAGCTACGGACACATTGCCGACTTGCCTTCTAAAGAAATTGGGGTTGATGTTGCCAATGGTTTCAAGCCAAAATACGAAGTCTCATCTGATAAAAAAGCTTTGGTCACAAAACTAAAAGGTTTAGCCAAAAGCGCCGATATGGTTTGGTTAGCTTCCGATGAAGACCGCGAAGGAGAAGCTATTTCCTGGCACTTAGCAGAAGAATTAAAATTAGACAAAGCCAAAACCAAAAGAATTGTTTTTCACGAAATTACCAAAAATGCCATTTTAAAAGCTATAGATAATCCACGAGAAATTGATTATAATTTAGTGAATGCCCAACAGGCACGTAGAGTTTTAGATCGATTAGTTGGTTATGAACTTTCTCCGGTACTATGGAAAAAAGTAAAAGGTGGATTATCAGCAGGTAGAGTGCAATCAGTTTCTGTGCGTTTGATTGTTGAAAGAGAAAGAGAAATACAAGAATTCAAACCTGTAGCTTCTTATTCAGTAACTGCAGAATTTACTAATGAAGCCGGAAAAGTAGTGAAGGCCAAATTGCCAAAAAACTTTGCTACTAAAAAAGAAGCAGAGGATTTTTTAAATAAAAATATAGGTTCTATATATAAGGTAGCCGATTTAGAAACCAAACCAACAAAGAAATCCCCGGCTGCGCCGTTTACAACGTCAACCTTGCAACAGGAAGCCGCACGTAAATTGTATTTACCGGTTGGAATCACCATGCAAATCGCGCAACGTTTATACGAAGCGGGATTGATTACCTACATGAGAACGGATAGTGTGAACTTGTCACAAGAAGCGATGGCTGCGGCTGCAGCTGAAATTACTAAATCATACGGAAAACAGTTTTCAAAGCCAAGAACCTTCAGCACCAAAAGCAAAGGTGCACAAGAAGCACACGAAGCAATCCGCCCAACAGATATGTCACGCAGTTCTGTGAATATTGAAAGAGACCAAGCACGTTTATACGATTTGATTTGGAAAAGAACTTTAGCGTCACAAATGAGTGATGCCGAACTTGAAAGAACCAATGTAAAGATTGAAGCCAATAATCATTCAGAAGTTTTTCAGGCATCGGGAGAAGTAATCAAATTTGAAGGTTTCTTAAAAGTTTACCTTGAAGGCAATGACGACGACGATGAAGAACAAGAAGGAATGTTACCGGCATTGAAAGTAAATGAGAAGCTACTAAACAACAATATAACCGCAACAGAAAGATATACAAGACCAGCTTCCAGATACACGGAAGCATCATTGGTAAAGAAATTAGAAGAATTGGGAATTGGCCGTCCATCGACTTATGCACCAACCATTTCTACTATCATTGCCAGAACGTATGTTGAAAAAGGAAACTTAGAAGGCGTAGAAAGAAAATATACACAGCTTACACTTCAGGCGAATAAGGTTGAAGAAAAGATTTTAAAGGAAAACACAGGTTCTGATAAAGGGAAGTTAGTTCCGACAGATATCGGGACGATTGTGAATGACTTTTTGGTAAAGAATTTTGCAGCGATATTAGATTATAATTTTACGGCTAAAGTAGAGCAGGATTTTGACGAAATAGCAGAAGGAAATATTGATTGGGCAAAAATGATGCAGGATTTCTATGATAAGTTTCATCCAAATGTGCTTGAAGTAGGAGAAAATGCAGAACGCGAAAGCGGCGAAAGGATATTAGGTAAAGATCCAAAAACAGGCAAACAAGTTTTGGTTCGTTTAGGTAAGTTTGGACCGGTTGCCCAAATTGGTGAGGCTGACGATGAAGAAAAACAATTCGCAAGTCTGCGTCAGGAACAAAATATTAGCAGCATCACTTTAGAAGAAGCATTGAATTTATTTTTGTTGCCAAAAAGCTTAGGTATATATAAAGGAGAAGAAGTTGAAGTAAGCAATGGTCGTTTTGGACCTTATGTTCGTTTCGGAAAACAATTTATTTCGTTGCCAAAAGGCGAAGATCCGTTAGATGTAACTATGGATAGAGCGCAAGAGTTGATAAATGAGAAAGCTCAGGCTGATGCACCAATTGCAACTTATAAGAATGAGCCGGTTCAAAAAGGTGTTGGTCGTTTTGGTCCATTTTTGAAATGGAACGGAATTTTTATCAATGTAAGTAAAAAATACAATTTCGATAATTTGTCGCAAGCTGATATTGCAGAACTTATTGAAGAGAAATTGCAAAAGAATATTGATAAGGTAATTCACAATTGGAAAGAAGAAGGAATTCTGGTTGAAAAAGCACGATGGGGAAAATCAGTAATCATCAAAGGCAAAATCAAGATTGAATTAAATAAAGATGTTGATGCATCGAAATTAACTTTGGAACAAGTTAAAGAGTTAATTGAGAAAAAAACGCCTGCAAAAAAACCTGCAGCAAAGAAAACTGCAACCAAAAAAGCACCTGCTAAAAAGAAATAAACTATGGAATTTGATTTTCTGTCACCTGTTGATAACGAAATTATTCAATTCATAAACGGATTGTCATCACAACATTTGGGAAGTAAAGTTGCATTTCATACAGATAAAGACTTTCCGGATATCGACAAAATAAAAATTGCCATCATAGGTGTTTTAGAAAACCGTGGCGCTATTAATTTCGTAGATGACGAAGTAAATCTAGATGCTGTCCGAAGAGAATTATATGGTTTGTTTCCGGGAAACTGGCAAAGCTCAATAGCTGATTTGGGAGATATAATTCCCGGGAATTCTTTAGAAGATACTTTTTTTGCTTTACAAAAAGTAGCCGCTAAATTAATTCGAAAAGGAATTATTCCAATTGTTATTGGCGGTTCGCAGGATTTGACTTATCCGTTATACAGAGCATATGATAAGCAGGAACAGATGGTCAATTTGGTTTCAATAGACAGTAGGTTTGATTTTGGCAAACAGGAAGATGGAATAACAGCCAACTCTTATTTGTCTAAAATAATTTTGGATGAGCCTAACAACCTTTTTAATTATTCCAATATAGGATATCAAACTTATTATAATTCGCAGGAAGAGATTGATTTGATTGAAAAATTATTTTTTGATGCATACAGATTAGGTGAAATTTCAAATAATATTGAATTGTCAGAGCCAACATTACGCGATGCGGATATTGTTAGTATAGATTTAAATGCTGTAAAGTCTTCATATTCAGGAAATTTTGCTACTTTTGTTCCAAATGGATTTGATGGAAAAGAAATTTGTAGTCTGTCAAGATATGCTGGAATCAGTGATAAAGTAAGTTCTTTAGGAATTTTTAATTATAATAATAAAAAAGAAGGTTCAGTACTAATTGCGCAGATACTATGGTATTTTATAGAAGGGGTTAATTACCGTTCAAATGAATACCCATTTGGGACAAAAGAAAATTATTTAAAGTATATTGTGCCATTAGAAAACGAAGAATTAGTGTTCTATAAGAGCAATAAAACAGGGAGATGGTGGATAGAAATTAATTTTTTTGCAGGACAACACAATAAACTTAAAAAAAACACGTTATTATCTTGTTCGCATGACGAATATTTAGCAGCTTGTAACAATGAAATACCTGAAAGGTGGTGGAAAGCACAGCGAAAGAATTCATTATAACAACAAAAAAATAAAAATAAGATTACAAAAATTAGAAAAAACAGCATTTTATCGATAAAAAATGCGTTTTATCGATAAAACATTTTTTTTATTACAAGATTAATTCTATTTTTGGAATGTGAATTGTTATTGTGGAAAATTGTCTGAAGAAATTTAATATTAATTAATTGCTTTTTTGAAAAATAATAAATAGGTTTACGCCCTTAAAATAATATTCAAAATAACCCCAATATATACATATGAAGAAGTTCATAACATTTGCGTCATTTTTAGCTTTATTAACCAGTTGTGGTGGATCAAGTGATAAAGGTGAATTGGTAGGAGTTAAAGGAAAGAAATGGCATCCCGAAAAACCATTTGGAATGACTTTAATCCCTGGTGGATCATACATTATGGGAAAATCTGATGATGACCTAGCTAATGTACAAGATTCACCTACTAAAACGGTTACCGTTAGATCATTCTATATGGATGAAACCGAAATCACAAATAGTGAATACCGTCAGTTTGTAGAATGGGTAAAAGATTCTACGATAAGAGTGCGTTTAGCTATTCTTGCTGATGAAGTTGGACAAACTTCTACCGGTAAAGGTGGTAAAGGAGGCGGCGGTAAAGGCGGAAGCATTGGTGATTTTGCTTTTAATGATACTGATCCCGCTAAAATGACTCCTTATGATAAATATATGTATGAGAATTATTATAGTGTAGGAACTGATGATGATCCTTATGCAGGAAGAAGATTAAATAAAAAAATCAAGCTTATAAAAGACACAAAAAAATATCCAGACGAATATTACACAGAAGTTATGGATACTATGTATTTGCCAATGGCAGAATCTTTTAATGGTTTAAGAACAATCGATGTTCGTAAATTAAAATTCAGATACTCATGGATGGATATCCAAGCAGCTGCAAAAGCTAAAAAAGGCAAGAGAAGTGATTTTATCAGAACTGAACAGCAACTTGTTTATCCTGACACTACAGTTTGGATAAAAGATTTTGCTTATTCCTACAATGAGCCTATGCACAATGATTATTTTTGGCATCAAGCGTATGGCGAATATCCTGTAGTTGGTGTTAGCTGGAAACAAGCAAAAGCATTTTGTGCATGGAGAACTTTAAACAAAAATTCGTACATCAAATCAAAAAAGAAAAAACAAGATTTAATAAATTCCTTCCGTCTTCCAATAGAATCAGAATGGGAGTACGCTGCTAGAGGTGGTTTAGAATCAGCTACTTTCCCATGGGGAGGACCTTATGCTAAAAATGACAGAGGTTGTTTCTTAGCTAATTTCAAACCTAATAGAGGGGATTATGCTGCTGATCAGGCTTTATATACTGTAGAAGCAAAATCATATGAGCCAAATGGATATAATTTGTACAATATGTCAGGAAATGTGGCTGAATGGACAGATTCATCATACGATGCTGCAGCTTACGAATATGTGTCTTCAATAAATCCAAACGTTTCAGATTTGAAGAACATGAGAAAAGCCGTTCGTGGTGGTTCATGGAAAGACGTTGCTTACTTCCTGCAAGTAGGAACCAGAGATTTTGAATATGCAGATTCAGCCAGAAGCTACATTGGTTTCCGTACAGTTCAGGATTATATGGGAACTCAGGTTACCAAGAATGCTGCACCTAAAAAGTAATTTCAAACTAACTTAAATATAAATTAAAAACTAACTAACTAAAATTTTATTATTATGGCATTTTTAAGCAAAAAAGCAATGAATTTCGCGTACGGGATGGGAGCTGCAGTTGTAATTATTGGAGCATTATTTAAATTGATGCACTGGCCAGGCGCAAGTTTGATGCTTATCGTAGGATTAGGAACTGAGGCATTGATTTTTGGTCTGTCAGCTTTCGATCCAGTAGATAAAGAATTAGACTGGTCATTAGTTTATCCAGAATTAGCCGGTGGTGAAGCAAAAGAAAAAGGTAAAAAAGAAGATCCAAAAGAAGCACAAGGTTTATTGTCTCAAAAATTAGACAATATGTTGAAAGAAGCTAAAATTGATGGACAATTAATGGAAAGTTTAGGAGCTAGCATCAGAAACTTCGAAGGTGCAGCAAAAGCAATTTCTCCTACAGTCGATTCTGTTGCATCAACAAAAAAATATGCAGAAGAAATGACTAAAGCAGCTTCTCAATTAGAAACTTTGAATGGTTTATACCAAGTTCAATTACAAAGCGCCGAAAGAAACGCAAAAATTAACGATGAGGTTGCTGAAAACAACTTAAAATTAAAAGATCAAATGCAAAGCCTTACTTCAAATCTTTCTACATTGAATAATGTATATGGAGGAATGCTTTCTGCAATGAGTAACAAAGGATAATTAGTTTTTTAACTATATATTTTAAACAAAATAATAATTTAAACTAATTAGAAAAAATGGCAGGAGGAAAATTAACCCCTAGACAGAAGATGATTAACCTGATGTATCTGGTTTTCATCGCAATGTTAGCATTAAATATGTCCAAAGAAGTACTATCGGCTTTTGGAATCTTGAATAATAAAATTATTGAGTCAAATGGTATTGCTGATGTTAGAAATGATTCATCATTCCAACAGTTAGCTCAAAAAGCTCAAGATCAGCCGTTACAATTTGGTGCTAAAAAGGAAAAGGTAGAAAAAATAAGAGCACTTTGTAAAGAATATAGCACGTATATAGAGGATATTAAAACTGAGTTTACAAAAGAATATCCAAGAAACGAAGACGGGAACTTACCTTTCGAAGCTATGGATAAAGGAGACAAAGTTGACGAGAAATGGTTTGAAGGTGATAAACCGTCAAAATCAGGTCAAGAGTTCCTTGATAGAATGAAGAATTTTGTTGAGAAAGTTAAACAAATCGGAGGAAGCTCAATATCTGAGCCGGAATTGAAAAAAATCCAAAAAAGATTTGCTGCTGAACCAGTAAAATCTAAAAGTGCTGGAGCTACTTTGAATTGGTTAGATTATAACTTCAAAGGATTCCCACTTATCGCAACGATTACAAAATTATCTCAATTACAGGCTGACATTAAAACTACTGAAAGCGATATTATTGCAGGTATGTTCCAATCAGACCTTGTGGCAGCTGCTTCATTAACAGCGTACCAACCAATTGTTGTTCCTGAAAAAACAGCTTTCTTTCAGGGAGAAGCCGTAAAAGGTAAAATTATCTTAGGTAAATTTGACCCGAACTTGGTTGCAAAATCAGTTATCGTAAACGGAGTCAGTGTTCCTGCTAAAGCGGGTCAGGCAGACTTCTCTTTTGGTGCTGGTGCAGTTGGAGAACATGAAATTACCGGTTCTTTCAACTTCGACGAAGGAGGAAAAGTTGTAAGCTTACCAATCAAAGGAAACTATGTAGTAGTACCTAAACCTAATTCAGCAAATATATCTGCTGATAAAATGAACGTAGTGTACAGAGGTTTACCAAACCCAATGACTATTTCATTTGCCGGTATTACTGATAATAAAGTTTCTGCTTCTGCTCCTGGTATGACAAAAGGTGCTAAGCCTGGACAATATAATCTTAGCCCTGGAAGTGGAACTGAAGTTACCGTTAGTGTAACTGGTGAATTACCGGACAAATCTAAAGTATCAGATAAGAAAGTATTTAGAATCAAAAACATCCCTGCTCCGGCTGGTGCAATTGGTGGAGTTACAGGAGTTCAAAAAGGAGCTAAATCTCGTTTAGAGGTTTCAAATATTACTGCTGAGCTTCAAGACTTCGTTTATGATTTAAAATATGAAGTAACTCGTTTTAGTTTCAAAGTTCCTGGACAAGCAGCTGTTATTGTTAACGGTAGTAAAGTTGATGGAAAATGTAAAGCGGCTTTAGCAAGAGCATCAAAAGGTGACCAAATATCTATTTTTGATATTAAAACAAAAATTGTTGGAGCTTCAGGAATTATCCCTAAAGATGCTGCACCGGTTATTTACGAAATACAATAATAATTTAAGTTGAGAGAAACCTACTTAAATAACTTATATTATAAATTATGAAAATTAAAAATCTTTTATCAGTAATTTTTGCAGTAGCAATGAGTGCTTCAACTTATGCTCAGGCAAACTTGTTGAATTCTAAAACTCCAGATGAGATTGGAAAGAAAACACCTGCACAGTTAATTTCTGACAACGACAAACCATTACCTTATGGTTATGTTCATGACAGGGATGTCTTAATGGGTAAAACCATTTGGGAGTTTATTGACGTTGATGAGAGAATTAATTTTCCTTTGTATTATCCTATCGATACGGCTTTCGTTGGTAAAGAAAGAAGATCACTCTTCGATGTACTTGTAAAAAACATCAAGAGTGGTAAAATAACAGAAGTATATACTGATGATTATTTCAATATTAAGAAAACGTTTAAGGATATGGAATCTTCATTTACTTATATCGATACTACCGATATGGGGAAAGATGAAATAAATAACTACTATGATGATTATAAAAGTGGAGCTAAAGTTTTAGACCCACAGTATATCAATAAAAAAGAATTGGACGCCAGTTATATTTCAGGCTACAAAATCAAAGGTTATTGGTATTTTGACAAACGTCAAGGTGAGTTGAAATACAGATTGTTAGCTTTGTGTCCGGTTACTCCTGAAGCAAGAGATGCCGGGAATGAAAAAGCCGATGTAATTGATTTGTTCTGGGTTTACTTCCCTACAGTAAGAGATATACTGCATGAGTCGAAGGCCTTTAATGATAAGAATTCTGCAATGCCAATCACGTTTGACCATTTGTTAAACTCCCGAAGATTTAACGGCGAGATTTACAAAGAAGAAAATGTTTATGGTGATAGAGAAATTCAGCAATACATGAAGGACAATTCACAGGCACAGCTTTTGGAATCTGAAAGAGTAAAAGAAAAGATTCGTAGTTTCGAATCTGACATGTGGAATTACTAAGAAATATTTCATAATAAAATATAAAACTCTCATCTTTATGGTGAGAGTTTTTTTTAGGTATAAACAGGATGAAAGATTACATTATTGTTGGCTCAGGATTGGCAGGCATCGCTTTTGCAGAAACCCTTTTGCAGCATAATAAATCATTTATAGTCTTTGATAATAAATCACAAAATTCAAGCAGCATCGCTGGTGGATTGTACAATCCGGTTATTTTAAAAAGATTTAGCCAGGTATGGAATGCAAATGCCCAACTTGAAATAGCATCAGAATTTTATCGAACGATAGAAGAAAAGTTCAAGGTTCAATTTGATTTTAAAATTCCAATTTACAGAAAGTTCTTTTCGGTAGAAGAACAAAACAATTGGTTTGCAGCCTCAGATAAACCTAATTTAGCACCATTTCTTTCAACAGCTATAGTTCACAAAAAATATGTAGGTATTGATGCTCCATTTGGATACGGAGAAGTCCTGCAAACGGGTTATGTTGATACAATTGCGTTGCTTACTAATTATCACGCCTATCTGAGGAGTTTGGATTTATTGATTTCTGAAACTTTTGATTATACAGAAATCAAAACGTTTGACGATTCTATTGAATATAAAAGCATAAAAACCAAATGCATTGTCTTCGCTGAAGGATTTGGAATGCATTCAAACCCTTTTTTTAATTATTTACCGCTTGACGGAACTAAAGGAGAATTATTTATCATCAGAGCTGCCGATTTAGACTTGGATGTAATTATAAATACAAATGTTTTTATTTTGCCATTAGGTAATAATCTGTTCAAGGTTGGCGCAACCTATAATTGGGAAGATAAAACAAACTCGCCTACTGAAGAAGGCAGACAAGAACTGATAGATAGAATAAATGAGATTCTAAACTGTGATTTTGAAATTGTAGAGCATTTTGCAGGCGTAAGACCAACAGTAAAGGACAGAAAACCATTACTTGGTACGCACCCAAAATACGCAAACCTTCATATTTTAAATGGCCTGGGAACCCGAGGTGTAATGCTGGCACCAACATTGGCTTTAGATTTATACGACTTTATCGAAAACGGAAAACCATTAGATAAGACAATCGATATAAAAAGATATGCTATTTCTTAACAGCATCTTTGTCAAAACTCACAAACATATTGATATAAATATTCCGGGCTAATCTTGAGTTAATCGGCATTAAAACAATCAGTGTTAAAATAATGCTGATAAATGATGGAGTTAATGCTAATCCCAAAAGGACTTTTGAAATGATAAATGCCGCGACTCCAACCATAACAGTCAGTCCATAATTTACATACATCGCCCCATAAAAAAAGGAAGGCTCTATTTGATAATGTAAACCACAGTGGCTACAATTCTCGTGCATTTCAAAAATCTTTGGTAAGTTGTATGGATTTTTATCAACATACATACTTTCTTCTTGGCATCTAGGACAAGTTCCTGTTAAAATACTATTTAGTTTGGATCCTTTTTTTAACATTTGCAAAAATTTTAATTTTATTTCCATTTCGGTTCTGCAAAGGTAAACCGAAAGCAGGTTTTAATACTAATATACTATTCTTTTTCTCTATGTTAAATATCCATAACTTATCTGTTTCTTTTGGTGGTACCTATCTTTTTGAAGAGGTAACTTTTCGATTAGGCTCAGGCGACAGAGTAGGACTTGTTGGGAAAAACGGCGCCGGAAAATCGACGATGTTAAAAATTCTTGCAGGCGATTTCAAACCCGATTCAGGTCAGATTGCAACCGAAAAGGAAATTAAAATGGGCTTTCTTCGTCAGGACATCGATTTTGAACATGGAAGAACTGTACTTGAAGAAGCTTATGAAGCTTTCACAGAGATAAAAGCTGTCGAAAAAAAGTTAGAAAACATCAACAATCAATTGGTCTCAAGAACCGATTATGAAAGCGAAGCATATAGTCAGATTATAGAAGATTTATCCGATTATACACATCGTTTTGAATTACTGGGCGGCTATAATTATGTTGGGGATACCGAAAAAATATTATTGGGATTAGGTTTCAAAAGAGAAGATTTTAACAACCAAACCGATACTTTTTCCGGTGGTTGGAGAATGCGAATAGAGTTGGCCAAATTATTACTGCAATCGAATGATATTCTATTGCTTGATGAGCCAACGAATCACTTGGATATCGAGAGTATCATTTGGCTGGAAGGATTTCTGAGAAACTTTCCAGGCGTAGTGGTAATTGTTTCGCACGATAAAATGTTTTTGGATAATGTAACGAATCGTACGATTGAAATCTCATTAGGCAAAGCCTACGACTACAACAAACCCTATTCACAATACTTAGTTTTGCGTGAAGAAATTCGCGAAAAGCAATTGGCTACAAAAAAAAATCAAGCCAAGAAAATTGAAGAAACAGAGAAGTTAATCGAAAAGTTCAGAGCGAAAGCATCAAAAGCATCGATGGCGCAATCGCTTATCAAAAAGCTGGATAAAGTAGAACGCATCGAAGTGGACGAAGATGATAACTCGGTAATGAATATTTCATTTCCGGTTTCCCAAACTCCGGGAAGAGTTGTGATTGAGGCAGAACATGTAACTAAAGCTTACGGAGATAAAACGATTTTAAAAGATATTTCGCTTTTGGTTGAACGCGGTTCTAAAATTGCTTTCGTAGGTCAGAATGGTCAGGGAAAATCAACTTTTATGAAAGCCATCGTTAACGAATTTAAATATCAGGGTTCGATAAAACTGGGACACAATGTGCAGTTGGGTTATTTTGCCCAAAATCAGGCCGAATATTTAGATGGCGAAATTACGTTATTAGAAACCATGATTAATGCAGCTACCGATACCAATCGTTCTAAAGTTAGAGATATGCTTGGTTCTTTTTTGTTTCGTGGTGATGATGTGGAGAAAAAAGTAAAAGTACTTTCCGGTGGAGAAAGAAATCGTTTGGCATTGTGCAAATTGTTGCTGCAGCCAATCAATGTTTTGGTAATGGATGAACCAACGAATCACTTGGACATCAAATCTAAAAATGTATTGAAAGCCGCATTAAAAAAATACGAAGGCACTTTATTGTTAGTTTCGCACGACAGAGATTTTCTACAAGGAATGTCGAATATTGTTTACGAATTTAAAGACCAAAAAATAAAAGAATATCTAGGCGACATCAACTTTTTCTTAGAACAGCGTAACGCACAAAGCATGCGTGAAATAGAAAAGAAAGATGTAGTCGTTACTTCGAATTCAAATAAGGAAAACAAAAATGTTTCTTATGAAGATCAAAAGAAAAGTAAATCACTGCAAAACCGTTTGAGTAAAGTAGAAAGTCAAATTCAGCAATTAGAAAAAGACATTCAGGCAGATGACAAAGCCTTAGCTTCAAACTATAACAAGCATGTTGAAGATGCTAATTTCTTTATGGCATACAATAAGAAAAAACAAGAGCTGGATAAACTGCTCGAAGAATGGGAAGTTGTACAGGGCGAGATTGATTCTTTATAACAAAAAAGAGTTCCTATTAGGAACTCTTTTTTTATTCTTTGTCAAAAACCAAATTGACATAAGTGGTATCTTTTTTAACATCAAAATAGATGCGTCTGTTGGGTTTGTCTTTTAACTCAAAATCTCCGTTTACGGTACATTTTCCTTCAGCAAAAGATAACCTGTGTTTATGGTTATTATAGCTTTATACAAACTGTCTTTTACCACTTCCTGCATAGGATAATCGCTTTCCCAACTTAATGGTTTTCCTTCACCGCGAATACCAACCGATTGCACATCCTTGACTTTTGAAACATCCAGAGTAACTACAACCAATCGTTTGTATGATTTCTGAACACAACCAGTCATGAGAATAAGAAGCATGGTTGTTTTTATAATAGTTTTCATAGTGAAATTCTTTCACGGGTTACTAAATAATCAATGCCAAATCTTCCGGAACCAAGAATCATATAGAATACTCCAACCCATAAAAATCCCATAGCCGGAAGGCAATTCCACATGCCGTTATTGATTTGTTGCATAAAAATAGCAACTAACATCGTACTCATTATTAAGAAGGAAGCGATTCGGGTTTGAAAGCCTAGCAGTAAAAAGATACCACCAACGGCTTCGCTAAATGCACCCATCCAGGCAAAGAACGCTGGGGCAATGGCAAATATACCAACATAAGCGGCTACATCATTTGGAAACCAAAAGGCCACTTCGAAGAAGCCTAAGTTATTATCCGCGGGCGACCAAGGCAAGCCAAATTTAGCAGCGCCAAAACTGTAAGTTAAAAGAAAGCCGCAAACAATTCTTGGAATGGCCAGCAGCAAATCTTGTGAACAATGTGGTAATAAAATCGGTTTTGTAATTTGTTTTAAAATTTTCATGAATGTTTATCTTAGTTGTCGAAATAGAATTAGTTTTTGTAACCCATAGATAATCCGATATCGCCAGTAACTTTTAAATCAACAGAAGCTGTGTCTTTTGATTGATTGGCGAAAACTAAGGCCGTATTCTTATCAATTTTCACTGTAACCAATTCGTTTGGTTTTACTTGTTGAAATGAATGACGACCACCATTATTTGGTTCATGATGGATTTCGATATTGTTTTTAGAAACGTTTTTTAATTTTACTTTGAAAGTTCCATGATCATTTTTGCCTAATATAAAACTGTCATTGGGTTTAATCGTTGTGTTTGATGTCAGGCTTCCACAGGAAAAGAATAAAAAAGTTAGTGCTACAGTTAAAATGCATTTTTTCATAATTGAAGTTTTAGTGATTATTACTGAGGCAAAATTGCACTATAAAACAAAGTCAATCGCTTCAAATTATGATTTGAGACTAAGTAATAACTATTCGGGAAGTATTGCGAATAAAGTAATTAGAGCTTTTCAATAAACTCTTTTGGAGAAAGGCCTGTGTTTTTTTTGAAAGCTCTGTTGAAAGTAGCTTTGGAGTTAAAACCGCAATCAAAAGCTATTCCGAGTAGGGTTGATTTTTTATGTTCACCTTTTTCGAAGCTGGTTTTTACGGCTTCAATTCGGTAGTTGTTTATGAAGTCGTTGAAGTTCATCTGAAAACCCTGATTGATTGCTTTAGAAATTACTGCCGCATTGGTGTCTAATTTCTTGGCAATATCGGTTAAGGTCAATTCCTGATTTTGATAAAGTGCTTGCGATTTGATTAAGCTTTCAATTTTAGCTTTCCAGCTTTCTATTTCGGCAGAGTTTTCCGCTTCAAAAACTTCGTGTTCAATATCAATAACAGCGGCTTCGGAATTAAATGTATCCGATAAAAGCAAAACAGGTTTCTTGTCAAACATTGAAACTTCAAATGGAATTTTGGTTATAATAGGATTAGCATAACCGGTAATTGCTATATAATACATGATAATAGAAAAGAACAGGAAAAACCACCAGCTGCCTTTATAGGAATTCAATTCCGGGAAAAAGACACTGGCAATATCGAACAAAATAGTTAGCGACAGCATTACTAAAAAACTATATAGATATGTTTTAATCCATTTGAATAAAACACTGTCGGCATAACTTACTACTTGAAACATCAATTTGCGATACAAATTGTAATAACGGATGGAAGCAACAAAGTAAATAGTCATCGAAATCAAACCTATATTGTGATACCAAGTATCAAAATCTTTATCGATTCCATCTTTGTAGAAATAATAATCCTGAAAAATATACTTGTCATAAACCCACATAAATACTGCATACAGTAAGTATAAAATGCCGGGAATCAGATGAAGAAAATTTCTCTTGGTCAAACGAAAAGAAGGATTCAGCAGACTTTGCGTATAGAAGTAAATTACCGGACCAATAAAAAACAAATGTTGAAATGGTGTGTAGAATAAGAAATCCCGATAAGGCTGATTGTCATACCAACCTGCAAAACCTAACATCCATGGTGCGACAAATAAACTACATAAAAAAATGAAAAAGCTCAACCAATAATTTGAATTTGTTTCAGTCCGAATAGCTTTTAACAAAAGCAAAATACTATAAATGATACCTTGTGAAAAGGTAATTAGTAGGAGCGAACTATAAAAACCAAACTGAAAAAGCATACATCAAATTTGCTTAAAGATAGGAAAGTTTAGGAGTTTTTAAAAGGATGTCGTTGCTGCCAAACTAATGTTGGTTCTAATTTTGGGAATATCTTATCAAAATACTTGTCAATCAATTTATTGCTATGATAAATAAAACCGGACATTAGAACCGGTTGAGCGCCAATAGAACTTTTGATTTCCAGCGCAGTTCTTCCAAAGATTATTTCTTTGAATTGATTCTCAATACCATATTTTGTCATGTTGTACAACATATTCAAATAAAGCATTTTTTCTTTTTGAATTTGCTCATCATAACCTAAGAAATATGTTTCTAACGTAGTTCCGTTGAGCAACAATGTATGGAAACCAACTAACTCATTATTTAAAAAATACCCAACGAGAATAAATCTATTACCACATTGTTTTTTAAAAGATGAGAAATGATTTTTGGCTAAAAAGAAAGTGTTGAAAGGCGCGTTTCGGGCAACGTGATGATACAATTCGTAAATACGTTCTTCATTATACAGGATTTCTTCCAATGATAATTCCCGCGTTGTGATTCCTTCAATTTTTTTGTGAGCGCGTTTGTATTGGTCACGGTATTTTTTAGAAAAAGCCGCGACATAATCGTCATTTGTTTTCCAACTTTTATCCAATTCAAAAATCATATTGGGTTGTGTGTTGAACTCATACATTTTAGAAAATGAGGATTTCTTAAGTTCAACAGCACAATTCTGATAAAAGTCCTTAAAGGAAACAATGTGAATTTTTATATGTTGCTTTTTGAAGTAGCACTTAATTTCTTTGGCACATTCATTTAATATTTCGGCTACCGTTTTTAAATCAATTTTTTTATTGAAAACATAGCCGTTTTGTCCGGTTATCATATTGTTACCTAGAAACAAAGCATGCGAAGCAAAGTTTTTAAAAACAAAATTTCGGGCATAAGTTTTAAAACATTTATCTCTTTCACCAAAAGATTCTAATTTATTCAAATTAAGGTATTGTGCTAATGCTACTCCAATAAGTTCCGATTCTTTGAAAATACCAATATAGAAACACTGCATATTGGTTGGCGCCGATTCTTCTAAAACTTTCAGATAAGGCGTTTGCAAAAAAGCATTGTCAAACGCAACTTGATCCCAGGAATCAGGAAGTTGTGAAATAGAAGAATATATTTTATAGGTAGTTGTTTCCAAAAAGCTAAAAAAAATCGCCCTACAAATGTAGAGCGATTTAGTTATAAATGAATGTTAAATTACTGCATCATACAGATTATTCCACCCATAATCGTGAAACAAACCGCCCAAAATCCACTGGTTACCATTACATATTTGAAACTTCTTCTTTCATACAAAGCTCCGGTTCCAATTAATGGGAAAACCAAAAAAAGTGCTGTCATAAAACCATGTAACGCACCATGTTTGAACGTTCTGAATGCTGTTCCGTAGTCGGCCATAAAAGCAGTATAAGATGGTTTTGCAATGGTAGGATCACCTCCAATCATTCCCATGGCACCAAACTGATGAATCGTTAACATTTGTAAAATAAAAGAAATCAGAAAAGCATAGACAATCGACAAGCCAAATATTTTAACCATATTGGCGCCTTTCATGTCTTCTTCAGATAATCCGGCTTCTTTCATCCAAACGTTTCCAAATACTTTTGGATTATACCAAATAAATCCAACAACCAGTGTTGACAAAGCAGCAAGTAATAATGCTAGAAAATTGATGTTCATAATTTTAAGTTTAATTGGTTAGTGTATCAAATGTAAAAAATATTTCTTAAATCCATTTTTTTTGGCAAAGTATTCAATTTTAATAGGAATTTTATTTGATTTTGTAAGATAAGTTAATAAAAAATTAAGTTATAAATGCATTTCGTCGATTTTATTTGTTTTTAAACGATAATGCTTATAATTTTACCTCGTCTTAACCTCAAATCATAAAACGTTATGAAAACTATTTTTACCTATGTCGCGTTACTTTTTGTTTCTGCATCAGTTTTTGCAGAGATATCGTCAACCGAAAAAAATGCTTTAATTAAACTAAACAAGGCAACCAAAGGATCACAATGGATTAACAAATGGGATTTAAAATCACCAGTATCAACCTGGTATGGTGTAGAAATCCAAAATGATAAAGTTGTCGCAATTAAATTGGTTAATAATAACCTTAACGGAGAACTTCCAAATGAAATAGGCGATTTAACATCACTGCAAGTTTTGAATCTTTTCAGAAACAATATTACAGGTGTATTGCCTGCCTCTATTGGGAATTTAAAAAACCTTACCAAACTGAATATTGCATTCAATCAGGTGTCAGGAGCTTTACCGGAAGCTTTAGGAAGTGCTACTCAATTAAAATCAATTGAAATGCACATGAACAGACTAACAGGTCAATTGCCTGTAGCTGTTGGAAATTTAACAAATTTGGAAACACTTTCTTTATTCAACAACGAAATTGAAGGTCAAATTCCGGCTTCTTATTATCAATTAAAATCGTTAAAAGTTTTATTGTTAAACAGTAATAAACTTACAGGTAAATTAGAAAAAGAAGTTTCAAGTCTAACTTCATTGGAAACGCTAAGTTTATTTGAAAATAAAATGGATGGTCAGGTTCCTTTTGATTTAGAGAAATTAGGAAACTTAAAAGAAATGAATATTTCTTATAATATGTTCAATGGATTGGTTTCCAGAAACCTTGCTAAACTGGATACCTTAAATATGACAATGGTAAATGAGCAAGGTGTTGCTACGACGCTAAAAGTGAGTATCGATAAAAACTCAGCAGTTGCTAATGATGAATAATAACTCTTGTTTTTTATAAATTTTGTTAGGTAAATAAGTAAAAAAAGTCTTGAGAAATCAAGACTTTTTTTATTTTATAAACTTAATAAACCTCATAAACCTCATAAACTTTATAAACTTTTATTCAGCTGCCACCATTTTTGAAGCGCTTCTGTAAATATAGTCGTTATAAATATGCCTTCTGGCAAAACGACTCGGAGATTCCGCATTCACCATCTTGATATACATTGGTCTTAAAACACCAAAATACTCGAACGAACTTCCATCTAAAAAGGTAACATAGAGTACGCCTTTCTCATAATAAAAATCAGCAAGGTTTACAGTTGATGTGATTCTTGTATATTCTGCTTTGTCTTTTTCCAAAGTTTCCGGCGCAATGCTTACTAAAAAATGATAAGCCGCAATAATCTCTGTACTTTTCTCTTCTGCTGCCAAACGTTCGGTTTCATCCTGAATTGTATCCGGATGGCTATCCTTCATACAGTTTCTGTAAATGGTTTTCAACTCTTTCAAAGTAGCTGTTTTGGTTACGCCAAGTAACGCTCTGTATTCAATAATTTTTTTTGTATTCATTTTGCTGGAATATAACCGATTAGGGCTTTTTAAATTTCGTGCAAAAGTAGTTCTTTACTTTAGATATATAAGCTCTCATTTCAAAATTATATTATTTTTTACTTTAAATATCTTGTGTGTGTCAATTTTCGTTGTATATTTGCACTCGAAACAGCGCGGGATAGAGCAGTAGGCAGCTCGTCGGGCTCATAACCCGAAGGTCACAGGTTCGAGTCCTGTTCCCGCTACTAAGTAAACTAAAAACCGAAAACACTAATTGAGTTTTCGGTTTTTTTATTCTCATTAAATGGAACACAAAGCAGGCTTCGTAAACATAATTGGAAACCCAAACGTTGGAAAATCAACCTTAATGAATGCCTTCGTTGGGGAACGCTTGTCTATCATTACCTCTAAAGCCCAAACAACACGTCACAGAATACTCGGAATTGTAAATGGAGAAGACTTTCAAGTCGTTCTATCAGACACACCGGGAATCATCAAACCGGCTTATGAGATGCAGAAATCGATGATGGATTTTGTAAAATCCGCTTTCGAAGATGCCGATGTATTGATTTATATGGTGGAAATTGGCGAAAAAGAATTAAAAGATGAAGACTTTTTCAATAAAATAATTCACGCTAAGATTCCGGTTTTGCTGCTTTTAAACAAAATTGACAAATCCAACCAGGAACAATTAGAAGAGCAAATTGCTTTGTGGAAGGACAAAGTTCCAAACGCAGAAATTTTCCCAATATCAGCTTTGGAGAATTTTAATGTAAAAGAAGTCTTTGCCCGTATTTTAGAATTACTTCCGGCATCGCCAGCTTATTATCCAAAAGATGCTTTGACCGATAAACCCGAACGTTTCTTTGTAAACGAAACCATTCGCGAAAAAATACTTTTAAACTACGATAAAGAAATTCCATACGCAGTCGAAATCGAAACAGAAGAATTTCTGGAAGATGAAAAAATCATCCGCATCCGTTCCGTAATCATGGTCGAACGTGATACTCAAAAAGGAATCATAATTGGACACAAAGGTGCTGCTTTAAAAAATGTTGGAATGCAAGCAAGAGCAGACTTAGAGAAGTTCTTCGGAA
The DNA here is from genome assembly GCF_021608185.1 of Flavobacterium anseongense. Lineage (GTDB taxonomy): Bacteria > Bacteroidota > Bacteroidia > Flavobacteriales > Flavobacteriaceae > Flavobacterium > Flavobacterium anseongense. Next base: position 282,380 of record NZ_JAKIHN010000001.1, on the reverse strand, counting down.
AACAAATCCACATCGAATTATATGTCAAAGTCAATAAAGACTGGAGAAGCAATGCGTTTCAGTTGCGTCGATTTGGCTATAATCAGAAATAGAGAACAAGACAAGAAAGGGAAAAGGGATAAGGCATAAGTAAATTATGTTTTATCCCTTTTCTATTTTCCCTCTTCCCTCTTCCCTCTTCCCATTTCCTTCTTACCATTCATTTCGGCAACTTGTTTAAATAAGATTTTAAATCCTATAAAATATTATTAAAAGGATAAAATATCTTTTTTATGTTGTTTTATAAGAAATAAAATTTAAATTTGTCAAAAATTCGAAAGCAAATGACTATTACTATTGTGCAGAGCAACGCACAGCATTTAATTTTTTGTGAAGCCATAATTAACGAAATGGAACATTCGGCTCAAATACGCGGCACCGGAATTGCCAAGCGTTCGGCTGCTTATTTGAGTCAGAAGATTGTAGACGGTAATGCAATAATTGCCTTAACGGATAGCAACGAATGGGCAGGCTTTTGTTATATTGAAACCTGGAGCCATGAAAAGTTTGTCGCCAATTCCGGCTTAATCGTAGCGCCACAATACCGAAAATTGGGATTGGCCCGAAAAATAAAGCAAGCCATATTCAACTTGTCCAGAGAAAAATATCCGAATGCTAAAATATTTGGATTGACAACTGGTTTGGCCGTGATGAAAATCAATAGTGAATTGGGTTACGAACCGGTAACGTATTCCGAATTGACCCAAGACGAGAACTTCTGGAACGGTTGCAAAAGTTGTGTCAACTATGAAATATTAATGGCGAAAGACAAGAAAAACTGTTTGTGTACTGCCATGTTATTCAATCAGAATGAAAATATAAAACAAAATGAATCCAATGAAAAAAGTAGTTTTAGCATTTAGCGGAGGTTTAGATACTTCTTTTTGCGCGGTGTATCTGTCAAAAGAAAAAGGATATGAAGTCCATGCTGTAACGGTCAATACGGGTGGTTTTTCTGTTGAGGATATCCGTGCTATCGAGAAACGCGCTTATGAATTAGGTATTCATTCCTATACTTGTGTCGATGCGGTGCAAACCTATTATGATACTTGTGTCAAGTATTTGATTTACGGCAATGTTTTAAAAAACAATACGTATCCGTTATCGGTTAGTGCCGAAAGAACAATTCAGGCCAAATCTATTGCGGCTTATGCCAAAAATATAGATGCTGATGCGATTGCGCACGGAAGTACTGGAGCCGGAAATGACCAAGTGCGTTTTGATGTGATTTTTTCAGTAATGTGTCCGAATATCGAAATTATCACACCAATCAGAGATTTGAGATTGTCAAGAGAAGCCGAAATTGACTTCCTAAAAGCAAAGAATGTCGAAATGAACTTCGACAAAGCCTTATATTCGATAAATAAAGGACTTTGGGGGACATCAGTTGGTGGAAAAGAAACCTTGACCTCTAATCTTTCCTTGCCAGAGACTTCTTATCCATCGCAATTAGAAAAGACAGAAGCCGATAAAACTGAAATAACGTTAAAATTCAAACAAGGCGAATTAGTAGCCGTAGACAATACAAATTTTTCGCATCCAAGTGAAGCGATTTTATATTTAGAACAATTGGCAGCACCATTTGCGATTGGTAGAGATATTCACGTTGGCGATACGATTGTCGGGATTAAAGGCAGAGTTGGTTTCGAAGCGGCTTCGGCTTTAATTATTTTGAAAGCGCATCATTTGTTGGAGAAACATACGCTGTCCAAATTCCAATTAAACCTAAAAAGTCAGTTGGCCGATTGGTATGGAACCTGGTTACATGAAGGCTTGTTTTTAGATCCTGTGATGCGTGATATTGAAACTTTCTTTGCTAACACTCAAAGCACAGTTAATGGAAAGGTAACCGTAACGCTTTTGCCATACAGATTTGTGCTTAACGGTATCGAATCTAGTAATGATTTGATGGCATCTAAATTCGGCAGCTATGGTGAAATGAATTTAGCGTGGTCTGGTGAAGATGTAAAAGGATATTCTAAAATCATTAGCAATTCCTTGGCGATTTACAACCAAGTCAATCCCAATAAATTATAATCATGGAAATCAAAATAAAAATCGGAATCGTTGGAGCTGCAGGTTATACCGGTGGTGAACTTATCCGATTGCTGTTAAACCATCCAAAAGCAGAAATTGCTTTTGCCCTAAGCAGAAGTCAGGCAGGCAATGCGGTTTCGAGCGTACATACGGATTTGTTTGGTGAAACCGATTTGATTTTCACCAATGAATATTCGAATAATATTGACGTTTTGTTTTTGTGCTTGCCACATAAGAAAAGCAAAACCTGGATTGAAAGTCATTCGATTAATGACAAGGTGAAAATCATCGATTTGGGTAATGATTTCAGATTGGAAGGCGATTTTAGCAAAGGAGAATTTGTTTATGGTTTGCCCGAAGTGAATTCAGAAGCCATAAAATCAGCCAATTACATAGCCAATCCTGGGTGTTTTGCTACAGCAATTCAATTGGCATTGTTGCCTTTGGCGAAAGCCAAATTATTGCAAACGGTCTACACCACAGGAATCACAGGTTCCACAGGTGCCGGACAATCGTTGCAGTCAACTACGCATTTTACATGGAGAGCGAATAACATTTCAGCATACAAAACCTTGACACATCAGCATGTGGCAGAAATTTGTAATACGTTAGAAAAATACACCAACCATAAAGTCAATTTAGAATTTGTGCCTTGGCGTGGCGATTTTACACGTGGAATTTTCACGAGTTCCACTTTGCAAACTACTTTGGATTTGGCAGCTTTAACAGCGCTTTACGAAGATTTTTACAGCGGCAATTCCTTTGTATTCGTTTCGAAAGATACAATCGATTTGAAACAAGTGGTGAATACAAACAAATGTCTGTTACACCTGGAAAAAGAAGGCGATCATATCGTCATCCATTCGGTGATTGACAATTTGATAAAAGGCGCTTCCGGTCAGGCGGTGCAGAACATGAATTTGATGTTGGGCTTTGAGCCAACGCTTGGACTAAAACTAAAAGCTTCAGCATTTTAAAAGAAAGACGATGAAATTATTTGATGTATATCCATTATTCGATCTGAACTTCGTGAAAGCGGAAGGCAGTTACGTTTGGACCGACAAAAACGAAAAATACCTGGATTTATACGGTGGTCATGCCGTAATTTCTATTGGCCACAGCCATCCTATTTATGTGGAGAAAGTGACCCAACAATTGCAAAATATTGGCTTTTATTCCAATTCGGTTAAAATTCCAATTCAGGAAGAAGTAGCCGAATTATTAGGGAAAATCAGCGGTTACAACAATTATAATTTTTTTATGTGTAATTCGGGAGCCGAAGCCAACGAAAATGCAATAAAACTAGCCTCATTCCATACCGGAAGAAAAAAGAACATCTGCTTCACCAAAGCTTTTCATGGACGAACTGCCGCTGCAGTAGCAGCAACCGACAACAAAAGTATCATCGCGCCGGTCAATGAAACCGACAATTTTATTTTTGTGCCTTTCAACAACACAACACTATTGGAGGAAGCTTTTGTTAACAATGAAATTTCCTCTGTAATTATCGAAGGTATTCAGGGTGTTGGCGGTGTTCAGATTCCGGAAGCTTCTTTTTTACAAAAAATTAGAAGCCTATGTGACGAAAATGGGGCTGTTTTTATTTGCGATGAAATCCAATCAGGTTACGGAAGAACGGGCAAGTTTTTTGCACACCAACATGCCAAAGTCAAAGCTGATATTATCACGGTTGCTAAAGGCATGGGTAATGGATTTCCGGTTGGCGGCGTATTGATTTCACCTGAGATTAAGGCCAAACACGGTTTGCTCGGAACGACTTTTGGCGGAAATTATTTGGCTTGCGCTGCATCAAAAGCAGTTTTGGAAGTCATTGAATCGGAAAAATTAATGCAAAATGCGATTGAAGCCGGTAATTATCTATTCGAACAATTAAAAGACGATGAAAGTATCGCTGAAATCAGATACCAAGGATTAATGTTTGGCATCGAATTAAAAACGTCTTGCGCACCATTCAGAAACCAACTGCTGACTGATTTTAAAATCCTAACCGGAAATGCATCTTGTCCAAATACGTTGCGAATTCTTCCGGCTTTAAATATTACCAAAGCCGAATTGGATTTGTTTGTTAAGGCCTTCAAAACCATTTCACAGACTAAATTAGTAACGATATGAAAAGATTTTTCTCCGCCGATGATGTTACCGATATAGACGCTTTGGTCAATGAAGCCATTTCGATTAAGAAATCTCCATTACTGAATAGCGATTTAGGCAAAGGTAAAACGCTTGGTTTGGTGTTTCTAAACTCAAGTTTGAGAACCAGATTGAGCACTCAAAAAGCTGCACAGAATTTAGGTTTAAACACGATAGTTTTAAATGCTGGTCAGGAAGCATGGACCTGGGAATTTGAAGATGGCGCCATCATGAATGGTTCTACAGTCGAGCATATCAAAGATGCCGCGAATGTATTGAGTCAGTATTGTGATATCATAGGGTTGAGATGTTTCGCAGGTTTGACAAACAAAGCTGAAGATACTTCCGAAAAAGTATTTTCTTTATTTGAAAAATACGCAACCGTTCCGGTGATTTCTTTAGAATCGGCGACTTTGCATCCGTTGCAGAGTTTGGCCGATTGTATTACGATAGCCGAGCATTTACCTAATAATAAAAAACCAAAAGTTGTCCTCACTTGGGCGCCGCATATCAAGTCTATTCCACAAGCTGTGGGGAATTCTTTTGCGCAATGGATAAACAAAACGGATTTTGAATTTGTTATTACGCATCCGAAAGGCTATGAATTGGACATCCAATTTACCCAAAAAGCAACCATCGAGCATAACCAACAAAAGGCTTTGCAGGACGCCGATTTTGTGTATATAAAAAATTGGTCTTCTTTTGAAGATTACGGACAAGTAGTACCTGTGAATGAAGATTGGTTACTGACCAATGAAAAATTAAAAGTAACCAATAACGCGAAAATCATGCATTGTCTTCCGGTAAGAAGAAATGTGGAAGTAAGCGATGAAGTTTTAGACAGTGAGAACTCCTTAATCTACGAGCAAGCCAACAACAGAACATTTGCGGCGCAAGTTATTTTGGAAAAAATTGTAAAAGGAAATGGAAAAGCTTAACATCATTAAGATTGGTGGAAACATCATAGATGACGAACTGCAATTAAAGGAGTTTGTCTATGCTTTGGCCACGCTTAATAAACCATTTATTTTAATTCACGGCGGAGGTAAATTGGCAACCGATTTGGCGACCGATTTAAATATTCCGCAGGAAATGATTGATGGCAGAAGAGTAACCAATGAACAAACCTTAAAAATTGCAACTATGGTTTATGCCGGTTATATCAATAAAAACATTGTGGCTTTATTACAAAAGCACAAACGAAACAGCATCGGATTATCGGGTGCGGATGCCAATTTGATTCAGGCAACTAAACGAAATCCTGAGCCCATTGACTTTGGATTCGTAGGCGATGTAAATGCTGAGGATGTGAATGTTGTTTTTCTGAAACAATTACTCCATCTCGGAATTACTCCGGTGATTAGTGCGATTACCCATGATGGCAACGGGCAATTATTAAATACTAATGCCGATTCGATTGCTAATGCGATAGCTGTGAGTTTGTCCGGAATTTTTGACACTCAGCTGATTTATTGTTTTGAAAAGAACGGTGTCTTGTATCATCCCGAAGACGATAATTCGGTAATTCCATTGTTGGATTGGAATAAGTTTCAGACTTTAAAAGCTGCAGGCATTATCAGCAAAGGCATGTTGCCCAAATTGGAGAATTGTTTTCAGGCATTGCATCAGAAAGTTGGCAAAATAGGCATCATCAATGCCAAAAATATAACAGGATTTATCAACAACAAAACCCATGAAGGAACAACTATTCAATAACACTACAACTGATTTATTTCAATCGGCTTTCACACTTTTAAAAGAACTGATTGCGATTCCTTCGTTCAGCAAAGCCGAAGACAAAACCGCCGATTGTATTCAACAGTTTTTGGAAGATTTTGGAGTGCCAACGCACAGAGCGATGAATAATGTTTGGGCTTTTAATCAGTTTTATGATGAAACAAAGCCAACAATATTACTCAATTCACATCACGATACTGTGAAACCGAATGCAGGTTATACGTTGAATCCATTTGAGCCAATTGAAAAAGACGGTAAATTGTATGGTTTAGGAAGTAATGATGCCGGTGGCGCTTTGGTGAGTTTGATAGCGACTTTTTTGCATTTTTGGGATAAGCCTAATTTGAAATATAATATTGTTCTAGCCGCCACAGCCGAAGAAGAAATTTCAGGTGTCGATGGTGTTGAATCGATTTACAATGAATTGGGAACTATTGATTTTGCTATCGTAGGTGAACCAACGGAAATGAATTTGGCCATAGCCGAAAAAGGATTGTTAGTTTTAGATTGTGTAGCCAAAGGAACATCGTCACACGCCGCACATCCAAATCCTGACAATGCGATTTTAAATGCGATACAAGATATCAATTGGTTTAACAATTACAAGTTCGAAAAAGTATCCGATTTGTTGGGCGAAATCAAAATGACTGTAACCATTATCAATAGCGGATCACAACATAATGTCGTTCCAGATTGCTGTCAGTTTACTGTTGATGTGCGAACGACAGAGCAATATACCAACACAGAAGTTTTTACTATAATCAAAGAGAATGTGCAAAGTGAAGTAACAGCACGTTCGCTACGATTGAATTCGTCTTCGATACCGTTAACGCATCCATTTGTGCAAGCCGGATTGCAATTGGGTAGAACTTATTACGGTTCGCCAACGTCTTCCGATCAAGCGGTAATTCCTTGCCCGTCGCTCAAAATGGGTCCGGGTTTATCGACTCGTTCTCACAGCAGTGATGAATTTATTTATGTGGACGAAATCAAAGAAGCGATTGAGATTTATAAAAATGTTTTAACGCAAATTCTATAGTTATGGCAACCAAAATATGGCAGAAAACAGCCAGCAACAACGAAGAACATTCGGGAATAGTCGAGAAGTTTACCGTAGGAAATGATATCGCCTTTGATTATGTTTTGGCGAAATTTGATGTGTTGGGTTCACTAGCGCATTGCGAAATGTTGCATTCTATAGGTTTGTTAACTTCGGATGAATGGAATGTTTTAGAAATCGAACTCAAAAATATTTTAGCCGAAATCGCTCAAGGAAATTTTAGCATTGAAGAAGGCATTGAAGATATTCACTCTCAAGTAGAGCATTTATTAATTCAAAGAATAGGCGAGACCGGAAAGAAAATCCACAGCGGTCGTTCGAGAAATGATCAGGTGTTGACCGATTTGAAATTGTATTTGAAGTCGGAAATAAAAGAAATTGTTGTTCAGACAGAAGTTTTATTCAATACCTTAATTCAATTAAGTAATAAACACAAAAACGCATTACTTCCGGGGTATACACATTTACAAGTTGCGATGCCGTCGTCATTTGGACTTTGGTTTGGTGCTTATGCCGAAAGTTTGGTGGATGATTTGGAACTATTATTGGCGGCTCACAATGTGACCAATAAATCTCCGTTAGGTTCAGGTGCAGGTTATGGCAGTTCGTTTCCTTTAAACAGAAAGTTGACAGCTGATTTGTTAGGTTTTAAAACATTAAATGTCAATTCTGTTTACGCCCAAATGACGCGAGGTAAATCAGAGAAAGTCCTGGCTATGGCAATGTCTGGAATTGCAGCTACTTTGAGCAAATTCGCTTATGATATGTGTTTGTATCTCAATCAGAATTTTGGTTTTATTGCTTTTCCTAATGCATTGACAACAGGCAGCAGTATTATGCCACACAAAAAGAATCCGGATGTTTTTGAAATCATCAGAGCACGAACCAACAGAATTCAGGCGTTACCAAATGAACTGACGTTGCTGACTAATAATTTGCCTTCAGGTTACCACAGAGATTTTCAACTGACTAAAGAAGGTTTGTTTCCTGCAATTCAGTCGTTGAAGGATTGTTTGACCATGTTCGACTTTATGTTGCAGCATATTGAAGTCAAAACCAATATTGTCAAAGATTCGAAATACGATTATATGTTTAGTGTAGAAAATGTAAACCAACAAGTGTTGGATGGTATTCCGTTTAGAGAAGCCTATAAAAATATCGGATTAGCTATTGAAAGTGATTCTTTTGAGCCTAATTACAACTTACAACACAATCATATTGGAAGTATTGGCAATTTAGGTAACGAACAGATAACAGCTGCTTTTAACGAAATTAAAGATCAGTTTATTTAATCGGGAAAGTGTAAGCCGTTTCTTTTTTGGCTTCATTTAACACAATGCTACTGTGGTATTGGCCGATATTTGGAATATTCGAAATCACATCAACCACAAAAGAATTGTAAGAGGTTATGTCTTCGGCTATAATCTTAAGCATATAATCGTAGTTTCCCGAAAGACTAATTACTTCCTGCACTTGAGGAATAGCAATAATGGTTTTTTCGAAATCACTCAATGCCTGTTTGGATTGCTCTTTGAGCGTGATATTACAATACACGACGATTTGCATCCCAATTTTAAAGCGATCCACCAAGGCTACATATTTCAGTATCACATTGTCTTTCTCAAGATTTTTGATTCTTTCATAGGTCGGCGTAAACGAAAGCCCAACGCGTTCTCCAATTTCTTTTACCGAAATAGTCGAATCCTGTTGCAGTATTTCTAATATGGCCAGGTCTTTAGCGTCTAATTGGTGTTTCATGTGCTAGTATTGTACAACAAATATAAACTTAAATTGATTGATATAACAATATTTTGGAACCTATAGAAAATAAAGTGGAAGTATACTTGTAGTTTAATTTTACTTTTTTAATGACTTATCCCTTTTCACTTATCCCTTGACTTTCAACTTAATTAAACTACCTTTGCAAAAAATTAAAAATACGCATGAACAATATTGTAGCCATAGTTGGAAGACCAAACGTAGGGAAATCGACTTTTTTTAATCGTTTAATCAAAAGAAGAGAAGCTATAGTTGACTCGGTTAGTGGTGTTACCCGTGACAGAAATTATGGAAAAAGTGAATGGAATGGAAAAGAGTTTTCTGTAATTGACACGGGTGGTTATATCAAGGGTTCAGACGATATTTTTGAAGGAGAAATTCGTCGTCAGGTTGAGTTGGCTATAGATGAAGCAGATGCGATTATTTTTGTGGTTGATGTAGAAGAAGGCATTACACCTATGGATGCAGAGGTAGCCAAATTACTTAGAAAAGTTACCAAACCCATATTGTTAGCAGTCAATAAAGTTGATAATGCGATGCGTGAAAAAGACGCAGTTGAATTCTACAATTTAGGTTTAGGTGAATATTTTACCATTGCCAGCATCAGCGGAAGCGGAACAGGAGAACTTTTAGATGAATTAGTAAAAGTGTTACCGGAATTACCAGAAGTAACTGAAGAAGAAGCGGCCTTACCAAGATTTTGTGTAGTTGGAAGACCAAATGCCGGAAAGTCGTCTTTCATCAATGCGTTAATTGGAGAAGATAGATTTGTAGTTACTGATATTGCCGGAACAACCCGTGATGCAATTGATACCAAATACAATCGTTTCGGATTTGAATTTAACTTGGTTGATACAGCCGGAATTCGAAGAAAAGCTAAAGTAAAAGAAGATTTAGAATTTTATTCGGTAATGCGTTCGGTTCGTGCGATTGAACATTCGGATGTTTGTGTTTTATTGATTGATGCAACCCGTGGTTTCGAAGGTCAGGATCAGAGTATTTTTTGGCTAGCTGAGAAAAACAGAAAAGGGGTTGTGATTTTAGTAAACAAATGGGATTTGGTCGAAAAAGACACCATGTCAACTCGTGATTACGAAAACAAAATCAAGGAAGAACTAAAACCATTTACCGATGTGCCTATTTTGTTTGTATCGGCATTGACAAAACAACGTTTGTTAAAAGCATTGGAAACGACAGTTCAAGTTTTTGAAAACAGGAAACAGCGTATTCAGACTTCAAAATTCAACGATTATATGTTGAAACTAATTGAAGCTTATCCACCACCAGCGGTGAAAGGAAAATATGTAAAAATTAAATATTGCATGCAGTTGCCAACACCAACACCACAATTCGTATTTTTTGCGAATTTGCCTCAATATGTTCAGGAAGCGTACAAGCGTTTCTTAGAAAATAAAATCCGTGAAAACTGGGATTTCTCAGGTGTTCCGATTGATATTTACATCAGAGAGAAATAAAATTTAGATTATATTGCCAATTAGAAATGCATTGTTACACTGAGCCTGTCGAAGTGCCTCTTTATAATAGGGTCTTCGATAAGATCAGACTGACATCTTGGTTTTGATTGATATCTTTATCAGAGAAAATAATTAAATGTTAAAGTTTCGTAAGAATTTTTAACGCTAAACAATAAAATAAGAAATTAGCCGTTTTATTACAATTTAATACTAACTGCTAATTTTTTTATGCCCAAATCTCTCACTCTAATTTGCTTTCTTCTGATAAGCACATTTACCTTCGCCCAAAAAACAATTTCCTTAAAAGGAAAAGTAATCGATGAAACTACAAAATTACCTATAGAATCTGCTACCGTTTATCTATCTTCTGTCAAAGATTCAGCCGTTGTAGATTACACCATTACCAACAAACTCGGAAATTTCGATTTTAAGATTAAAAAAATTACGCAGCCTATAGTTCTGAAAGTTTCTTATATCAGTTATCGCGAAACTAAAATCCGATTGGAATCCGTTTCTGAAGATAAAGATTTTGGCACTATTGAAATAAAAGAATCTGCCAATCAGTTGGATGAAGTCGTTATCAAAAATGAAACTCCGCCAATAAGGATTAAGAAAGATACTTTAGAATTTAATGCTTCTTCATTCAAACTGCGCCCTGATGCGAATGTCGAAACCTTGCTAAAACAATTGCCCGGCGTCGAAATTGATGCTGAAGGAAAAATTACCGTCAACGGAAAAGAAGTCAACCAGATTTTAGTGAACGGCAAACCATTTTTTGACAAAGACGGAAAGATAGCGTTGCAAAATCTGCCTTCGGATATTATTAATAAAGTGCAGGTTACGGATACCAAAACCAAAAAAGAAGAAATCACAGGTCAAGCAGCAAGTTCTAACAATGCCAGCATTAATCTGACGATTGACGAGGATAAGAACAAAGGTTTTTTCGGTAAATTCATGGCAGGAGGCGGAACCGATAAACGTTACGAAAGCAGTGCACTCGTCAATTATTTTAAAGATAAAAGAAAAATCAGTGTTTTAGCTTCGTCAAATAATATTAATGCAACGGGCTTTTCAATGGATGAGATTTATGACAATATGAGCGGAACCAGGAATAATTCTTTTTACACCAGTTCTGATGGTTCTTTTGGATTAAACGGAATGCGTTTTGGAGGCAATAGAGGCATCACACATTCCAATCTTTTAGGAATAAATTATTCTGATGAGCTTTTTAAAGACTTCAATAACTCAGCCAGTTACTTTTTTGCAAGTGCTGATACCAATAATAAGAATAAAACCAATCAGATCAATTTTCTGCCTGATGGGAATTTTACCACCAACTCCGTATCGGATTCAAAGGAAGATAAGTACAGTCATAATATGAATATGGAACTGGAATATAAAATCGATTCCACGGCTTCGTTTGTAATTGTTCCAAAGTTTGCCAAATCAAACAGTCAGTCAGTAACCAATTCTTTTGAAGAATCAATTGATGAGTCGAACCAACTGCTAAACGAAAGTTCTTCATTTGTAACCAATGAAAATGACAGGCAGAGTTTCAATAACAGGATTGATTTCAATAAAGCGTTTAAAAGAAAAAGAAGGAATATCAGTGCTGCTTTTGAAAATGAAAATACCAAAACAGAAATCAAAAACCTGACGAATTCGAGTACTATTTTTTATCAAGGTAGTAATCCGGATGATATTCGGAATCAGATTAAGAACACGCAAAACGTGACGGATAAATATACTACTGAGTTTCAGTATACGGAACCTGTTGGAGATTCTATAGCCATCAATATTGCTGCAACAATTGAAAACGAAAGAGTTGCAGAAGACCGAAAAGCTTTCGATTTTGATTCGGGTTCAGGAAGCTATACCATCGAGAATGAGGTCCTGACCAATCATCTGACTTCAACCCGAAATACGATTACACCAACAGCCGGATTTTCTATTGAGAAAAAGAACTACCGATTGTATGTGAATTTAGGTCAGGCCATTACCAAGTTTGATAACCATTCATTGTATCTTGGAAATGTTGTCGATTTGAATAAGCAATATATTTTACCCTCTGCGAATCTGTACGGTGGTTATAATTTTACGAAGTCGAAAGCCATCTGGGTTAACTACAATTACGAGTCCTATTTTCCACAGGCCAGCCAGATTCTTCCGGTAGAAAATTTAGCCAATCCATTGAATACTTTTATCGGAAATCCAAATCTCGATCCCAATAAATACCATCAGATGTATTTTAGTTTCAGGGATTATGACTATGCTACCAAATCGGGTTACAGTATTTATGCAGGCGGAAGCATTTATGATAACCAAGTGGTGTCTTCTACAGTTTTTGATGACAACAGAAAAAGAACTACTACCTACGAAAATATTAATGGAACTTACGAAAGCTGGTTTGGTTTTCATTGGAGTAAAACAATCAAAAAAGAAGCGCACAGCTTTAAATTTGGTTTTGGATTCAATGCAGGTTACGATTTAATAAAAGGATTTACTAATGGTGAATTGTATGAAGCGAAAGTTTTTGACATCACACCAAGAGTAAATTTCACCTACGATTATGGAGAATTATTTTCTATAAATCCGTCATATAGATATACGGTTAATGATACCAAATATTCGAATTATATAGTGTCTTCGGCTTCAAGTTTTGTGCATAAATTTAATATGCAGGTTACTAATTACTGGCCAAAGAACTGGATATTCGGGAATGACTTTGGATATACATACAATTCAAACATCGCTGATGGTTTCAAGAAAGATTTCTATCTGTGGAATACGAGTTTGGCGTATAGTTTTTATAACAAAAAATTTACCGCCAAAGTCAAGGTATATGATTTGCTGAATCAAAATCAGAATGCTACAAGAACAATTACTCCAACAACCATTAGAGATGAAGAGAATATAGTTTTAAAACGTTATGTTATGTTTTCTTTGACCTATAAGATTGAAAAATTTGCCGGAAAAGAAAAGAAATCAAGCGGAAGATTCAATTGGTAAAAAAAAACCTCGTTCATTTGAAAGAGGTTTTTTTATATGCTTTTGTAGTTTTTATCGAATCAGATTCTTAGCTTTTTCCTGAATTATTAGTGCTACCGGTTTATTCTGAATTTTACTTTCCAGCCAAGAAATTAGATCCAGATATAAAAACGCTCTTTTTTCATAAGGATGATTTTCATAAACTAGCAATCTTTCATGCAATTTTATGAATTCTGCTTTGAGCTGATTTGGGTAAATAGTTTCTAAATTTTTCAAAAATTTAATCATTTCCCGTTCCACCTCATGAAGTTCATTCATTTTGATTAGAAAGTCATAGGTGTTTTTTAATTGCGCTTCGAGGCGATAATCCATTCCGGCTTCAAAGTGAGCAATGAGGCTAAGAACTCTTGCGAAACAGAGCAAATCCTCTCGCATTGTTAGGTTTTTGTTTTCGATAATTTTATTCAAATATTCGATGCATTTTTTATTGTTGCCCGTACCAAAATAAAGACAGGCTATTTTATAATAAAAAACCATAATATGATGTTCGTCAACACGGTCTTCGTTTTTCTTGATGTTTTTTATAACTTCATCAACCAAATATAAACCGCCTTCAAAATCTCCTTCTAAGAAATGCAAATTGAACATGCTGTTATAATAGCAAAGAAAATATAATGAACTTAAATTATCATTTTTTGGAAAAGAATCTAAAGCGATAGTTTGTTTCAACCGCTCTAAAACTTCTTTCATATAGGATTTGTGTTTTATTAAATACAAGCATTCCAATAGATAGCTGTTTCCCTTAATATACCAAACCGGATTTAAAGAAATCATTTGTGGATTTTTATCAAAAAGCGCCACCCATTTACTCGAATATTTATAACAGGAAAGGAAATCCTGAATTAAAAAACTATGCCAGAGATGCGCTTTATACAACCATAATTTTTCTCTGAATCCCAATTTTTCATATTGATATTTGGGCATTTTATTGTTAAAATAGGTCTTGATTTCCTGCATCTCAGCATCACTTTTAGCATAACCACTTTTGAGCATAATACTATATAGCTGCAATGATAAATTAGAAAGTTTGCTGGCAATTACATTATGTCTGCTCAATTCCATTGCTTCAATGGTAAGTTCGTCAGCGCGAGAGGCAATGCTTCGGGTAATATATTGGGATTCGATTATTTTTTCTAACTCAACTATTTCAAATGCAATATTTTTTTCGTCGTGTTCAAGGGCAATTCCTTTGGCTTTATCCAGAATTTTTAAACTTTGTTTGTATAAGCCCTTTTGATATAAAATAGTGGCAAAATCCAATTGCTCCCGAATCTGAATCCTAATATTTTGATTAATAGGATTCATCCGCAAACTAATTAGAATTTGTTTGTATAAATGAGCTTTTAAATTAGAAAGCTGTTGTTTGGTTACGATTTTACTCTTTAGAATTTCATCTTCATCATAACTTTTCATTTTATCTAACAAGTTAAAAAGCTGCAAAAATTTAGCGTCTTCATTATCTCCTAATCGATTGACATACAATTTAAATTGTCGCTTTTCTGATTTAGAAAGCGATGAAATAAGTACAAATAAATTATCTTTTGTTGGGTTTGCCATCGTAAAAATTAGATTGTAATATGCTGTAAATCAAAATTTTAAATCCTAAATTATTTTGTTTAATACTGTAATGTATTCAAAAATTAGATTTTATTTTAGTAATGCAAAATATATATTCGTATAAAGAAACTAATTTAAGTTTAATTATTAATATGGAAAATCAAAAAGTTCAAATATTTGACACCACATTGCGCGACGGAGAACAAGTGCCGGGCTGCAAATTAAATACAGAGCAGAAGTTAATAATTGCTCAGCGTTTAGATGAATTAGGTGTTGATGTTATTGAAGCTGGTTTTCCTATTTCAAGTCCGGGCGATTTTAATTCGGTTGAAGCTATTTCAAAAGCAGTAAAAAATGCTACAGTTTGTGCTTTAACACGTGCCGTGAAAGAAGACATTGATGCTGCAGCACGAGCCATTCAACATGCCAAGAAACCTAGAATTCATACTGGAATTGGGACTTCCGAAACGCATATCAAGTATAAATTTAATGCGTCGCAGGACGAAATAATTAACCGTGCAGCTGAAGCAGTTTACTATGCAAAATCATTTGTTGATGATGTCGAGTTTTATGCAGAAGATGCCGGAAGAACCGATAATGTTTTTTTAGCTAAAGTATGTAGCGAAGCCATTAAAGCCGGAGCAACAGTGTTAAATATCCCTGACACAACAGGATATTGTCTTCCGGATGAATATGGAGCAAAAATAAAGTATCTTAAAGAAAACGTCATTGGAATTGAAAAGGCAATTCTTTCCTGTCATTGTCATAATGATTTAGGTTTGGCTACAGCCAATTCAATTGCAGGAGTCATAAATGGTGCGCGACAAATAGAATGTACCATCAACGGAATAGGCGAAAGAGCCGGAAACACATCACTCGAGGAGGTTGTCATGATTTTAAGACAGCATCCTCGTTTGGGTTTAGATACGAACATCAATTCTAAATTATTGTATAGCACAAGCCAAATGGTTTCCGATCATATGGGAATGCTAGTCCAACCAAACAAAGCCATAGTAGGTTCAAATGCTTTTTCTCATAGCTCCGGAATTCACCAAGACGGAATGATTAAAAATAAATCGACTTATGAAATAATCGACCCAAAAGATGTTGGTGTAAACGATTCTTCAATTATACTTACGGCGCGTAGTGGTCGGGCTGCATTGGCTTATCGTGCCAAAAAAATCGGTTATGAACTTACCAAACTTCAATTAGACGTTGTCTATCTCGAATTTGTAAAAGTAGCCGATAGAAAAAAAGAAGTCATAGATGACGATGTGCATCAAATTATTCAAAACAGTAACATTGGTATTTTAGTATAATCATGAAAAAGAAAACATTATTTGATAAAGTTTGGGATAGTCATGTGGTACTCGAAGTCCCTAATGGTCCGCAAGTATTATATATAGATCAGCATTTAATTCACGAAGTAACAAGTCCACAGGCTTTCGCCGAATTAGAGGAGCGTTCGATTCCTGTATTTCGCCCAAAACAAATTGTGGCGACAGCCGATCATAATGTGGCAACAAAAAATCAGCATCTGCCAATTGTAGATGATTTGGCCAGAAATCAAGTCGAAATGCTTACTAAAAATTGTGCTAAAAACGGAATTACATTATACGGTTTAGGTCACCAATATCAAGGAATTGTTCATGTTATTGCGCCTGAACTCGGAATTACGCAACCCGGAATGACCTTGGTTTGTGGAGATAGCCACACGTCAACTCACGGTGCTTTTGGAAGTATTGCTTTTGGAATAGGAACGAGTCAGGTAGCTCAGGTTTTTGCAAGTCAGTGTTTGTTACTCAATAAACCTAAAAGTCTGCGCGTTAACGTGAATGGAAAATTAGCCAAAAATGTATCGCCGAAAGATGTGATTTTGTATATTATTTCTAAAATCGGAACGAATTCGGGAACAGGCTATTTTTGTGAGTATGCCGGAAATGTTTTTCGCGAAATGAGTATGGAAGGCCGAATGACAGTTTGCAATATGAGTATCGAAATGGGAGCAAGAGGCGGAATGATTGCGCCCGATGAAATCACTTTTGACTACATCAAAGGAAGAAAATTTGCTCCGGTTGGAGAGGAACTGCTTCAAAAAATAGAATATTGGAAGACATTGCCATCTGATGAAGATGCAGTTTTTGATAAAGAATATCATTTTGATGCAGCAGACATTGCCCCAATGATTACGTATGGTACAAATCCGGGAATGGGAATTAAAATTACCGATAACATTCCGGTTGTAGAAGATGCCTCTTTTGATAAATCATTAGACTATATGGGCTTTAAAAAAGGAGAAAGTTTAATCAACAAACCCATAAATTATGTTTTTATAGGAAGCTGTACCAATTCCAGAATCGAGGATTTTAGAGTCGTTGCCCAATATATAAAAGGAAAACAAAAAGCGGCAAACGTTACAGCATTAATAGTTCCGGGTTCACAGCAAGTGGCAAAACAAATTCAGGATGAAGGCTTAACTGCGGTTTTTGAAGCAGCGGGTTTTGAGATTCGTCAGCCTGGCTGTTCAGCATGTTTGGCTATGAATGATGATAAAGTTCCGGCCGGAGAATATTGTGTTTCGACATCCAATAGAAATTTTGAAGGAAGACAAGGGCAAGGAGCAAGAACACTTTTAGCAAGTCCGTTAGTAGCTGCAGCAACAGCAATCGAAGGAAAAATTATTGATATTTCACAACAATTAAATTAATATGGAAAAGTTTATACAATTAAAATCAACTGCTGTTCCATTGCCAATTGAAAATATTGACACCGATCAAATTATACCGGCACGATTTTTAAAAGTTACCGATAAAATTGGGTTTGGAAATCATTTGTTTAAAGATTGGCGGTTTGATGAGAAGGACCAACCGATTCCAACTTTTGCATTGAATGATGCTACTTATGCAGGAAGTATTTTGGTTGCCGGTGATAATTTTGGCTGCGGAAGTAGTCGCGAACATGCGGCATGGGCTTTAACCGATTATGGATTTAAAGTAGTTGTCTCCAGTTATTTCGCTGATATTTTTAAAGGAAATGCACTCAATAACGGATTATTGCCAATAGTTGTTTCGCCAGAATTTTTGGCCGTTATTTTAAATAAAATACAAGCTGAACCAAAGACAAATTTGATTATCGATTTAGAAAATCAAACCATTTCAATTGAAGATACTAATTACACAGAGTATTTTGAAATTGATTCGTATAAAAAAATCTGCATGATTAATGGCTATGATGATATTGATTTTTTAGTGAATAATAAAGACATCATTGAAGCATTTGAAAAAACCAGTTTACAAATAATAACTACTATATAATCCAGAAATTATGAAATTGAAAATAGCCGTTTTATCAGGAGATGGAATAGGACCGGAAGTGACCAAGCAGGCCGTGGCAGTTTTAAAAGTTGTGGCAGAAGTGTATCACCATACTTTTGAATTTGAGGAAGCTTTAGTTGGTGCGATTGCTATCGATAAAACTAATAATCCTTTACCAGATGCTACATTAGAACTTTGTAAAAAATCGGATGCCGTGCTTTTTGGTGCTATTGGTGATCCAAAATACGATAATAATCCAGATGCAAAAGTACGTCCGGAACAAGGATTGTTAAAATTGAGAAAAGAATTGGGTTTGTTTGCCAACATAAGACCAATCAAAGCTTTTGATTCACTGGTAGAAAAATCACCTTTGAAAACTTCAATTATAGAAGGAACAAATATGGTTATTTACAGAGAACTTACTGGCGGAATTTATTTTGGCGAAAAGAAGTTAAGTGATGATGGTACGACAGCTTCTGATTTATGTGAGTATTCGCAATTTGAAATTGAGCGCATTGCTCATTTGGCATTCAAAGCTGCACAAACCAGAAATAAAAAAGTTACACTGGTTGATAAAGCAAATGTTTTAGAAACCTCAAGATTGTGGAGAAGAGTTGTTACTCAATTGGCCAAAGAATATCCTGATGTTACGCTGGATTTTCTTTATGTTGATAATGCTGCGATGCAAATGATTCTTAACCCAAGACAGTTTGATGTGATACTTACTGAAAATATGTTTGGAGATATTATTTCAGATGAAGGCAGCGTAATTGGTGGTTCAATAGGATTGTTAGCTTCGGCATCAGTTGGAAATCAGAATGCATTATTCGAACCAATTCACGGTTCTTATCCTCAAGCAAAAGGGAAAAACATTGCCAATCCTATTGCTGCTATTTTATGTTCCGCCATGTTATTAGAACATTTCGGATTAAAAGAAGAAGCACAAGCCATACATAAAGCAGTAGAACAGTCGTTAGAAAACAACATAGTTACACCCGATTTGAATTCGATAAGAAACTTCGGAACTGACTATGTGGGAACTGTTATAGCAAATTATATCCTTAATACGGATGATAGCAATTATGTTAATTATGAAAATATCCGAATTGGGAAATCGATAATTATTTAAAGTAAGTTGAGTTGGTTAATTTTAAAGATAGATTGTGTGCACAATCTATCTTTTTTTATTACCAGCTTCCACCGGAACCTCCACCGGAAAATCCTCCTCCGCCAAAACCACCACCAAATCCGCCACCGCCGGAACTGCCACCAAATCCACCGAAACCACCGCCACTGCTTCTTCCGAGGCTGCTCAATAGGATGATATCAGCTAAATCCATTCCGCCACCACGTCCACCGGAGTTGCCACCATTATTTTTATTCTTAGCAATAATGATTATAATGACAATAATAATGATGATAATAGGAAGAATTGGAAAGCTATCTCCTTTTTTAGATTGTTTTCTTTCGCCTTTGTATTTGCCTTTAAAAACATCAATAAGAGCATCTGTTCCTTTGTCTAAACCATTGTAATAACTACCGGCTTTGAACTCTGGAATAATAATGTTTCGGGTTATTTCTCCACCAATTCCGGCAGTTAACCTATCTTCCAAACCGTAACCAGCCGAAATCCATATTTTTCTCTCGGCTTTCGCCAAAAGTATAATAACACCGTTGTCGTTTTTTTCGGTTCCGCCAATTCCCCAGGTGTGTCCCCATTTTGGGGTAAGTATTCCAATGTCTTCTCCTTTTAAACTTTCAATGGTAATGACAACAATTTGGGTAGTAGTCGAGTCGGAATACCGAATCAGTTTTTCTTCTAACTGTGTTTTTTCGGAAGCACTAAGTACATTCGCATAATCATAAACTGAAGTCTGCAAAGAAGGTTTTTCGGGAATAATGTATTGTGCAAAACTGACTTGAGTAACCAAAAAACAAACGAACAGTTTTAGGAAAATCGAGATATTCTTTTTGTACTGTATCATTCTCCTATAGATATTTCGTTTGACAATTCATCGGTATCACCATCTGCATAAGGAAAATGTTTCTTAAGCTGCTCTCCGGCATTCAGTATGCCATCGATTAGACCTTGCTTAAAATTTCCGTTTTTGAAATGATTTTGCATAGCGTCTTTGGTGCAATTCCAAAAATCGGCTGCTACTTTTTCGTTAATTCCCTTATCGCCATAAATGGCAAATTGTTTACTTTTTACAGCCACATAGATTATAACCCCATTACGTTCCTGGGTATTTTCCATGTTAAGAGTACGGAATACTTCCATAGCCCTGTCGATAGCAGCTATGGAAGTTTCTTTTTCTATGTGCACCCTGATTTCTCCGGAAGTATTTTTTTCGGCTTTGCCAATAGCTTCAACAATTTCCTGTTCTTCGGCTTTCGTTAAAAAATCTTCTACTTTAGACATTGCGCTAAATTAGAATTTTACTTCAACAGGTTTTTCAGCACCGGCAACCGATTGGAAATAAGCTTTTTCTTTGAAGCCAAACATTCCCGCAAATAAAGAATTTGGGAACGTTTTGATATGAGTATTGTATGGTTTAACTGCTTCGTTAAAACGAGTTCTGGCTGTTAAAATTTGATTTTCTGTACTTGCTAATTCGTCTTGCAATTTCAAAAAGCTGGCATCGGCTTTCAGGTTTGGATATTGCTCAACACTTACCAATAATCTTGATAAAGAAGAAGAAACCCCGGATTGAGCCGAATTAAACGCAGCCAATTGTTCAGGTGTAATATTGGTTGGGTCTACGGTTACAGCAGTTGCTTTAGCACGCGCTTCAATAACCGCAGTTAATGTAGTTTTTTCGTGTTCTGCATATCCTTTTACCGTATTAACTAAGTTGCCAATCAAATCATTTCTTCTTTGATAAGAGGTTTGAACATCACCCCAAGATTGCTCTACGGTTTGTCCCAAAGTTACGGCTGTGTTATTAATTCCTTTCACATAGCTGTATATTCCAAATATTACAACAATTGCGATAATCCAAGGTAAAAATTTTCTAAAGTTCATGTTTATTTAATTTAAGGTTTAATTTATTTATAATTGTTTTTGTTGCTTATTGCCTAAAGCCTATTGCTTAAAGCTTTTATAATTGATTTTTAATATTTACTAATTGTGCTTTCACCGTTTCGAGTTTGCTGATGATTTCATACTTGTCAAGCGTTTTCTTTTGGCCTTCTTTCAAATGTGTTTTAGCGCCGTCAAGCGTAAAGCCTCGCTCTTTAACCAAATGATAAATCAGCTGTAAATTCTTCACGTCTTCAGGTGTGAACATTCGGTTGCCTTTTGCATTTTTCTTTGGCTTCAGTATGTCGAATTCTTTGTCCCAAAAACGAATCAGTGAAGTGTTTACATTAAAAGCTTTGGAAACTTCTCCAATGCTATAATATCTTTTGTCTGGATTTAGTTCTATATGCATTAGTCTAGAGATTGATTTTCTTGATTAGCTAATTTTGAAATGGCAGTATATTCTGCTGCCGAGATATTTCCGTAATAAAAATTTATTGGATTAACCACTTTGCCGTCTTTATGAACTTCATAATGCAAATGCGGTGCTTCGCTTCTTCCTGTGCTTCCTACATAACCTATAATATCGCCACGTTTTACTCGTTGTCCGGCGCGACATTTGTATTTGCTTAAATGACCATACAAAGTCAAATAACCAAAACCATGATTGATTTCAATATGATTACCATAACCCGATTTCGAGTTGTCTGCAGCCTTAACGACACCGTCACCAGTAGCAAAAATGGGTGTTCCGGTACTTGCCGTAAAATCCATCCCTTCGTGCATTTTTCTCACTTTCGTAAAAGGATCACTTCTATAACCAAAACCGGAAGCGATGCGTTTTAATTGCTCATTTTTCAAGGGCTGAATTGCCGGAATAGCAGCAAGTAATTTGTTTTTCTCTTTAGCCAATTTCAAAATTTCATCTAGTGATTTGGATTGAATTGCCAATTCCTTCGAAATCACATCAACACGTTTTGAGGTTTTGATAATCAATTCGGAGTTGTTAAATCCTTCCAATTCTTTGTATCGGTTAACACCACCAAAACCGGCTTTTCGCTGTTCATTCGGAATAGGCGACGTATTAAAATAGGCACGGTAAATATTATTATCCCTATCAGCAACATCATCCAAAACATCGGAAACTTCATCCATTTTTTTATTCAAAATGGCATAACGCAATTTCATCGTTTCAATTTCACGTGCCTGCAATCTATCTTTCGGAGTCTCTAAATAGGAAGAATTCAATAACACCACAAAACATAAAAAACCAAAAAGACCGGAAGCAAGTAAAAACAAACCAATAAATCCTAACTTTTTAGACAGTTTCGGTTTTATTTTGCGGTAAGCCAAACTTTCGGTATCGAAATAATACTTTACTTTCTTCGCCATTTTTTATTTTATACTATTTTTGTGGAAGTTTTTTAAAAACAATGGTTATACGAACAAATTTAACAAATGTTTCAGTCAAACCCTAAATTTTAATCTGAACTTGTTTCAGATTCTTTTCAGGAGCGGAACTTTTTATTATCTGATTCAACCATCCTCCCGCTTTCCGTTGCAATCTTTTTTTTCAAAAAAGGATTTCCACTGCAATCGGGGCTAAAGACAAACTATATTTAAATTTAATGTTTATCGTTTTAATAAACTATAAACTACAAACTATAAACACAATAATGAAATCACAAGACATTCGTAAACAGTTTTTACAATTCTTCGAATCCAAAGGACACTTAATCGTTCCTTCGGCGCCGATCGTTCTAAAAGATGATCCAACCCTAATGTTCAACAACTCGGGAATGGCACAATTCAAAGAATTTTTCTTAGGCAACGGAACCCCAAAAAGCCCGAGAATAGCCGATACGCAAAAATGTCTTCGTGTGTCAGGAAAACACAACGACTTAGAAGATGTAGGTTTTGACACTTACCATCACACCATGTTTGAGATGCTTGGTAACTGGTCTTTTGGTGATTATTTCAAAAAAGAAGCCATCAACTGGGCATGGGAATTATTGACTGAAGTATATAAAATTCCAAAAGAAAATCTATATGTTTCCGTTTTTGAAGGAAACCCGGAAGAAAATGTTCCGTTCGATCAGGAAGCCTGGGATATCTGGAAAACCTTAATTGATGAAGACAGAATCATTCTTGGAAATAAAAAAGACAACTTCTGGGAAATGGGGGATCAAGGTCCGTGTGGTCCATGCTCCGAAATTCATGTTGACATTCGTTCAGCTGAAGAAAAAGCAAAAGTATCCGGTAAAAGTTTAGTGAATAATGATCATCCACAGGTAGTTGAAATCTGGAACAACGTATTCATGGAATTCAACCGTAAAGCTGACGGAAGTCTGGAAAAATTACCGGCGCAGCACGTCGATACCGGAATGGGATTCGAGCGTTTATGTATGGCGCTACAAGGCAAAACATCAAATTATGACACCGATGTGTTTACACCGCTTATTGAAAAAGTAGAACAAATCACAGGTCTTAAATACACTTCTAACGAAGTTAAAAATATATCTGAGGAACAAAATAAAATCAACATCGCTATTCGTGTAATTGTCGATCACGTTCGAGCTGTTGCTTTCGCTATCGCTGATGGACAGTTGCCATCAAACACTGGAGCAGGTTATGTAATTCGCCGAATTTTGCGTCGTGCAATTCGTTACGGATTTACATTTTTGAATACCAAAGAGCCTTTTATCAATAAGTTAGTTGAAGTTTTGGCAGACCAAATGGGTGAATTTTTCCCAGAAATTAAATCGCAGCAACAATTGGTTACCAATGTAATCCGTGAAGAAGAAGCTTCGTTTTTGAGAACTTTAGATCAGGGTTTACAGTTGTTGGATAATGTAGTTACCAAAACAAAAGGCGACGAAGTTTCCGGAGAAAAAGCATTCGAATTGTATGATACGTTTGGTTTCCCAAAAGATTTGACAGCTTTAATTTTAAAGGAAAAAGGAATGTCTTTCAAAGAGTCTGAATTTGATGCCTCAATGAAAGCACAGAAAGACCGTTCGCGTGCCGCTTCTGAAGTTTCGACAGAAGATTGGAAAGTTTTAATTCCGGGAAATGTCGAAAAATTCGTTGGTTATGATAAAACTGAGAACGAAGTAAAGATTACCCGTATCCGAAAAGTAGATTCTAAAAAGGATGGTGTTTTATACCAAATAGTTTTAGATAATACACCTTTTTATCCTGAAGGTGGTGGGCAGGTTGGCGATAAAGGAACATTAGTTTCGGCAAACGAAACCATTGACATTATTGATACGAAGAAAGAAAATAATTTAATTCTGCATTTTGCAAAACAACTTCCGGAAAATATTGAAGCAAATTTTGTGGCAAAAGTCAATACAGATTTAAGAACAGCAACTTCTAAAAATCACTCGGCTACTCACTTAATGCATTTAGGATTAAGAACTATTTTAGGAACACACGTTGAGCAAAAAGGTTCTTTGGTAAATCCAAATCATTTGCGTTTTGACTTTTCGCATTTTGCCAAAGTAACCGATGAAGAAATTCGCAAGGTTGAGGATTTTGTCAACCAAAGAATAGAAGAGCAATTGCAATTGACGGAATACAGAAATATTCCAATTCAGGAAGCAATGGCAAAAGGCGCAATGGCGTTGTTTGGCGAAAAGTATGGTGATACGGTTCGCATGATCGAATTTGGCGAAAGCCGTGAACTTTGCGGTGGAATTCATGTGAAAAACACAGCCGAAATATGGCATTTCAAAATTCTTTCTGAAGGTGCGGTTGCTGCCGGAATACGTCGTGTTGAAGCGATTACCGGTGATGCTGTAAAAGCTTATTTTACGCAGCAGGAAAGCGATTTGGAGGCAATTAAAGAAACCTTGAAAAATCCACAGGATACTTTAAAAGCGGTTGTTTCATTGCAGGATGATAATGCCAAATTAAAGAAACAAATCGAGCAACTTTTAAAAGAAAAAGCAAAAGGCTTAAAAGGAGAATTGGCTTCGCAATTGCAGGACATCAACGGAATTAAATTCCTGGCAGCGCAAGTCGATTTAAATCCTGAAGGCGCAAAAGATTTGGCTTATGAATTGGGAACTTTAGGAACCAATTTGTTTTTAGTTTTGGCTACAGCCGAAGGCGATAAACCAATGTTAAGCTGCTATATTTCGAAAGAATTAGTAGCTGATAAAAATCTAAATGCCGGAACCGTAGTTCGCGAACTTGGTAAATACATTCAGGGTGGCGGCGGCGGACAAGCTTTCTTTGCAACAGCTGGCGGAAAAAATGTAGCCGGAATTAAAGAAGCGTTGGAAAAAGCAGTTGATTTTGTGAAATAAAAAAACAAAAAATAATATTCAAAAAACAGGGCATAACTTAATAAAAGTTATGCCCTGTTTTTAAATTTAGAAACAACAATATGAATTATTTTTCAGCTTGTTTTTGCGCTTCTTTTTGTGCTTTTTGAGTAGCTTTAAAAATTTTATATTTTTCTTCACCCCAAGCTGCTTTGTATTTTTGGTCTTCTTCGCTGGTGAATTTTTTATATTTTATATTAAATTCCTCTTCAGTTAACGAAGTGTCTGCTTTTAATTCTTTTTTATAAGCAGACCGTGCTTCTAATGAAGTTCTTACCATTTGTTGTTCCTCAGCTGTCAAACCGGCTGCTTTAAAAGTCTCTTGAAGATTAGCTTCTTTTTGTGCCTTTTGAGCTGCTTTTTCCTCTTTAGTAAGTACTTTTTCCTGTTGTGTATTTGTACTTGTGCTTTCCTGTGCATTTGCGGCTGTGAAAGTGATAAAAACCGCAAAAAGAGTTGTTAATAGATGTTTCATTTTTGTTTTTTTAAAATTAAAGTTCAATCAAATATATCTAATAATCATATCATGATTATAAAAAAGATACTTAAAAATAGATTAAAATTACATTTAGGTTTTACCATTGTATAAATAGCTGTTTTAAATAAGTTGGATAACTTCTTAATTTTCGCAGTATTGCCGGGCTTTTTGCTATTTATTCTTTTTTGCGCTCTCCAATCTGCTGACGCCACATCGCATAATACAATCCTTTTTCTTCTATCAGAGCTTCGTGTTTCCCTTGCTCGATGATTCGACCTTGTTCCAATACAAAAATCTTATCAGCATGCATGACAGTCGATAATCGGTGAGCGATTAAAACGGTGATTCTGTTTTTATCCGAAATACTTCTGATAGTTGCATTGATTTCTTCTTCGGTAATCGAATCTAAAGCCGAAGTTGCTTCGTCAAAAATCAATAAATTTGGATTTCTCAAAATGGCACGGGCAATAGATAAGCGTTGCTTTTCACCACCGGAAACTTTGATTCCGCCTTCGCCAATGGTTGAATTCAATCCGTCTTCGGCACGCGCTAATAATTTGTCACAACTGGCTTTGTGTAATACTTCCAGTAATTCTTCATCGGTTGCCGATGGTTTTACAAACAATAAATTTTCCCTGATTGTTCCCGAGAATAATTGTGCGTCCTGAGTTACGAATCCGAGTTGTTTTCGCAAATCCAATAAATCAATTTCAGTCGAATCAATCGAGTTGTATTTCACGTGACCTTTTGCCGGCGGATACAATCCTACTAAAAGTTTTACCAAAGTTGTTTTTCCTGCTCCGGACGGACCAACAAAAGCAACCGTTTCACCTTGCTTGATATCGAAAGTAATGTCTTCCACAGCGGGATGTTTTGCCGTTTTGTGTTTGAAACTAACATTGGAGAAATGTAAGGCTTGAATATCGCCAACATGTTTGGCATTTTTAGGGCGATACTCTTTTGGGGCATTCAATAATTCCTTGAAATTATCCATAGAAACTTTGGTTTCATTCAAAGCAATAATAAACGAACCTAGTTCTTGTAATGGACCAAAAATAAAGAAGGTAAAGAAGACCATAGTCAATAAATCACCAACAATAATTTTTTCACCAAACAGAAAATAATAAAGTGTAAAAACCACACAAGTTCTCAGAAAATGAACCGTTGTTCCTTGTATAAAACTCAAACTTCTGATAAAACGAATTTTTTGTAACTCCAATTGCAGGATTTTCAGCGTGTTTAAGTTCAAACGCTTTTCCTCCTGATAGGTTAGTCCCAAACTTTTTACTAATTCAATGTTACGCAAACTTTCGGTTGTCGAACCAGCCAATGCATTGGTTTGTGTTACAATCTTCCGGGAAACAATTTTAATTCTTTTACCCAAGTATGAACTCACAAAAGCAATAATCGGAGCTGTAATTAAGAAGATGATTGAGATTCGGGAATCGATTCGGCCAACATAGATAATCACAAAAATAAACCCGATTATGGTTTGAAATATCAATGAAATGGAAAGCGTAATCAGCTTTTCCGAATCGGAACGCACTTTGGTTAACTTGCTTAAAGTCTCACCGCTGCGTTGGTCTTCAAATTCTTCATAAGGTAAATCCAATGATTTTTTTATTCCGTCGGTATACATTTCAGCACCGGTTCGCTGAATGACAATATTGGTAAAATAATCCTGAAAGTTTTTGGTAATTCTCGAAATCATCGCTGCGCCAAGTGATAAACCGAGCCAAAATGAAACCGCTTTGATAAAACCAATTTCATTGCCTTTGTATTTGGCGATGCCAACACCACAATCCTGCATTAATTTACCGGTAATTACCGAATCGGATAAGCTAAAGCAAATGTTTATGGCTGCCATTAGTAAGGCAAAAAATAAGAGCAGTTTATGTTTTTTGAGATAATTGTATAGTAATTTCATGAAGTGTAAAATTATGAATGTCAAAAGTAGAAAATAATTAGCCACCATGTTTGAGTTTGGATTGTATTACTTTATAATTCGATAGCCATTTTGAGTTTAAAATCATTTTGTACTTTTGAAGAATGGATTTCACCACTAAAGTACCAATAGCTAAATCGAACAATCCGATAAACTATGATTCTAAAATTGTATCATTGGGTTCGTGTTTTGCCGAAAACATGGGAGAGAAATTCCAATATTTTAAATTCCAAATCACAACAAATCCGTTTGGAATAATTTTTAATCCGGTTTCTATAGAAAAACTGATTTCGAGAGTTGTCAATAACCAAAAGTTTACCGAAGAAGATATTTTTTTTCACAACGATTTATGGCATTGTTTCGAAGTACATTCGGAGTTGAGCCATCCGGATAAAGCGGAATTTTTAGAAAAATTAAATCTAATAATCCAAAAATCTAATAATCTAATAATCCAATCCACGCATATCATCATTACCTACGGAACATCCTGGGTTTACCGAAACAAAGCATCTAAAAAAGTTGTAGCCAATTGTCATAAAGTACCGCAAAGTCAATTTGACAAAGAAATTCTATCGGTAACAACTATCGAAGCATCTATTCAAAACACCATTGACTTAATCTGTAAAGTCAATCCAAATTGTAATTTCATATTCACGGTTTCACCGGTTCGACACATCAAAGATGGTTTTGTAGAAAACCAAAGAAGCAAAGCAAATTTGATTTCTGCTCTGCACAATGTTGTCATACTGAGCTTGCCGAAGTGCAACTATTTTCCTTCCTATGAAATCCTAATGGACGAGCTTCGCGATTATCGTTTTTATGCCGAAGACATGCTGCATCCAAATCAAACCGCGATAGATTATATTTGGATTCGCTTTTTTGAAAATTATATTACTGAAGAAAACCATGCAACAATGGAAGAAGTTTCCAGCATCCAAAAAGCATTAGCACATCGCCCTTTTAATCCGAATTCTGATAGCCATCAAAAATTCCTAAGGAATCTTAACGATAAGATTATCAGGCTTCAAAAGCAATTTCCGCACTTTCAATTTTAACAAAATACGACATTTGTCGTATTTTCTTCTTTAGGTTTTAATCATAGGTTTGCTATGTAATTAACAACCTAAAACCATGAGAATTTTAAAAACTACTTTAGTATTCGCATTTTTTATGCTATGTACTACCAATTCGTTTGCTCAAACCAACATCTTTAACTCAAGACCAGTGCTAACAGATGAGGAAGAGGTTTCGGCAATGGTAACCAAAGAAATTGACGAAGTATTTCAGTCCACAGATTTTGTAAAAAGAAAAAACAAAAAATACGCTGATGTAAAAGGAACTATGGTTATTGACATTGGTGTGGTACAAAACGGAAAGGTTTCTTCTTTTTTTAAAGTAGATAGCGATATTAAGAATATTGATTTTATCAATTTCATGTCGGACTACATTCTGCAACACAAATTTCAATTTAAACTTCAAAAACAACAGCGTTATAAGATTCGTTATACCGCTACATTTTAACAACCCTAACAATAAAAACAATAAACAATGAAAAAAAGTATTTTAGTAATGACAGTGCTAAGTTTAGCATTCACATTACCAGCAACTGCCCAGTTTGGGAAGCTATTAGGCAAAGGCAAATCAGCCGGAAAAAAATCAGGAAACTTTGCTACCGTATGGGAATCAGAGTTTGACAACAAAGCATCACGTTTGGCTTTGTGTGACGGAGATGGTCAATATATTATTGGCACCGATGACAATTCAGCAACTGTAATGGATGAAAACGGGAAAACGATTTGGAGTGGTGATTATAAAAAATTGACTACCAACAAAACCAACAACTCTGAATACCAATACACCATTTGGAAAGAAAAAGGAGGTTACTTATTTCTTTTTGATGCACGAAAATTAGGAACCGATAGAGTGGCTGTTTTGGATTTGGTTACTGGAAGGGAATTATGGAACTCGGAACTATATCAAGACTTAATTCCAAAAGGTGGAGCCAAATCTATAGAAGGAACAGATGAAGGCGAATTGGAAACGGTGAAATACATAGATGAGTTGGATTCGTTTCTAATTTCACAAAGAAATTCAGTGATATTGGTAAAAGCTAATACAGGTGAAAAAATATGGGAAACCAATCGTTTTAAAGGTGGCGTTGGGAAATATATATACGATGCTAAGAGAAATGAAATCATTATGGTGAATTTCAAACCGACAGCTTTAGGAGCATTGTTCTCAGGATTCAAAAACCAATTGGTTAGAATTAATGCCACTAATGGTGAAGTTCTTTGGGATGCCACGTTTAGAGGAACAGTAGAAAAAGAACTGGTAACCCGCAGAGCCATCATTGATTTGTGGATCAAAGGAGATAAAATATTCATGTATTTAGACGGAATTAATGTATACGACTATAACACAGGGCAAAAACTTTGGGAAGCTACGTATGAAAATGATATGGGCGGTGCCAATGGAGGTTTGTTTAGTGGAGGAAGACGTTCAAAAATTTACAGAACTTTAGCCGATCCTTTATTTACTGATGACGCGGTTTATTTGGTTATGTTGGGAACAAGAGACCGAACCAAATATATCGAAAAACACGATTTGGCTTCGGGGAAACTACTTTGGGCTTCCGAAAAAATTACAGGTGCTTTTTGTATGCCAAACATCTATAAAACCGGTGATAAAATTATGGTTCAGGTTGGTGGTAAAGTACAAGTTCAGGAATACAGATTAGAGGAAACGTCAAACGGATTATCAGCAGGAATGGCTTTAGGTGGTTTTGGCGGAGGAACAGTGAAACAATGGGTTCCTTACATTTATTGGGATTATAAAGCACAAAAAAATAGTGTGTTAGCTTTAGATGACAAAAATGGAACAACGGCCTGGCGTTCTGAAAAATTCGACAAAAGAATTACCGATTTAATTATCGATAATGATAAAACAGTTTTTGTTGGTGACGGAGACGAATTCTATGGTTATGACATTGCTTCGGGGAATCAATTGTTTGATGTAAAACACAATGATGCGAAAGTTGGTAAAGCAACCGATGTTATCGATTTTGGAGACAGAGTTGTAGTACTTTCAGAAAAAGGATTGGCTGCTTATAACAAAAAAGATGGTACTCGCGCTTATGCTTCTGACAAAATAAAAGGAGTGGATTATTTCTATCATATCGGCGATAATTATTTCCTGAGAGATCAAAGAAATAGTAAAAACATTATCTACGGAATCGACATGACAAATGGAGAAACCAAAGGATCTGTTCAGTCTAAAGGAAAAGGTGGTAGTCCAAAATATGGTGCCGGAATCGACATCACCTCTGATGGGGAATATATCTTCGCTTTTAAAGGCAAAAAAGTAGAGAAAATCAAAGTAAATAATTAGGATTTTAGTTTGAATAAAAGGGCTGTAACTTGAGACTTACAGTCCTTTTTTAATTGTAGCACTATGAAAACATTTTTTAGTCTTTTTTCTTTTTTCTTTTTTCTTTTTTCTGTGAATGCGCAACAAGTGCAATGGGCTAATAAACTGATAAAATTTTCCTCAGATTTAGGTGGAAAACAATTTGGAATAAAAAGAATATTAGGAAAACCCGATGCTTTTCCACAAGCAGGCAGCAGTCCAAATGCCTGGACACCAAAGAAAGCACTCGATGGTTATGAGTGGGTAGAAGTAAGCTTTGAAAAACCTCAAACGGTAAAACAAGTAGCGGTTTTTGAAAACTTAAATGCAGGTTGCGTGGTAAGAATCGGAGTTGATACCGGTTCGGGGAAATACGAAACGGTTTGGTCCCGAAAAAAAGATTATAAAACACCAACTTTTAAGGCAACCATTCCGGCAGATCATGCTTATTATTTCAAACGAAAGAGAAGAAAAGTGCAGGAAGCACCAGATGTTCTGAATCCGGGAGTTGAAAATGCAATCCTTGAAAATGCCGTTTCTGGCGTTGTTGCCGTTAGAGTAGAATTTAATTTTGCTTTACTACCCGGACAAAAGCAAATTGATGCCATTGGAATTTCAGATTCAGAAACACCGCTTGAGGCTAAAATAAATACAAACGAATCTTTCGAGAAACTGGGTCAGTCAACCATAGTCAATTTAGATGGGATAACACCGACAAATCCAACATTAACTAAAGATGGTAAGAAAATGTATGTCACAGCAATAGCCGATGACAGAGATTTGATTTATTCTTTTACAAAAAAAACAGATGGCAGCTGGGGGAATAAGACCTTAGAAACCGATTTAAATACGGGAATTACATATAATTATATAGAATATGTTGGTGCTGATTTTCTTTTAAAAGGAGGGAGCAAGTATACCAATGGATCTAATGAGACAGGCTATGAAGTCTTTTCAACCAAGAATGCTACTTATGAAGCGGTTGGGCCGGTAAAAGTCTCTGCCTATAATAACTATGAAGACACATCAGACGCTACAATGACGGCTGATAGGAAAGTCCTTATTATGGGTTTAGAAACGGATTTCACACAAGGTGGGAAAGATTTATATTTTGCACAGCAAAAAGAAGACGGTACCTATGGTCTTTTGCAAAATATGGGTAAGGTAATCAATTCAGCTACCGATGAAGATATGGCACAATTGCTTTCTGATCAAAAGACATTACTATTCAGTAGTAACGGATTTAGTGGCTATGGAAATTTTGACTTATATGTTTCTTATCGATTGGATGAGACATGGAAAAACTGGTCAGAACCTATAAACCTTGGCAGTAAAATAAACACAGTAGAGTTTGAAGGTTTGCCATTTTATGATGAAAAAAATGAAATTTTATACTTCATTTCCTATGCTGATGGAGGCAATGTTTTAAAATCAATTCCAATTTCTAAAAGCAGTTTATTAAAGCAGTAAGCTACAGAATACGGCAGTTGTCGTATTGATTCAAAGTGATATAATGTACAAATTTGTCTTATATAACTTTAAATTTTATAATCATGAAGACACTTAAAAATTTTGGATTTGCATTAGTTGCTTTGGCAGCAGTTTTAACCTCTTGCAGCAGCGACAGTAGTGGTGGAAGTTCGGGTTCAAACGGAATTAATTTTAAAGTTGACGGAACCACTACAACCGCAACAAATTTGGAAGCAACATTATATACCAATGTAGTAGCAGGCGGAAGATATATCGACGTATATGGGTTTGATGGCACAACTCAAATTTTAGAATTTCATTTTCCGGCCAAAACAGGAAATTTCACAGCACAGCAATCTTTTGATATGACTACTTCGTGGTTGACTTTTATAACCAATAACGGAGCGAGTTATCCGGGTGATTATTATCATTCTACAGCCGGAACTATAAATGTTACTACTTGTGATACTATCAACAATAAAATAGTTGCCACCTTTAATTTTACAGGTGATAATTCAACCGTTGCAAAGACAATTACCGATGGGAATTTAAATGTTAACGCTATTACACATCAATAAAAACAAATAATTTAATTGTTTGAATTACCCTCAATGACAAATACTTTGATACTCATAACGTTTCTGTTTTTAGCGATAATTATTTATTTGCTGAATAAGATTCAGGCTGACCGATTGAAATACCACTCCAAAATAAAAGTGTTGGAAGATTTTATAGTGCAATTAAGTGATGAACAAAAACTTCAAAACAGCCAGTTGCAATTGTCGGCAGAATTGAAACAAAAATTAAACGATATCAATTCAAAACTTAATAAAGAGATTTATGAGCTAAATCTCAGTCTGATTGAAGATTTATATCCGGGAAAATGAAAGTGTTAATTAACATTTTTAATATATTTATCCTATAATTTCTTCAAATGGCCAAAAATTATATTTTATTCTTCACTTTATTCTGTTTCTCCAACGGATTTTCTCAAGATATCCAGAAGATATTAATCAAAGCCTATCAATCAAAAGATTCCTCCGATTACTACTTCAAAGTTGCCAAGAAAAGCATTAAGACCAAAGCGGATGAAGCCCAATATTATTTCTGTAAAAATGCGCGCTGTAACGATTTTAACAAACTCGACAGCGCGTTGGTTTATGGTGAAAAAGCCATACAACTTCTGGAAAATGGGGGTGATTTTAATTCACTGATGACCGTATATAATAATATTGCCAAAGTTTACAACAAAGAAGGTCGTTACGAAAAAGCAATCAGTTATTGTCTTAACGGATTAAAATTGGCCGAAAAAGAAAATAAGGAAAATTGGGTTGGTCATTGGTACACCAATTTGGCATTAAATTATCATGATTTTGAAAGCTTTAAAAAGGGAATTTACTACGGAAAAAAAGCACTCAATAATGCTCTGAAAAGAAAAAACGCCAGCAACAAAAGTATTTGGACTGCTTTAAATGCGATTGCAATAAATTATGATGATTGGAATAAACCGGACAGTGCATTATATTACCACAAAAAAGTCTTTAAATATTTCAAAGGAAAAGACACACTTGGGGTTCCGGATACTTATAACAATATTGGAAACACTTTATTAAAACAAAAAAAATACAAAGAAGCAGAGCGATGGATAAAATCTTCGATTGCCATTAATGAAGTGAATTTTAAAAATAGCGGCGGGAAAAAGGATGCGTCATATTATTATGACTTAGCAACCTGTTATACCAATTTAGCAAGAATTGCCTACGAAACAGATGATTTCACTAAGGCTGAAAAAATGTTTGCCATTGCTCAGGACGCAGCTAAAAAAAGTATGAGCGCCGAAAAGCTTCGCGATTTTTATATGAGCCGAAGTCTCTTTAACAAGAAAAGAAACAATCTCGAAAAAACAGTTCAGGATCAGGAGAATTATATAAGAATCCGGGATTCTGTTTTTGATAGCGACCGGGCCAAGACATTTTCAGAACTCGAAGCAAAATACCAAAATGAAAAGAAAGAAAAACTGCTTCAAAAGTCAAAAGCTGAAATAGCAACCCGCGAATTAGAAATCAAAAACAAGAATACTCAGTTTCTCATTTTAGGGTTGATTTCATTAGCCCTGCTAATAATAATTTATTTAGTTTATCGCCAACAAAAACTAAAAAACAAACAGCAGCAACAGGAATTTGAACTCAAATCAGCCATCGTCAAAATCGAAACACAAAGTAAATTGCAGGAACAGCGACTTCAAATATCGAGAGATTTGCATGATAATATTGGATCGCAGCTTACGTTTATAATTTCATCTGTCGATAATATTAAATATGCTTTTGAACTCAAAAATTCGAAACTCGACAATAAACTTTCCAGCATCAGCAATTTTGCCAAGTCAACAATAGTAGAACTTCGCGATACGATTTGGGCTATGAATAACAGTGAAATTTCATTGGAAGATTTACAAACAAGAATCCACAATTTCATCGATAAGGCAAAAGAAGCTAAAGAAGAAATACAGTTTTCATTTCATATCGATGACAATTTAAAAGAAATGAAATTCACTTCAATCGAAGGCATGAACATTTACCGAACCATTCAGGAAGCCATTAATAACAGCATCAAATACGCCAATGCTAAAAAAATCAATATCGATGCAAAACAAGAGGATGAGGCTATCAAAATTACTATCCGTGATGACGGAAAAGGGTTTGATAAGGCAGCTGTAGAAAGCGGCTACGGATTAACCAATATGCAAAAAAGAATTGAAGAAATTGGCGGAAAGTTTGAACTGCAAAGCAACGATAACGGAACCAAAATAAATTTGTCTTTTAAAAAATAAACATGAAAAGAATAGTAGGATTATTGTTTTGCTTACTGGGATTTAACATTGGTTTTGCTCAAAATGCCCAGGATTTAATCGACAATTTAAAAAAAGAATTAAAGAATAATCCCGATGCCAAAAGAACAGCTGTTATTTATTCCGATTTAACTTGGTATTATTCAAAAGTCGCCACCGATTCGGCTTTGCATTATGGTGGAAAGGCTATTCAGGAATCCGTAAAATTAGCCGATTCAACTTTGTTGGCTCAAGTGTATAGCGATATTGGCGCGGTCTATTTTATGAAAGGTGATTTTCAAAACTCCAAAACAAATTACCTCAGGGCTTATAAAATCAGAAAACTCAGAAAGGACAACAGAGGTTTGGCAAAAATCAATAATAATTTGGCCAACATTTATGAAAAAACGCAGCATTATAAAGAGGCGATGACTTCGTTTTTAGAAGCGTTAAATTATTTCGAAAGTATAAAAGACGAGAAAAACAGTAGTATAACAAAAGGCAATATTGGGTTAATTCTGCTTAAGCTAAAGAATTATCCAAAAGCACGACAATACATAAGTGATGTTGTAAAGTATCAGGAGAAAAACAATTTTACCGAAGAGTTGTGTGTTTCCTGTTTGAATTTGGGCAATGTTTATCTTCAGATGAATGATACGCTGAATGCTTTAAATTACTATAACAAAAGCGTTAAAGCATGTACAGCCGTTGGGAATCAAAAAGGAATTTCAAGCGGATTTAATAACATCGCCACTATCAAAGCAGAGCAAAAAAAATCTAAAGATGCCTTAGCTCTTTATCAGAAATCTGAAAAGGCACGAGAAGCATTAAATTCAAATTTAGATAAAGCCAATTTTGATTTTAATTTGGCCAAGGAATTCATAGAAGCTAAAAAATATGCTAACGCAAAAAGTTTGTTATTATCCACCAAGAAAATATATGAAAAAGAAGATCTCAAGGATAAATTGCAGCTTAATTATAACTCATTAATCATCGTTTGTTCTAACCTGAATCAGCCTGACAGTGTTAGTTTTTATGTGAATAAATGGGCAGTGGTAAATGAACAATTGCTTGTAGATAATACGGTTAAGCAAACAGCTGAACTCGAAACAAAATACCAAACGGAGAAAAAAGAAAAACTGCTCCAAAAATCAAAAGCCGAAATAGCTATTGGTGAATTAGAAATAAAGAAAAAGGAAACCCAGTTTCTTATTTTAGGTTTGATTTCTTTAGCGTTGTTGATAATAATTTATTTAGTATATCGCCAACAGCGACTCAAAAACAAACAGCAGGAACAGGAATTTGAACTTAAATCGGCAATTTCCAAAATCGAAACACAAAACAAATTGCAGGAACAGCGACTCCAAATATCCAGAGATTTACACGATAATATTGGCTCGCAACTTACGTTTATTATTTCATCTGTCGATAATATTAAATATGCTTTTGAGATACAAAACACAAAGTTAGACACTAAAATTTCGAACATTAGTAATTTCGCTAAGTCAACCATAATAGAACTTCGGGACACGATTTGGGCTATGAACAGCAGTGAAATTTCGCTAGAAGATTTGCAGACAAGAATTCACAATTTTATCGATAAAGCCAAAGAAGCCAAAGAAAACATTCAGTTTTCGTTTCAAATTGAAGACGATTTAAAAGAAATTAAATATAGTTCAATCGAAGGAATGAACATTTACCGAACGATTCAGGAAGCGGTAAATAACAGCATTAAATATGCCGAAGCCAGTAACATAAAAATTGATATTAAATCAAAAAATGACGTTTTGATTATAGTGATTAAAGACAACGGAAAAGGATTCGATGCAGATAAAATTGAATTGGGCAACGGAATAAACAATATGAAAAAACGAATTCAGGATATTGGCGGCGAAATAGAATTCATTACAAATCCAAAAACCGGAACCGAAATAATACTAAAAGTAAAGAGCAAAAAAGCATAACCGGAAAGGTGAAACTAATTTAAATACGGCAGATGCCGTATTTTTTTTGTCAAATTATGTCATCAAATTTGTTTTATCAAGTGGTATTGATATAATTATAAAATAACTTAGGTTGTTTTTATTGTTGTCCTTTTCATTCTGTGGTTTGTTCAAGCTAAATCACACGTTTGAAAAGGACTTTTTTTAAATCAGTTTGTTACCTAAGAAAAATAACCTAATTTGCTTTATAATTCCATTAAGTATGTCAATAAGAATAGCCATAGTAGACGATAATGTTTTTTTGCAAAAGGCAGTAGCAGAAAAGCTTTCGTTTTTTGACGATTTGGTTTTAAAGTTCACCGCTATAGACGGGAATGAAATTCAGCAAAAATTAGAGCAAAACAAAAACATCGATTTAATTCTGATGGATATCGAAATGCCAAACTGCAATGGTATAGAAGCTACGCAAATCATCAAAACAAAATACCCGCAAATCAAAATCATCATGCTGACCGTTTTTGATAATGATGAAAATATTTTTAATGCGATAAAAGCCGGCGCAGATGGTTATTTGCTAAAAGAGGTTAATCCAAAAGAATTGCATCAGGGAATAATCGAAACGATAAACGGTGGCGCAGCGATGAATCCGTCAATAGCATTAAAAACCTTGAAACTCCTGCGAAATCCAATTGATTTTGAACAAAAATGTGACGAAGAAATCAAATTAACAACTAGGGAAATTGAGGTTTTGGAACAATTAAGCAAAGGATTGAATTACAATATCATTGCCGAAAATCTTTTTCTTTCGCCTTCTACAGTTCGGAAACACATTGAGAATATCTACAACAAACTTCAGGTGCACAATAAATTGGAAGCCATTCAAAAAGCTAAGAATAATAATTTGATTTAAAATTAAACGGCTTCTTTTTTCATAAAAAGCTCCAACCCACCACTAATCAAATGAGCAATTTCGGGGCGATTTTGTTTTACTTTTTCGAGATGGTTTATTATTTTTTCAAAGAAATCGTGATTGTTTTCTTTAACAGCTAATTCAGCAATTTCAAGAGAAAGAAGCCAATCATTTGGATGATTTGCGCTAACCGCAGCAAAGGCTTCTTTTAAAGTTATTTGAGTAGGTTTTCCTTCTCGATGATTTCTAACGTTAGCGTACAGCACTTCTAATTCTGCTCTTTCAGATGATTTTTTTGCCTTTATAGTTTGACTTGACGGAACATGATTAATCATATCAAAACTATTCACATCGGCCGGACCTGAAAATGCAGAAATCACTTTTTTGCCAACAGCCATATCGTAAATTCCCCATTCCGGTTGGAATAATATGGTGTCATTATGTGTAACGGTACAGTTTTTAAAACTAATGATTATGATTTCTCCCTGTAGATTTCTTGAACCCGTAATGATTTCTCCGGTTACTGTAATGTTTCCTTCAAACTCAAGCGTTACCGATTCCGCTTCATAAATATCATAAGCTCTCAAATCTCTCGGACTCATGTCTTCAATAGCCAGGTTAATTCCTTTTAGCTTTCCGATTGGTGAACCAAAACCTTCGGCATGATATTGTGTTCCGTGACCAACCAATTCTTTTTCACGATAAGACAAAGCTGTTTTTCCTGTTGTTTGAATATAAACCGGTTTTCCTTCCTCCTCAATCACATTAGTAAAAACACCCGAAATCTGAATGCCTGTACTCAATTCAATTGTTCCTAAAGCATTTGATTGTATTAATTTTTTCAAACCCGATAAACCACCGGTTCGCAATGCCATAGTATTCGCAAATTCTTCTAAAACCAGACTCAAATGCGCAAAATCGGGAGTTACATAAAGCTGAGGTTGCGGTTTTGTTATGTCAAAACTTTGGTCAGCAGCCGAAATATCATATGGAATTTTCTTCACTTCATCGGTCATGCACCAAGCGCTTTCGCCTATGGATGACAATAATCCGGCGCCGTATATTTTTGGGTTTTCCACGGTTCCAATCAAGCCATATTCCACGGTCCACCAATGTAGGTTTCGAATACGCGCCATTTCGGATAATTCACCCATATTGTTTTGAAGAAAATCTACTCGCGCTGCAGCGGCATCAATTTCGGCTTGAGGTGTTCCTTCAGCTTCTTTGATAATTGAAAGTAAACGCACCGCTTCATACATTTCATAATCACGCGAAGAGGATATCGCTTTGCAGCCAATTTCACCAAAGCGGCGTAAATACTCAGCATATTCCGGATTGGCAATAATAGGAGCGTGACCTGCGCCTTCATGAATAATATCGGGTGCCGGTGTATATTCAATATGTTCTAACTGACGAATATCGGAAGCAATTACAAGCACATTATACGCCTGAAACTCCATAAAAGCATTCGGCGGAATAAAACCATCAACGGCAACGGCAGCCCAGCCAATTTCTTTCAGAATTCGATTCATACCATACATATTCGGAATATTGTCAACTTCCAAACCGGTCTTTTTCAAACCATCTAAATAGGAATTATGAGCAACTTTTGAAAGATAATCAACATTTTTACGCATCACATAACGCCAAACTGCTTGGTTAATCGGAGTATAATCCGAATAATCCTGAGGTTTGATGAACTGTTTTAAATGCTTAGGTAATCTGTCAATCAAAGGGTTGCTTTCAAATGCTGTTTCCATAAATTTTGTTGTAGTAGTTGTGGTAAAATTACAAATCTTAAATCAAAGAAGTGTTATAAATTATCTAAAACGTATGTTTTTTTAGGAGCAATTTCCGGCTATCCACTATATCTTTTTCTTTTGCAAAGAAAAAGGATGCCGTTCCTATCCGGGCTAAAAAAACCGCAACATTACTATTGCGGTTTCTGTTTTATTTTTTAATCTGCCAACTGCGACTGAAGACTGCTTACTTCTTCTTCGGCGGATATTGTTCTAAAATTTTAGTTACAAACTCTTTAATTACTTCATCTTTTTTATTGGTGTCTTTTGTCAAAACACCTTGACCTTCACCTTGCCATATCAGTTCTTTTTTCTTGGCATCAATAATGTCGATATACAAAGTGCCTTCGGTATGTCTTGAAACTGATGAGTTCCCTCCCCACAAATAAGGATTCCAACCCCAGCCCCAGCCCCAGCCCCAGCCCCAGCCATAACCCCAACCAACATTAAATTGGTTTACGTTAACCTGCTCTCTTTCTTTAGTAAAAAAAGCAATCAGTAAATCGGGATTATCATTTTTTGCAAATCCTTTCGAAGTCATTACTTCATCTATAGAGTGAAGAATTCTTTTCTTATCTAAATCGGAAATCTCGGCTTTGTCAATTCCCGCTTTGTGAAATGCAAAAGTCTTGTAAGGTGAAAAATCTACTTTTTTGTCATAATCATAGTTCACACTAACAGAAGAGCATGATGAAACGATAAAGAGTAGGAGTAACGGTAAAAATTTAAGTGTCTTCATAGCTATTAAAATTTAAGTTTTCTAAATCAAAGTTTAGCTTAGAATCAGAAACTTTAATTCCAAACTAAAACAACGAATCATCCACTACGTTAGGGATGGTAACTTTTAATAATGGTTGCGTTTCCATGGCTCTTTTTATTGCAAAAATTGCCCCTTCATTTCGCGCCCAGTTTCTTCTTGATATTCCGTTATTTACATCCCAAAAAAGCATTGATTCTAAGCGTCTTGACGCGTCAGTAGAACCATCAAGAACCATACCGAATCCACCATTAATAACTTCGCCCCAGCCAACACCGCCTCCATTGTGAATAGAAACCCAGGTAGCACCACGGAAGCTGTCACCAATCACATTATGAATTGCCATATCGGCAGTAAATCGGGAACCATCATAAATATTTGAAGTTTCTCTATAAGGAGAATCAGTTCCGGAAACGTCATGATGATCGCGGCCTAAAATTACATAACCAATTTCGCCACGGGCAATCGTCTGATTGAATGCTTCAGCAATTTTGATTCTTCCTTCGGCATCTGCATATAAGATTCGGGCTTGTGAACCCACTACTAATTTATTTTCCTGTGCGCCTTTTATCCATTGGATGTTATCGGCCATTTGCTGTTTGATTTCGGAAGGAGAATTTTTCATCATTTCTTCTAAAATATCGCAGGCAATTTTATCGGTTTTAGCTAAATCTTCCGGATTTCCGGAAGCACAAACCCAACGGAAAGGTCCAAAGCCGTAA
The DNA here is from genome assembly GCF_021608185.1 of Flavobacterium anseongense. GTDB lineage: Bacteria > Bacteroidota > Bacteroidia > Flavobacteriales > Flavobacteriaceae > Flavobacterium > Flavobacterium anseongense. Next base: position 240,574 of record NZ_JAKIHN010000001.1, on the reverse strand, counting down.
TCAAAACACATTGGTCCCATGATATCCTGAACGTAGCTTGGATATTTAAACTCGCGTCCTAAAGTTGGATTTTCAGCCATAACATCAGCACCGGCACGGGAAGCTTCTAACAGAAAAGCATTTCCGTAATCAAAGAAATAGGTTCCTTTTGCAGTGTGTTTGTTAATGGCTTTGGCGTGACGGCGTAAAGTGTTCTGAACTTCTTCTTTGAATTTGGCAGGATTGTTTGCCATCATTTCGTTGGCATCTTCAAAAGAAATTCCAACCGGATAATAACCGCCAGCCCAAGGATTGTGTAATGAAGTTTGGTCGGAACCTAAATCGATATGCAAGTTTTCCTGATCAAATCGTTCCCAAACATCTACTATGTTTCCGAGGTAAGCGATAGAAACCGTTTCCTTGTCGTGAAGCGCTTTTTTTACTCTCGGAACTAATTCCTCTATGTTTTCAATGATCTCATTAATCCAGCCTTGTGAGTGGCGAATGTGTGTTATTTTTGGATTGACCTCTGCACAAACCGTGACACAACCGGCAATATTTCCTGCTTTTGGCTGTGCGCCCGACATTCCGCCAAGTCCTGAAGTCACGAATAAGCCGCCTTTTGGTGTTTTTTTAATTTTTCTGAATCCGTTTAAAACGGTTATTGTTGTTCCGTGTACTATGCCTTGCGGACCAATGTACATATAACTTCCGGCGGTCATTTGTCCGTATTGGGAAACACCTAATGCGTTCATTTTTTCCCAGTCATCAGGTTGTGAGTAATTTGGAATTACCATTCCGTTAGTGACCACAACTCTTGGCGCATCTTTATGCGAAGGATATAATCCCATTGGATGACCGGAATACATTGTTAATGTTTGTTCGTCGGTCATTTCGGAAAGGTATTTCATTGTAAGCAGATACTGCGCCCAGTTTTGAAAAACCGCTCCATTTCCGCCATACGTAATTAGTTCGTGCGGATGTTGTGCCACAGCATAATCCAAATTGTTTTGAATCATCAGCATGATAGCTTTTGCCTGTTCTGATTTTCCGGGATATTCTGAAATGGGACGTGCATACATTTTGTAATCCGGACGAAAACGATACATGTAGATGCGTCCGTATTTTTCTAATTCTTCTTTGAATTCGGGAAGAAGCGTGGCATGATGTTGCGGTTCGAAATAACGCAAGGCATTTTTTAACGCTAGTTTTTTTTCTTCATCCGAAAGGATTTCTTTTCGCTTAGGTGCATGATTGATATCCGTTTCGTAGGGTTTTGGATTGGGTAGAATTGATGGAATTCCTTGTTGTATTTGTTCCTGAAAAGTCATTTTGTAGTTGCTGAGGTTCTAAGTTACTGAGTTTTTTGTTTTGCGTTAGGGATTGCAGCAAGTACCATGTACTGCGGAAAGCCCGACCTCGGCTCGTTTTTGAACGAGACGAGGTAACGCCCTAATTTATTTACTGAATACTGTGACTAATCACTGTTTACTTTTTTATAGTTCCTGTTTTTTTATCGAATCCGTATGGACAATGACGGCAACCACTTCGGCAGCAATAGCCACGCTTAAGATGGTATTTTTCGGTGAAACATTTATAACCTTCGGGTGTGAAATAGAAATCTTCGCCTTCGATTAAATTATTTTCATTATTTTGCTCGTTCATAGCTGCAAATTTAAAGCATTAAACTAAAATGGTTGTAATCGTTTCGAAATATTTAATTCCAAAAGGTTTTCGAGGGATAACTTTGTTTCCGTTTATTGTTGTTTCTGAGCATGATTTAAAGCAAAATTTGATTTTGGTTAACCATGAGAAGATTCATATTCGCCAGCAGATTGAGTTGTTGGTTTTGCCTTTTTTTATTTGGTATGGAATTGAGTTTTTGGTTAGATGGATTATCAGTAAAGACAGGGATAGCGCTTACAGAAACATCTCCTTTGAAAAGGAAGCTTATGCAAATGAAAAGCAACTGGATTATTTAAAGCAAAGGACTTTTTGGAGTTTTTTGAAATTTATTTGATGTGGATTACAAATTAAATGTAATCAATGTGTTATGATTTTGAAAAGATATTTTTGTATATTTGGAAATTAAACATTTAACAATGAAAACAACTTTATTTACACTTAGCGTTTTATTTTTCGTAAACTCAGTTGTTGGACAGTTGTACGTGAAGAATGGCAGCTATATTTTTGACAAAGGAGCTGTAATTTTCGCAAAAGGCAACTTAGAACTCGATACCAACAGTAATTTCTATTTGAGAAATGAAGGTCAGTTTATACAAGGGACAGCAACAACCTCTACCAATACCGGTGCAGGCAAATTATCGGTTTTTCAGGAAGGAACCTCTAACAATTATGCTTACAACTATTGGTGTTCACCGGTAGGAAATGCATCTTCCGGTGTTGGTAACGAAAATTTTGGAATAACCATGTTACATGTACCAACGACAAATGCAGCAAGTACTGCGGCTACAATTACAACCGGTTATAATGGATCTTCCGCTGCAGGAGCACTGACAATATCTAATTATTGGATTTTTAGATTTTTAGCGATGCCTGATTATGCGGGTTGGTCACATTCTTATAGTACATCAAATATAGCTGCCGGTCAAGGATTTACCATGAAAGGAACCAGTGGTTCTGATGCAACGGATGTTGGAGAAACTGCTGTAAATAATCCGGGTAGTAAACAACGCTATGACTTTAGAGGGAAACCAAATGATGGTGATATAACCATTACAGTAGCTAATGATAATTTTACTTTAACAGGGAATCCTTATCCTTCTGCCATTGATTTGTCAGCGTTTTTAACTGATGCAACTAATAGCACTGGTATTGCTTATTTTTGGGAGCATGATAAAACGGTAGCTTCCCATGCCTTACTAGCCTATAGAGGTGGTTATGGAACATTTTCTCCAGTTTCAAGAGGAGGAACCGGAATATATGTTCCTGCGAAATTTTATTCTTATGACATATCAGGAAATCTATTGCCGTTAACAGAGTCTTCTCCGAACAATAGTTATGCAAGAATGTTTTGTCCGGTAGGACAGGGGTTTATGATTAAGGGTAATGCTTCCGGAACAACCGTTACTATGAAAAATTCGTATAGAGTCTTTCAGAAAGAAAATGTTTCAACTTCAGTTTTTGAAAGAAACTTACCTGATTCGCGCACTGAAAATGATAATGGCGGTTTCTTACCAGCTATCATGTCAGTTTCAGGTTTTGATTATACCACAGTTTCAACAGCGGAAGTGCCTCAGATTAGGTTTAATACCTTATTAAATAGTCAGGCGATTAAGCAAGTTGTTTTGGCTTTTGATAGTGAAGCTACAGATGGTGTTGATCATGCAAAAGATGCGGAAAACCCTGATAACACAACATTGGATATGAATTTTTTATTAAATGAGAAAGACTATGTCATTTCAGTAATTCAATTTGATGAAAACAAAAGATTACCGGTGACTTTTAAAGCTACCAATAATGCTTCTTTCAAGATTACTGTGGCAGAAATCATAAATTTTGATCAAGCGGAGAACATTTATTTATACGATAAAGTAACTGATTTATATCACGATATAAAAAATGCTGAATATGAATTTGTTTTACCGGAAGGAACGCATAGCGATCGATTTGAAATTACATTTAGAAACGATGCCTTGTCGGTTTCTAATCCAACAAGAGAAAATATAATTGTTTTTCAAAACAATGCCAATCAATTATTGACCGTTTCTAATCCTAATTCTTTAGAAATCAAGTCGGTTACACTGTTTGATATAACAGGTAAATTGTTATTTAACAAAGTAGATTTAGGTTCTGCAAGCAGTTATGAATTTTCTACAGCTTCTTTGAGCGACGGGATTTATTTAGTTAAAACGCAGACTAGCGATGGAAAAAGTAGTGGCCAAAAAATTATAGTATCATCTAATTAATAGTATTTTAAAAAAGCGATTTATAATCGCTTTTTTTTATGTTTGATATTAAGAGGAGGACTGCCAGTGGCATTCAGGTATTTTCAGTAGCTAGTTAATAAAACAAGCAGGTGATAAAATTTTTAGTCTTCATATTGCCACAATAAACTACTTTTGGAAAAATATTTTTTTTGGAAAGTATCAATCAAAAAATCCATTTAGAAAATACGAATGTCTCGCTTTATATAAAACGGGAAGACTTACTTCATCCTCGTATTTCAGGAAATAAATTCAGAAAATTAAAGTACAATCTGGCTCAAGCCAAAAGCGAAAGTAAACAAACACTTTTGACTTTTGGAGGCGCTTTTTCAAATCATATTTTGGCAGTAGCTGCTGCAGGAAAAGAGCAGGGATTTAAAACTATAGGAATAATTCGCGGAGAAGAACTGCAAGATAAAATTTCTGAAAACCCAACTTTGCAAAAAGCCCAAGATTTCGGAATGGTATTTGAGTTCGTGGGCAGATCAATTTACAGAGAAAAAAGTAACCCGGAATTCATTCAACAACTAACAGAAAAATTTGGCGATTTTTATTTAATTCCGGAAGGCGGAACCAATGATTTAGCGGTAAAAGGATGCGAAGAAATTTTAACAAAAACCGATAAAAAGTTCGATTATATTTGCTGCGCTGTTGGGACCGGTGGCACCATTTCGGGACTGATAAATTGTTCAAAAAATGGTCAACAAGTTTTAGGTTTTCCGGCATTAAAGGGTGACTTTTTAAGAGAAGATATTTGTAAATTTGTTCGCAAGTCAAACTGGAATTTAATTGAAGATTATCATTTTGCAGGTTATGCCAAAGTTTCGGATGAATTAATAGTTTTTATTAACGAGTTTTATCAAAAACATAAAGTTCCATTAGATCCAATTTACACCGGTAAAATGATGTTTGGCGTTATGGATTTAATTGATAAAAATTATTTTCCGGAGAACTCAAAAATACTGGTTATCCATACTGGCGGTTTACAAGGTATAGCCGGTATGAATATTTTATTAAAACAAAAAAACCAATTACAAATTAACGTTTATGATTAAGAAAGCCCTTTTACTACTACTAATGATTTTTGTTGTTTCATGTAGCGCAAATCACGCAGTTGTCAGAACTACAAAACCCGATCCAAGAAAGTCAGAAACTCCGATTGTGCAAAGAGTCAGAAAGCCAATTTACAGACCGGCAACAGTGAAAAATCCTGTGGCAATTACTAAAAAAGATTCGCCAACGGTTCCCAATTATTCAAATGCTACTGAAGTTTTAGAGGCAACTACGAGAGTTAAGGTAACTACCGAAATGGTTTTGTCTTATATCGAAAATTATAAAAGCGTTGCCAAAGAAAATATGGTCAGAACAGGAATTCCAGCCAGTATTACTTTAGGTCAGGCCATATTAGAATCAGGTGCAGGAACAGGTCCGTTGAGCGTTCAGGCAAACAATCATTTTGGAATTAAATGCCATAAAGAATGGACAGGGCCAAGTATAAAATATACGGATGATGAAGAGAATGAATGTTTCCGAAAGTACAATCAACCAAGTGAATCTTTCAAAGACCATTCTTATTTTTTAACGAGCAGACCAAGATATGCTGAGTTGTTTGAGTTTCAAAAAGATGATTACAGAAGTTGGGCTTATGGCTTAAAAGCGGCTGGTTATGCAACCGATTCAAAATATCCGGACAAACTAATTGGTTTAATCGAGAAGTATCAATTGGGACGATTTGATGCAGAGGTTTTAGGAAAAGAGTATGTTCCGGTTGTGACTAAGCCAATTGCCGATAATGGTAATGTTCAAAAATATACAGTTGTCAAAGGCGATTCATTGTATTCGATTTCAAAAAAATTCAATATTTCAATTGATGAATTGAAGAGGAAAAATAACCTAACAGACAATACTATTTCTCTCGGACAAACTGTAATTGTCAAATAATTTTAAATATAAAATCCACATTTCAAATATGATTTATCAAAGAAGCAGTCAGTTATTTGCTGAAGCTGAAAAAGTTATTCCAGGTGGCGTAAATTCGCCCGTGAGAGCCTTTAAAGGTGTTGGCGGAACACCCATTTTTGCCAAAAGTGCCAAAGGAGCTTATCTCTACGATGAAGACGACAACCGATTAATTGACTATATCAATTCATGGGGACCAATGATTTTAGGCCATGCTTTTCAACCGGTTGTAGATGCCATTATAGAAAAAGCAAAAAAGGGTACATCATTTGGAATGCCAACTGAATTAGAAACAAAGATTGCGGAACTAGCCGTTTCGATGGTGCCAAATATTGATAAAATCCGTTTTGTGAACTCGGGAACAGAAGCTTGCATGAGTGCTATTCGTTTGGCAAGAGGTTTTACCAAGAGAGATAAAATCATAAAATTTGCAGGTTGTTATCACGGACATTCGGATTCTTTTTTAATCCAGGCCGGAAGTGGCGCTAGTACATTTGGAACGCCAAATTCACCCGGAGTTACTCAGGGAACAGCAAAAGACACATTGCTTGCAGGATTTAATGATTTAGAAAATGTAAAAGCATTATTCAACGCCAATAAAAATGAAATCGCCGCTATTATTATTGAGCCTGTTGCCGGAAATATGGGTTGTGTGCCACCAAGAGAAGGCTTTTTGCAATCGTTAAGACAACTTTGTGACGAGAACAATACCTTATTGATTTTTGATGAAGTAATGACCGGTTTCCGATTGGCAAAAGGAGGAGTTCAGGAATTGTTTGATGTCAAAGCCGATATTGTTTGTTTTGGTAAAGTTATCGGAGGCGGTTTACCTGTTGGCGCTTTTGCTGCCCGAAATGAAATCATGAATTATTTGTCCCCACTTGGTCCGGTTTATCAGGCTGGAACTTTGTCAGGAAACCCATTGGCAATGGCAGCCGGATTTACCATGCTTCAAACATTAAACAGTGATGCTGATATTTTTAAACGATTAGAGGAAAAGACGGCTTATCTGCACCAAGGAATTGAGAAAGTGCTAACGGCCAATAATATTGTGTTTACTATCAATAGAGTAGGTTCCATGATTTCGGTTCATTTTGATGCAAATCCTGTTTATGATTTTAACACGGCAAAAAACGGCGATAACGAAACCTTTAAAAAGTTCTTCCACGGCTTATTAAATGAAGGGGTTTATATTGCACCTTCAGCTTATGAAACCTGGTTTATTACCGATGCTTTGACCTATGAAGATTTAGATTTTACTATAGCCGCTATTGATAAAGTTTCAAAAAGTCTTTAAATAAAAAGGTCCCGATAAAATCGGGACCTTTTTATTATTAATGAAAATAAATTAGTGTATTAGTTTTTGAAACAACACTGTGTTTTTTTCTAATTTATCCATTTGTTTTGGATCTAAAGTTCCTCTTATTTTTGATTCAATAACTCTTGAAAACTCATCTTTTCTTTCCTGAGTTAAGTTTTTGTTATCAAGAATAGTGATCTTTTGTTCAAAAAGTCTTGCGAAATTTTCATTTTGAGTTTCGTCTAATCCTAAAAATTCAGATAACTCAGCAGCTTGTTTTTTTCCTAGATCATATGCCGAAGGTGCATCTTTGTCTTGCGCATTTGCATTTATTGAGAATGCTAACATCAATGTTAAAGCAGCAATTAATTTTTTCATTGTGTAAATTTTAGTTGAATTAATAAGTTCAAAACTAACTTATTTTGACGTAAACTCAAAATTTATTTTTTATTTACTTTCAGGAAGACTTTTTGATTTTCTTTTTTCTTTTCTTTCTGCCAGCTTTTCTTTCATGTTAGCTTTTCTTTCTTCACGATTTTTCTCCCATTTAGCATACTGGTCAGCAGTTAATATTTTTTTCATGTCTGAACTTATAGCAGCTTGATCCGCTTCTCTTTGCGCTTTCATTTCTTCTCTTTTTTTGGTTTTCAGCTCTTGTATTTCAGCTTTTTTAGCTTCTCTTTTGGCTACTTCTGTAGTTACTAAAGCTCTAACTTCTTTTGCTTGTTTTTCGTTTAAGTCTAAGTCTTTGGTTAGTTTTTTTACTTGAAGATCAACCTTTTGTTCTGAAGTTAATTTTTCTCTTCCGGCTCTTCTTCCATCTTTTTCCTGAGCAAATGCTGTTATTCCAACAACTAATAATGCGGCTACAATTACTTTTTTCATTTTTATATGTTTTTTAATTAATGTGCCGATAGGACGACTTGGTTTTTAAAAGGTTTAATGGTTAACTAAATTTTATAAAAAAAGAACTCATTTGAGTTCTTTTTTATTTTAATTCAAAACCACTGTCTTGTTTTCGCCATCAACAGCTACTTTGGTTAAGCCGTGTTTTGCTAAACCTTTCATGGCTGCGTCCCATTTTTTTCCGCTTAAAGCCGATTTGTCTTTGAGTTGTGCTATCGGTTGATTGTTTTCTGTTTTTAGTAAACCAATAATTAGCTTTTCGTCATCGGTTAATTCTAACTGCTTTTTCTCCGGTCGCATTTGCGGGAAGAAAAGTACTTCCTGAATAGACGGATTGTTGGTCAAAAACATAATTAATCGGTCCATTCCAATTCCTAATCCGGAAGTTGGTGGCATTCCGTATTCTAATGCTCTTAAGAAATCTTCATCTATAATTCCATTGGCTTCATCATCGCCTTTTTCTGCTAAAGCCATTTGTGCTTCAAAACGACCTCGTTGGTCAATTGGGTCATTCAATTCGGAATAAGCGTTTGCGATTTCTTTACCGCAAACCATCAACTCAAAACGCTCTGTCAAATCTGGATTGTCTCTGTGTTCTTTACACAGCGGCGACATTTCTTTTGGATAATCGGTAATAAAGGTTGGCTGAATAAAGTTGCCTTCACATTTGGCGCCGAAAATCTCATCAATCAGTTTTCCTTTACCCATAGTTTCATCCACTTCAATATGCATCGATTTGGCAGCTTCAAAAAGTTCGGCTTCAGTTTTGCCCGAAATATCAAAACCTGTAAATTGTTTGATAGCATCGGTCATCGTAACTCTTGCATATGGCGCTTTGAAGTTTACTTTGTGTTCGCCAAAAGTTGCTTCGGTAGTTCCGTTGACTTCGTTGGCACAATATTCCAAAAGGTTTTCGGTCATTTCCATCATCCAGTTGTAGTCTTTGTAGGCTACATATATTTCCATTGCAGTAAATTCCGGATTGTGCGTTCTGTCCATTCCTTCGTTTCTGAAGTTTTTAGAAAACTCATACACGCCATCAAATCCGCCAACGATTAATCTTTTCAGATACAATTCGTTTGCAATTCTCATATACAAAGGAATATCAAGACTATTGTGATGTGTGATAAATGGACGCGCAGCAGCTCCACCCGGAATAGATTGTAAAACCGGAGTTTCAACTTCCATATAACCGGCATTGTTAAAAAAGGTTCTCATGGCAGTGAACAGTTTTGTTCTTTTCATAAAAACTTCTTTCACATGCGGATTTACAACTAAATCAACATAACGCATACGGTAACGCAATTCAGCATCATTAAAAGCGTCATGAACTTTTCCAGCCTCATCCGTTTTTGGCAATGGTAATGGACGCAATGTTTTGCTTAAAAAAGTAAATTTATCTACGCGTATACATTTGGCGCCAACTTGTGTAGTAAATAATTCACCTTCAATACCAATGAAATCTCCTAAGTCGGTCAGTTTTTTAAAAACCTGATTGTATAGGGTTTTATCTTCTTCGGGACAAATTACATCGCGGTTTAAATACAACTGTATTCTGCCTTCGCTATCCTGCAATTCGGCAAAACAAGCTTTCCCCTGATCTCTCACACTCATCAAACGACCGGCAACAATAACCTTCTTACTTTCTTCAAAATTTTCCTTAACCTGTTTGGAAGTATGGTTTACAGGAAATAAATCTGCAGGATAAGGGTTGATTCCCAATTCGCGAAGAGATTTTAATTTGTCTCTTCTAATGATTTCTTGTTCTGAAAGTTGCATAGTATTGTATTTAAGCGTGCAAATATAGGGATAAGTGGCAAAGTTTCAAAGTGGTTTTGAAATTAGGAGCGAAAGGATTGGGCTTTATCAGTTGTCCATATTCCCGCTTTCCGCGTCTCGTCCCAAAAGACGAGACTGCTCCAATCGGGGCTAAAAGATTAACGTCGGGTTAACTTATAAACTTTGTAACTTTGCGCTTTGCTATTCAAATAATGAACAAAGAAATTCAACTACAGGATTTAGGGAATCGGGATTACAAAGAAACTTGGGATTACCAGGAAGAACTTTTTAAGCATATAGTGGATTTGAAACTCCAAAAAAGAACTTTCCCCGAAATTGAAACGCCAAATCATTTTCTGTTTGTCGAACATCCACACGTATATACTTTAGGTAAAAGTGGCGATATGAGTAATCTGCTTTTATCCGAAAAACAATTGGAAACAAAAGGAGCTACCTTTTATAAAATCAATCGCGGTGGCGATATTACTTATCACGGCCCGGGACAAATTGTAGGTTATCCTATTCTTGATTTAGAAAATTTCTTTACTGACATCCATAAATATTTACGCTTCCTGGAAGAGGTAATAATATTGGCTTTGGCAGAATACAATATAATAGGTACAAGGAGTGAAGGTGAAACCGGAGTTTGGCTAGATGTAGGAACGCCGTTTGCCCGAAAAATTTGTGCTATGGGAGTTCGTGCCAGTCGTTGGGTAACGATGCATGGCTTTGCTTTAAATGTAAATGCAAATCTTGGTTATTTTGACAATATCATTCCGTGTGGTATTAAAGGGAAAGCGGTTACATCGATGCATGTTGAACTTGGACAAACCGTCAATGAAGAAGAAGTAAAAGAAAAGATAACAAGACATTTTTCTAAACTTTTCGATTCTACCTTTATATAGGATTCTAAAACTCCAACTTTAATTGTTCAGGCAATAAGCGAAACGACATTCGGTGGTATTTGGTTGTGCCGTATTTTCTAATGGCTTCTCTATGTTCTAATGTTGGGTAGCCTTTATTTTTCTTCCAGTTGAACATTGGAAATTCTTCATGGATTCTATCCATATATTCATCTCTGTAGGTTTTTGCTAAAACCGAAGCTGCAGCAATACTCATATACTTTGAGTCTCCTTTTATTATTGTGGAATAGGGAATGTTGTTAATGGGTTTAAAACGGTTTCCGTCTACTATAATATAATTAGGTATAGGATTTAGTTTTTCAATGCAATCATGCATGGCTTTTATAGAGGCGTTTAAAATATTTATTTTGTCAATGACACCTGAATCCAAATGCGTTACCGAAAAACTAATAGCATTACTTTCTATTAATGGTTTTAGCTCTTCACGTATTTTCTCAGAAAGCTGTTTTGAATCATTCAATAATTTCAACTCAAAGCCATCTGGAAGAATTATTGCAGCAGCGGTGACAGGCCCTGCAAGGCATCCTCTGCCGGCTTCGTCAGTTCCGCATTCCATATCAAAATCTGAGAACTTAAATTGAAGCATTTAAATTTTTTTTTAACAAAAATATAGAAAATGACGCAACCCATCAAAAACATTTGTATCATACTCTAGAGTTAGATAAATAGGTAAAATATTTAACACATTTTAAAAATGATTATTTACTGTTAATATTTGGTTAATTAAGAAATAATTAAGAAGTTTGCAGAATAACTAACTCAAATAAAAATAATATGAGATCGAAGTTCAAATGGATTTTTACGCTATTGTTAGCGTTATCAATGCAGTTTTCGTTTGCACAAGAGAAAACTGTAACAGGTGTAGTTTCAGATAAAACTGGACCATTACCGGGTGCTAATGTTGTTGTTAAAGGAACAAAAAACAGCACACAAACAGATTTTGACGGTAAATTTACCATCAAAGCAAAAGCAGGAGATGTTTTAGAAGCATCTTTTACTGGTTACAGTAAAAAATCGGTTACTGTTGGTGCTGCCAACAGTTACAATGTTGTTTTAAGTGAAGGAGTAGAGTTACAGGAAGTTGTAGTTGTAGGTTATGGTACAACAACAAAAGAAGCTTACACTGGAACAGCAACAAAAATTAAAGTTGAAAATATTGAAGCCAAAACAGTTTCAAATGTTTCTCAAGCATTACGTGGTGAGGTTGCCGGTGTTAACGTTATAACAGGAAGTGGAGCGCCGGGTGCTGATGCGACAATTCGTATTCGTGGTTTTGGTTCGATAAATGGAAATCGTTCGCCATTGTATGTTGTTGATGGGGCTCCGTACAGTAGTGATATTTCGGCAATTAATCCTGAAGATATAGCCAATATTACAGTTTTGAAAGATGCTGCTGCCACGTCAATTTATGGTTCTCGAGGTGCTAATGGAGTTATTTTGATAACAACAAAGCAAGGTAAGGCAGGTAAATCGGTGGTTTCGGTTGATGTAAGAACAAGTGTTAATAGCTTTAGATTGCCAAATTACGAAGTGCTTACTTCTCCTGAAGAATATATAGGTCTTGCTTGGAGTGAGTTGAGACAAAATGCTTTTTTAAGTGGTAATCCAAATCCGAATGCATATGCAAGCACTAATTTGTTTGACAGTTCGAATGCAATAGGTCTTGATCCCGCGTATAATATGTGGGATGTTCCTGGAGACCAAGTCATTGATCCTGCGACAGGACAAGTAGCCAGTGGTGTTTCTCGTAGATACACGCCAACGTCATGGAAAGATACTGCTTTTGGTACTGGGTTGAGAAGCGAGGCAAACGTTCAGTTTAGTGGTGGAAATGATAAAACTAAATATGCAACTTCATTTGGTTATTTAGATGATAAAGGTGCGGCAATAAATTCGAGTTACAAACGATATACTACTCGTTTAAATTTAGAAAGCAATGTTAATGATTGGTTCAAAATAGGTGGTAGCATTTCTTATTCAGGTGGTAGATATTTACAAACAGACGGTGCGGACCAAGCTACTTCTGTAAACTTGTTTTCATACACTGTTGGAGCACCTCCAATTTATGATCCATATTTGAGAGATGCAAGTGGAAATCTAGTTGCAGATCCATATTTCGGAGGTTATCAGTTTGATTTTGGTAATGGTGATAACGGGAATCCTGTAAGAAGGTTTCTTAATAACTCAAATGGAATTGCAGAAGCTACTTTGAATAAAGAGCAAACAGATGCAACTACATTTTTGGGTAATTTTAATACTGATATCAAAATAACTGATGCGTTACATTTTGAAACACGTTATAGTGGTCAATATGAAATGAATGAAGGATTAAGTGTTAGCAACCCTTTTTATGGTCAAAATGCAGGTAGTGATGGTGCATTGTTTTTAGATAATATTAAATCTACTAATCAGAACTTTTTACAATTGTTGCGTTTTAATAAAACTTTTGCCAATAAACATAGGGTAGAAGCTTTTGTAGCGCATGAATCTACAGAGTTCAGACAAGATAGATTAGCAACCGGAGCAACCGGAGCGGTGATTCCAATGGCTGAGACACTTTATCAATATACTACATTATTTGGTACTCCAACACACTATAAATTAGGTTGGACACTTGAAAGTTATTTTGCTCAGTTAAACTACAACTATCAACAAAAATATTTCTTGACAGCATCTGCTCGTAGAGATGGTTCTTCTCGTTTTATTAATGACAAATGGGGTACTTTTGGATCGGTTGGATTAGGTTGGGTTGTTTCTAAAGAAAGTTTTCTTGAGAAAGCAAGTTTTATCGATTACTTAAAATTAAAAGCGAGTTATGGTGTTATTGGTGATCAAGGAACAGCTTTTCAATATGGTTTCCGTATTTACAATATTACACCGCTTACAGGAGGAATTTTATATGCGCCAAATGCTACTCGTCCTAATCCTAATCTTACTTGGGAGACATCAAAAATTGCACAAGTTGGTTTTGAATCTTCATGGTTTGATCGTTTAAATTTAGATGTTGATTATTACGTTAAAAATACTACAAATTTATTTTTCGATAATGCACTTCCTCCTTCTTCAGGATACACCAATATACAGTTTAATAGTGGAAAATTACAAAATAGTGGTTTAGAATTTGATATTAATTATCAAGTATTGAAAGGTGATAAACCTGAAGCTTTTAAATTAGCAGTAGGTGTTAATGGAGAAATGTTGAAAAGTAAAATGGTGGATATGCCTAATGATTATATTACAGGTGAAGAAAAAATATTCCAATTTGATCCAAATACAGGTCTTGCAGCTTTGGTTAAAGGTCATTCTTTATATGAATTCTATATGAGAGAATGGGTAGGAGTTGATCCGGCAACAGGATTAGGATTGTATAATTTGTATTATAATGATGTTAATGATGATGGGGTTTTTAATAATGGTGATGTGGCAATTTCAAATTACACTGATTATCTTGCTAAAAATCCAGATGCTAATGTTGAGAAAACATTAACTAATAATTCATCTATAGCTACACAAAAATTTACTGGAAAATCTGCTATACCTAAAGTTAGAGGTGCATTCCGTATAAATGCAAGTTATAGAAATTTTGATCTTACCACTCAGTTTGGTTATAGTTTTGGCGGGTATGCTTATGACAATGGGTATGCACAATTAATGCAGACTGGAGACCAAATTGGCTCAAATAACTATCATGTTGATATACGTAACAGATGGCAGCAACCAGGTGATATTACCAATGTGCCTCGTATGTCTGCAGGATTAACGACTGAAGATACTTATTCAAGTGCACAATCCACACGTTTTTTAATTAAATCAGATTATATTGCATTTAACAATGCAAGACTTGGATATACACTTGCAAAAAGTTATACTGATAGGTTAGGGCTTTCAAAATTGAACGTATATATATCTGGTGATAATTTAGCCCTTTTTAGTGCAAGAAAAGGATTTAATCCTCAAACTTTCACAAGTACTAGTGGTATAGGTGGTTATATTCCAATGACTACATTTAGTTTTGGAGCAAGAGTTGAATTCTAAAAAAAAATAAATATGAAAAAAAGTTTAGTTTACTTATTAATTGCTACTTCATTTTTAGGAGTAGGTTGTAGTGAAGATTTTCTTAATCCTGTAAGAGATACAAGAGTTTTGACAGGTGAAGAAGTTGCTGCAGCGGCAGAGCTTAATCCTGGCATTGTGCAAGGAGGTCTGGATGGTTTGTATAATTTCGTAATTGAGCCAGGAGGTGTTGTTGGTACAGGTCGTCATTATGATTTAGGTCAGAAAGGAGTTGATATTTGGTTGGATATGTTATCTTCAGATATGGCTCTTTCATCAAACTCTTATGGATGGTATCAGAATGTAGCTAATTTAATTTCTCCTGTTGATTTTACTCGACAAGAAAATACTATTATTTGGACTTACTATTATAAAGTTATTAGTACTTCTAATGAAATTATTAACCAGTTGGGTGGTAATGACGCCGTGCCGGCATCTACTGAAACGCGTCATATATATGCTCAAGCTAAAGCATTGAGAGCTTATGCCTATTTTTATTTGGCACAAATTTTTCAACGTACGAATGATTTATCACAACCGATTTTACCATATTATGTTGGTGATGAAAATGATAATTTAGCAAAAGTTCCTGCATCTCAAATTTATGCTTTAATAGAAAGTGATTTGTTGCAGTCAATAGACTTGTTGAGTGATTATACTCGTCCTACAAAAGATAAAATTGATCCATGGGTGGCAAAAGGACTTTTAGCTTATACTTATGCTGCACAAGGTAATTATGCGCAGGCTAAAGTTACTTCTGAAGACATTATTAATAATAGTGGTTATACATTGACTACAAGAGGACAACTTGCATTTCCGGGAGCAGGATCTGGGTTTAATGATGTTAACACTCCTTCATGGATGTGGGGATTTGATTTGACTGAAGAATTAGGTCATCAATTAGTAGATTGGTGGGGACAAATTGATTATTTTACCTATAGTTATGCCTGGGCAGGAGATAGAAAGTCTATTGATACCGGTTTATTAGCTGCTATACCAACAGGTGATATTAGAAGAACCCAATTTGGTACTTCTGGTACTACTAACAGAATGCCAATTAATAAGTTTTTTGATCCTGCAAGAGTTGCTGGTCAGCAATATATAATCACAACGGATCTTATTTTTATGAGATTTGATGAGTTTTATTTACTAAGTGCTGAAGCTTCAGCAAAAACTGGTGATGAAGCTACTGCAAAAAATAGATTAAAAGACCTTATGACTATCCGTTTTGCTGGTGGTGCGGCAGCTGCTGATGCGTATGTAGATCCTTTGAGCGGTCAAGCTTTAAAAGATGCTATTTACTTGAATACCCGAATTGAAATGTGGGGTGAAGGTAAGTCGTATTTAGCTATGAAACGTAATGAAGCAACTGTAACTCGTGGTACAAATCATGTTTTCCGTTCAGGTCAATCGTTTGCATTTGACAGTGATGAAATGTCATTTCAAATACCTCAATCCGAAATACTTAATAATCCAGCGATTACTGGACAGAACTAATTTTTAATTTTAAAAGTAGATTATGAAAAATTTAAAAAATAATTTTTTATTTGTTGCTTTCTTAATGCTTTCAATAGTATTAGTAAGCTGTGAGGATGAAGGTACTGGTAGTACGTTGAAGAATTATAATTATGTTTCTTTAGAAGTGCCATCATCAAAAACTTTTAGCCTTTATCCTAATGAATCAATAACAACTGAATCAAAGGTATATGTTACTTATGCATCTAGTGTTGACAGAACTTTTGCACTTGTTGTAGACATGACTTTATCCGGAACTCCAGCAACACCAGCTACTACGCTTGATGCTAGTTATTATACTGTGCCTGCTACAGTAACTATTCCAGCTGGTGAATTGGTTGGAACATTTACTGTAGGAATTACAGGTACAAACATTGGTGCTGGAAAGAAACTTGTTGTTGGTTTAGGACAAGAAGTAGGTGTAGATGTTGGAATAAATTCTTTTACAACAACGCCTGTTTATGAAGCTGGATCATCAATACCAGTAAATTATGTTAACGTTGTTAATACAGGTAAAATAACCTACAATGTTGAAGAAAGATGTGACTTTAATAAAGTTGTTGTAAGCATTAAATTTGATAATTACCCAGAGGAAACTGCATGGGATTTGCGTGACGCTTCTATGAATGTAATTGCTTCAGGTGGTTTTAATGCTGCTGGTGATGCAATCACTGGGTATGCTGCATTAGGTTTTGCTGATCAAAGTACTTTCACATCACCTAATTACTGTTTGCCAGGTGGGCAATATACTTTTACCATTTATGATGATTACGGAGATGGTATGTATACAAGCGCAACTGTTTCAGGTACCTATACTGTTAAATTAGGTACTACTGTATTAGCTTCAGGTGGTGGAGATTTTGGTTTCTTACAAGAAACTACTTTTACTCTTCCATAAATAAAATTATGTTTTATAAAAAACCGAAACTTTACGTTTCGGTTTTTTTTATTTAATTAACTGTTATTGCTACTTTTTTTCTACTTTTGAAAAATTATTAACTACTACAAATAAAAAATACAAACTTTATGAAAAAAACAATTTTGTTTTTTTTAATATCAACTATCTCTTGTTTTTCTCAAACTAAAGCAGAAATAGATTTAATTAAAAAATCATACGATATAAACAGAATTAATCAATTAAATGAGAATATTTTAAGTTTAAAAAACCTTCGTGAGGAAAAAATAAGAAACTATTTAGATTCTAATTTAGCTGCAAAGAGAGAATATGTTGCGAATGGCACAAAATATTTATTAATTGATGTAATCGATAATAAACCAGTTTATACAGCAACAGATAATAGATTAAGCGCTATGGCTTCCAAAACCAATACGCTTTATCCGGGTGGTAATTTAGGTTTAAGCCTTACCGGTCTTGGAATGAAAGTTGGCATATGGGATGGTGGTTATGCCCTAAAAAATCACCAAGAGTTTATGAATGGGACAGTTTCCAGAGTGACTACTCCGGATACTTCTACTCCTATACCCGCTGCAGATCAACATGCATCACATGTTGTAGGAACTGTTGGCGCAAAAGGTGTTGCTACAAGTGCCAGAGGAATGGCATATGAAGCTAATTTGGCTTCTTATAATTGGACAAATGATGAGTCTGAAGTTTCTAGTGAAGCTGCTAATAATGGTTTGTTGATTTCTAATCATTCTTACGGTGTCCCAATTTTTAACGATAATGGAGACCAACAGGTAGGCGATTGGTACATGGGTTGTTACAATACTGATGCTGCTCAATGGGATCAAATTAGTTATACCTTACCTTACTATTTAACTGTTATGTCCGCAGGAAATTCTGGCAATGAATCGTATTCAAATGGCTTGTACCCGGGAATAGATAAATTAACAGGTGAAAAAAACAGTAAAAATAATTTAGTTGTTGCTAATGCTAATCCAACAGTTAACCAATTTAATGGAACTTTAACTAATTTGGTAATCAATAGTTCAAGTAGCCAAGGTCCATCCGATGATGGTAGAATTAAACCGGATATAGCTGCTGATGGAACTAATCTTTATTCTTCAAGCAATGAAACTACCACAAGTTATGCTACTTTATCAGGAACATCGATGGCATCTCCTAGTGTAGCGGGTTCTCTAATTTTATTACAACAGCATTATAATAATTTACATGCTTCTTATATGAAATCGGCTACCTTAAAAGGGTTGGTTTGCCATACTGCTTTTGATGATTCAAACTCAATTGGTCCGGATGTTCGTTTTGGATGGGGTTTATTAAATACCCGTGAATCAGCATTAGCAATTACTAACGCAAATAGCGCAACACCTACCGCTATTGTTAGTGAATTAAACTTAGATCAAAGTAGCACCTATACGGTTAATGTTATTGTTACAAATCCACAAACACTAAAAGCAACTATATGTTGGACAGATGTTCCGGGTACTCCTAAAAACAACCAATTGAATTCTCCAAGCCCTGCTTTAATTAATGATTTGGATTTGAGAATAATAAAAGATACCGAAGTCTCTTTACCATGGAAGCTAGATTTAAATTCAATTAACTCAGGTGCTATTAAAGGAGATAACACCGTGGACAATGTTGAGAAAGTTGAAGTTGAAAATGCAGTAGGAACTTATACAATACAAGTTACACACAAAGGGACTTTAGATGGCGGATTTCAAAACTATAGTTTAATAGTTTCAGGCTTTGATCAAGTAGATCTTGCTAATAACGATTTTTCAAGAGAGCAAATTTTAGTTTACCCTAACCCTGTTAATGATTTGCTGCATGTTACTAATGCTAATAATATTACGAAATATCAACTGTTCGACATTCAAGGCAGATTGATAAAATCAGAAAAATTAACCAATCAAAGCAACTTTACTATTGATACTTCTATGTTAATAAAAGGAGTATATATGTTAAATTTAATTACCGAAAACGGTAGTTTCGTAGAAAAGATTGTGAAAAAATAATCTTTTACTTTTGATTCGTTTTATTGTCCTTAATTTCTCATTACATTTGCCTACTTTAGCAAGCGTAATGAGAAATTTTTTTTTGTACAGTTTTCTTCTTTTTTCAATTACTGTTTTTTCACAAGGTAGAAATTTGCAAATGAGCGTTGGGTCAACTAATGATTCTTTAAATTCTAAAAAGAGTAAACCGGCATTAATTAAGAAAGGAACCTTCGACCAATACAGAATTATAACATTGCAAAGAGATACTACCTATGTTGATACCTCTTTAACCATCAAAAAGGAATACCAATACAACTACTTGCGAAAAGATATTTTTGGACTTCTGCCTTTTGCCAACGAAGGTCATACCTATGCAGTTCTCGATTTCGGAATGAAAGATTTTTATTCGTTTCCCGAAATTGGTTTCTCAGGAAAACAATTCAATTATCTTGGAGTAAAGGATATTAAATACTATTCTGTAGCAACACCGGTTACCGAGTTGTATTTCAAAACAGTAATGGAACAAGGGCAATCAGTCGATGCCTTTATTACGGTTAATACTTCCGAACGATTTAATATGTCGGTTGCCTTCAAAGGATTGCGTTCTCTGGGGAAATACATCAACCAACTGTCAAGCACAGGAAATTTTAGGTTCACTTCAAGCTACAATACTTTAAACAAAAGATATTATCTGAATTTCCATTTCACCGGACAGGATTTTCTGAATGGAGAAAATGGCGGAATTACCACCATTGAAGATTTTGAAAGCGAAGATGGCGCCTTTTCAAATCGTGCCCGACTCGAAGTTTACTTAAAAGATGCTAAATCTTTTATGAAAGGAAAACGAACTTTCTTCGATCATAATTTCAGGATTAACAGCAAAGAAGGAGACAACAATCTATACATAACACACCAATTCAATTACGAAAATAAATTTTTTGAATACAATCAAAAAACAGTGCCATCAACAGTTGGAAATACCATTGTTAAACGTTTCGGAGATTCTTATGTTTCATCAAACATAAACGACCACACGCGTTATAACCGAATGTATAATAAAGTTGGCGCCATTTACGAAAATTCACTACTCGGAAAATTCCAATTCTTTGTCGAAGATTTCCGATTCAATTATTACTATGATAAAATATTGATTTTAGATTCTGGTATAATTCCGAGTGCTTTAAGTAACGAAATCAGTACAGTTGGCGGACAATATGACTACAGAAAAAACAAATGGAACGGAACATTTACCTATTCCAATTCAATCACAAAACAACCGATGTCAAATTTTGATGCCAAACTGAACTACAAACTCAACGACAAAAACGAGTTTGTATTCCAATACCAAATGCTGAATAAAATTCCGGATCATATTTATAATTTGTACCAAAGTAGTTATGTTGGCTACAATTGGTATAACGATTTCAAAAATGAAAAAATAAATAATATACAAGCTACGGCTAAAACCCAATGGCTCGATGCTTCCTTGCAAATAAGCTCTATCAAAGACCATTTGTATTTTAGTAACGATGCCACCGATCCACAGCAGCAAATCATATCTCCAAAACAATACGACAAAGCCATCAATTATTTGTCGGTAAAAGTCAGCCGTGAGTTCAAATGGTGGAAATTGGCTTTAGACAATACAATATTGTATCAACAGGTTGATCAGGAAGATGACATTTTGAATGTACCAAAAATCGTGACCCGAAACTCACTATACTTTACCAATTATTACTTCAAAAAAGCGCTGTATCTGCAAACCGGTTTTACGCTTAATTATTTCACAAAACACTATATCAACGATTACAATCCGGTGACAACCGAAGCATTTGTCCAAAATCAAAGAAAAGTTGGGGATTTCCCAATGATAGACTTTTTTGTCAATGCCCGGGTTCGTCAAACCAGAATCTTCTTTAAGTTAGAACATTTCAACTCCAAAATGACCGGAAATGATTTCTACACCGCACCAAATTATCCCTATCGTGACTTTATGATTCGATTCGGTTTGGTCTGGAATTTCTTTCAGTAATTTTTATTGGGCGTGAAAACGCGCTGTCCACTATATCTTTTGCCCTGAACACCAGGGCAAAAGGATGCCGTTCCCATCACGCACGCAAACGTTTTCGAATTAACGTTCTCCAAACTTGCAAACCTTCTTTTTATCAATATCTTTGTAATCTAAAATAAAAAAGCTCAGTACCTCAGTACCTCAGCAACTCAGTATCTTAAAGAAAATGAACTACGCAGAAAACATATTAGGAACTATCGGAAACACACCTTTAGTAAAACTAAACAAAGTCGTAGAAGGAATTGATGCTTTGGTTTTGGCCAAAGTAGAAACCTTCAATCCCGGAAACTCTACCAAAGACCGTATGGCACTTAAAATGGTAGAAGATGCCGAAGCCGACGGAAGATTAAAACCTGGTGGAACCATCATCGAAGGAACATCAGGAAACACCGGAATGGGATTGGCACTTGCCGCTATCGTAAAAGGGTACAAATGTATTTTTGTAATCACCGACAAACAATCCAAAGAAAAAATGGACATCCTTCGCGCCGTTGGTGCTAAAGTAGTCGTTTGTCCAACCGATGTTGAACCAAACGATCCGCGTTCGTATTACTCAGTTTCCAAAAGATTGAGCACCGAAATTCCAAATTCATGGTACGTAAATCAATACGATAATCCATCAAATGCAAAAGCAAATTACGAACAAACCGGTCCTGAAATCTGGGAGCAAACCGATGGAAAAGTAACGCATTTTGTAGTTGGAGTAGGGACAGGCGGAACCATTTCGGGAATCGGAAAATATTTGAAAGAAAAAAATCCAAACATTAAAGTTTGGGGAATTGATACTTATGGTTCAGTTTTCAAAAAATACCACGAAACCGGAATCTTTGACGAAAACGAAATCTACTCCTACATCACTGAAGGAATCGGAGAAGATATCTTGCCAAAAAACGTTGACTTTTCAATCATCGACGGATTCACCAAAGTAACCGATAAAGACGCTGCAGTTTACACCAGAAAAATAGCTTTAGAAGAAGGGATTTTTGTGGGGAATTCAGCTGGTTCGTGCATCAAAGGATTGCATCAGTTAAAAGAGCATTTCACAAAAGATGATGTGGTTGTGGTTCTATTCCACGATTCAGGGAGTCGTTATGTTGGCAAAATGTTCAACGACGACTGGATGCGCGAAAGAGGATTTTTGGATGAAGATATCACCAAAGCCGAAGATGTTATCAAAGACCACAAAGACAAACCATTAGTTGTTGTTCGTACCGAAGAATTGGTTTCGCACGCCATCGAGCGTTTGAAAAAATATAATATTTCACAGATTCCGGTAATTGATACAACTGGTTTTGTGGGAAGCCTGGATGAAACCGATTTGTTTAGGAGCTATGTAGAAGACAGAGATATTGCCGAAAAACCAATCCGAGAAATTATGGGTAAACCTTATCCAATAGTTCAGGCAAATACACCAATTGAAGAAATATCCAAACTAATCAATAAAGACAATCAAGCGGTATTAGTTGATTTGGGAAATGGCAAACATCATATTATTACCAAACACGATATTATCAGTTCGATAAAATAATTGAAAGCAAAAAATCTTTATATAATTGCAGGTTGTAATGGTGCAGGAAAAACAACTGCTTCCTACACCATTTTACCCGAAATTTTAAAGTGTAAAGAGTTTGTCAATGCTGATGAGATTGCTAAAGGGCTATCTCCTTTCCAACCTGAAAAAGTAGCTTTTGAAGCCGGAAGAATTATGTTAGAAAGAATAGAACATTTATTATTGTCTGAAGAAAACTTTGCTTTTGAAACTACTTTGTCAACTAAATCATACAAGTCAAAACTAAAATGGGCTAAAGAACATGGATATGCTATAAAGCTTTTATTTTTTTGGTTGCCTTCTATAGAAATGGCGATTGATAGAGTAAAAATACGAGTAAAAGAAGGAGGTCATAATATTCCGAAGGAAATCATTTCGAGACGATATAAAAGAGGTTTGGAAAATCTATTCAAAATTTATATACCTTTGTGCGACGATTGGATTATATTTGACAATTCAGAAACGGTTTCTCAAATCATTGCTGAAGGAAATACCAGTACAGAAAATAATATTTATCAACCCGAAAAATGGTTGAAGATAAAATCAGATTTTTGTTAATATGGCAAGAAAATCAAAAAACACTTCTGAGTTTTCAGAAAAAGTGATGAAAGGATTAAAGATTGTTTCTCAACGATTAATCCAAAGCAAGATTGAAAAAAATCAATCATTAGTAATCATGCGTGATGGTAAAGTGATTACTATCAAAGCAACAGACTTAAGTCTTTAGTTACTCACCAATCAAAACACCCGAAACATTCCAAGAACTAAAACTACTTCCTTCGGGTAAACCTTGAGGAATTTTTATTTGTATTGAATGTGTTCCGGCTTCTAAATTTCCTAAGTCAATAAAAATAGGATTCGTAACCGTTCCCGGACACCAATTCGCCCGACTATAATCAGAAGAAGATAATCCGTTAGGAAAATTTCCCGATGCCGGATTTGATAAACGATAGGAACCACAATCCTGTCGCCAAGGCGTAAAGTTGAAACTTTCTTTTCCGTCAAGTAAAATGGTGTTTTTCTTTGGTACAAATTCATCGCCGTTCTCCCAACCACCATGACCGGTTGTAATATAACGAAGCCTGCAATTTTTCATAGGTTTGTCTAAATGGAAAGTAACTTCCAAACCTTTATCAGAACTGAACATTGTTCCATATTCCTGTCCAGCCATTTCCATGATGTTATTCGTGCAGAAAAGAGGAATGATTTGGGTTGGATTAACTTTACTTTCTTCTTCGTTATGAATGGTGATATTAGCTGAAACTTTGTGTCCTCCTTTGTCATAATTCCCAATGTTGATGCCAATCCAAACTTCCTGATTACTCAGTAAACTTCTCAAATCAGAAACATCCTGACGGTATAAAACATTTTCCGCCCAGGTTTTATCTTTGAGCTGAAGCGTGTTGTATTGTTTCACTCCAAATGGCGTATAAAATCGCATCAGTTCCACAACAGGATTATAGTTTTCCGTCGCAACAACACCTTGATATTCCTTCCCGTTTCCGTTAGTGTAAATCGGTAATGTTTTGACACCGTTTTTCAAACCATCCAAAAAAGAAGCTGCTTTGTCTGTCGGAATGATAAAAAAGGACCCCGTTCTGTCATAAGCATCGCCATTAGATTGTTCAGTAACATCCATAAAAATCTGACTACCGACTTTTATTTCCGGAATTTTTACTTTTCTAACGGCAATAGTTCCATTGGCAAATCTCATTATGCTGTCATTTGATTTTGACCGGTCTGAAAAGTTAATGACTTGGTCTTTAAAAACAGAGATGGTTGTGAAGCGGCTTTTCCAAAGCAAATCTTTATATGTCAGCACATCTATTGATTTAGATAAATCTGGAACTGTCGGGAACATTTTTATTTTCTCAACTTTTGTAGCGGCAATTACAAAGTTGCCATTGCGCACCATTTCTAAAACCAAACCTAAATTTTGTCCCAAAACCGTTGGTGAACCTTTGACTTTCAATTCGTCTGTATACCAAAATTCAATGGTATTTGAATTGACAATTGTTTTGGCTTTTTTACAATTGTAGCCCAATATTTTTTTTGTTTCATCTAAGTATTCAAAAGTTTGCTTTCCGAGAGAAATACTGTCTTTTGAATTAATTTTTTTAGTTGCATCCAAATCTGCAACTTGGTTAAAGGAATTTGTTTTTCTGTCCACAAAAATAATTTCGTTTGGAAAATCAGCTTTTCCATTAAAAATACTTTGAGAACTTATTTGAGTTATGTCGGAACAAGTAAAAACCCAAATTGGATCCTGCCCTTCAATCAATGTTCCGTTGGAACTTTTCAAATAAGTAATCTTATAATTTTGAGAAAACGAATTAGCTGAAAGAATTAGAAAAGCTAAAAAAAGTAATTTTTTCATTACAAAAACTTTGAATATTAAAGTAATTTTCTTACTTTAGTTGAAAATTAGGAATTGTGAAAGAAGATTTTCTTCATTATGTATGGCAATATAAGAAGTTTGATTTTTCTAACCTAACAACTGTTGCCGGAGAATTGCTCACGATAACAAATTCCGGAAATTATCAGCAGCAAAGTGGCCCGGATTTCTTTAATGCTCAAATTGTTTTAGGCAATCAAAAATGGGCAGGAAATGTTGAAATCCATATCAAATCTTCCGATTGGTATTTGCATCATCATGAGAAAGACGAGAATTATGACAGCGTAATTCTACATGTAGTTTGGGAACACGATACACCGGTTTTCAGAAAAGACAATTCCGAAATTCCGGTTTTAGAACTTAAAAAGTATGTGTTGAAAAAGGATTTAGAAAATTATAATGCTTTGACATTGCCAAAATCATGGATTTATTGCGAAAGTCAAATTGCAAGGATTGATAGTTTTCTTTTGACGAATTGGCAGGAAAGATTATTTATTGAAAGGTTGGAGCGAAAATATATTCCGATTGAGCAACTGCTAAAAGAAACAGAAAATGATTGGGAAGCGGTTTTGTTTTGTATGCTGGCAAAGAACTTCGGTTTGAATACGAATGGAGAAGCTTTTCTGAAAATGGCTAAATCGATTCCGTTTGCAATTGTTAGAAAGGAAAGTAGAGAAGCGGCTAATTTAGAAAGTTTATTTTTTGGAATGGCAGATTTGTTTCCGATGGATGTTCAGGATAATTATACTAAAGATTTGAAAAAGCGGTTTGAGTATATTTCGCAAAAACATCGGTTGGAAAAAATAATTATCGAACCTATTCAGTTTTTTAAACATCGACCCGATAATTTTCCGACGATACGTTTGGCACAATTGGCAATGTTATATCACAAGCAGCAAAACTTATTTTCGAAAATAATTGTTACTAAAACAATGAAAGAATTATATCAGCTATTTGAAATTTCGATTTCAGAATATTGGCAGACGCATTATCAATTTGATAAGGAAAGTAAAAAGAAGAAAGCATCTTTTTCAAAATCGTTCATCGATTTGTTGGTTATCAATACTATTGTCCCGATTCAGTTTGCGTATGCTAAAAGTCTAGGTAAAGAAATAGCGGAATCGTTGTTAGATTTGATACGTGAAGTCGCTGCCGAGAAAAATGTAATCATTGAAAAGTTTTCCGGTTTTGGAATTAAATCCAGGAATGCTTTCGAAACACAATCGCTGTTGCAGTTAAAAAATGAGTATTGCAATCACAGTAAATGTTTGCAATGTGCCCTTGGAATTCAGCTTTTAAAAGAGTAATTTTAATTTTTCAAACAAGATCAATGTCAGTAGTTATTCAATTAAAATATTTCTTCGAAAAACACGGCTTTCACGTTTCTTCCCGATTGGCGGATAAACTTGGAATGCGTGCTTCCAATGTGCGTTTGTTTTTTATCTACATCACTTTTGTTACAGCAGGTTTGTGGTTTGGGGTGTATTTAACTTTAGCTTTTTGGATTAGGCTGAAAGATTTAATTCGGGGAAAACGAACTTCTGTCTTTGATTTGTAAATTTTGGAAACGAATGCGTCAATAATACAGTCCTTTTTAACCTATTCGAAAAGTCAACGAATTGGAGTTTTGTTGTTTTTTGGAATTATCATTTTGGTTCAGGGGATTTATTTTTTTGCTGATTTTACGACTATAGAAACTAACGACAAAGAAAAATCCAAATGGCTGGCACTTCAAAGTTCGGTTGACAGTTTAAAGCTCGATGACAAAAATTATAAACCAACGATTTATCCATTCAACCCAAATTTCATAACTGACTTCAAAGGATACAAACTTGGAATGTCTATAGAGGAAATAGATAGGTTGCTGGTTTACCGAAAACAAAATAAGTTTGTGAATTCTGCCACCGAATTTCAAGCTGTGACTAAAATATCCGATTCTTTGTTGAAGGCAATCTCTCCTTATTTCAAGTTCCCTGATTGGGTGAATAATAAAAAGTCCAACTTTCAAACTTTTGCTAAAAATGATTTTTCAAAACAGGAAAAGATTTCCGTTCTCGATATCAACCAGGCAATGAAAGAAGATTTTATGAAAGTGTATGGTATTGGCGATAAAATTTCGGATAGGATTTTAGAGCAGAAAGAAAAGTATGGCGCTTTCGTTTCTATGGAACAAATGAATGATATTTGGGGTTTGTCACCCGAAGTCATTGATAAATTGAAAAGTTCTTTTGTTGTGAAATCGACTTCAAATTGCAAAAAAATAAACATCAACAATGCATCAGTCAAAGAGTTAACACAATTCCCATTTTTCAGATACCAATTAGCCAAAGATATAGTTGTTTACCGAACTATGAATGGCGATATTACCATTGAGGATTTATCAAAAATTAAAGGATTTCCGGCTGAAAAAATCAAAATAATTGCCTTATATTTGGAATTCTAAAAGAATGACTAAAAAACCAAGGTAGTTATATGAATTCAATATATTTTACAGAAGAGCACGAACTGTTTAGAGAAAGCCTAAAAGACTTTTTACGGGTTGAAGTAGTGCCTCATATTGAAAAATGGGAAAAAACAGGAACCATTGAACGCTTTATTTGGAAAAAGTTTGGCGATATGGGGTTTTTCGGTTTGGCTTATCCTGAAGCTTATGGCGGATTGAATTTGGATTTGTTTTATACCGTTGTTTTATTAGAAGAACTTCAAAAAATAAAATCTTCCGGTTTTGCTGCAGCCATTTGGGCACACGCTTATCTGGCAATGACGCATTTAAATGCCGAAGGTGATGAAAGAATCAAGCAAGAATATTTAGCTCCGAGTATTTCAGGAGATAAGATAGGGGCATTATGCCTAACGGAACCTTTTGGAGGAAGTGATGTTGCCGGAATGCGAACAACAGCAATAAAGAAAGGAAATAAATATATCATAAACGGTTCTAAAACATTCATCACAAATGGAGTTTATGCCGATTATTATGTAGTTGCCGCTAAAACAAGTCCAGATTTAGGAAACAAAGGGATAAGCATGTTTTTGATGGATACGAATCTGAAAGGGGTTTCGGCAACAAAATTAGATAAGTTGGGTTGGAGAGCTTCGGATACTGCTGAGATTTCTTTTGACAATGTAGAAATTCCAGAAGAAAATTTAATGGGAGAAGAAGGAAAAGGATTTGGCTATATTATGCAGCATTTTGCGTTAGAGCGATTAATCATGGCAATCAATGCCCATGCTAGAGCAGAATATGCTATCGAATATACGATTGATTATATGTCGCATCGGGAAGCATTTGGTAAAACTATCGATAAATTTCAGGCGTTAAGACATACTATGGTAGATCATGCCACAGATGTTGCCCATTGCAAAATATTTAATTATGCCGCAGTTGCTCGATTAAACAATAAAGAATATGTGGTAAAAGAAGCCACGATGGCCAAATTAAAATCGACTAAAGTTGCCGATGAAACTATTTACAGTTGTCTGCAGATGCTCGGGGGTTATGGCTATATGGAAGAATATCCGTTGGCGCGTTTGTTACGAGACAGTCGTTTGGGACCAATTGGAGGCGGAACTTCTGAAATCCTTAGAGAGATTTTGTCTAAGATGATTATTGACAAACAGAGTTATCAGCCGGCAGTTAAGAAGTAAGGCATAAGAGATAAGGGAAAAGGGATAAGTTGTATGATGGATAACTCATCCCTTTTTACTTTTCCCTAATCCCTTTCTTTTGCGTGAGGGATTGGAGCGGCTACCGTATAGCGCGGAAAGCCCGACCCGAAGGGACACGCCCAAAAATTTATTAAACTTTTTTTCTTTCTTCTTGCTTCTTTGTTCTTTTTTCTGTTATCTTTGCGCCCACTAAATGAGAGGAGGTGTCTAGATTATGTTAATTATACCAATTAAAGACGGAGAAAATATCGATAGAGCATTAAAGCGCTATAAAAGAAAATTTGATAAAACAGGAACTGTTCGTCAGTTGCGTTCACGTCAGGCTTTTATCAAACCTTCAGTGGTAAGAAGAGCACAAATCCAAAAAGCTGCTTACATACAGAACTTGAAAGACAGTATAGAAAGTTAGTAGTTAATTTTCTGTAAATATACTAACCGTTAGTAATAAAGTTTTATAACTTTGATGCTAACGGTTTTTTTATGGAAAATTTTAAAAACAAATTTTATGATTATTTATTGTTAGAGAAGAATTATTCTCGACATACCGTTACTGCTTATTTGAATGACATTGGTTTTTTTGAATCGTTTTTGTCCGGAGAATTTGACGATGATAATTTGCTTGGGGTAAATTACAGCCAAATTCGTTCATGGATAGTTTCGCTTTCTGATGATGGAATTTCGAATGCTTCGATTAATAGAAAAATTTCCTCATTAAAATCGTTTTACAAATTTTTGCTCAAGACTAAGCAGATTGAGTCCAGTCCGTTATTGAAACACAAAGCATTAAAAGCTCCAAAGAAAATCCAGATTCCTTTTTCTGAAAAGGAGCTCGATTTAGTTTTAAATCAGATAAAGTATAAAGAAGGTTTTGAAGGAGTAAGAGATAAATTAATAGTTGATTTGTTTTACACAACCGGAATTCGTAGAACAGAGCTAATCAATTTAAAAACCCAGAACATAGATTTATCGAATAAAACCATCAAAGTTATTGGGAAAAGAAATAAGGAACGGATTATTCCAATTTTAACAATAATTGAAGAGCAGATAAAAAAATATTTATCCGAAAGGTCAAGTATACAAGATGTTAAAGAACCTGACTATTTTTTTCTGTTAACAAATGGCGTTAAATTGAACGATTCGTTTGTTTATCGGTTAATAAATTATTACTTTAGTAATGTCTCAGAGAAGGTAAAAAAAAGTCCGCATATATTAAGACATACATTTGCGACTCATCTACTAAACAATGGGGCTGACATAAATTCAGTAAAGGAATTATTAGGACATTCTAGTTTAGCATCAACACAAGTCTACACACACAATAGTTTAGCGGAACTCCAAAAGGTTTATAATAGTGCGCATCCTAGAAACAAAAAGTAATTCTAAATGTTTAATTAATAAAAGATTTGATTATGAAGGTAAGTGTTCATGCCGTTAACTTTACCGTTGACAGAAAGCTAGTGGATTTTATTCATGAAAGATTGGGTAAACTTGAAAAATTTTATGATAAAGTGGTCTCTTCTGACGTTTTTTTGAAGGTTGAAAAGACAAGTGATAAAGAAAATAAAGTAGTTGAGGTTAAAATTCATGTTCCGGGAGACGATTTTATGGTAAAAAAACAATGCAAAACTTTTGAGGAAGCAATAGAGATTTCGGCAGAATCGTTAGAGCGATTATTGATAAAAAGAAAAGAAAAAATAAGAACACATATTTAAAATAATTTTTTTTTAAAAATGTTTTGATTGAAAGACAAAAAGATATACATTTGCAGTCCGTTAGAAATAGCGGACTTTTTTTATTGATATTGCCAGCGTAGCTCAGTTGGCTAGAGCAGCTGATTTGTAATCAGCAGGTCGTGGGTTCGAGTCCCTCCGCCGGCTCTTTTTTTATTGAAATATGGTTAGGGGAGATACTCAAGCGGCCAACGAGGGCAGACTGTAAATCTGCTGTGAGAACTTCGCAGGTTCGAATCCTGCTCTCCCCACAAGATTTTTAAAAGGCATTTTTTGAAAGCTTGCTTTCAAAAAAATGAAATTCAAAAAGCTTGGTATCGTCGGAACGACGATACAGGATAATCGCCAGAATGGCGGTAATCCAAAAAAAAAAAGATAAGGAGGCAACGCCTTATCAGGATCACAAGTTTACTTGTAATCCGCATTGGTTTATAGCCAGGGAAACTGCCGACTTAGCTCAGGGGTAGAGTGCTTCCTTGGTAAGGAAGAGGTCACGGGTTCAATTCCCGTAGTTGGCTCAAATTTAAATTGAAAATTGAACACTAAAATAAATATATAACTAAGATTAAAATTCATTAAAATGGCAAAAGAAAATTTTAACCGTAATAAGCCCCACTTGAACATTGGAACAATTGGGCACGTAGATCACGGAAAAACTACATTAACTGCTGCAATCACTAAAGTATTATCTGATGCAGGTTACTGTCAAGCAAAATCATTTGATCAAATTGATAATGCTCCTGAAGAAAAAGAAAGAGGTATTACTATCAACACTTCACACGTTGAGTACGAAACTGCTAACCGTCACTACGCACACGTTGACTGTCCAGGTCACGCGGATTACGTAAAAAACATGGTTACTGGTGCTGCTCAAATGGACGGTGCTATCTTAGTAGTAGCTGCTACTGACGGACCAATGCCACAAACACGTGAGCACATCCTTTTAGGACGTCAGGTAGGTATTCCAAGAATTGTTGTATTCATGAACAAAGTGGATATGGTTGATGACGCGGAATTATTAGAATTAGTTGAAATGGAAATCAGAGACTTATTGTCTTTCTACGAATATGATGGAGATAATGGTCCTGTTGTTCAAGGTTCTGCTTTAGGTGGATTGAACAATGATCCAAACTGGGTACCAAAAATCATTGAATTAATGGAAGCTGTTGACAGCTGGATCGAAGAGCCGGTACGTGATAATGCTAAACCATTCTTGATGCCGGTTGAGGACGTATTTACAATTACAGGTCGTGGAACTGTTGCTACAGGTCGTATCGAAACTGGAGTTGCTAATACTGGAGATCCTGTTGAAATCATCGGTATGGGAGCTGATAAATTGACTTCTACAATCACTGGAGTTGAGATGTTCCGTAAAATCCTTGATAGAGGTGAAGCTGGAGATAACGTAGGTTTATTGTTAAGAGGTGTTGATAAAGCTGATATCAAAAGAGGTATGGTTATCATTAAGCCAGGTTCAGTAAAACCACATGCTAAATTCAAAGCTGAGGTTTATATCTTGAAAAAAGAAGAAGGTGGTCGTCACACACCATTCCACAATAACTACCGTCCACAGTTCTACGTACGTACAACTGACGTAACAGGAGTTATTGCTTTACCAGCAGGTGTAGAGATGGTAATGCCAGGTGATAACTTGACTATCGAAGTAAGCTTGTTAAGCCCAATTGCTATGAACGTAGGATTACGTTTCGCTATCCGTGAAGGTGGTAGAACAGTTGGAGCTGGTCAGGTTACTGAGATCTTAGACTAATTATCTAAATAAATAAATAATTCCAGTGTCGTTTTTGGACGACACTGGTTTTTAATAATAATCAACGGGCGTAGTTCAAGGGTAGAATAGCGGTCTCCAAAACCGTTGATGGGGGTTCGAATCCCTCCGCCCGTGCAAAAAATAAAATACAATGACAAAAGTTGTTAATTATATATCAGAAGCATTTGAAGAGTTAAAATCAAATGTTACTTGGCCGGAATGGGCTGAAGTGCAACGCCTTACTATTATAGTAGCCGTTTTTTCAGTGGTTTTTGCTTTAGCAACATGGGGAGTTGACGAAATGTGTGCAAAAGCAATTGCTGGGATTTTTAATTTGATAAAATCATAATTTCTCTGAAATGGCAGATAATAATGTGAAAAAATGGTATGTGGTTCGAGCTGTAAGCGGACAAGAAAATAAGGTCAAAGCTTATATCGAAACAGAAATCAATAGATTAGGAATGACGGATTACGTATCTCAGGTTCTTGTGCCTACCGAAAAAGTAGTTCAAGTTAGAGATGGTAAAAAAATAGCAAAGGATAAAGTTTATTTTCCTGGTTATGTCATGATTGAAGCTAATCTTGTTGGTGAAATACCTCATGTTATCAAATCGATTACAAGTGTAATAGGTTTTTTAGGTGAAGTAAAAGGTGGAGAACCTGTGCCATTAAGAATGTCTGAAGTAAACAGAATGTTAGGTAAAGTTGATGAGTTAGCTGTAAATACAGATACTCAGGCGATACCTTTCAAAATCGATGAAACAATTAAGGTTATTGATGGACCTTTCAATGGATTCAACGGAACTATTGAAAAAATCAATGAAGAAAAGCGTAAGCTGGAAGTGATGGTGAAAATCTTCGGAAGAAAAACACCATTAGAATTAAGTTTTATGCAAGTTGAAAAAGTATAATTTGTTACACTATTATAAACCGCAGAAGTCTGCTTCCACAGATTAATGCAATTTTTTAAAAACAATGGCTAAAGAGATTAGTAAAGTAGTTAAACTACAAGTTAAGGGAGGTGCTGCGAACCCGTCGCCACCGGTTGGACCTGCTCTGGGAGCTGCTGGTGTTAATATCATGGAGTTCTGTAAGCAATTTAATGCTAGAACCCAAGATCAACCTGGCAAAGTGTTACCGGTACAAATTACCGTGTATAAAGACAAATCATTCGATTTTGTTGTAAAAACTCCACCTGCTGCAATTCAATTATTGGATGCTGCTAAATTAAAATCTGGTTCAGGCGAACCTAACAGAAAAAAAGTTGCTAGCGTAAGCTGGGATCAAATCAAAGGAATCGCTGAAGACAAGATGGTTGATTTAAATGCGTTCACAATCGAATCTGCAATGAGCATGATTGCTGGAACAGCTAGATCTATGGGTATAACTGTAACTGGAGATTCTCCGCTAAAACAAGCGTAAGACATGGCAAAATTGACAAAAAAACAAAAAGAAGCTGCTTCAAAAATTGAGAAAAACAGACTTTATTCTTTAAAAGACGCTTCGTCTTTATTGAAAGTTGTTGCTTCTGCAAAATTTGATGAGTCAGTAGATATTGCAGTTCGTTTAGGAGTTGATCCAAGAAAAGCAAATCAAATGGTAAGAGGTGTTGTAACCCTTCCTCACGGAACAGGAAAAGATACTAAGGTATTAGCTTTAGTTACTCCGGATAAAGAAGCAGAAGCAAAAGCTGCTGGTGCTGACCACGTAGGATTGGATGATTACCTTCAAAAAATTAAAGATGGTTGGACAGACGTTGATGTAATCATTACGATGCCTGCTATTATGGGTAAATTAGGTCCATTAGGACGTGTATTAGGTCCAAGAGGTTTAATGCCAAACCCTAAAACTGGAACAGTAACCATGGAAATTGGTAAAGCTGTTGCTGAAGTAAAAGCTGGTAAAATCGACTTCAAAGTTGATAAAACAGGTATCGTTCACGCAGGAATTGGAAGAATCTCTTTTGAGGCTGACAAACTTGTTGATAACGCACACGAAATTATTCAAACATTAGTTAAATTAAAACCAACTGCAGCTAAAGGTACTTACATCAAGTCAATTCACTTGTCAAGTACTATGAGTCCTGCTATTGCTTTAGATCCTAAAGCAGTATAATTGGTAGTTAAAAACATTTTATTATGACAAGAGAAGAAAAATCAATCGCGATAGAAGATTTAACTGCAAAGTTGGCTGAAAATAATGTTATCTACATTGCAGATACTTCAGGATTAGATGCTGAAACTACTTCAAGCTTAAGAAGAGCTTGTTTTAAGGCAGGAATCAAATTAGAAGTTGTTAAGAATACATTGTTGGAAAAAGCAATGGAAGCTTCGGCTAATGATTATGGAGATTTACCTTCAATCTTAAAAGGGAATTCATCTGTATTCATTTCTGAAACTGCAAATGCTCCTGCAAAGATCATTAAAGACTTCAGAAAAAAATCTGATAAACCAGTATTTAAAGGTGCTTACATCAATCAGGAAATCTACATTGGAGATAACCTGTTAGACAGCTTAGCATCACTTAAATCTAAAGAAGAAGTTATCGGTGAAATCATCGGATTACTTCAATCGCCTGCTAAACGTATCCTTTCAGCTTTATTAAACAACGCTGAACAAAAAGGTGAAACAGCAGAATAATTAGAGCAGACTAAAAAATAAATAAATTTAAAGAACATTTTAAACGATAGAAAAAATGGCAGATTTGAAACAATTCGCAGAACAATTAGTTAACTTAACTGTAAAAGAAGTTAATGATTTAGCTACAATATTAAAAGATGAGTATGGTATCGAACCAGCTGCTGCAGCTGTAGTAGTTGCTGCTGGTGGTGGAGATGCTGGTGCTGGTGCCGAAGAGCAAACAGAATTCACAGTAGTACTTAAAGAAGCTGGTGCTTCTAAATTAGCTGTTGTAAAAGCAGTTAAAGAATTAACAGGTTTAGGTTTGAAAGAAGCTAAAGATCTTGTTGACGGTGCACCATCTAACATCAAAGAAGGAGTTACTAAAGCTGAAGCTGAAGGTTTGAAAAAATCTTTAGAAGAAGCTGGAGCTGTTGTTGAATTAAAGTAATTCAACCCCGGTTTTAGAACTAGGTTTAGGCCTTGGATAAAAGTGTCCAAGGGCCTAAACCATTTTTCGTATAATAAAATTATATCCATTTTATTGCCACAATAGCTTACCTTACGAATAAGCTTTTAACCAATACGAAGAAAAAAACAGACAAATTTTCCTGGTTTGTTTTTAAGAGGTATTGGTTATCAAAAAGGAAAGTATAGATTAAACAGTGTTTCTGCACACAACAAATTACTTTTTTTTAATCAAAATTTTGTCCATTGATGATAACAAATCAGACTGAAAGATTGAATTTTGCCTCAACGAAAAACATCCCTCAGTATCCGGATTTTCTGGATGTTCAGGTAAAATCCTTCCAGGATTTCTTCCAATTGGAAACGAAATCTGACGAAAGAGGCAACGAAGGTTTATACAACACCTTCATGGAAAACTTTCCAATTACTGATACAAGAAACCAATTTGTATTGGAGTTCCTAGATTATTTTGTTGACCCACCACGTTATACTATTCAAGAGTGTATCGAAAGAGGTTTAACATACAGCGTGCCTTTAAAAGCACGTCTGAAACTTTATTGTACTGACCCGGAGCACGAAGATTTTGAAACGATTGTACAGGATGTTTATCTTGGAACAATTCCTTACATGACACCTAGCGGAACATTCGTAATCAATGGTGCAGAGCGTGTTGTAGTTTCACAATTACACCGTTCACCTGGAGTTTTCTTTGGTCAGTCTTTCCACGCTAATGGTACCAAGTTATATTCTGCCAGAGTAATTCCTTTCAAAGGTTCTTGGATTGAATTTGCTACCGATATCAACAGCGTAATGTATGCTTATATTGATAGAAAGAAAAAATTACCTGTAACTACTTTATTCCGTGCTATCGGTTTCGAAAGAGATAAGGATATCCTTGAGATTTTCGACCTTGCTGAAGAGATTAAAGTCTCAAAAACAGGACTTAAAAAATATATTGGTAGAAAATTAGCAGCGAGAGTATTGAATACTTGGCACGAAGATTTCGTGGATGAGGATTCAGGTGAGGTGGTTTCTATCGAACGTAACGAAATTATCCTTGATAGAGATACCATTATCGACAAAGATAATGTGGAAGAAATCATCGATTCTAACGTTAAATCAATCTTATTGCACAAAGAGGATAATAATCAGGCGGATTATGCTATTATCCATAACACTTTGCAAAAAGATCCAACAAACTCTGAAAAAGAAGCTGTTGAGCACATCTACCGTCAGTTGCGTAATGCTGAACCGCCTGATGAGGAAACAGCTCGTGGTATTATCGATAAATTGTTCTTCTCTGACCAACGTTACAACTTAGGTGAAGTAGGTCGTTACAGAATGAACAAAAAATTAAATCTTGATATCCCAATGGACAAGCAAGTCTTGACCAAAGAAGATATCATTACCATCGTGAAATATTTGATCGAGTTAATCAACTCTAAAGCTGAGATTGATGATATCGATCACTTGTCAAACCGTCGTGTTAGAACTGTTGGTGAGCAATTGTCACAACAATTTGGCGTTGGTTTAGCACGTATGGCACGTACTATCCGTGAAAGAATGAACGTTAGAGATAACGAGGTGTTTACACCAATTGATTTGATTAATGCTAAAACATTATCGTCAGTTATCAACTCTTTCTTTGGTACAAACCAGTTATCTCAATTCATGGATCAAACTAATCCATTGGCTGAGATTACACACAAAAGAAGATTATCAGCACTTGGACCAGGTGGACTTTCAAGAGAAAGAGCCGGTTTCGAGGTTCGTGACGTTCACTATACACACTACGGAAGACTTTGCCCGATTGAAACTCCGGAGGGACCAAACATCGGACTTATCTCTTCACTTGGTGTTTATGCTAAAGTTAATGGAATGGGATTCATCGAAACTCCTTATCGTGAAGTTAAAAACGGAGCTGTAGATTTAACTGCAGAACCGGTTTACTTAAGCGCTGAAGAAGAAGAAGGAAAAATGATTGCTCAGGCAAACATCGAAATGGATGCTAAAGGTAAAATTACTGCCGATAAAGTTATTGCCCGTGAAGAAGGTGATTTCCCGGTAGTTGATCCAAATCAAGTTCACTATACAGACGTTGCGCCTAACCAGATTGCATCGATTTCAGCATCCTTGATTCCATTCTTGGAGCATGATGATGCGAACCGTGCGTTGATGGGATCAAACATGATGCGTCAGGCTGTACCATTGTTACGACCTGAAGCACCAATCGTTGGAACAGGTTTAGAGCAACAAGTAGCTTCTGATTCAAGAGTATTGATTAATGCTGAAGGAGATGGAACTGTTGAATATGTTGATGCTAACATGATTACCATCAAATACGACAGAACTGAAGCAGAAAGAATGGTAAGTTTTGATCCAGATGAAAAAACATACCAATTAATTAAATTCAGAAAGACTAACCAAAGTACATCTATCAACCTGAAACCAATTGTTAGAAAAGGTGACAGAGTGAAACTTGGACAGGTACTTTGCGAAGGATATGCAACGCAAAACGGAGAGTTAGCTTTAGGTAGAAACCTTAAAGTTGCCTTCATGCCTTGGAAAGGTTACAACTTCGAGGATGCGATTGTGATTTCTGAAAA
This sequence comes from Flavobacterium anseongense, assembly GCF_021608185.1. Classification (GTDB taxonomy): domain Bacteria; phylum Bacteroidota; class Bacteroidia; order Flavobacteriales; family Flavobacteriaceae; genus Flavobacterium; species Flavobacterium anseongense. The sequence goes on along the minus strand of NZ_JAKIHN010000001.1, from coordinate 202,420 downwards.
AGTAGTTCGTGATGATATTTTCACATCTATCCACGTTGATGATTATTCATTAGAAGTTAGGGATACTAAATTAGGTAACGAAGAGTTAACTAACGATATTCCTAACGTTTCTGAAGAAGCAACTAAAGATTTAGATGAAAACGGAATGATCAGAATTGGTGCCGAAGTAAAACCTGGCGACATTCTAATCGGAAAAATTACACCAAAAGGGGAATCAGATCCAACTCCGGAAGAAAAACTTTTAAGAGCAATCTTCGGTGATAAAGCTGGTGATGTAAAAGATGCTTCATTAAAAGCTTCTCCATCTTTACACGGTGTAGTTTTAGATAAAAAATTATTCGCAAGAGCGGTAAAAGATAAAAAGAAAAGAACCAAAGATAAAGACGATTTGACGTCTTTGGAAATGGAATTCGAAACAAAATTTGTTGACTTAAAAGACAAGTTAGTAGAGAAACTTTTCCTTATTGTAAACGGAAAAACATCTCAAGGTGTAATGAATGATTTAGGAGAAGAAGTTTTACCAAAAGGTAAAAAATACACTCTTAAAATGCTACATGCTGTTGAAGATTTCGCTCACTTAACCAAAGGACAATGGGTTGCAGATGAAGAGTCTAATACGTTAGTAAATGACTTGATTCACAACTACAAAATCAAATTAAACGATTTACAAGGTGCTTTAAGAAGAGAGAAATTTACGATTACAGTTGGAGATGAATTACCAGCCGGTATTTTGAAATTAGCTAAAGTTTACATTGCTAAGAAACGTAAACTGAAAGTGGGTGATAAAATGGCGGGACGTCACGGAAACAAAGGTATTGTGGCTCGTATCGTTCGTCATGAAGACATGCCATTCCTTGAAGACGGAACGCCTGTAGATATCGTATTGAATCCACTTGGTGTACCTTCTCGTATGAACATCGGGCAGATTTATGAAACTGTTTTGGGTTGGGCCGGAATGAACTTGGGTAGAAAATATGCTACACCAATTTTTGATGGAGCAACTTTAGATCAAATCAACGAATTGACTGATGAAGCTGGAATTCCACGTTTTGGTCATACGTATTTGTATGATGGAGGAACCGGAGAGCGTTTCCACCAGCCAGCAACTGTCGGAGTTATCTATATGTTGAAACTTGGACACATGGTTGATGATAAAATGCACGCACGTTCTATCGGACCATACTCTCTTATTACACAACAACCATTGGGTGGTAAAGCTCAATTTGGAGGTCAGCGTTTTGGAGAAATGGAGGTTTGGGCACTTGAAGCTTATGGAGCATCAAGCACGCTTAGAGAAATTTTGACTGTTAAATCGGATGACGTAATCGGTAGAGCTAAAACTTACGAAGCAATCGTTAAGGGAGAAACTATGCCGGAGCCAGGATTGCCAGAATCATTCAATGTATTAATGCATGAATTGAAAGGTCTTGGATTAGACATCAGATTAGAAGAATAAACTAGTTGATGGTTGGCGGTTGATGGTTGTTAGATTAAATCTTAACCATCAACCAACAACTAACAACCAACAACTAAAAAAACAATTTCAATAATATCAATAGTAAAAACTATGATGAATAATAGAAATAATAGAGATCCTAAAAATACCATCAAGAGATTCGACAGAATTTCAATTGGTTTAGCATCTCCAGAATCTATCTTGGCCGAGTCAAGAGGCGAGGTTCTGAAACCGGAAACAATCAATTATAGAACTCACAAACCAGAACGAGACGGACTTTTCTGCGAAAGAATCTTCGGTCCTGTAAAGGATTTTGAATGTGCTTGTGGTAAATACAAAAGAATCCGTTATAAAGGAATCGTTTGTGACCGTTGTGGAGTTGAAGTAACTGAGAAAAAAGTACGTCGTGACAGAGTAGGACACATCAACCTTGTTGTGCCTATTGCTCATATATGGTACTTCCGCTCGTTGCCAAACAAAATAGGATACATTCTTGGCTTGCCATCTAAGAAATTAGATATGATTATTTACTACGAAAGATATGTAGTAATCCAAGCAGGTATCGCTGTAAATGCTGAAGGTGAGTCATTGCAAAGATTAGATTTCTTAACAGAAGAAGAATACTTGAACATTCTTGATTCTCTTCCACAGGAAAATCAATATTTAGATGATCATGATCCAAATAAATTCGTTGCCAAAATGGGAGCTGAATGTATTATGGATTTATTAGCAAGAACCGATTTAAATGAATTGTCATACGAATTGCGTCACGCTGCTAATAACGAAACTTCTAAACAAAGAAAAACGGAAGCGTTAAAAAGATTACAGGTAGTTGAGTCATTCCGTGATTCAAATAACAACAGAGAAAATCGTCCTGAATGGATGATTATGAAAGTTGTTCCTGTTATCCCGCCAGAATTGCGTCCGTTAGTGCCGCTTGATGGTGGTCGTTTCGCTACTTCCGATTTGAATGATTTATACAGAAGAGTTATTATCCGTAACAATCGTTTGAAAAGATTAATGGAGATTAAAGCTCCTGAAGTTATCTTAAGAAACGAAAAACGTATGTTGCAGGAATCAGTAGATTCATTATTTGATAACACACGTAAAGCTTCTGCAGTTAAAACAGAATCAAACAGACCATTGAAATCCCTTTCTGATTCATTGAAAGGAAAACAAGGTCGTTTCCGTCAAAACTTATTAGGAAAACGTGTGGATTATTCTGCCCGTTCGGTAATTGTTGTCGGACCGGAAATGAAATTGTTCGAATGTGGTCTGCCAAAAGATATGGCTGCTGAACTATACAAACCATTCGTTATTCGTAAGTTAATCGAAAGAGGAATTGTTAAAACAGTTAAGTCGGCTAAGAAAATCATCGACAAAAAAGAACCGGTAGTTTGGGATATCCTTGAAAATGTAATCAAAGGGCATCCTGTAATGCTTAACCGTGCTCCTACTTTGCACAGATTAGGAATCCAGGCGTTCCAGCCAAAACTTATTGAAGGAAAAGCAATCCAATTGCACCCATTAGTATGTACGGCTTTCAACGCGGATTTTGATGGTGACCAGATGGCGGTTCACTTGCCATTAGGGCCAGAAGCTATTTTGGAATGTCAATTGTTAATGTTGGCATCTCATAATATCTTGAATCCTGCGAATGGTGCGCCAATTACGGTTCCATCACAAGACATGGTATTGGGTCTGTATTATATGACCAAAGAAAGATTATCAACTCCTGAGCACAAAATCTTAGGAGAAGGATTAGTATTTTATTCTGCAGAAGAAGTAAACATTGCTTTAAATGAAGGGAAATTAGAATTGAATGCTCGTGTAAAAATCAGAGCTAAAGATTTTAATGAAAATGGAGAATTAGTATACAAAATCATCCAAACTACTGCGGGTAGAGTATTATTTAACGAAGTAGTACCGGCTGCAGCAGGATATATCAATGAAGTATTGACTAAAAAATCTTTGCGTGACATTATCGGAAAAATCCTTGCTGTAACTGATGTTCCTACAACGGCAGCTTTCCTTGATGAAATGAAAGATATGGGGTACAAATTCGCTTTCAAAGGTGGATTGTCATTCTCATTAGGTGATATTAGAATTCCGGAACAAAAAGAGAAATTGATTGCTGATGCAAGAGAGCAGGTTGACGGTATTTCTATGAACTATAACATGGGTCTTATTACCAATAACGAGCGTTACAATCAAGTTATTGATATTTGGACTTCTGCCAATGCTCAATTGACAGAGTTAGCAATGAAAAACATCAGAGAAGACCAACAAGGATTCAACTCAGTGTATATGATGCTTGACTCTGGAGCAAGGGGTTCTAAAGAACAAATTCGTCAGTTAACCGGTATGCGTGGTTTGATGGCTAAGCCAAAAAAATCAACTGCTGGTGGTGGAGAAATTATCGAAAACCCGATTCTTTCTAACTTTAAGGAAGGTCTTTCTATCTTAGAATACTTTATCTCTACGCACGGTGCTCGTAAAGGATTAGCGGATACCGCTTTGAAAACAGCAGATGCTGGTTACTTGACTCGTAGATTACATGACGTTTCTCAAGACGTAATTGTAAACTCTGTAGATTGTGGTACGTTAAGAGGAATCGATGTTTCTGCCTTGAAGAAAAACGAAGAAATCGTTGAAACTTTAGGAGAAAGAATACTTGGACGTGTTGCATTGCAAGATGTAATCAATCCATTGAATAACGAAATTTTAGTTCACTCTGGTGAGCAAATTACCGAAGCTATTGTTAAAGCTATTGAAGAATCACCTATCGAAAGAGTAGATGTTCGTTCGCCTTTAACTTGTGAAGCTAAAAAAGGAATTTGTGCTAAATGTTACGGAAGAAACCTGGCAACAGGTAAAATGACTCAAAAAGGTGAAGCTGTAGGTGTAATTGCCGCACAGTCAATTGGAGAGCCTGGTACACAGTTGACACTTCGTACTTTCCACGTTGGTGGAGTTGCGGGAGGAGTTTCAGAAGAATCTACTATTGTAGCAAGATTTGGAGGAAGACTTGAAATCGAAGATTTGAAAACGGTTGTTGGTGAAGATGCTGACGGAGAAAAAGTTGATATCGTGGTTTCACGTTCAACAGAATTGAAATTAATTGATGCTAAAACAGGTATTTTATTAAGTACACATAACATTCCTTATGGTTCTGTTATCAATGTAAAAGATGGCGATACTGTTGAAAAAGGTGCTGTTATCTGTAAATGGGATCCATATAATGGAGTAATCGTTTCTGAATTCACAGGAAAAATTGCATACGAAGATTTAGAACAAGGACAATCGTTCCAAGTTGAAATCGACGAGCAAACAGGTTTCCAGGAAAAAGTAATTTCGGAAGGAAGAAATAAAAAATTAATCCCAACCTTATTGGTTTACGGTAAAGACGGAGAATTAATCCGTTCTTATAACTTACCAGTTGGAGCTCACCTTATGGTTGAAGATGGAGAGAAAATTAAAGCAGGTAAAATCCTTGTGAAAATTCCACGTCGTTCTTCAAAAGCAGGTGATATCACAGGAGGTTTACCAAGAATTACCGAGTTGTTAGAAGCTCGTAATCCTTCAAATCCAGCTGTGGTTTCTGAAATTGATGGGGTAGTTTCTTTTGGAAAAATCAAAAGAGGTAACCGTGAGATTGTAATCGAGTCTAAATTTGGTGAGGTTAAGAAATACTTAGTTAAATTATCAAGTCAAATCCTGGTTCAGGAGAATGACTTCGTAAAAGCGGGTGTGCCTTTATCTGATGGAGCTATTACTCCGGAAGATATTTTAAGAATTCAAGGACCGTCTGCTGTTCAACAGTATTTGGTTAACGAAATTCAGGAAGTATACCGTTTGCAAGGGGTAAAAATCAACGACAAACACTTTGAAGTTGTTATCCGTCAGATGATGCGTAAAGTAAGAGTAGAAGATCCGGGAGATACTTTATTCCTTGAAGAACAATTAATCCACACTTCTGATTTCTTAGAAGAAAATGATAAATTGTATGGAATGAAAGTGATAGAAGATGCAGGTGATTCTGAAGTGTTAAAACCAGGTCAGATTGTTTCTCCACGTGAATTGCGTGATGAAAATTCTTTATTGAAACGTAATGATAAAAATCTTGTTGTTGCTCGTGAAGTAATTACAGCTACTGCAACTCCGGTACTACAAGGTATTACAAGAGCATCGTTACAAACTAAATCATTTATCTCTGCGGCATCGTTCCAAGAGACTACAAAAGTATTAAACGAAGCAGCAGTTGCCGGTAAAGTAGATACACTTGAAGGTCTTAAAGAAAATGTAATCGTTGGACATAGAATCCCTGCAGGAACAGGTATGAGAGATTACGATCATACTATTGTAGGTTCTAAAGAAGACTATAACGAGATTATGGCTAGTAAAGAAGAGTACATTTATTAATCAGAAGATTAAGTTAAATAAATAAAAGCCACTATTTTAATTTTTAAATTAGTGGCTTTTTAATTAGCAAATTTTAATATCTAAATATAATATCAAATGAGCGATAATAATCAACAACAAGGACAAATCAATATAGAATTGGATGAGAAAACAGCCGAAGGAATTTATTCCAACTTGGCAATTATCAATCACTCCGCATCTGAGTTTGTCATTGATTTCGTAACAATTATGCCGGGTGTGCCAAAGGCAAAAGTAAAATCGAGAATAGTGTTAACTCCACAACATGCTAAAAGATTTCTGAAAGCAATGGGTGAAAACATTCATCGATTTGAACAAACTAATGGTGAAATCAAAGATACAGAACAACCACAAATTCCATTGAATTTTGGTACTGCAGGTCAGGCATAAAAAGCTATAGTTTTAAAAGTAAAACGGCTTCTTCCTAAATTTTGGATGAAGTCGTTTTTTGTTTTGTTGAATTTAGGAACCTAGTTTTCTTTTTTCATAGACTTGTAATTTTTTGATTAGGGTATTCTATTTTATAGTTGTTATAAAAGTGATTTAAGTTTAATATTACAGCGAAAACGTTATAGTTAATTTAATTGGCTGAAAATGTTGTTTTAACGTATTTTATTGTAGTTTAGCGTCCCCCTAAATCGATTTCGAATAAATGTGAACTTGGGAAAAACATTTTTCAGGCTCTATTTCTTGCGATTATATGGAACATATTTTTAAACCAAACCAATAAATTAAAATATTTAATACCACTCGATTTATGAAAATTTTTACTTCTTTTTTTACAATTGCAAAAAGGATGTTAAGCAATTGTAATTCCTTATTTGTTCTTTTGTTATTGCTTTTGGGAACTAGCGGAAGTGTTTTTGCACAAACAAATACGTTTAACGTAGCCTCAGGTGCTTGGAATACAGCAGGTAACTGGAGTTTGGGACTTATTCCTACATCAGCGCACGACGTGGTTATTCCATCCGGGAGAACAGTGACAGGTATGAGTTCTGGAACTAACCCATGTAAAACTTTAGATTTAAGTGGTACACTTACATTTTCTGGCGGAACTCCGCGTTTGTTAACAGTTAGTGGAAACGTAACAATTAATTCTACTGCCATTATTAATATGACAGGTAGCAATACCTATTATATTGATTACACTGGTAATTTTACGATGGCTTCTGGTGCTGTATGGAATTTAGGAACGGGTACAGAACAAGGTCTAAGATATACTGGTTCAAGTGCATCGACAATTACTAATAATTCCAGTTCTCCTTTGGGTAGTCTTACAGTATCAGGTGCAGGTGTAGTTACATCAGGTAGTGCACTTACTTTTTCAAAAGCTATAACTATAAATTCAGGCAGAACATTTGCTGCAAGCCATACTGTAACAGCCAATGCTGCAGTTTCTGTAGCAGGTTCTTTTCAATTAAACAATGGTGGCTGGGCTACAGGCTCAGGTGTATGGACTTATACTGCTACTACAGGTACTTTGATATTTGCCAATACCGGAAGTAATTATACAGTAAATGCGGATGTGTTTTGGCCAACCACAGCAGGTCCATACAATGTTAGCATCAGTGGTGCTGGCGGCGGTATTAATATGACTGTTGCAAGAACAGTTCCTACTACTGGTACTACAGGGGTTTTTCAAACAGTGGGACAGGTTACAGGAACAGCTTTAACTTTAAATGGTACGGCTCAAATTAATGCAAATGGTTATTTTACTTCTACACCAACTTATGGAGGTGCTTCCACACTGGTTTACTCAACCGGTGCTGGATATGGTATGGGTAATGAGTGGACGGGTAATAGCAATACTGCAGGTAGTGGTGTTCCTTTTAATGTTACCATACAAACTGCAAGTACAGTGTTAACAACTGCTGCTGCAGCTCGTGGTTGTGCAGGTACAGTTACAGTAAATGCAAGTTGTGGGTTAACACTTAATGGCACAAATGGCGATTTGTACATAGGAGGAAGTTTTACACAAAATGGTACTTTCACACACAATAATAAAGCAGTTTTTTTCAATGGTTCAGGTACACAAACAATAACCGGTAGCGGTTTAAATACAATAGGAGCCACTAATTGCTTTGCTTATTTAGTAAACAATAATACTGCGGTTGGCGGTCTTGTAGTAGGTACAAATGTTACCGTTGATGGAGCATCTGGCGATGTGTTGCAGTTACTTAATACGGGCCCTCTAAAAATTGGAGCATTTCAATTGACTGTAAATGGCAATGGAGGTAACATTCGTGTTACAGGAGGAACAAGGGTAATAGATTTTACCAATGCAAGTGGTGTGTTGAGAGTTGTGGGTTCAACAGGTACACTTAAAACAGTGGCTTCTACATCTGGTGGTTTGTTAAGTGTTACCTCTTCTACAGCAGGTGGTCAGTTGCAAATTCAGGCAGGAGGTCTTGATTGTGGTGCTGGGTTAACAACTATTCAAACAGGTGCTTTCCTAACTATTAATTCAGGGGGTTATGTAGCTAACAATTCACCTACTTATGCCACAGGTTCTACACTATCATTCAGAACTGGTGCAGCTTATGGTGTAGGCAGTGGTGATAAAACATGGGCAATAGGAACAAGCGGTGCAGGTGTGCCGGATAGAGTACAGATTAATGCAGCAAGCACCGATGTGCAGATAAATGAAGACAGAACTGCAATCAATGCGATTACGGTTGCTGCCGGTACGCTGACCAACAATACCAATACATTGAATCTCGGTGCAGTAGGGGGCGGTTTGGCTGTTCTTACAGTTAGTGGAGGTACGCTTACCAATAACGGTGGTACCTTTAATGTTAACGGAAATATTTCCATGACAACCGGAACATTTAATATGACTTCAGGGAACTTAAATATAGATCCTAATAGTGGCGTATCAGGAACCAGTGTTGCATCCGGAACTCACATTTTTGATTTGTCTGCAGCTGTTGTAACAGGCGTGACTGGTGGTACCATATTATTTAATGACCCGCCTTTTTCTGGAGCTGGTTTGACTATGCGTTTTAATAATACAAGTTCTAATAGAAGTTTTGTGGGCAACACCATGCAATTTGGTGGAGCAACAGGAAATGCCTCAACCGCAACAAACGGTTTCAATGTGGATACATATGTAGGCAATAGTAATTTGCAATTAGGGAATGTAATAGCCAATGGAGGAGCAGTTGCCGGAGCAAATAGATTTGTTTCGGGTTCGGTAACGTCAGGAAATGGTTTTGATATTTGGGGTAATTTAACCATCAATTCAGGTTCTGAAGTTAGAACTATTTCTGGTGGAACTGTTTTAAGAATTAAAGGAAATATTATCAATAATGGTACTTTAACGGATATAACAGGTATTGCCTTTAATAATAGGACTGGTACTACAGTAAACTCTAATACAACAGCACAAACGGTTAGTGGTGGTGGAACGTTTCAAAATTTAACGGCTTCACCAACAGCAAAATTCAATAGTTTAACTTTTGATAATACACTCGCTGCACCTGCTGCGGCAGTTACTTTTAGTATCGGTGACGTTACTTTAAGTGGGACAGCAACTTTTACGAATGGTATTATAGATATAGGCAACAACAATAGTTTTAATTTTGTGACCACTACATCAGCAGTAGCTCGTACTAACGGTTATGTATTAATACAAGGTACAGGCCAAATGAAGAAAGATTTTGCAACCGGAAATTCTGCTGCTTTTACATATCACGTTGGAGAGAATACAGTAACGACAGAGTATTCACCTTTTACATTAGATTTTTCTGCCAGTAGTGATGCCAGAACAATTGGAGTCAGACCAGTAGATGCGATTCATCCAGATATTAATGATGTAGATGTGCAAACCGATTATATCTCAAGATACTGGCAATTAAGCAACAGTGCTGCAGGTACTTATACATATACTGCTTCAGCTACTTATTTACCAGTTGATGATATTGTTGGTACAGAAGGCAATATAAAAATGAATGTTTGGAATGGAGCTTCACCCTGGAAACAAGCAACAAGTACGGCAGCTTCTAATGTATTAACCATCACTTCTGGTGTTACTGAAACTACTTTGCCAATTACAACGACTTCAGAATTTACAGGAAGAGTAAAAGCTTCAACTACTTATACTTGGGATGGTTCAACAGATACTCTATGGACTACAGCAGCTAACTGGACACCTGATAGAACTACTCCTTCTTCGAGTGATATACTTGTATTTGACGGATCAACAGTACCAACACCAACTGTTACAGCAGTCCCTGCGGAAACAATTGGAAAATTACTTTTAACAGGTAACGTGAATGTAACGTTACAAAGTGCCGCAGCCGTTACACTAACTATTAGCGGAGGAGCAGGAACAGATTTAGATATACCAAGTGGCAGTCATTTGCAACTGGGAAGTACAGGCGCTAACAGTATTAATCTTGCTTATTCAGGAACACAAACGGCAAGTATTGCCGGAACATTGACTCTTGGAGCTAATACTTCAAGTAATAACACTTATACGGTAACTAATAGTACAACAACAGTTACGGGGACTATCAACAGTGCCGGACTTGTTTCGGGCGGTACAACGTCAAATCTTTTGTTTACGACAGGTACATATAATCATAATAATGCTAATGCTGGTGTTTCAGCAGCAACACCAGCCATTCCAACTGCTACCTGGGGAACTACTTCAACTTGTGCTGTTTTAGGATTAACAAGTCCTACAGCTGGGACTTTCCCTAATGGTTTAACTGGACAAACATTTGGAAACTTTACATGGAATACCTCTTCCTTAAGCACAGCTCCAAATATTGGTGGAGGCACAATAACTGCTGCCGGAACATTCACAATGACAAGTACTGGTTCAGCAGAATTCAGACTTGGAACTGCTTCAAGCGGAACTATTGTTTGTACTAATTATTCACAATCTGGTGGAACTATAAATTGCGCAGCAGGTGCAGGTACAGGTACGATTAGAACCTCAGCTACATTTAATCAATCAGGAGGAACAATTACAGAATCAAGTACTGGTTCTGGTGTTCTTGAATTTAATGGATCTTCGAGCCAGTCAGTTACAACAGTAGGAACTATTTCAAACACTATTAATGTTACAGTTTCAAACCCAACAGGTATAGCTGTTACAGGTACTTTGGCTATGAATGCAGGGACAACTTTTACAGCAGCTTCAAGCGGTACTGCCGTGACTTCTGGTACGGTTACTTATGGAACAACTACCACATTAGCTTATGTAACTGCAGTTGGCACGCAAACTACTGGAGAAGAATTTCCGGCAACTAATGGACCAGTTAACGTTACTTTCAATAATACATTTTCAACACCGGAAATAACTTTAAGTGGGTCAAGAACTGTTACAGGTGCATTAACCATTACAGCCGGTAGAATCCTTTTAGGAAGCAATGACTTAATTTCAGCCGGAACACAATCGATTACTACTCCTGGAACTTCTAAAATGATTGTTATTAATGGATCAGGTTTATACAAAAGAAGTATTGCAACAGGTGCAGCTACTTATTTATTTCCAATAGGAGAAAATACAGGTACACTACAATATTCACCAGTTTCACTTCAGTTTACAGCAAACTCTGTTGCACGTGTAGTAGGGGCAAAAGTAATTGATGATGTTAGTGTGAATATGAATACACCATCAAGTCCTACTAATTATCTGAGTCGTTATTGGACATTCTCTGAGAATGGTGCAGGTGGGACTTATAATTATTATATTAATCCTGCTCTTGCCATTACAGGTGCTGAGGATGAAAACGGTACAGCTTCTTTGATAAAAGCAGCTTATTGGGATGGTTCTACTTGGACAACTTCAACAGGTTCATATAGTGGTGGAAGTTTGATTTCGAATGCTACCGGTGTGTCAGAAACTGCCGCACCTCTTGGTTCGGTAGAATGGACAGGTCGTGATGCACCGCCAGTAACTTACATATGGGTTGGTGATACTGATGGTTCATGGAATACAGGTGCTAACTGGAGTCCATCAGGAGTTCCTGGTTCTTCTGATACAGTAACCTTGACTAATGGTTCTACAGGTGCTGCAGCTAACTTGAATTTAACAACAGCAGTAACTGTCAATAGCCTTACTTTTGATGGTACTGGCAATTTCTTTACGGTTGGCGCTTCACCTGCTGCGATAACGGTATTAGGAAATGTTACTTATACAGGAGGTACAGGTACATGGAATGCAACCAGTACTTTTAGTTTATCATCTGCTTCTTCTCAAACGATACCAGCATTTAGTTATGGTAACTTAAACGGTACAGGAGGTGCGCGTGTTTGGACAGCAGGAACTACCGGTATAGCAGGAACTTTTACTCCGGGTGCTGGAGTTTATACTGCTACTTCAGGAAGTACAGTTGATTATACTGGTTCAGGATCACAAACGATAGGTTCTGTTAAATATTATGATTTAAGTAATAGTGGTAATGGAGCAAGAACTTTGACTACAGGAACCATAGATGTTGCGAATACATATACTCCAACTACTGCAACAACTACTCCGGGAACTGTGAATGTATTTAACTTTAGCAGCGGAAATTCTCAAACGATTCCGGCTACTTCTTATGCTAATATCACTAATACTGGTAATGGAGATAGAACATTGGCATCTTCAGGAACTATTGGTATTGCAGGAACAAATTTTACGCCAGGTTCTGGAGTTTATACAGTTACAGGAAGTACAGTAAACTTTAGTAATGCCACAGGGTTAACCATTCCGGTTTTATCACCGGCAGCGACTAATAATTATAACAACCTTACCATTTCGGGAGCAGGAGCTTTTGTTCAAGGAGGTTCATTAACATTGGGTGGTAATTACAGCCAAACTGCAGGAACTTATACTGTAACAAGTGGAGCTTCAGCTTTAGCATTAACGGTTGGTGGTAATTTTACACAATCAGCGGGTACCTTTAATGTTACCGGTAATGCTGCTACTGCAGGTGCTACGGTAACGGTAAATGGTGCTACTTCTGTCTTTTCAGTATTTATGTCGCCAAATAATGCTAATGCAGCTTCATTATCATTACCTAGTCCAACCAATACAATTCTATTTCAAGCCAATGGTGATGCAACTTTCACAGGGTCTAGCACAACAACGGCGTTTGACTGGATGACTGGAGGTACAGCATTAACCACTTATGATATTACTTTTGGTATTAAAGGAAATTTCAACTGGTCAAATACTTCAGGAAGGCCTTATGTTGCGGGAAGTGGTACCCCAAAAGGATTTGTCTTTAACGGAGTAGGAACAATAGCTACTCCTCAAACTCTAACCTACAGTGGTTCGACAATTTCTTACGGTGGAGATTTTACAGTTAATGCAGGAACTGTTGTTAAGTTGTTAACGAATATCGGAATTGGGCCTAATAGTAATCCGTATGATGTGTTCAAGGTAAATGGTACTTTAGATACTAATACTTTTACTGTTAACGGCGGTGCTACAAACGGAACATTTACCTTAGCATCCGGTGCTACATTAAGAACAGCCAATCCAAATGGTGTGGTATCTACAACGGTGGGTTCTATTTCTAATTCAATTGCTACTCGTACTTTTAATGCAGCTGCCAACTATGAGTTTTATGGAACTGCTGCTATAGCCGCAAACTTCCCTAATACCACTATGAACAACTTGACCAATAGTAGCACCAACACTACTACGCAAGGAGCAAGTATTACAGTAAACGGAGATCTTAATTTAGCATCAGGAACATTGGCTAGTGGTACAAATCCAATTGCATTAGCGGGTAATATTATAGGTACTGGGACACATACTTCAACAGGTGCCGGTATACTTACTATGAATGGTGCCAGTAAAACAATCTCAGGAGCAACTTTAGGTATTATTGCCTTAAACAATGCTGCCGGATTTAGTTTAACAGGTAGTCCAACAATTAATGGAAACTTTACTTTTACTGATGGTAATTTAGATTTAAATGGAAGTAATAATGTAACGTTAGGTTCTACAGCAACTGTAATAGGTGAAACTTGTTCAAAACAATTTATTAATTCCGGTTCACCTTCACAAGGAAATGGTTATGTTCAAACTACACGTACGTTTGTTTCTGGTACAAATTATTTGGGAATTGCTATTACTTCAGCAACTGCCTTGGGAAGCACCAACATAAAACGATTTGTGCAAAAATCAGTTACAACACCAAGTGCTACAAATACCATTAAACGAGTATACAGTATAACACCCGCAACTGCTGCCACTGGTAATGTAACCTTAACTTCATCGTATTGCGATGGAGAGCTTAATGGCAATACTGAGTCACCGGTTTTAATTACTTATTATAGTACAGGAACTGATGAAACTACAGGATATAGTAATGTTTATGCTACTGCTTCAAATGACGCTACTGCAAATACAGTAACGACAGCAACTACCGGTTCATTAATTGCAGGACAAAACAATATTACTTTGGCCAATGCTGGTCCGGATGCTTACTATACAGTCCAAAATGGGGATTGGAATACTGCAGCAACATGGATACTAAACGCGGTACCTCCAACAACTGCCGATGTAACTGTGAAGCATGCAGTTACAGTAGCTGTTGTGGATGCAACTGCAAATACTCTAAAGATTGATGCAAGTAAATCCGTAACAGTAGCTTCTACTAAAGATTTAACAGTTACAGATGCTATCATCAATAACGGAACCTTAACGATGCAGAATAATAGTAACTTAATACAAACAAACAATGTTGCCAATTCGGGATCAGGTTCAACGATAGTGAACAGAGATACAGCACAGTTGATTCGTCTTGATTATGTGTTGTGGTCCTCACCAGTTAGTGGACAACAATTGCTAGCGTTTTCGCCATTAACCTTAACTAATCGTTTTTATACATTTGATGGAACTCTTGGTGCAGCGGGTCAGTATGTTGCTGAAACGGCTACTAATAGTTTTGTTACTGGTAAAGGATTTTTAATTCGTATGCCATGGAATCATCCAACCGCACCGGGTGCTGTATTTAACGGAGTATTTACAGGAGGGACTGCCTTTAATGGTACTTTAAATTTAACATCGTTACCTACAGGAAAATTTTATGCCACTGGAAACCCATATCCATCTACTATAGATGCAGACCAATTTATTATAGATAATGGTATTGGAGATGATCCGGATACACCAGGTGATGGATTGTATTTTTGGAGAAAAACCAATAATAGTGCTGCTCCTTCCTATGCAACTTATACTACAGCTGGTGGAGTACAGTCTGGTGGCGATACTTTAAATATTGTGCCAAATGGAGTAATTCAAGTAGGAGAAGGGTTTATAGTTAAAGTTCCTTCACCATCTACATCTTTGACATTTAATAATGATCAACGTATTGGAGATAATTCAAATCAGTTTTTAAAAACTACTACTACAATAGAACGTAATAGAATTTGGTTGAACTTGTCTGATTCTGCGTCAAATATTAATCAAATGATGGTTGCTTATATGACTGGAGCTACTCAAAACATAGACCCGGCAATTGACGGTCGTTATATTAATGATAATCCAACGGCATTAAATTCTTTAATAAATAATGGAGAATTCGCCATTCAAGGAAGAAGTCTTCCATTTGATTCATCCGATGTTGTTCCACTAGCGTTTAAAGCGGCTGGAGCTGGTAACTACACAATTACACTTGACCATGTTGATGGCTTATTTACAGATGTTAGTCAACCAATTTATGTAAAAGATAATTTGACAACAACATACCATGATTTAAATACGGGTGCTTATTCATTTGCTTCGGATGCAGGAACTTTTAATGACCGTTTCGAAATTGTATATGCCTTACCATTAGGTGTTGATAATCCAACATTTACTGCGAATACTGTTGTTGTTTATCCTCAGAACAATGATTTAGTTGTTAATTCAAGTAATGTTACAATGTCATCCATTAAAATATTTGACATACGAGGCAGGTTGTTACAAGATTTAAAAGATATTAATTCAAGCCAAACTATTATCAGTGCCGGTTTAGCAAACCAAGTACTGTTGGTACAAATAACATCTGATGATGGAATTATTGTAACTAAGAAAGTGATAAGATAATCATTTAGATATTTATTTTTAAATCCCCGTCTCTTTTTTTGGAATGAGACGGGGATTTTTTGCTATATAATTATTTAAGTATTATGTTCATAACTATTGGAAAGACTTATTTATTAATTAACGTTGTTAAACGAGTATATTATTAATTTTGCCGATATAATAGTAAATATTTAATTAACAAAAGTAGTTTTGCGATATTGGAAATCGTTGTTAATTAAAACTAAATTCACTTTATACACCTAAAATTAGTACAAACAAGTATAAAATTAAGCTTTTAATCGACAAAAAATGCATTTAATCGATTGGTTATTTTTTTGTTTTACTAAATTCAACTACTTTTGAATTTATTACAAATGTTTAAATATCAAAAATGGTTTTATAGTAGAATAACATTAATCAAACTAATTATAAAAAAATAAATTGCTATATGAAAACACTTTTACTTAATTCCGTAAGAAAAACAAAAGGTTTTTGGACACTATTATTTTTCATGCTTATTTTTGGACTAAATGATGTAATTGGTCAAGCCAATTTTACTGCATCGACGGGAAGTTGGGGGACTTCTGGGACATGGACTTTAAATAGTGGTACAGATGCTGATGGCGTCCCTGATTCTAATGATAATGTGACAATACCTGTTGGAGTCACTGTTACATTAGATACCAATCATTCTTGTAACACATTGGCAACATCTGGTGTTGGAGCAACCGCTACAATTACAGGAGCTTTTACATTAAGTATAACGAGTACTATAACAATAAATAAAAGTAATGGTAATAACAATGCGACTTTCTCTATTGCATCAGGTACTACAGTTACAGCCACTCAGGTTGTCGGTGGTAGCGGTAATAATGGGACATGGTCAATTAATTTAAGTGGAACTTTAAAGCTTAGTGCTGCAACTGTTGTTTCAGGAAATACAATTACATGGACACTAAATACAGGTTCAACTTTTGACTATAGTGGAACGGCCCAAACGGTGTTAGGTTTAACATACTCTAACCTTACTCTTTCCAATTCAGGAGCAAAAACAGTTTCAGGGGTAACAGTTAATAGTGTGCTTTCTATTGAAGGTACCGCAACAGCATCTGCCGCTCCAACGTATGGATCAAGTGCAAAGCTTCAATACAATACTTCAACAGCAAGAACAATATCGGGAACTACAAATGCAGGTATAGAGTGGGTTACATCATTTGGTGCTACTGGTGGTGTTGTTATAGCAAATACAGGTAAGATTACCATGGGTGTTGCCAGAACGATGACTTCAGGTCAAAGTATTACCGTCAATAATGGAGCAACATTTGATCCGGGATCTTTTACCCATACGATAAATGGTGGAGCTTCATTAGTAGTTAACGGAACATTAGATTTTTCTAATGCTAATGGAGAAATCAGAAGCGGAACTACTGGGACTTCAACTTTGACGTTAGGTTCTACTGGATTAATTAAAACTATTGACGCAAATGGATTAGGGCCAGTTGCAAATGCTTCTTTTTCAACTCAATCAGGAGGAGCATGGACAACTACAAGTATAAGTACTAATGGGACAATAGAATATTATCGTACAACAGATAATACTCAAATTATTACCGACAGAGATTATAATAATCTAACAATTACAGGAACACAAACGAAAACATGGACATTAGCAGCTACGAGAACTGTAAATGGTAATATTAATGTTTCAGGAGGTTTAACAATGTCAGGCACTCAAACGGTAAATGTTGCCGGTAATTGGGTAAATAGTTCAGGCACATTCACCAAAGGAACAGAAACGTTTAATTTTAACGGAACAGCCCAATCAATTGGCGGTTCAACATCAACAACATTTAATAATGTAACCCTTTCGAATAGCGGAACAAAGACATTTAATATAGCTACAACTTTTGGAAACAATCTAACTATTGCTAGCGGGGTTATTGCTAACTTGTCGACCTTTACTCATACCGATAATGGAACATTAACTCTTGGTGGTTTTGGAACAGCTTCCGGTTCCTTTGGAAGTACTTCATCATCAGCAACATACAAGACAGATACTTTTTTTACTACTGCTACAGGAATAATTAATGTGTCTATCGGTTCTTGTGGGGCTATTTCAGCGGTACTTTCAGGAGCTAATACAATTTGTAACGGATCAAGTACTAATTTAACTGTTGCCGTAACTGGAGGGGTTAGTACCTATACCGTAGTTTATTCGGGAGGAACAGTTAATAATTATACTAGTGGAAGTAATATTTCTGTAAGTCCAACTTCAACAACTGGTTACTCACTTACTTCAGTTACAGATTCATATGGTTGTACAGCATCATTATCAGGTACTCCGACAGTAACTGTAAATAATCCATCAGTAGCGCCAACAAGCATCTCAGGAACGACTACAATCTGTAGTCCAAATTCAACTACTTTAACAGCAGTAGGTGGTACATTAGGGACTGGAGCTAATTATCAATGGGGAACTGGTGCAGTAGTTGGAACAAGTCCATTATCAGGAGAAACAGCTTCGACTTTAAACATATCGCCAGGCAGTTCAACTACGTATTGGGTAAGAATAGAAAGTACTACTTCTCCATGTACAGCAAATACATCAGGAGTGACTCAATTAGTGACAGTTAATATTCCTTCAGTAGCTCCAACAAGTATATCAGGAACAACGACTATTTGTAATGGAAATTCAACTACTTTAACAGCCGTTGGGGGTACATTAGGAACAGGAGCTAATTACCAATGGGGAACAGGAGCTGTAGTTGGTACAAGTCCGTTATCAGGAGAAACAGCTTCAACCTTAATAGTGTCACCGAGTGGTACAACTACCTATTGGGTTAGAATAGAAAACACAACAGGACCATGTACAGCTACTACATCAGGAGTTACTCAAGCGGTAACAGTTTCTAATGCAAACACTTGGACTGGTGGCGCAAGTTCTACTTCGTGGACTACGTCAGGTAACTGGTCGTGTGGTATTGTTCCAACATCTGTTACAGATGTTACCATTAGTACAGCAAGCTTCTATCCTGAAATTTCATCAAACGTAACTATCAATAGTTTGACATTGGATTCAGGTACTACTTTAAAAGTTAATTCAACTTATGATTTAACGGTTACTGATGTAATTGACAATGATGGAACATTAACTCTTGAGAATAATGCCAATTTATTGCAAACAAATGATGTTAGCAATACAGGTTCGGGTGCAACAACAGTTAAACGAAACAGTTCTGCTTTGATACGATTGGATTACACCTTATGGTCGTCACCGGTTTCAGGACAAGGGCTATATGCTTTTTCACCGTTTACTTTTGGAAATCGTTTTTATGTATATAGAACAACTACTAATTTATACAATAACGCTGATGTCGGATTTAGTTTAACCGGCTTAAATGGAAATGGTGTTAACGGTACAGATTCTAATAATGTTCAATTTGCAACTGCCAAAGGATATTTAATTCGTGTACCATGGAATCATCCAACTACAGCAGCTGTTTGGAATGGTACTTTTACCGGAGTCCCAAACAATGGAGATATAACGTATACAATGACTAATGGTGCTTCAGGTTTCCGATATAATTTGGTAGGTAATCCTTATCCATCACCAATAAGCATGTCACAATTTGTTTCGGATAATAGTACTAAAATAACAGGTACTTTATATTTCTGGAGAGAAACCAATAATACTTCAGCAAATAATGCTTATTGTACATGGGCTGGAGGAACATTTACTTCCAATGGTGAAAGCCAGGTTTTTGATCCTAGCGGAATCATTAGAACTGGTCAGGGATTCATTGTAGAAGCGCAAGCTTCTGAAACGGTATTGAGTTTCAATAATGGACAACGTTCTTCAGATAATGCAAATCAGTTTTTTAAAAATAATAGTGTAGTCAATAGAACAGATTCAGTTGAGACTAACAGATTTTGGTTAAACCTAACCAATGCATCAGGTGCTTTTTCTCAAATGGCAGCAGGTTATATGACTGATGCTACTGATGGAGTTGATATTTATGATGGTAAAAACATCAATACCGGAGAGGTGTTGTTGAACTCTGTTTTGAATAATGAAGAGTATACTATCCAAGGAAAAGCATTGCCTTTTACTACAGCAGATGTAATTCCATTGCGTTATAAAATTACCACTGCAGGTGACTATACAATTACACTTGACCATGTTGATGGTCTGTTTACAGGTGGTGCACAACCTATTTATTTGAAAGATAATTTGACATCAACTATTCATGATTTGAATACAGGTGCATATACTTTTACATCAAATGCAGGAACATTCTCTGACCGTTTTGAAATCGTATATACAACACAGTTAGGAATTGAAAACCCTGTATTTACGGCTAACAATGTGATTATTTATAACCAAAATAATGAGTTTGTAGTTAATTCAGGGAATACTATTATGGGTTCTGTCAAAGTATTTGATATCAGAGGTAGATTACTAGAAGAGAAAAAAGAAATTAATGCCAGTCAGACTACAATTGGTAACGGATTGACAAATCAAGTTTTATTAGTACAAATTACCTCAGAAGAAGGAATAACAGTTACTAAAAAAGTTATCAGATAATTGAATTAGAAAATATAGCAAAATAAAAAATCCATCTAAGTGATGGATTTTTTATTTGGAAGAGAATTATTTTTTACCCTTTTGAGTATTTAAGCAGTTCTTCTGTTTTTTCTGAAGGTATAAACTACAAATAAAACACCAGCAATTGCTAATAGTATCATTTTTCCGTTAATAGGCGCTGGTTGTGGATCACCACCTTCGAGACCTCCACCGCCTCCACCGTCATCATCACCTGGTTGAGCAAAAGCAACAAAATCAGACAATAAGATAAACGTAAACAAATATAATTTTAAAAGCTTTTTCATAGACACTTTTTATATAAGCGGTAAATATACTAATCATTTTTAAAATTAAAAAAAAATAGCACGTTTATTAAAGTTAATTAATCAAATTCAGATGTAAAGAATAATTTTACAGATGGAAATTTGCTTTGTGTCATTTGTATGGTAAATTCAGAATCCGCTAAAAATACTAATTGACCATATTTATCATGAGCTAAGAATTTTTGCTTAATCCTTTTGAACTCTTTAAATTCTTCACTTTTTGCATCATCAGGCTTTACCCAACATGCTTTGTGTACCGGAAACATTTCATAGCTGCATTTAGCACCATATTCATGCTCCAATCGGTATTGAATAACTTCGTATTGAAGCGCACCAACAGTTCCAATTACTTTTCTGTTATTCATTTCTAATGTGAATAATTGCGCCACACCTTCATCCATCAACTGATCAATACCTTTGTCCAGTTGTTTTGCCTTTAATGGATCGGCATTATTGATATATCTGAAATGTTCCGGTGAAAAACTTGGAATTCCTTTGAAACTCATCATTTCACCTTCGGTTAATGTGTCTCCGATTTTAAAATTCCCGGTATCATGCAGCCCAACAATATCGCCCGGATAAGAGATGTCGACAATTTCTTTTTTCTCAGCAAAAAAAGCATTCGGACTAGAGAACTTTAGATTTTTGTTTAACCGAACGTGCATATAAGGTTTGTTGCGTTCAAAAGTTCCTGAAACAATTTTTACGAAAGCCAATCGGTCTCTGTGTTTTGGATCCATGTTGGCATGTATTTTAAACACAAAACCAGCCATTTTTTGCTCGTCTGGTTTTACTAAACGTGTTTCTGATTCTTTTGGTCTGGGTGCCGGAGCAATTTCAACAAAACAATCCAGCAATTCCCTGACTCCGAAATTATTCAAAGCCGAACCAAAAAACACAGGTTGTAAATTTCCGGCAAGGTATTGCTCTCTGTCAAATGCCGGATACACTTCTGAAATCAATTCCAGCTCGTCACGTAGTTTAACCGCTGGTTTTTCGCCAATAATTTTTTCCAATTCCGGACTTTCAATATCAGAGAAAGCAATGGTATCTTCAATATTTTTGCGGCTGTCACCACTAAACAAGTTAATGTTTTGTTCCCAAATGTTATAAATCCCCTGGAAATCATAACCCATTCCGATTGGAAAACTCAACGGAGTTACATTTAATCCCAATTTCTGCTCTACTTCATCCATCAAATCAAAAGCATCTTTTCCTTCTCGATCCAACTTATTGATAAAAACAATAATCGGAATGTGTCGCATTCTACAAACAGCAACTAATTTTTCGGTTTGTTCCTCAACACCTTTGGCAACGTCAATCACCACAATAACACTATCAACGGCAGTCAATGTTCTAAAGGTGTCTTCGGCAAAATCCTTGTGTCCCGGTGTATCCAGAATATTGATTTTTTTCCCTTGATAATTAAATGCCAAAACCGAAGTCGATACCGAAATTCCTCTTTGACGCTCAATTTCCATAAAATCGGAAGTCGCTCCTTTTTTGATTTTATTATTTTTAACCGCTCCGGCTTCCTGAATAGCGCCTCCAAACAACAATAATTTCTCTGTCAGCGTGGTTTTTCCGGCATCGGGATGCGAAATAATTCCGAAAGTTCTGCGTCGTTCTATCTCTTTTAAAAAACTCATGATTTTTGATAAATTGGTTGCAAAAATACTATTATTTACTGATTATTTCCACATGGTTTATATTTCAAATCTTTCTATGGGTTTTTCGTGTTAATAAAATTTTGTTAATACTAGTCGCGATAGTTGTATAATGTGTTTGAATTGTTATTTTTGTTGATTGTTACGGTGCTTTCCTAAAGTATTTTTCGGAAGTTATTAAACATATAATTTAATAGTTATTTAGTATATAAATTTTTTATAAAATGAATATCAAACAGTTTTTTTTAGGGTTGTTCTTTTTGCTGTCATTAGCAGCTAATGCCCAAAATAATACAAAAGAAGTTTTGTTTACAATCGATGATAAACCTTATTACACAGATGAATTTTCAAGGATTTACAAAAAGAATTTAGATTTAGTAAAAGACGATTCTCAAAAAGATTTAAATCAATATTTAGAACTTTTTATAGGATATAAGTTAAAAGTAAATAAGGCTTATAAACTGGGTTTGGAAAATGGAGCACAGTATAAAAATGAGTTAAAATCATACAGAGCACAGTTAGCCAAAAACTATTTTAACGATACAAAAATTACTCAGGAACTTGTAGAAGAAGCCTATAACCGAATTCAAAAAGAAATCAGAGCTTCACATATTCTTATTTTAGTAGATGAAAATGCTTCGCCTGAAGACACGTTGAAAGCCTACAAAAAAATAGAAGACATCAGTAAAAAAGCTATTGCCGGAGAAGATTTCGGAGACTTAGCTGTGCAATATTCGGAAGATCCATCGGCCAAAGAAAACAAAGGAGATTTAGGCTATTTTTCAGCTTTCAGAATGGTTTACCCATTTGAAAGTGCAGCATACAAAACACAAAAAGGAAAAGTTTCTAAAATAATCAGAACTCGTTTTGGATATCATATTCTGAAAATTAATGATATTAGAGCTAATCGCGGTGAAATTACCGTGGCTCACATCATGATTTTAAAGCCAAAACCGGAAGAAACTGAAAAAAATCCGGAAAAAACTATTAACGAAATTTATCAAAAAATTCAGCAGGGCGAAAAGTTTGAAGATTTGGCCAAACAATTTTCAGAAGATAAATCCTCTGCCTCAAAAGGTGGAGTGTTGAATAAATTTGCTTCCGGACAATTGAGTTCTGAAGAATTTGAAAATACAGCTTTTTCTCTTGCTAATCCTAATGATATTTCAAAACCATTTAGCACTGATTTCGGATGGCATATTGTTAAGTTGATAGAAAAACATCCGGTAAAATCGATGGATGAAATGAAAAATGAATTAGAAAATAAAATCGGTAAAGACGATAGATCTAAAAAAATTACTGCTTCTTTAAACGAAAAACTAAGAAAAAAGTATACTTATAAAAAAGATGCTAAACAGTATACATTAATTTCAAAATTGGTAACCAATGATTTTTATGAATCAAAATGGGCACTTCCTGAAAACGCGAATACATACACTGCTACTTTACTAACCATCAATGATAAGAAAATCGATGGCAAAGCATTCCTCGATTTTATAGACAGACAACAAAAAGCTGGTTTTAAAATAAAGCCGTTATCAAAGTTAGTTGACACTTTGTATGATAAATTTTTAGATGAACAACTAACTGCTTATTACGATGACAATCTAGAAACCGAATTTCCGGATTTTGCCAATGTAATGGAAGAATACCGCGACGGACTATTACTTTTTGACTTAATGGAAAAAGAAATTTGGGATCGTGCTAAAACCGATACTATTGGTTTGCAAAAGTTTTATGATGAGCATAAAATGGAGCATATGTGGAAGAAAAGAGTTGAGGTGGCAATTGCTTCATCGACTAAACAAGACATGATTAAAAAAGCTCAGGCTTCCTTGAAGAAAAATGAAAAACCACAAGACATTAAAGACAAATTGAATGTTAATAATGTAATCAATGTGATGATCAATAGCGGTACTTTTGAAGAGGGTGGTGATGGTTTGCCAAAAACAATGAAATACAACATTGGCGTTTCAGATGTTTTTAAAGAAGGCGAGTATTATTTTGTGACCAAAGTAGATAAAGTGATTCCGGCCGGAGTCAAAACTCTTGAGGAATGCAAAGGCAAGCTTATCAATGAATATCAGCAATACTTGGAACAAAGTTGGGTGTCCGATTTAAAAAAGGAATTCACCATAAATGTCAACCAAGCTGCTTTTGACAATGTAAAGAAACAGCTTAATCAATAAAATGATTCGAAATAGTTTTTTCCTAATTTTTTTACTGGTTTGTTCTTGTAATTATTTCAAACCGGAACAAAAATCGCAGTCAATTGCAAGAGTAGGGAAGAATTATTTGTACAAAAGTGATATTGCGAAATTGGTTCCGGCCGGAACTTCAAAAGAAGACAGTGTACTTTTGGTTCGTGATTTTATTGATCGCTGGGCAAGTCAAAAATTACTGATTGAAGCAGCCGAGAGAAATCTCAGTGATGCCAAAAAGAAAGAATATAACGCATTAATAAAACAATATAAAATTGATTTATACACCAGAGCTTATATCGAAGAAGTAGTAAAAAGAGAAGTTGATACAGTTATAAGTCAGGAAGAATTAAAAAAATATTACGAAGAAAATAAGGAGAATTTCAAAACCAACGGAACATTAGTTCGATTGCGGTATATCAATCTTTCGAAACAAAATCCACGTTTTGCAACCATAAGAAGTAAGTTCTTTGATTATTCTAAAAAGGATAAAAAGTTTTGGGATACTTACGCCTTACAGTTCAAAAGTTTTGCAATGAATGATAGTGTTTGGGTCGATATGAATCAGGTTTATGCAAAGCTTCCGGTTATAACGCCCGAGAACAGAGATGAATTAATTCGCCCCGGGAAAAAGATGGAAATTCAAAATAATGATGACACTTACCTGATAAAAGTAACAAACGTAATAGATAAAAATCAAATTTCACCATTTGAATATAGTAAACCCACTTTGAAAGAAGTGCTGTTGAACAAAAGAAAATTAGAATTGATTAAAAAATTTGAAAAGGATATCACCAATGATGCCATTAAAAACAATGATTATGAAATATACAAATAGCAAACTTACCGTAGCAATTATTGCAATTCTTTGCACAGTAGGCTTTGCCAATGCACAGGAAATTATTAAAGATACAGTTAAAACAAAGCCTGTTGCAACTTCTTTTAAAAAGCAAAAAGTTGATGGTGTTATAGCAACAGTTGGTGATTATATTATACTTGATTCTGATATTGATAAGTCTTATTTAGAGTTATCAAGCCAAGGAAATTCGATTAAAGATATTACTCGTTGTCAAATGTTAGGTAAATTATTGGAAGATAAATTGTATGCCCACCAAGCAGTTCAGGATAGTATCATCATCAAAGATGAAGAAATTAAAGAAAAATTAAATGAGCAAGTGAACTATATGGTTGAGCAACTGGGTTCAATGGATAAAGTGGTTCAATATTTCAAAAAAAGTAGTGAAGACGAGTTCAGAACTGAATTATTTGACATCATCAAAATGAATAAATTAGCCGGCGAAATGCAAAGAAAAATCTTTGAAGGTGTCGAAATTACTCCGGAAGAAACACGTAATTTCTTCAAAGCAATTCCTGAAAGTGACTTGCCTGTTTTTGGAGCCGAAATGGAAGTAGCGCAAATTGTTGTTACTCCAAAAATTTCGGAAGAGGAAAAGCAAAGAGTAATCAACAGACTAAAAGAAATTAAAGCTGAAGTCTTGGCTGGTGCTAGTTTCAAGACAAGAGCCGTTATCTATTCTGATGACAGAGGTTCAGCATCAAGTGGAGGTTTTTACAAAATTAACAGAAAAACCCAATTCGTGAAAGAGTTTAAAGATGTCGCTTTTTCACTAGGTGAAGGAGAAGTATCCGAACCGTTTGAAACAGAATTTGGTTATCACATTATTATGGTCGAAAAAATTAAAGGTCAGGAAGTCGAATTGAGACATATTCTGATGATGCCAAAAGTTTCTGATCAGGCTTTAAAAGAGGCTAAAGAAAAAATCCTTACCATAAAAAGAAAAATTGAAAACGGAGAGATTTCATTTGCAGAAGCAGCAAGAACAATGTCTGATGAAAAAGAAACACGTGCCAATGGGGGTGTTTTGATTAATCCTAAAACCCAAGACACACATTTTGAATTAACCAAAATGGATCCGAGTTTGTACAGCGAAGTTTCTAATTTGAAAGACAAAGCCATTACAGCACCAATTTTAGATGACGATCAAAGAACAGGAAAAAAATATAAAATCATCACAGTGACTGACCGAATTGATCAACACACAGCTGATTACGCCAGAGATTATGTGAAGATTAAAGATTTGGCACTAAAAGAAAAACAAATCAAAGCCATTGCGAAATGGACAGATGAAAAAATAAAAGAAACCTACATCAAAATAAACGGTGAGTATAGAGATTGTACGTTCGCCAATGATTGGTTAAAAAAATAGTATAAATTTGATTATTGAAAATCCTAATTCCCTAATCCTTAAATCCTAAAATATAGATGTCAGACGTTGCCGCCATTCAAAATTTAGTTCAGAAAAGAACCGAACTTAAAAAAGAAATTGCCAAGATAATAGTTGGTCAGGACGAAGTGATTGATCAAATTTTATTGAGCATATTTTCGGGCGGACACGCACTTTTAGTTGGTGTTCCGGGTTTGGCAAAAACACTTATGGTGAATACGATTTCACAAGCATTAGGGTTAGATTTCAAAAGAATTCAGTTCACACCCGATTTGATGCCTTCGGATATTTTGGGAAGTGAAATTTTGGATGAAAGCCGCAATTTTAAATTCATCAAAGGACCAATATTTGCCAACATTATTTTGGCCGATGAGATTAACAGAACACCCCCAAAAACACAGGCTGCTTTACTGGAAGCGATGCAGGAACGTTCGGTAACCATTGCAGGTCAGAATTATAAATTAGACTTACCATACTTCGTTTTAGCAACCCAAAACCCAATAGAGCAGGAAGGAACCTATCCGTTGCCGGAAGCGCAATTAGACCGTTTTATGTTTGCCATCAAATTGGATTACCCATCGTTTTCTGAAGAAGTTGATGTAGTAAAAAGTACCACATCGGATAACAAACCCGTAATTAATCCTTTATTTTCTGCACAGGAAATAATCGATTTTCAGCACTTAGTTCGTAGAATCCCAGTGGCAGATAATGTAATTGAATATGCAGTTACGTTGGTAAGTAAAACACGTCCGAACAATCCGTTGTCTAACGATTATATTAAAAATTATTTAGATTGGGGAGCAGGACCAAGAGCTTCTCAGAATTTAATTTTGGCTGCCAAAGCCAATGCTGCTTTCAATGGTAAATTTTCACCGGATATTGAAGATGTAAAAGCGGTTGCTACCGGAATTCTGCGTCACAGAATTATCAAAAACTACAAAGCCGACGCCGAAGGAATTACCGAAGAAATGATTATTGCTAAATTACTTTAATCCTTTCTGAAGTAAGTCATCCAACTCTTTGTCGTAGAAAAACAAAAACATACTTCCCATCATGTCCTGACTGATTTGGGTTGTGTTGTCAACATCCAATACAATTTCGTACTCATGATTTTTGTACAGCCAAATGCCTTCTACAGATGAAAAAGGGTCAATACTGGTCAAACCAATTTTTCCTTTGTGATTCACAATTTTGCTGCTGAAAATAGCTTTGTTTTTCGTTTTGTCATACAATGAAATTTTGGTTGCAAACGGATGGACGTGAATCGCAGCTGCATGCAAACGCAAACTGTCCTGAATTCCCAATTGATTGTTTACGGAACTTCTATAAGTGTTTTTTCCAGTCGGAATTACCCAATGACCTGAAAGTTTATGGCCATTTCCATCATCATACGTATGGTTCTTGGTTTCGACCGGAATGCATTGATTAGTACCTGGATCTAAAGGCGATTTATAGGGGTTGGATTCGTTAAACGGAAGCATGATAAAAGCTGTTCGGCTCATCAGTGGTTTCAAATTTTTCTCCCGTGAATAGTTTATGTCCACTTCATGACGGATCCAAAAATTGGCATCCGGAAGATTGTGATTTAAAGATTGTGTCGTTACATACAAAAATTCGTTTCCCTTCATCGGAACACCATAACCGGCAGGAAAACTAAAATTTTCCATGCCATGCGAAAGTGATGTAAGTCTTGGATATTGCTTCCCAATTCTTTTGTTTAAATGAAAAGAACTATAGTATTTCACATCATTAAAATCGACATTGGTATGGCAAATAAAATCTTTTGAAATAGACTTTAATGTTTTCGAATCTAATGCTTTGACCTGAAATCCGGTTAGCCAAAGGACAGTCGAATCTTGAGAAAGTTGTACGTAATTCGAAGCTTTCGGCCCTTCCATCGATTTGTAAATACCATCAATATAAAACTCAGGCGAAATCATTTTATAGGTTTCCGATTTGTTTTCAACCTTCCAATTTGGATTTACGATGCCTAATTTTTCAAACAAAAATGATTTTGCAATGGCTTTGTGACGCGTGGGCAATTGCCAATACCAAATTCCACCGCCAATAATGCCCAGCAAAATTAGAACTCCTAAAATTTTATATATCTTTGATTTTCTCATCGATGTCAAATTTACATTTTTATATGAACGATAGAAAACAAATAAGTCCAAAAAGATTTTTCGGATTAGATTTTTTAAGAGCACTTTCTATAAGTCTACTATTGTTTTCACATTCTTCATGGATTTATAATTCGACCGGAATTCTGGGAAAATTACAGGATGCAAGTGGTTTTTTAGGTGTCGAATTATTCATTGTCCTGAGTGGATTTTTGATTGGAGGCATTCTTTACAAACAGTTTCTTCATGAAAATTACACCCTAAAAGATGCCGGTTTATTTGTATCGAGAAGGTTAATGCGGGTTTTGCCAAGCTATTATTTGGTCATTCTCATAATCACGATTATTTATTTGTTGTTTGGTTTTTCTGTTTCCGAAGTTTGGAAATATCCTTTATTGATACAAAATTTTAGTTCTCCTGTTCCGGCTTTTTTTCCTGAATCATGGAGTTTACCTGTCAAAGAAATGGGGTACATTTTCGTGGTCATTTTATTGTTAGCTATTTCAAAGTCATTCACTAAAGCTTCTAAACAGGTTTTATTTTTAACGGTTGTTGTTGGGCTTATTGCTTTTACACTTCTTTCAAAATTATATTATGACATTCATTCTACTAATTTGTCATTGACAAAATGGAGTTTTGATATTCGCGCGGTTGTGATTTATAGAATTGATTCAGTTTTGATTGGAGTGCTTTTGGGCTATTTCTATCAAAATTATAAGGAATTTATAATATCAAAACGAAAGCTGTTTTTTGCAGTTGGGATTTTAATTTTCATAACATTGTTCTTGTGTATAATAGTATTTAAATTAAGGTTAACCAATGCATCCTGGTTTTGGAATATTTTATGTTTGCCATTACTTTCAATAGCTATTTGCATGTTTGTTCCATTTTTATTGAGTTGGGAAACACCATCAAAAAACATTGGAAGTGGCATTACTTTTATTTGCAATATTGCCTATTCCATTTATTTAGTGCATTACAGTATTGTACTTTTTCTGATGAAATATTTTATCGATACTACTGATTTAGGTTTATGGCAATTGAATATTTTTGCTTTCTTTTATGTGTCAATTACAGTTGGGTTGAGCTATCTTTTTTACACCTATTTCGAAAAACCAATTAACGAATTCAGAGCTAAAAATTTAAAGTTGAATGACAAATAACAACCCCAGAGTTTTTGGATTAGATTTAATGCGAGCCATGGCGATTTGCATGGTTTTGTGTTCGCATATACTTTGGATTTATAATCCGGATGACGGAATAATTAGGCAGCTTTTCGCGCTATTCGGATTTTTAGGCGTTGAGTTCTTCTTTGTCTTAAGCGGTTTTTTGATTGGAAGAATATTATACGGCATTTACATCAAGGATGATTACACCATAAAAAGCGCTTTGTATTTCCTTAAAAGAAGATGGTTTCGAACATTGCCCAATTATTTTCTGATACTGATTATCAATATAATAATTACAACTTCATTAGGCTATTCAATGCCTAAATTGGGATTGTATTTTGTTTTTCTCCAAAATGGCTTCTCCAAAATGTCAACTTTCTTCCCTGAATCGTGGAGCTTATCCGTTGAAGAATGGGCTTATATAGTTTTGCCGATTTCGCTTCTAGCATTGTCATTTTTATTTAAACCAAAAAACAAAAACCGTTTCTTTTTTGTAATTGTATTGTCATTGATAACGTTATTTATTGGATTTAAAATTGCCTACCAAATCAATACACAAACTACCACGCTTGATGAGTGGAATGTCTCGCTGAAATCGGTTATGATTTACCGATTGGATGCTATTTTTATGGGCGTTTTATGCAGTTGGATTAGTATTAATTATGAAAAAAACTGGAGCAAGTTCAAATATTCATTTGCCTTTATTGGCGGTATAATTATGATGTTTATGTATTTCGGAATGGGGATTTTACGGATTCTTCCGGAGACATTTCCATTTGTCTGGAATGTAGTCTATCTTCCGTTAGCATCATTTTCTATTGCTTTTTTTGTTCCTTTATTTTCTCAAATGGAAACGTCAATGCAGCTTGTAAAAAGACCAATAGAATTTATCAGTAAAATTTCCTATTCAATTTATCTGCTTCACTATAGTGTAATCATGCAGTTATTGATGTTGTTTGTTGATAAAGAGACAACCTCTTTAGTGCAACTTCACTTGATAACAGCATTTTATCTCTCGATGACAGTTTTTGTAAGCTATCTTTTTTACCGTTTTTATGAAAAACCGATGATGAATTTAAGGGATAAGAATTAAGAATATTCATTTTACGCTACTTTCATTAAAGTATTTGTAAAAAAGCTATAGCAAAAATTATCATTTCGCAAAATAGCATTCGAAATCAATATATTTTATTAAAAACTTTTTAGACGTACATCGTTTTCGTAAATTTGCCCTGCAAATAATTAAACCCAATACACTATGGCTTTTGATATTGAAATGATTAAAAAAGTTTATGGAACAATGGCAGAGCGTGTAGACAAAGCGCGTGAGTTAGTTGGTCGTCCATTGACACTTTCTGAAAAGATTTTATACTCACATTTATGGGAAGGAAATCCAACACAAGCTTTTTCCCGCGGAAAGGATTATGTTGATTTTGCTCCCGATAGAGTTGCTTGTCAAGACGCAACCGCACAAATGGCATTATTGCAATTCATGCACGCCGGAAAAAAGACAGTTGCGGTTCCAACAACCGTTCACTGTGACCACTTAATTCAGGCAAAAGTTGGTGCTACTACCGATTTAGCTGTTGCCAATTCACAATCTAAAGAAGTTTTCGATTTTCTTTCTTCAGTATCAAATAAGTATGGAATTGGTTTTTGGAAACCAGGTTCAGGAATTATTCACCAAATCGTTTTAGAAAACTATGCATTTCCGGGTGGAATGATGATTGGAACAGATTCACATACAGTAAATGCCGGTGGATTAGGAATGTTAGCTATTGGTGTTGGTGGTGCTGATGCTGTTGATGTAATGTCGGGCATGTCATGGGAATTAAAATTTCCAAAACTAATCGGAGTAAAATTGACCGGAAAATTAAATGGTTGGACTGCGCCAAAAGATGTAATTTTAAAGGTTGCAGACATCCTTACCGTAAAAGGTGGAACCGGAGCTATAGTTGAATACTTTGGTGAAGGCGCAACCAATATGTCTTGTACAGGAAAAGGAACTATCTGTAATATGGGTGCCGAAATTGGAGCAACAACTTCAACTTTTGGTTACGATGATTCAATGAGAAGGTATTTGGCTGCGACCGATAGACAAGATATTGTGGATGCTGCAGATAAAGTAGCTGATTATTTAACTGGTGATGCTGAAGTGTATGCAAATCCGGAACAATATTTTGATCAGGTTATCGAAATCAATTTATCAGAATTAGAACCACACATCAACGGACCATTTACGCCAGACAGAGGAACTCCGGTTTCAAAAATGAAAGAGGAAGCTGCTGCTAACGGTTGGCCATTAAAAATTGAATGGGGATTAATCGGTTCTTGTACCAATTCATCATACGAAGATATGGCACGTGCCGCATCAATTGTAGAACAAGCTGTCGCTCACGGAATCACTCCAAAAGCAGAATTCGGAATCAATCCAGGTTCGGAACAAATCAGATATACTATCGAAAGAGATGGCATCATTGCTACTTTTGAGAAAATGGGAACCAAAGTGTTTACCAACGCATGTGGTCCATGTATAGGACAATGGGATAGAGCTGGTGCTGATAAACAGGAAAAAAATACTATCGTGCATTCATTCAATAGAAACTTCTCTAAACGTGCCGATGGAAATCCAAATACACATGCTTTTGTAACGTCACCGGAAATGGTTGCTGCTTTAGCAATTTCGGGAGATTTGAGTTTTAATCCAATTACGGACACTTTATTGAATGACAATGGTGAAGCAGTAAAACTAAATCCACCACACGGGGATGAGTTGCCAAAAAGAGGATTTGATGTTGAAGATGCAGGTTTTCAAGCTCCGGCAGCAGATGGAAGCAACATACAAGTTGTGGTTTCCCCAACTTCAGACAGATTACAATTGCTAGCACCATTTGATGCTTGGGACGGAAAGAATATATCGGGAGCTAAATTACTTATCAAAGCTTTCGGAAAATGTACGACAGATCATATTTCTATGGCTGGACCATGGTTGCGTTTCCGTGGGCATTTAGATAATATTTCTAATAATATGTTGATTGGTGCAGTGAATGCTTTCAATCAGGAAGCGAATAAAGTTAAAAACCAATTAACCGGCGCATACGATGCAGTTCCAGCGGTGCAAAGAGCATACAAAGCAGCTGGAGTTCCAA
Organism: Flavobacterium anseongense; assembly: GCF_021608185.1. Taxonomy (GTDB): domain Bacteria; phylum Bacteroidota; class Bacteroidia; order Flavobacteriales; family Flavobacteriaceae; genus Flavobacterium; species Flavobacterium anseongense. The sequence goes on along the minus strand of NZ_JAKIHN010000001.1, from coordinate 169,049 downwards.
CAATTGTTGTTGGTGATCATAATTATGGGGAAGGGTCTTCAAGAGAACATGCTGCCATGGAACCAAGATTTTTGGGAGTAAAAGCTGTTTTGGTAAAATCGTTTGCACGTATTCACGAAACGAATTTGAAGAAACAAGGAATGTTAGCGTTGACATTTGCTAACGAAGCAGATTATGATAAAATTCAGGAGAACGATACTATAAATTTCCTAGACTTAACCGAATTTGCTCCGGGCAAACCATTGTCATTAGAATTTGTTCATGCTGATGGTTCGAAAGATGTAATCTTGGCGAATCATACATACAACGATAGTCAAATAGGTTGGTATGTAGCTGGTTCTGCGCTGAACCTTATTGCAGCCGGAAAAGCTTAATTCTTAAGATAGATTTATAAAAAAATGCTCAACATTTGTTGAGCATTTTTTTTATCTACTTTTTCTTTTTATAAATTTCTTTTAATCCTGATTTCCATTCTACCAACTCGTAATAAAAGTCTAAGGAAACAAGGTTGTCTTTTTTTCTGATTACACACTTTCCAGTCACATCAGCTTCATCTCCACAAATGGTCGTTTTTGGTCCACTTGTCAGTCTATCATTAGCATATAATTGGTAAATTTTATAAGCAATGTCTTGACGAATTGTCATTTTGGAATTGTAGGTGCTTACGATAATCATTCCTTCTGCGGAACGCGCCACAAACTCCATTCCGTTGTGGCCATAACTATAAGTTTCTACTTTTGGATCACCTTCACTAAAGGCAAAACAACTCATAATCAGTAGACTAAAAAACACTTTCTTCATAAGTTATAATTTATTTGGGGGTAAATTAGGGGCGAAAAATAATAATTAATTTGATACAAAATACATTTATTAACAAATAATGTTCAAAACAAAAAAAAATCCGTTTAGTTTAAAACAAACCAAACGGACTTTACCCTACTGAATTAATAACTATTAATAATAAGTATAGCGTCTTACTTTTGCTATATATTTTGCCAAACGAATCACCTGATGGCTGTATCCATATTCATTATCATACCAAACATAAAGCACGATATTTTTTCCATCACCCGAAACGATAGTAGCGTTACTATCATAAATCGAAGGTTGTGCTGTGCCAACAATATCTGAAGAAACCAGTTCGTTGTTCAAAGAATACCTGATTTGTTCTACCAGCTCACCTTCTAAAGCATATTCTTTCATGATTTTATTTACTTCTTCAATTGAAGTCACTTTACCAACTTCTAAATTCATGACAACTAAAGAACCATTTGGCACAGGAACACGAATAGCATTCGAAGTTAATTTTCCGGCTAAACTTGGAAGTGCTTTGGCAACAGCAGTTCCCGCACCGGTTTCGGTAATTACCATATTTAAGGCTGCCGCACGACCACGACGGTATTTTTTGTGCATGTTGTCAACCAAGTTTTGGTCATTGGTATAGGCATGAATTGTTTCAATATGACCTTTTACCACACCAAGTGAATCTTCAACCACTTTTAAAACCGGAGTAATAGCATTGGTTGTACAAGAAGCCGCAGAAAAAATAGCAACTTTATCCGGATTATGATCGTTGTGATTTACTCCGTAAACAATATTAGGAACTCCTTTTCCTGGCGCTGTCAGTAATACTTTGCTAACTCCTTTTGAAGTTAAATGACGTTTCAATTGTTCTTCGGTTGTAAAAGCTCCGGTGTTATCAATCAACAACGCATCTTCGATTCCGTATTTTGTATAATCAATTTCTTCAGGACCGGAAGCAGTGATAACATGAACAGTAGTTCCGTTAATGATTAAGGCATTGTTTTCAGCATCGGCTTCAACCGAACCTTGGAAATCTCCGTGAACAGAATCATAACGTAATAACGAAGCTCTTTTTTCTAAAGAGGAAGCATCATTTCGGTCACGGGTTACAATAGCACGAAGACGAAGTTGCTGTCCTTTGCCCATTTTGCTCATCATTTCACGAGCTAACAATCGGCCAATTCTACCAAAACCATACAAGACAACATCTTTTGGTTTTAAGTTTTTAAAATCTTTAGCATTTTTTAATTTGTCAATAACAAAAGCGCGACTGTCATGATACTTATTATCTTCAAGATGGTACTCGTAAGTCAATTTTCCAATATCAATTCGGGATGGCGGTAAATCTAGATTTTGAATTGAACGGGCAATTTCTACAGAATCAAAAATGTTGATTGGTTTTTGAACAAACTCTCCGGCATATTCGTGAAAGTTGATAATGTCGCTTACGTTTCTGTCAATTAATTGATTTCTGAAAAGAACCAACTCGATTGATTTGTCATACCACAAATCGCTGATAATTTTAATTAATTCAACGCCTGCTTTACGTCTGTCAGCCTGAAAAGATAATTCCTTCTCGTATAACTTGTTACTGTCCATAAAAATAAATAAGTGTTTAGTTGTGTGTTTATTCTGAATTCATTTCAGAATCCTGATTTAATTTTGCGCAAAAGTATAAAATAGAAGTCTTCCACGAAAACGATTTCGCTACTTTTTTTTAAACAAAAAAACCAGTCCAAAATAATGAACTGGTTTTAATCAATATTAACCTTTTAATCTTATAAAATCACTTGGATGATTTGCCCAATTTTGTTAAGCATTTGAATGCTGATGTTTTGATTTTCGTCTTTTTTATTTAAAAAGCTTGAAATAGTTTCCACATCAGTAGCTTTCACATTATCAACCGAAAGAATAATGCCTCCTTTTAATTGATCATAATATGGTCTCAAATTGTCGTTGTTGATTTCTTTGATGCGTACACCATAGCCAATTTTGAACTTTTTCTTATCCGAAGCATCGATATTCTCTAATTCCAATCCTTTAAATTCAGTAGTGAAAACATCATTTTTGATTAAAGTAACCAATGCTGTTTTAGTTTCTCCGTCTCTAAGGAAAGTTACCTGCACTTTATCGTTTGGTCGTTTAGTGCTAATGTATCCTGAAAGTTCAGAGAAGGTGTTAATTTTTTGGCTGTCTAATTTTTTGATGATGTCGCCTCTTTTCAAACCTGCTTTTTCGGCACCTGAGTTTTTAGTTACTTTATTAATATAGAAACCTTCGGTGTCATCTATACCTAATTCTTTTGAAGCTTTACTGTTTAATTCACCACCTTCAACGCCAAGAATACCACGTTGTACATTTCCGAATTCCATTATGTCTTCAATAATTTTACGGGTAATATTTGATGGAACGGCGAATGAATAACCGGCATAACTTCCTGTCGGAGAAGAAATCATCGTGTTAATACCAATCAATTCACCACGAGTGTTAACCAAAGCGCCACCAGAATTTCCAGGGTTAACAGCTGCATCGGTTTGAATGAATGATTGAATGCCGTTATTTTCTAAATTTCTTGCTTTTGCCGAAACAATTCCTGCGGTAACAGTAGAATTAAGATTATATGGATTTCCAACAGCCAAAACCCATTCGCCAACTTTTACCTGATCAGAATCGGCAAACGTAGAATAAGGTAATTTTTCATCGGCATTGATTTTTAACAAAGCAATATCCATTTTTGAATCTGTTCCGATAAGTTTTGCTTTGTATGATTTGTTGTTGTTAAGGGTAACTTCAAGTTCAGTAGCATCTTTGATTACATGGTTATTGGTTACGATATAACCATCTTCCGAAATGATAACGCCCGAACCTGTTCCTACTTGTTCTTGTTGCTGACCGCCATTGGTTCCGTAAAACCATTGAAGCATTGGATTATAAACAGTTCTTACAGAAACATTTTTAACGTGAACAACAGTGTGAACAGTATTTTCTGCAGCTGCAGTAAAATCAATTGCTTCGGCTGATAATCCAACAGTTCTGCCATAATTGTTTGACGCTGTTGTTACAATCGAATCGCGACTGTTCTTTTCTTCAACAAATAATTTGTAAGCACCAAGTGTGGTTGCACCACTCAATAAAGAAATCAAAAATAAGCTTGATAATCGTTTCATAATCATTAACTTTTTAAATTATTTGAAAGTAAAATTAAAAATTTATTTTTTTTCAATAATCGGTTTAACGCTCGTTTAACAATTTTTAAGTTAATCTTAATATTTGCTATATTTGTGGGAGTAAACCACGCTATGCAATTCACTTTTTACAAATACGAAGGAACAGGAAATGACTTTATCTTTATTGATAATCGTCAGGAAAACTTTCCGAAAACTGATGTCAAACGCATCGAAAAATTGTGCGACCGACGCTTCGGAATTGGAGCTGACGGACTGATACTGTTAGAGAACGATATTGAAACCGATTTCCGTATGGTTTATTACAATTCTGATGGCAATCAAAGTTCGATGTGTGGCAATGGCGGCAGATGTATTGTAGCTTTCGCCAAAAATTTGAATATCATTAATGACCAAACTACTTTTCTGGCAACAGATGGTTTGCATCATGCCTATGTTTTTGAAAATGGAATCATTTCTTTGGGGATGAAAGATGTTCATGAAGTAAAAATTGAAAGCGATTATGTTTTTCTAAATACAGGTTCGCCACATCACGTGATGCTGGTTAATGATTTGGATAATTATGATGTAAAGAGCATTGGAGCAGCAATCCGTTATTCTGATTTATACGGAAAAGAAGGAAGCAACGTGAATTTTGTAAAGCAAATAGATGACAATCATTTCCGTTTGAGAACATACGAACGCGGCGTTGAAGATGAAACGTATTCTTGCGGAACCGGAGCAACTGCTGCGGCAATAGCAATGAATGCTATCGGAAAGACAAATTCCAATCACATAAAATTAGATGTCGAAGGCGGAAAACTCGAAGTTTCTTTTGTGAAAGAAGGAAATGTCTATACAAATGTTTTCCTAAAAGGACCGGCAACTTTTGTTTTTGAAGGCGAAATAGAATGGTAACACTACAAGGACAAAATATCTATTTACGCGCGCTAGAACCCGAAGATTTAGAGTTTGTTTATGCTATAGAAAATGATGAAAGCATTTGGGAAGTCAGCAATACGATTACTCCATATAGCAAATTCCTGATTAGGCAATATCTCGAAAATGCACATCAGGACATTTATGAAGCCAAGCAATTGCGATTGGCTATCTGCAAAAAAGGAAATTCTGAAGCTGTTGGATTGATTGACTTATTCGATTTTGACGCCAAAAATAAACGAGCCGGAATTGGAATAATCATCCAAAATGAAATCGATAGAAATAATGGTTTCGGAAAAGAAGCTTTGGGTTTAGTCATTAATTATGCTTTTCAACAGTTGCAATTACATCAATTATACGCAAATATCGGAATAGAAAATAAAGTCAGTGAATCGCTTTTTACTACATTTGGATTTCAAAAAATAGGTGTTAAGAAGGATTGGAATTTTACCAATAATGCTTTTCACGATGAAGCGGTTTTTCAGTTAATTAAAAAATAAATTGTTTTGAATAGAAATAAAATTATCAAGATTTCAGGAATCGTTTTCCTTGTTTTTGTAGCGGTTATTTACATCAAGTTTTTCACTTCAGATACAAATTTTGACAAAGAAGAAATATATGTTGAAGTTCCAACAGGTTCAACCTATCAGGATGTTGAAAAGATACTTTCGCCATTCGTAAAAAACATGAATAGCTTTGAGTTTATCGCCAAACGTCGTTCGTATCCTGAAAATGTAAAAGCCGGACGATTTTTGCTAAAGAAAGGTATGAGTGCTTTTCAATTGGTAGCCGCTATGCGAAGAAATATTCCCGTGAAATTGGCTTTTAACAATCAGGAAAGATTGGAAAATCTATGTGAACGCCTAAGTTCTCAAATAGAACCTGATACTACAAAACTCCTAGCAACTTTTCGTGACACAACTTTTTTACAAAAAAACGGTTTTACCAAAGACAATGTTTTTTCAATGTTTTTGCCAAATACTTATGAAGTTTATTGGAATATTACCGCAGAAAAATTCAGAAACAAAATGCTTGACGAATACAATCGCTTTTGGACAAAAGAGCGAATTGCAAAAGCTACGGCTTTGAATTTAACTCCGGTTCAGGTAATTACAGTAGCTTCAATTGTCCATAAAGAATCAGTGAAGAAAAGCGAAAGACCAACAATTGCCGGCGTTTATCTCAACAGATTGAATCAAGGAATGCCTTTGCAGGCTGACCCAACGGTGATTTATGCTTTGAAATTGCGTGACAATGATTTTAAACAAGTCATCAAACGCGTTTTATATAACGATTTGTTTATCAATTCACCATACAATACGTATAAGAATATAGGTTTGCCACCCGGACCAATTGCAATGCCTGATGTTGATGCGATTGATGCGGTTCTGAATGCGGAGAAACACGATTATATTTATTTCTGCGCAAGCGTTGAAAAATTTGGCTATCATGTTTTTGCTTCCACTTATGAGGAACACCAGGTGAATGCTAAGAAATACGCAGATTGGCTCAACAAACAAGGCACAAACAGATAATTTTGAAAGCAGCCAAAAGCATAGTCACACTTTTGTTTTTTTGGTGTTGCCAAATTACAGTTGCTCAAAATTCCATTGAAAATTTTCTAAAACCTTCGGATACTTTAAATAAAAAGCGACTCAAAACACTTGTAATTTCAGAAGCAGCTATTGGTTCAGCAGCTTTGATTGGCTTGAATCAAATTTGGTATGCCGATTATCCTCGTTCTAATTTACATTTTACAAATGACAATGCCGAATGGCTTCAAATGGATAAAGCCGGGCACGTTTTTTCAGCCTATCATTTAGGAAGTTTTGGAGCGAATGCTTTAAAATGGTCAGGAGCAAATCAAAAAAGTCAACTGATTTATGGCTCGACTTTAGGTTTAGCTTTTTTGACAACCGTTGAGGTTTTCGATGGTTATTCGGCAAATTGGGGAGCTTCTCTTGGAGATGTTGCTGCTAATATTTCCGGAACAGCCTTATTTGTTTCTCAAGAATTACTTTGGAAAGAACAGCGAATTGTTCCTAAATTTTCTTTTCATACAACGCCCTACGCTTCTGCGAGACCAAATGTTTTAGGGAGCTCAGTTCAAGAGCAAATTCTGAAAGATTATAATGGACAAACGTATTGGTTGTCAGCCAATATTTATTCATTTGCAAAATCTTCTAAAATTCCAAAATGGCTGAATGTTGCTGTGGGTTATGGCGCGGAAGGAATGATTACAGGAAATGAAGAATTAGTCAACACCGTTTTTCTTCCGGAAAGTAAAAGATACCGTCAATTTTACCTCTCGCTTGACGTTGATTTGACAAAAATTGAAACCAAATCACATTTTGTTAAGACAATTTTAACAATTTTTAATTCAATCAAGATTCCGGCTCCAACGTTTGAAATCAAGGGTTCAGGCGGAACAAAACTGCACTTTATCTACTTTTAATGCAGTTTAACTACTTGATATTCAATTTTATAAAATAAGTTGTATATTTGCACCCGTAAATATCAATGTCGGTGACAGCGCTTGAGAAATAACATTTGATGATAAAAAAAGGAATTTTTTACACAACAATCCTACTAACAGTAGCTTTCATAAGCTCAGGTTTTAAACCTTACAATTCCCAAATCAGCAGTTACTTATTTGCTGATGAAAATGAAGAACAGTCGTATGTTTTTCCTTCTCAAAACAGCATAGATTATTTTAAATTAAAAGTCCCATTTACGGGCAGGTATTTTATTGGCTTTAAGGAAGCAGTTGCTCATAAAGAGTCACAAGGTAAATATGGTAAAGTAAATACTTTGGGCTATATGGGGAAATACCAATTCGGAATAGAGACTTTAAAATCTATTGGTATTGAAGACAGCGTTGCTTTTATGAATAATCCAAGACTTCAAGAAAAAGCTTTCGTAGCATTACTTTCTAAGAATAAATATGATTTGAAGGATTATATAGCTTATTATGAAGGTAAAATAGTTGACGGTGTTAAAATAACAGAGTCAGGTATTTTAGCTGCGGCGCATTTAGGTGGTTCAGGTTCGGTAAAACGATTTTTGAATTCTAATGGTGAGAAAAAATGCAAAGACGGTTACGGAACTTCGGTTAAAACGTATATGAAAGATTTTGGAGGGTTTGAAACCTCCGGGATTCTGGCTATCAAAAACGCGAAAGTAAAATAATTACATTTTGTGAATAATAAAAATGGTTGGTCTGTTATGCAGGTCAACCTTTATTTTTTTCCAGTCAGCCACACGATGCGTTTTGATGAATTCGGTTGGCAAAGTAATATCAGTTGCGATGCAAAGATGTGTGTTGGGCTGTAATATTTGCAGTAAATCTTCTAACAATTTATTGTTTCTATACGGAGTTTCAATAAAAATCTGGGATTGATTTTTTGTACTCGACAGATTTTCAAAGTTCTTCAAAGCTGTTTTTTTATCTCCTTTATCAATAGGAAGATAACCGTTGAATGCAAAACTCTGACCGTTCATTCCCGAACCCATCATTGCTAGTAGGATAGAAGAAGGACCAACTAAAGGGACGACCTGTATTCCATTTTCGTGAGCGATTTTTACAATAACGGCGCCGGGATCAGCAACTCCGGGACAACCGGCTTCGCTCATCAAACCTACGTTTAAGCCATTAAGACAAGGTGCAATCATTGGTTTGTATTCGGAAACATCCGTTCGTTTGTTGAGAGAAGAAATCCGTAAACTGTTTTGAACTTTTTCAGGATGAATAGATTTGATGAATTTTCGAGCTGTTTTTTCGTTTTCAACAATGTAATCGTCGATAAAATCTATGGCTCTTTTTACGGTTTGGGGTAAAACATCATGTGGATTCATTTCTCCCAATGTAGTTGGGATTAAGTAGAGTTTGCCTTTTAGCGTAACTGGCTTCATGGATGCTTCTCTATTAGTTTTTTAGCTAAAATAGTGCAGGTTTCATCAAGCATTTCATAAACCATATCAAAACCATTTTGTAATCCGTAATAAGGATCTGGAACATCTACATTATCACCGGGAAACAAATCATTCAGAATTAGTTGCACTTTCTGTTTGTGCTCTTCCTTTTTGGCCAATTCAATTACATCGTCATAATTCGAATTATCCATAACATAGATATAATCAAATTCTTCGAAATCTTTCGGTGTAAACTGTCTTGCTTTTTGATTGGTAATATCTATGCCATTTTTTTGAGCCGTCATAATTGAACGTTGGTCTGGTTGTTTACCAATATGGTAATTTCCTGTTCCGGCAGAGTCAACTATAAATTTATTTGGAGGAAGTTTAGCCGCAAGAAGCCCTTCTGCCAATGGTGATCGGCAAATGTTTCCTAAACAAACCATTAAAATTTTAACGGGCATAGTGTATAATTCTAAAGCGCAAACTTACTCAAAAAGGAATTATAGCGATAATTTTTTATGAATATCTTCTACAAATTTTTTGAACTGTTTATCAGTCGAAACTAAGTTGTCAACTGTTTTGCATGCGTGAAGAACGGTGGCATGGTCTCTGTCTCCAATTTGCGAGCCAATATTTGCCAAAGAAGACTTCGTAAATTTCTTTGCAAAAAACATGGCTAATTGTCGAGCCTGAACAACATGGCGCTTTCTGGTTTTAGATTGTAAAGTGTCTAAATCTAATTGAAAATAATCTGAAACCACTTTTTGAATGTATTCAATTGAGATTTCTCTTTTTACATTTTTGACAAACTTCTCAACTACATTTTTTGCCAAATCTAAAGTCACTTCTTTTTTGTTAAAAGAAGCTTGAGCGATTAACGAAATAATAGCACCCTCTAATTCTCTAACGTTTGACTTGATATTTCTAGCCACATATTCTATAATTTCATCAGGCATTTCAACGCCGTCACGATATAAAATATTTTTTAAGATAGAAATTCTGGTTTCGTAATCCGGTTGGTGCAATTCGGCAGACAAGCCCCATTTGAAACGAGACAACAAACGTTGTTCGATGTCCTGCATGTCAACAGGTGCTTTGTCAGAAGTAAGAATTACTTGTTTTCCGTTTTGGTGTAAATAGTTGAAAATATGGAAGAAAACATCTTGTGTTCCTGTTTTTCCGGATAGGAATTGAACATCATCGATAATCAACACATCAATCAATTGATAGAAATGAATAAAATCGTTTCTGTTATTTTTCTTAACTGAATCAATATATTGTTGTGTGAAAACTTCAGCCGAAATATATAAAACGGTTTTCTCTGGATACTTATCTTTTATTTCAACACCAATAGCGTGCGCTAAATGGGTTTTTCCTAAACCAACTCCACCAAAAATTAATAACGGATTGAATGATGTTCCGCCTGGTTTATTGGCAACAGCCATACCGGCCGATCGCGCTAAACGGTTAGAATCACCTTCAAGGAAATTGTCAAAACTGTAATTTGGATTAAGTTGCGACTCAATTTTTAAGTTTCTAATTCCCGGAATTACAAACGGATTTTTTAATTCAGGATTTAGGTTTTTAAACGGTGCGTCAACATCTTGCGATTTTATTGGACTGCGGTGAGCACTTGGCAATTGTTCAGTAAATGGTTGTTTATTTCCGTAAGTGTTCTCCATTTTAATTTTATAGAGTAACTTTGCGTTTTTTCCAAGCTCTTTAGTTAACGCTACTTTCAGTAATTTTACATAGTGTTCTTCAAGCCATTCGTAAAAGAATTTACTTGGAACCTGAATGTAAAGTGCGTTATCAGTTAGTTCAACTGACTTAATCGGTTCAAACCAAGTTTTGAAAGCTTGCTCTTGAATATTGTCTTTTATAAATAGCAGACAGTTTTCCCACACCGATTGCGCAGTTTTGCTCATATTTAGTTTGAATTAATGTAATTAGTTATTTAGTTTTTAACATAAAAAAACATAGAATTTTTTCATGTTTTTCGGGGTAACAAATATGTGAATAAAATTTGTTAAAAAAAATTAAAATCGCATTGATTTTTTAAAAATATTGTTGTAAAGAAAAAATCAAATATAGATTAAATGCAAAAATATCAGATGAAAGAACATCAAATTCAAGTTAGAGTACGTTACTCTGAAACCGACCAAATGAGTGTGGTTTATCATGGCAATTATATTCCATATTTTGAAATGGGACGCGTGGAATGGCTTAGAAACAAAGGGATTTCATATAAATCGCTCGAAGAGAACGGAATTGCTCTTCCAATAGTTTCTATGACTTTAAATTACAAAAAACCAGCACGTTATGATGATTTACTTACAGTGATAACCAAGTTCAAAAGTCAAACGACTGTGAAGGTAGAATTCGATTGCGAAATTCGTAATGAAAGTGGTGAGTTGTTAACAACTGCATATTTTTTGTTGGTTTTTGTGGACTTAAATTCAGGAAAACCTATTGCGCCGCCACAATACATTTTGGATGTTATGAATGATTAAATTTTTTTAATCTCAATCTCAAATAAATTGGTGAAAATGTCGAAAATAATTTCGGCATTTTTTTTTCGGATGCTGATTTCAATTTTACAGCTTTCATCCATTTGCTGTGAAATTATTTCTACCTTTTTCTCTTTTATGATTCGCATTACTTTGTTCATATTTTTGTAATCAAAGGAAATTAGAAAATGAATATCTATAGTTTTTTCAATGATTTCAGCTTCTTCTAAAGCCATTTGCGCGGCAGTTTTATATGCTGAAATTAATCCTCCAACACCCAATTTTACGCCGCCAAAAAATCGAACTACAACTACTAAAACATTAGTTAAACCAAATGACTGAATCTGTCCGTAGATAGGCATTCCTGCTGAATTGCTTGGTTCACCATCATCATTGGCGCGAAAAGAAACAGTTTCGGTTCCGAGTTGAAAAGCATAGCAAAAATGACCGGCGCCAGAGTGTTGTTTGCGTAAAAGTTCTAAATGAGATTTGATTTCGTCTTCCGAAGTAATTGGAAAGGCATAGCCAAAAAACTTGCTGTTTTTTTCTTTATAAAGAATTTCTTTTGAAGGAATAGCAATGGTTTTAAAAGTGTCTGTCATCTTAATTCACAATACTTAAATGCCAAATTCCAATAGTTGAATAGATTATTTTCGCAACCAGAATATTCAGTTGGATTTTGGAATTTCTTTTTTTTTGAATTTACAACGGCAGGTGCTTTTGGTCAAACAAATCGACAACATCTTCTTCACCAACTTTTAAATTCCAAACGTGTAATCCCAGCGATGCTGCTGCGTCGGTATTATCTTTTTTATCATCAACAAACAAAGTTCGCTTCGGAGATAAATCGTGTTTGCGCAGTATAACGTTGAAAATTTCAGGTTCGGGTTTTCGCATTCCCATTTCATAGGAGTAATATACTTTCTCAAAACAACGATAAAAATCCGTGTAAAAAGACATGCCGACTTTATGTTCAAAACGACTAATGTGAATCGAATCAGTATTGGTTAACAAAAACAGACGATACTTGGATGAAAGCATTTGTAAAAACTCCAGCCTTTCCAGCGGGAAATCACCAATTATAGAGTTCCATGCTTTTATTATTTCTTCGATGCTAGCATTCGGAATATACTTTGAAAAGGCATTAATGAATTCGAGTTCGGTAATTTTTCCTTTCTCGAATAAATCATTATGTGCTACCAAATCTTCATTCGGACCATCCAATCCTAACTTTTTAAACTCTTCAACGGATGTTTCTTTATTGAGATTAATGAAAACATCTCCAAAATCGAAAATTATAGCGTTAATCATGGTTGAAAAAAAGTTTAAGTTGGTCGTCTTTTATGGTTTTTACTTGGCAATTTCCATTTAAGCTTGGGGCATTAATGCCACTTTTCAAATGAGTATTACCTATAAAAACTCTGGCTTCATCCCAAAGATTATTGTCTATAAAACTTTGAAGCGTTTGTTTTCCGCCTTCAATTACTATAGATTGAATGCCGTGATTGTATAAAACATCGGCAATAGTTTTGGTTAGCTTAGTATCAAAGATAGCATTTTCATAAATATAATTTTCAGTAAATGTTAAATTTTCTTGCTCGGTTATTATGATAGTCTTAATTTGACCATCTTTTACATAATAGTTTTTGTCAATTTTACCACTTTTGTCTAAAACAATTCGGGTTGGATTTTCACCAGACCAATCGCGAACATCCAATTTTGGATTATCATCAATGACTGTTTTGGTTCCGACTAAAATTGCTTGTTCTTCGCTTCGCCATTTGTGAACCAATTGTCTCGAAAATTCATTGGAAATCCAAATTGGTTCTTTCTTGTCTTTAGTCAATGGAGCAATAAATCCGTCCTGACTTTCTGCCCATTTTAGTATGATATACGGTCGTTTTTTGTTGTGAAAAGTGAAGAATCTTTTATTCAATTCGATACATTCCTTTTCCAAAATCCCAACTGTTACATTTACACCATTTTCCTGTAAACGCTTTATTCCTGTTCCAGAAACTTTGCTATTTGGATCGATAGTTCCAATCACAACATTTGGAATTTTATGTTTGATAATTAAATCACAGCATGGTGGTGTTTTTCCAAAATGACTGCAGGGTTCGAGCGAAACATAAATGGTAGCTTTTGCTAATAATGATTTGTCTTTTACCGAGTTTATAGCATTGACTTCGGCATGAGCTTCGCCCGATTTTCGGTGCCAACCTTCGCCAATGATTTCATTATTGTATACAATGATACTGCCAACCATCGGATTTGGATAGGTTGTTCCCAAGCCATTTTTGGCCAATTGGATGCAGCGTTTTATATATATTTCATGTATCTTCACATCACAAAAATAAGACATTACTTTTAGAATGAAAGGCATCGTAATAAGAGAAATCAAAAAGGAAGATAACCAACAAATCGCAGCGGTAATTCGGGAAGTTTTTATCACAGATAATTATCCGAAAACCGGAACTGCTTTTGCTGACAAGCAATTGGACTTTATGTTTGAAACTTATGACAAACTGCGTGCAACTTATTTTGTTGTTGAAAATGAAGGTAGAATTGTTGGAGGCGCAGGCGTTTCGCAATTGGAAAATTCTACTGAAAACATCTGTGAATTGCAAAAAATGTATTTTCTCAAAGAAGCCAGAGGCAAAGGAATTGGGTTTCAAATGATACAAAAATGTTTGCTGGAAGCAACTAATTTAGGATATGAAAAATGTTATTTAGAAACCTTACCTGAAATGCTAACCGCACAACATCTATACAAAAAAGCCGGTTTTGAATACCTTTGTACACCAATGGGAAATACAGGTCATACAACTTGTCCGGTTTGGATGATAAAAAATTTAAATTCCAATCCCGAAGTTTAGGGATAAATTCCAAATGCTGATCAAAAACTACAAAGATATTTTCAAAGCAGAATTGCAATCGATTTATGACGAACCCGAAATCGATAGTTTTTTCTATATCATTTTGGATAAGATTCACAGTTTAAAACGAATTGATTTAGCGCTAAATCCTGAAATAATAATGGATGGCATTCATTTAAAACAATGGAAAAATATAGCTTCTGATTTGAAAACTCAAAAACCGATTCAATATATTTTAGGAGAAACTGAGTTTTATGGTTTGCGATTTGAAGTCAATGAAAATACGTTGATTCCAAGACCCGAAACGGAAGAGTTGGTTGAATTGATTATTGATGAAGAGGGAAAAGGGAATAGGGAAAAGAGAATAGTTAAAATCCTTGATATTGGAACGGGTAGCGGCTGTATTGCAATTTCGTTAGCCAAAAATCTTCCAAATGCTGAAGTTTTTGCGATTGATGTTTCTGATAAAGCTTTGGCAACAGCCAAAAAAAATGCAGAAATCAATGATACGAACGTTATTTTTCTTCTGAAGAATATATTGGAAACAGACGATTTAGAACAGCAATTTGACATCATCGTTTCTAATCCGCCTTATGTTCGAAATTTGGAAAAAGCCGAAATCAAACCTAATGTTTTAGAGTATGAACCACATTTGGCTTTGTTTGTTGAAGATACAGATGCTTTGCTTTTTTATCGGAAAATTTGTCAACTGGCAATGAAAAATCTAAATTCAAACGGGAAATTATATTTTGAAATTAATCAATATCTTGGTAAAGAAACGATTGAATTAGTTGAGAATTTTGGGTTTAAAAATGTCAAATTGATAAAAGATATTTATCAAAATAACAGAATCGTATCTGCTGAAAAACAATGATTTTTTTGTTTACTTCGTCTGTTCGTCCTTCGGACTCGTGTCACAGAGATTCACGGAGTTTTATACTGAAAACTGAGACTGAGACTGAACACTTACTCATAGCGCAACGCTTCAATCGGATCAAGCTGAGAAGCTTTTATTGCAGGATATAATCCGGAAACTAAACCAACAATAAAGCTGGTTACAAAGGCAGCAAAAATAGCGCCCCATGGAGTCACAAATTTCAGGTCGAGTAGGGATGAAATTCCGAAACCGACTAAAATCCCCAAAATTATCCCCAAAATTCCACCAATTTGTCCAACGGTTATTGTTTCTATAAAGAACTGAATAGCGATAGCGCTTTTTTTGGCTCCGAGTGCTTTTCTAACACCAATTTCACGGGTTCTTTCGGTTACAGAAACAATCATAATATTCATTAGGGCAATCGACGAACCCAATATGGTAATTATACCAATCAACCAAGCTGAAACCCCTAGGAAATCAGTGATGCTGGCAATTCTGTTTACTAAATCATCGCTTCTTGAAATACCAAAATTATCTTTTTCAACCGGATTTAGTTTTCTGACTTTGCGCATGGTAATAACAGCATTGTCAATTGCGGCATCGAGCAATTCCGTTTTTTGAACCATAGTGCTCAACGAGTAATTGATGTTGGGTTGCGAAAATAAGGAACGTGCAACTTGAATCGGAATCATAACTCTCAAATCTCTTCTGTTGCCAAAAGTGGAACCTTTTTCTTTTAAGACACCAATTACTTTGAATTTGGCACCACGAATAGAAAGTATTTTATTGATTGGATTGACATCTTTGAGTAAACCTTTTGAAGCAAAATCAGAACCTACGATGCAGGAATACACATTGTTTGAAATATCAAAACTGTTGAAATCTCTACCTTGGGTAACTTCCAAACCTGAGTTTGTCATATAATATTCATCAACACCAAGAACTGTAATTTCGGGGTCTGTTTTCTGATTTTCAAATTTCACCTCAGCATTTGAAGTAGCCATGAATGACAACGAAGTCTGTGTCATCGGGTAGTTGTATTTTTCTTTAAAAGCTTTGGCTTCGGGATAAGTGATGATTGGATTTATTTTTTCTATTTCATTTCCGCCACCTCCACGCAAGGTATTTTGGTATTGATTAATGTTGAATGTATTAGAACCCATCGAGGCAAAAGTGGAGCTCAAATTGTTTTCGAAAGCTGCAACCACAGTTAGAATTCCAACCAAAGCTGTAATTCCAATCGCGATAATAATAACGGTCAAAGTGGTACGAAGCAACTGCGTTCGGATGGAACCTAACGCGATTTTTACATTCTCTCTAAATAATCCTATTCCAAGCATAACGCAAATTTGACACTAAAATAAATGATTTGTTACAAGAATATTTATATAGTTGTGGAAATAGTTTTAAAAAATAAGATATTTGCGGAAGTAATGTGTCAATGTAACAATTTATTAATGTAACAATGATTTTTAATTTTCACATTACCACATTTTCACATTAAATAATTATAAACATGGCATCAAAACCAAGTATTCCAAAAGGGACAAGAGATTTTTCACCGGCAGAGGTTGCTAAGCGTAACTATATTATTTCGGTGATGAGACATCATTTTGAGAAGTTTGGTTATCAGCCAATCGAAACGCCTTCGTTTGAAAACTCCGATACTTTGATGGGAAAATATGGGGAAGAAGGTGACCGTTTGATTTTTAAGATTTTGAATTCGGGTGATTATTTGGATAAAGTTTCGGCTGAAGAATTGCAATCATTAGACAGTAAAAAACTGACTAGTAAGATTTCTGAAAAAGCGCTTCGTTACGACTTAACCGTGCCTTTTGCAAGATATGTTGTGCAACACCAAAGCGAGATTGAGTTTCCGTTTAAGCGGTATCAGATTCAGCCGGTTTGGCGTGCTGACCGTCCACAAAAAGGAAGATTCAGAGAGTTTTATCAGTGCGATGCCGATGTGGTTGGTTCAAAATCTTTATGGCAGGAAGTCGAGTTGGTGCAATTGTACGATTCGGTTTTTGCAGATTTAGGTCTGAATGGTGTTACTATAAAAATTAATAACAGAAAAATATTATCGGGAATTGCTGAAGTAATTGGTGCTTCGGATAAATTGATTGATTTTACTGTAGCTTTAGACAAGCTCGACAAAGTAGGAGAGGAAGGCGTTAAAAATGAAATGCTAGAAAAAGGAATTTCAGAAGCGGCTTTGGTCAAAGTACAGCCGTTGTTCAGCTTTACCGGAACCATCCAGGAAAAACTAGAAAAACTAACCCAATTACTTTCGGCTTCTGAAGAAGGGAAAAAAGGTGTTGAAGAGCTGCGTTTCATTTGTGACAACGTAGCTAAACTTGGTTTGCAAAAAGCGATTTTAGATTTGGATGTGACTTTGGCTCGCGGATTAAATTATTATACCGGAGCTATTTTTGAAGTTGCTGCACCAAAAGAAGTTGCTATGGGTTCTATTGGCGGTGGTGGAAGATATGATGATTTGACCGGAATTTTTGGTTTGAAAGATATGAGTGGCGTTGGAATTTCGTTTGGGTTGGATAGAATTTATTTGGTTTTAGAAGAACTGAATTTATTTCCGGAAACGGTTACTACAGCTACTAAAGTACTGTTTTTAAATTTTGGCGAAAGCCAGACTTTTGAAGCTATGAAAGCTGTTACGGCACTTCGCAATCATAACATTAAAGCCGAAATGTATCCGGACGCAGCAAAGATTGACAAGCAATTTAAGCATGCTGAGCGCAGAGGAATTCCGTTTGTGGTTAAGGAAATCGTTGGTTCGAATTTTACTTTAAAAGATATTCAAACCGGAGAGCAACTTCAGGTAAATCTTGAAAATCTTGTTAAGAAACTCGGTTAGTTCTCTTTAGCCCCGATTGGAGCTAGCTACCGTGTAGCGCGGAAAGCGGGAGGATTGTTCTGAAATATTGGAAACGTTGTGCTCCTAATTATAAAAATAAAAGAACCCTGCCGAAGCAGGGTTTTTTTCTTGTAGAAAAAGCAGATTTAGTGTCAAATAAACAGCAGCACAAGATGTTATTTTATTATTATTTTTTTAGTTACATCGCCACCATCAGTGATTACTTTTACGATATACGTTCCAGAACTTAAATCACCAATGCGTAGTTGCATATCAGTTTGATTTTGGTTATACATTTTCCAAGACTGTACTTCTTGTCCTAATAAGTTGTATAATGAAACTGATTTCACGTTTACTTCCTGCAACTCGTTTTTGATGTTTAACACGTTGTTACCTTGAGAATGTATCACGCTGATTCCATGGTTTGCATCAGTATGTTCAGTTGTTCCAAGTGCTGTAGTGCCATTTGTAAATCTTAATGAGAATCTTGACTCATAAGTTCCAGCCGGTAAATTGATTTGGAAGTTTTGATCTTTAATGCTGTGATAGATTGAAGTTACATTATCATAAATGTATATTTCCTGAGCAGCATCAAAATTCTCTTTTCCGTCTACAACAAAGCTAACATTACCAGCAACTGCATTTTTAACTCCTAATGGATAGATGTTGTTTACGTTAAAGTAACCATCACCACTGATGTTTAATTTATTAGTTCCATTTATAAAGTACATGTCATTAGTAAGCGTTTCAATGCTTAGTGCATCATATCCGTTATCATAACCTGCTGTTGCATGTTCATTCATAAAGCCTAACAACACTTGTCTGTGATAGTTATCAGCAGAATTATATCCTAATCTTAATTTAGCAAACTGCTCTTCTACAACGCTGTCAGATGCATTGTTATATTCCTGGTCAACTGTATTAGCCACAGTTGCATTTGCTGTTTTGAATAAGGTGAATGATGTAGCATCAGTTTCTTTAACGAACAATCTTTGTGAATTGTTGAATGTTATTGTTCCACCGCTTGCTGAACCAGTTACAAAGAATCCTTGTCCAACAGGGATAAATCTCTTAGCCACTTTACTACTTGAACCTAATCCGCTTATTCCGGCTGGAGCTACCGGAGCAGTTCCACCTGTTTTTGTATAGGTTGCATAACCACCTTGGTACTGAATAGTAGCATGAGCTGTATTTGTACTGTAATGTTCCCAGAAATATAATGTTCCGGTTAAACTAGTTGCATTGTCGTCAATGAATTTATCGGCATCAATAGCAGAAGCATAAGGATTACCACAAAGGTTTAGGTTACCAGGACCAACAGTTGAAGTGATAGTACCATTATTTGGTTTACCAACAAATACATAGTTTTGATCTAATGCAGCAGAGCCACAACCTTTCATTGTATATCCCTGACCAGGTAATAATGCTCCGTTTGGTCCGGCAGCTGCCCAGTTTGCATATGAATTTGAAGAGTTTTGGAATTTAAAGATCCAATAACTACTCAATGTTATAGGCGATGTTGGAGAACCATTTACTCCAGTTGTCCATAGCATGTTTTGTGGGTTGTTAACATTAGTTCCGTCTTTCATAACTCCGGCTACTGTAAATCCGTGATTAATAGTTGTATTATTAATAGAACTCACAGGAGAAGACCAATAGTTGTAGTTATATTTGTTAGACTGACCTTGTTGGTCTCTTTCTAAAGAACCGGCACTAGTCACATCTAAATCTGAATTAGTAGTTTGAATTAATTGAGATCTTCCAACTAAATCCAGTTTACCATCAATTTTTAAATAGTGAGATACTTCGATTTTTGTATCATTTGTAGCACTTAAAGTATTGGCATTAACAAATAATCCAAGTACTGTTTTGTTTCCTGTAGAACCAACATTATTGTTTGTTTTAACAATGTTCCAGTCGATAGCAGTAACTCCGTCAACAATTGAAAGACTATTTGGCAATTGTTGGATAGTTCCGTTTGACCAAGTACTTGTGCTGGACCATGAACCATCTGCTGAACTTTCATATGGTTGTGGAGAAGACTGTACTGTTATAGTTGTTTTATTTGGTGAAAATACATTTCCTCTATTGCTGTTTTGAGAATCGTCATTGATGTGTGTTCCAATGAAAGAGTTCATTGAATAATACGCCTGAAGATTGCTCCAGTTTAAAGTGCTAATGTCATTTTTAGTTATCGTTGTTGGTAAAATTGCACCTTTAGTACCAGTACCGTTTTGAAGGATTTCCTGATTCATTACAAATTTCAACTCAGTTAACGTTATCGCTTTATCCCATAATCTGAACTCATCAATATCTCCTTTGAAGAAATTACGTGTATCTGATTTAGATCTGTATTCAGCACCAATTGAGAATGTGTTTGTACTTGAAACCGGAGCTGCAGAAGCAACAGTTGAATCTAATACACCATCAATATAAAGTTTGATAGAACCACTTGAGTAAATGATAGCAATATTATGCCATTCAGCACTTGGTAAAGCAGTAGCTGAAGTCAAAGTAGTTCCACCAGCCCAAGTAACAACAACTCTGTTACTTGAATTTAAGTAAACTCTAAAGCCAGATGTTCCATTATATTTAGATACAATTGTTCTATCGTTTGCTAAAGTATTTGCACCAGTTGGTCTAACCCATGTCATCATTGAGAATGTACTGTTTAAGTTGTTAGCATTACCAACTTTCATAACATCGTCAACTCCGTCATAGGTTGAATGTCTTGAATAAATACTTTCGTGAGCAACTCCAAATGTGAAGAATTTAGTTCCGTCAAAGTCGTAATCAGTTTCCTGATTAGCACCATTAGTTGTCAAAAATATTGTTTCCAAATTAGTTGTAAAAGCAGCATCAGAAGCAACAATCATCACATAAGCATCATTTCCGGTTAAAGCTGGTAAACTTGCAAATGCTGTGGTTGGGATAGCAACTTTTGTAGTTGCGATGTCACCACCGTTTTCAACAATTTTCCATTTTTTGTTTGGGATGTCTGTTAGTGTTGTAACACTGGAAGTACCACCAAAAGTTATGGTTAAATCGGTTCCGGAGTCGTTCATGTTTCCACCGTTATCACCCCAAATCAAGTACTTTTTATCAGCATCAAATGCATTGGTGTTTGCAGTGTTTGTCGTAGCAATTGTTCCTAATCCAATAGTTAAATTAGAATTAGCGTTAACGCTTTTAGATTGTTTTTGATTTAGTTTTTCAACATCATCTCTTCCAATTCCTGCAATGTCATAGTTATAACCTGCATTAGCAGTTGCATCCCAAATTACAGTCCCATCAGAAGCAAGATAGTTTTGAGAAGTACCGTTTACTCCTAAAGTTATACCATATTTAATACCTAAATAACTTTCAATTTTGCTTCTTTCGGTAGTATCGTTTTTTCTGGAGCTATAGGTAATAACTTCGGCAATTCTTCCGTCTAAACTTCCGTCCCAGGCTTCACTTCTTCCAATCCAATATTGGCTATCATAGATATTTCTGTGTTTAGAAGCATTAACTTCGGTAGTAGCAATGTTATTTGCATTGTAATATAATTGCATTCCGGTGTTTCCTGAATTATTTCTTACGTTTATAATTCCAGGGCTGTTGTAGGATGTGGTTGTACTAACTTGAGCATTTCCGTATGATGTTGTTGTACCTGAAGTATAAGATAGAACTTCATTAGTAAAACGAGTATCAACATTACCATAAGTTATACCTGACTTTGCATTTTGAGCACAAGGAGAACTTTTCCCGGCAAACACATCCATGCTGTTTAATGCTGAAGTTACAGTAACATCAGGAACAACAACAACAAAAGTATCTTCTGAATAATATCCATTTGTACCTTTTAAATATTGTCTTGAACTACTCAAATCCGTATAAACATTTGAAGGTGTATTGTATGGATTTGTAAAATCAACAACCGAGTTAAAGTTGATGTTGTAAGCTGCATTATTACGATATACGGGAGCTCCAACAGCTACAGGTTTAATTGCATTAGCTCCTCTTGCTTGAGTATACCAAGTTGTAACAGCAGTATTGTCAGCCACTGTTGTAGTTCCGTTTAATAAGTCAGAACGCAACCATAATTGTAAATTAGATGTTACTCCACCAGGAGCATACGTTAATGATGGAAGCATTGCATTTACCGGCCATTTTATCACCACTTTTCCATCAGCACCAGGACCACCGGTACCTTGGTTTACGCCATTGTTTCCATTTCTACGGCCACCGCCACCACCGCCACCCGGAGCAATTCCGGTTAATCCGTCACCGTTTTGAGAAGTATATCCATTTCCACCATTTCCGCCACTGCAGACTGCAATTGCTCCTAAGTTATTTGTTGCATCAACACCCATATTTTCTCCGGCTTCTGCACCGGCACCACCACCACCACCATAAGATCCGGTTACACCGCTTGCACCATTCCCACCTCTTGAAAGTACATCTCCAATACATGCCGCGGTACTACCACCTGCACCACCGGTAACGGCATTATCAAGGGCTGTACTACCACCTTTTGCAAGGAAAGTAGAAGTATTGATAAACCAAGAGTCACCGCCATCTATCCCGGATGCTGTTGCTCCTAATCCAACATTTACAGTATAAGTTGTTCCAGGTACTACAGCAATAGATTTTAAAGCATAAGCACCGCCACCGCCACCGCCACCAACTTTACCTACGTTCAATCCGTCACCACCTTTTCCGCCGCCGCCCCAAGCTTCAACAGTCACTTGGTAAACATTTGCAGGAACAGTAAAAGTACCTGATGAAGTAAATGTTTGTGAGGTAATTGCCAATACTTTTGTTGAAACAGATGTTGTACACGGAGAAGTTCCTGTAGCTGTTAAAGTTAACGTTATACCTCCTTGAACCAAACTGGTTGTAATATCAGCAGCACTCGGAGTATATGTACAAGTTGTCAAAGAAGTTGGATTTGTAAAAGTACCAGTTCCACTTGATGTCCAAACAATAGAAGTATAATTTGAAGCACTTGAGTTAGCCGTAATATTTACAGTTCCACAAGTAGAGCATGTAGCGATATCTGAACCTGCATCTGCTATTGGAGCTGCAACAAAAGTTAAGGTCTTATTAGATGTCACAGTTGGACAGCTAGTATTTGATGCTGTTAAAGATATAGTCACACTTCCGGCTGTTGTATCAGCAACACTCGGAGTATAAGTACATGTTGTTAATGAATTTGGATTAGTAAAAGTACCAGTTCCACTTGATGTCCAAGTTACAAGAGTTTGATTAGTCGCACTAGAACCTGTTGTAACTACAATTGCTGTATTAGAAGAACATGCTGTAAATGCTGGGCCTGCTACTGCAGTCATTACCTTACTGATCGTTAGTGTCTTATTGTTAGTAACAGTAGCACATGGTGCATTTCCACTAACAGTTAGAGTTAAAGTTACACTACCTGCAGTAATATCAGCAGCACTAGGATTATAAGTACAAGTTGTTAAAGAATTCGCATTTGTAAAAGTACCTGTTCCACTTGATGTCCAAGCAATAGAAGTATAGTTTGTAGCACTAGAGCCAGCAGTTATGTTTATGGCACCAGTAGAAGAGCAGGTGTCTATAGCTGGTCCGGCAACAGCCGTTGGAAGCGAACTAATAGTTAGTGTTTTTGTTGAAGTAGCATTAGCACAACCTGCATTTGAAGCAGTAAGTGTGAAAATTACATTTCCTGCTGTTATGTCAGCTGCACTTGGAGTGTAGGTACAAGTCGTTAAAGAATTGGCATCAGTAAATGTACCTGTTCCGTTTGATGTCCAAGTAACAGCAGTATAATTAGTTGCACTAGAACCTGCAGTAATACTGATTGCTCCACCTGAATAACAAGTTGAAAAATTTGAACCAGCCACAGCTGTTGGTGCAAGGCTAATTGTTAGATTTTTTGTTGAAGTAACATCCGCACACGGAGCATTTCCGGTAGCAGTAAGTGTTAATATTACAGTACCAGCCGTTATATCAGCAGGACTTGGAGTATAGGTACATGTTGTTAATGAATTGGCATTAGTAAATGTACCGGTTCCATTTGATGTCCAAGCGATAGCAGTATAATTAGTAGCACTAGAACCGGCAGTAATATTTACTGCACCAGAACTAGAACAAGTGTTTATTGCTGTTCCGGCAATTGCAGTTGGAAGTGAGCTAATAGTAAGCGTTTTTGTGTCAGTAGCGTTAGCACACCCTGCATTTGAAGCAGTAAGTGTGAAAATTACATTTCCTGCTGTTATATCAGCAGCACTTGGAGTATAGGTACAAGTGGTTAAAGAATTAGCATTAGTAAAAGTACCAGAACCATTTGAAGTCCATGTCACACTTGTTTGATTAGCAGCACTAGAACCAGCAGTAATACTGATTGCTCCTGAAGAATAACAAGTTGAGAAATTTGAACCGGCCACAGCATTTGGTCCAAGACTAATAACTAAATTTTTTGTTGAAGTAACATCTGCACAAGGAGCATTTCCTGTAACTGTAAGAGTTAATATTACACTTCCGGCAGTTATATCAGCAGCACTTGGAGTATAAGTACACAAAGTAAGAGAATTTGCATCAGTAAAAGTTCCGCTTCCGCTTGATGTCCAGGTTACAGAAGTATAATTAGTAGCACTAGAACCGGCAGTAATATTTACAGCACCATTAGTAGAACAAGTGTTTATTACAGTTCCGGCAACAGCGGTTGGTTGTTGACTAAAGCTCACAGTTTTAGTGTCAAAAGCATCAGCACAAGCGGCGTTTGTCGCGTAAAGTGTAAAAATTACACTTCCTGCTGTTAAATCAGCAACACTAGGAGTATAGGTACATGTTGTCAATGAATTTGCATTAGCAAAAGTACCAGAGCCACTTGAAGACCACAATAAAGTTGTTTGATTGGCAGCACTAGCTCCAGCAGTAATATTGATTGCCCCGGCAGCATAGCAAGTTGAAAAATCAGATCCTGCATCTACAGTCATTGGGCTGCTTATAGTTAATGTTTTTGTTGATGTTGTATTTGAACAAGGTGAATTCCCATAGGCAGTCAATGTAATAATAACACTACCGGCTGTAATATCATCTGCGCTTGGAGTATAAGTACATAGTGTTAGAGAATCAGCATCGGAAAAATAACCAGTTCCGTTTGATGACCAATTTGTATAGCTATAGTTAGAAGCGCTAGAACCAGCCGTTACATTTACAAAGCCATCAGTTGAACACATACTAACTGATGATCCTGCTATGGCAGTAGCATCAGGTATAATAGTTAATACTTTTGTTGCAATTTCATCAGAACAACCAGAGTTTGAAGCAGTAAGTGTAAGGATTACACTTCCTGCAGAAATATCAGCTGCGCTTGGAGTATAGGTACAAGTTGCTAAAGAATTAGCATCAACAAAAGTTCCTGTTCCATTTGAAGTCCAAGTTACAAGGGTTTGATTACTAGCACTAGAATCTGCTGTAATATTTACGGCACCAGAAGTAGAGCATGTTTCTACATTAGATCCAGCGTCTACAGTCATTGGGCTGCTTATGGTTAGTGTTTTTGTAGAAGTAACATCTCCGCAAGGTGCATTCCCTGTTACAGTTAATGTCAATACAACACTACCAGCAGTAATGTCATCAGCACTAGGAGTGTACGTGCACAAGGTTAATGAATCTGCATCTGTAAAAGTTCCTGTTCCATCTGATGTCCAGGCAATTGAGGCATAGTTTGCAGCACTAGATCCTGCTGTTATATTTATTGCACCAGCTGTCGCACAAGTTGTCAAAGCTGTTCCGGCATTAGCAGTTGAAGGTGCCTGTATACTTAATGTTTTTGATGCTTTTTCAATAGGACAACCTTGGTTATAAGCCGTAAGAGTTAAAGTTACACTTCCGTCAATTATATCCTGAGCACTTGGAGTATAAGTGCAAGTTGTTAATGAATTAGCATTTGCAAAAGTACCGGTACCACTTGAAGTCCAAGCTACACTTGTTTGATTAGTAACGCTAGAACCGGCAGTGATATTAATTGCTGAAATTGAACAAGTATTAATATCAGCACCTGCATCTACAGTCATTGGACTACTTATGGTTAATGTTTTTGTAGATATGGTACTGCCACAAGGAGCATTCCCGTTTACAGTTAATGTTAAAGTAATACTACCAGCAGCGATATCGGATGCACTAGGAAAATAGATACAAGTTGTTAGTGAAGTATCATTTAAAAAGGAACCAGTCCCGCTTGATGTCCAAAGAACTGAGGTGTAGTTTGTAGCACTAGCACCCGCAGTAATGTTAACTGCACTTGTACTTGAACAAATATCAATAGCTGTTCCGGCAATAGCGATAGCCGCAGCTCTTAATGTTAGGGTTTTAGTTGAGGTTGCGTCAGCACAACCAGGATTTGAAACGGTCAGAGTTAAGGTTACTATACCAGTCGATATATCGGATGCACTAGGAGTGTATGTACAAGTTGTTAAAGAATTTGCATTGGCAAAAGTACCTGTACCGCTTGATGTCCATGTTACTGTTGTATAATTAGTAGCACTTGAACCTGTAGTTACCGGAATAGCAATGTCAGTTGAACATGCTACAATTGCTGTTCCCGCATTAGAGGTTGGAGCAGGGTTAACCGTTACGTTTGTAGTATTAAATGAACTAATGCTATTAGTACAATATGAAGATGCTAAATTGGTTATAGTTACAGTTGTTGAACCATTATTTAAAACTGATGTTGAAAATGTTCCTGTTCCTGGGCTACCTGCAGTAAATGTCATTGAAGCAGTATTTCCCGTTGCTGTAGTTGCACCACTAAGATTGTAAGTTACAGTATACGTTCCGGAAGCTAAAGATGAAGAATTAAGAGTAACTAAAGCTGATGAACCAGTACATAAAGGACTATTAGATGTTGTAGCACTTGTTAGCGCATATGTAGGACAAGTATAAGTTATTATTACATATCCTGGAGCACCATTTCCTCCAGCAGAGTTTTTGGTACCACCACCACCACCACCACCATAATTGGTAAGTGAAGATGAACCTGCAGCAGCATTAGAAGTTGTTCCATTACCACCGGCACCCGCATTACCACCACCGGCAGTTCCTCCTGTTGGTACAGATCCGTTACCACCGTTACCTGTTGTTCCACCAGCGCCGCCGCCGCCGCCGCTACCAGCACCATTTAGTCCATTACCACCAGCACCACCATTACGTGTTGAACCAGTTCCGGCTGAACCACCAGCACCACCATTTGAATAACCAAAACCACCAATACCACCATTAGCGGTAATAGTTGTTCCTCCAAAAACAGCGGTAGTATTGCCACCTGAAGTTCCATTCGGTGTTCCACTAGTTGTGGCTCCAATACCTTGAGCACCAATAGTTATTGTATAAGTTGTTCCGGCAGTTACGGCTACTGTGGTGTTTCTTGAGAAACCACCACCACCACCACCACCAGCGCCATCTTTATTTGATGTTCCACCATAACCACCACCACCACCGGCACCATAAGCATCGACTTGGATAGTTGTTACTCCGGCAGGAGCTACGAAAGTTCCTGAAGTTGTGTAGGTTCTTGTTGTTTGCGCATAACCAAAACCACATAATAATATGGTTATTAGTAGTACACATTTCTTTTCTGCTTTAAGTAATAAATTTTTCATAACTTTAGGGTATTATGATTTATTATTTAAATGAAGTTTTAATCTTCATTCTGTTTATTTGACATTTCAAAACTAGATATTCTTTTAATATAATCGATAAAAAGCACAAAAAAATCGATGAAATGCATGTTTTGTATTTTATATTAAGTATAAAACTTACAAAATTAAATTTTTCAGAGAATTTAAGCCTCAACTTTTTTAAGTTGTAAATCAGTTTGTTAGGAAAAGGATGGGAAATGTTAAAATTGTAGAATAAAAAAAGGTCTGGAAAATATCCAAACCTTTTTGTTTCGTAGCGAGAGGGAGATTTGAACTCCCGACCTCAGGGTTATGAATCCTGCGCTCTAACCGACTGAGCTACCTCGCCTACTATTGCAATCCCTGAATGCGGGTGCAAATATAAAATTAATATTATTGGGTACAAACTTAAAGTGCTTATTTTTTTTATTTTTAAAAAACGTTTTTTTTTTGGTTTTATATTCTATATATTTCCCAAAAAATTCCTCAGATTATGGATAATAAAATACGTTATGAACTAGAGTTCCCTTTAAACTCATCACCACAATTGCTCTATCAATATATTTCGACACCATCCGGTTTGCAGGAATGGTTTGCGGATAACGTTAATTCAAGAGGTGAGTTTTTTACTTTTACTTGGGATGATCTTGAAGAAAACGCACGTTTGGCATCCAAAAAAACTGGAGAGAAAGTAAAATTCAAATGGGTTGATGATGATAAGAAAGATACAGAATATTATTTTGAATTGAGAATTTTAGAAGATGAAATCACGAAAGATGTTTCTTTAATGGTAGTTGATTTTGCCGAAGAAGGA
This sequence comes from Flavobacterium anseongense, assembly GCF_021608185.1. Lineage (GTDB taxonomy): Bacteria > Bacteroidota > Bacteroidia > Flavobacteriales > Flavobacteriaceae > Flavobacterium > Flavobacterium anseongense. The sequence goes on along the minus strand of NZ_JAKIHN010000001.1, from coordinate 140,628 downwards.
GAATTAGACGAATCAAGATTATTATGGGAAAATCAAATTTCCGATTTAAAACACGTAATAGGTTCTATTTAAAATTAATTTTTTAAAAGTTATATTTGTCCCTTCTCGTACTAAAAACGAGAAGGGATTTTTTTATGATTAATTTTAATGGAGACTTTCAGGATTCGGATTTACAGTTAACAGTTTCAAATAGGTCATTCTTATACGGTGATGGCGTTTTTGAAACTTTGAAAATCGTAAACAATAAAATACTATTTTTTGAAGATCATTATTTTCGGTTAATGGCTTCCATGAGAATTGTCAGAATGGAAATCCCGATGTCATTTACCATGGAATATCTCGAGGAGCAAATTTTGAAACTGGTTCAGGCAATGAATATCCAAGATTCTGCCCGAGTAAGATTTACTGTTTTTAGAAATGAAGGCGGATTTTATTTACCAACGGATAATTCAATTTCATTTGTTATTCAGGCAACAAAACTTGAAAACATAAAATATAAAATTCTTAAAAGTCAATTTGAAGTTGATTTATACAAAGATTTTATAGTTCCGAAGCAATTACTTTCAACATTAAAAACAGCTAATAAGATTACGCATGTTACAGCAAGTATTTTTGCCAAAGAAAATCAACTCGATTCTTCCTTACTTATTAATGAAACCAAAAATGTAATTGAAGCTGCAAACGGCAATCTGTTTATGTTGATGGGAAACAAGTTAATAACACCGCCAATTTCAGAAGGTTGTCTGAATGGAATAATGAGAAAACAGATTATTGCAATAGCAAAACAGCTTGATTCAATCGAAGCTGTAGAAGCCGTTATTTCTCCTTTTGATTTACAAAAAGCAGACGAATTATTTATAACTAATGTTATTGTCGGAATTCAACCAATCACAAAATATCGTAAAAAAGAATTTGAAGTTCGGTTAGCAAATCAGTTATTGGAAAAATTGAATGTTTTGATTGAAGTTTAATTTAATATAGGATTTTCCGGAGCATTAGACCAAATAAGATAATCGCCACCTAATTCAACGATTTTCTCTTTCCAAAAATCCACAGATGCTTTTCCCAGAATTTTGTTTTCGTAATTATTTTTTATCAAAATCCATGAGTTGGCATGCATCTCATTTTCCAGTTGTTCCGAATCCCAACCGGTATATCCCAAAAAGAAGCGGATGTTTTTTTTCTTTATAACTCCGGTATTAATTAATTCTTTAGTAAAATCGAAATCACCACCCCAAAATATTCCTTTAGAAATTTCAATGCTATTCGGAATCAAATCGGGAACATTATGAATAAAATATAAATTATCCTGCTCTACAGGACCACCATTATAAATCTTGAAATTGGATTCAATTTCAGGAAGTAAATCTTTGATAGTGTATTTAAGTGGTTTGTTCAAAATGAATCCAACTGAACCTTCAGAAGTATGGTCAGCCAACAAAATCACGGATCTATTAAAAGACAAGTCACCAATAATAGACGGTTCGGCTATTAACAAATGTCCTTTTTCTAATTTCTCTGCAATCATTTCGAATTAATTTTTAATAAAGTTGCTAAAAAAAAAATGATTTTCCAAATTTTTGAAAGCTAAAAACACAAAAGCCATTCGTTTTGCGAATGGCCTTTGTGTATATCAGAAGAACTAAATTATTAGTTTACTGCTCCGTCTAAATCTGCTCCTGCTTTGAATTTAACTACATTCTTAGCAGCAATTTTGATAGTTTTTCCTGTTTGAGGGTTTCTTCCATCTCTTGCAGCTCTTTTAGATACTGACCAAGATCCGAATCCTACTAAAGATACTCTTCCGCCTTTTTTCAAAGTTTTGCCTACATTTCCTAAAAATGATTCTAAAGCTAATTTTGCTGCTGCTTTTGTTACTCCTGCGTCAGCTGCAATCGCATCGATTAATTCTGATTTGTTCATAATGTTAGTTATTAATTGTTGGTTAAACATTTTGTTAATGATAACAAATTTAATAGGAATTCCTTACTGCACAAGCGTTTTCGGGTTTTTTTCAAATATTTGTTGATAACTTGGTTTATTTGTTGATAAACCTGTGTGTTTTATCGATTTTTTTATTCAAAAAGAGCCCCGAGTCCTTATTCTGCTTGCGCTCTTTCTGAAAATGTAATGCCGTTTAGGAGTTCATTTGCCTGCATTTTTTTCTTCCCCGGAAATTGGATGCTCAATATTGCTATAAAACCATCTTTGACGGCAATTTTAATTTCCCTTTTAGAAGTAATAATTTGTCCAATATTATAAGAATGTTTTTCAGAAATAATCTTTGCCTCGTAGATTTTCACATTCCATTCCTGCTCATTATCTTTAATGAAAGACCAAGCCGTAGGATAAGGTGATAATCCGCGTATCAAATTATGAATTTCAGTTGCCGGTTTTGCCCAGTCAATTTTGCAGTTTTCTCTATTGAGCTTATAAGCTGTTTTAATTTCCGGATTATCCTGTTGAATTGTAGTAACGACATTTCCTTTTTCAATCAAAGTCAAAGTTTCGACAACAGTTTCATTTCCTAAAACCATCAGCCTGTCATGAAGTTCTCCGGCATTTTCATTTGGACTGATGTTGATTTCTTTATTCAAAATCATCGCACCGGTATCAATCTTGTCATCAATGAAGAACGTAGTAACTCCGGTTTTTGTTTCTCCATTAATAATAGCCCAATTAATTGGTGCCGCACCGCGATAGTTTGGTAACAACGATGCATGAAGATTAAAGGTTCCCAATTTTGGCATTTTCCAAACTACTTCGGGCAACATTCTAAAAGCAACCACAACTTGCAGATTGGCTTCAAGCGATTTTAATTCCGATAAAAAAGCTTCGTCTTTAAGATTAGTTGGTTGTAATAATTTCAGGTTGTGTTCTAAAGCATATTCTTTTACAGCCGAATATTTAATTTTTTGGCCACGACCGGCAGGTTTATCGGCAGCAGTAATGACACCAACAACTTCATAATTGTTTTTGATTATTGTATCTAAAATGCCAACAGCAAATTCCGGTGTTCCCATAAAAACAATGCGCAACTTTTCCATATAATGCTGAATTTAGTTCAGTATCTTCTTTAATGAATATAAATTATTCGATTTGATACTTATCGTATCTTTTTCTAAAAGGTTTTGAAGCGCAAAGATAACATCGTCTTTCGAAAGTTTAGTCAACTTTTGAATATCTCTTGAATTGAAGTCCTGTATTTTGAGCAATGCTATGATTTTTTCAGAAACCGCTTCCGGATTTTGCTTCTTTTTGTTTTTGGAAATGCAATAGGAGCAAACACCACAATCATCTTTTATAGTTTCTCCAAAATACTGCATAAGCAATTTCTGTTTGCAGGTTTTAGTTTCCTTACTATAATATAATACTGCTTGCAGTTGTTCTGTCTTTAATTTGTTTTGTGTTTCCAGATGTTTTGATACTCTATTGATGGTACGTTCATCTTCGCGAACTTCATTAAAGGTTATCGTGGCATCATTGTTTTTGGCAATCAAATCGATGACTTGTTTTTCGTTTAGTTTCTGCAAAAGCGAAAGCACTTCTTTTTCAGTACTATTCGATTTCTTGGCAATCAAAGTCGGATTAAAAGCGGTTTGCATATCATAGATTCCCGGATAAGTTCGAAGAATGGTAAGCATAATTTCTTCATCATTCGGATTCAAACTCATATATCGAATCACTTCTTTCGATGGAATAGTAAACTGAATTGTAATCTTTTCTGAAAATTCCTGAGATAAAGTTATCACGCCTTGTCTGTCCAAAAACTGTAACGCATTATAGGTTTTCAAAATCGGGAAATTATATTTCGCACAAAACTGATTCAGATTAAAACTGAACTGTTCGTCAATTCCTTCGCCGTAAGCAATCTGAAAATAACTGCAAAGTTTGGAAAAGACTAAATTCAAAAAAGCCTTATCCGGTAACACACTTAAAAACTGCTGTTCGGCATGAAAAATATCGGAAGGATTATTGAGCAAAACGGCAAATGCTTTTTCACCATTTCTTCCGGCACGTCCAGCTTCCTGATAATAGTTTTCCAAATTTTGAGGCAAATGTAAATGGATGATGGTTTTTACATTGGCCTTGTCAATCCCCATTCCGAAAGCATTCGTGGCAACCATGACCTGTGCTTTTTCTTCCATCCAAAGTTTCATGTGTTTTTCTTTCTCTTTAGATGTCAATCCACCATGATAATAAGTTGCAGTAAAACCAAGACTTTCCAACTGATTCACTGTTTCCAGGCAACTTTTTCTGTTGGTCACATAGATGATAGAAGGTTGTGGATTCTTTTGTAGAATTTGCTGTAAAAGATTTAGTTTGTCTTCGGTTTCAAAAACCATATAGGCAATATTTTCTCTGTAAAATGATTTTGAGAAAACTTGCGGTGTACTGAGTTTTAATTGGGTGATGATATCTTCTTTAACTCTCGAAGTTGCCGAAGCGGTCAAAGCCAAAAAAGGAACTTTCGGAAAATATTCTTTTAATTGAACAATCTTTAAATAAGCTGGACGAAAATCGTGTCCCCATTGCGATACACAATGCGCTTCATCAATGGCGATGAGGTTTATCGGCAGATTCTTTATCCGTTCTAAAATCCAGTCGTTTTGCAGTCTTTCAGGAGAAAGATAAAGGAACTTATAATTCCCGAATTGACAGTTATCCAGCAAATCAATAATATCATCGTGATAAATCCCACCGGTTAAAGCAATGGCTTTGATTCCTTTTTTTTGAAGGTTTTGTACTTGATCACGCATCAAAGCAATCAATGGAGAAATCACTAAACAAATTCCTTTCTGCATCATTGCCGGCACTTGAAAACATATCGATTTTCCACCTCCGGTCGGCATCAGCGCAAAAGTGTCTTTTCCGTCTAAAACAGAAGCGATAATATCTTCCTGTTGAGCACGAAAAGTATCGTGCTTCCAGTATTGTTGAAGGATTTCTAAAGCTTTATTCAAAAGATGACTATTATGTCTTATCCCGAAACTTCATGAAGCGCTCAGGCTGACAAGTTGTTATTGTATCAAAGATATAAAATAAGATTGGGTTGCAGGTACAGTAAAAGTGTATTATCACAGATGTTTAAATATGAACTCAATGCGCTCATCAACAGTCCCGCGTGGCACTTCTATGAGGTCATACCCATACTTTTGATAGGTTTCGGTAAGATGGTTGTAAATTAATTTGGCCTGTTCAAAGTTTTCATAACGGGCTTCATCACTTTCATATATTTCTTCCCAAGGCGGAAGTATAAAAATTTTGGAATATTTGTGTTCCCTGCAGGCTTCGTCAAAAAAGGCAGGATAACTGTCGCCTATATAATGCATATAAGCTAAAATATCCGGAATTCCGCGGTCGATAAAAACTACTGGATGTGGTTCGGCAATGGCGCTTTTGTACTGTTTTTTTCTTCCTTCTAAAAGTAATTCGCTAAACAACAAAGGCTTTTCAAGAAACAATTGTTCAATTCCCTGTTTTTTAGCTTCTAAAGTTATTTCGCGTGAAATTTCAGGATAACAACAATATCCTTTGGATAATAATCCGTCTATAATGGTTGTTTTTCCGGTTCCGGGACCGCCTATAATAACTATAATTTCTTTTTCCAAAATTTTTGAAATGAAGGGCAAATTTATTGAAACTAATTAGAATATGTAAATTGAATTTGGATTTATTTTTAGGATTAAAAATTATTTTTTTGAAATCATAGAATCCAATTCTAAATTCTGAAATCAATACTGTATATTTGCTTTTATTTTGTTTAAAAATGGATAAGAAGACAGAAGAGTTTTATATCAGATTGAAAGAAGAATTAAGCACGACTTCGGTATGGCCAAGTGAGTATTTGTATAAGTTTATTGTGCCAACAAGTCCAAAAAAAATTGAAGAAGTAGAAAATGCTTTTGACAATATCGGTGCTGTAATTCAAACCAAGCAATCAAAAAACGCAAAATACACCAGTGTTTCAATAAACGTGATGATGGAAAGTCCGGAACATGTTATCGAAAAATATATTGAAGTGTCTTCTATCGAAGGAATAATATCATTATAATGCCAGAAAAATATATAAAAGAAAATGCAAACGAGGTAGTTCATCATTTGGAATATAATGGAGAACGACCGCATTTAATCATTCCTGAATATGGTCGCCATTTGCAGAAACTGATTGACCAGGCAACGGTTATTGAAGACAGAGAGAAGCGCAATCAGGTAGCAAAATACATTATCCAGGTCATGGGAAGTTTAAACCCACACTTGCGTGATGTGCCAGATTTTCAACATAAATTGTGGGATCAGATTTTTATCATGTCTGATTTTAAGTTGGATGTCGATTCGCCATATCCAATTCCGACCAGAGATGTAATTCATCTGAAACCGGAAAGATTAGCCTATCCACAAAAAAATCCGAAATATCGTTTTTATGGAAACAACATTAAGTACATGATTGATGTGGCTAACAGTTGGGAAGAGGGAGAAATGAAAAATGCTTTAGTTAAAGTGATTGCCAATCACATGAAAAAATCCTATTTAAGTTGGAATAAAGATACGGTTACAGATACTGTTATTTTTGAGCATCTTTACGAATTATCCGGCGGAAAATTAAATCTGCTGCAAAGCACCGAAGAGTTGCTAACTACAACCGATTTGATGCGTACCAATAAAAAAATGTCCAATAAAAACATGCCGGTTTCTAATCCGAAGATTAAAACTAAAAACGGTAAGAAGCCATTTATAAAGAAAAATAATAACAATCAGAAATAAAGGTGCTAAGGCACTAAGGTTCTAAGGCTCTAAGACCTCAGAACCTCAGAGCCTCAGAACCTCAGAACCTTAAAAAAACATATGGGAACTTTTAAAATTGAAGGAGGAATCCAATTAAAAGGTGATGTACAGCCACAAGGTGCAAAAAATGAAGCATTGCAGGTTTTATGCCCTGCATTATTAACTTCAGAAAAGGTTAGGATTACAAATATTCCGGATATTATAGATGTTAATAAACTAATAGTTTTACTTGGGAATTTGGGTGTGAAAATTCAAAAAAACGGAGTAGGAGATTACACTTTTCAAGCCGATGAAGTAAATATTGATTATTTAAAAACCGAAGCTTTCAAAAAAGAAGGCGGAAGTTTAAGAGGTTCGATTATGATTGTTGGACCGCTTTTGGCCCGATTTGGTTGTGGCTATATTCCAAAACCAGGTGGCGATAAAATTGGAAGAAGAAGATTAGATACCCACTTTGAAGGTTTTATAAATCTTGGCGCTAAATTCCGTTACGAAAGAGAAGACCATTTCTATGGTGTTGAAACCAAAGGGAAATTAAAAGGTGCACACATGTTGCTTGATGAAGCATCGGTAACCGGAACGGCAAACATTGTTATGGCTGCTGTTTTGGCCGAAGGAATCACTACAATTTATAATGCTGCATGTGAACCTTATCTACAACAATTGTGTAAAATGTTGAATTCAATGGGAGCCAAAATCACTGGAGTTGGTTCTAACTTATTGACGATTGAAGGTGTTGATAAATTAGGTGGTTGCGAACACAGAATCCTGCCTGATATGATTGAAATTGGTTCATGGATTGGCCTTGCGGCGATGACAAGAAGCGAAATTACGATTAAAAATGTTTCCTGGGACAATCTTGGTGTTATTCCGAATGTGTTCAGAAAGCTTGGAATTACTTTAGAAAGAAAAGGAGACGATATTTATATTCCGGCGCATACCAAAGGATATACCGTAAAAACAGATATTGATGGTTCTATATTGACTATTGCCGATGCTCCTTGGCCAGGTTTTACACCTGATTTATTGAGTATCTGTTTGGTTGTGGCAACGCAGGCTAATGGCGATGTGTTAATACACCAAAAAATGTTCGAAAGTCGTTTGTTCTTTGTGGATAAATTAATCGATATGGGTGCCAAAATTATGTTGTGTGATCCACACAGAGCTGTAGTTATGGGACATAATTTCCAATCACAATTAAAAGCAACTGTAATGAGTTCACCAGACATTCGTGCTGGAATCTCATTGCTGATTGCGGCGCTTTCTGCCAAAGGAACTTCAACAATTCAAAATATTGAACAAATTGACAGAGGTTACGAACGTATTGACGAAAGACTTCGCGCGCTTGGCGCCAATATTGTGAGAGTATAAATAAAATAAATCCCAATAGATAAAATTCCAAATTCCAAAATTTATCGCAATTGGAATTTGGAATTTCTTTTTTGGATTTATTTGGATTTTTTATTTGGAATTTAAAAAGCTATGGAAACATATATCATAATACTTCTTTGTATTGCATCTTTCTTTGCCGGATTCGTTGACGCTATAGTTGGCGGCGGCGGATTGATCCAAACTCCGGTAGCTTTGATTTTAATGCCAAACCTTGCTGTATCCTCTATAATAGGCTCGTTAAAAATTCCGGCTTTTAGTGGAACTAGTTTTGCGGCTAATCAGTATTTGAAAAAAGTGGATATGAATTGGAAGTTGCTTTCCATAATGGCAATTGTGGCTTTTGCTTCTGCTTTTTTAGGTTCTCATTTGCTGACTAAAGTACATAACGATTTTATGAAACCACTACTTTTGGTGGTTTTGACTTTGATAGCTATTTATACATTTACCAAAAAAGACTTCGGAATTCATCAGGTGAAAGAGCATACGGTTAAGCGACAACTCCTATTAGCTGTTTGCATGAGTATCGTCCTTGGATTTTATGACGGCTTTATTGGTCCGGGAACCGGAAGCTTTCTTGTATTAGGTTTTGTAAGCGTTTTGGGTTTTGATTTTCTAAATGCTTCGGCAAATGCCAAAATGATTAATCTGGCAACCAACTTTGGTTCGATTTGCCTGTTTGTTTTAAAAGGGAAAATCATTTGGGCTTTCGCACTTCCGATGGCGATTTGCAATGCTATTGGTGGTTGGATTGGTGCCAAACTTGCCATCAAAAAAGGAAACGGATTTATTCGGATTTTCTTTTTGATAGTCGTAATCGGAACACTGATTCGTTTTGGTTATGATGTGTTTTTTAAATAATCAATGCTCTTTTCTTCTGAAGTATCAATAGGCATAAGCGAAATAAAAATTGACAATGCAAATAGTAAGGCAGCTATTATCAGTATTATTTTCTTCATGATTTTCGTTTAATGATTGTATTTTCGATTCAGTAATCGTATTTTTAGTTTTATATTGTCATAAATTAAACCAATTACTAATGCGACACCTGCGATAAAAAGTACCATTAACTGAATTTTTCCATAAAATATTCCACCGATAATTCCACCGATAAAAAAGAAGCTTATAATTGTTAATCTCAATTTAATTGAAGAATACAACTTTTGCTTCATTTCGGGTTTTTTATAGAAAAACAATTGCGATAATTCTATTCCCAAATCGGTAAAAAGTCCTGTCAAATGTGTAGTTCTTACGGTGGCGTTTGATATTTTAGTTACCAATGAATTCTGTAAACCCATTGCAAACAGCAAACTGCATGCAATGAAGTTGGGATTGGAGTTTATTAATTTTCCACCAAAGAATCCAAGTAAAATCAATATCAAAATTTCAATTGATGTTGGAAAAATATAGATGTTCCTTTCTGTTTTTTGTGAAATAAGTTCTACCAGAAAGCTCGAAACAAAAGAACCCAGAAAAAAGAAAAAGATATATAAAAAATAAATAAATCCATTCCAAAAATTCAACTTGAAAACTTCGTCAACAAAAAAGGCAAAATGTCCGGTTACATTTGTAGTCAGTTTTGTAACTGCAAGGAATCCGGCAACATTGACAATTCCTGCAACAAACGAAAGCAAAGATGCAATACGCAAATTGTGCGTCAATGTTCTCGATTTACCCTGATGTGTAAACATTTTTTATTAATTATTTATTCAAGCACATTTAAAAATTTCAATCCAAAGATAACGCCATCGCCTTGATATCCGTTTTGATACGAACGAATATAATCTACACGGAATAAACGGTATTTTCCAAATCCAAGATTGTCTAATCCAACCGAAAACTCCTGATATGGTTTTCTGTCGGGAACAGCCAAATTATGAAAGCCTAAAACCAATTGTGATTGAAGGTGTTTTAGCAACGGAATTTTATTCATAAAATACCCTTTATCATTGTGCTCAATATGCGTTTCACTATAACTGTCATTGGTGCTTGCAGTGTAATAGGGCAATAAATTAAACACATTAGTATAACTTTCAGATTGCCCGATATGAGTTTGGTTTCCGTTGAAATGTTTAAAATCAACAAAGGAAATATTGTCAGCATTAAAGAATTTTCCGGTTTTGAAAGCCATTTGTAAAGTTCCTTTATTGCCCAAAGTCACATCATAATTTACTCGAGCAGCAATAAAATCATATTCATAATTTTTATCGGTAGCAGCAAATGTTTTTTCATAACCTAAAGACAAGGCCGGATAATCGTCATTTGGGATATTGTATTTTCCGTCAGGTCGCGTTATGTATTTTTGTCCGAAACGAAATCGCATCAGCACATTAGTCTTAACCAAATTGTGTTTGCTTATGGCTGCTGAAGTTTCATCATTTGGCGAAAGCGGATTATTGGATGTGTATAAATCATCATTTTTTATAACCGTATAATCGGTAGTGTTGTATAACGGTTTTCTTTCGGCATATTCGGCGCCAACATTCATATAAAACCCATTGACAACTTCTCTTCCAAAAAATCCTGAAACAAAATTCTTTTCATAGAGTTTCATAAAATTATTTTTGAAAAACAAAGTGCTGACCGTATTTACAATATTTGAAATCGGATTGCTCGCATTAAATTGATTAACAGAACTTCCACCATTGAAATACAAAAGACTGTTGTTGGTATTGTTGAATTTATGAGTGAAATTGGCAGTTGCTCTTATCTTTTCTTCCGAAAAACCGTAGTCAAATTTGGAGCTGATTCTAGTGTAAGTCCGCTTTTCCTCATTTCGCTTAACATACGATAATCCGATGTTGGCATTCCAACCCTGAACTGTGTTGAAAGCAATCGATGTAAATGGCGAGTCATAATTAAACGACCATTTTTTAAACGAGTTGTTATAGCTGTAGCCATTAAGGATATCGGTTATTTTGAATTTATTGTGTTTGGCATCAATCGAATCTAAATAGACTTTTGATTTCTTTTTGGTTTGTAAAATGTCTTTCTTCACATAGTCGGTCGATTCTTCTTCGGTTAATGGGACAGGTCGAATAGTGTTCCAAAACGAATCTTCTTTTTTATTGGCATTTTCCTGAAATGACAGTATTTCGTTAGTAAAAGTTTTTTTGTCAAATTGTTTTTCAAATTCAAAATTAGAATACACATAAGTAAATCGTCCGTTGACTTTGATGCTGAGCATTCCGGCAACGAAGTCAAGTGTCTGTGTGTTTTTTACCCAAATTTTATTGTTAGCATTATAACTGTAGCTCTGTTTCAAAGTTAGTTTGTCTATCGCCGGAGACTGCATTTGATTTCCTTTTATGGATAAATCAGTAGCATAAATAGAGTAGGAATCGTCGACTATATAAATGTAGCCTTCCATAACCGGTTCGGTTTCGCGCCGTGGAATTACTTTTATCTTATTAATCTGCTGACGGTTTTCGGTAAAAAACGAACCTTCAAATTTGTATTTATAATAGTTGAAAGCATTATCGGCAATTGGAGAAACGACATTAATTTCAAACGGAAGATAGTTTTCATAAAAATCAAAATTCACCGAAGCCGCATTGTTAAAACTAAACCCGTTGTCTTTGCCGCTTACTTTAGAAGCCACGATGACTTCTTTCATTTTATCGGGTTTTTGGAATGTTATTTTGGAAACGGTTTCCGACAGATAAATAATTCCGCTACGGGTAGAATCTAATATTTCGTCAAACATATCAAGTTTTTGTCCCATGATGGTTTTTGGAAGATCTTTTAATCGGATAATGCCGCGTGAATAAAAATCAGATTTGAATCGGGCTGTTTTTTCCGAGTTTTCTTTTTTATGTTTAATCGCATTTCGAATAATCTCATTCGCGGGATTGTCTTTCGGATTGATGACAACTTCTTTTAACGTAATGTTCTCTTCAGTCAGAGTGATACTCAAATTTTCAGTAAACTCATTCTTTGTAATTGATTTTTTTACGGTTTTATAGCCCAAGTACTGAAAGATAATCGTTGGGTTTTCGCCTTTTACATTTAAGGTGAATTTTCCTTTGTCGTTTGTAGTGGTTCCGTTATAGGTATTCTCTTCAAAGATGTTTACAAATGGTAACGGATTTCCTTTGTCGTCGGTAACGGTTCCTTTTATTTGAGCAGCAACATTTAAAGTTAACAAAAGGCATAAAAGCGATAGGGATTTTTTAAGTAGCATATATAGGTAAATAGTATTATAGAAACGACTGCAAAGCCAATTCATAACTCTTCAAACCGAAACCAATAATGATTCCTTTGGCATTAGGAGAAATAAAAGACTGATGACGAAAAGTTTCTCTCGAAAAAGTATTGGAGATATGAACTTCTATTACCGGAGTTGCAATAGCCTTTACAGCATCGCCAATACCAACAGAGGTATGCGTATATGCTGCAGCATTAAGAATGATACCGTCATAAGAAAACCCAACTTCCTGGATTTTGTCAATCAGTTCACCTTCTATATTACTTTGAAAATACGAAAGGGTAATGCTCGGATATTTCTTTTTCAACTCATCAAAAAAAGTATCGAATGTCATGTTGCCATAAACTTCAGGCTCACGCTTTCCTAACAAGTTTAGATTTGGACCGTTAATTATGATTATTTTCATATTGATGTATGTTTCTGTAAAAATAGGAATAATCAGTTTAAATAAGCATTTTGTTTTGTGTTAAAAAAGCAATTATTAATAGGAAAAATGCTCTTTGTTTATAGATTTATCGAAAATCTAAAAAACACAAAATTCTTGTTAACAGCCTAAAATAGGCTTAAAACGCTGGAAAGTAAATAATTAAATTTATTTTTTGTTAATAAAATTGTTAATAACTGTAATATTGGATTACGTTGATAGAAAAGGATTACTTATAAATTTGTTCATATTAATTTTAAAATTAAACAAACATGAAAAAAATTATTTTAACAGTAGCTGCAGTATTCGCGTTGACGTTTGCTAATGCACAAGACAAAAAAGAAGGAGGAGCTGGTTTCTCTAATGGAGATTTGTATTTAACTGGTACTGCTGGATTTTCTAGCGTAAAAGAAGGTGATGCTAAAACTGATGGTTTTACATTAGCTCCAGGTATTGGTTATTTCATTGATGACAACATCGCAATTGAAGGACAATTGTCTTTCATGTCTGGTAAAGAAGACGATGGTGCAGGTAATGAATTGAAAACTTCAGGTTTCGGAATTGCAGCAGGTGCTAAATATTTCTGGACTCCGGCAAGTCAATTTTCTCTTTCTGTAGGTGCTAACTTATCTTACATGTCAACTAAGTATGACAATGGAGCTGGTGATGCTACTTTCAAAGAAATTGGACTTAACATTCCATTAGGATTACACTATTTCGTGTCTAATGACTTCGCAATTACTTCATCTTGGGGTGGTTTCGGTTATTCTTCAAATGATAACGGTGGAAATGGAGCTGATAAAACTACAGGATTTAATTTAGGTCTTGATTTATCTTCTATCTCTTTCGGTTTGATCTACAAACTGTAATTAGTTTAGAGCATACAGATTTAAACCGCGCCAAAGGCGCGGTTTTTTTATAGCCATACATTTCGTTACTTTGCCTCATGAACTGGAACAGTTATATCAAAAGTTTTCAATCCTATCTTAAAATTGAACGGGGTTTGTCAAAAAACACCGTTGCAAATTATAGTTTCGATTTGGAACGATTGACTAAGTTTTTACTCGAAAATGAGATAACAGTTTCTCCCGAAAAAATAAACGAAGAGACCATACAACAATTTATATATGCGGTTTCTAAAGAAGTCAACGCCCGTTCACAAGCCAGAATCATTTCGGGCTTAAAAAGTTTTTTTTCCTATCTTATTTTTGAAGATTATCGGACAGACAATCCAATGGAGTTGATAGAAGCACCAAAAATTGGACGAAAACTTCCAGACACTTTATCGTTAGAAGATATTGACAATCTCATCGCAGCCATCGATTTATCCAAACCGGAAGGTGAACGAAATAGAGCCATTCTGGAAACCTTATACGGTTGTGGACTTAGGGTTTCTGAAATTATTTCGGTAAAGATTTCGGATTTGTTTTTTGATGAAGGCTTTATCAAAATCACCGGAAAAGGAAATAAACAGCGTTTTGTTCCCATAGCAAAGGCGACTCAAAAGTATATTGAAATCTATAGAAACAATATAAGAAATCACTTGTCAATAGCAAAAGGACATGAAGATACCTTGTTTTTAAACAGAAGAGGTAAACAACTTACACGAGCAATGATTTTTACAATTATTAAAGAATTAGCAGTCAAAATCAATCTGCAAAAATCAATCAGTCCGCATACTTTAAGACATTCATTCGCAACGCACTTGCTCGAAAATGGAGCAGATTTACGTTCAATACAGATGATGCTTGGTCACGAATCTATTACCACAACCGAAATTTATGTTCATTTGGACAGAAAACATTTAACACAAATCATCAATAAATTTCATCCCAGAAAAATTTGATTTTTGGTATTAATTTCTATTTTTGTTTCTGCCAAAAAAATATAAGATTAACCCCAAATCTGTTTTAAAATGAAGTTTAGCAACGTGTTTGTTGTTGATGATGATAAGATATTCCACTTCCTTATCAGGAAGTTATTACTAATCAGTAATGTAGATATAAATCCCGCCTTTTTTGAAAATGGTTTAGAAGCCATTGAAGGAATTAAAAGTAAATTAAAAGCCGGAGAAAATCCCCCCGATTTAATTCTTTTAGATATTAACATGCCGGTTTTAGACGGTTGGCAGTTTTTAGAAGAATTTAAATCGATTAGAAATCTTTTGGAAAAAGAAATTATTATTTATGTCATCAGTTCTTCGGATAATAGTGAAGATAGAAGCAGAGCCAGTGATTTTAAAGATTTAATACATGATTATTATCTGAAACCTATGACTGTTGATAATATAAAATCAATCTTTAATCTATAAAAAAAGCGACCAAATGGTCGCTTTTTTTATTATAATAGATTACTATTTCGCAATATTTACTGCTCTGGTTTCACGGATTACGGTAATTTTAACCTGACCAGGATAAGTCATTTCAGTTTGAATTTTTTGTGAAATCTCAAACGAAAGACTTGCTGCATTTTCATCGCTTACTTTTTCGCTTTCAACGATTACACGAAGCTCACGTCCGGCTTGTATAGCATAAGCATTTTTAACACCATTAAAGCCAAATGCGATGTTTTCTAAGTCTTTTAATCTTTGGATGTACGAATCCAAAACCTGACGTCTTGCGCCTGGTCTTGCACCTGATATAGCATCACAAACCTGTATAATCGGAGAAATTAAATATTTCATTTCTATCTCATCGTGGTGGGCTCCAATGGCGTTACATACTTCTTCTTTTTCACCATATTTTTCAGCCCATTGCATTCCTAATAATGCGTGTGGCAAATCGCTTTCCGCATCAGGCACTTTTCCTATATCGTGAAGTAAACCGGCACGTTTTGCCAATTTAACATTCAAGCCTAATTCAGCTGCCATGATTCCGCAAAGCTTAGAAACTTCGCGCGAGTGTTGCAATAAGTTTTGTCCGTATGAAGAACGGTATTTCATTCTACCAACCACTTTAATCAACTCAGGATGCAAACCGTGAATTCCTAAATCGATTACCGTACGTTTTCCAACTTCGGCAATTTCTTCTTCGATTTGTTTAGTTGTTTTGGCAACAACTTCTTCAATTCTAGCTGGGTGAATTCTACCGTCAGTTACTAATTTGTGTAATGACAAACGGGCGATTTCTCTTCTCACAGGATCAAAGCAGGAAAGGATAATAGCTTCCGGTGTATCATCAACAATAATTTCAACTCCGGTTGCCGCTTCCAGTGCACGAATGTTTCTTCCTTCACGACCAATGATTCTTCCTTTAACGTCATCCGATTCAATATTAAAAACAGAAACACAATTCTCAACTGCTTCTTCCGTTCCAACACGTTGAATGGTGTTGATGATGACTTTCTTAGCTTCTTGTTGCGCCGTTAATTTTGCTTCTTCAATAGTATCCTGAATATGCGACATAGCTTTAGTTTTGGCTTCCGCTTTTAAGCTTTCCACCAATTGCTCTTTAGCATCTTCAGCCGAAAGCCCGGAGATAACCTCAAGCTGTTGCACCTGACTCTTATGAAGTTTTTCAAGCTCTTGCTGCTTCTTTTCTAACAACTCAATTTTCGAGTTGTATTCTGCTGTTTTTGCTTCGAAGTCGTCGTTTACTTTTTTAGCTTTTGCCAATTCACTTGAAACTTGTGATTCTTTATCACGTGTTCTTTTTTCTACTTCAGCAATTCTTTTGTCTTTGTTTAAAATCTCCTGCTCATGTTCAGCTTTTAATTCTAAAAACTTTTCTTTTGCCTGAAGCAACTTGTCTTTCTTGATGTTTTCGCCTTCAAGATTGGCATCTTTTAAAATTGATGCAGCTTCTTTTTTGGCATTTTTTACCATGTTGGAGATGTTGCTTTTTTCAAGGAATTTTGCAATTCCAAAACCTCCGGCAATTCCCGCTACCAGCGCAATTATAATTAGTAGAGTTTCCATTTTTTGTTTTAGTTTATATATAAAAAAAGCCTACATTAGGTGAATGCATAAACTCGAAAAGACAAGTTTTGAGCTAACTCGTTGGTCAAGGATCCACGATAAAGTGGCGTGCTTTAGTAACGATGACTGGCTCATTCTAATTTGTTAGTGTTGAGTTTACCAATTAAAATCTAATGTAGGCGGTATTGTAATCCTATGTGATAAGAACGTTATTTTTTTTCGAGATAATCGAATAATAAATCATTAATTTTTTTCAATCGTTCAAGATCTTTACTGTCAATAGAACTGTCAACTTGCTTTTGCTCTACCTGCGAAGCAAACTGCAAAGCACACATGGCCAATACATCTTGTTTGTCGCGAACCGCATAGTTTTCTTCGAATTGCTTAATCATAGCATCAATTTTTTTGGAAGCACTTCGCAGTCCTTCTTCCTGTGACAAGTCAACCGTTAATGGATAAACTCTGTCTGCAATTGATAATTTTATTTTAAGCTTATCGTCCATGTTTTAGTCTGATAATTGCGCAATGCAATAATCTATCTCTCGGATTAATGAATTTATTTTAAGCTTTGTATCTCGTTTATTTTCTTCACCGCCTAATAATGAATTAGCCATTTTGAGAGATTCGCATTCCGATTTCAAAGCGGCAATCTCATCCGATTGCTTTTGAATCACCGCAGCAGCTTTAACTAATTCCTCTTTGATTGAAGCAGAATCTTGCTCTAAACTATTTATTTTAGTAAAAAGTTTTGCTATTCTATTTTCAACAGAATCAATTATTTCTGCAATTTCACTCATGAATTACTTTATTCATTACTTACTTCACAAAGTTAGGATTCTATTTCGGTTGTACAATAGTTTTGACAATTATTTCTTTCTATTGCTTACTTAATATGGTAATAATTTGTTTTTTAACAGATTATAAAATACACTTTTGTTGTAATTATTTACGTACCCTTTTTATTACCTTAGCTGAAAAGGTTTTTATGAAAAAAATTGGATATTTTTTGCTGTTTTCGGTAGTAGCTTTTGGACAAACCCAATATCCAAAAGAGTATTTTCGCTCACCACTCGACATTCCGATTCAACTTTCGGGAAATTTTGGTGAATTGCGCTCCAATCATATTCATTCGGGTTTCGATTGTAAAACGCAGCAAAAAGAAGGTTTGTCTATTTACGCTTCCGCAGATGGTTATGTCTCCCGAATAAAAATTTCAGAAGTTGGATACGGAAAAGCGATTTACATCACGCATCCAAATGGATACACAACCGTTTACGGACATTTGCAATCGGGTTACGGAGAAATTGAAAAATGGATTAAAAAAGAGCAATACAAAGCCAAATCCTATGAGATTGATGTTGCTCTAACTCCAACTGATTTAATTGTTAAAAAAGGTGATATCATTGCAGTTTCCGGAAATACCGGTGGTTCTGATGGGCCGCATCTTCATTTTGAAATTCGGGATACCCAATCCGAAAAAATTATCAATCCGTTATATTTTGGATTTGACACGGTTATAACCGATTCAAAACGTCCGGCAATAAGTAGTTTGTGGGTTTATCCGTTAGATGAAAACAGCATTGTAAATGAATCCAAAAGACCGATTTCGGTAAATTTATCTCTGCAGAATGACGGAACTTATATAGCAGAAAAAATTTCGGCAACAGGCAAAATTGGTTTCGGAATCACAACTTTTGATTATGACGATGTTTCCTGGAATTCGAATGGAATTTTCAGAGTGCAGACATTTCTTAACGGCAAAAGTGATTTCGGATTTCAATTTAACACATTTGCTTTTGATGAAACCCGATTTGTCAATCTTTTGATTGATTATGAACGTTATAAAAAACTGGGACAACGCGTTCAGGAATTATTCATGAAAAATCCTTATCCGTTAAGCATTATAAAACAGGGTTCAAACAACGGAATCATTTCAGTTTCAAGTAATATAACACAGTCGTATAGAATAGAAGTCGCCGATTTCAGCGAAAATATTGCTAAAATTTATATTCCAATTCAATTTTCGGCTTCGCCTGCAAAAATTGCGGAAGTGCCTATAACGTCTAAATATTTTGTAAAAGCCAAAAAGGAGAATATCTTTTCGCTCGAAAATGTTACGGTCAATTTTCCGGCAAATACTTTTTACGATGATTTTTATATGAATTTTGAAGTGAAAAAAGGAACGCTAAAACTTCATGAAGATATAGTTCCTGCGTTTACTAATTTTTCAATCACTTTTGAAGACAGTATTGTACCTCAAAAAGACCGGGAAAAAATGTTTATCGGTTTGGTTGATGGAAAAAAAATCAATTATTACAATACTAAACGCTATAAAAACTCGTTTACTATTTACACCAAATATTTGGGCGAATACAAGCTTATAAAAGATGGTGTGCCCCCAAAAATAAAATCGGACAAGCGCATTGGCGGAAAATGGATTAGCAATTTAAATGAATTAAAATTCACGATTTCCGATGACTTATCCGGAATTAAAAGTTATGATGGCTATTTGAATGGAAAATGGATTTTGTTGGAATATGAATACAAAATCAAAAAGCTAATTCATCGTTTTTCAGATGGCATTGTTGCCGAAGGAAAAAACGATTTAAAAGTTGTCATTATCGATAATGTTGGAAATTCTACTATCTTTGAAACACAATTTTTTAGAAGTCAAAAACCTTAATGCCATAATTTGAAAACAAATAGATTCCTTTTTACGCTCCTTTTTTTTACAATAAGCATCATTGCATTTGCACAAAATCAAACCGCTAAAGTTGCCGGAATTGTTCTCGATGAAAACAATAAACCTGTTGAAGGCGTTAACGTAAGTTATCAAACCAAAACGGCGACAACTAATGAAAGTGGGTTTTATGAATTAACAGTTCCGGCCAATCAAAAAATAGTCATTGTATTTACACACAAAACGCTGAAAAACATTACAGCTTCATTGCAATTAAAACCTGGTGAAAATTTTGAATTTCACGTTGTAATGACCGACAAAGCAGAGCAACTGAATGATGTTGTTATTACAAGCAGCAGAAGAAGAGTGCAGGGAATTACATCAATTGAACCGGAAACAATTCGAAAAAATCCCAGTGCGAATGCCGGAATTGAAAGTGTTTTAAAAACATTCGCGGGGGTAAATTCTAACAGCGAATTGAGTACAACCTATTCCGTTCGTGGTGGGAATTATGATGAAAATTTAGTTTATGTAAATGAAATTGAAGTCTATCGTCCATTCTTAATTCGTTCCGGACAACAGGAAGGATTGAGTTTTACCAATACCGATATGGTTCAGAATGTTGACTTTTCTGCCGGTGGATTTCAGGCAAAATATGGTGATAAATTATCCTCTGTTTTGGATATCACTTACAGAAAACCAACCAAGTTTGGTTTAGCAGCCGAAGCGAGTTTCCTTGGCGGAAGCTTGACTGCAGAAGCAGCATCTAAAAATAAAAAATGGTCAGCCATTACCGGAGTCCGTTACCGAGATAATTCACTTTTGGTAAACAGTCAGGAAACACAAACCAACTACAGACCAACCTATGCTGATGTGCAAACGAATGTAAATTTCAGTCCAAATAAAAAATGGCATTTCAGTTTCTTAGGTAATATTTCCCAAAACAAATACAATTACCAACCCTTAACTCGTCAAACCAATTTTGGAACTATCGACGAACCAATTGCCTTGCAGGTGTTTTATGAAGGTCAGGAAAAAGATAAATACCAAACACTTTTTGGTGCGCTGAAAACCAATTATGCTCCTAACGAAAATAATACTTTCAGACTTATAGGTTCCGTTTATCACACACAGGAACAAGAATATTTTGATATTTATGCAGCCTACTTTTTAGGAGAAGTGGATACGAATATTGGTTCAGAAACTTTAGGAGAAGTTACTTTTAATCGTGGCATCGGAACACAACTAAACCACGCCCGAAACGATTTGGATGCCTTAATCGTAAATGCGGAAATCAAAGGAACTCATTTTATCAACAGCAAAAAGCATCAAATAGATTGGGGTTTTAAATATACTCGTGAAAACATTCGTGACCGAATAGTAGAATGGGAAGTTATTGATTCGGCCGGGTTTCATATCAATCCACCTCATTTAGATTTTCCAAATCAACAACCTTACAATCCTTATGTTGGTCCACTAGTTCCTTATCAGAATGTCAGAGCGACAAATTTTGTTGATATCGATAGATTCTCAGGATTTGCACAATGGAACACCAAAACTAAAATCGGAGAAAGTCAATTCTGGGTTACTGCCGGTGCTCGTTTTCATAGTTGGTTGGTTTCCGGAGATGGTATTACAAATGCAAAAAGACAAACTGTTTTTAGTCCACGAGCACAGTTCGCATTAAAACCCGATTGGGAGAAAGATATGTTATTCAGATTGTCTGTTGGCTATTATCATCAGCCGCCATTTTATCGTGAGTTGAGAGATTCATTAGGAACGGTTAGGCCAAATGTTAAAGCACAACAATCCATACATTTTGTGTTGAGCAATGATTATAATTTCAAAATGAATAATCGTCCGTTTAAATTGGTTACAGAAGCTTATTATAAAACGATGACTGATGTCAATAGCTATACACTTGAAAATGTTAGAATTCGTTACCGTGCCAATAATGATGCGGTTGCGTATGCTTATGGTTTGGATATGAGATTAAATGGTGAATTCGTTCCCGGAACCGAATCCTGGTTGAGTTTTGGTTACATGAAAACTGAAGAAAACATTAACGACAAAGGCTATATAGCCAGACCAACCGATCAGCGATTGAAAGTTGGTATTCTTTTCCAGGATTATATGCCTAATATTCCGAATATGAAATTGTATCTGAATTTGGTTTATAACACCGGTTTACCCGGAGGTTCGCCTTCTTATGCCGATTCCTACCAATACCAAACTCGTTTGCGTGATTATCGTCGTGCTGATGTTGGGTTTTCGTATGTCCTAACCGAAAGAAACAACGAAAGACCTGACGGACATTGGTTAAAGAAATGGAAAGATTTATCGGTTGGATTTGAAATTTACAACTTGTTCAATAATCAGAATGCGATCACCAACACTTGGGTTCGCGATGTGTATAGCAAAAATCAATACGGAATTCCAAACTATATGACGACGAGAGTTTTCAATGTTAAACTGACCGCGAGATTGTAGAAATAATTCACTAATTTTGAGAATCAAATTTATGAAAATGAAAAATTCCTTTTTCTATATCGCTTTGGTTTTGGTTGGACTTTTTATAAGCTGTAAAAAAGAAGCAGTTGAAAAACCCAAAGTAACTTACGAAACAACTTCAAAAGTAAAATCTGAAGTAGTTGTTGATACCAATCAAATTGAGGTTGCCGATTTACCTATCAATATGGAAGGAACTAATTTTTTAATTCATCCGATAGGTGTAATATCAGGCAAAGGAAAAGGAATTAAATCTTCATCAGATTCGGAAGTAAGTTTTACAGTTTCCAATTATGGTGAATACCAAATTACAGGCTATTTAAAGAATTTGAAGTTTCAGGAAATAGGGAAGGATACGATTTATGCTTTGACAGACAAGCCAATTTTAATTGAAACGGCTACGTATTTAAAGACTTTTTCCGATAAAAGTAAGCAACAATTATTAGTCTATTCTTTGGCTGATATGGATACCAACAAAGACGGAAAGTTGGACAGCAACGATATAAAATCGTTGTACATAAGCACAGTTTCAGGTCAAAAATTTACCAAGCTTTCTGTCGATTTTCAGGAATTAATCGATTGGAAAATTATCGAATCAAAAAACATTCTTTACTTCAGAACTATTGAAGATACTAATAAAAATGGTGAGTTTGATGCCGAAGATAATCTTCAGTATCATTCAGTGAATTTATCGGATAAAGATTGGAAAGTAAGTAGTTACAAGCCAGTTTAATTAATCAAAAGACTGCATCGAAACCAATTTAGAATAGGTTCCGTTTTTGGCTAAAAGTTCATCGTGGTTTCCTTGTTCTACAATCCTTCCTTTTTGCATTACCACAATGATATCTGCTTTTTGAATGGTTGATAGACGGTGTGCTATCACAATAGATGTTCGGTTTTGCATCATGTTTTCCAAAGCGATTTGTACCAATCTTTCACTTTCGGTATCTAATGCCGAAGTAGCTTCGTCCAAAATCATAATTGGTGGATTTTTCAAAACCGCACGCGCAATTGACAATCTTTGTTTTTGTCCACCCGAAAGCTTGTTTCCGCTGTCTCCAATGTTCGTATAGATTCCTTCAGGTAACTCTTTTACAAATTCATATGCGTTCGCAATCTTCAAAGCAGCTATAACTTCATCGTCAGTAGCATCAAGTTTTCCTAAGGAAATATTCGATTTAATGGTGTCGTTGAATAATATTGAATCTTGTGTCACTAGTCCCATAAGGCTGCGAAGCGAGACTAAATCCATATCTTTGATGTCAACGTTGTCAATCGTTATTCTGCCATCGTTAACGTCATAAAAACGGGTCAGTAAATTAGCAATCGTACTTTTTCCACTTCCGGATTGTCCAACAAGTGCTACTGTTTTTCCTTTTGGAACCTGAAGCGAAAAGTCCTTTAATACATTTTCTTCATGGTATTTGAAGTTGATGTTTTCTATAGAAATTCCGGTTTCGAAAGTTTCTTTATGGATTGCATTTTCTTTTGATGTAATGGTATTTTCTTCTTCCATCAAAGTGAAGACTCTTTCAGCAGCAGCCAAACCTGTTTTTACCTGATACGATGCTTTTGAAATATTTTTTGCCGGAGTCAGAATAGTGTAAGCCAAAGCAATATATCCAATGAACGCTGTGCTTGCCAAGGATTTATCCACCAAAACCATATAACCCCCATACCATAAAAGTACAGCTATAGTTAATATGCCGAGGAATTCACTCATAGGCGAAGCCAAATTGCTTTTGTTCCCAATACTATTAGATAACTGTTGTAATTTTTTAACAGAAGCATTGAATTTAGAAATAAAAAGATTTTCTGAATTATAACTTTTTACAACTTTCATTCCGCCAAGCGTTTCATCTAAAATTGAAATGAAATAACCTGTTTCCTGTTGAGCTCGTGTAGATTTAGCTTTTAAATTTTTCCCGATTCTGGAAATAATTAAACCTGAAATTGGAATAAAAATAAAAACAAATAGCGTCAATTTTGTACTAATAGCCAACATCGCTACAATCGAAAAGATGATAGTCAAAGGTTCGCGAACAACTAATTCTAAAACCTGGAAAAAGGAATTCTGAACTTCATTGATATCGCCGAGCATTCTCGACATGACGTCTCCTTTTCGGGCATCAGAATAATAGGAAACCGGAAGATGGATAATTTTTTTATATAACTTTTCACGCAAGTCTTTTAAAACGCCTGTTCTCAATCGTGTTACATGAAAAGAAGCCAAATAATTAAAGATATTTTTCAGTAAAAAAATTACAATTACAATCGAAACTACAAGTAAAAGGGCGTATTCTTCACCTTTTTCTGAAGATAATTTCGTGATATAATAATTCAATAAATCTTCTCCATATTTACCCAAATAGCCAATGCTTTTATACGTTGGATGAACGGTAACTTGTTCCGTTTCTTTGAAAAGAACTTTCAAAGTTGGAATTATAGAAACCATTCCCAGCGTTGAAAATAAGGCATAAAATATATTGAAGACAATATTTAAAATGACGTTCTTCTTATACTTTAAAGCAAAAGGGATTAATTTTTTGAGATTATTATCCATTAGTTCAGTTGCATTTCTGAAATTATAGTTGCGATTTTAGTATCCAAAAATGCTTCAGCTGCTGCAATTTCATCCACATTTTCAATAGCAGTATTTACGCTAAAATAGAATTTGATTTTTGGCTCTGTTCCACTCGGACGTGCACAAATTTTAGAGCCGTCTTCCAAATAATAAATCAACACATCCGATTTTGGAATGAATAAGGTTTCGGTTTCATTGGTTAATAGATTTCTCGCTGTCGAGTTTTGGTAATCTTCAACCATAATCACACGTTGCCCGTTAATTTCAGAAACCGGGTTTTCACGCATGTCAACCATCATTTGCTTGATTTCGTTTGCGCCTTCTATTCCTTTTTTGGTAATCGAAATTAAATGTTCTTTATAGAAACCAAAGTCGACATACATTTGTTCCAATTCTTTGTACACTGAACTTCCTTTTTCTTTGGCTTGAGCCGCAATTTCACACATTAGTAAAATAGCACCAACAGCATCTTTATCGCGAACAGCATCACCAACCATATAGCCGAAACTTTCTTCGCCACCGCCAATAAATTTAAGTTCAGGAAAATCTCTGATAAACTTGGCAATCCATTTGAAACCGGTTAAACCAACTTTGCATTCAACTCCATAAGCCGAAGCCAATTCCAACATCATTGGTGTTGAAACTATTGTTGAACCAATGAATTGTTTTCCGTTAATTTTTCCGGCTTTTTTCCATTGATCCAATAGATAATGCGTCATAACAACCATCGTTTGGTTTCCATTTAACAACTGCATTTCGCCTTTGTTATTTCTAACTGCAACGCCAAGACGGTCGCTATCCGGATCAGTTCCAAAAACGATATCCGCATTTATTTTATCTGCCAAGGCTAAAGCCATAGTCAATGCTTCCGGTTCTTCTGGATTTGGAGAAACTACTGTTGGAAAATTTCCGTTTGGTTCTGCTTGTTCCGGAACAATATTTACATCGGTATAACCTGCTTTTTCCAATACTTTCGGAACCATTTTGATGGAAGTTCCGTGTAACGAAGTGTAAGCAATTTTTAAATTCTTTCTGGCTTCCGCCGAAGTGTTAAAACTTGCATTGTCAACAGTAGAATTTACGAAAGCTTCATCTACGGCAACGTCAATATATTCAATCAGATTTTCGTTGGCGTCAAATTTGATTTCACTGTATTTGAGGTTTTCAATTACCTGAACAATTTCAGCATCATTTGGTGGAACTATTTGCCCTCCATCCTGCCAATATACTTTGTATCCGTTGTATTCGGGTGGATTGTGAGAAGCTGTTAAAACAATTCCCGCATGACAATTTAAATGTCTGACTGCAAAAGATAATTCAGGAGTTGGACGCATTTCTGAAAACAAATACACCTGAATTCCGTTTGCTGAAAAAACATCAGCAACAACTTTAGCCAGAGTATCACTATTGTGTCGGCAATCATAAGCAATAGCTACTTTTAATTGTTCACCAAGAAACGATCTTTTTAAATAATCAGATAAACCCTGAGTGTTTTTTCCAAGCGTATATTTGTTGATGCGATTGGTTCCAACGCCCATTATTCCACGCATTCCACCAGTACCAAACTCCAAATTTTTATAGAAGCTTTCTTCCAGATTTTTTGGAGAAGAAGTCATCATTTCTGTGATTTCGTCTTGTGTTTTTTGATCAAATGTCGGCGTAAGCCATTCGTTTACTTTGTCTAATATGTTTTTTTCGATATGCATAATCTTAATTTTAATTGTAGTCTGAAGCAGAATTACAAATTCACTTCTTTAGAAATTTTATAGCGCTCTTCGTTGTTCTTTGTTCTCAAAATTATTTCACCCAAAAATCCGGCTAAGAATAATTGTGAACCAATAATCATTGCCGTTAAAGCGATGTAGAAAAGGGGATTTGCAGCAACTAAAATAGTCGGTTCATGGAAAACAAATAATTTCATCAGTTTGATTCCGATAATCAAAAAAGTTGCTAAAAAACCGATGATAAACATTATAACGCCAAGTGCGCCAAAAAGATGCATCGGACGTTTTCCGTATTTTGATAAAAACCAAATGGTAATCAAATCTAAGAAACCATTTATAAAACGGTTCATGCCAAATTTTGATTCACCGTATTTTCGTGCCTGATGGATGACAACTTTTTCGCCTATTTTTTTAAATCCAGCATTTTTAGCTAAAACCGGAATGTAACGATGCATTTCGCCCGAAACTTCTATGTTTTTGATAACGACGCTTTTATAGGCCTTTAATCCGCAGTTGAAATCATTAAGCTGAACACCCGAAGTTTTTCGTGCAGCCCAATTAAATAATTTCGAAGGCAGATTTTTGCCAACAACCGAATCGTAGCGTTTCTTTTTCCAGCCCGAAACCAAGTCGTAGTTTTGGTTCAAAACCATGTTATATAAATCCGGAATTTCTTCCGGACTATCCTGTAGATCTGCATCCATTGTAATGATTACGTCGCCCTTGGCTCTGGCAAAACCGGCATGCAAGGCTTGTGATTTGCCAAAATTGGTAAGGAAACGAAGTCCTTTTACGTTTGGATTTTCTTTTGAAAGTTGTTCAATAATTTGCCACGACTCATCCGAACTACCATCGTCTATAAAGATTACTTCATAGGAATAATTGTGGGTTGTCATTACTTTGACAATCCATTGGTGCAATTCGGGTAAAGATTCCTGTTCGTTAAGAAGTGGAATTATTATGGATAAATTCATTTATAATCCTTGTGATGAAGGTGATTTAGATTTGAAAATGGCAGCCAAAATTAATCCGAAAAGAGCACTAAAAACAAGACTAAAAGCTAATCCCATTGCCAAGTTGCCCAAAGAAAAATTATCTGTTTCTGCTAGTTTTTTCATAGTTTCATTTACAGCATCTGCCGGTGCACCAAATTTTGCCATCATATCTGATGTATACTTTAAGGTAATTTCTTTTATGGTTTCTTTCGCTCCCGGATCAACAAAATTGAAAAGAATGTAATTGAATAGAGTCGATATAGTGCTACCTATTGCGGCTGCAATAAAATATACAGTAAATCCTTCTTTAAAAGTGAGTACGTTGTTTAACTGTTTTTTTGTTTTGGTAATTAGGACTACTCCAATTGATATTGAAATGATAACTGAGATTATTCCAATCCATGAGCTTGTAAATAATTCTAAATCAACCAGGTATAAAGTTGTTGTTAATAGAACCGAAAATAATCCGAAGATTAGTCCAAAGCTAACGCCGTTTTTCTTAATAATTTCATTCATAATGTTTAGGTTTTGATTAGTTAACAAATATAGTAATTCCGTAATTACTTTTCGGTAAGTACAAAACAATTAAAAAAAGTTACATATCGCTTTGATTTTTGTAAAATAGTTGTATTTTTGCACACTCTAATTAAAAAAGGAACAATAAAAGCTGTAGCTAGTTTATACCTTTCAAAAATGAAAGCTTCAAAACAAAACTACTTCATAACAATAAAAGATTTACAAAATGAAACAAGGAATTCACCCAGAAAATTACAGATTAGTTGCTTTTAAAGACATGTCAAACGATGATGTTTTTATCACTAAATCAACAGTAGAAACAAAAGAAACAATCACACACGAAGGTGTTGAATACCCAGTATTCAAAATGGAGATTTCCAGAACTTCTCATCCTTTTTACACAGGTAAATCTAAACTTATCGATACTGCAGGACGTATTGATAAATTCAAAACTAAATACGCTAAACACGGTAAATAATAGTTTTAGTGTTCAAATTTTATCAAAACCATTCACGCAAGTGAGTGGTTTTTTTATTTGTTTAATCTTTGTACTTTTGAAGAGAGTTATAAACTCATAAACTTATAAACCTTCACAATGAACTACATACTTTTTGACGGAACAGTTCGCAACGCACTTTTACCTTTTACATTCACACGACCGGTTGCTGATATTCGCATCGGAATTTTAACTATTCGTGAAAAATGGGAAAAATATTTAGGATACACGACGACAACATTGACCGAAGAATATCTTTCAGAAAAGTTTCCGATGGTAGAAATGGAAGACAACGTTATGATTAATGCTTCTTTTTTGCCAAATGACATTCTTTCTGAAATGGTGAAAAGTTTAGAAAAAAACCAAGCTATTTTTCAAGGTGATGAAGTAATCGCTTTTTACACAAATGATACGCAGGAGGAAGTCGATTTTGATAGTTATGAGATAGTCGAATTCAGTGAAGAATGTTTAACTGTGCAAAACACTTGGGATATTTTTGCTAAAAATGATGCTGCTTTACGCGAAGATTTTGAGTTGATTACCGAAGGCAGGCATTCGCAACCTATCCCTAAAAGCGTTAATGTACTTTCGCCTGAAAATATATTTATAGAAGAAGGAGCAAAGCTCGAATTTGTAACACTGAATGCTTCAACCGGACCAATATACATCGGAAAAAATGCGGAGATTATGGAAGGTTCAGTAATTCGCGGACCATTTGCTTTGTGCGAATCGGGTAGAGTGAAATTGGCAGCTAAAGTTTACGGAGCAACAACTGTTGGGCCACATTCTGTTATTGGAGGTGAAGTGAGTAATTCGGTTTTGATGGGCTATTCGAACAAAGGTCATGACGGATTTTTAGGAAATTCTGTTTTGGGTGAATGGTGTAATATTGGCGCCGACAGCAATAATTCAAATCTGAAAAACAACTATGAAGAAGTGCGATTGTGGAGTTATGAAACCGAAGGTTTTGCCCGAACCGGTTTGCAGTTCTGTGGACTGATGATGGGAGATCATAGCAAATGTGGAATCAACACCATGTTCAACACAGGAACTGTTGTTGGTGTTTCTGCTAATATTTTTGGAGCTGGTTTTCCACGTAATTTTGTGCCGAGTTTTTCTTGGGGCGGAGCTTCTGGATTCACAACATATTTAACTTCAAAAGCGTTTCAAACTGCTAAAATAGTAATGGCGCGTCGTCAGGTAGAATTCTCAGAAGAAGATGCAAAAATTTTAGAACACGTTTTTGAAATTACAAAAAAATTCAGAAAAGAATAGATTGGTTTTGAAAATCATCAAATAACCGCATTAACAAATAACCAAATTAAACTATCTTTGCGCTCTCAATTTTTGACAACGATTTCATTAATTGGAGTGAATTATGGAAAACAAAAAGAAAGTCGCCTTTTATACTTTAGGCTGCAAATTAAATTTCTCCGAAACTTCAACCATTGCGAGAAATTTTCAGGACGAAGGTTTTGACCGCGTCGATTTTGAAGAAGTAGCCGATATTTATGTGATAAATACCTGTTCGGTTACTGAAAATGCCGATAAACAATTCAAACAAGTAGTTAAAAAAGCCATGAAGCTCAACGAAAAAGCATTCGTTGCTGCGGTTGGTTGTTATGCGCAATTAAAACCTGAAGAATTGGCTGCTGTTGATGGTGTGGATTTGGTTTTGGGTGCGACAGAAAAATTCAAAATCACCGATTATATAAATGACTTGTCCAAAAATGATATGGGCGAAGTGCATTCGTGCGAAATCGAAGAAGCCGATTTCTATGTTGGAAGTTATTCTATTGGTGACAGAACGCGTGCTTTTTTGAAAGTTCAGGATGGCTGTGATTATAAATGTACCTATTGCACGATTCCGTTAGCACGTGGAATTTCGAGAAGTGATGCTTTAGATAATGTGCTGAAAAATGCTTCCGATATTTCAAAACAAGGAATCAAGGAAATCGTTTTGACAGGTGTAAATATTGGTGATTACGGTAAAGGTGAATTCGGAAATAAAAAACACGAACATACTTTTCTGGATTTAGTTCAGGCTTTGGATGAAGTAGAAGGCATTGAAAGACTCCGAATCTCATCTATCGAACCCAACCTTTTGAAAAACGAAACCATCGAATTTGTATCGCAAAGCAGAACGTTCGTGCCACATTTTCATATTCCGTTACAAAGCGGGAGCAATGAGATTCTGAAAAAAATGAAGCGTCGTTACCTTCGTGAAGTTTATACAGACAGAGTAAATAAAATCCGTGAAGTCATGCCTCATGCCTGTATTGGCGTTGATGTGATTGTTGGTTTTCCGGGCGAAACTGATGAAAATTTCCTAGAAACGTATAATTTCTTAAACGAAATGGATATTTCGTATTTACACGTTTTCACTTACTCCGAAAGAGATAACACCGAAGCGGCTGCAATGCAAGATGTTGTTCCAATGAATGTCCGCAACAAAAGAAGTAAAATGCTTAGAGGATTATCGGTTAAGAAACGGCGTGCTTTTTATGAAAGTCAGATTGGAAGTAATAGAACAGTACTTTTTGAAGGCGAAAATAAAGAAGGTTACATTCACGGTTTTACTGAAAACTATGTAAAAGTAAAAGCACCATGGAATCCGGAATTGATAAACACATTGCATGAAGTCAATTTGTCAAAAATTGATGAAGACGGTAGTGTGAGAATGGAATTCCTGAAAGTAGAAGTCTAATATTTATAATGAAACCTGATTTTAGTAATCCTAAAAACGATTTCACTATATTGCTCGATAAACTCAAATTTATTCCGACCTGTTTTCTTAAAATCGATAATTCGTTCTGCTGAAATTTCGAAGTAACTTCCTTTGCCTTCCAGCATAAATTTGTCTCCGCTGTTTCGATAAGCTGAGCGAACCAATTCGAATTCGGATAAATTCCACGCCGTTAAATGAGCATTATGATTATCCAATTCAGAAAATAATCCTTGTGTTATTTCTGTTTTGCTGCCATAATACTTCTCGATATTTTCAAAGAAATCAATAATTCCCTCACGAAGTGTTTCTGCATTCATTCGATAAATATAATAAAAAAAGGAGCTTCATCTGAAACTCCTTCATCATTGGTAACCTTATATTATATTTTAATTCCCGGAGGAAGTAAATCTCTGTAACAAGAATTCTTTCTGAAGAAAAGTGCAATTTTTGGTAAAATTGGAACTACTTTTAACTTGCGTTCATAGGCTATTTCCATAATGTTCTTTAGCAAATTATTAATGAATTCCTCGTTGTCGAAACCATCAAAAACATTTATTCGCGTTAAGAAAATCTTTTTTTCCTGAAATGAATATTCTACAGAAATTAATTTTCCATCTACCAAAGTCTCAAATTGTCGTGCAAAGGTGTTATCCTTAATTTCAATTTTTTCTAAAATTACTGTCGCTTCCATAAATCAAGTAAATAAAAAGGATTATTTTTATACAAAGTTACTAATAATTAACCAGTTTCGAGTTAAAAAATGACTAAAATTCACGTTTATTTTATGCCTGGAATGGCGGCAAGTTCGAGTATTTTTGAGCGAATTCATTTACCGTCAGAAACTTTCGAAATACATTTATTAGAATGGGTTTTACCCAATAAAAATGAATCGTTGAAAGAGTACGCAAAGCGAATGGCATTAAACATAAAACATGAAAATTTTATTTTAGTTGGAGTTTCTTTTGGTGGTATTTTGGTTCAGGAAATGAAACCATTTGTAAATCCCAAAAAGGTAATTATCATTTCGAGTGTCAAGTCTAATGTAGAATTTCCAAGACGTTTTAAGGTTGCCAAGTCAACTAAAGCCTACAAACTGATTCCGACGAAACTATTTGAAAACATTGAACTTTTAGCCAAATTCACTTTTGGTTCCTCTATTTTAAAACAACGAATAAAGTTGTATGAAAAGTTCCTTTCCGTTCGGGATAAAGTGTATTTAGACTGGGCAATTGAACAAATAATCAATTGGAATCGAACTGAAATTGACAATGAAATTATTCATATTCATGGCGATGCGGATGAGGTTTTCCCAATAAAACATATTAAAAAAAGTATCCAAGTTAAAGACGGAACGCACATTATGATTCTGACAAAATACAAATGGCTTAACGAAAATTTGCCTAAAATTATGTTAGATAATAATTGATTTTGTACCGATTTTTGTAGTTTTACCAATATGAATGATCAAAAATTAAATCCTACAGTTATGAAAACGAATAAAGCCCTATTATCGACATTCGTAGTAATTTTGATTTCCGGAATGATGATTTTTGGAATAGCTGGAGACAATAAAGAAAAATTATTACGTGAAGGAACTCCAATGTATTTTCCAACTGCGGTTGACTTTGCAGGAGAAAGTGCTCCACTACAAATAAGTGACGTTAGAGAACGATTAGATAGAGAATTACTTATCAATGCTAATTTAGATGCGACGACTGTTTTAATAATTCGAAGAGCTAACAGAGCTTTTCCTGTAATCGAACCAATCCTGCAAAAGTATGGAGTGCCCGATGATTTTAAATACCTTGCCGTAATCGAAAGTGGTCTTGTAAACGCAACTTCACCTTCGGGAGCTAAAGGAGTTTGGCAGTTTATGCCTGATACTGCCAAAGAAAAAGGCATGGAAGTTAATGAACTTGTAGATGAACGCTATCACTTAGAGAAATCAACCGAAGCAGCTTGTAAATATCTATTGGCAGCCAAAGAAAAATTTGGTTCCTGGACATTGGCAGCAGCATCCTATAACGGAGGAATGTCCGGAGTTGGTAAAAGAATTGAGGAACAAAAAGTTTCCAATTATTACGATTTAGGTTTGACCGAAGAAACGGCACGCTATGTTTTTAGAATTTTAGCACTTAAGGAAATAATGAAAAACCCAGCTCTTTATGGGTTTAATATTTATGAAAGTGATTTGTATGCACGAATTCCATTTAAAAAAATAGAAGTCGACAGTACCATCAACGATTTAGCTAATTTCGCCAAAACACAAGGCATCAATTATAAAATTCTAAAAATCCATAACCCTTGGTTGCGCGACAAAAAATTGCTCAATCCATCCAAGAAAAAATACGAAATAGAAATTCCGCTTTCGGGTTATTAATTTTTAATTAAATTATTTTATATATTTATAAATGAGTATATAAATTCAAAAATAAAAAGATGTATTCAGATACGAACATTATTAACATTGTCTCAATTATTATCATTCCAAAATTTGGATAGGAGATTTTGTTAGTTGTAAATAAAAAGACCTCCTAAATTATTTGGGAGGTCTTTTTATTTAATACAATGTTGATAAAAACCTTTTGTAAATGACATTTATTCTAAGTTCAGAAGAAAAATGAAGTTAATAATTAAGTAATTGACGTCGTAAAAAAATAAATTTAAAACAATGAATATCAATTAATTATCCTAATAAAAAATTAATCGGATACTGTAAAAAAAATAAATGCAGATATTATAAAAATACATTTCATTTATAAATTTACTGAGCTTAAAGCAACAAGAATTACAAGAAACAAACTACTAATGGAATTAAATAAATACAGTAAAACGGTAACTCAAGATCCAACACAACCTGCTGCTCAGGCAATGTTGTACGGAATAGGATTGAACGACCAGCAATTGGCGCAACCATTTATCGGAATTGCTTCAATGGGTTACGATGGAAATACGTGTAATATGCACCTCAATCATTTGGCTTCTTATATCAAAGTTGAGGTAAATGAAAATGAAATGGTGGGATTGATTTTTAATACTATCGGAATTAGCGACGGTATTACTAACGGTACAGATGGAATGCGTTTTTCCTTAGTAAGTCGTGAAATCATTGCGGATAGTATTGAAAGTGTTGTTGCCGGACATTATTATGATGGCGTAATTGCCATTCCGGGTTGCGACAAGAATATGCCGGGTTCTATAATTGCCATGGGAAGATTAAATAGACCGTCAATAATGGTATATGGTGGAACCATTGCTCCGGGCAAATACCAAGGAAAAGATTTGAATATCGTTTCCGCCTTCGAAGCTTTGGGTGAAAAAATAGCCGGAAAAATATCCGAAGAAGAATTTAAAGGAATTATCAAAAATTCCTGCCCTGGTGCTGGAGCCTGTGGCGGAATGTATACTGCTAATACAATGGCAATCGCTATTGAAGCGCTCGGAATGAGTTTGCCATATTCGAGTTCTAATCCGGCTGTTAGCCATGAAAAAATTGAAGAATGCAAGCAAGCTGCTCATTATATAAAACTACTGTTAGAAAAAAATATTTGTCCAAAAGATATTATGACATTTGAAGCTTTTGAAAATGCAGTTACCACGTTAATTGCACTTGGCGGAAGTACAAATGCGGTTTTACACGTTATCGCCATGGCGAAAAGCGTTGGTGTTAAAATTACGCAGGACGATTTTCAAAGAATCAGCAACAAAACACCATTGATAGCTGATTTCAAACCAGGCGGAAATTATTTAATGCAAAATCTCCACGAAAAAGGAGGCGTTCCAATGGTTTTAAAATATTTGTTGAGCAAAGGAATGCTTCACGGAAATTGCATAACCGTTACCGGAAAAACATTGGCCGAAAATTTAGAAAATGTGGTTGAAATTGATTTTGAAGATCAAAATATAATTCGTCCTATCGAAAATCCGATTAAAGAAACCGGGCATCTTCAAATCTTATATGGAAATCTGGCAACCAAAGGTTCTGTAGCAAAAATTACAGGTAAAGAAGGTGAAAAATTCGTGGGACCAGCCAAAGTTTTTGATGGTGAAAAAGAACTTATTCAAGGCATTGAAGATAAAAAAATACAAGCGGGTGATGTAATTGTCATCAGATATGTTGGTCCAAAAGGCGGTCCGGGAATGCCCGAAATGCTTAAGCCAACATCTGCCATTATTGGTGCAGGTTTAGGAAAAAGTGTTGCTCTAATTACCGACGGAAGATTTAGCGGTGGAACCCACGGATTTGTCGTCGGTCATATCACACCGGAAGCTTTCGATGGAGGAAATATTGCTCTCGTTAATGATGGCGATATTATCGAACTTGATGCGGTCACAAACGCTATTAATTTAAAAGTTTCCGATGCTGAGTTGGAAGAAAGAAGAAAAAAACTAGTCATTCCTCCTTTAAAAGTGACAAACGGAGTGCTTTATAAATACGTAAAATTGGTTAAAGACGCTTCAGAAGGTTGTGTTACCGATGAAGATTAAAAAATAAAACTATGAAAACATTAGAATTAGATAAAATCGAAAAAGCAGGAAGACAACCTATTTCTACCACAGGAAGTTTGGCCGTAATTGATGCTTTATTATCTGAAAGCGTAACTACTATTTTTGGTTATCCCGGAGG
Organism: Flavobacterium anseongense; assembly: GCF_021608185.1. GTDB lineage: Bacteria > Bacteroidota > Bacteroidia > Flavobacteriales > Flavobacteriaceae > Flavobacterium > Flavobacterium anseongense. The sequence continues at coordinate 105,048 of NZ_JAKIHN010000001.1, read as the reverse complement.
AGCAATCATGCCAATTTATGATGCTCTTTTTGACTTTAATGAAAAGCTAAATCACATTTTGGTTCGTCACGAGCAAGGTGCCATTCATGCTGCACAAGGTTATGCAAGAGTTAGCGGAAAAACAGGAGTTGTATTTGCAACAAGCGGTCCCGGAGCAACAAACTTGGTTACAGGTTTGGCAGACGCTTTGATAGATTCCACACCGCTAGTTTGTATTACGGGTCAGGTTTTTGCCCATTTATTGGGAACTGATGCTTTTCAGGAAACAGATATAATTAACATCACTACGCCAATCACAAAATGGAATTATCAAATTACAGACGCTAATGAAATTCCGGAAGTACTTGCTAAAGCATTCTATATCGCTAAAAGTGGTCGTCCCGGACCGGTTTTAATAGACATCACGAAGAACGCACAATTGCAATTGTTCGATTATATTGGCTACAGACCTTGTATTCATGTTAGAAGTTACAGACCAAATCCTATTGTCAGACCTGAATATATAGAACAAGCGGCAAAATTAATCAATGAGGCTAAAAAACCATTTGTAGTATTTGGTCAGGGAATCATTTTAGGAAATGCGGAAAAGGAGTTTCAAAATTTTATTGAAAAAGGGAATTTACCGGCCGCGTGGACAATTATGGGAATGAGTGCAATTCCAACAGATCATCCGTTAGGTGTTGGTATGTTGGGGATGCATGGCAATTACGGCCCTAATTTTTTAACAAATGAATGCGATGTTTTAATTGCTGTCGGAATGCGATTTGATGATCGTGTAACCGGCAGATTAGATAAATACGCCAAGCAAGCAAAAATTATTCACTTAGATATTGATCCGGCAGAAATTGATAAAAACGTACAAACGACAGTTTCTGTTTGGGGCGATTGTAAAGAAACTTTGCCTTTGCTTACTAATTTAATTGAAACTAAACCTCGCCCGGAATGGTTCAAAGAATTTGAAATTAAAAAAGAAAAAGAAACCATAACGTTAATAGAAAAAGAACTCAATCCAACCGAAGGCGGTTTGACAATGGGTGAAGTGATAAAAGTTCTTAATGAGTTAACTGATGGTGAAGCTGTAATTGTAACCGATGTTGGGCAACATCAAATGGTGGCTTGTCGTTATTCAAAGCAAAATAAAACCCGAAGCAATATTACAAGCGGTGGTTTAGGAACGATGGGATATGCACTACCAGCTGCAATTGGAGCAAAACTCGGAGCGCCTGAACGTGAGGTTATAGCTATTATGGGAGATGGCGGAGCGCAAATGAATATTCAGGAATTGGGAACAATAATGCAGTTTCAGCCAAACGTAAAAATCTTAATTCTCAATAATAGCTATCTTGGAATGGTACGTCAATGGCAGGAACTATTTCATGAAAAACGCTATTCGTTTACCGATATTCACAGCCCAAATTTTGTTCAGGTAGCGAAAGCGTACAATATAGACGGAAGACAAATTTCGAAACGGGAAGAACTTCGCGAAGGTTTGAAACAAATGTTGGATAATCCGAGTTCGTTTCTATTAGAAGTTGCTGTATTGCACGAAGACAATGTGTTTCCAATGGTTCCGCAAGGAAAAGGAGTTGCCGAAATCGTTTTGAGCAAAGAAGAAATTTAAAAATTGTATTATGAAACAGGAATTCACATTAACCGTATATACCGAAAATCAAGTTGGATTGCTCAATAAAATTGCCATCATTTTTTCAAGAAGAAAAATAAGTTTGGACAGTTTTAATTCTTCGCCAAGCGAAATAGAAAACATCTACCGATTTACAATTGTAATTAGAGAAACAGAAACTGTAGTTAAAAATATTGTTCGTCAGTTAGAAAAAAATGTTGAAGTTTTCAAGGTTTTTTACAACACCAATGATGAAATTATCTGGCAACAAATAGCACTTTATAAAGTTCCGACATCCGTTATAATGAGAGAGGTAAAGGTGGAGCGGTTGCTTAGGGAATTTGGAGCAAGAGCAGTAGTTATTCGGGATGACTATACCGTCTTTGAAACTACAGGACAAGACGATGAAGTCGATAATTTATTAACCGAATTATCAAAATACAGCTTGATAGAATTTGTAAAAAGCTCTCGAATTGCCATTATAAAATCAAGTGAAGGTGTTCACAAAAAAGTTTTGGATATGGAGAGAAATGATCCAACCAAAAAACCAATAAACAACGAATTTTTGAATCATAAGAGCATGATTTTCGAAATGTAAAATAGTAATACTTAAAAATTAAATCTAATACTAACCGCTTAAAGCCTATTGCATAAAGCTTAAAGCAAATTATAAAAACAATGTCAAATTATTTCAATTCACTTCCTCATCGTTTAAAAGTTCAGGAATTAGGAAAATGTGATTTTATGCAAAGCAGCGAATTTGCAAACGGAGTTTCAAAATTAAATGGTAAAAAAATAGTCATCATTGGTTGTGGTGCTCAAGGTTTAGCTCAAGGACAAAATCTCCGCGATAGTGGGCTTCACGTGGCGTATGCCTTGCGTCAGGAAGCTATTGACAACAAAAGAGCTTCGTATGTTAATGCTACCGAAAACGGATTTGAAGTAGGAACTTTTGAAGATATTATTCCAACTGCCGATTTGGTTTCCAATTTGGCTCCGGATAAGCAGCACACTCCGGTTATCAATAAAATTGTGCCTTTGATGAAACAAGGTGCCTGTTTATCTTATTCACATGGATTTAATATTGTGGAAGAAGGAATGCAAATCCGTAAAGATTTAACTGTTATTATGATTGCTCCAAAATCACCAGCGTCAGAAGTTCGTGCCGAATATTTACGTGGTTTTGGTGTACCAACATTAATTGCGGTGCATTCGGATAACGATCCAAATGGTGATGGTTTGGAAATCGCAAAAGCCTATTGCGTTGGAACAGGCGGACACAAAGCGGGTGTTTTATTATCATCGTTTGTGGCCGAAGTAAAATCGGATTTGATGGGAGAACAAACCATTCTTTGTGGCTTGCTGCAAACAGGTTCGATTTTGAGTTTTAACAAAATGATAGAAAAAGGAATTGATGCTTCCTATGCTTCAAAACTTGTGCAATACGGTTGGGAAGTAATTACTGAAGCTTTGAAAATAGGCGGAATTACGAACATGATGGACCGTCTTTCAAATCCGGCAAAAATAGAAGCTTTTAAATTGGCTGATGAACTAAAAACGATTATGACGCCTTTGTTCAAAAAGCATATGGACGATATTTTGTCGGGTGAATTTTCTAAAACCATGATGGAAGATTGGGCAAATGGAGATAAAAATCTACTGACTTGGCGTGAAGCTACAGGCGAAACTCATTTCGAAAAAACCGCTGCCGGAACAATGGAAATCCCGGAACAGGAATATTTTGACAACGCTACTTTGATGGTTGCTTTTGTAAAATCTGGAGTTGAATTGGCTTATGAAACTATGACCTCTGCAGGAATTAAAAATGAATCAGCCTATTATGAATCATTGCACGAAGCACCGCTTATCGCAAATACAATAGCCAGAAAAAAATTATTCGAAATGAACCGTGTAATATCGGATACAGCTGAATATGGCTGCTATTTATTTGATCACGCCTGCAAACCGTTATTAGCTGATTTTATGAAAAAAGTCGATACCAATTTAATTGGAAAAAACTTCAACGCTGATAAAAATGCTACCACAGATAATTTCGAATTGGTAAAAATTAATGCAGCCATTAGAAATCATTCCATTGAAATTTGTGGTGCCGAACTTCGTAACGCCATGACAGCAATGAAAAAAATTGTAGAATAAGAAATCCAAATAGGAGAAATCATGAATTTATTTCAGGAAATAGCACAAGCAAAAAATCAGTTAAATGGAGTCGTTCAGGTTACGCCATTGACTGAAAACTTAAATTTATCGGATGAATTTGAAGCTACAATTCTTCTAAAAAGAGAAGATTTGCAGGTGGTTCGTTCCTATAAAATTCGTGGTGCTTACAACAAAATGAGTTCACTTTCTGAGGCAGAAAAAAAGCAGGGGATCGTATGTGCCAGTGCTGGAAATCATGCTCAAGGCGTTGCTTATTCATGTAATTTACTCCAAATAAATGGCATTATTTACATGCCGAGAACCACTCCGAAACAAAAGATTAAACAAGTGCAATTGTTCGGAAAATCATTTGTAGAAATCGTCTTGACTGGAAATACTTTTGATGATGCTTACGCCAAAGCCATAAAGAATGCCAACGAGAACAATAAAGTTTTCATTCATCCTTTTGAAGATATCAAAGTTATCGCTGGGCAAGGAACAGTAGGTTTAGAAATTTTAGAAGCTACAAAAAAACCAATAGATTATGTTTTTGTTCCTATTGGCGGTGGCGGATTGTCAGCCGGACTTTCTACTGTTTTTGCCGAATTAAGTCCCAAAACTAAAATCATTGGTGTCGAGCCATTAGGTGCACCCGCGATGAAAACTTCCATTGCTAACGGCCAAAATACGTATTTAGAGACTATCGATAAATTTGTTGATGGCGCCGCTGTAAAGCAGGTTGGGCAGTTAAATTTTGAAATTTGCAAAGCGAATCTTGATGATGTTGTACTCGTTCCTGAAGGTAAAGTCTGCACGACCATTTTGCGATTATATAACGAAGAAGCCATGGTTGTTGAGCCGGCTGGTGCACTTTCAATCGCTGCATTAGATTTTTATAAGGAAGAAATAAAAGGGAAAAATGTAGTTTGTATCGTTAGTGGAAGCAATAATGACATCGAAAGAACAGAGGAAATAAAAGAGCGTTCGCTTTTATACGAAGGTCTAAAACATTATTTCATGATACAATTTCCGCAACGTCCCGGCGCTCTGAAAGAGTTTGTAAGCAAGATATTGGGCAAGGACGACGACATTACTTTTTTCCAATTTACTAAAAAAAACAACAGAGAAATCGCGCCGGCATTAGTAGGTTTAGAACTAAAAAATAAAGAAGATGTCCATGCTATAAAATCAAGAATGCAGGATCACGGCTTTGAATACAGATATCTAAACGAAAAAGAAGATTTATACGCCCAACTGATTGGTTAAGTCATAAAAAACGTCCTGAGAATTTCAGGACGTTTTTATTTAAGGATAATACTGCCAACTGCTACTGCATACCGAACACTAAATTTTCTTCATCTGTTCCTTCATCATCTTAATCTGATCATTCAGCATATTTTGTTTGTCCAACTTTTTGGCTTCGTTTAATAAAGTTGTAGCTTCCAATTTACGTCTTTTCGACATGGCAATTCCGGCTAAATTTAATTTGGCTACAGCCAAATCCATATCCATACTCAAACCCAATTCAACCGCTTTTTTAAAAAATTTCTCCGATTGATGAATATTCGTTTGCGACATCATCAAACCGTGAAGATAATTGTAGTAACCTTGTTGCTTTCTCACCAAAGCAGTCTCAGGATTTTTAATTTTATCTAACCAAACTTTCGCACCTGCAAAATCCTGTTTTCTCAATTTTAAAAAGGCCAAAAGAATGTATTCATTTTTATAATAAAGGAAAATCGGAACCGCCGTGAGCAGAATCAAAAAGATTCCGTTACCAATATTGCTTTCCGAAAACTGCCAAATGGCTGTTGCTACTAATAATGCCGCTATAATTAATTTGATAAATCTGTGAAACATAAGTTATAATTTTTGTGCCGCAAAGGTAATAAATTGAATTGAAAATATTTTTAAAAAACTACTTGCAGGAAATAAAAATCGTTGTATATTTGCACTCGGTTTTGAAAGAACCAAATTAAAAGAGAATAGTACACGATTTTAAAGATACAAAGCAATGAGCAAAAGAACGTTTCAACCATCGAAAAGAAAGAGAAGAAATAAACACGGATTTATGGACAGAATGGCTTCTGCAAATGGAAGAAAAGTCCTTGCGCGTCGTAGAGCAAAAGGAAGACATAAATTGACTGTATCTTCTGAACCAAGACACAAAAAATAATGATTAGCAATTAATCAATATCAAGCCGTTACTTTTATTAGTAGCGGCTTTTTTTTGAACTTGTTCATAAATATTGATAATTTTTAGGAGCTATTTCCCGCTTTCCACTGCAATCTTTTTATTTTTAAAGAAAAAATAAAAAGGATTTCCGCTGCAATCGGGGCTAGAAACAAAAGCATGCACAACACATACAACTTATAACACATAACTTACAACACTAACTACAATGCCCAAAGACAATTCAATCAAATCGGTTTTAATCATAGGTTCAGGTCCAATCGTAATCGGACAAGCATGCGAATTTGATTATGCCGGTTCCCAGTCAGCACGTTCAATCCGCGAAGAAGGAATAGAAGTAATCCTTATCAATTCCAATCCGGCAACGATTATGACCGATCCAAGTATGGCCGATCATGTTTACTTATTGCCATTAACTACAAAATCAATCATCCAAATCCTAAAAGAGCATCCACAAATTGATGCGGTGCTGCCAACAATGGGTGGACAAACAGCATTGAACCTTTGTTTGGAAGCGGACGAAAAAGGAATCTGGGAAGACTTCGGAGTAAAACTAATAGGTGTCGATATTAACGCCATCAACATTACCGAAGACAGAGAACAATTCAAGCAATTGTTAGAAAGAATTGGCGTACCGGCCGCACCAGCCAAAACCGCAACCTCATTCTTAAAAGGAAAAGAAATTGCACAGGAATTTGGGTTTCCGTTAGTAATCCGTCCATCGTTTACGCTTGGTGGAACCGGAGCAGCATTCGTACACAGCAAAGAAGAATTCGACGAAAAACTAACCTATGGATTAGAAATGTCACCAATCCACGAAGTTTTGATTGACAAAGCTTTGCTTGGTTGGAAAGAATACGAATTAGAATTACTCCGCGATAAAAACGACAACGTAGTAATCATCTGTTCTATCGAAAATATGGATCCAATGGGAATCCATACAGGAGATTCGATTACCGTTGCACCAGCAATGACCTTATCGGACACAACTTTCCAAAAAATGCGTGATATGGCGATTTTGATGATGCGTTCCATTGGGAATTTTGCCGGTGGTTGTAACGTACAATTCGCTGTTTCACCTGATGAAAAGGAGGATATCGTTGCGATTGAAATCAACCCAAGAGTTTCGCGTTCATCAGCATTAGCATCAAAAGCAACAGGGTATCCAATTGCGAAAGTAGCTTCTAAATTAGCTTTAGGATATCACTTAGATGAATTGCCAAATCAAATTACAAAATCAACATCAGCCTTATTCGAACCAACTTTAGACTATGTAATCGTAAAAATCCCACGTTGGAACTTCGACAAATTTGAAGGTGCAGACAGAACTTTAGGACTTCAAATGAAATCAGTTGGTGAAGTTATGGGAATTGGGCGTTCGTTTCAGGAAGCCTTGCACAAAGCAACGCAATCATTAGAAATAAAACGCAACGGACTTGGTGCTGACGGAAAAGGGCACAAAAATTACGAGCAAATTATCGAGAAGCTTACCTATGCAAGTTGGGACAGAGTTTTCGTGATTTATGATGCGATTGCGATGGGAATTCCATTAAGCAGAATCCATGAAATCACTAAAATTGATATGTGGTTTTTGAAGCAATACGAAGAATTATATACGATAGAAAAAGAGATTTCAAAATATAACATTACCAATCTTCCAAAAGAATTATTATTGGAAGCTAAGCAAAAAGGTTACGGCGACCGACAAATTGCTCACATGCTAAAATGTTTGGAAAGCCAAGTGAATAAATTGCGCGATGAAATGAACATCAAGCGGGTGTATAAATTAGTTGACACTTGTGCGGCCGAATTCAAAGCGCTAACACCCTATTATTACTCAACCTTTGAAGCTGAAATTGAAACTGCCAATGGAGAACGTTATGTTCACAACGAAAGCATTGTTACCGATAAAAAGAAAGTGGTGGTTCTAGGTTCAGGACCAAACAGAATCGGACAGGGAATTGAGTTTGATTACTCTTGTGTTCACGGTGTTTTAGCAGCCAAAGAGTGTGGTTACGAAACCATCATGATTAACTGCAATCCCGAAACCGTTTCCACCGATTTTGATACGGCAGATAAATTATATTTCGAACCTGTTTTTTGGGAGCATATTTATGATATCATTCGACATGAAAAACCTGAAGGTGTTATCGTTCAGTTAGGAGGACAAACTGCATTGAAATTGGCTGATAAATTATCAAAATACGGAATAAAAATCCTCGGAACTTCATTTGATGCCTTAGATTTAGCCGAAGACAGAGGAAGATTTTCAGAATTGTTAACCGATCTAAAAATTCCATTTCCACAATTTGGAATTGCTGAAAATGCAGACCAAGCTTCAGCATTGGCAGATGTTTTAGATTTTCCGTTATTGGTTCGTCCATCCTATGTTTTAGGCGGACAAGGCATGAAGATTGTCATTAATAAACAAGAATTGGAAGAGCATGTTATCGATTTGCTGAAAAATATTCCAGGAAATAAATTGCTATTGGACCATTATCTAGACGGAGCGATAGAAGCCGAAGCCGATGCAATTTGCGATGGAGAAAATGTTTACATCATCGGAATCATGGAACATATAGAGCCTTGCGGAATCCATTCGGGCGATAGTAACGCAACATTACCGCCGTTTAACTTGGGTGAATTTGTTATGCAGCAAATCAAAGACCATACAAAGAAAATCGCATTAGCGTTGAGAACTGTTGGTTTAATCAATATTCAGTTTGCCATAAAAGACGATATCGTTTACATCATTGAGGCCAATCCAAGAGCTTCGAGAACAGTGCCTTTTATTGCAAAAGCGTATGGCGAACCTTATGTAAATTATGCCACAAAAGTAATGCTTGGTCATAACAAAGTAACCGACTTTACCTATACTCCAAAATTAAAAGGTTTTGCGATTAAGCAACCTGTTTTCTCTTTCAGTAAATTCAAAGATGTAAACAAAGCACTTGGTCCGGAAATGAAATCAACAGGCGAAAGCATTTTGTTCATAGATGATTTGAAAGACGATCAGTTTTACGAATTGTATTCGAGACGTAAAATGTACTTGAGCAAGTAATTTTTAGAAATAAATTAAAAACCGTCTCGTTTTATTTAACGAGACGGTTTTTTATTTTCTATTTACCACCTTATGCTGAAATGCAAAAGCGGCGTATCCAATTGGAGCCAAAGGTGTAAAAAAGGCAAGTATTGTAGTTAGCGTATAAACTCCCAGTGAATAAATGGTTTCCCTTTTCATTTTGCTGACTTCTACAGAAACATCTGAACTAGCAAGATTATGGTTAGGATTGAAAGCATAGCTGCATAGTTTGTAATAAAGTAGCGAGGCTATGGCATAATTCATATTGTAAATCAATAGAGGAAAAGGTGAGGGTTCGTTCTCGAAAACGAAAGCAGTGGAAAACGGAATGAAAGCAACAGCAAGCAATAAACTTAAATTAAGGGCTAAAAATTTACCATCACAGTTTACCAAATGCTTCATCAGGTCATGATGCCGATACCAAAACAAACCAACGAGATAAAAACTAAGAACAGTTCCCATTATGATGGGACTCAGCTTTAGAAAGGCGCTAAAGCCTTGCCAAAACGTACTTCCATGTTCGAGATGTGGTGGCTTTATTTCAATAATCATTAAGGTAATGGCGATGGCAAAGACAGCATCGCTAAAGAGAAGTATTCTTTCGAGTTGGAATTTCATGGTCTTTGGTTTTATTCAAAAATAGTAAAATTATTTTTCTTCTTCACCTTCCATCAAATCACTTAAATGAAGTCGCAATGCAGTAACCGAAATACTGATTTCCCAAAAAGATATTCCAAGTGAAATAAGTAAAGTCAATAAGCTTGCACCAAAAAGGTAAATGCCCATAGTCTGTTGTTCTAGGAATAACGATAACATCGCAAACACCGAAAGAAACAAACACAAAACTCCAAAAAGTTGCATGTATCGAATGAGTGAAAGTCTCAGGTTTAGATTTTTGATTTGCAGCAAAATGCTTTTCGTATGTACTTCGTCGTAATGTTTTTTAAGGCTACGCACGATTTGGGCAATAGTTAAAAACCGATTGGTATAGGCCAATAAAATCAGGGAAGTTGCCGAGAAGAGTAATGCCGGAGTTTCGATGTTTAAAGTCATTTGAATTACAATTTATTAGTTAAATTATTTAGCGCCACAGTTTTCATCGAACAAGTCAACGATAACTCCCAAGCCTTCGTTTTTTAGTCTCTCTTTGGTAATTAAGGGCAATACTTTTGGACAATCATCTTCAAAATGATAGCCTAAGATTTTCATAACCGTACTATAATAATTTACATCTACACCTAATCCGTATTCATTTATGGGAATTAAAATAAGAGCAAAATTATTTTCATGTCTGCGTAAATACAGCATTCTTCCTGACGATGAAGTTTGTCCCGCTGCGCCCAATACGGCAGACGAAGTATAATACGCGGAAACCAAATCTATTTTTTTTCCAACTTTTTCAACTCTTACCCAAGATTTTTTGCTGTCAATCTTATAATTTTTACCTGAGAATAATCTTCCGGATGCGAGATAGATTGATATAAAATTGATGGTTATATCTTGATTGTTTACAATATCAAATCCGGCAATTTCATCAATACTCAACTTTTCGGTCTTGCCATTTTCTTCGCTTCTGAATTTTAATTTTTGTTCAGTTGGATTATCAGGCAATTCAATAAAACCTTTTTTGGTTGTGCCATCATTGTAATTCACTGTTCCTTTATAAAATTTGGCAAATGACAAAAAAGGGATAAGGATTAGAAATAAGAATACTTTTTTCATTTTGACTGATTTAACTTTAGCTAAAATATAAAAAAACCTGCAAGCTTTCACTCACAGGTCTTAATACTTTAATCTTATGTTGTCCTGAGCTTGTCGAAGGACTATTTTATAAGTTCAAAACTTCTTTTCACAAAAGCAGTCAACTCTTCACCTTTCAATAATCCTTGCGAGATTTTTGCTAAGTCTAAAGCTTGTTTTACCAAACTTTCCTGAGCTGATTTGTCGGAAGTGTTTAGAATTGTCGTTGCTAATTCGGAATTAGTATTAACCACCAAATTATACATTTCAGGGAAATTACCCATGCCGAACATTCCACCGCCACCGGTTTGACTCATCTCTTTCATTCTTCGCATGAATTCAGGTTGCGTGATGATGAATGGTGCTGCAGTGCTGTCCATAGGTTCTAGTTGAACCGAATAATTTGCTTTTGGTACAATTTCTTCCAAAACGGTTTTTAATTGTGTTGATTCGTCTTCTGATAATTTCGAAATTTGAGTTTCCTCTTTTTGAATCAGTTTATCAATGTGGTCAGAATCGACACGAACGAAAGTCAAATTCTCGTTATCGCTTTCCAGTTTCTGAATCAAATGTGACACAATTGGAGAATCCAATAATAAAACTTCATATCCTTTTTCTTTGGCGATTTCAACATAACCGTGTTGCGCCTCTTTGTTGGAAGCATATAACACAACGGTTTTTCCATTTTTATCGGTTTGGTTTGCCGAAATAGCTTCTTTTAATTCAGCCAAAGTGTAGTACTTATTGTCAACCGATGGATACAAAATGAAATCTCCTGCTTTTTCATAGAATTTTGGTTCCGAAAGCATTCCGTATTCCAATACGATTTTGATGTCATTCCATTTTTGCTCGAAATCTTCACGGTTTTCGGTGAATAATGATTTCAATTTATCGGCTACTTTTCTTGTGATGTAATTCGAGATTTTCTTCACATTGCTATCAGCCTGTAAACCTGAACGCGAAACGTTCAACGGAATATCAGGAGAATCAATCACACCTTTCAACATCACTAAAAATTCAGGTACAATTCCTTCAACATTATCAGTTACAAAAACCTGGTTTTGATACATTTGAATTTTGTCCTTTTGCAGCTGCAAATCGGCTGACATTTTTGGGAAATATAAAATTCCGGTCAGATTGAAAGGATAATCTACATTTAAATGAATGTTGAACAAAGGTTCTTCAAACTGCATTGGATACAATTCATGATAGAAGTTTTTATAATCTTCATCTGTTAAATCAACCGGTTGTTTTGTCCAAGCCGGTGTTGGGTTGTTGATGATGTTGTCAACTTCTTTGTATTCAGTTTTATAATCATCAGGAGCATCTTCAGGTTTTGGCAATGCTTCTTTTTTTGTTCCGAATTTAATTGGAATCGGCATGAACTTATTATACTTGGTCAACAATTCACGGATTTTAAATTCTTCTAAAAATTCTAATGAATCTTCAGCTATGTGAAGGATGATTTCGGTTCCTCTCTCAGTTTTGTCAGATGGAACTATAGTAAATTCAGGGCTTCCGTCACATGTCCAATGTGCAGCCGGTTCGTCTTTGTATGATTTGGTGATAATTTCCACTTTTGAAGCGACCATGAATGCGGAATAAAATCCAAGTCCAAAATGACCGATAATACCTGAATCTTTGGCAGAGTCTTTATATTTTTCAAGAAATTCCTCGGCACCTGAAAAAGCAATTTGGTTAATGTATTTTTCAACTTCTTCGGCTGTCATTCCTAAACCTTGATCGATGAGGTGGAGTTTTTTGCCTTCTTTGTCAATTTTAACTTCGATAATTGGGTTGCCATATTCGACTTTGGCTTCACCAATACTGGTTAAATGTTTTAATTTTAGTGTAGCATCAGTGGCATTTGATACTAATTCACGCAAGAAAATTTCGTGGTCGTTGTATAAAAACTTCTTAATTAATGGAAAGATGTTTTCTACGGATACATTAATTTTTCCTGTTGTCATATTTATATTTTTTATGCCAGCCAGCCGGCAGGCGGGTTAAACGATTTTTAAACCTGACTAGTCAAAACTAATACCAATTGTAAAAGTTATGACAAATTGACGTAGTAACAATTCTACAGTAATTCTGAAACAATTCTACGATATATTGTAAATCCCAAAGTAAAAATCGACGTATATTTGCAGTAATTAATTCTAAATTTTTATAGGAATGAAAAAAATTATTTTAATAAGTTTATTATCCGTTTTGGTTTTATCCTGTAAGTCAAATTCGGCAACAAGTACGAAGAGAGATTTAAATTCTCAAGTTGCTATTAAAGGGAATTGGCAAATTTCGGCAGTCACTTATCCGGGTTCAGATGTAATTAAAGTTACTTCGTTCGATTTGGCCGATTCAAAATGTTTTATCGGAAGTACATGGAAATTTATTTCTAACAACAACAAAGGGAATTTTGCTTTAAACAGTCCAAAATGTACAGCTTACAGTACACCAATTACTTGGTTTATTAATAATGAAGGGCAGTTTGTTTTAAAAATTCTGGATGAAGCTAAAGCAAAAACAATCAAGACCGGTTATGTTTTGACAGTTGCCAATCAAACGGAAAACTCTTTCCAACTTATTGACAAAATTAATGTTGCGGGAAAATTAACAGATGTTGTATATCAATTTGAACGATTAAATTAAAAAATATGAAAAAGACAAGTACAATTTTATTGACTGGTTTACTGATGCTATCAACGATTTTTACGAGTTGTGAAGCAGTAAAAAATACAAATAAAACGCAACGTGGTGCTGCAATTGGCGCAGTTGGTGGAGCTATAATTGGTGGGGTTTTAGGGAATAATATCGGTAAAGGAGGAAATGGCGCACTTGGTGCTGTTCTTGGCGGTGTAATTGGTGGCGTTGCCGGTGGAGTAATTGGAAACAAAATGGACAAGCAGGCTCGTGAAATCGAGACGGCTTTACCTGGCGCACAAGTAGAAAGAGTTGGAGAAGGAATTAAATTAGTATTAGGCGAAAACGCTGTTCGTTTTGATACGAATAAATCAACTTTAACTGCAGCAGCAAAAGCTAATTTAGATAAATTGGTTCCGGTTTTTAATCAATATCCTGATACTAACATTCAAATTTATGGATATACAGATAGTACGGGAACGCCTGAATATAATTTAACGCTTTCAGGGCAAAGAGCGGCTTCGGTTAAAAGTTATTTAGCCGGAAAAGGAATTAGTGCCGGTCGTTTTACAACCACAGGTTTAGGAATAGCCGATCCGATTGCTACGAATGATACTGCGGAAGGAAGAAGTCAAAACCGTCGTGTAGAATTTGCTATTACTGCCAATGAGAAAATGGTGCAAGATGCTCAAAAAGAAGCTGGGAAATAATTCTCGGTTTTAAAATATAAAAAAAAACGTTCATTACAAATGGACGTTTTTTTTTGCACAAACTTTAACAAAACTTTTTGTTTAAGTATTTGTAATAATTATTAAACAGTTTGTAACTTTACATTCTAATAAATTAGAGACAGTATGGCAACAACAAAAACAACACAAGCAAAGAAAAAGCAGTTGAATGATCTTCAGATTATTTCCTTGTATATGAATGATGTTTTAGAAATGAATGAAGCGCCCAAAAACGTTTTTGCTTTTTGCAAAAAACACAATATAGAAGAAAGTGATTTCTACTCTTTTTTTGGTTCTGTTGATGCATTAAAGCAAGATATATGGGTAAAGTTTTTTGAAAATGCAGTAGACACTATTGAAAAGGAACCAACTTTTGAAACCTATTCCGATAAAAACAAATTACTTACTCTTTACTTTACGTTGTTTGAGATACTCACTCTTAACAGAAGTTATATTTTGTTTTCTTTAAAAGAAAATAAGGAAGGACTAAAGAATTTAAAGAGTTTGACCACTTTTCGAAACCATTTTAAAGAGTATATCGTAACTAAAATAAAGTCAAAACCTTCAGAGCCTTTCGGGAAAGTAGCGAAAGTAACCGAACCCGTTTTCTCTGAAGGTGCATGGCTTCAGTTCTTATTTTTATTGAAATTTTGGATTGATGATACATCAAAAGGTTTTGAAAAAACAGATGTTTTGATTGAGAAATCAGTGAATACGGTTGTTGATTTATTAGATACTAAGCCTTTAGAAAGTTTATTTGATTTGGGTAAATTCCTTTGGAAAGAAAAAATGCAATAATCCTGAAATTAATTCAGCATAAATGAAAACATTAGATAAAATTCCAACAGGAAAGTTAGAACGTGCCGGACAATTAGTCAAAACCGGCATTAAAGTAGGTGGAAACTATGTTGCTTATTATGGCGAAAAAATAGTTAACCCGAATCTGAATCGAGATAAATTAAATGAAAACAATGCCGACGATATCTACGATGGTTTAAAAAACCTGAAGGGAAGTGCTTTGAAGGTAGCTCAGATGCTTAGTATGGATAAAAGTATTATGCCTCAAGCCTATGTCGATAAATTTTCGTTGTCGCAATTTTCAGTGCCGCCATTGTCAGCGCCATTGGTTCGAAAAACATTTAAAAAATATTTAGGTAAATATCCGGAAGCTATATTTGACACCTTCACTCCGGATGCCACGAATGCTGCAAGTATCGGTCAGGTACACAAAGCAACCAAAGATGGGAAAAATTTTGCTGTGAAAATTCAATATCCGGGAGTCTCGGATAGTATAAGTTCTGATTTGGCTTTGGTAAAGCCTTTTGCAACAAGAATGTTTAATCTAAAAGGTAAAGATTCTGAGAAGTATTTCAAAGAAGTTGAAGACAAACTATTAGAAGAAACAGATTATGTTTTAGAACTAAAACAAAGTTTAGAAGTCTCAGCTCTGTGTGGAAAAATTGAGTATTTGCGTTTCCCAAAATATTATCCTGAATTATCATCTGAAAAGATTTTAACCATGGAATGGATTGAAGGCGAACACCTTTCCGAATTTACTGCACATAATGAAGATAGAGTTAAAAGTGATAAAATAGGACAGGCACTTTGGGACTTTTATATGTATCAAATGCATCATTTAAAACAAGTGCACGCTGATCCGCATCCCGGAAATTTTTTGATTGATTCCGATTCTAATTTGGTAGCTATAGATTTTGGATGTATGAAGAAGGTTCCGGAGGAATTTTATATTCCCTATTTCGAATTGGCAAAACCTGAAATTATTGATAATCCGAAATTGTTTGTCGAAAAATTATATGAATTAGAAATTTTGAGAGCAGATGATTCAGAAAATGAAATGGCTTATTTTACGAAAATATTTCATGAATTACTGAGTTTGTTTACCAAACCATTTCATGGCGATTATTTTGATTTTTCTGATGAAGACTTCTTTGGGAAAATTGCTAAAATGGGAGAAGAGTTTGCAAAAGATTCACAATTGCGAAAAATGAATGGGAATAGAGGTTCAAAACATTTTTTATACATCAACAGAACTTTTTTTGGGCTATATAATTTATTACACGATTTAAAAGCACGAATTGATACTAAGTCATTCGAGAAATATATTGAATAATAAAATGTTATTGGTTAGGTGAATAAGAGCGATTCTTTTTATATAAGTTTTGCTCTTATTTTTTTATCTAATCTGTTTTACTTCAAAAAAAGTCTTCCCTATATAGGAATCTATGTTAACTCCGGATTGGTAGTTTTCTGCATAAATTTCTATATAATCTCCTGCACCTAGAGAAACAATACAGTTGATAGTTCTGGATACCGGACCAAGATTCGAATGATTGCCTGAGTTTTGTTGGTACAATGAACCATTTTTATAAACACCAATAGAGTAGAATTGCGTGTTGCTTTGATTGTCGGTGTGAAAACCGGCATTTACTTCATAATATCCTGTTTTTGCAGCCACGAATCTGTTGGTTCCTGTGTTAAATTCAGTATTTGAATCAAAAACTATGGTGTTGAAATTCACTAGTTGCCAACCTCCGGTTCCTAAAGATTGTGCGCCACTTAAATTTGTTCTCACAACAGAAAGTGTGTTGTTTGGCAGTGCCCAAGAAGCATTTCCCGAAGCATCACTTTGAAGTACATAATTAGCAGTCGCACCTGTTGTCATTTGAAAATCGGTGGTTTTTGTTTTTCCATTTACCTCCAATTTATTTCCTACACTTGGAGTAACTCCAACTCCGACATTAGTTCCGTCGTCGGTCATCACGCCATCAACCAAAGTAGTGCCATCCCATTTTGGGACTACATTTGAAGTTGCCGATGAAACTTGAGGGTCAGTTTCTGTTATAGTTAGTGTAGTTGGATTAACCCATGAAGCATTACCTGTTGCATCACTTTGTAATATATAGTTAGCCGTTGCGCCAGTTGTCATTTGAAAATTAGTAGTTTTAGTTTTACCATTAACTTCCAATTTATTTCCTACCGAAGGTGTTATTCCAACACCAACATTGGTTCCGTTATCTATCATTACACCATCAACTAAAGTAGTTCCGTTCCATTTTGGGACAACATTTGAAGTTGCCGATGAAACTTGTGGGTCTGTTTCAGTAATAGATAAAGTAGTTCCGTCAACCCATGATGTTGTTCCGGCACCATTTGTCTGTAATATTTGTCCATTAGTTCCTCTGACATTTGGTAAAGCATATCCCGGAGCAGAAGCAGGATTGCTAATTTGTAGAGTACCATTTACCCTAACAATATTATTATCAAATTCACCATAAATCAACGCATTTGAAGCGTCAGCATTAGAATTTTCAATATATAATTTATTGGAACTTGCGCCAGTTTCTGATGACCCGGCCAGATTACCTATAGCGACATTTCCTGTACCGTTAGTTATAGCACCTAATGCTTGGTGACCCAATGCTGTATTATTAGCACCTGTGTTTGATAGAAGGGCATTATTTCCAACAGCTACAGAATTTCCTCCACCTGATCTTAATGCTCTAAAGCCAATACCTACATTATTACTTGTTGATTGGTTAAATTGGAGAGAACCGGAACCAACTCCGGTATTTGAAGCACCACTAACGTTTTCCCTCATGGAACTTATTCCAATTGCAGTATTTTCTGTTCCGGTTTGTGTACCAGCCGCACCGGCAAGTGCAAAATTACCAACAGCGGTATTATTTGCACCTGTACTATTTTGCATCGCTTTTGAACCAACAGCAGTAGTATTACTAATATTTCCTGTGCCTAATCCCATGGCTTCAAAACCAATTGCCACATTGTCTTGTGCAGCAGCATTATTGATTCCCCTTAAAGCATTTGTTCCAACGGCGGTATTCCATTGTGCAGTTGAAGCAGAATTTTGTAATGCATTTTGACCAATTGCAACATTGTTATTTCCTGTGCTGACAGATAAGGCGTTGTTACCAAAAGCGGTACTATTAGTAGCTACTCCTGAATTCAATGCGCCAACACCAAATGAAGTGCTTGTGGCTCCAATCTTACCCGCAGCGGCATTACTTCTTCTAAAAGCTACATCAACGGCATCAGTTGTTCCTAAAAAATTTGTGGTACCGGACAATCCTGAATTTCCCAAAATACCCCAGTCATTAGAGGAAGCCGATGCCCAACTTGTTGCTCCAGCACCATCTGTTTGTAAAACCTGTCCAGCAGTTCCTCTTGTTGTGGGGAAAGAATAACCGGATACAGAAGGATTTCCAACCTGAAGTTGTGCATTAGCCCTTAAAACTTTTGGTGAAACTCCATAATCTCCATAAATTATGGCATTGTTCTGACTCGAATCGGTAGTTAAGTTAGCATATTCTATATAAAGTTTATTGCTTCCGGTTTCATTATAACCTGCTCGGTATCCAATAAAAATATTATTACTTCCATTAGTCAAACTATAACCGGAATCATTACCCAGAGCTGTATTATATAATCCAAAAGCATTGCTCGTTAAAGATTGTCTTC
Organism: Flavobacterium anseongense; assembly: GCF_021608185.1. Classification (GTDB taxonomy): domain Bacteria; phylum Bacteroidota; class Bacteroidia; order Flavobacteriales; family Flavobacteriaceae; genus Flavobacterium; species Flavobacterium anseongense. Next base: position 86,386 of record NZ_JAKIHN010000001.1, on the reverse strand, counting down.
CAATAGCAGTATTAAAATCACCACTTTGATTTGAAAAAAGTGTGCCTGCACCAAAAGCGGTATTAAAAGAGCCGGTAGTATTTGTAAACATAGAACGTTCTCCAACGGAGGTATTTCTGTTTCCGGTACTGTTGGAAGGCAAGACATTGGTTCCAACGGCTACATTCCTTGTTCCTGAAGGATTCAATAATGAATTGGCTCCAAATGAAGTATTCATATTTCCTGAAGTAGTATTCGGATTTCCTATAAATGCGGCTCTGACATTAAATCTTTTAAAAACTATATCAACATCGTCAGTAGTTCCCAAAAAATTTGTAGAAGAACTTGTTCCTGTATTTCCGGTTAGTGACCAATCTGTATTGGAGCCAACAGCTAATTGAACCCAAAGCGAACCATTCCAATAATAATAACCATTTGGAGCAAAACCAGAATTGTAAACTAATAAGGAAGTTGCAGGTGTAGTAATTGTTGTCACATCACTGGCACTTACTAAAGCAACCCTCGGAATTAACAGACCGCTATTGGTTGAAGTAATGTCCAGCATAGAAGAGGCGTTTGGAGATGTAGTTCCAATGCCGACTTGAGCATAAGATGCATTTATTATTAAAAGTAAAAAGATATATATGTAGATTTTCAATTTCATAAGTCACTCTAAATTAAACGACAACGGGTATGTAAAAGTAAATCTAATTTCATAAAATGCATAATAAAACAAGCTAAAATCTATCACTTGTGTAAAAATAGCATTGAGAATCATAAACTGTTTGTCAAATATATTTTTTATTTCATTTTAGATTGTTCAATTTTGTAAATCAAGTAAAACTATGCTAAACGTCAGCAACATTTCATTTTCTTATCAGGAAAAACCAACCATCAACTCCATTTCTTTTGAATTAGAGAGAGGGAAAAACATGGCAATTATTGGAGAAAGTGGTTGCGGGAAAAGTACATTGCTGAAACTTATTTATGGATTGTATGATTTAGATGAAGGGCAATTATTTTGGAATGATACCGAAGTTTTAGGTCCAAAATACAATCTTATTCCCGGAATGGATTTCATGAAATACTTGGCACAGGATTTTGACTTAATGCCATTTATTACCGTAGCCGAAAATGTAGGCAAATACCTTTCGAATTTTTATCCCGAACAAAAAAATGAGCGTGTTGCCGAACTATTAGCAATTGTCGAAATGACGGAGTATGCCAATATAAAAGCAAAAAATTTAAGTGGCGGACAGATGCAACGCGTAGCATTAGCAAGAGTCTTAGCACTTGAACCCGAAGTTTTATTGTTAGATGAACCTTTTAGTCATATTGATAATTTCAGAAAAAATAGTTTGCGTCGAAAACTCTTTGGGTATTTAAAAGAAAAACAAATCACTACTATTTTTGCTACACATGACAGTTCGGATGTACTTTCTTTTGCGGATGACGTTTTGGTTATGAAAGATGGAAAAATTATCGATGAAGGAAGCCCAAAAAATATTTACGACAATCCAAAAAACAAATACATTGCTTCTCTTTTTGGCGATGTAAATGAAATTGAAATTGATGGAAAAACAGCACTTGTCTATCCAAATCAATTGATGATTGTCGAAAAATCAAAGCTTAATGTTGTAGTAACTAATGCATATTTTTTGGGAAACCATTATCTGATTGAAGCTATTCATAACAATAAAAATATATTTTTTGAAAGCGAGGTTGAGGTTTCAATAGGCAGTGAAATTTACTTGAGAAAGAAGCCTTAAAAATGTTTAATTTAGCATAACGTTTTTTAACAATTAAATAGAAAATATGTTTCATTCCAAAATATCAGGTTTAGGATTTTATGTTCCGGAAAATGTAGTTACCAATGATGATTTATCCAAAATAATGGATACTAATGATGAATGGATTCAGGAAAGAACAGGGATTCAGGAAAGAAGACACATTGTTCGCGGTCAGGATACGACAACCTCAATGGGTGTAAAAGCATCGAAAATTGCTATTGAACGCTCCAAAATTTCGTATGACGATATCGACTTTATAGTTTTCGCCACCATTTCTCCCGATTATTATTTTCCGGGGCCGGGCGTTGCTTTGCAAAAGGAATTGGGTTTAAAAACTGTTGGCGCTTTAGATATTCGGAATCAATGTTCGGGTTTTGTCTATGCACTTTCTGTGGCGGATCAATTTATTAAAACCGGAATGTATAAAAACATTTTGGTCGTTGCTTCCGAAGTGCAGTCACTTGGATTGGATATGACTGATCGAGGTCGAGCTGTTTCGGTGATTTTTGGAGATGGAGCAGGAGCAGCAGTATTGAGCAGAAGCGATGACGATAGCGGAATTCTTTCCACACATTTGCATTCAGAAGGAGAACATGCTAAGGAATTGGCAGTTTTAGCTCCGGGAATGGGAGGAAGATGGGTTACAGATATTTTGGCAGATAACAATCCGGATGATGAAAGTTATTTTCCATATATGAACGGACAATTTGTTTTCAAAAATGCGGTGGTTCGTTTTAGTGAAGTGATTAACGAAGGATTACAGGCGAATAATTTAGAGGTGTCTGATATAGATATGTTGATTCCGCATCAGGCGAATTTGAGGATTTCACAGTTTATCCAAAAGAAATTTGGTTTAAGTGATGACAAGGTTTTTAATAATATTCAGAAATACGGAAACACAACGGCAGCTTCTATCCCGATTGCTTTGACTGAAGCTTGGGAACAAGGAAAGATAAAGAAAGGTGATACCGTTGTTTTGGCTGCTTTTGGTAGTGGATTTACCTGGGCAAGTGCTATAATTAAGTGGTAAGTTGTCTTTAGCCCTGATAGGAGCAAGCTACCGTGTAGCGCGGATAGCGGGAGTGAGCGTCCTTAAGTAGCGGATGCTGTGCTCCTTAAAAATAAAAAAAGCCATTTTTTTACGGATGGCTTTTTCGTTTCTAACTATTCAAATAATTTGTGATATTTATAAAAGGCCACCACCGCCTTGTGTTTCATTTTGATCTCTTTGTTTACGCTGCATTGCGCTGTTTTTGCCACCACCAAACATATAATTAAATCCTAGGTAGAAAGTTTGGCTTTCCCAGTAAAATGCTCCCACCTGACGATAAGGAATGCTTCCGTCAAAGGCGAAGTTCATGGTTTCAAAAACATCATTTACTCTGGCTGTAATGCTTCCTTTTCCTTTAAGGATGGTGTAAGTTGAGCCAACATCCATTCTGTACATTGGTTTTCTTTCGAATTGTAAACCTAGATCTTTTCCTCTGTACATGGCAAATAAATTGAATCTCAATTTTTTTGTTGCCACAAAGTTATTGTTCATTCGGGCATTGAAAATAACTACATCTGCTTCAGCTCTTTCTTGTAAACCGGAGTTAGCATTTTGAACAGTTCCTCTAACGGTTTTGAAGTAAGCATCAGTACTGGCATTTACAGACCACCATTTGGCTAATTTCAAATTTGCAGAAACTTCCGCTCCAACAGTGTGATTGTCATCAAAATTGTCATAAGAGATAATATCCTGATTGTTGTTGTCCGGGTTTTTGTATATAATTCTACCAATTTCATCATTAATTTGTCTGTAGAATACTCCAGAGGTAACCGAACCTATTTTGGTAGTTCTGGTATAATTTACTTCGAATGAATTGGTAAACTGTGGTTCTAAAGCAGGATTTCCTCTTGATTCTACTAATGGTGTTGTCCATTCTCTGATTGGGCTTATTTGTCCGATACTTGGTCGGTCAACACGTCTTGAAAAGTTGAAATTAAAAGAGTCTTTATCACTCGCTTTGTAGTTGAAAAACAAAGATGGATATACCGAAAAGATATCGTCTTTGATGGTACTTTGGTCGTTAATGTTTTCAGTTGGATTTGATGAAGTAACAACATTTTCAAAATCGCCGTCTATTTCATATTGCTCTAAACGTACACCGGCTTGAACGCTCCATTTTTTCCATTGTTTTCCTATATTAGTATAAAACGAATGGATGTTTCTGGTGAATTCAAAATTAGAATTTCCTTGTCTGTTGTAGGATGCTGAAGGCTCGCTGATAGTTTCATCAAAATCGTTTGTGATTTTTTGAAGACGTGTTTCGGCACCAATTTCCAATTTAACCGATTCAGATAACGGATTCACATAATCAAAGTTGATTTGTAAATAATCTGTATCGCGTTCGATGTCGTTATTGGTGAATCTTGTTGAAGTTGGGTTGGTTTGTGCAAAATTATAATCTGTATTTTCCGGGCTTTTAGTATTTGAAAAGTTAGCCTGAAAATCTAATGTTTCGCCTTTTTTAGTAAAGTCGTGCTTATAGGCTAGGTCATAAGTTTGTGTATAGTTTTCAGTATCAGAATCAGAAGTTTGTCTGGAACTTCTTAGAAGTAAATTTTCATAATCAACATTCGTGAAACCAATACCACCGCCATTTACAATGTTTTGGCTGGTATAAAAAGAAATGGTATTTTTTTCATTGATATAATAATCCATTCCTAATTTAATCAGGTGTGAAGTGTTCAGATTAGAACCGCCAAAATCCTGATGGTTTTCTAATGTAGGTCTGAAACTATCAATATAACCATGATTCTCATTTTTCCCGTGATTGAAACCATAATTGGTGTAGAAATTTACTTTCCCCACTTTATAGTTAAGATTCAAAGCAGAATTTACTTTTGGAGTTATACCAAAAGTAACACCTGAATTGATACTTCCGTTAAAGCCTTCCTGAGAGTTTTTATGTAAAATGATATTGATAATTCCGCTCATTCCTTCCGGATTGTATTTAGCCGAAGGATTCGTAATTAATTCGATTTGTTTGATGGAAGAAGATGGAATTTGTTGTAACAGTTGTGCTGCATCAATGTTAGATGGTTTTCCGTCAATCAAAACTCTTACATTAGAGTTTCCTCTTAAACTAAGTTCCTTTGTTTGTGGGTCGACACTAACGGTTGGAATATTGTTCATGATTTCGGAAGCGGTATTTCCCGAAGCAATCAAATCTTTTCCAATATTGATTACTTTTCGGTCTATTTTTTGAACAACAGTGGAACGTTCGCTAACAATTTCAACGTCCTTAAGTTGTACAGCTTCTTCTTCAAGTGAAATAGTATTTAGATTAACGTTTTTAGTAGCGTCATTTAAATTTGCAGTGACTGTTTGTGTTTTGTAACCCATAAAAAGGAACTCTACAACATACTCTTTTAGTTCAAGGTTTTTTATTGAAAAACTTCCATTGTCTTGTGTAATTCCACCGGTAATAACTTTTCCGTCTAATTTAACACTAACATTAACGTAAGGAATAGGTTCTTTTGAATTTTTGTCGATTACTTTTCCTGAAATACTTCCCAATGCGAATGTTCCTTGATTTGAGGTTTGAGCATGCAGAAAAGAAATGGTGCTTAGTAAGCAAAGTAGTAAGATTTTAAACTTCATGATGTATTGATGATAATTTATTTAATGTACAAGTAGACTTTAAAAGTTTTAACTTGTTACATATTTTAACAAAAAACTCCTGAATATTTTCAGGAGTTTTAATAAAGTAGGTATTATGTAGGTTATCGCTTCATGGCGAAATGGGCTCTAAATTCCTGGTCAACCTGATTTTCATCGGTATAAGAAACACTAAACCAATAATCGTCTGAAGGCATTAAGCGACCATTATACGTTCCGTCCCAGCCACTATTATTTGGTTTTATTTGGGTAAGTATTTTACCGTAGCGGTCATAAATTGTAATATTGGCAGTTGATTGTCCTGATAAATCTTGAATATTCCAAGAGTCGTTGTATCCATCACCATTTGGAGTAAAGTATTTTGGATAGTTTACAACCAAAGCTTGAATAGAAGTGCTTCCACAACCATATTTATCTCTAACGGTTACTGTATGGATTCCGGATGAAACATTTTCAAAAACATTACTGTCCTGAAACGGACCATTATCTAATTGGTATTCAAAATTATTTCCCTGACCTGTTGCCGTTACTGTAATAGATTGGTTGTCTGCAAAATCTTCACTAACCTCATAGGTTACGATAGCCGGTTCAGATGGAGAAACAGTAACACTTACGGGTTCTGAAGCACAACCTGTAGCATTAGTTGTCGCAACTAAAGTAAATACTCCGGGTAAAGTTGCCTGATAATTGCTTGCGGTTCCAACTGTATTTCCGGCTTCATTTGTCCAAACAAATCTATGCGTTGCTGTTGGTAAACCACTATATATTGTATAGGCGTTTAGTAATGCTCCGGTTTCACTATCTATACAAATTATTCCATCAGCAGGTGTTGGTTCCGGAAGTTTATTTACAATAATAGTTATCGGTTTTACATCATAACAATTTGGTGCTAATGAATTACTCACTCTAGTGTAAACAAGCGTTTGAGTAGAGGTTGTTACCGGACTAGTAGCCGTTGTTGCATTTGCCAGACTTTCATAATAAGTAACACTAAATTCAGACCCGGTTTGAGTTCCGAGAATTGCAGCTGATAAGGTCGACAAGTTAAAACTAACTATTCCATCATTAGTACCATCTGTATCACATGTAGTTCTCAAACTTGCAGGAACAGAATTAGCGACAGGTGTATCAATAATAGTCACTGTAAATGATGTTTCATCACTACATTTCGGGTCAAAAGGAGATGAGCCATAGACGTAAACAGTCATAGAGGTATTAACAACTGAGCCAGAAGCCAGCATTGATCCTGTTCCATTTGGACCGGTGAAAAATCTGCCTACAGTCAAAGTTGGTAGCGTATAGTTTTCACAAGTAGTAACATTTGGCAATTCATCTACGTTATATATAGTAACTGTTAGACGTCTTTCACTTGAACAATCAGGTGAAGTTGCAGTATGTGCATAAATATATAGTGTTTGTGAAGAAGTCAAAACATCACCTGCGTGTAGTAAAGTTCCGGATGCATTTATATCTGTATAGTAATCACCAATAGCCAAAGGAGGCAGAGTATAGGAATTACAAACTTGGACATTGGCAATAGGAGGAATTACCGGAGTGCTATTAATAGTTACTGTAAATGAGGTTTCATCAAGACATGAAAAAGAGGTTCTGATTAAAGATTCTTTATATATATATATAGTCTGACTTGAAGTGATTGTAGTACCAACAGGAATCTCTGTTCCGGTGCCGTTTGGTCCACCAGAGGCAGTGAAATAGCGATTGTTAGGGGTTAAGGCAGGTAAAGTATAGCTATCACAGGCTGTAACGTTCGGCATTGAATCAGCAGTTGTTGAAAAGATGTTTATTTGAAAAGTATTCTGAATGCTACAAGCCGGTGTCGTGTTCGAAATGGCATAAATATAAATTTCCTGTGAAGAAGTTATAACAGTATTTGGCGCAATTAATGTTCCGGTTGCATTAGGTCCGGTGTAATAATCTCCAACTGTCAAAGGTGTCAATACATATTGGTCGCAAATATCAATATCCGAACGAGAGTCAATAGCAGGTAATGGGTTAATAGTAACAGTAAAACTATTTTGATTAAAACAAGTTGCATTTAATCTTTTAAAAATATAGATTGTCTGTGTTGAAAGGATGACATCGCCAGGATATAGCATTGTTCCGCCACCTTCGACATCGGTAAAGTATTCGCCATTTGTTAGTGTAGGTAAAGTATAAGTTTCACAAACAGCAACATCCGATAAAGTATCTATTTGAGGTTGAGCAAAAGTTAGTGTAAAATGTAAATCATCAGTACAATTACCGGTTCCGCTTGTTGTTTGCGCATAGATGTAAATGGTAGAATTATCATTTATCACAGTACCGGAAGGGATTTGAGTTCCGGTTCCATTTGGACCTGTATAATAGTTTCCTATAGGAAGTGCAGGTAAAGTATAGCCATTACATTGTGAAATATCAGCCGGTTGAGGTATTCCAATAAAGACATCAAAAGCATCTTCATCACTACATGGCGTTGTCCCACTTGTAGATGCATAAACATAAATAGTTTGGCTGGTTGTTATAACAGTTCCTGCTGCTAATTGAGTTCCTGTTCCTGCAGATCCTGTAAAATAATTACCTAAAGATAAAGAAGGTAAAGTATATGAAGTACATTCAAATACATCTGATCGAGTGCCAACTTCAAGATTGGGAACAATTGTAACTGTGAAACTAGAATCAACGTTACAAATAGGAGGTGTTTCGGTAATAAAATAATAATATATTGTTTGCGATGAAGTTATTACAGTTCCAGCAGGTATTTCTGTACCTGTAGCGCCTGGTGCTGTATAATATTTTCCGTACTCTAAACTTGGCAATGTATAATTACCACAACTTGTTACATTTGGAGGTGTTAAATCGGTTTCATTTACAATAGTAATTTTAAAAGAGCTATTGGCTCCACAACTGCCTGGCCCTCCGGGCTGATTATATATGTATATAGTTGATGTTACTGTAATTACATCTCCGGCATGTAATGGAGTTCCTCCACCGTTTATTAACGTAAAATAGTTTCCGTTAGTTAAAGGCTGTAAAGTATAACCTGTACAAACTAATACATCTTCAAGAACATCTACAAGAGGCAACGGATTAACAATAAGGTCAAAACTTGTAATGCTAAAGCATGAGGAGTCACTAACATTTTGAACTCTCACATAAATAGTTTGACCATAAGAGACAAATGAACTTGTACCGGTTATACTGTTAATCCCATTGTTAGCATCATTTAATGATGTGTAATAAGTGACATTATTAATAGTTGCAGATTGACCATTTAGAATTACAGCTGTTTGCTGCTCCAGACTAAAACGAGCTCTATTCTGACCTCGCGTAATTTCACATGATGTTAAATTTGGCGCAGTATTAGCAACTGGACCAGGAGATACCAGCAATTGAAAAGATTTAACAATAAAGCAACTGCTGTTTGGTAATTGAATTCTAACATAAATTGTTTGTCCACTTGGGCTGTTATACATCAAAGGAAGTGGGTTTACATTATTATCTGCGTCACTTTGAGATAAAAAATAGGTAACGCTAGTCAATGGATCTAAACCTGTTTTTACTCTTGTTGTATTTAAATCTAAATTGTAAGTATAGGAAGAAGCACCCGAATCACATTTGTAAAGATTATTCGGATTTGGTGAAGTTATTTGAGGATAGTATTCAACAACAACTGAATCGGTAACAGGTAAACAGGTACTAAAAATATTAGTATAAGTTACTTCATAAGTACCAGCTTGATTAACCGTTAAAGTCGGACCAACTTCACCAGGTAAAACAGCACCATTTCTTTTCCAAACAAACGTGTGATTAGATGTGCTTAATCCGGTATCTAAAGTATGACTTGTTCCATAACATAATGCGTTACCACCAGCAATGGTCAAATCTAAACCTAATACGTCTTGACCAATATTAAAACTGTCAGAGGAAATAAATATTGATGAATCTGATTGTGGGTCTGATCTATCGGCAATTACTAATTTAATATGATAAGGAACACCGGCAGTTAGTGAAGCTGCAGCTGTTAAAACTTTAGTTTGACCATTAAAATTAGTAGCTGAATTTGCCGCGCCGGAACCACCATTAAATGCACCAAAATAATTAGCATTTACTGATGGACAAGAAGAGTTATATGAGAAATCTCTAATGGTAACAACTGATATAGGTGTATTTGTACTAGGGACAACAGCTAAATTTGTGGTTACACCGGTTGTCATATTAGTCAATAAAAAGGCAAAAGCATCAGAATATAAACATTGAAAATTTCCATATTCTTCAGAAGCAAAAATAAAATCAAAACTAAAATTTGAAGAAATTGGTGTAAAATCAAATTCCAAAACAGAAGCATTTTTCGATGTCATCGAAATTCCTGCTGCTGCCAATGTTGCTTCTAAATTAGTATCACCAGGCCAGGCAGCCGAGCCATCATTTAGCAACGATGTATTTGGACCAGCCGCATTCAATGCGTTTCCGGTACTTAAAACAACGCCACTTTGCATTGGAAAGCCTGGATTAGTGTTTTGGAAAAAACCAATTCCATTAGAAGAACCAAAATTTGTTCCCGTGCTCCACGTTATATTCGTAGCGTTTACGCAAGGTGAATTAATTAAAACATTGTTTACCAATTGGGGCACTGTGTAACTGGTTGTGCTTACCGTGATTGGCTGGGAAAAGCCAATGGTAGATAGCATGATTGAGGTTAAGAGTAATAACTTTTTCATAATCTGGGGATTTTGACAAAGCAAATATTGATACAAATATCGTTTAAAAGCAAATAATATCGATGAAATACATAATATTTATATTTTAATGAATAAAATACTTACAAAATTAATTTTCCTACAGATTTTATGACACTTGTTTTTATAAATTGTTCTTACTATTAAAATTATTTTGTAATGTTTATCTTTGCCAACTTAAATGAAATTACCATGAAGCTTTCGCAAATTCTTACTTTACCGATTCAAAAAGCAACGCAACAATTATTTGATGCTTCAATTGACAAAGTTGAATTTCAAATCACCCGTAAAGAATTTGAAGGCGATATTACAATGGTTATTTTTCCACTATTAAAGGTTATCAAAGGCAACCCAATAGAAATCGGAACTAAAATCGGAAACTATTTAGTTGAAAATGTTGATGTAGTTATCCGCTTTAATGTTGTATCAGGATTTTTAAACATTGTGGTTTCTGACGCTTATTATCTTAACTTTTTTAATGAAATAAAAGATAATCAGAGCTTCGGTTTTGTATCTGTTTCGCCAAATGATAAGGCAATAATGGTTGAATATTCTTCGCCAAACACCAATAAACCACTACATCTTGGACATGTTCGTAATAATCTTTTAGGATATTCCGTTGCCGAAATCTTAAAAGCTTCAGGCAAAAAAGTCTATAAAACCCAAATCATAAACGACCGTGGAATTCACATCTGTAAATCGATGCTGGCCTGGCAAAAATTCGGAAACAGGCAAACACCTGAAAGTGCCGGCTTGAAAGGAGATAAACTGGTTGGAAATTTTTATGTGAAATTTGACCAGGAATATAAAACTCAAATAGCTGAATTAATTTCTCAAGGAAAAACCGAAGACGAAGCCAAAAAGCAAGCTCCGATTATTCAGGAAGCGCAACATATGCTGCTCGACTGGGAATCCGGAAACCCTGAAGTTATCCAACTATGGAAAACAATGAACCAATGGGTTTACGATGGTTTTGCTCAAACGTATAAAAATTTAGGTGTCGATTTCGATTCTTATTATTACGAAAGCAATACTTATCTATTAGGAAAAGAAGTCGTGCAATTCGGATTGGAAAAAGGTATTTTTGAAAAAGATCCTGATGGTTCAGTTTGGATTGATTTGACACCTGATGGTTTAGACCGAAAAATTGTATTGCGTTCTGATGGAACAGCGGTTTATATGACTCAGGATATCGGAACAGCAATTCAGCGTGTCAAAGATTTTCCCGATGTTGGCGGAATGGTTTACACCGTAGGAAACGAGCAGGATTATCACTTTAAAGTTTTATTTTTAATTCTGAAAAAACTCGGATTTGATTGGGCTGAAAGCTTATTTCACTTGTCATACGGAATGGTGGAATTGCCATCAGGAAAAATGAAATCCCGTGAAGGAACTGTTGTTGATGCCGATGAATTGATGATAGAAATGACAGAAACCGCCGGAAGAATTTCAACCGAATTAGGAAAATTAGAAGGCTATTCAACAGAAGAAAAAGCAAAACTTTTCAAAACAATTGGTCTTGGCGCTCTGAAATATTATATTTTGAAAGTCGATCCAAAAAAACAAATCCTTTTTAATCCTGAAGAATCAGTTGATTTTGCCGGAAATACAGGTCCGTTTATCCAATATACTTACGCCCGAATTCAGTCGATTTTACGAAAAGCAGATTTCGATTTGAATAGTGTAAACAACCCAACAGAATTGCATCCAAAAGAAAAAGAACTACTAAAACAAATAGAACTTTATCCCGAAGTAATTCAAAACGCTGCCAATAATCATTCGCCGGCATTGGTTGCCAATTATACTTATGAATTGGTGAAAGAATACAATTCGTTTTATCAATCGGTTTCTATTTTGGGAGAAGAAAATTTCTCGAAGAAAGTTTTCAGAGTGCAGCTTTCCCAAAAAGTGGCCGATACTATAAAATCAGCATTCAAGCTACTCGGAATAGAAGTTCCGGAAAGAATGTAAAAAGTAAGGTTGGAATTTTCCAACCTTTTTTATACTAAAAACTGAACTTTACATTAAAGTTTGGTGTCATTTCAAGTGAATAAGTATCAACGCTTTCTACCGAGTTGTCTGCAGTGTTTACTCTATAAAAACGATTCAGACTATTGCTGGTATTGAGCAGATTCAGAACCGATAACGAGGTTTGCAAAGTCATAGTATCTTTAAATTTCCAGTCTTTAGAAGCTGAAAAATTAACCTGAAAATAATCCTTCAATCTGGAATTATTAGGCGAATTATAACTAATTACCGGATTAGTATTTGATACTGTAAATGACGTTGGTGTCGTAATCGGTTTTCCGCTATGCCATTTGGCTCCCAAAGCTAATTTTAGTTTTTTCCATTCATAAATTCCGGCCCAGGAAAAGGCATGTGTAATATCGTAATTGTTAGGAAAAGAAGTACTCGATAATTGGTCAAAAGTATATTTGTTGTCATTATAACTATAGCTCAGCCAAGTATAAAATTGATTAAAAGATTTTTGAATCAAAAATTCTAAGCCAATAATCTGATACTCGCCAACTGCTTTTTCCGATTCAAATTGATTCTGAAAACCCTGACTGTTACTGGTAATTCCTGTGATTTTTTTATAAAAATTATCCAGAGTTATGAGCCAATTATTCTTTTTAAAATTAAAACCCAAGGAAACCTGATTGCTTTTTTGAATGGGAATTGTTGAATTGTTAGCCAATGTCCATCTTCGTTTTTCTACACCCAAAAAATCCTGCTGCAAATCGATAACCTGAGAAAGTGTCTGGTTTTTTTGCTCACCCAAAATTTCCAAACGCAGAACAGATGTCAATGCCTGATTGAATTGTACTCTCGGTTCTACAAGAAAGAAACTGAATTTCTCGAAATAATTAGCACGCAAACCGCCTCTGAAAAATGTCTTTTTATTTTCGGTTTCAAAAACACCTTCTACAACGCCAACGTGTGTCAACAATACATTTTTAATATTTCTTGAGAATAATGGAAGGTTAATTTCATCAAAATTAGTAACACCTATTTCATTGAATTGATAGCCGGAATTAAGAGTGATTTTATTTGATATTACATTTGAATTTCTAACTTGAAATCCGATATCAAGAACTAAGTTTTTTTGAGTCAAAATCTGATTGCTTTCAAGCGTTTCGTTTATTGAATTCAAATCATAGTTCGAAAAATAACCTTTAAATTCAGTATTGTGTTTTGTATTCCAATTGGTTTTCCATCGGATGGTGGCGCCATAATTTTCCTGTTCCAAAGCGCTATTTTTGTTCAAATCAGATGTGGATTGATTGAATTTTAGTGTGTTTTCTATAGCAATAACATCAATATTCAATTCGTTTTTTAGACCAATTTTTTGCTGAAATTGTGTAGTAACATCATAAAAATAAAATTCGACATTGCTCTTGTAATCAACAATTTCATTAGTGTTTAAGTCAGTGATAACGGTATTTTGAAAGATTCTGTTACTATAATTTCGATAAGTCGGCGTTTTGAAAAAATCGGTAAGTGAACGTCTTGCGGACAAAGTAAGGTTGGCATTTTTGGAAACCTTTAATTTGGTATATAATTCGGCACTGATAAGATTGCTGCTAAAACTGCTGTTGGTTTTTTCAATTGTATTGGTTTTAGATGAAATATCGACCAAACTAGAAACGCTTTCGCCAAAAAAAGCTGAGCTACCGTTTTTGGTAATAGAAATGGTTTGGGCTAGTGAAGGATTGAAAGCCGATATTAATCCGAAAAAATGCCCTGTTTGAAACATCCTGATGCCATTCCAAAGAAAAAGATTTTGGTCATGCGTTCCGCCGCGAACATTGATATTTGAAATAGTTTCATCAACACTGATAATACCCGGAACTTGTTGCATAGTTTGAAAAACATCGGGTTCAATTAATCCGGGTAAGATTCCAAATTTGCGGGGTTTAATTTCGAGTAATCCGCCTGGTTTTACAGAAATTCCCGTTGTTAAATAACGCTGTGTAACTATTTCATCTAATTTTTGAACTAAAGGAACAAGCTTTATTTTGGGGCAGCCTAAAACATATAATTCGGTTGGTGGAATTACTTTTTTTTCAAAGTTTAAATGCGATATTTCAATGGCATTGGCAGAAATAAGCGGTAATTCAAAATAGCCTTTTTCATCTGAAAAAACACTGACATTATCCTTCAGAATTTTAATAGTGGCATTTTCAACAGGAAGACCAAGTTCAGAGTCGACCAAATAACCACAAAGCGGTTTGTCTAACTTTTGATTATTGTAAACGGAATAATAACTTTCGCTGATTTTTTTGATTTTCAATCCGGTTTTGGATTCGATATATATAATTTTTTCAGCAAGTGATAAGTCTGGTTTTGGATGAGCAATTTGATAGATAATTAACTCTTCGTCAATATAATTGAATTTGATTTGATGTTGAGTACTGATTTCATCTAAAATTACTTTTAATGGAAAAAGCCCTTTCTCCTGTTGTGCATGAGCAAACAAAAAAAAGAAAAAAAGAAGTAATGAAAAGAGTTTTTTTTTGACAGACATTAAAAATCCACTAGAATAATTTTCTTGCTATCAAATTTAGAAATTTTTAAATGAAATATAGAACACACAGCATCTAAAGCTGTTTTAATATCATTTGTTGGTAAGGTTCCGGTGAAAAGTTGCGCGTTTTCTTTAGAGTTTAGGACAATTTCACAACCGTATTGTCTTTGTAATTCATCAACAATGCTTTGAAGATTTTCTTTTTGAAAAACTATTTCATTGGTTGTCCATTCGGGTTTTTGAACCGTAATATTTTTTCTATCGAAATAGTCGTTGTCAAAAGTTACCGAAGTTCCTCGGGTTATAATTACTTCTTTATTGCTGTAGTTTACTTTTACTTTTCCTTCGTAACAAGTTACATCAAAGCGATTTTTTCGGGCTTTGACATTAAATTGCGTTCCTAAAACGGTAACCGTTCCGAGAGTGGTATTGACTTGAAATTTCTTTCCGTGCGCTACTTTAAAATAGGCTTCACCATCTAAATTCAGTTTACGGTTGTTATCCCAATTCCATTTTTTGTATTGAATTTGAGAACCGCTGTTTAAAACAATTTGCGAATCATCAGGCAAAGAAAAAGTTGTTTTCTGACCGTTCTCGGCAACTTCTGTTGAAGTAATTGTAGTTCTGAAGAATAAAGACAAACCAAGCAAAACCATAAAAACAGCAGCAATTCGCATCCATTTCGATTGATAAAACGGAATAACTTTTGGTGCCGATTTTTTATGCTCGATGGTATTTTGATATAACAAATCAGCATCAAAATCGGGAGCTTTCAACTGACTTGAATAGGCCGCAATTTTGGCGTAAGTTGCATATTCCGGAGTTTCCTGAAAAGTTTTTAGTTCCTTTTCAGACATTTCACCGGCCAACCATTTTGCTAATTCGTAATTTTCTTCCATTGCATTCATTTGTTTAAAAACATTTTAAATTTTAAAAACCCTACCTGAACTGTTCGATTTCTGTTCGCAGAGAAACTAATGCGCCATGAATTCTTTTTTCAACTGCTTTAACACTGATATCGAGCATAATTGCAATTTCGTGGTATTTTTTTCCTTCTATTCTGTGCAAAAGAAAGGCAGTTCGTTGTGCTTCGGTTAGTTTATCTATTGCTTTCTCCAATTTTTGTTTGAATTGTTCTTCTTCCAACAAATATTCCGGATTCAAGTTAGTCTTGTCATTGCCTGTATTGTTTTGTGCGTATTTTAAAACTACTTTTTGATGTGTTATTTCATTTAATGAAGCATTGTTAGCAATAGTATATAGATAGGATTTGGCTTTTTCTAAAGGTACTTTTTTACAGTTTTCCCATAGCTTTATAAAGGAATCTTGAGTAATATCATTGGCCTTTTCCTCGTTTCCAAATTTGAAATACAAGTAATTTCGCAATGATTTTACGTTAGCTTTAAAAAAACCTGAAAAAATTAATTCTTCACAGATGCCATTAGAATTGGTTTCTTCCATTTATTTTTTTGAATTTTTCGAGAGTTTAAATTTAATTTTTTTTTCCTAAGTAGGGTTTTTTATTGCAACTTTGTTTTAATTACGTCAAAAGTGCTTATGATATTATGAGAAAGAGTTATTTATTGTTGCCTTATTTGTTCGTGTTAGCTTTTTTTTCGTGTCAGGACGAAACAGAAACTATTAGACTTAATACTCAAAACAGTTTTGCAAAATCATCACCAATTACATCACTTATTTCCAGAGTTTCTCAATATGAAACAACCGACGATAATGTTTTAGACGGAACAAGTAATTGCAGTATAAAATTACCGGCACACGTTACGGTTAATGGTCAATATGTTTATGTGATTTCGGCCGCAGATTTTCAAACAGTTCAGGATATAAAAAATCTGAGCAGTACTGATGATGATATAGTTCACTTCGGTTTTCCTATTACGATTGTTTATCCAAATTATCAGGAACATGATGTAGCAAACGAAACAGAATTTGAAACTATCCTTGCAGAATACGGAGATGATAGTCTTTATCATAACATTTCCTGTATTAATTTTAATTATCCGATTTCAATTAACATTTATAATTCTAATAATCAGGTGGCAAGTTCTGTCACTTTGCAGAATGATAATCAGCTCTATACTTTTGTAAATAATTTGATAGATGGCGAAATAGTTGGATTTGTGTTCCCGATAACTTTAACCAATTCGGATGGTGATACTATTACTGTAGCCAATAATTCCCAACTCGAGTCAGCCATAGAAAGTGTCATCGATGATTGTAGTAGTACAAGCTCAGGAACTTTAATCTTGTCAGATGTTTTGACCAGTGGTTCGTGGTATGTTTCGTATTATTACGGAGATGGTAATGACCAAACGAATTATTACAATGGTTATAATTTTACTTTTAATCCTAACGGAAATTGTACTGCGATAAAAAACAGTATTATTACTGATGGAGATTGGGACATACATGATGAAAGTGGTGGTTATCATAGACTTGATTTACATTTTGATGGTTCTGCTTTAGATGAAATGGAAGAAGGTTGGAAAGTACTTGAGTTTACAGCTACCAGCATAAGATTAAAAGATGAAAGCGGTGACGGAAGTGATAATCACTATTTGAATTTTACAAAAAACTAAATTAAAACTGAAAATGAAATTATTTCATAAGAAGTTTTTAAATCAACAAGAAAACTTCAAGGATAACTCAGAAAGCATTGCCTCAAACAAAAAAGCAAGAATTAATTATTTTGTAAATCAGTTTCTGATATGGGGTTTAATCTTTTTTGTGATTTTCTTTATCTTAAAATTTACTTTGTAAGTCAGTAACAATTTTAAAAGACTTTTTAACCAGCCATTGTGCTGGTTTTTTTATTTTCATTCTTTATCAAATATAGGGCAGAAAATTTTCCGGAAATTTCGAATTTCTGAGTAGGGTATTCTGTTTTTTTTTTGTTCTATAAATGAGGTCGCACTCAAAACAAAATTTTAAAAACCAAAAACTAAAAAATATGAAAAAATTAATTTTAATTCCGGGATTGTTTTGCCTTTTTATGTTGAATGTCGCTTCAATGTGTAGCTCAGATGATGATAGCTCATCTTCTTCTGACCCAACACCGGTGATTAATACGGCTAGAAGTGGCACATGGAGAGTTACCAGTTACATAGATTCAGGAACTGATGAAACCAATCATTTTACAGGATATAATTTCACCTTTGCTACTGGAAATGTATTGACTGCAACAAACGGAACCAACACTTACACCGGAACTTGGTCGGTAACTTCAGACGACAGTAACGATGATAATCCAAGCAGTGATTTAGATTTTAATATTGCGTTCACAACTCCGGTCGATTTTGCCGATTTAACCGATGATTGGGATGTCGTTAGTCATACAGAAACAACAATCTCTTTGATTGATGTGAGCGGTGGAAATGGCGGAACAGATGTTTTGGTCTTTACAAAGAATTAATGAGGATATGAAAATGAATAAAGAATAGTTAAAAACCATCCCAAAAAGGATGGTTTTTTTATTTGTTCTATCATAGAATTTCTAAATCAAATCCTTAAATTTGCACTTCATAAAAGCAAAGTCATCCTATGTTCAATAATTTAAGTGATAAACTAGATAAAGCATTCCACATCCTAAAAGGACACGGAAAAATTACCGAAGTCAATGTAGCCGAAACTTTGAAAGAAGTACGTCGTGCTTTGCTTGATGCCGATGTTAATTTTAAAATCGCCAAAGACTTTACCACAAAAGTTAAAGAAAAAGCAATCGGTGAAAATGTATTAACGACATTACAACCGGGACAATTGTTGGTTAAAATCGTAAAAGACGAATTAACCGAATTAATGGGTGGTGATGCAACAGGAATTAACCTTTCGGGGAATCCAACTGTGATTTTAATGTCGGGTTTGCAAGGTTCGGGTAAAACAACTTTCTCAGGAAAATTAGCCAATTATCTTAAAACTAAAAAGAATAAAAAGCCACTTTTAGTAGCTTGTGATATTTATCGTCCTGCGGCGATTAATCAGTTACAGGTTGTTGGAGGTCAGGTTGGCGTTGAAGTATATGCTGAACCTGAAAATAAAAACCCGGTTGATATTTCACTTAAAGCCATCGCTTACGCTAAATCAAATGGTTTTAATGTAGTAATCATAGATACCGCTGGTCGTTTGGCAGTTGATGAGGAGATGATGACCGAGATTGCCAATGTTCATGCTGCTGTAAAACCTCAGGAAACTTTGTTTGTTGTTGACGCAATGACCGGACAGGATGCAGTGAATACAGCAAAAGCTTTTAACGATAGATTAAATTTTGACGGAGTTATTTTAACCAAATTAGATGGTGATACTCGTGGTGGAGCTGCCATTTCTATTAAATCGGTTGTAGATAAACCAATCAAGTTTATTGGGACCGGAGAAAAAATGGAAGCTATCGATGTGTTCTATCCATCACGTATGGCGGAAAGAATTCTCGGAATGGGTGACGTTGTTTCCTTGGTAGAAAGAGCTCAGGAACAATACGATGAAGAAGAAGCCAGAAAAATCCAAAAGAAAATAGCCAAAAACGAATTTGGTTTCGATGATTTCTTAGCTCAAATTCAGCAGGTGAAAAAAATGGGTAACATGAAAGACCTTGTCGGAATGATTCCCGGTGCCGGAAAAGCACTAAAAGATGTTGAGATAGAAGATGATGCCTTCAAGCATATTGAAGCCATTATCTACTCGATGACACCAAAGGAAAGAAGCAAACCTGCTATTATCGATATGAAAAGAAAAACCAGAATCGCAAAAGGTTCGGGTAGAAAAATAGAAGAAGTAAATCAATTGATGAAACAATTCGACCAAATGAGCAAAATGATGAAGATGATGCAAGGTGGTGGCGGAAAGAATCTGATGAAGATGATGGGCGGAATGAGATAATAAGTAGAGACGCGATTTATCGCGTCTTTTTTTATAAACAACAACAACACAACACATACAAAATGGAATTATTAGACGGAAAAAAAATCTCTAACGACATCAAAACCGAAATCACGGCTGAGGTCAACAAAATGAAAGCTAACGGAGAAAAAGTTCCGCATTTGGCGGCAGTTATTGTCGGGAATGACGGAGCGAGTTTAACCTACGTTGGGAGCAAAGTAAAAGCATGTGAATTAGTCGGATTTGAATCGACTTTAGTCAAAATGCCCAGCACCACTTCGGAAACGGAATTGCTTAAAAAAATTGCCGAACTCAATGAAGATGATAATATTGATGGATTCATCGTTCAGTTGCCTTTACCTGAGCAAATTGATACACAAAGAGTTTTGATGGCAATCGATCCAAGTAAAGATGTCGATGGATTTCATCCGGAGAATTTCGGAAAAATGGCTTTGGATATGACCACTTTTATTCCGGCAACACCATTTGGAATTTTGGAATTGTTAGAACGATACAATGTCGAAACCAAAGGAAAACACACAGTTGTCATTGGTAGAAGCCACATTGTAGGAAGACCAATGAGCATCTTGATGGGAAGAAAAGGATTTCCGGGAAATTCAACGGTTACACTAACACATAGCTATACTAAAAACATTGCCCAAATCACAACTCAAGCAGATATTATCATAACAGCACTTGGTGTTCCTAATTATCTGAAAGCCGAAATGATTAAAGATGATGCAGTCGTAATTGACGTTGGAATTACACGTATGGCTGATGAAACCGATCCAAGAGGTTACAAAATTACAGGTGACGTAGATTTTGATGCGGTTTCCAAAAAAGCATCTTATATAACGCCAGTCCCTGGTGGCGTTGGTCCAATGACTATTGCAATGTTGTTGAAAAATACCTTATTGGCACGAGAACAAAAAAGGCTAAGACAAGAATAAAAAAATCCTGAGTTAAAGCTCAGGATTTTATTTTTTATAATTAAGTTTTTACAACTTCGCTAACCAAAGAGAAGCATTCATATGCAATATTGCGTGTGAAGCTAATTCTGTCCAACCCGGATAAAGTGTGTCACCGCTTGCTCCGGTTCCATCATCAGCAGGTGAACTATCACCAATTACGACAACTCTACCTGTTCCAAAGGTGGAAGTAGCACACATAATATTAGACGTACCTTGTGATGAACTTCCTCTCCATATTAGTCCTTGAGCTGTTGCATTTGCTGTTGTGTTAATAGATATAGTAGCGCCACTTGAATATTTCAATTGAGATACAGTTCCTTGAGAACCATTCAAAATAGGGTTGGTTGTTGCACTCAATCTATTAGAAGTAGTTTCAGATATATTATTTAAAGTAATGCTAATACCAAATGGATTAGTTTTTACGGAATTTGTTGTCATTAAGTCATTCCATATGGAAGCAGAGTCCCAGCCATCATTATTTCTATCTGAACCAGAATGGTTTGCAATCAGGAACAATCCACCGCCATTTTTTACGAAGTTTAAGATAGCTGTTTTCTGTGCAGCTGTAAATCTTGTATTCGGTTCATCCACAACAAAAACATCATAGTTTTTTAAATCTTGTGCACCTGTTCCACCGTAAGTAATTGCTGTGCCCGAAGGTAAGGTTTCTACTGTATGTCCTAATTTCGCTAATGCAATTCCCCATGCAGACAATCCGCCACGCCAAAAACTTTCGGTAGTGGTAGCTGTAACATTAGATTGTGCCGGAGTTGGGAAACGTTGCGGAGAAGTATCAGCATCTAAAACCCAATCCGCATTTCCTGCAGTTTCGGCTTTAGTAGCATCAAATAAAAATTTCTTTGGAGTAACTGCGGTAATGGCAGCAGTTGTCGTAGCTTTTGAAGAAGCATTTGTTTCATTTTCTTTATCACAAGAAAATGATATAATTGCGAAACTTGCAATTACAATTTTGCTAAATAAATTCATTTGGTTTTGGTTTGGTTAATTGGTTTAAGAACAAGTAAATATATACTTTACCCTAATATAAAAAAATTATTTTTTATTTTTTCCGTTTTTATATTGAACCTTTTCAACAACTTGAACTTTTGGCGTTTGCTTTTTATCTTTTGGATTGAATGGTTTTTTCTTGGAATCCGTTTTCGGTTTGAATTCTGTTTTCGGTTTGAACTCAACTTTAGATTTTTCAGCTATATTTTTCTTAACAATTTCCTGATTTTGCCTGATGACATCCATAGCATTTTTTGGATTTTCTTTCGTACCACGAAGATGAATTACCAATCCGTTTAGGAAATTGCGCAACACTTGGTCGCCACATTCCATATATTTTGGATGATCGGCATTTCTGAAAAAAGCTCCAATCTCTGACGTAGAAATCCTGAAATCTACCAATTGCATAATTTCTACAATCTGGTCATCACGAAGTTGCAAGGCCACACGTAGTTTTTTAAAGACATCGTTGTTATTCATTTTTTACTTTTTTAGAATAGCCAAAGGTACGCCTTTTTAAAACTCTCACGCCACAATTTTTCGTTGTGCTGTCCGCCTTTGACGATTACTTCTTTGTTTAGTTTTTTGCATTCACAACGTTTGGTGTTTACCCAGTGTTCTATGTTTTTCATATCGCGAATAACATCATCATCACCTTCGTTATCGCCGCAGAGGAAATAAACTTTGGTATGAAAGTCTTTGGTTTTCGTCAATAAATCATTCATTTCATTTCTACCAAACCAAAAAGAAGGCGAGAAGCAACCCACTTTTCCGAATACATCAGGATATTTTATGGCAGCATAAAACGAAACCAATCCGCCAAGCGAACTTCCAAAAATGGCTGTGTTTTTTGCATTAGTTTTGGTTCTGTAAGTTGCATCCACTTTTGGTTTTAAGGTTTTGACAATAAAATCCAAATAATCATCGGCTTTGCCGCCACCATATTTGGCATTTTTATATGGAGTCAATTCCTCTATTCGTTTGTCGCCACCATGTTCAATGCCAACTACAATGACTTGTGCGCTGATGCTGTCTAAGGTTTCATCTATGTTCCATTCGCCGTAGGCCGCAGTTTTTGCGTCAAACAAATTTTGCCCATCGTGCATATATATTACAGGATATTTTTTGGTGGAAGTGGTATAGTTTTTTGGCAAATACACCCAAATTTTTTTCGAAATTTTTAGTTGTGGAGCATCAATCGTAAATGTAGAAACTTGCTTACTGGCTGTGCTTTGTTGTGCATTTGCTGTACAAAGAACAAATAAAAAAAGGAATGCTGAAAACTGTTTCAAAATGGTAATTGTTAGATTTATTCTTCGACCGTTTTGTCTTTAGCTTCGCTCTGTTCTTTCGAAGCTTCTGAATTGCCTCGATTCTTTTTATCTTTTTTGTCTTTTTTGCTACTCTTGCTTTCGGAGATTAAGGCTTTATATTTTTCTTTTTGTGCCGGATTTAAATAAGAGTTGATAGTGGCTTCTGTTCTATCCGTAAGTGCTTTTATTTCTTTTGATTTTTCTTCCTGAGATGATTCCTTTTTAGAGACAATATCTATGTTCTTAATACTTGAAGCAATTTCATTTCTTATAGCAATAGCCTGAAGTTCGTCTAATGCTAACTCCGTTTTTAAGTTAGCCATTATTTCATCAATTTTTTTAGTTTTAGCTTTTTCAATTTGCTCCGCTGAAGGCTGTGATGAGGTGTTTGAGTAATCTCTGGCAATATCTCTATTATTGCGCCCTAATCTATTATAGTTATAATAATCGTTGTATTGCGAAAATGCAGTTACAGAAGTAAGCAACAAACCAAAAAGCGCCATTTTAAAAGTATTCATGAACTACGTTTTTTAAAGAAGTAAAAGTACAAAAATATTCCTTTCATCATTTTTTAAAACGTATGACGAAACATAAAGATTGCATTTCAAATGAATAAATTATTAGTATTTCACAAAAAATTATATTTTAGCTGAAAAATTATATGAGCATGAACGATTACAAAGAAAGATTGTCTCTTTTATCCGAAATGATTGCGTTTTCTGTTATTGACGGAAGACTGCATGAAAGAGAGTATCTTTTTTTGACCATGATTGCCGAAGAACTTCAAGTTGACAAAGGCGATTTTATGAATCTTTTTCATCAGGAAGAATATCCTGTTGTCATTAAATCGGAGTTTGAACGTATCCAACAATTCTATCGTTTGGCTTTACTCATGCATTGTGATGGCGTTTTACACGAACGTGAACAAAACAAAATCCATGAAATTGGCATCAACATGGGATTAAATCCACACGCTATTAAACGTGTTTTGAAAGCGATGCAGGATTCACCAACCAAAATGATTTCTCCGGAATTTTTATTGGAAGTTTTCCAGGAACAACTGAATTAATCCAGCCGGTAGGCTTAAATTCTGGGTTTTCTCACAATTTCTCCAATAAAGAAAAGTAAACTGAATATCAGGAAAATAATATTTACTATCGAGGCAAACGGAGGAGCAAATTCCGGCCAAAGCTGACCAAGAAGAACCATGAAATTAAGGATTACGAGCACGATTAAAATAGGTTTTTTGTTCATTTCGTTTGGTTTTAATTAATTATTTTCTCAAAAGCTTTTCTGATTCCACCTCTAAATATCACTTCGCCACAATAGGTATATCCTAATTTTTCAAGAATTTTAAGCATCGGAATGTTATCAAAATTAGTATCGACTTTGATGCTGTAGATTTTGTTATCTATTGCTAAATCTTCGGTAAAAAGAAAAATTTTCTGTGCCAAACCTTTCCCTAAATAAGCATCAGAAATGGCAACTCTGTGCACTACTACAAAATCTTCATTGGTCAGCCAAGTTCCTTTTATATGTTGATAAGCAGGTTCATCATTAAAAACAATAGCAGCATAACCTACGATTGTATCATTGTCATTTAAAACATAACCTATGCCTTTTGCAATGTCTGTTCGAATTACATTTTCATTTGGGTAGCCATCTTGCCATTGCTGACTTCCATCATTTTTTCTGCGGACAATGGCTTGCTGAATGATAGTCCATATTTGAGGGATTTCCAATAAAGTAGCTTTTCTGAAATTATAATTCATATGCTTAAAATTGATACCCAATTCTTATCAAAGGGGAAACTTTTGTCCAATTCCATTGATTTACATCATATTTTATATCTCCATATATTTCAACATGTTCAGTGATGTTTTCCTGAGGAACAACTCTATCGCTTATCTCAAGCCTTGTAGATTTATCATTGGTAAATGTTTTCATAAAATAGACTTGTAATTCGGCTGAAACAACTAAGTTTTTGGTAATGCTATATTGTGGTTTAAAAACCGGACCTAATCCAAAGCTATAAATATTACCAATCCTATCATCAACAGTTATTGTTTGTTCATACAAAGGGCTGTTGTCTGAAATGGTTTCCTGATAAATAGAATAACTATAATCGCTTTTTCCTTTCAGGTAATAAATAGAAGCTAAGTCGATTCCAAAATCAAAATCAAAATTATTGGCCAGATGAATTCTTTTGGCAATACCTACAAAAACATTGATATGGTTTTGGTTGTATTTGAAGTTTTGATTGACTTCTGTTCTGTAATTATCTGCTGTATTTATAGTTTCAAAATCCTGGTGTTCTTTGATGTCTCTTATGGTAATTCCCAATCGAACTCTAAAAACAGCATTGTTTTTAATCCTTTCGTAGCTGATTCCAAATGCATTTGAAAATGAGCTTCTGGAATAATTGTTTTTTTCTGTTGGATAAGTATTTATTACCCAATCATCATTGTAAAATTCCCTTATCGAATTTTGTATAGGCTGATAAAATTCAACCGAAATTGTATTCTTCTTTTTTGTTTCAGTTTTTTTTAATTCCTGTGAATGAACTCCAAGTGAAATTAAAAGTAGAAAATAGGAGATAGTTTTTGTCATGGCTTTTATTTTATGAGATTCTTTCCTGCAAACTTTTAATTTCATCCCTAAGTTTTGCAGCCTGCATAAAATCCAAATCTTTGGCAGCTTTTTCCATCGCTTTTCGGGCATCACGGATTTTCTTTTCGATTTCAGGTTTGGATAAATACAAACTTTCGGGTTCGGCAGCTTTGGCAATTTTGTCTTCAAAGTATTGTGTAGAAACCGAGTTACTTCCCAAAGCGCTTCCCAAACTTTTGTTCAGTGCTTTTGGTTCTAACTTATGCAAAGTATTGTAGGCAATTTGCTTTTCGCGACGGTAATTGGTGTCGTCTATGGTTTTTTGCATGCTGTTCGTAATTTTATCGGCATACATAATGGCTTTTCCATTTACATTACGCGCGGCACGACCAACGGTTTGTGTCAACGAACGATGGCTTCTCAGGAAACCTTCTTTATCAGCATCTAAAATTGCCACAAGTGAAACTTCTGGTAAATCCAAACCTTCACGCAATAAATTCACACCAATCAATACATCAAACAAACCCTTACGCAAATCCTGCATAATTTCTACACGCTCCAAAGTATCGACATCCGAATGAATATAGCGACAACGAATCGAAACTTTAGTTAGGTATTTGGTTAGTTCTTCCGCCATTCTTTTGGTTAAAGTCGTTACCAAAACTCTTTCGTCGGCTTCACATCTTACCTGAATTTCTTCTATTAAATCATCAATCTGATTCAGACTCGGGCGCACTTCTATAATTGGGTCTAATAATCCTGTCGGACGAATAACCTGCTCAACATAAATTCCTTCAGATTTTTCTAATTCGTAATCAGCAGGCGTTGCCGAAACATAAATGACTTGGTTTTGCATGCTTTCAAATTCCTCAAACTTCAACGGACGATTGTCCATTGCGGCAGGCAATCGGAAGCCATATTCGACTAAATTTTCCTTCCGGCTTCTATCGCCGCCATACATGGCATGAACCTGAGAAATCGTTACGTGGCTTTCGTCCACAACCATCAAATAATCATCAGGAAAATAATCCAGCAAACAGAAAGGGCGTGTTCCGGGAAGACGTCTGTCTAAATAGCGGGAATAGTTTTCAATTCCGGAGCAATAACCCAATTCGCGTATCATTTCCAAATCAAAATTGGTGCGTTCTTCTAAACGTTTCGCTTCGAGATGTTTACCGATTTCTTTGAAGTAATCGACTTGTTTTACCAAATCCTGTTGGATGTCCCAAATCGCAGCCTGCAAAACATCAGGCGATGTTACAAACATATTCGCCGGATAAATATTCAGTTTTTCGTAGCGTTCTAAAACTTTGGAACTTTTGGCATCAAAGGCTTCTATTTCTTCAATTTCATCACCAAAGAAATGCACGCGATACGGTTCATCAGCATAACTCGGAAAAACATCAACGGTATCGCCTTTAATTCGGAACGTTCCAGGCGTAAAATCGGCTTCGGTTCTGGAGTATAAACTTTGTACCAAACGGTGTAATAATTTGGTACGCGATATGACTTCTCCTTTGGCAATCGAAATTACATTTTTCTGAAATTCAACCGGATTTCCAATTCCATATAAACACGAAACCGAAGAAACCACAATAATATCACGACGACCTGAAAGCAGGGCAGAAGTTGTGCTCAGACGCAGCTTTTCTAATTCGGCATTGATGGATAAATCTTTTTCGATATACGTTCCCGTTACCGGAATAAAAGCTTCAGGCTGGTAATAATCGTAGTAAGAAACGAAATACTGCACCGAATTATTTGGAAAAAACTGTTTGAATTCGGAATATAATTGGGCTGCCAAAGTTTTATTATGTGCCAAAACTAAAGTTGGTTTGTCAATGTTTTGTATCACATTAGCAACGGTAAACGTTTTCCCCGAACCGGTAACACCCAATAAAGTCTGGTATTTATCATTATTGAGAATTCCGTTGGAAAGCTTCTCAATAGCTTGTGGTTGATCGCCGGTAGGTTTATAATCGGATACGACTTGGAATTTCATTTTTGAAGTAGCTGAGTTGCAAAGTAGCTAAGTTACAAAGTTAAAAGCAGAAATCAGTATACTTTTAACTTTGTAATTTATATTTAAGCTAACTACTTAAACTGCAATGCTAACGTAATGATATGAGAATCCAGACCATTATTTCGGGTGTAGTAACCATATCGCAATTCCAGGCTATGTATTCGTTTTATATTAAAAATACCTTTATCACTATCGGTTAAGTGATAGCCTAATCCAATCATATTACTGCTGAATTTAGACAAATCATAATCGCTGGTGTAAAACTCATCAATTGCCTGATGCTGATAGATTGGCTTAAAATATTTGGCTTCACTCTGGGCATAAAAACGATAAGGCAATGACAAGGAAGAAAACGCGGTTAATTTAATACTTGGTTCCAAACTAATTGTATGTGAATTAATTCCCCAGTTGTCATAATAGTATCTGTAAAAAGTACGCAGAATAATTCGATCATTTAAAAAGTAATTTGCTCTTAAACCAACCGGAATTTTAATACGGTTTGAAGGCAATTTTTCCGAGTTTACACTCAGGTTATCAAAGTAAACCCTGTTGAATTTGGTTGCTAATAATCCTTCCTGATAGCCTAAATCTGCTAAGAGTGCAATTTGAAATTTCTTATTAATGACTTGGGACAAAGTTAATCCTAAGTTATAGGAAGTCCTTGGTTTTGTATCCAAATGATCGGCTTCGTTATCTGATGGATTGTTCCTCAGTTCAATGGGCAGGATTACTTTCCAGGTATCAAAAAATGCCATTCCCTTTACTGAAAACTCCCGATTTTTATCTTTAGAAGTTTTTGTAAATCCGATATTGGCACCAATTGACGTATAATCATACTCAGCTGAGAAAGAAACGCCGGCATGCAAGCCATAATTCTTTTCCAAATTCGTATAATTATAATCGGCAGAAGGATAAACTCTAACATCTTGATAAGAGGCTGATGAAACGGAGTTTGGATCAATTTTATCTGAAGAAGCCGAAGTATAACTGTCTACACCAAGGTTGAGATCAAAACTATGAATGTTATTCTTTTTATCTTTTTTCGATAAAATAACTTCAAGATTGGTTGCGATATCGGTTAGTTTTTCAGTTCCAACACCACCCGTTACGGCCGAATTGTCTCCATCTTGTGTATAGTAACTCGAAATGAAATTGATTTCTTCAATTTTCAGTTTTTGTTTTTTATAGTTTGTTGCGATTGAATCATTTTGGGCTTTCGCCTGAAAAGAAAACATTAGGGCAAGCATTGCTGCTGAAATTACTCTTTTTTTCATTTGTCAAATTATTAATTACAGCCACAACCACCACCGGTTTTGCCTCCATTAGCACCCGAACTGCCTTCTCTGTAGAGTTGAAAAGTGTTTTCGAATTTTTCGGTTTTTTTGGATGTTAATACCATTTCAGCATCATTAATTTTTGCCTTCTGGTATTCTTTAACCGATTCGCACGAAGAAAGCGAGTAGGTTAGGACAAGGATTAAAAGAAACTTCTTCATATTTTTTGTTTAGGAGATAGTAATATTTTTAGAAAAATAGGTTTTGTCATTATCATCAATAATGATGCAGCCTATGGTTTTTAATTGGTTGATGAAATCCATTCCAACCGCAATTCCCATAACAGTTACAGGAGTTGCTAATGCATCTGCGATTTCGGCATTGTCTGCTATAATGGTAACGCTTTTTATTCCCGAAACAGGAAAACCGGTTTTTGGATCAATAGTATGCGAATATCGTTTGTTGTCAATAAGCACAAACTTCTCATAATTACCAGATGTTGCTACAGCTTTGTTGGTAATTTTAAATGTTGAGAAAAGCGATTTTTTCTGATTTGGATCGGCAACGCCAATGGTCCAAGGTTCGCCATTTTCCTGATAACCCCAAGCGGATAAATCTCCGGAAGCATTTACAATTCCGCTTAGAACATTATTTTCCAATAGTTTTTTCTTTGCCATTTCCGCAGCATAACCTTTTCCAATTCCGCCAAAACCTATTCGCATCCCTTTGTTTTTTAAAAATACAGTTTGATTATTTTCGTCTAATATGATGTTTTCGTAATTAATTAGGGCAACCGATTTTTTAGCAGTTTCAGCATCGGGTAACGAAGTCATATTCAAATCAAAATTCCAAAATCGTTTATCAATGCTGCCATAACTCAAATCAAATGCACCTTGGGTAATTTTAGAAATAAACTGGCTTCTTTTTATCAATTGAAAAACTTCTTCGGTTACTGCTACAGGCTGGATTCCTGCATTTTGGTTTATAGTGTATGTTATGCTTTTTTCTGAAAATGTGGTTAGTAAAGCTTCTATTCTTCTGATTTCTTCAATAGCAATTTCAAAAAGTTCCTGAGCAATGATTTCGTTTTGCTCAATCAATGTGAATTCAAATTGATTTCCCATTAATCGGGTTTGCTTTTTGAGTTGCATACTATCTGATTATTTCAATTTACTGATGAATTCAGCAACTGTTTCCTGAGGTAATTCTTCCCATTTGCGTATTATTTTTCCATTTTCATCAAATAAAATAATTAAAGGAAACAATCCGTTTGGGTTATATTTTTCTGCTAATTTTTCGTTTTCTGAAGTTTGCTCTTTGGATAAGGCATTTTTTTTCTGTCTCGGAAAATCAGCATTAAAGACAATAAGATTTGAAGCTGAGAATGCTGCAAAAGCTTCGGAGTCGATGAAGCTTCTTTTAAATTTTACGCAAGGTGAACACCAGTCGGAACCAGAAAAGAAGAACAATACTTTTTTATGTTCCAGTTTTGCTTTTGAAAATGAATTTTGCAGGGTATTTACTTCCTGAGAAAAAGAATATAGCGATAAACTTAAAAGTAAAAGAGTTAAAATACGTTTCATGGCTGTTATGAATTATTGTAGAATAAAAGTGATTGAATTTGAATTGTATATTTAATGCTTGATTAATTACACTGAAAACAATTGCACACCACATTTACCCTACCAGTATAAATTAATTTTTGCGTGCTGAAGCAACATAATTGTCTTTGCATCCTTTATTTCTCCTGAAGCAATCATGGCATAAGCTTCGTCAAAATCAAGTTCCAAAACTTCAATATTTTCCTGTTCATCGGCAATGCCACCTCCATCATTGACTTTCATGTCTTTGGTATATTCAGCTGTAAAAAAATGGACAATTTCTGTTACAGAACCAGGCGACATATAAACTTCAAATACTTTTTCAACTGATGAAATTTTATAGCCGGTTTCTTCTTCAGTTTCTCTGCGAATGCATTCTTCGGCGTTGTCTTTGTCCAATAATCCGGCGCAGGCTTCAATCAGCATTCCGGTTTCATTTCCATTTAAATAGGTTGGCAATCTGAACTGACGTGTGAGGATAATTGTTTTTGTCTTTTTATTATACAGCAAAATTGTGGCACCATTTCCTCTGTCATATGCTTCACGCGATTGTGTTTGCCAAGTTCCGTCTTTTTTGAGATAATTGTAAGTTACTTTTCGGAGTGTATACCAGTTGTTGGACAGCACTTTAGTTTCGGTGATTTCTATTTTAGGGTTTTTCATAAGGTAAATAATGGCTTAGTCCCAACATTCCATTAGCAACAAATCGCCTTCCTTGTGAATGATGGAAACAATTCCATCCTGGATTACATGATTGCTGCTGCCGGTTCGGTAACCAATAGTTAAATCTTCATGGTTTAACGGATAAAAAAGGTTTTTAGTATGGATACCAGTAACTTTTCCAATCGGAATTAACGATAAAATGGTGTTGGCGGTATACCATTTCTCAAAAACTGTGGGCAGCAAATAC
Source organism: Flavobacterium anseongense (assembly GCF_021608185.1). Classification (GTDB taxonomy): domain Bacteria; phylum Bacteroidota; class Bacteroidia; order Flavobacteriales; family Flavobacteriaceae; genus Flavobacterium; species Flavobacterium anseongense. Next base: position 55,089 of record NZ_JAKIHN010000001.1, on the reverse strand, counting down.
ACTTTAGAATGGTCGTCGAGAATCACAACTTTTAGGAGATTTCTGTAGGCAACAATATTCGTTAAATTGGTAATGGTATGATCGGCGCGTCTTCCGGTTGCCCAAATAACATTGGCTGCTTTGTGCCCTTTTTCGATTAAATAATCAAATGCTTTTTCTAAATCGGTTTTGTCCTGGTTTGGAGCATACACGATTTCGATTGGATATTGCTTTTCTTTGTAATGATTGACATCAAAGCCGCGGTCAAAATCACCCAGCAACACATCAACTTTTATTCCCAATTCGAGAACACGTTCAATAGCCGAATCTAAAACGATGACTAAAGGCGACCATTCGAGCAATTGTCCTAATAATTCAGAACTACAGGCTTCACCATTGGCAATGATTAAAGCAGGTTCTTGATCGTCGCGAACGATGTGGTGTGATGACATTTTAATGTACGAAGTTAGAAGTTGGAGGTACGAAGTGTAAAAGTAATAAAAAAGTACGAGGGACGAAGTTGGAAGTACGAAGTCAAACTTTATTAACTTCCCACTTCGTACTTTGTACCTCGTATTTTTTACTGAATGATATATTCGTTTACAGAAGTTTTGCTCAGTCTGAAATAGCCCAATGCAAAATTGTCAAAATTTGTTCGATTGACCACATTACCTCTCACTGTTGATGTTGGAGTCGAAAAAGGACCTGCACTATTCGTGCCTGTCTGGGTCAATAAAATGTTCATGTAGTTGTAATAGTTTAATGTTACACCGTTTAAAGTACACTTCAGTGTATCACCGGGTTTTAAATCCTCACTGTAGTATAAACTGAACATTTCGTTATTTTGAAAGAATCGGTCTTCTATTACCCCGTACTCCGGAATCACTTTATAAGGATCATCAATTTTTATAAAGTAATGGTTGGTTTCGTTGACAAGATCATTGAAAAAGAATTTGACTTCAGTTTCATTGCCAAGAAAACCGGCATCATTTTTTTGTTCAACTCGTATGATTTGTGGCGTATCAAGTAAGTTGTCTGTGGCAGTATAAGTTTCTCCTTGATACAAAATAGTTAGCGTATAGGTTTCATTTACGATTGGAGTGAAATCAGTACAGACGTAAGTTCCCGGAGTTGTATTTTGTACAAAAATGAATACTTGTCCCTGACTGTTTGTAATAGTGACTACAGCATCTGTGACCGGAGGGACTTCGGTTGCAAAATAATCTGTAGTTGTTGACAGTCTTATTTTTTGTTGACTGCCATCGGTTCCTTCATACCAATTGATGGAGGCTTCCACAACTAATTTAGGTTCACCGGTAGCAAGACTCACATCAATTACTTTTTCACATGAAGTGAAAGAAATGATGATTAAAATGAGTAGAATTATCTTTTTCATGTTTTAAAACTTTATGTTATAAGTTGCGCTCGGAACGAAACCGAATATGGTTAATCGAACGGCTTCATTAGCAGCAGTTTCATCGTTTTGTCTAAATGTGATGGAAGCCGCATTTTGTCTGTTGTAAATGTTATATATTCCAAATACCCATTCAGACTGCCATTTTCTACCTTTATTTTTTCTGGGAGTCATTGTCGCAGAAACATCTAAGCGGTGATAGGCCGGAAGATTTTCCTTGTTTCTGCTGGTATAGCTTGGAACTGTAATTCCCTCATAAACATATTGCCCATTAGGAAAAGTAACGGGCTGTCCGGTCTGGAGAATGAAATTAGCACCAAAACGCCATTTTTCATTGAGTTTGTAATTTCCCACTACAGCCAGATTATGCGTTTTATCGAAGCCGGTTTTGTACCATCTGCCATTATTAATTCCGGTTTCTTCTGCAGTTCTTCCCGGTACTTGCTGTTCGGTTCTTGAAAGTGTATAGGACAACCAACCTGTTGTTCTGCCTTCATTTTTTCTGAATAGAACTTCCAGTCCATAGGCTCTTGCTTTTCCATTGAGTATTGCCCTCTCAATTGCTTCATTGGCAATCAAATTAGCGCCATCAATATAGTCAACCCGGTTTTTTATTTTTTTGAAAAAGGTCTCAACTTCCAGAGAATAGGCATCGTCTTTAAAATTTTGAAAATAACCAAGAGCTACTTGGTCAAGTAATTGTGGCTTCAGGTATCGATCACTTGGTGCCCAAACATCCAAAGGAGTAGGAGATTGTGTGTTGGAAATCAAATGTAGGTATTGTGACATTCGGTTGTAACTTGCCTTAACTGATTGATGCTCGTTCATAGCATAGGAAATGGCAAATCTTGGTTCGAGATTGTCAAATTTAGCAATGGTTTTATTCTTCCCGTAATGGATGGTACCATTTGGTTCGGCACTTTCATAAATAGAAAACTCCGGATTGAAAACTACTGGTTGATTGTTTTCATAGGTATTTAAAGTCTGCAGTCCAAGTCGCAGAAAAGTACTAAAGCGTAATCCATAGGAAAGCGCAATTTTATCGCTTATCTCATGTTCGGCATCCATATAAATAGCCGATTCAAAAGCATATTTTTTGTCAAGTTGATCGGGATTAATACTTGAATCTTCACCAGTTGGACTAATTGTTCCGGGGTTAAATTCATAATAATTCCCGTGAACCCCATAAGTGAGCTTTAATTTGTCGGTTAAATAATGTTTGAAATCGTATTTGAGATTGAAATTTTTTATACCGCTTTCCCAGTTAAGCCCAATAAAATCCAATTGTAATCCATAATAATAGTCAGAGTATATTAATGATAAGTTTGAAAAGAGCTTATTGGAAAACAAATGATTCCAACGTAAATTTAAAATAGAATTTCCATAGGTATTCTTAAAGCTATCACTCAATTGAAAAACATCGCGGCCAAAATAACCGGACAGGTAGATGTTATTCTTTTCGTTTAAAGAATAGCTGAGTTTGGTATTCAAATCATAGAAGTAAGCCGAATTCGGGTTATCAATTAATTTTAAAAACAAATGAGCATAAGAGCCTCTTCCGGCTACTACAAACGAACCTTTGTCTTTTACAATTGGACCTTCGGCAAGTATTCTGCTGGTTATCAGTCCAACTCCGCCATTCACATGAAAACTATTTTTATTTCCTTCTTTTTGATAAATATCCAAAATAGAAGATAATCTGCCGCCATATCTTGCAGGGATTCCACCTTTGTAAAGTTTTAAGTCCTTTATGGCATCTGGGTTGAATACCGAAAACAGACCAAAAAGATGTGAAGAATTGTAGATTGTGGCTTCATCAAGCTGAATCAGATTTTGATCTGCGCCACCACCACGAACGTTGAATCCGGATTGTCCTTCACCAGCATTGGTAACACCAGGCAATGTTAAAATAGATTTTATAATATCAACTTCACCAAAAAGAACAGGCATTTCCTTTATTTCCTGAATAGTGAGTTTGTTTACACTCATTTCAGGTTTTTTGATGTTTATTCTTTTCTTATTTTCAACTATAACGACTTCATCTAAAACTTGTGTGTTGACAGTCAGTAATATATTTTTCTTTAAATCTTGAGTTAAGGAAATTTTTTCCTGAGAATTTATATACCCAACATAACTTGTTGTCAATGTATAATTGCCTTCAGGTAGTGTTATGGAGTAAAAGCCGTATTCATTTGTACTAAAAGCTGTTTTGGTTTCTTCAATATAAAGCGAAGCGCCAATAAGTGTTTCTTTATTCTTGTCATCAAAAACGGTCCCACTGATGGTATGCTTTTTTTGTGCCAATAAAACAGTTGGAATCAATACTAAGTAAAAAAGCAGGTTTATTTTTTTCAACATAATTTTTAATTGTGTATTGAGAGTTTGTCTTAACAAATTTAGTTTAAAAGTCAGTATAATTTGTTAACTTTTGGTTAATTACAAGGTTTTTTTGATTTGATTTTAGATACTTTTACAACCTAAATAAACGGTTCATGAAAGCAGGTTTTGCTTTTTTATTTATAGTAATTGTTTCCTTCAAAGGTTTCTCTCAATTTGAGTTGCCTAAGAAGACAATTTCAATTGCACCAATTTCAAATCCGAAAGGCAACGTTTCTCCGACTTCTTCAAAGGCAATAACTTATCCAAGTATTTTTGATAAAAAAGACAAATTAGGAGAAAGTGTTTCGTTACTAAAGAAAAAACCTGAAGAAGAAAAAAGCATTTTTGAAAAAGAACAATTTGATAGTCCGGCTAAAGTCTATACAGATAAAATGAACAAGCAAGTTGAGGATGGTAAAATTTATGATTATTATAAAAAAGATTATCTTTTAGCAACTTATAAATGTTCAACAACGATTGCAAAATTTGCACTTAAGGATTACGGCGATCCCGATGGAGATGTTGTTCGTATTTTTCTTAATGACGAAGTTATATTTGATGCAATTACTTTAGAGAGAGGTTATAGAGAAATTCAATTAAATCTTAGAAACGGTCAAAATCTATTGGTAATTGAAGCACTTAATGAAGGCATGGTTTCGCCAAATACAGCTCAGTTTTCTATCTTTAATGACAAGGGCGAAATTATAGGGAATAATCTTTCGGGCTTGTTGACTAATGTAAAAGCTACGATTATTATCAATAAAGTTGATGTTTTAGGAGAATAAAAAAAGCGATTTCGTTCTGTAACGAGACCGCTTTTTTATGAAATATAAATTTAGTTTTATACCAATTTCGATAAAATTGTATTGAATGTTCCGCTTGGGCGCATAGCTTTTTCAGTCAATTCATAAGATGGTTGATAATAACCTCCAATGTTTTGTGGTTTTCCCTGTGCTCCAATTAACTCTTCGTTAATCGTACTTTCGTTAGCATTTAATTCAGCTGCAATTTGAGTAAATTTTGCTTGTAATTCCGCGTCTTTGGTTTGCGTTGCTAAGGCTTCAGCCCAATACATCGCTAAATAGAAGTGTGATCCTCTGTTGTCTATCTGTCCAACTTTACGTGCGGGAGATTTGTCATTAGCCAAAAATTTCTCTGTAGCTACATCCAAAGCTTCTGCTAAAACCATAGCTTTTGGATTGTTTTGTGTTTGACTTAAATGCTCTAATGAAGCTCCAAGAGCCAAAAATTCTCCTAAAGAATCCCAACGCAAATAGCCTTCTTCTATAAACTGTTCGATATGTTTTGGAGCAGAACCACCAGCTCCGGTTTCGAATAAACCTCCTCCATTCATTAACGGAACAATTGATAGCATTTTAGCTGATGTACCAACTTCCAAAATCGGGAACAAATCCGTTAAATAATCACGCAATACGTTTCCTGTAACTGAAATAGTATCTAATCCCTGGCGGATTCTTTCTAAAGTTAATTTAGTTGCATCAATCGGATTCATAATTCGGATGTCTAATCCATTTGTATCGTAATCCTTTAAATAGTGGTTTACTTTTTTGATGATTTCTCTATCGTGCGCTCTGTTTTCATCTAGCCAAAAAATAGCCGGAGTTGCTGATAAACGAGCTCTGTTTACGGCTAATTTAATCCAATCCTGAATTGGAGCATCTTTGGTTTGGCACATTCTGAATATATCACCGGTTTCAACAATTTGTTCCATATATACTTTTCCATCTGCATCAGTAACACGGATTGTTCCGTCAGCAACTGCCTGGAAAGTTTTGTCGTGTGAGCCATATTCCTCTGCTTTTTGCGCCATCAAACCAACATTAGGTACAGAGCCCATAGTTCTTGGATCTAAAGCTCCATTTGTTTTGCAGTCTTCAATAGTAGCAACATAAACTCCGGCGTAAGATCTGTCTGGGATTAAAGCAAATGTATCCTGAGCTTTTCCTTCATTGTTCCACATTTGTCCCGATGTTCTTATCATTGCCGGCATAGATGCATCAACGATTACATCAGAAGGAACATGCAGATTTGTAATTCCTTTATCAGAATTCACCATTGCGATAGCCGGACCGTTAGTAATTGCCGCATCAATTGCCGCTTTTATTTCTGATTCTTGCGGATGCCCAGCAATTTTAACATATAAATCTCCTAAACCGTTATCAGCTTTATATCCTAATGATTTGAATACATCAGTATATTTTGTAAAAACATCTTTGAAATATACTTCGACGATAGCTCCGAAAATAATTGGGTCGGAAACTTTCATCATCGTTGCCTTTAAGTGCGCTGATAATAAAACCCCGGCAGCTCTTGCTTCTTCTATTGTTGCAGAAACGAATTCTTTTAACGCTTTTAAATTCATTACCGATGAATCAATAACTTCACCTGCTTTTAAAGAAGATAAACCTTTTAATTCTTTCGATGAACCGTCTTTTCCAATGAATTCGATTTTGAATTGAGCAGCATTTTCAACAGTAACTGATTGTTCGGTCCCGTAGAAATCGCCTTGACTCATCGAGGCCACTTTGGTTTTAGAATCTTTAGACCAGGCACCCATTGAATGTGGATTGGCTTTGGCATAATTTTTAACTGCTTTTGGCGCTCTACGATCAGAATTTCCTTCACGCAAAACCGGATTCACGGCAGATCCCAATACTTTGGCATAACTAGCTTTTATTGCTTTTTCATCTTCATTTTTAGGATTGTCAGGATAATTAGGAATTGCAAATCCGTGTTTTTGTAATTCAGCTATAGCATCCGATAATTGCGGAATAGAAGCAGAAACGTTTGGTAATTTTATGATGTTGGCTTCCGGAGTGGTCGCTAACTGACCAAGCTCTGACAATGCATCACTTACTTTTTGGTTGTCTTTTAAATATTCCGGAAAATTAGATAATATTCTTCCTGCCAGTGAAATGTCTCTAAGTTCTATATCAATATTTGCGGGTGCAGTAAATGCCTGTACAATAGGTAAAAATGAATAAGTTGCCAACATTGGTGCCTCATCAGTAAGCGTGTAATGAATTTTGGAATTTTGAGTCATTAGTAGTATTATTTATTCGAATTGTTAGGTTTATATTGCTTTAATAACGAAAATGCTCATTTTCAAGCATGCAAATATAAAGAAATCGCATCTAACCGCTATTTGTTTTTGGCGAAATCGTTTGAATTGTGAAATTGTTATTTTAAGTTTAAAAAACTGTCGATTTAATAAAATAACAGATTTAAATTGAGAGAATAAAAAAAGTCCCGACAAAATCGAGACTTTTTTTATGAATAGAAAGTTTAGAATTATCTTCTTCTTTCTTTGATTTTTGCTTTTTTACCGGTAAGTTCTCTAAAGTAGTAGATACGAGCTCTTCTAACTTTACCTCTTTGGTTAACTTCTACTTTTTGTAAAGCTGGCATGTTTACCGGGAAGATACGCTCTACACCAACTGCACCAGACATTTTACGGATTGTAAAAGTTTCAGTTACTCCAGCACCTTTTCTTTGGATTACAACTCCTTTGAAAAACTGAGTTCTTGTTTTTTCACCCTCTTTAATTTCGTAGTAAACTGTGATAGTATCACCAGCACCGAACGCAGGGAAATCTTTTTTTGTTGATAATTCGTTATTAACGAAATCTACTAAATTTGCCATTTTTGTACTTATTATGGTTTTAAATCTGAGCAACATTCACGGTTTTCGCCAGAGGTTGGTCAAAGTGGGGGCAAAGATAAAAAAGAAATATCAATTATGAATTATGAATTATGAGTTTTTTTGAGTTAAACTAATAATTTTAATTGCAATATAATGTCTTGATTATCAACCGAAAATTCTTTGTTGTTACGAATACTTTGATAAACTTCATCAAACAAGGCATTGAAATTACCTTTTTTAGAAGTAATATATTCCGTTACTTTTTCTCCTTTATCATTATAATAAGTCAATTTTCCTTCTTTATTTGGCTTTTCCAAACCAAATTCAGGATGCAAAGGCGACATGCCTTCAATAAGTTGGTTTTCCTGTTCATCGCAAAATTCTTTAATAAAACTTCCTTTGGTTCCGTGTATAATAATTCCGGGTTGTGGATCTGAAATTAGTAAACTTGTTGTTATAAATACATTGACTTTATTCGGAAATAATAGATGCATAAATCCAAAATCATCAACCTGTGAATTTTCGCGATAGCTGTTTTTGGTTCCAAAATGACGTATTGGTGTTCCAAAAATTGAAATCGCCTGATCAATTAGATGTGAACCCAAATCATACCAGATTCCGCTACTTGGAATTGGAGTTTCCTTAAAATATTTTACGCCAATTTCGGGTCTGTATCGGTCAAAACGGAGATGCATTTCAACAATATTTCCCAATTTTCCGGAATTGATGATTTGTTTTGCAGCCATGATATCACTGCTCCATCTTCTGTTGTGATAAACAAATACTTTGCGGTTTACTTTTTCAGCCAACGCCAAAAGCGTTTCAAATTCTTCAGCTGTTGTTGTAGCCGGTTTTTCAATTAGAATATGCTTCTTTGCTTTTAAAGCTTGTTGAGCATAATCAAAATGAGTTTCATTAGGCGTATTGATTACAACCAATTCAATTTTTTCATCCGAAAGTAAATCGGTTATCTTTGAAAAACTGATAATTTTGGGATAATCGTTTACTGCTTTATTTTGATTTCGTTCCAAAACAGCATAAAGTTCAAAGCCTTTATTTGTTTCTAAAAAAGGTGCGTGAAAAACTTTGCCCGACATTCCATAGGCAAGCATTGCAGAAACTATTGGTTTTTCCATATTTTATTCTTTCAGTAAATCCGGACGACGATTTTTAGTGTGTTCAAACGCTTTATCCTCGCGCCATTTTTCAATTTTGGCAAAATGACCGCTGGTTAAAACCTCGGGAACTTTCCAGCCTTTATAATCTGCCGGACGAGTATAAATTGGTCCCGACAATAAGTTATCCTGAAAACTATCGGTCAATGCCGAAGTTTCATCGGATAAAACGCCTGGAATTAATCGGATGATGGCATCACAAAAAACGATAGCGCCAATTTCGCCACCACTCAAAACATAATCGCCAATCGATATTTCTTTGGTAATAAAATGGTCGCGAACACGCTGGTCAACACCTTTATAATGTCCACAAAGAATAATGATATTTTCATACATCGAAGCGGTATTTGCCATCTTCTGATTCAAAGTTTCACCATCGGGCGACATATAAATGATTTCGTCGTAAGTTCTCTGACTTTTTAAATGCGTAATACAATCATCAATGGGTTGTATCATCATAACCATTCCGGCACCACCACCAAAAGGATAATCGTCAACGCTTTTTTGTTTGTTCGTTGTATAATCCCTTAAATTATGAAAATGAACTTCCACCAATCCTTTTTCGATGGCGCGCTTCATGATTGAGCCTTCAAAAGGACTTCGCAATAAATCCGGTAATATGGTAATAATGTCTATCCGCATGGCGCAAAGATATAAAATAGAATGTCACATTGAGCTTGTCGAAATGAGGAGCTGTTTCCAGCTTTCCACTCTATCTTTTTTATCCTGAACTTGTTTCAGGATCCTAAAACAAGTTCAGGATAAAAAAGGATGCCGTTGCAATCTGGGCTAGGGCTTTACATTTTTAAACACCAAACTGTTTTAAATGATGATCCAAATGCATGGTTTGCAGTTGACTCCATTCGTCATAAGTCATTTCTCCGAAAAAAGGATGCTTGGTAGTCTTGACAGCTTTTTGACCTAAGTCCGAAAAATGGTTAATTCTTTCAATTAGCCCTTTCTTGGTTTCCTCAAAATCGTAAGTTCCTTTTCTAATAAAGCTCGGAGCAGTCGGACTGTTTTTCTTAAACTCTTTTGATTTAAGCATTTTGCCTTTCACCATTTTTCCTAAAAGCTGCATCAGGAAATTAGCTTTCATCGGAGTTTTTCCAAAAGCAAAGTCCATAGGTGCCTGGCAGTGTGAAAGCATTTGATCAACGGTCATTTTTCCCCATAGTGCTTTGCTTTCAGGAGAAAGATTATTGATTCTGGAAATAATAATTTCGTTATCGGCTTTGTTATAAATAGAACTCATTTTTTTTCGTTTTTATTGGTATTCAAAAATACAATTTTATGCAGTATCTTTGCGCCACAAAATAAAAATTCAGATTATGGAAAATGGAATATACGCTAAATTCAACACAACTAAAGGTTCGATTTTAGTAAAACTAACACACGATTTAACTCCGGGAACTGTTGGTAATTTTGTTGGATTAGCCGAAGGACAATTAGAAAATTCAGCAAAACCAATGGGAAAACCTTATTACGACGGATTAAAATTTCACAGAGTAATTCCCGATTTTATGATTCAGGGTGGTTGTCCACAAGGAATCGGAACAGGTGGTCCGGGTTACAACTTTGACGATGAGTTTCATCCAACTTTAAAACACGATAAGCCGGGAGTTTTGTCAATGGCAAATGCTGGTCCGGGAAGCAATGGTTCACAGTTTTTTATAACGCATGTTCCAACAAATTGGTTAGACGGAAAGCACACTGTTTTTGGTCACGTTATAGAAGGTCAGGATGTTGTTGATGCCGTTGCTCAAGGTGATTTGATTGACAGTATTGAAATCGTAAGAGTAGGAGAAGAAGCTCAAAAATGGAATGCTATCGAAGCTTTCAGAACATTTGAAGGTTCAAGACAAAGAAGAATTGAAGAAGCAAAAAAGCAAGCTGAAGAAGCAATGGAAAAATTGGCTGCCGGTTTTGAAAAAACAGCAAGTGGTTTGCGTTATAAATTCATCCAAAAAGGAAACGGAAAACAGGCGGAAGCCGGTAAAACAGTTTCAGTTCATTACACCGGACAATTAGAAAACGGAAAAACATTTGATTCTTCTTATCCAAGAAAAAAACCAATTGAATTTCCTTTAGGAAAAGGACATGTAATTGAAGGATGGGATGAAGGAATTGCTTTGTTGCAAGTTGGTGATAAAGCCCGTTTTGTTATTCCGTCTTACTTAGGATACGGTTCAAGCGGTGCTGGTGGTGTAATTCCACCAGACGCAACTTTAGTTTTTGACGTAGAATTGATGGATGTGAAGTAGTCATGATGTGCTCAGGCCTTAAGATTTAATTAAGATTAATTTCCCAATAGTTTCACTGTTGGGATTTTTTTTATATTTACTTGAACCAAAAAACAAAAACATGAAATATAAAGTACTTGCCTTATCCGTTCTAGCCTTAATCATTTATTCCTGTGCGTCTAAATCGAGTGTTCCAACAACAGAAGTTAAGAAAACAGAACCAACAGCTGAAGTTAAAATAGCAACAGTAATGACGCCGGAACTGGCAGAAGGCAAAAGTTTGTACGAAAACAATTGTGCCAAATGTCATAAATTATATGATCCAAAAGATTTCTCTGCAGAACAGTGGAAACCAATCGTAGCAAGCATGCAAAAGAAAGCACATTTAGATGATGCGGCTGGACAAAAAATATACAACTACGTTACAATGAATTAAAAAAATAAATCCCGAGCAATCGGGATTTATTAGCTTTATATTGTAAAGCCATTGGGTATAACAGCTCCTTTTTTTACCACTATAATTCCGTCCTTAACGGTGTACAATTCGGTATTTGTGTCTTCTAAATGTTTGCCGCCATTGAGTCGAACATCATTTCCAATTCTGCAATTTTTATCTACAATAGTATTGTTAATAAAGCAACGTTCACCAATGCCTATATTAATAATTCCATGCATATTGTTCGTCCTAATCTCTTCTATATTTTGATAATAATCATTACCCATTAAATAAGAGTTTATAATGGATGAACCATAATCAATTCTGCTTCTAATTCCAATTACTGAATGCTCAATAGTGGTACCGTTTATAATACAACCTTCGGCGACAACAGATTTATCGACTGTAGAGGCACCCGTAATTTTTGATGGTGGCAAAACCCTTGCACGCGTGTAAATTTTACTGGAATTATCGAATAAATTGAACTTTGGAATATCATCCGTCAAGCCCAAATTAGCTTCAAAAAAAGAATCAATATTTCCAATATCTGTCCAATATCCTTCGTATTGATAACTCAATATTTTTTGTTTTCCAATTGCTTGTGGAATGATTTCTTTTCCAAAATCCTTGGTATCGGGGTTTTTCATTAACTCAACTAACAATTCCCTATTGAAAATATAAATCCCCATCGAAGCTAAATAAAGTTTTCCTTCCGCTTTTGACTCTTCACTCACTTCTGAAGTCCATTCGGGAAGTAAACTCACATTTGGTTTTTCAATAAATGATGAGATAAAATTTTCTGAATCCGTTTTCAGAATTCCAAATTCCGGTGCTTCTTTGGCAGTTACCGGTAAGGTTGCGATTGAAATGTCAGCACCGCTTTTTTCGTGAGCTTTAATCATTTCATTAAAATCCATTTGATACAATTGGTCGCCCGATAAAATCAAAGCATAATCAAAATCATGATTCATAAAATGAGTCATACATTGTCTAACCGCATCGGCTGTTCCCTGAAACCATGTTGGATTATCAGGCGTTTGTTCTGCCGCCAAAATATCGACAAAAGCCAGACTGAAATGACTAAAATGATAGGTGTTTTTGATGTGTTGGTTTAAGGAAGCCGAATTAAATTGGGTTAAAACAAACATCCTTTTAATGTCTGAATTAATACAATTAGAAATCGGAATATCAACTAAACGATATTTTCCCGCAATCGGCACGGCTGGTTTTGAACGACTTTCGGTTAATGGTGATAATCTTGAACCTTGTCCGCCACCTAAAATAATGGCTAATGTACTTTTATTTATCATGGTAAAATTAACGTTTGATTGTTATGTAAATTAAGCTTTTTCTTTTTCAAATCTTGCAATTACTTGCTCATAATAGTTAAAGGTCGTTTTGGCAATCGATTCCCAACTGAATTTTTCTAAAACGCTCTGTCGTCCTGCTTTTCCCATTTGGTTTGCCAGATGGTCATCTTCTAGTAAAAGATTGACTTTAGCTGCAAAATTCTTTTGAAATGTTTCAGGATTTTTTGGATTAAAATCGGTTCGGGAAATGCTTTCCAATTCGATTAAATAGCCTGTTTTTCCTTCTTGAATTATTTCCGGAATTCCTCCAACAGCACTTCCAACAACGGGAGTTTCGCACGATAACGCTTCTAAATTGATAATGCCAAAAGGTTCATAAAGCGATGGACAGGCAAAAACTCGGGCATGACTGTAAAGCACTTTGACTTTTTCGCGCGGAAGCATTTCTGAAATTAAAATTATTCCGTCGCGTTGCGATTTTAAATCGGCAATAAGTTCTTCAGTTTCTTTAGCTATTTCAGGCGTATCCGGTGCACCTGCGCACAATACAACTTGACAATTTTTATTAAAATATTTTGCCGCCGAAATCAATTGTGAGATTCCTTTTTGACGCGTAATTCTACCTACAAAAAGCACAAAAGGAATCGCCGGATTTATTCCGTGTTCTTCTAATAACTGATTATCAAAAGTGGGTTTGTAAAATTCAGGATCAATACCGTTATGAATTACCGTTACTTTTTCAGGATTTATGCCATAAGCTTCAACCACATCTGTTTTCATTTGCTGGCTAACTGCAATTACACCATCGGCAGTATTGTAAGCATGATTTTCTATCCAACGGGAAAGAAAATAGCCATTACCCAATTGTTCTACCTTCCATGGGCGATGTGTTTCTAAACTATGTGTAGTCAGAATTAAAGGTACTTGCAACAATTCGCGTGAAAATATTCCGGCCAAATGTGTGTACCAAGTATGGCAATGAACAACATCGGCTTGCTTCGTATGCTGTGACATTTCTACATTTTTACTCAAATTATGAAACATCTTAATATGCGGATTGGTTTCATCTTCCATTTTGGTTAATGAAGATTGAATGCCCAAAACGTTCATTGATGTTAAATGTTCCTCCTGATTTCCAAAACAGCGTACTTCAACATCACCTAATTTGGCTAGTTCCTGACTCAGAAAATCAATATGAACTCCGGCACCGCCATATATGTTAGGAGGAAATTCATTAGTAAAAAGTGCAATTTTCATAAAGAAAACGGGATTTAATAGGTTATGCAGTTTATAATTTCTTAAAATTAAGAAAATAAAATGTTTTTACTACATTTATAACTATATAAAAACTTTACAAACACGTTTTTTATGGAACAAACCCTTTCCTGGCAGGATTTTGAAAAAGTTGAAATGCGAATTGGTACCATACTTGAAGTCAATGATTTTCCACAAGCACGAAAACCGGCATTTCAATTGACGATATATTTTGGGGCAGAAATCGGAATTAGAAAATCTTCGGCACAAATCACAAAGCGTTATACAAAAGAAGCTTTAGTAGGGAAACAAATTGTTGCTGTTGTGAATTTCCCTAAGAAACAAATCGGCAATTTTATGAGCGAATGTTTGGTTTTGGGTTCGGTAAACGAAGATGATATTGTTTTGCTTTCTTCAGATTTGAAAGTGGAAAACGGTTTGAGAGTTGGTTAAAAATAAAAAAAGCCCAAAACTAAATAGCTTTGGACTTATTCCTTTTGGCTTATGCCTTTTTACTTTTATTAAATATCGTCAAAATCAATATCGGTAAAACTTTTTTCTGAAGTTGGTTTCTCTTCCGTAGTTTCTTGTTGGTATTCTCTTTTGAAATCCTTTTGATGTCTTTCAGAGATTACTTCTTCGCCCTTGTGGTTCAAAACATAAGCGGTCATTTCTTCTAAAATTTCAGAGAAAGCAGCGAAGTCTTCTTTGTACAAATAAATTTTATGCTTTTTGAAATGAAAAGAACCATCTTCTTCTGTGAATTTTTTACTTTCGGTAATGGTTATGTAGTAATCATCAGCTTTTGTTGCTCTCACATCGAAGAAATAAGTTCTTCTTCCGGCTCTTAAAACTTTAGAAAAAATCTCATCTTTTTCTAACATATCATTTTCTCTCATATTCTTTCGGTCAATTAGTAGTGTTTCTATACAGTTCAAAAATGGTAAATTTTTCGTTACCAAACAACAATTAATTTAATTCTTTTTCCGAAAGTTGTTTCGCATACAATTCGGCATAATAACCGTCTTGGTTTACTAATTGATTATGAGTGCCTTCTTGGATGATTTGTCCTTCGTCGATGATAATTATTTTGTCTGCATTTTTTGCTGAAGAAACCCGGTGGCTTACAATAATGGTCGTTTTGTCTTTAGAAATTTCCAATAAATTATTCAAAATCTGTTCTTCAGTTTCGGTATCTACAGCCGAAAGACAATCGTCAAGCAATAGTATTTCCGGATTTTTGATAATTGCTCTCGCAATAGAAACACGTTGCTTTTGACCGCCCGAAAGTGTGATGCCACGTTCTCCTAAAATGGTTTCGTATTGTTTTTTGAAGTGAACAATATTGTTGTGGACCACTGCTTTTTTTGCAGCATTAATTACTTCTTCGTCGGTGGCATTTTCTTTTCCGAATTTGATGTTGTTTTTAATCGTGTCCGAGAAAAGAAAAGCATCCTGTGGGACAATGCCAATGCTGTTTCTTAAGTCATTTAAATTGACTTCATCAATCTTCTGGCCATCGATAGTTATCGTTCCGTCTTTGATGTCATACATTCTTGTAATCAAAGATAAAATGCTCGATTTTCCCGAACCTGTTTTTCCTAAAATCGCTAAAGTTTCGCCTCTTTTTACTGTGAATGAAATATTTTGCAACGCAGTAATTTCAGTATCTTCATAAGTGAAAGTCACATTTCGGAATTCGATATTGCCTTGTATGTTTGTTTTCTCTGTGGTTTTGTTTTTGATTTCAGGTTCAATTTTTAGGAATTCATTAATCCTTTTTTGCGAAGCTTCGGCTTCCTGAACCAATGAAGAAACCCAGCCAATTGAAGCCACAGGCCAAGTCAGCATATTCACATACAAAATAAATTCGGCAATGGTTCCAATGCTTTTTATGGTTCCGTCGATGTACATTATTCCACCAACATAAATCACAACCAGATTACTTACACCAATCAAAGCCAACATTAACGGACCAAAAAGCGATTGAACTCCGGCCAAACTCATACTTTTGGATTTGCTTTCTTTGGCCAAATCATTCAAATTGTTTTGATATTGATTTTCCAATGCATACGCTTTTACGACACGAATTCCGGAGAATATTTCCTGCGTAAAACTCGAAACCTTTGATAAATATTGTTGAAAAATTGTGCTTCTCTTATTGATCTCCTGACTTAATTTAAAAATGATAAAGGCAAGAATTGGCAAAGGGAGAATAGTATATAATGTAAGTAGTGGCGAAACATTATACATATATATAATGACAACAGTAAATCGGATAAATGTGTTGATGGTATACATTACTGCCGGTCCAACATACATTCTGACTTTTCCAACGTCTTCACTGATACGGTTCATCAAATCTCCGGTTCGGTTGCGTTTGTAAAAATTCTGATCCAGAACTTCATAATGTTTAAAGACTTCATTTTTCAAATCAAACTCAACATGACGCGACATTACAATTAACGTTTGTCGCATCAAAAAAGTTAAAACACCGGCAATTAAAGTGGTGCCAATAATCCAAAAGATATTTTGAATTAATTCGGTTTTAACTGCTTCATTACTCAAACCGTTTTTATAAAAATCTTCAATGACTTTAAAAGATTTGCTAATGAGCTTAGGAGTAAAGAGTGAGAAAATTTGTGCTACAATGGTGGTAATAATTCCTAATAAAAAATGGAATTTATATTTGACAAAATATTTGTTTAAATACTGAAGTTCTTTCATTGAAAATCTACAAAATGGAATTTTAAAAACAGTTTAGTGTTAAATCGTTAAAAACATTTAAATTATTATATTCTTGATTTAAATTGATTTTATTAACAAATTGCTAATTATTTTTGATTTTAGTGAATTTTATTGAATAAAGTTTTAATTTTGTACGGACTTTTTTAAAAAGCCTTAATTAATACATTAACAAAATGACATCAGAAATCACTACACCGGCAGAGCTTAAAAAAATGGATCCCGTTTTTGGTCAGCTATCTTTTGATAATCACGAACAAATTGTTTTTTGTAATGACAAAGATACAGGATTAAAAGCAATTATCGGAATCCACAATACGGTAATGGGACCGGCACTTGGAGGTACAAGAATGTGGAATTATGCAAACGAATGGGAAGCCTTGAATGATGTTTTACGTCTTTCACGTGGAATGACTTATAAGTCTGCCATAACAGGTTTGAATCTTGGTGGCGGAAAAGCTGTAATTATTGGCGATGCCAAAACAGATAAAACTCCGGAAATGATTACACGTTTTGGTCAGTTTGTAAATTCGCTAAGCGGAAAATACATAACTGCTGAAGATGTTGGAACTACTACTGAAGATATGGACAGAATTCATGAAGTAACTAACTTTGTTACCGGAATTTCTATTGAAAAAGGTGGTTCGGGTAATCCTTCTCCGGTAACTGCTTACGGTGTTTACATGGGAATGAAAGCTGCTGCAATGTACCAGTTTGGTTCAGATAACTTGGCCGGAAAAAAAGTTTTGGTTCAAGGAAACGGTCATGTTGGAGAAACATTGATTAGTCATTTGACAAAAGAAGGGGCCATTGTTTATGTATCCGATATTCATCAGGACAAAATGGAAAACATGGTAGCAAAATACGGAGCCAAAATTTTCACAGGAGCTGATTTATATGCTGCAGATGTTGATATTTATTCGCCTTGTGCTTTAGGTGCAACAATCAATGATGATACTATTTATAAAATTAAAGCCAAAGTAATTGCTGGTGCTGCCAATAATCAATTAGCTGTTGAAGCCATTCACGGACCAATTTTAAGAGAAAGAGGCATTGCTTATGCACCCGATTTCTTGATTAATGCTGGTGGAATTATCAATGTTTATGGTGAATTGGTTAAGTATGCCGAAGGTGAAGCCATCAAAAAAACAGAGAACATCTACAATACTACGCTTGAGATTTTTGGTTTTGCTGATAAAAATAATTTGACAACACAACAAGCAGCAATGCAAATTGCAGAAAACAGAATTGCTCAAAGAAAAAAAGAAAACGCTGCTAAATAAAGCCGTTTCAAAATAAAATAATTACTATTTTTGCAAAGCGAAAGATTATCTTTCGCTTTGTTAATTTTAAAAGTTCTTACCCGTGTTAAACAGAAGACATATTCGAGTTAAAGTGATGCAGTCAATCTACGCGATGCATCAAAAAAGTTCTGATGATATTGAAAAAGAAGAAAAGTTTTTGCTTCACAGTATCGATAGTATTCAGGATTTGTATTTAATCATGGTGTCTTCATTGGTTGAAATCAGAAAAAAAGAAATTGTCTTTTTAGAAGCTTCGAGCAAAAAGCATTTAGCTACACCGGAAGAAAAAAATCCCAACAGAAAATTTGTCAACAATGCAGTTTTTCAATTATTGGAAGAAAGCAATTCGTTGAGCATCGCTTTAGAAAAAAGGAAAATTACAAACTGGTCAATGAACGATGACTATATTTTGATTTTACTTAATGAAATTAAACAAAGTTCGTTGTATGAAAAGTACATGAGCACCAAGAAAAGTTCTTTTGAAGAAGATAAAGAATTTGTGGCAGCTATGTTTACCGAATTGATTGCTCCAAATGAGAAGTTATACGAATATCTGGAAGACAATAAATTAACCTGGATTGATGATATTCCGGTAGTGAATACTCAAATTCAAAAGCAGTTGAAACAAGTTTCTGAAAGTGCCGAATTTAAAGTAGCCAAATTATACAAAGATCAGGAAGATCAGGAATTTGTGAGTTTGTTGTTCAGAAAGACGGTACTTAATGAAGTAGAATTGGCTAAAGAATACATTGACAAAACGCCAAATTGGGATGCAGACAGAATTGCAGAAATCGATACCATCATTTTGAAAATGGCAATCTGTGAGTTTTTAAAATTTCCATCAATTCCGGTCAAAGTGACTATCAATGAATATTTGGAATTAGCTAAAGAATATTCAACACCAAAAAGCAGTATTTTTATCAATGGAATTTTAGATAATTTGGTCAAAGAATTTCAAAGCGAAAATAAAATACAAAAAACAGGAAGAGGTTTAATGTAATTATAAATGATGACAAGAAAATTCAATTTATTGTTTTTACTAGGTTTGTTCATAATAGCAACCGCTTGTAAAAAAGAAAATACCGAAACGATTCCAACAAATCAGCCAACCGATAATGTTAATCTTTCAAATCCGTCAAAATCGGTTCCTGCAAACGGGAAATATCCAATAATGAGTTTTGACCAAGAGGAGCATGATTTTGGTACCATCCAACAAGGAGATAATGCAGTATATGATTTTTCCTTTAAAAATACTGGCGAAGCCGATTTGATAATTACATCTGCAAGAGGTTCTTGTGGTTGTACTGTTCCGGATTACCCAAAAACACCTATAAAGGTTGGTGAATCGGGAAAAATACATGTATGGTTTACTTCAGCAGGAAAGCAAGGTATAACATCCAAAACGGTAACTATTATTTGCAACACCAAAGAAGAAAACAAAATATTAACAATTAAAGCTAACATCAAAGTGCCTAAAAAAGGCTAAATAAATCAATTATTATGGGACAACTAGGTCAATTTTTACCGTTTTTATTAATGTTTGTGGTTATCTATTTCTTTATGATTAGACCACAACAAAAGAAAATCAAACAAGAAAAAGAATTCGAGGCAGGTTTAAAAGTGGGTGATAAAATCATTACTAAAAGTGGTTTCCACGGAAAAATTGCTGAGTTGGCAGAAACCTCAGTGGTAATAGAAACCATGTCAGGAAAACTTAAAATTGAGCGTTCTGCTATTTCGTTAGAATTGACAGCAGCGTTGAATAAAAAAGCGTAAGCTTTTTTATAAATTCCAAAACTAAAATTTCAAATTCCAAAAAGATTTCAAATAAAAAATCCCAAACTCCTATATTGGAATTTGGGATTTTTTTATTGGATTTTATTTGTGTTTTGGTTTTTAAAAATTGGAATTTCTCCTATCTGTATTTATCATTCAAGCCAACTCCATCAATAATCATTGGTTTGATTTTCTCTAATCTTGTGATTTTGGTTTTTTCCTGTTTGGCAGTTGCCATAAATTCCCAAAATTCCTTTTGTTTGTATGGACTGAATTTTTCAAAAGCAATCTTCAACTTTGAATCTTTATTGAGTTCTCTTTGAAAGAAATCACATTTCATTGCTTCTTTCTTCTCGGGTTTTATTACAAGACCGGTTTTTTCGTTGGCAATTGCTTCGTTGATATAATGCAAAACCAGTTTTTCATTAACATCGTCAGCGGAAGTGAACCGCCATTGCCGCAAACCTTTGGTCACACCTTCATTTGCGTTGATCAGGACTTTGGCATCGTCTTTTAGAAACACACCATTCCAAAACCAAATAACAAAATAGTTTTTGAAACCACCAATTCCCAATACATTTTTGTTGTTGATGGTATAGACTTCGCCACCCCATTTATTGGTTTCAACCAACTCGGTTTTTTGAATAATTTCGCGCAACAAGGCAAGTTCTTCACCCCATTGATTGGTTTTATCCCAAGTTTTTTTTTCGGTCATGTCTAATCACTATTTTTCTTTTTAGACTTCTTATTTTCTGTTTTTGAAAAATCAGTAGTAGCGGTAAGTTCAGCGATTTTGATGATGACATCAATTGCTTTTTGCATGCTTTCTACCGGAACATATTCATATTTTCCGTGGAAGTTATGTCCGCCGGCAAAAATATTAGGGCATGGTAACCCCATATAAGATAATCGGCATCCATCAGTTCCACCACGAATTGGTTTTATCAACGGTTTTATGTCTAAGGATTTCATAGCTTTTTCAGCCAAATCAACAATAAACATTACTGGTTCAACCTTTTCTTTCATGTTATAATATTGATCTTTGATAGTTGTGATTACAATATCTTCACCAAATTGTTTTGAGAATTTTTTGTTGAATTTCTTCGTAATATCATGAACTAACTCTTTGCGTTTTTTGAATTTTTTCATATCGTGGTCACGAATGATTAAATCCAGTTTGGTTTCTTCAATGCTTCCCGAAATTCCGGTTACGTGAAAGAAACCTTCGTAACCTTTGGTTTCCTGTGGTGTTTCATGCTTAGGTAATTCATTGATAAAATCGTTAGCAATAAGCATGGAGTTTATCATTTTTCCTTTAGCATAACCAGGATGCACACTTTTTCCTTTGAAGGTAATTTTTACACCGGCAGCATTAAAATTTTCATACTCTAATTCGCCAATCTGACTTCCGTCCATAGTGTATGCCCAATCGGCACCAAATTTTTTTACATCAAATAAATCGGCACCACGGCCAATTTCTTCATCGGGAGTAAATCCAACCCGAATTTTTCCGTGTTTAATTTGTGGATTGTTGACCAAATATTCCATAGCAGTTACAATCTCGGTGATACCGGCTTTGTCATCGGCACCAAGAAGCGTTAAACCATTGGTTGTGATTAGAGTTTGTCCTTTGTATAGTAATAAATCTTTGAAATAATTTGGCGATAAAACGATATTTTCCTCTTTGTTTAAAACAATATCACCACCATCATAGTTTGGAATTATTTGAGGCTTTACATCTTTACCTGTAAAATCAGGAGTTGTATCGAAGTGAGAAATAAAACCAATCGTTGGAACTTCGTGGTCAACATTAGAAGGCAAGGTCGCCATGATATAACCATGTTTGTCAATTGTGACTTCTTTAAGGCCTATGGTTTTTAGTTCTTCAGCCAGCTTATTAGCTAAATCAAACTGTTTTTTTGTACTTGGAGTAGTGTCAGAATTTGGGTCTGATTCAGTATCAATAGTGACATAGCTTATAAAGCGGTCGATAATGTGTTGCATTTGATTATATTTTTAGCAAATATAATCAATGTTGTTTTATCTTCTTATTTCAGCAGAGTTTGATTTACCTCTCTAAAACTATTTTTTGAATGGTAATTTGAAGTGTTTTTACCGGTTTATCTCAAATAACTTTGTACAAAAGTTAAAAAAGTGTTCGGACTCATAGGTGCGGCTACGGAGTTGATACATCTGTCAACTGCATAAGCAATTCGCACTCGTGGTAAATCGGGAAATTCTTCTGCTATAACTTGTATTAAAATTCTTCGTTCCATTGGTTTGGTTCCATTAATGAATTGGTATTCATATATGGCTTTACAATTGTTTTCTACTTTGTTCCAACTCATGATTTCTGAATTTTTTTATTCCGCTGCGCTCCATACAGTTCGGATGTGCCTCGGGTGTTGTTTGTTCTTGGTATTTCCTCACAATCCCTCTTGTAGTAGTAATCGTCTCAAATTAAAAAAGCAAGAGGGTTGAAGGAATTTTAATTATAATTTCAACAATATATATAATTCACATCCTACTAAAATTATGCTGAATACTAAAAGGATTTTGATAATAATACTTGTTGTTTTATCAGCTGCAGTTAGCATGTTTTTGGTATCAATTTTTAGAGTCTTCATAGTTCCTATAACTAAAATTAGTTTTTCATCATCAGGTAAAGCTCATAACAAACGACTATCACGCACCACACTATAACAACTTTGATGATAATGATTACTGTTTTCCGATATTTAATCAGCACGTTGCGTTCATCAATGCTTAAATTAATTTTTGGAAGTTTCATCGTATAACTTACCTGCCTTTTTCAATTTCTAATTATAAAAAACCTGCCCTATTCAAAATTCAAATACCACTATGAGATTGTTCGGGCAGGATTTCTAATTTAAACCACTTGTTATAATTATGTTATAATAACGTTTCAAAGTTCGAAAAAGGAAATCACAAAAAAATCCCCATCAATGGGGATTTTTAATTTATTTTTAATGACACCTTTTGAGGTTAGAAATCGTATTTTCGTTCTACAGCAAATCGCAATAAATCGTTTTTTCCTGTAATGTTAAATTTCTTTATAATGTTCTTGCGATGTGTGTCAACTGTTGATTTTCCTATGTTTAAAGTATCGGCGATTTCTTGAGAAGATTTACCTTCGCCAACTAATCGGAGAATTTCTTTTTCACGAGAACTTAAGATAATAGCTTCTTTGGTTTGGGAATCTTTTGCGGAAATAGCATCGTCAAAAAAAGTTTCGTTTCTGGCCACGGTTCTGATTGCATCGATTACGGTTTGCAATGAGGAATTTTTCATAATATAACCAGAAGCTCCAGCGGCTTTCATTTGTTCGATAGCTTCATCTTGTTCAAACATGCTAAAAGCGATAATTTTTGTTTCCGGGAATTGTTTTTTGATGATTCGGGTTGCTGTAATACCGTCGCATTTTGGCATACGTATGTCTGTGATGACTACGCTTGGTCTTTTGGCTTTTACCAATTCAATAAGCTCTTCACCATCATTGGATTCGCCCACAATCATAATGTCTGCTTCGTTTTTAAAAAATAACTTCATGCCATCTATAAGTGCCTGATGGTCTTCGGCAATAGCTAGTGTTATCATAAGGGTATATCAATTAAAATAGAAGTGCCTCTTTTTTCAGTGCTGTCAATAGTGAAAACGCCTCCCATTTGTTCCACTTTCTTTTCAATATTGGCTAATCCCATACCATCTTTCTTATCTATTTTTTTATAATTAAATCCATCGCCATTATCTTCTATGATGATATTTAAACTATCATCATGTTGCGTAAGATGAATACTAATTTCTGTAGCATTAGCATGCTTTATGGCATTGGTTAGTAATTCTTGTATCATTCTGAAAATGGTTACCTCGAGTGCATTTTCTAAGCGTTCTTCAAGTCCAAACGGAATAACTTCAACAGCAAGTTTTCCTGGAATATTCATTTTATTAGCAATGTTTCTAATAGCCGGCAGCAATCCTTGGTTAGCAATTACGCCTGCATTTTTAGTATGAGCAATGGTACGTACTTTTTGATAAGCTTCTTCTATTAATTCGTCGGTTTTGTTAAATAAATTATCAGCATCATCGTTGTTTACATCTTGTTTTTTCAGGCTTTGAAAATTGAGTTTTAGTGTGGCAAGCAAACTTCCCAGATTATCGTGCAGGTCATTGGCTATTTTGATTCGCTCTTTTTCCTGTCCTTCAAGCAATTTGTCTATTTCGTGAAGCTCTTGTTCCTGAAGCACATTTTCAAGTTTCTGGGTTTGAATTAGTTTTTCCTGCTCTACAATTTTTTTCTTTTTGCGGAGGTTTTTGTATCCCAAAAAGATTAAAATTAAAAGTACTATCAAGAAAACAATTACCGCTCCTCCTTTTTTCGTAAGACTTTTTAACCAGGCTATTTCATCTTTGTGTTCTTTGGTTTTGTATTTAGCATCAATATCCCTTATGGCTTTTACTTGTTGGTTATCGTCATTTAGGCTTTGATATACTTTTTGCTTATCAGTATATTCCAGAGCTTTTTTATAATTCTTCATTTCCTTATACAAGTCAGCCATATATCCATACAGGATGATTCGGGTATTCGTATTATTGTCTTTTATATCTAGAGCCTCCGCTTTTTTATACATTATCATGGCAGAGTCATATTTTTTTTCTTTTATGAGAACATCTGCTTGGTTGACATAGTTACATGCTATGTCAAAGTTTAAATGGTGTTTTTGATAAAAATCAAGAGCTAAAGCATTAAATTTTCGGGCTAATTTATAGTTATGTATTTTTTCAGTATATACTAATCCGATATTTGACCTTACATCAGCCTCAAAGAAAGAATCCTTTACTTTTTTATTTTCAAGTATTGCTTTTTGATAATAGTCTATTGCTTTTGATGGATCAGAATCAAATAAATTATTGCCTATTTCTTTATAGGTTTTACATAACAAAGGAATATTGTTTCTTTTAATAGCATAATCAACCGCTTCATCAATTAGGTATTTGTAATCTTTGTAATTATAATCGGTTAGACGTTTTATTTCAACAATGATTAGGTTTACTTCAATAACTTTATCGTAATTTTTTTGTGATTTATAAATATCATTGGCTTTCATGAAATAGGACAAACCAGCAGCGCCATTGCTATTTGCATAGTAAGTTTGCCCATACAAATAATAAAATAGTGCTTTGTCGTTATTAGATAATTGGCTCGGTTCTATTTTTTTTAACCCCAACATTCTTTCGTTGAAGTCTAAATTTTCAAAACTAGTTTCTATACTTTTTAATCTTTTGTTTTGTGCCATAGCAAAGACAGTGATAAAAAGGAATACCACTGTCTTGGTCATGATTTTTAATTTGAAAGCTTTATACATCAAGATTTTTTATCTTAGAATACCAGTACCTCTTGCTCCAGGAGGTGATCCTTTTGAATAATAGACATACGTTTCTGCTTTATAGTTTTTGATGTAATCATCATCATAAGTATTATTTATCGGGTCAAAACCAATTCCGTGATGTAAAATGACATCAATAGTATCACTATTTTGTATGCTAAAAATGTCTTTATCACCCGGAGTTAAATAACTTTGATTCAAATTCGTAAATGGCACCTCACTTGCCATACAGGCACAATCAGCCGGAAAAGTACTTAAATCCTTATCATTCCCGTCTTTAGTCTGAAGAATAGCTACAATAGCATAACGGCTTGCATTAGAAATGTCATAGTAGTCTGTGATTTCATAAAGATCGGTGTCAATATTTGTGGTTTGTCCTGCCAAATTGAACTCCAGTTTTGTGCTATCAAAAGTTCCAAATGAATCATAGATTTTCATAATGTTTGTGTTTTAGGTTAATAGTTTCAAAATTCGGAGTTTAAGTTATAAAAAAAATCCCCACTAATGGGGATTTTCTTAATTTTTAAGTAACAAATATTGTAAGTGAAGAATAGGTATTTAAAATAACCCGCTCAAAGCTTTATTTGATATTCCAATTTTAGTGTAATCAAAGTTCATTTTACTTTGTAACAAAGAGGCATAAACACTTCTAAAATCAACTTCATGTTTTAAATCACCGTTATCTAAATCAGCTAGGTTTGGATTGTTGCCAATAATCTTTCCTTGGTTGTTTCCTCCTATAATAAACATTGGTGCTGCAGTTCCATGATCTGTTCCGTTGCCGTTGTCTTTGACACGTCTTCCAAATTCTGAAAAGACAACCAAAGTAACATTTTGAAGCAATTGTGCCTTTTTTAGTTCAGTGTAAAAACTGTAAATCGCATCATTAAGTTCAGTTAAATTACGTTGCTGAATATTGATTTGATTATCATGAGTGTCATATCCGTTTTGCGATGTATAATAGACTTTTGAGTTTAGATTCCCTTTTATTAATCGTGCAATCCATTCTAAATTTTTACCTAAACCTGTCTTTGGATAATTGATTTCCGAAGTAGATTTTGCCAATGCTTTTTGAATATCAGACGAACCTTCAGAAACTGAATTGGCAATCTTACGCACAAAATCTAATTGCGGATTATCAGAAAGTTTTGCGGCATCATCACTATTGGTTTTCACCTTAAACCGATTTGGATCTTTAACTGTAATCGAATTGGGTTCATTTCCTTTTAAAGATAAAGTATCGATGCTGTCAAAATTTACTCCAGCTGTTGGCTCATGCTCTTTGCATTGCAAATCAAGATATCTTCCCAGCCAACCACTACTTAAATATTGATTGGAATCCGCAGCTGTTTGCCATATTTCCTGACTGCGAAAATGTGAACGATTTGGTTCTGGATAACCTACATTTTGGATGATGGTTAAATCTCCATTTTGCTGCATTGTCGCAAAATCTTTCAATGCCGGATGAAATGCCATACCATTATTTCTGCTGATAATATTGCTTTTATTCAATGCAATTTTGGTACGATATTCATAATATAACGGATCTTCAAAAGGAATAAACGTATTCAAACCATCATTGCCACCATTCAACTGAATGAATACCAAACATTGTTCGCCAATTACTAAATTGGATTGTGAACCAAAAGCATGAAGAAAGTTTGGCAGAAGCAATGTTCCGCCTGTGAATGTTCCTGTGAGCGTGAGAAAGTTTCTTCTGTTCATGGCTATATTATTTGAAATTCAGGTGTTTTAATCATGTTGTTAAACAAACGCATCACAGCGTTATCTGCACCTTCTGCTTTTGGATTGAAATCGTATTTCAAAAGTGTTTCCCAATCTTTTTGCATATTGTCATCGGCTTGAAACAGTAATCTGTCTTGCAGTTCGGCTATGATAGTTTTATTATTGCCTGATTTTGTCCAGTTTAAGGAAACTTTTATCAATTGATTTTCATTATCCATATATTGTGCTTTTTTACTTATATTTTTCCCGTTGCACAATAAATCGGCTGCGTTATTTCGTTGTAAATACACTTGTGAACTCAGCCATTCTTTGCCACCATTCCAACCTTTTACATTGGATTGATTAAACAAGTCCATGCCTTGTTGTTTCAAATAAAAAGCTAATAGTTTAGGATTTAATTGCTCAACATTCAATTCATTCAACACTTGTAAAATATAAACCAACGGGTCTTTTATTTTGCTTCCTGCATTGTCTTTTGGAAATTCTTCTGTAAATATTTTAGTCAATAGTGGCTTGATTTCAAAATCCACTTTTCTAAAATAATCACCATAATAATGAACCAATTCTTCTGAAGGAGTATCATAAATAAACCATTTCAAAATTTTTTGTGTAATCAAATACGGAATCGCTTTTTGTTCAAAAATGATATCAATCATATCGTCTGCTTTGAATTTTCCGGTTTTTCCAAAATAAGTAATCGTATCATTATTTTCCAGAAATGGTCTGTATTCTGCTTTGTCTTCGCCGATGGTAAGTCCGGCCAAACCTTTGGCTCCGTTTTTAATATCGTTTTCAGTATAATTGCCGATACCAAGGGTGAAAAGTTCCAGTAATTCCCGACTCAGATTTTCATTGATTTTGTCTCTTTTGTTATCGACATTGTCTAAATAGCGAACCATAGCATTGGTCTGAATCATCTTTTTGGTTAGCGTTTTGAAATTCCCAAAAGCATTTTCCCTTAGAATTTGATTGTGTTGGTAAATCCAATGATTTACTTTCACTTTTTGAAAAGTAGCAACAAAGTGATTATGCCAAAAGCAAGTCATTTTTTCGCGTAGCGGAAATTCATCAGCAATCATTTTTTGCAGCCACCAAGCTTTTAATTCCTGTTGCACCTGAAGCTCAACTTTTAATAATTCTTTGACATTGGTAGCATTTGAACTTTTAATTTCCTGGCGTTTGGCTTTTAACTCTTTTAATGATTTAGGACTGTTGTCCAACAAACTTGGCACTTTTTTATCAAAAGAAGAAGAAAAGGATTTGTCCAGGAATTTTGACAATCCCAATTGTTCAATTGATTTGCTTTGCTTTCCGGAAAATCCCAATCGAAGTGACCAAAGGGTGTTTTTGTTCATAATGATTTCAAAATTTACTTGGAGTTAAGAGTAGTAAAGATAAGAAAGGTTTAAATGTCAATGATAATTTATGAATATGTCAAAGAAGTTCAATTATTTTCAACTAAAATTAAAAATAATGTATCTTTGAACTCAAATTATTATCGAATGATTACCACTGCAACCCAAACTAAATTAGAACACTATTTTCAGCAATTTCGCCGAAATATTATTGGTATCGACCAAGAGTTTGAAACACCTTTTGGGAAAAAGAAAATTATCTATACAGATTGGACTGCCAGTGGAAGATTGTACCGCCCGATAGAAGAAAAGCTAATGAACGAATTTGGTCCTTTTGTGGCCAACACACATACAGAAACTACCGTTTCCGGAACAGCTATGACGATGGCGTATCATGAAGCGAAAAGCATTATTAAACGTCATGTAAACGCAAATGATAATGATGTTTTAATCAACACAGGAACCGGAATGACGGGTGTTGTCAATAAGTTTCAACGCATCCTTGGACTGAAAGTGCCGGAAAATCTTAAAGAATTCATTGCAATTCCAAAAGAATTAAAACCAGTCGTTTTTATTTCGCATATGGAACATCATTCTAATCAAACTTCGTGGTTAGAGACAATAGCTGATGTTGTTATTCTTCCTGCAAACGAAGAAGGATTGTTTTGTTTAGAAGAGTTCAAAGAATCATTACAAAAATACAAAGACCGAAGTTTTAAAATTGCCTCAATTACTTCTTGTTCTAACGTTACCGGAATTAGAACTCCG
The DNA here is from genome assembly GCF_021608185.1 of Flavobacterium anseongense. GTDB lineage: Bacteria > Bacteroidota > Bacteroidia > Flavobacteriales > Flavobacteriaceae > Flavobacterium > Flavobacterium anseongense. Next base: position 26,137 of record NZ_JAKIHN010000001.1, on the reverse strand, counting down.
TATCACGAAGTGGCTAAAATCATGCATCAAAATAACGGTGTTTGTTTTGTAGATTTTGCCTGCTCAGGACCTTATGTCGACATTGATATGCATCCGGATGATGAAAGTTATTTAGATGCAATTTTCTTTTCACCACATAAATTTTTAGGTGGCCCGGGAACTTCTGGAGTTTTGGTTTTTAATAAAAATCTATACCATAATAACGTGCCTGATTGTCCTGGTGGCGGAACCGTAAGCTGGACAAATCCTTGGGGAGAACATAAATACATTGACAATATCGAGGATAGGGAAGATGGTGGAACTCCTGGTTTTCTTCAGGTGATAAAAACGGCTTTAGCCATTCAGTTGAAAGAGCAAATGGGAGTAAAAAATATTCTGGACAGAGAACACGAAATCGTTGATTATGTTTTTTCAGAATTGAATACTATTGACAATATTCACATTCTGGCCAACCAGCATCAGGAAAGGTTGGGAGTGATTTCTTTTTATATTGATGATTTGCACTTTAATTTGGGAGTAAAATTATTAAACGATAAATTCGGAATTCAAACGCGTGGTGGCTGCAGTTGTGCCGGAACTTACGGACATTATCTGCTGCATGTTGACCAGCAAACATCACATGATTTGGTTTGTCAAATTACATCGGGAGATTTAATTAAAAAACCGGGATGGATTAGGATGTCTATTCATCCAACAACAACCTCTGAAGAAATTCAAATGGTTTGTGATAGCATTAAAGCTTTAGCAAAAAATCATAAAGAATGGGCAAAAGAGTATCTGTATAATCCGGTAACCAATGAATTTGCCCACAATAAAGCAGCTAATCAGGAAAAAGAAATGGTAAAAGACTGGTTTAAATTTTAGATACTGCCAACTGCGCTTTAACTGAACACTATTTCTTCCTATGTTTCCATCGCTTATGCGTCCACAAATAAAATTCAGGAGCTTCCAGTATTTGTTTTTCAACTCTTCTCAAAAAGTCATCTGAGATATCATAGTTCGGAACTTCTTTCGGATTATCAACCATTAGTTCAAACGTAGCTTCATAGTATCCACGTTTTACTCTTTTATTTTTTAGGAAAATAACATTCATATCAAAGCGTTTGGCAAGCATTTCGCCACCGGTATGAACCGGAACTTCGATTCCCATAAATCTAGACCAATGATTTGCTTTAGTAGCTTGTGGGGATTGATCGCTGGCAAAACCATAAACTCCTAAATGATTTGTTTTGTAATTTTTTTCAATAGTCGGAATAGTTTCTCTTGTGCTTAACAAAGTCGCCTTAAACTTAGACCGAATATCTTTTACTAACTTGTCAAAATACTTATTGTTTATTTTTTTATAAATGCCATATCCTTCAAAGGTGATATGATAATTCATAGAAACTGCCCATTCATAAGAAGCATAATGAGCACAAAGCAAAGCGATACTTTTGCCTTTTTTTTCCATATCCAGATATAAATCTAAGTTGGTAAATACAAATCGCTTTTCCATCTCTTTTTGAGAGATTGACATTGTTTTTATCATTTCCAGAAACATATCACACATATAACGGTAGAATTTCTTTTCGATGTTTAATCGCTCTTTTGCTGATAAATGTGGCAATGTCATAGCAATGTTATCACGGACGACTTTTTTGCGATAGCCAAAAACATTATATACCAAAATGCAGACAAAATCAGAAAACAAATAAAGTAACGGAAACGGAAGAATAGAGATTAGCCAAATGAATGGATATACCAGAATAAAAATAATGAATTGCATTCGCTATAATTTTATGCAAATATAAAGTTTAAAGTTATTTTAACGTATGCTATTTAACAATTGCTGCAGAAGTATTATTATTTTTACTGAAATATTTCAAGTAATGGTCAACATTTTTTTATTAGCCATAATTGCTGCTAATGTACTGATAAGCATGAAAGGATTCAATGACGAATCTTTTTTTAGAAAGTATCAATTTCATGTCGGAAGCATTCGTGCCGGAGAACAAATAAGAATGATTTCTTCTGCCTTTCTGCATGCTGATATTGTTCATTTGGCGTTTAACATGATTGCGTTGTATTCCTTTGCTCCAGTGATAACGGAAACATTAGGGAATCTGACTTTTCTGTTAATCTATGCCGGGAGTTTAATTTTTGGAAGTTTGCTTACCATGGTTTTTCATGGCAATGAATATAACTATCGTGCAGTTGGAGCATCGGGCGCAGTTACAGGAATTATTTATTCGTCCATATTGTTGTATCCAGACATGGTTATTGGAATTTTTGGAATCATACCTTTGCCAGCTTACATTTTCGGAATTGGCTATTTGCTATATTCTATTTATGGAATGAAGTCTAGAGCAGATAATATTGGGCATACAGCACACTTTGGTGGTGCTATTGGAGGTTATGCTATCACACTGATAAAAGAACCAATACTTTTTGAGCAAAGCACTTATATGGTCATTCTTTTGGCAATACCCATTATCATCCTTTTTATAATGGCAAAAATGGGAAAACTATAATTGGCACAACTTTTGAAAAACGGATACAACAATCAAATAAAAAATATCATGAAAAGAACATTTCTAATTATAGCAGTTATTTTTGCTATAGCAGTACAAGCACAAGAGCAAAAAAGCCAAGTGCCACAAATTTCGGTTACAGGTGAAGGAAAAGTAAAAATAGTTCCGGACCAAGCGATTATAAGTGTTGGTTTTCAGAATTCGGGTAAAGATGCCAAAGAGGTAAAAACTTTGAATGATGAAGTGGTTGACAAAGTAATCAAGTTTTTAAAGAAATCGGGTATTCCGGCTACCGATTATAAGACCAATAACGTAAGCTTGTACAAAAGTTATGATTATGAGAAAAAGAAATATAATTTTCAAGCTAATCAAACTTTGAGCATTACACTTAAAGATTTATCTAAGTACGATGTCATTATGATGGGATTAAATGATGCAGGTGTAAATTCTATTAATGGAGTTGAATTCAAATCGTCTAAAATGGATGATTATGAAAGAGAGGCAAGAAAAAAAGCAATGCAGAATGCCAAACAAAAAGCACAGGATTATGTTTCGGTTTTAGGACAAAAAGTAGGCAAAGCATTGTTGATTACGGATAACTCTCAAAGTTATATTCCACAGCCAATGTACAAAGGTGGAATGATGGCAATGGCAGCAGATGGCGGCGCTCAAAGAGAAACATTAGCTGTTGGTGAATTAGAAATAAATACTAACGTAAGCGTAACTTTTGCATTAGAATAATAGTCAATTATAGTATAACAAAAAACTCCTCAATTTCTTGAGGAGTTTTTTTATGATTTTAAACAAGCTTACTATTTTGGTAATGGTGACCCAACAGGAGTCCCACATACATGTCCAGGCTGCCCATGTGGTGGATTCATTCCCGGTGCTGTAGCAGCCGGTGTGTCTGTTTTTAATAATTCCGGAGTTCCGACTGTCGTAGTTGTTGATGTTGGATTTGGAGTAGAGGTAGTCGTTGTGGTATATGATGGCTTACCTGGAGTTGCTACTGTTGTAGCCGCTTTCGCCACCGGAGAATTTAATGGAGCACCAACCGCAATGTCACATCTGTGACCTGGTTGTCCATGTGGTGGATTCATTCCGGGTTTAGTTACAACGGGAGCTTGTGTTACCGTTTGTGGTGTATTTTGCACAGGCATACTGACTTGTTGACTAGGTTGTGCATAGGTTGTTTGAGCCGGAATAGGTTGTACGTTTGGGACTATTATTGGCTGTTGGGTTGTATTTGTTGTGACTGCCTCAGTTTCGGTTTTGGCTTCTTCTTTTTTACAGGATATAAATGTAATTGAAAGTGCCAGTAATGAACAGAAAGTTAATTTTGATTTCATAGTTTCAAATTTTAAGAACTCAAATATAAGTTTTTTAAGTTATATGAAATGAATATTAACTTTTTGCAGGATTGATTTGTGATCCTTAGCATGATTTTGCTTCGCAATATCCTTCAGAGCTACGCTCTGAAAATAAAATAAAAAGAAAAACGCTCATGCAATCACTGTTTGTATTATTACTTCGTGATCCTGAGCAAGGACAGGATTTTGCTTCGCAATATCCTTCAGAGCTACGCTCTGAAAATACATCAAACAAAAAAAACACTCAAGCAAGCTTGGTGTTTTTTCTTATTAATATATTTATTCGTGGGGAGAGCAGGATTCGAACCTGCGAAGTTCTCACAGCAGATTTACAGTCTGCCCTCGTTGGCCGCTTGAGTATCTCCCCATTTGCTTGTAGCGGTTGCAAATATATAAACACTTTCCAGTTTCACAAACAAAAAAATAACTAATTCGCAACCATTTTTTCAACGTTTTGGTTATAAGTAAAATAAAAAAATCTCCCGAAGGAGATTTTTTCTATGTAGTACTAAATTAGTATTATTTTATAGTTAATAGCGCTTTGACTTTTGCATTTAAATCTTCGCCTCTTAAATCAACTGCCACCACTTTCCCTTTAGCATCTAACAAAAATGTTGTTGGAATCTGAGTAACTCCATATTGCAATGCAATTGGGTCATTCATTTCTTTCAGATTAGAAACATGCGTCCAGGTTAATTTGTCTTTTGCAATAGCTTCTTTCCAATCGGTAACATCATCATCCAGCGAGACACTTATGATATTCAATCCTTTGTTGTGAAACTCTTTGTAAAGTGCTACAACATTTGGGTTTTCCTGTCTGCATGGTCCACACCATGATGCCCAAAAATCAATCAATGTTGCTTTTCCCAAACTTTCTTTCAAAGAAACCAATTTGCCTTCCGGTGTTGGTGCTTTAAAGTCTGGAGCAAAGCTGCCTTCAGTAACTAGTTTGTTGCCGTTGGTGCTGTTGGGACTGTTGCTGGCTTTTTTTTTAAATCTAGAGTTGACTTAATTGCCTTCCCTGGTTTTGTTTTTTTCAATGACTCATCAAGTGAATTGTATAGTCCGTCAATTTCTTTAGCGAACTTAGGATTGTTAGACATCATCTGTACAATCAAAACACTGATGAATGATTTTGGGTGTGTTTTTGGATAACCAAAAGTGAAATCTGTGATTGGTTTTTGAACTACATCATATTCTTTTCTCAATCGGCTTATTGTTGCTGTGTCTTTGTTTTGCTGAGCTTCATTCATTACGGCCATGTTTTTCATTTGAAAATCCATAACAGCCTTTTGCATTCTTTTTTGAATTTTAGTAGTTTCTTCGTTGAATTTAGTAAACTCATCATTGTTGTATGTACCCGATGATTTTGATTTAAAGATGCTGTCCTTATCAACCGTAATTGCAATTTCACCACCTTCAAGAATAAAAGGAACTTTACCGTTTACTTTATCAATTTGAATAAAATGAATTTCCGGCTCGGTTGTTTTTCCTTTGATTTCAAATTTTCCATCAACAATTTTTACAGTATCAATTGCGATTGGTCCCATTCCCATTGGGTTTTGTTTTTCAAGGTACACTAAACCTGTTTTCATTCCTTTTACATTTCCTGTAATTTCATATTCACCTTCGCCCAAGTTCTTACATGAAAACAGAACTACGGCTACAGCTACTAAAAGAATTATTTTTTTCATTTTTTTGTTTTAAATTTTTACGAATGCAAATGTATCTAATTTGCCTAATGAATAATCAGTTATTTAACTTTTTTTTGAATTATTTTTTTGTTGATGGACATTCAAATTTTGTACAACTTACAGTCGTTTGTTTAATACCGCTCATTCCTTTTTCAACATTGATAATATTGTGAATTCCACGCGATTTTAAAATGGATGCCATAATTACCGAACGATAACCGCCTGCACAATGCAAATAAAAATCGTCACCTTTTGGAATACTTTGAAAGTTATCATTAATATTGTCCAAAGGAAGATTGATGGCGTTTTCCACATGTTCAGCCTCATACTCTCCTGGTTTTCGGGCATCAACTACTATGCTTTTTGCATTTATTTCGTTTGCAAATTCTTCCGGTGAAATAGAGTGAATACTATCCGTTTCGAAACCTGCTTTCTTCCATGCCTCAATACCGTCTTTAAGATAACCCAAAACATGGTCAAAACCAACACGCGACAATCGGGTAATGGTTTCTTCTTCTCTTCCTTCCGGAATGACAAGCAATAGTTTTTGATTAACATCGCGCAGCATAGAACCAACCCATGGCGCAAAATTCCCCTGAATACCAATAAAAATAGAATTCGGAATATGTGCTTTTACAAAATCATTTTCATGTCGAACATCTAAAATGACAATATCTCCTTGATTGGCAACGGCTTCAAATTCTCTTGGCGAAAGTCCAATGTTACTCTTATGAATAATGCTGTCCAAACTATCATATCCTTTAATATTCATCATCACATTTTGAGGGAAATATGCTGGCGGAGCACCTAAACCATCAAGCAATTCTTTAGTGAATTCCTCTTTGGTCATATCAGCACGCAAAGCATAATTCGTTCTTTTTTGATTGCCTAAAGTATCTGTCGTTTCTTTACTCATATTTTTGCCACAGGCACTTCCGGCACCATGACTAGGATACACAATTAAATCATCAGCCAATGGCATAATTTTATTTCGCAATGAATCAAAAAGATAACCGGCCAATTTTTCCTGTGTTAAATCATCAACCAAAGCCTGAGCCAAATCAGGTCGACCAACATCACCAATAAATAAGGTGTCTCCGGTTATGATTCCGTAGTGTTTTCCGTTTTCATCAATTAGCAAATAGCAAGTGCTTTCTAAAGTATGTCCCGGAGTATGAATTGCTTTTACAGTGTAATTACCCACTTTAAATTCCTGGTTATCTATCGCGATTATAGCTTTAAATTCAGGATTTGCAGTTGGACCATAAACAATTTCACCGCCACTTTTATTGGCTAAATCCAAATGTCCGGAAACAAAATCAGCATGAAAATGTGTTTCAAAAACGTATTTGATCTTGGCATTGTCTTTTTGTGCTCGGTCCAAATAAGGCTGCACTTCACGCAGCGGATCGAAAATTGCTGCTTCACCATTGCTTTCAAGATAATACGCTGCCTGAGCAATGCATCCGGTATATATTTGTTCGATTTTCATAACAAAATGTTTTATGCAAAATTAAATTATAACTACAAAAGTAAACAATGAATTTAGAATACTTTATGATAAAAGTTCTTTGTAAAGAATAAAGAATGACATTATCAAAACAAAAAAACCAAATATTTTTTTCAAATGTTTTTCATTAATGTAATGCTGAATATAAAGCCCAATGTATATTCCAATCACAGAAAAGGTTGTAAACGGAATCAGAAATAGCCAATCGATTTCCATATTTTGAATATCACCTGTAAATCCAATCAGTGAGTTAATGGTAATTATTAATAGTGAAGTTCCAATGGCATTCTTCATTGGTAATCTGGCAAATTTCAGGAGGGCAGGAATGATTAAAAAACCACCACCGGCACCAATCAAACCAATTAAAATCCCCACAAAGAATAGTTGAATAATAACAGCTAACAAAGATTTAGTTTTAAAATCAACAACCTCATTTTCTTTGTCATCTTTCAGCATCGAATAAGCAGCCAAAAACATAACAACGGCAAAAATCAACATCAAAAAAGTAGCTTTTGATAATTGAGCAGAACCAAAATAAAGTATAATTTCGGGGATTTCCGGAAGAATAAATTTCCGGGTTAAATAAACTCCAATGACAGAAGGAATGACAAATAGCAAAGCTGTTTTTGGAACAACAAGCCCTTTCTTAAAGTTTTGAAAAGTTCCAAATGCTGAGGTTGTTCCAACAATAAACAGTGAATAAGCCGTAGCAATTATTGGATTATAACTAAGCATATAAACCAATACAGGCACTGTTAGTATTGAACCACCTCCTCCTGTAATTCCTAATACGATACCAATAACTAACGCACCAAAATATCCTAAAACTTCCAAGCTAGTAAAATTTGAGATGTAAAAATAGTGTAATTGTATTAAAAATCTATGGTTTAGTTTTTTGCAAAGTTATAGCTCTTGTTTTTTTAAGTTTTTTCCGTATTAAATTCCTTTTGAAGCTTTTTTATAGTTAATTCAGAGGGGTAATTATGATTTTACTTTTTCTTATAAATATATTTGTTGTCCACAATTTAATAATAATGTTTAAGAAAATACTACCACTATTGGTTCTGCTTGCTTTTTCGGTAAGTAATGCCCAGATTGTTATCAATGAACTAGATGCTGACACACCTTCAGTCGATGAGAAAGAATTTATCGAATTAAAATCTACCACGCCTTTTTTCGCCTTAGATGGTTATACTGTTGTTCTTTTTAACGGAAGCTCAAACGGATTAACCAATCTTAGCTATTATGCCATAGATTTAGATGGATTAGTAACCGATGGTAATGGAATTATTCTTTTGTCAAACCCTTTGGTAAGCCCATCTGGTTCATATTCTATTCCAAATTCAACCATTCAAAATGGTCCAGATGCAGTAGCTATTTATTTAGGAGATGCTACAGATTTTCCTCTAGGAACTGCAGGAACGACTGTAAATTTGATCAATGCATTAGTGTATAGTAATAGTGGAGTGACTTCGGCAACTACTTTGATGACCGATTTAAATGTCACAGCAAGTTATAATGAAAATGCTAATAGTGCAGCGACGACACAATCCATACAGAGAAAAGCAGATGGAACTTATGAAGTAAAAGCACCAACACCAAGAGCCAATAATGATGGTTCCGGAATTATTTATAACGGAATTACAACGACTTTCAACTCGGGGAGTACTATCTCAGAGGGAGAAAATATTACCATTACTTTTACAACAGATGTTGCTGTAACATCTGATTTGAATTTCTCAATAACCTTAAATAATGGTTCTTTTAACTCAGCTGATTTTGAAGGGAATTTAAATGTTACAATACCTTCGGGATCCTCTGCAGCTTCAAAGGTAATTCAGATTTTGAATGATGGTGTTAATGATGGCGATGAAGAAATGAAAGTTACTATCGGAGCAGTACCTTCAAATTATATTATACTCAACAATAACAATATAATCAGGGTTAATGATGTTAACTATACGACATTGCCTTTTGGTACTCCGGCTAATCCAACTTACGGAAATATTTCGAGAACTGTTCCGGCGGGTTATTACGATTCACTGGAAGGAAAATCGGGAGCGACTTTAAAACAAGCGATACAAGATATTATTGCCAATCCGGCTGTAGTTCGTGCCCATACTTATGGTGATATTATAAATATTTTGAAAACCGCTGATCAAAATCCATTAAACAATAATCAGGTTTGGTTAATTTATACTGAGCAACCTCGTTCAAAATTTGATTATCAAACCAACAGCAGTATAATTGGAAAATGGAACAGAGAACATATCTATAGCCAGTCGAGAGGAAATTTTGGTGATTTATATAATTTACCTCCTGATGGTATTAATGTCTGGTCTTCCAGCGGACCTGATGATATTGGTGCCGGACTTTCTGACGCACATCATTTAAGAGCTGCTGATGGTCAGGAAAACTCTTCTCGTGGTAATAGGAATTATGGAATTGATTATAACGGACCAACAGCTATTCCAACCAGCAGTTGGAAAGGAGATGTGGCTCGCGCCTGTTTCTACATGGCAGTTCGATACAATGGATTGAATGTTGTAAATGGTAATCCGAATGAAAATATAGTTGGACAGATTGGTGATTTAACTACCTTATTGACATGGAATCATTCTGACCCAAGTGATGATTTTGAAATGAATAGAAACAATTATATCTATACTTGGCAGCAAAATAGAAATCCGTTTATTGATTATCCCGATTTAGTGGATTATGTTTTTGGAGCTAATGTTGGTCAGGCTTGGTTTGCACCTTTGTCAACTCCAAATTTCGATGCTGCTAAAGTTGTACTGTATCCAAATCCGGCGAAAGATAACATTACCATTTATGGCATTACAACGGATTCCAAAATTGAAGTGTTTTCTACCCTTGGACAAAAAGTTTTTGAACAAAATTTTGCAGGGGAAACTACCTTACATATCGACTTAGCTTCAGGAATTTATATGTCAAGAATTACTACTGATAGTAAAACCATAATCAAGAAAATTATTGTTCAGTAATAAAGTTTAAGAAGTTTTCATTTGAGATAATTTTTCTCTCAATGCTATTCCAAGACCATTGTCGAGCATATTTGCTATTTCATTTTCAGCAGCTTCAATTTTACTTTGAGCAGTTTTATTCTCGTTTTTCAATATATCAATTGCAGCTTCTGTGGCTAAAATTTGTGCTTTCGGAATTAAAGCAGCCGGTTCAAATTTATTCCAATAGTTCTCTGCTTTTTCGAGGTCTTTTTTAGCGAAAGCATAAAAGAAAGCGGCATCGAGCCATACTATATTGCGAATGCCTTTTGGAATAGATTCCACTTCTTTAACGTAATCCAAAAGATGTTCTTCTGCCTTTTCGATATTGCCTTTGTCAAATTCAGCCTGATGAAAAAAGCTATGAAGATACACTCCAAACGGAGCATTTAATTTTTGAGCTAAAGTGCTGGCTTCGTTTAATTCATTGATGTCAATTTCTTTAGGGCGAATACCTGCGGAAGCACCAGTAATAAGTTTTAAAATTAACAATTCAAATCTAGATGTATCTCCACCTTTTAGTAATCGCAGCACACGAGCTCCATCAGATGAAAATCCATTGGCTCGCATTGGAAATGCAGTTGTTATAAAAATGATAAGTGAAAGCACCGACATTATATATAAAGTATTACGCAATATTTCAACAACTGTAGCGGATGATAAAAGTAAGCTATAGGAACCATAGGCAACTAGTGTAAGCACTAAACTTGCTATAGGACCACCTGCTGCATAAACAGAAAAACGCTTGGCTAAGTTTTCAGTACCTGTAGGCATACAAATGACCAGACCACCGGCTGTATTAACATTTTTATTCCAATTGAAATGCCATTTGCTTTGTTCCTTTTGCCACATAAATGGTCCTACGATGAAGGTTTTAAAATCAAAATTCATCCAAACACCAGCTATAGCATGACCTGCTTCATGAATAGCTATTACAATAAAAAAGATTGGAATGAAAAGCAATGCCAATGTTAAGATTGATAATTTTGACATTCCCGATGAAGCTGCGATACCCATTTTAGCGGCAAAAAAACCTATACCACCAAATATCACTATTACTGCAATTGTTCTTATCGCTTTTATAAATTGTGATTTTTTACTTTCCATGTAAAATTATTTTATCATTATTTATCTCCAAGACCAACTCCTAAACCGAATAGTAATCCAACAATTCCCAAATGAACAAAAAGCCAAACCTTTTGCCACATCGGTCTTTCGTTCCATGGTTGTTGTGTGTTAAATGGATCGAAGGCTAATGCAATTCCGAGTGAAGCAGCAGCATCTACATAGGAATGTTTTGCGAAAATTTCATAACACGCAAAGAAAATGAATGATGCATATAATATTTTGTTAAAAGGAACCTTAGTATTATTTTTTTGAGTTTCCATTTTTATAATTTATAAACGTTAACACCTATCGAATATCCGTAAACTTTTCCTTTTTCATCTTTGTAAATTCTGATTTTGTTACAAGCTCTTCCCAAATCAATTTTTTGCCAAGTTTGGCCACCATCTTTTGTCTCAAAACCACTATTCATAGTTCCGACAAAGCCATGATTTTCATCGATAAAACCAATTCCAAATTGTCTTGCAGTTGCATCTTCAGTTAAGTTGACTTCGGTCCAGGTTTTCCCACCGTCAATGGTTTTGGCAATTCGTTGTTGCTTTACATTTGGGTCAGGATTATAGGATTGAATGGTAACAAATCCGACATCTTTCGTTGGGAAGGAAACTTTCCAGGTGGTTTCATAAGGCCTTGAAGATTGATATACCTTCTCCCAAGTTTTCCCACCATCAGAAGTTTTTAAGATTAATGCGTTCGATTGCGTTATATCTTCGTTTGTAGCCGCACAAGCAATGCCTTCGTTTTTAGTAAACATTTTAATATCAAACAACATTTTGCAATCGGTATTCATACTTTGTGATATCCAAGTCTCACCACCATCATGTGAAATCATAATATTTGCCGGAGTTCCCACGCGACCAACAGCGTAGATATGAGTTTTATAATCAATTTTTCCATGATTGATATATTGTTCTTTTACGATATCTATAGCACATAAACCTTTTACATAAGGTCCTTTATAGGTTACAGGTTTCCATGATTTCCCGCCATCTTTGGTCCCGTATAATGGAATTGTATCCGTAACATTCGGAAAATAATCAGTTCCGACAGTTCCTGCGAAGCCAACATTTTTATCTACAAAGGCAATCGTTCTGAAAAATGTTCCTTTTTGCTCTAACTGTTTTTCCCAGTTCGCGCCACCGTCTTTAGTGTGAAAAATTTTGCCATAGCCATTAACATACCAACCTGTATTTTCATCAATGAAGGTAATATCATCCTGCTTGCCGGCATAGGGTTCTGTTGTCAACTTTTTCCAAGTATTTTCTTGAGCAAGAGCAGCATTGACAGTTGCGAACAATAAAATTGCTGTTTTGATTATGATTTTTACCATCTTATCTTGTTTTTAAATTTCACATTAAAATTTATAAATCAAAAATAAAACGTATTACGATTTCAAAATTGTCAAAAATTGCTAATTTACTTTAACAAACTCTTTTGGTGTAAATCCATAAGCAGATTTAAATGCTTTGCAATAAGAAGCGCTATCGGCAAATGAAGTTAAGAAAGCGGTATCTTGAATTGATATTTTCTGTAGTAATAAATCTTTCGAATACGTTAATCTTTTTTGGATAATGTATTGATAGGGTGTAATATTGAAAATTGTTTTGAACAATCTAATAAAATGATATTCTGAAAGTTTAGCTTCATTAGCAATTTGTTCAATGCTAATTTTTTCAAGAAAGTTATTGTCAATATAGTTTTTTGCATCACAACAAAAGTTAAACAAACGTCCGGTTGTTTCTTGTTTGGCAGCTTTCAATCTACTAAAACTTTGATAAATGTTGCTTTGATCTTTTACGATACATTCTGCTACGGCATAAAACAATTCATTATCAATTTTAGATAAGCCACTGTTTAAATTTTCAAATTCGTTAGCTAACTGATGTAAGGCATAGCCAAGTGAAGTGTTTTCGACATTATATTTTTGTGACACCCATTCTTGTTCAAATAGAAATTCGGAAAATGTTGATGGAGTTTCAAATTGATAATCAATAATTTCAGTAATATATTCTTTGGCAATATCAATGCATATTCCTTTTACAGGAAAAACGGTATCAATTAAAACTTTAGATGTTGTGTTTTTGTTTCCAATCAAATATTCACCTTGTTTTACGGCAATTTTTCTGTTGTTTATAATGTAATTTTCATTTCCTGAAACAACATATTTCGCAGAAAAGTTTTGAAAGGCAACTTCCTGATCTGCTTGCATCGCGCTTGAAAGGCGTATTTCATTTCCTTTACTATCTGAGAATATTGCTTTATTCATGTTGTGTGAATAATTTATTGCCTATGAGTGTTTTACTTGATGAGTTTGTTACACTTCAACTGTAATTAATTGGGTTTTTTTAAAAAAACAAGGTTGAGAAATCTGCGGGTGATTTTTGAATTTACTTTCCAATACAAAAATTCGCAAAAATATTACCCAAAAGTTCATCATTAGTGACTTCACCGGTAATTTCGCCAAAGTAATACAACGCCTGTTTGATGTCGATTGCCATTAAGTCGGATGACAGATTGGATTGCAAACCAAACTTCACTTTTTGAATTTCTTCCAAAGCTTTTAAAAGCGAATCATAATGACGTGTGTTGGTTACTATCGTTTCGTTATTGCGCAATGCTCCGGTATTTACAAAAGACATTAGTTGGTTCTTCAGGTCTTCGATGCCTTCTTTGTTTTTGGCGGAAATGGTTATTGGTTGTATGTTGTATGTTGTAAGTTGGTTCACAATTGCGGTTAATTCCGTTGGAGAAAGTTTATCCACTTTATTGAGTACAACGATTATTGGTTTTAATGGGAATTGGTTTTTTATTCTGCCAATTTCAATATTTAAGCTTTCCAAACGGATCACTGAACACTGAACACTGTCTACTAAATACATTACAACTTGTGCCTGTTCAATCTTCTCAAATGTTTTTTTGATACCAATGCTTTCCACTACATCTTTCGTATCCCGAATTCCGGCCGTGTCAATAAAGCGAAATCCAATTCCGCCAATAACCAATTCGTCTTCAATGGTGTCGCGTGTCGTTCCTGCAATTTCAGAAACAATCGCTCTTTCTTCGTTTAATAAAGCATTCAATAAAGTCGATTTTCCAACATTTGGTTCACCAACAATCGCTACCGGAATTCCGTTTTTAATGACATTTCCAACGGCAAATGAATCGATTAAGCGTTTTAAAACAAACTCAATTCGATTCAACAAATCACTAAACTGAGTTCTGTCAGCAAACTCCACATCTTCTTCGGCAAAGTCTAATTCGAGTTCGATAAGCGATGCAAAATTCAAAAGTTCTTCTCTTAGTTTGGCTATTTCATTGGAGAATCCACCACGCATTTGCTGCATCGCAATTTGATGACTCGCTTCATTATCGGATGAAATCAAATCGGCAACCGCTTCGGCTTGTGACAAGTCCAGTTTTCCGTTTAAAAAAGCTCGTAACGTAAATTCACCAGCTTGCGCCATACGGCACCCTTTTCGCAATAACAATTGAATAATTTGCTGTTGAATATAAGTCGAGCCGTGACACGAAATCTCAATAACATCTTCGCCGGTGTAGGAATGCGGATTTTTAAAGATAGAAAGCAAAACCTGGTCAAACACTTTTCCTTCATCGACAATATGTCCAAGATGAATCGTGTGTGTTTTTTGCTTAGAAATTGATTTCCCGGAAACCGATTGGAATACTTGTTCCGCAATAGTCAATGCATCTTTACCCGAAAGTCGGATAACAGCAATGGCACCTGCACCCGAAGGAGACGCTAAAGCAACAATAGTTTCTTGTGAAATCATTTCTAGAATTTGAGCAAAGGTAAAACTTTATAAATAAAAAAACCGTTTCAATTTTGCATCGAAACGGTTTGATTAAAATTGTTTTAAAGATTATTTTTTTACAATATCAGCAGGATTAACCGCAACCTGAACACCAGGAAGTTTGATTGGAGCACCTAGTTGTGCTAAGAAACTTCCCTGAACTTCGCCTGTTTTGTATGTTGTAAATCCGATTCTGTATAATCCCATCACTAAAGATTTTGTTGGATTAGAAGTATCACTTGTAATTCTCATCAATGAGTTATACTTGCTTCCTGATGGTTGTGCAGGCATTTCACTTGAATCGTCGTTGCTTTCAATTTTTGTCCATGAAGCCGATTTAGCTTTAGCAGCGACATCTTCAATTTTCAAAATTCCGTCAGCTCTTTCAAAAGTTACCCAGGTATCGAAGAAACTTTTTGTATCTGCGGCGTTAGCTGTATAGTCAGCTGATTGATAATCTTTGTCAGTTGGTTTTACACTATCAGGCACAGGTGAAATCATTCTGATTCCAATTTCAGGAGCTGCAACCGGAACCCAAACATAGATGTAATACATTTTTTTTCCACCTTTCACTTCGTCTGGTTTTGAACCTGGTTTGATAAATCCAAAATAGCTGGTTAAATCAGTATAAGGAACTCTGATTTCTTTTCCCATAAGCGATTTTTTTCCTAAATCAGCGCCAAATTTATCAAGTTTTTGAGCCGTAGCAGTAATTCCAAAAGCAAGACATAATAATCCCGCAAGTACATTTTTTTTCATGTTTTTAAAAGTTTTTTAAATTGTTAGGTTGCCAAATATATAATAAAAAATAAAAAACCGCAATCTCTTTCGAAATTACGGTTTCTCGGTATAAAGGTTAGTTTATATTAGTTATTCAACATTACCGGCATTACAAGCATGGTAACGGTTTCGCCTTCATCTAAGCCATCAATTGGCGTTAAAATTCCGGCACGATTTGGCATTGACATTTCTAACATGATTTCGTCAGAAGTTAAATTCGTCAACATCTCAGATAAGAATCTTGAGTTGAATCCGATTTGCATATCATCGCCTTGGTAATCACAAGTCAATCTCTCTTCAGCTTTGTTTGAGTAATCAATATCTTCAGCAGAAATATTCAATTCGGCACCGGCAATTTTCAAACGAATTTGGTGCGTAGTTTTGTTAGAGAAAATTGCAACACGACGCACAGAATTCAATAATAGAACTCTGTTAATCATCAATTTGTTTGGATTTTCTTTTGGAATAACCGCTTCGTAATTTGGATATTTTCCATCAATCAAACGACAAGTTAAAATATAACTATCGAAAGAGAAAGTAGCATTCGAATCATTGTACTCGATAGTTACATCTGCATCAGAAGTTCCTAAAATACTTTTCAGAATATTCAAAGGTTTCTTTGGCATAATGAAATCGGCTACTTGCGAAGCTTTTACATCGGTACGGGCATATTTCACTAATTTATGAGCATCGGTTGCAACAAATATCAAACCTTCAGGAGAGAATTGGAAAAACACACCGCTCATTACCGGACGTAAATCGTCGTTTCCGGCAGCAAAAATAGTTTTACTGATTGCGGTTGCTAAAACCTCTGAAGGAACAACAGTTGAAGATGGATTATCTAAACTTACCGATTTTGGAAACTCTTCTCCCGGTGCGTAAGCAATAGCATATTTACCCGAATTGGAACTGATTTCGATAGTGCTGTTTTCTTCTACAGTGAAAGTCAATGGTTGCTCCGGAAATGTTTTTAGAATGTCTAATAACAATTTTGCAGGAACAGCAACGCTTCCTTTGCTGGTCGAATCAATTTCTAAAGTAGCCGACATGGTTGTCTCTAAATCAGAAGCTGAAACGCTTAAGTTTTTATGATCTAATTCGAAAAGAAAATTATCTAGAATAGGCAAAGTATTACTACTGTTAATAACACTACCTAAAACTTGTAGTTGTTTTAATAAGTATGAACTCGATACTATAAACTTCATTTTTATTTATTTTTTACAAATATATCTTAAACTAATAGATTTCAAAAAGTTTTTTATTAACATTACTTGCTATATTTTTGCTTGCGCAAAAAGGTAAACACAACTCCAAATACCAAGAGGATAACGATTGGCACTGCTACAGTTATGACTTGCGATTGGGTATAGGAAGCATAGACTTTTTCTTTATCCAAAATAGGCAAATTCACTTCCTTGCTTCTAATGTTAATAAGTCCGTTGTCGTCCAATAAATAATTGACACAATTCATCATAAAATCTTTGTTGGCGTAAAGGATTCCGGTTCGTTGATCCAACCCTAATTCGACTTCTCTGCCATCTTTGTCCAATTGGTTTTTAATCACATCACCATCGGAAATAACAATCATTTTGCTGTCTTTTCCGGTGTTTTTGAAACTAGCATCTTTAAACGCTAAAACCCTGTTTTCATATACGGAATGAAACTTTCCTTCGAGTAAAACGGCTACCGGATAATTTCCGGTACCGGCAAAATCTTTTGGACCTAATTCTTCAGATGCCATTCGTAAACTTACTTCAGACGGCGTTCCAATCAGTTTTGAATATTGGGACGATTGCAGTAAAATGGTTTTATTGATGTCGTTTTTCAATGGCTCAATCGGGCTGGCAAATTGGAATTTGATTCCGTCCAAATTAGTTACAATTGGATTTTTTGTGTCTTGCGAAGGATAAATCATCGGAGAAAGATACCAAGGCAGTTTAACTTTTTGAGTGCCACTTCCCGGTGCGCCTGTTTCCAGTATAATTGGTGTAGCCAATAAATCTTTTATCAAATCAGGATGCAGTCTTATTCCATATTTAAAGAACATATCATTCAGATTCAAATCTCTTGGAAATGCCAGATTTGAGCCTGTTTCATTATACAAACTATCTAGTTCCATATTGACCTGATCAACCAGCCATATCGTTTTCCCTCCATTGACAATGTATTGATCTAATACTTGTTTTTCGGCATCCGAGAAGGCTTCTGTTGGTTTGGCAATAATTGCTAAATCGTATTTTTTTAAATGTTCTAATGTCTGAACCGGAGTTTTAGCAACAGAATCTAAAGTAAATGGCGCTATAAAATAATTGTCTCTTACAGATTTGATAAAATCAGCAATGTATCGGTCTTCAAGCTCACCATTGCCATTAATTATCACCACTTTTTTCTGTTTGTCTTTTGAAACCGTATTGATGGCATTAGCAAATGCATATTCTAAATGCTGCACCGAACTCACTACTTTTTCGGCTGTTGATGCGCCCATCATGTTTTTTAGCAACGGCACTTTTACTGAACGATTGCCACAAGTAGCAATTGCCCAAGGAAAAACTACTTCCTGAGTTTGTTGCCCTTTGTCGTTTACGGTAACATTTACCGGAGTCAAACCACGTTGCATAAAAGACTGCATTATGCTGTCTTTCTCTTCTTCTTTTTCAAGTGGATTGACAAATTGGAAGATAACATTCGAGTTGTTCGATTTAAATTCTTCTAATAATTGTTGGGTTTCTGTTTGTAATTTTTTGAATTCACCCGGAAAATCTCCTTCCAGAAAAACATCAATATATAATGGTTCTTTGACATCGGCAACGATGTTTAATGAGGTTTGCGAAAGTGTGTAGCGTTTGTCGGCAGTTAAGTCAAAACGTTTGTAAAGAAAGTGACCGGCCAAGTTCAGTATCACTATAAAACCTATAGTGAGCGCCATTTTTTTGAAGTTATTGTTTGCTGTTTTCATTACGATTTCAAAGATTTAAGTTTAAAAACAGTGAACGATAAAAACAGAAACGAAACACTCACAAAATACAAAATATCCCGTGTGTCCAAAACGCCGCGCGACATGCTTTTGAAATGATAATCCATTCCGATTCGGGAAACAGCATCTTCAAAACCTTTGACGTAAGTTGAAATACCTTCAAAACCAAAGTAAAAAAGGAAACATAAAAACACCGAAAGTAAAAATGCCACAATCTGATTTTCAGAAAGCGTAGAGGTAAAAATCCCGATTGAAGTATAAGCAGCAACTAAGAATAACAGTCCAAAATAAGAGCCCAGTGTGCTGCCCATATCGATATTGCCTTCAGGCATTCCCAAACTGGAAATTACATAAACGTAAACCAAAGTTGGTAACAGTGCAATGACAATCAGTAAAAACGAACCCAGAAATTTGCCGTTTACAATTTGCCAAAGGGATAAGGGTTTGGTCAATAACAATTCAATTGTACCTTGTTTTTTCTCATCCGAAAAGCTACGCATGGTCACGGCTGGAATCAGGAAAATGAATATCCATGGCGCCAAGGTAAAAAACGGACTCAAATCGGCAAATCCGCTTTGTAGTATATTGTATTCGCCATCAAAAACCCAAAGGAACAAGCCGTTGAGTAATAGAAATAATCCAATCACTAGGTAACCAATTGGTGAGCCAAAGAAGGATTTTATTTCGCGTAACGCTATTGATTTCATTTAATGTTAATTTGTTAATGTGGTTATTTGGTTATTCGTAAAGCCACAATTTAAAATTTATAATTCAAAATTTAAAATAAATTAAGGCAGCGAAGCTACCTTGTCAACGCTCCAGGCTTCAGGCTTTTCATTGAATAGTTTTTTAGTGAATGTCCAAACGTCATAAAACAATTCTGATTGGCGGTAACTTTCCAAATCGGCTTCGGTTTCCCAAAAGCTATAGGTAAAGAAAATGCACGGATTGTTTTTGTCCTGATACAATTCCAAAAAACGATTGCCTTCTGCGCCGCGTATTTTTTCTTTCATCACGTCAAAATTCTCCAAAAACTTTGGAATATTTTCTTGGTGAAAACTCATTTTTACGATTCTGACAAACATCTTATTCCTTTTTACTTATCCCTAATCCCTTAATTCCTAAACTCAATCGTCACCACATCTCTATAATTCAAGCCTAATAAACTTGAAGCTGAGCCAACAGTGTCGGGATTACTTCTAAAAATAGCGATTTCCAAAAAACCGGCTTCGTTAAAAATTGCCAGCTTTTGTCCTTCGTAATCTTTCAAAGGATAGTTGGAGGAAGCTCCAATATCTGAGTATTTTGGTAAAATAGTTTTTATGATTTGGTTTTTAAATGTTAGTTCATAAGGTCTGCCTTTGCCTATTTCCAAAAACAATTTCTTTGGAATGTTTGTTACTACATTACCCAGATAATCAATATAAATTACATTTCCTTTAATCTGATTATCATGAACAAGCGCTTGTAATTCGGTTACTTCCTTTATCGCTTTGATTTCTTTTCCAATTACATTTAGCAAACCGCCTTTGGCTAAATGACAGGCCACTTTTACAAACACATCCAAATCGGTTGCATCATTCGGCAAACGGTCGTGAATATTAATGGCAACTAATTTTTGCGGCACAATTTTTTGAATCAGCATGCTCAAAATCCCATTGTCAGCACAAATGAAGTACTGGTCGTTCCATTGCATGGCAATATGTTGATTTTCGGTATTCAATTCGATGTCAACACCAATCAAATGCACAGTTCCTTTTGGGAAACTATTATACGCTGCGCCAATTATATAAGCGGCTTCAGCAACATTGAAAGCGTCAATATTGTGTGAAATATCAATAATCGTGGCTTCGCGAAACTCGGATAACAATTTGCCTTTTAAAGCGCCGACAAAGTGGTCTTTTAATCCGTAATCGGTCGTTAAGGTGATGATTGACATAAATTGTTTATAACTTGGTTGAAATCGGTTTCCAAAAATAGTAAAACCTATTCTTTTATTTGATTAAATTTGGATACAAAGCTAATAATATATAGCGAATTATTTTAATTTAATACTACTGCATTTGAACGAACGTATCATTGAATTACACGACATCGCACCCAAAGAATTTTGGGGCGCTCAGGATGCCCATCTTGAAACTATTAAAAGATATTACCCTAAACTCAAAATCGTAGCCCGAGGCACCACATTGAAAGCATTCGGAGAGAAAGAAGAGTTAGATGAGTTCGAAAACCGTTTTAACCGCCTAATGTTGCATTTCACACGTTATAACAATATTGATGATAATGTAATTGATCGGGTCATACAGAGTAATTCTCATGAAGAACAACGTATGCCTGACAGCGATAAAATTTTAGTACACGGAATAGGAGGAAAGCTTATTAAAGCTATGACGCCTAATCAACAAAAGCTTGTTGATTATGTAAATAAAAACGACATGGTCTTTGCTGTTGGTCCGGCAGGAACAGGTAAAACGTATACAGGTGTTGCCTTAGCGGTAAAAGCATTAAAAGAAAAGCAGGTAAAACGCATTATTCTAACGCGTCCTGCGGTTGAAGCTGGCGAAAATTTAGGTTTTCTTCCAGGCGATATGAAAGAAAAACTCGATCCATATATGCAACCTTTATATGATGCTTTGCGCGATATGATTCCGCCACAAACTTTGGAGGATTATTTGCTAAAAGGAATTATTCAGATTGCGCCTTTGGCTTTTATGCGTGGACGAACATTGGATAATGCTTTTGTGATTTTGGATGAAGCGCAGAATACAACACATTCGCAAATGAAAATGTTCTTAACCCGTATGGGAAAAAATGCCAAGTTCATTATTACCGGTGATCCGGGACAAGTTGATTTACCACGCAGAACAATTTCAGGATTGAAAGAAGCTATATTAGTTTTAAAAGATGTTGAAGGCATCGGAATCATCTATCTTGATGACAAAGACATCGTTCGTCACCGATTAGTGAAAAAAGTGATTGATGCGTACAAGAGTATTGAGAATAATGATTATTAGAATATAATTTTATTTTAGATAAACCCTGTCAACAAAACTTGACAGGGTTTCTTTTTTTATCCAAAATGATGAAGAAATAATAATATCAAATTCCTATTTTTGCAACCACAACAATTTAACCTGAGCTTGTCGAAGGGCTACAACACAACACAATGAATACTATAACTACAACCCATTTCAATTTTCCGAATCAAAAATCGGTTTACCGAGGTAAAGTACGTGAAGTCTATAACATCAACAATGACTTGTTGGTGATGATTGCTACCGATAGATTGTCTGCCTTTGATGTCGTAATGCCCAAAGGAATTCCGTATAAAGGACAAATTCTAAATCAAATCGCAACCAAGTTTATGCATTTGACACATGATATAGTTCCGAATTGGCTTATTGCAACTCCGGATCCAAACGTTGCCGTTGGACATCTTTGTGAACCTTTTAAAGTAGAAATGGTAATACGCGGTTATCTTTCCGGTCATGCTGCTCGTGAGTATGCTCTTGGGAAGAGAATAATCTGCGGTGTAACTATGGCAGAAGGATTAAAAGAGAATGACCAATTTCCAACGCCAATTATTACGCCAACAACTAAGGCAGACAATGGTTCCCACGACGAAGACATTTCGCGTGAAGCTATTTTGGCTAACGGAATTGTTTCAGAAGAAGATTATTTGATTTTAGAAAAGTATACAAGAGCTTTATACCAACGCGGAACTGAAATTGCGGCAAGCAGAGGTTTAATTTTGGTAGATACTAAATATGAATTTGGAAAAACCAAAGATGGAAAGATTGTCTTAATTGATGAAATCCATACACCGGATTCCTCCCGTTATTTTTATGCTGATGGTTATCAGGAAAGACAAGATAAAGGCCATGAGCAAAAACAATTATCAAAGGAGTTTGTTCGTCGTTGGTTAATTGAAAATGGCTTTCAGGGAAAAGAAGGTCAGCAAATTCCAAATATGACTGATGAATATATTGAAACGGTTTCAGAACGCTACATCGAATTGTATGAAAATATATTAGGTGAAAAATTTATCAAAGCCGATATATCAAACATTAATGAAAGAATAGAAAAGAATGTATTGAGTTTTCTCAACAGCTAAAAATAGTAGCATATAAATAAAAATTTAAAAACCATCCGCCACCTACGGATGGTTTTTCTTTGTATAGACATAAAGAGCTAATAATTAGCGTATTTGTTAAAAATATGTTATAATATTTTTTTTCTGTAACGAATTGCAAACACGATAGTCTTACACTTTAATCATTAACATTTAAATCATCAATCATGAAAAAAACAATCATTATCTTAGGTTTAGCCCTAGTGGCTTTTACAGATGTTGCAATTGCAAGTACTGTTTCAACTTCAACTTTTACAACTTCAAAAGAAATTGTAAATTATGACAACACTCCATTATGTAATGCTATTATCAATGGAGATATAGCAACAGTTAAAAAATTCGTTGAATATGGCAGCGATGTAAATGAATTGTCAAACGGAGTAACACCACTAATGTTTGCTGCCCGATACAACAATGTTGAAATCATCAAGTATTTATTGTCAAAAGGTGCAGACAAAAAAATTAAAGACGAAAGAGGAAATACAGCATTAAAATATGCTGAGTTTTCAAAAGCACAAGAAGCTTTAGCGTTTTTAAAACAAGCTTAAAACCAATTTAAAGAGCACCGTTTATTTATAAGCGGTGCTTTTTTATTCCCAAACATCAATAAAAAAGGTTTAAATGTTAAAAATTTGTTAAATTTAAGTACTATGTAAAACAAGGTATCTGTTTTTAGCCATATATTTGCATAGGATATTAATCTAAATAATAAAAAATCAATCATCATAAAAAATCAATCATCATAAAAAAAACAATCATCATGAAAACATCAATCATTTTTTTAGGATTAGTTGCTTTGAGCTTTACTAACGCAAATGCAACTACAGAGTTTGAAACTCAAGTTTTAGACCAACAAGAATCAGCTACATTAATTTTAGAAACTTCAAATAACAATGAAGTATCAAATGAAACTGACACAACAATTTTTAATCCAGCTTCAGTTATTGAAACTGCTTATGTGAAAACTATCGAAGATGTGATAGCTGAAAACAAGTTAATTACTGAAAGTCAAGATGAAACTGTTCAATATCTTTCTTTAGAAACAACTATTGAAGACAGAATTGCTGAAGACAATCAAATTATTGAAAGCACAATTTCAAATGATTTTTTCCCTTTAGACTTTGAAAAAATAAACAGTAAAATTCAATGTGTCAAAATCTACAATAACAATCCTGCTATTACAGTAGATTTAAAGTTATAAGTTTAGGTTGATTGCTTTCGCAGCCATGCGAGAGTTAAAAAAAGCATCCGCCACGGCGGATGCTTTTTGTTTTGTATTATTTGAAATAAGAAAAAGTGTCGTTGTTTTCTATTTTCAGCAAACTTTCATAAATCAGTTTGATGACGTTTTCTACATCCTCACGATGCACCATCTCAACCGTAGTATGCATATAACGCAACGGTAAAGAAATCAAAGCCGATGCAACTCCGCCATTACTATAGGCAAACGCATCAGTATCCGTTCCGGTTGCTCTTGAAGTGGCATGACGCTGAAAAGGAATCTTATTAGTTTCCGCCGTATTCACAATCAAATCTCTTAAAGTATTATGAACAGCCGGAGCATATGCAATGACCGGACCTTTACCCATTTGTAAATCGCCTTCGATTTTCTTTTCAATCATTGGAGTTGTTGTGTCATGACAGACATCGGTTACTATAGCAACATTAGGTTTTATAGTATTGGTAATCATTTCGGCACCACGAAGTCCAATTTCCTCCTGAACCGAATTAGTTATATATAATCCAAAAGGCAGTTTCTTTTTGTTCTCTTTTAAAAGACGGGCAACTTCAGCAATCATAAAACCACCCATTCTATTGTCGATGGCACGGCAAACAAATTTATTGCCATTCAAAATCATAAATTCATCGGGATAGGTTATAACACAACCAACATGAACGCCTAGCTTTTCAACTTCGTCTTTGGTAGAACAACCGCAGTCTATAAATATATTGTGCAAAGTAGCTGATTCTTCCTTTCCGCGATTTCGGGTATGAATTGCAGGCCAACCAAAAACACCTTTTACAATGCCTTTTTTAGTATGAATGTTAACTCTTTTAGAAGGCGCGATTTGATGATCTGAACCACCATTTCGTATAACATATATAAGTCCTTCGGCAGTAATATAATTCACATACCACGAAATTTCATCCGAGTGACCTTCGATAACTACCTTATATTTAGCATCCGGATTAATTACCCCCACAGCCGAACCATAAGTATCTGTTATAAATGTATCAACATATGGTTTCAAATAATCCATCCAAAGTTTCTGACCATTCGATTCATAACCTGTAGGAGAGGCATTGTTTAAATAGGTTTCTAAAAAGGAAAGTGATGATTTGGTAAGTATAGATTTTGTTGCCATAAATATTTTTTTTGCTAAAATATAAATTTGGCATTACAGTTGTTAAGGATATTCCATATTTTTACCCTAATAAATAGTATCGATGCAAAAGTTATTTTATTCCTTTTTATTTCTTTCCGTTTCTGTTATATCAAACGCTCAAATCACAAACGACTCTCTGGCAAAAAGAGATGCCATGATAGAGGCGAACGACACCATTGTTCCGCTTGAAGAAGTTGTGGTCTACAGACATAAGTGGAGTGCGGCAGAAAAAAAAGAATTCCAGTTACTCCAAAACAGAGTCTATAAAGTATATCCAATTGCCAAAATTGCTGCCGAAAGATTAACGGTGATGAATAAGAATATGGATAAAATGAAAACCAACAGAGAGAAAAAGAAATACTTCAAGATAGTTGAGAATTATATGGAAAACGAGTTTACAGGGCAACTAAAAAAACTCTCAAGAAAACAAGGTCAAATATTAGTTAAACTAATCCATCGCCAAACAGGTTATACTACTTTCGAATTAATCAAAGATTATAAAAGCGGCTGGAAAGCATTTTGGTCAAATAACACTGCCAGATTATTTGATATAAATCTCAAAACAAAATATGCACCCTATGAGGTCAACGAAGATTTTTTAATAGAATCCATTCTCGACCAAGCTTTCGTCAGAGGAAGATTAGTCAATCAAAAACCTGCAAACCCGGTAGATATAGATGAATTATATGATTACTGGGAGAAGAAAGCCAAAGAACTCAAAAAGTAGACAATCCTTTTAAATTCTTTAGCAGCACACCATTTCCTTTTATCAGGACGAGTCGTCCCGCTCTCCGCGCTACGCGGTAGCCAGCTCCTA